>NZ_JAJITD010000023.1 GCF_020880815.1 Paraburkholderia sejongensis
CAGATCATCAACCAGCATGGCGATGCAAGTTAACATCGCCATGCCCCGTTTACAACTACTTTGCGCGGGAAACAAAAATGCCGTTCAGTCGCTTAACTGAACGGCATTACGGCTCGAGGCCGGGTTTGTTAGTCTTGTTACGTCTCTATGCACACTTTTCCAAGTCAGACCGTGCAATCTCGATAGTTTTCAGAAACTCTGCAAGACTGAACTTCATTCTCACACTCTCTGGCAAGACATACAGATCAGCCAGGAACTCGATTTCCATCGAGTCATTTCCACCTTCTTTGTCTAAAACGCAGAGCCGCTGACCGTTGAAGCTTATCTCGGCCATAAGGTGTTCGTGATCCATGTCACTAACGAAGTCGATACTAAATCCAGTCATTCGATTCACCTTATTTCCTCGGATCCAAGAAGCCAGAGAACGAACCGTCGGCATTAAACCTTATCCCCTGTCCATTGGGCAAACGGAATTCAACACCTCCACGCGAAAGGTTCGTCTGCGTTGTAGACGGGTCGTTTAAGACCTGGTTCACAAACTCGCTTGCTGCAGCATTCTTATCCGTAATAGAGCCCGTAAGTGGTTCAAATGTGCCGCCGGGACGGCCAGCATGTTTGTCCCACGCTCTCGCAGCAGCCGACAGACCAGAATCGTTAATCGGTTGATTCGCTGCATTTTGTAGGTCGCTGGTATTGGTCGTACCGGCGCTCCCGTTTGAGCCCTGCGCATTGCCATTATCTCCGCCACTGCTCAACGTCGCATTACCGGGCTCATACCCCGGCGTTCCCGGCGTCGCAATAGCAGGCATCGTTACACAACCCGCATTGGGGGTGCAAATCATCGTTGGCGGGGTGACCACGGCCCCGCCCGTGGCTGGCGGATTGCCGTTGTCGTTCGCCTGCACCAACGGATTCGGATCGGCCGGAGGATTCTGAGCCGAAGGCGACGGAAAGATGCTGTTCAGTGCATGGTTCACCGCACCAAGCGGATCTGTCGTCGTGGACACGAGCGCATCGCCCAGACGATCCAGGAAGTCGCTGCCCGTGCCGCCCTTGCCATCGCCATTGCCGGTGCTGCGGTTATACAGGTCCGCATTCGACGCCGTGAACGCTCCCGCGCTGCCTCCAACCAGAGCGCCGCCCATGCCGGCCAGCACGTTCGACGCCACATTGCCCAGCGTCATCGAGCCCGTGCTGTCGCCAATCGAATCAGCCAAGCTGTTCAGCTTGCCCGCAAACGCTGACGATACCCCGGCACCCGCTGCACCGCCGACTGTACTGAACACACTGCCGCCGCCCAGCCCGCCCATCAACGCTCCGCCTGCAACGTGCAGCCCCACGCGATTCGTCCCACCCTCATCCCATGCATCAGCGGTCGCCTGATCACCCGACGCCAGCGCCACATTCCGCTTCACGTCCGCATACGCCCCAATCCCTTGCGCCACAACCTGACCCGCCGCCTGCGCGGCTGCCATGGTGTCAGCCTGTTGCGACAACAGATTATTCACGTCCGGCGTAGCCGACACCGTGCCATTGGTGTTGGACGTATCACGACTCAGGCCCGCCACGTCCTGCGTCTGCGCAGCCCCATTCGTGATATTGATCGCGCCCCCACCAATCGCGCTTCGCGTCGTCGCACTCTCGTCGCCGTTTTCGTTCTGCGACATCATCGGCACCACGCCACCGGAGCCGCCGACCGAGCCGGGGCCGGTTGCCTTGCCTGTGCTGCCGACGCCTCCACCCACGCTGACACCATTACTCGTCGCACTGTAGTGCGACCGGTTCTCGATATCGCTAAAGGTAAGCGTGCCGGTCGTCAGCGAATTCTCAGAAGCATCCGCATCACTGGCAATCACCGCCCCCTTCAGATCGGTATTGCCATTGACGTTGATATCGAACCCGCCATCTCCCGCATAAATACCCGCCTGCTCCTTGACCTGCGCATAGTCCGAATCCGCATGGCCATTCTGCGCACTGAAACTCGCGCTCCCACCACCCTGGCTGATACTGAATCCGCCGCCCGCGCTGCTCTGATGCGCGGCGCTCGCCGTCGTATCCTGCACGCTTGCGATGTTCAGATTGCCACCGACATTCGCCGTCACCGTCCCGCCCGCGACATCCGAACCGATGATATTCGTGTCGCGGCCCGAAACCATCGCAACGCTATTCGTGCCCGTAATATGCGAGTTGTTCTGGATCGCCGCGTCGCTGTTCGCATCTCCATGCGCGTTCGACATCGACGCGGAGACGCCAAAGCCATTCGTACCGTACGACACGCCAACGCTCGCACTCGATGAGGAATTCGAACTACGTGTGGAATCGGTATCCGTCGTGTTGACGATGTTCACCTGGTTCTTCGCGGCAAGCAGCACATCGTTCGCATTGACGTTCGAGCCGGCAATGGTCATGTTGCCGCTGGCCGCCGTGCCGTCGCCGGTCGCGACGAACGTTGCCGCGCCGCCCGCTGTCGAGCCCGATCCCTGCTGAGTGGCCTGGACTTCCGACGAGTTGCTCCTGCTCTGGCTCGATCCGACGCTGAACTGCACCGCAATGCTGGGGTTCTGTCCGGCCAGTGCACCACCCGTCACGCCGGCAACCGCAATCCCCGCATTGCCTGCCGCAGCGATCGCATGCAGCGCCGCCGCGCGATCGTTGCCGCTGTTCGCGCTGTCGCGGGTAGCCTGGGTCTGCTGGATTGCACTGTTGATCGCATCGCCGACGCTACCCGACAGAGCGAGAGTCACGCCGCTCTTGTGCGTCTCCTGAGTCTCGGCCATCTGGTAGCGGTTCGTCGCGGCATCGATCGTTACGTTCGCAGCGGTGCCCGTGACGTCCTTCCCCGCCACCATGTCGCTGCCCGTTACATGCAGGTCGTTACCCGCGCTGATGCTCAGGTTGCCGTCGAGCGACCCGACCGTGCTCGCGTTGTTCGTCACCTGCGAGGTCTGCGTCGTCTGCTTCAGCGACGCGCTGCCAATCGAGAACCCGATTCCGCCGCTCGACATCAATCCCGACTGATGCTTTTCGTAGCTCGTCGACGTATTCTCCATGTCCTGCGACGTCGTGATGTTCACGTCATGCGCGGCGCTCAATGCCACGTCGTTCGTGCCGACGATCGTACTGCCCGTCACGTTGAGATCGTGGCCGCTCGCAATCGTCACGCCGTCAGCGGAAACCGTGCTGCCGAGAGACTGTGTGATGGTCGAGTCGCTCGAACTGGCGATCTGCGTGCTGCTCAGCACGCCGCTGTGACTGTGCGTCTCCTGCGAGTTGGCGACCTGCGTCGCAGTGGCGGCGCCGATATTCACGTCGCCCGCCGCCTGCAGGTTCGCATTGCCCTGATCGAGCAGGATTGCGCTGCCCGTCACGTTGATATCCTTGCCCGACAGCACGTTCAGCGTGTCGCCGCTGGTCAGCACCGTGCCGCTCAGCGATTCGCCCGACGCATGCGACGACTCGGCATAGCTGCCGTGACGGTCGCTGCCGGCGCTGCTGCTGTCGACGGTCGAGGTCGTCTTCGCGGCCTGCAGCATCACGTCGCCCATCGCGGCGATCGTGCCGCCGCCACCGAGACTGATGTCGGCGCCGGTCGCGGTCAGGTTGCCGCCCACGCCGATCTGCGATACGCCGCCGACCTTCACGGAACTGCCGGTCGCGCTGTTGATATTCGTGTTCGACACGCCGTTCGCGCGCTCGACCACCTTGTGTTCTCCGGTCTGTACCGTACCGATGTCGTAGTTGCCGCCGACGGCCATCCCAAGGTTGCCGCCGACATTCAGGTTCGCACCGTTCTGCTCGAAGTTGCCGCCGGTCACGATCGCCGCATCGCCGGCGACGTTCACGCTCGCAACGGGGCCGAGCGTCGTCGTGGTCCGGGTCGCGCCCGTCGCGCTGACCTGATCGAGCGTATTGGTCGCCGTGTTCAGCAGCACGTTGCCGCCCGCGTTCAGCGCGAGGCTACCCGCCTTCACGGTCGCCGACGTCAGGTTCACATCCCCCTCCGTCCTGAGCGCCATCACCCCACCGCTCTGCAACATACCAAACGTATTGTCGATGGCCTTACCATCGATCGTCAGCGAATTGCCCGCCTGCAGCGTGCCGCTGTTCGAGAAGCTCTGCGCGTTGCGCAGATCGATGTCGGTCGCCGCGATCAGCGGTCCATTCATGTTCTGCTGGCTGGCCTGTGCGAGATAGACGACCGGCACCAGCACCGACTGTCCGTCGACCACCTGGGTCTGCATGATGACCACGTTGCTGGTGAGCGCGGCCACCTGCTCCGCCGACAGCCCCATGCCCAGCGGCAGATTCAGCGACTGCGCGAGCGACGCGCCGGCGGCCAGCAGCGCTTCGTACATCGCCTGCGTGTCGGTGTAGGGGCCGAGTACCGCCTTGCCCGTCAGCGACGTAATTTCGTTCTGCACGAGCTGCTGCTCGTACATGCCGTCGCCGAGACGCTTTTCCACCGACTGCGGGTTCAGGCCGAGCTGCTGGAGGTAGTAGTCGCTCGACAGGAACGTCTTCGCGCTCGTGAAGGCCGGGTTCGATTCGATCAGGTACGTTGCGCCCGGCGCCGTGGCCGGCCTGAACAGGCCGCCCTGCGGGATCGACAGATTGCTCAGCACGTTCACCGCGGTCGCGCGCGCAATGGCCGGATCGATCTGCGCCGCGCCGCCGTCGACCGCGCCGACGCTCACGCCCGTCGCCGGCTGGCTGGGCGCAAGACCGAACGACGGCAGCCCCGCATTGCCCGCGGTGTTCTCGATGTTCACGCCGGTGCCCGCGAGCGTGCCGCCGGCCACGAAAGTCGATTCGTAGCTGGGCAGTGCGTAGGTGCGAATATCGGCCGGCGCCGCCTGCGTGTAGCCGCCCGGCTTCGACGTTATGAACCCGGCGTCGCCGAACGGCAATTGCCAGTTGTGCTCGGTGTTGTCGTAATTGTTGTAGTGATACTGGCCGGAGTAGGTGACCTGCACACCCGGTGCCAGCTGCCCGCGCCAGCTATCCTGATCGAGCGTCACCGGCGCGGCGATGTCGCCGGCCGCCGCGACCGCGCTCCAGTAATTGCGGAACAGGACTACTGACGATGTATCGAGGTTGCCGCCCGCGATGACCTGCGCCTGCGGGCTGATCCCCGTCACGAGGTTGCCGAGCGCGACGCCCGTGTAGGTCGTGTACTGGTACGTGCTGTTCCACTGGCCGCCGTGAGGCGGATCGGTCGGCACGCCGCCGATCACCGACGGATCGCCCGTCGAACCGAGCACCTGCGGATTGCCCGGACCGCATGCCGCCATGTAGGTCGCGGTACAGCCCGACATGCTGATGCCGAGCTGATCCAGCAGCGCGGGATCGACCGTCCCGGTGTACGCCCCATGGGTCGTCATCACGCGCCGCGTGTTCGTGATCTGGTTCGCGTGCAGCGCCATGTCGCCCGCGGTCTGGATCAGCGCCGATACGTTATCGATCAGGTTCGCGTTGGTGTAGTTGCCGTTCGCGTCCTTGCCGCCCGCGAGCACGACCTTGCCAAGGCCGAAGATCGCGGTGCTGGCCTGCGTATCGGTGGCCGTGGTGTCGTCGCGGTTCTCGATGGCGGGCGCGAGCAGTTCGAGCGTGCCGGTGCTGTCGGTTGCGCCGATCAGCGCGGTCGCCCCGACGTTCGCAATGCGGCTCGTGGCATTCAGCGACACGCTGCCGCCGACGATTGCGCCCGTGTTTTCCAGCGTATTCGAGTGGGTGGAGAGCGTGCCGCCCGCCATCATCGCGCCGCTGTTGGCGATATCGTTCGCGTCGACGGTCAGGTTGTTGACCGCCTGTAGCAACGCGGAATTGCTGAACGTGCCGGGCAACGTAAAGCCGAGGTCGTGACCGGCGTTGAACTGCAGATCCGGTGTCGGTGCGAAATCGCCCTGAACGGTCACCGCGACATCGTTGGCGGCCGAGTAAGCGCCGCCGCCCAACAGTGTGCTGGCGGAGATGTCGAGGTCATGCGCCGCCCCGATCTGGCCGTTCGTGTTCGTGACCGCGCCCGTCGCCGCAATCGCGACATCGCCGCCCGAACCGGTAAAGGTGCCGATTGTGCCCGCTGTGTTATCGAGCGTAGCGGTGTGGACTGCAACAGTCGCGCCGCTGACCCGGCCGCCATTGGTATTCGAAATCGCCGATGCGGCCAGCGTCACGTTGCCGTTGCCCGCGATCTGGCCGCCGCTGTCGACGATCCGCTGCCGCCCTGCACGGTCGTGTCGCCCGAACCATAGTTGCCGATCACGCCGTTCGTGTTGTCGATCGCCGCCGCCTGAAGCGAAAGCGTGCTGGTGTCACCCGCCGCGCCCGTCCCTGCCAGGATCTGGCCGTTCGTATTGCTGAGCGTGCCGCCGCTTGCGAGCGCAATCGTCGCGAGCGACCGCACCTGTCCGTGCGCGTTGTTCACGTCGCCGGCAATGCTCGCGGCAATCGCCCGTTGCGCGGCCAGCGTGCCGGCCTGGTTGTTCAGGCTCGCGGCCTGCATTGCCAGCTGACCCGCCGTCAACACCGTGCCGCCCGCATTCGAGAAAGAGCCCGAACCATTGGCCGGATCGATCGTGAGGGTGCCCGTGCCCGCGTGCGTGATAGTGCCTACGTCGTTGACGAGCGTGGCCGGCGCCAGCGTCAGGTCCGTGCCGTTTGTCTGGATCGTGCCGCCTGCCGAATTGTCGAGCAGGCCGGAGACGGCGACGTTCATCGCTGCGGTTCCCGTCTGCGTGATCGTGCCGGCATGGTTGACGAGGTTGGTCGCGTTGAGCGATAGTTGCGCCGCCTCGGTGACGCCCCCGCTGTTGTCGAGAGTCGCGGCGCTCAATGTCGCCGCCTCGCCTGCAACGAGGGTGCCGCCGTTGTTCGTCAGTTGCGTGCCGGCGTTGACCGTCGCGTTGCCCGCTGTCTGGAGCGCACCGCCGCTGTTGTCGATCGACTGCGCGTCGAGCTGGAGGTCGGTCTGCGCGACCACCGCGCCGTGGTTGGCGATGCTGCCGGCCTGCAGCGTCACCGCGCCCTCACCGCCGATCACGCCGCCCTGCGCACCGGTTGCGGTCGTGCCGGCCGCATTGGTCAACGCGCCCGTGGTCGTGACCGTCAGGCCGTCGCCGTTCAGGGACGTAATGCGCCCCGCCGTATTGTCGAGCGATGCCCCCGCCACCGACATCGCCGCAGCGCTCTCCATCGTCCCCTGGCTGTTCGCGATGACGCCTGCGCGCACCTGCATCGCGCCGCCCGACACGAGCGCACCGCTCCCGTTCGACACGCTGCCTGCATCGAGCGCGATGCCGCTACCCGCGTTGAGCGTTGCGTGGTCATTGATGAGCGCGCCGGCTGCATGAGCGTTCAACACGCCACCGACACTCGTCGCCGCACCGGTGAGGTTCACATCGCCCGACTGTGCTGTCAGCGACAGGTTGCCGTTCGCCGCCGTCTCGCTGCCGGCGAGATTTACTCCGTTGCCGGCGAGCGTCGCGTTGCCGCCGGCAACGTTTTCTCCGCTCGCGTTGAGCTGGCCGGTGGTCGACACACTGAGGTCGCCGGAGTTGGCGACCGTGCCGTCGTTGTTGACACCGGCGCCCAGGACTCCGGTCGAGTCAAGCGA
The DNA here is from genome assembly GCF_020880815.1 of Paraburkholderia sejongensis. GTDB lineage: Bacteria > Pseudomonadota > Gammaproteobacteria > Burkholderiales > Burkholderiaceae > Paraburkholderia > Paraburkholderia sejongensis. The sequence goes on from NZ_JAJITD010000023.1 coordinate 7,613, forward strand.
CCCGGCGGTGATGGTGGTGCTCTGTTGCGCGGCCAGCGTGCCGCTATTCGCCAGCGCGCCGGTCGTCGCGATCGAGGTCGACTGCTGCGCGTAGACGGTACCGCTGTTCGCCACGCTTGCCGCGTCGATCGCGAGATTGCCGCTTGCGGTCATCCTGCCCGACTGGACGAGCTGTCCCGACGTGGTCAACGTCAGATCGCCGGCCTGCGCGGCGATCGTGCCGGCATTCGCGACCCCGACGCCGTACTCATTGCCCACCAGAACGATACGGTTCGCGTACATCCCGCCGAGCTGCGCGACATCGATCGACACACCGGGCGCCGCGCCATTGCCTGCGATCGGCGTCGCCTTCAGCGTCGCGTAATCGACATGATTCGCGCCGGCCACGACGTTCAGCGTATTCGCACGGATCGCGGCATTCGCCTTCACCGCGCGCGCAATCAAATCCACCTGGTCGATATTCGACGCATTGAATTCCGCTCCCTGAACCGTGATCGTGCCGCCGGTAACGTCGAAGCCGGTGAGATTGCCATTCGCATCGATCAGCGGATTGCCGGTCGTCAGAATGCCGCGCGTGGTGTTGATGAAACCGCCGCCGTCGACCACGATGCCCGCGCTGTTGGACAGCACGACGCCCGCTTTCTGTCCGGCGACCTCGACATAGCCGCGCAGCAACGACGGGTTATTGCTGTTGACCTGATTGACGATCAGCTTCGCGGCATCGTTTGCGCCGAAATTCTTATTGCCCGATATCTGTCCCGCGAGTTCGGTGTGCGTATTAACGGGCGAGTTATTGAGAATTGCGCCGCCGGATGACACGTCGAACTGCGAATACGTGTTGAGCGATACGCCGGCGCGCGACGGCTTCGTGATATTCACCTGCGGCAGGCCATTGGCCGTATCCATGACGTTCGGCGCGTGCGCACCGGACGGCACGATCTGCGCATTCGAGAAAGCGGGAGCGAATCCGGCGAGTATCAGCGCGGCGAATGCCGTGTGACGCATCGAGAACAGCGTGACCGGAGACCGCGAGGGCGATGGGTGGTTTTCGCCCTGACCTGGGTTGCCGTGGGAAATGGCGGTTTCTGCAACAGCGACCAGCATACCCCGGCATCGGCTGAAAACCAGCCTGAACATCTTGGTATTCATTCTGCGTAGCGTAATTATTAATGCGCCAGAAAATACCTTATGCCACCGTTCCGGGTGTGTTAACTATTGCAAAGTTCATGCAAAAGCGGAAATCGAAACTGGAAATGAGACTTGTCCGATGGGTGATAAGCGCTAATAAATGCGGATGCTGCGTACAAACGAATAAACGTCTGTTCCCCGCCGTGCAATTGATAAGGCGGCATTAGCCGCTTCCGTTCGCGCACTGGCATTGATTCAGCTAAAAAAATCGGAGCATGGGGCTCCTTGATATCAATCGGCAGATGTGGCGGTCGCGACGTGCATCCGGTGCTGCCAGTGCGGACGACCCGGGCCGGACGGAACCGGTTACAGGCTGCAGCACGGATTAGCGACCTTGCTTATCTTCCACATACCATCGATCTGGCGCAAAAACACGACGACGCTTTTTCGTCTGTCGGCCGAACCAAACGTAACGGCAACGAGCGCTGTGTCATCCAGCATGATCGCCGGTTCTACCACGGTGTGAGCAAGCCAGTCCTCGGCGTAGTAGTTCTTGACTTTGGTGAAGTAATCAACCTCGCCCGGTAGCGCCCTGTGCAGGTAAAGCTCTCTCAGTCGCTCAACCGTCTCTCCAGAGACATATCGCCGTATTTCCTTGTCCATCAGTGGATATATCTGATCGTCGGTATCACGCTCGATAAACCAACCGTAGAACGCTTTAACAACCGCTTCCGGTGGTGCCGGTTGAAATGTGGTTTGCGCGAGCGACGGCTGACAGAAAAGCAGGCCCGCAACAATGGACAGCACCGAACAGAAGCCGGCGGAATTCAGACGCTTCATATGCGTACAACCTTAACGAAAAAACCTGTGAGAGGATGGGAGAAGTCCAATCCGGCGTGACCGGAAAGCGCCTCTACACGACGTGACGAATAGACCCATACGAACGGGATTACGGCCCGCCGCGGGGATCGATGACTTTCGTGATCCGCCAGTTGCTGTCGATTTTGCGCAGAATCACGACGGCACTTGTCCTCATACCACCGGTTCCGAACGTGACCGCAACGAGGGCTCCATCGGCAAGCATGAGCGCCGGATGCACTATCGTATGTGCAAGCCAGTTTCTTTCATCGACGTCCTGCGCTTTGGTAAAGTAGTTCGCGTCGCCGGGCAACGCGTCATTTAGATACAGCTCTCTCAATTGCTCTACTGTTGCCGGATTGACGTAGCGCATGATTTCTTTATCCATGACTGGATCGCCGTGAATTTTCTCAATGCGCGGTATAAACCATTCGCAAACGATTTGACGGTCGCCTCAGGTGTTGCATATTGCTGTGTTGGATTAGCGACTGTCACCTGACATAACGCCAAAGTCATGCCGATCAGCAACGCCGAGAAAGAAGTTTTAAGCGTTCGTTGTTTCATGATCATCTTTCAGTCGTGCCGATAAAACCTGATCCCGCCACGCTCGATCGCCCGACGAACGTAAGCCGCGCAATTTGAATCACTATGCGCTCGCGCGTTCGATCGGAGATATGCCACGGCTGAGATCTTGTCCCATTCCATCGGGTTTCTCCTCCATGAAAAAATTGGAGGGTAATGGCATTTATAAGTATCCCGAAATCAATTCGACAATAACCTCCCGTTCCGTTGATCTAGGTCAAAAAATAGAGGTTTCCGCATTTCGAGACAGCAACCCTTACCTGCCGCGCACCTTCACGCGAGAAGCCGAAAGCAATCGCAGACGGACCCATATCACACGCGCCCCCTCAAATCACCGGAATATTCAACAACCGATCCCGCATCAACGCCACGCTATCCTTGTCGAGCAGCTCCACCACATAGTTCGCATCACTGACATAACCGACAAACCGCCGATCGACCACCCCCGCCGCGGCCAGCGCCTCCAGCGGTTCGTCCGCCGCAATCGCACACGACTTCACGACGACCAGCCGCTCCGCGTTGAGCATCGTCGACAGCCAGGCCGCGAGGCTGTCCGAGGTCGTGTCCCAGTTGCTCATCGCATCGGGGGTGTCGCGCATCAACGCGGTCGGCACCCACACGGCAACGTGGCCGTCGCGCAACGTGCGGCGAATCTTCGCCTCGCTCGACGCCAGCACCAGTTCCGGCGACACCCCCTGCATCAGCAGCGCGTATTGCGTCATTGCGAGCAGACACATGTTGTGCGCGGCGAGGTCGTCGAATTGCCATTCGCCCTGGTACTGCCGCACCTTGTCCGCGAAATCGCCGCCTCCCGGCACGATGACCACGCGCCCTCCGCCGACTTCGCACAATTCGCCGAGCCAATCGCGCAGCGCCGGGTCGTGACTCAGACTGCCTCCGATCTTGATCACCCACATGGCTGTTTTCCTCGCGTCCAGTCGTATGCCCAGTTGGGTTCCGTCATGTTGATCCCGCGTTCGACGCCGAACCTGCCCCCGCGCGTACCGCCCCGCCGCCGGCCGCGCGCTCGCGCTCACTCTCCTGCTCCCGCTCCTGCTTTTAGATCGCCCACCCCCTCCCCGCCGACCGCTACTCGCGCGCCGCCAACAAGGCCACCGCCACACTCGGCGCACAGGTCGCCGCCCACCCGGCGCACACGTCCGGCACCCCCGCCAGCGCGCCAAAGTCGAGATAGTCACGCGCGTCGTCGCGCGCCAACGCGGCAACCAGAAAGCGCCCGCAGCCGGCCCCCACCAGCGGCGCTGTCGCGAGCGCCGGATGCGCGGCCACGACATTCGCCAGATTCCTGCCGATCTCGCGCAACTGCAATTCGCGCCAGCGCTGTGCGAAACACAGCCAGTGTGCGTCCGCTGCTTCGTGCGCGTCGCGGCCGATCATCCGCGCGATGCGCGCACGACTGCCCGCCGGCGTCTTCGGCCCCTGGTCGGCGCTCGGATACGCGTCGTGCAGCGGCTCGAGTTCGCCGGTCAGCCGGTAGACGTCGGCGGTCGTCGCGAACCATTCGTTCATCACGTTGACCGTCGCGCCGTCGAATTCGATGCGATGCGCGACCCCGCACAACGGCGTGCGCACCACGCCGTGATAAACGAGCTCGCCGGTCGCGAGGCGGCCGGCATCGGTCGATGCGCGCGCGGCAACCCGTCCGGCGACGATCGGAATGATGTCGGTGGTGGTGCTGCCGATGTCGATCAACACTGCGTCCGCGACGCGCGTCGCGAGCCAGTTCGCGGTGGCCAGCCAGTTCGCCGACGCGACGTGACGCCAGCCGGCCGCGCACGCGTCGGCGGCGAGCCAGCCGGCGTCGCCCGCATAGAAGCGCAACGACGCATGCGACGCGAAATCGGGACGCGCGCCGAGCCGCCGCGCGAGTGTCGCGACGATCGCGCGTACCCCTTCGGCGCGGTCGGCGAACAGGTCGACCATCTCGCCGGTCATCGTCACCGCGTGACGCGCATCGGCGGTATGAGCCTGCGGCCAGCGCTCGAACACGAGATCGATCGTGCGTTCCAGATGATCGAGTCCCTGCCACAGCGGACACGCCCATTGCGCGACGTCGTGCACCGCGCCGCGAGCATCGGCCAGCGACACCTTCACATGCGCGCCGCCGACGTCCCAGCCGAATAGCGCCGCGGCGGTGTTTGAAGAGGATTGCGCGGAACTCAAGACCGCACCTGGGCGAACGACGGCATGGGCCGCGACTGCGACTGTGGCTCCGACTGCAATTGCCCCCCCGTCCCAGCGGAGCGCTCGACACGCACCCCATGCGCGGCCAGCAACGCACGCGTAAGCTCGCCGCCGCGCGCGGCGCTGAGCCCCGCATACGCGACAGTCACGCGCGGGTTCACTTCGATCACGACCGGCCCGCGCTGCGGATGCCACACCACATCGATACCGACGAAACCGCGCAGCCCAGGAATCGCACCGGCGACCTGTTGCGCGAGCGCATCGAGCGTGCGGCCGCGCTCGCTGCGCAGCTCGATCTGATCGACCAGCACGCCGTCGAATTCGACGATCCGGTGAGCGCTATCGTCGTCGCCGCTCAAACCGATCTGCTGGCGGTTAATGCTGATGAGTTCGCAAGCGCCGCCGTCGCCGCAGATCAGCGACAGACTCAACGGCTCGCCATCGACCCATGCCTGCAACACCGGATTGCGCGCCGCCGCCGCGCGGGCGTGATATTCGGCGCACGCATCGGCATAGCGGTCGAACACGATGGTGTCGAGCCCGCCGGCGCCGTCGTCGGGTTTGACGACCCAGCGGCCTTTTTGCAGTGCAAATGAATCGCGCGCGCCGGCCATGTCGCCCGCATCGCTCGAATCGCCCGCCTCGCTCAAATCAACCGCCTCCAGCGCCGGCGTCACCGCAATCCCACAAGCGGCCAACCGCGCAGCCGTCGCGCTCTTACTGGAAGTCACGCGAATCGCCTCCTTCGCGCAACCGAGCCAGCGCGCCGCGCCCACCGCATCGTAAAAGCGCAGCAGCAAGCCATCGCATTCCGGCGCGACGATCCACGCGTAGTCGTGCTCACGCGCCGCGCGCGCGACAAAAGCCGTGATCGATTCGCCGGGCGCCGCCCTACAATGAGCGTCGCCCGCGGCGGGCGTCTCGAAGCGCGAGGTCGCGTAGGTGACCTGAACGTCATCGACCGCACGCAGACCGGCCACCAGTGCGTCGCGCATCACCCGTCCTTCGACGATCAGCGCGCTCAGATCGGCCAGGCTGCCCGGCCCGGCGAGGCCGGGGTCGATGCCGCCGCCGGTGAGATACTCGTACACCAAGATCTTGGTCAAAGGACGCGCCCCTATGCAGGTGATACCGGTTCTCGATCTTCTCGACGGCCACGTCGTGCGCGCGGTGCGCGGCGAACGGAACGCGTACCGCCCGATCCAGTCGCGCCTTACCGCGGCCAGCGAGCCGCTCGCCATCGCCCGCGCGCTGCTCGACGCGAGCGGCGCGCGCACCCTCTATATCGCCGACCTCGGCGCGATCCTGCGGCGCGGCGCGCATCTGGCGACGCTCGCCGAGCTGCGCACCGCACTGCCGGCCGTCGAACTCTGGCTCGACGCCGGCTTCACCGACTACGCATCGATGCGCACGCTGCTCGCGCAACTCGACGCGCCCGCCGCCCACTCCAACCTCGCACCGCTGGTGCCGGTGTTCGGCACCGAATCGCTGCACGACATCGAGGCCGTGCGCGCGGCGCAAACCGCTGGCCTCGCGCCGATCCTGTCGCTCGACCAGCGCGCCGGCCAACCGCTGGCCGCCGCCGGACTCGACCGCTCGCCGGCCCTGTGGCCGTCGCGCGTGATCGCAATGACGCTCGATCAGGTCGGCAGCTACGCCGGCCCCGATCTGGCAAGCGTCGAACGCATCCGCGCGCAGGCACCGGCACGCACCATCGTGATCGGCGCGGGCGGCATCCGCGATCGCGACGATCTGGCCGCCGCGGCAAGCAGCGGCGCGAGCGCGTGGCTCGTCGCATCGGCGCTGCACGACCTTCAGATCGACTGCACGCACCGCGCTTCGGCGTAGCCCACCATACAATTTCCATGCCACGCGATCGGCACTCGGGGGATGTCAGGAAACAACAGGCTGGTGCTCTTTCTCGTGACACTCTGCTCCAGAACGGCACACAAGCTGTGCGGCGCAGCGGCTAGAGGACAGTCGCCTGCGTAGCGAATCCGGCGCAAGACCGGCGAACCCGCGTGCGCGGCGAACTCCGAAAAGCAACGCCGCACGACCGTGCGCAGAGATTCGCGGCGCGTCGCGTTGCGGCGCGCTTAGGGATTCGAAACAAATCGGCATGGACCTTGCTGAAAGTGCGCGATGCACCTCTCGCCCAACGATCCGTCGACCGCCAGCACAAACGCCCCGGACAGTCCCGGCGCGCGCGCCGCAACGATCACACGCGACTGGGTCTGCCCGTTCTGCCCGCTGCTATGCGATGACCTGAACGCCGCCGTCTCCAGCGACGGCTCGCTGGCTGTGCAGGACACCGAATGTTCGCGGCTTGCGCAGGCGCTCGCGCATTACGGCGCGGCGGACGCGCAGTGCGCGAGCCTGATCGACGGCAACGACGCATCGCTCGATAACGCGCTGGAGCACGCCGCGCAGCGACTCGCGAACGCGCGCCGTCCGCTGTTCGGCGGTCTCGCGACCGATGTCGGCGGAACCCGCGCGCTCTATCCGCTCGCCGCCGCGTGCGGCGCGATCCTCGATCACCAGCACGGCGATGCGCTGACGCCCGCGACGCTCGCGCTCCAGGACCGCGGCGCGTTTTTCACGACGCTGTCGGAAGTACGCTCGCGTGCGGATCTGCTGGTGTTTTTCGGTTGCCAGCCGGCGCAACGCTATCCGCGCTTTTTCACGCGGACGCTGGCGGGCGGCGAAATCGAGATCGCGCGCGAGCTGGTGTTCGTCGGCGGCGCGGCGGACCCGGCGGCCGATGGGTTCGCGCAGGCACGCGTCGAAACGCTGCTGCCGGACGCCGATCCGTACGACTTGCTGGCGCTGTGGTCGGCGCTCGCCGAAGGGCGCGACGCCGCCGCGCTGCACGGCAACGGAAACGGCAACGCCGGAAGCGAAGCAAACAGCGTGGCCGAAGCGCTCGCCGCGCTGCACGCCCGCATCCTGTCCGCCCGCTACACGGTCGTGGTCTACGAGCCCGCCGCGCTACCCGCCCCCCACGCGGCGCTGCTGATCGAAGCACTGCACCGCATCGTCAAAGCCGCGAACCGCACGACGCGCGCGGCCTGTCTCGCGCTCGGCGGCGACGACGGCGCGTTGTCGGTCAATCAGACCGTGACCTGGCTCGCCGGTCTGCCGCTGCGCACGCGCGTCGCGACGCCCGCGCGGATGGCCGGCACGCCGCCGCTCGATCACGACCCGTACCGCTACCGTACCGCCCGATTGCTCGCCGAGCGCGAAGTCGACGCGCTGCTGTGGATCGCGAGCTTCGCGCCGCACGCGTGGCCCGAAGCGCTCGACCCGGCGCTGCCGCTGATCGTGCTCGGTCACCCGGCGCTCGCGCCGGCCGCGCAGGCGCGCGGCGCGAACACCGTGTTCATCCCCGCGGCGACGCCGGGCATCGACAGCGACGGCCATCTGTTCCGCGTCGACAGCTCGGTGGTGCTGCCGCTGACCGCCGCGCGCGGCGCGCCGCTGGAATCGGTCGCATCGGTGGCCGCGAAGCTGACGACGAAGCTGAACGCGAAGCTCGCCGCGAGCCTGACCACGCAGCCCACCACCCGCGAGGCCTCGCGATGAGCATCGTCCGACTCAAAGGCGGCACGCTGTTCGACCCGGTGCACAACGTGAACGGCGAGCGCCGCGACCTGGTGTTCCGCGACGGCCGCATCGTCGACGCCGATGCGTACACGCCGGTCGATCGCGAATACGACGCGACCGGAATGATCGTGATGGCGGGCGGCATCGATATGCATTCGCATATCGGCGGCGGCAAGACTAATCTGTCGCGCCTGCTGCTGCCCGAAGACCATCGCGCCGACCCGGTACGCGACCCCGCGTACGAAGCGGTGCGGGACGACGCTGGCCGCTATCTGCGCCTGCCGTCGTGCGGCGTGTGCACGCCGGGCACGCTCGCGACCGGCTACCGCTACGCCGAAATGGGCTACACGGCCGCGTTCGAACCGGCGATGATGCCGTCCAACGCGCGCCACACCCACCTCGAAATGGGCGACACGCCGATCATCGATCACGGCGCCTACGTGATGCTCGGCAACGACGAAATGTTCCTGCAGATGCTGGCCGCGCGCGACGACTTCGAACGTCTGCGCGATTACGTCGGCTGGACCATCCATGCGAGCAAGGCGCTCGGCGTGAAGGTGGTGAATCCCGGCGGGATCTCCGCGTTCAAGTTCAACCAGCGCTCGCTGGACGTGGACGAGCCGCACGCACACTACGGGATCACCCCGCGCGACGTGCTGCACACGCTGACCCGCGCGCTGACCGAGCTGCGCGTGCCGCATCCGCTGCACGTGCACGCGAGTAACCTGGGCGTGCCAGGCAATATCGTCTCGACGCTCGCGACGATGGACGCCGCCGACGGCCTGCCGGTCCACCTGACTCACATCCAGTTTCACAGCTACGGCGTCGAGGGGCCGCGCAAGTTTTCGTCGGGCGCGCGGCAGATCGCCGAGGCGCTCAACGCGCGGCCGAACGTGTCGATCGACGTCGGCCAGATCATCTTCGGACAGACCGTCACGGCCTCGGGTGACACGATGATGCAGTTCCGCAACACCCCGCTCGCGCGGCCGCACAAGTGGGTGGTCGGCGATATCGAGTGCGACGCGGGCTGCGGCGTGGTGCCGTTCCGGTATCGCGAGCAGAGCTATGTGAATGCGCTGCAATGGATCATCGGGCTGGAGATTTTCCTGCTGGTCGACGACCCGTGGCGCGTCGCGATGACCACCGATCACCCGAACGGCGGCCCGTTCACCAGCTATCCGCATCTGATCCGCCTGCTGATGGACAAGTCGTTTCGCGACGAACAGCTCGCGAGGCTCCACCCGGAAGCGCCGGTCGCGAGCGCGCTGCCCGAACTGACGCGCGAATTCTCGCTGTACGAGATCGCGATCATCACGCGCGCCGGTCCCGCGCGGCTGCTCGGTCTGCGCGACCGCGGCCACCTGGGCGCCGGCGCGGCGGCCGACATCGCCGTGTATCGCGACGAACCCGACCGCGAGCGGATGTTCACGTCGCCCGCGTATGTGTTCAAGGATGGCGAGCTCGTCGCGCGCGACGGCACGCTGGTCGCGACGCCGACCGGCGGAATTCATTTCGTCACGCCGCAGTTCGATCGCGGCATCGAGAAAACGGTGCGCGCGTATACCGACGCGAAGCTCGCGAACAACTTCGCGCACGCCGCGATCAGCGACGACGAAGCGTGCCGCTGTTGCCGCGGCGGCCGGCTGTTGCCGGTCGAATGCCTGGCCCACGGATGAGCGGCTGAACAGCTATGCCACCGGCCCACCCCACGAACCCGACCCACGCGCGACCACGATGAACGCCCCGGCCCCGCTCGAGATCAACGGCACCACGATCGACGCGACCTTCGCGGAAGCCTTCCCGATGAAGGCGACCCGGCTCGTGATCACCGCGCATTCGCCGACCTGGGCGATGCACGCGGCGAATTCGCTGGCGGGCTTCGCGACGTCGGTGATCGGCTGCGGCTGCGAGGCGGGCATCGAGCGCCAGTTGAGCGGCGACGAAACCCCGGACGGCCGGCCCGGCGTCGCGGTGCTGCTGTTCGCGGTGTCGTCGAAGGAGCTTGCGAAGCAGATCGGCCGACGGGTCGGCCAGTGCGTGCTGACCTGCCCGAGCACCGCGGTGTTCGGCGGCATCGATCCGTCCGCGAGCCGCGCGCCGCTGTCGGACGCGGCGCCGCTCGGCAGCGGGCTGCGTTTTTTCGGCGACGGCTACCAGATCGCGAAGATGATCGGCAGCACGCGCTACTGGCGGGTGCCGGTGATGGACGGCGAATTCGTCTGCGAGGACACCGCGCAGACGGTCAAGGCGGTCGGCGGCGGCAACCTGCTGCTGCTCGCGCGCGACCTCGACGCCGCGCTCGCCGCGACCGAGGCGGCGGTCGCCGCGATGCGCCGGCTGCCGAACGTGATCATGCCGTTTCCGGGCGGCATCGTTCGTTCGGGGTCCAAAGTGGGTTCGAAGTACGCGGGCGCGACCGCGTCGACCAACGACGCGTTCTGCCCGAGCCTGATCGGTCTGTCGCCGCGCAGCGAATTGAGCGCGGAGGTCGGCTGCGTGCTGGAGATCGTGATCGACGGGCTGACCGACGCGGATGTCGGCGCGGCGATGACGGCCGGCATTGCGGCGGCCTGCGAATTCGGCCGCGCGGCCGGGATGCTGCGCATTTCGGCCGGCAATTACGGCGGCAAGCTCGGGCCGTATCACTTCCATTTGCACGAGTTGGCGGCGGGGCTCGGCGGGAGAGGCGCATGAGCGCGAGCGCGAATACGGGTGCAGGCGCAGGCATCAGCACAGGCGTCCCGGCCGATACGATAGTGCTGCGCGTGAAAAACGCGCCCGGCTTTCGCGTCGATGCCGCCGCGCTGCGGCCGGCTGCGCTGGCCGCGCTGAGCGTCGCCGAGATCGAACGCGTCGTGCTGCCGGGCGGCAACGAGCGCTGCGTGGTCGGCGATGTGTTCGAGGTGCTGCGCGGCGCGGCGGCGGCGAATTTTGCGTCGGCGGGCTCGGCGGATTCCACTGCCTCCGCGGCCTCGGCCGGCACCGCGAGTGCCGCCCCCGGCCCCGACCTGGCCACCCTGATCATCGACGGCGCCGGCCGCTGGCTCGACCGCGTCGGCGCCGAAATGGACGGCGGCCGGCTGGTGATCCGCGGTGCGGCCGGCGACTACAGCGGCTTCAGAATGAGCGGCGGCGTGCTGCAGATCGACGGCGACGCCGGCCACTTCACCGGCTGCGAAATGCGCGGCGGCCGCTTGACGGTGCGCGGCGACAGCGGCGATTTCGTGGCCGGCGCACTGCCCGGCGACATGGAAGGAATGACCGGCGGCACGCTGACGATCCACGGCAACGCGGGCGCGCGCGTCGCTGACCGGATGCGCCGCGGCCTCGTGCTGGTCGGCGGCAACGCGGGCGACTTCGCGGCGTCGCGGCTGGTGGCCGGCACGGTCGGCGTGGCCGGCCGGCTTGGCGCGCACTATGCATATGGAATGAGGCGCGGCACCCTGTTGCTCGCGCAACCGCCGGCGCCGCTGCCGCCGCCGACCTTCAGCGGCGGCGGTCGCGGATTCGACGTATTCTGGTCGTTGCTCGTGCGCAGTCTGGCCGCTGAAATCGCGCCGTTTTCGCAGTGGCGCGCGGACCGGTTGCCGGCCCGCTACACGGGCGACCTCGCGGTCGGCGGCTGCGGCGAAATCCTGTGCGCCGGATAGCGCCGCATGTCCGGCCCATCGGTAATAAGCGGGAACAAGCGGGTAACAGGCAGCAACGAGCGACAGCACGCGGCAGCGACCGTCAGCAACAGGAGTTCGACGCAGGACACCCGGACCACCAAGGAGACAGCCATGACGACAGCGAACTCTCCGGACACGCAGCGCCGCCTCGACGCGAACGCCGCCGCGAACCCGCGCGCGGCCTCGAACGCGGGCGCGCAGCGCTATGCCGGCCCGCTGATCGCGCTGCACTGGCTGATCGCGCTCGGCATCATCGGCCTGCTCGCGCTCGGGCTCTATATGGTCGGCCTGCCAAAGGGTCTGCCGGTCAAAGCGACGCTGATCAATCTGCACAAGTCGCTCGGCCTCACGGTTTTCCTGCTGGTGCTTCTGCGCATCGTCGCGAAGGGGGTCCTTCACCGGCCGCCGCTTCCGCCGATGCCACCGTGGCAACGCGCCGCCGCGCGCATCACGCAGGTTCTTTTATACGTCAGCATGGTGGCGATGCCGCTCGCCGGCTATCTGGGTTCGTCGTTCAATCGCTACGGCACGCGCTTCTGGGGCATCCCGCTGCCGAAGTGGGGCTGGGACGATCCGCAGCTGCGCGAACTGTTCTTCGGATTCCATACGGTATTCGCGTGGCTGCTGATCGCGCTGATCGTGCTGCACGTGGCCGGCGCACTCAAGCATCAGTGGATCGATCGCGACAACCTGCTCGCGAGGATGCTGCCATGACGCCGCCGCGCTCCCGCCGGGCCGCCGCCGCTTCGCTCATGTTCCAGACATTGCGCACGCGCGACGGGCAGCGCTTGAGCTACGCGGTGGCCGGCGCGCGCGACGGCGTGCCGGTCGCGGTGCTGCACGGCGGCCCCGGCAGCGGCAGTCAGCCGGGCGTGCTGCGGCTGTTCGATCTGAGCCGCTTTCGCGTGGTGCTGATCGACCAGCGCGGCGCCGGTGCATCGACGCCGCGCGGCACTCTGCGCCACAACAGCACCGGCTATCTGCTCGCCGACCTCGAAGCGCTTCGCGCACACCTGGGCATCGCGCGTTGGGGCGTGCTCGGCGGCTCGTGGGGCGCGGCGCTCGCGCTCGCGTATGCGGGGCAACATCCGCAAGCCGTCATCGGCGTGGTGTTGCGCGGGCTGTTCCTGACTTCGGCGCGCGAAGTTCGCGGCCTGTTCATCGGCTCGCGCCGCCGCGCGCCGCATGCGTGGTCGAAGCTGTGCGCGGCCGCGCGCTGCGAACAGCCCGCGAAGCTGGCCGCGCGTTGCGCGGCGACGCTGCGCAGCGGCGTCAGCGACGCACGGCAACGCGCGCTCGCAGTTGCCTGGCATGACTATGAAAACGCGGTGCTGGCGAGCGCCACCGCGCATCGGCGCGAACCGCGCGGCATGCGGGTGTCGCCGCGCGACGCCCGCAAGCTGGTCCGCAAATACCGGATTCAGGCGCACTACCTCGCGCATCGCTGCTGGCTCGGCGAAACCCGTTTGCTGTCGCTCGCGCGCCGCGCGGCGGCGGCCGGCGTGCCGCTCGCCGCCGTCCACGGGTCGCGCGATCCGGTCTGCCCGCCCGCGAATCTGCGGCGGCTGGCGCGCGCGGTGCCGGCGGCGCGCGTCGAAACCGTGCGCGCCGGTCATCTAACCAGCGACCCGGCGCTGCATGCGCGCGTCGCGCACGCGCTCGCCGCCCTATTGCTTCCGGCCATCGAGGAGGGGCGCACCATGCGTCGCGCGGCATGAAGATCAAGGTGCTCGGCTCGTCGGCGGGCGGCGGCTTTCCGCAGTGGAACTGCAACTGCCGCAATTGCGACGGCGTGCGGCGCGGCACGCTGAAGGCGACGCGCCGCACGCAATCGTCGATCGCGGTCAGCGCGAACGGCGAGGACTGGCTGCTCGTCAACGCCTCGCCCGACCTGCTCGCGCAGATCGCCGCGAATCCCGAGTTGCAGCCCGCCAGGCGCGTGCGCGACAGCGGCATCGCCGCGGTCCTCGTGATGGACGCGCAGATCGATCACGTGACCGGCCTCTTGATGCTGCGCGAGCGCGACACGCCGCTGCCGCTGTATGCGACCGACGCGGTCTGGCAAGACCTGCGCACCGGCTTTCCGGTCGCGCCGATCCTGTCGCACTACTGCGGGGTCGAGCATCGCCGCATCGCGCTCGATGGCGCGCCGCTCGCCGTCGACGCATTGCAAGGAATCCGTATCGATGCGCTGCCGCTGTCGAGCAAGGCGCCGCCGTACTCTCCGCATCGCGAGGCGCCCGAGCGCGGCGACAACCTCGGCCTGCTGCTGACCGACCTGCGCTCCGGCAAGCGCGCGTTCTACGCGCCGGGACTCGGCGCGATCGAGGAGCACGTGCTCGCGGCGATGCGCGACGCCGATCTGCTGCTGGTCGACGGCACGCTGTGGACCGGCGACGAAATGATCCGGCTCGGCCTGTCGAAAAAGACCGGCGCCGAGATGGGGCATCTGGCGCAAAGCGGTCCGGGCGGAATGATCGAAACGCTCGATGCTTTGAGCGCGCGGCGCAAGGTGCTCATTCACATCAACAACAGCAACCCGATCCTGGTCGAGGACGGCCCCGAGCGGCGCATTCTCGCCGAGCATGGCATCGAAGTCGCTTATGACGGGATGAGCTTCGAACTTTGAAGCAGGGTCGCAAAAGAGTACGCAAAACAATACGCAATAGACAGTCGCAGTAACGAGGCGCGGCAGTGAACGACGAGACGAAAATAACGGAGAGAGCATGAACGCGAAAGACACCTTCGACACGATCCCGATGCGCGCCGCGAGCGCGTCAGCCAGCGGGTCGGACGCGGACCGGCCGGCATGGAGCCGCGAGGAATTCGAGGCCCAGTTGCGCGCGAAAGGCACCGCGTATCACATCCATCATCCGTTCAACGTGAAGATGAATAGCGGCGGCTGCTCGCGCGAGCAGATTCGGGGCTGGGTCGCGAACCGCTTCTACTATCAGATCAATATCCCGCTGAAGGACGCGGCCGTGCTGTCCAATTGCCCGGACCGCGCAACGCGGCGCCGCTGGGTGCTGCGCATTCTCGATCACGACGGTTACGACGGCGCGGAAGGCGGGATCGAAACCTGGGCGCGCCTCGCCGACGCGGTCGGCCTGTCGCGCGACGAACTGTGGTCGCTCGAACACGTCACGCCGGGCGTGCGCTTCGCGGTCGATGCGTACGTGAACTTCGCGCGCCGCGCGCCGTGGCAGGAGTCGGTGTGCTCGTCGCTGACCGAGATGTTCGCGCCGCAGGTGCATCGCGACCGGCTCGCGAGCTGGCCCGAACATTACCCGTGGATCGACGCGGACGGTCTCGCGTATTTCCGCTCGCGCATCTCCCTCGCGCAGCGCGACGTCGAACACGGGCTCGAAGTGACGCTCGAACATTTCCGCCGGCGCGCGCAGCAGGAACGCGCGCTCGACATCCTGCAATTCAAGCTCGACATTCTGTGGACGATGCTCGACTCGATCGAAAAGGCGTTCCCGCAATGACCGACCTTACCCATGAAGGCGCTCGCCCGGGCGCCGCCGAACCCGCGACGCCGCTGATGATCAGGAAACCGTTCCGGCTGCAATGGGAAGCCGCGCAGAACGCGCACGTGCTGCTGTATCCGGAGGGGATGGTGAAGCTGAACCAGAGCGCCGGCGAAATCCTCAAGCGCTGCGACGGCACCCGCGATGTCGATACGCTGATCGCCGAACTGGAACAGGCGTTCAACGCGACCGGCATCGGCGGCGAAGTGCGGGCTTTTCTCGCCGACGCGCACACACGCGGCTGGCTGGAGTAGCGCGATGACCGATCTTTCTCAACCCGGCGCAATACCCGGCGCGCAGGCCGAAACCGGCGTGCCGCCGCCGCTCTGGCTGCTCGCGGAACTCACCTACCGCTGTCCGCTGCACTGCGCGTTCTGCTACAACCCGCTCGACTACACCGACCACCATCGCGAGCTGAGCACCGCGCAATGGCTCAACGTGCTGCGCGACGCGCGCGCGCTCGGCGCGGTGCAGCTCGGCTTTTCGGGCGGCGAGCCGCTGCTGCGCGACGACCTCGAAGTACTGGTCGAACAGGCGCACAAGCTCGGCTTCTACACCAATCTGATCACCTCGGGCGTCGGCCTCACCGAGCAACGCTTAGGGAACCTGAAGGACGCCGGCCTCGACCATATCCAGCTGTCGTTCCAGGATTCGACCCAGCAGCTGAACGATTTTCTGAGCAGCACCCGCACGTTCGAGCTGAAGCAACGCGTCGCGGTCGCGCTGAAAAAGCACGGCTTTCCGATGGTGATGAACTGCGTGCTGCATCGCTATAACCTGCCGCACGTCGACAAGATCATCGAGATGGCGCTCGCGCTCGGCGCCGAATATCTGGAACTCGCGAACACGCAGTACTACGGCTGGGCGCGCGAAAACCAGCCGCAACTGATGCCCACTCGCGAGCAGCTCGTGGAAGCCGAAGCGGTGGTTGCGCGCTATCGGGCCGAACACGGCGAGCGCTGCAAGATCTTTTTCGTCGTGCCCGACTACTTCGAGAACCGCCCGAAGCGCTGCATGAACGGCTGGGGCGCGGTATTTCTCGGCGTCGCGCCGGACGGCGCCGCGCTGCCATGTCACGCGGCCCGCGGGCTGCCCGGCCTGACGCTGCCGAACGTGAACGACACGCCGCTGCGCGAGATCTGGTACGAGAGCGACGCGTTCAACCGCTTTCGCGGTCTGCAATGGATGAAGGAGCCGTGCCGCAGTTGCGAGGAAAAAGAGCGCGACCTCGGCGGCTGCCGCTGCCAGGCGTTTTTGCTGACCGGCGACGCCGCCAATGCCGATCCCGTTTGCGACAAGTCGCCGTTTCACGAGCAGGTGGTCAAGGTCGTGCAACGCGCGGCCGACGCATCGACTTCTGCAGCGGCAGCAACGGCCCGCGAGCAGCCGATCGTGTTTCGCAACGACGCCAACTCGCGCAGGTTCGCGGCCGCGAGTGGCGCTGCCAACGTCCGCGGCGATCACGGAGGCCAACCATGAGTGCCGACATCATCTCCGTTCTGCTGGTCGACGACCATGCGGTCGTGCGCGAAGGCTACCGGCGTCTGCTCGAACTGAATCCCGATGTCGAAGTGTGCGGCGAGGCCGCCGACGCCGCCCAGGCCTATCAGCGCTTTTGCGCGCTGCGGCCCGACGTGGTCGTGATGGACGTGTCGCTGCCGGGCGCGAGCGGAATCGAAGCGATGCGCCGGATGCTCGCGCGCGAGCCGGCCGCGCGCGTGCTGATCTTCAGCGCGCATGAGGAATCGATTTTCGTGCGCCGCGCGCTCGACGCCGGCGCGCTCGGCTATGTGACCAAGGCCAGCGCGCCCGACGTGCTGGTCGAAGCGGTGCGTTCGATCGCGCGCCGCGCCGGCTATCTGAGCCCGGATATTTCGCAGACCCTGGCAATGCGCACCGCGTTCAACGAAGGGCCGCCGGGACGGCAATTGTCGGCGCGCGAGTTCGAGGTGCTGCGGCTGCTGGTGCAGGGCTACACGCTGCCGAGCATCGCCGAGAAACTCGGACTGAGCCAGAAGACCGTGGCCAATCATCAATCGGTGATCCGCCAGAAGTTCGGCGCCGACAACGGCGTACAACTCGCGCAGATGGCGAGCCGGCTCGGCCTTCAGTTCACCGGCTCGGTGAGTCCGGCCTGAGCGGGGACTCGCGCGCAGAACAGAAAACCGCGTTGCGGCTCGCTGGCGACGTGAAACTCGCCGCCGAGCGCTTCGACGCGCTCGCGCATGCCGATCAGTCCGAGCCCTTTGCGCGGCTCGCTCAGATCGGTGCCGGGGCCGTCGTCGGCCATCGTCACGACGATTTCGTCGATCGGGGTGGAGTTCGCGGCGTCGTGCGCGGTGGCCTCCTCATCCGAGCGCTGCACCGCACGCGGCGCGCGCACCATGAACAACTCCACGCGCGCATTGCGTGCGTACTTCGACACGTTCGTCAGCCCTTCCTGCACGAGCCGGTACAGCGTGATCGTCAGCACGTCGGACAGGCCGCTGAAATCTCCTTCGATCGTCACCGCGAACGATGCATTCGGCAGCCGTTCGCGCCAGCCGTCGACGCAATGCTCGAGCGCGCTCGGCAAACCGAATTCGTCGAGACCGATCGGCCGTAGACGGCGAATCATCCCGCCGATTTCGCGGTACACATGGCTCGCGCTGTGCAGCACGCCGAGCGAGATGCGGTGAATCTCCGGCTCGCGGCCGTTCGACAGATCGCGGATGCGCGCGGCATCGAGTGAGATCGCATTCAGGTATTGGCCGAGTTCGTCGTGCAGTTCGCGCGCCATATGGCGGCGCTCGAGCTCCTGCGCCTGCAATGCCTCACTGGCCAGCCGCCGGTTGTCGGCAAGCAGCCGTTCGGCCTGCTCTTCCAGCGTGCGGCGATGGCGCGCTTCGCGACGCGCGTCGCGGTAGCGGCGCCAGCCGAACCACGCGAGCGCGACCGACAGCACGAACAGCGTGCCGGGCAATTCGTCGAGCTGGAAGCGCTCCAATCCGCGCGTGAAGCGGTACAGCTTTTCGCTGAGGTCGAACGCGGCGCCGAGCGCGGCCGCGAGCACGGTCAGCGCGACGACCCATGTGAGATCGCGCCATACCGTCGACGGCGGCGGCGAGCGTTCTGACGAGGATGAGCGGAGCGGTTCGCTGGACATGGCGTTTGCATTCTAACCAGCGCCGGCGCGCGCGGCGCACTTTTGCGCGGCTTTTGGGAACGCTTCCCGCGCAGATCGGGAAAAGCTCCCGCGCCGTTCGACGGACGCGTATGCGAAGCTTTACGGCATCGCCACAACAACACGCGCAACGCGCGCACGAGCCGGCAGGAGACAACAACAATGAGCATGCGCACACCAGCACGCCGCCCACGGCGCCTGCGGCGGCGGGCCGGCATCACCGTCTGTATCGGCGGCGCTGTCGCGGGGTTGAGCGCCGGCGCGTGGGCGCAGGCAGCGGCCGAAAACCCGACCGGCCCCACCACCCCCACCACCCTGCTTGCGCCGATCGTCGTAGTCGGCACCACGCCGCTGCTCGGCATCGGCACGCCGCTCGACCAGGTGCCGGCCAACGTGCAGACGGTCCACGCGGCCGACATCCAGCAGCAGCAACGCCAGACGCTGACCGACTACCTCGCGAAAAATCTGCCGAGCGTCGACATCGCCGATGCGCAGGGCAACCCGTATCAGATGAACCTGACCTATCGCGGCTTCACCGCGTCGCCGCTGCTCGGCACGCCGCAGGGGCTGTCGGTGTTCGTCGACGGCGTGCGCGTGAACGAACCGTTCGGCGACGTCGTGAACTGGGACCTGCTGCCGCAACAGGCGATCGACACGATCCAGCTGATCCCCGGCTCGAATCCGACCTTCGGCTTCAACACGCTCGGCGGCGCGCTGTCGATCACGACCAAGAACGGCAAGGACGACCCGGGCGGCGAAGCCGAAATCAGCGGCGGCTCGTGGGGCCGCAAGGCCGCGCAGATCGAACAGGGCGGCACGATCGGCCACAACCTCGACTACTACTTCACCGCGAATGCCGCGAACGACAACGGCTGGGCCGAGCAGAACGAAAGCCGCATCCGCCAGGCGTTCGGCAAGCTGCGCTATACCGACGCCGACACTACGCTGTCCTTATCGGCGGGCGGCGCGGACAACGACCTGCACGGCACGCAGACGATTCCGCGCTCGTTCCTTGGCAACCCGAAACAACCGTACACGTACCCGGACCGCAACCAGAACACGGTCGGCTACCTGACGCTGTCCGGCGACCACTACTTCAACGACAACGTCGAACTGAGCGGCAACGCGTATTTCCGGCACTTTCGCAACACCAACACGAGCAGCAACGTCAACGACGACTACGGCACGCTGCAAGACGACGGCGACGTCAACACGCTGCAGGCGACCAACGAAAAGTCGGTGGTCAGCACCGACAGCTACGGCGCGAGCCTGCAATTGACGCTGCTCGGCAAGCTCGGCGGAATGAAGAACCAGTTCATCGCGGGGATGGCCCTCGATGCCGCCAATTCGCGCTTCACGCAGTCGTCGCAGGACGCGGCGTTCACCGCTTCGCGCGCGACGGTCGGCATCGGCGATTTCGCCCAGCAGACTTATGCGAAGACCCACAACACCAACTACGGCATCTATCTGTCGGACATCCTGTCGCTGACGCCGCACTGGACCCTCACGCTATCGGGCCGCTACAACTGGGCCGAAGCGACGATCGGCGACGAAAGCGGCACGCAACCCGAGCTGGACGGCCACCACACGTTCTCGCGCTTCAACCCGGCGGTCGGCATCAACTGGAATCCGACGCCGGGCTTCACCGCGTACGCGACGTACAACGAAGGGATGCGCTCGCCGACCGCGATCGAGCTGGCCTGCGCGGACCCGAACGCGCCCTGCTCGCTGCCGAACGAGTTCATCTCCGATCCGCCGCTCGCGCCGGTCATTTCGAAGACCTATGAAATCGGCGCGCGCGGCAAGATCGGCGCGCACACGTCATGGAGCGCGGCCGCCTACCGGACCACGCTCGATAACGACATCGAGTTCGTCAGCAGCAACGGCGCCGGCAGTTCGCTCGGCTTCTTCCAGAACGTCGGGCGCACGCGCCGGCAAGGTATCGAGCTGGCCGGGCAGACCAAATACGGTCCGCTGACCGTGACCGGCAGCTACAGCTATGTGGACGCGACTTATCAATCGACATGGACCGAAAGCAGTCCGAGCAATTCGAGCGCCGATGCGAACGGCAAGATCACCGTGAAGCCGGGCAATCACATTCCGGGGATTCCCGCGACCACCGTCAAGCTGCGGCTCGACTATCAGGCGCTGCCGAAATGGCGGATCGGCACCAACCTGACGTGGCGCGGCAGCGTCTACGCGCAGGGCGACGAGAACAACCAGGACGCGAACGGCAGGATTTCCGGCTATCTGCTGATCGATCTGGACACCAGTTATCAGGTGACCAAACAGTTGCAGGTGTTCGCGTCGGTGTCGAACCTGCTCGACAAGCGCTATGCAAGCTTCGGCGCGCTCGGGCAGAACTTCTTCACCGGGCCGAGCAATACCTTCAACGGCGCGAATCCGGTCAACGAGCAGTTCGTCGGACCGGGCGCGCCGCGCGGTTTCTGGGTGGGCTTGCGCTATGCGTGGAAGTGACAGCGGCTAGCACGAACGCAACGCGGCGGCCCGTTGCCGCCGCGTTGCACGGGGTCAATGCGCCGGCGCTCCATTCGATTCGATCGAACCGTCGCTGTGCGGGTAGGTGACGATGCCCCATGCGAGCGGCAAATCGCCGATCTGCTTGAGCGGCTGGTAACTCTTCGCGTCGAGCACGTAGACCGCGTCGGAACGGCCGCACGCGACCATCAGCTTCGAGCCGTCCGGCGTGAAGCTGAAGTGCCAGCAGCGCTGGCCCACCGGCACGTCGGCGACGTGCTCGAAGCTGTGGCCGTCGAATACCTGCACGGTCTTGTCGCGCGACGCCGCGACGAACAGCCGGTTGCCGTCCGGGCCGAACGCGACGCCATACGGTCCGAGTTTGGTATCGAGGGTTTTCACGACGTCGAACGTGTGCGCGTCGATCACGACGAACTTGCTCAGCGATTCGAGCGTCACCACGTAGTACTTACCATCGGGCGACAGCCGGATGCCGCGCGGCCGGCCGCCGGGCGCGAGCTTGATCGTCCGGACCGGTGCGCCGGTGCGCGCGTGATAGACCGATACCGTATCGTCGCCTTCGTTGGTGACCAGCATTTGCTCGCCGCCGCGCGAAAACTCGATGCCCTCGGTTTCGTGGCCGCTCGTCACCGAGCGCACCACCTGCCAGTTCTTCATATCGACGATCGCGATTTCGGCCGGCAGCTTGTTGTCGTCGTCATCGGCGCCGCCCTTGCCACTGCCTTTCGCATTCGCGTGTGTTTCCGCGTGTGTTTCCGCATGCGCTTGCGGTTTGCCGTCGGATTTGTCCGCCGCTTGCGAGCCGGCTTTGGCTCCCGACGGGCCGCCGTCCTCGCCGGGCTCGTAGGTCACGTACGCGTAGCCGTTGTGCACCCGCACGTATTCCGGGTTCTTGCCGATCTTCACGCGCTTGACGACCTTCCCGCTGGCCGTGTCGATCACCGCGAGATCGTTGGTGTTCTTGTTGGCGACCAGCAGACGCGTGCCGTCCGCGTTCAGGCTCAGTCCGCGTGGACCGTCCGCCCCGACCGGAAAGGTCTGCGCGAGCGTCATCGTGTCGAGGTCGATCACGCCGACGCCGGCTTTCTCGCTCGTCACGTAGGCGAGCGGCGCGGCCGCCGCGCACGCGGCGCTCGCGGCCAGCGCCAGCGCGCCGGCCAGCGCGAGCGAGCGGCGGGGTCTCCAACTGGGCATGCGGGTCTCCTGCATCGTGTTCTCCGTGGTAACTGCGTGACGCCGCGATCGTTCGCGTCATTTATCGAAGTTAGCCCACCGCGCGATTGTTTGACAACGCGCGGCGCCGGGAGAATTTCCCGAATTGCGCGACGCCGGCCGCCGTGAGTTTGAAATGCCCAGGCAGCGGAGGACAATGAACGCGGAGGTGGCGATGATGCTCCAGGTTGCCGTGACAGGTCCCGCAAAGCCGGTCAATTCCGCGCCCGCTTACCGGCGCGCGGCGCTGGTGCTCGGCGCGGTGATCGGCGCGCACCTGGTGCTGCTGGCGCTTGCGCTGAGCGCGCGCGACACGATCGTCGAGCGGCCGGTCGAGCCGCGCACGATAACCGCGGTGCTGCTGAGTCCCGAGCCGGAGCCGGTGAAGCCGGCGCGTGAGATTGCGCCTGAGGTTGCGCGGCCCACGTCAGTGCTGCCCGCGCCGGCCGTTCCCGCTGCTGCCGTTCCGCCGCCGGTGGCTCATCCTGCCGCCCGCGTGAAGCCGGCGCCGCAGCCGCGTCCGCCCGTACCTCGCAGTGCGGCGACGCCTGTGCCCTCGCCGCCGTCCGCAAGCGCGGCCCCGTCCGCCACGCCGCCAGCGGCCCAACAGGCGGCCACAGCGCCCGCTGCGCCGGCCACGCCAGCCGCACCGACACCCGCGCCCTCCGCGACCGCCACGGCCGCCGCCGCGAACCCGGCCGCCGCGTCGACCGAGCCGCGCAACGTCCCGCACATCGACTGTTCGATTCCGAAACCCGACTACCCGGACATCTCGCAACGCCGCGGCGAACACGGCACGGCCGTGGTGCGCTTCGTCGTCGGCGTGAGCGGGCGGATCGAAACCGCGCAACTGCAACAGAGCAGCGGTTCGACGCGCCTTGACGACGCCGCGCTCGCGGCCGTCCATGCCGGCTCGTGCCAGCCGTACCGCGACAACGGCACGCCGGTGCGCGCCGCATACGCGCAGTCGTTCGTGTTCGGACTGAGCGAGTAACGCGCAGCGAGTAGCGAGTAGCGAGCAACATCGCCGACGAATAGACAGGACCACGTACCAAGGAAAGCGCCATGCAGCCCATCCAACCGATCCAATCGATCCAGCATTACGGAATCGCAAACGTCTGGCAATCCGGCGACCTCGTCACCCGCTGCATTCTCGGCGTGCTGGTGATCATGTCGGTGCTGTCGTGGACGGTAATCGTCGTCAAGCTGTGGCAGGTGCTGCGGCTGCGGCGCGCGACGGCCCGCAACGACGCGCGCTTCTGGAGCGCCGGCCGCTTCGACGACGGCCTGCGCAGTCTCGGCGACCCCGACGCCGACGCGCACGACAACCCGCTGCTCGCGCTCGCGCTGGCCGGCCACGAGGCGGCCACTCATCATCGACAGACGCAGCAGCATCTGCACGACCGCATCGACGTGTCCGACTGGATCACGCGACGCCTGCAGGACACGATGGACGAAACGATCGCGCGGCTGCAAAGCGGGCTCGCGGTGCTCGCGTCGATAGGCAGCACCGCGCCGTTCGTCGGACTGTTCGGCACCGTGTGGGGCATCTATCACGCGCTGATCGTGATCGGCGAGACCGGCCAGAGCTCGATCGATCACGTTGCGGGGCCGGTCGGCGAAGCGCTGATCATGACGGCGTTCGGCCTGTTCGTCGCGATTCCGGCGGTGCTCGGCTACAACGGGCTGACCCGCGCGAACCGCGCGATCGTCGCGCGTCTGAAGCGCTTCGCGCACGGGCTGCACGCGTACTTCGTGACCGGCTCGCAACTGCCGTCGAGCGCCGGCCCGCACATGCGCGTGGTGACGCGCGCCGACAACGCGCAAACGAGCCGCGACGGAGACCTCGAATGGCAATGACCCCGTTCTCCGACGACGACGATCAGGCGCTCATGAACGAGATCAACATGACGCCGCTGGTCGACGTGATGTTGGTTCTGCTGATCATTTTCCTCGTCACGATTCCGGCGCTGCAGCATGCGGTCAGGATCGATCTGCCGCACGCAAGCAGCCAGCCGCAAGCGCTCAAGCCGACGCACGTCGACGTCGCGGTGCAGGCCGACGGCGCGCTGCTCTGGGACGGCCAGCCGGTCAGCGACGACGGCTTGCGCGCACGCATCGCGCAGGCCGCGCTGGCGCAGCCGCAACCGGAACTGCATCTGCGCGCGGACCGCAAGGTGCCGTATGAGCGGGTCGCGCTGGTGATGTCGGCGGCGCAAGGCGGCGGGCTCACGAAGATCGGCTTCGTGACCGATCCGCAGCCGCGCCGGTGAGCTAGCGCGGCGCGCACATAAAGACCGCCTTAGCGCAGGCGAAAGAATCTCTGAGTTTGCGTGGCCTGGCGGCTCGGCTATCGTGGTCCGTATCTGACGGCATCGCGCCGCGCAAGGACCCGACGATGCAGGCCCTTATCTTCGACGTCGACGGCACGCTCGCCGATACCGAATCCGCCCATCTGCACGCATTCAACGCCGCGTTTGCGCAAGCCGGCCTCGACTGGCGCTGGGATCGACCGCTCTACGCCCGTCTGCTGAAAGTGGCGGGCGGCAAGGAGCGGCTGCTCCATTACTGGCGCACGCTCGAAGATTCACAGGCCGACGGCCCGCGCGCGCATGAAGTGGTCGACGCGCTGCATGCGCTGAAAACGCGTCACTACACGGAGCGGATGCGCGACAGCGGCTTGCCGTTGCGCCCCGGCATCGCGCGTCTGATCGACGAAGCAAACGCGGCCGGGGTGCCGGTGGCGATCGCGACGACCACCACGCCGGCCAATCTCGACGCGTTGCTGCAAGCGCATTTCGGCGCCGACTGGCGCAGCCGTTTCGCGGCAATCGGCGACGCCGCCACCACGCCGGAGAAAAAACCGGCGCCGCACGTCTATCGCTACGTGCTGCAACAGCTCGGTCTGCCGGCCGCCACCTGCGTCGCCTTCGAAGATTCGGCCAACGGCCTGCAGGCCGCGCGCGCCGCGCAGGTGCCAGCAATCGTCACGCCGAGCGCGTTCACCGCGCACGAAAGCTTCGACGGCGCGCTCGCGGTCTTGCCGCATCTGGGCGATCCGCATCAGCCGCTGCCCGCGGCGGTGCACGGCGAAACGCAGCCGTGGGTCGATCTGGCGATGCTGCGCCGCTGGCATCGCGCCGCCGCGCGGCACGCGGCGGCAGCCGCGCCAGGCGCGCCGCCCGGCGCACGCGCGAGTGCGAGCACGCACGACGGCGCCAGCGGAAGCGGGAGCGCGTCATGGCACTGAAGCGTCTTTACGATGCAGTCCTGATCGACCTGGACGGCACCATGGTCGACACCGCGCCCGACATCGCCGCCGCGGCCAACCGGATGCTGCAGGAGTTCGACGCCGCGCCGTTGCCGTTCGACACGGTGACCGGTTTCATCGGCAACGGCGTGCGCAATCTGGTGCGCCGCTGTCTTCACGCGACCGGGCTCGACGCGCGGATCGATCTAGAGCATGCGCACGCGGTGTTCGGACGGCACTATGCGCAAACCAACGGCCGGTTGGGGCGCGTGTTTCCGGGCGTCGCCAGCGGGCTGCGCGCGTTGCGGCAGCACGGCTACCGCTGCGCGTGCGTAACCAACAAGCCGGGCGCGCTGGCGGCCGCGCTGCTGGAGAACAGCGGGCTCGCCGTGTTTCTCGACGTGCTGGTGGCCGGCGACACGCTGGCCAGCATGAAGCCGTCGCCCGAGCCGCTGTGGCACGCGTGCCGCCTGCTCGGCGCGCAGCCCGCGCGCAGCGTGCTGGTCGGCGATTCGCCGGTCGATGTCGCGGCCGCGCGCGCGGCGGGGCTGCCGGTGGTGATCGCCGGTTACGGCTATGCGCATGGCGAGGCCGGCGCGTTGCGCGGCGATGCGCTGATCGATTCGTTCGACGAACTACCGGTACTGCTCGCGCGACTAATGCCGGTGATCGCGCAGCTCAACGCCGACGCCAGCGTCAAATAACGCCCGCGCCCCGCGCTACCCCGCCGACAACAAGCCCGCCACCCGCGCCGACTTCGTCTGCACCGCAATGTCTTTCGCGGTCATCCCACGGTTATCCTTCAGCGCGCGGTTCGCGCCGCGCTCGAGCAGCAGTTGCGCGGTCTCCGCGCGATCGTAGCCGGCCGCCCACATCAGCGCGGTCAGATCGTTCTTGTACGCGCGGTTCACGTCGACACCGGCATCGAGCAGACGCGCGACGACTTTCGTCTGTCCCTGCCCAGCCGCGTATTCCATTGCGGTCTTGCCGACCCGGTCGGTCGCGAGCGGATCGGCGCCGTGCGCGAGCAGCAACGCGACGATTTCATCGAAGCCGCCGTAAGCGGCGGCCATCAGCGGCGTGATGCCCGGCGCGCTCGCGTGCTGCACGCTCGCGCCGTGTTCGAGCAGCGTGCGCGCCATCGCGGTATCGCCCTTCTTGCACGCGGTGATCAGCGGCGTGTCGCCGATCCGGTTCATCGCATCGACCGACGCGCCGCGCTGCAACGCGGCCAGCAGCGCCTGCGGGTCGTCGTCTTTGGCGGCCGCCAGCAGTTGCCGGTTGATCTCTCCCTGATCCTGCGCGGCCGCCGGCACGCCCGCGCCGAACATCCCGGCAAGCACGACGGCCAGCGCGACGGCCGGCGAGAACGAACGCACGAGTAGCGGTTTCATCGCGTCTCCCCCCGTGTCACTGCAAATTGTTGATATAGGCGGCGAGGTTGTGGATGTCGTCGTCGCTCAGATTGCGCGTCACGCTGGTCATGTTGCCCGCGTCGTTGGTCCGCGTATGCGAGCGGAAATCCTGCAACTGCTTGACGATGTACTGATAGTGCTGGCCCGCGACGCGCGGAATCTCGTTCTGCCCGGCAAAACCGCCGAGATGGCACATCGTGCACAGCACTTCGGCGGCTTTCTTGCGGCCCGCGTCGATGCTCGCGCTGTCGGCCTTGTACGGCACCGGTACGAGCGTCTGCGCGGCGAAGTAGTCGGCCAGATCCTGCATGTCCTCGCGCGACAGGTTCGCCGCCATCGGCGACATGCGCGGATCGCTGCGTCGGCCGTCCTTGAAGTCCTTCAGTTCGAGATACAGATAGCGCGCGCTCTGGCCGGCCAGACTCGGATAATCGGGCGTGGTCGAATTGCCCATCGGCCCATGACAGGCCGCGCACACCTGAGCCTTCGCCTGGCCCGCCGCGGCATCGGCGCGCGCGGCCGGCGGCAGCGCCGCGGCCAGCAAGCAGCCGCACAGCACTGCCGCGTTGGCGAGGCGCGCCGGCAGCGGCAGCGCCACGCGGGCAATTACCCCCGGTCCGCGCGCCGTCATGGCAGCGCGAACACGATCACGCTATTGCCGCGCTTGAAGTCGAGCTGGGTATTGCCGCCCGCCGCCACCGCGATGTACTGCTTGCCGTTCACCGTGTACGACACGGCCGGCGCATTGACGCCCGCGCCGCACTGGAACTCCCACAGCTTCTTGCCGTTGGCGGCATCGAACGCGCGGAACAGGCCGTTGCCTTCGCCGTTGAACACGAGCCCGCCGGCGGTCGCGAGCACGCCGCCGATCAGCGGCTGTTCGGTCTTGTAGTCCCACGCGATCTTGCCGGTGTCGATGTTGACCGCCGACAGCTTGCCCCACTGCTGCTCGCTCGGAATCGTCTTGAACGCGCCGCCGAGCCACAGCTTGCTGCCGCCCGGGTAAGCGGCTTCCTCGACCTGGTAGGTCATCGGCTGATGCAGGTTGGCCGCGTAGACGAGCCGCGTGTGCGGATCGAACGCAATCGGCGACCACTCGACGCCGCCGTTCGCGCCCGGCAGCATCCGCGCGCCGGCCGCGGTCGGCAGCGTCCACATGTTTTCCTGCGGAATCATCGCCTGCGAGAAGCGGATCAGCCGGCCGGTCGCGCGATCGTGCACGTACACGTGGCCGGTTTTGCCCGCGTGCACGACGCCCGGAATCATCTTGCCGTCGGTGTCGCGCACGTCGACGAGGACCGGCGGACTCACCGCGTCGAGATCCCACACGTCATGCGGTACGTACTGGTAGTGCCATTTGTATTTGCCGGTGTTCAGATCGATCGCGACAAGCGAATCGGTGTACAGGTTGTCTCCCGGGCGGATCGCGCCGTACAGGTCGGGCGACGGATTGCCGACCACGAAGAACACCGTTTGCGTTTGCCGGTCGATCGCCGGCGTCATCCACACGCCGCCGCCGAGCGTCTTGTAGAAGTCACCGCCCTTGTCGGCCAGCTGCTTCTTTTCGGCGGCGATGTCGCGTTTCTCGTCGCGGCCGGTCGCGTCCTTGGTTGCCCATACGCCTTCATGGCCGCTGTCCGGAATCGTGTAGAAGGTCCACAGCAGGTCGCCGGAATTCGCATCGAACGCTTTGACGAAACCGCGAATCCCGTACTCGCCGCCGTTCGTGCCGATCAGCACCTTGCCGTCGACCACCGCCGGCGCCATCGTTTCCGAATAGCCCTGGTCGGGGTCGGCGATTTCTTTCTGCCACACCACGTTGCCGGTCTTCGCGTCGAGCGCGACGAGCTTGGCGTCGAGCGTGCCCATATAAAGACGGTCGCCCGAGATCGCGACGCCGCGATTGTTGGGCCCGCAACAGAATGTCGTGACCGGCCCCATCTTGTGCTTGTAATGCCAGAACTCCTTGCCGGTGGTCGCATCGACCGCGTACACGTGGTTGTACGAGGTGGTCAGGAACATCACGCCGTTCGACACGATCGGCGCGGTTTCCATCGACTCGTTGACCGCTGTCTGCACAATGAAAGCTGGCTTCAGCCTGGCGACGTTGGTGCGGTTGATCTGCGTGCCCGGATAAAAGCGCGTCTGCGCGTACGAGCCGTTCGAATGCAGCCACGCCGCCTGATTGCCGGCGGCGCGGTCGAGCTGATCCTGACTCACCGGTTGCAGCGTCGCGGGCACCGGCGACGCGGTGACGGTCGTGGTGTTCTGAACTTCGTCGGCGGCGTACACCGCGGGCAGGCCGAACGCGACCGCAAGCAGTGGCAGGCCGACAATTCCTTGAATGCGCTTGATGGGCATGAGCGTCTCCGTGCTTTTTATGTGTTCCGATGAATTGCAGCGCAGGAATG
The DNA here is from genome assembly GCF_020880815.1 of Paraburkholderia sejongensis. Taxonomy (GTDB): domain Bacteria; phylum Pseudomonadota; class Gammaproteobacteria; order Burkholderiales; family Burkholderiaceae; genus Paraburkholderia; species Paraburkholderia sejongensis. The sequence continues at coordinate 37,140 of NZ_JAJITD010000023.1, forward strand.
CGGCAATCGTCCACGCGCGATGCGGCGTGGAAAAGCAGGATGGCGCAACCCTTCGCAGTCAACAAAAGCGTACGACTCGAATCGTTTATGGCCTTGTCACGACGGGTCGGCTTCGCAGAGTGGGGAGAGGTGACGCACGGGTCCGCGGAAAACCGGCTCGCTTAAGCGTAGACGATGCGGTGCGGATTTCCTAGCGTAAATCGGCGCATAAAATTAGCCAGATAACGCCGGTTCTTCTTTTATTTAAGGTGCTCAAACACAGCGTGTGAGCGCGCGTTAACGGCAAAACCGCCGGCCCCCTTGCGGAGAACCGGCGGCTACATTCAACGATACTGAACCGACACGCCGCGAATCGTCGATTCCACCGCGAAGCGGTCGATCACCTCCTTGACCTCAGGATCGATAAACTCCGCGCGTCGATAATCGACGACCAGCTTCGTGTTGTCCGGCACATGCGCGAGACGCTCTTTCAGTCCGACCGCCACCGCGAACAGTGCGTCCTTGCGGAACGACAGCAGCATGTGATCGTCGTGCTCGACCATCGTGAACGGCCGGCGGATATTGATCAGCAGAACGAACACCAGGCTGCAGATCACCCCGAGACAGATGCCGATCAGCAGGTCGAACACCAGCACGCCGCCGAGCGTGAAAAGAAACGGTACGAACGACACCTTGCCCTCGCGCGCGACGTGCACGAACAGCGACGGCTTCGCGAGCTTGATACCGGTGGCGATCAGAATCGCCGCGAGGCTGGCCAACGGGATCAGGTTGATCAGACCGGTGAGCAGAAACACGCTCGCCAGCAGCAGGATGCCGTGCACGATCGCCGACATGCGCGTCTGGCCACCCGCGCTGACGTTCACCGAGCTGCGCACGATCACCGACGTAATCGGCAGTCCGCCGAAGATGCCGGCCACCATATTGCCGACGCCCTGCGCCTTCAGCTCCTGATCGGCCGGCACCTTGCGTTTGGCCGGATCGATCTGATAAAGCGCTTCGAGACTGAGCAGCGTTTCCAGACTCGCGACGATCGCCAGCGTGACCGCGAGCTTCCACACGTCGAAGCTGACCAGCTGCTCGACGCGCGGCAGCGAGAACCCTGCGAACAGATCGCCGAGCGACGACAGCGACGGCAACATCACCCGGTGCCCGGCCGGCGGCGCGAACTGCGGCGCGCTCGAATTGAGCAACAGCACGGTGACGATACCGAGCGCGACCACCACCAGCGGCGACGGAATCAGCCGCAGAATGCGCACGCGCTTGATGGCCGGCTTGTCCCACACCATGATCAGCGCGACCGACACGACCGCGATCACGCACGCGACGATCGACACCTGGCCGAGCGGCGTATCGATCATCCCGCCAGGCAGCGCATTGACCGGTGTGTCCGAAATGCCCAATGCAACCGGGAGCTGCTTGATCACGAGCAGCACACCGATCGCGGCGAGCATCCCCTTCGTGACCGACGCCGGCACGTAGCCCGCGAACCGGCCGGTTTTCAGCATCCCGAAGCCGACCTGCAGCAGACCGGCCAGCAACACCGCGACCATCAAACCCTGGAAGCCGCCGACCCGCTCCATGCCGGTCACGACGATCACGATCAGGCCCGCGGCCGGACCGCTGACGCTCAGTTGCGAACCGCTCAGCAACGCCACGACCAGCCCGCCGATGATCCCGGCCAGCAAGCCGGCGAGCGGATCGACGCCCGACGCATTGGCAATCCCGAGGCACAGCGGCAACGCGACAAGAAACACCACCACTCCGGCAAAGCCATCTTGCGGCAGCGTGGTCAGATACTTTTTGAAACTCATTCATTCTCCCGGCATGTTCTTGTTAGCGGCGCACAAACAAAAAAGGCGCACCCGCGATGCGGGTGGCCATGTGCGCGCGCGCAGCTTCATTCGTCGGTGGGATCGAGCACCTTGATCAGGCCGCTGCGAGTATCGAAGATCCACCCGTGTATCTTCGGCGGCTGCGGCGCGTCGCGGATCACGTCCATCGCGCGCAGCGAGCGCACCTGTTCGAGCACGTTCAGCTCGGCGAGCCGGTTGGTCTTCGCGTCGACGTCGGCCAGCCGATCGAGCTCGCCGCCGCAGCGACAGGCTAGTGCCCTTAACGGTCCGATGCGTCTGCCGACATGCGGCAGCTCGTCGGGCGCCGGCAGCAGCGACGCGCGCACGCCGCCGCAGCCGTAATGGCCGCACACGACGATCTCCTCCACCTGCAGCGCGACGACCGCGTATTCGATCACGCTCATCGCACTGGGATCGTCGGGCGACACGATGTTGGCAATGTTTCGATGTACGAACAGGTCGCCGAGCCCGCAGCCGGTCACGGATTCAGCCGGCACCCGGCTATCCGAGCAACCAAACCACAGCACCCGCGGCGACTGCCCGCGCGAAATCCGGCCAAACAGCGTAGAGTCGGCGAGCGCGGCTTCGTACGCCCATACCTTGTTTTGCGCCAGCATTTGCGTTGAATATTGCATCGCGTGATTTCCTTCATGTACAGCGGGTAGACAAACCATCCGCACGCGGTGCGAGCGCGCGCGGATGAACCCGAAAAAAAATCCAGCGGCGGGCGCCGAGCGAACCCGCTTGAGTTAACCGATGGTTCGTCAGTTGCAAGCCTCACGATCGAACCTCGCGGCCGCCGGCAAATCAGGAACCGAAGTAGACGTTGCAGTAGCTGACCGGCCCGACGCAATCATCGGTACGGATCTGCGCGCGGCCCGACTTCGGCATACCGGACTTCGGCGCACCGGACTGGCTGGTGCCGCGCGCCTCCGGTCCCTCGCCGCTGGTCGCGGCGGTGGCCGCCGTTGCGGTCTTCTCGCTAGTCTTCCTGTACTGATGCTCGTAAATGCGCGCGACTTCCGGATAAGATGCATCCGACACAGCTGCCGTCCAACCATTCTTCTGTGCTTCGATCAGTTCCTGATAAACCTGTGCTCGAGTTTTCGCGAAACTCGGGTCCGCGAATGCGGTTTGGATGGAAGCACCCGCCAGAACAATCGCAATTACCAGTTTGGCATTCATATGTTTCTCCATTGAATGAGGCACCGGGGCGGTACCACTTGGGACTATTCTGCCTGGTACTCTCCGCGTCGTTCTGACATGAACATGACTTTTACGTCATCAAGCGAAATCCCTTTGTCTCAAAATTAATCGGCTCGCACGCGGCCTAATATCTTGAAATAACTGCGATTTTCAACAGTGCGTTTCAGATGGAACTATTCCGATAATCGTGCGGTCCCTTTAAGCTGAGTCCTATACGGAGGCGCTGATTGCGCATACCGTCGCGACGCAACCCCCGTGGTAGTCAGCGGCGGTTCCGCTCCGTTCCATTCATCCCGTTGTAATTCCAGGTGCGCGCGTGCCGGTCATCGGCAGCGCAACAACCTGCTTTCTGCTCGACAACAATATGAAAATTCTGATCGTGGAAGATGAAGCCAAGACCGGTGCCTATCTGAAAATGGGCCTGACCGAAGCCGGATTCGTGTGCGACTGGGCCGAGGACGGCATTACCGGTTTGCATCTGCTGAAAACGGAAGAATACGACCTCGCGATACTCGACGTGATGCTGCCCGGTATCGACGGCTGGACCGTGCTCTCCGAATTGCGCAAGAGCCATCGCACGCCGGTACTTGTGCTGACCGCGCGCGACGAAGTGAGCGACCGCGTGAAGGGCTTCGATATCGGCTGCGACGATTACCTCGCGAAGCCCTTCGATTTCGCCGAGCTGCTCGCCAGAATCCGCTCGCTGCTACGGCGCGGCAATCAGCACGGTCTCGAAACCTCGGTGCTGCGCGTCGCCGATCTCGAACTCGATCTGGTGCAGAGAAAAGCGCGCCGGCAAGGCGTGCCGATTCTCCTGACCGCGAAAGAGTTTTCGACGCTCTGGCTGCTGATGCGCCGTCAGAATGAAGTGCTGCCGCGCTCGCTGATCGCCTCGCAGGTGTGGGACATCAACTTCAACTGCAACACCAATATCGTCGACGCGACAATCAAGCGGGTGCGCGCGAAAATCGATAAAGACTACGAACCGAAGCTGATTCACACCGTGCGCGGAATGGGCTATGTGCTCGAAGACCGGAGCGAAGTATGCGTGTGATGGGCCGCTTCGTTCCGCGCACGCTGCGCGCGCGGCTGGCCATTCTGTTCGCGCTGACCACGTCGGCGATTCTCGCGTTGAGCGGTCTCGTGCTGTACAAGGTGCTGGACCGCTCGATCACCGTGTCGTCGGAACAGGCGGTGATCAACAATCTGAACAGCGTGATCGTGCGCCTCGAACACGACGTGCCTGCCGAAGCGATCGCCGACAACGACCGCTCGGTCTACATCCCGTCCGGCACCGAAGAACACACGGAAATCGCGATCTATGACCACAAGGGCAACCTGCTCGCGTCGAGCGCGGGCTACCTGCCGTACGCGCCCGCACTCGCGGCGAACGCGCAGGGCACCTCCGAAGTCATCGCGGACAGCGCCGGCGCGCGGCGCTATGGGGTGGCTGAAACGCAGGTGCCGGCGGATCGCCAGGACGCGCTGCGGATCGTCGTCCAGCACGACCTGACGCAGGAATGCGAATTCCTGCGGCGCTCGGCGTTGTTCATTCTGGCGGTCGTACTGGCGGCGTCGGCGGCAGCGGCGGTGATCGCGTGGCAAGTGGCCTCCGTCGCGCTGCGGCCGTTGCGCAATTTCGCCAGACAGGCGGACGAGATCTCGTGGAACCGGCTCGCGCATGCATTGCCGAAGGACGACATGGCCGGAGAATTGAGCGAACTGGCCGAGTCGTTCAACCGGATGCTCGCGCGTCTCGATCACTCGTTCACGCAGCTCGCGCAGTTCTCGTCGGATCTCGCGCACGACATCCGCACGCCGCTCACCAACCTGCTCGCGTCCGCGCAGATCGCGCTCGCGCGGCCGCGCTCGGCCGAGCAGTACCGCGAAGTGATCGAGTCGGGCGTCGAGGAGTATCAGCGGCTCTCGCATCTCGTCAACGACATGCTGTTTCTCGCGCGGGCCGACAGCAAGCAGCAGCGGCTCGATCTGAGCCGCGTCGATGCCGGCGCGCAGATCGATGCGATCGCGCGGCTCTATGAACCGATGGCGAACGACGCCGGCGTCGCGATCGAGGTGCACGGCTCGGCGGACTTCGCCGGCGACGAGCGGCTGGTGACGCGGGCGATTCACAACCTGCTGTCGAATGCGATCACCCATGCGCCGGCCGGCTCGGTCGTCACGATCAGCGGCGAGAATCGCGGCGAGCAGGCGGTGCTGTCGGTCGCCGATACCGGTCCGGGGATCGGCGCCGAACATCTGCCGCGCATCTTCGACCGCTTCTATCGCGTCGATCCGGCGCGCCACAATCCGGGGCTCGGCAGCGGTCTCGGCCTCGCGATCGTCAAGTCGATCATGGAAAAGCACGGCGGCAGTTGCCACGTGGACAGCGTGCCCGGCGTCCGGACCGTGTTCACGCTGTGCTTTCCGCGCGAGCAGCAGCTCGCGCCGGGTTGATTTCTCGCACACGCGATGCGTGCGTCGCGCTGAGCTCGGCACGCTACGCGCGGCGGCTTTCCCGTTCGAGGCTCAGACGGAACTGGCGGCAGCCGAACCACAGCAGCACTGTCGCGAGGAGTGCCGCGACTAGGCTGACCACCGACATCGAATGTCCAACCGCGAGCGGCGAGCCGAACACCTTGTCGGTCAACAACGCGACCAGCGTCGTGCCGGCGCCGAGACCGATCAGGTTCGAGATCAGCAGAAACACCGCCGAAATCTGCGCGCGCATCTGGTTCGGCGCGAGCGTCTGCATCGCGGCGGTCGAGGTCGGCATCGGGAACGACGCGAAGAACATCGCGATCACCAGCAGCGTCAGCGACACGCCGAGGCTATCGACCTGCGTGAACGCGGCGGCCGGCAGCGCCATCGCCGCCGCGCCGATGCAACCGGCGAGCATCGGGCCGTCGCTGCGCCCGCGACGCAGCAGCCAGTCGTTCAGCCAGCCGCCGCAGAACACGCCGGCGGTGTTGGCCACCAGCAGGATCGTGCCGAGCGTATAGCCCGCCTCCACCGGCGACATCCCGAAGCGGCGGATGTAGAACGCCGGCGTCCAGCTCATCAGGCAAAACAGCGTCATCGCATAGAACGAAAAGCCGACGTAGTGGCAGAAAAACGTTTTGCCATGCGAACGGATGAAGCGCGCGGAGTCGGCCAGCGACACGCGCCGCGCGTTGCCGCTCGCATCCTGCACGAGCCCTTTGCGCTGCGGATCGCGCACGGTCAGGATGAACAGCAGCGCGACCAGCAGACCCGGCAAGCCGACGATAAAGAAGGTGACCTGCCAGCCGTGCACGTCGCCGACGATCGGCAACGTCACCATCGAAGCCTGTTTCAGCAGCGCGATCACATAGCCGCCGATCAGAAACGCGATCCCGCCGCCGATGAACGAACCGAGCGAATAGACGCCCGCCGCGCGGCCGAGTTTCTCCTTCGGGAAGTAGTCGGCAAGCATCGAGTACGTGCCCGGCGACAGCGACGCTTCGCCGACCCCGACGCTCATCCGCGCGATGAACATGTGCACGAAGTTCTGGCTGATCCCGCACGCGGCGGTCGCGACGCTCCACAACGCGATGCCGGTCGCGATGATGCGCGGCCGCGCGAAGCGGTCGGCGAGATACGCGAGCGGAATGCCCATCACCGCGTAGAACAGCGAGAACGCAAAACCGTGCACGAGACTGAACTGCGTATCGGTCAGATGCAGATCGCGCTTGATCGGCTCGATCATCAGCGCGAGCACCTGGCGGTCGACGAACGAGAAGATATACGCAAGCATGCAGATCAGCACGACATACCACTCGTACGCGTAACCGCGCGTGCGGACCGGGCTGGTTGCAGCGGGTGCGCTCGCTGTGCTGGCTGCGCGCGGCGCGCTGCTCGCGCTGGCGGGTGCGCTGGCGGGTGCGCTGGCGGGTGGGCTGGCGGTGGGGTTCGTCATCGCAGGTTCTCCGGGGTATCGATCTTTTGTTGTGAGTGCGAACCAGCGTACGCAAACAAATTTCCGCAACAAAGGTGGCTGTGCCCTTGTTGATACGGGGGCAATTACCGACCCGGCTAAAGGTTTTACCAGGCGCGCGCGTGGCAAGCCACGGCCACACGGGCGTTCAGGGCCTGCACACGGGCCGCCGCGGCGCGTATCAATCGCATCTATAAGTGATATGCGCCCGCTTTGATCGACGGCCACTATTGGTCTTCCTAGACTCGCCCCGGTTTTATCCGGCAACTCCTCGCGCACCGCGCAGGCTTTGCCGGCTGTTCGACAAAACACGCGCTTCGCGGCTTTTTTGTGCGAGGCGACGATCAACGATTCTCGCCGGGACGACAGAATGACCAACTGGAAGTGGTGTATTTCGCTGGCGGGCATGGCCGCGGCCATGCCGGCGCTCGCGCAATCGAGCCTCACGCTATATGGCCGGATCGATACGTCGATCGAATTCGTGAACTTCGGGCCCAATCACGTTGCGCGGATCGGCGGCGGCAATCTGTTCGCGAATCAATGGGGCTTGAAAGGCGTCGAAGATCTGGGCGGCGGCTATGCGACGATCTTCAAGCTCGAAAACGGCTTCAATTCGGCCACCGGCGCGATCAGCGGCAACGGCGCGCTGTTCGGCCGCGAAGCCTGGGTCGGACTGACCGGGCCGTTCGGCGGCTTGCAGGCCGGCCAGACCTATACGATTCTGCACACGTCGCTGGTCACTTACAGCCTGCCCGGCTACGGCGCCGGTCTCGCGTGGGGCAATGCGGCGAACAACTTCGTGCTGCCGACTTTTCTGCGCACCAGCAATACGCTGCGCTATACGTCGCCGCGCCTCGCCGGCTTCCTGCTGCGCGCGACCGCGTCGCGCGGCGCGAACGGCGCGACCAACGTGCCGTCGACGCTCGGCGACAGCTATGGCGCGGGCATTAACTACGGGAACGGGCCGCTGTCGATCGATATCGATTACATGCAGCAGGAGTTCAGCACCGCGTCGGCGGCCGCGTTGTCGCCGGCCAGCCCGACCGCCACCGGCAATTACGCGCTCGGCGCGATCTCGTACGACTTCGGCTTCGTGAAGCCGGCGTTCGTCTATCTGCGCCATCGCGGCGGCCCGGACGTGACGACCGCGGTGACCAGCGCGTTCTCGAACCCGCACAACGACTTCTTCGAAGTGAATGCGACGGTGCCGCTCGGGCGCGCGTCGCTGCTCGTGAGCTACGGCCACTATCACAAGATCGCCGACAGCGAAGGCAATGCCGACTCGTACGGACTGCGGCTCGACTATCCGTTGTCGAAACGCACCGTCCTTTATACCGGCGCGGCGATGGTGCATAACGGCGAGCACGCGGCGTTCACGATCAACGGCGCGGGCGGCGGCGGTGTGGCCGTGGGCAAGCCGGGTGCCACCGCCAGCTCGATCGTGGCGGGGGTGCTGACGTCGTTCTAAAGCCGCGCGGCGCGTGTCGGGGCGTTCAGAGCTTCACGCGCCGGACGCCGGCGGCCGCAAATTAGGAGGAATCGCGAGCCAGCTTTCGTACGGCTCGCGCGCGCCGATTCTGAACAGTTCCATCAGCAGCGCGCGCAGCCAGCGGTGGCCCGGGTCCGCGTCGAAGCGCCGATGCCAGTACGCGCTGACCGGCCACGTCGATGCATTGGCAATCTCGAACGCGGCCATCTCGCCGAGCGGCGCGAACGCGCGCGCGACCGTGCGCGGCAGGATCAATGCGTAATCGCAGCGATACAGAATCGCCGGCACCACCATGAAGTTCGGCACCGCGACCCGCACCCGCGATGTCAGCCCGTGCTCGTCGAGCAGCGCGCTCGCCTGCGGATGCGAACTGACCGAGATGAACTGCAACGTCGGCGGCACCGTCGCGTCGAGCACGAAGCGGTCGGTCAGCGCGTAACGCTCGGCGACGCGGCGCGGCATCATCAGCACATAGCGCTCGCGCAGCAGTTCGCAGCTATGGAAGTGACTGAACGCCTGCGGAAAATTGCCGAGCGCGAAGTCGATGCGGCCCGACTCGATCGCGCCGTTGAACTGGCTGTCGTCGATCTGCAGCGTTTCGATCACGACGCCGGGCGCGCGCTCGTCGAGTTCGCGCAGCAGTGTCGGTAAAAACGCGCTCTCCGCGAAATCGCTCATATACAGGCGGAACGTGCGCCGCGAGCTGGCCGGCAGGAACTGCGCGCCTTCGTCGAGCACCGCCTGCAAAATCGACAGCGAGCGCTCGATCGACGCCGCCAGCCGCTGCGCGCGCGGCGTCGGTTCGACCCCGCCGCCGGTGCGCACGAACAGCGCGTCGCGAAACAGCAGCCGCAGCCGGCCGAGCGCATGACTGACCGACGGCTGCGTGATGCCCAGACGCAGCGCCGCGCGTCCCACGTGCTTCTCCGCGTACACCGCGTTGAAGGTCTTCAGCAGGTTCAGGTCGAGGTCCTGTACGCGCAACGCGCCCTCGGGTTCGTCGCCCGGGCGCGGCAGCGAATCGCCTGCGTGGCTCATGACGACGCTCGCAACGACGACGCGCCGCGCTTCGCGGTCGCCGAAGGCGGCTGGCCGTAACGGCGCGCATACGCTTTCGCGAAGTGGCCGAAGCTGTGCACGCCGTGTTCGAGCAGCACGTCGGTGACGCTGCGCTGCGGGTTCTGCTGCAACACCCGGTGCACGGCTTCGATCCGCCGCTCGCGGATGTACTCGGCCGGCGACACGTCGAGAAACTGGCTGAAGCCGTTTTGCAGCGTGCGCGGCGATACGCCCGCCGCCTGCGCGAGCGTCGCGACCGACAGCGGCTCGCCCAGATGCGCGTCGATATAGTCGCGCGCGCGTTTGACGTGCGTCGGCAGCGGCGGCTTCGCGCCGCGCGCGAGCGCGTCGCTGTACGAATGCGGCAACTGCAGCAGCAACAGCGTGACGAGCCATTGCGTGAGTTCGGGGCCGAGCAGACTGTCGCGCGCGCTCGCGTCGATCTGCTCGCACAGGTTGCACAGATAGCGCAGCGTCGAATGAAACGCGGCGGCGCCGCTATGCGCGCGGCCAACTTCGAGATCGAACACCAGCGGCTGGCGCAGCGAGCTTTGCAGCATGTCGGCAAGACGCAGTTCGAGCGCGGCGCGATCGACCCGCAGCAGCAGGCTGCGGCAGTCGGTGTCCGTGCTGATGCGGCTTGCGCGCGACGGCGACGACACGCTCAGGCTGCCGGCCGACAGCGACACGCGCTGACTGCCCGATTGCAGTTCGCAATGGCCGGCGAGCGTGCTGCGAAACAGGAAGTGATCGTCGAGTTCGCCGGCATCGATCCGGGTCGCGCGGCCGTAGCACAGCTCGAGCAGACTCGCGCGATGCAGCGGCACCCCATACAGCTCGGCATGCAGCGGTTCGTGGCCCGCCACTTCCATCCGGTGCTCGCAAAGCAGTTTCGCGACTTCGCGTTGGACGTCCTCGCGCGCGCGGGTCGCGCCGAGCCGGTTGCTGTGTTTGCGCGGAATCGAAATTTCCATCGTTCAATGGCCACAAGAAGACGGCGAAATGCCTCACGCATATCATCGGTTGACCAAAATCTCAGCGCAAGAACGGATTGACCCGTATAGCGCGGCTCGCCCGGACGGCGCCTATAGATCGCGCCGATTGCGGCCGGCGCGATTGCGTTGCCGCTGTTGAACAACGTTTGCGCGTGTTGAAGTGCGGCCGCCGCGCCGCCCGCTTAATCTCGGCGCTACCACTGGATAAGGAGGCGAACGATGAAGGTAAGCGTACTGGGCGGCGGGCACGGCTGTTTCGCGGCGGCCATCGACATGCTGGAAAAGGGCCACGACGTCACGTGGTGGCGGCGCGATACGGACGCGGCTGCGCGGCTGCGCGAACTCGGCGAGCTGAACGTGAAAGATTGGCGCGGCACGCGGCGCGTGCCGGTCGGCGACGCCGGCGGCGCGATTCATCTCGCCGACGAGCTCGGCAGCGCGGTGCGCGACGCGCGCCTGATCGTGATCCCGCTGCCGTCCACCACGCACGAAGCGCTCGCGCAGCAGCTCGCGCCGCTGCTCGCCGATGGCCAGGTCGTGTATCTGCCGCCCGGCACGTTCGGCAGCTATGTGTTCGCGAAGGCGCTGGCCGACGCGGGCAATCGGGCGAACGTCGCGTTCGCGGAAACCGGCACGCTGCCGTATCTGGTACGCCGTCACGGTGAAAACCAGGTGGTGATCAGCGCCTACGCGACCCGCCTGCCGACCGGAGTATTGCCGGCGGCGGCCGACTGGGCGTTTCCGGTGCTCAAGGACGGCTACCCGAGCGTCGAGCCGATCGAGGATGCACTGAGCGGCGCGCTGATGAATGCCGGCCCGGTGATTCATCCGCCGCTGATCATGATGAACGCGGGACCGCTCGAACATTTCGAAGCGTGGGACATTCACAACGAAGGCACCCAGCCATCGATCCGCCGCGTGACCAATGCGCTCGACGCCGAACGTATCGCGGTGCGCGAAGCGCTCGGCTACGCGGCGCCGCATTTTCCGCTCGCCGACCACTACGCGAGCGACGGCGACGAATGGATGTACGGCCGGGGCGCGCACGGCAAGCTGACCGACAGCGGCGACTGGCGCGAGAAGATCGACCTGAAAGCGCATCGCTACATGCTGGAGGACACCCGGCTCGGGCTGTCGCTGATCGTCTCGACCGGTCGCTGGGCCGGCGTGCCGACGCCGGTCGCGCAAGGACTCCTGAGTATCGCGAGCGCGGTGGCGCAACGCGATCTGTATCGCGAGGGGCGCACGCTCGAAAACCTCGGGCTCGCGTCGTTGTCGCGCGATGCGATGCGCGAGCTGCTGAAGCGGGGGCTCGCATGACGACGCGCGCCGCTCAGCCCAACCATGTGCATGTGCTCGGCGCCGGCCGCATGGGCCAGGGGATCGCGCTCGCGTTTGCGTTCGCCGGCTTGCGGGTCACGCTGATCGATTTCAAGCAGCGCGACGACGCCGCGCGCGCGGCATTCGCGAAGGGCGCCCTCGGCGAGATCGAGCGGCAGTTGCGCTCGCTGGTCGAGTTCGGGCGGCTCGATGCGGCGCAGGCCGCCGACACGCTCGCGCGTGTCGAGGTGGTCGATCGTAGACGCGCCGAAGCGGGGCTGGCCGACTGCGAGGTCGTGTTCGAGGCGGTGCCCGAAGTGATGGACGCGAAGCGCGACGCTTTCGCATGGCTGTGCGAACGAGTCGGTAGCACGGCGACGATCGCGTCGACCACGTCGACGTTCCTCGTCACCGATCTGCACGAACTCGTCACGCAGCCGCAGCGCTTCATCAACGCGCACTGGCTCAATCCCGCGCATCTGATGCCGCTGGTCGAGATCAGCCGTAGCGAGATCACCGATCCCGCCGTGGTGGCGCGACTCAAGGAGCTGTTGCGGCGCGCGGGCAAGGCGCCCGTCGAGTGCGCGCCGGCGGCCGGCTATATCGTGCCGCGTCTGCAAGCGCTGGTGATGAACGAAGCAGCGCGGATGGTGGAAGAAGGCGTGGCCAGCGTCGAGGATATCGACACCGCGGTGCGCACCGGCTTCGGCTTGCGCTTCTCGGTGCTAGGACTGCTCGAATTCATCGATTGGGGCGGTTGCGACATTCTCTATTACGCGTCGCGCTACTTGGCCGGCGAGATCGGGCCGCGCTTCGAACCCGCGGCGATCGTCTCGCAAAACATGGAGCAGGGCCGCGATGGGATCCGTACCGGTGAGGGCTTCTACGATTACGCGGGGGTCGACGTGCCGGCTTACGTGAAACGCCGGCTCGGCGAATTCGGCGGTTTGCTCGATCATCTCGAACTCGCGCCGCGCTATCAGTCGGCCCTGACTCACCGCGACGCAACACCCCGCTGCTGCCCGGCCGCGGCCACGAACGCATCGCGCAGCCGCTGAGCGTGCAACGCGCCGGCGGATTTTGCATCGACGCGTCGGCGCGTTTATCGACGACGTGCTGACAGCGGCCGCTTCGACACGCTGATGCGCGTCGCAAAATTAGCGCGACCGACGCGCGATGCGCGATGCGCGTCAAAAAGCGACCGGCACTTTATATCTTTATTTAGGCGAACAGACTTTAATACTTGTTCTATTGCGCCGCCTGACTTGCTTGATAAATTCCAATGCTGCCAATTCACTGAACGGAGGCATTCGAGATGATCAAGCGACGTCATATTGCGACGATGGTGACGACAGTCGGCATATTGGGAAAACTCGGCATTGCGAACGCCGTGGCGAGCGAGACTGTCCGCCCGCCAGTATCGCCGGCGGCCGGCCCGGCGAGTGCCGAGCAACGCGTGCCCGGCATGAACAGCTTCACGATGGCGGCCGCGACGCGTCATGGCGACGACGACGGTCACGATGGCGACGACGGCCATGATGGCGACGGCGACGGCGACGGTGGCGGCCACGCCAAGGCGCCCGCCAAAGCCCCTGCCACAGCTCACGGGAAATCGCGCGCCAAGGGCCACGGCGACGACGGTGGCGATGACGGCGGCGACGACTAAGCATCGTCGCACACGCCAGCCCCCCCCCCACCACCGCCCTCTTTACGGAGTCCCGCCTTGTCTGCCAAAAGTGTTGAACGCGTTGACCCGCAGATGCCTTTCTTCGAGTGCTACGACGAAGTACTCGACATCGTGGATCAACACGCTATTTATTCATTCCTCGATGCGCCCGGTTGGGACTTCGGCTGGAAGTCCCAATCGAAAAAAGATATCTATTCGTTCTGGCATAAGCATTTCGCCGGCTATAGAAAATCCGCTTCGTATAGCTACTCGTCGGGCAAATGGCCGCCGCCGGATTGCGCTGAAGAGCTGAAGCGCGAGGCCGAACCGATCCACCGCTTCTGGACGCTTCTGCAAAGCACGTTGCTGGCCGGCCATACGCTGGTGCGCTGCTATGCGAACGGGATGCCGTTCGGCACCGAGGGAACGATTCACACCGACTCGGATTCGCCCAACAGCTATACCTGCATCTACTACCCGCAGCCCGTGTGGAATCCGAATTGGGCCGGCGAAACCGTCCTGCTGGATCGGGCGCAAAAGGATATCGTCGCGTCGATTTATCCGAAGCCGAACCGCTTGCTGTTCTTCAAAGGCGACATTCCGCATGTGGCCCGCGGTGTGTCGCGCACCTGCCCCGAGTTGCGCGTGACGCTGATGTTCAAGACCGAGAAAGTGCCGGCGAACTGACGCGTTCGACGCGCGTCAGCCGCCGGTCACGTCACGCGGCTCGCGACCTCACTGCGCCGCCGGCGGGTTGATACCGGCCGGCGGCGCAGCGATTTCGCCACTCGCTTTGCCGCCAGGTTCGGCGCTCGTTGCGGCGCTGGTTGCGGCGCCGCTTTCTCCACCGCTTTCTCCACCACTACTGCCACCGCTGCCGGACGGCTCGAACACCACCCGTGCGGCGTTCGCATCGTAGCGGCACAGCACCTTGCTCCCTTCGCTGACCCGCCCCGCCAGAATCTCCTTGGCCAACTCGTTTTCGATCAGCTGGCGGATCTGCCGGCGCAACTCGCGCGCGCCGTACTCGGGCCGATACCCTTCGGTCGCGAGATAGTCGACGATCGACGCGTCGAACGTAATCTCGATGTCCTGGCTATGCGCGATACGCCGCACCTGTTCGAGTTGCAGCAGCACGATCCGGCGCGTCTCCTCGCGATCGAGCGATTTGAACACGATGATGTCGTCGATCCGGTTCAGAAACTCCGGGCGGAAATGCTGGCGCAGCGTCGCCATCACGCCGCTCGATACCGACACCGCGCCGCTATTCAGAAAGCCCGGACCGACCCGGCTCTGACCGCTGATCAAATCGGCGGCGAGGTTGCTGGTCGCGATGATCAGCGTGTTGCTGAAATCGACCACGCGGCCCTTGCCGTCGGTCAGGCGGCCGTCGTCGAACACCTGCAGCAGCACGTTGTAGACGTCCGGGTGAGCCTTCTCGATCTCGTCGAGCAGGATCACGCTGTAGGGACGGCGGCGCACCCGCTCGGTCAGTTGGCCGCCTTCGTCATGGCCGATATAGCCCGGCGGCGACCCGATCAGCCGCGCGACCGCGTGACGTTCCATGTATTCGCTCATGTCGACGCGCAGCATCGCGTTTTCGTCGCCGAACACGACTTCGGCCAGCGCCTTCGCAAGCTCCGTCTTGCCGACCCCGGTCGGCCCCAGAAACAGAAACACCGCGGTCGGCCGCTGCTTGCCCTGCAAGCCGGTGCGCGAGCGCCGCACCGCATCGCTGACCGCGGTGACCGCCTCGTCCTGGCCGATCACCCGCTGATGCAGGCGCGCTTCCATGTTCAGCAGCCGCTCGCGTTCCTCGGCGGTCAGTTGCGCGACCGGAATGCCGGTGAGTTTCGCGACGATCTCGGCGATCTGCTTGATCGTCACCTCCGAGGTATCGGAGCCGACGCGTTTTTTCCACGCGTCGGTCGCGTCGCTCAGCTGGCGCTCTTTGTCCTTCATTTCGTCGCCTAGCGTATGCGCGCGGTCGTACTGTTTGCGCGACGCCGCATAGTCCTGCTCGCGCCGCAACTGCGCCAGTTCCGCTTCGTACTCCAGAATGGCCGCCGGGCGCGAGGTCGCCGACAGGTTCACGCGCGCGGCCGCCTGGTCGACCAGATCGATCGCCTTGTCCGGCAGGAAACGCCCGCTGATATAGCGGTCCGACAGCTCGGCTGCGGCGACGATCGCGTCGTCCTGGATCGTCACCTTGTGATGCGCTTCGAGCCGGTCGCGCAAGCCGCGCAGGATGTTGATGGTCTGCACCACGCTCGGCTCCGGAATCAGCACCGGCTGAAAGCGCCGTTCGAGCGCGGAGTCCTTTTCGATGTGCTTCTGATATTCGGCGAGCGTGGTCGCGCCGATCAGGTTCAGCTCGCCGCGCGCCATCGCCGGCTTGAACGAGTTGGCGATGTCGAGACCGCCCTCGCCGCCGCCCTGGCCCGCGCCGACGATCGTGTGGACTTCGTCGACGAACAGCACGAGCGTGTCGCGCTGCGCGGTGATTTCGTCGAGTACCTGCTTCACGCGCTCCTCGAACTCGCCGCGATACTTGGCGCCGGCAACGATCGAGTTCACGTTCAGTTCGACCAGCCGCTTGTTGCGCAGCGATTCGGGCACGTCGCCGCTGATCATCCGCTGCGCGAGGCCCTCGACGACCGCCGTCTTGCCGACGCCCGGCTCGCCGATCAACACCGGATTGTTCTTGCGCCGCCGCGCCAGCACTTCGACGACGGTCTCGATCTCGCCGGAGCGGCCGATCACCGGATCGAGCCGGCCGTCGCGCGCGAGCGCGGTCAGGTCGCGGCTGAATTTGTCGAGGTGCGGGGTGCGCGACGGCTCGCTCGCCTTGCGCGGCTCGCTGCCCGCGCCCACCGCCCGGTGCGTCTGTTGCAGCAGCGTTTGCGGCGTTGCGCCGAGGCGCGCGAGCAGATCGCCGGCGAAGCTGTCGGGCACCTGCGCGAGGCCGATCAGCAGGTGCTCGGGGCCCACATAGCTGTGGCCGAGCTGGCGCGACGCGGCCAACGCGCGATCGAGCGCGCTCTTGAGCCGCGGCGACACGCCCATCGGGCCGCTGTGCGCGGCGTCGAGCGGCTCGCGGCGCTGCGCGTTCGCGTCGATGAACGCGCGCACGTCGTCGGCCGAGATGCCCAGGCTCTTGAGGATCGAAATCACCACCGCGTGATCGGCCAGCTCGTACAGCAGATGCTCGGTGTCGACCTCGCGCCGCCCGAACTGCGCGGCGCGCTCCACCGAGCGCTGCAATAACTCGCGGGTCAGGTCGCTGAAGTACTGCTCGATCGCCGCGCCTTCGACGCCCTCCACCTGCTGGCGCGGCGCACTGTCCGGAAAGGCGGCGTCCGCGTCACCGGGCTTGCCGTGCTCGCCGCCGTCGAGCGCGCCGGCCCGGAACAGCGCTTCGAGCGGCGACAGCGAGCGTTGATGCCGGGTCAGTTGTCCATAATGAAAATCGCATACATCGACGATTCTGCGCTGGCCGTTCTGAAGCAACGCAAGGCGAACGGTGGCGGGTCGCACGCCGCAGATATCGCAAAGCAGTTGTGGCATTTGAGTTATCCCTATGTCGGAGTCGCGGCGGGCGCGGGCTCGCCGTCGTCTGGTGCGAGCGATCCGCGTCGGTCTATCGCTCGCGGATCGCTTACGGGTCAGTTGCGAACAGCAGGTTTTCGACAGGCTTTTCTACGACGATTTACGACAAACAGCAACGACTATTCCTCGGGTGGCCCGCCGGCGTTGCGGCAGCCCCCGCGCCCACGCCGGGCGGGCCGCCCGCGCGCGCGGCCCGCTTCGTCAACGGGGCGTCACTGCGGCGTCATACTGAAAGGCCGGGCCTGCACCTTGCTCAAGCTATGCTGAACGATGCGCGAAGCAGCCGCCCGACCCGGTGCGGCTGTTCGACGGCCGTTTGGAAGCCTATATTCAAGAGAGGAAACCGACAAGCATGAGGCAGCGAGCCACCATCGTGTGCTGGCAGCGCGGCAAGGTTCTGCTGGTCCAACGAGCGCGCTCGAGATGGTCGTTGCCGGGCGGCACGATCCGGCGCGACGAATCGCCGGCCGACGCCGGCAAACGCGAGCTGAGCGAAGAAGCCACCCTCATCGCGCACGATCTGCGCTATCTGTTTCAGTTCGGCGGACTGAACAAACGCCATCACGTGTTCCACGCGATCCTGCCAGACCACGCGCAAGCGGCGCCGAGCAACGAGATTCTCAGGTGCCGGTGGTTTCGGCCCGCGAAGGTGGGCACGCTCGTCACCAGCGTGCCGACGCGGGAGATCGTGGCTCTGCTGTTCGTCGCCGCGAGCACCGCCGGCGCTGACGCGCTGCAGCGTCGCTCGGGACTCCATACGAACGCGCACGACGAATCCGCGGCGAGCGGCAACTGAGCGGAGCGCTTTGACCGACGGGAGAAGGCAGATCAACCGGAGTCATCATGGACATTGAACTGGAGCTGAAAGCACTCGCGAAAGCAGAGGAAGACCTGCGGCATGCCGACGAGCGGATTTTGCGGCAGGAGCATCTGACGGAAGAAATGCGCCGCGACGGCCACGACATTTCGATCGCGCTGGACCTGCTGCTGGTACTTCAGGAAACCCGCGAGGCGATGCTGGATCATCGCGAGCTGATCGTCGCGAATCTGACCCGGATGATGGGCCAGCGGCGCCGGCTCTAATAGGCTGGCCGTATGCGCAGTATATTTTGGCCGTCACGGAAACCGCCCCGAAGTCCACTATACTCGCCAGGGCCAGACTCACTGGAGGGCGTTACCGGTGGCCGTGCCCCCACTCTCTGCCTGATTTTCCACCATGTCGATCGACGCTGACGAACTCGCGAAACGCTTGCCGAGGACGCCCGATTTCGCGCGCGAGAACCTCGCGCTGGTCCGTCTCGCGCGCGCGCAGATGGGTTCGCGCGCGGACCTGCTGAACGCGATTGCGAGCGAAGCGTTAGAGCTGTGCAATGCCGGCAGCGCCGGCATCAGCCTCGTCGAAGAAACGGCGGGCGGCCGCTGTTTCCGCTGGCTGTCGGTGGCCGGCCAATGCGCGGGGCTGCAGGGCCGCACCACGGCCTGGAACGAATGTCCATGCGGTATCACGCTCGACGCCGGCCTGCCGCGCCTGTTCGTCGCGCCGCAGCAGCAGTTCGCCTGTTTGCGCGCGTTGGAGATCGACATTCCCGAGGGAATCGTCGTGCCGATTCCATCGGACAGCGGTCATCTCGGCGCGGTCTGGGTGATGGCGCACCGCGCGGAACAACGCTTCGACCAGGAAGACTTGCGGCTGCTGTCGAATCTCGCGGCGGTCGCCGGCGCGGCCGTCACGATGGTCAACGTGCGCGACGCCGGCGCGGAGAGCGATCGTCGGCATGACGAATTTATCGCGATGCTCGCACACGAGTTGAGAAATCCGATGGCGTCGATCGACGGGGCGCTCGCCGTCGCCAGGCGCATGCCGTCCAGCGACGCCAGGATCGACAAGGTCCTGACCATCGCCGAACGGCAATGCGGCTATTTGCGCACGCTGCTCGACGAACTGCTCGATGCCGCGCGACTCAAGCATGGAAAGCTGGTCCTCAAGCCGCGCGACGGCTGGTTGAACGAGATCGTCGACGATGCGCTCGCTCTGGTGAGCCACGACCTCGCGGCGCGCGGCCATACGCTGATCCGGACCGGGTTGGACGCGCCGCTCGCCGTCCACGCGGACCCCGTCAGACTCAGTCAGATCCTCGGCAATCTGCTGTCGAACGCGGCGAAATACACGCCGGCCGGCGGCGTGATCGAACTGGCGGTCGCGCCGCTCGCGGGCGACGATGCCGGCATCGTCGCGATCGACGTGAAGGACAACGGCATCGGCATCGATCCGCTGATTCAACCGAAAATCTTCGATCTGTTCGCGCAATCGGCCGGCGATGCCCGGCGCTCGGAAGGCGGTCTCGGGATCGGGCTGGCGGTGGCGAAGCGGCTGGTGGAACTGCACGGCGGCTCGATCGGCGTGCATAGCGAAGGGGCCGGCAAAGGCAGCCGGTTTTCATTGCGGCTGCCGATCCTGCGTGCCGGGCAAGCCGAAGCGCCCGCCGAAGCGGCCGCTGCTCCGGCGCCGCCGCGGCCGGCCCGTCTGCTCCTGGTCGATGACAATACCGATGCGCTGAACGTGCTGACCGTGCTGCTCGAACTCGACGGCCATGCGGTGACGATCAGCGATAGCGGGCGCGGCGCGCTTGCGCTGATCGCGCGGACCCGGCCCGAGATCGCGATCATCGATGTCGGCATGCCGGATATGGACGGCTTCGAAGTGGCGCGCGCGATCCGCGCGAATCCGGACCTCGATGCGGTGACGCTGGTCGCGTTGACAGGCTATGGAGCGCCGGCGGATAAGGCCCGGGCGCTGGCCGCCGGCTTCGATCATCATCTGACCAAGCCGTTGTCGCTGGAGTTGTTGCGAGGGATTCTGGCGCAAGCCGCGGACGCGCGCTGAGCGGCAAGCACGCGTAAGCGCCCGCGCCGAACGCGCGAATTACTTCGCGAACAACTGGCTCATATCCTTGAAAGCCTTGAATTCCAGCGCATTGCCGCACGGATCGAGCAGGAACATCGTCGCCTGTTCGCCGACCTCGCCCTTGAAGCGGATATACGGATCGATCACGAACTCGGTGCCGAACGACTTCAGGCGCTCCGCGAGCGCTTCCCACTCGTCCCACTTCAGCACGATGCCGAAATGCGGCACCGGCACGTCGTGGCCGTCCACCGGATTGCTGCCGAGCTTTTCCTGCGCCGGCGTTTTCGGCTGCTCGTGAATGACCAGTTGATGTCCGTAGAAATCGAAGTCCACCCACTGCGCGCTGGAACGGCCTTCCGCGAGACCGAAAACGTGGCCGTAAAAATTACGCGCGGCGGCAAGGTCGTACACCGGGATGGCGAGGTGAAACGGAGAAAGACTCATGGTTGTACAAGGCCAGGTTGTGACGTCTTTGCCGTGGATCGATCCAGGCGGACGTAATTTTGGGGGAGCGGCGAGGCGGAACTCGCGTCGCCCGGTCAACACGGTGCGAGCGGCAAGCCGAAACCGTCAGCGCAACTGCCACCATACTAAATTGCCGGTCGAAAAAACAAAAGGTCCGCACGGCAAGCACGCGTCAGCAAACCGTAATCACTGCAAAAACGCTTTTACCGGTTACCTCCCAATATATCGGCGATTAAATTTTCCTTAATCAAAATTGTTAAAAGAAACCTCACCGAAAATTACCAATTCTTACCAGCGATAAGATACCTTTCGATTGCGATTTTTTTGGACACTTTTGCAATTATAAAAAACCGTGTAAATCGCCTGCTTGGTGCGCCGGCATACATAAGTACCGAAATTGGCTCTCTACTATTCGACAACATTGGCCGGCTTAAAGCTATTGCCCGACAATTCGGGCTAACGCGCTATCAATCAGGGTTCGACATGGAGCGTTGCAGAGTACTGGTAATAAACGATTATGCAAAGATGGGCGGCGCGGAGGTTGTCTATCAGCAATCGGCCGAGCTTCTCGGCACGCTGCCGGAAGTCGACGTCAGATGCTTCGACGACAGCCATTTCCCCGTCGGCACCACAATGTGGGCGAGGTCGTGGAATGTTCGCGCCGCCCGGGCGCTGGAAGAAACGATCCTTGCTTTCAGGCCTCATCGGCTGATGGTGCACAACTACCACAATGCTCTGTCCAACTCGATTCTGAACGTGATCGCGCGGCTCAAGCGCGAACTCGGTTATCGCGTCTATCACACGAGCCACGACTACCATCTGGTGTACTACAACCCCGCGCTGCAGTATTTCGACAAGCGGCGCGCGGTGATCTTTCCGTTGGAGGCATTGGGCACACGCGCTGCGCTCACGCGCCGGCCCACGCCGAAAGGGATGGTGCACGATCTGATGACCAAGCTGTATTGGCATGCGGTACGCGGCGCATTCAATCCGACGCGTGTCTTCGAAACCATTCTGTGCCCCAGCGAATTCATGGAGAAAGCACTGCACCGGGTTGGGGTAATGAATACGAAAGTGGTGCGTAATCCGTCTTCAGTGCCGCAAGCGCTGCAGCCATTGGTGACCAATGGCACGTCGAGTCTGAATATCGCTTTCGTCGGCCGAATTTCGCAGGAAAAGGGGCTCGGGGAATTCGTCGAACTCGCGCAACAGATCGATTTTCATCGTATCGGCGTGATCGGTGTATTCGGCGACGGTCCGGAGCGCGCGGCGTTGGAGCAACGTTTCGGATCGTTGATTGGGCAGCGCAAGCTGATCTTTTTCGGCCGCTTGCCGCAGCAGGAACTGTTTGCGCAGATGCGGCGCTTCGCCGACGCGGTGGTCGTCCCTTCGCTGGGCGCCGAGAACGCGCCGCTCGTCATCATCGAGGCGGCGATGCTCGGCATGCCGGCACTGGTTCACGACAGCGGCAGCATGGCGACGACCGGCGACGAAGTCGGCAACAAGATCAAATTCCTGTCGCGGCCCGACAGTTTGAAGCTCGCGCTGGACCGGCTGGCCGCACATCTGGCGGACCACGGCAGAACGTATTCGGTCGGCGAATACCTGCCGGAGCGCTATCTGCAGCGTCTCGTCGAGACGATGGACATCGACGGGCATTTCAGGCAGCGCGTGCCGGCGCAGCGGGGCGATGCGACGGGGGCGGAGCGGCGGCGCGGCTCGGCGTGCGAGTGTGAGTCTGGCGCTAACGATGTTGCGACATAGCTGAGGGCCGGACGGCAGCCCGGTGGTCGCTCATTTCGTGGCTGGCGCGCTGCCTTGATCGCCAGTCGGCTGCGATGCGCCGATCGGCGGAATCGCGTCGTTGATCGACGGCAGCGGCTGAGGCTCCTGCGCCGCCCGCGCCTCGGTCGCGCCGGCGGTCGCCGCCACGGTGTCCGTGCGAAGCGTCCGCACCTTCAGATAATGGTCGACCAGCGCGAAATAACGCTGATAGAACACACCGGCCGGAATCGTCTCGCTCGCGACCTTCACCATCGAGTCGTCGCTCGACCCGATCGGCAGCGACAACGAGCCGAACACGCTCAAACCGACGCTCGCCGACGTGTTGCTTTTCTTCAGAGCATAACGATCCTGCACCGCATTCACGTAGGCGGTGCTGTGATTGCTGCTGGGGTCGTCTGCGGTACAGACGACGTGGACTTCGATCACCGCGTGCGAATCGGCGTTCGGCTGGAAATTTTTAGAGCCGTCGACCGCATCGGACCTCGGCGAGTTGGCGATATAGCCCTGGCTGAGCAATGCGCGGCGGGCGGCTTCACAAGCGACGTCCGCCTTCGCGTCGAACTTGTGCACATAGGGGCTATCGGCTGAGTCGAACTGTTCTTGCTGATAAAGCGGCTTCGGCGTCGAGCACGCGGACAGTGCGCTCGCGAGCGCAAGAACGACAGCCGCTGAAAAAACGCGGGACTGAGTGTGCATGGCTGAGAGTGTGGATCGGCGCGAGCGAAGCGGGGTCCGGCACTAAAACGATCAGGACACCCAAGGCTCTTGCACTGCATGAGAGGGACACATCATGCACCGATCCGAAAGTGAATAGGCGGCGTCATTATAGTTTGGTTTCCCTACAGGAAGCTTCGACGCGGGTTGTCTGCGTCAACGCATTCGGCGCACCGTGGAAAACAGGCCTTCGCTGCCGAACGCGAGACTGGCGAACCGTTCGCCGATTCGACGGTGCGCGCGTCCGTCCGGGTGCAGTTGATCGGGAAGCGGTAGTTCGTCGAAATCCTGTTGACCGTAAAGCTCGCGCCCGTCGAGATAACGCAGGTGCGGGTCGTTCGTCGCCCTCTGCTGCACAATGCGCTGCAACTCCTTCCGAATGACGGTCAGCGTCAATTTCCCAGCCTTGCACTCAGCTGGATCGCCGGTTGCCCGAAACGAAATCTTGCCGGTCGCCAGTGCATCCATATCGAACGCCCCTGGGCCGGGTGTATGTTCGTGAATCGGGCAATAGATTGGTGAGACGACCAGTAGCGGTGTGGTCGGATGGCCGTCGCGGATGGTGTCGAGGAAACCGTGCATTGCCGGCGTGAATGCGCGCAGCCGCATCAGATCAGTGTTGACGAGGTTGATGCCGATTTTCAGGCTGATCATATCGGCGGCCGTGTCGCGCATCGTTCGTGCGGTGAACGGGTCGAGTAACGCGCTTCCGCCAAAGCCAAGATTGATTAGCTCCACCTCACCGAGGGAAGCGGCGAGCGCGGGCCAGATCGACGTGGGGCTGTCTCCATTGGAGCCGTGGCTGATGGAACTGCCGTGATGCAACCAGATCTTTCGACCGTCGTTCACCACCGGTTCGACGCGGGCGTTCGAGCGCAGCGCGACGAGTTCCGCGGTTTCGTTGTACGGCAGCCAGATCTCAACTCTCTTGTCGTGGCCGGGCAAACCGGCGAACCGGAGCGTATCGAACGGCCCCGCTTGTTTCGACGACGTGCCGGTCGCCATGTCGATCGTCACTATGTCGCCGCTGCCTGCGCGACTCTGGCAAACGAGACGGCCGTCGATCAGCAGGTCGTACACACCGGCCGGCCGCGGCGGGATACCCGCATAGACGTAACGCGTGGGCAAGACATCGAGTTCGATATCCGTCGCCTGGGTGCGAAACACAAGGCGCACGCCAGAAGGTTGCGACTCGGCCATCGCCAATTGAGCATCCGCGCACTGAGCACGCGCCCGGGCAGGCAGGCGATGCGGGATGATCCCGCGCTCGGTCCGCTCGAGTTCGAGAGCGCCGCGCAACAGGTCGTGGCTAATAAGCGTGGTAATCACAAGGCGCTCCGGTCGTGCATTGTGTGATCGATAGCGTATCAAGAGCGCGTGAGCATAGCAGTCGATGGTGCCGGGAGTCATTCGTTCATCCCGGCACTATGGGACTATTGGATTGCTAGGAGCCGACCTTCACACTCATTCCGCCGTCCGCCATCACGACCGATCCAACCATGAAGCTGGCTCGCGCGGACGCAAGAAACAGCACGATTTCCGCTATTTCCTTCGGATCGGCTGCGCGCCCGATCGGTGCGCTCTGCCCGTGAGCGGCAAGCGCGGCGACGCCGTCGCCATCGGCGGCCACGGTGTTGAGGATATTCGTGAGTACGTCGCCGGAGCCCACCGCGTTGACCCGGATGCCGTACTCGATGGCCTCCAGCGCAAGCGTTCGCGTCAGTTGCGCAAGCGCGCCTTTGGACGCGGTATAGGCCGCGATCGTGGGGAACGCAAAGTACGACGCGTATGACGCTACATTGACGATAGCGCCTGAGCGGCGGGGGATCATTGCCTTCATCGCTTCACGCGAGTGCAGGAAAGCACCGGTCAGGTTGACGTCGATGATTCGCTGCCAATCGGCGCGCGACATGTCCACCACGAGCTTGTTGATGATGATGCCCGCGTTGTTCACGAGGAGATCCACTTGCCCGAATCGCTCGATAGCGAGTGAGACGGCTCGCTCGGCACTGCCATCGGCGGAAATATCCGCAACGAGCGGCACGATGTTGGCACTGGCGAGCGCCTCGACCGCGGGATCGATGTCCTCGGCGACGACTCGCGCGCCGCGCGCTACGAGCAGCTCCGTGATCGCGCGCCCAATCCCGCTTGCCGCGCCGGTGACGATCGCAACCTTGCCGGCGACTTCTTCTTCGATACCGTACATGTTCATTTCCTCATAGCTGATTGTCGGTCGAACTGACGCCCAGTTCGAAATGGCAGAAAGAAATGTACGTGTGCCGGACCCGCGGAACCATAGCTACGGTTCTCGCATGCTTGCCTAAAAGTATCAGCAGAAAGAAGCGACTCTGCGCTTCGTCTATAGTGGCTACCACCGGTAATGCCATCCCAGGAACACGCATGCTCGCGCGGCAAAAGCGAATCATCGGACTGATCAAGCGGCTCGCGCCGAACGAGGGATACACGGCCTCGCTGCTGCCCGGAGTCAGCTTCATGCGCTCGAATCGCTCTCTTGGTCGCACGCTGGTTCTATACGAACCGAGCATCGTCCTCGTTTGCCAGGGACGCAAACGCGGCTTTCTCGGCGACGATGTTTTTCTCTACGATGCGAACCACTATCTGGTGCTTTCGGTGCCGTTGCCGTTTTCCACCGAGACTGAAGCGACACCAGACGAACCACTGCTCGCGGTCACACTCCGTCTCGATCCGGGCATCACCACCGACCTGATGCTTGCTGTCGATGCCACGGGCACCCCACTACCAGCGGCGCCGCGCGGCATCTATTCCACTCCGATCAACCAGCGGCTTGCGGGCGCCCTGCTGCGTCTGGTCGAGGCGCTCGCCTCGCCGCTGGAAGCGAAGATCGTCGCGCCGCTGGTGGTACGCGAGATCTGCTTCCTCGTGTTGACCGGCGAGCAAGGCGACGCGATGCGCGCGTCGCTCGCCACCACCGGACACTTCTCGCAGATCGCGCGAGCGTTGCGGCGCATCCATGCCGATTACGATCGGCCTATCGATGTCGATACGTTGTGCGGCGAATGCGGGATGAGTGCCCCGACGTTTCACCGCCATTTCAAGGCCGTGACCCATACCACGCCGATTCAATATCTGAAGTCGACGCGGTTGCGCCTGGCCCGTCTGCTGATGATCCGCACCGGGTTGACGGCGTCCGCCGCTTCGGCACGAGTCGGCTATGAAAGTCCGTCGCAATTCAGCCGGGAATTCAAGCGTTTGTTCGGCCGCGCGCCCACGCAAGAAGTCGCGCAGATGAAGGCCGCGTTTGCATGGTCCGAACCAATGTGAACGCCTGAGCGCATTGGATCATTTGCCCGATGCCGCCGGCCCAGGCGATGATTCGGGCCGCGAACGCATGTACGGCGCCAGATTTTTCGCGGGTGTTGACCATTGTGGACTGAATGGTTTATAAATCACCCATGCCTAACACCACCATCCCCGCCGACCGCCAGCGCGGCCGCCCCCGCGAGTTCGACCCCGACCGGATTATCGAGCGGGCAATGCAGATCTTCTGGACGCGCGGCTATCAAGGCACCTCCTTACCGGACTTGCTGGAAGCGACCAGGCTCTCCCGAGGCAGTTTGTACGCAGCTTTCGGCGACAAACACGGGCTGTTCCTGCTCGCTCTCGATCGCTACATCGTCCAGGCGCTCAAGCGTCTGGACGATGAGCTTGCGTCGGGCCAGACAGCGCTAGCCGGGTTGCAGACGTGTCTGGACGGTTATGTCGCGCGTACCGATGGCGCGGCCGGCAAGCGCGGCTGCCTGGTGGTGGCTACGGCAATGGAATTGGCGGCACACGACCAGGAAGTGTCGAAACGGATCGCTCATTTCTTTGCGGCAATGGAAGCCCGGCTGGCGAGGGCCTTGCAGCATGCGCAGAAAGAAGGCGCTCTGCTCAGGAACGCTAGCCCCGTAGCGACGGCTCACCTGCTCGTTTGCTTTCTGGAAGGACTACGTGTCGTTCGCAAGACAGGCTCCGAGCCCGACAAGGCAAGAGATGCCGTGCGAGCGCTTATCAGCAGCCTGACCACTTAACTCCTGGCAATGCGGTGCGCCGCGTTATCTCGCGCCCATTTTTAAACCAAATAGTCCACAATCCATGAAAGCCATCCATATCGCAGCGGCCCTGCTTGTCCCTCTGTTGTGGGGATTGCAGTACGCCGTCATCAAAGCGGGGCTCACGGTATTGCCGCCATTATTTTTCGCCGGCCTGCGATTCGCGGTGATTGCCGCGATTCTCATCCCCTTTGTCGGGAGAATTCGGGCGCCGGAGATCAGGCCAATCTTCGTCATCTCATGTTTCATGGGCGGGGTGAATTTCGCGTGCGCTTTTGTCGGCTTGACGCAGGCGCCGGCGGGCGTTGCCGGGATTGCCAATCAGCTTTGGACTCCGTTCACGCTGCTGCTTGCGTGGCCCATGCTCGGCGAGAAACCCTCTGCCCGTACGGTGCTCGGCGTCGGTATCGCGCTGGTTGGTGTAGCGCTTTCAATCGCGGATCCCAGGCTGAAGGTGCCGGCTATTCCAACGCTCTTTGTGATCGGCTCCGCGCTCGGATTGGCGATGGGCAATGTACTGGCCAAGAAGTTCGGCCCTTTCGACCCAGTAAAGCTGTTTGCGTGGATGTCGTTCTTCACCGCAATCCAGCTTCTTGGCCTTTCCCTGATCGTGGAGAGCGGTCAGGTTCAAGCGCTTCAGAGAGCATCGAGTTCTGAATGGCTGGCTTTCGCTTTTACCGTGATGCTCGGCGGTATCGCGGCATTCATCACATGGTTCTGGCTTATCGCGCGATTTTCGATGGCGCGAGTTGCCCCCTACGCGTTGCTGCAATCCTTTTTCGCAATTAGCGCTGGGGTGCTCTTCAGACATGAACCCGTTACGCCGGCGCTGATCTGGGGCGCCGTTATCTGTGTTATCGGAGTCGCGCTCAGCCAGTGGCCTGTCCCCGCCCGGCTGCGCACGGCAGGCAACACGCAATAAAGCATTCGCAAAACCGCCACGCTTTTTTCACTACAAACCAAAGGAACACATAATCATGGCGAAATTCGTGCTGGTTCACGGCGCTTTTCAGGGCGGCTGGGTTTACGCACAAGTCGCCCGCCGGCTACGCAAGGCCGGACATGATGTCTACACGCCCACGCTGACCGGCCTCGGAGAACGCTCTCATCTGGCCGACCGGGCGATCAACCTCGACACGCACATTCAGGACATCGTCAACGTCTTCAAGTACGAAGACATAACCGATGCAATCTTATGTGGCCACTCGTATGGCGGTCTGGTCATCACTGGCGTCGCGCATGAAATCGGCCATCGCATTCGCACGCTTTTCTATCTCGACGCGTATGCGCCAGCCGATGGGCAGTCGCTCGTCGACATTACAGGCGCCGACACCGCGCTGGCATTCCTGTCGCAGGCGCGCGAACACGACGGAATGATTCCGCCTATTCCAGCCTCCGTCTTCAACGTGAATGGTGCGGACGCCGCGTGGGTCAACCGGATGTCGGGGCCGCAGCCGCTGGCCACTTTCGTTCAGGGCGTTCGAGCGGGCGTGGATGCGGCGCCGGTGGCCAATCGCACCTATGTATTCGCGAGTGAGAACGGCGGCGACTGGTTCGTGGACACGCATGCCCGCCTGAAGAACGCCCCCGGATGGAAAGTCCAGAAAATCGCGTGTGGACATTCGATCATGCTGGACCGTCCCGCGGAGTTGGCGGCGCTACTGCTGGCGGAAGCGCCGCATTGAGGTTTCGCTGTCCTCTTTAATATCGTCGCCAACGGTACGAACGTGGTTCCAACGTACCGCTCGCGCGGACAAACACTCACAAACCCGGCGACAAACCGCCATCGATTCGCAGATTCGCGCCGGTGATATATCCCGCGAGCGGATTGACGAGAAACGCGACCGCATCCGCAATTTCGTCCAGCCGCCCCACCCGGCCGACGGGAACCTGAGCGAACATCGGCAGAACCGCGCGCTCGGTAACTGGCCACGGCGCGTGCTTATCGGCCACGCCGCGCTCCGCCGCAACTTCGCGGAAACGGCTATCGAGTGCCGCACTGTGTATCGTGCCGGGCGAGACGGCGTTGACCGTGATCCCGTCTGCGGCGACTGCCTTCGCCATCGACGCGGTCATCGCGTTTATCGCGGCCTTGCAGGCGGAATAGTCGGGCGCGGCCGGTGGTGGCATCGTCGCCGCGATGCTCGAAATATTCACGATACGTCCCCAGCCAGACTGCTTCATCCCGGGCAACAGCCGGTTAGTGACACGAAGGGCGGCCAGCACGTTGCGATCGTAAGCGGACGCCCACGAAGACGGTTGTGTATTTGCCCACAGCTCTTTTGAGCCGCCCGACCCGCCGGCGTTATTGACCAGGATATCGATAGGGCCGGCGAGCTTTACCGCGTCCTCGACCAATCGCTGCACATCGTCGTCGCGCGTCAGATCGCCCACGACCACATACGCGTGCCCGCCCTGCACGATGATTTCATTGGCCACCTGCTCTGCCTGCCGTTCGTTGCGACCGTGAACGATGGCTGTTGCCTTCTCCTGCGCGAGTTTCCTCGTCATTGCTTCGCCAATTCCTTTGCTGCTGCCGGTGACGAGAGCCTTCTTGCCGTGCAATTGCAGATCCATCGTATGTACTCCATTTTTGAAGTAGCAGTTTTCCAGCGCAGAAAAAGCCAGGAATGTAGCGCAAGCTCGCGATGGCCAGGATCCGTCATTCGACCGATACCGGCAAGCCGCCGGCGCTGCGATCCTACTGTCCATGCCGAACGCCCCCGAGGCAGTAGGCACGAGTCATTCGCCAACGACAGAGGTCGCTTTGAAGCATTCGACGATACACCCCGCGTGGGTCCGCATTTTTCACTGGGTCAACGCCACGGCCGCTATCGCCATGTGTCTGAGCGGCTTGCTGGTGTATGACGCCTCCCCGATTTTTCCGGCAGTAAGGTTTCCGCTATCGATCACGCTCGGCGGCTGGCTGGGCGGCGCGCTGCTCTGGCACTTCGCGGTCATGTGGATTCTGGTCGCCAACTTTCTCGCCTACCTGGTGCTGGGCATCGCGACGGGACGACTGCGCAAGACACTGTTGCCGGTCGGCGCGCGGGCCGTCGTTGCCGACTTCGTCGCGGCGCTGCGCGGCAAGCTCAGCCACAGCGACCCCGGCCGCTACAACGCGGTGCAGAAGCTCGCCTACCTGGTCGTGATCGCCGACATCGGGCTTCTGGTGGTGTCGGGTCTGACTATCTGGAAGCCGGTGCAGTTCGGAGTGCTGCGAACCTTGATGGGCGGATTCGATAACGCGCGCGTTGTCCATTTCGCCGCGATGAGCGTGCTTATCGGCTTTACCGCGATTCACGTCGCGATGGTCGCGCTCGTTCCACGCTCGCTGCTCACCATGATTCGAGGCCGATGATCATGAATAATCCGAAACATGTTCGCAAGCCCGGTTCGGCATGGAATCCCGACGCGCAATCCATCGTCAAGGACGCGCGAAACGCACTGCAATCGCCGCAGCGCCGCCTGCTCGGCAAGCGCATCCTCACGCTGGGCGGCCTGATGCTGCTGTCGGGCTGCGACCTCACGAACGACAAGTCGGTCAATACCATGCTGCGCCGGGTGTCGTCGTTCAACGACGACGCGCAAGCGCTGCTGTTCGATCCGCGCAAGCTCGCGCCGACTTACCCGGAATCGACGATCACGCGGCCGTTCCCCTTCAATGCGTACTACGACATCGATCAGGTGCCGGCCGTGGATGCGCACAGCTATCGCCTCGAACTCGGCGGACTCGTGAACGGCAAACGCATATGGACACTCGACGAACTGCATGCGCTGCCGCAGGAAAGCCAGGTGACGCGGCACATCTGCATCGAGGGATGGAGCGCGATCGGCAAATGGGGCGGCGTGCGATTCGCCGACTTCCTGTTGCGAGCCGGCGCCGATACCACCGCGAAATACGTGGCCCTGCACTGCGCGGACAACTACTGGACCAGCATCGACATGCCGACCGCGCTGCATCCTCAAACTCTGCTCACGCTGACATACGACGGCGATACCCTGCCTGCGAAGTACGGCTTTCCGATGAAGCTGCGCATCCCCACCAAGCTCGGCTACAAGAACCCGAAACATATCGTCGCGATCACCGTCACCAACACCTTCCCTGGCGGCTATTGGGAAAACCAGGGATACAACTGGTTCGGCGGTAGCTGAGCGTTAAGCCCAGCGCCGCTGAATCATCTAACCGCAACCCACCCAACGGAGCACCCATGTCCATTCGACTCAAACTCGCCGTTTCCTTTGTCGCGCTGACGCTCGCCGGCACTGCCTTCGCGCAAGCGTCCGCGGGCAAGCCCGAACGGATTCGTGGCGAGATCGTCTCGCTGTCCGGCGACACTCTCCAGGTCCACCGCCGCAGCGGCGACACCGTCACCATCGAAGTCGACCAGAAGGCCGGCGTCAACGCGGTGAAGAAAATCGAGCTTGCCGATATCAAAGCCGGCTCGTATGTGGGCGCGGCCGCGATGCCGGGCCCGGACGGCAAGCTGACCGCGAAGGAAGTGGTGGTCTTTCCCGAAGCCGCGCGCGGCACGGGCGAAGGTCACTATGCGTGGGATCTCGGTGCCAACAGCACGATGACGAACGCGAACGTGGACACGGTCGTGCAAGGCACGAGCGGACGCGATCTGAAGCTTTCGTACAAGGGCGGCAGCAACACGATCAACGTGCCGGTCAATGTCCCGGTCGTGACGCTCATTCCCGCGACGCGCGCCGACCTGACGACCGGCAAAAAGGTCTTCGTCGTGGCCACCCCGGATAAGAACGGCTCCTACGACGGACACGTGATCGTCGTCGAGAAGGACGGCGTCGCGCCCCCGATGTAACTCGCTTCTACAACAAGCCCAACGTCGAAGCCTTCAACGTCGCGGCGGCACGCGTCGAGCACTCGAGCTTGCGAAATACGCTTTCGACGTGCGTGCGCACGGTGCTCGGGCTCAGCTCGAGTTCGCGGGCCGCTTCCTTGTTGCTGGCGCCGCGACTGATCGAGCGCAGCACGTCGATCTCGCGCGCGGAAAGCCGGACGGCTGGCTGGCGCGCACGCGCAGCGCGGGTGCCGCGTGCACCCGGTGGCGGCGGGTCTCCCGCGTCGATCAACGCCGCGACGACGTCGCCGTCGAAGCGTCCTTCGTCCGCCTCGCTGCGCAACCGTTGGGCGACTTCGCCGGAAGGCAATGCGTCGCGCCACGGCCGCTTCTGGCCGAGCGCGACAAACGCGACCACGGCACTGAGCACGCGCGCTTCGAACGACAACGCCGTCCCGCTCACGCCGCGGAAATAGCCGGAGCCGTCGAGCCGTTCGAACGCATATGAAGCCAGTTCAGCGGCCTGCGCAAGCGAGCCGGTCTGTTTGCCGGCGCGTGCGGTCCAGTACGGGACGAGCCGCACTTTTTCCCACTCGGCGGCGGAAAGGCGCGCCGGCGAATTCCAGATCGCATTCGGCACGGCGGCGCGCCCCATGCCGTGAATCAGGGCCGCCGTATACAGACGCGCCTGACACGCCGCGTCGGCGCCGAGCTGCTTGCCGCAGGCCGCCGCGGCGCGCGCCACCGCGCGCGAGTAGCCGGTCATCCACGGCAGCTTGAGGTCGATCACATCGCCGATCAGTTCGGTCGAAGAGGTTTCCTGCATCTGCGGTGTCTGCATCGACGCATCGAATCCGGCGGGCTCGGTATTCGCCAGTGCCTCCAGCCAATCGGCCGCCTGTTCGGCGACGAGCGCGACGAGTTCGGCCGGATAACGCGTCCCCTGCTGGGCGGTAATCAAAGCGAGCGCGCGCGGCAAGCCATAGACGCGGCTAAGGACTTCCAGATCGCCCGCCAGCGAGACCACGTACACCGCGCGCGGCACTGCCGCGCCTGCGAGGCCGTCCGGGATGCCGGTGCCGTCCCACGTTTCGAAGATATGGCGCAGCGTCGCTTCGGTGTCGGTCCCAAGGCACAGGATTCGTGCGACTTCACCGGAGACCTCGCAGTGAATCTGCGCCAGCGATTGGAGCGCGCCTTTGAAGGCCTGCGGTTCGACTGTCGTCGTCCAGTCCTGCCGCTGTGCGAGCATCGCGTCGCGGCCGGCCACATCGTCGCCGAGCACATCGGCGAATCCCGACGCGTTGGCCGTGCACCCCGACCACCTCAGCAGCGCCGCTTGTGCAGCGGTGGCGGCGAGCGCGCCGCCCTCGCCGGTTGCGTGGGCTAACCGGGCAGCGAGCCAGGCCGTTCGTGGCGAATGGTCGGTCGGCTGCCCCATGCTGAGGTCGCCGACGAAGGCGAGCGCCTTGACGGCGTCGTATGCGCGAAGCTCGGTGTGTACGAGTGGTGCGATTTCGTTTCCCTTCACAGATCCACCGATTACATGGGTGAGCGGCGACGAACGACCGGGGCGCCCCACCACCTCACTGCGAGACCGGCACCATTGCGCGGGTCATCTTCGTTGCAAAGCAGTCCATGAAGACCCGCGAGGCGCGGTTGGCCAGCTTGATGGCGGGCCGCGGGCCGCTGTCTACTAGACGATCCTTTTCGCTTCGTCGCGCCAGTAGTGTTGCTGTTTCCAACCAAGCAGGCGCTTGAGCTTCTCGTTGCTGAGCAGGGTCTCGAATTCGCCTAGTTGCTTTTTGAGCGGCACGCCGGGGTAGTAGTGTCGGAGCAATTCCGCGGTGGGTACGTCGGACGACACGTCGTCCGACGCGACGTTCATGATCTGAAAACCGAGGCCGTCCTTTTCGATGGCGAGCCGGCACGCGCTCGCGAGATCGCGGCCGTCGATATAGCTCCACGCAATCCTCTTGCGCAGTGCTGGATCCTTGAGCCACGCCGGAAACTTCGCGTAGTCGCTGGGTTCGAGCACGTTACCAATACGAAAGCAGTAAATGTCAGAGCCGGTGCGCGCGTGGAACGCCTTCGCCGTCACTTCGTTGATAACCTTTGACGTTGCGTAGCTGTCCATCGGGTTCACGGGGTAGTCCTCGTCGAGCGGGAAGTACTCTGGACTGCGATCCCGGTGCGCGAACACCATACCGTACGTGGTTTCGCTCGATGCCACGATCACCTTGCGGATGCCAAGCTTCGACGCTGCGTCGAGGATGTTGTACGTGCCCATCACGTTGATCCGGTAGACCTCGTTGTCGGGCGTTATCATGATCCGAGGGATCGCCGCAAAATGCACAATCGCATCGATCGGCTTTGGTTCGAGGTCGTCGGCGAATTCTCCCGGCGCCGTGCTCGATGCCAACGCATTGAATACCTGACCCGCATCGGTGATGTCCGTGATCAAGGTGCGCGCCGTGCGTTCGGCCATGGGTACGCGATCAAGATTCATCACTTCGTAACCGTGCTCGACCAGGTCCTGGACGACCCATTTTCCGGCCAGGCCGCTGCCGCCGGTCACAATCACTCGTTTCGTCATGTGCTCCTCCTTTAATGTTTTTCCCACTTAACATGGCATGCGGCGAAGCGTTCTCCGAGTACGGCACGATGACAGGCCGCGTTCATTCGATGGCAGGGCAACGCGAAGTGAATGCACCGCTTTTGCATCAGCACATCGGGTTCGGCGCCATGCTCGGCGCGCAGCGTCAAGAACAGTTCGTCCAGATGCCAGGTGAAAGTCTTATGGTTTCTTCCACAACGACACCGCCTGAACGAATTATGGAAGAACCATGAGTTGGCGGAAGGCAGATGGAGTCGAACCATCCTGAGAGCGTCTGACGCCCCCAACCGGGTTTGAAGCCCGGCCGCACCACCGGATACGAATGCCTTCCTAAGGTGATTGCTGTGTACTCGCCGCGAAGCTCAAACCAGATCGAGCCAGCGGCTATCCGTGCGCATCAGGTGCAGGCCACGGTGGAAGCGAGTATAACCAACGCGGTCAAAGAACTCCAAAAGCTGGATCGCGCGTTTTCTGCCAAGTCCGGTCGCGTCGCGAAACGGCGCGGCCGCTACCGTGCCCGCATTCTTCTGCGCCTCGCTGGCCGCAATCGCAGCGAGTTCGCGTATCACCTGCTGGTGATAGAACAGGTCGTGCACGACCTGGAACAGTTCGCCCTGGCGCGCGAGCTTGCGCAGCAACTGACGCATCCGCTCTTCGGGCACGTTGTGCGCGTTGGCCAGATCGCGCACCCACGGCGGATCGAAACGGCCGGCCTCGATCTGCGGCAGCAGCGCCGCCGCGAGCGTTTGGTCGGCGGCATCGAGCGTCACCGTGTGGCCGGGCAGATGCAGCCACGGCCCGCGTTTGACGAGTTCGCCGCGCGCCGCCGCGTCATCGACCAACGCACGCCACAGCGCGTCGTCGACCAGCGGCGCCGCGATGCGCCGCAAGCGCGAGCCGTCCGGCCCGAGTTCGTCGGGCGAGCGCTCGTGATATTGCGCGAGCGCGCTCGTGAGCCGTTCCGCGAGCGTCTGCCAGGCGACACCGGCTACCAATAGCGCATCGTGTCCGGGCCGTTCGACCACCCGCGTATCCGCCGGCAGCGCCAGCGCCGCCGCCGGCATCCCCGTCAAACGCTCGAGCAACGCGCGCGACACACCGTGCGGCGCGCGCGCGAACAGCGCGTCGAGCGTGCCGGTGTCGAGCCACGTCTGCATCGCATCGAGCCACGCGAGCCGTTCCGGCGAGCGACGCTTGCGCGCGGGCGCGAACGGATCGAGCACGTGGCCGCCGCCGATCGTCCGACTGGCCTGCGCGTTACGCACAACGAAACGATCGCCGGGCACCGCGCATAGCGGTCGCTCGAACACCAGCTGCACGCGCGCGCTCTGACCCGGGCCGAGCGCATCGCGTTCGAGCAGCGCGACATGCGCAACCTGATGCTGGGTGCCCAGATGCACGTGTACCGGCGTCCATTGTTCGAGTGCCTGCGGCGCGTCGGCGAGCAGCGTCAACGCGACGTCGATCCGCTCGCTCGCCTGCGACAGACGCGGATCGACGATCCAGTCACCGCGTTCGATCGCGTTCTTCTCGATACCCGCGAGGTTCAGCGCGCAGCGCTGCCCGGCACGCCCAGTGTCGGCAGCGCGATTCTGCGCATGGATGCTACGCACGCGAACCGGTTGATTTTTCGGCGCGAGCAGCATCGTGTCGCCGACACTCACGCTGCCCGCAACCACGGTCCCGGTCACGATCGTGCCCTGCCCGGCCAACGTGAACACGCGGTCGACCGCCAGCCGGAACAGTCCATCGTCTCGTCTCATTCGCCACGCGGCGGCTTCCGTGCGCAGATGCGCGTTCAACGCCGCGACGCCCGGATCGCCGGCCTGCGTCGCGCAGGTGTCGAACAGCGGCGCATCGCGCAGCACGCTGCCGGCGACGAACGCACTCACTTCCTGTTGAACTTCCCGAAGACGCTGCGCATCGACGCGATCGACCTTGGTGATCGCGATCGCGCCGCGCCGGATGCCGAGCAACTCGACGATCGCCAGATGCTCGCGCGTTTGCGGCATCACGCCGTCGTCGGCGGCGATTACCAGCAGCGCGAAATCGATCCCGCTCGCGCCCGCGGCCATCGTATGCACGAGCTTTTCGTGGCCCGGCACGTCGATCAGCCCGAGCACCTCGCCGTCGTCGAGCGGCACGTACGCGTAGCCGAGTTCGATCGAAATGCCGCGGGCTTTTTCTTCCTTGAGCCGGTCCGTGTCGACCCCGGTCAACGCCTTCACCAGACTCGTTTTGCCGTGGTCGATATGCCCGGCTGTACCGACGATCATGCGTATCCGCCCTTCGATTTCACATCAATTGCCATCGGTCGGCGTGCCGGGTTGCGCGCCGGTTTTCGCGTCCAGCTGCGCGATCAGTTGCGCTTCGTCGGGCGCTTCGAGACAGCGCAGATCGAGCCGCAATGCATCGTCCGCGATCCGGCCGATCACCGGCCGCGCCATTTCGCGCAACTGCTTTTCCAGCGCCAGCAGGTGCCGGCCGCCGCGCTTGCCGTCCGTCATCCTGACAACCAGCCCGTAGCTCGGCAGCACGTCGACCGGCAACGCGCCGCTGCCGATCTGGCTGAACATCGGCTCGGCGGCCACCGTATAGCGCGCGCCGATCGCCTGCTGCAACGCCGGCTGCACGCGCAGCGCGGCGCCATGGATTTCGTCGGCGGCACGCGTGAGCAGACGCAACGTAGTCAGGCGCTCGCGCAGCTTCTCCGGCGCGCGATACAGCTGCAACACCGGCTCCAGCGCCGCGAGCGTCAGCTTGCCGACCCGCAGCGCGCGCTTCAACGGATGCTTCTTGATCTTCGCGATCAGATCGCGCCGCCCGACGATCAGCCCCGCCTGCGGGCCGCCGAGCAGCTTGTCGCCGCTGAACGTGACGACGTCGGCGCCGGCCTCGACGGTCTCGCGCACGGTCGGCTCGCGCGGCAAACCCCATTCGCTCAGATCGACCAGCGTGCCGCTGCCGAGATCGACGGCGACCGGCAGCCCGCGGATATGCGCGAGCGGCGCGATCTCGTCGATGCCGACTTCCTTGGTGAAACCGCTGATCGCGTAATTGCTCGCGTGCACCTTCATCAACAGCGCGGTGTTCGGGTTGATCGCTTCGTCGTAGTCCTTCAGATGCGTGCGATTGGTCGTGCCGACCTCGCGCAGCTTCGCGCCCGCGCGGCTCATGATGTCGGGGATCCGAAACGCGCCGCCGATCTCGACCAGCTCGCCGCGCGACACCACCACTTCCTTCTTCGCCGCGAGCGCGGACAGCGTCAGCAGCACCGCGGCCGCATTGTTGTTGACCACGGTCGCCGCCTCGGCGCCGGTCAGCTCGCAGATCAGTTCGTCGATCAGATCGTCGCGGTCGCCGCGCTTGCCGGTGGCCAGATCGAATTCGAGGTTCGCGGGCTGGGTGAGCGCGCCCATCACCGCGCGCACCGCCTCGTCCGGCAGCAGCGCGCGGCCCAGGTTCGTATGCAGCACGGTGCCAGTCAGATTGAACACGCTGCGCAGTTGCGACCGGTTGCGCTGGCGCAGCGCGGCTGCGACGCTCTCGTGCAGGCCAGCGGTATCGAGCGCGCTGAGCGGCGGGCTGGCCGCGGCGTCGGCCGCTTTCGCGCTGATTCGCCATGCGTCGAGCGCATCGCGCAGCGCGTTCAGCACCTGGCTGCGCCCGTATTCATCGACAAGCGCCGCGAATTCCGCCGACGCCATCACCTTTTCCACCGACGGCACGCGCGCCATCAGCGCGCGCAATTCCGAGCCGCTCACATCGCTCACGAAGCCCTCCCCCTCAGGCAATCCCTCTCGGGCCAATCACGGTCATGTACCTGCCTGCTTGCCGCCGCCTTGACGTCAGGCCGACGTGTCGTCGTCCGCCGCCGCGCCGGCCGTGCGTTCCGGCCACAGCCACGGATGCGGCGACGCGCGCCGGTAGCCTTCCTCGCCCATCAGCAGATCGAGCGTCAGACTCGCGAGGTCGTCCGCGAACGGTTCGAAGTCATAGTCTTTCGCCTGAATGCCGATTTTGCGGTAAGTATGGCATTCGTCGCACGACTCCGCCTTTAGCGCCGCGTTCTTCGCTTCGGCTTCGCGCGCCTCGGCGTCGGCCTCGGGCGAGCCGGCCACGTGATACGCGATGCCCTTGGTCGAATCGCAATTCGAGCATTTGCTGCGGACCATATGCCACTCGGTCGCGCACAGCCCGCATTGCAGATAGCGGTAGTTGTCGTACGCGCCGCCGACCCGCACCGTGCTCGCGACCGGATGCGAGCCGCACACCGGGCACAGCCCCGGCGTGTCGAGATAGGGCACCGCGCGTTTGTCGATGTCGGCGGCCAGATCGGTCCACACCACCTGCAGCGCGGCCATGATGAACGGCGCGCCAGCGGGATCGACCTCGTCGAAGCGCTGCGCGAAGATCGCGTCGGCCTGCGCTTCGAGCGCGTCGGCGCCGAGCGCGCGCAGTTGCGCGAATAGCGCCGCCAGCGGCGGCGTCAGCGGGCCGGCCGCCTCGACCTTGTCGAGCAGTTGCCGCAGCACGTCGCGCCACGCCGGATCGCGCGCGCCGGACAGCGCCGGCACCAGCGGCATCGAGTATTGCTGCGCGCTCGCGATCAGCTCGGCGCTCGGCGGCTGCGCCTTGAAGCCGGTGATGATCGCCTGCTGCGCGTCGGCGAGCGCCGCCATCAGCCGCAGATAACCGGCGATCGGATTGCTGCGCGCCGCCAGCTGGCGCAGCCGCGCGGCGCGCGGCGCGAACACCGCGAGCCGTTCCGGCATGCGCAGGCGGGGAATCGCCGAGGGGTCGAGCGATTCGATGTCGGCGGCTTCGAGAATGCGTTGAACCAAAGTATCGACCTCTGAAAACTGAAGAGCCGCCGCCCGTCATCGACGAGGAGCGGCGGCCCGGTGCGGGGCACTGCGAGCGGCGCGATGGATTGCTCGCGCCGGCGCAGCACGTTTATTTACCGATGATTTCCCTGAACCAGTTCGGATGATGCTTGCGAGCCCAGCCGTACGTGACGGTGCCGCGCGTCATCGCGCCGATCGAGCCCTTGACCCACAGCGCCGCGTAAATATGCACGATGATGCCGACGATCAGCACGAACGCGACCGCCGCATGCACGAGCGACGAGAGCCGGATGAGTTCGATCGGGAAATACAGCGAGAAGTAGCGCCGCCAGATCACGATGCCGCTCAGCAACAGCAGGATCATGCAGATCACCATCACGAAGAACAGCAGCTTCTGACCGGCGTTGTACCTGCCGATCGCGGGCAGCTTCTCCTCGCGATTGTTCAGTACGTCGCACATCTGCTTCATCCACTGGATGTCCGCCTTGTCCAGATAGTTGTGATGCCAGAAACGCAGCGCAAGAATCAGGAACGAGATGAACATCACGCAGCCGATGAACGGATGCAGAATCCGCGTCCACTGCCCGCCGCCGAGCACGAAGTACAGGAATGCCATCGCCGGATGAAACATCGCGAGGCCCGACAGCGCGAGCAGGATGAACGTGAGCGCGGTGATCCAGTGATTGGTGCGCTCGTTCGGCGTGTAACGCACGATCAGGCGGTGACCCTTCACGTCGATGAGGTCGCTATGCTCGGTGTGCTTCATGATGCCTCCCGGGAACGGCGTGCTTCGTCGGCTTCCTGGTGGGCCGCCAGTTCGTCGGCCTCGCTGACTTCGTTCGGACCGACACGCGTGTAGTGGAAGAAGCCGGCCACCGCCGCGAGCGCCATGCCGGCGAGCGCGAGCGGCTTCGCAATGCCCTTCCACACCCTGACCATCGGATCGATGCGCGGCTTGTCCGGCAGCCCGTGATACAGCGACGGCCGGTCCGCGTGATGCAGCACGTACATCACGTGCGTGCCGCCGACCGCCGCCGGATCGTACAGGCCGGCGTTCTGGAAGCCGCGATCCTTCAGGTCGACGATCCGCTCCTCGGCCTGCTGCGTCATGTCCTCCTTGGTGCCGAACATGATCGCGCCGGTCGGGCAGGTCTTCACGCAAGCCGGCTCCTGCCCCACCGCGACGCGGTCGGAGCACAGCGTGCACTTGTACGCGCGACGATCCTGCTTCGAAATGCGGGGCACGTTGAACGGGCAGCCGGTCACGCAGAAGCCGCAGCCGATGCAGTTTTCCTCGTGAAAATCCACGATGCCGTTGGTGTACTGCACGATCGCGCCCGGCGACGGACAGGCCTTCAGGCAGCCCGGCTCGTCGCAGTGCATGCAGCCGTCCTTGCGGATCAGCCATTCGAGATCGCCGGCGGAGTTCTCGTATTCCGAGAAGCGCATCACGGTCCACGAATGCTCGGTGAGGTCCGCCGGGTTGTCGTAGACGCCGACATTCACGCCGATTTCGTCGCGCAGGTCGTTCCACTCCATGCAGGCGGTCTGACAGGCCTTGCAGCCGATGCACTTCGATACGTCGATGAGCTTGGCGACCGTGCCGGTGGCCGGCGCGCGCGCCTGCGGCGGCTCGACGGTCGTCGCGGAGATACGTCTGATATCCAGTGATTGGAGTGCCATCTCTTTTCCTTATGCCTTTTCGACCTTGACGAGGAACGACTTGAATTCCGGTGTCTGCGAATTCCCGTCGCCCACGGAGGGCGTTAGCGTATTGACGAGATAGCCCGGCCTCGTAAGCCCCTTGAAACCCCAATGCAGCGGCAGCCCGACGGTCTGAACCTTCTTGCCCTCGATCATCAGCGGCTTGATCCGCTTGGTGACGACCGCGACCGCGACCACGTGCCCACGGTTGGACGACACCTTGATGCGGTCGCCCGCGACCACGCCGATCTCCTTCGCGAGGTCCTCGCCGATCTCGACGAACTGCTCGGGCTGGATGATCGCGTTCAGCCGCGCGTGCTTGGTCCAGTAGTGGAAATGCTCGGTCAGACGATAGGTGGTCGCCGTGTGCGGGAAGTTCTCGTGCGTGCCGAACGCCGCCTTGTCGCCCGGGAACACGCGCGCCGCCGGATTGCTGACGGCCAGCTTGTTGTCCGGATGCAGCGGGTTGTAGCCGAGCGGCGTTTCGAACGGTTCGTAGTGCTCGGGGAACGGCCCTTCGGCCATCCCGTCGCGCGCGAAGAACCGCGCCACGCCTTCCGGATTCATGATGAACGGACTCATGCCGTTTTCAGGCGGCTCGTCCAGCTTGAAGTCCGGCACGTCGGCCCCGCCCCACGTCCTGCCGTTCCACGCAACGAGCTTGCGGGTCGGGTCGAACGGCTTGCCGCTGACGTCGCACGATGCGCGGTTGTACAGCACCCGGCGATTGGCCGGCCACGCCCAGGCCCAGTTCAACGTATTGCCGATGCCGGTCGGGTCCGAGTTGTCGCGGCGGCCCATCTGGTTGCCCGCCTGGGTCCACGAGCCGCAGAAAATCCAGCAGCCGCTCGCGGTCGAGCCGTCGTCGCGCAGCTGCGCGAAGCCCGCGAGCTGCTCGCCGCGTTTCGCGAGCACCTTGGTTTTGTCGGTCGGGTCGGTGACGTCGGCGAGCGCCTTGCCGTTGAACTCCATGGCGAGTTCTTCGGGAGTCGGGCTTGCCGGGTTCGAGTACGGCCAGCTCAGGTTCAGGATCGGATCGGGATACTTGCCGCCGTCCTTGCGATACGCGTTGCGGATGCGCAGCCACAGCTCCGACATGATCTCGAGGTCGCTCCTCGCTTCGCCCGGGCCGTCCGCGCCTTGCCAGTGCCACTGCAGCACGCGGCTCGAGCTGACCAGCGAGCCGCGTTCTTCCGCGAAGCAGGTGGTCGGCAGACGGAACACCTCGGTCTGGATCGAGGCGGCGTCGACGTCGTTGTGATCGCCGTAGTTCTTCCAGAACTCGGAGGTTTCGGTGGCGAGCGGATCCATGATGACCAGCCACTTGAGCTTGGCCAGACTCGCGCCGACCTTCGCTTTCCACGGCGCCGCCGCGAGCGGGTTGAAGCCCTGCGCGATGTAGCCGTTCATCTTGCCCTGGCTCATCAGCTCGATGGCCTGCAGCAGGTCGTACGACTTGTCGAGCTTCGGCAGATAGTCGAAACCGAAGTTGTTCTCGGCGGTCGCGTTGTCGCCCCACCACGACTTCATCAGGCTGACGTGGAACGCCCGGTAGTTGCGCCAGTAGCTCAACTGGTTCGGTCGCAGCGGCTGGGTGGCGCGCTTGGTGATGTACGCGTCGAAGTCCTGCTCCGCTTCCATCGGCAGCGTCATGTAGCCCGGCAGCAGGTTCGACATCAGCCCGAGGTCGGTCAGCCCCTGGATGTTCGAGTGGCCGCGCAGCGCGTTCACGCCGCCGCCGGCAATCCCGATGTTGCCGAGCAGCAGCTGCACCATCGCGCCGCTGCGCACGTTCTGCGCGCCGACCGAGTGATGGGTCCAGCCGAGCGCGTACAGGATCGTACCGGCGCGTCCCGGCACCGCCGTGGACGCCAGCATCTCGCACACGTGCAGGAATTTATCCTTCGGTGTGCCACAGATTTTCTCGACCTGCTCGGGCGTGTAGCGCGAGTAGTGCCGCTTCATCAGCTGGTACACGCAACGCGGATCCTGCATGGTCGGATCGACCTTCACGAAGCCGTCGTCGCCGCGCTCGTAGTCCCACGAGGTTTTGTCGTAGCTGCGTTTCCCGGCGTCGTAGCCGGAATACAGACCGTCGTTGAACGCGAAATCCTCGCGGACGATGAACGACATGTCCGTGTAGTTCTTCACGTACTCGTGCTGGATCTTGTCGTTCGTGAGCAGATAGTTGATCACGCCGCCAAGGAACGCGATGTCCGTGCCGGTGCGAATCGGTGCGTAGTAATCCGCTACCGATGCTGTGCGCGTAAAGCGCGGGTCGACCACGATCAGACGCGCCTTGCGGTGCGCCTTGGCTTCGGTGACCCATTTGAAACCGCATGGGTGTGCCTCGGCCGCATTGCCGCCCATCACGAGAATCACGTCCGCGTTTCTGATGTCGACCCAATGGTTCGTCATCGCTCCACGGCCAAACGTCGGGGCAAGACCTGCCACCGTCGGGCCATGTCAGACACGCGCCTGATTGTCGAATGCGAGCATCCCAAGGCTGCGAACCGCCTTGTGCGTCAGATAACCGACTTCGTTGCTGCCGGCCGACGCCGCGAGCATGCCTGTGGTCAGCCAGCGGTTGACCTTCTTGCCGTCCGCGCTGGTCTCGACGAAGTTCGCGTCGCGATCTTCCTTCATCAACTTGGCGATGCGGTCGAGCGCGTCTTCCCACGAAATGCGCTTCCACTCGTTCGATCCGGCCGCGCGGTACTCGGGGTAATGAAGGCGGCTCTCGCTATGGATGAAGTCGATCAGGCTCGCGCCCTTCGGGCACAGCGTGCCGCGATTGACCGGATGGTCGGGATCTCCCTCGATGTGGAAGATGCTCGTCTTCGCGTTCTTGGCGCCGTCGCCAAGGCCATACATCAGGATGCCGCAGCCCACCGAGCAGTACGGGCAGGTGTTGCGGGTTTCGGTTGCGCGCGACAATTTGTACTGCCGGACTTCGGCCAGCGCGCGCGTCGGCGAGAAGCCCATCAGGGCAAGACTC
Organism: Paraburkholderia sejongensis; assembly: GCF_020880815.1. Taxonomy (GTDB): domain Bacteria; phylum Pseudomonadota; class Gammaproteobacteria; order Burkholderiales; family Burkholderiaceae; genus Paraburkholderia; species Paraburkholderia sejongensis. The sequence goes on from NZ_JAJITD010000023.1 coordinate 81,205, forward strand.
GATCCGGCGAGCGTGGTGGCGGAGACCTTCAGGAATTGTCGCCGGGTCATTTGGGTCATTGAATGGCCTCGGCTCTTTTGGGGACAAAAATGATTATAGGTGCCGATTTCGCAGCACGCAGTGAAGATCGTAAAGCAATTGCCAGCGCTAAATATTTATAAATCTGTCCGGGTGGCGGACGGCGGGCATTGTTCATGCTCCATCGATCAGCAATAAATCCACCTTAACGACGGATTATTGCGCTGCCATGAATACTCTTCCTCTGTCCCGCCCGTTCTCCTGGTCATTGTCTAGCCGCGTTGCGCGTGCGCGACTGTGCAATTTTTACATCGGCTCTACCCGTTCGGCGGTCGTGAGCATCGCGACGCTGGCGTTCGCCGGCGCGGCGATGCTGACCGCCAGCGCGCCCGGTCACGCGCAGATTCCGCAGGGCGGAGGCACGAACTCACAGGAGAATCGCGTATCGGAGATGGGTTCGAAACCGGCGTCGTCGACGCCGGAGTTGCACGAATCGCTGAAATCGCAATCGAAAGATAGCGGTCAAGGTAATTCGCGCGGCAAAACCGCCGGTCAGAAACAGAACTCGAAAGGTGCGGGCGGATTTGACAATGGTTTGTACGGAACCGGCGCGGGCAGCAATAAGTAGGTCCGATTAAAACGTCGACGGGTATCAATCCGGCGGGCGGGACAAGCGGCCCGGCGCGATGCTGCACGGCACGAAAACAACCCTCATAATGCGGTGATTCGAAGAACCGGATTTCCGCTCTCATGACCCAACTTCAAGCCAGCCAGCCCCCCCGTCTCACGAGTCTGTCGCACGGCGGCGGCTGTGGCTGCAAGATTGCCCCCGGCCTGCTCGCCGACCTGCTCAAGCGTAGCGCGCCATTACCGTTCTTCCCCGACCTGCTGGTCGGCAACGACACCGCCGACGACGCCGCCGTCTACAAGCTCAACGACGACCAGGCGATCGTCGCGACCACCGACTTCTTCATGCCGATCGTCGACGATCCGTTCGACTTCGGCCGCATCGCGGCGACCAACGCGATCTCCGACGTCTACGCGATGGGCGGCAAGCCGATCATGGCGCTGGCGATCGTCGGCATGCCGATCAACGTGCTGCCGCACGACGTGATCGCGGCCGTGCTGAAAGGCGGCGAGTCGGTCTGCGCGGACGCCGGCATCCCGCTCGCGGGCGGCCATTCGATCGATTCGGTCGAGCCGATCTACGGGCTCGTCGCGCTCGGCGTGGTCGATCCGAAGCGCGTGAAGCGCAACGCGGGCGGCCGGGCCGGCGACGTGCTGATCCTCGGCAAGCCGCTCGGCGTCGGCATCCTGTCCGCGGCGCTGAAGAAAGACCAACTCGACGCGGCCGGCTACGCGGCGATGATCGGCGCGACCACCAAGCTGAACCGGCCGGGCGCCGAACTCGCGCGCCTCGACGGCGTGCACGCGCTGACCGACATCACCGGCTTCGGGCTGCTCGGCCACACGCTGGAACTGGCGCGCGGCTCGAAACTGACCGCGCGGGTGCGCTATGCGGATCTGCCGTGGCTGCCGAACGTCGCGAGCCTCGCGGAAGCCGGCATCTTCACCGGCGCGTCGGGCCGCAACTGGGACGCCTACGGCCGCGACGTGGTGCTGCCGGCGACGCTGCCGGCCGCCGGCCGCGCGCTGCTGACCGATCCGCAGACGTCGGGCGGCCTGCTGGTGTCGTGCGCGCCGGAAGCGGTCGATGAAGTGCTGGCGGTGTTCCGCGCCGACGGCTTCGACGACGCGCGCGTGATCGGCGAGATGGTGGACGGCGAGCCGCGCGTCGAGGTGGTTTGACGCGTCCAGGGGACGCACGGCCGCGCGAAGGGCGGTTTCGCGGCGCTGACCAGCGCTTGCTGGCGACGCCCATGCGATAATTTCACCCTTCCCGCGGTCCGTTTCGTCCCTATTCCCTTGAAAAGCCTTCTCGTCACCCTCGACAAAGCCGGTGATTTCGATGAAATCGTCGACGTCCGCACGCCCCTCGAGTTTGCCGAAGACCATCTGCCGGACGCGATCAACGCGCCGGTGCTGAGCAACGAAGAGCGCGTGCTGGTCGGCACCGCTTACAAGCAGTCGCCGTTCGAGGGCACCCGGCTCGGCGCGGCGCTGGTCGCGCGCAACATCGCCCATCATCTGGAAACCACCTTCGCCGATCGCCCGCGCAACTGGCGGCCGCTGATCTATTGCTGGCGCGGCGGCAAGCGCTCTGGCTCGATGACCACGATGTTCAACATGATCGGCTGGTCGGCGCGGCAACTGGAAGGCGGTTACAAGAGCTACCGGCGCGCGACGCTCGAACGGCTCGAAACCCTGCCGCGCCGCTTCAGCTACATCGCGCTGGTCGGCCCGACCGGCAGCGGCAAGACCCGCCTGCTGTCGGCGCTCGCCGAGGCCGGCGCGCAGACGCTCGATCTCGAAGCGCTCGCCGCGCATCGCGGCTCGCTGCTCGGCGCGTGGAGCGGCGTGCCGCAGCCGTCGCAGAAGGCATTCGACACGCGGCTGGTAAGCGCGCTGCGCGGCTTCGATGCGAACCGGCCGGTATTCGTCGAGGCGGAAAGCCGGCGCATCGGCTCGATCACGCTGCCGCTCGCGCTGCTCGAAACGTTTCATCGCGGCGCGTGCGTCGAAGTGCACTCGAGTCTCGAAGATCGCGCGGCGTTCCTGCTGCACGATTACGCGCACCTGTTCGATCACCCCGACTATCTGAAGGGGCAGCTGCAGCGGATGATCGGCCTGCACAGCCGCGAACGGGTGACGGGCTGGCAACGGCTGGTCGACGAGAACCGGCGCGCCGAACTCGCCCACGAACTGATCGAGCGCCATTACGATCCCGCTTACGCGCGCAGCAGCGGCGAGCATTTCGACCAGTTGCCGAACGCGCTGCGACTCGATTTCCGTCCTAACGACGACGACGTCGTCGAGCAGGCGAAAGCGCTGCTCGCGCAGCTCGACAGCCGCACGCTTGTCGTCGGCTAACAAAAACAACCTCAGGATCATCATGCAATCAACTCTTCGGCAACCTCGCGTCGCCGCCGGCTGGATCGTCTTCCTGCTGATCGCGGTCGTCGGCCTGTTCTATGTGAAGTGGTTTCCGTACTACAACCGTGCGTTCGTCGCCGCGAGCCAGCATTCGATCGGCAAGTCGATCCTGATGGGCACGTCGGCGAGCGCGCCCGCGGCTTCGTGGCAGTCGGCGATCGATTACGCGTTCGCCTACGGCAAGGCGATCTGGCAGGCGATGGTGCTCGGCCTGCTGCTCGGCTCCGCGGTGCAGGCGCTGATTCCGCCGCAGTGGGTCGCGCGCGCGCTCGGCCGCAGCGACTTCAGCAGCGTCGTGAAGGGCGGCCTGATGTCGTTGCCGGGGATGATGTGCACCTGCTGCGCGGCGCCGGTCGTCGCCGGCCTGCGCGCGCGCGAAGCGGCGCCGGGCGCGGCGATCGCGTTCTGGCTCGGCAATACCGCGCTGAATCCGGCCACGCTGATCTTCATGGGCTTCGTGCTCGGCTGGCAGTGGATGGGCCTGCGGCTCGCGCTCGGCATCGTGATGGTGTTCGGCCTCGGCTATCTGGTGAACCGGATGGTCACGCCGAAAGAAGCCGAGGCATCGCGCGCGGCCATCGCCGAACTGGTTAAAAGCGACGATCCGGGCACCGCGTTCTCGCGCTGGGTCAAGATTCTCGGCCGCATGACGCTGCGGCTCGTGCCCGAGTACATCGTGCTGGTGCTGATTCTCGGCGCGGCGCGCGCGTGGCTGTTCCCGCACATCGGACCGGACATCGACAACAGCCTGCTGTGGATCGTCGCGCTGGCGATTGCCGGCACGCTGTTTGTGATTCCGACCGCCGGCGAAGTGCCGATCATTCAGGCGATGCTGTCGTTCGGCATGGCGGCCGGTCCGGCCGGCGCGCTGCTGATGACGCTGCCGCTCGTCAGCGTGCCGTCGCTCGCGATGCTGGCGCGCTCGTTCCCGCGCCGCGTGCTGACGGTGGTCGCGTGCGCGGTGATGGCGTGCGGGGTGGTTAGCGGATTGCTGGCGGTGGCGCTGGGATTCTGAGTTTGAGAGGTTGTGGATTTTCGAGTATGAAACGCATCGCCGCATTCGCCGTAACCTGCTGGTCCGCCGCCGGGCTGCTCTATGTCGGTCAGCACTCGCTCGCGCTGATCGCATTGAGCGGTGTGGTCGCGTTCGCGGGCTTCGATCTGCTGCGGCCGTAACGGCCGCGGCGCAGTCTTTTTCTCCTCCGTTTCGTTCTTTGTCGGCGGTGTGACGGCGGCGATGTTGCATCGCCGTTTCCGTGCCGCTCCCCCGCTTCCACCGTTTCCCTTTTTCTCGCCAGCGCAGCGCGACTTGCATAGTCGCGCCTGTCCTCTCTGGTTCCCCGCCTTCGGCGAACTTAGGTGTATACCCCGCGTCGCCAGCTATTGTCACCGCATTATCAGCCTGTCGATAATGCTCTCATGGATGTGAAAACCGCGGCACGCGTCTTCGACGTGATAAACCTGTTTGCCGAACTGCGGCAACCGATGATCTACAGCGAAATCGCCCGTCGCACCGGCATTCCGCTGTCGAGTTGCCACGCCCTTTTGCAAACGATGGTCGCGAAGGGCTATCTGTACGCGCCGGGCGTCAAGGCCGGCTACTACCCGACTCAGCGGCTGCTGCACGTCGCGCGCGACATCTGCGGCGAGGACCCGCTCACGCTGCTGTTCCAGCCGCTGCTCAGCGCGCTACGCGATGCGACCGGCGAGACCGCCGCGCTCGCGACGCTCGCCGGCAACCGGGTGGTGTATCTCGAAGTGCTCGAATCGCGCCAGAAAATCCGCTATAGCGACGAGCCCGGCGGCTTCATGCCGGTGCATGCGAGCGCGGCGGGCAAGGCGCTGCTCGGCGCGCTGCCGGCCGCCGCGCGGCGTGCGCTGCTCGATAGTTGCGAACCGCTGAGCGCGTCGGCCGACGGTTCGGTGATCGAGCGCGCCGCGCTCGAAGCCGAGATCGACGAAGGGCTGCAAAACGGCTGGCATCGCTCGACCGGGCAAAGCGTCGAGGACGTCGCGGCCCTCGCGCGCGGCTTCCTGATTCATGGCGAGGCGTTCGCGCTGGTGATCGGCGGCCCGAAAGCGCGGCTGCTGCAAAACGAGCCGGGCGCGGGCGCCGCCCTGCTGGAAATTTACCGACAGATTCCACCGACCCTGCTTGCGTGAAGGCGCGCTGCTCGTTCAATAGGGATCCGAACGATCAGCGCACCCCAGCCCTCTTTGCCAAAGGACGTTGCGATGCGCTGGAAAAATAGACCTGAAGGATCGAACTGGGGCGAATTCGGCGCCGACGATCAACTCGGCCGGCCGAACCTGCTCGGCACCGACCAGGTGCTAAAGGGCGCGCGCGAGATCCGCGCGGGCCTGAGCTTCTGTCTGTCGCTACCGCTCGACGTGCCCGGCGAAAACAAGCTGAATCCGCGACGCCATCCGCCGGTGCTGCGGCCGACGGTCCGGGACGGCCTGCCCTATGTGAACTTCCCGTTCGCGCGCACCGAAGCCAGCGCGACCGACATCGTCAGCGACGATCAGGTGCTGCTGAGCCTGCAATACTCGACTCAATGGGATTCGCTCGCGCACGTCGGCGCGCGCTTCGACGCGGACGGCGACGGCGTGCCCGAAAGCGTCTACTACAACGGTTATCGCGCGCAGAAGGATATCGTCGGACCGGTCGAATATCGCGCCGACGACGGCTACGCGCCGTACGCGTGCGGCTGCGGCGAGCACAGCCACGCGGACGTGCTCGGCATCGAAAACCTCGCGGTGAAGGGCATGCAAGGACGCGGCGTGCTGATCGACCTGGTCGCGCACTACGGCAACGCGTATCGCACGCTCGGCTACGACGACCTGATGTTCGCGATCGACGCCGATCGCGTGGAAATCGAACCGGGCGACATGCTGGTGCTGCGCACCGGCTTCGCGGAACTGCTGCTGTCGATGAACCGCCAGCCCGACGAAGCGGTGCTGAACAGCCATTGCAGCGCGCTCGACGGCCGCGACCAGCGGCTGCTGCAATGGCTGACCGATTCGGGCATCGCCGCGCTCGCCGCCGACAACTACGCGGTCGAACGCTATCCGGCGCGCCCGCCCGTCGAAGCCGGCGAGCATCCGCTGCTGCCGTTGCATCACCACTGCCTGTTCAAACTCGGTTTGCCGCTCGGCGAACTCTGGTATCTGCGCGAACTGGCGACGTGGCTGCGCGCCAATGGCCGCTCGCGCTTCATGCTGACAGCGCCGCCGCTGCGGCTGCCGGGCGCGATGGGCTCGCCGGTCACGCCGATCGCGACGGTGTAACGAATCACGAAACCGCAACAACACGAAGTCACAACAAGAACCAAAGTCAGGGACAGTCTGATGCAGAAAATCACCGCTTTCTTTACCGAGCTGATGCGCCGGTATTTGCCCGATCCGTTCGTCTTCGCGATCGGCCTCACGCTACTCACGATGATCCTCGCGGTACTCGTGCAGGGCCAGGCACTCAGCGCGCTCACGCTGAGCTGGGGTAAGGGCTTCTGGGCGCTGCTCGCCTTCACCACGCAGATGGCGGTGATTCTCGCGATGGGCTACGTGCTCGCGACCGCGCCGCTGACCGAGCGCTGTCTCGACCGGCTGGTCGCGCGGGTGCACGATCCGCGTATGGCGGTGATCGTCGCGACGCTGGTCGGCGGGATCGGCAGCTATCTGAACTGGGGTTTCGGGCTCGTGATCGGCGGGATCGTCGCGCGCAAGCTCGCGATGAGCATCAAGGGCGTGCATTACCCGTTGATCATCGCGGCCGCTTATAGCGGCTTCACGATGTATGGGCTCGGGCTGTCGGCGAGCATTCCGGTGCTGATCTCGACCAAGGGCCATCCGATGGAAGCGCAGATGGGCGTGATCCCGCTCGCGGAAACGATCTTTGCGCCGACGATGCTGATCACGAGTCTCGTCGTGATCGTCACGCTGCCGCTGCTCAATGCGTGGCTGCATCCGAAGCCGGGCCAGCCGGTCAAGGAAATCGACCGCGCGCTGTACGACACGCCGCAAGCCGCCACGCCTGCAACGTCCGCGGCCGATTACGACGAACGCGGTACGCTCGCCCATCGCCTGAACAACAGCCGTCTGCTCAGCTATCTGATCGGCGCGGCCGGCATCGTGTACGTCGTGCTGTATTTCCACGGCGGCGGCTCGATGGACCTGAACCTGATCAACTTCATCATCCTGTTTCTCGGCATCATTCTGCTCGGCACGCCGATTCGCTACGTCGAGAAGCTGAACGAAGGCATCCGCACGATCAGCGGCATCATTTTGCAGTACCCGTTCTACGCGGGGATCATGGCGATCATGGCGTCGTCGGGTCTCGTCAACACGTTCTCGCACTGGTTCGTGAAGATCGCGACGCCCGCGACGCTGCCGTTCTGGGGTCTCGTCAGTTCGTTCTTCATCAACTTTTTCGCGCCGTCGGGCGGCGGACACTGGGTGATCCAGGGGCCGTTCATGATCGAGGCCGCGCAGTCGCTCGGCGCATCGGTCGGCCATACCGCGACCGCCGTGATGCTCGGCAACGCGTGGAACGATCTGGTGCAGCCGTTCTGGATTCTGCCCGCGCTCGCGCTGTCGAAGCTGAAACTGAAGGACATCATGGGCTATACGGTCATCATGATGTTCTGGATCGGCATCGTGTACACGGCGGCCATTCTATTGTGGCGCTAATGCGTTCGACCTCGACGCGCGCGCCCACTCAACTGGAGAACTGATGCCCTACATCATCGAGACATTCGACAAACCCGGTCACGCCGACGTACGTATTCGCGAGCGCGACTCGCATCTGGCGTTTCTCGAACAACACAAAGCACTGCTGCTCGCCTGCGGCGCGAAGCTGAACGACGACGGCAGTGGCGCGGGCGGCGGCATGTATGTGATCGATGTCGAAACGCGCGAGGAGGCCGAGCGCTTTATCGCGGCCGATCCGTTTTCAGTGGTCGGGCTGTTCGAGCGTGTGACGATTACGCGCTGGCGCAAGGCTTATTTCGATCGGGAGTGCTACTTGTAGCGAGAGGCGAAGGGCTTTGCTTCGCGTGATGTGTGCGGCTAACAGCGCGGGGCGTTGTTAGCCGCTTCTGTTTGCATGGCGTGCCTGGCGTGCGTGGCGTGCGTGGCTAATCGGCTAGCGAGTCGCGAAGCGCCGCGAGCCACAACGCTATTGCATGCGCGCCAGGGTCCGCGTGACCGAGCGCGCGGTCGCCCACATAGCTCGAACGTCCGCGGCGCGGATGCATCGACGCGGTGCGTGATGCGCCATCGGTCGCCGCATCGACCGCTGCCGTCAGGGCGGCATTCGTCGTTGCGCCGTTGGCGAGAGCGGTTTCCAATGCGTCGGCGGCGGGCTTCAACGCATCGACCATCGTGCGATCGCCCGGCTTCGCGCCACCCAGTTCCATCAACGCGTCGACGCCGGCGCTGAACGCTTGCGCCCATTGCCGCGCGGTGGTCCCGCCCGACTGTTCGAGCACGGCCGCCGCGCGCAGCAACAGCACCGCATACAACGGCCCGGAGGTGCCGCCGACGACCCGCCGCAGCGTCGCGGACACGCTGCGCAACACCGCACCCGGCATCGTCTCGACCGCATACGTGTCGAGTTCCTGTTGCACCGCGCGGGCGCCGCGCGCGAGGCTGATGCCGAGATCGCCATCGCCGACGCGCTGATCCATTTCGGTCAACGTCGGCTCCGCTTGCAGCAGACACGCGCACACCGCGTCGATCGCGCGACGCAGCGTCGCTTCGCGCGTAAGCGTCGCTCCTTTCGGATGCGGTTGCGCGGGCGCGGGCGCGGCGCGCACCGACACTCGCGCGACCCGGCCGCTCAGCGCGGGCCACGCGCTGGTCTGAGCGGGAGCGTCGAGCAATGCGAGCCGTTCGTCATCGACACGCAACAGCGTCAGCGACACGCCGGCCATTTCCAGCGCGCTCAGAAACGTGCCGGCCCACGCACGCTCGACCACAATGCCGAGCTTGTCGAGCTCGCGCAGCGCGGCCCCCGCGACGATGCCCAGTTCGCTCGATGGCGTGCCGCCCAGGTTGTTCACGAGCAGCACCACGCGCTCGCCCGCCTGCAACGCGAGATCGCCGACGATCTTCGCGAGCAGCTTGCCGGCGATCGCATCGGCCGGCTCCAGCGCGCCGCGCGCGACACCCGCCTCGCCGTGAATGCCGAGCCCCCATTCGATCTCGCCATCGGCCAGCTCGAAGCCCAGCTTGCCCGCAGCCGGCACCGTGCACGGCGTCAGCGCGACGCCCATCGTGCCGAGCGCCGCGGCGGCATCGCGCGCGAGCTTTGCGACCTCGCTCAGCGGCAGCCCGCGCGCGGCCGCCGCGCCCGCGATCTTGTGAACCAGCACCGTGCCCGCGAGACCGCGACGGCCCGCGTGGTCGCCGCTCGCGGCCAGCGCGACGTCGTCGGCGACGATCACCATCTCGACCGCAATGTCCTCGGCGCGCGCGAGCTCCGCCGCGAGCCCGAAGTTGAAGCGATCGCCGGTGTAGTTCTTGACGATCAGCAGCACGCCAGCCGGACCGGCGACCGCGCGGATCGCGTCGAGCACCGCGTCGGTGGACGGCGACGTGAACACCTCGCCGGCCACCGCCGCGCTCAGCATGCCGTCGCCGACGTAGCCGCCGTGAGCGGGTTCGTGGCCCGAACCGCCGCCCGAGATCAGCGCGACCTCGCCGCGCGCGGCCACAGCCTCGGCATCGGCGCGCACGACGATCGAGCCGCCCTGTAACAGCGAGAGTTGGGGATTGAGCGCCACGAGGCCTTTGAGCATGTCGGGGACCACGGTGGACACATCGTTGATGAGCTTCTTCATTGCATCAGCTCCGTTCAATGCTGCCGCGCTCCGTGACGATACGTGGGGCAGCCGGGTCGATGGCGAAACCGGAAGGCTTAACTGTACCGCGCCTTCGCCACGACAATGCGATACCGCGAACGCGCGAATGCATGCGAGCGTCGAGCTGATTACGAAAGCAGGGGGACGTAATGCGGAATGAAGAACTGCGGGGACTACTGCGTTTGACTGGAGCGTAGAAGAAAGCGGAACCGCTTTCTTCTACGTCACAGATGCGTTGGTAGGCTCGATTGGATTCGAACCAACGACCCCCACCATGTCAAGGTGGTGCTCTAACCAACTGAGCTACGAGCCTTTAGAGAGCGCGAATTATAGAGACTCGTCGCGCGCCGCACAAGCCCTTCGCGCGAATTATCGCGACACAGGTGCAATTACCTCGTGCAATCAGTTTGGCGCGGCCCATTCGGTGCGTGCGGTGTGTGGGTCCAACGGATAAACAAGCCGCTTGATGTGCATGAAGTTGAACCGTGCGTAGTTGGAATTCGTCACCCCGCGGTCATCGCGGTCCGCATCCGATGGTTCTGGACGAACGTATCGCGGCCATAGCTCGGTCCGTTGCGACCGAATGCGGTAAGCGGAGTTTCGACCGGCCAGAACGTGTTGGTCTCGTGGTTCATGCGCGCGATCAGGATCTTCATGTGGGTACGCTCCCTGTCTTAGATCGCGGCTCGTCACGATGGCCGCGATCGCTGGCCACTTTTCGTCAGTTCGATGCTGCTCGACTTGTCGGGCCAGAGAGGTTTGCGCGGGCGGGTGCTCGGCTACGGCGCGTACGCGCCCGGAGGACTGCTATCGCGGCACCAGCGGATATGCGCAATGCGTCGTGATCGACGTATCGAATACCGAAGCTTTGCTGGCCCTCGTACAAACCCGATCTGCGCGGAATTGACTGCCAGCAAACGTTTTCGTCCATCGATGCGAGTTAACTGCAATCAGGGCTCAACCTTTTGCCGGACGCGCCGTTATTGCATTTGCTCAGGCAATCCATCGACTTCCATGGCACAACCTATTTCGTTTCGCAACTCCGGTGCAGCGCGCGCTCGACACGCCAAAGCCATGCTGCTGCCGATCGCGCGCGCGATCGCCGACGACCTCGCGTTGCGGGTCCATCTGTCGCTCGACGCACTGCGCCGCGGCGTCGGCAGCAAGACCGACGCGCAGACGCTCACGCAGATCATGCTATTGACCGCGCACCTGGCAGAAGCGGGTTTCGGCTCGATGAGCCGCGAAGAGCTCTGTGCCGCTGATCGGACGGCGTCGGCGGTATTCGACATCGGTCGAACCCACGACGAGTGGAAACTGGACGAAGCGGGATTCGAACTGTTCGCGTCGATCGCAATGAATTACGACCGGCAACTGCATCGCGCGCCGCTATGGGCGATCACGGAAGCGAGCGAGCGACTCGACCGCTTCATGGCCGGCTCGCCCGACCCTGCCCCGGCACGTAAGCGGGCTTAACGGCGCGTGGACAACATGCGGGCAGGGCCTTTTCGAACAAGGCTCACCGGTGATTGAACCGGTTCGGCCCGAATTAGCGGTGCGAATACCTAATTCGGGCACGCGTACCTGGAACTAACCGGCTACGCGAAAGCGTTACGGATTGGCAGGCTGTGATGAGAGGAGCCACGATGGGTTTGCGCTCCGCACACAGCGGGTTTGTCCGCGCGTAAACGCAAAAACCCCACCGCCGGGGTGAGGTTCTATTCGGGAACAGCCACGTAAACGCCAGAACCCCGGCGCTCTTTCGGAGACACCGGGGTTCTGGACATACAGCATAAGGAGCCTGACGATTACCTACTTTCACACGGGCAATCCGCACTATCATCGGCGTAGAGTCGTTTCACGGTCCTGTTCGGGATGGGAAGGGGTGGGACCGACTCGCTATGGTCATCAGGCATGA
>NZ_JAJITD010000024.1 GCF_020880815.1 Paraburkholderia sejongensis
TCGTCAACAGGTTTTTATCAACTTCCTGACCTGCCCACGTCGCTGAAGCCCGCACCACTTAAGGCTCTCCCGCTTCCCCGTGCCCCGGCGTCCGGAGCACGAAAGAGCGAGATTCTAGTCGCTCACACTCAAAGTTGCAAGTGCCGCCACGGGGTTTTCCTCAGGGTGCCTTCCGGACCCGACCCGCATCGTCCGCAGCCGGTTCTTTCGCCTGCGGTGGCAGTTTTTGAGTAGCCGACGCACCGATAGTCCAGTCGTGCAGCACGGTATAAGCGACCGCCAGCAGAGTCGGACCGATGAATACGCCAAGAAAGCCAAAGGCCAGCGCGCCGCCAAGAATGCCCAACATCACCAGGATCAGCGGCATATCGCTATTTTTGCCGATCAGGATCGGCTTGATAACGTTGTCAGCCATGCTGACGACCAGCACACCCCAGATGACCAGAAAGACTGCCCATCCCGTCTCGCCACCCTGGTACAGCCAGATGGCCGCAGGCAACCAGACGATGACAGGGCCACCTGGCACCACGGACAGAAAAAACGTTGCCAGCCCGAGCAACGCAGGTGCCGGCACGCCCGCAATCCAGCAGCCGAACCCGGCCAGAACCGCCTGAACCAGCGCGGTACCAAGAATTCCGTATACGACGCCCTTGACCGTGCTACCCGCGAGCGCGAGCAGGTAATCGGCGCGCTCTCCCGCGATACGCCGCATGCCCGCGTTGAGCCAGGTCGCCGCGCCCTCGCCGCCGCTATAAAAGAAAAACGCCAGCACGATACTCAACGCGAGCAGACCTAGCCCATGCGTGACTGCAAGCGCGGCAGCCAGAATCCACTTCCCGGCGGGCGCCGCCAGCGTGCGCAATTGCGCAATCAGTTCCGAATTGCTGCTGGTCACACGCTCCCAGAACGCCTCGATACTCGATCCGACCAGCGGAATCCGTTGCACCCACGACGGCAGATCGGGCAATCCCGATTCGAAGAGTCTCTGCACTAGCGCCACGATGTCATGAACATGCGTGCCGAATGCAAAACCCGCATAGACGAACGGCCCCAGCACGACGACCAGAATGATCAGCACGATCAAGGTCGCGGCCAGCTTGCGGCGCCCGCCGACCGCGGTGGTCAGCCGCCGGTACAGCCCCCAGGAGCTGTAACTGAGGATGGCGCCCCACAGCAGCGCGGTCGTAAACGGCGCCAGCACCAGTAACGAACCACCCACGAGCACAATCAGCGCGAATACCGCCGCAAGCCGTTCAATCAGTTGGTCCGATTTCACGATGAATCTCCTATTGCGCCAGACGGTGGCAATCAATTGACATACGCCTGTCAGGCGCCGTTGGACGCCGCCAGTATAGAAGCGAGTCGGGCGTCCGGGGATGTCTTATACCATCCGGCCAGGGCGCTGTGCGTCGTGAGACATTGGGCGAGCGGCACATCGATTTCTGAGATGAAAGCGCGGCCAGCGGGCCGAGATTGTCGATCAAACCGTATAGCGTCCCGGAAAAGACTAGAATATAAGGTTCCGTGCCCCCAATTTTTCCGGATTTATGCGCTCGCGAATCGCTAAACGACTCCCTCCCGACGCCGACAAGCTCGTCGGTCTCTCGCTCGCGCTTTTCGCGTCGGGCAGCCGCACCGAAGATCGCTTCTGGGAAGCGAAGCTCGATGCGCTGCTGGACAAAATCGTGCGCAACGCCAACCAGACCACGCTGGACGCCGCGCTCGACCATCTTCAGCAAAATCATCCCGATGCCTATGGCGCGCTTGCCGACATGGCGGAAACGCATAGCGAATCGTTCTTGATCGAACACGAAGGCGTAGCTTACGAGGCACTGCTGATCGCCGCGCCGGTGCTTGCCTGGACCCGCTACGTGATTCCGTCCGGTCCGCTCAAGGCCGATGCCGCAGACGCGTTGCGCGCCCATTTGCACGCGCACGTGCTCGCCGCCAACACCCGCGTTGCGATGGCGCCGTTTCTCTACAGCATCGACCAGTTGCCTCGACATCATGTCGAAACGTGGCGGATCACTCAGCAACTGGCGCAGGCGGCGGTCGCTGGCGGCAACGCGAAACTCAATTTCGGCGAACTGCCGGAGACCTCGCCGATTCTGGCCGATCCGCGCTTCCTGCTGGCGGTGGTTGCCGCGCCCATCGGCGCCGCGACCTTCCGCTGGCAAGAGGAAGAGCACGGCAGCCGGATAGAGCGCGGCCAGTGCCTCGAGCAGTGGGCCACGCAAGGCGGCGCGAATCTGTCGGTGGTGCTGCCGGGCTGCGAATTCGAATGCTTGCTACCAGACGCGTACTATTCCGCTTGTCGCGATGCCGACGAAAGTGTGCGCCCTCACACGGTGCGTACCGCCGTGCGTTATCTGTTCGACACAATTGGCGCCGCTCCGCAGGACCTGCGCGCGGTAGTCGCAGGCTTCGGCGAACGGCGCATCGACGAGTACCGTGTCGGCTTCACGCGCCGCGGCAGCAACGACGTGATTTACGGCGTCGTTTGGCCGCTCTACGGCCGTGAAAACGGCGAGCCCGGTATCGATGAAGAGCCGCAGGAAGTCACCGGTTCGGACGACCCGCTCGAGGAGATCGTGGCACTGCTCAAGGAGACCGGAATCACTGAAGTCCGGCGCCACGCGGGCCGCTTCGAGCCGGAATACTGCGACGACTGCGGCGTGCCGCTGTACGCCGATCCGCTCGGTGAAATCGTCCACGCGGAGATGCCGGAAGACGCCGAGCCCGCACAACCGCATTTCCATTGAGTTGCGCCTCCCGCATCTCGCCTTATCGCAAAAGAGCCCCGCCGATGCGGGGCTTTTTTATTGTTAAAACCACGCATCCTATGCCTTTTGGCCAGCCGTCAAATCGAAAGGAATTTGTCATCATAGGGACGGTGACGCATCGCCGTGGATGAATCAGTGTTCACGGTCACCCCGGTGCGTCGCGCAATTTCGCCGACCCCACTGGGAGACACGCATGCGCTTCTCGATTCTCAATTCAAACGCAGAACGACGTGATGGACTCAAGGCCTTGCTACGCCAAATCGACAGAGTGGCGCGCTTTTCTGAAGCCGACGATTGGCGCCAACTCGTCCGCCCCTTCAAGCGTTACTGGCCCGACCTCGTAGTGATCGACTGGGAGGACTGGATGACGGTGGCCGATGTCCGCAAGCTGCTCAGCTACCACCCCGGTTTGCGAGTCAGCGTGCTGACCGACGGAACCCTGCCCGAACTCGTCCGCTCGTTGATGGACGAAGGCGTGCTCGGCGTCGTCCCGCGCGATACCGATCCCTGTCTGATCGTGCGCGCGCTCGAAATGGTCGTGCTCGGGGGACACTATGTGCCGCCCGGCGCATTGGCGCTCGATCCTCCGTTACCACCCGATACCGCGATCCGTCCATTCGATGTCTACAATCTCCCGCCGCGTCGCAACAAGCTCACGAGCGTGCTGTCGCCGCGCCAGGAGCAGATCATGCGCTGCGTGCACATGGGCAGCACCAACAAGATGATCGCGCGCACGCTCGGAATTGCCGAAGGCACGGTCAAGATCCACCTGACGAGCATCTTCCAGCAACTCGGCGCGCCCAATCGCGCCGCCGCGGTCGCGCTCTACAACGGCTGGCTGACGAACCATCTGCAGGTGCTGCGCAACAGCAGTGACGACAGCGCGCGGCCGGTCAGACGCGGAGAGCCGGGCCCCGTTCCGCTGCGGCATCCCAAACGCATGCAGTTCGAATATCCGTTGCCCGCCAGCGACACCAGCACCACGCTGCCGATGGCCGCCGAGCCGCCTACGCCCTATGGCGACGCACCTGCGCCAACCCGCAAACGGAAGTCGGTGCCGCCCGGTTCCACCTGACGTCAGCCGTCATCAGCGTCTAGGTTCCAGGCGCTGATCCGCGCAGTGTGAGCGGCGCCTGGCATGGAATCCGCTCACACCTTTTGTCGTCCAACGAGTAATATGAGACTCATGGGTTTCCTCTACACACCGCTTCCGTTCTGGGCCGCTGTCGGTGGCTGGATTGTCACTGCGATGGTGGTCGCGCTCGCGCTGTGGAAAAACCCTTTCAAAAGACTTCAGGACAGCACGCTTCAGCATGTCTGGCTCGCGATCATCGTCGCGGTATCGGTGCTGTGGGCGAGCAACGCCTGGCTCGACGACGGCACCGTGATGCATCTGCTCGGCGCTACCCTTGTCGTCACGCTGTTCGACTGGGGACTTGCGCTGCTCGCCATGGCGATCGTCACCGGCCTTGCGGCCGTCGTGTTCGACGCGCCGTGGCAAGGCATCGCGATCACGTTCCTCGTGTACGGCGCGTTGCCAGTCGGCATCTCTACGCTGCTCCAGCGCATCTGCATCGCGTGGCTGCCGCGTAATCTGTTCATGTTTATATTCGGCCAAGGCTTCGTGTCACCGGCCATCGCCGTCACGCTGACCGCCGCAGCGGCGCTCGGCATCCATATCGCGCTATCCGACGGCTCCATGACCGTGGTGCCGGCCGGCTACGCGCTCAGCGTGCTGCTGCTCGCCACCGGCGAAGCATGGTTCACCGGCATGGCAACGGCGCTGATCGCCGTCTACCGTCCCGCGTGGGTCACCACATACGACGTGCGGCGCTATCGCCTGGGCGGCCCGCGCACCTGAAATGTCAGACTTCGGTGCGACCCGACGCGTAATGTGATAATCACCGCGTGTCCGTGCGGCGCTCACAAGGCCGCCCCCAGGACAGGACAAAAAAATTGCGGCAAGATTGAACTCAACCCCTGCGCGAGGCATCTTAATTGCCTCCTTCTCTCCCATTCGCATCTAAAGAACTAGATGGATCGCACCAACGTACCGCGCCGACTGCTGCGGATGGTCGGCCGGTTGGCAGCCTGCGCAGCGAGCCTCTCGCTGCTTTGCACTGCTCCCGCATTCGCCGATCAGCTCGAGCAGCACAACGACCTCGTCAACAGATTCATTAACGGAATGCACGCGGATCCGCTCGTCGCGGACTGCGCCGCGCACGGCAATTTCGTCGCGAGCACATCGACCGCGTTCGACCACGTCGAGTTTCCGCCCAGTTCGTTCGACAGCGCGCACTCGTCGGTCACGCCGTGGAACGATTCGTTCGACGAAGGCAAGCAGCGCGTCAAGGTGGATAGCATCGTTACCGTGGAGGGCGTCGGCGTGCGTCAGAACAACTCGGGAGAACCGGCCGATCTGAAATTTCGCTGCGGCTACGTCGGCTCACAGATGCTCGCCTTCAGCTGGAACGACCCGGTGCCGCCGAACCGCGCGCATAGCGAATCGCGCAGCGCCTCGAGCAAGCACAAGGGCAGCAAGGGCAAACATGCGGTGAGCGGCAAATCCGCGAAGAAGTCGACGACCAAATCGTCGAAGGCGAGCTCCGGCAAGTCGTCGAGCAAGTCCGGCAGCAGCGCGGCGAAGAAGAGTCATTGACGTCCGGGCGCCGCCCGGCTCCGCACGATTGGCCAGTCACTCAGCCCAATGAAAACGAAGCACCACAGTTTCCTGTGTGTGCCTCGTTCTTTTTTGTGCATCAATCCCGCCCGATCAGGCAAACGTCTCCACGTGTCGCAAAATGGCCTGCAGCATCGCGGCGCCCAGCGACGCACTGCGCTCGCCGTTCCAGCCTACCCGCTCGTCGGGCAGGTTCGCGTTGTCCTTGAACGGCATTTCCAGCGTCAGCGACAGACAGCCGAATTCGTTGCCGATGTACTTCGACGCGAGCTTCAACGCGTCTTCGCGATACTTGCTCGCCGCGTAGCCGTACTTGTCCTGAAAATCGGGGCTCGCCTGCTTGAACGCCTCGATGAACGCCTTCTGCTCGCGGCCCTGCTGCTCGGTAAAGCCCGGCAGCATTTCCGAACCCGCGACGAACACATAAGGCAACGCCTCGTCGCCGTGGATATCGAAGAACAGGTCGCAGCCGGTCGCGTGGATCGCGTCGCGCACCACCAGCACCTCGGGACTGCGCGCGGCGTCCGGCTCCATCCATTCACGATTCAGATTGGCGCCGGCCGCATTGGTGCGCAGATTGCCGTGCACGCTGCCGTCCGGATTCATGTTCGGCACGATGTAGAACACCGCGTGATCGTAGAGCTTGCGCGCGACCGGATCGCCCGCCCAATCGCCCCAGCCGACGAGCCGCTTCACCAGCCCTTCGATAAACCATTCGGCCATCGTCTCGCCGGGGTGCTGGCGCGCGATCAGCCAGATCTTCTTTTTCGGCGCCGCGTTGGCAGCGTCGTCCGCGAGCGGCGTGGCCAGCGTCAACAGCGAAACCGGCCGTCCTTCGACCGTCTTGCCGAGTTCGCTCAACGACGCATGCGGCATCTGCTGCACCGCGCCGAGAAACTGCGCGTGACGCTCTTCGCTGTAGGGCTCGAAATACGCGTAGTAGATGCTGTCGAACTCCGGCGTATGGTCGATCGTCAGCACGTTGCCGTCGTACGAGGTCGGCACGCGAAACCAGTTCACGCGGTCGTAACTCGCGACCGCCCGATAGTCGCGCCAGCCTTCGGCAAACGCGCAGGCCGCCGCATTCTCGAAGCTCATCACGCAACGCTCGCCGGCCGCGCCGGCCAGCCGGAAATAGAACCACTGCGCGAACTCGGCATGGCTGTCGGGCCGCACCCGCAAGCGGATATTGCCGGCGTCCTCGCAGGACAGCACGTCGATCGCGCCGGCATCGAAATTACTCGTAATCGATATGGTCATGAAATCCTTCCCTGTCCGGGTTGCCAGCGGCTGCCCGCTCGCCGCTCGAGAGCGTGGCGGCACGCTTATTCGGCGATGCGACGACGAAATACGTAAGTGGAATCGTTCGAGGCCTCGGCGCTGAATGCGTAGCCCTCCGTATCGAAGTCCTTCAGTTGCTCGGGACGATCGAGCCGGTTTGCCACCGCGAAGCGCGCCATCAGACCACGCGCGCGCTTGGCATGGAAGCTGATGATCTTGTAGCGGCCGCCCTTCCAGTCCTCGAACACCGGTGTGACGACCGGCGCGTCGAGCAGCTTCGGCTTGACCGACTTGAAGTACTCGCCCGACGCGCAATTGACGAGCACGCGCGAGCCCCGCGTATTCTTCTGCAGCTGCGCGTTCAACGCCTGGGTAATGCGCTCGCCCCAGAACGCGTACAGATCCTTGCCGCGCGGATTGGCGAAACGCGTCCCCATTTCGAGCCGGTACGGTTGCAGCAGATCGAGCGGACGCAGCAGACCATACAGACCCGACAGCACGCGCACATGGTTCTGCGCATAGTCGAGATCGGCCGACGACAACGTCTTCGCGTCGAAGCCCTCGTACACGTCGCCGTTGAACGCGAGCACCGCCTGCTTGGCGTTGTGCGTGCCGAATTGCGGCGACCAGTCCGCGTAGCGCTGGAAATTGAGGTGGGCGAGCTGATCGGAAATGCCCATCAGCGATGCAATCTGTCGCGGCGACAGACGGCGCAGATCGCCGATCAGTTCGGCGGCGTCATCGACGAAATCGGGGATGGTGTGTTTTTTGACGTGCGGCGGGGTTTCGTAGTCGAGCGATTTGGCCGGCGACAGAACGATTATCATAGAGGCTTGCATGCAGGCACGCCGTGCCTGGTGGTCAAAGACTGAAAGCCCGATTGTAACGAATGCCCGGTTCCCACGTCTCAAGCGGCGCGTTGCGCGTCGTGCTCGATTCCAATGTGTGGATCGATATTCTCGTATTCGACGACCCGCATACGCGGCCGATCGCGAGCGCGCTCGAAAGCGGCGCGCTGACCGCGCTGATCGACGCGCGCTGCCTCGCCGAACTGACCTACGTGCTCGACTATCCGCAATTCGCGCATCGCAACGTCGACAAGGCCGCCGCGCTCGCGATCGTCGCGCGGCTCGCGCAGATGGTCGAAACGCCCGCCCCCGCCGCGGACACCGGAAACGCGCGGCCGCTGCCCCAATGCAAGGATCGCGACGACCAGAAATTTCTCGAACTCGCGCATATGGCGCAAGCCGACTGGCTGGTGTCGAAAGATCGCGCGGTACTGAAGCTCGCGAAGCGGATCGCGCGCGATTTCGGCTTTCAGATCGCGCAGCCGGCGCCGTTCGTCGCCGCTGCGAGCCTCGCGCAGAACGCCGGCAGCGAGCCCGTCACGGTGTCATGAATGCGGCCCGCGGTATGCCGCTGTGAATCCGCTCGCCAAGGCCGGCCGATTCCGCACCGGCCGCCGCGCCACCCGGCGTAAAACCCGCGGCGCGCACAGTGCATCGCGATTCCCTACAATCAGGCTTCGCGCTCCGCCACGAACGAGCTTCGCTTTCGACAAACCGGTCAACCCATCGCCCTGCTAACAACCACGCCATGAACGCACCGCACGACACGCCCACGAGCCCCTCGTTTCCATCGCGCCTGCCGAACGTCGGCACGACGATTTTCACCGTGATGAGCGCGCTCGCCGCGGAAAAAGGCGCGGTCAACCTCGGCCAGGGCTTTCCCGACTTTGCGTGCGATCCGAAGATCGTCGACGCGGTCGCGCACGCGATGCGCGACGGCCACAACCAGTATCCGCCGATGGCCGGCGTGCTGCCGCTGCGCCAGGCGATCTCGGACAAGATCGCGAATCTGTACGGACGCCGTTACGACGCCAATAGCGAAATCACCGTGACCGCCGGCGCGACCCAGGCGCTGCTGACCGCGATTCTGTGCGCCGTGCATCCGGGCGACGAAGTGATCGTGATCGAACCGACTTACGACAGCTATCTGCCGTCGATCGAACTGGCCGGCGGCAAGCCCGTATTCGTCACGCTGGAGGCGCCCGATTACGCGATTCCGTTCGACCGCCTCGCCGCCGCGATCACGCCGAAAACGCGGCTGATCATGATCAACACGCCGCACAATCCGACCGGCACGGTCTGGCGCGCGCAAGACATGCGCAAGCTCGAAGAGATCGTGCGCGGCACCAACGTGCTGATCCTGTCCGACGAGGTGTACGAGCACATGGTCTACGACGGCGCGCCGCATGAAAGCGTCGCGCGCTATCCGGAGCTCGCGCAGCGCAGCTTCGTGGTGTCGAGCTTCGGCAAGACCTATCACGTGACGGGCTGGAAGGTCGGCTACGTCGCCGCGCCGGCCGCGCTCACCGCCGAGTTCCGCAAGGTCCATCAGTTCAACGTCTTCACCGTCAATACGCCGATGCAGATCGGTCTGGCCGACTATATGAAAGACCCGGCGCCCTATCTGGAGCTGCCGGCGTTCTATCAGAAGAAGCGCGATTTCTTCCGCGCCGGTCTCGCCGATTCGCGCTTCAAACTGCTGCCGTGCACCGGCACGTATTTCCAGTGCGTCGACTATTCGGCGATCAGCGATCTGCCCGAAGCCGAGTTCGCGCGGTGGCTGACCGGCGAGATCGGCGTCGCGGCGATTCCGGTCTCGGCGTTCTATCACGAGGCGCACGAATCCGGCGTGGTGCGCTTCTGTTTCGCGAAACAGGAAAGCACGCTGGCCACCGCGCTCGAACGACTCGGGCGACTCTAAGAGGCCCCGCGCGATGTCACGAACGAAACACCGTTCCTTGCCATCGCGCGTTGCGGCATCGGTGCGCGCCGCCTGCCGGGGCGCGCGGCACCGGGCCCGCATTAGCACATCACGACGCCCGTGCCGACGCCGCGATATAGGCCTTGCGCTCGTCGGTCACGCGCTGCGCGGCCGGCCGCGCATTGACCGTCTTCACATAGCTCTTCCAGTCGATCCCCGCCTCGAGCAGAAAATCGCGACCGTAAATGGTCCGCGTCGCCATTCCAACCAGCGGCAGGCTCACGAAACCCGCCGCGTCCGCCACGCCGAACTGCTCGCCGCACAAATACGGCGCAAACTTCGCGATCCGCTTGAAGCCGGCGATGTGATGCGTCAACAGCCTCTCCACTCGCCTCCTGGTCGCGTCGCTGACGGTGCCGCCGAAAAATGCTTCGTTGTACAGATTGCGCGCGGTCAGTTCGAGATGCACATCGACGAAGAAAATCATTTCGCGCTCTTTTGCGGCGAGCCACGGATCGGCCGAGAAAATCCGCTTGTCGGGAAAGCGCGCGGCCAGATATTCGACGATACATTGCGACTCGCACAGATCGCCGTGCTCGGTCTGCAGATAAGGCACCTTGCCGAGCGGCGAATGCTCGAGCAGTGCCGGCTCCTGACTCGGCATCACCAGCACTTCTTCGAACGGGATGTCATGCTCGAGCAGCACGAGCTTGACCTTGCTGTAGTAGTTCGAGAGCGCGAAACCGCACAGCTTGATCATCCGGTGTCTCCTTTTCACGTTGTTCGACACCGCGCGTCGAACTCGACGCGGCGGCATTCGAGCAAATCATCCAGTAAATTGCACGATCGTGCTATTCTAAAAAAACCATGGAGTCGAGCATCACAATGAACTCTCGCAATTTCAGCATCGAGACCATCGGCATTGTCGGCACCGGCGCAATGGGCCGCGGCATCGCGCAGATCGCGGCGCTCGCGGGCCTGCGTGTGCGGCTGTACGACACCAACCCGAGTGCCGTCGGCGCCGCGCGCGACTACCTCGCGGAGACTTTCGCCAAATTGACCGCCAAAGGCAAGCTCGAGCAGTCGCGCTCGCTTGCCGCGCTCGCGAATGTCAGCGGCGTGCAGAACGTCAGCGAGCTGGTCGGCTGCGACCTGATCATCGAAGCGATCGTCGAGCGGCTCGACGTCAAGCAGGCCCTCTTTCGCGAACTCGAAACCGTTGTCAGCGGTCGCTGCATCCTCGCGTCGAACACGTCGTCGCTGTCGATTACCGCCATTGCCGCGGGCTGCACCGATCCGTCGCGAGTAGTCGGTTATCACTTCTTCAATCCCGTACCGCTGATGAAGGTCGTCGAAGTGATCGACGGGCTGCGCAGCGACCCCGCGGCCGGCGACGCGCTGATGGATCTCGCGCGCCGCATGGGTCACACGCCGGTGCGGGCGAAGGACATGCCGGGCTTCATCGTCAATCACGCGGGCCGCGGGATGAATACCGAGGGCCTGCGGATCGCGGGCGAAGGCGTCGCGAGCTTCGCGGACATCGACCGCATCATGCGCGAGCAGGCCGGCTTCCGGCTCGGGCCGTTCGAGCTGCTGGACCTGACCGCGCTCGACGTGTCGCATCCGGTGATGGAGTCGATCTATCATCAGTTCTACGAAGAGCCGCGCTACACGCCGTCGCCGATCACCGGCACGCGGCTGATGGGCGGCCTGCTCGGCCGCAAGAGCGGCGAAGGTTTTTATCGCTATGTGGACGGCAAACAGCAGGTGCCCGCCGAAGCGCCGGCGCCGCGCGCTTTGCCGGGCAGCGTGTGGGTCAGCAGGCGCTATCCGCAGGCGTATGACGCGGTCGTGCAACTGGTCGGCAAAGCCGGCGTAAAACTCGACGACGGTGCAACGCCCGCAGTTGATTCGTTGATCGTCGTCACGCCGTTCGGCCACGATGCGACCACCGCCTCAATCGACGAAGCCCTCGATGCGAGCCGCGTGGTCGCCGTCGATGCGCTGTTCCCGCTCGTCGGCGCGCAGCGCCGCACGCTGATGACCACCCCCGCCACCACCCGCGCCGCGCGCGATCAAGCGCATGCGCTGTTCGCCGCCGACGGCGTTCCGGTCACCGTGATCCGCGACTCGACCGGCTTCGTCGCGCAACGCGTGGTCGCGACCATCGTCAACATCGGCTGCGATATCGCGCAAAAGCAGATCGCCACGCCGGACGACATCGACCTCGCGGTCACGCTCGGCCTCGGCTACCCGCGCGGGCCGCTCGCGCTCGGCGATGCGCTCGGCGCCGGCACGATCCTGACCATCCTGCGCAACATGTGCAGCGTGCTCGGCGAGCCGCGCTATCGGCCGTCGCCGTGGCTCGCGCGGCGCGCGCAACTCGGTTTGTCGCTGACGCAGCGCGACGCGGCGGACACGCAAGCGGAGATCCAGCAATGAGCGCCGAACTACTCGCCTCGCGGCCCGTCGGCAGCGAATCCACGCTGGTGCTGACACTCTCGAACCCCGGCGCGCGCAACGCGCTGCATCCGGACATGTACGCGGCGGGTATCGAGGCGTTCGACACCGTCGAGCGCGATCCGTCGATCCGCGCGGTCGTGATCACCGGCGCCGACAACTTCTTCTGTGCGGGCGGCAATCTGAACCGGCTGCTCGAAAACCGCGCGAAAGAACCGTCCGTGCAAGCGGACAGCATCGACATGCTCGGCGAGTGGATCTCGGCGCTGCGGCTGTCGTCGAAGCCGGTGATCGCCGCGGTCGAAGGCGCGGCGGCCGGCGCCGGTTTCTCGCTCGCGCTCGCCTGCGATCTGATCGTCGCCGCCGATACCGCGAAGTTCGCGATGTCGTACGCGCGTGTCGGTTTGACGCCCGACGGCGGCGGCTCGTGGTTCCTTGCTCAGGCGCTGCCGCGGCAGCTGGCCACCGAAGTGCTGATCGAAGGCAAACCGATCGGCGCCGCGCGTCTGCACGAACTCGGCGTGGTCAACCGGCTCGCGAAAGCCGGCGCCGCGCTCGACGGCGCGCTCGCGTGGGCCGACGAACTCGGCGCGATTTCGCCCAATTCGGTAGCCCGCATCAAAGGCCTGATCGCCGCGGCCGGCACGCAGCCGCTCGCCGATCATCTGGTCGCGGAACGCGATAACTTCGTCGCGTCGCTGCATCACCGCGACGGTCTCGAAGGCATCAGCGCGTTCCTCGAAAAACGCGCGCCGATCTACAAATAAACGAGGAGCGAGCCGCCCGACATGCCCGACTACCAACTGCCGAAACGTCGTCGCATCTTCCTGATGCGTCACGGCGACGTCACCTACTTCGACGACTCCGGCCGCGCGATCGATCCGGAAACCGTGCCGCTGAACGCGAACGGCCGCGACCAGGCCAGCGCCGCGGGCCGTGTGTTCGCCGAGCAGCAGGTGCGCTTCGATCGCGTGATCGTCAGCGGCTTGCCGCGCACGGTCGAGACCGCGCGCCGCGTGCTCGCCGAAACCGGCCAGCAGATCGAGCTCGAGATCGAACCCGCGTGGCAGGAAATTCGCGGCGGCCGGCTCGGCAGCATTCCACCGAGCGATATCGAGGCGGCGTTCCTCGGCGTGTTCGACGGCATCGTGCCGGAAAGCACCCGCTTTCTCGACGGTGAGACGATCGGCGAGCTGTTCGATCGCGTATTGCCGGCGGTCGCGGCGCTGCGCGAGGACACCTCGTGGGACACCGTGCTGCTGGTGCTGCACGGAGGGGTGAACCGCGCGATCCTGTCGCACGCGCTGACGGCGGGCGGCCGCACGTTCTTCGGCCACCTGTCGCAAGCGACCGGCTGCATCAATGCGCTCGACGTCGGCGCCGCGCCGCGCGACTGGGTGCTGCGCATGCTCAACCATTCACCGCCGTCGCCGCTGCATCGCGACGTTCGCAACACCACGATGGAAATGCTCTACGCACAATTTATTCGATACCAGCGTAGTTGACACCAAACTGGAGGAGACACATGGCGCAGGCCACGCAGACCGGCGAACCGAGCCGTCAACAAGACTATTCGGCGTTCGAGGGCACCCGCCCGGTCAACGAACGGCAACGCTTCGACCTCGACGCACTCGCCGCATGGCTGACCCGGCACGTCGACGGTTTCGCCGGGCCGCTCACGCTCGAGCAATTCGCGGGCGGACAATCGAATCCCACTTTCAAGCTGATCACGCCGTCGCGCTCCTACGTGATGCGCGCGAAGCCCGGCCCCGCCGCGAAGCTGCTGCCGTCCGCGCATGCGATCGAGCGCGAATACCGCGTGATGGACGCGCTCGCAGCCACGGACGTGCCGGTCGCGCGGATGCTCGCGCTGTGCGACGACGAAAGCGTGATCGGCCGCGCGTTCTACGTGATGGAATTCGTCGAGGGCCGCGTACTGTGGGATCAGTCGCTGCCCGGCATGAGCCCGCACGAACGCGCGGCGATCTACGACGAGATGAATCGCGTGATCGCGGCTCTGCACAGCGTCGACGTGCAAGCGGCCGCCCT
Organism: Paraburkholderia sejongensis; assembly: GCF_020880815.1. GTDB lineage: Bacteria > Pseudomonadota > Gammaproteobacteria > Burkholderiales > Burkholderiaceae > Paraburkholderia > Paraburkholderia sejongensis. The sequence goes on from NZ_JAJITD010000024.1 coordinate 14,023, forward strand.
CGCCGACTACGGCAAGCCGGGCAATTACTTCGCGCGCCAGATCGGCCGCTGGAGCAAGCAGTATCTGGCGTCCGAGACCGAACCGATCGACGCGATGCACCGCTTGATCGACTGGTTGCCGCAGCATATGCCGGCGGAAACCGGCGAGCGGGCCTCGATCGTGCACGGCGACTACCGGCTCGACAATCTGATCTTCGCGCGCGACGAACCGCGGGTGCTCGCGGTGCTCGACTGGGAACTGTCCACGCTCGGCGATCCGCGCGCCGATTTCGCGTATCACTGCATGGCATGGCACGTCGACCCGGCGCAGTTTCGCGGCATCGCCGGGCTCGACTGGGCAGCGCTTGGTATTCCTGATGAAGCGCAGTATGTCGAGCGCTATTGCAAGCGCACCGGCTTCGAGATTCACGGCGACTGGAATTTCTACCTGGCGTACAACATGTTCCGCATCGCCGCGATTTTGCAGGGGATCATGAAGCGCGTCGTCGACGGCACCGCGTCGAGCGCGCAGGCACTCGACGCCGGCCGGCGCGCGAAGCCGATGGCCGAACTGGCCTGGCGCTACGCGCAGAAAGTTCGCTAAACACCCGTTATCCGCGAGGACCCAGATGAATTTCGATTACACCCCGAAGGTTCAGGCGTTGCGCGAAAAACTGCTCGCCTTCTTCGACGCGCACATCTATCCGAACGAGCAGGCGTTCTATGCCGAAATCGCGCGCAACCGCCAGAACGGCAATGCGTGGCTGCCGACCGAACTGGTCGAGCAACTCAAACAGAAAGCACGCGACGCCGGCCTGTGGAATCTGTTCCTGCCGCAATCGGAACGCGGCGCCGGCCTGACGAACCTCGAATACGCGCCGCTGTGCGAGATCATGGGCCGCGTGCCCTGGGCGCCGGAGGTGTTCAACTGCAACGCGCCCGACACCGGCAACATGGAGACGATCGAACGTTACGGCAGCGAAGAGAACAAGCGCGAATGGCTCGAACCGCTGCTGCAAGGGCAGATTCGCTCTGCATTCCTGATGACGGAGCCGGAGGTGGCGTCCTCGGATGCGACCAATATCCAGACGCGCATCGTGCGCGATGGCGATCATTACGTGATCAACGGCCACAAGTGGTGGTCGTCGGGCGCCGGCGATCCGCGCTGCAAGGTCTATATCGTGATGGGCAAAACCGATCCCCAGGCGCCGCGCCATCAACAGCAGTCGATGATCCTCGTGCCCGCCGACGCGGCCGGCATCACCGTGCATCGTCCGCTCACGGTGTTCGGCTACGACGACGCGCCGCACGGCCATATGGAAATCACGCTCGAGAACGTGCGCGTGCCGGCCGGCAACATGCTGCTCGGCGAAGGCCGCGGCTTCGAGATCGCGCAGGGCCGTCTCGGGCCTGGCCGCATTCACCATTGCATGCGGCTGATCGGGCTCGCCGAGCGCGCGCTCGAACTGATGGCGAAGCGCTCGTTGCAACGCGTCGCGTTCGGCAAACCGGTCGCATCGCATGGCGTCACGCAGGAGCGTCTCGCGCAAGCGCGCTGCATGATCGAGCAGGCGCGGCTGCTGACGCTGAAGACCGCGTACATGATGGACACCGTCGGCAATAAGGGCGCGCGCGGCGAGATCGCGATGATCAAGGTGGTCGCGCCGAATATGGCCTGCCAGGTGATCGACTGGGCGATTCAGGCGCACGGCGGTGGCGGCGTCAGCGACGACTTCCCGCTCGCCTATGCGTACGCGTCGGCACGCTCGCTGCGTTTCGCCGACGGTCCGGATGAAGTGCATCGCAATGCGATCGCGAAGCTCGAACTCGCGCGTTACATGGATGCGGGCGCCGCGGCTCGGGTGGACATGCCGGTCACACGCGTTTGATTGGGGTTTCAGCGCGCGCGTTCTGCGCGCTGCGCCCCTCTGCCGCGCTCAGCAGCATCGCGCGATCTATGCTCTAATTTTCGACAACAGCGGCGCCCTCCTTGCGGCGCCGCTTTCACGAAAGGAGCCAGGATGATCGACGTCTATAGCTGGGCGACCCCGAACGGCCACAAGGTTCACATCATGCTCGAGGAAACGGGCCTGTCCTACACCGCGCACGGCGTGAATATCGGCGCCGGCGACCAGTTCAAGCCCGAATTTCTCGCCATCAGTCCGAACAACAAGATCCCCGCGATCGTCGACCCGGACGGGCCGAAAGGCGCCGACGGCCGGCCGTTCGCGTTGTTCGAATCGGGTGCCATCCTGATTTATCTCGCCGAAAAAACCGGCAAGTTCCTGCCGGCCGATCCGGCCGCCCGCTATGCGGTATTGCAGTGGCTGATGTTCCAGATGGGCGGCCTCGGTCCGATGCTCGGACAAACACATCACTTCCGCGTCTATGCGCCCGAGCAGATCGAATACGCGGTCAACCGCTATACGAACGAAGCGCGGCGCCTATATGGCGTGATGGATACGCAACTCGGCAAGACGCGCTATCTCGCCGGCGACGACTACACGATCGCGGACATTGCCGCGTTTCCGTGGACCCGTTCGTGGCAGAACCAGGGGATCGAGCTCGATGCGCTGCCGAACGTGAAGCGCTGGCATGAAGAAATCGCCGCGCGGCCGGCCGTGGTGCGCGGCGTCGATGTACTCGCGTCAGCGCGCGTACCGCTCATGGACGACAAAGCGAAAGAGATGCTGTTCGGCGCGACACAGTACGCGAAACACTGATTCCCCGCACTCGCGCTGGTATGGGCGAGAGCGAGACGTTTCAAAACAAAGCGCGAGCGGCATTTGCCCGCTCGCGCTTTTTGTTGGCCGCGCGTCCGCTGCAATCAGCGCAATCGGCGCGCTAGAAATAGTGCCGCGTAACAAACTCCGCCACGCACACCGGCCGCTCGCCGCCCTGCCGCTCGACGGTCACGTTCCATACGACCTGTACGCCGCCGTTGTCCACATCGGTCACGGATTCGACCGCGAATTTCGCGCGCAGCAGCGAGCCGACCAGAACCGGCGACATGAAGCGCACGCGATTGAGCCCGTAGTTGACGCCCATGCGCTGCTGGAGCGTCACCGTTTTGCCGAGCAACGCCGGAATCAACGACAGCGTCAGGAAACCATGCGCGACCGGACCGCCGAATGGCGACTCACGCCGCGCCCGCTCCGCGTCGATGTGAATCCATTGATGGTCGCCGGTGGCGTCGGCGAACCGGTTGACCTGGTCCTGGTCGACCGTCACCCATTCGCTGCTGAGCGGCCCCGCGCCGATCAATGCGCGCAGAGCGTCTGCATCGCCGAACCTCGCGGCCTGCGCCGCGCTCGCCGTCATACCGCGGCTCCCGGCTTGCGCAGCCCGAACATGCCTTTCGTGAGCACGGTGATCACCAGTTCGCCATGCTGATTAATGCCCTCCCAACGCGTCGACACGATCCCGCGATCGGGCTTGCTCTCCGACACGCGCTTGTCGAGCGTGACGGTCATCATCGTGATCGTGTCGCCGACGCGCACCGGCTTGAGCCAACGGATTTCGTCGATACCGGGCGAGCCCATCGACGTCGAGCCGGCGAACAGGTTGCGCACCAGCATCCCCATCATCACCGAACAGGTGTGCCAGCCGCTCGCCACCAGACCGCGGAACGGCGATTCGGCCGCCGCCGCTTCGTCCAGGTGAAACGGCTGCGGGTCGAACTTCTGCGCGAACTCGACGATCTCGTCGCGCGTGAACGTGTGCTTACCGACTTCGCGGCTCGCACCGACCTCCAGGTCCTCGAAACTGATTCCCATCGTCCAGCTCCTTTATGCGGTTGTGCGCTCCACTCAGCCTTCGATGCTAGCGAAGCCGGGCAGCGACGCGAAGCGCGCGAGATGATGATCGACATCGCCGAGCGTGGTTTCGATGATCGCGAGGCGCTTGAACAGATGCGCGGCCGCGACCTCGTTCGTGACGCCCATGCCGCCGTGCAACTGCACAGCCTGCTGACCGACGAAACGCGCGGCCTGCCCGACCCGCACTTTCGCCGCGGAAATCGCCCGACGACGCTCGTCGGGGTTCTCGCTCGCGTAGCGCATTGCGGCCAGATACGTGACCGAACGTGCCTGTTCCGCGTGGATCAGCATTTCGACCATCCGATGCTGCAACGCCTGGAAACGCGCAATGGGCTGGCCGAATTGCTGGCGCGTCTTCGTGTAGTCGACGGTTGCGAGGTTCAGCGCGTCGAGCGCGCCGATCGCCTCGGCGCACAGCAACAGCGTGCCGTAGTCGGCGATCTGTTCGAGCGCCGCCGCGCCCGCGTGCCGGCCACCCAGCCGGCGTGCCGGGGTGCCGCTGAACTCGAGCGTGGCGGCGCGCTGACCGTCGATCGTCCGGTACTCGGTCACCTTGACGCCCGCGGCGTCGCGCGCGACGACATACAGCGCAATCTCGCCGTCCACGCGCGCCGGCACGATCCAATAGTCCGCCTGCGCGCCATGCAGCACGACCGACTTGGTCCCGCTCAGCGTCGCCTCGCCGTCCTGCGAGCCGCTCGCGCTGGTCGCCACGTCGAACAGATCGTAGCGCGCGTGCGGCTCGTGAAACGCGACCGCGAGCCTGCACTCGCCCTGCGCCGCGCGTTCGAGCAACGCGCCATCTGCGCCATCGCCGGTGCCGGCAACCCGGATCGCTTCGATACCGACCGCGGTCGCCCAGTACGGCTCGACGACGAGCGCGCGACCGAGTTCCTGCATCACTACCAGCATGTCGATCGGGCCGCCGTTGAAACCGCCGTGCGCCTCCGGCACCGGCAACGCGGTCAGACCCAGTTCGGTGAACGCGGCCCAGTGCGTAGCCGACACGCCCGCTTCCGAGCGCACGATCGCCTGACGTGCGTCGAAGCCGTAATTCTTCTCGAGATAGCGGCGCAGCGCGTCGGCAAACTGCTGTTGTTCGTCGTTGAAAGTGAAGTCCATGCGCCGCTCCTCAAAGTCCGAGAATCATCTGCGCGATGATGTTCTTTTGAATTTCGTTCGAGCCGCCGTAAATCGACGTCTTGCGGAAGTTGAAGTAGTACGCGGCCAGCGGCGCGGCATCGTCGTCGCCGGCGCGGCTGTGCTCGTGCTCACCTTCGAGGAACGGGACGTCGAACGGCGCGGCCAGCGGTCCGACTGCTTCGAACATCAGTTCGGTCAGCCCTTGCTGCACCTCGGTACCTTTGATCTTGAGCATCGATGCTTCCGGCCCAGGTCCGCGCCCGCCCGCCTCGTTGGCGACCACGCGCTGCACGGTGACTTCGAGCGCCATCAGCTCGATTTCGAGATTCGCGACCTTCGCGGCGAACACCGGATCGTGCAGCAACGGCTTGCCGTTCTTTTTCTGATTCAACGCAAGGCGCTTCAGGAACGCCAGTTCGCGCTTCGACGCGCCGACGCGCGCGATCCCCGTGCGTTCGTGCCCGAGCAGGTACTTCGCGTAAGTCCAGCCGCGATTTTCCTCGCCGACCAGATTCTCGACCGGTACCTTCACGTCCTCGAAAAACACTTCGTTGACCTCATGGTCTTCGTCGAGCGTGATGATGGGCCGCACGGTGATGCCGGGGGTTTTCATGTCGATCAGCAGGAACGAGATGCCCTCCTGCTTTTTGGCGCCGCTGTCGGTGCGAACGAGACAGAACATCATGTCGGCATACTGGCCGAGCGTCGTCCAGGTCTTCTGGCCGTTGACCACGTAATGATCGCCGACGCGCTCGGCGCGCGTGCGCAGCGACGCGAGGTCGGAACCCGAACCCGGCTCCGAATAGCCCTGACACCACCAGTCGGTGCCGTCGAGAATACGCGGCAGGTAGTGACGCTTTTGCGCATCGCTGCCGTATTTCATCAACACCGGCGCGACCATCGACACACCGAACGGCAGCACGGACGGCGCGCCGATACGCGCGCACTCCTCTTCCCAGATATGCCGCTGCGTCGCATCCCAGCCCGGGCCGCCATACTCGCGCGGCCACGCGACCGCGGACCAGCCTCGCGTGCCGAGCAGCTTGTGCCAGCTGGCGAAATCTTCGCGGGAAAGACGTTTGTGATTGAGAACCTTGTCGCTCAGCTCGCGAGGCAGATTCGCTTCGAGCCAGGCGCGGATGTCGGCGCGGAACGCGTCTTCGGCGGGGGAATACTCCAGATTCATACGTAGTGTCTCCTGGCCGCCACCAACCGGCGCCCGGACCCACTACGTTATTGCAGCGGTTCCTTCAGGGCAGCCGGGACCGGCAGCGGCATCACTTCGATGCCTTCCTCGACCAAGGCGCGCGCATCTTCCGGTGTCGTGACACCGCGAATATTGCGCGCGGGCGCTTCGTTGTAGTGAATGCGCCGCGCTTCCTCGGCGAAGCGGTCGCCCACGTTCTCGGTCTTTTCCAGTACCTCGCGCAGCGCGCGCATCATCTGCGCCTGCATTTCCCGCACGCCGGCCGGCGCCTTCGGCTCGGCCACACCCGACAGATTCAGGCGCGGCGCCGACGGCAACCGGCTCACTTCGCTCGCACCGCAGATCGGACATTGGACGAGCTTGCGGGACTGCTGCGATTCGAAGTCATCAGTCGAAGCGAACCAGCCTTCGAACCGATGGTCATGCGGACACTGTAAATCGAGGACCTTCATGTGGAATCAGGGCTTGCGTGCCAGTTTAGCGCAAAATGAAAATTTGTGAACGATCGTTCGTAAAATTTATGATCGACGCGCCAGCGCCAGTTGGAGCAAAGAAAAGATGGCGTGGGTGCGCGATTTTAACGCTTTGTGCAAGCGACTGCCGAAGGCGCGAGAGAGTCCGCGAGCGGACCCGCGGTCGCATCCGTTTGCTTTCCACGATGACAAAGCCCCTGCCGGTCATCCACCGGCAGGGGCTTGTTGTACAACTGTGACGATCGGCTATCGGGTTCTCGACCCGCGACGCAACTATGCGATCTCCGGCGCCGCGGTCGGCCACGTCCCCGCGAGCACCTTCTCGAGCCAGAACGTGCCGATGATCGTCTTTACGTCGGTGATCTTGCCGGTACGAACCCACTCGGACACCTCTTCCACGCTAGCCGTGAAGAGTTCGAGAAACTCGCCCTCGTCGAGCTTGCGCTCGCCCGCGGTCAAGCCGCGCGCAAGATAGATGTCGATGAATTCAGTCGAATACGAAATGATCGGGTGGATACGCGTCAGGTACACGTACTCGCGCGCGGTATAGCCAGTTTCCTCGCGCAATTCGCGCACCGCGCAGGCGAGCGCCCCTTCGTCCGGATCGAGCTTGCCGGCCGGATACTCGACCATCACCTTGCCCATCGGATAGCGATACTGGCTCTCGAGCAGCACACGACCGTCGTCGAACAGCGGAATGACCATCACGGCACCCGGATGCTGAACGTATTCGCGGGTCGCCTGCTTGCCGTCCGGCAAGCGAACCGTATCGAACTTGACCGTCATGAACGGCCCTTGGTGGACCGTCTTGCTGTCGATGCAAGTCTCGGTTAGCGCGGCGTCGTGATTGGGAAGCTCAGCCATATGCGGACCTCTGAACAGCGTGGCACGCGACGGCGGGACGCCGTCAGCGGCGTTTGACGAGATATTGGAAGGTAAAGCCTGGGAAAGCGAACACAACGAACAAGGCAAACGTGATCGCGTAGAACTGCCAGCCCTGCTCGAAGCGGTTGCCAGCGCGTGCTTCGAGCAGAAAGCCCAGCGCGCCGACGACGAAATACAGCACGATCAGTTCGGCGATCCGGAGCCACGCGCTTTTTTTCGCCGCCTTCAACGGCACGGCGGCGAACAGGCGCTGATTCAGGAACGGTACGTTGGCGCCGACCAGCGCCAACAGCACGATAAACCAGCCCGCAGCGGACATCAGAGCAGCAGCGTGTGCTGGATCGCCGTCAGACAGGCGCGCAGCAGCGGATCCGGCACGATACCGAGCACCAGTACTGCCACACCGTTGAATGCGAGCAACGCGCGCGTGCCCGTGTCGGCGGTGATCTGCGACTTGTCCTGCGGTTCGTCGAAGTACATCAGCTTGACGATACGCAGATAGTAGAACGCACCAAACAGCGACGTGATCACGGCCAGCACGGTGAGCCAGGTCAGACCGGCGTTCATCGTTGCCTGCAGCACCGCGAGCTTCGCGTAGAACCCGACTGCCGGCGGAATGCCCGCGAGCGAGAACATCATGATCATCATCACGAACGCGAACACCGGGCTGCGCTGATTGAGACCTTTGAAGTCCTCCAGCGTGTCGGCTTCGAAATCGCGCCGTGCGAGCAGCATGATGACGCCGAACGTGCCGAGCGTCGTGATCAGGTAGACGATGCTGTAGAACATCGCCGAACCGTACGCGCTCGCAGCACCGGTGGTCTTCTGGTCGACCACGCCGGCGAGCAGGCCGAGCAGCACGAAGCCCATGTTCGAAATCGCCGAGTACGCGAGCATCCGCTTGACGTTGCGCTGCACGATACCGGTGATATTGCCGACGATCAGCGACAGCGCCGCCAGAATCACCAGCATCTGTTGCCATTCGACCGCGAGCGGCAGCAGACCCATCACGAGGAAGCGCAGACCCCATGCGAACGCCGCGACCTTCGGACCTCCGCCGACGATCAGCGTCATTGCCGTCGGTGCACCCTGGTACACATCAGGCACCCACATATGGAACGGCACCGCGCCCATCTTGAACGCCACGCCGGCCACGATGAAGATCACGCCGAACAGCAGCACGGTCGGATCGTAGTGGCTCGTGCTGATCGCCTTGAACACTTCGTTCAGGTCGAGCGAGCCGGTCGCGCCGTACAGCATCGAGATGCCGTACAGCAGGAAACCCGAAGCCAGCGCGCCGAGCACGTAGTACTTCATCGCCGCTTCGTTCGACGACGGCACTTCGCGGCGCAGCGCGATCACCGCGTACAGTGACAGCGACATCAGTTCCAGACCGAGGTACAGCGTCAGGAAGTTGTTGCCCGAGATCATCACGATCTGGCCGAGCAGCGAGAACATGCCGAGCAGGAAGAAGTCGCCGCGGAACAGGCCACGGTCCTCCAGGTAGCGGCGCGAATACACGATCGACACCGCGTAGCCGAGCGACACCACCGCCTTCATCACGTTGGCGAACGGATCGACCACGTACATGTGGTCGAAGAAGTAATGCACTTGCGGGTCGAACGCGTTCATCGCGAACCAGATCCCGGCGACGAGCGTCGAGAAGAACGCGATGAAATACGTAGTACGACGACCGGCCTGGCCGACGAAGGTGTCGTTGAGCCACGCGATCACAACGGCGAACATCACCAGTGCGTCGGGCAACAGAGCAGTCATAGGGGCGTTTTGCATGGTTTTAAATTCCTCCGCTCGTCGTTACTGAGCCAACGGCAGCTTCGATTGAGCAACGTGAGAGAGGAGGTTTTCCACGGATACGTGCATCACATCGGTAAAGGGCTTCGGATACAGGCCCATGAACAGCGTCAGTGCGGCGAGCACTGCCAGCATGAAAAATTCGCGGCGGTTGATGTCGACGAGGCTCTTCACGTGGTCGTTCGCGACCGGGCCGAAGTACACCCGCTTGTACATCCACAGCGTGTACGCCGCGCCGAGAATCAGCGTGACGGCCGCGCCACCGGCGATCCAGAAGTTGTACTGGACAGCGGCGAGAATCACCATGAATTCGCCGACGAAACCCGAGGTGCCCGGCAAGCCGCAGTTGGCCATCGAGAACAGCATCGCGAAAGCCGCGAACTTCGGCATCATGTTGACGACGCCGCCGTAATCGGCGATCTGGCGCGAGTGCATACGGTCGTACAACACGCCGATGCTCAGGAACATCGCGCCCGACACGAAGCCGTGCGAGATCATCTGCACGATCGCGCCTTCCACGCCCAGCTGGTTGAAGATGAAGAAGCCGAGCGTCACGAAACCCATGTGCGCGATCGACGAATACGCGACCAGCTTCTTCATGTCCGACTGCACCATCGCGACCAGACCGATGTAGATCACCGCGATCAGCGACAGCGTAATCACGACCGGTGCGAGGAAATGGCTTGCGTCCGGCACGATCGGCAGCGAGAAGCGCAGGAAACCGTACGCGCCCAGCTTCAGCATGATCGCGGCCAGCACGACGGAGCCGCCGGTCGGTGCTTCAACGTGCGCGTCGGGCAACCACGTGTGCACCGGCCACATCGGCACCTTCACCGCGAAGGCCATGAAGAATGCAATAAACAGTAGTACCTGCGGCGTCATCGCGATCTGCGCGTGCTGCCACGTGGCGAGGTCGAACGAACCCGTTTCGTTGTACAGGTAAAGCAGCGCGACCAGCATCAGCAGCGAGCCCATCAGCGTGTACAGGAAGAACTTGAACGCCGCGTACACGCGGTTCGCCCCACCCCACACGCCGATGATGATGTACATCGGAATCAGCGTCGCTTCGAAGAACACGTAGAACAGCATGCCGTCGGCCGCGCTGAACACGCCGACCATGATGCCCGACAGGATCAGGAACGCCGCGAGGTACTGGCCGACGTTTTTCGTGATCACTTCCCACGCGGCGATCACGACGATCACCGTGATCAACGCGGTCAGCACGACGAACCACATCGAGATGCCGTCCACGCCGAGGTGGTACGCGATATGGAAGCGTTGGATCCAGCTCGCCTGCTCGACGAACTGCAGGTCGGCGGTGCTCGAATCGAAACCGGTGATCAACGGCAGCGTGACGATAAAGCTCAGGACCGAGCCGATCAACGCGATCCAGCGCGCCGGCGCCGGGTTCTGGTCGTTGCCGATCGCGAGGACCAGCAAACCAAAAAGGATCGGCAACCAGATCGCGATACTGAGAATCGGATAAGCGTGCATTAGTGTCCCTCGCCTTATTTGCCGCCGAGCGTTACAAACAGGGTCAGGAGCCCCAGCATGCCAATGATCATGGCGAACGCGTAGTGGTAGATGTAGCCGGATTGCAGGAAGCGGATCACGCTCGCGAACCAGCCGATAAAGCGTGCGCTACCGTTGACGATACCGTCGATCACGACGACGTCGCCTTCCTTCCACAGACCTCGGCCAATCGCCACCGCGCCCCGTGCAAACACGACTTCGTTGATCTTGTCCATGTAGTACTTGTTATCGAGCAACGTGTAGATCGGGCCGAATGCGCGCTTGATGACAGCCGGCAGATCCGGACGGACCAGGTACAGGAACCACGCGACCACCACGCCGGCGAGCGCGAGCCAGACCGGCAGACCCGACACCGAGTGCAGGCCCATCGACGCCCAGCCGCGGAACTCTTCCGCCATCTCATGCAGAGCCGGATGGTTTTCGCTGATGTAGATAACCTTGTCGAACGCGACGCCGTGCTGGAAGAAGTCGCCGAACAGCATCGGGCCGACCCCGATCGCGCCGATCACGATCGACGGGATCGCCAGCAGAACCAGCGGCACCCAAACGACCCACGGCGTTTCGTGCGGCTCGTGCGCGTGGTCGTCATGACCGTGGCCATGTGCGTCGTGACCGTGCGCGTCATGCGCATGCGCCGCGGCTTCCGCGCCCATCGGCGATTCCGGATGCTTCGGATCGCGGAAGCGCTCCTTGCCGTGGAACACCATGAAGTACATACGGAACGAGTACAGCGCGGTTACGAACACGCTGGCGACCACCGCGAAATATGCGAAACCCGAACCCGGCAGATGCGACAGCTTCACCGCGTCGATGATCGAGTCCTTCGAATAGAAGCCCGAGAAGAACGGCGTGCCGATCAGTGCGAGCGAACCGATCAGCGACGTGATCCACGTGATCGGCATGTACTTGCGCAGGCCGCCCATGTTGCGCATGTCCTGATCGTGGTGCATGCCGATGATCACCGAACCTGCGCCGAGGAACAGCAGCGCCTTGAAGAACGCGTGCGTCATCAGGTGGAACACGGCGACCGAGTATGCCGATGCGCCCAGCGCGACCGTCATGTATCCGAGCTGCGACAGCGTCGAGTACGCGACCACGCGCTTGATGTCGTTCTGGACGATGCCGAGGAAACCCATGAACAGCGCGGTAATTGCGCCGATCACCATCACGAACGACAGCGCCGTGTCCGACAGTTCGAACAGCGGCGACATACGCGTGACCATGAAGATACCGGCCGTCACCATGGTTGCCGCGTGAATCAGCGCGGAAATCGGCGTCGGGCCTTCCATCGAATCGGGCAGCCACACGTGCAGCGGGAACTGCGCCGACTTACCCATCGCGCCGATGAACAGGCAGATGCAGGCGACCGTCAGCAGGCCCCAGTCGGTACCCGGGAAACTCAGCGCCGCGAGTTCGGTACGCTTCGCGAAGACGTCGCCGTAGTTCATCGAACCGGCGAATGCGAACAGCAGGCCGATGCCCAGCAGGAAGCCGAAGTCACCGACGCGGTTCACGATGAACGCCTTCATGTTCGCGTAGATCGCGCTCTCACGCTTGAAGTAGAAGCCGATCAGCAGGTACGACACGAGACCCACTGCTTCCCAGCCGAAGAACAGCTGCAGGAAGTTGTTGCTCATCACGAGCATCAACATCGAGAACGTGAACAGCGAGATGTACGAGAAGAACCGCTGGTAGCCGTCGTCGTCGGCCATGTAGCCGATTGTGTAGATGTGCACCATCAGCGATACGAAGGTCACCACGCACATCATCATCGCGGTCAGCGAGTCGACCAGGAAGCCGACTTCGAGCTGCGTCTTGCCGATCGACATCCATTGATAAACGGTCGCATTGAAGCTCGCGCCGTCCATCACCTGGAAGAACACGATCGCGGACAGGATGAACGAAACCGCAACGCCGAGGATCGTGACCGAATGCGCACCCGCGCGCCCTATCGCTTTTCCGAACAGCCCTGCAACCAGAGAACCGGCAAGCGGTGCCAGCGGAATTGCCAACAGCAGGTTTTCATTAAGTATCGTGGACATAACCGCTTTTCCTGAAATTAACCTTTGAGCTGATCGAGATCCTCGACATTGATCGTGTCGAGGCTACGGAACAGGGTCACCAGAATTGCGAGACCAATCGCTGCTTCGGCTGCCGCAACCGTCAGCACGAAGAAGACGAAGATCTGGCCGTGCACGTCGCCCAGGTAGTGCGAGAACGCGACGAAATTGGTGTTCACCGCGAGCAGCATCAGTTCGATCGCCATCAGGATGATGATGACGTTGCGGCGGTTCAGGAAAATGCCGACGATGCTGATCGCAAACAGGATCGCGCCGAGGACGAGGTAATGGGCAAGGCTCAACATGATTTCTATCTCCTGTCCGCTCAGCTGTTCTTGGCAGGTGCCGAGTCGGCTGCCGCTGCTGCCGCCGCAGCTGCGGCTTCTTCCGCTGCGATGGTGGCCGCGGTTTTCTCCGACGGCATCTTCACGACACGCACGCGGTCCTGCGCGCGCACCTTGACCTGCTCGCTGACGTTCTGCCGCTTGCTGTCCTTCTTGTGGCTGGTGGTCAGCGCGATCGCGGCGATGATCGCGACCAGCAGAATCAGGCCGGCGATTTCGAACGCGAAGATGTATTCCGTGTAGATGATCTTGCCGATCAGGCGCGTGTTCGACCAGTCGCCCATGCCGGCAGCGGCCGCGGCCGTGTCGTGCAACGCGGTGGTGGTCGCGCCGTAGCCGTGCCACAGGATCAGCGCGGTTTCGATCACGATGATCGCGCCCACCGCGGTAGCCATCGGCACGAAGCGTTTGAAGTCTTTACGCAGCACGTCGAGATTGATGTCCAGCATCATCACGACGAACAGGAACAGCACCATCACCGCGCCGACGTAGACCAGCACCAGCAGGATCGCGAGGAACTCGGCCTCCAGCAGCATCCAGATCGCCGCTGCGTTGAAGAACGCCAGCACCAGAAACAGTGCGGACGACACCGGGTTGCGCGAGGTGATCACCTTCAGCCCCGAGACAACCAGGAGCAGTGCGAAGATGTAGAACAGTACGGTCGTGAATTCCATGATTACCGGTTCATCGTTAGGCCATCGTCAGGCATTGTTCTTTGGCACGCGTGATGAGCAGAAGCGGACAAACCGCCAGAACCGCCACACAGGTGCGCCGTGCCGCGATCCATTCGGACCGCGGCGCTCGGCCCGACAGCAGGCCGTGTTACTGCTTTTACTGCCGCTAATACTGCATCAACGGAACAGCGCTTCAACGATACGGTGCGTCGGCTGCCTTGTTGGCGGCGATCTGCGCTTCGTAGCGATCGCCGACGGCCAGCAGCATGTCCTTCGTGAAGTAGAGGTCGCCGCGCTTCTCGCCGTGGTACTCGAGAATGTGCGTCTCGACGATCGAGTCGACCGGGCAGCTCTCTTCGCAGAAACCGCAGAAGATGCACTTGGTCAGGTCGATGTCGTAACGCGTCGTGCGACGGGTGTTGTCCGCGCGGGTTTCCGATTCGATCGTGATCGCGAGCGCAGGGCACACCGCTTCGCACAGCTTGCATGCGATGCAGCGTTCCTCGCCGTTTTCATAACGGCGCAGCGCGTGCAGACCGCGGAAACGCGGCGAGATCGGGGTCTTTTCTTCGGGGAACTGCACGGTGACCTTGCGCTGGAACGTGTAACGTCCGGTCAACGCGAGACCCTTCAGCAGTTCCGTGAGGAAGAAGGTCTTGAAGAAGTTTTGGATTGCGGTCATAGGTTCATCCGCCCTTTATTTCCAGATGTTCAACGGCGACATGATCCAGAAGCCGACCACCACGAGCCACACCACGCAGACCGGAATGAAGACCTTCCAGCCCAGACGCATGATCTGGTCATAGCGGTAGCGCGGGAACGTGGCGCGTGCCCAGATGAACACCGACAACAGGAAGAAGACCTTGGCGACGAGCCAGACGATGCCCGGGATGAATTCGAGGAACCCGAACGGTGCGCTCCAGCCGCCAAGGAACAGCGTTGCTGCCAATGCCGAGATGACGATCATGTTGATGTACTCGGCGAGGAAGAACAGCGCGAACGCCATACCCGAGTAATCGATCATGTGACCCGCGACGATTTCCGACTCCCCTTCCACCACGTCGAACGGGTGGCGGTTCGTTTCGGCGATGCCCGAGATGAAGTAGACGACGAACATCGGCAGCAGCGGCAGCCAGTTCCACGACAGGAAGTTCAGGCCGTGCGACGCGAAGAAGCCCTGCTCCTGCGAACCGACGATACCCGACAGATTCAGCGTACCGGCCGTCATCAGCACGACGACGAGCGCGAAGCCCATCGAGATTTCATACGAGACCATCTGCGCCGCCGCGCGCATTGCGCCGAGGAACGCGTACTTCGAGTTCGACGCCCAGCCGGCCAGAATCACGCCGTACACGCCGATCGACGAAATCGCCATCGCGTACAGCAGACCCGCGTTAATGTCGCCGAGCACCGCACCTGCCTGGAACGGAATCACTGCCCACACCGCGAAGGCCGGCACCACCACCATCACCGGTGCAACCAGGTACACCCAGCGGCTCGCTTGCGCCGGCTGGATCACTTCCTTGAGCAACAGTTTCAGCACGTCGGCGATCGGCTGCAGCAGACCGCCGGGGCCGACGCGGTTCGGGCCGAGACGCACGTGCATCCAGCCGATCAGCTTACGCTCCCACAAAATCAGGTAAGCGACGCACAGCAGGATCACGACGGCCACCACCACGATGCGCACGAGCGCCCACACCGTGGGCCATGCCACACCGAGAAGCTGGGCGCCGCCCGAGTTGATCGTATCGAACAAGCTCATTTACGCCTTCTCCACCACCAGTTCACCGAACAGGCTGCCCAGCGCTGCACCGGCAGGCGTAGCCGCCGATACGCGGACGACCGTCTCCGCAAGATTCGCATCGCGCACGGCCGGCAACTGCACCGCTTGCTCGCCCTGACGAACGCGTACTGCGTCGCCCTCTTTCAAACCCAGTTTGTCGAACAGCGCGGCCGGCAGACCGACCGCATTCGCGCTACGGGCCGCCGCGGTCAGATGCAGCGACTCCGCGCGACGCACGAGCGCGTCGGCGTGATAGATCGGCACGTTTGCAATACGCTCGAACTTGCCTTCGGCCGCCTTCGCAAGCTTGCCGCGCGATACCGCGACGCCGGTGCGGTTCGACAGACGCGAGCTCAGTTCGCCGTCGCCCAGCGCAGCGGTGCGCACTTCTTCGACCGTGTCGTATTCGAAGCCCGGCACGCCGAGCAGGCTACCCAGCACGCGCAGCACCTTCCACGCCGGACGCGTGTCGCCAAGCGGGCGCACGACGCCGTTAAAGGTCTGCACCGTGCCTTCGGCGTTGACGAACGTGCCGCCGGTTTCGGTGAACGGCGCGATCGGCAGCAGCACGTCCGCGTATTCAGCACCGGTCTGGAACGGGGACATCACGACGACCATCTCGGCCTGCTTCAGCGCGGCGAGCGCCTGCGCCGGATTGGCCGTATCGAATTCCGGCTCGAGGTTCAGCAGCAGATAACCCTTGCGCGGTTGCTCGAACACTTCGAGTGCGTTCAGGCCGCCTTCGCCCGGCAGCGCGTTCACGAGGTGCGCGCCGAC
This sequence comes from Paraburkholderia sejongensis, assembly GCF_020880815.1. Taxonomy (GTDB): domain Bacteria; phylum Pseudomonadota; class Gammaproteobacteria; order Burkholderiales; family Burkholderiaceae; genus Paraburkholderia; species Paraburkholderia sejongensis. The sequence goes on from NZ_JAJITD010000024.1 coordinate 30,511, forward strand.
CGTGTTGGCCGCTTCGGTGAGGAAGCCCAGGGTCGCGCCGGTTGCCTCGGCAATCCATTGAGCCGCGGCGTGAATCGCCGCGAAGTCCGGATGACGGACTGCTTCGTTGCCGAGCAGCACGAGGCGGCTTGCGCCCGTGGTAAGCGAGTTCGCGACCTGCTTGTGTGCGTCGGTCGGCTGCGTGCCGGCGAACGCTTCCGGCAGCGCGGCGCCCTTCGCCTCGCCCACTGCGCCGGCGATGCCCGCGAGCGCGTCGAGCCATGCCGACGGCGCCGCGACCAAACGCTGCGCTTGCGGGATCATCGCGTCGTCGTTGGTTGCCTGGATCAGAGTGAGCTTCGAACCACCACGAGCCGCCAGACGCAGACGCGCGGCGAACAGCGGATGATCGCGGCGCAGATCCGTACCGATCACGAGCGCCGCATCGATATTCGACAGTTCGGCGATCGCGGTGCCGAGCCACGGCGCACCGTTGACGGGCGCCGAGAAGTCAGCCTGACGCAGACGGAAGTCCACGTTCGGCGTGCCGACCGCTTGCGCGATCTGCTTGAGCAGGAACAGTTCTTCGACCGTGCTATGCGCGCTCGACAGTGCCGCCAGCGCGTTCGCGCCATGGTCGCCCTTGATACCCTTCAGACCCTTGACCACGTAATCGAGCGCGGTCTGCCAGTCGGTTTCGACCCACTGGCCGCCCTGCTTGAGCATCGGCCTGGTCAGACGCTCGGGGCTGTTCAGGCCTTCGTACGAGAAGCGGTCCTTGTCCGAAATCCAGCACTCGTTGATCGCTTCGTTTTCGAACGGCAGAACCCGCATCACGCGATTGTTCTTCACCTGCACGACGAGGTTCGCGCCGACGGAATCGTGTGGGCTCACCGACTTGCGGCGCGACAGTTCCCACGTGCGTGCGCTATAGCGGAACGGCTTGCTGGTGAGCGCACCGACCGGGCAGAGGTCGATCATGTTGCCCGACAGTTCGGAGTCGACCGTCTTGCCGACGAACGAGGTGATTTCCGAATGCTCGCCGCGGCCCAGCATGCCGAGTTCCATCACGCCGGCGATTTCCTGGCCGAAGCGGACGCAACGCGTGCAGTGGATGCAGCGCGACATTTCTTCCATCGAGATCAGCGGGCCGACGTTCTTGTGGAACACCACGCGCTTTTCTTCGCTATAGCGCGATGACGACTTGCCGTAACCGACCGCCAGATCCTGCAGCTGACATTCGCCGCCCTGGTCGCAGATCGGGCAATCGAGCGGGTGGTTGATCAGCAGGAATTCCATCACGGCTTGCTGGCCCTTCACCGCCTTTTCCGACTTGGTGCGCACGATCATGCCGGCCGACACCGGCGTCGCGCATGCGGGCACCGCCTTCGGCATTTTCTCGACATCGACCAGACACATCCGGCAGTTGGCCGCAATCGACAGCTTCTTGTGATAGCAGAAGTGAGGAATGTAGGTGTCGACCTTATGCGCAGCCTGGATCACCATGCTGCCCTCAGGCACCTCGACTTTCTTGCCGTCTATTTCCAGTTCAACCATGATGGTCAATCTTCCTTAACCTGTTACCGCTCAATCGTTCGCCTGTTCATCGCCTGCTTTCGGGCGATGAATCCTGCGGTTGAGGTGTTCGTCCGGGAGTTATCCGCCGGCCAACCGTATCGACCCGACTCAGGCCGCCACGGTTTCCGATGCCGCCGCCGTGCCGGCATGACCGCCGACGAGGCAATGCTTGTGGGCGACGTGGTATTCGAATTCGTCCCAGTAGTGCTTGAGCATGCCGCGAACCGGCATGGCCGCCGCATCGCCGAGCGCGCAGATCGTGCGGCCCATGATGTTTTCGGCGACCGAATTCAGCAGATCCAGGTCTTCCTGGCGGCCGAGCCCGTGCTCGATACGATGCACGACGCGATACAGCCAGCCGGTGCCTTCACGGCACGGCGTGCACTGACCGCACGATTCCTCGTAGTAGAAGTACGACAGGCGCAACAGCGAGCGCACCATGCAGCGCGTCTCGTCCATCACGATCACCGCGCCGGAGCCGAGCATCGAGCCCGCCTTCGCGATCGAGTCGTAATCCATGTCGGTCTGCATCATCATGTCGCCCGGAATCACCGGTGCCGACGAACCGCCGGGAATCACGGCCTTGATCTTCTTGCCGCCGCGCATGCCGCCGGCGAGTTCCATCAGCGTCGCGAACGGCGTGCCGAGCGGAATTTCGTAATTGCCCGGACGCTCGACGTCGCCCGACACCGAGAAAATCTTCGTGCCGCCGTTGTTCGGCTTGCCGATCTCGAGGTAATTCTGCGGACCGATCGCGAGCAGGAACGGCACCGCCGCGAACGTTTCGGTGTTGTTGATCGTGGTCGGCTTGCCGTACACGCCGAAGCTCGCCGGGAACGGCGGCTTGAAGCGCGGCTGGCCCTTCTTGCCCTCGATCGACTCGAGCAGCGCGGTTTCTTCGCCGCAGATGTAGGCGCCGTAACCGTGATGCGCATGCAACTGGAACGAGAAGCCCGAGCCCATGATGTTGGCGCCGAGGAACCCCGCGCGACGAGCTTCTTCTAACGCTTCTTCGAAGCGTTTATAGACTTCCCAGATTTCGCCGTGAATATAGTTGTAGCCGACCGTGATGCCCATCGCATATGCGCCGATCGCCATGCCTTCGATCAGCGCATGCGGATTGAAACGCAGGATGTCGCGGTCCTTGAACGTGCCCGGTTCGCCTTCGTCCGAATTGCAGACGAGGTATTTCTGGCCCGGGAACTGACGCGGCATGAAGCTCCACTTCAGACCGGTCGGGAAGCCCGCGCCGCCACGACCGCGCAGACCCGACGCCTTGACGTCGGCGATCACCTGCTCGGGCGGAATCTTTTCTTCCAGAATGCGGCGCAGCTGGGCGTAACCGCCGCGCGCCACATAATCTTCGAGATGCCAGTTGTCGCCGTTCAGGCCGGCGAGAATCAGCGGTTTGATGTGACGATCGTGTAAAGCCGTCATTTCGAAAGTTCCTCGAGCAGCTGGTCGATCTTCTCGCGGCTCATGAAGCTGCACATGCGATGGTTGTTCACCAGCATCACCGGCGCGTCGCCGCACGAACCCATGCACTCGCCCTCTTTCAGGGAGAACTTGCCATCGGGCGTGGTCTCGCCGAAGTCGATGCCGAGCTTCTGCTTCAGGTATTCAGCGGCGCTTTCCGAGCCGCCGTCCGGGCCGAGTTGGCACGGCAGGTTCGTGCAAAGCGTGATCTTGTATTTGCCGACCGGCGAGGTCTCGTACATCGTGTAGAAAGTCGCCACTTCCTGCACGGCGACGGCCGGCATGCCGAGATAATCCGCGACGAACTGCATGAGTTCGGGCGACAGCCAGCCATGCTCTTCCTGAGCGGTGGCCAACGCCGACATCACGGCGGACTGTTTCTGATCGGCGGGGTACTTCGCGATCGCACGATCGATTTCTTTCAGGCCTTCAGCTGAGATCATTTTCAGACACGACTCTTTCAATTCCTACCGAACGAAAACCTGTCGCTCACGTCATACTGCGACAGACCCGGCGTTCCTTTGCTCGACGCGCGTGGCGGTGCGATGACCGCGGATGCGCGTCGCTGAATACGTCCTAGCGGTCCACTTCGCCGAACACGATGTCCTGCGTGCCGATGATCGTCACGGCGTCGGCGATCATGTGACCGCGAGCCATTTCGTCGAGCGCGGACAGGTGCGCGTAACCCGGCGCGCGGATCTTCAGGCGATACGGCTTATTGGCGCCGTCCGAGATCAGATAGATGCCGAACTCTCCCTTCGGATGTTCGACCGCGGCGTACGCCTCGCCTTCGGGCACGTGGAAACCTTCGGTGAACAGCTTGAAGTGATGGATCAGATCTTCCATGTTCGACTTCATGCCGACACGCGACGGCGGCGCAACCTTGTGATTGTCGGTCATCACAGGGCCCGGATTCTTGCGCAGCCACTCAATGCACTGTTTCGCGATGCGCGTGGATTGACGCATTTCTTCGACCCGCACCAGATAGCGGTCGTAGCAGTCGCCATTCACGCCGACCGGGATGTCGAAATCGAGCTTATCGTAGACTTCGTACGGCTGCTTTTTGCGCAGATCCCACTCGATGCCCGAGCCACGCAGCATCGCACCGCTCATACCGAGTTGCAGCGCGCGCTCCGGGCTGACCACGCCGATACCGACCAAACGCTGTTTCCAGATCCGGTTGTCGGTCAGCAGCGTTTCGTATTCGTCGACGCACTTCGGGAAGCGCGTGAAGAAGTCGTCGATGAAGTCGAGCAGCGAACCCTGGCGGTTCTCGTTCATTTTCGACAATGCCTTCGCATTGCGGATCTTCGACGCCTTGTATTGCGGCATTGCGTCAGGCAGATCGCGATAGACGCCGCCCGGGCGGTAGTAAGCCGCGTGCATGCGGGCACCGGACACCGCCTCATACACGTCCATCAGATCTTCGCGCTCACGGAACGCGTACAGGAACACCGCCATCGCGCCGACGTCGAGCGCGTGCGCGCCGATCCACATCAGGTGGTTCAGCACTCGCGTGACTTCGTCGAACAGCACGCGAATGTATTGCGCGCGCACCGGCACGTCGATGCCGAGCAACTTCTCGATCGCCAGCACATAGCCGTGCTCATTGACCATCATCGACACGTAGTCGAGACGGTCCATGTACGGCACCGACTGGATGAACGTCTTGCTTTCGGCGAGCTTTTCAGTCGCGCGATGCAGCAGACCGATATGCGGATCGGCGCGCTGGATCACTTCGCCGTCGAGTTCGAGCACGAGACGCAACACACCGTGCGCTGCCGGGTGCTGCGGGCCGAAGTTGAGCGTGTAGTTCTTGATCTCTGCCATGACGTTCTCTTAGTGTTTCAGACCGCCATAGCGATCCTCACGGATCACGCGCGGTGTGATTTCCCGCGGCTCGATCGTCACCGGCTGATAGACGACGCGCTTCTCTTCCGGGTCGTAACGCATTTCGACGTAGCCGGAAACAGGGAAGTCCTTGCGGAACGGGTGACCGATGAAACCGTAGTCGGTCAGGATGCGGCGCAGGTCCGGGTGACCTTCGAAGACGATGCCGTACAGGTCGAACGCTTCGCGTTCATACCAGTTGACCGAATTCCAGATTTCGACGGCGGACGGCAGGATCGGCATGTCGTCGTCCGGCGCGAACACGCGCAGACGCAAGCGCCAGTTGTTCTGCACCGACAGCAGATGCAGCACGGCCGCGAAACGCGGGCCGTCGTAAGCGCCGTCGGCATAAGTTTGATAATCGACGCCGCACAGATCGACGCACTGCTCGAAACCGAGCGAGCGGTCGTCGCGCAGACGCTTTGCCACGTTGAGGTAATCGCCTGCCTTGACGACGATCGTCAATTCACCGATCGACTCGGTCACGCTCGACAGGAGGCCGCCAAAGGCCGCCTCGAGGTTCGCTTTCAGGGTCTCGAGTTTGCTTGCCATATTGTGGGGAAGGCGTTGGCCTTATTGACGGGCGATGGTATTGGTGCGGCGAATCTTCGCCTGCAGCTGGATCACGCCGTACACCAGCGCTTCGGCCGTGGGCGGACAGCCCGGCACATAGACGTCGACCGGAACGATCCGGTCACAGCCGCGCACCACCGAATACGAGTAGTGGTAATAGCCGCCGCCGTTCGCGCACGAGCCCATCGAAATCACCCAGCGCGGCTCAGCCATCTGGTCGTAGACCTTGCGCAGAGCGGGCGCCATCTTGTTGCACAGCGTGCCGGCGACGATCATCACGTCCGACTGACGCGGACTCGGACGAAACACCACGCCGAAGCGGTCGAGGTCATAACGGGCGGCACCCGCATGCATCATCTCGACAGCGCAGCACGCAAGACCGAACGTCATCGGCCACAGCGAGCCGGTGCGCGTCCAGTTGATCAGTTTGTCGGCCGTCGTGGTGACAAACCCTTCTTTCAAGACCCCTTCGATACTCATTTGCTTTCCACTCCAGACGGGGTGACAAGCCTCGCCACCCACGTAAACCGGCGATTAATTCATCATTCCCAATCGAGGCCGCCTTTTTTCCAGATGTAGGCGAAGCCAAGCAGGAACTCGAGCAGGAAAATCATCATTGCCGTGAAACCAGCCCAGCCGATGTCGCGCAGGGCCACACCCCACGGGAACAGAAACGCCGTTTCAAGGTCGAAAATAATGAAGAGAATGGCGACGAGGTAGTAGCGCACATCGAACTTCATGCGCGCATCTTCGAAAGCTTCGAAGCCGCACTCGTACGGTGCGTTTTTCTCGGTGTCAGGCTTATTGGGACCGAGGATCTTGCCGATACTGACCAGTGCTACGCCTAAACCGGTGCCCACAATAAGGAACAGCAAAACGGGGAAATAGGCTGCGAGGTTCAAGACAATCCTCAATCGGTTGGTTCTGAGTGCCGTCAGGAGCATAGCACCCCTGACGCGAAATCACTTCCGAAGCACACACAACGCAAACACCAAACCGTGCGCCAGAAGTGAAAATGCCAGCCGAAGCGAAGCAAACGGCTGGCATTTAGATAACATTTGGTGCCGACGGCGAGACTCGAACTCGCACAGCTTTCGCCACTACCCCCTCAAGATAGCGTGTCTACCAATTTCACCACGTCGGCACTATATGCAATCCGGGAAAACAACTTGTAAAACCCGCGAATCGCTTCAAGACTTGAATTGTAACTTGTTTAAGCAGATTGTTCAACGCACAAGAGCACGCCGAACGAAAATTTATTTCGGCACGCCAGTCGCCGGAACCGACGCAGGCGAAGCCGGCGCTGCAGGCGATGCGGCCGCCGGAGCCGAGCCCGCTGCCGGAGCGGAAACCGGCGAAGCGGCGACGACCGGTGCCGTCGCAGCCACGCCCAGCACGCCTGCAGAGGGCTTCGCGTGATACGCGCCTAGGTAGGTGAGCGCCAACGTGGTTATAAAGAACACCGCTGCGAGGACCGCCGTGGTACGCGACAGGAAGTTCGCCGAACCGGTCGCACCGAACAGACTGCCCGATGCGCCACTGCCGAAAGCCGCACCCATGTCGGCGCCTTTGCCGTGCTGCAGCAAGACGAGTCCGATGACCCCCAGCGCCGACAACAACTGAACGACGATAATCAATGTTTTGAAATACAGCATTACACTCACCTGAGTCTTTATTTAAGTGCGCCGCACACGGTGTGTTGCGCGAAATGGAGTCATCTTCGCCGAGGCGCCCTACTTAACCGGCGACGCTTGCGGCCGCCTTGCAGATTGCCAGGAAATCCCGATCTTTCAACGACGCGCCGCCGATCAGGCCACCGTCGATATCGGGCTGACGGAACAGTTCTTCTGCATTGTCCGGCTTCACGCTACCGCCATACAGCAGGGGCACGTCAGCAGCGCCCTTCGCAGCGAGACGCGCACGCAGGAATGCATGCACCGCCTGCGCCTGTTCCGACGTCGCGCTCTTGCCGGTCCCGATCGCCCACACCGGCTCATAAGCGACGACGAGACGCGCCGCTTCTTCGGCCGACAACTTCTCGAGCACTTCGTCCAGTTGCGCACCAACGACCTGCTCGGTCGAACCGGCTTCACGCTCTTCGAGCGTCTCACCGACACAGACGATCGGCGTCAGACCCGCCTCGAGCGCACGCTGCGTTTTGACCGCAACCAGCTCGGCGCTTTCGCGGTGATACGCGCGACGCTCCGAATGTCCGACGATTGCAAACATGGCGCCGAAATCGCTCACCATCGGCGCGGCCACTTCGCCGGTATAGGCGCCGTGCGTGAACGCGGAAACGTCCTGCACGCCCCACACGACCGGGCTGCCTTCCAGCAACGACTGCGTCTGCGCGAGATACAGGCTCGGTACGCAAACACCGACGCGCACCGCCGCCGGCAATTCGCCCGCACCTTGCGCGATCGCCCGCAACAGCGTGGCGTTTGCGGCGAGACGCCCATGCATCTTCCAGTTACCGACTACCAGTTTGGCTCGTTGTTGTTTCGACATCGTCTCGTGTTGTCCTGTCTTGCATGCCCTGCCGGCGGACTGTACTCGCGGCCTTTGCCCGGCTTCTGCGTAGCTTCTGCCTGCTTGCGCGAACAGCCCGCCCGTCGGACGTGTCCGGCGTGCGCAAAACACACCATTTTACTGTGCGGGGTGGATCGGGTCAAACCGATGGTGTCAAGCGTCCTGCCCCCACGTGAGCACGATCTTGCCGACGTGGGTGCTGCTTTCCATCAGCGCATGCGCTTCGGCCGCCTGCGCGGCGGGAAACACCCGATGCACGACCGGCTTGATGCGGCCCGCCTCGAGATGCGGCCACACGCGCTCCTTCAGTTGCGCGGCGATTTGCGCCTTGAACTCAATCGGCCGCGGACGCAGCGTCGAACCGGTCAGCGTCAGACGACGGCGCAGCACCTCGTTCAGATTCAGTTCGGCCTTCGCGCCGCCGAGCAACGCGATCAGCACGATGCGACCGCCATCGGCCAGCGCCGACAGTTCCCGCGGCACGTAGCTGCCCGCGACCATGTCGAGGACCACGTCGACACCGCGATCGTTGGTAAGCGACTTGATCACTTCGACGAAGTCTTCGGTCTTGTAGTTGATCGCACGTTCGGCGCCGAGTGCCTCGCACGCGCGGCACTTGTCGTCCGAGCCGGCGGTGGCGAACACGCGAAAACCGAGCGCATGCGCAATCTGGATCGCCGTGACGCCAATGCCGCTCGAGCCGCCCTGCACGAGCAGCGTTTCGTTCGGTCCGCCCTCGCCGCGGCCGAGCTGCGCGCGATCGAACACGTTGCTCCAGACGGTGAAGAACGTCTCCGGCAGCGACGCCGCCTCGACGTCCGACAGACCGGACGGCACCGGCAGACATTGCAGCAGCGGCGCGCTCGCATATTCCGCGTAGCCACCGCCCGCGAGCAGCGCGCACACGCGATCGCCGATCTTCAGACCAAACGGGTTGTTCTTCTCGTCGATCGTTCCGCCGACGATCTCGCCCGCCACTTCCAGCCCCGGCAGATCCGACGCGCCCGCCGGCGGCGCATAACCGCCCTTGCGCTGGAACACATCCGGCCGGTTGATGCCGGCCGCCGCCACCTTGATCAGCACTTCGCCCGCCTTGGGCTGCGGCATCGGCCGCTCCGCCAGCTTCAGGACTTCCGGCGCACCGAATTCGGTGATTTCGATCGCTTTCATCTGCGTCAACTCCAAGAGTGGATTGCGTTGCCTACCCTAGACCCGCGATACCGGCCAGCCGCGTCGCGCGTTCATTCAAATCCGCAACGCAATCCATCCTGCATGAAAAACGGCCGGCGCGCATAACGCGACCGGCCGTTTGTCCGTTACCGCATTACTGCGGGTTCGGTTCGCCTTGCGGCGCGTCGTTCAGCAATGCCTTCGCCGACAGACGCACACGGCCCTTCTCATCCGTCTGGATGACCTTGACCTTCACCTGCTGACCATCCTTCAGATAGTCGTTGATGTCCTTGATGCGCTCGTTGGCGATCTCGGAGATGTGCAGCAGACCGTCCTTGCCCGGCAGGATGTTCACGATCGCGCCGAAATCGAGCAGCTTGAGCACGGTGCCTTCGTACACCTGACCCACTTCGACTTCCATCGTGATCGCTTCGATACGACGCTTCGCTTCGGCCATGCCTTCGCTGTTCGTGCTGGCGATCGTGACGACGCCGTCGTCCGAGATGTCGATCGTCGTGCCGGTTTCTTCGGTCAGCGCGCGGATCACCGAACCGCCCTTGCCGATCACGTCGCGGATCTTTTCCGGGTTGATCTTGATCGTGATCATGCGCGGTGCGAACTCCGACAGTTGCGTGTTCGCGCCCGACACCGCCGAGCTCATCTTGCCCAGGATGTGCATGCGGCCTTCCTTCGCCTGCGCGAGCGCGACCTGCATGATTTCCTTGGTGATGCCCTGGATCTTGATGTCCATCTGCAGCGCGGTCACGCCCTGCTCGGTACCCGCGACCTTGAAGTCCATGTCGCCGAGGTGATCTTCGTCGCCGAGGATGTCGGTCAGCACCGCGAAGCGGTTGCCTTCGAGGATCAGGCCCATTGCGATGCCGGCAACGTGCGCCTTCATCGGCACGCCGGCGTCCATCAGCGCGAGGCAGCCGCCGCACACCGAAGCCATCGACGAAGAACCGTTCGACTCGGTGATTTCCGACACCACGCGAATCGAGTAGCCGAATTCGTCGGCGCTCGGCAGGCATGCGACCAGCGCGCGCTTGGCGAGACGGCCGTGACCGATTTCACGGCGCTTCGGCGAACCGACGCGGCCGGTTTCGCCGGTCGCGAACGGGGGCATGTTGTAGTGGAGCATGAAGCGCTCGCGGTATTCGCCTTCGAGTGCGTCGATGTTTTGTTCGTCGCCCTTCGTGCCGAGCGTCGCGACCACCAGTGCCTGGGTCTCGCCGCGCGTGAACAGCGCCGAGCCGTGGGTACGCGGCAGCACGCCGGTGCGGATTTCGATCGGGCGCACGGTGCGCGTATCGCGGCCGTCGATACGCGGTTCGCCGTTCAGGATCTGGGTACGGACGATCTTCGCTTCGATGTCGAACAGCACGTTGCCGACGGTCGCCTTGTCGGCGGCCGCGGTGCCGGCTGCCGCCGCGTCTGCCTCGAGCTTCGCCGAGGTCGCTGCGTAGACTTCCTTCAGCTTGGTCGAACGCGCCTGCTTGTCGCGGATCTGGTAAGCCGCGAGCAGATCGGCTTGCGCGAGTTCCGTCACGCGCGCGATCAGCGCTTCGTTCTTCGCTGCCGGCTGCCAGTCCCACTCGGGCTTGCCGCCTTCGCGGACCAGTTCGTGGATTGTGTCGATCGCGGTTTGCATCTGCTCATGACCGAACACGACCGCGCCGAGCATCACTTCTTCGCTCAGCTGCTGCGCTTCCGATTCGACCATCAGCACCGCGCGCTCCGTACCGGCCACCACGAGGTCGAGCGCCGATTCCTTCATCTGCGCACGGGTCGGGTTCAGCACGTACTCGTTGTTGATGTAGGCCACGCGAGCCGCGCCGACCGGGCCGTTGAACGGCAGACCGGAGATCGCGAGCGCCGCCGACGCGCCGATCAGCGCGGGGATGTCGGCCGGAATTTCCGGATTCAGCGACAGCACGTGGATCACGACCTGGACTTCGTTGTAGAAGCCTTCCGGGAACAGCGGGCGCAGCGGACGGTCGATCAGGCGCGAGATCAGCGTCTCGCCTTCCGACGGACGGCCTTCGCGGCGGAAGAAGCCGCCCGGGATCTTGCCGGCGGCGTAGGTCTTTTCGAGGTAATCGACGGTCAGCGGGAAGAAGTCCTGACCCGGCTTGGCGGTCTTCGCGCCGACCACGGTCGCGAGCACCACGGTGTCTTCGACGTCGACGATCACCGCACCGCTCGCCTGGCGAGCGACTTCACCGGTTTCGAGGCGGACGTTATGCTGCCCCCACTTAAATTCTTTGACGATCTTGTTGAACATAGTCATTGCTTTTCCTCATCGTAATGCCGCGCGGACCGGAAGCGGCGCGGCAACGCCGGGACCGGCGCCGCATGGGAAGAGTCGTGTTATGCCATTCCAGAGAGCCACGCGCCGAACCGACTGCGCGCGAACCGCTGGAATGACACAAAACTCCGCCCTGAAGCCCGGCCATGTTTCTGTCACTGCTGTACTGCGTGTTCTGCTATGGGTACTGCCTTGCCTGGATACGCCGCGCAAACCGGCCTGCACCGCGTATCGCAGGCGCGGCGCGCATCACATGAAGCGCGCCGCGCAAAAACAAAATGCCTGTATCAGCGATAACTGACACAGGCATCTTGCTGAACGACTGGCCGATTACTTACGCAGACCCAGCTTCTCGATCAGGCTGCGGTAGCGATCCGCGTCCTTGCCCTTCAGGTAGTCGAGCAGCTTGCGGCGGCGGCTCACCATGCGCAGCAGACCGCGGCGGCTGTGGTGATCCTTCGTATGCTCCTTGAAGTGAGCGGTCAGTTCGTTGATGCGGGTCGTGAGCAGCGCGACCTGAACTTCGGGGGAGCCGGTGTCGTTGGCTGCGCGTGCGAATTGCGCGACGACTTCGGATTTCTTGCTGGCGTCAACTGCGGACATGTCGATTTCCTTAATAACTGAACAGGCGGTCACGGAAGAAAGGCCGTGCCGTGGAATACCCGTGCTTTTTCACATTTACTACTGCTTCGTTGCTTCCCGTTGCCGGCCGGGTTTTCGACTTATGCGAGACCTTGCCCGATAACGGGACGCGTATTGTAGCACAGGCGCTTTACGCCGCGAACCCACGGCCGGCGCCTGCGTTACGGCCGCCGCATCCGGCATACGGTCGGTAGCACCGTGCGCTCGGCCGGCAGCGCAAGCACCGTACGGAAGCCATAGCCGGAGCCTTCGTTGTCGAAGCGCACACCCGGCGTGCCCGCCTTGTCCATCTCCATCACATACAGGGGTTGGATCAGTTGATGGTCGTCCGCGCGCATCCACGATGCGTGAAAGCCGTTGTCGAAGCGGATGCCTTCGAGCGCCTTTGCGACCGCGGTCGGATCGGCGCTGCCCGCGCGGTTCATCGCGGCGGCTAGCGTTTCGATCATCAGCGGCATGCGCAGCACCGGGTAGTCGTCCTGAGCGGCCGGGAAGCGCGCGCGGAAGGCCGCGTACCACGCGTCGGAGGCCGCGCCGCCGGCGTTCGGATGCCAGTCGGCGACCGCAATCACGTGACCGACGCCCGCGTCGCCGAGCGCGGCGGGCGCGCCGAGGCTGTTGCCGTAGAACGTGTAGAACTTGATGTCGAGGCCCTGTTCGCGCGCCGCCTTCACCAGCAGCGTCAGGTCGTTGCCCCAGTTGCCGGTAATCACCGCGTCGGCGCCGCTCGCGCGAATCTTCGCGATATAGGGCGCGAAGTCCTTCACACGGCCGATCGGATGAAACTCGTCGCCGACTACCGTGATGTCCGGGCGCTTCGTGCCGAGCGTCGAACGCGCAAGGCTGCTGACGTCGTGGCCGAAACTGTAGTCCTGGTTCAGCAGATAGACCTTCTTCACCGCCTTGTCGCGCTGGATCACGTCGGCCAGCGCGACCATCCGCATGCCCGCGTGCGCGTCGAAACGGAAATGCCAGAAGCTGCAGCTCGCGTTAGTCAGCGCGGGATCGTCGGCGGAATAGTTCAGGAACAGTTCGCGGTTGTCCGGCTCGCGGCTGTTCTGCTTGTCGATCGCGCCGAGCAGCGCGGCCGCGACCGCCGAGCCGTTGCCCTGCAGGATGTAGCCGATATGGCGGTCGGCGGCCGCGCGCAGCTGCGTCAACGCCTCCTCGGTGCTGCCTTTGCTGTCGAACACGACGAGCTCGAGCGGGTGCGCGCCGTCCGCGAGCTTCACGCCGCCGTGCGCATTGACCTGCTCGACGCCGAAGCGCAGATTGCGCTCGACCGCCGCGCCCGCGTTCGCGAACGGCCCGGACATCCCTTCGATCAGCGCGAGGCGGATCGGCGTGCCGGCCGGTTTGCCGGCGGCCGGCGCCGATGCGGTCGCCGTCGGCGCGGCCGTGGCCGCGCTCGCCACCTGAGCGGCGCCTGCCGCCAGCGCCATCGAAATCGCGCTCAACGCAAGCGCTGCCGTCCGTTGCCACATCGCCATCATGGGTCCCGCCTGAATCTTTCGAAGCGCGGATCATAGGACGCCGCACCGGGAATAGGCAAGCCGGCGGCGCCGTCGCCGTTGCCGTTCCCGTTGCGAGGGGCGCTCATGCGCGCGCCGCGTTCCCAGCGCCTCGGTATCGCGCCCGGTTCTTTTGCCGTAACGCATGTCAGAATATTGCGGCTCGACATAACAACCGCTACTCGAACGCCCATCGGAGGAATCCATGCCGAACCGCCCTCGCCGCACGGCGGCCTCTGTCGCAACGCCCACCGGCGCCCGGCTGCGCCGCGCCGCGCTGGTCGGCCTGAGCGTGCTCGCGCTCGCCGGCTGCGCGCAGCCCTGGCAGCAATACAACCAGGGCGCGGACGCGTCGACGGTCGTCGCGCGCCTCGGTCCGCCGCGCGAAGTCTACGATCTGCCCGACGGCGGCAAGCGCCTGATGTGGCCGACCCAGCCGATGGGCGAAACCACCACCGCCGCCGACATCGACGCGGCCGGCAAGATCGTCACCGTGCGCCAGGTGCTGCAGCCCAGCGAGTTCTACCGCGCCGAGATCGGCAAATGGACGCGCAGCGACGTGCTGGTCAATTTCGGCCGGCCGGTCGAGACCTCGTACTTCCCGCTGATGAAGCGCGAGGTCTGGACCTATCGCTATCTCGAAGACAACGTCTGGTACATGCTGTACAGCTTCTACTTCGACGACCAGGGGATCCTGCGGACCACGCAGAAAACACCCGACCCGCTGCACGATCCGGATCGGCGCAGTCTGTTCTGAGTGACGCTAGCTCTTCGTCCGCGTAGGAAAAAAATTTAACAAAGCCGCCTTTCACAGGCGGCTTTTTTATTTTTTTAACATTCACGCGAATTTTTATATGACTCTCGTCAATTATTTTCTGGTAGAAAGCTGGTTGTAATTTATCAGTCGACCGCGGTCCACCCCGCGCCTGCATGGTCACAGTCGTGCTCGCAAACCGCATCGACGTGTCTTTCTAACGGGAGTCGCTCCGATGAACCGTCCCAAACAACTGCTGGTCGCCAACGTCGCGTGGGCACATGAAACTGCCACGCGCGACCCGGGCTTTTTTCGCGATCTGGAACGTGGGCAGAATCCGCACGTGCTGTGGATCGGCTGCTCGGACAGCCGGGTGCCCGCCGAAACGATCACCCATTGCGAGCCCGGCGACCTGTTCCTTCATCGCAACATCGCCAATCTGTTCGACCCCGCCGACGACAACTCCGCCAGCGTCCTCGAATACGCGGTGCGGGTGCTCAAGGTCGGCCACGTGATCGTCTGCGGCCACTATGGCTGCGGCGGCGTGCGCGCGGCGCTGCTGCCGCCGAACCCCGAGTTGCCGCACGTGAACCGGCGCATCAGGCCGCTGTGCGCGCTCGCGCAAGCGCATCACGCGGAGCTGGCCGGCGAGACCGTCGAATCGAAGCGCGTGGACCGGCTCGCCGAGCTGAACGTGCTCGAACAGGTGCGCCAGCTGCGCGCGCACCCGCTGGTGCGCGAAGCCGATCCCGCGCCGCTCGTGCACGGGTGGGTCTTCAAACTCGACGACGGGCGCCTGAAGGTGCTGACCTCCGGCTACGCCGCCGACGACGCGATGACCTGTACCACCACCGCCCACAGCGCGGGCTAGCGCGCCGCCGCGCATCGCCCATTCCTGTTCCGTTCGACCCGCGGCGAGCGCCGACAGCGCGATCGTTCGTCGTCCGCCGCCCTACCTCCGGTTCTTCGACACCATGAACACTGAACGCTTTTTCTCCACGCTCCAGCGCGATCTGCTGGCCGGCACGGTGGTTTTTCTCGTCGCGTTGCCGTTATGTCTCGGCATCGCCCACGCGTCGGGCGTCGATCCGTTCGCGGGACTCGTGTCCGGCATCATCGGCGGGCTGGTGGTGGCCGCGCTGAGCGGCTCGCGTCTGAGCGTGAGCGGGCCGGCCGCCGGCCTCGTCGTGATTGTCGTCGACGGCATCGCGCGGCTCGGCAGCTTTTCCGCGTTTCTGCTCGCCGTGCTGCTGTCCGGCGCGCTGCAGTTCGGGTTCGGCATGCTGAAGGCCGGCCGGCTTGCAGGCTATGTGCCGTCGCCGGTCATCAAGGGGATGCTGGCGGCGATCGGCGTGCTGCTGATCGTCAAGCAGTTCCCGGCCGCGCTCGGTCTCGGCGACGCCGATGCGGTCGCGCACTCGGCGGCCGCGGTGGCCGTGCCATTCGGTTCAATCTCGCTGATCGCGATCCTGATCGCGCTGCTGTCGCTCGCGATTCTCGCCGGTTGGGAAACCCGCGCACTGCGCCGCTTCGTGCTGGTGCGGCTGATACCGTCGCCGCTCGCGGTGGTGCTGCTCGGCATCGGCGCGACGCTGGCGCTGAAGCTCGTCGCGCCGTCGTTCGCGCTGCCCGCCGAAGGTCTGGTCGCGCTGCCGTCGCTCGGCTCGCTGGCCGCGTTGCAGTCCGCGCTCGAATTCGCGGACTTCGGCCCACGCTTCGCGCAGCTCGCCAATCCCGACATCTGGCGCGTCGCGATCACGCTGGCGATCGTCGCGAGCCTCGAGACGCTGCTGAGCCTCGAAGCGGTCCAGCAGATCGATCCCGAGCGCCGTCACGCGCCGCCCGATCGCGAGCTCAAGGCGCAGGGCGTCGGCAATCTGATCGCGGGCGTGCTCGGCGGCTTGCCGATCACGTCGGTGATCGTGCGCAGTTCCGCCAACGTGTACGCGGGCGGCAAGAGCCGGCTGTCGGCGATCGTCCACGGCGTGCTGTTGCTCGTCAGCGTGTTCGCGCTCACCGAAGTGATCAACCTGATCCCGCTCGCCTGCCTCGCCGCGATCCTGATCTTCACCGGCTTCAAACTCGCGAAGCCGTCTCTGTTCATCGCGGTCGCGCGGCAAGGTTTCGCGCCGTTCGCACCGTTCATCGTGACGCTGGTCGGCGTGCTCGCCACCGATCTGCTGATCGGCATCGCGCTCGGCATCCTGTGCAGCGTGCTGCTCGCGCTGTACGCGAACCTGCGCGGCCCGATCGTGCTTGCGCAGCACGGCGATCACTATCTGCTGTCGTTCCGCAAGGACGTGTCGTTTCTCGGCAAGGTGTCGTTCAAGCGCTATCTGCAGCAGATTCCCGACGGCGCGACGGTGATCGTCGATGCGACCCGCGCCGATTTCGTCGATCACGACGTGCGCGAGCTGCTCGACGATTTCGTCGACGCGGCGCCGCGCCGTGGGATTGCCGTCGAGGTTCGCTATCAGCCGCGCGCGCAGGCGAACGCGCAGCGCGGCTGGTGGCTGCGCAGGACCGCATCGGAATAATCGCCGTCAGTAGCAACAAAAAAGCCCCGCGTCAGAGCACTGGCGCGGGGCTTTTTTATCGAGCTGGAAACGTCAGCCGACGCGCTGCTCGCGCGCCGCGTTGCGTCATTACACGGGCATCACTCCGAACGCTGCGGATTGAGTTTGCCCGCATTCGAATACAGCTTGTTGAGCGCGGAGAAATACGCCTTTGCCGAGGCCGCGACGATATCCGGATCGGTGCCGACGCCATTGACGATGCGCCCGCTCTTCGACAGCCGCACGGTCACCTCGCCCTGCGCCTGGGTGCCGGTCGTGATCGCGTTCACCGAGTACAGCAGCAGCTCTGAGCCGCTGCCCACTTCCGTTTCGATCGCGTTGAGCGTCGCGTCGACCGGGCCGTTGCCGCGCGCCTCGCCGGTAATCTCCTTGCCTTCGACCGAGAACACCACCTTCGCGTGCGGCTGCTCGCCGGTCTCCGAATGCTGCGCCATCGACAGGAACTTGTAGTGCTCCTTTTCATGCGCTTCCGCCGATTCCTCGTTGACGATCGCGATGATGTCTTCGTCGAAGATCTCGGCCTTGCGGTCGGCCAGCTCCTTGAAGCGCGCGAACGCGGCGTTCAGTTCGGCTTCGCTGTCGAGCGCGATGCCCAGTTCCTGCAGCCGCTGCTTGAACGCGTTGCGGCCCGACAGCTTGCCGAGCACGATCTTGTTCGCGGTCCAGCCCACGTCTTCGGCGCGCATGATTTCGTAGGTGTCGCGCGCCTTCAGCACGCCGTCCTGGTGGATGCCCGACGCGTGCGCGAACGCGTTCGCGCCGACCACCGCCTTGTTCGGCTGCACGACGAAACCGGTGATCTGCGATACGAGCTTCGAGGCCGGCACGATCTGCGTGGTGTCGAGGCCGATGTCGAGGCCGAAATAGTCCTTGCGGGTCTTCACCGCCATCACGATTTCTTCGAGCGAGGTATTGCCCGCGCGCTCGCCGAGCCCGTTGATCGTGCATTCGACCTGGCGCGCGCCGCCGATCTGCACGCCCGCGAGCGAGTTCGCGACCGCCATGCCGAGGTCGTTATGGCAGTGCACCGAGAACACCGCCTTGTGCGAGTTCGGGATGCGCTCGCGCAGCGTCTTGACGAGCTGGCCGTACAGTTCCGGCACGCCGTAACCGACCGTGTCCGCGATGTTGATGGTGGTCGCGCCCTCGGCGATCACCGCCTCCAGCACGCGGCACAGGAAATCCATGTCCGAGCGGCTGCCGTCTTCCGGAGAAAATTCGACGTCGTCGGTGAACTTGCGCGCGAACCGCACCGCGAGCTTCGCCTGCTCGAACACCTGATCCGGCGTCATGCGCAGCTTCTTCTCCATATGCAGCGGCGACGTCGCGATGAACGTGTGAATGCGGAACTGGTCGGCCGGCTTGAGCGCGTCGGCGGCGCGCTGGATGTCCTTGTCGTTCGCGCGGGCGAGCGAGCAGATCCTGCTGTCCTTGACGAGGCCCGCGATCGTCTGGATCGCGTCGAAGTCGCCGTTCGAGCTTGCGGCGAAACCGGCCTCGATCACGTCGACTTTCATCCGCTCGAGCTGCTTCGCGATGCGAATCTTTTCTTCCTTCGTCATCGATGCGCCGGGCGACTGCTCGCCGTCACGCAAGGTGGTGTCGAAAATGATGAGTTTGTCGGACATGTCGGGCTCCTCGGGGTCGTTCGGATAGGGGGACGAATATTGGTATTCGAAGATTGGCGCGGCTGCAGGCGCGGCCGCAGACGCCGCTGCTGGCGACGCAGCGCGAGCGCGACGAGCGCGGCCGGAGCGGCCGGCGGACAGCAGCGCAAAAGCGGGAACGATGCATGATGGCGCGGCGCAGCGAACGCCCCGGCAGTCAGGCTCGTTCGACCACGCGGACGCACTTGATCCGACGACTATAGCGAGATTCCAGTGGCCATGCAATGCGCGTCCGGGCTCTCTGAAAACGCCGTGCGACGCCCATCCGCGGCACCCGAAATCCGCCCTCCAGCAATGAAAAACGGCAGCCCGAAGGCTGCCGTTTTGGGTGCTACGCGAGCAAGCGCCGCTCAAGCGGTGACCGCAAACCTCAGCGGTCGTGCGACATCGAACGCGCCGGGTTGGCTTTGCCGCGCACCGCCTGATACGCCCAGAACACATAGCCGGACAGGCCGTACAGCACGAACAGGCCGAACAGCATCAGCGGCGGATCGGACGACACCAGCACGAACGCGACCACCACCAGCAGGATCACGCCGAACGGCACCCGGTGCCGCACGTCGAGCGCCTTGCCGCTGTAGAACGGCGCGTTCGACACCATCGTCACGCCCGCATAGATGGTCAGCACGAACGCGACCCACGGCAGCCAGACGAGCTTGAGCGGCACGCGGTTGTCGGTGGCGAGCCACACGAAGCCGGCGATCAGCGCGGCGGCGGCCGGGCTCGGCATCCCTTGGAAGAACCGCTTGTCGACTACGCCGATGTTGGTGTTGAAACGCGCGAGCCGCAGCGCCGCGCCCGCGCAGTAGACGAACGCCGCGAGCCAGCCCCAGCGCCCGAGGTCCTTCAGGATCCACTCGTACATCACGAGCGCGGGCGCGACGCCGAACGACACCATGTCCGACAGGCTGTCGAACTGTTCGCCGAACGCGCTTTGCGTATGCGTCATTCGCGCGACGCGGCCGTCCATGCCGTCGAGCACCATCGCAACGAAAATTGCAATCGCCGCGATCTCGAAGCGCACGTTCATCGCCTGCACGACGGCGAAAAATCCGCAGAACAACGCCGCGGTGGTGAACGCGTTCGGCAGCAGATAGATGCCGCGCTTTCTGAGGAACTGCTGGCGCTGCGCGCGCCGGCTTTCGGCGACCGGCGAGTCCGTCACCACCGGCGGCTTGTTGCGGCGAAACGGCCGCGGCAGCGGACCGCTGCTGCGGGGGCGACGCGGTTTGAATGCGGCCATTCGGACAACCTCCTGTATGCCGCTTTACAGCTCGGCGAGGATCGTCGACGACGCCGACACCTTCTCGCCGATCGACACACGCGGACGGCTGCCGACCGGCAGATACACGTCGACGCGCGAACCGAAGCGGATGAAGCCATAGCGCTGGCCGCGAGTGAGCGGCTCGCCCGCACGCACATAGCACAGAATGCGCCGCGCGATCAGACCGGCGATCTGCACCGACGTCACCGTCTGGCCGCCGGCCATCTCGATCACCACCGCATTGCGCTCGTTTTCGGTCGAAGCTTTATCCACCGCCGCGTTCAGATACGCGCCCGGGAAGTACTCGACCTTCGAGATCGCGCCGTCGACCGGCGAGCGTTGCGAGTGCACGTTGAACACGTTCATGAACACGCTGATCTTCAGCGCTTCGCGATTCGCATACGGATCGTGGGCGGTTTCGACCGCGACGATGCGGCCGTCGGCCGGGCACAGCACCGCGTTGGCCTGGGTCGGAATCGGCCGGGCCGGGTCGCGGAAGAATTGCACGACGAAGATCAGGAGGAGCCAGAAAATCCACGCAATGCCGAACCCCGCGAACGCGTGAACCAGTAAGGCAACGACAGCCGCGATGGCGATGAACGGCCAGCCTTCTCGCGCGATGATCGGATGAGGGTAATTCATGGATTGGCTTCTGTGTTTTTGTAAAACCGTAGGATAGCAAAAGC
Source organism: Paraburkholderia sejongensis (assembly GCF_020880815.1). Classification (GTDB taxonomy): domain Bacteria; phylum Pseudomonadota; class Gammaproteobacteria; order Burkholderiales; family Burkholderiaceae; genus Paraburkholderia; species Paraburkholderia sejongensis. The sequence continues at coordinate 51,114 of NZ_JAJITD010000024.1, forward strand.
CGCCCAGGGTTCAGCACCCTTGGACGGCTTTTTGACTCATCCGGCCGCCATGCGAACGCACGGCGCCGGATTTCGCGACGTGAATACGCTTAGTTCTTCGACTGGTCGACCAGCTTGTTCTTCGCGATCCACGGCATCATCGCGCGCAGCTTCGAACCGACCTGTTCGATCTGGTGCTCGGCCGTCAGGCGACGGCGCGATTGCAGCGTCGGTGCGCCAGCCTTATTTTCGAGGATGAAGCTCTTCGCGTACTCGCCGGTCTGGATGTCGGTCAGCACGGCCTTCATCGCCTTCTTCGTTTCAGCCGTCACGATGCGCGGACCCGTCACGTACTCGCCGTACTCGGCGTTGTTCGAGATCGAGTAGTTCATGTTCGCGATGCCGCCTTCGTAGATCAGGTCGACGATCAGCTTCAGTTCGTGCAGGCACTCGAAGTACGCCATTTCCGGCGCGTAGCCAGCTTCGACCAGCGTTTCGAAACCCGCCTTGATCAGGTCGACGGTACCGCCGCACAGAACAGCCTGTTCGCCGAACAGGTCGGTTTCGGTTTCTTCGCGGAAGTTCGTTTCGATGATGCCGGCACGGCCGCCGCCGTTTGCCGCTGCGTACGACAGAGCGATGTCACGCGCCGCGCCCGACTTGTCTTGCGCAACCGCGATCAGGTGCGGCACGCCGCCACCTTGCGAGTAGGTGCCGCGAACCGTGTGGCCCGGTGCCTTCGGAGCGATCATGATCACGTCCAGATCCGCGCGCGGGATCACCTGGCCGTAGTGAACGTTGAAGCCGTGCGCGAACGCGAGGGCTGCGCCCTGCTTGATGTTCGCGTGCACTTCCTTCGCGTACACGTCGGCGATCTGCTCGTCCGGCAGCAGCATCATGACGACGTCAGCGCCCTTGACCGCTTCCGCGACTTCCTTGACCTGCAGACCGGCGTTCTCAGCCTTGCTCCACGATGCGCCGCCCTTGCGCAGACCGACCGTGATGTTCACGCCGCTTTCCTTCAGGTTCAGCGCGTGCGCATGGCCTTGCGAGCCATAGCCGATGATGGTGACCTGCTTGCCCTTGATGAGGGAGAGATCGGCGTCCTTGTCGTAGAAAACTTTCATGTCGGTTCCTTGGCTAAATTCGATGATTCAGAGAAATTCAGGTACTGCGAATGTGGTACTACGGCCGGGCTGCCTGATGCCGTGCCGCCCGGCTGTGCGATCGTGACGTCAAACCTTCAGAATACGCTCGCCGCGACCGATGCCCGAGCTGCCCGTGCGGACCGTTTCGAGAATCGCCGTGGAGTCGAGCCCCTCGATGAAGGCGTCGAGCTTGTCGCTCGCCCCCGTCAGTTCGATCGTGTAGGTCTTTTCGGTGACGTCGATGATGCGGCCGCGGAAAATATCCGACATCCGCTTCATTTCCTCACGTTCCTTGCCGACCGCCCTCACCTTGATCAGCATCAGCTCGCGTTCGATGTGGGCGCCCTCGGTAAGGTCGACCACTTTCACCACCTCGATCAGGCGGTTCAGATGCTTCGTGATCTGTTCGATCACGTCGTCCGAGCCAATGGAGACGATGGTCATGCGCGACAGCGAACGGTCTTCGGTCGGAGCCACCGTCAAGGTTTCAATGTTGTAGCCGCGTGCCGAAAACAGACCCACCACGCGCGAGAGCGCGCCCGGTTCGTTTTCCAGCAGCACAGAAATGATGTGTCTCATGTTTCGCTTCTTCCAGATGTTGTGTCGATGTCTGCGAGCGGCGGGCGCCGCTTCGTCCGCCCCCGCCTTTCGTGAAGGCGTGCATGACGAAGCCGGCGCCGGGGTTACCCCGGCGCGCCGTCGTTATAGATCTTCCGAACCCAGCAGCATCTCGGTGATGCCCTTGCCGGCCTGGACCATCGGCCAGACGTTTTCGGTCGGATCGGTCTGGAAGTCGAGAAACACGCAGCGATCTTTCAGGCGCAGCGCTTCCTTCAGCGCCGGCTCGACGTCGGCGGTGCGCTCGATGCGCATGCCGACATGGCCGTACGCTTCGGCGAGCTTCACGAAGTCGGGCAGCGCATCCATATAGGAATGCGAATAACGCTTGCTGTATTCGATCTGCTGCCACTGGCGCACCATGCCCAGATAGCGGTTGTTCAGCGACAGAATCTTGATCGGCAGATCGTACTGCTTGCAGGTCGACAGCTCCTGAATGCACATCTGGATCGAGCCTTCGCCGGTGATGCACAGCACGTCGTCGTCCGGGTGAGCCATCTTCGCGCCCATCGCCGCCGGCAGGCCGAAGCCCATCGTGCCGAGGCCGCCGGAGTTGATCCAGCGACGCGGCTTGTTGAAGCGATAGAACTGCGCGGCCCACATCTGGTGCTGGCCGACGTCGGAGCAGACGAACGCGTTGCCGTCGGTCAGCTCCCACGCCTTTTCCACCACGTACTGCGGCTTGATGATGTCGCTCTTGCGGTCGAACTTCAGGCAGTCTTTCGAGCGCCAGCCTTCGATGTCCTTCCACCAGTCGGCGAGCGCCGCGGTGTCCGGGCCATGCTCGGCCGTCTGCAACTGCTCGATCAGCTCCTTCAGCACTTCCTTCACGTCGCCGACGATCGGAATGTCGACCTTCACGCGCTTGGAAATCGAGGAAGGATCGATGTCGATATGGATGATCTTGCGCGGCCGCGACGCGAAATGGTTCGGATCGCCGATCACCCGGTCGTCGAAGCGCGCACCGATCGCGATCAGCACGTCGCAGTGCTGCATCGCCATGTTGGCTTCGTAGGTGCCGTGCATGCCGAGCATGCCGAGGAATTTCTTGTCGCTCGCGCGATAGCCGCCCAGCCCCATCAGCGTGTTGGTGACCGGGTAGCCGAGCAGATCGGCGAACTGGTTCAGCTCACGCGACGCATCCGCGAGGATGATGCCGCCGCCGGTATAGATGTACGGGCGCTTGGCCGACAGCAGCAGCGACACCGCCTTGCGGATCTGACCGGAATGGCCCTTGGTGACAGGGTTATACGAGCGCAGCGACACGCTCTTGACCGGTTCGTACTGGCACGGCGCCTTCGACACGTCCTTCGGAATGTCGATCAGCACCGGGCCGGGACGGCCGGTACGGGCGATATAGAAAGCTTTCTTGACGGTGGCGGCGAGATCGCGCACGTCCTTCACGAGGAAGTTGTGCTTCACGCAGGGACGCGTGATGCCGACCGTGTCGCATTCCTGGAAAGCGTCCTGACCGATCGCGGCCGTCGGCACCTGGCCGCTGATCACGACCATCGGAATCGAATCCATGTACGCGGTCGCGATGCCGGTCACCGCATTGGTGACGCCGGGGCCGGAGGTGACGAGACACACGCCCACCTTGCCGGTGGAACGCGCATAGGCATCGGCAGCATGCACGGCGGCCTGTTCGTGGCGCACCAGCACGTGCTGGAATTTGTCCTGCTTATACAGCTCGTCGTAAATGTAGAGTACCGAGCCGCCGGGATAGCCCCAGATGAACTCGACGTCTTCGTCGGCCAGTGCTTTCATGAGCACGGTGGCGCCGATAGAGTCTGCTTCGTGTGGGGGGGTCGTATCCGACGTGGAGAATTCCGCGCTGGGCATATTCATTGTTTGACCTTTCGAATTTTCGGCAAAAAATTGATCGGGTGCTCTCTGCCGGGCTCGTGACTCGGGTTCAAGCGGCGCGTCCAGTTGACAGGTGGGCTTCTTGGGCCGCACCTCAATTGAGACAACTCACTTATGTTGCGAACCAGCGACAATAGCGGGAGACGCGCGCGCGGTCAAGCAAATATTGCCTCGTTCTTGCGCAGCGCAATACGAAAACGGGCGCAACTGCCGCAGTCGTCAGGCAAACGCAAGCCAGGACATGTTTCGCCCCCCACCGCGCAAAAGTTTGTTAGCATCCGCGAGTTTTACGACATTTTTCGACCGATTACGCGCACGCTTGCTGCGCCGACCCCCAACGGATGGCATCAGACAAGGAACTCGCCGATTTTCTGGCGGGCGTCGAAAGGCGCGCGTTCAAGCAGACGGTATTCGCCGTGCGGGACGACGACGCGTCGCTCGACATCGTGCAGGACGCGATGATCAAGCTCGCCGAGAAATACGGCGACCGGCCGGCCGCGGAATTGCCACTGCTGTTTCAGCGTATTTTGCAGAATGCGATGCACGACTATTTCCGTCGTGCGAAAGTACGCAACACGTGGGTCACGCTGTTCTCGTCGCTGGGCAACGCGGACGACGACGAATTCGACCCATTGGAGACCTTCGAGGCCGAGGCCGGCTCGGCCGGCGCCGAGAGCAACGAACGGAAGCTGGAGCGCGAACAGGTGCTGCAGTCGATCGACGACGAAATCCAGAAATTACCGGCACGTCAACGGGAGGCGTTTCTGATGCGTTATTGGGAGGATATGGATGTCGCCGAGACTGCCGCCGCAATGGGCTGCTCCGAGGGCAGCGTGAAAACGCACTGCTCGCGGGCCACCCACACGCTGGCGCAAGCGCTCAAGGCGAAAGGAATTACGCTATGAGCTCCGTCGAAAACCGAGAACTCGAGTTCGCCCGCCAGGTGCGTCGCGCGCTCGATGAAAATACCGCCAATCTGCCCCCCGCCACCGTCGATAAGCTCGCCGCGGCGCGCCGTGCCGCGCTCGCGCGCAAGAAGCCCGAGCCGGTCAGCGCGCCGGTGTTCGTGCCGACTTTCGCCGGCCTGCCGGGCGGCTTCGGCAGCGCCCCGCAAGGCGGCGCCGAGCCGCGCCGGCGCTCGCTGCTGCGCCGCTTCGCGCTCGCGTGGCCGCTGGCCGCGCTGGTTGCGGGCCTGATCGGCATTGCGTACTGGGAAGATCACCAGCGCACCGCCGAACTCGCCGATATCGATGCCGCGATGCTGAGCGACGACCTGCCGCTCAATGCCTACCTTGACCACGGCTTCAACGCGTATCTTTCACGCGCCCACTGAGCGGGAGATTGTTCGGGTGAGCTACAAGCGCGGCCTGGCCGTTGTATTCGGATGCACGATTGCGGCCCTGGTGTCGTTTGCCGCGACGTACCCGCGCTTTCACCCGAGCCCCGCCGTCGCGCCGGGCCATGCGACCGGCGCCAACCTGGCCGCACCCGCCGCCGCTCCCGCACTGTCCGTCGACTTGCCCGGCCTACCCGGCAGCAATAGCCCGCTCGCATGGACGCGGCTGTCGGCGGCCGAGCACGTCGCGCTGGCGCCGTTCGAAGCCCAGTGGGATTCGTTCAGCGACGAGCGCAAACGCAAATGGATCAAGATCGCGTCCCGCTACGCGAAGATGTCGCCCGACGCGCAAAAGCGTCTGCACGAGCGGATGAGCGAGTGGGTCGGCATGACGCCCGACCAGCGGCGCGTTGCGCGCGAGAACTATCAGGTGTCGAAGGAATTGCCGCGCGAAGCACGCCAGAACGCGTGGAAGGCATATCAGCAGTTGTCCGAAGAACAGAAGGAACGGCTCGCCGCGAGCGAGCGCAAGCGCCGGCCTAGCGTCGTCAGCGCGCCGCCGCTCGGGCGCAACGAGATCAAGGGCATCGATCGCATCGTCACCGCGCGCGAGCACGGCGCGAGTGGTGTGGCGGCGGCCAGCGCCGCGGCGGCTGCATCGGCTCCTGGGGCGGCGGCCTTGCCGTCACCGCCCGCGATTCCCGCCGCCGGCAGTTTCGTGCCGGCCACGCCGGTGCCGGTATCGCCGGCCGAGGCGCCGGCCATTTTCAACGGTTCCTGATCCCACCTCGTGTCGCGACCGCTCGCCACCCCGCCTTTGTCCGCTTCCGCGCCTGACGCGAGCGTGCCCACGGTGCGGCGGCGGCTCGCCGCATTGCTGTACGAAGCGGTAATTCTGTTTGGCGTGGTGTTTCTCGCCGGCTATCTGTTCAGCACGCTCACGCAGCAGCGCAACGGTCTCACGCATCATAATTTGCTGGCCGGCTGGATCGGGCTCGTGGTCGGCGTGTATTTCGTGTGGTTCTGGACCCACGGCGGCCAGACGCTGCCGATGAAGACCTGGCGGTTGCGGGTGGTGGGCGCCGATGGCGCCGGGCTTTCGGTTGGGCGGGCGGTTGGGCGGTATCTGCTCGCGTGGTTATGGTTTTTGCCGCCGTTGGCGTTGCATCCGGTGTTGGGGTTGCGCTTGCCACAGACGCTTTTGATTTTTTGTTTGTGGTTTTTGCTTTGGGCCGGTGTTGGAAGGTTTGATTCGCAGCGGCGGTTTTTGCATGACCGGCTTGCGGGGACGCGGGTCGTCATGGTTTTGCGCTGAGCGCGTTGGGCTTTTTTTCTTTGTTGGTCACTGTTTTGGGTGGATGGCGGTGGTCTGGCGGTGCTCGTGCGGTGTTGGCCTTTCCTTGCTTTCTTGTCGGTCTATTAGCTCTGCCCCTGTGCGGGGCGGCACCTACTTTCTTTGCGGCTGCAAAGAAAGTAGGCAAAGAAAGCAGCTTCAACCCGCTAGCTCTTAAGCGGTAACCGTAGCGGGCCACCGGTAGTGGTGCATGTGGAATCTGTGTCCCCGCACATTCGGCGGCAGTGACAAAGCCATCATTCTTCCGGCGGCGCTACGCGCGCCGAAGCCCCGCTCAAAAACCGCCCGCCGTTTTCACGCCCCTGCCCGAGGCGCCGCCGGGGGCCCCACTGCGCGGGCCTCCGGATTGTTTCCCCGGCAGACCCGTCCGCGACGCACGCAGTGCGGAGTGGGAGCCGATGACGGCTTTGTCACTAGCGCGGCGTGTGCGAAAGCACGGATTCCAGATGCACCACTGCCCTCTCCAGGCCGGGGGAGCCGATTAAGAGCTAGCGGTGTGAAGCTGCTTTCTTTGCCTACTTTCTTTGCAGCCGCAAAGAAAGTAGGTGCCGCCCCGCACAGGGGCAGAGCCAATAGACCGACAAGAAAGCAAGGAAAGGCCAACACCATAAGAGCACAGCCCAAAAAACCCCGCCCTGCATCAAGAGCCCCCAACCCGCCCCCAGTAATAAGAACTTCTCATGACTGTCACGCCGCAGTAACCCGCGCCCTGCCCAATACAGGACATCGCTACTCGCCGCGTGAGCCATGGACCCCAAATCGTCCGCGACGTCCCTGTTCCGTCAGACCGGCCCGAGCGTCGACTCCGTCGCGTTCCGCCCCGCCCCCGGTTCCGCCCACCACGGTCTGCCGCTGCCGATTACTCCACCGCCCGACAGCGACACCGGCCACTCCCACGACAGCCACGCCGACCCGCACCGCTATCGCACGATCTGGCTCTCCGACATCCATCTCGGCTCGAGCGGCTGCCAGGCCAACTATCTGCTCGATTTCCTCCGCCACAACGAATCGGAATACCTGTACCTCGTCGGCGACATCATCGACGGCTGGCAGCTGAAAAAAGGCTGGTACTGGCCGCAAGCGCACAACGACGTCGTGCAGAAAGTGCTGCGCAAAGCGCGCAAAGGCACGCAAGTGATCTACGTGCCCGGCAATCACGACGAAGCCGCCCGCCAGTTCTGCGACCTCGCGTTCGGTGACATCCACGTGCGCGGCGAAGCGTTTCACACCACCCTCGCCGGCAAGCGTCTGTGGATCGTCCACGGCGATCTGTTCGACGGGGTGATTCAGCACGCGAAATGGCTCGCCTATCTCGGCGATACCCTCTACACGATGATCCTCGTGCTGAACCGCTGGTTCAACCGGATCCGCAGCCGACTCGGCTTTCCGTACTGGTCGCTGTCGCAGTATCTGAAGCACCAGGTGAAGAACGCGGTCAATTTCATCTCGTCGTTCGAGCGCGTGATGACCGACGAAGCGCGCCGCCGCGGCTGCGACGGCGTCGTCTGCGGACACATTCACAAAGCCGAGATGCGCGAGATCGACGGCGTGCTCTATTGCAACGACGGCGATTGGGTCGAAAGTCTGTCGGCCCTCGTCGAGACCTGCGACGGCGAACTCAAGGTGATCTACTGGACCGCGCTGCGCGCGCCGCAGGAAAGCACGCACAAAGTCCGCGCCACCGCCTGACCGCATTCTGCCCACCGCTTCCCCTCCACCTCCACAGGGCCCGCAGCGATGAACAAAGCGATGAAGATCATGATCGTCACCGACGCATGGGAGCCGCAGGTCAACGGCGTCGTGCGCACGCTCAAGAACACCCGGCGCGAACTGCTCGCGCTCGGCCATCAGGTCGAGCTGCTGACGCCGCTCGAATTCCGAACGGTGCCCTGCCCGACCTACCCGGAGATCCGTCTGTCGCTGCTGCCGCGCCGCAAGCTGCGCGAACGCATCGGCCAGTTCGCGCCCGACGCGCTGCATATCGCGACCGAGGGCCCGCTCGGCATGGCCGCGCGCGCGTATGCGTTGCGGCACAAGCTGCCGTTCACGACCGCCTATCACACGCGCTTTCCCGAGTACGTGCAGGCGCGGTTCCGGATTCCGCTCGCGGCCACCTACCGGTTTCTGCACTGGTTCCACAAGCCGTCGCTCGCGGTGATGGCGCCGACGCCGGTCGTCAAACAGGATCTCGAGAAATTCGGCTTCACCAACGTCGTGCTGTGGACGCGCGGCGTCGATCTGGAGATCTTCCGGCCGATGGACTCGAAGGTGCTCAACACCGCGCGGCCGATCTTCCTGTACGTGGGGCGCGTCGCGGTCGAGAAAAATGTCGAGGCCTTTCTGCAGCTCGATCTGCCCGGTTCGAAGTGGGTCGCCGGCGAAGGTCCGGCGCTCGCCGAACTCAAATCGCGCTATCCGCAGGTCAACTATCTCGGCGTGCTGTCGCAGGCGGAACTCGCGAAGGTCTACGCGGCCGCCGACGTGTTCGTGTTCCCGAGCCGCACCGACACGTTCGGGCTGGTGCTGCTCGAAGCGCTCGCATGCGGCACGCCGGTGGCCGCCTACCCGGTCACCGGGCCGATCGACGTGCTCGGCAACGGCGGCGCCGGCGCGATGCACGACGACCTGCGCGAAGCCTGTCTCGCGGCGCTGAAGATCGACCGGCGCGATGCGCGCGCGTGGGCCGAGCGCTTTTCGTGGGCGGCGGCGTCCGCGCAGTTCGCCGCGCATCTGAAGCCGCGTCGCCGCGAAACCTATCGCGAGGAGAGCGCCGCCGCCTGAGCGGCGACGCGCGCGAAGCCCCTGATGCGAAGCAGCCAATCCAGCAGTCAACGCGCGGCGAGCGCTGAGTTGCAGACGGTCGATGCCGCTGCCAATACCGCAAGCGTCGAACCGTTCGACGACGTGCGCGAACCGGACCTGCCCGGGCAGGCGGCCGTCGAAGTCCCCCACGAACCCCTCAGCCCCGACGATCCACTCGCGCCGCTGCCCTTCAATCCGTACAAAGGCAATCGCGGCCTCACGCGCGCATGGCACGCGATGAAAAATTCGCTGGCCGGTTTTCGCGTGGCGATTCGCGAGGAGAGCGCGTTTCGCCAGGAGCTGACGCTCGCCGCGCTCCTGATTCCGGCCGGCCTGCTCGTGCCGGTCGAGCCGGTGTCGCGCGTGCTGCTGCTCGGCTCGGTGCTGCTGGTGCTGATCGTCGAGCTGCTCAATTCGAGCGTCGAAGCGGCGATCGACCGCATCTCGCTCGAACGTCACGAGCTGTCGCGCCGCGCGAAGGATCTCGGCAGCGCGGCGGTGATGGTCGCGCTTGGCATGTGCGTGATGACGTGGGCGGTGATCGTCGGACCGCTGCTCGTGCGCTGGCTGCGCGAGTGGTTCTGAACGTCGCCGCGGATCGGTCCGCCGCGCATCGCACGCAACCCGCGCAGCTCCATCATGCCGCGCGTCGTCCCGGCAAACGAAAATCCGCGTCCGCGGTTGGGCATTAGAACGCTCGGTTTATAATCGTCCGACAGTCTCACGGAACTGCGCGGGTCCGCTTCCATACCGCCCGCGCACTCTGCTCTTTCGAGGGGCCCGCCGCACCGCGATGGGTTCGTGAGCGCTGAACATACCAACCGTATCCGGGTGGACCACGCAGCCGCGGCATGCCGCCACGCGCCCAGCCCGGCATAACCAGGGCCGGACGACATGGAAGCCAAACCTCCCCGCCGCACGCGCGAACGGATTCTCGAACTCTCGTTGAAGCTGTTCAACGAAATCGGCGAGCCGAACGTCACGACGACGACCATCGCCGAGGAAATGGAAATCAGTCCAGGCAACCTGTACTACCACTTCCGCAACAAAGACGACATCATCAACAGCATCTTCAGCCAGTTCGAGCAGGAGATCGAAAAGCGTCTGCGTTTCCCCGACGACCATCGCGCGACGATTGACGAAATGTGGTCGTATCTGCAGTACATGGTCGACTTCACCTGGCGCTACCGCTTCCTGTACCGCGACCTGAACGATCTGCTCGCGCGCAACCGCACGCTCGAGACGCACTTCAAGCAGATCATCAGCCACAAGGTGCGCTTCGCGAGCCAGTTCTGCGAGCAGCTGGTCGCGGACGGCGAAATGGTCGCGACGCCGCAGGAACTGCAGGTGATCGCAACCAACGTCGGCGTGATCGGCACCTACTGGCTGTCGTACCAGTTCGTGATGAACCCGCGCAAATACAACGAGCAGGAAGCGATCCGCGCGGAACTGCATCAGGTGAGCGTGCAGATCGTGTCGCTGATGGCGCCGTATCTGCGCGGCCGCTCGCGGCAAATCTTCGACGACCTCGTCTCGGGCAAGCTGCCCAAGCGCGAGTTTTACGACTACCTGCCGCCCCGGGAAGGCGCCGCGCCGCGCAACGAATCGAAGGATGTTTAAACAATGAAGGCTGTGTGTGTGTATTGCGGCTCCGCGATGGGAGCCAAACCGCTGTACGCGGAAGCGGCGCGCGCGTTCGGCCGCGCGCTGGTCGAAGCGGATCTCGCGTTGATCTACGGCGGCGGCAAGGTGGGCCTGATGGGCGTGATCGCCGATACCGTGATGGCCGAGGGCGGCCGCGCGATCGGCGTGATTCCCGAGCTGCTGGTCGACAAGGAAGTCGGCCATAACGGGCTGACCGAGCTGCACGTGGTGCCCGACATGCATCACCGCAAGAAGATGATGGCCGAGCTGTCGGACGCGTTCGTCGCGATGCCAGGCGGCGCGGGCACGCTCGAGGAACTGTTCGAGGTCTTCACATGGGCGCAGCTCGGCTATCACGGCAAACCGGTCGCACTGCTGAATACCGGCCACTTCTACGAGCCGCTGCTCCGTCTGCTGCAACACACGATCGACGAAGGCTTCATGCGCAAGACCTATCTCGACATGCTGCAGATCGAAGCCGATCCGGTCGCGCTGATCGGCAAGCTGCAACGCTACCAGCCGCCCGTCAGCGACAAATGGGCAGTCGTGCAGAGCGACGCGATCTGAAGCCGCGCCGGCCGCCGGCCCGATGGTGACGCGCGGCCGGCGAGCAAATTTCCCCCGAACGATGAGGTTGCGATGACGAAAGCGGTTCTGATCACCGGCGGCAGCCGCGGCATCGGCCGCGCTACCGCGCGTCTGCTCGGCGAGCGCGGCTGGTGCGTCGGCGTGAACTACGTGCGCGATCTGGCGGCCGCGCAGCAGAGCGTCGCCGAAGTCGAGCGCGCGGGCGGCCGCGCGCTGCCGATCGCCGGCGACGTCGCGAACGAAGCCGACGTGATCGCGATGTTCGATATGTTGCAGCAGCACTTCGGCCGCATCGATGCGCTCGTCAACAACGCCGGCATCGTCGCGCCGTCGAGCCAGCTCGCCGAGATGGATTTCGCGCGCCTGAAACGGATGTTCGACGTCAACGTGCTCGGCGCCTATCTGTGCGCGCGCGAAGCGGCACGGCGCATGTCGACGCAGCGCGGCGGCGCGGGCGGCGCGATCGTCAATGTTTCGTCGGCGGCGGCGCGCCTCGGCTCGCCGAACGAATACGTCGACTATGCGGGCTCGAAAGGCGCGATCGACACGATGACGCTCGGTCTCGCGAAGGAACTCGGCCCGCAGCGCGTGCGCGTGAACGCGGTGCGTCCCGGCCTGATCGATACCGAAATCCATGCGAGCGGCGGCAAGCCCGAGCGGGCCGCCCAACTGGGCGCGACCACGCCGCTCGGCCGCCCCGGCAGCGCCGACGAAGTCGCCGAGGCGATCGTCTGGCTGCTGAGCGACGCGGCCTCGTATGTGACCGGCGCGGTGATCGACGTCGCCGGCGGCCGCTGAGCGGCGCCGCCACCGCATACCCCACGCGCGGCCCACAGCGGCCGCGCCTCCCTTTTCCCGCGTCGTTCTTCCCGTCGTTTTTCCGCTTCCCCGCGCGGTTTTCCCACCCGATTTGCATCGCTCTGATGCGCACCCCACACAGCCGCAGATGAATCTGCCGTGTCCGCTCCGCACCTGTAATCTTCGGTAATAATCCGGCGCTACAATCGCCGGGTGCGCCCGCATGTGCCGGCGACATGGACAAAACACCACTGCGCGGCCGATGCCGCCGCGCACGCAGATCAGAGACTTCCATGCAAGAAAAGCAGCCCGCGAGCTGGCACTCGGACCATGCGATCGCGGTAGCCCCGACGTCGGTCACGTCGGGTACGTCGGGTAGGTCGAACCCCGCCGGCAGCGCCCCGACGGCGCCTCTCGCCGACACCGCCAATACCGGCGGCAGCGGCGCCTGGAGCGGCCGTCACGCGCGCCGCCTGCAACGCTGGCGCTCGCTCGCGGCGAGCGAACCGCTGTTGCGGCTGCTCGCCGTGGCCATCCTGTGCGCGTGGCTGTTGCCCGGCATTCTCGGCCACGATCCGTGGAAGCAGGACGAGACCTACACATTCGGCATCATCCAGCACATGCTCGATACCGGCGATCTGGTGGTGCCGACCAATGCGGGCCAGCCGTTCGTCGAAAAGCCGCCGATCTACGACTGGGTCGCCACCGGCCTCGCGTGGATGCTCGGCCGCTACCTGCCGCTGCACGACGCCGCGCGTCTGGCGAGCGCGCTGTTCGCCGGCCTGACGGTCTACTACACCGCGCGCGTGGCTCGCCGCGCGCTCGGCGCAGCGAGCTGGTTCGACCTGCGCGTGATCGGCACGCTCGCGCTCTATGGCGGCACGCTGGTCGTCGTCAAGCACGTGCACGACATGATGACCGACGTCGCGCTGATGGCCGGCGCCGCGCTGGGCTTCTGCGGACTGTTCGAACTGGTGCTCGCGCATCTGCGCGACGACCCGCGCGCCGCGCGTTATCGCGCGGCGGCGGCGAGCCCGTCGGCCCCGCCGCTGTCCGCGCGCGAGCGGCGTCACGCGTTGCTCAGCGGGGCGGCGATGTTCGGCGCGGGCGTCGGCGTGTCGCTGCTCGCCAAGGGCCTGTTCGTGCCGCTCGTGTTCGGCGCGACCACCTGCGCGGTGCTGGTGCTCTACCCCGCCTGCCGCAGCCGCAGCTTCGCGCGGGCGCTCGGCGTCGCCGCGCTGGTCTGCGCGCCGTTCGCGCTGATCTGGCCGCTCTGCTTCTATCTGCGTTCCGAAGCGCTCTTCAAGGTCTGGCTGTGGGATAACAACGTCGGCCGTTTCTTCGGTTTTTCGGTGGCCGAGCTCGGCTCCGAAAACGAGAGCCGTCTGTTCGTGCTGCGCACCGTGCTCAGCGTCGGCTTTCCGGTCGTGCCGCTGGCGCTGGCCGCGCTCGCGGGCGGCGCGTGGCGGCACTGGCGCGAGCCCGGCGTCGCGTTGCCGGTGCTGTTCGCCGGGATCGGCTTCGCGGTGCTGCAAAGTTCGGCGACGGTGCGCGAGTTGTACATCCTGCCGTTCATCGCGCCGCTCGCGCTGCTCGCGATGCGCGGCGTCGAGCGCTTGCCGGCGCGCCTGCATGCCGGCTGGGACATGGTCAGCCGGGTGCTGTTCGGCAGCGCGGCCGCGCTCGTGTGGATCGTCTGGTCGACCATGACAAGCCCGGCCGGCACGCATGCGTCGCTGCATCGGCTCGGCCGCTGGCTGCCGCTCGATTGGGTACTGCCGAACCAGCCGGTGATGATCGCCGGCGCGCTGCTGCTCACGATCGGCTGGCTGTGGCTGCTGCCGTCGTTCAAGTACGCGGGCAAATGGCGCGGCGCGCTCAGCTGGTGCGCCGGCGCCGTGCTCGTGTGGGGGCTGGTCAGCACGTTGCTGCTGCCGTGGCTGGACTACGCGAAGAGCTACCGTTCGGTGTTCCAGGCGCTCGGCGCGAAGATGGATATCGAATGGAACGACGGCGACTGCATGGCCAGCGTCGATCTGGGCGAATCCGAGGCGCCGATGCTCTACTACTTCACCGGCATCGAGCATCAGCCGAGCAGCGACCCACGCACCACCGCGTGCACGTGGCTGATTCAGGAAAGTCGCCGCGACAAGGTCAGCACACCGCCCGGCGACTGGCGTCTGTTCTGGTCCGGTGCGCGGCCCGGCGATACGGGCGAGCTGTTGCGCGTGTTCGTGCGTACGCCGGCCGCAGGCACGGAGCGCGACGACGATTGATCAGGAGGACGGGGACGTTGCGCGGGTGGCGCGGATAGGTTAATTCGACGACCCTCGCCCAGCGCAAAGCTCAAGCGCCGCTCCCGTCGCCAACCTTAGAACGACGATCCCGGCTCGCGCAGAAACGCCTTTTCCTCGTCGCTCGACGCGCGCCCGAGCAGCACATTGCGATGCGGAAAGCGGCCGAATCGCTCGATGATCTCCGCGTGCCGCACCGCATAGCGGTAGTAAGACCCGGCACCGGGCTCCGCGTCCAGTTGCTTGAAGAGCCGCAGCGATTCGCGCTGACTCGCCGGCGTTTCGTCGTGTTCGAACGGCAGATAAACGAACGCGCGCTGATGCGGGCCCGGCAGCAGCCGGTCGGCGCCGCTCGCGACCATCCGTTGCGCGACTTCGAGCGCCTTGCGATCGGCGGCGAACGCGCGCGCGCTATTGCGATGGCAGTTGCGCGAGAACTGGTCGAGCACGAGCACCAGCGCGAGCGCGCCGAGCGGGCTCGCCTGCCAGGCATCGAGCGCGCCGGCGTTGACCGCGTCGATCAGGTCTGCGAAGCGCTCGCGCAGCATCGTGTCGAGCGCGTCGTCGCGGGAGAACCAGAGCTTGCGCGAGGTGCCGTATTCCGGCGTGCCGGGTGCGCCGAACCAGCAGTCGAGCACTTCGCGGGCGCGCGCAGGCAGTGCGGCGTAGTCGGCCTCGCAGGTGTAGGCGGCGCCGGACGCGCAAGCCGCTTCGTCAGCCATTGCGATTGCGCATCCAGTCCGCGGTCTCGAAGAACGAGCCGAGCAGCCGTTCGCGCAGCGGCTCGGCCAGACCGATGTCTTCCATCGCCCACGCCATGCAGCGCAGCCACTGATCGCGCTCGCTCGACGCGATCGCGAACGGCATATGCCGCGCGCGCAAACGCGGGTGGCCGAAACGGCTGATGTAATGATCGGGGCCGCCGAGCCAGCCGCACAGGAACCAGAACAGCTTGTCGCGCGAGCCTTCGAGCGAGTCCGGATGCAGCGCGCGAATCCCCGCGAAATCCGCCTCCAGATCCATCAGGTCGTAAAACCGGTCGACCAGTTCGCGCACCCGCGCCTCGCCGCCCACCAGTTCGAAGGCGGTCGGCTTCGCCACCGCGGCTTCGTCGTTCAAATCGCTCATACCCTGCTCATCAACCAGATAAAAAACTCACGGCGCGCCGCGCGAACGCGCCAACGCGCAAACACCCACGCATCACCCACGCAGCACTCACGCATCGCGCAGCGACTGCAACGCCGGCCGCGCCAACACATGCCGCAGACTCAACCAGCCGCCGACGCCCGCGCACGCGACGCCCGCGGCAATCCCCGCCGGCAGCAGCCACGGATCGAAGTCCAGATAGAACTCGAACACCCGCGTGGCCAGCACCGACCCGACGATCTGCGCGCCGACCGCCGCCATCAGCCCGGCCAGCGCGCCGACCGCGACGAACTCGGCCACCTGCACCGCGCGCACCTGCCGGTGCGACGCACCGAGCGCGCGCAGCAGCGCGGATTCTCGCATACGCTCGTCGCGCGTGCCGGCGAGCGCCGCGTACAGCACCAGCACGCCGGCCGCGAGCGTGAACGCGAACAGGAACTGCACCGCGCCGATCACCTGCTGCAACACCCGCTGCACCTGCGCGAGGATCGGGCCGGTATCGATCGCGGTGAGGTTCGGATAGGCGCCGACGAGGCCGTCGATGGTCGCCTGACGGTCCGCCGGCAGATGGAAGCTGGTGATGAAAGTGGCCGGAAAATCCCGCAGCGCGGCGGGCGGCATCAGCACGAAGAAGTTGACCTTGAACGAACCCCAGTCGAGCTTGCGCACACTGGTGACCGGTGCTTCGACCGTCAGGCCGGTCACGTCGAAGCGCAGCACGTCGCCGGGCTTCACGTTGATCAGCTTGGCGAGGCCCTGTTCGATCGAGATTTGCGGCCTGGTCGTGTCGCCGAACCACTCGCCCGCGACGATCCGGTTGTCGTCGGGCAACTGCGTCGTGTACGACAGGTTGAACTCGCGATCGACCAGCCGGCGCGCGTCGTCGCCCTTGAACGAATCGGGATTGACCGGCTTGCCGTTGATCGCGATGAGCCGCCCGCGCACCATCGGCGACAGCGCGACGTCGGCGATCCCATGCGCGTCCAGATAGTGGCTGACCGGGTCGCGCTGATCGGGCTGGATATCGATGATGAACTGGTTCGGCGCATCGGGCGGGGTCGATTTACGCCAGCCCTGCACGAGGTCGTTGCGGGTCATCGCGATCAGCAGCAGGCACATCAGGCCGATGCCGAGCGCGGTGATTTGCAGCGCGCTCGCACTGCTGCGCCGCTCCAGCGACGCCAGCGCATAACGCCAGCCGATCCCCGCATTCACGCGCTCGCTGCGCACCAGCCGCGCCGCGACCCACAGCGCGAGACGCGCGACGATCGCGAACACCAGTAGCCCGCCCGCGAAGCCGCCCGCGACGATCCCGCCGAGCTTCAGCTCGCCCGCCGCGAGAATCAAGAGCCCGGCGAACAGCACGATCCCGAGCGCGTACGCGGCCCACGCGGTGCGCCCCGCCTCGCCCCATTCGCGGCGCAGCACCCGCACCGGCGGCACGCGCGTGAGCGGCAACAGCGGCGGCAGCGCGAAGCCGAGCAGCAGCACGAGGCCGGCGGCGATACCTTCGAGCGCGGGCCACAGCGTCGGCTGCGGCAGCACCACGTCGATCAGGCCGCCGAGCCAGCTCAGCAGCGCGAGATGGCCGAGATAGCCGAGCGCGACGCCGAGCGCCCCGCCGATCAAACCCAGCCCGACGAATTCGAGGGTGAAAAGCGCGCGCAGCGCGGCCTGGCTCACGCCGAGACAACGCATCGCCGCGCAGCTGTCCAGATGCCGGCGCATATAGCGATGCGCGGCCATCGCGATCGCGACCGCGGCGAGCAGCGCGGTCAGCAGCGACACCAGCGTGAGGAAGTGGCCGGCGCGATCGAGCGTCTGGCGCACCTGCGGCTGGCCGTCCTGCAGCGACTCCAGCGCGACGCCGCGCATCTTGCCGCCGTCGACGTGCTGATGCGCGAACTGCGCGAACTGGGCGACCGCATCGTCCGCGCCGGCGACCAGCAGGCGATAGGTGACGCGGCTGCCGTAGGTGATCAGGCCGGTCGATTGGACATCGTCGGCGCGCAGCATCAGGCGCGGCGAGAAGTTGACGAACGAGAAGCCGCGATCGAGTTCGCGCGTAATCAGCGCGCCGATCGTGAAGTTGCGGCTGCCGACCTTCACCGTGTCGCCGACCTTCAGCTTCAGCGCGTCGAGCAGTTGCTGATCGACCCACACGGTGCCGGGCGCCGGAATCGCGCTGGCCGGATGCTCGGGCGCGCCGCTCGCCGGCGCGATGCGCAGCGCGCCGCGCAGCGGATAGCCGGGCGACACCGCCTTGACGGCGGCCAGCCGCGACACCGGCTGCGCGCCGGTCGAATTGATCATGCTGGGAAAGATCGCGGTGGTCGCGGTATGCAAACCGAGCCGCCGCGCCTCGGCCGCGAAAAGTGGATCGACCGGATGATCGGCCCGCACGATGAAGTCGGCGGCGATCATGCGCCGCGCATCGCGCTCGAGTCCCTGATGCAGCCGGTCGGCCAGAAAGCCGACGCTCGATAACGCCGCGACGGCCAGCACCAGCGCCAGCAGCAGCATCGTCAGTTCACCCGCGCGCCAGTCGCGCGCGCTCATCCGGATCGCCTGACGCAGCAGATCCGCGCCGCCGAGCCGGCGCGCCGCCGGCCGCGTCGCTGCCGCCGTTTTCGCTCCAGCTCCCT
Organism: Paraburkholderia sejongensis; assembly: GCF_020880815.1. Classification (GTDB taxonomy): domain Bacteria; phylum Pseudomonadota; class Gammaproteobacteria; order Burkholderiales; family Burkholderiaceae; genus Paraburkholderia; species Paraburkholderia sejongensis. The sequence continues at coordinate 69,332 of NZ_JAJITD010000024.1, forward strand.
CGTCAGCGCGCGCGATAGAACCTCGTTTTACTTCGCTCAATCGTGCCTGCTCCTCGCAAATCGCGACACCATGTGCGTGGCCATGCCGCGAAAACCGCCCTGCACGCCACGCCACAATCGTGGCAACAGCCACGCCGCGAGCAGCAGAAAGCCTACCATCAGCACGAGAAACAGAAGCGGCACGAACAGCGCGAGCAGCACGCCGCCTAACACGAGCCCATCCTCGGCGGTCGACGTCACCACGTTCGACACCGGCTCCGGCGACAGATTGATCAGCGCGCGGGTGCCGGCCTTGGCCAGATGCGCGGTGCCGGCGAGCGTGCCGCCGGCGAGCGCGGCGACCGTCAGCAGCGCCGGATCGCCGTGACCGAGCGCGCCGGCGGCGAGCACGGCGCCGGCCGGAATGCGGATGAAGGTATGGATCGCGTCCCACAGCGAATCGAACGCGGGGATTTTGTCGGCGAGAAATTCGGCGAGCGTCAGCACGGCCGCCGCGCCGATCACCCACGGCGACGACAGCGCGGACAGCGTATTGGGAAGATGGATCAGGCCGAGACGTTCGAACACGCCGGCCAGCAGCACCGTCAGATAGAGGCGCAGACCGCTGCCCCAGGACAGGCCAGCAGCGAGCGAAAGGGATTCAAGCATGGTCGCCTCCATGCGCTTGATGCGTGCCGGATACCGACGCGGGGGACGGGGAAAAATTCTCTCGCCGAACTCGTCGGAAGCGCCAGCCGGCCGCGTCAACCACGCCGCGGACAATGTCAGGTCTGTTTCTGTCTCATTATAGCCACGTTAATTCGCAGAACGTAGAGCGTCGCAGCGGCGCTGTGGCGTGCGCGACGAAGGCTGTCGCGTCGACCGTGACGACGGCGAGTCCCGCGTCAGTGACCGGACGACAGCTTCAGCCCGATCAGGCCGATCACGATCAGCGCCGCGCTGGCCACGCGCGCGAGCGTCAACGCCTCGCCCATCATCACGACGCCGAACACGAACGCGCCGACCGCGCCGATCCCGGTCCAGACCGCATAGGCGGTGCCGAGCGGCAACTGACGCATCGCGATCGCGAGCAGCACGAAACTGCCGAGCGCGGTCACGACGGTGAACACCGACGGCCAGAAACGGGTGAAACCTTCGGAGGTTTTGAGACCGGCCGCCCACGCGACTTCGAGCAAACCGGCGATCAGCAGAAGAAACCAGGACATCGGGACAGCTCCATAAAGAATGGGGCCGTCCCCGATGATCGATGCGAGCGTAAGGTCGTCCTTACGTCGGCGAGAATTATAGCGGAGCGGAACTGGCGCGCCCGGCGGGGCTTACGGCGGGACTTACACGGCGACTTACGCCGCGCCGACCAGCCGGTAACCGACCCCCGTCTCGGTGACGATATGCTCCGGCTGCGCCGGATCGCGTTCCAGCTTGCCGCGCAGATGACCCATATAGATGCGCAGATAGTGATTGCTCTCGACATGCGACGGCCCCCACACGTCGCGCAGCAGTTGCCGGTGCGTGAGCACGCGGCCGGCGTGGCGCACCAGCGTCGCGAGCAGCCGGTATTCGATCGGCGTCAGATGGATCGGCGCGCCGTCGCGCGTGACCTTGCGCAGCGCCAGATCGACGGTCACCGCGCCGAAGCTCACCTGCGGCGACTCGTTCGCGCCGCCGTGATTGCGCCGGCGCAGATGCGCGCGAATCCGCGCGAGCAGTTCGGATACGCCGAACGGCTTGGTCAGGTAGTCGTCGGCGCCGGCATCGAGCGCGGCGACCTTCTCGCTTTCCTGGGTACGCGCCGACAGCACGATCACCGGCAGCTCGCTCCAGCCGCGCAGCTCGCGAATCACTTCGAGGCCGTCGGTATCGGGCAGCCCGAGATCGACGATCACCAGATCGGGCTTGCGCGTCGCCGCTTCGACGAGCCCCTGCTTGCCGGTTTCGGCGTCGTGCACGGCGATCCCCTCGCCTTCGAGCGCGGCGCGCACGAAGCGGCGAATCTGTTTTTCGTCTTCGATCAGAACGACGGTGATGTTCGGGTCACTCATGGGCGGGTCGGGTCAGCGGATGGAGATCGGCGGCGGCGGTGTCGCCCGCGTTGCGCTCTTCGTCTTCGTTTTCGTTGTCGTCTTCCAGCACGTCGGGCGCGTCGGGCGGTGTGCTGACCGGCAGCGTGAACCAGAAGCGCGCGCCTTCGACGCCACCGTCGGGGCCGAGCCTGTTCAGCGCGCCGATTGTACCGCCGTGCGCATCGACGATCGCGCGGCAGATCGCGAGCCCGAGACCGATGCCCGGTTTCGCCGACTCTTTCTCGCCCCGCGTGAATTTCTCGAACACGCGCGCTTCCATGCCGGCGGGCAATCCCGGGCCGTGGTCGTCGATCGTCACGCGCACGAACGACGCGCCGTCGGCGTCGATCTGCTGCGCGCCGATCTCGAGCGGTGTGCCGGCCGCGGTGTACTTCGCGGCGTTCTCGAACAGGTTCGAGAACAGCCGCTCCATCAACACCGCGTCCAGATGCAGCAGCGGCAGCTCGGCGGGCAGCGTGACCCGCACCGGATGTCCCGCCAGCACCCGCTTGCACGCGCGCAGCGCGGCGCCGACGGTTTCCTCCAGCAGCGTCCACTGCTGGTTCAGTTGCAGACGGCCGGCCTGCAGCCGCGCCATGTCGAGCAGATTGGTGACGATGTCGGTCATCCGCAGCGCCTCTTCGTGGATCGCTTCGACGAGTTCGTCGCTGCGCCCGGCATCGGCGGCATCGGCATCGGTTGCCTGGTTGCGCTGGTGCGTCTGCGCCAGCATCGACGAAAATCCGACGATCGTCGTCAGCGGCGTGCGCAAATCGTGCGAGATCGCCGACAGCAGCGAATTGCGCAGCCGCTCGGACTCCATATTGACGAGCGCATCGCGGGCGATATCGACGTAATGCACGCGTTCGAGCGCCAGCGCGATCTGCGCGGCGAACGCATCGAGCATGCGGCGCTGCTCGGGCACCGCCAGCTCGTGCTCGTCGCGCACCACCACGCCGAGCACGCCGCGCGTGCGCATCGGCGCCTTCAGCGGCAGGTACAGCGCGGCGGCGGCCGGCAACGTGTCGGTGCCGTGACCGGCCGGCTTCTGCTGATCGTAGACCCACTGACCGACATCGAGATCGAGCTGCTCGCCGTCGAGCGTGATCGCCGCGTCGGGATTCTCGATCTTCTGTCTGATCTGATCGGCGCTGTCCGGCAGCAGAATCGCGACGCGCGCGCCGAACACCTCGCTCACGTGGCGGCTGCCGATCCCGACGATCTGCTCGGTGGTCAACGCGGCGGCCAGCTCGCGCGCCATCTCGTACATCGCGCCGGTACGCTGCTCGCGGCGCCGCGCGACGCTCGCCTCGCGGCGCAGGCTCGAAGTCAGATGGCTGATCACCAGCGAGGTCAGCAGCATGCCGAAGAACGTCAGTAAGTACTGCGTATCGGAGACCGACAACGACATCCGCGGCGGCACGAAAAAGAAATCGAACGCGGCGACGCTCGCGAACGACAGCACCACCCCCGGCCCGCGCCCGAGCTTCACCGCGGTGAAGATCACGCCGAGCAGATACAGCATCACGAGGTTGGTCAGATCGATACGGTCGATCAACGTGCTCGACAGCAGCGTGATCGCGGTGCCGATCGCCAGCGCGAGCGCATACGCGCGCGGCGGCGAGCGGCGCTCGCGGGCCGCGCTCAACGACTCGCGCCACGCGTTCGCGGTCGTGTTCAGCAAACGCCGCTGCGCGCCGCCGTCGCGTTCGGACGACGCGCGGACCAGCGTCAGCTCGAGATCGCCGCTCTTCTGCGCGATGCGCTCGGCGAACGGCCGGCGCAACCAGCGGCTCACGCCGGTGCGCGACGACGCGCCCGCGACCAGCTTCGACACGTTGCGCGCCTGCGCGTAGCCGATCAATGCGTCGAGCGCATCGGTGGCGGCCAGCGTCGCGGTCTCGGCGCCGAGTTCGGCCGCGAGCTTCAGCGCGTTCAGCGTGCGCTCGCGGCGCGCATCGGGCAGCCGCTGCAACGCCGGCGTCTCGACATAGACCGCGAGCCAGTCGGCTCTCAGGCTCGCCGCGAGCCGCGCGGCCGCGCGCACCAGCGCGGGCGCCTCCGGCCCGGGACCGACGCACACCAGCACGCGTTCGCGCGCCTGCCACACGCGCTGGATCGAACGGTCGGCGCGGTACTCGCGCATCTGCGCGTCGACGCGGTCGGCGGTGCGGCGCAGCGCCAGTTCGCGCAGCGCGATCAGATTGCCCTTGCGAAAGAAGTTGCGCACCGCGCGCTCGGCTTGCTGGGCCATGTACACCTTGCCGTCGCGCATCCTGTCGAGCAGTTCTTCGGCGGGCAGATCGACGAGCGTGACTTCGTCCGCGTGATCGAACACGCGATCGGGCACGGTCTCCCATACGCGGATCCCGGTGATCTGGCCGACCACGTCGTTCAGGCTTTCGAGGTGCTGCACGTTGACCGTCGTATAGACGTCGATGCCCGCGTCGAGCAGTTCATAGACGTCCTGCCAGCGCTTCAGATGGCGCGCGCCCTGCACGTTCGAATGCGCGAGTTCGTCGACGAGGATCAGTTGCGGCTTGCGCGCGAGCGCGGCATCGAGGTCGAACTCGCCGAGCTGGCGGCCGCGGTACTCGATCTTAACGAGCGGCAGCACCTCGAGCCCCGCGAGCAGCGCGGCGGTTTCGCCGCGGCCATGCGTTTCGGCGATGCCGACCAGCACGTCGACACCTTCTTCGAGGCGGCGGCGCGCGGCCTGCAACATCGCATAGGTCTTGCCGACACCGGCCGACGCGCCGAAGAAAATCTTCAGCCGGCCGCGCTGGCGCTTTTCTTCATCGCGCTGCAGCTTGTCGAGCAGTTCGTCTGGATCGGGGCGGTTCATGCCGGGGGTCGATTGATTCTCGTGGTGATGCGAGCGGCGCTCGCCTGCATGGTGGCACGGGCCGCGCCGGCCCGCAAATAGCGACGCGGCGCCGCGTGGGCGCCGCTGTACCGCCATGAACCGCGGCGTTCGCCGCTCACCCGCGCTTCATCTCATCCAGCGCGAGATTGAGCATCAGCACGTTCACGCGCGGCTCGCCGAGCACGCCGAACTGGCGCCCCGTCGTATAGCGCTCGACCAGCGCCTCTACGTCGTTCGGCGCGAGCTTGCGCGCATTGGCGACGCGCTGCACCTGATACGCGGCCGCCGCCGGGCTGATCTCCGGATCGAGCCCGCTGCCCGACGAGGTGACCAGATCGACCGGCACCGGCTTCGACATATCGGTGCCGGCCGCCTTCAGCGCGGCAAGCCGGCCCTTGATCTCATCGAGCAGCGCCGGATTGTTAGGCCCGAGATTGGAGCCGCCCGAAGCTTGCGGGTTATACGGCATCGGGCTGGTCGCCGACAGCCGGCCCCAGAAGTACTGCGGCGCATCGAACTGCTGGCCGATCAGCTGCGAGCCGACCACCTTGCCGTCGCGCTCGATCAGACTGCCGTTGGCCTGCCGGTGAAACACCGCCTGGCCGAACGCGGTCATCACCGCGGGATACGCGAGTCCGGTGATGGCGGTCAGCACCGCGAAGATCACCAGCAACGGACGGAACAGATTTTTCATGATGGGTCTCTTTCCCTTTTCAGCACTTCGTCATTTCTTCGCTGCGTGGCTGTGCGCGTTCACACCCAGCCGAACGCGGCCAGCACCATATCGATCAGCTTGATGCCGATGAACGGCACGATGATCCCGCCGAGCCCATACACCAGCAAATTGCGGCGCAGCAGGATCGCCGCGCCCAGCGCGCGATAACGCACGCCCTTGAGCGCGAGCGGAATCAGCAGCACGATGATCAGCGCGTTGAAAATCACCGCCGACATGATCGCGGAGGTCGGCGTCGCCAGATGCATCACGTTCAGCGCGTTCAACGCCGGATAGGTCGATGCGAACGCGGCCGGAATGATCGCGAAGTACTTGGCGACGTCGTTGGCGATCGAGAAGGTGGTCAGCGAGCCGCGCGTCATCAGCATCTGCTTGCCGATCTCGACGATCTCGATGAGCTTGGTCGGGTTCGAATCGAGATCGACCATGTTGCCCGCTTCCTTCGCGGCCTGGGTGCCGGTGTTCATCGCCACCGCGACGTCGGCCTGCGCGAGCGCGGGCGCGTCGTTGGTGCCGTCGCCGGTCATCGCGACGAGGCGCCCTTCGGCCTGGTGCGCGCGGATCGTCGCGAGCTTGGTTTCCGGGGTCGCTTCGGCGAGGAAGTCGTCGACCCCCGCTTCGGCGGCGATCGCCGCCGCGGTCAGGCGGTTGTCGCCGGTCACCATCACGGTCTTGATACCCATCTTGCGCAGTTCCGCGAAGCGTTCCTTGATGCCGCCCTTCACGACGTCCTTCAGTTCGATCACGCCGAGTACGCGCGCGCCCTGCTCGCCCTTCTCGGCGACCACCAGCGGGGTGCTGCCGCGGCGCGCGACCTCGGCGACCGCGTTGCTGACTTCGTTCGGGAAGCGCCCGCCGTTGACTTCGACGTAGTGCTTGACCGCATCGGCCGCGCCCTTGCGGATCTCGCGGCCGTGCGTGCCGGCCGGGGTTCCCGGCGGCGCGAGGTCGACGCCGCTCATGCGCGTCTGCGCGGTGAACGCGAGAAACACCGCATGCAGCGACGCCATATCGCGCTGACGGATATTGAAGCGCTGCTTGGCGAGCACCACGATGCTGCGGCCTTCCGGCGTTTCGTCGGCCAGCGACGACAGTTGCGCGGCATCGGCCAGCGCCTCTTCGCTGATGCCCGGCGCCGGCAGGAACTGCGATGCCTGACGATTGCCGAGCGTGATCGTGCCGGTCTTGTCGAGCAGCAGCACGTCGACGTCGCCGGCCGCTTCGACCGCGCGGCCGGAAGTGGCGATCACGTTGGCCTGCATCATGCGGCTCATGCCGGCCACGCCGATCGCCGACAGCAGCCCGCCGATCGTGGTCGGAATCAGGCACACCAGCAGCGCGGCGAGCGCGGTGATCGTCACGACGTGGCCCGCCGAATTGGCCAGGTGAGCGGCTTCAACTGAGAACATCGAGAACGGCAGCAGCGTCGCGGTCGCGAGCAGCATCACGATCGTCAGCGCGACCAGCAGGATGGTCAGCGCGATTTCGTTCGGCGTCTTCGCGCGCTTCGCGCCTTCGACCATCGCGATCATCCGGTCGAGGAACGCCTCGCCCGGATTGGCGGTCACCCGCACGACGATCCAGTCCGACAGCACCCGCGTGCCGCCCGTCACCGACGAAAAGTCGCCGCCCGACTCGCGGATCACCGGTGCCGATTCGCCGGTGATCGCCGACTCGTCGACCGACGCGACGCCGTCGATCACTTCGCCGTCGGCCGGGATCACGTCGCCGGTCTCGACCAGCACGACGTCGTCGCGGCGCAGATCGGACGCGGTCATGATGCGGATCGGCGATTTCGGATGCGGCTCGTTGAGCTTCTTGGCCATCACGTCTTTCTTCGCACTACGCAGCGACGCGGCCTGCGCCTTTGAGCGGCCCTCGGCGAGCGCCTCCGCGAAGTTCGCGAACAGCACCGTGAACCACAGCCACAGCGTGACCGCGAGAATGAATCCGGCGGGCGCCTCGGCCTGGCCGCCGAGCGCGGCGATCCACAAGACGGTGGTCAGAATGCTGCCCACGTACACGCAGAACATCACCGGGTTGCGGAACTGGGTGCGCGGCGTGAGCTTCCTGAAAGAGTCCACGATCGCCGGGCGCACGAGCGCCGGGTCGAACATGGACCGTGTAGCGTTATGTTCAGTCATTGAATCCTCGAATATCGCCAGGCGCGCGCCGCGCGGATGCCGGCGGCGTTTCCGCTCGGTGCGGCTGCTTGCAGGCGCGCGCTGTATGAGCTGTTCTCAGTCGCTGGTTGGCAACGGCGGCGTCAGTGCGCGCCCATCATCATCAGATGCTCGACGCCGGGGCCGAGCGCGAGCGCCGGCACATAAGTGAGCGCGCCGACCAGCAGCACCGTGCCGAGCAGCAGCACGACGAACAGCGGTCCATGCGTGGGCAGCGTGCCGCCGGTGACGCCGATGCGCTTTTTCGCGGCCAGCGAGCCGGCGATCGCCAGCACCGGCACGATCGTGCCGAAGCGCCCGAACCACATCGCGATCGCGGTGAGCCAGTTGTAGAACGGCGTGTTCACCGACAGCCCCGCAAATGCGCTGCCGTTGTTGTTGGCGGCCGAACTGAACGCGTAGAGGATTTCGGAGAAGCCATGCGCGTCGGGGTTCGCAATACCGGCGCGACCCGCGTCGGTGAGCACCGCGAACGACGTGCCGACCAGCACCAGCAGCGGCGTCAGCAGCACGACGATCGACACCATCTTCATCTCATACGCTTCGATCTTCTTGCCGACATACTCAGGAGTGCGGCCGATCATCAAGCCGGCCACGAACACCGCCAGCAGCGCGAACACCAGCATCCCGTACAGCCCCGAACCGACGCCGCCGAAGATCACTTCGCCGAGCTGCATCAGCAGCATCGGCAACAGGCCGCCGAGCGGCGTCAGCGAGTCGTGCGTATTGGCGACCGCGCCGCAGGAAGCCGCGGTGGTCGCCACCGTGAAGATGCCCGACTGCGCGATGCCGAAGCGGGTTTCCTTGCCTTCCGCATTGCCGCCGGACTGCAACGCATTGGCCGACTGGTCGACGTTGAGCGCGGTAAAGGCCGGATTGCCGCCCTGCTCCGCGGCGATCTCGCCGAACACGCACACGCCGAACGCGATCGTCATCGCCGCGAGCACCGCGACGCCCTGACGGCGGTCGCCGATCATGCGGCCGAACAGCAGCGCGAGCGCCGCCGGAATGATCAGGATCGCGAACATCTGCAGCATGTTCGAAAACGGCGTCGGGTTCTCGAACGGATGCGCAGAGTTGCCGTTGAAAAAGCCGCCGCCGTTGGTGCCGAGCATCTTGATCGCTTCCTGCGACGCGACCGGGCCCATTGCGATGGTCTGCGTCTTCACCGGGGTATCGACCGTGACCGGGTTGCCCTTTGCATCCTTCAGCGGATTGCCTTGCGCGTCGAGCTTCGGCGCCGCGTAGGTCGTGGTCTGCAACGTCGGCACGTCCTGATAGGCCTTGAAGTTCTGGATCACGCCCTGGCTCATCAGCAGCGCGGCGACGATCGCCGCCATCGGAATCAGCACGTACAGCGTGACGCGCGTGAGGTCGACCCAGAAGTTGCCGATGGTCTGCGCGCTATGCCGCGCGAAGCCGCGAATCAGCGCGATCACGACGACGATGCCGGTCGCCGCCGACAAAAAGTTCTGCACGGTCAGGCCGAGCATCTGGGTCAGATAGCTGACCGTTTGCTCGGGCGTGTAGTCCTGCCAGTTGGTATTGGCGACGAAGCTGACCGCGGTGTTGAACGCGCTGTCCACCGACATCGCGCCGAACTGCTGCGGATTGCCAGGCAACCAGCCCTGCACGCGCAGCAGCACGTAGAGGAACAGCACGCCGAGCACGTTGAACGCGACGGTCGCGATCGCATAGTGCTTCCAGCCCATCTCCTCGCTCGGATCGACGCCGGCGACGCGGTACAGCAGCCGCTCGAGCGGCGCGCCGATGCGCACCACCCGCGAGCTGCCGTCGATCACCGCGCCGAGATAGCGCGCAACCGGCACCGCGGCGGCCAGCAGCACGACGATAAACAGCCCTGCCTGCAGGACATTGTTCGCGTTCATTCAATGTCCTCCGCGCGCAGCAGCGCATACACGAGATAAACGAACAGCAGCGCGGTGCACGCACCGGCGAGCCACAGCATCCAGGTCATTAGCGCGCTCCTTGCCCACGGCGCAACTGCATCAGCTTCTCGCAGCCGCCAATCAGTCCAATGGTCAGCACGGCAAATAGCACGAGCCCCCCGACATACAGCACATCCATTGTTGTTCTCCATTCACGGATTCTGGATGGGTAGAACGGTATGCCGATCAGCGTAAAGGGCTGGTCAAAGATGCAGGGGCGGACGTAAAAATCGCGTAAATGGAGTGGACCGGGCCGCTAAAAAGAAAGGGCCGCGCCATCTTGCGATGGGGCGGCCCTTCAGTGCTGCGGGTCGGCAACCGGCCGGTTGGCCCGGCGGGTATGCGTGGATGGGTTTATGGCAACAGAATCGTCGAACCCGTAGTACGACGCGCTTCGAGATCCGCATGCGCCTGACCGACATCCGACAGCGCATAACGCTGATTGATGCTGGCGTTCACCTTGCCCGACGCGAGCACGTCGAACAGTTCGGCCGACATCGCCTCGTAGTCGGTGCGCCTGGCCATATACGTAAACAACGTCGGCCGCGTGAAGAAAAGCGAGCCGCGGCCGGCGAATTCCGACGAGTCGATCGGCGGCAGCGGACCCGACGCATTGCCGAAGCTGACGAACAGACCCAGCGGCGCCAGACAGTCGAGCGACTTCTCGAAGGTGTCCTTACCGATCGAATCGTAGACGACCGGCACGCCCGCGCCGTTGGTGATCTCGCGCACGCGCTTCGTGAAGTTCTCGCGCGTGTAGACGATCGGGTGATCACAGCCGTGGGCTTTCGCGACCTCGGCTTTTGCGTCGGAGCTGACCGTGCCGATCACGGTCGCGCCGAGCGCCTTTGCCCACTGGCACACCAGCAAACCGACGCCGCCCGCCGCGGCCTGGATCAGGATCGTGTCGCCCGGCTGCACGCGATACGTGCGGCGCAGCAGATATTGCGCGGTCAACCCCTGCAACATCACCGACGCGGCCTGCTCGTCGCTGACCGCATCGGGCAGTTTGACGACCTGCGCGGCCGGCAGCACACGCTCCTGCGCATACGCGCCGGGCGGCCGGCCGACATACGCGACCCGGTCGCCGACTTGCAGACCTTCGACGCCCGCGCCGAGCGCAATCACCTCGCCGGCCGCCTCCATGCCCAGGCCGCCGGGCAGCGGCAACGGATACAGGCCGGTGCGGAAATACACGTCGATGTAATTGAGGCCGACCGCCGTCTGACGGATGCGGATCTCGCCCGCGCCGGGTTCGCCCACTTCGACGTCGACCCACTTCATCACTTCGGGGCCGCCGGTTTTCTCGAAACGGATTGCCTTGACCATCATGTCTCCTTGATTTGTCGGAATGTCGTTGTGAATGCCGGGACGGATGCGGGTTGCCGGCGCGGCGCCGCGCGACGCCATGCGACCGCGCGCGGCCGCGGGGGTACGTTCAGGCTGCTCCGCTCATGCGCAGCGTCAGCACGTCGAGCACCATGCGCGCGGTCGAGATATTGGTCGCGCACGGGATGTTGTGCACGTCGCACGCGCGCACCAGCGCGTTGATGTCCGGCTCGTGCGGCTGCGGCGTCATCGGATCGCGCAGGAAGATCACCATGTCGACCCGCCCTTCCGCGAGTTGCGCGCCGATCTGCAGGTCGCCGCCGTGCGGGCCGGACAGCATGCGCTCGACGTTCAGTCCATGCGCGTCGCTGATGCGCCCGCCGGTGGTGCCGGTCGCGACGATGTCGCAACGCCTGAGCGTGTCGACGTACTCGCCGGCCAGTTTGACGATGTCGTCCTTCTTGTGATCGTGCGCGATCAGCGCAATGCGGGTGGTCATGACGTAAGACTCCTCAAACCGTTGTGATTGTCGTTGTTGTGGTGCGTCGGGGCGATTCAGCGCGGCCGGCTCAGAACGTGCCCGGAAACGCGCCGCCGTCGATCAGCCAGTTCTGCCCGGTGATGTAGCCGGCATGCGTGCTGCACAGGAACGCGCACGCGCGACCGAACTCGTCGCGATTGCCGAAGCGGCCGGCCGGGATCGTTTTCATGCGCTGCTGGCGCGCTTCTTCGACGGAGATGTTGTAGGTCTTCGCCTGCGCCTCGAACGTGACGGCGATGCGGTCGGTGTCGAACAGGCCCGGCAGCAGGTTGTTGATCGTCACGCCGGTCGGCGCGACCTTGCGCGCGAGGCCCGCGACGAAGCCGGTCAGCCCCGAGCGCGCGCCGTTCGACAGACCCAGCACGTCGATCGGCGCCTTCACCGCCGAACTCGTGATGTTGACGATCCGGCCGAAGCCGCGCGCGCTCATCGAGTCGATGGTCTGACGAATCAGCTCGATCGGCGTCAGCATGTTCGCTTCGAGCGCGCGGATCCAGTCGTCGTGCGTGAAGTTGCGGAAGTCGCCCGGCGGCGGGCCGCCCGCGTTGTTGACCAGAATGTCCGGCTGCGGACAGGCGGCGAGTGCCGCGGCGCGCCCTTCGGGCGTGGTGATGTCGCACGCGACCGTCTTTACTTCGACGCCGCTTTGCTGGCGGATCTCGGCGGCGGTCGCCTCGAGCGTCTCGGCGGTGCGCGCGACGATCGTCAGATTGACGCCCTCGGCGGCGAGCGCTTCCGCGCAGCCGCGCCCGAGACCCTTGCTCGCCGCGCAGACCAGCGCGGTACGTCCTGCGATTCCCATGTCCATCGTGTGTGTCCTCGTGTCCTTGTGTTTTCGTCTCGGAGTGTCTCAGTCCCAGCGCCGGTGTTAGCGCCGGCGCGCGGGCGCGGGGAAGTTTCCCCAGATTCTAGAAGAATCGGTGCCGGACTGTGCCCGGCCGCCTGAATCGCGAAACGCCGGCGCACCCGCCCCGACTGCAATCTCCGGTATCGCCCGGCGCCACTCTTTCGGTAAACTTGCGGCGTGGCGCGCGCCACGGGGTGACGCCGGCGGCCCAATCGCCCACGGCACGAACCGCAAACAGCCACGCGCGCCGAACCGATCCACCTTGCCGCCGCGCGCGGGCCCCGCCATGACCACCCAGGACAGCCGCTTTCCCAATCTTTTCATCCTCGATCACCCGCTGATCCAGCACAAGCTGTCGCATATGCGCGACCGGGACACCTCGACGCGCACGTTCCGCGAACTGCTGCGCGAGATCACGCTGCTGATGGGCTACGAGATCACCCGCAACCTGCCGATGACCACCCGCCGCATCACCACGCCGCTGGTCGAGATCGACGCGCCGGTGATCGCCGGCAAGAAGCTCGCGATCGTGCCGGTGCTGCGCGCGGGCATCGGCATGTCCGACGGGCTGCTCGAACTGGTGCCGTCGGCGCGGGTCGGCCACATCGGCGTGTACCGCGCGGACGATCACCGCCCGGTCGAATACCTGGTGCGGCTGCCGGACCTCGAAGACCGCGTGTTCATCCTGTGCGATCCGATGGTCGCGACCGGCTACTCGGCGGTGCACGCGGTCGATGTTCTGAAGCGCCGCAACGTCGCCGCCGAAAACATCATGTTCCTCGCGCTGGTCGCCGCGCCGGAAGGCGTGCAGGTGTTTCAGGACGCGCACCCGGACGTCAAGCTGTTCGTCGCGTCGCTCGATTCGCATCTGAACGAGCATGCGTATATCGTGCCCGGCCTCGGCGACGCGGGCGACCGGCTGTTCGGCACCAAGAACTGAGAGCGGCCCGCGGCCGGCCCGTCGCGACGACGCGCGGCGCCGGCCCGGCGCGCCGCGCGCACGCCACATCCCCTCTGCCGCACCGGCCCGGCGTGATAAAATTCGCATCCGCTCGACCAGCCGACCCGCACGCTCACGCGCGCCATCGCCGGCACATCGACTGGCGTAATGTGCGCCGATGTGCGCTGGCGCGGCGCCTCGCCCCGGCACCCGCACCCGGTGCCTGTTCGACCGGCGCCCTGTTTGCCGCCGGCAAGCCGTCCCGCCCCAACCGCGCTGCCGCTACCCGCGGCCCCGCTTCACCGGCGGTGATGCCGCAGGCGGCGCCAACGCAAACGGACGGCAACGAGGCGCAAGACAAGGGAACGGCCGGCACCGCGGCCAGGCCAGAGCGGGCCGGCCCCGGCAGGCAGAGCGCCGACGGGCTCGGGGCAAGGCCCCGCCGGCAGTCTTTCAGCAGACGGTTTCACATCGAGGCGCGCGAGTCGCGCCCGACATCGCAACGACAATTGCACTATGCGTGCGCCCCGCTGGCGCGCGCGACGGAGAAAAGGTATGGCGGGTCATTCGAAATGGGCCAACATCAAGCATAAGAAAGCAGCGGCCGATGCCAAGCGCGGCAAGATCTGGACGCGGCTCATCAAGGAAATCCAGGTCGCGGCGCGGATGGGCGGCGGCGAAATCGACTCGAACCCGCGTCTGCGGCTCGCGGTCGACAAGGCGTACGACGCCAACATGCCGAAGGACAACATCAACCGTGCGATCCAGCGCGGCGTCGGCGGCGCGGACGGCGCAAACTACGAAGAGATCCGCTACGAAGGCTACGGCATCGGCGGCGCGGCGGTGATCGTCGACACAATGACCGATAACCGCACCCGCACGGTCGCGGAAGTGCGCCACGCGTTCTCGAAGAACGGCGGCAACATGGGCACCGACGGCTCGGTGTCGTTCATGTTCGATCACGTCGGCCAGTTCCTGTTCGCGCCCGGCACCGCCGAAGACGCGCTGATGGAAGCCGCGCTCGAAGCCGGCGCCGACGACGTCGTCACGAACGAGGACGGCAGCATCGAAGTGCTGTGCCCGCCGAACGATTTCTCGAAGGTCAAGGCCGCGCTGGAAGCTGCTGGCTTCAAGGCCGAACTGGCCGAAGTCACGATGAAGCCGCAGAACGAAGTCGAGTTCACCGGCGACGACGCGGTCAAGATGCAGAAGCTGCTCGACGCGCTGGAAAACCTGGACGATGTCCAAGACGTGTACACGAACGCGTCGATCGCCGACGCATGACGGCGCGCCGGCCTCGCGTGACGCATAGCGCGCCGCGCGCCGCCGGCTGTGGGCCTCGCCGGCCCGCGCCACGCAGGTTTTATTGCACGGCTGGGCGTTTCGCTCAGCCGTTTATAGTTTTCAAGTCTCGGGGATTCACATGAAGTTACTCGTCGTCGGTTCCGGCGGTCGCGAACATGCGCTCGCATGGAAGCTCGCGCAATCGCCGCGGGTCCAGCTCGTCTACGTCGCGCCGGGCAACGGCGGCACCGCTCAGGATGAGCGTCTGCGCAATCTCGACATCACCGAGCCGGCCGCGCTCGCCGATTTCGTCGAGAAAGAGCAGATCGCCTTCACGCTGGTCGGGCCGGAAGGGCCGCTCGCCGCGGGCATCGTCAACCTGTTCCGCGCGCGCGGTCTGAAGATCTTCGGACCGAGCAAGGAAGCCGCGCAGCTCGAAAGCTCGAAGGACTTCGCGAAGGCGTTCATGAAGCGCCACGCCATTCCGACCGCCGAATACGAAACCTTCGCCGACGTCGCCGCCGCGCACGCGTATCTGGACGCCAAGGGTGCGCCGATCGTGATCAAGGCCGACGGCCTCGCCGCCGGCAAGGGCGTGGTGGTCGCGCAGACGCTGGAAGAAGCGCACGCGGCGGTCGACATGATGCTGTCGGACAACAAGCTCGGCGATGCCGGCGCGCGCGTCGTGATCGAGGAATTCCTCGCCGGCGAGGAAGCGAGCTTCATCGTGATGGTCGACGGCAAGCACGTGCTCGCGCTCGCATCGAGCCAGGATCACAAGCGTCTGCTCGACGGCGACCAGGGTCCGAACACCGGCGGCATGGGCGCCTACTCGCCCGCGCCGATCGTTACGCCGCAGTTGCACGCGCGCGTGATGCGCGAAATCATCCTGCCGACCGTGCGCGGGATGGAAAAGGAAGGCATCCGCTACACCGGCTTCCTGTACGCCGGTCTGATGATCGACGCGCAAGGCAACCCGAAGACGCTCGAATTCAACTGCCGGATGGGCGACCCCGAAACGCAGCCGATCATGGCGCGTCTGAAGGGCGACTTCTCGAAGGTCGTCGAACAGGCGATCGCCGGCACGCTGGATACGGTCGAACTCGAATGGGACCGCCGTACCGCGCTCGGCGTCGTGCTGGCCGCGTACAACTATCCGGATACCCCGCGCAAGGGCGACCGCATCAACGGCATCCCCGCCGAGACCGCGGATTCGGTCACGTTCCACGCCGGCACCACGCTCGCCGACGGCAAGCTGACCACCTCGGGCGGCCGCGTGCTGTGCGTGGTCGGTCTGGCGGACTCGGTGCGCACCGCGCAGGCCGCCGCGTACGAAACGATCAACCAGATCGCCTTCGACGGCATGCAGTACCGCCGCGACATCGGCTTCCGCGCGCTGAACCGCAACAAGCAGTAAGCGCGTTTGTCTTCGCGATTGTCTCCGCGTTTGCCTGCGCGCCGGTTGTCCCCGCCGGCGCGCGTGGGCGGCCGGCAGCGGCGGCGCCGGCGCTACACTGGGGTGTTGCGCGCTCGGCGCGGCGGGCGGGGCAGCGCGGATCATGCAGGCTCGGCCAAGCGCCGCCCGCAGCGGCCCCGGCGCCCCGCCCGCCTCACCAGAACGACCGGCCCGCGTGGGCCTCTCCAGTCCCGCACGCGGCCAGCGCCTGATTCGAAGAACCCGCGGCACGCCGAGCGTGCCGCCTCAGCACCCGCATTCATGAGCAATTCGAGCTACGACGCACAGATCGTGCGCAGTTGGCTGCAAGGCCTGCAAACGCAAATCGCCGACACCCTCGGCGCGTTCGACGGCATGCCGTTCGCAACCGACGCGTGGCAACGCGCCCCGGGCGAGAAGCTGCGGGGCGGCGGCGTCACGCGGATTCTCGAAGGCGGCCAGTTTTTCGAGCGCGCGGGCATCGGTTTCTCGGACGTCGCCGGCGACGCGCTGCCGGGCTCGGCCAGCGCCGCGCGCCCGCACCTGGCCGGACGCGGGTTCGAGGCGATGGGCGTGTCGCTGGTGCTGCATCCGCGCAATCCGCACTGCCCGACCGTGCATATGAACGTGCGGATGCTGATCGCGACCAAGGCGGGCGAAGAGCCGGTGTTCTGGTTCGGCGGCGGAATGGATCTGACGCCCTATTACGGCTACGAGGAAGACGCACGGCATTTCCACGAGGTCTGCCGCGACGCGCTCGCGCCTTACGGCGCGGACCTGTACCCGCGCTTCAAGCGCTGGTGCGACGAATACTTCTTCCTGAAACACCGCAACGAACCGCGCGGCATCGGCGGAATTTTCTTCGACGATTTCGCGGAGCTTGGTTTCGAGCAATCGTTCGCTATGCTCAAGAGCGTCGGCGACAGTTTCCTGAAAGCGTATCTGCCGATCATCGAACGGCGCCGCGACACGCCGTATGGCGACGCCGAGCGCGCGTTCCAGGGCTACCGGCGCGGCCGCTACGTCGAGTTCAATCTGGTCTTCGACCGTGGCACACTGTTTGGACTGCAAAGCGGCGGACGCACCGAATCGATCCTGATGTCGATGCCGCCCGTGGTGAACTGGCGCTACGACTGGCAGCCCGAGCCGGGTACGCCGGAAGCGCGTTTGTATAGCGATTTTCTCGTGCCGCGCGAGTGGGTGTGACGCACCGGCGCTTTACCGGCCCGCCTGACAGCTCGCCGACGGTCACGACAAAGGATCCGCATCTGAAGCCGAACGTTCACCCTGTCGCCCTGCCTCGCCGGATCGGTCTGCTGGGCGGCACCTTCGATCCGATCCACGACGGCCACCTCGCGCTCGCGCGGCGTTTCGCGCAGGTGCTGCGGCTGACCGAACTGGTGCTGCTGCCGGCCGGCCAGCCGTGGCAGAAAGCGGGCGTGTCGCCGGCCGAACACCGGCTCGCGATGACCCGCGCGGCGGCCGCCGCGCTGACGCTGCCGGGTGCGAGCGTGCGCGTGGCGACCGACGAAATCGAGCACGACGGCCCGACCTACACGGTCGACACGCTCGAGCGCTGGCGCGAGCGCGAAGGCGACGACGCATCGATCACCCTATTGATCGGCGCGGATCAACTGGTGCACCTCGACACATGGCGCGACTGGCGGCGCCTGTTCGAGCTCGCGCATATCGGCGTGGCCACGCGGCCCGGTTTCGACCTTGGGTCGATCCCTCCCGCGGTCGCCGAAGAAATCGCCGCGCGGCGCGCGAGCGCCGAAGTATTGCAGGCAACCCGCTGCGGCCATCTGCTGATCGACACGACTCTCGCGTTCAACGTGTCGGCCACCGAAATTCGCGCGCATCTGCGCGAGCAGGTCGAACGCCGCCTCGCCCACGCGGGCGGCGAGGCGCAGCAGGATCAGGCCGCGAGTCACGTCCCCGCCGCGGTGTGGGACTATATTCTTCAACATCATCTGTACCACCGGTAACTCCATGGATATTCGCAAACTGCAGCGCGTGATCGTCGACGCTCTCGAAGACGTCAAGGCGCAAGACATCAAGGTGTTCAACACCTCCCATCTGACCTCGCTGTTCGATCGCGTGATCGTCGCGAGCGGTACCTCGAACCGGCAAACCAAGGCGCTCGCGTCGAGCGTGCGCGAAGGCGTAAAAGAAGCCGGCGGCGAGATCATCAGCACCGAAGGCGAGGACATCGGCGAATGGGTGCTGGTCGATTGCGGCGACGCGATCGTTCACATCCTGCAACCGGCGCTGCGCCAGTACTACAACCTCGAAGAAATCTGGGGCGACAAGCCGGTGCGGCTCAAGCTGTCGACGCCGAATCCGTTCGGCGGCGCGCGCGCGAGCGAAGGCGACGACGAGGAAGACGACGAAGAGCAAGCGCCGGCCGCCAAGCCCGCGCGCAAGAGCGCCGCGCGTCGCAAGTAAGCGCGCGACGACTCTCGCGATGAAACTGCATATCCTCGCGGTCGGCCACAAGATGCCCGACTGGATCGCCACCGGCTTCGACGAGTACGCGAAGCGCATGCCGCCCGAGCTGCGCATCGAGTTGCGCGAGCTCAAGCCCGAGCAACGCTCGTCGGGGCGGTCGGCCGACAGCGTGATGGCCGCCGAGCGCCAGAGGATCGAAGCCGCGTTACCAAAGAACGCGCGCATCGTCGCGCTCGACGAGCGCGGCAAGGACTGGACCACGATGCAGCTCGCGGGCGCGCTGCCGAACTGGCAGCAGGACGGCCGCGACGTGGCCTTCCTGATCGGCGGCGCGGACGGACTCGACCCCGAGCTGAAAGCGCGCGCCGACATGCTGCTGCGGGTCTCCAGTCTCACGCTGCCGCACGCGATGGTGCGGGTGCTGCTCGCCGAGCAGCTGTATCGCGCGTGGACCATTACGCAAAACCATCCGTATCACCGCGCGTGAGCGTTCGGGGCTCGCGATCTGCGCGCACGCGCAACGCCCTTCCCTCCCATTCATCCACGCTCACCGCGCTCACGCCATCCGCTCGCGTTCCAACGAGATCCATTCATGTCCACGTCTTCCGCTTCGCTGCATCCGTTCGTCTACCTCGCCTCGCAAAGTCCGCGCCGCCAGGAGCTGCTGCAACAGCTCGGCGTGCGCTTCGAACTGCTGTTGCCGCGCCCCGATGAAGATGCCGAAGCGCTCGAAGCCGAGCTGCCCGGCGAGACCGCGCACGCTTACGTGCAACGCGTGTGCATTGCGAAAGCGCACGCGGCGCGCGCGCGGCTCGTGGACGGCGGCCATCCGGCGCGGCCGATTCTGGTCGCCGACACGACTGTCACGATCGACGACGCGATTCTCGGCAAGCCCGTCGATGCCGACGACGCGGTCGCGATGCTTACGCGCCTCGCCGGCCGCACGCACGAAGTGCTGACCGCGGTCGCGGTGATCGATGCCGGCGGCGCGTTGCTGCCCAGCGCGCTGTCGGTATCGACGGTGCGTTTTGCTGCAGTGCACGCAGACGCATTGCGTCGCTATGCGGCGAGCGGCGAGCCCCTTGGCAAGGCCGGTGCTTATGGCGTGCAAGGGCGCGCGGCGGAGTTTATCGAGCATATCGACGGGTCCTATTCGGGTATCATGGGTTTGCCGCTTTTTGAAACCGCTGCCCTCCTGCGTGCAGCGCGCATCGACTTCTAAAACAACACCATGAATGAAGAAATCCTGATTAATGTCACGCCGCAGGAAACGCGCGTCGCGCTCGTTCAACAGGGCGCCGTCCAGGAACTTCATGTCGAACGAACGCTGTCGCGCGGGCGCGTCGGCAATGTCTATCTGGGCAAGGTTGTGCGTGTGCTGCCGGGCATGCAATCCGCGTTCATCGACATCGGCCTCGAACGCGCCGCGTTTCTCCACGTCGCCGACATCTGGCATCCGCGCATCGCCGGCGAAGCGCCGCATCAAACACCGCATCAGCCGATCGAAAAAATCGTCTTCGAAGGACAGACGCTGATGGTGCAGGTCGTCAAAGACCCGATCGGCACCAAGGGTGCACGCCTGTCGACTCAAGTCAGCATTGCCGGACGCACGCTCGTGTATCTGCCGCAGGAGCCGCATATCGGCATCTCGCAGAAGATCGAAAGCGAGGCCGAACGCGAAGCGGTGCGCGCGCGGCTGACCGCCGTGCTTCCCGCCGATGAAAAAGGCGGCTATATCGTGCGCACGATCGCCGAGGATGCGAGCAGCGAAGAACTCGCCGCCGATGTCGCGTATCTGCGCAAGACGTGGGCGACGATTCTGTCGCAAGCGCAGCGCATGCCGCCCACGAGTCTGCTGTACCAGGATCTGAATCTCGCGCAGCGGGTGCTGCGCGATTTCGTCAACGACGACTCGTCGCGTATCCAGGTCGACTCGCGCGAGACGCATCAGATGCTCGCCGACTTCGCGGCGGAGTTCACACCAGCGGTGTCGTCGAAGCTGCATCACTACACCGGCGAGCGGCCGCTATTCGATCTGTACAACATCGAGGCCGAAATTCAGCGCGCGCTGTCGCGCCGCGTCGAGCTGAAGTCGGGCGGCTATCTGGTGATCGACCAGACCGAGGCGATGACGACGATCGACGTGAACACCGGCGGCTACGTCGGCGCGCGCAATTTCGACGATACGATCTTCAAGACCAACCTCGAAGCCGCGCACACGATCGCGCGGCAACTGCGGCTGCGCAATCTGGGCGGTGTGATCATCATCGACTTCATCGATATGGAGAACGCCGAGCATCGCGATCAGGTGCTGGGGGAATTGAAGAAGGCGTTGTCGCGCGATCGGACGCGAGTGACCGTGAATGGCTTCTCGCAGCTCGGGCTAGTTGAAATGACGCGCAAGCGCACGCGGGAATCGCTCGCGCATGTGTTGTGCGAGCCTTGTCCGGTTTGCCAGGGTAAAGGGCAAGTGAAGACCGCGCGGACTGTTTGCTATGACGTACTGCGCGAGATTCTGCGCGAGTCGCGGCAGTTCAATCCGCGCGAGTTTCGCGTGGTCGCTTCACAACAGGTGATCGATCTGTTTCTCGAGGAAGAGTCGCAGCATCTGGCGATGCTGATCGATTTCATCGGCAAGCCGGTGTCGTTGCAGGTGGAGTCGAATTTGAGTCAGGAACAATATGACATTGTGTTGATGTAGCGCACGGCGGGTTGCTTGGGTTCGTGTGGGGCGGGTGGATAAGACCCATAACGCCAGGCACAGGAAAGCCGACTTGTGAGGGTCGGCTTTTTTTATTCAACCGAATCGGGATCGAGGACCTATCCGCATTTTTGTGTGCGAGGCGGTTAGCGGAGTTACCCGCGTGCATTGGTGAAGCGCTCGCCAAACAGAATGGCAAACTGGTTCATGGCGGATGACCAGTCAAATGCGGCGCGTACAGACTT
>NZ_JAJITD010000025.1 GCF_020880815.1 Paraburkholderia sejongensis
TCGACGCATTCGGGAAGTAGTGCGACCTGTTTGCGGTCATCGCCTTCGACGAATCGCTTCATGAGTCACCCAGTCTCAATGAGTTGATTCAGTTTAGGCGATGACTGCGTTTTCACACAGGCTCGGCCACCTACGGCGTAGTTCAGCCGGTGTCCCGGCAGATGGGTGTCGAGATGCTCGGTACGCTGCATGAGCGCATCGGCGACACGCTGACGCCAGAGAGCGGTGGCGCGGACAATCAGGGCTGGACAAAGTCCGCCTGGGGGCGCGTGTTCGGCGGGCAGATCGACAACCGCTACGGCGCCTATGCCGCTCCGCGCGCAAGCGGCGGCGTCGGCGGCTTGCAGACCGGTCTCGATGTCTGGCGCGGAAGCCTCTGGCCCGGCCATCGCGACGCTGCGGGCGTCTACTTTGCGTACGGCTACGGTCGGGCGGATGTCGATGGTCTGGTCACCAACGCGGCGGCAACCGGCTACTCGCTGGAACACACCGGCTCGATGCATCTGAACGCGTATTCGGGCGGTGGCTACTGGACACACTACGGCCCCGGCGGTTGGTATCTCGACGCTGTGCTGCAAGGCACGTACTACGACGGCGACGCGACCACACAGTTCGCGAACCTGCCGGTCCGGGGCACGGGCTTCGTGACGTCGCTTGAGGCGGGCTATCCGATCCCGTTGCCCTTCGGCCCGGGCTTCGAGCTGGAGCCGCAGGCGCAGATCATCTGGCAGCACGTGTCGTTCAACGATGCGAACGACGGTCTGGGGGACGTCTCCCTGGGCTCGACTTCGGGCGCGACCGGCCGGCTCGGCGTGCGCGGGAAGTGGAAGATCGAAGGCAGCAACGGCGCCGTATGGCAGCCCTATCTGCGTGCGAATGTGTGGCGGGACTTCAGTAACCAGGCCACCACGACCTTCGCCAATGATGCGGTGCCGCTGATCATGCAGGCGACGCGGCTGGAATTCGCCGGTGGCGTCACAGCGAAGATCAAAGACCGGCTGAACCTGTACGGGCAGTTCGGCTACCAGTTTGCCGTGAGCGGAAACAGCAATGTTCGCCGTAATGGCGTCGAGGGCGACGTCGGCGTGCGCTACTCCTGGTAACGTCCCGGCTCGTCGTGACCGCTTCGGAGAGGCTAGCGGGCCCTCGGGCCCGCAGCCGCACATGTCCGCATCGGATCGGGCTGCGTCGGTCTTCTCCCCGATCTCATCGCTCGGAAGCAGTCACTCGAATTCAGGGGGCTGGAAGCACCGACGCCTCAGTCCGCCCCGCGACTATGCTCGTGCGCGCGGACATTAAGCAGATAAAATTTGCGTGCAGCCTGCGTGTGCCGCCCTACCGCAATGACGCACGCGCAGGCGCGCCATCACGGCGTCCCAGAAACGATATCCGAAATGATCCAGTTACTGGTCGATACCAGCACATAGTCGCCGTTGACTCCTAGCCATTTGTGGCCACGAGGGGGCGCCTTGAGGTCATGACTTTGCCAGTCATTCATAATGAAGTTGTAGTGACGGTAGTCGGACGGTACACGTTGTCCTTTGTGCCAGTCACGGTGTGGAATTGACGGCATGACCTGCTGGCGGGGCTTGCCTTGGCTCTCCATCTGCGCCTGCCCACCTTGCGCGTCCGCCGTTGGACCCGCTGCCATCGCGGTTAGAGAGACACCGGCAAATGACAGCACAACCAGTTGCACGAGAATCCGCTTGCTCATGTTCAGGCCTCCCTATGGTCGAAGAAATAACCTTTGTCGTAGTACTGAATAACTTGCAAACTGAAAAAGACGACTCATGTCTTCCACGATCTTTCAAATTATAGTATGTGGACATTCAACTTCAAGCCGGCTAGCGCCCCCTATCGCTCACGCCGCTGTTGGAAAATGCAAATATTTTCAGATCATCTGGCACAGCTTAGCTTACGGCTTGAACAGTAATGACTGTGCTATTCAGCGTGTCCGGCTGTTGAAATCAAGTCGCTTCGGTTGTGGTCATTCCAGTAGCTGCAACCACGATAGTTCTGTACCGCTGACCGGAGCAATTTGACTAGCGGGGAGCAGAGGCGACTCCGACAAATTGGCCCGCTCTGTTCAACCGGATGTCGTTAGAGCGCAATCCGACCAGTCGCGAGGCCATAAATGCCGACGATCGCGCCGATGACCGCCACGATGAAAATGATCCAGTCTGAAGCGATGAAGACGTTCTTGTTCTGCTCGCGCCGAGCCCAAATATAGAGCGCCGTTCCTGGCGCATACAGCACAGCGGAAAGCAGGATAAATTTCAGACCACCCGCAAAGATCACGGCGATGCCTGCCATGATCAGGTCGCGCCGGCGCTCCTCCGGGCTCACTTCGTAACTTTCCCCGCGCTTTGAAATCATGAATCCGTAAGCCGCCACGAACAGATACGGAATCAATGACATCGCGCTCGTCAGATTCAGCATCAACGCGAACGCATCCCGCGAGAAGTAAGTGCTGATGACGAGCAACTGCACCACGATATTGGTCAGCCACAATGCATTGGCAGGCACCTTGCTAGCGTTTTCCCTCGCAAACACGGCGGGCATGTCCCTGGTCTTCGCCGCGGTGAACAACACTTCGGCGCAGATCAGCGACCACGCGAGATAGGCGCCCAATACAGAGATGAGCAGACCGATGCTGACGAAGACAGCACCCCAATGACCGACCACTGCCTCGAGCACCGCCGCCATCGAGGGCTGGCGCATGTCGGCAACGTCGGCGCGCTGCAACACCGCGTATGGCAGCATTGTCACGAGCACCATCATCGACGTTACGAAGATGAAACCGATGATCGTGGCCGTGTCAACGTCGGCGCGCTCCCTCGGATAGCGCGAATAAACACTGGCCCCTTCGATCCCGATGAACACGAACACGGTGACCAGCATGGTCGAGCGCACCTGCTCGAAAAGGTTGCCCTCTAGACCTCCGCCATAGAAGTTTCCCTGGAACAGGTCCATCCGGAAGCCGAAGCTCAGGATCACGATGAACACCAGAATCGGAATGATCTTGGCCACCGTGACGATGGCATTGATAAAGGCAGCCTGCTGTACGCCCTTCAGGATCATGTAGTGAAACAACCATATTCCCATCGAAGCCACGACGATCGCGACGACCGTATTGCCGTCGCCAAACACGGGAAAAAACGCGCCGAGCGTCGACTTGATCAGCACCCAGTACGAAACGTTGCCGATACAACTACCGATCCAGTAGCCGAATGCGGAGAGAAAGCCCGGATAGTCCCCAAAGCCCGCTTTCGCATATGCGAACACACCCGCGTCCAATTCAGGCTTTCGTTCCGCCAGCGCCTGAAATACGCGCGCCAGCATGTACATGCCGGTTCCCGCAATCAACCAGGCAATGAGTGCCCCAAACGGCCCCGTGGCATTAGCGAAAGTTCTCGGCAGGGAAAATATGCCCGCTCCGACCATGCTGCCTACCACCATTGCGGTGAGCTGCGTTCTTGACATCTTCTGCGCGGTTGGCGTCATTATTTAGCCCTATTAACTATGATACTAATTACATTGATATTCAAAAAGAATACGACATGCATGATTGGCAGCAGATGGTGACCGCGCGGTCACACCGATCCTGAAAGTGCCGCACGAAAAAAGAATGGTCGGTCAACTAGCTTTTGCCAAATTAGCGCCGCTTGGCGAGTACGTCCTCTATTGCCAAGCAGGTCATTGGCGCATCGCCAGCCTTCAACCTATCGGCGAAACCGCCCGGAAAATGCGGAAACCAACCTTGCGTGATACCCGAAATGAAGGCATCAATGGAGTGGATCTCAAGCCGGGCATCAACTGCTTCTCGAGGTGAATGCAACGCGTCTTCACGCAGCAACGATTCTTTCCTATCCTTGAAGCTGCGGTCGCAATTCCGGAGTTGCCATCAGCGCGACGAAGGGAAGATGGTCCACACCTGAACGGTGACCTCATACTCCGGCCTGCCGTTCGTGACCGTTTCGTGAATACTGGTTCACCGGGCGGCGTGATGACAACGTTTTGGACTACCCGACAAACAAACGGAGCATCCCGATGAAGCGGCGCAAGTCACCTGAGCCGGTCACGATGTTCGAGGCACTGATTCCCATCGCCGGCCTCGTCTTTCTCGTCGGCGTGTCCTTCTATCTGTTCGGCGACGGCGGCGCGGACGGCCCGAACCAGGTGGCGCTGGTGGTGGCGACCATGCTGGCGGTTTTCGTCGGCTGGCGCCGCGGTCACTCGGTCGCGTCGCTCGGTGAAGCGGCGAACGCGAGCGTCAGTTCGGGGATCGGCGCGATTCTGATCCTGTTGGCGGTCGGCGCGCTGATCGGCACGTGGGCGCTGTGCGGCACCATCGTCGCGATGGTCTATTACGGCTTGCAGTTGCTCAACCCGGACTATTTTTACGTCACCGCGTGTGCGATCTGCGCATTGATCTCGTTCGCGATCGGGACGTCATGGACGGTCGCGGGCACGGTCGGGATCGGCTTGATCGGCATTGCGCAGAGCATGGGTCTGAGTCCCGCGATCACCGCCGGCGCCGTGATTTCCGGCGCGTATTTCGGCGACAAGTCTTCGCCGCTTTCCGACTCCGCCAACCTGGCGGCCGCCGCCGCGGGCGTCGATCTTTATCACCATGTGCGCGAGACGTTGCTGACGTCGCTGGTCGCGATCGTCATCACACTGGGCGTGTTCTATCTCCTGGGCAGCCCGGCCGAATTCGATGCAAGCGCGGAGATCGCCGCGATGCAGGGAGCGTTCTATATCTCGCCCGTGCTGTTCCTGCCGCTCGTGCTGGTGGTCGTGCTGACGCTGTTCAAGCTTCCGGCCTTCACCACCATTTTTCTCGGCGCCCTTGCCGGCGCGGTGGTGGCGGTGTTCGTCGAGCCGGCGCGGGTGCTCGCGTTTGCCGCGGCGCGCGAGGGCGTGCCGGTGCCGATTGCGATGCTCAAAGGCGTATGGCTCGCGCTCGCGAGCGGCTACACCTCGACCACCGGCAATCCGGAACTCGATACCCTGCTCACCCGCGGCGGGATGGACAGCATGCTGACGACCATCTGGCTGATCATCGCGGCACTGGCGTTCGGTGGCGTGGTCGAGAAGTGCGGGGTGATAGAACGGCTGATCGCCCCGGTGGTCAACTGGGCAAAAAGCGGCGGCGCGCTAGTGGCCTCGCTGGTCGGCGCGACTGTCGCGACGAACATCGTCACGGCGGACCAGTTCATCGCGGTCGTGCTGCCGGCGCGCATGTTCAAGAATGCCTTCGCGATGCGCGGCTATGCTCCGATTGTGTTGTCGCGTTCCGTAGGCGATTCGGCGACCACCACCGGCGCGCTGATACCGTGGAACAGTTGCGGCGCGTACATGGCCGTGACCCTCGGCGTCCCGACACTCAGCTACGCGCCGTTCGCTGTATTTTGTGTGGTGAGTCCGCTGCTGACGGTGGCGATCGCGTATGCGGGTATCCGCATGCCACGCGTCCCGCAAGTCCATCCCGGAACCTCGACCGAAGGTGGACCGCCAACTCCAGTCCATGGGGACTCCAAATGACGTCGACCATGCTCGCCGGGGCGTCGCAGCACGACGGAAATGGCCACCCTTTTCTGGTAACGGTTTCACGAATTGCTTGAATTAAAGGTAATTTCACTTAACCTAGTTTGGTAGTCAGGCGATCGTCCGAACCAGCAATCCTCTAGTCGGAGTTCACGGCCAATGAGTCCCGTCGTAGTCACCCTGCTCGTGCTTCTAGGCGTCGCGCTGCTGCTCGCGCTCTGGCTGATGGGCATCTACAACGGGCTAGTGGTCGCCCGGAATCGCTTCGCGAACGCCTTCGCCCAAATCGACGTGCAGCTAAAACGCCGCTATGAACTGATTCCCAATCTGGTCGAAGCGGTCAAGGGCTACATGGGCCACGAAAGGGACACGCTCGAGGCCGTCATCAAAGCCCGCAACAGCGCAATGGCAGCCGAACAAAAGGTCGCCGCCAATCCCAGCGACCCGGCGGCCATGAGGGGGTTTAACGAGGCCGAGGCGCAACTGGGCGGCATTCTGGGCCGGCTTTTCGCGCTATCCGAAGCGTACCCGGACCTCAAGGCCAACCAGAACATGCTCGCCCTTCAGGAGGAGCTGAGTTCCACCGAGAACAAGGTCGGCTTCGCCCGGCAAGCCTTCAACGACGCCGCCACCGACTACAACATCCGGCGCGAGGTCTTCCCGGCGGTCGTGGTGGCCGGCATGTTGGGTTTCAAGGAAGCGGCGCTACTCGAAACTGCGGAGGCCGAGCGCGCAGCGCCCAAAGTGTCGTTCGGGTAACCAGGAACCACCGCAGCTCCGTGCACTTCGTGCTCCTAAAAGCGCGCCGACCATGGCCACCAATTTCTTTCAGCAGCAGGATGTAGCACGGCGCAAAACAGTCCAGCTGGTGATCTATTTCGTCCTCGCGATCCTGATACTGATCGCCCTCGTGTACGGCCTGTTGGTGGCGCTCGCTATGTCTGGCGCTCACCAGCCGGTGTCCTGGTGGCAACCCGACTTGCTCCTGATCGCGGCTCCGGGAGTGGGTATCGTGGTCGGCGGAGCCAGCGCGATCAAGGTGGCTCAGCTCGCTTCCGGCGGCCAGGCCGTCGCCTTGATGCTCGGGGGTAAGGAGGTCCCGGGCACGACCACCGACGCGCGCGAGAAACGGCTCCTCAACGTCGTCGAGGAGATGGCCCTCGCCGCGGGAGTGCCGGTGCCCCCCGTATACGTTCTGCCTGAGGCAGGTATCAATGCCTTCGCGGCCGGCTACGCGCCGGGCGATGCTGTGGTCGCCGTCTCCAGGGGCTGCCTCGACTATCTGAGCCGCGACGAGCTGCAGGGCGTGGTGGCCCACGAGTTCAGCCACATCCTGAACGGCGACATGCGGCTCAATATCCGACTGATAGGCCTGATCTTCGGGATCATGGTGTTGTCGATCATCGGCCGCAGCCTTATGTTCGCATCCCGCGGACGGTCCTCGGGAAGACAGGATTCGCGCGGCGGGATGGTGCTGGTGGGACTCGGCGTGTTTGTGCTGGGCCTCGTGGGAGCGTTCTTCGGTCGGCTGATCATGGCCGCGGTATCCCGGCAGCGCGAGTACCTGGCGGACGCCAGCGCCGTCCAGTTCACGCGCAATCCCGACGGCATTTGCGGGGCGCTCAAGAAGATCGGTGGATTGGCCGAAGGGTCGCGCATCGACAGCCCCAAGGCCGCCGAGGCCGCTCACATGTTTTTCGCCAACGCCCTCGCCGGTGACGGGTTCGCCGGACTGCTGGCCACCCACCCGCCCCTCGTCGAGCGCATTCGCCGGCTCAATCCCGAGTTCGACGGCCGGTTCCCGGAGGTGCGGCCAGTGGGCTTCGATCATGAAGAGCTGCAAGAGCGCCGCACGAATCGCGACTCGCCTTTCGGCGCGGCTCCAACGCTACCAGGGCTCCCGCAGGTACCTCTACCGGTGTTGGGGCTGGCATCCAACGCGGCATCCCGGGTCGGCCATATCGATCCGGAAGTAATCGACTACGCCCACGAGCTGCACGACAGCATGCCCGAGGTACTCCGCGTCGCCGCACAGGAACCGTTCAGTGCTCGCGCGCTCGTCTACGCTCTTCTGATGGACCCGCGGGCGGACCTGCGGGATCTCCAGCTGACTCAGCTGAAAGCTGGAGCTGAACCGCAGGACTTCGCGGAAGCCTTGCGGCTGCTCGACCCTGTTCAGGCATTGCCGGACACGCATCGGCTGCCTCTGCTGGACCTGGCCTTGCCGGCGCTGCGGCAGATGTCGGCGCGCCAGCACGGAGCTTTCCGCGCCCAGGTGGAGATGCTGATGCTCGCCGACCAGCGGCTGACCCTGTACGAGTACACGCTCCGCTGTGTGCTGCATCGCCATCTCGATGCCCAGTTCCTGCCGCAACGACGGCCGCGTCCAATCCACAACTCGCCGCAAAGCGTGGCGCATCAGGTGGCGATCGTGTTGGCGCTGTTGGCCTGGGAAGGCCAGCCGGAACATGACCTGGCGACCCGGGCTTTCGATGCAGGCATGCGCGAC
Organism: Paraburkholderia sejongensis; assembly: GCF_020880815.1. GTDB lineage: Bacteria > Pseudomonadota > Gammaproteobacteria > Burkholderiales > Burkholderiaceae > Paraburkholderia > Paraburkholderia sejongensis. The sequence continues at coordinate 8,060 of NZ_JAJITD010000025.1, forward strand.
TATATCGGCGGCGCACCCACAGAGCGCTTGCGGCCTCGCGAGGAATACTCGCTCGCCGAGTTCGACGCGGCCCTGCAGACGCTCAGTCAATCCGTCCCGGCCATCAAGCAGCGAATCGTCGACGCCTGCGCGGGCTGCATCCTGGCGAACCAACAGATCACTGTGCGCGAAGCGGAGCTGCTGCGCGCGATCTGCGATACGCTCGACTGCCCGCTACCGCCGCTCATGGTTCAAGGCTTCGCCTCAGATAGCATTGCAGCGAAGCAAGATGTGGCATCCAATTGAGTTTGCCGGTGGCCCTCGACCCGTTTGCGATGAAACTACTTCCAAAGCAACTGCACACCCGCCTGCAATTACGCAAGAACTTGCGTCGCTCCAGCGGCTTTCAAATTGCCATCGCGCATCGCCTGCGACAGCTGAACCTCGAGGATTGGCGCACGGTAACCGCCGGACAAAGCTTTTATTTTTCGCCTGAATATCTGCAAATGATTGAAGCGGCTGGTCCGGCCAATCTCGAGCCGCGCTACGCGTTGATCTCGGATGACGACGGACCGCGAGCCACAGTCTGCATGCAAATCGTCGAAGTGAACCTCGAACACTTTGGTGAACAAGGCAAGCGCAAAATTAAAGTGCCGCTCAAAGAGCGAATTCTTGTCTGCGGCAACCTGCTCAGTTACGGGCAGCACGGCGTTTGTTTCATGCCCGGCAGCGCTCCTGCGGAACTCTGGCCAGCCGTGGCGGAGGCACTCTATCGTACCCGCCGATGCGAAAAGCTGGATGGCCAGACCAACGTGATTCTGGTTAAGGACATTCTGGAGGCCGACAAGGTACCCAGTGCCTGCCTCGGGGAACTCAGCTATTCCGCCGTCGAAACCGAACCCAACATGGTGCTGACGCTACCCGAAGGCGTCCATACCCATGATGACTATCTTGCCAGTCTTGCGTCCAAGTACCGCAATGCCGTCAAGTCCCAGATCTACAAACCGTTCGATGCGGCTGGATTCCGGATCGAACGCCTCGAGAACGTGGCGCCGGTTGCCGCACATCTTCAAGATCTTTACCTGCAGACCCGCACCAATGCGAGCGTGCGCCCGTTTATGCTGGATCAGCAGTACTGGCCAGCATTAGCATTAGCTGCCGGCGCACGTATCACTTTCCACGTCGCGGTCAAGGGTAGTCATATTTATGGCTTCGTTGTCACGCTCAGGGATGCGGAGACGGCCGTGGTCTGGCACATCGGTTTCGATCGCGAAGCAGCCGCCACGGGGGTGCCGCTTTATCTGCGCCTACTGCATGCGTCGTTGACGCAGGCAATTGAGTTCCGCTGCCGACGCGTCTCTTTCGGCAGAACGGCGCTTGCACCTAAAGCGCGCATTGGCTGTCAGCCGGAGCCGATGCAGATCTGGGTGCGCCACCGCCAGCCTCTTCTCAACCAGGCCATCAGCCCTTTGCTGCGACTGATCCAGCACGAAGAGGCGCCGGAATGTTTTCCTTTTAAAAAAGCAACGAAGCACTCTGGAGAGCTTTGAGATTCATATAGCCGTAATGGGACTTCCACGCAGGAGCAAGATTGAGCAAGACAGGTTCGCATCCTGAAAGTCTCGAATGCTAGCTGGTTGCTCGCCACGTCATGGCGTGCAACGCGCTTCGGGCCGTCGGCAACACAGCGCGGTGCTACCGCGCTTGCCGCTATATTCCACTCTCGAGCAACGGACACATAGCCTGCACACATGGCGACGTTCATGCAATTCGTGTTGCAACTGGAACAGGACCTCGAAGCGTTGCTGGTCCAGCATGGACCGTTGGCCTACGCCATCATCGGCGCGGTCGTCTTCTGCAGTGTCGGCGTACTGCCGCTCGTGATCCTGCCCGCGGACATGCTGCTGATTCTGTCCGGCGCGCTCGCCGCCGTCGGCGTGCTGCAGCCGTTGTGGCTCGCGCCGTTGCTGGTCGCGGCCGCGGTTGCCGGAACAGGATTTAACTATGCGCTGGCACGTGCCGTCGCGTCGGTCTGGAAACCGAAGCGCAGCGGCTGGATCGAAAAGGCCAGTGCGCGAACGCGTGCGCTCTATGCACGTCACGGCGCCGCGCTGCTGCTGTACTCTCCTTTCATTGCAATAGTCCGGGCGGTTGCACCCGCGCTCGCCGGCGCGACGAAGATGCCGTTTCGCCGCTTCGTGCGCTTCGCGACCGGCGGCGCGGTGATCTGGATATGCTCACTTGCGGGGCCCGGTTATTTTTTTGGCAACGTGCCATGGGTCCGCTCGCACCTGCCGGCGGCGATGGCGATCACGATCGGCGCGGGTGTCGTCGCGCTCGTCGTCAGCCTGCTGTGGCGAGGACGGCGCCAGCGCCACGCCACCGACCCGACGCTGTCCGACGAAAAGTCTGGTTTCGACTGACCGGCGACCCACGACCCGGCAGGCAACGCTGCTCGCGAGGAGACGCATGAACCAGGGTCTGCTGAAATGCACATGTGCGGCCGTGCTCGTCACACTGCTTGCGTGGGGACTGTATGTCGGCCGCCCCGTGCTGGTGCCGATTGCGTTCGCCATCATCGCGACGTACGTGGTCTTCGGTCTTGCCAACCTGCTGCGCCGCGTTCCCTACCTCGGCGCCCCCCTGCGGGACGGCCTGCGCCACGCAATCGCCGCGACGCTGATGCTCTTCACGGTCTACCTGTCGGTCGACCTGCTGCTGTCCGACCGCGATCGGCTGATGGCCGTTGCGCCGAAGTACGAGGCGACGCTGCTCGTTTTGCTGACGAAATTCGCCGCGCTGCTGCACATCGAAACGGAGGCGAACTGGGCTGCGATCCGCCGCGATCTGTTAGCGAGCGTCAACGTGCAGGCGATCATGACCGCCACGCTGTCGTCGGTGTCGTCGCTGCTCGCGGCGATCATCGTTGTGCTGCTTTATGCGACCTTCTTTCTCATCGAACACGCGAAATACCGCCGCAAGCTCGTGAAATTCGCGGGCGGCTCGACGCGGATCGTGTCGATAATCGACGAGATCAACTCGAAGATCGGCATCTATCTCGCCATGAAGGCCCTGCTTGGCGCGATCCTTGGCATCGTGAGCTGGATCTGCATGCGGCTAGTCGGACTCGAATTCGCGGAGCTTTGGGCAGTGCTGATCGGCCTGCTGAATTTCATCCCCTATGCGGGCTCGTGGATCTCGGTCGCGGTGCCGACGTTGCTCGCCGCCCTGCAGTTCGGCCAGTGGAACGCGGCGCTCGTGCTGTTCATGTCACTCACTCTCGCGAACTTCGTGGTCGGCCATCTCCTCGACCCGTGGCTGATGGGCGGCTCACTGAATCTGAGCCCCGCGATTATTCTTATCAGTCTGGCGGTGTGGTCGTCGATCTGGGGCATCGCAGGTGCCTTCCTCGCAGTGCCGATCACCGTCGGTCTGGTCATTGCGTTTTCCGCGTTCGAATCGACACGTCGTTTCGCAGTTCTCCTGACCAACGATGACTAACCCTGTTCGCCCGTCGGGGACGAGCGATAGCTGTCAACACACGGAGCAAGCGCTTGCGGCGCCGGCCCCGCCTCACTCCTGTTCGTCGGTCACCTTCCCCGTCAACGCGCGCCGCGCCGCCTCCCCTTGCTCGTGCGAGCTCGCGTAAAACACCTTCGCGCGACCGATCACGATCTTCAGCGTCGCGATCACCGGCACCGCGAGAAAAATCCCCGCGACGCCGCCGAGCTGGTCGCCCGCGAGCAGGCCGACGATCACCAGGAACGGGCTGACCTCGACGCCTTCGCTCATCAGATATGGATTGAGCACGTAGTCCTGGAAAGTCCGGTACAGCGCGAAAAACACCACCAGCCACAGCAGATGCGGGAAGCCGCTGAACAGCGCGACGACCAGCGTGACCGCGACCGCGGCAAGCGGCCCCGCGAACGGCACGAATTCGAGCAGCCCGGCGCCGACCGCGAGCAGAAACGCGTAAGGCACGCCGAACAGCGAGAACGCGATGCCGTAGAAGATCAGCGTCGCGAGCGACAGGAACAGCAGCGCGCGCACGTACTTCGACAACAGCACGTTCACATCGTCGGTGATATCGCTCCACAGCACCCGCTGCTGCTTCGACAGCAGCGCGAGAAACGCGTCGCGCATCCGCGCGCCGTCCTTGACCAGCAGAAAACTCAGGATCGGAATCAGCACCAGGTAGATCAGGTTGCTGGCCGCGTGCACGACGCCCAGACCCAGGCTGCGCGCCATCGGTACCGCGTTGTCGGAGCCGGTCTCGATCTGGCTGCGCACGAAATCGGCGATCCGTTCGCGCAGCGGCTCGAGAAAATGCGGCAACGGCAGACGGTTCGGCACGTCGCTGCGCATCAGCGTCGGCAGTTGGGTGACCAGTTTGGTCGCCTGATCCTGCAGTTGCACGCCGAACACCGAGCCGACCACCGCGATCGCCGCGACGACGACGACGAACACCAGCGCGATCGACGCGACGCGCGGCACCCGCCGCGGCCGCACGCGCTCGACGAGCTGCACCATCGGGAAGATCAGGTAACTGAAGAACACCGCGAACACGACCACCAGCACCGTGGTCGACGCGATATAGATGAGATAGAACAGCAGCGCAATCAGGGACGCGGTCCAGACTTTCCTGGCCGTGCTGACTTCGAATCCCAGCATGGAACTTCCTTGTGTGGGCGCGATGCGCTGCCGGCGCAGGCACCAGCGACGGGCGAAGCCTTCCGCTAGCGTGACACCGGCGCACGCACCGGGTGCGGCTGCGTCGGGACCCGCCCGCATTTACCGGCCGGCAATGACCGGCCGGGGACAGCGCAACCTTACTGCTTCATCCGTTCGCGCATCGCATCGGCGGCTTCGAGCACGCGCAGCTGCATCCGGCCGGCGAGCTTTTCCGCCGCGCCTTCCGCCTGCTTCACGCGGTTGCGGGTGACCTTGCCGATCGCTTCCTTGACCGAGCCCCGCAGTTCCTTCGCAGTACCTTCCATTCGATTCATATCCATCGCGCTTTCCTCGTAAGTTTGACTGTGGAGTTGCCTGCTGACGTTGCAACGAAACAGCAAACGGACGGCGCGGCGCGCCGTTCCAACACACGAACCGCCTCGCGAGAGGCGTTCCGCGTCCAAGCAACCTGCTAATAAAAGCACATACCGTACCCGGTCGCTCGATCAGCAGCGGTTGACTGAACGAAAAGCCGGGAAAGGCGGCCGCAAAACCACGCCGGGCAGCGGGTTACGAACCGATGGACGAGATGGAAAGGAGCGCGCGGGCGCGCGCGTCGCTGCACACGCGATGGGCATTTCCCACATAGTGAAAAACGCGATTGAAAAAATGGGGTTAACCCTTGTGCTTTTGACAAATTCGACGGGGCGGCAGGGACCACCTGCATCTGGCCCCTGCAACCGGCGCCGACCGCCCACCCCCGCTATTCGCCCAACCCCGCCAACGGATGCGCGTCGATGCTCCACGGCGAACTGAGAAATTGCCGGACCCGCTCGGGCCGCACGGCGGCGAGCGTCGCCGGCGACCAGCGCGGACGGCGGTCCTTGTCGAGCAGTTGGGCGCGCACGCCTTCGCGGAAATCGCCGTCGTCGATCGCCCGCTTCACCATGCCCAGCTCCATCCGGAAGCACTCGGCGAGCGTCATCTGACGGCCGCGCAGCAGCGCTTCGCGGGTCACGTACAGCATCGTCGGCGAATGCGCGGCGAGCGCGTCGTGGGTCGCCTGCAGCCATTGCCGCAACTCGCGCGGCGGCTCGCGTTCGAGATCCTGCCGCAGCGTCGCGACGATCCGCTCGACGCCCGAGCGGCGGTCGAAGTGGCGCAGGATCGGCTGCGTCAGCGCGGCGAGCGGCGGGTGCGGCACGATATTGCACGGCGGTTCGAACACCGCGCGCAGCGCTCGAACGGGCTCGCCGTCGTGCGGCATCCGCTGCAAGCGCTCTTCGAAGCTCGCGAGCCAGTCGGACGGCACGCACAGGTCGGCCAGTTTCAGTCGCACCGCGTCGGCGCCGCCCAGCGTCGCGCCGGTCAGCGCGACGTACAGCGCCAGCTCGGCCGGCATCACGTTCAGGAAATGGCTCGCGCCGACGTCGGGCAGCAAGCCGATGCGCGTCTCCGGCATCGCAAGCCGGCTGCGCTCGGTCACGACCCGCAGCCGCGCGCCCTGACCCAGCCCCATCCCGCCGCCCATCGCGATACCGTCGAGCAGCGCGACCACCGGCTTCGGAAACGTCTGCAGCGCGTAATCGAGCCGGTATTCGTCGACGAAGAACGCGAGCCAGCGCGGGTCGTTCGCGGTCGCGAGCCGATGCACCTCGCGCACGTCGCCACCCGCGCAAAAGCCCTTGTCGCCGGCGCCCCTGAGTACCAGCGCGACGATTCCGCTATCGGCGCGGCAGTGCTCGACCAGCATCGCGAGTTCGCGCACCATCGCGTGCGACAGCGCATTGAGCGCGGCCGGCCGGTTCAGCGTGATGATCGCGACGCGGTTGACGACGCGAAACAGGATCTCGCGCTCGGCTTCGGGCTTGCCGCGGGCATGCTCTGAAGGGTTGGTTGCCGGATCAGTCGCGCTGCCGGTCTCGAGCACGACGCTTTGCAGAGCGCTCATCGCCGTACCTCCTGCTGCGGGTGGTCGAGGTCGTTCATCGCGCGCCGCCCCCGCTGCCGGTACCGCCTTCGCACCGATACAGTTTGATTACCGCCGAAAAATCCAGCCGGCCCGCGCCGTTGCTGCTCATCGTCTGATACAGCTGCTGCGCGAGCGCGCCGAGATAGACCGGCTGGCGCACGCTGCGCGCGGCATCGGTGGCGAGGCCGAGGTCTTTCAGCATCAGATCGGTGCCGAAGCCGCCGCTGTAGTCGCGCGATGCGGGCGCAGTGTCGATCACGCCCGGCATCGGGTTGTAGGTGTCCGAACTCCAGCACCGCCCGGTCGACGTATTGATGATCGCGCCGAGCACCTTCGGATCGATCCCGAGCGCCTCGCCGAGCGACATCGCCTCCGCGACGCCGGCCATCGAAATACCGAGCACGAGGTTGTTGCAGATCTTCGCGACCTGGCCCGTGCCGCTGTCGCCGCAATGGACGATGTTCTTGCCCATCGCCGCCAGCACCGGCTTCACCTGCTCGAACGCGCTCGCGCTGCCGCCGACCATAAAGGTCAGCGTGCCGGCCGCCGCGCCGCCGGTGCCGCCGGACACCGGTGCATCGATGAAGCTGTTGCCGTGGCGCGCGGCGAGTTCAGCGAACGCCTTCACGCTGGCCGGATCGATCGTGCTCGAATCGATGATCGGCACTCCTGTGGCAATCCCGGCGAGCACGCCGTCGTCCGCGCTCAGCACGCTGCGCACGTGCGCGGCGGCCGGCAGCATCGTGATCACGCATTCGACGTCGCTCGCCGCCGTCTTCGGCGAGCCGCACGCCTGCGCGCCCGCGTCGACCAGCGTCTGCACCGCGGCCGCGCTGAGATCGAATACCTTCACCGCGTGGCCCGCTTTCAGCAGGTTCAGCGCCATCGGCGCGCCCATGTTGCCGAGTCCGATAAAGCCTATTTTCATGATGTCGTCTCCGTTTCCGGCTGCGCCGCACCGCGCGCTCTCGCCGGATATCGTTCAGCGCAGGCGGATCGTCGTGTTGACGCCGTCGTTCACCGCATCGTCGTCGAACCAGCGCGCGGTCACCGTTTTGGTCTGCGTATAGAACTGCACGACCTGCTTGCCGTATGGACCGAGGTCGCCGAGCTTCGAGCCGCGCGAACCGGTGAAGCTGAAGAACGGCACCGGCACCGGGATCGGAATATTGATGCCGACCTGGCCGATATCGATCTCGCTCTGGAATTTGCGCGCCGCCGCGCCGCTTTGCGTAAACAGGCCGACGCCGTTGCCAAACGGATTGCGGTTGACGAGCGCGATCGCGTCGTCGAGCGTCGCGACGCTCAGCACCACCAGCACCGGCCCGAAAATCTCGGTGCGATAGATTTCCATCTCGGTGGTCGCGTCGGCGAACACGGTCGGGCCGATGAAGTTGCCCTGCTCGTAGCCTGGCACCCGAACGTCGCGGCCGTCGAGCGCGAGCGTCGCGCCTTCGCGCACCCCCGACTCGATCAGACCGAGAATCCGCTGTTTCGCCGCGCGCGACACCACCGGGCCGACATCGGTGCCCGGCTCGTGGCCCGCGTTGACCTTCAGCGTCCTCGCCTTCGCGACCAGTTCCGGCAACCAGTCGCGCGCGGCGCCGACCAGCACCGCGACCGAGGTCGCCATGCAGCGCTGGCCGGCCGCGCCGAACGCGGCGCCGGCCAGCGCGTTGAGCGTCTGCTCGCGATTCGCATCGGGCAGCACGACCGCGTGATTTTTCGCGCCCATCATCGACTGCACGCGCTTGCCGTGCTCGCTGCCGAGCCGATAAACATGGGTGCCGACCGCGGTCGAGCCGACGAACGAGATCGCCTTCACGAGTTCATGCGTACACAGCGCGTCCACCACCTCCTTGCCGCCGTGCACGACGTTCAACACGCCCTTCGGCACGCCGGCTTCGAGCGCGAGTTCGACCAGTTGCATCGTCGAGAGCGGGTCCTGCTCGGACGGCTTCAGCACGAAGGTGTTGCCGCACACGAGCGCCATCGGGAACATCCATAGCGGGATCATCGCGGGAAAGTTGAACGGCGTGATGCCCGCGCAGACGCCGAGCGGCTGACGGATCGTGTAGGTATCCACACCACCGGCGACGTTCTCCGCGAATTCGCCTTGCTGCAACGTGCCGATCGAACATGCATGCTCGACCACTTCGAGGCCGCGGAAGATATCGCCTTCGGCATCGGGCAGTGTCTTGCCCTGCTCCGCGCACAGCGTCTTCGCGATACGCGGCATATGCTCGCGAATCAGCGCCTGATATTTCAGCATGATGCGCATGCGCGCGCCGATCGGCGTGTCCTTCCACGTCTTGAACGCGGCATGCGCGCTGCGCACCGCTTCGTCGACTTCGGCGGCGGTCGCGAACGGCACGCGCGCGAGCACCGCCTGGGTGGCCGGATTGACGATCTCGCGCCACTCGGTGCTGGCCGATTCGACGAACTCGCCGTTGATCAGCAGCTTGACGGTCGCGACATCGCCAGCCGCGTCGCGGCCGGTCGGGTTCGAAGCAATTGCGTTCATGCTGACACTCCTGTGCGATGGCCGCGCGGCGGCCGGACAGCAATAAGAAAAAGGCAACAGTTCTCCCGCCCCGGATTCGCAACCCGAGTCCGGAGCTGGCGATTCAATCAAAGGCGATTAACCACGTAGATTCGGAACGTCGAATCAAAGCGCGCAATAACCACGCTCAACGCAGATCGGGAAAGTCCTCTTCCCAGTACTCATCGGGCAAACGCGCGGGCTCGGCCGCGCGCTCCAGCTCGCGGCGCCGCAATTCGACGCGGCGGATCTTGCCGGAGATCGTTTTCGGCAGTTCGCTAAATTGCAGGCGGCGAATCCGCTTGTACGGCGCGAGTTTTTCGCGCGAGAACGCGAATACCGCGCGCGCGAGTTCGGGACCGGCCTGGTATCCCTGACGCACGGTGACGAACGCCTTCGGCACCGCGAGACGCAGCGGGTCGGCGCTCGGCACCACCGCCGCCTCGCCGATCGCCTCGTGTTCGATCAACACGCTTTCGAGTTCGAACGGACTCAAACGATAGTCGGACGACTTGAACACGTCGTCCGCGCGGCCGACGTACACGTAATAGCCGTCGTCGCGACGCAGCGCGACATCGGAGGTGCGGTAAAAGCCATTGCGCATCGCCTGTTCGGTGGCCTTCGCATTGTTCGCGTAGCCGGTCATCAGGCCCAGCGGGCGGCCGGCGAGCGGCAGCGCAATCTCACCTTCGGTAACCGGCTGGTCGTCCGCATCGAGCAGTTCGACCCGATAGCCCGGCAGCGGACGCCCCATCGAGCCGGGCACGACCGGCTGGCCCGGCGAATTGCCGATCTGGCAGGTCGTTTCGGTCTGGCCGTAGCCGTCGCGAATGGTGATCCCCCACGCGTGCTTCACGCGCTCGATGATCTCCGGATTGAGCGGCTCGCCCGCGCCGACGATCTCGCGCAGCTTGACCGGATAGTCGGTCAGGCGCTCCTGCACCAGCATCCGCCAGACGGTCGGCGGCGCGCACAGCGTGGTCACGTTGAAGCGCACGAGCGCGGCGAGCGTGTCTTTCGGCACGAAGCGCGCGAAGTTGTACACGAACACGCAGGCCTGCGCGTTCCACGGCGCGAAGAAGCAGCTCCACGCGTGCTTGGCCCAGCCCGGCGAACTGATGTTCCAGTGGATGTCACCGGCTTGCAGACCGATCCAGTACATCGTGGACAGATGGCCGACCGGATAGCTCTGATGCGTGTGCTCGACCAGCTTCGGCTTCGACGTGGTGCCGGACGTGAAGTACAGCAGCATCGGATCGCTCGCGCGGGTCACGCCCTCAGGTGTGAAGTCCGGCGATGCGTCGTACGCGCCGGCCAGATCGATCCAGCCGTCGCGCGTCGCGCCGACCGAAAAGCGCGTGAGCGGCGCATCGAGCGCATCGAATTTGGCCAGTTCCGCGCTATCGACGACCGCGAATTTCGCGCCGCCGATTTGCACGCGGTCGCGCACGTCGTCGGCGGATAGCTGGGTGGTGGCGGGCAGCACGATCGCGCCGAGCTTCATCGCGGCAAGCATCACGTCCCATAGTTCGACCCGGTTCGGCAGCATCAGCAACACGCGGTCGCCGCGGCCGACGCCCGCCGCGCGCAGGAAGTTCGCCATCCGCGCGGAGCGCTCCGACATCTGCGCGTACGACAGCTTCAGGCCGTCGCTCGCCGGGTCGTCGACGATCCACAGCGCCGGATTCGGGTTGTCGCGCGCGATCGCATCGAAATAGTCGAGCGCCCAGTTGAACTCGTCGAGCGCCGGCCACGCGAACTCGCTGTACGCCCGCCCGTAGTCGGTCCGATAGCGCACCAGCAGATCGCGCGCGTCGAGAAAGGCTTTCGCTGCAGTCATCGTTTGTCTCCTGTCAGCAAGTTGGTTGCTGTCGGCGCCGATGCGCCCGGTTGTTTTTGCCGGCTTGCCGCTGCGTTGCGCGTGTACTGCGCTGCGCCGTTCGGTGCGACGCGTCGTCCACGGCCCGGTTATTGTGCGCTCAAACGGCGCCGTCAAAACAGGCGCAATCAAACATGGCGCGCGATCACCATCCGCTGCACTTCGCTGGTCCCCTCGTAAATCTGCGTGATGCGCGCGTCGCGGTAGTGACGTTCGACCGCGTAATCCTCCAGGTAACCGTAGCCGCCGTGAATCTGGATCGCGTTCGAGCAGATCTCCTCGGCCAGCTCGGACGCGAACAGCTTCGCCTGCGATGCCTCCGACAGACACGGCCGCCCCGCCGAGCGCAGCCGCGCCGCGTGATGCACGAGCAGGCGCGCGGCGTTCAGCCGGGTCGCCATATCGGCGAGCATGTTGGCGATCGTCTGGTGATCTCTCAAAGGTTTGCCGAACTGTTCGCGCTCGCTCGCGTAGGCTCGCGCGGCATCGAACGCCGCCCGCGCGATGCCGACCGCCTGCGCGGCGATGCCGATGCGCCCCCCTTCCAGGTTCGACAGCGCAATGCGCAGACCGTCGCCCGGTTCGCCGAGCAGATTGGCCTCGGGGATCGCGCAGTGATCGAGCGAGATCGGGCAGGTATCGGACGCGCGGATCCCGAGCTTGTGCTCGGGCCGGCCCACCTGGAAGCCCGGCGTCGCGGTCGGCACGATGAACGCCGACAGTCCGCGCTTGCCGCGCTCGGGATCGGTGACCGCAAATACGATCGCGAGACCGGCGCGCGCGCCGTTGGTCACGAACTGCTTGCTGCCGTTCAGAATCCATTGGCCGTCGCGCAGCACCGCGCGGGTGCGCAGATTGTTCGCCTCGGAGCCCGCCTGCGGCTCGGTCAGGCAGAACGCGCCGATCGTGCGGCCGGTGGCAAGGTCATGCAGATAGCGGTCCTTCTGCGCGGCGCTGCCGAAATTCAGGATCGGTCCGCAGCCGACCGAGTTGTGCACGCTCATCAGCGTCGCGCAGGCCGCGCAGCCGGCGGCGATTTCTTCGAGCGCGAGCGCGTAGGCGACGTAGTCGGTGTACGAGCCGCCCCACTCGGGCGGCACGATCATGCCGAGAAAACCGAGCTCGCCCATCTGCGCGACCACTTGCGCCGGCAGTTGCGCGTCGCGATCCCATTGCGCCGCGTGGGGCGCGAGGCACTCGCTCGCGAAGTCGCGCGCCGCGTCGCGAATCATCCGTTGTTCGTCGGTGTAGAAGCTGTCCATGTGCATGACTGCGTCCTTTGCTATGCAGACGATCTGTGCGTTGCCGCGAGGGCTCGATGGATGCAAGTGTAGGCAAGCCGCCCGCGTCGCTCGATGCTCGCTGCGCTCAATCTCGCTGAGCGCTTTTGCCATACTGCTAACATCAGGCCTCGCCGCGGCCCGTTATTTTGCGAGTTGCATAAACCTCGAGCGCTCCCGGATTGAGCGCTTTTGCCAGCACGCCCCTATCCGCATGAAAAGCGACAAAGGCACGATCTCCATCAGTCTCGTCGAGGAAACCCTCGCGCTCGCAAGCGCGCGCGGCCTCGACGCCCGGCCGCTCGCCGAAGCGGCCGGGATCGCCGCGCCGATGCTCGCGTCGCCGAAAGGCCGCGTGTCGTCCGCGCAATACGGCGCGCTGTGGGCGAGCATCGCCCGCGCGCTCGACGACGAATTCTTCGGTCAGGACTCCCATCCGATGAAAAGCGGCAGCTTCATCGCGATGACGCAGATGGCGCTCGGCGCGCGCAACGGCGCGCAGGCGCTGACGCGCGCGGTCGGTTTCATGCGCCTCGTGCTCGACGATCTCGGCGTGACGATCGACAGCGATGCGGAGCGCGTGCGGCTGCGCTACGTCGAGCGGCCGCGCGCGAAGCCGCCGGCGATGTTCGCGTACGCGACGTATTTCATCCTCGTGTATGGGCTCGTGTGCTGGCTGGTGGGCCGGCGCATTCCGCTGCTCGCCGCGCGCTTTCGCTGCGCGGCGCCGCCGGCCGCGCACGAATACCGGCTGATGTTCTGCGACGACATGCGCTTCGGCCAGTCCGAGTCGTACGTCGATCTGGAGCCCGCGTTTCTCGACCTGCCCGTGATCCAGAGCGCGCGCTCGGCGCGCACGTTTTTGCGCGATGCGCCGGGCAGCTTCATCGTCAAATACCGCGATCCGGGCTCGCTCGCCGCGCGCGTGCGCAAAACGCTGCGCGCGCTGCCGATGGCCAACTGGCCCGCCGCCGACCAGATGGCCGCGCGCCTGCACGTCGCGGAGGCGACGATGCGGCGGCATCTGAAGCAGGAAGGCCATACCTATCAGTCGATCAAGGACGCGCTGCGGCGCGACATCGCGATTGCCGAATTGCAGCGCGGCCAGCGCACGATCGCCGATATCGCGAACACGGTCGGGTTCGCGGAGCCGAGCGCGTTTCATCGCGCGTTCCGCAAATGGACGGGGATGCGGCCGGCCGACTATCGACCCGCGCGCGCGGGCCGGGTCGAACTCACGCGCCGCGCCGAATCGGACTAAGCTTTAAGCGGCAACCGGCCAGCCCCTGATCGAGGTAGCGGCCGCCGCGCCGCCGGTTTTTTGCGCCGGCGGAGGCGGCGGCCGGCAGCGATGAACACGATGGTGCGTCTTCCGCTCCGGCAGTCCGGTCCGCGTCCGCCGCTTATCCGCGGTGGTGGCGCGGGCCGTTTGATGCGCGGCATCGCCGCGCTCGGCGTGCTGTTGGCGCTCGGGTTCGGGGTCGGGGTCGGGGTCGCGGCGCGCGAAGGACATTGGCCGGGCTCGCCGGGCTCGCTGGGTTCGCTCCTTGCGCCGCTTGCCGCGCTGTCGCCGCTCACGGCGGCGCGCGCAGCCGGCAATCCGGCCAGCAATCCGGCCAGCCCCCCGGCGGCCATCTCGAACAGCGTGGTGGTGATTTCGGTCAATGGCGCGATCGGCCCCGGCAGCGCGGATTTCATCGTGCGTGGTCTGGAACGCGCGGCGAGCCGCCACGCGCAACTCGCGATACTCCAACTCGATACCCCCGGCGGCCTCGATACGTCGATGCGGCAGATCATCAAGGCGATCCTCGCGTCGCCGGTGCCGGTCGCGACCTTCATCGCGCCGAGCGGCGCGCGCGCCGCCAGCGCCGGCACCTACATCGTCTACGCGAGCCATATCGCGGCGATGGCGCCGGGCACCAACCTCGGCGCGGCGACCCCGATCCAGGTGGGGATCGGCGGCAGCGAGCCGCCGGGGGGCGGTGGCGGCGGAGTCGGTGGCCCGGGCCGCGGGTTTGGCGGCGCTGGCGGGGGTAGCGCCTTTGGCGGTGCCGGTGACGGCAGCGGTGGCGGGTTGAGTGGTCAGGCCACGGCTCCCGGCGGTGCCCCTCCCGGACTGCCCGACACGCGCACGCTGCCCGGCGGCACTTCGACACCTTCGGTCAATCCGTCCACCGCGTCGCCGGCATCCTCGTCCGCCGCCGAAGCATCCGCGGCTGCCCCTGCCAGCACACTCCCGTTAGACAGCCAATCGACCGAACTGCGCAAGCAGGTCCACGACGCGGCCGCCTACATCCGCGGCCTCGCGCAGATGCGCGGCCGCAACGCCGACTGGGCCGAGCGCGCGGTCCGTGAGGCGGTCAGCCTGTCCGACGAGGAAGCGCTCGCGCAGCACGTGGTGGACGTCGTCGCGCGCGACGTGCCCGACCTGCTGCGTCAGCTCGACGGCCGCACGCTGACGACCAGCGCCGGCGCCGTCACGCTGCACACCGCGCACGCGCCGCTGGTCACGCTCGAACCCGACTGGCGCAGCCATTTCCTTGCGGTAATCACCGATCCGAGCGTCGCACTGGTGCTGTTGATGCTCGGCATGTACGGGCTGTTCTTCGAATTCGCCAATCCGGGCTTCGTGCTGCCCGGCGTGGTCGGCGCGATCAGTCTGTTGCTCGGCCTGTTCGCGATGCAAATGCTGCCGATCAGCTACGTCGGTCTCGGCCTGATCTTTCTCGGCATCGCGTTTCTGATCGGCGAGGCGTTCCTGCCGACCTTCGGCTCGCTCGGCTTCGGCGGCGTCGTCGCGTTCGTGATCGGCGCGATGATGCTGATGGATACCGACGTACCCGGCTACGGGATCCCGCTGCCGTTGATTGCCGCGGTCGTCGTGTTCAGCGTCGCGTTCGTGCTCGGCGTGTCCCGTCTCGCGCTGCGCGCGCGGCGCCGGCCGGTCGTGACCGGCTCCGAGGCGCTGATCGGCTGCATCGGCGTGGTGCTGGACGGCGGCTTGCTGCCCGAGCCCGAGCCGGCGAGCGGCGGCGGCGCGCTGGCCGGCTGGGCGCGGGTGCACGGCGAGCGCTGGCGGGTGTCGAGCAGCGCGCCAGCCGCCGCCGGCCAGACCGTGCGCGTGACCGCGCGGCATGGCCTGACGCTGACCGTGGTTCCCGTGCGCTCGGCGGTCGACGCGCCGGACGCGCTCCAGGGAGAACGCTCATGATCGGCTTCACATTCGGCTTCAGCAGCATCCTGATCCTGCTGGTGGCCGCGCTGATCGCATCGTCGGTGCGGATTTTCCGCGAGTACGAGCGCGGCGTCGTGTTCATGCTGGGGCGCTTCTGGAAGGTCAAGGGGCCCGGTCTGGTGCTGATCGTGCCGATCGTCCAGCAGGCGGTCCGGATGGATTTGCGCACCGTCGTGTTCGACGTGCCGCCGCAGGACGTGATCACGCGCGACAACGTGTCGGTGAAGGTCAACGCGGTCGTCTATTTCCGCGTGGTCGATCCGGAAAGGGCCGTCATCCAGGTTGCCAAATACTTCGAAGCAACCAGCCAGCTCGCGCAGACTACGTTGCGCGCGGTGCTCGGCAAGCACGAACTCGACCAGCTGCTGTCGGAGCGCGAACAACTGAACGCCGACATCCAGAAGGTGCTCGACGCGCAGACCGACGCGTGGGGCATCAAGGTGTCGATCGTCGAGATCAAGCACGTCGACATCAACGAAACGATGATTCGCGCGATCGCGCGCCAGGCCGAAGCCGAGCGCGAGCGGCGCGCGAAGGTGATTCACGCGGAGGGCGAACTGCAGGCGTCGCAGCAACTGCTGCAGGCCGCGCAGACGCTCGCGCAGCAGCCGCAGGCCATGCAGTTGCGCTATCTGCAAACGCTGACGACGATCGCCGCCGACAAGAATTCGACGATCGTCTTTCCGCTGCCGATCGATCTGGTCAGCGCGGTGATGGAGCGCTTCGGCAAGCCGCCGGCCTGAGCTCCATCGCACCCGGCCTACCCGGCCCATCCCGCCGGCAGAAATGCTGCATTGCTTCCTGTCGCCTTACTCGGCGCCCAGCAAAAATCTAGAATGCCCGGCTGTTTTTTAATGCTCCATCGGAGCCTGAAGAGTCTGTGATGAAAATGCTTTCCCAACTTGGTCTCGGCGTGCTGCTCGGCGCCGTGAGTTTCAGCGTGTGCGCGCAAGCCGTTACGCAAGCCGTTACGCAGCCCGCCGATCCGTCGGCGCCGAAGACCCGCGCGCAGGTGCGCGCCGACCTCGCCGCATGGCGCGCCGCCGGTTACGACCCGTTCGACTGGCTGAACTATCCGGAGAACGCGCTGCGCGCGGGCCGCATCGTCGCGCAGCAACGCGCGCAGCAGGCGGGCGCAACCGCGGTGCAGTAACGCGGGGGCGACGACGCTGAGCGGACAGCGGTGGGACGGCGAGCGCTGGCCGGTCGCCGGTCGCCGCCGCTCCCGGGGCAAAACCACCGCCGCCCGGCGGCGCGGTATCATCTCGACCCTTCGATACCTTCACCACCTTCCGCAGCCGCCCCGTCCGCCGGGCCCGGCCGCGCTCAGCCGGAATCCGCACCATGCCTATCTGGGTCGATGCCGACGCCTGCCCGGCCGTCGTCAAGGACATGCTTTATCGCGCGGCACGCCGCACCGGCATGCCGCTGACGCTGGTCGCCAACTCCTTTCTGCGGGTGCCGCCGTCGCCGCTGATCCGCGCGATCCAGGTGCCGCCCGGCTTCGATGCCGCCGATCAGCTGATCGTCGAACGCGTCGCGGCGGGCGACCTCGTGATCACCGGCGATATCCCGCTGGCCGCCCAGGTGCTGGCCAAACACGCGCATGCGCTCGATCCGCGCGGCAACTGGTTCACGCCCGGCACGATCGAGGAACGCCTGCGGATGCGCTCGATGCTCGACCAGCTGCGTTCGAGCGGCGTCGATACCGGCGGCCCGGCCGCCTACAGCCCGCGCGACGGTAAAAGTTTCGCGGGCGAACTGGATCGCTGGCTGGCCCGCAACCCGCCGCGCGGTGATGCGCCGGCGCCACACTCGCCGGGTCAATCGCCCGGCTGACGGGCGTTCGCGCGCGACGCGGCGCGCCGTAGGCGCCGGGCCGCCTTCATTCGTGTTTACAATTCCGCCGTAATGCCGGCGTGCGGCCGGCGCGCGGCCGGCTTCGCCCGGCGCCCGCCCGGCGTCACCGCGATCCGCATCCGTATCCGCCTCAACTACCCAACCACAACAACACTTTCCGAACGACGAGAGAGAACACCCGCCACATGGACTCGATAAAACGCTACTTCGGCTTCGACGCCGTCGGCACCAACCTGCGCACCGAAGTGCTCGCCGGGGTGACCACCTTCCTGACGATGGCCTACATCATCTTCGTCAATCCGGCGATTCTCGGCGACGCCGGCATGCCCAAGGGTTCGGTGTTCGTCGCGACCTGCCTCGTGGCCGCGCTCGCGTCGCTGATCATGGGGCTGTACGCGAACTACCCGATCGCGCTCGCGCCCGGCATGGGCCTGAACGCGTATTTCGCGTACACGGTCGTCAAGGGCATGGGCTACACGTGGGAAGCCGCGCTCGGCGCGGTGTTCATTTCCGGCTGCCTGTTCCTGATCGTCACGCTGTTCCGGGTGCGCGAGGTGATCGTCAAAGGCATTCCGCACTCGATCCGGATCGCGATCACCGGCGGTATCGGCCTCTTTCTGGCGATCATTTCGCTGAAGTCGGCCGGCATTGTGGTCGGCAATCCGGCCACGCTCGTCACGCTCGGCAATCTGCACGATCCGCACGTGGTGCTCGCCGCGATCGGCTTCTTCGCCATCGTCACGCTCGATCATCTGCGGGTGCGCGGCGCGATCCTGATCGGCATCGTCGGCGTGACGGTCCTGAGCTTTTTCTTCGGCGGCAACGAGTTTCACGGCATCGTGTCCGCGCCGCCGTCGATCGCGCCGACGCTGTTGCAGCTCGACATCCGCACCGCGCTGTCGACCGGCATCCTGAACGTCGTGCTGGTGTTCTTCCTCGTCGAACTGTTCGACGCGACCGGCACGCTGATGGGCGTCGCGAACCGCGCCGGGCTGCTGGTCGAAGGCAAGATGCACCGGCTGAACCGCGCGCTGCTCGCGGACAGCACCGCGATTCTGGCCGGCTCGATGCTCGGCACGTCGTCGACGACCGCGTATATCGAAAGCGCGTCCGGCGTGCAGGCGGGCGGGCGCACCGGTGTGACCGCGATCACCGTCGCGGTGCTGTTCGTCGCGGCGCTGTTCTTCGCGCCGCTCGCCGAAGTCGTGCCGCCGTACGCGACCGCGCCGGCGCTGCTCTACGTGTCGTGCCTGATGCTGCGCGAAATGCTCGACCTGCCGTGGGACGACGCGACCGAAGTCGTGCCGGCCGCGCTGACCGCGCTGCTGATGCCGTTCACCTACTCGATCGCGAACGGCGTCGCGTTCGGCTTCATCTCGTACGCGGGCCTGAAGCTGCTGACGGGCCAGGCGCGTCAGGTGAAGCTGGTGGTGTGGATCATCGCGGCGATTTTCCTGTTCCGTTACTTCTATCTCGGCAGCGAATGAGCGCGACACCGCGCCGGATGAAACAGGGCCGGCGAACCGGGGGGCAGCCAGGACGAGGCCGAAAACTGGCGCGCATCGAGGCATAAATCAAGGAAAGGCGTATCAGCGGTGTGCGCTCCGATGTGCACCGTCTATTATCAGACGATTCGAACAACGATCGAACTGAAGGAGCCTCCGATGTCCTCATACAGCCCCACGGCGGACCGCTACACGAAGCCCGCGATCTTCTTTCACTGGATCATCTTTCTGCTGATCGCGCTCGCCTACCTGGCGATCGAAATCCGCGGCCCGCGCGGCTCAGACAGCCGCGCGTTCTGGACCGGGATTCATTTCTGGGCGGGCACGCTGGTGCTGGGATTGTCGATATTGCGGGTGTTGTGGCGGCTGTGGGCCGGCGCGCCGCAAGAGGTCGAGAACAACCGGCTGCTCGCCTTTCTCGCGCGCGGCGCGCATCTGGTGCTCTATATCTTCATCATCGTTCAGCCGCTGCTCGGCATCTTGCTGGTCAACGCGGGCGGGCGGCCGGTAGCACTCCCATGGAGCGATATCAGCATCACGCTGATCGGCGCGGATTCGATCGCGCGGCCATTGCTGAAGGACGCGCACGAGCTGCTCGGCAACGTGTTCTATTGGGTCATCGGCCTGCACGCGCTCGCGGCGATCGGGCACCACGTGGTGCTCAAGGATCGCACGCTGCGGCGAATGATTTAAGCGCGCCCCGGCCCGTTATCCCTTCGGCCACCGGTGCGGTGGCCCCGGTTCTCAGTTGCGCCAGTTCGCCTCGTAAAAGCGCACGTAGCCGCTTCGCAGTACGAGGCATTGCGCGCGCGTCTCCGACAACAGCCGGCGCGTGGCCGCCTCGATGCGCGGCCGATGCGCGTCGAACGCGACGATCATGTCTTCCTGCCGCGGCGACTCCGCGCCGAAGTGGTCTTCGAGCGCTTCCGCGGTGATCATGCACTCCACCCTCTGTCCATCGACCAGCGCCGGAAACGCCAGGGTAAGTTCGCGCCCTGAATATTCAGGCGCTTCGTTCGGGAAATGGATCTGCATGGGAATCACCTGGAAGAGTGCCGCGCATGGCGAATGGGTAATGCGCGCGCCGGTTTCGTCGTGCCGCGTCCACCGCTCGTTTCCTCCTTGTCCCATGCTGTCGACGCGGGCCGTCACCTCGCGGCGGTATCGACGGTTCGCGACACGCGGAGGTGAATTGATTCACTTTAGACGAGTTCGGGCAACGCGCAAGTTCTAGTTTTTGTCGGATTGGAGGGGGTGGCCGGCATTCGCGCCAAACGATCCCGTGTAAAGTGTCGCCGACCCAGCCCCCTTAACGCGATGTCCAATTCCACCCGCCCGCCCCTGGTTCGCGTCGAGCCGCTCGGCCTGAGCTTCGAAGCGCCCGATTCGCTAACGATTCTCGAAGCCGCCGGTTTTGCGAATCTGCGTTTGCCGCGCTCATGCCGCAACGGCACTTGCAGAACCTGTCTGTGCAAGATGAAGGCTGGACGTGTGCGTTACACGATCGAATGGCCGGGCGTGAGCCGTGAGGAAAAGGCGGAGGGTTTGATCCTGCCGTGTGTCGCAGTCGCCGAGTCCGATCTCATTTTGCAGGTGCCGGAGGCGTCGTTGATCAGGCAGGACGGAAGCGATTCGAACTAAGTCTTTAACGCGGCGCCGCAGCGCCGCAGCCTCGCTTAACGCTGAGCGCCCATCGCGCGGGCAATTTTCTTGTCAGTGTTGTATTGGCTCAGTGCATACACCGACCAGATCGCGGCCGGCACCCAGCCAATCAGCGTGATTTGCAGAATCAGGCAGATGATGCCCGCAAACGGACGGCCGATGGTGAAGAACTGCAGCCACGGCAGAAGGATGGCAAGCAAGAGGCGCATGGTGATTTCCTGTTCGTGTGGTTGACGCGGCGCGGTTCGATCCGCGCGGGATGGGGGTGCTTCGTTAGTTGGGTGCGTCGGCCGCGGAATCAAGCGGCGCGAAGCGCTGCACCCGCGCGCCGTCCACCTCGACCAGCTCGAAAAACACGGTCGACGGCCGAGTCCAGATCGTCCCGTTAGCCGCCTTGTAGACGATCATCGTGACGCCCGGATCGGATTCGAGGATAGCCTCGCAAACCAGTTCGTAAATACCGCCTTTGTAGTGCCGGAAACGCACAGTGAATGACCTCGTATCGGGTGAATCGGAGCGATCGCGCGCATGCTACACGCTCAACCGCCCTCTTTCATCTGCTTCAGAATCTTGTAGACCGTCGCGCGGCCCATCGTCAGCACCGCGGCCACGTAGTTCGCCGAACTGCGGCCGCGAAACGCGCCCTGCGCATGCAGCGCTTCGACGATTTCGCGCTTGTGCTCGCGGGTCAGCGCATTGATGCCGATCTGCCGCTCGCGCAGCCACGTGTGCAGATAGGTGTTGATGCGGTCCTGCCAGTCGTCGCGGAACAGGTCCTCGCCGGGCGCGTCGCTCATCGCGCCGCCCTTGATGAATAGATCGAGCGTCGAGCGCACGTCCTCGAACACCGCGATGTTGAAATTCACGCACATCATGCCGGCGGGCTTGCCGTCGTCGTCGAACAGGATATTGCTCACGCAGCGCATGCGGCGGCCGTCCCAGTTCAGCTTTTCGTACGGACCGATGGTCTGGCCGCGCGCCGCGAACAGCACGTCGTCGAGCACCGACGGCGCACCGACCTCGAGCCGCGACAGATTGTTCGCCAGATACGCGATGGTCTGATCACGCAGGTCGTGAATCACCACTTCGGCGCACGGATAGAGCAGCGCGGCGATGCCGTCGGCGATCGGCGCGTAACGCTTGAGCAGCAGGTCTTTGACAGGAGACACGTTCGGATTGCGCATCGGAAATCGCTGGGTTCGGAGGAGACGGCGGTGCGGCGCGGTTGCGGTTGCGTCGCCACGCCGCTGCCGCGACGCAAGCGATGCAACATTACACAGCGCGCGCTCGGCCCGCAGCCGGCAACTCGCCATTGTAGCGGCCTCGCCCGGGCGTCGCGACCGCGCCGAGCAGGCGGCGACGGCAAGCTCGCAGAGTCACCGCCGCTGCCGCTGCCGCGGCCTGGCAGGGCCCGTAGCAACGCCGGCGCAATATCGCCGCAACTTCGCCACCTGCCCACGCGAGACCACGCACCAATTTTTGTCCGCCTCGCGGAGCGATTTTTTTCGTGGGATAAATACCGTTTATCCAACCGAACGGAGCCAACCGATGGCCACACTCGAAGCGCTTCGCGCCGTGCTCGACGACACCCGCACGCCGGAGATTATCCGCAATCACGTGATCGATTCCCTGCAATACGCGCTGCGCAACTACGGCCAGGTGTTCACCGCGAAAGAAGTCGAATGGCTGGCCAGTTGGGACGACGCGCGGATCCCGCTAGCCGCCGCGCGCGAGCAACAGAAACGGGTCGCCGACACGGTACGCTGACGCGGTTGCCGGCGTCGTCTGCCGCGCCGCGCCGCTCGGCGGCCCCGGCCCGCTGCGTGCAAAGCCCCGCCAGGCGGGCGTTCCAGCGCTGCACGGTAGTTGCCACTATCCAATCCGGCCCGTTTCAGGCAAAATATTGCAATAGTTGCAGTAAGCACCCATATAGCACTGGCAGCACCAGGCAGTCTCAAGCCGGCATCTCCGCACTACCCCCGACTGTTCGACCGCCGCTTTCCGCGGTCCCGTCATTCCGGCAATGCGCCGCATGCATTCGCCGTCGCGAGTAGCACACCGAGCGGTTCAGCTTCTTCCGTCCGATGCGCGCGAGTTCCGCGCCGCTTCCGCATTTTCGGTCGAACCCGCGCTTGCGCGCGACCGGTGAGTCATCGTCATTGCCATTGCTTGCGACATCGAGTCAGCCGGGCCCGGCAGGCCTGTGCCAACCATTTTCATTGCGGCGCGCCCCCAAGGTGCTGCGCCGCCGGTCCCCGTCGTCGCGCTGTTGCGACCGGCCCGCGCAGAGCGCGCGGGCAACGCGGGCAGCCACACGCGGACCACGCATACAGGACACGTTTTCGATGAATCCAGCAGTAAAGACCTACAAGGGCTACGAAATTCACCCGCTCGTCTATCCGCGCCGCCCGGCGAGCGCGGAAGCGGGCCGCAATCCGGGCGCCGGTTACGACGCGTCGGTGCGGATCTGCCGCGTCGGCGCGAATCCGGCTGCCGACGGCCGGGTGTTTCGTCTCCAGTATCTGTTTCCGTTCGACGGCATGGGCAAGGCGCGCATCGCGTGCATGGCGCATGCGCAGAAGTTGATCGACGGCCAGGTGAGCGGCCAGTCGGTCACCGATCTTTGAACGGCGTCATCGGCTCATCACAGATATCGTGCAGCGTGCATTCGAGCCCGTTGGGCGCCGCTGTCCGATTACCGCAATTGAATTGAAGTCGTGTTTGTCCGGTGCGCCGGCGGCCGACCTCCCCTTTATCCCATCGACCAGGAGTTATGCATGGCGAAAGAAGAACTGATTGAACTTGACGGCATCGTCGACGAAGTGCTTCCGGATAGCCGCTACCGCGTGACGCTCGACAACGGCGTCGTGGTCGGCGCCTATGCGTCCGGACGTATGCGCAAGAACCATATCCGTATTCTCGCGGGCGACCGCGTGACGCTCGAAATGTCGGTCTACGACCTGACCAAAGGGCGGATCAATTTCCGTCACAAGGACGAACGCCCGGGCGGCGGCGGTCCGCGCCCGGCCTCGCAGGGGCAGCGGCGCCGCTAATCCGGCGCGGCGGTTCGGGTTTGGCAACGCGGTGGGCATCGCGTTGCCAGGTAGTGCGATGCATTGCGGCCTCATGCACGCGGGTCAAGCCTCGTGGCGGGGGCGGCACAGCGGGTGATCCGGTTCGCCCATCCTCCGATCCTCCGATAGGCATCGCGCCACGTATTGCCCGCACTGTCGCCACAACCTACCCGCCAAACACCGCCCCGATATCCCCGCCTTGCGCGCTTTTCCTCACCTGCTTCACCACCCGTTCCTCCAGTTCCGCAAGGTGCTTGCGCATCGCGGCCAATGCGCTCGGCAAGTCTGCCGCATCGAGTGCATCGATGATTCGCGCGTGCTCGTCAGCCGAGCAGCTCGAACCCTTCGACGGATCGAATAGCGCCTTGTACAACTCGGTCTTCGCGACCAGTTGACCGACCAGCCCGAGCAATTCGGTGCCGCCCGCCAGTTCGGTCAGCAACACGTGAAACTGGCCGGCAAGACGCACGGATTCATCGATCGCGCCCGCCCGCAACGCCTTTTCCTCGCCGCGCACATGCGCGCGCAGCCGGCGTTTATGCGCGGCGCTCAACGCGCCGCACAGCGATGCGACGATGCCCGCCTCGACGATCTGTCGAGCGCGATACACCTGACGAATGTCCTCCTCCGACGGCGACGGCACGAACGCGCCGCGATTCACCTCCAGCACCAGCTTGCCCTCGTAGCCCAGGCGCGCGAGCACTTTGCGGAGCGCGCCGCGCGTGCAGCCGAACGCGGCCGCCAGATCGCGCTCGACCAGTTGCGCGCCCGGCCGCAAACGGCCTTGCAGCAACGCCGCGGTAATCGACGCGTAAATGCGCTCTTCGACGCTTTGCGCGGCGGGGTCGCCGGCTGTGGCTGGGGCTGCGGCTGGAGCGGCTTCGGCCGAAGAGGATGGCGAGGGACGCCGGGAACGCATAGCCATGAATTCAGTGAGCGGAAGGTTAGGAACGTAAAACGGAACGGCGCCGCAGCATTCTAGCGACGGCCCGCTGCGGACGCCAATTCGCTCGGCTACCGCCGCGCTTATACCGGACATTCGGAAATTGGTTAACCATTTAAAGCTATTATGGTTGACCAAAAAACCGCCCGCCACTTTCGAGGTCGCTCCGTGAATTCGCCTTCCAGCGTCAACCCGCCCCACTCCCGCACGAGCCGTGAGCCCGCCGCGCTGACGCTGCATCAGTTCGTGTGGCTGGCGGTGATCGTCGTGATCGGCATCAATTTGCGGCCGTTGCTGACCTCGATCAGTCCGCTGATGGCAACCATTCGAGCCGACACCGGCCTGAGCTTCTTTGGCGCGTCGCTGCTGACGAGTCTGCCGGTGATCGCGATGGGGATCGGCGCGTTCGGCGCGGCGGCGCTCACGCGCGGCGTCGGCGAAACGCGCGGGGTCGCGCTCGGTCTGCAGGCGATCGCGCTCGCCTGCGCGGCGCGCTGGTTCGCGTCGAGCGGCCTCACGCTGCTCGCGACCGCGTTGCTCGCGGGCGCCGGCGTCGCCGCGATCCAGGCGCTGCTGCCGGCCGTCATCAAGCAACGCTTTCCGGCGCATGTGCCCCTCGCGATGGGCGTGTTCTCGGCGTCGATCATGGGCGGCGGCGGGCTCGGCGCGCGCCTGAGCCCGTGGGTCAGTCAGTCCGTGCAGTCGTGGCATGCGGGACTCGCGGTGTGGGGGCTGCCGGCTTGTGTCGCGCTCGCGTGTTGGTGCGGGTTGACGCGGCGGGGTGGTGCTGGTACCGGCGGTGCTGGCAGCAACGCTGGCCGCGCCGGAGCCGGTACGGCGCGGCCGGCGGCGGCCTCCGCGGCTGCGGCCGCCCGCTCGTTCTCACCGTGGCGCACGCCGCGCGCGTGGACGCTCGGCCTGTACTTCGGCATCGTCAACGGCGGCTATACGAGTCTCGTCGCGTGGCTGCCGGCGTTCTATCAGCAGCGCGGCGTCAGCGTTGCCGGGAGCGGCTCGCTGCTCGCGGCGATGACGGTGTTCCAGGCCGCGTCGGCGTTGCTGTTGCCGCTTGCGGCCGCGTCGTTTCGCGACCGGCGGCCGTGGTTGCTGCTCGGGCTGTGCGCGCAACTGGCCGGCGTGCTCGGCCTGATCGTGATGCCCGATGCCGCGCCGCTGCTATGGGTCGGCGTCGCCGGCGCGGGACTCGGCGGCGTGTTCTCGCTGACGCTCGTGACCGCGATGGATCACTCGGCCGATCACCGGATCACCGCGCAGCTGGTCGCGTTCACGCAGGGTGTCGGCTTTATCGTCGCGGCGTTGGCGCCGCTCGTGGCCGGCGTCGTGCGCGGCTGGAGCGGCGGCTTCGGGGCCGCATGGATCATGCTCGCCGGCTGCATCGCCGCGATGATGGCGGTCACGGTGCTGTTTTCGCCGCATAGTTATTCGCGCTGGCTGTGAGAGCTTCGAGAGCTTCGGCAGCGGCGCACACGATGCGCCGCTTCGGTGCATCGCGCGTCCGCGCCGGCCGATGCCCCGCGCCGGTGCAGGAGCGCGGACTCGCCGACAACAGATCGCCCGCCGATGGGTCGCGCAGCCATCACCCACGTTCAGCGCTAAATCCCCGCTAAATCCCGCCTGATTCGCCGACCACCACCACCTCTCCCTCTCGCGCCGCCCCCAGCGACCCCACGCACCACATGGCACACCCATTGCTTTAAAGCATAGGTCGTCTCCCCCACCTCCCCCATGCTGCGTGTTCTTCTCGTCACCGACACCGACAAACCAATCGGCGATCTGCGCGATGCGCTCGCCCGGCTAGGCTGCGAAATGCTCGCCGGCACCGCGACGCCGCACGCGCTGCACCGCGCGGTGCAGGACGAGCGGCCCGACGTGATCATCATCGACACCGAGTCGCCGTCGCGCGACACGCTCGAACAGCTCGCCGTGATGCACGCGAGCGCGCCGCGTCCGGTGCTGATGTTCAGCCACGACGCCAACCAGCAGCTGATCCGCGACGCGGTCAACGCCGGCGTCACCGCGTATTCGGTCGAAGGCCTCGCGAGCGAGCGGCTCGCGCCGATCCTCGAAGTCGCGCTCGCGCGATTTGCACAGGAATCCCAACTACGCGAGCGCCTCGCGCAAGCGGAGAACGAACTTGCCGAGCGCAAGCTGATCGACCGCGCGAAACGCCTGCTGATGGATCAGCAAAAACTCACCGAACCCGCCGCCTATGCCAGCCTGCGCAAACGCGCGATGAACCAGGGCGTCAAACTCGCCGAGGTCGCGCGCGCGGTCGTCGCGTCGGCCGGCTCGCTCAAATGATGCGCTCATGAATCCAGCCACTACCACCACCGCGCCCGCTTCTGAGCCTTGTTCCGCGCCGCCGCCCGAAAACACCCATCTGCGGCTCGGCTACGTCGCGCTCGCCGACGCCGCGCCGCTCGTCGCCGCGAAGCTGCTCGAATTCGGCCACGCGCACGGGCTCACGCTCGAACTGTGCAAGCAGCCGTCGTGGGCCGCCGTGCGCGACAAACTGTTGTCCGGCGACCTGGACGCCGCGCACACGCTATACGGCCTCGCCTACGGCGTGCAGCTCGGCCTCGGCGGCCCGCGCGCCGAGATGGCGGTGCTGATGGTGCTGAACCGCAACGGCCAGGCGATCACCCTGTCGAACCGTCTCGCCGACGCGTTCGCGAAACACGGCACGCTGCGCGCCGCGCTCGCGACGCTCGGCCGCAAGCCGGTGTTCGCGCATACGTTTCCGACCGGCACGCACGCGATGTGGCTGAACTACTGGCTCGCGGCGCAGGGCGTCGATCCGTTGCGCGAGATCGACAGCGTCGCGATTCCGCCGCCGCAGATGGTCGCTGCGCTCGCCGAAGACCGGCTCGACGGACTGTGCGTCGGCGAGCCGTGGAATGCGATGGCCGACGCGCACGGCGTCGGCAGGACCGTCGCTTATACGAGTGAGGTGTGGCCGGACCATCCCGAGAAAGTACTGGCCTGCCGGCGCGATTTCGTCGACGCCTACCCGCGCACGAGCCGCGCGCTCGTGCAGACGGTGCTCGAAGCATGCCGCTGGCTCGACGGCGCCGGCCATCGCGAAGAGATTGCGCGCTGGCTCGCGCAGCCGGAGTACATCGGCATCGACGCGGCGCTGATCGCCGCGCGGCTCGACAATCGCACCGACGCCGCGCAGCCGCGCCGTCTGCCGATGCGCTTTTTCGACGACGGCGCGGTCAACTATCCGCATCCGTTCGAAGGCGCGTGGTTTCTGACGCAGTTCGAGCGCTGGGGGATGATCGACGCGCGCGGCGATTACGATGCGATAGCCGCGCGCATCAACCAGACGCAGTTGTATCGCGAGGCCGCCGCGCGCGTGAACGTGGCGGTGCCGCGCGACGCGGGCATGACCCGTGAGTTGATCGACGGCAAGAGCTGGGGCAGTACCTCGCCGTCCGTCGCTTATGCGCAGCGTTTTCCGATCAGGCGCTAAGTGCTGAAACACCGACACTGCCCGCCCTGAGAAGAACCGCAGCCTAGAAGTTGTACTTATCGATATTGCTCGCATCGAAGGTGGTAGGCGGTCCGAGAATAATTTCGCCTTGCGCGCCGACGGTCCGCTTGCCGAGCTTGCCGGCGTCGAACGTTTCGCCTTCCTTACCGCTGATCTTGCCCGACGCGAGGGAGGCTGCCGCATACGCGGCCAGATAGCCGAGCTCGGCCGGATCCCACAACTGGAATGCGGTCACGGTGCCGTTCTTTACGAACGCGCGCATCTGGTTCGGTGTGCCGAGACCGGTCACCGCGACTTTGCCCTTGCTCGACGACGTCGAGATATAACGCGCCGCCGCCGCGATCCCGACCGTGGTCGGCGCGACGATCGCCTTCAGATTCGGATACGCCTGCAACAGCCCCTGAGTTTCCACGAACGACTTCTGATCGTCGTCGTTACCGTAAGCAATCTTGACGAGTTTGATCTTCGAGTACTCGGGCTTTTTCAGCTCGTCCTGCATCCACTTGATCCACGTGTTCTGATTGGTCGCGTTCGGCGTCGCCGATAGAATCGCGAACTCGCCCTCGCCGCCCATCAGCTTCGCGACCAGTTGCACCTGGCCCCGGCCGATCCCTTCCGCGTTCGCCTGATTGACGAACAACTGGCGGCCTTCGGGCGCGGTATCCGAATCGAAGGTCACGACCTTGATCCCCTGGCCCATTGCTTTCTTCAGATACGGCACGACCGCGTTCGCATCGTTCGCGGCGATCACGATCGCGTCCTGATGCTGGGTGATCAGCGTGTTGATATACGACACCTGCGACGACGCGCCGGCATCCGACGGTCCCACCGCCTTGCCCATGCCGCCGAATTCCTTGATCGCGGCCAGCCCGCCATCGTCGGCGATCACCTCATACGGATTGTTGATCTGCTTGGGCAGGAACGCGATCTTCAGCCCACTTTTCAGGTCCGCGGCAAGCGCGCCGCCGCAGCTGATCGCGAGCAACGCGGCGCATAGCGCGGCCGTGCCGGTATGACGTAGAGGTTTGAACATGACGTGTCTCCTGCGTTGTTGTTGGACAGAAAGTGGTCCGGGTTATCGGTCGTGCAGAGCTGTGGATTACATGGGATCACTAAGAAACAGACGAAGCCGAGGCCGCGGCCGACTTCGCGATGAAACGCCGGTCGCGCGCAGCGCGCCAGCGCGCGACCAGGTTCGGGATCAGCACCGACGCGAGCAGCAGCACGCCGGTGACCACCGTCAGCGTTTCGCTCGACATGTCGTCGAGCGTCAACGCGTTTTTCAGCACGCCGATGATCAGCAGCGACAGCAGCACGCCGACCATCGAGCCGCGCCCGCCGAAAATGCTGACGCCGCCGAACAGCACCGCGGCGATCACCGACAGCTCGAAGCCCTCGCCGTTGTCGCCCCGCGCGCTGGTGAACCGCAGCGTGTACACAATGCCGGCAAGCGCGCTGACGAAGCCCGACAGCACGAACAGCCGCAAGCGGATCTTCGCGACCTCGATGCCGGAGAAGGCGGCGGCGGTCGGATTCGCGCCGATCGCGTAGAGGCTGCGGCCGAACGCGGTCGCCTGCAGCAGTACGGTAAACAGCACCGCTGCGACGATCACGATTACGAACGGCAGCGGAACAAAGCTCGCGCCGAGCGTATCCATCCCGAACGCGGTGTAGCGGGCCGGAAAATCCGCGATCGCCTGATCGCCGAGCAGCACGTAAGCGAGGCCGCGAAACAGCGCGAGCGTACCGATCGTCACCGCGAGCGACGGCAGATTCAGCTTGACGATCACGAGCCCGTTCAGCAAACCGGCCAACGCGCCGGCGACCAGCACCAGCACGATCACGAGCGGCATCGGCAGACCCATATGCCACAGCACGCCCATCAACGCGCTGGACGCGCCGAGCACCGACGCAACGGAAAGATCGATTTCGGCGGCGACGATGATCAGCGTCATCGGCAATGCGATCAACGCTATTTCAGTCAGATCGGCGAGCACGTTGCTCAGATTCGCGCCGGTCAGAAACACCGGCGACAACCAGCGCCCGAGCCCGAGTGACACGACCAGCACGATCACCAGCAACGCCTCCCATTGCAGCGGCGTTTCGCGTTTGCGCGTGAGCAGCGCGGAATCGGGTTTAGCCATGAGCGCGTTTCCTCATCATGCGTTTGGCGACTGAGCGGGCCAGCAAGGTATCGGCGGCGATCGCGGCGACGATCAGCGTGCCCTGGATCGCCTGCTCCCAGAACGGCGACACGTGCAACACGACCAGCGCGATGCTGATCACGCCGAGCACCAGCGCGCCGAGCGTCGCGCCGAGAATCGTGCCGACGCCGCCGGTGATCGCGACACTGCCGACCACGGCGGCCGCGACGACCTGCAATTCGATGCCCTTCGCGGTGCTCGCATCGACAGTGCCGAAACGCGCGAGCCACAGCGCGCCGGCGAAACCGGCAATCGCGCCGGACAGCAGGAAGCCCGACATCACGCGCCGCTCGACATTCACGCCGGCGAGCCGCGCGGCCTCCGGATTCGAGCCGATCGCGTAATGCTCGCGGCCGGCGCGGAACTGCTTCAGATAGATCGCAAGCCCGAGCAGCACGACGACCGCGATCAGCGCAAGGTTCGGAATCCCGAGCAACGTGCCGGTCGCGAGCCGCGAATACGCGTCGGGCAAGCTCGTCGCGTTGATCTGGCCGCCGTGCACCCACGCATAATCGGCACCGCGAAAGATGTACAGCGTCGACAGCGTCGCGACCAGCGAAGGCACGCGCCCGACCGCGACCAGCAGCGCATTGATGCCGCCCGCGACGAGTCCGATCGCGAGCCCCGCCGCCAGCGCGACCAGCACCGGCATATGTGGAAACGCGACATACAGACTGCCCACCGCGTACGCGCTGATGCCGACCGTCGAGCCGACCGACAGATCGATATGCCGCATCAAAATCACCACGGTCATCCCGGCGGTCAGCAGGCCGATAATCGACACGTTCAGCAGCACGTCGCGCAGATTTTGCAGGTTCAGAAACTGCGGCTTCGCGAGCCCGGTGCCGGCCACCAGCAAGATCAGGACGACGAATAACGTGGTTTCGCGGCTCTTCGCGAGACTCGCGACGAGGCCGCCGGGCGCGAGCCCGGAGCGCTTCGGCAGCGACTGCCGGACCGGCGCGGAATGGATCGAATGGCGCATCATGCCGCACGTCCCAACGGTGAAAGTCCCTGACCGAGCGCGGCGCCCATGATGCGCTCCTCGTTCGCGTCGGCGCGCGCGATCTCCGCGCTGATGCGGCCTTCGTGCATCACCAGCACGCGATCGGCCATACCGAGTACTTCGGGCAGCTCGCTCGAAATCATCAGCACCGCCATCCCGTCGCGCACCAGTTCGGCGAGCGCGCCGTACACCTCGGCCTTCGCGCCGACGTCGATGCCGCGTGTCGGTTCGTCGATGATCAGCACTTTCGGGCCGGTCGCAAGCCACTTGCCGAGCACGACCTTCTGCTGATTGCCGCCGGACAGCGTGCCGACCGGCGCATTCGGGTCACCGGCCTTCAGGCGCAGCCGCGCGCCCCATTGATTCGCGAGCCGGGTTTCGCTGCGCGTCGAGATCAGCCCATGCCGCACGAGCCGGCCGAGCACCGTCATCGAGGCATTGCGCGCGATGCTCAGTTCCAGTGCGAGCCCTTGCTGGCGGCGATCCTCCGGCACCAGCGCGAGCCCCGCGCGCACCGCCGCCGCGGGCTTGCCGGTCGCCAGACGCTTGCCGGACAGCCACACTTCGCCCGCATCGAGCGGATCGATCCCGAAGATCGCCCGTGCGACTTCACTGCGGCCCGCGCCGACCAGACCCGCGAGCGCGACGATCTCGCCCGCGCGCACCTCGAATGAAATGTCCTTGAACACGCCGACGCGCGTCAGCCCGCGCACCGACAGACGCACTTCGCCTGGCGTGCAAGCGGCCTTCGGATAGAACGTCTCCAGATCGCGGCCGACCATCTTCGCGACGATCGCCTCGGTGGTCAGATCGGCGGTCGGTGCGTCGAACACTTTCGCGCCGTCGCGCATGATCGTCACGCGCTGCGTCAGCGCGAACACTTCGTCAAGCCGGTGCGTGATGAACAGGATCGCGACGTCGCGCTCGCGCAATTTCCGCACGATCGCGAACAGCCGCTCGACTTCGGGCAACGACAACGCCGCGGTCGGCTCGTCCATGATCAGCACGCTCGCATTCAGCGACAACGCCTTGGCGATTTCGATCACCTGCTGATCCGCGATCGACAGACCGCGCACCAGTTGATCCGCCCGCAACTCGACGCCGAGCGATGCGAGCAGAGCGTCCACTTCACGATGCATCGCGTCGTATTGAATCCGCCCAAAGCGGTCGACCGGCTGGCGGCCCATGAAGATGTTCTCGGCGATCGACAGATCGAAGAACAGCGTCGGTTCCTGATAGATCACCGCGAGCCCCGCGTCGCGTGCTTCGGCCGGCGTTGCGAAGCGGCGCGGCTCGCCGTTCAACAGCAATTCGCCGGCATCGGGCTGATGCACGCCGGCGAGGATTTTCACGAGCGTCGATTTGCCCGCGCCGTTCTCGCCGAGCAGCGCATGCACCTCGCCGGGCCACAGCACGAGGTCGCCGTCCGATAACGCACGCACCCGGCCGAAAGATTTGCTCGCATGCCGCAATTCGAGTCGCGGCACCGCGGATGGGGATTGCTGCACTGCGTGTCTCCTGTACTTCTGCTGCGGTTATCTGTGCAGTGTTCTATTGCTTCGCAGGCGCTTCAAATGCGGTAAAAGCGTTCAGCGTTGCCGCGAAACAGCGCGGCTCTGTCGGCCTCGCTCGCATCGGCGACGATCGCCGCATACGCGCGCCACACATCCGTGTACGAGCCGAACAGCCGGTCGACCGGAAAATTCGACGCGAACATCGCGCGCTCGACGCCGAACGCATCGATCGTCTCAAGCACGTAGGGCCGCAGGCTTTCAACCGTCCAGCGATGATCGAACATCGCCAGGCCGCTGATCTTCACCGCGACGTTTGAACAAGCCGCGAGCATGCGCAAGCCGTCGCGCCACGCGCGATACCCGGCGACGCTATTGCGATCGACGAACATTCCCGCGTGATTGACGATAAACAGCGTATCCGCGTGCTCGCGCGCAAGCGCGGCCGCCTCTTCCATTTGCGACGGATACAACTGCAGATCGAACGACAGATCATGACGGCGCAACAACGCGAAATGCTCGCGCCATTGCCGCTCGCGCATGAAATGACGGCCGACGTAATCGTAGAGTTTGTTCTGATGCACATTGAGGATCTGCCGGATTCCGCGCGTATTCGCGAACGACGCATGCGCTTCCAGTAACGCGGGTGCATTCGCGGCGGACAGATTCACCGCCGCGACGAGCGCGTTCGGCATCCCCCGCGATTCGGGCGCGTCGGCAAGCGACTGCAACCAGCGGGTTTCTTCGACCGGATCGGCGGGATCGTGATTGGCCTCGACGTGCACGAGTTTCAGTACCTCGATCTCGCCGGCTTCGCCGAGCAGATCGTCGAGCAGATAGTTATGCTTGAGCTCGCGCGCATCGCCGACGAACGACACGCCCGGATTTTCCAGCCACGGATAGCGATGCGTGCTCAGATCCCACAGATGAATATGCGAGTCGACAACCTGCATTCGGCACCTTCGTCGGGTGAAAAGCGGTTATGGGGGAACTCGTCAATCGTTCGTTAGCCCAGCGGACTCAAATGAAAGACCGCTTCGAGCGGCTGCGATAGCGGCGTATGATCCGGCGCGGTCTGCATGATGTCGGCCATGTAATCCCACCATTTGCGCATTACGTCGAGTTGCGGCAACTGGTCCATCGCGTGATCGCTATTGCGCGTGAGTACCGCGAACAGGTGATGGGTGTTCGGGTCGAAAAAGATCCGATAGTCGCGCACGCCGGCGTTGTGCAGCGCGTCAACCAGTTCGGGCCAGGTTTGCGCGTGACGCCGTTCGTATTCCGCGCGCATGCCGGGGTTGAGCACCATCCGGAAAGCGATTGTTTCCATTGCGGCCTGTCTCCAAACCCATGCAAGCGGGTTGCTGCGGTTAAGCGGCGCTGTGTCTGGCGAGCGTCTGGAACGACTATAATTCCTGCGTCGATAGCATCTCAATCCGTTGTTGGGATTGGGCGATCCACAAACCGAATCGCACGGGCATCATGAGCCAATATTCAGCCGCCGTTGCCCTCGTCAACCGGCTCAAGTTCAAGCACCTCGCACTGCTCGTCGCACTCGACGACACCCGCAATCTTCATCAGGCCGCCGAAACCGTCAACGTCGCGCAACCGAGCGCGAGCCGCATGCTCGGCGACATCGAAGAAGCGTTCGGCTTCCTGCTGTTCGAACGCAACGCGCGCGGCATGACGCCGACTCCACTCGGCGTCGTCACACTTGCCTACGCGCGCCGTGCACTCACCGAACTGACGCGCTTCGCCGAAGATCTCGAAGTCAAACGGCGTGGCGGACATGGACAGTTGACCGTCGGCGCGATCATGGGCGCCGCGCCCGATCTGCTGGCGATGGCGGTCGCCGCGCTGAAGACCGAAAGCCCGCTGCTCAACGTGCGCATTCTCGGCGAAACGAGCGACCAGGTCGTGCAGTTGTTGCATCGCCGCGAGGTAGATCTTGCGTTGGGCCGCCTGACCAATCCGCTTCAGCACAACGACTTCGGCTTCGAGCCGCTCGCGCGCGAAACGCTGTTGCTGGTCGTGCGCGCGGTGCATCCGCTCGCGCGGCGCACTCGTATTACGTTGCGCGAACTGGTCGACTGGCCGTGGGTCGCGCAGCCGGTCACGAGTCCGGCGCGCGTGCTGTTCGAGGAAGAACTTGCGCGCGCGGGGCTCGCGACGCCGGTCAATCTGACCGAATGCGCGTCGATCTTCGCGACGCTGCAACTGCTCGAAAACTACGACGCGGTTGCGATGCTGCCCGAATCGGTCGTACGCGATCACCTGCGCGGCGCACTGCTGGTCGCGCTGCCGCTCGAAATCGGCAAGAGCCTCGCGGGCTTCGGCATCCTGACGCGCAAAGAAGAAGCGCTCGCCGAACCGGCGCTGCGTTTCATCGAACTGCTGCGCGGTTTCTCGTCCAGGCTCGCGCGCGACAACCTGCTCGACGCGGTAGATACACCGATCGCGCCGCATACGCTGAGCACGCCCAGTGCGGTCGATTAACGGACGCATCGCGCGCCGCTCATTGCAGATTCACGAACAGCCCGCCGTCGACCAATAACGCGGCGCCGGTCACATAGCGCGCGCGGTCCGATGCGAGAAACACCACGCAATCGGCAACGTCGTCCGGACGGCCGAGCCGGCCGAGCGGAATGCGCTTCTCGAAGTAGGCTTTCTTTTCTTCGTCGGCGAGATCGTCGGCATTCAAATCTGTCGCGATCGTGCCGGGCATCACCGAATTGCATCGGATACCGAACGGTCCCAGCGCAATCGCGCACGACTGCATCAGCGAATGCACGCCGGCCTTGGTCGGCGTGTAATGCGTCTGCATCCCGCCGCCGACCAATGCGCTGATCGAACTGGTCGCGACAATCGCGCCGCCGCTGCCCTGCTTCTTCATCTGCTGCGCGGCCGCCTGGGTCACGAAGAATGCGCCGTTCAGATTCACCGCGACCGTCGCTTCGAGCACGTCGGCCGGCATGTCGAGAAACGCGTGGAATGGACAGATGCCGGCATTGCTCGCGAGCACGTCGACGCGGCCGAACGCATCGACCGTGCGCCGCACCAGTTCCTGACCGGTATCGCGGGCGGCGACATTACCCTCGACCGCGATCGCGCGCCGGCCAAGCGCTTCGATTTCGCCGATTACTTCCTCGACGGCCGAGCTGCGCCCATACGATGCGTCGTTATCGCCCCAGTAGTTGATCGCCACGTCCGCGCCCTCGCGCGCGCAGGCCACCGCAATCGCGCGGCCGATGCCGCGTGAACCGCCGGTGACGATCACGACCTTGTCCTTGAGCAGCACGTCACTCTCCTTTGCGTCGAAGTCTGTTTTACTGCCGCGTCGCCGCGCTCATGCTCCGATGAGCTCGATGCGTCTCGAACATTCAATGCTGATACGGCCGCGCAAGCGCGCATTCCGGATTGAGCCGCACGCCGAAGCCCGGCGTGTCCGGCACTTTCATCCGGCCGTTGACGGGCACCGGTTCGTCGAGCAACAACGGGTTGAACATCGGCACGACCTGATCGGCTTGCGGCGCCATCATCAGGAATTCGGAGAATGGCGAGTTGTGGCGCGTGACGACGAAATGGTAGCTGTACACCGACGACCCATGCGGCACCACCATTACATTGTGCGCATCGGCGAGCGCGGAAATCTTGATCAGCTCGGTGATGCCGCCGCACCAACCGACGTCGGGCTGAATCAGATCGCAGCACTGCATTTCGAGCAGCAACCTGAAGCCCCAGCGCGTCGCCTCATGCTCGCCGGTGGACACCATCATGCCGCGCGGCACGTTGCGGCGCAGTTCGGCGTAACCCCAGTAATCGTCGGGCGGCAAACACTCTTCCAGCCATTTGAGTCCGTATTCACGCGCGCGTTGCGCGAGCCGCGTCGCATAGCGCACGTCGAGACTCATCCAGCAGTCGTACATCAGCCAGAAGTCGTCACCGACGCGGCTGCGCATTTCGGCGAGCTTGTCGAGGTTCTGCCGCAGTCCCGTTTCACCCTCGGCGGGACCATGCTGCAACGGCAGCTTGCCGCCGATAAAACCCATCTTCTTCGCCAGATCGGGGCGCGCGCCCGTTGCATAGAACTCCAGCTCGTCGCGCACCGGTCCGCCCAATAATTGGTACACCGGTTCTTTGCGCACTTTCGCGAGCAGATCCCATAGCGCGAGATCGACGCCGGAAATGGTATTGAGCACGACGCCCTTGCGGCCGTAATACAGCGTCGCGAAGTACATCTGATCCCACATCTTCTCGATGTCGGTAACGAGCTGCCCTTCGAGAAAACGCGCGAGATGCTTTTCGACGATGAACGCGCCGATCTCGCCGCCGGTGGTTACCGCGAAGCCGACCGTGCCGTCGCTCGCTTCGATCTCGACGACCAGCGTGCCGAGTACATTGATGCCGAACGACTGGCGGCTCTGGCGATACTCGGGATAACGCGCCATCGGCGTCGCAATGTGATCGTCGATCCAGTGGCCGCCGGCCTGGTCGTGATAGTCCGCACCGCCGCCGCGAACGATGAAGGCACGCACGTGCCGGATGGTAGGCATGGCCATGAAAGGACTCCGGTGAGGAATGCGTAAGGCAGCGTGCGACGCTGCGTGCGACGCTGCGTGCGAGTTTGCGTGCGAATCTGCGTGCGAATCTGCGTGAATAGCGCGCGCAGGACGCGAATGCAGCGCGCGCTCAGTAAGTCGCGCGGCCGCCGGACAGGTCGAATACCGCGCCGGTGCTGAACGCGCAGTCTTCGGAGGACAGCCACAGGATCAGCGACGCCGCTTCTTCCGGCAGCAGGAAACGGTTCATTGGAATCTTCGCGAGCATGTAGTCGATATGCTGTTGCGACATCGAATCGAAGATTTCGGTTTTGGCCGCGGCCGGTGTGACCGCATTGACAAGAATATTTTTGGTCGCCAGTTCCTTGCCGAGCGATTTGGTCAGTCCGATCAAACCCGCTTTCGACGCACTGTAGTGCGAAGCATTCGGATTGCCCTCCTTGCCGGCCACCGAAGCGATATTCACGATGCGTCCATAACCCTGCTTCAGCATCTGCGGGACTACCGCGCGACAGGTCAGATACGGGCCGATCAGATTCACGTCGATCACGCGGCGCCAGATTTCGGGTTCGAGTTCCCACGTGGTGCCGTTGCCGCCGGTGATGCCCGCGCAGTTGATCAGCACGTCGATCGCGCCGTGTTCGCCGACCGTTTGCGCGGTGGCGTGCGCAACCGCGGCCTCGTCGGTCAACTCGACAGTGACCGCGCTGACCTTGCCGAGTTCGGCCAGCTCGCGCCGACTGCGCGCGAGGCGTTCGCTATCGACGTCCCACAGCGCAACCGACGCGCCCGAGCGCAACGCCCGCTGCGCAACCGCATAGCCGATGCCGCGCGCGCCGCCGGTGATGACGACCGCGCGCCCCTCCAGATCGATCCGATTCATTGCCGTGCTCCTGTGGGCGGCCGTGCGGCGCGCCGTCGTCTGTTTATATCGCTGCTGCCGTATTCGACGTCTGGGTCAAATATACGGGGGCCGCGATACAGCAACAATTCGACTATTGGAGCGGGCGATATCAAAAGTGAATCGGCAGGCCGGCGCGCTTGATACGCCGCTTGCTGCCGGTCCGACGCCTTTCGGGCAGACGTTATTCGTCCGCCGCGACGAACAGCATCGAGACATACAGAATGGTCGACACGACGATAATGCCGACGCCGATCAGCACCTTGGTGCGATCGAAATAGAGACCGCCCTTGATCACCACGCCGATCCCGGCGACCGCCGACAAGGTGCCGAACGCCGCGAGGCCGACGTGGATCTTGCTGCGGATCAGCCGCCGACGCTCCGCTTCGGGTGTGGATTGCGTTTGCTTCGGTTCCATGCCGTGCTCCTTCGCAGGCGGCGCGCCGGTGGCGCCAATCGGGCCGGGCGCCCTGCCGGCGCCCGCCGCCCGGTGCACGCGCCGCGTGATCGGCTTCGCTGATGCCGACCCACGCCGCGCGCGGCGATACGCTTGAACGTATCCGTTTCGCTCTACCTCTAATCGCGCGACACCGACGCGGCCGCGGCCGATACGAATACCGCGCGCACCGAATCGCCGACCTTCAAACGTTCGAGCGCGACTTCCGGCGACACGTCGAGCGTTTCCGTGCGGGTCGGACCGCGCAACGTGATCGTGCGATTCTTGCGATCGATCTGGCGTATCGTCGCCACCACTTCGACGCGCCGCGCCGACGCGACCACGCCGTTGGCCGCCGGCTGCGTGAGTTCGGTGTCGATCCGCTGGCGAATGCCGCGCGCCGCGAGTTTGTCGACGCCGATCAGCACCGCCTTCTTGTACGCAATTGTCACCAGGTCGCCGATCCGCAGCTTGCTCACGTCCGCGGCTTGCGGATTCACGTCGAACGTCTCCACGCCGCCTTCCGGGCCCATCAGCGTCACACTGTTGGTGGCCGGATCGATCGCCACGACGCGCGCCTGCACATGCAGCAGCGCGGCCGCGCCGACTGCCTGCTGCTCAGTCCCGGGCGCCGGGTTCTGCTGCGCGAGCGCCGGCCCCGCTGTCGCCGCGGTCAGCGTCAACGCCACCGCAATCGCCTTCATGCGCGCGAACCGCGAATCCGATCTATTGCAAGCCATCACATTCTCCTTTTGACTACGTCGGTAGTACGGCAAAAAACTGTTCTTATCGGCATGGCCGGCGCAAGACGATGCCTATGCACGGCGGTTGGATTTTCCGTATATGCGTTGACGGCAAAACCGCCGCTCGCGCGAGCATTAAAAATGGCGAATGGGGCAGTTAATCCGCTTTTAGTCGAAATCTGCCCGCGCTGTGGACATAAGGGCGCTTCGACCCGGACGCGTCGCAATACGTAAAGCAATCTCGTACGGAAAAACCTGAGGGGGCGATACGCGGGCGGAGCCGCGACGCAACCGCCGCGGCCTTTGTGGCGGGCGGCGCACGCGGAACCGCGCGGGTGGACGTCCGCTTGCATGGGCATCAGCGGACGCGGGAACGACTAGTCATAACACTTTCCTCGCAAGGACATCGATTACCGTTAGGCGCAAATGAATCGGCCCGGAAATAAATAAGGTTATGACTGTCTTGAACTGTCCGGCGATGCTAGCAAACGCGTCGGGGAATGGCAAGGCAGGCCCCACGGCCGCGCATAAGCACCAGATCCGCGAATCGAGGCCAGCGCAATGCACCATTAAATTCGCATTCCCATAGCACGGTTCGTGTCGAAGCTGGTGTAAAAAGATGCGTAAATATCCTTAACGATTCTTCCGGTGGGTTAACACGCATTTCGCATCGGTAGAGACAAAAAATTGTCGTCAATTCCCGCGATACTTTGCATGCCGCCCAATGTCCGTGCAATAACGGCCCCCGGGCGAAAGGAAAGCAAAGCAGGCACAGCGCTTGCTGGGAAACCGCGTCAACTTTTACCGCACACCATTCGTTATCCAAAGGACACCGCATATGATTACTGCCCGCCCCTGCACCGCCGCCTGTGTGATCGACGGTCGCCTCGTCACGCTGACGTTCCATCCGGACAACGTCGTGCTGCGGATTGCCGATTCGTCCGGCGCGTGTCTGCGGGAGACTCGCTGGCATGGCACGTGGCGCTCACTGCTGGATGAATTCCGCGGGTATTACGAAGCGGCCGGAAGCAGCGCAAGCGCGCCCGGCGTCGAAGCGCTGGTCGCGCAACTGGGCGAGCCCGCCGGCCGCGCGCCGCGCGAACCGGCGCTTGCATGACAGAGGACGAAGCGCGGCGCGTCGTGGCGAGCGTCGGTTATCGCGCGCGCCGCGGCCGCTGCCGCTATCGTTGGCACTGAAGCAACGCTTATTGGCCGAAATACACGTTGCAGCCGGAGCCGATCGCGCAGGCTTGCGCGTGGCGGCCGCCCGTTTCCGCGTGCCCCGCGGCGACGCCGCCATAAGCGGTGTTCTGTATCGGTTGCTGGCGCGACTGCCAGCCCTGTCCCAACGATATGTCGGTAGTCGCCTGCGCCGATTCGTTCGCGTTCTGCTGCATTACCGCATGGGCCGGCATCGCGGCGTCCGGCGGCCCGCCCGGCTCCGCGGCGCTAGCGGTCCTGGGGATCAGAAACAGCAACGCGCTGGCGGCGATCATCAATACACGTAATTTCATTTCCGGAACTCCTCGACTCCGGCGCAGCAGTGTTCGTCCTCCAGAACAATGGATCCGCGTGGGCGAAAGCGAGATTGCCCACGACAGCGGGGAACGGATCGATGCCAATGCGCCACTGCCGCGACGGGTCATCGAACTAAACAGATAAAGAATTGCCGCCTCTTCACTCGGGAAATGGCCGCTGGAGGCGAGCTGTCAGTCTGCATTGCGCAGTTTTTCGTAGTTCTTTTATAGTTCGCACATCGGGGAATTCAATCCGGAGCTGCGAGAGATGTGGTCAATTGCCCACACCGTTCGATAAACCG
This sequence comes from Paraburkholderia sejongensis, assembly GCF_020880815.1. Taxonomy (GTDB): domain Bacteria; phylum Pseudomonadota; class Gammaproteobacteria; order Burkholderiales; family Burkholderiaceae; genus Paraburkholderia; species Paraburkholderia sejongensis. The sequence continues at coordinate 49,358 of NZ_JAJITD010000025.1, forward strand.
CATTGGTCGGCAAAATCGGCGTGAACAAAACGTGCTTTGTGCGCGCATTGCGTTATGATGTCGCTATAACGCACAAGAAGCGGCGCCCGCACACCGGCGAAAGTCCGGTGAAAGACGGACAGCGTGGAGTGATCCCAGCCATTCGCAATCATTGCATCGAAACACGGTTTCTTCTTTGCCGGACGTCAGGTCTACCGGCCTCGTTCGCCGCGCTGTGACATGCTGAACTATTTGCAGATCGACATACTCAGTTTGATGGTCGGATTTTCAGGCGGCCGCCTTTGGCGCAGCCCGCTTTGCAATTCGGAGAGCAACGTTTTTTAACGGCGCTCATGGCCTTCACTTCACTCGACAACCCGATCGCGGGCCGACCCTCTCTGGTTTGGGGCGCGATGCTTCGCAGCTTTTTCCTGCATCCGTCAATGACGGAATGCGGCACGATTTAGAAGGACGAATATCTTATGGACGAAAGAAAGCGGGATAGCATGATTGCGTATCTCCGCCATCGTATGGAAGAGTTTGGTATCAAACCAGACGACCTTGCCGCGGCGCTCGCGTCCGAGTCGATGGCCAAAAAGGCCGAGCGCTATCGCAGCGCGACCGGAGACAGCTGGGACGGAAACGGCGAAATGCCCCAATGGCTGAAGCAGGCAATCAGCGCAGGCCAGAGCATCGAGCATTTCGAACTGGTGGTGGACAAGCCGGCGCCTGCCGTGCCGCAACCGAAAAAACAGGTGGATTGGTCGAACGATCCATTCGCCGGTACGCGACTTGCGCGCCCCGGTAACCGCTAGGCGCGGGCTGCCACGCTCGAAGGCGCCCTCGCGGCGACTTCAAAATGACCGCTTGCACCGCGCAGCGCTCTGCTGCCCCCGCCGTTTGCGGTATTGACCGCATTGCGCGCATCGACAATCCCGCTTGCCTCCGCCGCCTCGCCCGCATGCTCCGAAGTGACCCCGTTCGCCGTACGCCGTGCATATTCCGGTTGCGCGATAAACGCACTCACCTGCCGTACCGTTTGCCAAAAAGTCTTGTCGAACAGACGCGCCAGTTCGTCCGCGCCGGCGGCCTCGCCCGCGAGAGGATCGGCAATCGACCAGTGGAGAAACAGCGGCTGGCCGGGAAATGCCGGCGCATGCAGTGCATCGACGGCTTCGTCGAGCGCGATCACGACATCCATGCGCGGCGCCCATTCGCCGGTAAATTCGAGCCAGCTTTTCGGGCTCAACGGCGCGCGCCCGGCGATGCCGGGCTGCAATTGCGCCAGCGCCTGAGGATGGATTCCCGCGGCCGGTTCGGGGCCCGCGCTAAAGGCGTCGAACCGGTGTGCCGCCAGTTCGTGCAGCAACGCTTCGGCAATGATGCTGCGGATTGAATTGTCGCGGCAAAGAAACAGCACCTTATATTTATTGGTCACACTTTCCCCGTACCGATGTTTTTATCTGGTCTCCGGCCGGCATTATGCCGATCCAGTCTTGCGCCCCCGTGACACTACGGCGTCTTTATTATTTGCGCCACGGGATTCGCACCAGGCATCTCGAGTCACGGGCACAAGGCACAACGCACTGCGAACGATGCGCAGTGTACCAGTGTCCGGGCGGCTCTTTCATGCCGGCTCAATATTCGTCGGATCAAAGGACCTGGTCGTCCTTGCGGCCCCCCCCCGACCTGCTTGACCGCGTCGCCGTCCACTGCGGCCGGAGTCTGCGCGTTTGGCGTCGCATCGGGCGAGGTCGCCGCGGGCGGTGTGTCGAGCGCTTTCGCGCCATCGGCAATTGCCGGTGTCGCGACGTAAGGAATAAACGCCGCGATCGCGACCACGAGGATGTAGGTGAGAAACATGGCGGACGCTCGATTGCGAACCCGTAATCGATTGTAGAAGCGCCATGTCGAGCGCCAAAGACGGGACTGCCGATCAATTCGGTCGACGTCTATCGTCTGGCGGACAGGGGGATATTCGTCACACGCTGGCAACGGGCGACATCAGAATTTCAGACCGTTCAGGAATTGCAGCCAGAGGTGGCTCAGCGCGCTGGCCGGGTGCATATCGCTGGCGGTTTCCTCGCGTTTGGGCGGCTGCGCGCGTCCGGCATGCGGCGTGTCGGGGTGGCCGTGGCGAGCGGAGGTCGCCTTATCGGTCCCGTTGGCGGCCGACGCGGCGCCGGCCTCCCCAACGGCTTCGGCTGGCTCTGACTCGGGCCTCTGAGCGGCAGCCTGGTGCGCTTTCGCGCTTCGCGCCGCGTTGCGCGCGTGCCGCTTCTGTTGCGCCCGCTCGGCTTCCTCGCGCCGCGCCGCCTGCAACGCCGCGACGCTGTCCGCAATCTGCGCCGCACGTTGCGGTTCGCATTGGCGCCCGAGTAGCACGCCGAACAGCACGTCGCGATTATGACCTTCGTCGGCAAAGCGGATGGCGATCGACACCATCTCCGCATACGCCGCTTCGTCCGCCGCGCGCGCCGCCGCATCGCGTTCGGCCTGCTCGCGGCGCCGGCCCGACAATTCGGCTTCGAACGCGCTCATCTGTTCCGCGTAGACGGTGTCGTAGACCTTGCGCTGGTCCGCGTCGGAGAGGATCGCGTACGCGTCCTTGATTTCCTGAAATGCGGCACGCGCGGTTTCTTCGGCGCCATGATTGCGGTCCGGATGCCACTTCATCGCGGCCTTGCGGTAAGCGCGTTTGATTTCTTCGTCGGTGGCGTGCGCGGGCACGCCGAGCGTGTCATACAGGGTTGCCATGCTGAACTCGATATCGCGGGGAATCCACGCGGCATCGTAGCATGCGAGAAACGCCGCCATCGTGACGCAAGCGCTGGAACCACCACGCGCACGACAGTGCGCAGCGCCGTCACGTCGACTGAAAAATGGCCGAAAAAAAGGCCTCGCCACTTGCGCGGCGAGGCCGAGTCCCATGTCAAAGGAGATGTCATGGAGGAGACGGATTCATCATACCGTCGGCACCGCGGGTGCCCAACCAACAGTTCGCCATATGCTTATCGCGCGGTCGTTCACGTGTATTGCAGCGGCCGCGCGGTTATATCGTTAGAACAAAAAGTCGCTTAGCGGCGCGGCGGGCGCTCATTAAGATGACACTTCAAAGTCCGGTTCGCCCGCTGCGATCCGTGCGCGTCGTGCTACGGCCCGCGCGCACGGATCGCAGGGAAAGCCGTATAAAAGCCGCAAAACCGAAGGAGCATTTCGTTGAGCAGACCCGATCATTCCCGCCGCCCTCTCGTGGTCGGCATTGGCGGCACGACGCGCGCGGCCTCGTCGACCGAACGCGCGCTCGCGTTCGCATTGCGCGGCGCCGAAGCGGCCGGCGCACAGACCCATCTGTTTGGCGGCGCTTTTCTGCATAGCCTGCCGCACTACGCGCCGGAACAACCGGCGCGCACCGACGAACAGCTCGAGTTGATCGACGCCGTACGTCGCGCTGACGCGGTGATCATCGCGACCCCCGGTTATCACGGCGGCGTGTCGGGCCTCGTGAAAAACGCGCTCGATACGCTGGAAGAGTTGCGCGCCGACGAACGGCCGTATCTCGACGGCCGCGCGGTCGGCTGCATCGTCACCGCTTATGGCTGGCAGGCGGCGGGCTCCGTGCTGACCTCGCTGCGTTCGATCGCGCATGCGCTGCGCGGCTGGCCGACGCCGTTCGGCGCCGGCATCAACACGCTGGAAACGCGCTTCGACAGCGCCGACCGTTGCTCCGATCCGAAGGTGGTCGAACAACTGGCGATAGTCGGTCAGCAAGCGGCGCAATTCGCGCTCGCGTTCAACGCGCGGCATACGCCCGCACTGACGCCGCCCGCAAGCCAGCCATCGACCCGCGGCGCCGCCGACAGTCACGCCCCCCGCCTTCTGCACGCGGTCTGAACCGCTGCACGCCCCCGCGTGACGCGGTTCAGACCGCGTCACGCCGCATCAAAAACACGGCACGCTCCGCGCACCGTGCGCCACATAACAGACACCGCGCGCCCAACGCTTTAGTGTGATCGAACACAGCGATTTTGAGCCAATCCTGGCGGCTGATTATCACTCCCGCCTCGCGCTGATTTGCTTACGACGAAAGATTGGTTCACCCGCTGCACAGCGCGCCCTACGCTACACCCTGCCTGCCGTTTCACGAACCCTCGGCATCGACAGAGCGGCGCGACTCGCGCTGGTTTTCCGCACGACGCATGCGAGCACACTGACAAGTCAAGACCATGAACTCACATATCCGCTACAAGGGCTACGAAGTCGAAGCGGCCACGCAACCGCTTCCCAATGGTCTATTCGCCGCGAATCTGACGATCGAACGGCGCAATGCCGACACCCGTAAAGCGTATTCATTCGACGCGCTCGATTACTTCTTCGACGAAGAGCATGCGCTCGCGTACGCGTCCGATTGGGGACGCATGTGGATCGACAATCATCCATAAGCGCGTCGGTATCGATTACGAGGCGCGCGAGGCGCGCCGGTAAATTCGCCTCGCACGCTTCACGTCGTCGCTGTGGTGCGTGACCGGCGGTCGGTATTCAGACGGTTGTGCCAGAATAGTCGGACCCTTGCGTTCGCATTCTGCAATCATGACCTGGACCGTCGACGCACAACTCGCGCTGACCGCAACCGAGGCGGTCGAGGCGCTGCAGTCCGGCCGCCTCAAAGCCGCCGACTACGTCGCCACGCTGCTCGCGCGCGCCGCCGCGCTCACCCATCTGAACGCGTTCACCACGCTCGATCTGAGCGGCGCGCTCGCCGCCGCCCGCCGCATCGACGCGTTGCCTGCGGCCGCCAGAGCGCGCCTGCCGCTCGCCGGTCTGCCGATCGTCGTCAAGGACAACATCAACACCGCGGGTCTGCCGACCTCGGCGGGCACACCGGCACTGGAGAACTTCGTGGCGGCACAGAATGCGCCGTCGCTGCAACGGCTCGTCGACGCGGGCGCGATCGTGCTCGGCAAGGCCAACATGCACGAACTCGCGTTCGGCATCACAAGCACGAACCTCGCCGCGCATGCGGGACCGGTACGCAATCCTTACGATCCGTCGCTGATGCCGGGCGGCTCGTCGGGCGGCACAGCCGTCGCGATCGCCGCGCGAATCGCACCGGCAGGACTCGGCACCGACACCGGCGGCTCGACGCGGATTCCAGCCGCGCTGACCGGCACCGCGGGGCTGCGTCCGTCGGTCGGCAATGGCGGCGCCGAGCGCCGCTATCACGATCACGACGCAGTCGTGCCGATCAGCCATACGCGCGACACCGTCGGCCCGATGGCGCGCAGCGTCGCCGATCTGGCGCTGCTCGACGGCGTGATCAGCGGCGATGCCAAACTGCCCACGGTCGCGCTCGACACCCTGCGCATCGGTTTGCCGGCGCCGCTGTGGGCCGGGCTCGAACACCAGGTCGACGACGTCGCGCACGCCGCGTTACGCAAACTCGAAGCGGCGGGCGTGACGTTCGTGCCGGTGGCGATGGACGAACTCGAACATCTGAACGCGATGGTCGGCGGCCCGATCGCGGTTCACGAAGCGCTCGACGATGTGCGCGCGTGGCTCGTCGCGAATCGCGCGCCGGTGCAAACGGTCGCCGAACTGGCCGCGCGGATCGCGAGCCCCGACGTGCGCGCGATTTACGACGAAGTGCTCGCCGACGTGCTCGGCCCGCACTACACTGCGGCGCTCACTTACTGGCGCCCGCGCCTGCAAAGCTATCTTGCGACGACCTTCGCCGATGCCGGTCTCGACGCGCTGCTGTTTCCGACCACCCGCCTCGTCGCCGTACCGATCGACGATCTGAACGGTTCGTCGACGGTCAGGATCGACGGCGGGCCGACGCTCGATACGATGGAAGCGTTCCTGCGCAACACGGATCCCGCCAGCACCGCGGGCCTTCCCGGATTGTCGCTGCCGGCCGGCATCAGCGCGAGCGGCCTGCCGGTCGGGCTCGAGCTGGACGGACCGCTCGGCTCGGACCGGCGGCTGCTGGCGCTCGGCATCGCGTTCGAACAGGTGCTCGGCGCATTGCCGGCGCCGGTACTATGACGCCACCCTTGCTACGTTTGCTCAACCTCCCCCCAAGTGACGATGACGAGAACCGCCACCGCCCACTCCCGCCGCACACTGCCTGACCGTCTCGCCCATTTCGCCGCCGTGCTCGCGCTCGCGCTGAGCGCGACCTCGTGCGCGCGTCTGGCGACCGTCGATTCGAACGCACTGTGGAAAATCGTCGATATCCGTTGCGTGCCGTCGCAGCAGGCGACCGGCACCCCGGGCCAGTGCGAGATCGTCGACCTCGATAAACGCTACGTGATCCTGAAGGATATTCTCGGCCGCTCGCAATATCTGCTGATGCCGACCGATCGCATCACCGGCATCGAAAGTCCGCTGATCGTGGCCCCCGGCGCGAAGGACTACTGGCTCGACGCGTGGAACTCGCGCCATTACGTGCAGCGCGCGGTGAAGCGCGAATTGCCCGACAATCAGCTCGGCCTTGAAATCAATTCGCAGTACCGACGCTCGCAGAATCAGCTGCATCTGCATATCGATTGCATGCGCGGCGATATCAGCACGGCGCTCGCCGGGCACGCGCAGGATGCGCTGGGCGTTTGGCGCTGGACCACGCTCGACGGCCGGCGCTACCGCGTGATGCGCGTGAGTTCGATCAGCGGCGCCGACGACCCGTTCCGAATCGTCGCGCGCGACAATCCCGACCCCGCGACGATGGCCACGCAAACGATTCTCGTGACCGGCGCCGGACCGTCCGCCGAACGCGACGGCTGGCTGATCGTCAACAGCGGCATCGATGTCGACGGCGGCACCGGCACCGCCGAAGGCCTGCTCGATCACGAGTGCCGGATCGCGGACCAGCATTGAGCTTGCGTTGCATTCAGTGCGTGTTGCGTTGAGCGTGCATCGCGCGGCAGCCGCTATCCACGATTGCACAGATACATTGCTCGATAAAATGGTTCCTGCACGCGGCGGGCGCCCGTACGATCGGTCTGACTCTGCATTCAGACCGGTTTTACGATGGCGATCTATCTCGACGACACCCAGCGCAGCGACCTCGCCGATCTTGCGAGAAGCTGGACCTGGCGCACTCAATGGCCAACCTGGGCGCTGATCGTCACGATCTACGCTAGCTGGTTCGGTGTCGCGACACACGCTCGCGCACTCGGTTTGCCGGCTACGACCTTGCTGCTCGCCGTGCTCGGCGCCTGGTACATGTCGTTGCAGCACGAGCTGCTGCACGGACATCCGACCCGCTCGCCATTCATCAACGGTCTGCTCGGCTTCGCGCCACTGGCCGTGTGGTTTCCTTATCGCATCTATCGCGAATCGCACCTTCAGCATCACGACGATGCGCAGCTGACGCGCCCCGGCCACGATCCCGAAAGCTATTTCGTCAGCTCCGCAGATTGGCTGCGCGCCGGCGCCGCGATGCGTGCGTTGCTGTTGTTTCGCACTACTTTGTTCGGTCGCTTGCTGGTTGGGCCCGCGTTTTCGCTTGCCGCGACCGGCGCGCAAGCGCTCGGCAAAATCAGGGACGGCGATTGGCGCGACGTGCCGGCGTGGCTCGCCCATCTCGCCGCCCTGGCCGCGCTGACCGGATGGTTGCAGCAGCGCTGCGCAATACCCGTGTGGGTGTTCATCGTCGGGGCCGGGTATGGTTCATTGGCGCTCGCGTCGGTGCGCTCGTTTTACGAACATCGCGACGCCCAGGTGGCCGCGCATCGCACGGTAATCAACGAAGCGGCATGGGGATGGCGACTGCTGTTCCTGAACAACAACTACCACCTCGTTCATCACGACCTGCCGCAGGTGCCGTGGTTTGCGCTGGGGGCGGTCTATCGGAACTCGCGCGAGCAGTACATCGAACGCTCGGGCGGCTTTCTGGTCGGCGGTTACAGCGAATGGGTCAGGCGTTATGCATTTGCGTCGGTGAGCCATCCGGTGACTGGCGCTGCGCTCGGCACACGCCATGAAAATCCAGTTGTTTCCGGCGGTTTTGCGGGTAAATTGCGGCGGGCAAATCTGGAAATTTGACCATCGGTTGGATCGCAAGGGTTGCAGTTAGACCCTCGGCCGATTTCCCGACCTTTCGCTAGCCGACGCTCGCCAACTTCCCAACGCCGCAGCCAAACTGCTGGCCTATGGCCTCCACCCGGAGGCGAGCGTGCTTCGAACCAACGGCACGGCCAGCAAACGCTCGAGCCGCACCGCGCGCTCACTTCTTCCCGTCGATCACGGCGACCACCTCGTCGCGCGTGTACTCCTTGTTCGCCAGCGCACCGGCCGGCGTCCTGGCGAGCACCGCATCGAGTTCTTCCGGCTTCACTTCGAGCACCGGCATCCGGATATCGTGCGGCACCTTCTTGCCGGCCAGAATCTGCTGCGTCACCCAGAACGCGAACGTCGACGCGCCGGGCGGAATCGTCACCGACATGGTCTGGTAGCCGCTCTTCTTCTGATCGGCCCACCATGCGAGTTCTTCCTGACGGTTGCCGAGGATGATGATCGGCGTCGGCCGTCCCGCCGTCTTGATCGCCTGCGCGGCGCCGAAGCCGTCACCGCCCTGGGTCACGACGCCGTCGATCTGCGGCAAGGTCGGCAGAATGCCCGCGACCTGCTTTTGCGCGACCGTCTGCGTCCAGTCGCCGTGCACCGAGCCGACGATCTTCAGCCCGGGATACTTCTTCAACTGCTCGACGACGCCCTGGTGAATCTCGTCGTCCACCGACACACCCGCGAGTCCGCGGATCTCCAGCAGATTGCCCTTGCCGTTCAAACGCTTCGCAAGGTAATCGACCTGCATGCGGCCCATGCCCTGGAAGTCGACCGCGATCCGGTATGCGCACGGCTCGGTCGCGATTCCGTCGAACGACACGACCGTCACGCCCGCGCCGCAAGCCTGCTTGATCACGCCATTGAGCGCGGTCGGCGACACGGCGTCGACGACGATCGCCTTGTAGCCCTGCAAAACCAGGTTCTGGATCTGCTGGACCTGCTCGGTCGCCTGGCTTTCGGCAGTCGTGAAGCTCGGCGCGGCCGCGACGACCTTCTGCTTCACCGCGGGGTCCGCGACGCTGGCCCAGCTCTTGAGCATCTGCTGGCGCCAGCTGTTGCCCGCGTAGTTGTTCGACAGCGCGAGCTTTTGCGACGAGGTGTCGCCGGTCGCGACCTGCGCCGACGCACCCGCCGATGCCGCGGCGATGCACAGCGCCACGGCCAATCTTGTCATCGTCATGTCTGTCTCCGGTTGTTTTTGATGGTGTAACGCTTCAACGCCCCGCGCCGCGCACGCCGACGTACAGCGAATAGATCGACGAGGTTGCCGCGATGAACAGGCAGTTGCGGTTGATCCCGCCGAACGTGAGGTTTGCGACGACCTCGGGAATCAGGATCTTGCCGAGCAGCGTGCCGTCCGGCGCATAGCAGTGCACGCCGTCTTCCGCGCTGGTCCACACGTTGCCGTGCTCGTCGATGCGCATGCCGTCGGGCACGCCGCTGTCCATCCCGACCAGCACCCGTCCGTTGCGCAAATGTGCGCCGCCCGCCACGTCGAACACGCGAATATGACGCGGCGCGCCGTCGTCGTGCGACGCGGCCGAATCCGCGATATAGAGGCGCGATTCGTCCGGCGAGAAGGCCAGGCCGTTCGGCTTCGCGAACTCGTCGCTGACCAGTTCCACGCGTGCGCTGTCCGCCGCCACACGATAGACGTTGCACCGGCCGATCTCGCTCTCCGCGCGATACCCTTCGTAGTCGCTCAGGATTCCGTAGTCCGGATCGGTGAACCAGACGTTGCCGCTCGAATCGACAACGACATCGTTCGGTGAATTGAGCCGCTTGCCTTCGTAGTGCGATGCGAGCACGGTCACACTGCCGTCGTGTTCGGTGCGCGTCACGCGCCGCGTGCCGTGCTCGCAGGTGACGAGCCGGCCTTCGCGGTCGCGCGTGTTGCCGTTGCTGTAGTTCGACGGCGCGCGAAACACGCCGACCCCCATGCCCGGTGCCCAGCGCAGCATCCGGTTGTTCGGTATGTCGCTCCAGACGAGCAGGTCGGTCGCCGGGAAATAGACCGGTCCTTCGGCCCACAGGCACTGATCGGTGACGCGCGTCAGGAACGCGTTGGGCTGAAGCAGCCGCCTGAAACGCGGGTCATGCACTTCGTAGTCGCTGGATTTCATGTCCCTCTCGTTCTTTGGGTGGATTCGAACAGCAGTTCATGCGGGTTCATGCGCGCTCATGTGCACTCATGTGCGCTCACGCGGCCTCACCGCGCGGTCTTTCCGCCGGCCGCGACCGTCACCGCGACGATCAGAACGCCGTAGACGATCGCGCGCACGCCCGCATCGGCGCCAAGCGCATTGAGCGCGGCGTTGGTGAGGTACAGGAACATCGACGCGCCCCACACGCCGACGATCGTCGCCTTGCCGCCGCTGACCAGGGTGCCGCCGATCACGACCACGGCGATCGAGATCAGCATGTACTCGACCCCCATGTCGAGCGACGCGCCGCCCGACGTCGCCGCTAGCAGCAGCGCGGTGAGCGCCGCGATCATCGAGCACAACACGTACGCGACGCAGCGCGTGCGGTGCACGTCGACACCGGCGAGCCACGCGGCCCGCGCGTTCTGCCCGATCGCCGAAAGCCGGCGGCCATACACCGCGCGATGCAACAGCACCGCGAGCGCCGCCGACAACGCGAGCGCAAACAGCGCGATATACGGCACGCCGACGAACCGTCCGGTCGCGAACGCGCCGAGCGCGGGCGGCGGCGGCGGCAGTTGCCGCCCTTGCGTGATCGCGATCGACTGGATGATGAAGCTCGACGACAGCGTCGCGATGATCGGCGGAATCCGCAGCAGCCGGATCAGCACGAAATTCGCGAGGCCCACCGCGACGCCGACGCCAAGCGCGGCTGCGACGCCGAGCGCGACGCGCGCGTCCGATCCGTCCATCACGTGCATGCCGATCACGCCGGCGAGCGCGATCGTCGACGGCACCGAGAGGTCGATGTTGCCGACCCCCGACGTGATCACGAGCATTTGCCCGAGACCGACCAGCACCATGAACACGCCGTACGTGAGCGCCGTTTGCGCGACGTTGCTGGCGATGCCGAAGCCGAACACGCCGACGATGCCGAACCACACCAGCACCGCGCCGACGAACGACCACACCCACGGCGCCTGAAGCTCCCGCCAGCGTGTGAAGACGCCGCCGCCGGCACCGATCGCGCTGTCCGAAGTCTGCGTTTTCATTGACGCTCTCCGCGTTGGAGCAGCACGCGCAGCGACAGCACGACGATCAGAATCGCGCCCTGCATGCCGACCTGCCAGTCAGCCGAAATGTTGAGGAAGGCGAGGAACGATGCCGCAAGCGTCAGCGTTATCGCGCCGAGCACCGCACCGATCACCGACACGCGTCCGCCGATGAATTCGCCGCCGCCCAGAATCACCGCGGCGATCGACAGCAGCGTGTAGCGCAGCGCGAGATTCGCGTCGGCGGAAGTCGTGAGCCCGAGCAGCGACAGCCCGGACAATACCCCGAAGATGCCCGCGATACCGTACAGCGTCGCCTTGCTGCGCACGAGCGACCAGCCGAAGCGGCGCATCGCGCGGGGATTGCCGCCGGCGCCGCGAATCCGCACGCCGGCCGAGGTACGCATCAGCAGCACATGGCCGATGACCGCGATCAGCACCGACCACACGATCGGCGCCGCGATCAACGGCGTCTGGTAGTTCATCGCGGTGCCGAGCCAGGCGGGGCTCGTGCCGCCCGGTGAAGGCAGCAGCACGATCGCGAGGCCGCTCCACACGAACGACAGCCCGAGCGTCACGACGATCGACGGGATCTGCCGCAGCTCGATCAGCGCGCCGACGGCCGCATACGCGAGCACGCAGCCGACGAGCGCGAGCACGCCGAGCCATGGCTGTTTCACCAGCAGCGTCGCGCCGATGCACGCGACAAGGCTGACGAACGAACCGATCGACAGGTCGAGATCGTTGACGGTGATGATCGCGAGCTGCGCGAGCGTCGCGAGCACGATCGGCACCGCGAGATTGAGCAGCAGGCTGCTGCCGAAGTAGCTCATCACCGCCGGCTGCATGATCAGGATCGGCACCAGCACCGCGATCAGCGAGATGGCCGGAAGCAGCGCGCGCAGGCGCGCCTGAGTGTTCTGGACAGTGAAGCGTTCGACTGTAAAGCGCGCTGGCGTCATGCGGCCTGCTCCTCGAAGCTCGCCGCAAGCAGCGCTTCTTCCGTGCATTGGTCGGCGGTGAGTACGCGGGTGACCGCCGCCGAGCGAAATACGTACGTGCGGTCGCAATGCGACAGCTCTTCGTTTTCCGTCGTGTACCAGATGAAGGTGCGGCCCTTGTGCGCCTCGTCGTGCACGAGTTGATAGATGTCGCGCTTCGTGCCGACGTCGACGCCGCGCGTGGGATCGTCCATCAGGATCAACTGCGCGTCCGACGCGAGCGCGCGCGCGAACAGCACCTTCTGCTGATTGCCGCCGGACAGCGACAGAATGCCCGCGCTCATCGGCGCGCCGCGTATGCCGATCTTCGTGCGCCACGCTTCGACGAGCGCGCGCGCCGCGCTGCGATCGACCAGACCGCGCCGCGCTTTCGCGCCGCCGAGAAGCCACCGCAGATCCAGATTCTGCGCAATCGACCAGACCGGAAACACGCCGTCGCGGCCGCGGTCGCCCGCGACGAACGCGGCCTTCACGCGGGCGGCGCCGTGACGCGTCGCGGCCTCGTAGATCGCGAGCAGCGCCTCCGTCTGCCCTTGTCCCGCGAGTCCCGCAAAGCCGACGATCTCGCCGCGCGACGCCTCTATCGACGTGCGCTTCTGCGCGCCGAAGTTCCAGCGGAACGCGCGTTCGCCACCGCTCGCGTTGCGTGAGCGCGCGGCCGTCGGCGTCTTGTCCGCTTCGAGCTGCTGGCCCATCGCCTGAATGATCGCCGCGCGGCTCGCCGACTCGCGCGGCAACACGCCGACGATGCCGCCGTCGCGCATCACGGCCACGCGATCCGCGACACGCTCGATCTCGCCGAGCATGTGCGTGATCAGTACACACGTGATACCGCGTTGCGCAGCGCGCCGCACGAACGCGAGCAATTGTTCGGCGGTGTGCGCGTCGAGCGATGAGGTCGGCTCGTCGAGAATCACGAGCCGCACTGGTGTATCCGTCACCGTGAAGCCGCGCGCGATCTCCACCATCTGCTGTTGGGTGAGCGTCAGGTCGGATACCAGCTCGTTGCCCTTGAGCCCGTGGCCGGGAAAAATTTCATCGAGCTTCTCGCGCATCAGCGCGGTCGCCTCGCGGCGCCAGCCGCGCCCGCGCAATTGCGGATGCACGATCGTCATGTTCTCGGCGACCGTCAGGTTCGCGCACAGCGACAGCTCCTGGAACACGCAGCGCACGCCGGCATCGCGCGCGGCATTCGCATCGTAATGCGGGGCAGGCTGACCGTCGACGACGATGCGCCCCTGCGTCGGCGGATAGACGCCGGCCAGCACGGCCATCAGCGTGGATTTACCGGCGCCGTTGTGTCCCGCGATGCCTACGCATTCTCCGCGCTGGAACGCGAAGTCGATGTCGGCGAGCGCGCGTACCCGGCCGAAGACCTTGCCGATGCCTTCGAAGCGAATCAGCGCGCCCTGCTGCTCGTTGCTCGATGTTGCTCCCGGTGTTGCTCCCGCTGTTGCTCCCGCTGTTGCTCCCATTCACATGCCTCCATGCCCGGCGACGCGAACCGCTTGCTCGAACCGCCTGCTCGAACTGCTTGCTTCAATTGCCTGAACTGCTTGCTGGGATGTGACCGGACGCGCTTACTTCCTGTCGAGCAAGGCCACGGTCTGCGGTAGCGTGTAGGTGACGTCGGCGAGTCCGCCCGGTGGCGTCGCCGCGAGCTTCGCCGGCAACTCCTGTTCGGAGATTGCGAGCAGCGGCACGTTGATCGTCACGTCCTTCGGAATGTGCTTGCCCGCGAGCACCTGCTGCGCGACCCAGAACGCGAACGACACAGCGCCCGGCGGGTTCGACAATGAGCGCGACTGGTAACCGGTCTTCGCCTGCTCGCTCCACCACTGGAGTTCCGGGTAGGTGCTGCCGATGATCATCGGCGGCGTGGGTCGATTGGCCGCCTTGAACGCCTGCGCGATGCCGAACGACATCTCGCCTTCGGTCGCGACGCCATCGACTTGCGGCAGCGTCGGAAGAACGCCCGCGACGGCCTTCTGCGCGACCGACTGCGTCCAGTCGCCGTTCACCGAGCCGACGAGCTTCAGGCCCGGATGCTTTTTCAGCCCTTCGAGCACGCCTTCATGCATCAGGTTGTCGACGGAAATGCCGGCCACGCCTCGCACTTCCAGGATGTTGCCTTTGCCGTTCAGGCGGGTCGCCAGATAGTCGACGCCCTGCTCGGCCCAGCCCTTGAAATCGAAATTGACGCGATACGCGCACGGTTCGTCGACCACACCGTCGAACGACACGACGACGATGCCCGCCGCGCACGCCTTCCTGATCGTTCCGTTGAGCGCGGTGGGCGACACGGCGTCGATCACGATCGCGTTGTAGCCTTGCAGGATCAGGTTTTGCACCTGCTGCGCCTGCTCGGTCACCTGGTTTTCAGCGGTCGTGAACGCGGGCGCGGCGGCGATCTTCTTGTCGCTCGCCGCCTGTTGCGCGACCGTGTTCCAGCTTTTGAGCATCGACTGGCGCCACGCGTTGCCCGCGAAGCTGTTGGATAGCGCGATTTTCTTTTGCGACGTATCGCCGGTCGCGACCTGCGCGTGCGCCGCGCTGCCGAACATGCACGCTGCGAGCGCAAGCGCGGCCCTGAGCTGTATTCCTCGACGGAACATCCTGTCATCTCCTATGGTTTTTCTTGGAGACACGACGCGGCTTGATGGACAGTGCGCCGCTGCATTGATCTCCGGCGCGGTCAGGCCAATTAGTTCTGGTCAGGCCAATTGATCGCGGAGCCAGTATAGCGACTGGTTTTGGCGCGTGCAATGCGGGTGGTTACCGGTAACCGCTGTGTACCAGCTGCGCTCTGGCCGTAACATTGTTATGCGTTACGATCGGCCCAATGCGGTTGCACACGATTCATGCAAGCTCCGTCCGGCCCCCCGCTTCTGCGCGTCCTGAACTTCTTCGCGGTCGACACGCGGGAACGGGGTACGAGTTGTATCAATCGAGCAAGCAAGCATGCAGAACGTCCACAAATTAGAAGCTCCCGCGCTCCGCAACGCACTCGGGACGCCGACGCTCGGCGGCTCGTTGCTCGCACTTCTGTTCTGGTGGCAGTCACTGACGCCGACACTGATACCGCGGTCGTGGGGAATGCAAACCGCGATCGGCGCGATCTGCGTGGCCATCGGCTACGGGATAGGCACAATGGCCGGCGCTGGAGTGCATCGGCTCCTGAAGTGGTGGGGATGCTTGCCCGCAAGCATGATCCGCCGGTGTGGCTGGACCGTTCTGGCAGTGGCCTGGCTCGCTGCGATATTCGTCGGCCCGAAGCTATGGCTCGACTGGCAGAACGAGCAACGCAGCTTCATGGGAATGGCGTCCATCGGTTGGTCTGACGGCGTGCTGGTGGGCCTGCTCTCGCCTTTCGCCGCCGTGGTTCTGGTGGGCGCCGGGCGCGTGATGATCCACGGTTTCGCCGCAGCGAAGCGGGTCGTCCAGCGCTACGTGCCGTCGATCGTGTCGGTGCCGGCAACAGCGCTGCTGGTCGCCGTGATCGGCATCGCGCTGGCTCGCGGAGTGGCGCTTCCCGCCTTCACCGCGGCCGCCAACTTCGTCCATGCGCGGGTGAACGAGAAAACGGCTGATGGAATCCAGGCTCCCAGCTCGTCGGCGGTCTCCGGCAGCAGCGCATCGCTGGTTGCCTGGGACACGTTGGGACTCAGGGGGCGCAACTTCGTGGCGGCAGTCACAAGCGGGCAGGAGCTTGCGACGTCCCACGCGACGGATGCCGGGTTCGTTGATCCGGTGAGAGTGTACGTTGGGTTGGATTCCGCGAAGTCCGCGCGGCAGCGCGCACAGCTCGCAGTTCGTGAGCTCGAACGCGCGGGCGGGTTCAAGCGGAAAGTGCTTGTCGTGTGGGTGCCCACCGGCACGGGTTGGATAGTCCCGAAAGCCGCGACTTCGCTTGAGCAGATGTACCGCGGCGATACGGCGATCGTCGCCATCCAATACTCTTTTCTGCCTAGTCTGCTCGCCGTCTTCATGGACGATGGACTCGCGAACGAGGCGGGAATCACGCTCTTCAACGCCGTTCGCGCGCGCTGGTCAATGCTGCCGCCGGATCGGCGCCCGAAGCTTGTCGTGTTCGGCAAGAGCCTCGGCGCCGCGGGGGTGGAGGCATCTTTCGTCGGAGCGGACGCCTCTGCCTCGGTCGCCAACATGGTGGGTCAGACAGATGGCGTGCTGATCACCGGCGGCAGACAAAGCAATCCTATCCATTCCCAGCTCACTCGCGAGCGCGATTCCAGGTCGCCCTTCTGGCAGCCGATCTTCGACGAGGGGCGCTCCGTACGGTTCCTGAACCGGGATCCGCATCAGCTGTCATTGGATGCCGACTGGCCGGCTCCGCGAATCGTGTATCTGCAGCATGCGGCCGATCCGGCCGTCTTCTGGAATGGCAAGGCGCTGTGGTGGCCGCCGGAGTGGATGGCTGCGCCCCGTGGCTTCGACGTACGTGACGCCGTGCGTTGGTTTCCGATCGTCTCGGGTGTGCAGGCGGCGGGCGATCTGCTCAACCAGCTCAACGTGCCGCCGGGCTTCGGACACAACTACGCGTCATCAGAGTATGTCAAGGCTTGGGCCAGTATCATGCCTCCCGACGGCTGGACGGACGCAGACACCGAACGACTGGCGCACTCAATCGACGAGACGGCGGGCGACGAATCAGAGCCGTGAGCGAACTGCTCAAACAGTTCAACCCGGTAGCAGCCATGGGAGTCGGGCCTGACTAGCCGGCGACCGCAAGATGATCCGCCAGGCGCATCAGCATCGCGTCGCAACCATTC
The DNA here is from genome assembly GCF_020880815.1 of Paraburkholderia sejongensis. Lineage (GTDB taxonomy): Bacteria > Pseudomonadota > Gammaproteobacteria > Burkholderiales > Burkholderiaceae > Paraburkholderia > Paraburkholderia sejongensis. The sequence goes on from NZ_JAJITD010000025.1 coordinate 66,391, forward strand.
AATTGCTCGACGGTGACGAACTCGTCCGGCTTGTGCCCCTGGTCCATGCTGCCCGGCCCGCAAACGACCGCCGGAATACCGGCGCGCGTAAACAGCCCGCCTTCGGTGCCGAACGCCACGGTGCCGAATTCATTCGATCCACTCAGCAGCGCGAGCAGACGCGCCGCTTCGCTTTCCTTATCAGTTGCCAGTTCCGGATACGCGTTCAACTGCTCCAAACGAATATCCGTCGACGCTTGTACTGCCCGCATTTTCGGCAGCAGTTCGGCTTGCGCGTAGGCCTGCAATTTATCCGCTACGACGGTCGCATCGAACCCCGGAACAGAACGCACTTCGAAATCGAATTCGCATTCGGCCGGCACGATGTTCAATGCGCGGCCGCCCTTGATGACGCCGGTCTGCACGGTCGAGAACGGTGGATCGAAACGAGCATCGTGGTGTTGCGGCTCGGCCAGTTCTTCCCCGATTGCTTCGAGCCGATTGATCAAACGGGCCGCATATTGAATTGCGTTCACGCCATAAGGTGCGAAGGCCGAGTGACACGCGGCGCCCTTCACGCTGCAGCGCATCGCCAGTTTGCCCTTGTGACCGAGCACCGGTTTCAATTCGGTCGGCTCGCCAATCAGGCATAAACGAGGTTTATGCTCGCGCCGCGCCAGTTCGGCCAACATCGGTCGAACGCCAACGCAACCGACTTCCTCGTCGTAGGAAAACGCGAGGTGGACCGGCACGTCGAGCTTGCGCTTCAGAAATACGGGCACTGCCGCCAGCACGGACGCGATATACCCTTTCATGTCGGCGGTGCCGCGACCGTACAGACGCCCGTCCTTCTCGGTCAGACGGAATGGCTCGACCGTCCATGCCTGACCGTCGACCGGCACGACGTCCGTGTGCCCGGACAGCACGATGCCGCCCCGGTCGCGCGGACCGATAGTCGCGAACAGATTCGCTTTGCTGCGCTCGTCGTTATGAAAGAGTTCGCTTTCCACCCCGAGGTCCGCAAGGTACTGCTGCACGAACGAGATCAATTCCAGGTTGGAGTCGCGACTGACGGTCGAAAAACCGATCAGCCGCCCGAGCAATTCGCGGCTCGACAGTTCACTCATCGCCTGGCACTCCGTAGCTCGGTGCGGCAGTCGGATTCAATGCGCGCGCGGTGTAGTCCTGCATTTGCGGCCGATAGGCCTGCCACAATGCATCGAGCTGACCGAGCGGATCTTCGTCGGCCCAGTCGACGCGCAGATCGACCACCGGCCAGACTTGCGCATCGACGATCTTCAACGCGGCCGAATGCACCGGCCCCGCCTCGCCGCCCGCTGCCAGCGCGGCGTGCATCGCTGCAAGCAGGCGAGCCGCGAGCGCTCCCTGCGCGCGCTCGAACGCGTCGACCATTGCTTCGATCACCTGCTGGCCGGCCAGCAGATTGCCGGCCGCAACGCACTGCTCGCCCGCCACCGCGTTATGCACGCCGAGCGCCTGTTGCCCGGTGAACATCGCGGTGCGCCCGTGACTGTCGATCACGGTCACCTGCCGATACTCGCTCCATTCGCTCTCTCGCAACGCCTGTTCGAGCGCCGCATCCGGCGCAAGCTGTTGCTGTTCTAGCAGACCGAGTATTCGCGGACCGAGCGCGGGCAACGTGACGTTTTGCGTCGCGACCGCGCCTACCCCGGCACGCGCCCACGGGCACCGCGCACCGACCGCGATGCTCGACGAACTGATGGCGATGCCGAGTTGGCCGGTCTGCCGGCAGCGTCCGACGATCGAGAATGTCATGCGCAGCTCCTCACGCCTGAGCGGGCGTCCAGTTGTCCGGAATGACGGCGATCACATCGATTTCCATCAGCCACTGCGGCTGACCGAGCGCGCTCACCACGAGACCCGTCGAAATCGGATAGACGCCCTTCAACCACTTGCCGACCTCCTGATAGACCGGTTCGCGGTAACGCGGGTCGATCAGATAGGTCGTCGTCTTGACGATATGCGACAGATCGCTGCCCGCCTCTTCGAGCAGTTGCTTGACGTTCTTCATCGCCTGCTCGGCCTGCGCGCGCGGGTCGCCCAATCCAATCAGATTGCCGTCGAAATCGGTACCGACCTGGCCGCGCACGTAGACCGTATTGCCGGCACGAACCGCCTGGCACAGGTCGTTGTCGAGCGATTGATTCGGGTAGGTATCCTTCGTATTGAACATGCGGATGCGGGTATGCGTCGGCATCAATTCACTCCCAGTTCGTTGGCTTTTGTAACCTGCGACTTCTCGCGCGAGGCCTCGGCTTCAGTCGCCGCGCGCGCGAGACGCTCATTCTGGCGACGCTGCGACGCGTCGTGATAAGCCAGATATTTGCGCTGCGTGGCGATGTGATCGGCGATGTGTTTCGCGTCGTGCCATACACCCCAGATAAACGACGAACCGCGACGCGACAGCCACGGCAGGCCGACGAAATAAATGCCCGGTTCCTTCGCTACACCGCGCTGATGCTGCGGCTTGCCCTTCGCATCGAAGGTATCCACCTGGAGCCAGTTGAAATCGACCGCATAGCCGGTCGCCCAGATGATCGTCTTTACACCGGCCTGCGCAAGATCCAGCTCGCGCAGCGGCTGCGTGACACAGTCGGGATCGGGCGGGACCAGCCGTGCGTCGGGTTCTTCGGGCAAATCGATGCCGTTGCGCTGAACATAAGCGTCCGCGGCATCGAGCAGCGCCATCAGGTTCTCATCGCCGCGCCGGATATTGTCGGCGAGATCCTGTTCGAAGCTCACCACGCCATTGGCGAACGATCGCGTCAAGCCGACCAGCGTAATGCCCCGATGAGCCAGTTTGCGGAAATCGATCGTCTGGCCGCCGTACGCACCGCTGACGGCAATCGTCACGTGCTCGCGTCCAGGCCCGGCGACTTCCTTGTCCCACTCGCCGAGCACGCCTAACCACCAGCAAAAATCGCGGCCGCGGTACGAGCGCGGCGGACGGTCGTGAGCGCCGACCGACAGATAGACCTGGCGCCCCGCGCGCTGCAGTTCGTCGGCGATCTGCACGCCCGACGAGCCCGCGCCGACCACCAGCACCGCGCCTTCCGGCAGTTGCGCGGGGTTGCGGTAATCGGCCGAATGCAGTTGCGTCAGACCTGCATCGTCCGGCGCGAGCTGGGGAATCACCGGCCGCTGGAACGGCCCGGTCGCGACGACCACGCGGTTGGCCTCGATCACGCCGTCGGTGGTTTCGATCGTGAAGCCCGGATGCCCGTCGCGACGCTTGACGCTGGTGACTTCGACGCCGGTGCGGATCGGCGCATTGAACTTGCGTGCATAGGCCTCGAAGTACTCGGCGACCTGATCCTTACCGGCAAAAGCGTCGGGGTCGAGCCCTTCGAATTCCAGCCCCGGGAAGCGGTCATGCCAGGCCGGGCCGTTGGCGACCAGCGAATCCCAGCGCCCGGTGCGCCAGCGTTCGGCGATCCGGTCCCGTTCCAGCACCAGATGCGGCACGCCCAGTTTGCCGAGATGCTCGCTCATCGCGACGCCGGCCTGACCGGCACCCACGACCAGCGTGTCAATCGACAACGTTTCAGCCGTCATGGCTGTCTCCTTTCGAAAAGCGAGTGGATTCGGATGTTCCGTTGCTGACGCGATACGAGCGCGAAGCGCTCGGGCCGCATTGCGTCTGCCGGCGGATCGCTCTGGGACTGAATGTACGCCGCGTCTCTCGCAAACAAAAATACATTCAAAAAATGCTATGCATTGTTTTTTGCTATGCAGCGGTTTATTTTGCGACCACAATAAAGACGCTCATCGGGAGACCTGCATGGAAGGCCATTCGGTAAGGTATTCGTTGCGCCAGTTGCGGTATTTCGTCATCACGGCGGAAACCCTGTCATTCACCGCCGCCGCTAAACGTCTGCATATTTCACAGCCATCCATTTCGACCGCGCTCGCCGATCTCGAAGAATCGTTCGGAGTCCAGTTGTTCATCCGCCATCACGCGAGCGGCCTGTCGCTCACGCAACCGGGGCGCGACCTGCTCGGACAGGCGCGCAACCTTCTAAAAAATGCGGAAGAGTTGCAGTTGAGCGCGAAAGAGATGGACGCGGGCATGTCCGGCTCGATCTCTCTGGGCTGCATGGTCTCGCTCGCGCCGCCGCTGATGCCCGGCATCATCAGCCAGTTCGTGACGGAGCACGCCGCGATTACGTTCAGGACTACAGAAGCCCATCAGGACACGCTGCTCAGCGGGCTGCACGACGGCTCGCTCGACATCGCGCTCACTTACAGCCTGGACATCACGGAGGGCATCGCGTTTACCCCACTGCTGTCGCTGCCGCCCTATGTGATCCTGCCCGCTACGCACCGGCTTGCGCGCGCACGCAAGGTTTCGCTCGCCGATCTGCTGGAGGAGCCCTATGTGATGCTCGATCTCCCGCACAGCCGCGAGTATTTCTCGGCACTGTTCGACGCGGTCGGCACCCGGCCGAGCGCGGCTTTCCGTTCGTCACAACCCGAGGTGGTCCGCGGGATGGTGGCCAACGGACTGGGCTACAGTATTCTCAACTTCCCGCTTAAATCGACGCGGACCGTGGACGGCGCCGATTTCGTCATTAAGCATTTCAAGGACGACGTGAAGGCCACTTCGCTCGGCATCGCGCAGTCGAGCAGCATGAAGCCGCGGGAAATCGTCAAACGCTTCGCGGCATTCTGCGAAAGCTATATCCACACGCTGCACATCGCCCAGTAAAAGCTCCAATAGACGCTGCATAGCATTTGCTTATTCAATGCATCCAAAAACAGTATTTTGACTTGAAATTTGGATTGGTAGATTGGAACGCAACGCAACGTACGCGCTGTCACGGAGGCCACATGGTCGGTTCGATCACCCCGTCACCCGCAGGACTCGATCTCGTTCACGCGCTGCGCGCGAACTGCGAGCGCCCGTTCGAGGACGCACGCTCGATGCCGCCGGAGGTCTATACGTCGGAGGCTTTTCTTGCGCTCGAACGGCGTGACGTATTCCGTCGGGAATGGCTGTGCCTGGGCCGTGCGAGCGCGCTCGCGAAGCACGGCGACTATCTGACGGGGACCATCGACGATCAACCGGTCGTCGTACTCAGAGATGCAGGCGGCGAGCTGCGCGCATTCTCGAATGTCTGCCTGCACCGGATGTCGGTTCTGCTCGAAGGGCGCGGTAATGTCCGCCGGATCGTCTGCCCGTATCACGCGTGGAACTACACGCTCGACGGCTCGCTTGCGGGCGCGCCCCTAATGGATCGGCAAGCCGGCTTCTGCAAGGACCAGTACAAGCTGCCCGCGGTGCGCTGCGAGACGTGGCAGGGCTGGGTCTATGTCACGCTCAACGACAAGGCGCCGCCGGTACACGCGCATCTGGCGGATCTGACGCAGTTGATCGAACCGTACGGGATGACCGATTACGTCGAAACGTTTTATGAAGAACACGTGTGGGATACGAACTGGAAGATCCTCGCGGAAAACTTCATGGAGAGCTATCACCTGCCGATGTTGCACCGCGCCACGGTGGGTCCGCATTCGAAGCTCGAGGAGATGGAATGTCCGCCGGGTTTGCCCGCTTTCAACTATCACTGGATTACCAAGGAAGCGTCGTTGCCGATCGGTAACGCACATCCGGACAATACCCGGCTGAAAGATCATTGGAGACGCACCACCGCACTGCTCGCGATTTACCCGAATCATCTGATTACACTGACGCCCGGTTACTTCTGGTATCTGATCCTGCAGCCGCGCGGCGTCGATCGCGTGCATATCCGGTTCGGCGGCGGGCTCGCGCCGGAGTTCATCGACGACCCTAAAGCCGGCGAATACATGGCCACGCTCAAAGCGCTGCTCGACGACGTGAACGCCGAAGACCGGCGCGGAGTCGAGGCAGTGTTTCGCGGCGTCCATGCGCCGCTCGCGAAACCGGGTCATCTGAGCCACCTGGAGCGGCCGAACTACGACTTTGCGCGCTACCTTGCGCAACGCGTGGCGTCGGATTGACGTCATCGCCGCGCCTGCACTGCCAACCCACTGACGAGTTGCCCATGTCAAGCCAACCGTTTATTTCCTTCGCCGGCGTCAGCAAGTCGTACGACGGCGTGCATAGCGTGGTCGAGGGGCTCGATCTCGATGTCGCGCGCGGCGAATTCGTGTCGTTGCTCGGGCCATCCGGATCGGGCAAAACCACTACGCTGATGATGCTCGCTGGTTTCGAATCGCCCACTCGCGGCGAAATCCGTCTGGCGGGCAAGCGTCTGGACGACAAGCCGCCGCACCGGCGCGACATCGGCATGGTGTTTCAGAACTACGCGCTGTTTCCGCACATGACGATCGCCGAGAACGTGGCGTTTCCACTGTCGGTGCGCAACGTGAGTCGCAGCGAGCAGAAGACGAGAGTGAAGCGCGCGCTGGAGATGGTGGAGTTGCCGCATCTGGCCGCACGGCGCCCCGCCCAGCTCTCCGGCGGCCAGCAACAACGCGTCGCGCTGGCTCGCGCGCTCGTGTTCGAGCCGAGCGTGGTGTTGATGGACGAGCCGCTCGGCGCGCTCGACAAACGGCTGCGCGAAAGCATGCAGTACGAAATCATGCGGCTGCATCGCGAACTGGCACTGACGATCGTGTATGTGACGCACGATCAGAACGAAGCGTTGACGATGTCGGACCGGGTTGCGGTGTTTTCGGACGGCCGGATCCAGCAGGCCGCCACACCGACCGAACTTTACGAGAACGCGGCGAACGCATTCGTGGCCAATTTCGTCGGCGAGAACAATGGACTGACCGGCCGGGTGAATCCGTACGACGGCGAATGGGCGTCGATGCAACTGGCCGACGGCAGCGTCGTGTTCGGCCGTGCGGGTGCCGGACTCGCGCCCGGCGATAGCGCGATGCTGGCACTGCGTCCCGAGCGCGCGCGTATCGCCGCGACCCCGGAGGCACTCGAGGAAGCCGCACGACAGAGCATGAACGTCGTACAGGCACTGGTGGAAGAACTCGTTTATTGCGGCGACCACCATCGCGTTCATCTGAAACTCGGCCACGGCGAGACGATCGTCGTCAAGGTGCCGAACACGCAGCACCGTGATCTACCCACGCTTGGCCGGCCGGCCGCGGTAACCTGGCACAGAGACGACTGCAAGGTTCTGCCCGCGGCCGCTGCCGCGCTGCCCGCCACCACGGCGTCCGGCGACACCCGCTCCGATATCTCGCCTTCCTCGTCCGCCTCGCCACTTATCGCAGGAGTCAATTAAAAATGAAGACCAATACTTCTCTGTTCCGCACCACCCTCGCGGCTTGCGCTTTCAGCATGCTGGCCGGCGGTACCGCGCACGCCGCGGATACGATTTCGGTGGTCACCTTCGGGGGCGCCTATGAGGCCGCGGCCAAAAAGGCGTGGTTCGAGCCTTTCACCGCGAAGACCGGCAATCAGTTCTCGACCGAGTCGTACGATGGTGGCCTTGCCAAGCTGCAGGCGATGCAGCAGGCGAAAAATCCCACCTGGGATCTGATCGACCTCGAGACCAACGACGCGATCACCGCATGCGACGAGGGCCTTATTGCCAAATTCGACAAGAAGCTCCTGGGCAACACCGCCGATTTTTTGCCGGGCTCGATCAGTGACTGCGCGGTCGCGGCAATGGTGTGGTCCACGGTCTATGCGTACGACACCAGCAAACTGAAGACTGCGCCGACCACCATCAACGACTTCTTCGACCTGAAGAAATACCCCGGCAAACGCGGAATGCGCAAATCGCCGAAGGTCGCGATGGAATGGGCGCTGATCGCCGATGGCGTCGCGCCGGCGGACGTCTATAAGGTTCTCGGCACACCGGCGGGCGTCGATCGCGCATTCAAGAAGCTCGACACGATCAAGCCGAGCATCGTCTGGTGGGAAGCCGGCGCGCAGGCGCCCCAGTTGCTGGCCGACGGCGCGGTCGTGATGACCCAGGCTTACAACGGGCGTATCGACGACGCGGTCCATAAAGACAAAAAGCCTTTCAAGGTCGTTTGGGATGCCCAGGTATATGACTACGAGTGGTGGGCGGTGGTCAACAACGCCAAGCATGCGGACGCCGCGCAAAAGTTCATCGTCTCCGCGTCGACGCCGCAAGCGTATGCGGACCTGTCGAAGTACATCGCGTACGCGCCGCCGCGCAAGGATGCGATCCCGCTGATCGACAAGGCACGCCTGAACGATCTGCCCACGGCGCCCGAGAACTTCAAGCGCCCGGTGCAGATCAACGCGACGTTCTGGGCCGACAACGCCGACGCAATCAACAAGCGATTCCAGAACTGGCTGACGCAGTAAGGCCACGCCGCCATAACGAACGTCATCGGAGCGATCCATACGATGAACACGCCGCTGCCATCCACCGCTGGCTTTGGCCGCAGCCCACGCAGCGCGGACCGCGATGCGTTTCGCGCCGCGCGCCGCAAAGCCGCGGCACGCGCGCTGCTGCTGGCTTTGCCGTTGCTCGTATTTCTTCTGGTGACGTTCGTCGCGCCGATCGCCAGTCTGCTCGGCCGCAGCGTGCAGAATCACGAGGTACGCGCGGGCATGCCGCAGCTCAGCGCGGCGCTGGCCACGTGGAACGGCGCCGGCGTGCCCGACGAAGCCGTATTTGCCGCGCTCGCGCACGACCTGAAGGAAGCGGGCGAGAACAGTCAGCTCGGCAATATCGCGCGGCGCATGAATTTCTATCAGCCGGAATTCCGCAGCCTCTTTTTCAAAACGGCCCGCGTCGCGCGCTCGCAAACCCCGGCGCAATGGAAACCCGCTCTGATCGACCTCGATGCGCGCTGGAACGAGTCGGAAACCTGGCGGCTGCTCAAACGCGCGTCCGTCTCGCCGACCCCGGACTATTTGCTGAACGCCGTCGACGCACGGGTCGGGCCCGACGGTTCCGTAGTTGCCGTGTCAGCCGATAGCGCGGTGTACCGTGCCGCATTCCAGCGCACCGTGCTGATCAGCGCGACGGTCACGGTGCTCTGTCTGCTGTTCGGCTACCCGGTCGCGTATCTGCTCGCGACACTGCCGGAACGGCAAAGCAACCGCCTCCTTCTGTTCGTGATCGTGCCGTTCTGGACTTCGCTGCTGGTGCGCACCACCGCGTGGTACGTGTTGCTGCAGCCCAGCGGCGTGATCAATAGCGCGCTGCTCAGTCTCGGTCTGATCACTCATCCGCTGCCGCTCATTTTCAATCGCACCGGCGTGTTGATCGGCATGACTCACGTGCTGCTGCCATACATGATCCTCGCAATCTATTCGGTCATGAAGAATGTCCCGCCGGTCTACATGCGGGCGGCGAAATCGCTCGGCGCGCATCCGGCGGTCGCATTCGTGCGCGTCTATATTCCGCAGACGCTGCCCGGTGTCGGCGCCGGATGCTTTCTCGTCTTCGTGCTCGCGCTCGGCTACTACATCACCCCCGCGCTGCTCGGCGGCGCCGGCGACGAAATGATCAGCCAACTGATTGCCTCGCAGACCAACGAGCGGCTCAACTGGGGCCTCGCCGGTGCGCTGTCGTGTTATCTGGTTCTGTTCACCGCGATCTTCTATTTCATTTTCAACCGGCTGGTCGGGATCGACCGGCTGCGCTTCGGCTAGCGAGTCATCACAAGGCAGACCGACATGAAAGACGGACGCACGCGAATACTTTCGGAACGCATCGCCGGCGCGGGTTTGAACGTGCATTGCGCGCTCGTGTTCTTTTTCCTCGTCGCGCCGATCCTTGCGATCGTGCCGCTGTCGTTCAACTCCGGTTCGTTCTTCTCGTATCCGATGCAAGGCTTTTCGCTGCGCTGGTACGAGCAGGCACTGAGTTCCCCGGACTGGCAACGCGCGTTCGTGAACAGCATCGGCATCGGTGCCGCGTCGACGCTGATCGCGACGGTCCTCGGCACGCTTGCCGCGCTAGGTCTGAGCCGCGGACAGTTCCCGTTGCGCTCGATCATCATGCCGATCATCGTGTCGCCGATGATCGTTCCGATCGTCGTCGTCGCGGCGGGCTTTTATCTGGTGTTTTCGCCGCTCGGACTGGTCAACTCCTATCTGGGCGTCGTGCTCGCGCACGCGGCGCTCGGCACGCCGTTCGTCGTGATCACGGTCACCGCGTCGTTATTGTCGTTCGATCAGAGCCTGCTGCGCGCCGCGGCGGGCCTGGGTGCGCCGCCGTGGGTCGCGTTCAGGCGCGTGACGCTGCCGCTGATCACACCCGCTGTCGCGACCGGCAGCGTGTTTGCGTTTGCGACGTCGTTCGACGAGGTGATCGTGATCCTGTTCATCGGCGGCCCGGATCAGCGCACCGTGCCCCGCCAGATGTGGAGCGGCATCCGCGAACAGATCGATCCGTCGATCCTTGCCGTCGCCACGTTGCTGATGCTGTTCGCGATCGCGTTGTTCGCGAGCATCAACTGGCTGCGCAAACGCGCGGCCGTGGCGAGCAGCACGTACGCCTGACGGGCCGACCTTTTAGACGACGGCGCGCACCGGTACGAACGCGTTTCCCACCGCTCAGCGCCCGTTGCGGCTGCGCCATGCGGCGAACCGGTCCAGCGTCTCCGGCCGGGTCGCCGGATAAAGCCCGACGATCGATTCGCCGGCCCGCACCTGCTCCATCACGAAGTCCTCGAACGCGGTCATCTCGACCGCTTCCGCCGCGATTTCCGCGACGAGATGCGCGGGAATCACGATCACCCCATCGTTGTCGCCGACGATCACGTCGCCGGGAAACACCGGCGCCTGCCCGCAGCCGATCGGCACGTCGATATCGAGCGCTTCGTGCAGCGTCAGATTGGTCGGCGCGGACGGCCGGTTATGAAAGGCGGGGATGTCGGTACTGGCGATCTCGTCGGCATCGCGAAAGCCGCCGTCGGTGACGACGCCGGCCACGCCGCGCTTCATCAACCGGGTCACGAGAATCGCGCCCGCCGATGCGGCACGCGGATCGTTGCGGCTGTCCATCACCAGCACCGCGCCGGGCGGACAGGTCTCCACGGCCTTGCGCTGCGGATGCTCCGGATTGCGAAACACTTCGAGACCGTTGCGGTCTTCGCGGGCGGGAATATAGCGAAGCGTGAATGCTTCGCCGACCATGCTTTTGCTCAGGCGTTTTAGCGGCGTGACGCCCTGAATCGCCTGAAGACGAAAACCGCGCTTGAAAAGCGCGGTGGCAAGCGTTGCGGTACTGATCTTTTCCAGTTGCGCGCGCAACCCGGCGGTCAGGACAGTCATGCGTCACCTCGGCAAAAGAAATAGCTGGAGGATTCGGTCAGTGACTGCCCTTGTGCGAAGCTGGCGCGCTCGGGAAGGACTATTTCGACAGCACGGCCACTGCCTTGATTTCGATAATGTACCCCGGCGAGCCGCACAGCATGTGCGCGCCGATCGCGGTCCATGCCGGCAGCGGATCGGAATCGAAGTAGCGGTCGCGGACCTGCATGAACAGCGGCAGATCGCGCAGGTCGGTATGGAAGGTGGTCAGATCGACGACGTCGCGCATCGACGCGCCGGCGGTTTCGAGAACCTGCTTCAGGTTTTCGAATGCCTGCACGATCTGCGCTTCGCGCGGTTCGATCAGTTGCATTGCGCTATTGCGGCCGATCTGCCCGGACACATAGATCGTATTGCCAACTTTCACCGCGGGGGAATAGCGGATCTTTTCATATACCGCTTCCATTCCCGGCGGGATCACTGCTTCCCGGTCACTCATGAAGTCTCCTTTGATATTCGTGTTGGTAGCCCCAGTTGGGGAAACGCTCGCGCCTCAGCCCGTATCGCCGCCGGCGACCGGCAACACCGAGCCGGTGATATAGCCCGCTTCGTCGGACGCGAGGAACAGGATCGGCGCGACCTGCTCGTCGATCGTGCCGTAGCGCTTCATGAACGTGGACTGCGTCACCTGCTCGACCGCTTCGCTCATCCAGCGCTGTTCCTGCTCGCTGTCGCCGGCCGCATTGCGCGGAATCCGGCGCGGCGGCGCACTGGTGCCGCCCGGCGCGGTCGCGACCACGCGGATGTTGTGCTCCGCGTACTCCATCGCGAGCGACTGGGTGATCGCGTTGACGCCGCCCTTGGCCGCCGAATAGGGGACGCGCCGGATGCCGCGCGTCGCATTCGACGACACGTTGACGATCGTGCCGCCGCCGCGCCTGAGCAGATGCGGCAGCACCGCGTGGCACGCATACAGCGTCGGCATCAGCGAGCGGCGAATCTCCGCGTCGATCTGCGCCGGTTCGAATTCGGCGAACGGCCGCATGCGGATCGCGCCGCCGACGCCGTTGATCAGAATGTCGATCCCGCCGAACCGCTCGGCCGCAAACGCGAGCGCCGCCTGCGCGCCCTCATACGTTTCCAGATCGGCGACGAAGCCGGCGGTTTCCGCACCGCCCGCCTCGGCCGCCACCTCGGCGACGAAATCCGCGCGATCGACGAACAGCACGCGGGCGCCCTCGGCCGCCGCGCGCAGCGCGACGCCGCGGCCGATACCCTGGGCCGCGCCCGTCACGACCATCACCTTGCCTGCGAATCGCTGGTTGTTCGTCATTTCGCCACCGCGTTCGGGGTGAACTTCTCGTAGTGGAAGCTGTTCGGCTTCACACCGTTATCGTCGAAGTACTGGCGCACCGCGTCGACCATCGGCGGCGGGCCGCACAGATATACGTCGACATCGCCGTCGTTCAGCGACTCGGCCGGCATGTGCTGGGTCACCCAGCCCTTGCGCGGATGGTTCGAGTCCGCGTCGGCGACCACCGTCGCGAAGCTGAAGTTCGGCAGCTTCGCCGCGTACGCCTCGATCGCTTCGACCAGCACGAGGTCGAGGTCGCGCGTGACGCCGTAGATCAGATGGACCTTCTGCTGCGCATTGGTGCGCGCGAGTACTTCCAGCATCGACAGGAACGGCGCGAGTCCGGTGCCGCCGGCGAGGAACAGCAGCGGCCGCTGCACGTCGCGCAGATAGAAGCTGCCGAGGGGGCCGGTCAGTTCCAGCTTCTCGCCGGCCTGCGCGGAGTCGAGCCACGTGCTCATCACGCCGCCGGGAATTTTTTTGATCAGGAAGCTGATCTTCTTCTCGGCGGGGGCCGACGAGAACGAGTACGAGCGGTGCTGACCGCTGCCCGGCACGTCGATGTTCACGTACTGGCCGGGCAGAAACACCGGCGCCGCCGCTTCCACGTCCAGTTCCAGCACGATCGCCGCGTCCTTGTGCTGCTCGACCCGGGTGACCGTCGCGGCGAACTTGCTCTGGCCGGTCTTGCATACCGCCGAGGACGCCGGCACCGCGATCACGCAATCGCTCTCGGGCACCATCTGGCACGTCAGCACGAGACCGCTGTCTTTTTCGTCCTCGCTCAATGCGTCTTCGATGTAATCGTCGCCGAGATCGTAGCTGCCGCTTTCGGCGCGGCACTTGCAGGTGCCGCACACGCCGTCCGAGCAATCCATCGGCAGATTGATCTTCGCGCGGAACGCCGCGTCGAGAACTTTCTCGCCGGCCTTACATTCGATAAAACGGGTCACGCCGTCTTCGAAATTCAATGCAATGTTGTAGCTGGACATGGAAGCTCCTCCGTCCTCAGGTATTACGTAATGCTCGGGTATCAGACGTGATAGACGTCGAGTACTTGCCGGATGTAGTCGTTTTTCAGCACGATCTTCTTCGACGAAATCAGCAGGTCAGCGCCGCTTTTACGCAGCGTGACGAACATCGTGCCGTAGATGTGATCCGTGATCTTGTAGCGATGGCTGAGCGTATGGAAGTTGTAGCGCACGTCCACTTCCTCGCCGCGCTCGGCCAGCACTTCGACGTTGGTCACGTTGTGACCGGTGCGCGGCTCGGGCGTCGACGCGCCGCTGCGCTCGGTCTTGATACGGAACACGCGGTCTTCCAGACCGCCGCGATCCGGGTAGTACATCAGCGAGATCTGGCTGTGCGGGTCTTCGGTCAGCTGGTCGTCGTCGTCCCACGCCGGCATCCAGTAGGTGACGTCTTCCGTGTAGCAGTTCAGCCACTCGTCCCACTGACGGTCGTCGAGCAGGCGCGCTTCGCGATACAGCACCGCGCAGATTTTCTGGTAATCGAAGCTCATGCTGCGGTCTCCTTCTGTTCGCTCTTGAGCGCGTCCTTCATCGTGTTCACCCAGTATTCGTGCTGGCACACGAACAGGCCCTCGTCTTCGCTGCGTTCGCCGGAGATCAGCGGCTTGAGGCCCATCTTCTTCGCGTTCTCGTCCGGACCGTGGACCCACAGCGGCGCGCCGCGCGACAGGTCGTTCCACATCGCCGTGATGCCCGCGTAACCGGACTGGCACGCGCGGAATTCTTCGAGGTCGTCGGCCGTGCCCATGCCGGACACGTTGAAGAAGTCCTCGTACTGGCGAATCCGCACCGCGCGGTCTTCGGCGCTTTCACCCTTCGGCGCGAAGCAGAAGATGCTGACTTCGGTCTTGTCGACGCTGAGCGGGCGCACCACGCGAATCTGCGTGCTGAACTGGTCCATCAGGAACACGTTCGGATACAGGCACAGATTGCGGGTCTGATTGACGATGAAGTCGGCCTGCACTTCGCCGACACGGCTCCGGATTTCCTCGCGTTGCTTGAAGACCGGACGCACTTCCGGATTCATCGTCTTGGTCCACAACAGGATATGGCCGTTGTCGAAGCCGTACACGCCGGCGACCGACTTGCTCCAGCTGTTCGCGTCCACCGCCTGGGTGCCGTCTTCCTTGCGGCGGCCCATCGTTGCCGCGTAATTCCAGTGCACGGTGCTGACGTGATAGCCGTCGCAGCCGTTTTCCATCTGCATCTTCCAGTTGCCGTCGTAGACATACGTGGAGTTGCCGCGCAGCACTTCCAGACCGTTCGGGCTCTGATCGACGATCTGGTCGATGATCACGCGCGACTCGCCCAGATACTCTTCGAGCGATTGCACGTCCGCATTCAGGCTGCCGAACAGGAAGCCGCGATAGTTCTCGAAACGCGGCACCTTGCGCAGGTCGTGCGAGCCGTTCTTGTTGAACTGCACCGGATATTCGGTGGTCTTCTCGTCCTTCACCTTCAGCAGCTTGCCGGTATTCGAGAAAGTCCAGCCGTGGAACGGGCAGGTAAAGCTGCCCTTGTTGCCGTGCTTGCGACGGCACAGCATCGCGCCCTTGTGAGCGCACGCGTTGATGACCGCATTCAGCTCGCCGGTCTTGTCGCGCGTGATGACGATCGGCTGACGGCCGATCCACGTGGTGTAGTAGTCGTTGTTGTTCGGAATCTGGCTCTCGTGCGCGAGATACACCCAGTTTTTCTCGAAGATGTGCTTCATCTCGAGTTCGAACAGGTCGGCGTTGGTGAACATATCGCGGCGGCAGCGATACACGCCGGCTTCCTTGTCGTCCTGCACCGCGGTCGCGAGCAGTTGTTCGAGATCGCTGGCTTTATCGATAATGGCAGACATTTTTGCACTCCTAGGCAGGCTCCGAAGCGGGTTCGAAGTCCCTTGCGCTGGTATCGGACTATTAAGTACTGTTGGACAACGGCAGCGCTCCCGCGCCGCCGCCGCTCTGTGTCAAGCCTCGGCCGAAGCGCGCAGGCGGTGGACCAGCTGGTTGTCCTTGCCCTGCACCAGCGGCGTGATCGTGAAGTTGAACTCGATCTCCTTGTACGCGTCGGCCTTCAGACCCAGCGCCGCGCCACCGGTCTTTTCGGTCACCGGCGGGATCAGTTCTTCACGCGTTGCATACGCGAAGTCGTCCCAGATCAGCGGATCGCCT
>NZ_JAJITD010000026.1 GCF_020880815.1 Paraburkholderia sejongensis
GGTTACACTCGACACTCGACTACGTCAGCCCCATGACGTTCGAGAAGAAATGGCTGGCAGCCCAACAAGGCCAGGCCGCATAACTCCCGCGGTTATGGGGTTCGTCAAACAGGGGCAAGGTCAGATCAATGGTGGGAGGCTCTTCAAACAGTAAGCTGACGCACTGACATCAAAGACGGTTCAGCGTATATAAAATTAGGTTGCCATTCGTCACCGCAATCGTTCTGTCTCCCTGAACTGCAGTCTTTGCAGACGATAAACCTTTCAGCCATCGCATTGGCGATTTCCATGTCCGTGTTAGATGGTTCAACAGTCGCGGCTCGCTGCAACGAGGATTCCGTTGGTCAGTGCAAGGTTGGTTGAACCCATCGATCGTGGAAGTGGCGCCGTTACAGTGCTGTGTTCTCAGGTACGTCGAAACAGGTCACACATTTGCCCAGACTCCGTATCGGAAGTCGTTTTGCTATTGTCACAGCGCATGGCGGCCCGGTCGCTCGGAAGCGGACCGACAGGGGCAGCTTTTTGAGATTTTGAGATGGTCACAAGAGAAATGAAATGGATGAAAGTCAGGATTCGGTGAAAATACGTGGCTGGAACCCCGGCCCTGTATTTTCATATGCGACGGCCGCGTTCAACGGGTATTGGTGGGAAGACCCTTCACGGTTGTTGCTGTTTTTTATCCTGCCGCTTTACACACTGCTTTCGATAGAGTTGCTCGGCGAACCGAAGGCCATCCAACATATTTACTATACTGGCTTTTATGCGTTCGCAGGGGGCCTGTTCCTCGTGGTCGTGATGGTAGTGTCGTCGTTGGGGCGATCGGCCAGGCCGGTCATTAAACCTGTTCCGGCCGAAATTCCCGTGCACGTACTTGATTTCGTGTTCGGACTGGCACTCGTTGGATACCTGATCATGATGGGCGAGGTTCTCACCCATCCCGCGCTGATCCTGTCTTTCTTTAGTGGAGGCACCAGTGTCTATGATCTGCTTGCGATGAAGGGACGCATCGCTGGCTTGAGTACGCTGACCGAAGCGACGATGGCGTATGTGCCACTTTACTTTTATGTGTTCAAACAGGTAGAACGAGGCTTCAACCGCTACAAGCTGTACCTGATCATACTCGGCGTACTGACGCTCATCCGAAGTTTCATCTTTGCGGAACGTCTCGCATTGATCGAAGTAGCGCTGCCCTCCGTGCTGATGTATGTGAGATTCAGGGGCAGCCCCCGGCGTTCAAAGCTCATCACACTCGGTCCTTTCGCTGCGATTGGCCCCATGATAGGTCTCTTCATCGCGAACGAGTACCACCGGTCATGGGAGGCCTACTACATCAACCTCTACGACAACGTATTCGACTTCGCCATTGAACGATTGGGCTTGTATTACTCAACCGCGTTGAACAATGGTGCAGGCTTGCTCGGTGTCCTTGGGTGGGGCAACGGTCGCCCGATGTTCACATTCGACTGGTTGATCCACTTTCCGATCATCGGGGATTTCGTCAAACCCTTGCTAGATTCCAGTCCTGATATTGACGAATTCCTGAACCGCTACGCCGATCCCGAATTCAACAATCCGTCGGGAATCTTCGTTCACTTTTATGAGTGGGGTTGGTTTGCGCTCTTCATCGCAGTGTTTATCGGCTGGGTCTTCAACAAGAGTTATACGGGCTGGCGCTCAGGCGACGGATTCTGGTGCTGTGCCCATGCCGCGCTGTACGTCGGTTTGCTTGAGATCCTGCGTATCCCAAACCTCTTCAGTGGCAGAAATCTTGTTCCAATCGGTGTGCTGTTTTTTGTTTTCCGGTTCATGAGGAAGCCGTAGACAACCGGATGCGCGTTCAGTACTGGGCAAGCGGTAGACATCGAGCTGCGCGCTCGGGCCATCCGAGTCGAAACTGAGAAGGTCACGTTATCGGTGTGTCGCCGCATTTCCGACGACACACCGATAACGTAACAGTACCCGCTGGAGATGCAAGCACTCCTCATCATATCGCTATCATTCACCCAAATCGCCCTACCGCGACAGAACCGGTCCGTTTGCTCACCGGATTCCGGCACAAAACGGTGGCCAATAGGAGCCGGATGAATCGAAACATTTACGTCCGGTTCTGGGAGAACGGGGGTGCGGACAAAATCTTGGACTACCTGGAGGTAGTCCGTGTACTTGTACGAAGACCGCATTCGAGCAGTTAAGCTTTATCTGAAGTTGGGCAAGCGTATCAAGGCGACCATCAGACAGCTGGGGTACCCGACAAAAAACCCTCTGAAGGCGTGGCATCGCGAATACGAACAGTGCCATGATTTGCGACCCGGCTATGTTCGTGCCGCGCCGAGGTATTCGACCGAAGAGAAACAGGCTGCCGTCGCTTACTATCTGAGCCATGACCGATGTGCTGCTGCGACCTTGAAGGTTTTCGGCTACCCCAGTCGTGGGACGTTTGCCAAATGGATCGAAGAATTGTGTCCCGAGATCGGAAAGCGTACTGTCGGCAGAGTGGCGGGCAGCGTTCCGAAATCGCGCGAGGCCAGGCAGGCGGCGGTGATTGAACTGTGCACCAGAGATGAAAGCGCAAGTATGATTGCTCAAAGAGCGGGCGTGAGCAGGCCTCTACTGTACAACTGGAAGAACCAGCTACTTGGTCGGGAGGTTCCAGCATCCATGAAACGCCCGAAGAAGCCAGCACCGAACCTTGAGCGGGCGGAGCTGGAGCAGCAGGTCGAATCGCTTCGACGCGACATCCGCAAGCTGGAGCTCGAGCGCGATATCCTCAAGAAAGCGAACGAACTGGTAAAAAAAGGGATGGGCATCGACCCGCATCTCCTGAGCAACCGGGAGAAAACGATGCTGGTTGATGCCCTGAAACAAACCTATCGGTTGCCAGAGCTGTTATCCACCCTGAGGCTTGCCCGCAGCTCCTACTTCTACCACCGTGCACGTCTGCTTGTCGCTGACAGGCATGCTGACGCGCGTCGCGTGATTGCAGACATCTTCGAATGTAATTACCGTTGCTATGGCTATCGTCGAATGCGAGCGGCGTTGAGCAGGCAGCAGGTATTCATCTCAGAGAAGGTCGTGCGACGTTTGATGCGACAGGAAGGCTTGGCCGCTGCCACAACGAGACGACGTCGCTATGGCTCCTATCGTGGAGAAATCACTCCCGCTCCGGATAACCTCATCAATCGTGATTTCCGTGCAGCCGCCCCGAATCAAAAATGGCTCACGGACATCACCGAGTTCCAGATCCCTGCCGGCAAGGTGTATCTGTCGCCGGTAATAGACTGCTTCGACGGACTCGTTGTGAGCTGGTCAATCGGCACGCGGCCCGATGCTGAACTCGTCAATGCGATGCTGGATTCTGCCATCGTGTCGGTAGCCGACAGCAATGATCGGCCAGTGGTCCACTCCGATCGTGGTGCTCACTATCGATGGCCGGGATGGCTATCCCGAATGCGCGATGCCAGGCTTGTTCGCTCGATGTCACGCAAAGGATGTTCGCCTGATAACGCAGTCTGTGAAGGTTTCTTCGGGCGACTTAAGACGGAAATGTTTTATCTTCGTGATTGGCGAGCTACGACCGTTGATCAGTTTATCGAGGTCCTCGACTCCTATATCCGGTGGTACAACGCAACGCGGATCAAGGTCTCGCTCGGCTCTTTTAGTCCGGTCGAATACCGGCAAAGTCTTGGAATCGCGGCATAACCAGTCCAAGAATTTATCCGCACCCCCAGTGGGTCAGTTTCTAATCGGCGTTGACACGGACGTCCTGAGCGTCGCGTTGACCAGTTCGCTCGCGCGCAAACCGGTCGCATGGCCGGAAGAGCAGGAAGCGGAGACGCTGCGCGGCCGCCTTGCTCCAGCCGGGCGAGGCGGATGGAGCTGAAGCGTCTTTGCGAAACTCGAGTCCGTCGGCGATCGTGCGCATCAGCGCCCATTGCCTTCCGTGATTACGTGCGACGCATCGAGCGTCGCCGCGCCATTGCCGCCACACACCTTCACACCCGCGAACGAATTGGCGAGTACATAGCGCTGCCCGATCAGCCAGCGGAACGGCGCGCCGAGCATGGACAGCGCGTGCGCGACCGAACGGTCCGACGGTTTGCCGTTGAACGGCCGCCATTCCGGCGACGTACGCGGCCGCACCGGCCCACCCAGCGGGCGTGTGGGGAGGGGCGCCGCAGAAACGAGCGGTACGCGATCGCGTATTCGGTGGTGAGCGACGACAGCGCCCGACCGCGCTCGACGATCGCCCACAGGATCGGACGTTCAGCTTTCTTACGATAGGTCCACCGGGTCGCGGGCGACTCCTGCAGCGCAAGCCAGGTTTGCAGGGCCTCGTGTCATTGATGCGTCCAGCGTGCAGGTTGTCGCCGGCGCGCGAAACACGCCGTTGCTGCCGTCGACCTCATGCGGCAACTTCAGCGTTTCCCAGGGCACGATGTCGCTGCGCTGGCTCGCCGCAATCAGCGCACGGCCCTTTCGGGGAGCGGAGGCCACGCGGCAAGGAACTGCCGGAATAGGGATTGCGGCCATCGCAGGAGTAGCGCGCAAACTCGCTGAGGGTGGCATGGGTTTTGGAGTTGACCCTGTAATACCGGACACAGCATCACACTAAGGTTGCTGAATCCATCGAGCGCCGGAACTCGCGAGGCGAGCGGTATTTCAGCGCGCTATGGGGATGCTTCTCGTTGTAATGTATATGAACGCCTCCCTTTGCGAGAGGCTTCGATCGGTATTCCAGAACAAGACGGGCTGCGACTGTATATCCGGCCTGATTGCAGTTCAGACTACCGCTGCTGGCCACTATGAAATCCGCTGACTCGCACCTCATTGCTCAAACGAGCTCGAAGCTCTCACTACAACGCAGGTTCAGCGAGTCCCGGTCTTACCTGTTCTGTCATTCCAGGTGAAGCGCCTGCGCAACCTCTTGATGGTTCACGTGCTATACGATGATGTTGATACGAAACCTGCTGATTCCAGGGCCCGCCGGCAAACGTGCTCAGGCTGGCCGAACGCTCGCGTAACCCTTTTCATAGGGGCGCCCGTGTGCAAGGACCAGATGATCCGTGCGAGCTTGTTCGCCAGGGCGATCACTACCACGTTCACCGGCCTTCGCTTCTTCAGTTGCTCGACCCAGAGGCCCGGGTCCCTGGCATTTGCCAATACGCAGCGCGCGCCGTGAGTCAGGAGCGTGCGTAAATAGGTGTCGCCCCTCTTGCTGATTCCAAACAGACTTACCTTTCCCCCGGAGCCATGCTGTCGCGGAACGAGCCCTAAAAACGCCGCAAATTCTCGCCCCGATCTGAACGATTTAGGATCGGCCATTGTGGCCACTGCCGCCGTTGCGGTAAGCAGACCAACGCCAGGAATTTCGGCTATGGCCGAACAACTTCTGTCCTGCTTCAGCCAGACGCGAAGCCGTTGCTCGATCCTCGCGATTTGCTCGTCCATTCTTGCAACTTCGTTCCACCTGTCACGCAGCGTGTCGATCAGCATCGCTGGCAGACGTTCCGAGAGCCTGTGCAAAGTGCCTGGCATTTCTCTCTCCAGAACCGCACGGCTTCTCCCCATAACCTTTCCGTATTCGGTCATCAGGCCGCGCAGCGCATTTATCTGCATCGTACGCATCTTCACTAATTGCTCCCGCATCCTGTGCATGGCGAGCACTGCCTGCTGAGCCTCGGTTTTCACAGAAACACACTTGCCCGGCTGTTGGACAGCCAGCCAGATTGCTCGTGCATCCGCCGCGTCGCTCTTGTTGCCAATGTTGAATGCCTTGACGAATCTCGACGAGAGCAGCCTGACTTGATGCCCCAGCTTTGTCAGTTCGCGCGCCCAATGTTGGGCGCCCCCACATGCCTCCATTCCAATAAGGCAAGGGGCTCGATTGGCGAAGTAGTGCAGGAAGCTGGCGCGCTTGATGGCCTTATTGATGATCTGACCCGTGTCCGAGTCTACGTGGTGAATCTGAAACACCGACTTCGCGATATCAATCCCAACTGGAGTGAGCAGCATATCGATCTCCGATCTGTACCAAGACTGCTTGGCCGTCCAACTATAGTCCGGCTGCCGAGGTGTCGGCGTAGGTGGGAGGCGTTCATATCATTGCTCGAACGCGATAGCCATGTTGCGTGCCGCAGTCGCTGCGTCCGGCTTCGGCATGAAGGCGACGTAGCCGCGTTTCATCGTCTTCACGAAGCTCTCGGCCATCCCGTTACTTTGCGGGCTGCATACCGGCGTGGTCAATGGCTTCAGGCCGATGGCCACTGTGAACCGACGCGTGTCGTCGGCCGTGTAGCCCGAACCGTTGTCGCTCAGCCACTCGATTTCGGACGTCGTATGCAGCGCGTTGCCAAACCGATTTTCCACTGCAGCCAGCATCACGTCGCGCACGATGTCGCCGCTGTGGCCTGCCGTCGTAGCCGCCGAGCTCATTGCCTCACGGTCACAGCAATCCAGAGCGAACGTTTCGCGCAGCGGCTCGCCGTTATCGCAGCGTAACTCGAAGCCGTCCGAGCACCATCGCTGATTGCTGCGCGCTACGGCTACCTTGCCGTCGTGTCGACGTTGGGGCCGAGGTGGAATCGGTCGGCGCTGCATCAGCAGCCCATGTGTGCGCATGATGCGATAGATTCGCTTAGCATTAAACGGCGCCAGTCCGACCGCGACGCGCTCGTTGCGCAATATGCCCCAAACCCGGCGATAGCCATAGCTGGGCAAATCGCCGACGACCCGGCGGATTTCCTTGACCGCGGCCGCGTCGTCAGTCTGCCTCGATTGACGGCCATCGCGCCACGTCGCCGGACGCGACAGCCGTGCCGATACGTTCGAGCGCGACACGCCGAGAACTTCACAAACCTGTTTCACCGGTCGTCCTCCGGCAGCGAGGGCGAGTGCGCTATCCATTTTTTTGCCCGCCCGTACTCGACTGCTTCGCGAAGAATCTCGTTCTCTATGGTCTTTATATGGACGCCTCCAGCTTGAAACAGGAGCCCGATTTCGTTATCACGTCAGCGAGCGGCACGTTACCACGTGGCAACGACGGGGTGAAGATTGGCCGGAGCATCATCGCTTTGATGATTAAACTTTTGTAGATTTAATAAATCGGTGGGCCAAGCGCAATGAGCTAAACCTCACCGCTGGGGCAGCGCGAGGGCCGGCCCTCGCGAAAAACCAGACATGGAGTGACGGTTGAATGAAGAGGTAGTCTTCTGCCTATGGTCAAGCCTAACCACAACCTAGAACCGATCGAGGTGCTATCCCATCCGGAGTAGCACCGCCGGTTTTCTGTCGATGAGAAGCTCCCGATAGTGCGCGAGACGTTCGAGCCCGCCGCGACGGTTTCCCGTGTTGCCCGTCGCCATCAGGTGAATGCCAATAAGGTCCTCGCTTCGCGCAAGCTCTATCAGGATGGAAAACTGTCGGCCGACAGTGTGGTGAACAGGTGGTGCCGGCATCGGACCTGGCCGAAGCGATGAAACATATTCGCGAATTTTAGCGACTATTAGGCAAAACGATCGAAGTGAAAATTCTCCGCGAAGCAGTGAAGCACGGTGCAAAAAATTTAATTGCGCGCTCACCATTGCTGCCGGGGACGACCGTTAAAGACGGCCTGTGAAGTCCCGGGTGTGTCATGCTCGAATCTCGCGGTCAAGTCGCAGCGTCCTGCTGAGTGCGTCCACCAGCGCAAGACGCCCGGTCTGGATGACATGCCGCTCGCCACCGAACTGCGAGAGCTGGTTGCCGATCTGCTCACGTACGGCTATCGGCGCACATGGGCGCAGCTGAGGCGGAGCCGGGCCGCGCTGGGTCAACCTCGCGTTAATGCGAAGCGGGTGTATCACGTCATGCGTCGCCACGGCCTGCTGCTCGAACGCCGATCTCATCATGTCCCATCGACGCGTTGGCACGATGGCAAGATAGCAGACAGAAGCAACGTGAGCTGATGCTTGGACGGTTTCGAATTCCGCTGCGACGTCGGTGCTTCTTTGCGCGTCGTCTTTGCACTGGACTGCTGCGACCGGGGAGCCATGAGCTGGGCTGCGACCACCGGCGGTTACACCGGTGACATGGTGCGCGACGTGATGCTTCAGGAGGTCGAAAACCGTTTCGCCGGTGTGTTGAAGGCCGACAGCGAAATCGAGTGGTTGAGCGGCAACGATCCTGCAACATTGCCGGCGAGACAATGATGTTCTTGCGTGAAATCGGCCTGAAGCCGGCCACGGCACCCGTCAGAAGTCCGCAGAGCAACCGAATGGCCGCGATTCGTCAAAACGATGAAGCGCGCTTACGTTGCGTGGATGCCCACGCCCATGGCCCAACGCGCTGCAGAACCTAGCCATTGCGCTCGAGCAATGATATGAACGCCTCCCACCTACGCCGACACCCTCGGCAGCCGGACTATAGTTGGACGGACAAGGAGTCTTGGTACAGATTGGAGATCGATATGCTGCTCACTCGAGTTGGGATTGATATCGCGAAGTCGGTGTTTCAGATTCACCACATAGACGCGGACACGGGTCAGATCATCAATAAGGCCATCAAGCGCGCCAGCTTCCTGCACTACTTCGCGAATTGAGCCCCTTGCCTTAGTGGAATGGAGGCATGTGGGGGCGCCCAACATTGGGCGCGCGAACTGACAAAGCTCGGCATCAAGTGAGACTGCTCTCGTCGCGATTCGTCAAGACTAAGCGAGACCGCGTGTCCGGTCATGCAGGGGCAAGTCCAAACGGCGCCCATACGCAAACGACTGTTGAACAACGCATCCCAAGAAAGGTAGCCAATTTTGGGAGTCGTCTTTCTGACATCGCTTAGCCAACGGTGCTTCACAGTGCCTGCGGCAGGCGTGGCGTCACGCCGACAGCGAGGCGGCCGCTTCATGGGCGTGCCGGCGACTGTCTGCAACGTCGCGTATCAATGCTACGGCCGCAGCGTAGCCCGATGCGAGTCGACCTTAATGGTTTCGAACGGGTTCGCAACAAGGTATTGATACGAGACTAGATCGTCGAAGCACTTTCTCAGTGTTTGGAGCGCTTTTCCCCGGCTCTCATACGACAGCGGTCCACGGAAGGGACGCCACAACGGTTCATCGCGCGAGCACCGCCCCATCATCACCCAGACGGATCGCGGTTGAGGATCCACGGCAAACTCATTGATGTATTCGCCAGCATCCATGACATCAATGCTCGACAGCGGCTTTCTTTTCGCAATAAGGGCCCACAACAGCAAACGTTCTACCTCGTTTCGATATCTGTTCCTGGTGGTTGGGTTCTCGTAAAGAGACAACCAATGCTCCAGGGCAGATCGATCGTCGTGAACGCCAAGAGGAGGCTTGGCAGCGCCACGGTTCGATCCCACAGAGCCGGACAGATGCGGAGGTGGTGAAAGGCGAGAAAGGGGAACCGGCCTGTGAAGGCGCTGCTGCTGCTCAGCGAGGTACGACAGGCGCGGATCTACGCGCGGCTTAACGATGCGGCGGCTTACTCTTGCCACGCTATTCGCGCTCGCCAAGCGGCTTGCGAACTCCATGTTCAGACAGCCCACGAGCATTTCAAGGCGCGATTCACTGTCCGGATCCAGCGCGTCGAGATGCATCTCCACGAATATACCCCCCGGTCGGCCGCGCTTCCCGGGCGCTCGCCGCACCTTGGCAAGGAATTCTGAGGCTTCGATTCCCATAAGGCGAGCGAGCATACGTTGCGGGCTCAGTTGCGGTACTAGCCTCCGAGCGGCTATGGCCTCTTTGCGAATAGCCTCAACCCCTCGCACAGCAACTAAGTCCGCAATGGCGCGCCCCATTTCGAAGGTCAGGCAATCCGCCGGGAGCACAGCCTTTAACTCATTGGGTAAATTGGCCACGGCAGAGGCCGATACGATTCGCGAATGCGCGATGCCCATCACCTCGGCAGCTTCGCGCGTCGTCGCCCACGTTTTCAGCCGAAGGCCTTCGAGATAGCGCCCGTACAGCGCCACGGGGCTGTCCGTCTTATATGTTCCACGAAAGCCGGAAACGCGATGGGTACCGCATAAATGTGCCAAGATTTCAGAACGCGACTTCCCAGCCGGATCAATAAGTGCAGCACGACTCACTAGACAAGCAATACCGTTCTTGTTCCGCGCTCGAACAAGTTGGCGTGCTGTCTCGTGCAATATGCCAACGTCGGAAAATAGCGCCAAAATCTCGGGAGGAAACGCCGAAACAGCTAGCGCTTGTTGAATTTGTGCCCGCCGGACACGGGGGCCCAAGCTCGTTAGTCTCTCTGCTGCCTCTGCTTGGCTTCCCCACTTTAGCCCGAGCCCAGCACGATACAGAGCCGCCAGCGCCAGCGGGTCGTCGCGTAGGCTGTTGGTCCTGCTATTCGCCACGTTACTCATTTCGGTCATTCAATCTCACGATTCGGTCAGTGCACGCAACTTCAGCCTCCTCACAAAGAGAAGCCAAGACCTGCGCCAATCCGTTGCTTTTCGTTTAACGGTTTCAATCATATTATCGACGCTCGTGGCTCGATCAAGACCACGTGCCTGCGCAAGAGGACTTCTAGCGACTCTAAAACGCTACAGTTTCGCGACGGGCGTTCGCCGATGCATCCGAACAAGCTGCGTTGGCGGGAAATCGACTGGGGACAATGTCCTCAGCGAAGGCGACCTTCGCCACGTCGTTCGCTCTGAGAGCACGACG
This sequence comes from Paraburkholderia sejongensis, assembly GCF_020880815.1. Taxonomy (GTDB): domain Bacteria; phylum Pseudomonadota; class Gammaproteobacteria; order Burkholderiales; family Burkholderiaceae; genus Paraburkholderia; species Paraburkholderia sejongensis. The sequence continues at coordinate 10,676 of NZ_JAJITD010000026.1, forward strand.
GCTTTAACACGCGCGTTGAAATTGGGAATGACCGAGACTTGGGCTTCGACGTGCCGCGCGCAAAGATCTAGGGCGGATGGAGTTTGCGGAGGCCGGCCGACGGCTAGGGACCGACGTTCGTTCGGTACTACGCGAACGAGAGAGGTCTTGGAAGGGATCAAAGCGACCTTGAAGATGAAGCGATTCCTGATCGCGTACACGTATAACGCATTTTTCAATGTGCGCGGCTAAGCCATTGATTATGCGCGCGTCGTAAGTGTATCGTTTATCGACCAACCGAGTAACCGATACATTACGTGTACGTGCAGTAGCACAACGTCGCAGTTGCGGCATTCGAAAAGACTATCTAAAACGATGGTCTTTCCGCGGTTGGATCCGTAACGCGTTACACGCCGCGAATTCAACCGGATCGGAAAGCAAAAGCGGCGAACATAAAAGGCGGCTAAAACCGTGTGCCTTTTGCCGCAAATCGCATGTTAGAAATTGCTTCAATGGTAGCCATTCATCAAGGGTTGCCATGCGCATTTTCAGGAACAAGCGGCAGGCCGCGCTATCCACGGCCCCCGGCATGTATGCCGAGGAAGATCCATCGAAAGTCATCTTCGAAACGAGCACGCGGCTCAAGGTCGAGAGCAACCGCTGGATGCTTATCGCCTTCGCTTGCGCTGCGGTCGCTGCCGGTGCCGTGTGGACCCGGCAGCCGCCGCCGTCCGTGACGCGCGTGGTCGGGGTATCGGCCGACGTAAGCGGTCATCCGGTGGTGACCGAACTCGTCGCCTACAAGCCCGATTCCCAGGCGCTGCGCACAAGCATGCGCGACATGGCCGTGCGGTGGTTCACGATCGAGCCGGTGCTGACCGACAGCCTTCAGACGTCGCGTATGTCGCTGAACATCAACTCGGTGAAGGCCCAGATGATCGGCGCCGCCTCTGACCAGTTCAAAAGCTGGCTGCGCGACGACGCTCCTTTTCAGCAGATCTCGGCAAATCCCAAGTTGATCCGCGAAGTGAACGTGCGCAACATCGCGCTGCTGGAGGACCAGACGGTCCTCGTTGAATTCACAACGACCACCTCCCAGGCTGGTGCTTCCGGCAAGCCCGACGTCAAGTCGTACGCGCTGACGCTGCGCTACCAGATCGTCGCGCCAACCGCTGACGCGGCACTCACCGCCAATCCCTTCGGCATCTACATTCCGTTCTTCCGCGTTGAGCGGACCGGTGGAGCTTGACCAGCATGACCTTCCCATATCAGAGGCCGGCGCTCGGCCTTCTTGTCGTGCTCGCGGCTGCGGCATTGCCGATCGCGAACGCCAAACAGCCGACCAATGGTTCGTTCAACGCCGCGATGATTGCGGGCGACCCCATGAGCCCGGTCAATCCGTTCAACGGCGGCTCCGATCCGCTCACGATGCCGGGCGACGCCCGCATCGGCGTCTTCCCGTACAGCCGCGACCAGATTTTTCGCGTGCTGACTGCGCCGCTCAAACTCACGACCATCGAGCTTGAGCCCGGCGAAAAGCTGATCGCCGATCCGGCGATGGGCGACAGCATCCAGTGGGAAGTCGACGACGACAAGATGAACCACGTGTTCATCAAGCCGCACAAGGCTGACATCGTCAACACGCTGCACCTGACGACGAACCGGCGTGAGTACGACTTCACACTGATCGCGTCGCCGGCTGGCGGGTTCTTCTATCAGACCGTGCGCTTCCAGTATCCACACGCCCCGATGGTTCGGGCGAACTTGCGCGACGAAGGCAATGGAGCAGGGCTGGGCGCCGCGAATGGTGAGCGCGGCGGCGATTCGGGCGCGATTAGCGTTGCGCCCGACAAGCTCAACTGGGATTACTCGGTGGACGGTAGCGCCGAATTCAAGCCGGAAGTCGTATTTGATGACGGTCACTCGATCTGGATGCGGATGCCCGCCAAAGCGCAGTCGTGGCCGGTGCCGATGTACAAGGATCACGGCGATCGCGTCGTCGGCAACTTCATCCGCCGCGGTGATTTCCTGGTCTTCCAGCGTCTCGCTGACGAGATCGTCCTCGTTTCCGGCAAGGATGAGGTGACGGTGACGCGTGGGCGCCGGCGCGTGTTCGGAGTGTTCTGATCGTGGCCAAAAAGACCGAACAGGCGACGCCCAACGCCGAGCAGGCCGCGATCGTCAAAGGAAAGACGCCCCGCAATGCCATCATGAGCATTGGCCTGCTGGCGGCCCTGATTATCGGCGCGCTCGGTTTTTACTACGAGCTGAAGGCGAGCGATCAGGCGGCGGAAGAAGCGCGGCTAAAGAAAGCGTCGGCCCTCAAAAGCAGCACCGAGATACCGGCTGCAGGCACTTCCGACATCGACAGGATGATCAGGCAGCAGCAGGACGCGGCCGCATCTGAGCCGGCCGCGCGAGCCGCGTCCGATGCCGCCGCGGCGCAGCGTCCGACTGTGAAGCCGATGCTCACGGGCAATGATTTCCAGCGCGAGGTCGGATCGGGCGGTGAAGATACCGCCGCACTTGCTGCGAGCAACAAGCAGGACGCCATCTATACGTCGTCAGTTTTCAAGCAGTCCGGTGCGTCGCGTAGTTCGAACCAGTCTGCAACGGCAACACCGGCGGGCGTTCCGTCTCTGGATGATTTTCGGGCCGCTCGCGCTGCCGCAACGTCGGGCGTGCAGAACCCGGCCGACGCGTTGGCGCTCGCGCTGGGCAAACAGGGGCAGGCGCCTGAAGACCGTGACAAGGCGTTCCTGAAAGAAACGGCGGGGCAGGGCGGTATCGAGCGCACCACCTTCAACGGACAGGCTGGCGGCTGCACGCTCACACCTCCCCACCACATTCACGTGAAAACTGTCGAAGGCCTGAACTCGGACAAGCCCGGCCGTGTGGCGCTGATGGTCGACCAGGACGTCTATGACAGCGTGCGTGGCGACTGCCTGATGATCCCGAAGGGTTCGTTCATCAACGGCGCGTACAGCGCCGACATCAAGGTCGGACAGGAGCGGCTGCTTGTCGCGTCGACCAGTCTGCGGCTGCCCAACGGCAAGAGCGTGCCGATGAACGGCATGCAGGGTGCGGATCAGAATGGCGCCGCTGGCTTTTCCGGCGACGTCAATAACCACTTCCTGGCGATCTTTGGCGCGGGCTTTATTACCGCAGTTCTGCTGAAGAGCTTCGACAATGGATCGACTACCTCGACGACGGCAAGCCCGATCGGAATAACGACCACCGGAAGCACCGCGGGGCAGGTGGCTGCGACGACCGCGCAGGCCGTGCTCCAACGCAACCAGAACATCCCGCCGACGATCACGGTGCCGCCCGGGCAGCAGTTTCTTGTCCAGGTGACGCAGGACATCGTCATGGAGCCGTACCATGACTAGGCGGGCCATTGCTGCGCTGCTGATGACGGCCGCGTGCTCGTCGGCGGGCGCTGCGGTGATCGACACTGTGATCAGCCCAACGCGCTTTGTCGTTGAGGAAAACGGCGAGCGCTCGGTGCTGGAGCTACCCGGCACACCCGTGTACGCCTGCGGCTTGCAGCGCTTCCTGTCGTGGGCGCTACCACTGAAAGGGCAGAGCATCACCCCAGGGTCGCGCGGCTTCGCATCTGTGCTCGTTGATGGCGCGCCGGAAAGCCTGCAGGGGCTACTGGTGCGCAATGGCTGGCTGCAGCCGGCAGCGCTTGACGATGACGCGCAGGCTGCATTGACCGAGCGCCGCGGTGGGTGGGCCTGTGCGGCCGCGCACACACCCTTCGACGTCATGCATACGAGCGTCGACGCAAAGATTCTCGCGGGCGTCGCGCTCAACGAGTCCGCCTATAACGGTCGGGCATGGCCGTGGACGCTCAACGTCGCAGGCCGAGGCTTCTTCTTTCGCACGCGGGATGATGCGTACAAGGCGATCCGTTTTCTCATCTCCGATGGTCGGTGCGATTTTGACGTGGGCCTGATGCAGGTGAACTGGTGCTACCACCGGCAGCGTTTTGCGTCGCCGTGGGAAGCGCTCGCGCCCGCAACCAATATCCGCGTCGCCGAAGACATCCTCAACGAGAACTATCGCAAGACGAAGTCGGCCGTCAAAGCAGTCGCGTATTACCACAGCGCCAATCCGCAGCCCGGCCGCGAGTATCTCGCGCGCTTCATCCAGCATCTCTCCCAAATTGACCGCGGTCTATGAAGCAAACGCTAACCCTTATCGCGCTGGCAGTCTTCTCGTTGTCAGCCCCCGCCGCGAGCACCGATCCGCTCGATTTCGACTATCAGGTCAACGGCAACATGACCGAACGGCCTGCACTGATCTTCAACGACGGAACGGACACGTACCTGCAGCCGCGGGCGGGGCAGACCCTGAAGGTGGAAGGTGGTCATCCAGAAGGCCCGTACATCGTCGTGTCCGGGACGCCGGAAATGATCTCGTATTCGGTTGGCGGCTCGAGCGCTACAGCGCGATGGAAAAAAGCCAACACCTTTACAGCCGAGGCGAGCAATCGAAGCGGCGACATGCCTCCCGGGTTCGCAGGATTTTCGAATCGTCTGGCGCTGATCGGACCGCGCCCCCGGCTGGAGACGACGCGTCCGATGAGCGCGACGCTGCCGCTCGCGCAGATGGTCAAGTCGCTGGTGCCGCAGGGCTGGACAGGCTCCGCGCAGAAGGACGTCGATCTGACCGGTGCACAAAGTTTCGCCACGCGTGACGGCGAGAACTGGATGCAGTCGCTGGACCGGCTGCTCGCGGCGGTGGATCTGTATGCCGACGTCGATTTCAATGCGCACCACGTCACGCTGCGGCGGGCGGCCGTCAAATCAACCGGTGTGAACTATGTCGCGAGCGCTTCGCCAGCGGAAGCAGCAATCGCGACGGCGGGCCAGGAGGCAGCAAAAGCAGCGACTGACAATGACAAGCCGCAAGCGCAGGACGGTGGTCTCGCAGCGAAGTTTGGCGCGCTCGCGATTCGTGACGGCGACGACACGCATATCCAGATCCGCTTTGCACAAAGGCCTGCAAAAGTACTCGTCTTTCGGGACATGGAAGGGCACTCGCTCAAGCCAAAATGGGACGACTCAAGCAACGTTGTGACGATCAACCGCGCTGAGCGGTTTGTCGTGTCCAACGGCTCGGATAGTGTTGAAGTGGCGCGCGTCGCAGGCCTCGTCTACGCGTTTGACGCGAAGAACAGCGCGGGCCTCGAAGCGGTGTTCGACAAGGAAGGCTCGACCTACTTCAAGTTCGCGGACACGGTTGGCAACGTGAAGGTGGCGGACGTAGCCCACATGGGATTGGGCGAGCAGAAGGGCCGCTTCTACAAGTTCAACGGCACCGCAGACCAGTTCATCGTGAATGCCGACGGCAATGTGGTGAACGTGACGCGCAAGCATGACGTGCGTTTCTTTGACCGGCCTAAGTCATGAGAGCGGGAGTCGTCGCCGCGGTCGGTGCGGCTTTACTAGGCGTGCAGCCCGCGTTCGCTGACTGTCTCGACGATGCCGCGCAGTTCCATCACGTCAACGTGGTGCTGGTGCGCGCGATCGCGCAGCAGGAGTCGGGAATGCGCACCGATGCGGTCAACCGCAACACCGATGGTTCCGAGGACATCGGCCTGATGCAGATCAATTCCTCGTGGTTGCCGAAGCTCAGACGCTACGGCGTCACGCGGGAGTCGCTGTTTAACGCATGCGTCAACGGATACGTCGGCACATGGATTCTGGCGTCGAACATCAAACAGTTCGGGCCGACGTGGAAGGCGGTAGGTGCGTACAACGCCGTCTCGACGGGCAAACAACTCGTGTACGCGAATCACATTTATCGGCGCGTCGTGCGCGCGGCCCACTGACTCTCATGAAGCCAATGATCATTATGCCCACCCGTCGTCGCGCGTCGCGCATCGCGCAGATCTTCGCCTTTCTAACGCTGACGGGTTTCGCGAACGCTTCGTTCTCACAGTCGCATCTGTCACCGCCCGAAGGCGAAGGCTGGCAGATGCTTGGCGCAGCCGCGAGCGCCGCGCCGGCGGCAGCGCCCGTCGCTTCACTCGCAATGGTGGCACCGAGTCCATCCGCGTCATCGACCTCTCTTGCCCGCACGCCAGCAGCGACACCGGCAGCGACGCCGGCAGTTGCGTCGACCGACGTTACGCCAGTCGTTCTGCCGGGCGCGAGCGCACCAGCGGGTCCCCATACGCTGACGCTCGCGATTACCCCGCAGGACATCAATCTGCGCAACGCACTTGACCGCTGGCTGCAGCAGCAAGGATGGCAACTTGCCTGGAAGATCGACGACGACCTGCCGCTCGAATTCAACGCGACGTTCAGCGGCGACTTCGATTCGGTGCTGACGCAGCTCATGCGTGCGACAAACCACATGCGCACCCCGACGCGGGTCTGTGTGCACACCAACAATGTCATTCGCGTGGTCGCCCGCGCGGCCAACTGCCAGGATTAATTCAACCATGCGTCTCAACCATTTCCAGGCTGCTGTTTCCCTCGTGGTCGCGACGGCCCTGACCGGCTGCGCGATATCGCAGTCCGACATCAATGGCGCCTATGACTCGGCGACGCATGACGCGACGCATGCGATGGCAAACACAGGCGACGCCATGCCGCTCGTTGAGCATGTGCCGACTGCGTTCCTCGGTGACCGTCTGGTGCCCGTCGCGTATGAGGCCACGCTGCCGGCTGTGTTCCGCGAGAAAACCATCACGCTACCGGCAAACCTTCCGATTACGAAAATCGCAACACTGGTGTCGGATGCGTCTGGCTATCCCGTTCACCTGAGCCCCGACGTGTTCATTTCACGAGACTCGCTTATCGAAACGACGTCGGGCGCGCCGGGTGGGCAGGCGAGGAGCCAGTTTGCGCCAGCAAGCGGCAACGTTGAGCCCGTCTACCGGCAGCCCGGAAACGCGCGTATCGGCCAGTACCTGCACAGCGTGACAGAAGACCTCGGTCTTGCATGGAGCTTCGATGGAGCGACGATCAATATCTCGCGCTTCGTCACCCGCACTTTCCAGATTGCGGCCATCCCGGGCGCCGTAAGCATCAAGTCGACGATTTCGAAGGGTACCGACACCTCGACCGGGGCGCAGTCGAATGGCACCGGTACCACCAACGCGAGTACCGGCGCATTCTCCGCAGTCACCTCGACCGGACGGGACGGCACGTTCGACCAGATCGCATCGATCACCAAGGAACTCGAGAGCCTGAAGACACCGCTGGGCAAGATCACCGTCAATCCGCAGACCCGGCTTGTCACCGTGCGCGATACGAAGGAAGCGGTGGACCGGATGAACGACGTGCTCAAGCACGAGAACGCCGTTTTCACGCGCCAGGTATCGATCCGCGTGCGCACGTTGCAGGTTGCTCTCAACGACGGATCACAGGCTGGCGTGAGTGCAGACATCATCTTCAACCGCATCTCTGACGGCTTGTTGAAGTACTCGATCAGCGTGACGTCGCCGACGTCACTCGCGACCTCGGCTGGCCAGGTCGGTCTATCGATCCTGAAGCCCAACGCGCCGCTGACGGGCACGAACGCCGTCATCAGTGCGGTGAACACCTATGGCAAGACGATCTCGGACAACACACAGACGAAGATGACGCTCAATGGTCTGCCCGTGTCGATCGGCTCATTCGAGACGAAGGGCTATCTTGCCGCGACGACGCCATCGGTCGGCTCGATCAGTGGGACGACGGGCGGAGTGCCCGGCCTGACGCCGGGTTCGGTGACGGTCGGTGACTTCGTGAACATCCTGCCGTCGGTGAACGATCACAACCAGATCATCCTGTCCTACTGGAGCGACAACTCGAAGCTGAACGGTCCCTTCACGACAATCGGCACCGGCTCGGGCGAGTCGTCCCAGCAGATCCAGTTGCCGGACATTGTCGGCAGCAAGAACGATCAGACGATCGCACTCGCCGACGGCCAGACGGTCGTCATGTATGGCGCAACCACCAACAACTACGACGGTTCCAGCAACAACGGCATCCTCGGCGCGAGTGGCGCATGGAATAAGGCGAAGACGTTCCAGGTGATCATGCTGACCGCGACCGTCGTGCCGTCGATGTGAGCGGCGCGATGCATTTCGAGACCATTCCCAACGAGAAAAAGGCGCGGCTCGTCTTCGGGCTTGACTGGCGGGCCTATGCAACCAAGGGCGCATCGGGCGAGCGCCGGCGTTATGCCGACGAGCTCGACGCGACGCACTACGTCGAAATCAAGGGCAAGGAAGAGACGGTCGCGGGCTTCTGCGCGCCCGAACCTGCCGAATGGAAGGGCCTGAAGCTGTATTCGGCTGCCGCGCGCGTGGCAGGTCTTGATCGTGTACGGTCGAAGCCCGCCGTCCTGGTCCTGGTACAGGACGGCCAGCGGGTGCACATCATCCTCGTCGTTCGCGGCGCGGTGCGCGTCGACCAGACCGTCGCGCTGAACGCGCTTGGGGACCGTCGTGACGCGCTCGAGGATGAGTGCGCGAAAGACCGGGTGCGTCTCGTCACAATCGGCCATGGCGCGGACCTGACGGACCTGGACGAACCGTTCACGCCCGCGGAGCTGCTGCGAGGCAAGAGCACTGGACTGATCAGAAAGCTGCCGGTCAAGGTGCCGAAGATCATTCCACTGGCCGTCATCGCGGTCGCACTGGTGTATGTGGGCAGCGAGGCGCTGACCTACATCAATCCGCCCCCGCCGCCGCCCGCGCCCCCGCCGACCTACATGCAGGACTATCAGGCCGCTGTGGCGCGGACCTTCAACGGCGCGGTCCCGCTCGCTTCGGCCCTTGCACCGGCGCTCATCGACACCTTTGCAAGGCAGGAAACGAACGTCGCCGGCTGGCAGTTTCAGAAAGCCTCGTGCGGCGCCACGGGCTTCTGCTCGATCACGTTCAAGCGTGAGGGCGGCACTTACAAGGAATTCGACGCGCGCGCGCCGGCCGAAATGCGTCCGGTCGTGTTTGATCCGAACGGTTTGCAGTTGCAGGTCAAAGGCCCCGCGGTTCCGCGTGTGCAGAAGCTCGCGCTCACCGGGCAAAAGCAGTGGCCAACCGCGCAGGCGCTGATCAAGCTGCTTCAGACCGATCCTCAACGGCTGTCGACGAAGCCCGACCAGTTGATGAGTCATGGCTATGTCGTCACTCTACGGCCGCCGCAACGTCTGCTCGCCCGTCAGCCCAATCCTGGCGAGATAAGCGGCCAGCTCCTGCAGGCGGGAGACTGGACCATCGCGGGTTACATGTGGCAGAGCCGCCTGCTTCAGAAGCTGCCGGAGAACATGGCGCTCGATTCGATGGATATTGAGCTCAAGGAAGACGGCAGTGGCGTTCATTTCACCGCGAAGGGTAAATACTATGTTTTCCAATAAGCTTGGCCGCTTCGCGGCGGCATCGCTTTTCGTGTTCTGCGCCGTTGGGCTCGCACACGCCGATGAAAAGCAGCTGACGCTCGATGACATCGACACTCTGGCGCGACAGAACCTGGTCAACTCGATGCGCAAATCGGATGGCGTACAGCCGTCGGCGGGCGGGGTCGCACTGAGCGCACCAATCATGGGTGCGCCGCCCGCTGCCGCGAGTCCAACAGTCGTCGCCAAACCGAAGCGCGCTGACGCGCCGGCGAAGCGCGTTGTACCGGTGTCTTTCGTTGGCGCCTATAGCGATGCGTCGGGCGCGCATGTGCTCTACGAGTATCAGGGCGGTGTCTACACGGCAAGTCGCGGAGAGAAGCTCTTGAACGGCTGGACAGTGACGCATGTCGATGGATATCGGGTCACCGTCGCCGAAGGCAAACGCAACTGGTCAGACGTCATCTCGGTCCCAGGGGGCGCTGCGTCTGTGGGCGACAACCCGGCCATTCAGGCAATCACCGATCTCGGCGGGCCTCTCCCGGTCGCCACCAACGTCGGCATCTTTCCGGGAGCACACTGATCATGAGCATCTTTTCGGGTGTTGAATCGGATGACGTCCAATCCAGCCGTGGTTTCCTGAAAAGGTTCCGTGGTGTCAGGCCAAACGCGTTCGTCGAACCGGGGCAGGCCGCAGCGAAGGCGGCAGGGAAGGCGGCAGGGAAGGCGGCAGGGAAGGCGGCGGGGAAGGCGACGGGTCAGCCCGGTCAGGAACCGACCTTCAGGGAGCCGATGCGCGCTATCAACCCGACGGTGTCATTTCTCGGGCGAAAACTCTCCGGCGACGATATCGAGGACGTGGAGTCTTTCACCGAGCTCGACGCCGGACACGCGGTACCGGCCAGCCGCCAGGCGGTCGCGGATGCGCCGGCGCCCAGCGTGTCGACACAGCCGACATTGCCCGTCACCACGTCAGAGGCGGCTGCGGATTGCGCCAGACCGGCTCCTCTCGAGCAGGACTCGTCTGCAAGCGCTGCTGGCGCTGACATGGCCAGCACGCTAGGCGATGCGTACGCTGAAGGTGAAAAGGCGTTGCGCGAGCTCGATGCGCTGATCGCTGCGCAACAAGGCACTGCTGAGCAAGTTTCGGCTCCCGCAGCACAAGCTTTCGCTTCCGAGCCGCGGACTGCTGCGCAAGCGCAGCCGCAGCAGCCGGAACCGCAACCCCAGTATCGGCAGGATACTGAAGCGACGACGCCCGACCCTGCTGATCTATCGCTGGTGGCACGGGCCGACTCGCCCGAGCCGGTGCAAGCCGTTCCGCGCGCTGCGGTGGCGGCCGCGACTGCCGCCGAGGTCGAGGAAGATGACGGTGATGAGCCGACCGGCGAGCAAAACGGCAGACCGGTGCTGGCATCGGCCGACGCACTGCCCGATTTCAAGCGGATCGTCACAGGCACCGACAGCGACGCCACCCTCAGACTGTCGGCTGCTGCGCGCAAGGAATTCGTCGCGGTCGAAATCCAGCCTGGCATCGCGATCGTCGCCGCGACCGCGCGTTTTAGCGAACGGGCCCAGTTCACCACGTTCGTGAAGGATCTTGCCGCACGCGACCTGCTCGTGCAGGAAGAGATGATCGCGACCGAGGAAGTGATCGCGGCCATCTACGAAGGAAAGAAGCGCGAGGTAACTGGCAACGTCGAGCGCGAAGCGTCGCGCGCTATCGGCAACTTCCGTGACATCATTGAAGCCGCGCACTCCTACGGTGCGAGCGACATCGCGATCGAGCCACGAGATTTTCGCGGTGAGGTGGAAGTGCGTTTCCGCGTCAACGGCGATAAGTACACCTATCGCCGTCTGCCGAAGAACATCGTGCGGCGCGCGCTGTCTGCCGCATATTCGGATCTGGTGCAGAAGAACACCAACTCGGGCAATTCGTTCCAGCCGAGCGCGCCGCAGTCCGCCATGATCCCGCTGGTCGTGGGACGCGACACCATCAACCTGCGCTGGCAGTCCGCACCGACCGTCGGCGGCTATGACGTTGCGCTTCGTCTTCTCGACGGCAATTTCAAGAATTACTCGGTCCTGATGCCGCACCAGATGGGCCTCGCTCCGAGCCAGCTCGCGCTGATCGACGCGCTCAATTATGTGAGCGGGGGCATCACTGTTCTGACCGGCGAGACTGGATCGGGCAAGACGACGCTGCTCCGCGCGCTGTCGTACATGCTGCCCGATCGCGAACTGAAGAAGCAGTTTGCCGTCAGCGAGCCGTCCGAATATCCATTGCCGTGGCTGTCTGAAATCTCGATCATCCGCCGACCGGATGAATCCGACGACGAGGCCAATCGCAAATACGCGGAAGTGGTGCGCACGCTGATGCGGATGGACCCGGACGATGTGACGATCTCGGAAGTGCGGGACCGCGTGGTCATGGGACTCGTGGCGGAGCTTGGGCTGACCGGGCACCCGGTGCGTTTTTCGCTGCACGCAGGCGACATCATTTCTGCCTTCATGCGGATGGCGGGCGGCCGTCTCATGCTGCCGATCGATGAGCTCGCTGCCGAAGGGTTTGTGAATGCAGTAGGCAACCAGAAGCTGATTCCGACACTCTGTCCGCACTGCAAGCTGCCGGCCGAAGACGTGATGCAGCAATCCGACCTCGCTCTGCTGCGCACGAAGTTCGGACTCGACACGTCGCGCATGGCATGTCGCAATCATGCAGGTTGCCAGCACTGCCGCCTCGATGGTCTGTTCTCGCGTGATGGCAAGGTCGCGGGCGGCACGAAGCGGCCCACGCTCGCTGCCGAACTGTACCGGCCGACCGAGGAGTTTCGCGAACGGATAGCGGCCCGCGATTGGGCCGGCGCACGTCAGGTCTGGCGTGGTGAAAGGAAAACCACGTTCGACAACGAGGACATGACTGGAAAGACGGTATATGAACACGCTCTTTTCAAGGCTTCGCGCGGCGAAATAGACCCACAATTCATGAACCGTTCCATGCAGTCGTTCGCGCAGTACCGGGTATTCCCCGGCGCCGACGGAAAACTCTAAGAGGTTGATGAGTCATGTTCAGTTCGTTGGTTGCTCTGCTGCCTGAAGTGACGCAGATGCGAATCGCACGCTGGCGCTTCCAGGGCGTGCGCGAGACGTTCTACAAGGAAACGCGCCTCGACATCGAGAAGAAAGGGCTGCGTGACGTGGAAACGCTGCGCGAGCGGCTCGAGACATACGAGAGCCGCAATCGCAAGCGCGGTCGTATTGAATGGAAAGTGTTTGCGAAGGTTCGCGAGCGTCTGGTCAAGGGCGATTCGTTTTCGGCTGCGATCAAGCCGTTCATTCCGGGCGACGAATACACGCTTTTCGATATTGCTGACGAGTCCACGCAGAAAGACGCGGTCGTCCGCGGATTCGAGCTTGCCGAAATGGCCGCTTTCGCCAAGCGCACACTGTCATCGCAGACGGCGATGCAGGTGGCCTATCCGACCTTTCTGCTCGTCTATCTGTACGGCTTCTGCATGATGTTCGGCGGGATGATCTATCCGCAGGTGGTCGAGATCCGGCCGCTCGAGCAGTGGCCGGACGCGGGCAGGCTGCTGTACCACATCGACACGTCCGCGTACGAATACTGGTGGGTGTCGGCGTCGCTGATCCTGGGAGCGATCGCTGCGTATTTCTATAGCCTCAAACGCTGGGTCGGACGTGTCCGAGCCCGGTTCGATAACTTCCCGCTCATGTGGCGCAACCGCCGTGACATGCGCGCAGCGTTGCTGATCGTTTCGCTCGCGGGTCTTTTCGACTCGAACCTCACGCTGCGGGCGGCCATCAATCGTGTGGCGCATACCGCAGATCCGTGGCTGCGCTGGCACCTGATGACAATGAGCAGGCGTCTGACGCAGCGCCCCGATCAGCCCATGCGCGCCCTTGACACGGGCATCTTCTCGGAAATGATCGTCGACACGATCACCGATGCGGCGGGCCGCGACCAGTTCGAAGCGGCGATCAAGTCGCTCGGTCGCGAATCGCTGGCGCGCGTCGTGGAAGCCGTCAAACGCAACGCAAGGCTGACCCATTACGTGCTGCTCGCTTTCGCCGTTGCGCTTTTTCTGACGATCGGCGTCGGCTCGTACGTCGTGACAGGTGCCGTGAACATGACGGGCGGAATCCCTGTCGCCGGCGCCCAGTAGTCTCGTTCAACGCATCTTTCATCTAGTTGCCCTCGAGAGGGCATGACCTTCGGGAGAACCACATGCAACAACAAAAAATCTCGTCCGTTCGCCGTTTGAATCTGCTCCGGATGGCACGGCGCAAGAAGCAGTCCGGTGAGCTTTCGCTGATCGAGGCCGGCGCATACATGGCTGGCGCCGCGCTGCTGGCGATCGCGGTGATCAAAGGCAGTGCGTACGTCTACACGCTCATCAAGTCGCAGCAATTCACGAGCGAAGCGCAGATGTTCCATACGGGCATTCTCAACGCAACGCAAAATGACGCGGACTTCTCTTCCGAGACGTTGACTACGCTCGCGAAAAACCGCGCGTTCGATTCCGCTGGGTCCCGGCTCGCGAGCGACAACTCGTCGCTCAAGGGCATCTTCAATCAGCCCGTGTTGGTGAGCGTGGGCACGCTGAGCACCGCCAACGACTCGTTGATTCTCAGCTACCAGGTCCCCGCCGCGGTGTGCGCCATGAGCATCGCCGCATTGACCAACACGTTCTCGCAGGTCGGCGCGAATAGCACGACGCTCGCTGGTCCGACGACGACCTTCAACAGTAGCACCGCCGGTACTGCGTGTGCGTCGGCGGGCGCTTACGCGACACTCCAGCTATACACCTCGCGCACCTAACGGGACGGGCGCAACATGGGTAGCCTGCTTGAAATGATGTTTGTGCTGCTGGGATCGGCGATCCTGACGGTGCAGGGCATCAAGCTCGATATTGAGCATAAGCGCGCGACGATGCTGGCGCTGGAAGGGCAGAACGAGGCCACGCTCGTGACGGCTTTCCAGGGGTGGATCACGGACAACTTCGCCGCGATCCTGACGCAATACACCGCGTCGGGAAACAATCCGACGATCACCCCTCCGACGATCGCGCAACTGGCGACGGCGGGCAACCTCAAACAGGCGCATAAGAACGGTCCTTATTGGGGCGGCTCGTACGCGACCACAATGACGATGGTGCCGTCCGGTTGCACGCAAAGCGCCGGGAACTGTCACGTCGCCTTCACGATGTACCCAACCGCGCAGCTGCTCAAGGGCGGTCAGGCGGACGTTGCAGGCGCGGCCCAAATAGCGCAGGCGGCTTCCAGGCTCGCCGGCACAAGCCAGTTCGGCTATTCGAACGCGCAGAATCCCGCGCAGATCGTTGGCATCAACGGATCGTTCACGGCGACTAACCCGTTGGGATCAAAAGCCGCGTCGATCATGGGGACCAACGGTCCGGCCACAGACGGCAATTCTGTCTATATCCGGCGCGATGGGAGCCTGACCTGGACCGGCGACCAGGACGTCAACAATGTCAGCCTCAAGAACGTCAACGACATCAAGACGCAGACCCTCGAAGCGAGCGGAGCGGTGACCGCCGAGAGCGTGGCGGCGACCGGCGCGGTGACGGCTGCAACCATGACCGCCACGGGGGCCATAAAAGGCAACTCCGTCACCTCGACGTCGACGCTACAGGCCGGAAATATCGCAGTGCCACGCGCTTCCTGTTCACCGTACACGAACGGTGCGACGGCGAGCGCATACGATGGCTCGGGGCTGCAATTCACGTGTCAGAACGGGCTCTGGCTGCCGACCGGCGGGAATCTGCTGCGGATGGGTTACTCCCCAGTTTATGACGGCTGGAACCTCGCAAAGCCGGCCTGTCCCGCAGGCGGAACAGCCATTATTGAGCTGACACCTCAGTACTGGTACGTCAACGAGTCTGCCACCGTGAACTACAACGCCACCGACTACGGGAATTACTGGTACATCAGAATCACGGACGGGTCAGGCGCCGGTATTTTCGCAATGGCGAGTGCCGGCACCTACTGCTCTTACTAGCGAATAGCTATGAAACAGAATCACACAACGCTACTTCTTGGCACGGTCCTGTGCTCGGTGCTGGTCGCACAGATTGCGACCGCCGGCCCAGTCGTATGCTCACCGGGGTACTGGGATGCGACTTGCAACGGGAGACTCAACACGGGCTACCAGACTCCGCCTACCTGTTCGACTCAGGCAGGATGGACAACAGGCGCGGCTGCCACGTGGCAGGGGTCTCATTTCTCTTCGCCGCAGTGTAATTATCAGGTGCCTCCGCGCTGCCCTGACGGATATAACCAGGCTGGCCCGGATTGGGATGGATCGAAGTGGGTCAATCTGACTTGCATCCCTCAGACTCCGCCGCAGAAAGATCCAAACCAAATGTGCACCGCCAGTGTATCGGCGGGCAACATCTTGCTCGACGACGTGAACGGCAACATCATTCCCGCAAGCGGGTTTTCGGTTCCTGCTGGCACCAGCTGGGTTCAAGGAAATGGAGGACTGGTCCCTGCCACTGCTGTATTTGGCCACTCTGGCGACACGGTGTACCACACGTATGCAACCGGACCACTGGTTAATTACAGCTGCGGACCGAGCAACGTATACATGATGAATTGTTTGGTCAATTCGTCCGGGCAGGTGGATGTAGTCGGAGCTGTCGGGGTCGGTCCGAGCGGACAGACCCCCTGTGTATTGCATTAGAGTGGCTAACAAAACCATGTCATCCGAAATCGTGGGGTATACGTTTGAAGGCGGATGACAAGAAGCCGAATTAGTGAATCATTGTGGGAAACGCTCGAATCGTTGCTGCCGCAACGACGCTCCTCGCCAAAAGGCGGGCGGCCACGCGTTGATGACCGTGCTGCATTGAATGGCATTCTGTTCGTGCTGTTCACAGGCATCCCATGGGAAGACCTTCCGCAAGAGTTGGGCTTCGGCAGCGGGATGACCTGCTGGCGTCGCTTGCGCGAATGGCAGGACAGCGGTGTATGGGTTCGGTTGCATGCGATGATGTTGTCACGCCTTCGCGGATACGACGCGATTGATTGGGGCCGCGTGAGCATCGACAGCGCGAGCGTGGCCAGCCCCCGGGGGGCCAACAGACAGGCCCAAATCCAACTGACCGGGGCAAACTCGGCAGCAAGCGACACATCGCGGTAGACCGTCAGGGCATTCCTCTGGCAGTGGTCGTGACAGGTGCTAACCGGCACGACTCGAAGGAACTGGAAGTCGTACTAGACGCCATTCCGCCGGTTGCAGGCAAACGTGGCCGACCACGTATGCGTCCAGACAAGGTTCATGCCGACAAGGGCTACGATTACCCGCGATGCAGGAAGGCGATAGCGGAGCGAGGAATCATGGCCCGTATTGCCCGACGCGGCGTTGAGAGTAGCGAAAGGCTCGGTCGTCATCGCTGGGTCGTCGAGCGTACCCACGCGTGGCTCGCCGGCTTCGGCAAGCTGCGTATCCGGTTCGAGCGAAGTATCGAGACTCATACAGCATTGCTAATGCTGGCTTGTTCCATCATTTGTTCCCGGCATCTTGAGCGCTACTTCCGATGACTTGTTACGGTGTGTACGTGGGACCATCCCAGCCATCGAGGTACTTCGGCAAATCATCCGACACGTCAACTACACGTTGCCGATAGAACAGGTGCATCGTTGGAGCCAAGGCCGCGTCAAGCTTCCCGTCGGTTGCGCGGGCGACCAAAGCATTTGGGACCACACGCATTTCCAGTCGATTGGTACCGAACACAACCTCTCCGCAAACGTCACAGAATGTCTTCGTCAGTTGTTTTTCGGGATGTTTGAATGTTCGTCCCACGCCACCTCCAATCCGGACTGAATCAGCCTCCCAAGCCGTTGCGGCAAATATGGAAGTGCCGTAAAAGCCCCTGCATGACGAACAGTGGCAGTTCGCACGCGCGGTTGGTCTTCCATGCAGTTCGACAGAGACCTTACCGCATAGGCACGTAAGACGAAGTGACATAGTTATCTCAGTAACGGAATGACAAGCACTTATTGTACTGCGCTATCGTTAAGCGACCGTCGTTCGTGAATTCGAGAGGTGGTTTTGTTAGCGACTCTTAGGATCCATCGTCCTGTTCCTCGGAAAGAACAGCCCCACGATCACAGGTAGAAAAAAAGCGCCCGAGTGGGCGCTTTTCATTGTCTGCTTGGAGGTGTCACCCGACAACGTTTCCGGTTGTGAATGCGAAGGTCCGCGAGAAGGCCGTACCGTTACGTGTGCCGGTGAGCGATACGGTATAGGTGGTATTCGCATTCAAAGGGGCGACCGGGTAGGCAACAGCCTCGAACGCCGGCAATTCGTGGTTCGTATCGGTCGACGAATTCAAGAGTTGCAGATTGATTACGTTACCCGACGAGTCGGTGTAGGTGCCCGACGTCAGAACGATGGTATCGGCCGCGTTACCTACTACGGATACTGGAGCCCCGTACGCACCCGACGTATTCGGTGGCGTTGGGGTTTCGCCAATCGTCTTATACGCGACGCCAGTGGTCCCCTGGCACGGGAACGTCAGTGGCAAATTGCCAGCCAGCGGCTGCATGTTCGCAATCGAATTCGACGCTTGGATTTCAGGGAACCCGTTGACCGTCGTTTCATTCCAGCCCAGGCCGATTTCCGTAACCGGCCAGGAGGCGATAGCGATGTGGTAGACGCCGCCCATCCATGCATAGGCAATCGCTTGTCCGTACGCCGCTTCGGTCAGCGTGGCGTTCGTGTAATACCCTGCGCTTTCACCTCCGATATAGACCTGCGATCCGGGAAATCCGACGTGCGTGGCGCGATCAGCATACGTGGCGCCGGTAAATCCAGGATTGCTGGCTACCTCGGTATCTGTGATCGTGCCTCCGTTCTGGCCCATGTACGCAGCGTGTGCCTGAGCGGCCTGATCCAGTTGCGTGTTCTCAACGAGAGCCGGCAACCCGCACTGCTGACGCTGCTGGTTGATCGTATTGAATACTGCGAGCTGCGCGCTGTTAGCGGCGTACTGCGGCGTCGAGGTGTTAGCGCTAGTCGGTGTCGACGCGGCCGGGGCGCTCGACGGCGTCGCGGCGCTCGCGGGGGTCGCGGCGCCGGCGGAGTTGGTGTCCCCGCCACCACCGCCGCCTCCACCGCAGGCGGCGACGAGGATACTGGCTGCAACCGCAGCCGAAGTCAGTGCGAAAGTGCTTTTGATGGTCATGTTTTGTGGCCCTAGTCGTTAGTGCAGTCGCCCCCGCGATCTGCATACTTTCATCTTATCGAGCGCAATCCAAAGTCAAGGCAGCGGCGGCCGAAACCTTCGAGTGTGCGAATTCTTACCGCAACTTTTGCGTGCGAACGCATTGTAAAGAGCGGTAGGCAGTTGCGCCGAGAATGCCGTTGCGTAGCTGCAACCGTTTGCCATGGTCGCCCCGAGCGGTTTCTTCGTCGGTTTATGCGGATTGCGATAAAAAGCGCGGCGAGTACCGTGCCGGCGATAGCGGGTTGCTGTTTGCCGACCGTCGTGAGCAGCAATGATCCTCCCCACGCCATGATGAGGAAGAACACCAGATGCTTGAATGCCTTGCTGTCCAGCACGCGCAATAACCGGCCGCCAGATCGTCGCTCGCACCGCTTCGCATACTGTTCGTTGGCTACTTCGAGGTCGAACGTCTCGGGCTTCGCCTGACGCTCCGCTCTGTAATGCCGCTCGTAGTGCTGGAAGCGAGCATCGCCGCGGCCTCGGAGCCAGGCCGCGACGCTGTCGCCGAAGAGATAGGCGAAGTCCTGCATGTCAGTGCATCACGTCTGCGCAGAACTCGACGGCGCCGATGACACCCGGGATGCATTGGCCGTCGGCTTCGGCGTGGAATTCGCCGGTTTCAATGTCGCGCCAACCGAACTGGATGCGGCCATCGTGCGAAAAGACCACCAATCCCATCTGAACCGCGAAATCGTGATGCATGGCGCGACCTCCCTTAATGTGATTGCTTCCGCTTGCTGACCTGGCTCTTTGGCGAGAGAAGGTAGTTGCATCCGGGGCAGCTAAAGTCTTTCGCCAGTTCGATCTTTCCCTCGCCGTTGGAAAGGACATAGTCGGTGCCGCAACCGCGACAGGCCGCCATCGTGAGGCGAGAGTCGAGCGCCATCGCCCGCGTCAGGTGGTTTCCACGATCAGCGGTAATCACCAGGCTCTTGCCGAACGTCTTGGCCATGATGTCGTTCGCTGCAATCAGCGCTTCGGGAATATTCCCGCCGTTGTCCAGCGCGCTACGGTACAGCCACACGTATGTCGTCGCCTGAAGCCGATGAACCGATTGTTCGACATACCAGGTGAGCGACGTGGGGTTGCATCCGCAGGGAGAGCTAACGCCGTGGATGTGCTTATATGTGGCGCGAGCCTTGCCCGGATTAAGGTTGAAAAGGTTTGTTGCAGTCGACGCGCGGCAGCCTTGCGCCATCATCATTCGTGCGAAAACCTCCTTGTCACTGCGTTCAAGCCGCAGATCCGTCCAGGCGTTCTGATAAGGCAGCGATGCAGTGCGCACCGGCGAGGTGCTCATCAGATAGTGGGCGACGGTCTCTTCCGTAAGCCAACCAGCGCTGAATTCCATCCAGAAATTCGAGTCGTGAAAGCGCCACCGGAACAAAGGGAATTTGATCGCGCCGATCGCGTTATCGAGCCGCGCCATTGGCAGCGCCTTGAGATACGTGGCGAGTTCCTTCGAGATGCCAAGCAGGGGGATCGCCGCGACGTTCATGTGCAATACGTCCTTAAGCAACTGGACGTAAGCCTGATTGTAGTGATAGATGTCGCGGCTAGTGATCTGATCCACTCGCGGCATTTCGCTGGTCAGCCGCGCGACTTTATGCGAGTCCATAGCGCCGTCGACGAAGGTCTCCCAGTCGCGTGGATCTTCAAGAACTGGCGCCAGCGCGACGAACGGGAGATTCATCAGCGTAGCCTTCGCGGCGGAATGCTGCCGGAAGGTGTCCATGTTCGCGTGGGAGACACCAAAGATGCCTTCGAGCTCGGAGTGCCCCGCGAGCGCGAGGAACATGAAGTCGGTAAGCGAAAAGTTAGTGCGTTGGATTTTTTCGGCCAACCACGGGGTGAGCAAGACGTTGCGTGCTTCGGTGCTGAGTGCTTTTTCAGTAGACATTTTTTTCTGCTTTTTCTTTCATTGATCCGGCGTCTGGTCTAAGGCGCCTCTCTCTCGCGTCGCGGGCTATTGCCGTTGCAACGCAGCCTCAATTTCGGCGACGTACTTGCGCAATTGCGCAGCCAGGGCTTCGAGCGCCGGGTGATACAGCGTAGGATCCGCGGATGCCAGCACCGCCAGTTGAAAAGAACTCATCTTGCCGCTGACGTCTTCCCAGGCGGTGGTCAGTGTCTCAAGAGAAGTCTGCACCGCCTTACCGGCATTTAGTTCGGCCTGCTGGCGACTTATCTCCGCCTCGATCTCCGCTTTTTGGCTGAGAAGATCGTGCGTTTTTCCTTTTACGTCCTCGAGCTCCTCGTACGCGGCCATCACTGCCTGTTTCGCAGTTGCGTAGCCTGCAGGCAGGACCTCGACAGGTACTTCGACCTTTTCTACCTTTGCCGGAGCATTGGCAATCGCGTTGACTTGCTCGGTAAGCTCAGCGACCTTCCTGTTCTTGGCAGCCAGTTCCTGCTCCATCGCCGGGTAGCCGGATGTGCGCTCGGTCAGGGCGGTGCGCAGGTTGGCGATGCTGCTCTCCTTTTCTGCAAGGTGACGCTCGTAAGTCGCAAGCTGCTCCCTGAGGTGTTGGCTCTCGCGCTCAGTGACCTCAAGTTGCGTCTTGTGATCCTCAAGTATTTCGTGGATGTTTTCGAGTTCGCGGGCGGCGTCTTCGACCTGCTCGTCCTTGAGCTGTAGCTCTCGCAGCAGCTTTTCGACGTCATCCCGTGTCATCTTCTTGCTGGGGTCCTTAAGCTCCTCTGCTTCCTTTTTCTTCAGCTTGATGATGTCGATCTGCTCGTCCGTAACGTCCTGGGCGGCTAGCAGATTAAGCTCCCCATAGCTGAAGATCCGGATCGCCTCAGCATCGTCCGCAAATCGTTGATGGCAGCGGATGTAGCCCCGAGCGCTGGGCTGTGTGATACCCAGCACCGTCTTGAAGAATGCAAAGCAGAGTTGTGCAGCCTTCCTGCGCGCGGCAAGAGTGTCACCGACCTTGCCGGTGTGATGAGTAATGGCCATGTTCACCATTTGCTGAAGGTTCCCGCCGAGGATGATCAGTTCCTGAACTATCTTCGCGCGTGACTCTGCAACCGACAGCATATGCTCGACGAGCTTGGCGATGAAATCGCTGCTTTCGGACCCCGTGCCAAAGATCTCCCGTGCGGCGGCCGCGATCCTGTCGCGCGTCACCGCGTTGGGGTCTTGCACACTAAAGACAAACTCGGTCATCGGGTCGAACGAAACCAAATCCGCGGCGGATGCCGCGTCATTGTCTTGGTATGTGGTTTTCGAAATCAACCCCGGAACTGGAGCCCGGCCAGAAAGCCGGAGGTCAGTTCTGGACGTCTTGCCATTTTGCATTCTTCTCTCCAGAAGTTAGTTATTAGAACGGCCACCCTCGTAGTCGCCGTGTGAAGGGCTTTTGCCCTCGTTTGAGGCGCGGTTTCGCGCCGTCATGCATTGCGCATATTGGTGATAGCGGGGAACTCGTCGTCGTTTTCCACACTAATGTGAAGACCTCACTGCGCGATTCGTAAGAGAGAGTAACGTGGCGAAACCGCCTTCAACCTGCGAAAGGCGGCGCTTTCATGCCGTCTTTCGAGGGGAAAGCCGGCCATACATGGCTTTCCGGCAAACGCTTAAGAATAGTTATCGGTATCATTACGGAAACATTTAGTCATATCTGTGAAACGTTTACTCTATTGCGGAAAGCGAAATGGTAAGTTTTGCCTCGTGAGCCGCGCCCGATGAGAGTCCATCGCAGCACCTGACGTATCGATCAGAAGCGCGATTCCTCCGGCTGCCTTCTGAACATCGACGGGTGGCATCCCGCCGTAGCTGTCGCGTCGCGCGCGCAGCCAGTGCGGTAGGTCGCTAAGAGCCAGAAGGTCGGAATGCAGTGCGGGGCTGAGATGTGCATCGTCAGAAACGAGCAGCCCTGCGCCGGCCACCGGCCACAGCGAGGGAAGGCGTCCGCGGAAAAACGCGACCTTTGTCCGGTTCTGTTTGAGCGGTGAACGTCGTTCCTGTGCGTTGCCGTCACGATCTGTCCTCGTCAGGAAGCCGGGGACCGAGGCAGGACCGACGTAGCCCGACCAGTTCTTGGTCTCGAACACGAAGATCCCAAATGGAGTAACGGCGAGGTGATCAATCTCGGCGGTGGGGAAGTCCGCGCCAGGCGCGTGCTCGATAATGATCGGGCCGTTGAAAAGATGGTAATCAGCGCCGCAGAGAGCGGTCAGGCTGTCGCGCAACGCGGCGTGGGCTTTCGCTTCCCCTGCTTTTCCGAGCGTCGCGCTGCGGTCCGTGGATTTTGGGCGGAACAGATTGCCGAACGACGGGCGTTTTTTTCGAGTGACGAGTTGCCACGCGGTGACTCCCAGCAGAATCTCAAGAAACATTGCTGCCCCATGTGTTGATGATGAGATCAGCTTGACACGGCTATTCCAAAGTCAAGGAAGCGAAAGACGCCGAATTCATGTTGCAAAGGCGAAAGGACACCTCTTTTCTGAAGCTTTTCCGCCGCCGGCCTGAGTGGCGATGCGTAAAGTCACTCCTATCCCCGCGTCCTGGACGCATCGACTCGAGTGTGTTGGCCCTTGATGTAGCTGCGGCCGCGCTCTATCCCCGTGTTGCTTCCGCCGATAGTTGCTTTTGTCACGTCTTGACCGAGTCGTGAGGAAAGCGTCTCTCCGCGCGCCCGATTTCCCTGCTCACACGAGCATCGAAACGGTCCAGTGCCTTCCAGCCTGGACATCCCCTAGTGCGTTAATTTTTCTGGAGAGAAAAATGCCGAAGCAGTTCCTGATGAAGGCGACCCGTTCGCCCATGTCGTTTCTCGCAGTGTGCTTTGCGCTTTGGCTCGCGGCACATTCGTTTTTCGCCGCACTCTTTGTCGGCTTCCTCGCTATCCCGTGGATCAGAACAGCTATCCGCGACGCGTTGAAAGACGAAAGGGAGACGAGCGATACAACACCGGCATCGTCCACGACTGCCAAGCCTCAGGCCGAAGCGGTCGCGACGGCGGCTGTAACTCCTATCAAACGACAGTACGCCAAGTCGCCTGTCGTTGTTCCGCTTAAAACAGGCACCGACGAATAGTCGGCTCGCCACTATCGCAAAGATGCCCTCAAGGGCGTCTTTGCAACTTCACCCCAACGGGAACCAACCCGTTGCGGGCATGGGTTCCCGTTCACCGGAGTTAACCCATGGCAACCGAAATCACGGCATGGCAACTGGATATGTTCGGCGGGGAATCGCCGATCCTTGCCCCCCCACCTGTCAAGCCTGATCCGCTTCCCGATCCGCAGTTCTGGAGCGAGGCGGTGCGAGACAAGATGGTCGACGCACTCGTCGGCCTCGCCACTGACAGTCGTCGCGGCGATAACATGCCTGAGTCGCTGATGGACTGCTGCACGCTCTTTAGCGACAGGCTTCGGAACCGCAAAAAGCTCGAACTCGACGACTACCGGGCAACCCTCGGCTGGGTGATGGAATTCTGGGACGGCGCTGTGCCGTACCGGTACGTCTGCCTTATCAACGGCGTCGACCCCGAGATCCTGCAGGACGTGATCGTCAGTAACCCGCTGCTGAAGCGCGACATGGAAGATGTTCGTCGCTGCTGCTTCGGCTCGTTGCTGTAGGAGAGCCGGAGATGACAGCAACGATATTCGGCAAAGTCCTGAGCGGACTCTTCGGGGTGGGCGATCCTGTATCAGCGTCGGCAGAACCCGCGCCGGTAGTGGTAGGCCAGGGCGGCCGCAACGAGCGTCAGGTCATGATCGCAGGCGAGGCGCGGCTCTTTCGCGACGAGGGCGATGTGGTCGTTCAGTTTCGGCCGGCCTTCGATTACCAGTTGCGCGACACGCCTGTCGGCATGAAGCTCGTGCCGTCACTCGAACCTCACTGGGCCGTCGTTGACGAACATCCCGGCCCGCTGAGGGACGCGATCGCTGCGGCGATCAAGGCAGCGGCGTCGCCGGTCGCCCGGGAGCGTGAGGCCGCAGAGGCAGAGCGTCCTCGTGCACCCGTGCAGGTCAAGCCAGCGACCGCACCGGTCGTGACCGAGAATGCGGCGCCAGCGTTGGCATCGTCCGCGAAAGTGCCGGGAGCACATCGCACGGAGCGTTCGCATTACGGCGTGGTAACGGCGTGGGGTGAGCGCGTGTTCCCCGATGGAAAGCGTCCCGGCAAGACCTATGAGTCCTTCTGCCTGACGCTGGAGAACCGTGGCCAGACCCGCCTGTTGCAGGGCGAAGGCCTGCGTGACGCAATCGCCGAGACCCATTGCCGCATTGGTGATCGGGTCGAGGTCCGGCGGCTCGGAAAAACGAAGGTGCCGGCAGTCAATTCGCGCGGGGAGCCCATTCTTGATGCAACAGGCGCTCAGGTCCTGTGGGACAAGTGGCTGTGGTCCATCAAAAAGAAGTCGTAATGGACATTCAGCGCATCTGATCCCGAAAGTCCTCACCTTCGTTCCTGTATTGGCTCACCTTTTCGCTGCTTTGACCATCCCTCATGGGGTGGGCGGGCGCGAAGGGTGAGTTCTTCTTCCTCGCATCTTTCAGTAACTCAACCCGGCAGCGCCGTCCTTGCTGCGAAAAGCCGTTCCGCGTGACGTGCGCGTAACGGACGGCTTCTCTGAGCAACGGTTTCACCGCCTGTAAAGGCATCGACCTCAACCACACCACTACTGGAGTGACATATGAATGTTAAGGACCTGAAGCTGTCCCCGGAACAGTGGGTAGCGTTGCTCCAGAAGTACGGAGTGCCCGCAACCTCATTGACCGGGAAAGGCGCGCCTTGTCCCATCTGCGGCGGCAACGACCGCTTCACTTATGACAACAAGCGCGGCCGCGGAGACTGGGTGTGCCGCAAATGCAATGAAGGAAGCATGAAGGCCGGCGACGGGTTCGAGCTTATCTGCAAAGCAGCGGGGATCACCTTTCGGGAGCTGATGCTCGAGCTCGCCGGCGGCATACCGCTGCCGGCGAGCGACACACCGCGATTTTCACGTACAGCGCCGTCGCCCGGCCGAAAGGCCGATCCGGCATGGGCCCGAAAGCGGCTCGAGTCGATGTGGAACAGCGCCGTTGTGCACGGGCGCGACGATCTCATGTCCAGGTATCTGCGTGCGCGTGTGCCTGGTCTTGACCTGTTGCCGTCGCCGGCGCTGCGTCTGGCCATGCTCGAGTACCGGCACGAAAAGAAGGTCATTGGAGAGTGGCCGGGCATTCTGGCCAGATTCACGTTGCCCGATGGACGCCTCGGCACACTTCACCGGACGTTCCTCGATCGGTCGAAGCCCGCGAAGGCGACGATCATCACTAACGATGGCGAAGTTCTGCCTTCAAAGATGAACGACGTGACGCTGAACAAACTCAACGGCGGCGCAGTCCGGCTGATGGAGCCGGTCAACGGCGAGATCGGCGTGGGCGAAGGGCTGGAATCGGTGCTCGGCGCGCACATGCTTTTCGGTGTGCCCGTCTGGTACTGCCTTAACCGCGTGCTGCTTTCGGATTTCGTTGTACCTGATGGCCTTGGGATTCGCGTCGTGCACATCTTCGCGGATTTTGATGCGGTTGATCCGAAAACGCGAAAGTCGCCTGGGATGGCTGATGCGTTGGTGCTTGCCAGGCGTCTCCGCGCTGACGGCTATACAGCGATCGTTCACCGCCCAAAAGTCCGCGGCACCGACTTCGCGGACGAATGGGTGGCGACATGTAGCAAGCCTCGCAGTCCTGCCGTCCCGGTCCGGCTCGGCAGGACGCGCGAGGCACTGCATATCTGAGTAGTGGCGGCTTTGGCCGCTAAGTAGTTGTTCTTAACCGCCCGGTGGGGATTCGTCCCCGCCGGGGCCGCAATCCGTCTGGGCCTTCCCTCATGGAGAGAAGCATGTTCAAGATGATTGTTGGCCGGTTCGAGATTGTTGCTACGTCCGGCATCAAAAACGGTTCGGCGCGAGTCGGCAAATCGGAAGCGCAGGCTTACGATGTGCTCGACCGGCGTCAGGCAGTAAATGCGAAGCCTGAAAAGGTCGGCCTGGAACTGGATGACGCGTGGAGCTATTGCGTTCGCCATCAGGGACGAGCTCGCGGTATCGCGTTGTTGCATTGACTCAAACTCATAAAGACAAACCCGGCCGATGGCCGTAATGCCGTTCAGTTAAGGTCTCTTTTGAGGACTCGAACGGTATAACGAAATGGTCTGGATTTGACGGCCCGAACGCAAGAGCGTCCGGGCCGTTTTTCGTTGGGAAGTTGCTTGAGCCGTTCGCGCAGTCGCTTGAGCAGTGCGGGCAGTTTGCCGTAGGAGCGCGTCACGGCCGCCCATGTCATTTCGTACTGGATGGTGTGGAACGCGCGGGTGAAGCTCAGTTCATCTGGCGCGTGCCCGGCGTCGATCGCCGCTTTGGCCATCTCCAGACGGATCAGGTTATAGGCGATCAGGGCGCCCCAGAATTCCTGATAGACGCCTTCCACGGTCTGGCTGCGAAGGGTCAGCTCCATGCCCAGCATCGACTGCTTGAACTCGTGGTAGCTGGTCTCGATCTGCCAGCGACGCTCGTAGCACGACACGATGTCGGCAGCCTTGAACCGCCTTCGATCAGTCAGGGAGGTCTGCAGCGTGCGTTGCCGCCCACCTGCATCCACGGCGAGCTCGGCGCGCGCCTGCCAGGATTCGGGCAAATCCGGGCACTTCGTGCGCGCCTGCGGTGAGACGCGCATACGCACGATCTGGTCACCGTCGCGCCCGCTCACGACCTCGCACCGCATATTGGATTTGGCCGGGATGATGTAATGCCGGTTCTCGCCGCCCGAGACCAGATTGCACAGGAGCTGGGCCGACATGAACCCCCTGTCCAATACGGTGATGGAATTGGCCGGCACACGGGCAATGAGCTCGCGCGCCGACATCATTTCGTTGATGTCGTAAGGGCCGAACACTGCATCGCGTACCAGGTGCGTGGCAAGGGCGGTGAGCGTAACCGCGCGCAGTTGGGGATAGCTGCCAATGCGGCCATGAGCGGCGGCAGAGGCGCCGAAATGTCTGCGGTTGGCGGCACTGTCGGCGGTGCGCAGCGTGGTGCCATCCATCGCGAACAGCGAGAATCCCTTGAAGAGGTACCGCTCCTGATCCTGCGCAACCCAGTTTCTGGCTGATTCGTGAAACAGCCACGCCAGGGGCGCCGCGCCGACGCGCTGCCGCGCCTGGGTGATAGCGCTCCTGCTGACAAACGACGCATCAGCCACAGGTAAGGCAAGGTCCAGTTCATCGACCACCTCGCTGATCGACCGGTGCCGGTACAGCGCGAGCGCGATCACCAGCCAGACGACCTGTTGCGCGGGAAGTCGACGCCGACGTACGCTGGCGCTGCCACTATCCTGCACGGCAGACTCGATCCATTCGTATGGCAGATGCTGGCCCAGCCGGTCCCATTCGAGCGGCGGCTGTGAGTCGACAAGGAGGCGCAGATCATCAACCAGCATGGCGATGCAAGTTAACATCGCCATGCCCCGTTTACAACTACTTTGCGCGGGAAACAAAAATGCCGTTCAGTCGCTTAACTGAACGGCATTAGGCCGATGGCCGGGTTTTTTTTCGCCTGTATGAACCGCTCGTCGTTCTATCACCACCACCACGGCCGCGTCTTGATGCGCAGGACCGTCTGCAGAAGGTAGTACATCATGACAAGGAACGGGCGAAGGATCCCGATCGCCCAAAGAAAGGCGGTGCTGAGTGTGAAGAACAGCCAAACCGTGAAATCGCACGTCGGAAAGAGAAGGACGATAAACATCAATCCGAAAAGGCCGACGGCGGTAACCGCGCGCCGTGCGAGAGGATCGAGAGCCCAGAATCTCTCAAGCATGGTCGCGATCCTTTCGAAGCCACGACAGTACCGCGCCGCGCAGGTGATACGCCGATTCCCAGGCAGCAACGCCCGCAGCCACGAGGAGCCAGAAGCGTGCGGCACGAGTCCAGTCCGCGTTGGTGAGTACGTGCAAAAAATCCATTTTCCTACCTCATTGAAAAGACCCGTCACGCAGGCCGATGGACCTATCTTCGCAGCCACGGGAAGAAGTCAAGTGGGGATTTCCGCGCTCAGAAGAACGATGCGAATTCGTTGGCCAGCGCGTCGGTGTCGTGTGCATGATCAAAGCTGTCGACGGAAGTGACTTCGAGCGGTAACTCGTGGGGCCGCGACTGCACTTCGCGGAACGGAGCCGGTTGTGATTCCGACTGCCGCCCAGCAACAACGAGACCATCGGCGGAGGCGCGGGTGGCACGGCTGGATTCGCCGTTGACTGCGTCTCGCAGTCCAGCTTCCGCGATCGATCGCAGTAGCGCGGCCCGCTCGCGAGGCGAACGGGCCGCCGATAGTCTCGCGTAAAGGAGCGGTGTGGTCACCTCGTCGATGACCACCTTCATCTGGAGCTTGTCGCTCATGCTTTCGCAGGCTCGCGAGTGCGTTCACGTGCAAGCCCCGCCTCGCCGACGACGAGAAAGCCCTTGACGTTGGCAAGGCAGGGGGCGTCGATAATTTCCATCGTGACACGGGGGTACGCACGCCGGATCGCCGGTGCATAAAGCGCGGCACCGCCGCCCGACAGAATAATCGACCTCGCGTTGGTAAGCTGTCCGACGTTGTTCTGCATTTCCTTGACGACGCCAGTGATCAAAGGCTGCGATTTGTCGAGATACGGGTCGAGGTCGATCTCGTGGCCATTAAACCGGAAAGGCGTCCGCTCCCGCAGAGCCTTGTCGATGAGCTCCAGATCTTCGACCTCTTCGTCCTGGTCGCGGGCGAGCAGGCCTGCAATACGCTGGTAGATCTGCGAGGCGCCGCCAGGCATTCCGCCGCTTCGCCTGTCGTCCATGGTGAAGCCGTTTGCATAGACCCAGTCAGTCGTGAAATATCCGACGTCAACGACAAGATGCGCGCTATCGCGGCCGAACTCTTTCTGCCGGTTGCCCGACGCCGATACGAGCGACCCGAGCGGCTGAGGAATGACGACGACCTTGTCGACTGTCACGCGCCCAGCGCCGAAGTCCCATTTGCCAGTGAAGCGCTCCTTCAGCTTCTCGGAGAGCTTATGCATCGTGTGGACCGGCAGCCCGAGAACAAGCCTCTCTACGTGTGTCACTTCTGAGAAGTGAATCGCACCTGCAAGCAGCGCGGCGTAGTTATCCGAGAGAGCGAAATCGTTGGAAAGCGCGCGGCCCGTATTGCCATAGGCGGCGGTCAACGGCACGTCTGGCCCCACCTCATATTCGACTTCGTCGATGATCATCGTTGCGACGTTGCGGGAGGTAAGCACGGCCTCGCCGGAAGCGGAAAGAGCGCGAGTGGCCGCGAGCGGTGCAAGCGACGGGAACATGCCGGTGGCGATCGTGCCGCTTGCCGCGCGGTACGCGTATTTGGTGTTGCCATAGCCGACGTCGACGGCAAAGACGGAAGTTTTCAATGTGACTCCATTCGAAGGTTAGTTTGCGCTAATGGCAAAGTGACACTTATCTAACACTTAAGTGTCAGATAGCTGGGGCGAGAAGATTGCCGAAGCCGAAAGTGACACTTAACTGATACTTTTCTGTCAGTTCTGCCTGATTTCAGTCTATCCCGCGCTCTGCAAAGTCAAGGCAACTTAAGCCCGCTACATTTACGTAGCTTTCGCAGGGCTCGAAGCCCCGCGCACGGCTATTCTCTTCGTTACCCACCGCGCGATCAGCGCATCGACCTCCGAGTTTCACCATTGAAGGGATCGCTTTGCCTGGCGAAACCCCTTCCTGTCAACGGCCGCAATCTGACGCGGCCTTTTTCTGAATCAAATCAAGTGCACCCTGATCCACACTGAGGACCATGGACACGCGATATCCATTGGGTTTGCGGGCGGTTTTGCCCGGATTTGCGCGATGAGGCGTTGTGTACGGTTGACAGTGTTGACAGATTGACACTGCGGACGACGACTCAGACCCGCATGGACACACCCTTTCAGCACACGAAGCTGGGACCGTTGCATGAAGCCCGATACACAGCGGCAGATTGAACGGACTTGGGGGTGGGGGTATGTGGTCGCCGTGAAAGCGAGCACATCCCTGTACGGAAGACGAACGGCGGGCGCAGCCGGAGAAAGAAGAGCGCAAAAGGAATTGCCGGGCAGTTGGCCGCAGTCGTGCGAGTCGAGAGACAGGAGCACACGGGCACGCGAAGCGTGTCATAGGCCGGCACGGCAGCCAGAGCAGTCGGCGGAGTCGGGATCGCGGAGCGAAAGAGCTCTGCCCGACCTACGATACAGCGGGCCAGATCAACGACGATGGACTCTGCAAAGGCAGATCCGGTGCGGTGATGGCAGGAAAGCAGATATCGCAGGCAGGCATCGCGCGTAAGCGCGGCGTCTCGCAGCAGGCAGCAATCTGGACAGTCGATGCACGTTTCTTCCACGTGCGGGGCTGATCGAATGGAATCGCTAAAGGACGGGAAGGCAGTACCCGGCGGGGCACGCAACGCGCAGCGCGGTCAGGTTGATGCAGGGGATAGGCTCCCGGCGTCCCGCCCGCAGCGCAAACGACGATGACCGTGCGAAGCGGTCACGTTGAAAACGGTATCCGGCGCCGCGGCGTGCGGACGGGTAGCTGTGCAACGATGGCTGCGCGGCGCTATATGCATGGGGACATCAGGATGTCAGCGATATTGAACGTGCGCGCGGTGCTGCGCGACTACTGGTTGGGTGCCGACTTCAAGGCTGCATTGGAACAACTGCTTCTGGAAAACGTGAATCGCGTCCATAGCCGGACGAGAATCAGCGCCAAGCCGCTTTCGATTAAGACGCAGGAGCGCCGGACATTGGCGATCTGCAAGTCGTTTGAAGAGTTGCGCCGGAATGGCTTCTCGCTGCAATCTCCGTACTCACTGAAGCA
This sequence comes from Paraburkholderia sejongensis, assembly GCF_020880815.1. Lineage (GTDB taxonomy): Bacteria > Pseudomonadota > Gammaproteobacteria > Burkholderiales > Burkholderiaceae > Paraburkholderia > Paraburkholderia sejongensis. The sequence goes on from NZ_JAJITD010000026.1 coordinate 42,128, forward strand.
CAAGCACGTCGAGTTTCTCGTCAAGTTCTGGATCGATGCGAAACAGACAGGAGGGACGATCGAAAACAAGCTGACGTATCTGCGAGCCCTGTGTGTGTGGATGAAGAAGCCGAATCTGATCGGCACGCTGGCGGACTATGTCGACCGCGAGCAGCACAACCTCGTACGCTCGTACGTCGCGTTGCGAGACAAGTCGTGGGAAGGAAATGGAATCGACGCTGAAGCCAAGATCAACGAGATCGCTGTCAGTCACCCGAACGTGGCAGTGCAACTGAAACTCCAGGCGGCTTTTGGTCTTCGCGTTGAAGAGAGTTTCCTGCTTCGACCGTTGGAGGCCGTGCGTAACGACGAACTGCTTGACGTCAGCCACGGCACAAAGGGCGGCCGTGAGCGCGTCGTGCCGATAGAACTCAAGCTTGCCGTGCTCGAGGAAGCGGCGACGCTTTCGAACCCTTATACCGGGTCAACGATCCCGCATGGATACACAAAAAAACAGTGGCGTGAACACTACTATCATGTGCTCAAAAAGCACGGTGTCACCCAGGCAGGTATAGGAGTTACGAGCCATGGTCTTCGCCACCAGTACCTACAGCAAATGTACGAGCGGATCACTGGCGTTGAGGCGCCGATCAAGCAACCCACGGAACGGGTAGACCGTGAGGCGCACAAGGCTGCGATGCAGCGCATTGTCGAGGCAGCCGGACACAGTCGCGCGACAAAGGCGAACGCTTACCTGTCAACGCATGCGGCGATGAACGCTCGAAAGAAACGTTCGATCACGCGGGATATGGCACAAGAAGCGGTGACCCGTGCCGGCGGAATAAAGTCTCATGCCGCTGTAGCGCTCGGAGTGTCGCGTCAGACTCTCTACAAGCTATTGGGCTCGTAACGGCAGAACGCGACCGGTTCGTTTTGCGATCGTGGCGTTGCGATACCACGCGTGAAAGCCGGCTGCAGCCGAACGTGTACACACAATGTGCCGTTTTGGTCGCTGGTCTATAAACGACACAATTAAAAATCCTGTGCAATCAAAGGCGTAGGAACTTGCGCAGAAAAACGCGTTTTACGTGTACACGGCCGGACGGAGTCTTTAGAACGGGGCTGTCACTGAAAAAGCCAGTTCAGCATTGGGCTCGTCAAAGCGTGGTAGGTGAGTATGATGCCGATCGCGAGAAGCGTGAGCAGTTGCGGCACCAGCTTCTCGCGGTGGCGGTACGCGGCGCGGATGTAATCGACAGGTGACATATTTTCTCCGAAAGGTTGTTCGCTCACCGATGCGGCGAGAACTGATTTCAGTATGACGCCGCTCCCAAGAAGTCAAGTCACCAGCGGTTGCGATCCGGGAGATCGTCGACGGCTGCCGAGACGCGTGTCTCGAACGAGCACTCCTCGTCACCGCCGGTCGCCGGAATGCGCGGAAACTGCACGGACGCCACGCCATCGATGTAGACGAAGCGTGCCATCTGCTGCAGGGTGCGGTAGCGCGCGGCGTCCTCCAGCACCGGATCGATGGGCCAGAAGTCGCGAGTCGTGATTTTCCCGTCGACGATCTTCTGAGCGAGCATCGACAGGATCGGGCCGCGCTTCTCCCAGTCCTCCGCTGTCCGCGCGAGCAGATCAAGGACGTACGGCGCGTCGATCGGCGAGATCTCCTTGCGGACAAGATCAAGCAGGTCGCCTTCCGAAGCGGCCGGTCGATTCAGTCTCGTGTTCCAGATTTTCCCGGCTTCATCGAGCGCGGCGTGCTTGTTGTCGGTGAACGGGATCCACGGCGTCTGCATCCCGCAGTCCTCGCACAGGATGCAGCAAAGCTTCTCGGTCGGCGGCTCCGACAGAGACCGTGCTTCCATATCGTTCATCACGGGGGCGGTACTGGCGTTGATCTGCAAAACATCGGTGGAAGGCCTGATGCGGCCCCCAATCACTCGTTGGGACCAGCCGAACGCCCAGTTGCCGCCACAGTGTGCGCAGGGGGATAGTTCATCAGTCATGGAGCTTCCGCGGGTCAGTGTATGTCGTGTGAATTGTAATGTTCACTGACCGGCGTCAATCGCATGAGATGAGAGGAAAAAGCACTGATTGCGGCGGTTAGGCCCGCAGGATGTCGGCGGCCCGGTTGTACGCCTCGTGAGAGAGCAGACGCAGCGGGCGCAACGACTCACAGTCGAACATCAGCCGGTAGGCGTATCCAACCGGCACAGAGAGCAGTTGCCCATTCGAGGACCGGATCGGCTTTCCCTTCAGGGCATACGGGTGCGTGCCGTCCCGCACCTTCGCCAGGACCATTCGAGCCTCGTTCTGGACCGATGGAAGGTGCTCGACGCAAGACAGATCGATCGGATCGGCTGCGGCCGATTCCGCCTTGGCGCGACGCTTGTGCTGCCGCTCGCGCGCGTGTGCCGCCTTCGCTTGCGTGATGGCGGCGCAGGTATGGCAGTACTTGCCTTTGCCCGAGTGGCCGCAGGGGAAGTTGCGCTTCATGGTGATGTTGTCCTTGGGATAGCTGATAGCTCATTCGACCATGAAGGGTCCTTCAGTCAAGGGAAGGTTGGAGAGTGTTTTGACGGCTCTTTTGCCTGTTTGGCATCGAGCTCGGCCGACAGGTCGAGAATGCGCGCGTCCGCGCCCGCAAGCCTTCTCTCCAGGCGCTCTATGTGAGCCAGAGCGACGGCGTACTGGTCGGCGAGCATGGTGAGCGCCCAGAAAGGCGTGAGCGCGGCCGAGCAATCCCGGCAGGTAACGATTCCGCCGCGTGGGTCAAGGCGGATGTTGTGATGGTCGCACTCGCCGGGCCGGTGGGTGCGTTGGTCGGTAGTGACGCGCAGGCGCGCGAACGGGATGACACTGCTCATGCGCGTGGTCGTAAAGGTAGTGATTTATGGGGCGGTGGCCCGCGACCGCACCGCGGAAGCGGCGTCGGGTGGAAAAAGGGTGCGCGAGATGGTCTCGTCGCGGCGGTAATGCTGCTCGATGATGTCGAGGTAACGACGGAATCCGTCCGTGTCGGCAGGCGCGACGCGCCCGCTGCTCGCAGTGAACCGAACGTCGGTTGGCGCGTTGGCGTGACGCTCGATGTTGCCCAGAGCGGCCGCGTCCGGTAACCACCACCTATTCCAGCGTGTCGTGAAGTTCAGCCAGCCGCGCGTGGCCCCATCCATTTCTGCCCAGGACGCCTGAAAGTCGAGAATGGCGCCGAGTGAGCTGAAGAAGGCCATCCGCATGCCACTGTCGTTCGCGGTCGCGACGACGATCTGTTTGCGCCGCTCGTCGACGGGGTCCGTCGAGCTCGCCATGCAGAGTGCCGGGTAACTGACGTGCCAGTCGGCACCGCGCGCAACAGTGCGTTGGAGAAAGAAAGAGTTGGATTCCACTGTGACGGTCCTGTTTTGAGCTAGTGTGCTCACCCTATCGAAATCGTCAGCAAGTCAAGCCGGCGCCGGAAGCGCGACCGAGGAGAGCGGCGACGGCGGTACCCATTCAACGCATGGCTCGTTGCGTGAAGCGTACAGCGCCTGCTTCTGCAACTTGCGCGCGCGGTAGGCATCGTTTGATTCCATGCCATAGATCTCGATGGCGGTTGGGCGCGCCGTGTCCGTCAGGCGAAAGTCGGGCAGCATGTCGTCCGACTCGTCGCGGCGTAGCGGCTTGTCGAACCGCCGGCGTTCCACGACGAGACGATTCGCCATCTCGACTTCGTAGCTCGAGTCGCAGGGAATGAATGCGCGGTTGCAAAGCTGCAGCGCGAGATCGATCGCTCGCAGATTGCCGTCCTTCGTGCGTTCAACGACGAGCACGGCGACGATGCGCGCTTCAGGCTTGCCGATCATCGGCCATGCATGCCGGAAAGACCGGGCCGCATTCTCGATCAACGTCTTCGATGCATAGAACGTTTCGAAGGTCTGGCGCAACCGAATGACGAAACCGTATTTCGATGGGTCGATCGCCTTTATCTCCGCGATGATCACGCCGCGATCCGAGGTTGTGGGAGTCGTGTGAATGCGGCCGAGGAATGCGTCGAACTCGGCCTTGATCGTCGCGATTTCGCTTTCTTCGTATCGGCGCATGACGTGAACGACATCCTGAACAGGTTTCCCGTTCATCTTACCCTCGCCGAGCACGGCAAGGATCTGCGCGCTGCACGTTCCCCAGTTGCGCTGCGCTTCGCCGGACCACTGGTTCAGGCGCGCTTCGTGCCAGAGGCGCTGCAGGAATCCGAGAAGGGGCGCCGATCGGCGCGTCGCGGAACGTGTGCTGTCGCTTGCCGCGCGCTCGCCTCTTACGGTACCTACGGTCCGAACGGTAAGTGAGACGTCGAGCCTCGCGTTGATACCCATCGGAGTGCTGCGAATTGCTTCGAGTTCGGACCCGGAAGACGCTCCCGATTCCGCGGGCACGGCGAAAAAGGAGCAGGTGTCGCGGTCGTGATGAGCCCCTTCCTCCGGCCAGCGCGCCAGATGGAACAGTGCGCCGTACCTGCGAACGACGAGCCGTAACGGCTGTCCGCCGGCGGCGGACCGGCATAGGCACTCGGCGTAGCCCGGCGACCGCTTCGCCCGTTCGAGCCGTATCGCGAAGCGCGCGGGATTGTCCTGCACGTCTTCCAGCGACGTCACCAGGCCATCGAATCGGACGTTTGTCATCGGTCAGTTCCGGAGGAAATCGGTTATCGAGATGCCGTTGGCAGCGCGAAAAGCCCGCGTACCGAGCAGCTTGCTCACCTGACGAACGCTGCTGGCAAACTGGTTAAGGTGATGTTCGGTCGGGAAGCGAGCCACTACGCGCCGCAGTATGCCGGGCGCGATGTAGTCGCGCTCCTCGACATGTCCGTCGCCAATTAGCGCGTCCATCCAGCAGTCCGGTAGGCCTGGCGCGGTGGCACCGCTGGCACCTTGTCCACGCGTTGTATCTAGGAATTCAAGGACGATTCTGGTCATGGAATTTCTGCGGTACGGAGAGCGTCGCCGTGCCGGGCCATCCGCCCGAGCGGGATGATGCGCTCGATGGTCGAAGCGTCGATAACGTGGCGCGCGCCTGTCGCGTTCTGGAATTCAAGGAAGGTCACGCCTTCGACGACATGCTTCTGGATGAAGGTGCGCTCAAGCACGAGGCCGGGAAAGTAGCCGTTAGACAGCGCGCGCGCGCGTCTCGATGCAATAGCCCGTGGCGGGCTCCAACTGATCTGTCGCCAGTCGCATTCCGGTCAGGGCCGCGTGGGCTTGTGCTTCGCCCGATACGCGTCGAGGAGCGAAATGGCACCGACCGCTGTAGCGAATGTATTAAACAGGGCGAGGGCGATCAGCCACGCTGCGCGCCGGTCGTGCGCCGCGATCTCCTGAGCGCGCTCCCGCTCGGCTACCGCAAGATTGGCGCGCTGCGCAGTCAGTGATTGGCGCAGCGCCTCTTCCGAGCGCACTTCGTGACGGGCCAGAACGCCCGAGCGAAGGTCAGGCGGCAAATCTTCGATCGCATCCGAGACGCCCGTCAGTTCCGCAACGATTGCGGTGTCGACCACAACGCCGACGGCTGCGCGTTGAGGTTGCAACTGGATCCCAGCAAGGCCGATCGTGACCGTCGACGTGAGCACGGCGATGGCGAGGATGGACAGCGTGGCGCGTTGACTGAATTTCATGATGACCGATGTTGTCGGTGCCGCGAGGGCGGCACTGCTCGCTATTTTCAGGCGAACGCCCTTCTCACGGCCGGACAAAGGGACCGGAAAAACCGGACCATTCAACCTGTTCAATGCCGATAGTTTGAAAGCGTGATGTAAATGCATGGCTGGAAAGAGATAGCAAAATTGCCACCATTCCCGGGATAGGTCCGTAACGCGTTAAACGATGGCGGAACTTGCCCTTGAAGGGCGGTTGCTCCGCAGCGTCAGAGGCATCGGCCGCGTTCGAGTCCGGTGTCGCAGTTATCCACAAGTTTGTCCCCCGAAAGTGGGGATAACTCTGAGCGGGCCGGGGAAAGAGGCTAGGCGAAATCGCCGTCATTCGACCGCGCCGAGGAGCCTACGCGCCGTATCGTTCTCACATCAACCGCGCACACGCGCATCGACCACGGCATCCACTGCCAATCTTTTCAATCCCGTAGGGGCACAAGCTCCTATGGGCGCGTGCTCGTCCTACTCATCTGGACATCATATGAGCCGCAAGAGCGCAGAGCGCAAACATGAGCAAACCGGTGACGCGCATCAGAAGAACTTCGTCGCCCTGATTAAACGTTTCAGCTATGGACATCACACGCACACGGTGTTTTCGGACTTCGTGGAGATGTGCGCTCTTAGCATCAGCAACAGCGTTGACCTGAAGCAGTTCGAGCCGCGCGAGAAGCGCTATCTCGAAATCATCGCGAAGTATTCCCCAACGGAGCAGGCTCTCTTTCCCCAGATGCTCGGCGAGCTCACGCTGTCATTCGAGCATCGGGTTGAGATGATGCGGAAAGCCGGTGGGACAGGCGTCGGGTTGGCCGGGCTGACCGATGTGCTCGGTGAAACGTACATGATGCTGGAGCTTGGCAACTCGCGGGCAGGTCAGTTCTTTACGCCTTATCACGTCAGTCGCATGATGGCGATGATGACCATCGGAGACGGCGGTCCGGCAGTTCGGGAGCACGGTTTCATCCGTGTTCAGGAGCCGGCCTGCGGCGCTGGTGGCATGGTCGTCGCAGTGGCGGAATCGCTTCACGACGCCGGGCACAACTATCAGCAGGCGATGCATGCTACGTGCGTGGATATCGACCCCTGCTGTGTGCACATGGCTTACGTGCAGTTGGCCTTGCTTCACATTCCTGCTGTAATTGTCCACGGCAATGCCTTGACTCTCGATGTCTGGGGGACGTGGTACACGCCCGCACACATTCTGGGAGGATGGAGCTGGAAGCTGCGCCGCCGGGAAGCTGAAGCTGCTGCGGCCGAGGCGATTGGAGCAGTGCCCGTGGAAGCTCGTGCGCCTGCGTCCGCCGAACGACTAGACGTGCCGGAAGCGGTTGAGCCGGGAATCGATACGGAAGGTGACGTGGCCATCGCCGAAGAAATCGAAGCAGCGCACGCCGCTTTCGACTTCGATGTCGTGCAGGCTGAACCGTCTGTAAAGCTTTTCGCGAAGATCGACCAGCTAGCGCTGTTCTAATTTCCTTAACCGTTCGGGGCCCGATCCCGTACGGGACGGGTTTCCGGCAATGGAGAACCCGTTATGGCATGCGCCTACCTAGATGTCCGCCTAGCGTTTGCGCTGGCAAAAATCGCGAGTCTCACCGACCCGAACACCGGTCTGCTCGGACTCGCACTGGCCGACGCTCAGGCGCTGGGCTATCGCGACGCAGAGTCCTCATTGCTCAGCGACCCGCCGATCCCGACATTTTTTGCCGACGAGCCGACCCTTGCCCAGGCATGGCGGGACGGCTGTATCCAGTGGGAGTCGGACGGAGAGTATGGGGACATGTGCTCCTTCTGTTTCGACGATCACAATGTCTTTCAATGCCCACGCATCTGAAACATTCACTCCCTCCACAACCCGGCCACGCGCCGGGTTTTTTCGTTTATGCGAGAGGCACGGTGTTTACGCAAGCTTTGCGCGCCGTTGGCGCTGTGGACGGCGGTATCTTTGCGTTATCACCCGCGTCCCTGACGCATCGACTCTCCGGCTTTGGCCGGTCTATTGTTGTTCAACCCTTCGGGAACTCACTCCCGGCTGGGCTGGGTTCCCTCCCCGGAGACCCACAATGCAACAGCAACCTACTCTTTCCCTCAAACAGATCACCATCGCTGCCAATCCCCGCACGTACTTCGACGCGGCGGAAATGGAAGAGCTGACGGCTTCGGTGCGCGAAAAGGGCGTCATCCAGCCTGTCATTGTTCGCCCGCTCGACGATGGCGGATTTGCCCTCGTCGCAGGTGGCCGCAGATACAGGGCGGCCATGACGGCACATGGCGAGGATTACGAGATCCCCGTCGTCGTCAGGGAGATCGATGAGGTCGAAGCCAAACAGCTTGCGATCATCGAAAACATCCAGCGTGCGGATATGTCGCCGGCTGAAGAGGCGATAGCCGCGGCCGAGCAGGTTGGCCTGTGCAAGGGCGACCGCGACGAGGTCGCGCGCATCTTCGGATGGTCGCGCGCCACGCTCGACAAGCGCCTGGCACTGATGAACTGCAGTGCTTCCGTTCTCGAAGCGCTCAACACCCGCCAGATCCTTCTGGGTCACGCGGAGCTGCTGGCCGCGCTTCCGAAGGAGACGCAGGACAAGCTGGTGCCCGTCATCATCAAGGAAAGCAAGCCGGTCCCCGAATTGAAGAAGACGATCGAACAGGTTGCCTGTTCGTTGTCTGCCGCTATCTTCGACAAGACCGACTGCGCGAACTGTGCCCACAACTCGTCCACGCAGGGCGAGATGTTCGGCGAATCCATCGCCACGGGCAACTGTACGAACCGTACCTGTTTCAACGAGAAAACGGAGAAACAGCTCGAGGCGGTCGCCGCCAATCTTCGCGATGATTTCCCGGTCGTGCGCATCGTGCGCGCGGGCGACAACCACACCCGGATACAGCTTGCGGTGGAGGGTGCAAAGGGTGTCGGCGAGGAACAGGCGAAAGCCTGCCACGCATGCCAGAACTACGGCGCTGCGGTGAGCGGGCTGCCTGACTCGATCGGCAAGGTCTACAAGGGCCAGTGCTTCGACACCGTCTGCAACATGAAGATGGTTGCGAAGCGCCTGCAGGCTGAAAAAGCTGCTGCCCAGCCGAAGCCTGAAGCGAAGGGCGGCGGAACTGGTGCAGCGAAGCCGGCTGCCAAGGCCTCCGGCGCCGCCCACTCGACGACGGGCAATCCGCCGGCGACAGTCGTTGCCGAATCGGACCGCATCAAGACGTATCGCGTGGCGCTGTGGCGTAAAGCCCTGCGCAGCGAGGTTGGCCGCAATGCCGTGCTTGCCCAGCGATACCTTGTCTCGCTCGCTCTCGCCGGACAGGCCCGCTGCGTCGATGATTCGACGATGAAGGGCATCTGGGAAAAGCTGACCGAAGAGAAGATCGCGGTGTCCGACGTGGCCAAGGCTGCGACGTCTGTGGCCGCCGCTGATGATGCCAAGCTCGCGCTTGCTGTCACCGGCGTCACGATCGCGGCGATCCAGGGTCTGGACATTCACCATCTGACCAGTCTGTGTCGTCATCATCGACTCGACCTCAACCAGCACTGGAAGCTCTGCAAGGAGTTTCTGGAACTGATCACGAAGTCGGAAATGATGGTGGTGGCCGACGAGCTTGGCATCCGTGCCGCGCTCGGCGACGAGTTCAAGAAGGTGTTCAGCAAATCGAAGGCGGAGGTCATCGATGCGCTGCTCAACGTCAAGGGCTTCGACTATAACGGCAAGGTTCCGAAGGTTCTCAAGTATTAACGCACTCTCTGGTGCATCGACCGAAGCGGATAGATCCTGCCCGCTTCATTTCTTTCATGGACTGCCTCGGGCGGTCCTTTTTTATTTGTGGAGCATTTATGTTCGTTGAACTTGAAGCGCTGTTGAAGTCGTGCGGTGGGCTGAAGCTGGCTCTGAAGATGAAGGGTGATGCGATGGCCGTGGTCGTCATGCCGGAAGGCGAGGCGAAAGACACGGCGTTGCGTCAGCCGCTCGTCATGACCGCGACGGCGGCGGAACTGGATGCCGGCTTCGCCGAACATCTGGCGACGTACACCGGCGCTCATGTGTCGCTGGCCGAACAGGTGGCCGCAACGACGGCGATCCTCGGTGAGGCGCAGAAAGCCCAGGTCACGAAAGCGACCAAAGCTCTCTCGGGCAAGGCAGGCAGAAGCACGCAGGCCGCTGCCACAGGGGCGCCAGACGGGGACGCAGGGGATGACGACAGTGAATCGTCGGTGTCGGACGCGCCCGCCGCAGGGAACGAAGGCAAAACGGACGCTCCGGCGGCTGCTGAGCCTGTTTCGAGCGGCACCGACCTCGCTTCGCTCTTTTAAGGAGGCACGGTCATGTCGATTTCGATCACCGCTCTCGTTCGCCAGTTCTCGTACAACGGCGTTGCATTTGCCGATCCCGGTCCGGCGTTCTCGGCTGAAGACGTTCGCGATCTCTACTCGGCGCAGTACCCCGAGCTGACGACTGCGTCCGTCGATGGCCCCGAGATTTCCGGAGATGTCGCGACCTACAAGTTTGTCCGCGCGGCGGGCGCCAAGGGTTCGTATGCGTAAGCAGACGCTTCTCAAGGCTCTTGCCGACCCGGCCAACGGGTTCAATCAGGAACCGCCCGAGAGGGCGGTTTTTTTATATGACGACGAGGTCCGCCAATGCTGTTCGATCCTTCATTCACTGATAGAGCGGTCGATGCAGGCGTCGGTGCGTCCTGGCAACCGCCAGTCGCTGCCGTTGCCCAGCATCGACCTGCCGATTGTGTTCTGACGCTGCCGGATGTTTGTGAGGAAGTGCCCGCGCGTGCGTCGGTCAAATGGCGTGACGATGCATCGCTTGATGCGATCGTGCTCGAGCAGTTCCGGCACGGTCCGCTGCGGGCGGAGGACGTTGATGCTCCGGTCAGTCCGGTTGACGCTTTTCAGCAGGCATTCTTTGCGTGGGTGCGCCGGCAGTTGCCGGCGCCGCTTCGCTTCCTGTCGTTCCGACTCGAGCTTTGCGACACCAAGGCGGTGATGGATGCCATCCAGCATCAGTATGAGCACGATGACTTCAAACCTCGCACGCCGCTGCATCTGGGCGTGAAGTGCACCGATGAGTGGGTGCACGAGGTGGGCGCTTTTGCGGAACCGCTGCGCCGAGCCCATCCGCTTTTGCGGCACACGATTTTCAATATCGTCGATCGGGTTTCCGGGAAGACGGTTCTTGTTCGCACTCCCGGCTGGTTCCTGTGCGAGGCCTCGTGCCTGCACTGGGAGGGTAACGAGAGCGCGACGGATGACGACGCGCGTGAGTGGCTCGAGGACGTTTATGGTGGGGATGACGACGTAATAGGGCGCTACCTGCCATCCGTACTGCGGCCGCTGCTTTGTCCCAATGAGATTCGTGGTCCGGACAAGGTCGAAGGGCGACGGGTTCGCTCTTCGGTCCTTTCTGAAAACGAGTTGCGGCAGCTACGCACGGCTTCACCTGGACTGGTCGCGAGGGTCTGCGATCACCTTCTCGTTCTGAAGCAGCTGTTGCGCAAGGCTGGTAAGTCCGACTGTCTGGCTGACGGCTATGACGCACAGCCCATCTATTCCGGTTGCACGTTCGTGCTCGCTCACAACGAGCGGACCAGCGAATTGCTCGACGACCACATGAACAACGCGTTCTCGGCAGGCGAATCGTCCGAGTACAGCCGTTTCATTTCCTTTTCCGACAACCGGCGGGCTATCCGCGCGCAGTACGCGCAATGGAGCCTCGGCTTACGCATGCTCCATCACCTCGATCACCTGATGGCGCTGGTGGTGGACCCTACCTAGGAGTTTTCCCATGAATGATGTTTCGATTGGCCAGACGGGTCACGACGTGACGCTGTCATCGGCCCTGTTGCTCTATACCGGTCCGAACGGCGCGCACTATGCAACGGCGCATCCGGTCGGGGCCGAGCCCAAGACCGGACGACCGATTATCGGTGCAGGCCGGCCGCTGGATCGCAAGGCGCTCGTCGTGGCCCTCGCGCAACTGGATCGCAATGCCGCGCCCAAGGCTGAGTTTCTCCCGGCCACGGTGCTGGGCGTCACATCGGCCGCGGTGACGTGGTGGTGCCCGCCGGCGCTCCGACGCGTGTTTTTCAGGTGCGAGGAGCTTGGCGAGCGCAGTTCGGTGGTGCCTCATCCCGGGCTGGTGTTTCAGGCCAGCACGAATGGCTTCCGGGTTTTCGCGCTGAAAGGCGACGGCAGACCGGAGCCATCGACGGCGCTTTTCGAGCCTCCGTACTTCAACACGTGGGACCGCGGCAAGATCTGCATCGGATCGGCCAATGTTCCGCGGCGCATTGAGGTCTCGGCGATCGCCGGATGGGAGGAAGCTTTCTTCGCCTCCGCGTTCACCCACCCGAATCACGGCGGCAAGCGGGTCGAGTACAAGAACGGCTTCTACGCGTTCTGGAAAGACATGCTCGACGGCAGCTTCGAGGCTTTCCCGCTCGAGGTCCTGGTGCAGATGAAAGACGCCACGGCGGGCAAGCTCGTCGCCGGAGCGATTGGAGGTCAGGAATGAATCCAGTCGATCAGGTGTTACAGGGCTCGTTTCCGTCCGTCATGGTGCCGACGCGCGAGCCGGTCGTCCCGATGTCCGCACCGGGCGAGCGGCTGCTGATTGCGTCCAACGGCGTGTTTCTCGAAATCGACCGTCCGTGGATACGGCTGGTGCGGCGACTGGGCTCGTTCAGCTGGCGCACGCCCGTGCCGTATGGCGAGGCGGCCGACGCGACGGAAGTCCGCTGTGGCGCGGTGCCGACCGATCTGGTGGCCGGTTTCGCTCGTATGGCGCGCGCAGCGTTGCCCAACGAGGTCGGCGCGTGGATCACGTGGAATGCGTCGACCGGCGCGTTCCGGCTGGTGCCGCTCCCTTCGTTGTCGCACAGCCCGGCGCACCTGCACTACGAACGACCGGAGCTGGAAGCTGACGAATGGCTGGTGGTTGACTGTCATTCGCATGGTCGCGGCCGGGCGTACTTCTCATCGACCGACGATCGTGACGATCAGCACGATGTGAAGCTGGCGCTGGTGCTCGGTCACTGCCATCAGGTGCCGTCCGTCGCGCTGCGGTTGTGCGCGAAGGGCCGCTTCGAGGTCCAGCGTGCTGTACCTGAGCGCTGGCGGGCTGCGTTGGCTACGTCGGCGGCGGAGGTCGTATGACGCTTTTACATACGACACCGCCGCACATGCTGAGCGGACCGTGGAAGATCGTGGTTGTGGGCGCTGGCGGTACCGGCAGCGCGTTGCTTCCCTCGCTTGCGCGGTTGCATCACGCAATGATCGAGCTCGGGCACCCGGGCGGAATCGAATGCGTGGTCTATGACGACGACACGGTCAGCGAGTTCAACGTCGGCAGGCAGGGCTTCTATCCCAACGACGTCGGCCAGTACAAGGCGACGTTGCTGGTGAATCGCCTGAATCTGCTGATGGGGACGAACTGGAAAGCCGAGCCGCGCCGCGTGGATTCGAAGCTGAAGCTATACGCGGATATGGTGATCGGCTGCGTCGACTCACGTCGCGCGCGTCACGCGATCGCGCAGGCAGCGAAGCGAGGCAAGGTTCGCTATTACCTCGACTGCGGCAACGAGACGGATCGTGGCCAGGTGATTCTCGGCGAATTCGGCAAGGCGCGGCATGACAGGTTGCCCCATGTGGGCGACCTGTTCCCCGACCTGCTGAATGCGAAGAATGACAAGGGCGACGATGCGCCGTCCTGCTCGATGGCCGATGCACTGCGCAAGCAGTCGCTGGTCATCAATCAGGCGATCTCGGTGCAGGCGTTCAATCTGTTGTGGTCGCTGTTTCGCAATGGTGGCCTCAACTTCTCGGGCGTATTCGTGAACCTCGCAACGGGGCGAACGAATCCGATTCCGATCGACCCGGCGGCATGGGCGCGCTTTGGCTATGACGCGCCAAAGCCGCCTGTGAAAAAGACCCGGAAGTCTGCAAAGGCCAAGGTTTCCGTCTGAGCCGCGCCCGTTCAGGGCGCGGCGCTATACCTCTCCGATGTCCCCGCTTCGGCTGGCCATCGAATTCCCTATCTGAACTGGAGGAGTCTCAATGACCCTGCAAAAACCCTCGACCTCGGTCGGCAAGATGTTCATTCGCTGTGCCCAGTCCGCCGCGGTCGGCGCCGTCGTTTCGTATGCGGCCAACCACTACGCGGTAGTGCCGGCGCTCGAATCCGTCGCGCAGGCCGTCCTGCATCACGAGGCGCTCGTCAGCGCTGGAGTCGGCAGGCGGCTGCTCATGGTGCTTGCAGTCGCAGCGTTGCTGTTCGCGGCGTCGATTGCGACTGAGAAGCGCCGCAATGCGTTCCTCGATGTCATCGCGTCGCGCGGCCGGCGCCTCGCAGACTGGCTGTTGGCCGGTGTTGCAGTGAAGGTCTGTTTCATCTGCGGCGCGCTGGCAGGTTTCGGCGGTCGAGGCTGGCTCGCTGGCCTGTTGACGCTTGTGATGTACGGCGTCGTTCTGCTGTGCCTCAGGCATCTGGTCACGTCTGCCCTGATGCCTCGGGTTTCCCGGTCGTAAGAGACCATTCGCCTGCCGCTCTTCGGGGCGGCATTTTCTCTGTCTGAGGAAGTCCTGTGACAACTGCTGAAACTATCGCGTATCTGGAGCGGGAGCCGCTCGAATACGCCCTGTGGTGGTTCATCGAAAACATGAACGAAGAAAGTGAAGGGCGGACAGAAGTGTTCTTCTTTCTGCGTGGACGGATGCGTGCGGAAGCGCCATTGAATCCGCGCGCCCGTAGCCGTTCGTAAGCCGGACCATTTTTCTGCCGCCGTTTCTGGCGGTAATTCCCTTTTTTTCCCTCAGCGGGTGCAGCCCGTTGGGGGCTGCTCCGCATCTACATATCGGAGCTTCAGATGGGTGCAACTGTGTTGACTGGCAAGAAGGTCGGCGCTTTTCAGGCGGCGGATGGCGAATGGATGTTCGCGTTGTTTGAACGGACATACGAGAAGAATTGCTATCCGCACATCGATCGATGGTCTGCCATTGCTTTCGGGCGATATTCCGACGTCATGCGCAGGGTGTTCAGGAACGCTGCGTCGTGCGAAGGCGGCGGGCTGCAAAGCCGCGCTGGCTATATCCGGCCGGAGAACTACATCGCCACCTGGAGGTCGTTGCTGGCAAAGCCGTTGCGGCTTCCTGACTGGACGTTCCTGTTACACGTTTCCACGTCCTTTCATGCCGCCATTCCGGTGGCGGCGCTTGACGACGTCCGCAGCAGCCTGACCGCAGCCGGACTCGCTCACCGCGTGGAGGAAGTGGTGGGAGGGCGCCTTAGAGTCTCGCTCCATAAAGATGCTGCGTTGCTGGAAGCCATATACGGCGAGAGCGGTGCGTTGAGCGTGTGGCGTGTGCTGCAGGAGCATGATTGTTCGAATGTGCCGGTCGCCCCGGGCCTCAAGCTGCCGGCCCGCGATCGCTCGGCGCTCGAGCGGATGCCCGCGGTGCGTTGCTACAGGATCGACGCCGAAAACCGGCTCGTCTCGTTCGACGGGAGGCCGTGGGAAAACGCTGGCTGGCAATATTCGGCGATCGGTAGCTTCATTACGGACGTTGCCTATCCAGTTGAGATGGAAGCGCCCGGTTTCGCGAAGGCGGCGATTCCGGTGTACCGTGATCTGATGAGAAACGCTGGCCAGTTGCCAGCGGAGACCGTCATTGAAATCACGCGTATGCCAGAGGGTCTTGAGGACTATTGCGGGCGCGCTGCTGACGAACTGGCGGGTTATCTCGGCCTTGCTGACGGCGAGGGGCGGGCGCCTGAGCGGTTCAGCTTCCGGTTTGGCGATGTGCCTGCAGAGCCGCGCGGCTCTGCGATGTACAAGCTGTGCAACCTGCGCAGCCAGCAGGTGACGTGGATATTGCCTCAGGACACGGCTGCGACGCAGCAGGTCGACAAGGCGCCATCCACGGAGCTCGCCCAGATGATTCTCGAATTGGTCTAAACCCTGTCGACAAGCGCCGCTCCCGAAAGGGGCGGCGCTTTTTTTTACCAGTAGCGACGACGGCGACGTGCGTAGATGGCGGCCGCAAGCAGTCCAACGAGAAGTGCTTCGACACCCCACTTCACCCAGTCGCTGTTGATTTGCGGATCGCCCATCGGGCGGAAGAAGTCTTCTGTGTCGCGACCGCCGCTAGCGATGCTGTCGAGCACAGGCCAGATCGACGGCCAGGCGATGACGAAGAGACCTGCGATGAGGGGCAGGGCGAAGTCGTCCAGAAACCGCCAGGCTGCAAAAGCAATCACCGCCGAGAACAGGATCGGTACCGCCGCGGTGCAGACCGACGAGAAGCTGGCTCCGAGAGAACGCGAGATCCAGAACAGACCGCCAAGGATGGCCAGGACGATCAGGGCGATGAGCGAAGCGGTTGCGTCGTTGCGCATGAGAGGTTTCCTTGTGTGAGTTGAAACCCGAGGGCGCGGCTTTCGCCGCCTCGGAGTCCTTTTATCTTTGCAGTCACGTCGCAAAGTCAAGGCATCGCCGTTGGTTGGCATCGCTAAAGGCGAATCGAGCCGTAATGACGTGTCTTTTCGGGGGATTAGCTGTGTGGCGCGTCGATACAATGAAATCTCTCTCTAGTTCGTAGTGACCACCCTCGGAAGAACGAACTCTATTCGCCGGCCTGCGGGCTGGCATTTTTTTTTGTCCGTTGTTCTTGCTGCCGGTGAGAGAGGGGCTGAAAACCGAAGCATTGTCGGCATGACCGCGGCCCGGCGCGGATAAACTGCTTTCATTCCTGCGCTACTGCGCATCGACCTCCAGACGATCCTCCAGAGGACCGTCCATTTTTTCTCTCCAGCCATTCACTCGTTGAATGGATCACTGAAAGGGCTGACGTTCGCGTCAGCCTTCTTTTTTTGTCCCGATGGGAGCCTTCCCATCAGGGTTCGCGCTCCCGAATTTTTCAGGAGTTGCTCATGTCCTCGACCCTCAAGCACGCTTTCCGCAGCCTCGTCTGGTACGCCAGTCAGGACGCTGAAGCGTGGAAGATGCTGTCGTTTCTCACATCCGTCGTGCTTGTAGCCATCGGTGTCGCTTCATACAGCGGTATCACGCTGCCTCAATGACGGATTGCCACCGCCGGCCGCAAGCCGACAGTCGTTAACCCACGTGGGGAGACTTTCCCCACAGGGAAACTCCCCCGTTCTACGGAGTTTTCCGATGTTCAAATTTCTTCTTTACGCCGTTGTCCTCTCGATCCTGACCGGTTGCGCAAGTGCTGATTTCGGCTCGCCGAACACGTATCAGCGATCCGACGTCCAGCGCATCGGCCAGATGGAGCAGGCGACAATCATTCGGGTTCGTCAGGTCACCATCGAATCGAGTTCGGATTCGTCCGGGCTGACCTCGTTTGTGAGTGCGGCGGCAAGCGCGTTTCTCGGCTCCCAGGTTATCGGGAACGGGCGCGGCCGTTATGTCTCGGGCGCGCTGTCGGGCGCTGCTGGCGCATTCATCTCCCAGCACGTCAGCGCTGCGATGTCGCGTCACAGCGGCGTCGAAGTTTTCGTGCGCCGCGCCAACGGACAGCCCGTTGTTGTGACGCAGGTCGACGATCAGCAGTTCGCTCCTGGCGAACACGTCTATCTCATTTCCAGCGGTTCCGGTTACCGGATCACCCACTGACCTTCCGCGCGCTCTGACCGGCGCGCTTCCCTTGCGGGGCAACTCCCCGCAAGGGAGTCGCCTCGTCTATTCGAGGTGCATCATGAAATTTCCCAAGCTGTTCTACGCGGATCGTCGATCCGCTGGCGCCGGCGCTACCGCTGCTCTCCAGCAGCAGGCCTCGCGCGTTCTTCGGCGGGTGGCGCATGACCTGCGTCTGCGTTCCCATGAAATCGTCGTCGAACCGTCGCGCCGGAATTTTCCGGGGCGCGTCTCGCTTCGCACCGAGACGCTGTTTGTCGACGTGCTTGACCGACCGTGTCAGAAACCGGTGGCGCTCAGCTTCCGGACCCGTCGCGGTCGCTCGGACCTCACGGGTGGCGGCGAAAATTACGTGCCGCTCGAGCAGATCGAGACGACGCGAGGCTATCAGTCGTTCCTCGACGGGCTTCGTCTGGCAGGCGGCATCGACACCTCTTCTGGAGGGCGTCGATGAAACTGGCAAAAGTCAAAGTCGAGTACTCGTGCGGCACGACGATTGACGACAGGGTGACTCTCGATGAAGAAACGGGACGCGTGCATTTGCCCCCGCGTCTGCAGGCGCTGCTGCATCTGATGGAAGCAACCGAATGCTCCCCGTCGTTTGTGCTGGAATACAACGGTTCAACGTTGCCAGTGACAGTGGATACCGGGGGGCTGCGCA
Source organism: Paraburkholderia sejongensis (assembly GCF_020880815.1). GTDB lineage: Bacteria > Pseudomonadota > Gammaproteobacteria > Burkholderiales > Burkholderiaceae > Paraburkholderia > Paraburkholderia sejongensis. The sequence continues at coordinate 60,109 of NZ_JAJITD010000026.1, forward strand.
AGATCGGTGTCCCGGTTCAACCCAGGTCACGCGTTGAACAACTCTTTAATCCGACAAAAGACCAGCGGCAGCAGAACGCTCGGTACCTGCATACGCTCTCGGCTGCGTCCGTGGGCGGCCTTATCGGATACCTCCATGCGGCGTCCACCCTGGATTTGACAACGGTGGCAGGAGCAGCGATCTTGGCCTCAGTTGCGATAATATTGTGGTATGTTGGTTTTATTGGAATGAAAGGAGAATGAAATGGTTGCGAACATTGTCACTCTCGTTGTGGGCGTGTCCATTGCAGCGTTTTTTCTCTGGACCAACAACAACGGTGTCAAGCGCGATCGTGAGCGCGCTTGGGGCAAACATGACTGACGACACGGCGTGACGCCGCGTTGAATCTATAGGGCTGCACCCGTCAGGGAGCGGCTTTTTTTTCGTCTTCTTCGACCTTTGGACGCGCCTTCGGGCGCGTTTTTCTTTTTGTGAGACCAGAAATGAACCATGCATTTGTGAAGCCCGTGGGCTACCAGCAGCCCGTCGCCGTAACCTCGGCGACCGGAACCGGAACCGGAACCGGAACCGGAACCATCGTGGCCGCGATCGCAGGTACGCGCGCTGATTCGTTGGCGTGCCAGCAACGGCTGGACGTCGAAGGCAGGACCGTCGGCCAAGTATGTTCGTTGCTCTGCAAGGTGTTGCGCGGGACGGAGCTTGAGCCCGAATGGCTCGTGGCTGCGAACACGCTGGACGACCCCGACGAGGCCACCAGCGGCGCGCGCATGGACCGGGTCTGGCCCGCGGATAGCGTCTGGAACCGGGTGGCTGTCTCCGTTGATATCGGCAGGTCCGAAGGCTGGATCGTTCACGTCGACTGGATAACGCGCACGGAAATTCCGGACGTTGCCGGCCGTGGTTATGCCGTGATGCCGCTTCTGCGCGCGAAGGTGTTCGTCGCAGATCAAGCATGGCAACTGGCGCGCTTTATCGCCAACGCGATCGACGTCGCTTAACCCGTTTCCTCGCGCCGCATGGCGTAACCCTCAATTCAACCCTCTGCGGGCATTCGGCCCGACAAAGGGAACGATTGCCCGCTTCTTCATTTCCCGGAGCAATCGTGTACCAACTCTCCTTCGCTGGTCTTTCCCTCTCCCTCGGCACGCTGCTTGAAGTCCTGGCGGTATTCAGGACCGACGCCCGCCTGCTTGCGCTTGAATCGTCGGAAATTGTGCTGGAGCATGGCGGCCAGCCCGTTCAGGTGATCCGTCACAACGGCGCGCTCACGGTGCGCCGGCCGGGCATGGCCCGCGACGTTTTCCTTTCACTGATCGATGAGATCGACGGCGCGTACTTCCGCCCGAACGGCGTTCTGCAGGCTGTATGGCAGATCCGACGCTCGCACTGGAAGCTGCTGTATGACGCGTTCGACCTGGCATCGACGCCCCGCCTGATTTTCTCGTCCGACCAGGTCGAGGCGGCGGGGGATGCGCGAGGTCGCCTGGACCTGTTCGAACTCCTGCAGTCTGAATGCGAGCGGCGGTTCGGGTTTCGCTACGCAGGACCGGAATACGGTCGCACGAGGCATCGGAGCGGCCGGCACGAAGTTCACGTCGCGTACGCACTCGCGGAAGGCTGGGCGGTTCCGGAAGCGGTGCTGGAGGAGTATCGCCAGTTGCCCGACCGGTTCACGTCAGACATGAGCTGGGGCAGGGTGCTGGTCGACGTGCCGGAACTGCGTGGCACGATGCCGCCTGACAAGGTCCGGGTGCTCGCCAGTGTGATGCGGCGGGAACAGGGCGGAATCAGTCCGGTCAATGCGGCGCTGCTCGCGATGGTGATGCGTCTGGCGCCGAATTCTCCGACGTTCGAGGAGATCGACGATCTCCTGTTCCGACACGGGCTTGTCCAGGCACACGGCCTGCCTGATCGCTACGCGACTCCGCAGCCGCTTGGTACGGCCGTATCGAAGTTCGCTGAGTTGTACCGGCAGAACATGGCGGACAAGCGGTGGGATACGACGGTGGAACGGCTGCGCAAGGAACGCACGGCCAGGGAGATTTCTCAACGGACATTTGATCTCCAGATGCAGATCGCGCTGCTGGAGCATGGACGGGAGACTTTCGCTCTCGGCAACGAGATCTCGGAAGCGATCGACAGCGGCGACGTGCACTACCTGCTGCAGATCATGGACTGCCCCGACGAGCGCAACCGCGTCGCGAAGCAGACGGTGCGTGACGTGTTCGGCATCAGGCTTCTCGGCGTGCGAGCCGCAGTCCGTCGCCGCGGCATCTTCGCGCTCGCGGGCTATGACGAAGCCTGTCAGGCCGAGTGGGAATCGGCCGGTTCTGCGCAGGCTCGCCAGCGTGTTATCGAAGTACATCAGGCGACCCGTGCCGCCGGCAGCGTCCATCCGGCAGTGTTCGCCCCGTTGCAGGTGGCTCACCACGCCTGATCTGTTGATGCGGTTGTTTTCGACCAACCCGGCCTCGCGCCGGGTTTTTTTTCGTCTGGTCCATAAGGCTGCGGGCATAAGGCCATATGAAAAAGCGACGATTCGGGCATTGCGCGCGGCCGGCGCTCCCTACACTGGGTGTCATCTCCCGCGTCATAGACGCATCGACCTCGCCGACACGTCGGCATTCTTTTATCGCCCCACAGGGACCGCGTCCCTACGGGCGTAGTCCTTTCGGGGCTTTCTCTTTTCAGGAAAGCCATCATGAAAGTTACGCCCGCACAACTGACCGAACTGCTCTCGCTGTACGTTCCGAAGCGTCTGCCGGTGCTCATCACCGGTCGCCCGGGCATCGGCAAGAGCGACATCGTCGAGCAGACCGCTCGCGACACCGATCACGACCTGCTGATCAGCCATCCCGTCGTTGAGGATCCGACCGACTCGAAAGGGTTGCCGTTTCCTTCCGCAGACGGCTCGACTGCGAAGTTCCTGCCGTTCGGGGATCTGGAGCGCGCGATGACGGCCAGACGCCCGCTCATCTGGTTCCTCGACGATCTGGGACAGGCCTCGCCTGCCGTTCAGGCTGCGAAGATGCAACTGCTGCTGGCGCGGCGCGTCGGCGCGCATGTGCTGCCACCGCACGTCACGTTCCTCGCGGCCACCAACCGCCGCACCGACAACGCCGGCGTAACGGGGATTCTCGATCCTGTCATTTCGCGCTTTGCGACGGTCGTTGAGCTCGAGCCGACGATCGACGGCTGGACTGCCTGGGCGGCTCGTTCCGGCGTGCCGGTCGAGCTGATCGCGTTCCTGCGATTCCGCTCCGACCTGCTCTCCGTGCAGAAGACGTCGCGTGACATCGAAAACGTGCCGAGCCCCCGAAGCTGGGGATTCGTCGCGAAGACGATGGGCGTGGTGCCGAAGCATCTGGAACACATCTCGTACGCGGGGTCGGTCGGCGAGGGCGCTGCAACGGAGCTTGTCAGCTTCCTGCAGATCTTCCGCGAACTGCCGAATCCGGACGCGATTCTCGCGACGCCGGACACGGCGCCGATTCCCGAGAAGACGTCAGCGCTTTACGCCGTGACGGCCGCACTTGCGGGCCGCGCGACCGAGGCGAATTTCGAGCGGGTGGTGACGTACACCGAGCGGCTGATCGAAGCGGGACACCGCGAGTTCGCCGCGCTGCTCGTGCGCGATTCGCTGCAACGCTCGCCGGCCGTCGCCAACTCCTACGCCTTCATCCGAGCGCAGGGTGGTGAGATCGGCAAGATCATCAAAGGCGATTAAGCCACTTTTTTCCTCAAGCAGTTCAACCCCCTTGCCCTGAGGCGTCCACCGACGCCCGGGGCTTTTTTCTTTGCGTCATCCATATCCTTTCTCTACGGAGTTTTCTCATGAACATCTCTAACATCCAGTCGAAAGTCATGCTGTGCTCGGTCACGATCTCCACGTGGGTTGCCCGTCGATTCGACGGCAAGGCCACCGAAGAGGTCGAAAACCGGCACCATGCGAAGGGCATCGGCAGATTCAACAAACGCCTGTTGCCCGAGCACGCCCCCAGCTACAAGGAGGTGCTGACGATCGCCAGCCGCATCCGCGGCTACTTCTACGATCACTCGCTGAAGTACGACCAGCTTGGCGTTCGCCTGCTGCCGACGATGGTGTACATGGAATTCGCGGACAAGATGCGCTCGTTGAAAGACGAGTTCGATCTCGCGGTGTCCGTGTTCCTCACCGACTACCTGAACCTGAAGGAGCTGGCGCGCGCCGAACTCAACGGGCTGTTCAACGAGGCGGATTACCCGACCCTCGCAGAACTGCATACGAAGTTCGGTGTGAAGATGGCCGTGCTGCCGTTCCCGGACGCGAGCCAGTTCGGCGTCGATCTGCCGGAGAACGTGTTGACGACGCTGAAAAGCGAACTCGACCAGCATGTGCTCGCCTCGATCGCCACGGCGAACGAGGATCTGGTTCAGCGTCTGTACGAGGCGGTGTCGCAGATGGCTTCCCGCCTGTATGCGACCGGCAACGTGCGCCTCGACGTGGCCAACAACGTGCGCGATCTGTGCGCGTTGCTGCCGAAGCTGAACTTCGCCAACGATCCGAAGCTCAACCACATCCTTGAACAGGCGAAGACGCATCTCGCCGGTCACACCGGCGCCGAGCTGAAAGAATCGCACGTTCTGCGGTCGCAGGTGGCCAGCAAGGCACAGGAGATCGAAGAGCTCATGGCCGCTTTCATGGGCATCACGCCGGAAACGGAGATCGAGCGGACCGGGGCGGGCGACCAGTTGCGGCTCGTCGCCTAAGGGGGCTGTATGGATCGCACTGTGACGTTACAGGGCAATGGCGCGGTCCATCCGCGCATTTCCAGGCAGCGGACGGAGCTTGTCCTGTCGCAGCCTTTCTTTGGTGCGCTCGCGCTGCGCTTGCGGATGGTCGAGGACCGCTCGGCGAAGACGTGCTGGGTAGACGGGGAGTCGTTCGGTTACAACCCCGACTACATCGACACGTTGACTGACCTTGAGCTGCGTGGCGTGCTGGCGCATGAGGTTATGCATGTGGCCAACGGCCACTGCTGGCGTCGCGGGCCGCGTGACGATCGCCGCTGGAATGAGGCGGGTGACTATGCGATCAACCCGATCGTGTTGTCGTCCGGCTTCGTGCTGCCGAAAGACGTGCTCAACGCTGCGCGCTTCGCTGGAAAGTCTGCTGAGGAAATTTACGGCGTGCTGACCCAGGAAGCGAAGCAGAAGCAGCCGAAGCCTGATCCGCAGTCGCAACCGCAGCCGTCGCCGAAGCTACAAGCTGATGGCCAGTCGTCGGGGCCAGCAGGAAAGGGCCAGGGCGACAAACAAGGTGGAAAGCCGGATGCGAAGCAAGGGCCGGGGCCGGGTGGCAAAGGAAGCGGCGCACAACCACCCTCACCATCAGGTGGCTCCGGCGATGCCGCAACTGAGCCTGGCTCGTCGTGCGGCGAAGTCCGGCAGTATCAGGGCGCGGACAAGCCGGTGAAGGAGGCTGAGTGGAAAGTCGCCGTCGTGCAGGCCGCCAAGGCTGCGCAGATGCGCGGCAAGCTGCCCGGCGATCTTCAGGCAATGGCAGGCGCGGCGGTACGACCGGTCGTTGACTGGCGGGCGGTGCTTCACCGCTTCGCGCAGCAGTCGTCGCCGACCGACTACAGCTTCGCCACGCCAAATCGTCGGTATCTGCATCTTGGGTTCTACCTGCCCTCGCTGCATACGCCGGCAGTTGGCGACGCCGTTTTTGTGCGGGACTCCAGCGGCTCGGTGTTCGACGAGACGCAGGCGCAGTTCGATGCGGAGATCCTGTCCGTGTTTCACACGCTCAAGCCCGCCCGGTTGATCGTGATGGACTGCGATACCCGTGTCACACAGGTGCAGGTGTTCGAGCGGGGCGACTCGCCGGAGATCAAGCCTGTGCGCGGTGGAGGCGGTACGGCATTCACCGATCCGTTCAACCGCGTGGCGGCCGATGGACTGAATCCGGCCTTTCTGGTCTATCTGACGGACATGCATGGTTCTTTTCCGGCCTCGGCACCCCATTACCCGGTGCTGTGGGCGTCGACCACACCGCTCACGCGGGCGCGGAAGGCGCCGTTCGGCGAGACCGTTGAAGTCATCTGCTGACGTCTCCAGCTTCTTCAACCCAACCCGGCCTCGTGCCGGGTTTTTTTTCGCCTGCCGCATTCCGCAAACCATCGAATACCGCGCCGGTGCGCCGGAAAGCTACACGTTTTTGGGGGTCTTTCCGGGTTTGGGTCTGTAACGCGTTAAACGGCGACGCGCCGCATGGAAATCCGGCCCTGCCAGTGCCATCGCTGCCGTGCGATAGCCAACGATGAAGATCATGGCGGACCAGGCTCGCCGCAAAACGCGAAAGCCGCGCGATTTCGTGCCCCTTTTGAAGCCTGACCGGCAAGGCCAGCGAGAACAATAGTCGCATGTTAGACCGCCCAGAAAGCCGCGCATGCAAGACCTTGACGACAATCCTTTGCTGAAGCTTCAGCCGCTAAAAGCGGAGGCTGTCGCGATGTTCTTCGAGGCGCTCAACCCACTCAAGGAGCTGCTCGACGCGCCCGACCTCGCGGAAATCATGGTCAACGACCATCGCAATGTGTGGATCGAGCACCGCGGCGTGATGTCTCGCGTCAATGTGGACCTGCGCCCCGAGCACCTTGAGGGCGCGATCCATTCCCTCGCGTCCTCGGTGGACAAATCGGCACACGCGGGCAGTGACAGGGGAATCATCAACGCCGGTCACAAGAACCTGCGTATCGCCGCAGTCATGAATCCGACCGCCATCGACGGGCATGCGCTCAGCATCCGCAAGCACCGCGAATCGAAGATGACGCTCGACGACTACGTCAGCATGGGCGCGTTCTCGGCGGCAAACGCGCGTCCGGCGGAAGCGGAAGCCATTCATTTCGAGGAAGGCATCGAGAACGAAGGGCTCATGCGCGCGCTCAAGGCGCTCGTGCAGTCGCGGAAGAACATTCTCGTCGCCGGCGGAACCTCCGCGGGCAAGACCACGTTCCTCAATGCACTGGTTGGCGTCATTCCCGAAGATCAGCGTGTGATCACCATCGAGGACACGATGGAACTGAAGGTTCAGGTTCCGAACCGTGTGCGCCTTCTGTCCAACGCCGACACCAACGTGACGACGCAGCTGCTTGTCGCGCTGTGTCTGCGGTTCAGACCGGACCGGATCATCGTTGGTGAAGTCCGCGGCGGTGAAGGTTATGACCTCCTCCAGGCGCTCAACACGGGCCACGACGGGGGCCTCGCCTCGCTTCACGCCAACAACGCGCGAACCGCGCTGAGCCGCCTGGAAAGCCTCGCGATGCTCGGCATACCGACAGGTTCACGCTGGGAACTCGACGACATGCGGAAAAACATCGCCGACTGTTTCAACTACGTGGTGCATTTCAAACGCACAGGCGAGATGCGGCACGTCTCCGAAATCCTCGAAATCCGGGGCTTTCACAACAACGACTATGACCTACGACGGGTTTTTTAACGGGAGCACCACATGAAGCAAGGGAAGTTTTTCAGTACAGCCGCAGCAGTCGCCAGAAAGCTGCGCCCGGGCAAGCCGATGATCGTCGGGGCGCTGCTGAGCGTTGCCTCGGCAGCGGCGATGGCGGCCGGCGACTATTCGACACTGACCGGGCTGACGGACATCATCTGCACGATCAGCAACCTCATCAGCGGCCCGTACCTGTACGGCATCGGCATCATCCTCATCGTGATCGGCGGCGTTGCCGTGGCGAACTCGGAAAGCAACATCGCGAAGACGTTCTCGGTCGTGCTCGTCGGTCTCGGTATCGCCTCGGTCGCGGTGCCGATCATGAAGGATCACTTCCACATGACTGCGGCCTGCTGATATGCGCCAGCACAAGGTCAGCCGCGGGCTCTCATTGCCGCGCCAGATGGGCGGGGCGGACCGGATGCTGGCGATCCTCAACGGCACGCTCACGGCGCTGCTTACGTACACGAGCTGGACGCCGTCATTCCTGGTGCTGGGCGTCGTCGTGCACTTTTACCTGCGGTGGCGTAGCTCGAAAGACCCGTGGTGGCGGCTGGTCATGGTGATCTACAACCGCTATCCCGATGTTTACGCGCCCGAGCCGCACGGCAAGTTCAGCGCACGTTTCAAGCGCCCCTACGGGTTTGATCAGGATCTCCCATGCTGAAAATGTCATTCGAGAAGCGCGCGGTGCAGGAGATTGCACCCTGGATGACGCTCGTTACGCCCGAGATTGTGCTCGACAAGGATGGTTCGCTCCTCACCGTGTTCGAGTTCGACGGCATCGACGCCGACACGCCGAACCCGGGCGACATCACGGCCGCGCGTGACAACCTTGATCACGCGTGCCGGAACTTCGATCACCGGGTCACCGCCTGGTGGCGCGTCTCGCACCGACGCGTGAAAGGTGGAGTCGAAGGTGACTTCAACACCGAGGCGGACGCGCGCATCGACGCCATCAACCAGGCAAACATTGGCAGCGGAAAGTATTTCCGCAATTCCCATTCGCTCGCGCTCGCCTTCACGCCGGAGACCGGGCTGTCGCGGATCTTCGACAAGATCGGCTATCACATGATGGTCGGGGGCAAGAACATCTTCGTCGCGCTCTTCGAGGCCGCGAAGGATATGGTGCTGGCCCGCAGCGCCTTCGTTTTCGATCTGACGAAACTGCAGAACGAGATCAAGCGGTTCGAAGCCGTCATCGACGGGTTCACCGGCGGCGTCACCCGGCTGAAGATGAAGCGGCTGCAACTGCAGAACGCGCTGTCGTTCCTCCATCAGCGCGCGAATCCGGGCACGCCCAAGCGCCGGGTGCGCTATCCGGTCACGATGCTTGATACGCACCTGACCGAAACGCAGGTGACGATCGGCGCCGAGCAGCTGATGTTTGAATCGGCCCACGGCAAGGTGTATGCGCGAATCATTGGTGTAAAGGAGTGGATGGGCTTCCAGGAGGCGGCGCTCGATGTGCTCTCGCAGGTGGATGCCGAGCTCGACGTCTGCGTCATGTTCCGCTTTCTCGACACCTCGCGCGCGGGCGCCTATATCCGCAAGATCCGGGGCTTCTACAAGGCGGCCGCGTTCAACCCGGTTGCGATTCTCAAGCAGTGGGCGACGAAGGAAGAGCAGAAAAACGACGAAGGCCGCGAGCAGCTTGCGAAAGAGGCCAGCGAGGCGCTTGCGAAGCTGGACGCTGAAGGTCAGCAGTACGGGTTTGCGAACATCTCGGTCATCGTCTACGGCCACACGCCCGAGGAATGCGAAGACGCCACGCGGCAGGTCGTCGGCGTCATCGGCAATGCCGGGTTCGGCGTCATCGTGGAAAAAGACAATCTCTTTGCCGCATGGTGTTCGACACTGCCGGGGCGCTGGGATCAGCAGAAGCGCCTGCAATTCGTTGAAACGCCGGCCGTCTCCGACATTGCGCCGTTGTGCAGCGTCGGCGAGGGATCGACCGTCAACGAGTGGCTGACGCAGCAGTCCGGCAAAAAGACCGGCCCGCTTACCTGCCTGCCGACCCGCCATCGCACGCTACAGAACGTCGATCTGCATCACCCGGGCGGCAAGGCGCACACGCTGGTCGTCGGCCCGATCGGCGCCGGCAAGTCGGTGATCCTCAATTACCTGATGTCACAGACAGGGCGACACGGCGCGCGGCGCATCCGCTTCGACAAGGACCGCTCGACGCGCATCCCGACGCTACTAGGCGGCGGCCGGTTCATCGACGCGACGGGTCGCTTTGAGGCGGCCACGTCGGTCAACCCACTGTCGCTGATCGGTGACGAAAAGCACTGGCCGTATGTTGCCGAGTGGGTGAAGCTCGTCATCGAGGGCGAGGACTTCACCTGCACTCCGCAGCAGGAAACGATCATCTTCGAGCGCATCCGTACGCTCGCAAAGGGCTTTGGGCGCGACAAGTGGCGGTTGACCGGCCTCATTACGCTGCTACCCGACGACCTCCGCGAGCGGTTGGCCGGGTGGACGGAGGGCCAGAAAAACGGGCGCTTTTTCGATCACGTCGAGGATGGGTTTTCGCTCTCTGACGACCTGTCGATCGAGATGGGTGACCTGTTCCAGAATTTTCCGGTGGCGGCCGCGCTCTTCATGGATTACGCGTTCTACCGCATCGCGCAGATTCTCGACGGCAAGCGCTACACCGTGATCGAGATCGAGGAGGCGGGGTTCTTCTTCACCTATCCGAAGTTCTACGCACGGCTCGAAATCTGGGCAGTGACCATCCGGAAGCTGAATGCGGCCCTGCTCATGGCGACGCAATCGCTCGGGCAGCTCGCGCGCGTGGCGAACTTCGAGATCATGAAGGAGAACATCCCGAACATCATCTACCTGCCCAACAGCGATGCGATCAACAACCAGGCGTTGTACCGGGACATCTTTGGCCTGACTGAACACCAGATCAGGATGATTTCCGACGCGGTGCCCAATCGCGACTACCTGTGGGTCACGTCGACACAGACACGCATGCTGCAGGCGAGCTTCCCGAAGGAATCGCTTGCCTATCTCCGCTCCGATGGGCGCGCGCAGGCGATTCTGGACAAGCACGTGAAGTCCGGCGTCGACAACTGGCAGGACGCGTACGTGCGCGACGTCCTGGCAAATGCATAACGTCAGTCTTACTCCTGGAAACTCTCACCATGTTCAACAAACTGCTCCGCACCGCGACGGCGACGGCCGTGCTGACCCTCGGCTTCGCCGAGCACAGTCACGCGACGTTGCCGGTTATCGACCCGACCAACCTGATCCAGAACACGATGACCGCCATCGGTGCGGTGAAGGGCGAGGTCTACCAGGACACGAACCTGATCTATCAGTATCAGATGATGCTGAACCAGTTGAAGCAGGCGACGAACCTGAATCCGGCTGCAATGCTGGCACAGGCCAACTCGATCACCACCGACATCAGCAATCTGACGAAGTACACCGATACGCTGAAGTCCCTGTACGGCGGCCTGCAGTCGAACGCAGAGTACGCCACGAAGGTTCAGGCACTGATCACGCAGTCTGGCAAGACGCCGGCGCAGTGGTTTTCCGACCAGAGCACGCTCATCAGCAATAACGACAAGACGGCCAAGCAACTCTTCCAGATGGGCAACGATGTGACCTCGCACGTGAGCACACTCGCCAAGCGCCGTCAGGAGATTCAGGACCAGCTGAACATGTCGCCGACTGCCGAAGCGACGGCGCAACTCACGACGCACCTGCTGGACATCGTCGCGAGCCAGAACAGCGACATGCTGCAGATGATGGCCGCGAAGCAGCAGAGCGACGCCGTTGCCGAATCGACCCAAACCGCGGACGACAAGACGCGCAATGCCGCGAAGGCCGCGCTCCAGATCAGGCTGGACAAGGAGCGGGCGGCCTATAACTCAACGCTGGGCACATCGAACGTACTGGGGCAATAAGTCGTGAGCCACTTCTTTCTCAGGCGTCTGCGCGGCATGTTGCTTTCGCTCTGCCTCCTGCTTGGCGCGACACTGGTAACGCCTGCCGCCTTCGCAGACGACAACTTGATATTGCCCGACGGCTCAACATTCGATACGGGTAGCTCCTCGTCCAGTTCGTCAACGGGGACGCCGCTCTCAGGCAAGGACGGTGACTGGGCCAAGGGGGCGGGCGATGCGCAGCGGCAGATCTCGGGGCTGGTTGGAAACCTGATCCCCACCGCTGTCACGGTCAGCAACAAGGTTCTCAAAGAGGCCAACAAGTTCGCGTGGGGGCTCGGCGTAATAACGCTCGTGCTGGCAGGCGTCCGGTTCTCCGGAACACATAATCCCATCACGGCGTGGGTGGGCCTGTTCGAGGAGGTTGCCGTGCTGGGCATTTTCGTCGCACTGTACCTCGGCTATACCACGTCCGCGCCGGGTTTCTGGAACTGGTTTCAGGACCTCGCCACCAGTATCGGAGGCGGCACCAACAACAACATATCGACGCAACTCTCGACGCTCGGTGGCAGTTTCCTTGATGCCGTAAAGGCAAAGGTGTTGAACATCAAGTTGCTGACGGACTTCAACGGTACGCTCACGGACGTCGTTGCGCTCTTTCTGGCCTTCCTGGCGATGTGCGTCGCCTCGATCGTCTTCGTGTACTACTCGGCAATCGGCCAGATCCACGCAGCGATCGGCATTGTCCTCGGTCCCATCGCGATGGCGCTGGGGTTCTCCAGCTATACCCGCAGCTATTTCCAGCGCTGGCTGGACTGGATGATTAATGCGGGTATGTATGTGGTGATGGTGGCCGTGCTGTACGCCCTGATGGGTGGCGCTATCTCGGGCGCGGTCAAGACTGCAACAGATAACGGTACCGCGACTCAGCTAAGCGCCGGTTATGCGTTTGACCTTGCTTTGTTCCTTCTGATGTTGTCGTTTGAGATTCCAAAGCTGGCCGGTATGTTTGGTAGCGGTTCGGGGGCGACTGGCACCACTGCCCTGAAGCAGGCAATGAAGATCATCCCATGAGCATCGTTCACCGACCAATGAAGGCCAGTGACCTGCTGGCCACGCACGAGAAGCGCATCGAACTGGTGCGGCAGTGCGCGAACGAAAGCACCGAATCCGAGTTTGAACGCAAATGGCTGTCAGTGCTGCGCCGGTGCGCGGCGTGGTTCTCGTCCATGCCGCTGACGCCCGAACTGCATGCCGAGCCGGGCGGCGCATTCCGCGCGACTATCGAATCGACGTTTTACGCGATGCGGCTCGCCGGCGGCCAGAAGTTTGCCGCCGACATGACGTCCGACAAACGCCGGCGGCTTGAGCCACAGTACATCTATGCGGTGTTTCTCGCGGCCGCGTGCTCGTCGCTTGACGAGCCGTGCAGGCACTTCGAGATCGTGCGGGTTGCGGATCACCTGCCCTGGAGCCCGGCTGCTCACGGGGCGTTCGGCAACTGGGTGGGCGAGGGTGACTATCTCGTACAGCGACGCGCGACGCCGCTCAAAAGTGAACGGATGCGCACGGCGATGTTCGCGCAGACCGTGATCACGCCCGAGCTGCTCGCGTGGCTGGATAGTTCAGTACTCGCGGATCTGTTCGGTGCGATCAATCCCGAAAGGAGCCCGCAGGGTTTTGAAGCGCTGGTGCACAAGGTGGTGCGCCAGGCGATGGACGTTTCGGTCGAGTTCGAGCGCAAGGCGCAACGCGGCGTATTCGCCCCAGTGAAGTTCGACGTGCCATCGGCGGTGCACGTCGCGCTCGAACTGCAGCCGCAGGTCGTCGCGGCAACCCCGGTTCCGGGCGCCCCAACGGAAGCGGCAGCGCTCGCCCCGTCCGCGGAGACTGCGGGTGCGCCGGCGGCGGCACCTTTGCCGTCCAGTAGCGCGGCGCAGCCGAACTCCGGTTCTGCCCCGGGCGGACCACAGCTTTCCCAGTCGTTGCTCGATGCGTTGGAGCGCAGCGAAGCTCAGGCCGCCACTGCGGCCGCGACTGGCCCCGTCGATCCATCAGCCGTGCGCGCAACGGCGGCGGCCGCCGTCGATCCGACCCAGATGGCAGCTGGCGCGCCGGTAGCCGCTCGCCCGAGTCGCAACGGCCCAACGGACGAGGAGCTGACCGAAGTACTCGGCCCGGGCTCCGCGATGATGCGCGAGTTCTTCAGGGCGCTTGCGGGCGATGTGGCTGCGGGCAAGGCCAAGGTGACGTGGGAAGAGAAGGGGCTGGCCGTGCAGAAGCGTCTGATTGGCGGATACGGCATTACGAGCGATACCCTCGTTGAGCAACTCAGGAAGCGCAGCCTGCTGCTGCGCGCGGCCGGCAACGACATCTGTATCGTTGAGCGCGCCGGTCGCCTGATCATGGAGCGCCCGGCGACATGAACTACATCAACCACTTCCGTCCCATCTATGAGTTCCGGCCGCTGATCGTCTGGCCGGTCGTCATCGTGGGTATCTTCGCATCGGGAATGCCCTACGGCTGGGCCTTCGCACTCGTCTGCTTCGCGTTGCTGGTCGTCCGCGGAATTCAGGTCTGGCGGGCGCTCAGCTTCCGTATGGCGATCTCGACCAAGTGGCTGAGCAAGATTCATATCGGCAAGCTGCTTGAGACGCAGCGCAAGATGCGTGAGCGCGAAGACTCGATGTATCTTGGCACCGGCTTTGAATGGACCCAGAAGCACACCCAGATCGCTCACGACATTCTCCGCATGCCGGTGACCGATATTCCGTCCTTGCCGAAGTGGCTGAACAAGACGGAACTGGGTCGCAAGACCGAAGCGCGCATCGAGCGCCTATTCGCGCCGCGCGACAGCATCCGGGACCGCATGCCGCAAGGCTCGTCGTGGATTCACGGCATGGAGCCCAAAAAGGTCCGCGTGCCGTTTCACTACAAGGCGATGGGCGGCCACACGCTGGTCGGCGGCACGACGGGCGCGGGCAAGACCCGCACGTACGAGGTGATCTCGACGCAGGTCATCCACAACCCGAAAGACGTGCTTATCATCGTCGACCCGAAGAACGACGACGACTGGAAAAAACGCGTGGAAAAGGAGTGTGCGCGCGCCGGCCGCAAATTCCTGTACTTCAATCAGGCGAAGCCGCACGAGTCGATCCGCCTCAATCCGCTCGAGAACTGGTCGCAGCCCTCCGAAATTCCGTCGCGGATCGCGCAGTTGATGGAAGAAGGGCCGTTCCGGGATTTCGCGTTCCTGTTCATCGACCGTGCGGTGAAGGGCGAACTGTACGTCGGGGACAAGCCGAATCTGCGCTCGATCCTGAAGTACGCGCAGTCCGGCATCGGCACGTTGCTGGAGCGCGGTCTGCGCCGCTTCTTCCTCGAGAACGGGATGCAGAACTGGGAGGAGCTGACGGTCGCGCAGACGGTAAAGGATAGCGTTCGCAAAAACGATATTTCGCTCGTCGACGGGATGGCCAAGCTATACATGGACCGTTTCGCGGCGCACGATCGCGGGCACGAAACGATCGACGGGCTGATCGCGACGCACACCCATGACCGTGAGCACTACATGCGGATCATCGCGTCGGCGCTGCCGCTGCTGCAGATGCTGGCAACGGGCGAGACAGGCCTCATGCTCGCGCCGAAGGCCGACGACTTCGAGGACGAGCGCGAGATCTGGGACATCGACAAGATCATCAAGCAGAAGGCTGTGCTGTACATGGGCCTTGATTCGCTGTCGAACAACATCGTGCAGAAGGCGATCGCGTCGATGGCGCTGTCGGACGTCGCGGCGGTCTGCGGCTCGATCTACAACTTCTACGCGGAAAAGCCCGACGTCGTCCTGATCATCGACGAGATCGCGGAAGCGATCAACGAGCAGGTGATCCAGATCCTGAACAAGGGTCGCGGCGCCGGCTTCAAGGCCTTTGTCGCATTCCAGGCGCGCGCCGATCTCGAAGCCAAGCTCGGAAACGCCGCCAAAATGCTGCAGGTTTTGGGCAACCTCAATAATCAGGTGATCCTTAGACTTGAGGATAGCGATACCGCCAAGTGGTTCTCGGACAAGGTGGGGGAGACAGCGATTCGGGTGGTCAACATCTCGAACAGCACGAACACCACGACCGAAGCGCATGCGATGGAATTCAGCGGGTCCCAGTCACGCACCCTCCAGCTTGAGAAGGTGCCGCTAATCCCGATGCCGCTGATCCATCGTTTGCCGAACCTGCAGTACTTCATGCGCATCTCGGGCGGTGCCGTCTACCAGGGCCGAATTCCAATTATCGAAGGCTGAACCACACCATATGTCCGCTGTTTTCAAAAACATCATTCGCGATCACAAGCTCTCGCACAAGCTGATCCCTGTTTTCAACGTCGCGCCCGATCTTGAACTCGCCTGCTCGCGGGTTGCCGACTTCGTTGGCGAACGCTTCGTTGGCGACAGGGGGCCGCTGGCCGCAGAGATGATCGAATCCGCGCTGGCCAGCTTCAAGCGGGCCAAGCGGACGGGCGATCAGCACGTCGCATTCATGCAGGGACTGTTCGAGCCTGCCAAGTCGCTCTACGCGCGCCGCTATGTGGCGCGCCGCGGTGACAAGGTCAGTGTCTGGTCGCCCATGCTGGAGCCCATCCCGGTTTTCGAAGAGCGGCATCAGAACAGCGAGCTGGAGGTGGTCAACGAGCGTTGCCCGGAACACATCACCGAGCGCACCGCAGCTTTCCAACTGGCGTCGCGCGTGCTGCAAGGCGAGGCGTTCCGTCGCTATTTCGAGGAATATGATGTCGCTCACCGCTACGATAATAGCGAAGTTGTCCCGGGTTGATTACGACACCGCGCGGCGCGCGCTCCACACGGCGGGCGCGTTCGACGAGCCCGGGGCGACCCCGCCTGAAGAGTTCACCTGGGGCGCGGGCGCGCGGGCCTACGCACTGGCGTCCATTGCTGTGAACCGCCCGCTCCTGTTCTGGGGCGGATTGCTGGCGATCACCGCGATCCCGCTTCTCGTCATAGCGAGGCTGATTCATGGCTAGCCGGTTTGGTAAGCACGTGAAGGTCTGGTTCTTTCTCGTGCCCGTGCTGTCGATCGCAGTGATGCCGGCGATTCCTGACCGCAAGCTCTTCGAGGTGCCGGACGCCGAAACGGAATCGCTCGTCGCGTCGGTCGGGCAGGAAAGGGCAGACGCGGCCGTCCGCTCGGCCAACGAAATGTTCAGGCGTTCGTTTGTGGACAATGGGCTGCTGCATCGCACTCTGGCCGCGTCGGGCAATCTCAACGGGTTCAACGACGGCGGCATATCGAGTTTCTCGGCCACGTGGACCGAAAACTTCTGGCTGCTCACCTACCGGGCGATGTTGCGCGCGATGGTCATGAAAATGTGGATCGTGGGCACGCTTTGCTTCGCGCTCGGCATGTTCATCGACGGCGCCGCACGCAGGAAGATCAAGGCGGCCGCAGCCGGATACGTCAGCCCACTCTCGTTTCACCTGGCGGGCCATGGGCTGCTGATTGTCACAGGCACGCTCTTCGGCGTGCTTCTCGTCCCGGTGCCAGTGCTTGCTGGCTATTGGGTGGTCGTCGCGGCACTCCTTGGTGCGCTGCTCTGGAAGGCCGCCGAGTCGTTCCAGTCAGCTCGATAAGTCATCTAAAAAAGCGGATCGGCGCGTTCCGGTCCGTTTCTCTCCGCTTCTCTCCCCTTTCTTGTTCATTCTGCCGGACTGCGCTTCTGCTGTCCGGCGGTAGCCCCTATTCGCCGGCCGCCTGTGACGCGGAAGCTGCCTCTTGCCATTAAAGGCTCGTGAAATAACGCGTGTTTCGGGCGTTCTGCGCCCGATGACGACGCAACAATTGTATTGCTGGGGACGCGTAGCGCGTGCCCGATTACCAACGACGAAACGACACAGGTCCACCAAGGAGAAACGGGCATGAGCACCACCACTGTGGAAGATACCGAACTGGAAAGCCCGGTGACGGCAGATGCGCAGGCGTCCGCTGCATCTGCCGCTGCTGCGGGCGATGTGAATTCGCTGGCCGAGACATCCCACGCGGATGGCGAGGCCGGTGGTCACGACGGCGCCGAAGAGGGCGAGCGCGAGATCGAGAGCGAGCTGACGCAGATGGAGGCGGACGCGGACCGCCTGCAGAGCGAAGGGGTGATCACGCCCGATGACGCGAACATGAAGCGCGCCGAGGTCGAAAAGACCCGCAAGCTGTTCCGTGACCTGCCGGCCAGCGAGCGTATCGCCATCATCAAGCGCCGCCGTGAGCTGGGGCGCCAGCTGATGGAGCGACAGCTTTCCGGGGCGGCAGTTGTGCCCGCGAACGTTCGGCTGAACCACACGCGCCTGAAGCCGCTGTTCGAGCAATGGTGGCCGTACCTGAACCGCATGAGCGTGAACATGCAGCGCTTCGGCGACTCGACATTTGGCGAGGGCGACAAGACCGCGGTGAACAGCTTCTTCGAGAAGCAGATCAAGTCGATCGAAGAATATGTGGATGAGGCGCTGCGCGTCGCCACCGGCTTTCGCGAGAAGAAGGAGGCGGAGCTTCGCGCGGGAGGCGAGTTCGTGTTCGAGCCGTCGATCCCGATGCCGGCGATGGAGTTGACCGTCGAGGTGTATTCGCGGTTTTCGATGCGCGTGCTGTCGGCCATCATGAAATTCGACAAGGTGATGGATCAGTTCGACTTCATGGTCTGGAACGGCATTCGCGACCAGTCGGACGTCGACGATGAAACGGTGCACTTCCTCAAGAAGGTCAACCCGCTCGGCGTTCGTGGCTACATGACGCACCTGCGCCTGATGACCACGGTCCGCGGCCTGTAAGGGGGGGCGTCATGCTGGACGAACTCAATCCGCAGCAGCGGGAAGTCGCCCAGTTGCGCCAGAATTGTGTGGCGATTGCCTGCCCAGGCGCGGGCAAGACGAAAACGATCGCCACCAAGGCCGCGCTGCTGTTGCAGGACGGCGCGGCTGTCGTTGGCGCGGTGACGTTCTCGAAAGACGCGGCGACCGAGCTGCGTGAGCGCATCCTCCACGTGGCGGGCAAGGCGGTGAAGAAGCGCCTTATCGCGGGCACGTTCCATTCGCTCGCCTACAAACAGCTTCAGCGCCCCGGTGGGCGGCCGCCTGACATTGCAAGCGACGGTGACCGCCTCGGGCTGCTCATCCGCGTCATGCAGGATCTCGGGCTCGACGGAAAGGCCGAGGACGTCATCCCGACGATCGAAAAGATCAAGACGAATTTCGGCCGGTGCGACGTCAACAGCGCCGACGGCCAGTTGTACGGCGCCTATCAGGAGGCGCTGGCGCGCAACGGGAAGATCGATTTCCAGGACATGCTGCGGCTCGCCGTCGAGGGCATGCAGAACGGCACGATCCTGCCGTATCCGTTCACCTACCTGCTCGTTGACGAGTTTCAGGATACTGACCCGCTGCAGTACCGCTGGATCGAGCTTCACGCAAAAGCAGGTTCGGTCGTAACGGTGGTGGGTGACGACGACCAAAGCATCTACGCTTTCCGTGAGGCTCTGGGCTATCGCGGGATGGAGTCCTTCATCAAGGAATTCGAAGCCAGGCCGGTCGTGCTCGGGAGCAACTATCGGTGCCGCGCCGAGATCCTCGCGGCCGCCGACCGGGTGATCCGCAACAATCCGGACCGCATCCCGAAAATCCTGCGGGCGGAGAAAGGCGCCGGCGGCCGGGTCGAGGCATCCCGCCACGCCGATGAGTACGTGGAAGCGGAGGCCGCCATGGAGGCGCTGGCGCCACTGCTGCGCAACGGCAAGACGTGCGCGGTCCTCGCCCGCACCAACCGCATTCTTGACCCGCTCGAGGCCGTCTGCCGCTCGTATGGCGTCAAGTATCATCGCGCGTCGGGCGCGTCGGTTCTCAACCGTCCTGAGGGTGCGTTGCTCTGCAATCTCCTGGAGATTATCGAGGGCGTGAAGGCGACCGGGCTGGACGCGGTGCTGGCGCACTCGGGCCTCCATGCCGACCATCTGCGTGCGTTGCACGCGAGCATGGGCGCGGAGCTCGTCCAGAAGCCGCGGGCAGACCTGGTCGATCTCGGCATGCCGGAAGACGTGGCGACGAATTATCGTGAGTTCATGAAGCGGCTCGCCGAGTGGCGGGGGCTGTGCGAGCGGAAGTTCTATTCGCTGGTGCTATCGGGCGTGAATGAATGGATGCTCAAGTACACGAAGAAGGAAAATGGCATCCGCACGATCCAGGCAACGTATGACGTGCTCTCACGTCTGAGCGGCACCTTCGCGGAACGGCTGCTGTTCCTGCGGCAGGACAACAATGAGCCCGCACCGGACGCGCTTGTGCTGACGACGATGCACAGTTCGAAGGGACTGGAATGGGACCACGTCTGGATCGCCCGATCGGAAGACACCATCGTCCCCGATGCCAAATCAACTGAGCCGGAAGAGCGGCGGCTGTTTTACGTCGCAATGACGCGCGCGCGGGAAACGCTGATGATTTCCGGGACGTCGAAGAACTTCCCGTCGCGGTTTGTCGCTGAAGCGCAGATCGAAACCGCGGCGCGGCCGGCTTAGCCCAAGAGCCGGCTTCATTGAAACTGTCAGTGCATCCAGTCGGGCAGACGCGAGTGCGCCAGCCTCGCGACAACGTTGCCGACACGGCTATCTCTGAGCTTGCCCCCGAAAAACGAATCTCTTGCTGAGCGGTAAACTCACGCAAGGAGAAAACATTGATGACAAGCAAGGCAAAGCGAGCGCAGTACACGCTCGAGTTCAAGCTGGAAGCCGTGCG
>NZ_JAJITD010000027.1 GCF_020880815.1 Paraburkholderia sejongensis
GAACTGCTACCCTGGAAAGTCGCCCCTCTGCTGCCCGCCGCCTCACACATCGATCCTATTCGCTAGCAGCCGATCCTCTCGCGCGTCAACGTCATCCGCGACGGTACTGTTCGACTGCTTACGTTCTATCTGCGTAGCTTCGCATGTTGGATTCTCGGCCGACCCTTTTGTAGGGCGCCATCGGCCTGCTTATGCGCGTAGGCAGACCGCTCGAAGCGATTGTGATGCCGATCCACGTCACGGACAACAAACCTAATATTTTCAAGCCGATCGGACAAGCGCATCACTGTGGCTACATGGGAGAAGCGATGCGTCTATCTCACGCACCCGAAAACGGTTTCGGCGTTGGAGTGCTATCTGAACCATCGCATTGCACGCGGCATGGGGACCGAGCTAACAGCAGAGCGTTATCGCGGACTCGCGCCGTCAACTTGCCTAGTCCTTGCTGGCAAGGGTCGCAAGTTTGCGATTAACGCCAAACGGCGCATCAACGAAGCCGGGGAACAGGTTGGCGAATGGCGAGCCGATCCGGTTCGTGACTCCGTACATCGGAAGCGGAAATGGTCGGTCAAAGTACGATCTCCATACTCTTCGGGTTTCGCTGATTACCGCGTATGCCACAGAGGGCGGTGTTCCGATCCAGATCCTCTCAAAATGCGTGGCCGGTCATGCAACGATCCTCATGACCCTGTATTACAACAAGCCCGGGGCTGCGCATGTAACCGCCGTCCTCGCGGAGGCCCAGCAACGTGTGCAGCAGGCCGAGGCCGGCAATTTCCTGAAGTTCCTCCAGGACGAGGAGATACGAAATGCCAGCCCCTTGGTAATCTCGAACGACTCTGCAGCAAACACCGCGCTTGAACAAAGCGAGCCTGCCTCGTGGGTTGTCGGTGATATCGGCATTTGTCCTGTGGGCGGCAGTCGTTGCTGTCGGGGCGGCCCACCATCACCCGAGAGCAAGAGAGTTCATGGGCCTGTTCCTGGTGGTGCCAAAAATTGTGCTCGATGCCGCTTCTTCATCACTGGGCCGGCCTTCCTTGCTGGGCTGGTGGCCCGGTTCAATTCTGTTGGCGTGTCGCTGAGCACGGCAGCGGAGCGACTACGCGCGGCCGAGGACGAAATTTACAAGCTGGAAGAGGCAACATTCGAGGGCCGCTCGCACGATGAGTCCAGCCAGATAGGAATCGCCTATGACCGACGCGATCGCGTACTGGACGAGGTCGATTCCATCGCCCACACCTGGCACGCAATTTACCGGCTCATTGACCGGTGCAAAGCCGCAATGTCCACCTCGGATAAGGATGACACGAAGAAGCTTGATCTGGTGCTCACCGGTGGCCTCACGGATTTGCGCGCCGCACTTTCCGAATGCACCGAGTTCGAGCTGTATGACGCGGTTTGCCAACGAGCCAACGTGTACCCCAACGAGAACGTCCTAGTGGCCAATCTTCGGCGCGGCCGACTGCTCGATGCGCTGCTATCCCGTAACGGTCGATCGGCGGTGTTTGCTTCACTGTCGGAGGCAGAAGCGCTTGCCGTGGGCAACCAGTTCGTTGAGCTGTTGATGGCCCGCGTCGGGCGCGCTGAGGCGAATGCCCTGATCGAAGGACGCCTCCTCCTCGACGAGTTGGGAATGCTCGACGAGGTTGATCGTTTGCTTCCGACTAACAAGGCCACGCCTGCCAAACTTCTCGAACTCAGGATGAGGGCATGGCGGTGACGAAGACTGAACCGACCAAGTTTCTCGAAGGGCTATGCCGGAACGTACACGCGCGCACTGAAGCTTCTCTGCGCCTGATTTTCGCGATATGCCAGGAGCAGGAGGATCGCGGTAGCACCGACTACTCTGTCGCCACGATTGGCCGGCTGTCGAGTGATCGCGGCGGCCCAGGTGCCCCTGCGATTCGGAACAAGACTGGCGAGAAGTATCGAGCCCTCATCGCAGCGTATGCGGAGAATGCGGGAGGCCGGAAGAAAAAGGGCTCCCCTGCCAAGGCATCTGCAGCGGAGGGGGTGCTGGAGGGTATCTCAGATCCCGTCCTGCGCACCCGCATCAATCTGCTCGTTGCAGATCTTGAATCAACGCGTGCCCAGCTGCTCGCGGCCCGACACATCGCTGCCCAGAATGCAGTCCTCGTTCTGGGCGATGCGCCGCAGGAACGGCCTTCAGTTGTGGCCAGTGGCGTGGAGCTGACCGCGCAGGAAAAGAAGGCCCTCGCGACGGCGATATCCGACAAGACCATGGACCATTGGGCTTGGACGATCGACAAGCTAGGCCGTGTACTGACGGATAGCGGTCAGGTGGTGTTCCCGGCCGGGTTCGCGTCTGCCATCCGCAAAATCCTCGCTTAGATCCGGTATCAAATATGAGAGTCATATCCGCTGCGCCCGGCCCGACGTAAGTTGTGATATCCGCCACTTATAAAAACGGAACTTGACCACGTTTTGCCGTATCTGACGTGTCCGATAAAAGGCTCCGACAGATGTTTTGCGAGGTGTTATGAGAGCCACCTGACCACGCCATCGCGGCCCTGCGCGGCAGGCGGGACAAGGGACACCCACTGTAATAACATTGTGTTGACTGTTGCGACCACGCGGTGTAACATTGTTATTACTTTGGAGGTGTGTCATGAGAACGACGATTCGCAGAATGGGGAATTCGCAGGGCGTGCTGATTCCGAAGCCCGTCCTTGCGCAACTCGGGCTGGAGAGCGAAGTGGAAATGGAGGTCGAGGACGACGCGATTGTTCTGCGACGCCCAAAGCACAGAGCCCGTGAGGGTTGGGCGGAAGCAAGCAAGGCTCTGGCCGAGAGCGGCGACGATGCGCTGGTCATGGGCGAGTTTTCGAACGCCGATGACGCGGAGCTTGCATGGTGATGCGCGGGGAAGTCTGGTTGGTCGCGCTCGATCCGACGCTTGGTAGCGAGATTCAAAAGACGCGCCCCTGTGTGGTCGTTTCGCCTCCCGAAATGCACGACCACTTGCGCACAGTCATCGTCGCGCCGATGACTTCCAAGGGGCGTCCTGCACCGTTTCGGATTCCGGTGACGTTCAAGCGCAAACAGGGCTTGATCCTCCTGGACCAGATTCGCGCCGTAGACAAGGTGCGCCTGGTCAAGAAAGAGGGCGTAGTGGCCGATAAGACGTTGTTGGATACCCTGCGAACCTTGCAGGAAGTCTTTGCAGAATAGGGAAAAACGATGAAATCGACCGAGCAGCCAAAGATGACGACCGCCCGTGTGGAGCGCGTGTGTCAACGCAGCGTATGGCACGTGGGCTGCGGTCGCCTCATTAAGCCGGGTGAAAAGTATCTGCGCGTGCGCGCTCCGGGGCTTAGCGATTTCGGCGTCTGCGCTGAATGCGCAGCACAGGGACAAACACGTAGCGACGTGTAACCAAACGGAAAACGTGAGGAACCTTTGATGAAGATTCAGTTTCCAGCGAAACCGGCGATCTATACAGAAAACACGACCGTTGCGTTCCAGGCGCTTGTAGATGGCGAAGCACTAACGCGGGAAGTGTCTACCGAAGCGCTTCAGGACCACTTCGGCGCAACGACCGCTTACGGTTCCGACTTGGTTGCGACATTCGAAGCAAACCGTGCGGCAATTGAGGCGGTCGCGATGGCGAAGTTGCCGCAGCGTGTCGACGCAGGGCGATACCTTTTGACCTCAGCTGACTTTTAAGCTCATGACGGAAAACCGCATCGTGAAGACAGCGCCCCTTGCCGACGGGGAATATTGGGCTTTGTGTCGCGAGCGCAACGTCATTTCCGCGGCTGTGAACGGACATAGCCTGGTGTACCCGAAAGCGAGGATGACAGTGAAAGACGGCTGGGCTTTTTTCCATCGCGACGGCATTGAAATTTGGAGCTGCAATGCTTCGTACGCAGCAGCGCAATTCGACGTACACCAGGCATAGGAAAACGCGATGCAAATCACGCTCGACACTGCCAAGGAGATCTATCGCCACGCAATCGATCCGCGCGCAAGTGACGGTGAAAGCTCGGCATGGTGGGACGAGGTTGCTGACGAAGTTCGCGACGTAATCGCCGCGCGCTCGTTGGGCGATGCGGCGGCGGTGATCGAGTGGTGGCATCACGACTGGACAGAGGTATCCGACACGCCGCGCGATGCGGCCAAGCGGATGCGTGAGGCGGGCCGAGCGTTGCGCTTCAAGGCATAGGAAAATTGGAAGTGTCCGGTATGACAAACGAGAAACGAGACCCCCTCAAAAGGGCACCGGCGCGCGACTACGTATTCGGATCGACCGGCCGCAGCGCCTACGGTGTCTTCTCACTCGTTGTCGCGGTTAGTATCCTACTCGCCTGGATTTCGACGTTTGATGGTCCAGCAGTTCGGATTTGTCATGATTATTGGCGTTGGGTCGCACCGGTCGGGATACCGGCTGCGATCGTCATCGCGTGGCGAATCCGGAAGGCACTGGTTGGCTCCTGGTACAAACCACGCTATGCATCGCAGGAACGTCAGATGGGAGTTGGCGAGTCGTGGGCTACAGGAGCAATCGCAGCAGCAGTTCTTGTTATGTTCGCAACAGGAGCGTTCGCCAACGTGATGAATCAGGTCATCGGTGTATCGTACGTTGCAAGGTATGAAGTAGCGGGGAAATACATCGAAAAGGGCAAGCACACCTGCTACGGCTTGACCATTGTCAACGTCGGCGATCCGCTTGATCAATTTCAGTTTTGCGTAGCCAGGTCAGAACAGGAAGCGACAGCCGTTGGCGAGAAATTACAGGTGAGTGGCCGGCGCTCAAAATTTGTCAACCAGGTGCTCGCCTACACAAGAGCCCGCTAACCGATCGGAAAACAAACTATGAACCTGAAAGATGAGCTGGGCGTCGCGCCTGGCAATGAGTTGCGTCACGTGGGCTCGCGCACGAAAGGGACGATGGGACAGACCGAGATTGACGAGTATGAGGAGCTCACCCCTGAGGGCAAGGTGATCGCTAGGTACACCGTCACTGAGCATACGAACCTGCGCGGCCTTGACACGACACACTCCATCCAAAAGCAAGCTGTCGCTTAATCGATCGGAAAGCGCCACTATGAACGAACCGAAGACCCTTTCACCAGGCGCGTACTGGTATGTAGCCCCCGGCAAGGCGCCGACGATCTGCGAGAAGCGCGACGGCGAGGACTTTGTGCGCTTCACTAATGGCAGCCATCAAACATGGACGCACGATGGAGCGCGTTTCGTCGGTCCGCTGGTTGCACCTACTGAATGACGGAAAAAAACGGGGGAACGATTGAAAGCGGGCAAGAAACTAATCATCGCGGCGAGCGTTTCGGCCGGCGCACTTGTTGGAGGTTGGTCGGCAATGGATGAACATGGGGCCACAGCTTCCATCGATGCATCGTGTCAACACGCACACGAGCAATGGACTGCTAGCCAGTCGGCATTGACTCGCTCGCGCGGGAAGAAGCCGTGGGAAATGACAACCGACGAACTTCGCGCTGCGATTGGCTCTGATTCGCGAGTGCCCCTTTCACCGCCTTCTTGCGAACAGCTCGGTTTGCGGCCCGCGATCACTATGGGGATCTCGACAGGGCTCGGCGTGCTGATCGCTAGCTTTCTCCTTTTACACATTCTCTTGCTAATACGACGGATGGTCTTCGCCGTGGCCGGCCGCGCAAGATGACTCGGAAAATTGCAAGCCGCTAACGTTACACCAACCTACCGCGCGAGGTATCGAAGATGGACAGTTCAAAATATAACCGCGTGATCGCGATGCAATGTCCGACATGCGCGGGAACCCATTTCTCATTTGAGGGGCCTTCTGAGGACGATTCGGCGATGGCCACGTGTGCTTCGTGTGGTCGGAGCATGACTCGTGCCGAATTGCGCGAAGAAAATAGTGAAAACATTGAGGCACACGTCAAAGAAATAGGAAGACAAGCGGCTCAAGATCTCAGCGACGAGTTGAGGAAGACGCTAAAGGACGCATTTAAAGGTAGCAAAAGCATTACCATCAAATAGGTTTCTTTCAATGACCCTTGATCTGAGCGGTTGTGCTGCGATACTCGCACTGGTGCTGTCCTGCTATTCGACGTGGAAAACTGTGAAGTTCAACAGGAAGCAGGAAGAACTGATCGAGAGCCAGCGACAGCTGAATGCTTTGCTCGCGGACAAAGAGTCGACGGAACGGGCTGAGGCTAAACGGGCCAATCCCGGTGCCGCTTTCTCGAGAGTAGGAAGTGGCAACTATCGGCTCAAGATCTACAACCAAGGTCCCGCTGTCGCTCGAAACGTCATGATCTCGTTTCCAGAGGGAAACGAGTTGGTTTCACAGAGAGATGTCGATGAAAAATTTCCTTTGGAAACATTGGAAAGGTATCAGTCTGTCGAGCTTATCGCCTCGGTTCACATGAGCAGTCCATCCAAGCTGACAGTTCGAATTGACTGGATTGACGGTGATGGCGAGAGCAAGACCAAGATGGTTCATCCTACCCGGTGATATCTCAAAGACGGCGAACTCCTCGGAATATAAGCCGCCATGCGCGGCGCTGAAAAGTGCCGCGCGAGCGGCCCGCACCGGCCGGACGCCGGACCCAACGGAGAAAGAAACTTTGACCTACGTTATCAAATATACACAAGGTTCGGGACCAACCGAGCAATGGTTCCGCGGTTGCGCTGACCTGCCCCCTTCAGTAGGGCCAATGGGCTTCTAGAGGGTGTTAGGCACTTTTTGTCGGACCTGGTATCCTGGCGAGATGAAAAAACGCAGGTCATACCCAACGGATGTATCGGATGAAGAGTGGTATTTCGCCGCTCCGTACCTGACCTTGATGAACAAGGACGCACCGCAGCGTCGCTACGAACTGCGCGAGATGTTCAACGCGCTGCGCTGGATCGTACGCGCGGGTGCACCGTGGCGTTTGTTGCCCAACGACTTTCCACCTTGGGAACTGGTCTACCAGCAGACGCAACGCTGGATTCAGGCCGGCTGTTTCGAGGCCATGGTGAATGACCTGCGTTCGATCATCCGGATCGCGCACGAGCGTCGTGGTCAACCCAGCGCTGTCATTCTCGACGCACGGACCCTGCAATCGACCTGCGAGAGTGGACCTCGCGCCGGTTACGACGGCTACAAACGAAAACGCGGTAGCAAGGTCCAGATGGCGGTTGATACCTTGGGGCAATTGATTGCCGTGTATGTTACGCCGGCCAACGAACAGGAGCGCGCGCAGGTCGGAGAACTGGCGCGTCAGGTTCAGCAGGCCACGGGCCAGACGGTCAAGGTGGCGTTCGCCAATCAGGGATACACCGGCGAAGATCCCGCGCAGGCGGCACTGGACGAAGGAATCGAGCTTCAGGTAATCAAGCTGTCGGAGGCGAAAAAGGGCTTCGTGCTGTTGCCGCGCCGCTGGGTGGTCGAGCGCATCTTCGGATGGCTCAACCGCTTCCGCCGACTGGCCAGAGACTACGAGCGATTGCCCGAAACCCTGGCTGGTTTGCACTTCGTCGTATTCTCCGTGCTTATGCTTGTCCACTTTGCAGCCCTTAACAAAAGTGCCTAACACGCTCTAGCAAAGTCGCTTTAAACCAGCTCCTGGAATGCGGCAGGAGCTTCCGCTGTTGCCCGATGTTTCGCCGCAAACTCTGATGGCGAGAGGTAATTCAGTGCGCTGTGCGGCCTCTGCTCGTTATAGTCCTGGCGCCATGCCGCGATAACAGCGCGAGCGTGGGCGAGCGTCGTGAACCAGTGGTCGTTTAGGCATTCGTCGCGGAATTTGCCGTTGAACGATTCGATGTACGCATTCTGCGTCGGCTTGCCGGCCTGAATCAACTTCAGGGTGACGCCACTCGCATACGCCCACTGGTCGAGCGCGCGGCTCGTGAATTCGGGTCCCTGGTCTGTTCGCACCGCTTTGGGATAGCCCCGGAAACGGGCGGCACGGTCCAATGCGCGAGCGACGTACAAGCCTGAGATGCCGTGGTCGACGACGATGTCGACGGCCTCTTTCGTGAAATCGTCGACGATTGTCAGGCACTTCAGGCGCCGCCCATTGGCAAGCGTATCCATCACGAAGTCGATTGACCAGACCGCGTTGGGTGCGTTCTGCAAGGCCAGTTGCTCGCGTTCGATCATGACGCCGTGGCGCTTGCGACGGCGCCGCACAGTCAGCCCCGCCTCACGATACAGGCGATACACCCGTTTGTGATTGGCGTGCGTGCCTTCGCGCTCCACCAGGGCATGCAGTCGACGGTAGCCGAAGCGGCGACGCTCGTGCGCCAGTTCAACCAGACGCGCCGCCAGCACCTCGTTCTCGTGGTCCGGCTTCGCGTCGTAATGCAGCACGCTGCGAGAAAGCCCGACAAGCCGGCAGGCGCGGCGCTCCGAGATGTTGACCTTCTCCCGAATCGCCACCACTGCTTCGCGCTTGGCTTGCGGGCTCAGGGCTTTCCCTTGACGACAACCTTCAACGCTTCCATGTCGAGCATTGCCTCGGCCAGCAATTTCTTCAGCCGCGCGTTCTCGGCCTCCAGGTCCTTCAGCCGGCGGGCGTCTGACACCTCCATGCCGGCAAACTTCGCGCGCCACGTATAGAACGACGCGTCACTGAACCCGTGCTTCCTGCACAGTTCCTTGACCGGCATACCGGCCTTGGCTTCCTTCAGAAACCCAATGATTTGCTGTTCCGTAAAACTCTTCTTCATGTTCGTCTTCTTCTCCGAAAACGAACTTTACTAGACTCCGCTTGGCCCTGTTTGCAGGGGCAGGTCACGGTTGCCGCCCTCGCGGTCCTGATGCACCGGATCATCCCGGTCGTGTTCGAGCACCGGTACGGCTGGGTCTACACCCAGCCCGTGCAGGTTCAGGCGACGTCTGGGCACGACCGGCTGCTGATGGCCGCGGACGATATGGAAGGCAGCGCGGCATGGCAGGAAATCGCCGCCGAGCGTAAAAAGTGGGAAGCCATGCTGCCAAAGCGCCTGGGTAATCCGCTGCCGTGGCTGCCGGCCCCCTCGAATCCCCCGGCGCCGGCATCGCGAAGCGCAATCGCCCGCTTCAGCACGGTGACGGGACCATCAGGATCGGCTTCCGTCCTGGCAATGACCTCGTCGATGGCAGCCAGGCACCTGGCCGCGCAGTCGAGGGCTTTCTTCTCGGGGTCCGGATCGCCCTGCAGATCGACGAACAGATACCAGAACATGACGGTTGCCCACTCGCGAAGATCGTCGACCGAGGCGGTATCAATCCCGAAATAGTTTTGCACCATCAACGCAGGCACGACCGTGGCGGTGGAGCTGCTGCCCGACCACCCTCGGCTTGTTGTTACCCGCACGCCAAGCAAAGCATTCAAATTCGCGGGCGGCCGCGTCGGGGTATTGCGCTTGTGCGCCTGCGACCATCGAAGCCCTGAAGCTCGTTCGGTTGCTGTATCACCTGTCCATTTTCACGCAGGCAGCGTCGCCCGCGAGGAGATGCTGTCGCAAGTAGAAGCGATTAAAGCTGAGCGCGATGCAACCGTTAGCTGGCTACGTAGCCAGGGCCTCGCAGTGGCGAATTCGGACGCAAACTTTGTAATGTTCGGCAAATTTGCGGATCGCCACTGTGTATGGAACGGACTTCTCCGCCACGGCGTTCTGATTCGCGAGGCCGGTCCGCCGGAGTACCTGCGGGTCTCCATTGGCACCGCTGCAGAGATGGGCGAGTTTCGCACGGCGTTGCTCACAGTGATGGCTTCTGTGTGACCAACGGCTGCCCTATAGCTCGCAACGTCGTCGTATCGAGATGCGCAGTGCTATCAGACGGCTTCACAAGAGCGGTGGATATCAGCTGCGCGACCACATTCCATAGCAGCAGCTCACGGCGTCATCCTGGAGGACTGCGGCGCAAACGCGCCCCTGCCATTCGGGTCCTCTAGTGAACGACGCCGTGCGCCATCGCTGTCAAATAACCCGTCGGTGCCAAAAACCACGCTTATGCGCGGGACGCGTTTCGCGGGTTGCCATTCAACACGATATGCGCAACGCGGCTCGCGAACGGCAGGCTGCACATCAGCGCGACCGGTTTAGTCCCAGCATGGGTCGGCGCCCCAACGATCAGCACATCCTTGACCGCATAACCCACGCGCGCGCACTCCTTCATCGTCTCAACGCGTAGACGTTCGCGCCAATCATTTGGGCCGCGTGCGATAATGCAGGCAATATCGTGGGGCTCGAACAACGCGACACGCGCCATCTGCATCGCCCTTTCGGGATTGCCTCCGATCCCAAGACCCAACAGCCGATTCACTCCCGGGTCCCATAAAGGCGCTGTCTCCACCACCCAGTCGACGATCGAGTCCGACGGATTGAGCATCTTGAGCAGTGCGCGGTCGTTTGCCTCGCCGTCGCTCAGCACGATGCGCAATTCGATACAACTGCCCGGTACGATGTCGTAATGGATCTCGATCGGCAAGTCGCCGGCTTCCCGTCGTATGCCCATTTGGACCATCTGTGCGAGGCTGCCGCTCACACCGCACCATCGCACGCTCATGCCCAATGTCACGAACACGCTGCACCCGCCAATGCGTGCAATTGTCGTCGACCCACGGAGCTTACGCGCAGCCGCTTCGATCTGCCGGACCAGATCGTCTTGTTCAATGAAGCTCATGAGTTCACCAAAGTGAGAGGCAAGCGTCAGAGGGAAACTGTTGATTGTCGACTCCTGCACATGCGCGACAACGTCCCAGACGTTTTCCTGTGAAACCTCGGAGGCGGTCGTGGCAATCATTCAATGCAACATTTGGAAAGAGCGGAACAGACAGTGGGCAGCGATTACCAACCTTGCGGCAAAGTCCACCCTGACAGACTTCAGCTCATCAACGCGCTGAACACCGTCGCGCGCAACCAGTCCGGGCACGCTGTGCGATCAAATCAGACGTACGGCGTCGGCCGGTGCAGCCGTAGCCAGGTTTCCCCGCTCTCCACGGGCGCGTCGGTGTCGGGAGGAGCGCCAAGGCGCCGATGGCGACCACGCGCCCTTCGCGGTTGGCTCGGGGTGAGATTTCCGTACTGACAGCCGTCGACCAACGCCGCGGCTCCGCAGTGCCACTGCCTCTTCATGACGCACAAAGGATCTATGCAGGCTCTTCGGGTTCATATCGCAATCGCGTAGTCGAACTTCAGGTCCGTGGCCGCCTTGCCGCCGTGCATTCCCCAGTTGTCAAACGGTTCTTCGCGCAGCAGTACCAGAACCTCTGACGGATCGATGCCGCGCAACCTCGCGACGTCGGACGCGATGCGACGATAGAGGCTCCGTTTTGCATCGAGCGAACGCCCGACGAACAACGTGATCTCGATCGACACGTAATTTCCCGCGGCCAGTGGCGGAAAAAAATCCTCGGCCGCAAAGCCCTGATAACGGGCCTGCAATTCTTCCTCGCTCACACCGAGTATCGCCTTCAATGCATCGAACACCACGCCAACGAGCCGGGCTTTTTCCTCTGCGGTGTGTGGACTGCGTTCTTCTATTTTCACGATTGGCATGTCGCCACCCTGGAAGAAAGCTCGGCGTCGTCGAGCGAATTTGGATAGTTGCGAGATTGCATATCGGCAAGCCGGCTAAGCGTGCGCGACAGATCGTGCGCGCCTTCGAGGCCGTCGAGCGCCTGCGCGATAGGTCGGTCCGATGCGATGAACAGCGCACGCTTGCGGTCATAGAAAATATCGATCAGCCACACGAAGCGCTGCAGGGTCCGCGGCTCGGTGAGCCACTGCGTAATCACACGGTCGACGATCACCCCCTGCCAGCGCTCAGCGATCTCCAGATAGTCCAGATGCGAGCGGCTCGCCACGCACAGCTCGTCGAAATCCATCCACGCGAGGACCGAGCCGGCCGCGCGCAGTCTCAGCGCTCGGCCAGCCGCAGAGCGTGTCGCCGGTCGCAAGCTAGCTTCGGCTTCGTAGTGGACGAACAGGCGGCGCAATGCTTCGCTAGTCGCGGCGTCGAGGGGCGCAAGGAAGCGCGGCTGCTCAGCGCGTTCGCCGGAGAAGCGATAGTCACGCGCGCTATCGAAATGGATCACCGTGAAGTGCCGCTCGATGCGTTCGATAGTTGGCTGGAGGCGCGCGTGAAATTCCGGATTCGGCAGCAAACTTTGCGGAGCATAGTTCGAAGTCAACACGACGCGCGTGCCCAGCTCGAGCGCGATGTCGAGAAAGCGGCCGATCAGGAATGCGTCGGCGATATCGTGAACATGGAATTCGTCGAAGCACAGCAAATCGACATCCGCGAGCCACTGCCTCGACACTTCGCCAAGCCGGTCGTCGCAGCGCTCCTGCTCGACCAAGCGCCGGTTCATTTCGCGTAGGAATTCGTGAAAATGCACGCGCCGTTTTACGCAATCGGCCAGTTCAAATACGGTATCGACCACAAGGCTCTTGCCGCGCCCCGGCAGACCGTGGCAATAGACGCCTTGCATGCCACGCGCCGCTTGCGCCCGGACTCGCCATTTGCGCCGCACACGGGTGCCGAGCAGGGCGACCAGCGCGGCGATCGCATGGCGCTGTTGAGCATCCGGCACGATCGCGCGCGCGGCGAGCGCGCCGACAACCTGAGCTTCATCAATCATCGGTGCTAGCGTCCAGAGGCTGCAAGAACGTTTCGAGCAGCGGCCGCGGGCTGCGCGCGCGATTCGCCAACAGATGATCGAGCGCGGCGTGCTGATCGGAAGGCCCCTTGTCCTGCGACAGCTTGATACGCGCCTCCTCATGCTCGACCGTGACGCGCAACGCGAGAATGTGCGGCGCAAAGCGCTTCACGCGTTCGTCCTGTGCGTCGAACTGATAGGGGGCGTCGTCCGGTTGCAGAAACGCAGCCGTTTCGCGAAGCACCTCGAGCTTGCGCGGTAAATCGTTGATGATCTCGACGACGCCGCTCATATGCACCGACACATAGTTCCATGTCGGCAATTGACGCGTCACATAGGCTTCCGGTGGAATGTAGCTGTCCGGTCCCATGAACACGATATGAGCATGAATGCGGCGCAGACCAGCGAACTGCGGATTCGCGGCATCCACGTGACCGAACAGGTTTCGCGAGCCGGACATGCGCAATAGCGGCACGTGACTCGCAAGGGGCCGCGGACCGTCGGTGCTGATGAAAAGCGCGAGTGGAAAGCTGTCGACGATCGCGTCGATCCGCTCCGGATCGTTAAAGCGGAACGCATCGTAGTGGAACGGCACCTGTGCCGCAGGGGGCACGATGTATTCGTCGGTCTGCATCATGGCGTTGTCGGACGGTTCAATGTGGAATTAGTCGAGCGGGTAGTGAAGTACGGTGCATGCCGGCGTCGCGCCGCGGCGTTCATGCCGCTCGCGCCGACGACGTTCGGCGGCGATCAACCGGCGCGCGAACCACACGCCGAGTTGCGGCGCGCGTGCTGCCTTGAGCGCTTGCAGCGGCACGGGAATGGACTCGATCGGTGCATCGGCGACGAGGTCCGCGAGCCAATGGCCCATCACGAACGAGAGCGCAATGCCACGTCCGTTGCAGCCGGTCCAGCCGAACACATTGGGCCCGAATTGCAATAGTTGCGGCAGACCGCGCGGCGTCACGCCGACGCGACCGGCCCAGAGATCGGTGAGCCCGGTGGTTTCGACGCCGAATACGTGGCCGATACGGCGCTGCAATTCGGCGTCGATCGCTTCGCGCGAAAGGCGCGTGCTGGTCGGAAACATGCCTGTGAGAAGGCGGTTGCCCTGCAGTCGGCGGAAGAAGGCCATGTCGCGGCCCACGTCGGAGAACGGCTGATGGGTGCGCAGCACGTGGTCCGCGCCGCACACCGGCAGATCGTAGGCGGCCAGCACCAAGGCGAACGGCAAGGTCGCGGCGGTGAGATTGCGGGCCCCGTCATGTCCATTCGCGTTGGTCGCCATGATGACGCGGCGCGCGAATACCATGCCGAGCGAGGTGTCGAGTCCAACCAGAACTTTGGTCTGCTCGGCTGCCGGCGCGAGCAGACGGCAGCCGTTTAACACGGTACCGCCGAGCCGCGTGAACGCGGCGGCCAGTCCGCGCGTGAAGGCGAGCGGGTCGATCTGGCCGCCTTCGGTCAGACACAACGCCGCCGGATAGCGCGCTGTGCCACACAGCGCATGCAATTCGTCGCGCTCGACGAGGCGCGCGTCAGCGCCCGCTTGACGCTGCGTTCGCAGACGGTGCTGCCAGACGCCGTCGGAGGGTTCAAGCCGGTCGGGTTGCAGCCAGCCGTTTTGTCGCGCATCGCAGACGATGCCTTCGGCGCGGATGAACTCGAACAACGCGGTCGCCGCGCCGCTCAGCTGCGCGTTGAAACGGGCCGCGCGTGCGTCGCCCCAGGCGCGCGCGACGTCGTCGGGGCCGACACGACTGAGTGTCGGAATCACGAAGCCCGAATTGCGGCCCGAGGCGCCCGCGCCGGCTTCACCCGCTTCGAGCACCGCGACGCGCAAGCCGCGCCGCGCCGCGTGGAACGCCGCGGTGAGTCCAGTGATGCCGGCGCCGACCACGGCTACGTCGAATGTCTCACCGTCCACGGCCGGCGCGGCCGCCGCTTTGGCCTCTGACGGCGCGCCCCGCGCCCAGCAAGCCGGCTCAGCGAACAGTGTCGCTAGCGAGGTCATGGTCGGCACGCTGAACCTGGGGGCGGGAAGTAGCGGAAGGGGCCAGCCGCTCGCAAAGCGACATCGCGATCGCCGCCGAGCGCAACGCCAGCAGACTGAACGAGCCGGAGTCACCCATGCCGTGCGACGACTCGCACAAGCCGTTCAGATACAAAGGCGCTGCCCCCTCGGGCTGAGCGGCGAAGCGAACCCGGTAGTCGATCGAAACGTCCAGATGGCCGCGCGTGAGTTCAAGCAGCGGCGCCACACCGGCCAGCAGACCCGGATACGCTTCGCGTTTCGGACCGTTGCCGATATCGAGAAAGCCCGTGGCGAGCACGACCAGATCGAACGACTCGGTGGTGCGCTGCTCGGTTGTCGTGTCGCGCAGCGCGAGATGCACGCCCGATGCGTCGGCGCAGGCGTGGCTGACTTCGGTGTTGGTGCGCACCGCGAGCGAGTCACGCTGCAAGATCCGGTTCGCGTACAACTTCACGTACAGCGCGTCCAGCACGTCCTTATCGGCCGATGAGTAATTGGTGCCTTCGAGTTCGGCGCGCAAACGATCTTTCGTCTTCTGATCGGCGTTGAAGAAGGTCCGAACGAATTGCGGAAAATACACTTCGTCCGAAAAGGGACTTGTGTCTTTCTGCCTGAAACCGAAATTGCGCGTGATGCCGACCACTTTCTCGCAGGTGCCGAGCCCGTACGCATGCAACAGAATCTCGACCGCGCTCTGGCTGCCGCCCACCACCGCGACACGCGGTCGACGCCCGCCCTCGCACGCGCGTTGCAACGCGAACAGATAGTCGTTCAGATGCACGACGCGCTCGGGGGCGACGTTCGCGAACTGCGCCGGTACGTTAGGCGTGCGGCCAGGCGCGACCACCACCGAACGCGCCCGCCATTCGCGGCCTGTCGTATCGAGCACGCGATAGCCCTGCAGCGCGCCAGTATCGGCGTCGACGAGCGGTTTGACGACGTTTGCGTTCGCGCCGTACTGGACCTGATGCGCGAACAGGTCCGCGACCCACCGCACGTATTGTTCGTATTCGATACGCAACGGAAACGACAAACCCAGATTCAGATGCTCGAAGAGCCGGTTGTTTTCGAACAGGAAGTTCGTAAACGAATAGCGGCTGCGCGGATTGCGCGGCGTGACCAGATCGCGCAGCGGGTGATTCTGGATGTCCGAGTCCTCGAGCAACATGCCTTCCTGCCAGCGCGGGCTACCGCGCTTTTCAAGGAATAACACGTTCAGGCCTTCGGTCAGTTCTTCCAACGCGATGGCGAGCGCGATGTTGGCAGGGCCGAAGCCGATGCCGATCACGTCGAGCATGGGCGGTCCTGCGCCACGGTCTACGGAATTCATAGCGCCTCCGCGGCGTGGCTGCCCGCGTGCCGCGGGGGCGATACCGGCGACGTGCAGACCGTGAGCGCCACGTTCAGCAGCTTCAGGATTTCCTCGACCTGGGGCTCGGTCAACACGAGCGGTGGCAGCAGGCGCAGCACGGCGCCATGCCGACCGCCGGCTTCGATAATCAGTCCCTGTTGCAAGCACTCGCGCTTGAGGCGTTTGGCTAGCGCGCCGTCGGCGGGCGGCAGGCCGCGTGCGTCGCGCAAGCCGTGCGGATTGACGATTTCGACGCCGAGCATCAGACCGCGGCCGCGTACGTCGCCGATGCAGTCGAAGCGTTGCTGCAAAGCTTCCAGTCCTGCGCGCAGCCTGGCGCCGATGCGCTCGGTGGCAGCCGGTATGTCGTTCTCGCGCAGATAGCGCAGCGTGGCTGCGCCCGCCACCAGCGCGATCTGGTTGCCACGAAAGGTGCCGGCATGCGCGCCGGGATTCCAACTGTCGTATTGCCGGTGATAAGCAATCAAGGCCAGCGGAAAACCGCCGCCAACCGCCTTTGACATCACGATCGCGTCGGGCACGATGTCGGCGTGTTCGTGCGCGAACATGGTCCCGGTGCGCGCGAAGCCGGTTTGCACTTCGTCGATCACGAGCGGGATCGAGTGGCGCATCGCCAGCGCCGCGAGACCTTTGAGCCACGCCGCGCTGGCCGGAATGCAGCCGCCTTCGCCCTGTACCGCTTCGAGAATGATCAGCGCGGGTGGCGTAATGCCGCTCTCAGGATCGGACAACAGATGCTCGATATACGACAGCGACAACGTATCACTGGGCTCGCCGCCCACACCGAACGGACAGCGGTAAGCATTCGGGTAAGGCAGGAAGAACACCTCCGACATATGGCCGGCCACCGCGCGCTTCGGCTCGATGTTGCCCATCAGGCTCATCGCGCCCATCGTCATTCCGTGATAAGCGCCGTGAAACGCCAGCACCGAACGCCGGCCAGTGGCGGTCTTGAACAGTTTGATCACGGCTTCGACGGCATCCGCGCCGCTCGGCCCGCAGAACTGCAGCTTCGCGTTCGCGGCGAAGGCCGGCGGCAAGACCCGATAGAGCTCATCGACGAACGTGGCCTTCGCCGGCGTCGCAATATCGAGTCCTTGCAGAACATGTCCCGACGCGAGAAAGCGCGTCACCCGCTCCATCACATACGGATGATTGTGGCCAAGCGGCAGCGCGCCGGCGCAGGCGAGGCAGTCGAGATAGCGCCGGCCTTCGCTGTCGTGCACGACGGCCAGTTCGCCTTTGGTCAACACGCGGTCGATCGAGCGGGCATAGGTGCGGGCATTCGATTCGCGCTCGGCGAGCAGATCGAGCGCGGCATGCGGCACGCTTTCCACGGAATCATCAAACATAGGAGGTACTCCTCGACGAGTCGGCCGGGACCTGCTGAATCGGAATCGTGGTGGTGTCGAAGCTGTGCGCGGCTTCGCCGAGCGTCTTGAGCCAGCGGCGGTATTCGACCGCGAGGCGATCACTGCGCACGTGCATTTCCTCGCGCAGATCGAGCGGCAAACGGTAAGGCCGCTGCGATTCGACAATGCGCCGGTCCTGTTCGAAAACGCGGTCCTGGCGGTCGAGGATCTGCGCCTCGGTAAGATCTGCGCCGAAGTTGATCGCGACGATCAGGTACAGCACGGTCTCGTCTTCATCGGCGGGCGTGGCGTTCAGGAACGTGCAGAAGCGTTCGGTGACGCCGGTCTTTTTCGTGAAGTACGCGGTAGTGGGCTGAAACACGTGATACGTGTAGCGCGCCGTTACAGGAATTCCGCGATGATCTCCGTACGGCTGGAACACGGTAATTTCCGAAGTCTTCAGTCCTTGCGGACCTTTGAACACTTCGTAGTCGGCGATTGGATCGGGATTGTCCGGGTCGCCGTTCAGGTTCGCATGTACAAATGGAAAATGCGATGCGTCCAGAAAGTTTTCAATCGAGCGGAGTGCGTTCGCACGATAGCGATACGGCCCGGCGTAGACCTTACGGAACGACGGGTCGTCCCACTCGGGGAACGTGGGCACGTCGCCTTCCGGTTGACCAAGGCTCACCCACACGAGACCATAACGCTCTGTCACACGCTGCGGATAGACGAGCCGATGCTTCGGCGGTTCCTGATCCGGATGGGCGGGCACCTTCACACATTGCCCTTGATCGGAATAGCGCCAACCGTGATATGGGCATTCGATCTCGCCATTGCGCACGCAACCGAGCGAAAGCTTCGCGCCGCGATGGCCGCAATAGTCTTGCCATGCGTTGATGCCGGTCGGCCCGCGCCACAGCACGAGGTCCTCGCCAAGCAGACGTACCGGCAGCGGTGTGTGTTCACCGAGTTCGTCGGCTCGCGCGACCACGTGCCATTGATTGCGCAAGGCCTTGTAGTCGAGGCCGTCGCGATTCCATTTGCCGCCATAGATCATGATCTGTGCTCCTCCCGGTCAGCCGAGCAAATCTGCTTCACGTTCGCCATCGAACCGCCAAACGGGATTACGCCAGCCCTCGACGCCGTAATCGGCGAGACACTGGTCGACTAGCGCTTTGCACTTGTCGATCGCGCCACTGGCGGTCGAATGATTGAGCATGTCCAGCCGCACCTGTTCGTTATTGCCCGCATAGTTGTGTTCATACAATTCGTGACGGCCGCCGAACTCACTGCCAATCGCGTCCCACAGCAGCTTGACCAGTTTGAGCCGTTCCTCGGCATTCGAGTTGGTGCCCTGGAAGTACGTGTCGATCAGCGGGCGCAAATCGGGATTGTTCATATCCGCGTAGCTCGCCACCTGCATGATCGGCGAGCCGCCGAGAATGGTGTCGAAGATTGGTTTGATATGCGAAATGATCTGCGAGCCGAAATAACGTACCGTAGCGGCGGCTTCGAGGCGCGGCACCACGGAGTCGTCACCACGCGATTCCGGCGCAAGGCACATCGACTCGGTCATCGCCCACATGGCGTTTCGCCAGCCGACCACCTCCGCGACCTTCGTGCGCACCCCTCGAAATTCGTAGGTACCATTCGATTCGAGCAGTTTGATCAGCACGCCGCACATGAAGTCGAGTTTGACCGCGAGGCGGGTCCCGGACTGCAATGGGTAGCGATTCAGAAAGCCCGATGCGGAATAGAAGCTGCGCGCCTTCGATACGTTTCGATAGATAAGCACGTTCTCCCATGGCACGAACACGCCATCGAAAATCAGCACCGAGTCGTTTTCGTCGAAACGGCTCGACAGCGGATTGTCGAACGGGCTCAGCGACGACGCTTCGAACGAACGGCGACAAACGATCTTCAGATTCGGCGCGTTCATTGGCAGGATGAAGCAGAGTGCGAAGTCTTCCTCGCGATTCTCGGCATACTGCGTCGCGCTGTTCTGCGCGACGAAGGTTGCGTTCGAGATCGCTGCGCTGGTCGCGACCATCTTCGCGCCGCGTACGATGATGCCGTCGTCGCGTTCTTTCTCCACATGCAGATAAATGTCGCGCATGCTGTCGATGGTTTTCGCGCGGCCCACCGGCGGATTCACCAGCACGTGATTCATGAACATCACGTTGCGCGAAGTCTGGTTGTACCAGTGCACGGCGTTGTTGTGAAACGGTGCGTAGAAGTCTGGATCCGACAGCAGGGTGGCGGTAAACCCAGCCTTGTAGTCTGGTGTGCGTCCCATGAATCCGTACGACAGACGCGACCAGTGCGCAATCGCGTCACGTGCCTTCAGCAGATCGTACGCAGAACGCGCAGGCGTGAAATAACGGTGCGTGCGATAGCCGTTCGGGTCGAGTGTCGTCATGACCTCGCTCGATTCGGGCGCGTGTAACGCGTCATACAACCTCGCGATGGATTGCGCGCTATTGCGAAACGCCGGGTGGGCCGTCACCGAGCGCACTTTTTCGCCGTAAATGAACACTTCGCGACCATCGTCAATACTGGCGAGATAATCGGCGGCAGTGAACATCTCATTTTTTTCTGAAATTTCCAGTTTCAATGCCGCAGATGAGCTCTTACTCATGGACTCCTCCAGAGATCTTAAGGCTGAAAATTGGACTACAAGACCGGTTTACGAAAAATATCGAGCAAGCAGAAAAATGCCGGAAACAAAAATGACGATATTCACGATCCGTACGAACTGTTCGCGCGACAGTTTGAGCGTGATACGACGGCCGACCCACACGCCTGCCAGCATGCTCGGCGCGAGTAGCGCCGCGAGCAGCAGCAGATTAAAGTCGCCATAGACGCCAGCGGCCAGAAAGATAACCAGCCGCGTCAACGTCGACAGACCAATCAGGGTGGTTTGCGTGACGCGAATACGTTCCGTGCTGTCTAGCCGGCCTTGCAGATAAATTGCGTAGACGAACCCGCCGCTTCCGAACAACGCGCTGAATATGCCTCCAACAAGCCCGAATGGCACCGAGAAAATCGGTCCTAATTTGCCAACGGGCTTATAGCCGCTCAAGGAATAGACGGAATAAGCGATCACGAACACGCCGAGCAACAGCAGCAACACGTCCGGTTTGGTGAAGAGCAGAATCAGTGCGCCGACTCCACTGCCGAGCATCATCAGCGGTACCAATCGTTTGAGTTCGCTGAGTTCGGCCTTGCGACCGTCGCGTGCGAGGTTGGTCGCGGCGGCGAAAAAATCCAGTAATGCCAGCAGCGGCACAATGTGGGAAATCGGCATGAACTGCGCCAATAACGGACTAGCCACCAGCGCGGTGCCAAAACCCGCGATACCGAATACCACGTAAGATAATGCGACGCCCAACCATATAATGGATAAATGAAGCGCGCTCAAATTGCTCAGCACAACGTTGCTCCTTGCCTTATTATGAATCTCTAATAGAATTTGTTTTTATTGTTTTAGATTTTTAATCGCATTCTATTTTTATGTCGCATCGCGACCCGATTGACTCCGGCTTGCCTCGAAAACAGCCAGCTTGATCCGCTCCATCGGTGTCAACTGTCAGGTCGGGATGAATTAACAAATTCTTCGTCCTTGTTCTTGATCGAACCTAAACCGCGCGTCAAATCAATATATCGATGCGCTCCCCATCGGACCAGTATAAAATATGCAATCAAATATCTCAAAACGGCATACACAATGGTGTCGATGCGACAACTGCGCTACTTTGTGGAGATCGTCGAGGCAGGCAGTTTCAGTCTGGCCGCCGAACGCCTGTTCGTAGCGCAATCGGCGTTGAGCCGGCAGGTCAAGGAACTGGAGGCATCCGTTCAAGTGCAATTGCTGACGCGCGGCGCGCGGCGCTTCGAATTAACGCCAGCAGGCAAAACATTTTACGACGGTGCAAAGCGTCTTTTATTCAATTTGAATGAAACATTGGTACAAACCCGGCACGCCAATCGCGACGAGCAGGGCGTTATTCGTCTGCTGCATTCCAGTTCGGTACCGCTGGTCAATCCACTGATGCAGCGAATTCAGACTTATCTGGCCAACAATAACGGGGCGTCGCTGGAGATTTCACAGATGTCGTCGGAACATCAGGGCGAAGACCTTGAAGAAGGGCGGAGCGATATCGGCCTCGTGCGCCTGCCGGTGCACATCAGGTTTCCCGGCGTACAGGTCGAGGAACTCTATACGGAGCAGTTGATGCTAGCGGTGCCCCTGCTGCATCCGCTGAGCGAACGTACCGAAATCGCCGTTGTGGAACTTCGCGAGGAGCTATTCGTCTCGCTACCTCACGCCGAGCGCGGCGGTCTCAGCTATCGGGTGGCTGATTTGTGCATGCGCAACGGCTTTTTTCCTCGCGCCGCACGCGCGACTTCGCGAAAGACCACGCTGTTAAATCTGGTCGAAGCGGGACTGGGTATTGCGCTCGTACCCGCGAGCATGCGCGCCGTCGCGCCAGCCGGCGTGCGTTTCGTGGCGCTTAGCGGTATGGATAGTTTAACTGCGGTGGCGTTGTTGTACCGGCGCGGGGCG
Organism: Paraburkholderia sejongensis; assembly: GCF_020880815.1. Classification (GTDB taxonomy): domain Bacteria; phylum Pseudomonadota; class Gammaproteobacteria; order Burkholderiales; family Burkholderiaceae; genus Paraburkholderia; species Paraburkholderia sejongensis. The sequence continues at coordinate 21,932 of NZ_JAJITD010000027.1, forward strand.
TCGCAGCTGGTCAAAGGCTTCGCGGCAGCTTTGTTAAGTTGAGGCTTGGCGCGGCACTGTCACGCCGACCAGTTCAACAACTGAAGGCACACTCATTACCTATGTAACCCCTTTCCCCTCGTAGCCGGTAACAACCGACTGCCTATAGGCCGACAGTTTCGAGGATCAGGAACAGCACAATGCGGCCACGCAATGGATCTGCACGGGGCCCTCCGGTGGGGGTGCGGACGAAAACCTGGACTACCTGGAGGTAGTTCATGTACGCGTATGAAGTGAGGTCGGTCGGAATCGGTGGAGGCCAACGCGTTAAGCAGCGGTACGATCCGGATAGAATCGCTGCGTAAATGCAGCAGGCGACAGGTAGTTCAGACGTGCCTGCGTGCGCTGCCGGTTGTAGAACATTTCGATGTACTCGCCGATGGCGAGCCTGGCCTGCTCGCGCGTTGCGAAGCGCTGATGATAGATCAGTTCGTTCTTGAGTGAACCCCAGAATGATTCGATCGGCGCGTTATCGTAGCAATTCCCGCGGCGACTCATCGACGCGCGCATGCCGAACTGCCTGAGCAGCTTCTGGTATGCCTGTGCGCAATATTGCGAGCCGCGGTCGGTGTGCTGAATCAGGCCCGGCTTCGGGCGCCGGATCGAGACGGCGCGAAACAGCGCCTGCATGACCAGATTTTTCGTCATGCGCTCGCTCATCGCGTAGCCGACGATTTCGCCGCGGTACAGATCCTTCAGGCCAGCGAGATACAACCAGCCCTCGTCGGTCGCGATGTACGTGATGTCGCCGCACCAGGCCTGATCGGGCGCTGCAACCGAGAAGTCCTGGTCCAGCAAGTTCGGCGCGACAGGCAAATCATGCTTCGAATTGGTGGTTGCCTTGAACTTGCGCTTCTGCCTGCACCGCAGGCCCAGTTTCCTGCGCAACCGTTTTATCCGGTGCACGCCCACACAAACACCGTGCTGCTCAAGATGCTTCTGCAGGCGCTCGGGACCGAAGCTTTCGCGCGTGCGCTAATGGGCAGCAAGAACCTCCGTTTCCAGTCGTGCTTCCTGCCGTGCCCGTTTCGAGGGCGTGCGTTTGCGCCATGCGTAATACCCGCTGACCGAAACACCCAGCAACCGGCACATCGGTGGCACCGGATAATCCTGTCGCATCTGTTCAATCACGCCGTACTTCACCGCGACTCCCTCGCAAAGTACGTCGCGAACTTTTTTAACAGATCGCGCTCCATTTTCACTTCCGCCAGTTCTCGCTGTACGCGCGCCAGCTCGGCCTCCAGTTCGGTCAGCGGCTTCTGGTCCCTGCCGACCTTCTGTAGTTTGCCTGCCCTGGCTGAACGCACCCAGTTCGCCAGTGTCTTGAGCGGAACCGAGAGCCGGCGCGCCGCTTCCGAAACACCGACACCTTCAGTCAATGCCAGCTTGACCGCCTCCTCACGAAACTTTCTCGTGTAGACCGCTTTGGGAATTCGATTCATTCATGCCTCCGTTTCACGATTTTACGAAACGTTGGCTTCCACTTTTTTCAGCCGACCTCAGGCTGAACCGCACCGGGAATCGGGGAGGCCGGTTGGTTTAAGTTAATGCGGGTACTTCAGCGGCATTTCTGAGTTGCCTGTAGTGGTTTGCCTCAGCCTCAGCAGGCGGGATATAGCCGAGCGGTTCCATCAGCCGATGATGGTTGTACCAAGCCACCCATTCCAGGGTCGCCAGTTCGACGGATTCCCTCGTTTTCCACGGCGCTCGCCGATGGATCAGTTCGGTCTTGTACAGGCCGTTGATCGTTTCAGCCAGCGCGTTATCGTAGCTGTCGCCACGGCTACCGACGGACGGCTCGATACCCGCCTCGGCCAAACGTTCGCTGTATCGAATGCTGACGTATTGCGCCCCTCTATCGGAGTGGTGTATCAAAGTCCCGTCGTCGCCCGGTTGGCGAGCATACAGCGCCTGTTTAAGCGCATCCAGAACAAAGTCCGTGGTCATCGACGAACTGACGCGCCAGCCAACGATGCGACGGGCGAACACGTCGATTACGAACGCCACGTACAGCCAGCCCTGCCAGGTCGAGACGTAGGTGAAATCCGACACCCTTGGGTCTCGCCTATGACGTGCGCAAAACGTATTAGGGGCAGCGTGAGAAGTCGGCCCATGAATCTATGATGAACCGCGGTCTGGATAGACGCTATACATCTTTATTTTTATACCATACAACTTGATTTTGTATCGACATGGTCGATTAATCGAAGTATTTCGGCCAGCGCTCGATCTTTCGAAATAGGACGGAAAACGACATAGAATGATTAGACGAAGCATTGAAGTTGCTCGGGGTCGAGCCGAGCGCACCCGCCGCACTGGCTTCATTCGTTGGTAAAAGGTGCGGATTCAACCCGTCGATGCAACACAATCGAAGCTGTGTGAGCAGCGGGAGTGTTGCAGATGAAGTACAGAACCCGGATCTATTACAGCGAGAGCCAGAAAGCGCTAATGTGGGAGCATTGGCGCAAAGGCGAATCGCTTCAGCATATAGCGCAGCTATTCGACCGGAATCACTCATCGATACAGCGGATTCTGGCGCAGACAGGCGGAATACAGCCGGCATCACGACGTCGCTCCAGACTGGCACTGACGCTGGCCGAGCGCGAGGAGATATCGCGCTCGCTGGCGGCCGGGCACTCGATTCGTTCGGTGGCCAACCGGCTTGGACGGGCGCCCTCCACCATCAGCAGGGAAGTCAGGCGAAATGGCGGGGCTCAAGGCTATCGGGCGAATCAGGCCGATGCCCTTGCGTGGGATCGTGCCCGTCGTCCCAAGGAATGTAAGCTCGCCACGAATCGGGAACTCGCCCGGGTCGTGGCGAGCAAACTTCAGTTGCAGTGGTCGCCAGAACAGATTGCCGGTTGGCTCAAGCACTCATACGCGGTCAACAAGGACTATCAGGTGTCGCACGAGACAATCTACCGGAGCCTTTATATACAGGCCCGCGGTGCGCTAAAAAAGGAATTGCTGGAGCATTTACGCCGCACACGCGCCATGCGTCGTTCACGTCATCACACCATGAAGTCGGAGGAGCACGGCGAATCTGCGACGCCGTATCGATCAGCGAACGTCCCGCGACAGCTGAAGACCGCGCGATACCGGGTCATTGGGAAGGCGATCTGCTGTTTGGTAACGCGAACAGCCAGATTGCGACTCTCGTCGAACGTCAAACCCGCTACGTGATGCTGGTGAGGATTGCCAGCAAGGATACAGAGACCGTCATCAACGCTCTCATCAGGCATGCTGGCAAGCTGCCTCAGGAACTGTACAGATCGCTGACCTGGGGATCGGGGCAAAGAGATGGCCGACCACAAGCGCTTCACCGTGGCTACCGACATCAAGGTCTACTTCTGCGATCCGCAGCATCCCTGGCAACGCGGCTCGAACGAAAACACGAATGGGCTTCTGAGGCAGTACTTCCCAAAAGGTACCGATCTCTCTATCTATTCGCAGGCCAGGCTGAATGCCGTGGCAAGGCGGCTCAATGAACGCCCCCGAAAAACAATAAACTTTGATACACCGGCTGAGCGATTTCATCAAACCGTTGCATCGACGGGTTGAATCCGCAGGGTAATTCAGTCGTTCGGGATCGCGGCTGGCGACGCTGAAATTGGGCATGCCTGCGAGGCGCAGATGCTGCGCATTTCTTGGTGAAGTTGGTCGCGGGCATAACACTGGACAAGAAATAACTGGAGCGGCCCCCTGAATCACCGGACACAGTCTCCCACTTAAAATAGCGGGTAGGCATACGACTGTGTTTCTGACTAACAACAAGCAAGAAGTGATGGAAGTGTTGACGGGGCCGGAGCGCCGGCGGCGATGGTCAGCCGATGAGAAGCTGGCGATGGTGCGAGAGAGTTTCGAGCCGGGCAAGTCGGTCTCGATGGTTGCACGCCAGCACGGCGTCAATCCGAACCAGCTGTTCCACTGGCGCAAGCTGTATCAGGACGGCAGCCTGTCGGCTGTCAGTGCCGGCGAGGAAGTCGTACCAGCGTCGGAGCTGAGCGATGCGCTGAAGCAAATCCGGGAGCTTCAGCGACTGCTCGGTAAAAAGACCATGGAAAACGAGATTCTTCGTGAGGCGGTGGAGGTGGCGAAGTCGCGAAAATGGATTGCGCGCTCACCCTCATTGCCGGGGGACGAGCAGTGAAGCAGGTCTGTGACGTTCTCGGTGTAGCGCGCTCAAACGTGACGGCAAGGCTTGCACGTCCAGCCGACTGGCAGGATGGACGCAGTGCCAGGAAGACGGACGATGCCGGGCTGGTCGAAGAGATACGTCTGACCGTCACTGACTTGCCGAGCTATGGCTATCGCCGGGTCTGGGGAATGTTGCGTCGTCAGCGGGAGGGTCGAGGCATCGCTTCCGTCAACGCCAAACGCGTATATCGGGTAATGCGCGTTCACGGCCTGCTGCTACAACGCAGACCCTCTCCACCACGGCCGCAGCGTCGGCACGATGGCAAGGTCGCGGTAGCGAAGAGCAACCAGCGCTGGTGTTCTGATGGCTTCGAGTTTCGCTGCGACAACGGCGAGCCATTGCGCGTGACCTTCGCTCTGGACTGTTGTGACCGTGAAGCGATGAGCTGGGCGGCGACGACCGGCGGGCACAGTGGCGATGTGGTGCGCGACGTGATGCTCGCAGCCGTCGAGAATCGATTTGGCAATGTCTTGAAGGCGCCGGCTGAAATCGAGTGGCTGACAGATAACGGCTCGGGCTACACGGCGGACAAGACTCGAAGCTTCGCGTCGTCCATCGGGCTAAAGCCATTGACCACGCCGGTCTGCAGCCCGCAAAGTAACGGAATGGCCGAGAGCTTCGTAAAGACGATGAAGCGTGACTATGTCGCCTTCATGCCGAAGCCCGACGCAGCGACTGCGGCGCACAATCTCGCCGTCGCGTTTGAGCACTACAACGAGCATCATCCTCACAGCGCGCTGAAGTACCGCTCGCCACGCGAGTTCAGACGCAGGACCGATTCATCAACTCAGGTGTGAGGCGGTGTCCGGAGGTACAGGGGCAAATCCAATAACGGAAACGATCATGGATGAGCAGGCCCTCCCTTCGTTGCTTGGCGACTTTGCGCGAATATTGCGCAGTCATGGCATCGCCACAGTTTTTCACGCTGGCAAAATCGACCCCATAGACGGCGGGACCGCGGCTGGAAGCCTGCGGGCGGCGGTCGAAGAGGGACGTCGCGAGCGCCTTACGCCCGAGTGTCAAGCGCGGGTTGTCGGGGAGATTTCGGGGGCGCTGTTCGACGCTACGGAAGGCTTTGACACTGTTAAGAAAGCCCGCGTGGTGTTCGGGCTTGCGCCTGGTTTTTTCGAGAAGTATGCGCATGAAGCATTTCAGGCAGTCACGTACCCAGATTGACCTGTGTCCACCGGTCGGCGCGGATGGACCGTTCCATCGCTTAGAGTAAGGACTGTTGCTCACTATCATCAGAAGCCGCCGCTGTCCGTTTGCGAGGCGGAAGCGGATAGGGCTCTGCGTGCAATGCGTCGGCCGGCAACAGTCGCAGAAAAGATCTCGCTTCCTCTGTGTTCCGGCACGAAAGCCAGTCCAGGTGCTCAGACTGGGGGAGCACAACGACGCCGCGCTTCTCGGCGCCGGGCTTGTGGAACCGCTTCATCAACGGGTGCTCGTCGGCATTCAACGTAAGCATGGTCATCGAGAACGTCTGTGAGCCGTCCGGGTTGTCCCAGGCTCGCCATAGGCCCCGCTATGGCGCACGCGTCGTTGTCCGCGAGGCCGATGCGCCATCGCACAGGTTTGCCGGTCTCATACGACGGCTCGTAGAATCGGCGGCAAGGGATAAGTGTGAGTTGCAGCCGGTTCCAGGCGCCACTGAAGCTGCGCTTCTGACCGACGGTTTCGCTGCGCGCGTTCATGGTGTCGAAGACCTTGACGCGGGGTGGGATTCTCTCGCGCGGGACCATGCCGAATGTCGCAGCGTCAGTCGATAGCTCGCCGTCAACCCGCCGGAAAATCGGCGCAACGTAATCCTTATAGATCTCGCCACGGTAGTCGAATGACGGCGTTGGAAACAGGCTGAACGCATCGAATTCGATCTTGCCAGGTGCTTCGTAACTGGTGCACACGACTTTCCTCCTTCAATCAATTGGCGCTGGGATAGGGGAGCGCTCAGGTCCATGCAGGAAAGCCAGCAGGCGCCGCTCCGCGTTCTCGTACTGATGCAGCGGGGCGATCCGCAGCTGGTCGTCGTGAAGGGCGAGAATCCCGGTGAATATGGAAACCGACTCGTCGTCGAGAGACCACCCTTCCTCCTCGCCGCTCTCATGAGCCTGCATCAGCGCTAACTCCCCGACGCACTCTGCGGCTTGGAAGAGTTCGTTGGGCGCGTCGCCATAGCCTGCGGACTGAAGGAACCACGCCATGTAAGTGGCCCGCGTGAGCTCGTTGACTATGCGGCGATTGCCGTGGCCGCGGCGCCAGCCGTCCAGCGCAACGTGATATGACAATGACGAGTCGCGCGCCAGTGCCGCGTTCATCGGCAGCAGCATCGTTTTGGTGAGCGGTTTGCGCGCCATCTTTTTGTCGCCTGCGCGCTTCCGGCTTGACGCCATTTTGTCCATTCTCTCCGTTGAAACGCCCGCCATCGGGAGCGGGCTTCGTGCAAGGGTAACAGCATAGGCTGTGCGCCGGCCACAAATACTCCGGGGCCGCCGCGCGCAGACCGGATCAATCTGTCTCTTCATTGACTATCTGCGCAACAGTCGCGGCGTTCTCCGTGCGCGCGAGGTCCGGTATGGGTGTTTCAATGCCCGTGTCGTGGAACGAAATAACGGAGGTGAGCCGCGGCGACGAATGGACCATGCGAACCGCCGTCGAACGTCAGCGATCACTCAAAGCCGATCCTTGGCCGGGCTTCTGGCAGGCGCGACAGGGCATCACTGCTGCGATGCGGCGAGCCGTCGGCATGGATTGAGCGCGCCGGCACAGGCGCTAAAGGGAGCCGCCGGCGCGGGGGTTGTCGGGTGCAAGAACTGCTACGTGCGGATGTCCTTAACCAAGGAGGCGATATGGCAGAGCAACATAAGCCGGGCGAGATCGTGAAGACATCGGGCATCTAGAAGGTGGTGAAGGAGGGCGGTGGCGGCCCGGAATTGTAAGCGAGGACCCAGCACCGTCTTCCATATCCCGGCTCATTTAGCTACTTTGGTGCCCACCAAATCGAATGGTGGACGCTATCGTGGACATACCGGCTGGACCGAAGCGAATCAAGCGACGAACTTTTCGGTCGAGCGCAAGCGCCAGATCGTAGAGGAAACATTGAAGCCGGGGGCTCCGGCGGCGCTGATTGCGCGTGAGCACGAGATCAACGCGAACCTGCTGTTCAAATGGCGCCGACATTATCTCGCCGGCGACTTCGGCACACCGAGCCTGCCTGCGGGTAGCACCCACGTTGTCGACTGGATGCCGGTCGGATTGACGCCCCAGCCCATACTCGACACCGTGGCATCGGAACGCGATGACACCTGTGGTGTGTTCGAGATCACACGCGGCGAAGTCCACGTGCGCCTGACAGGCATCAGCGCGGCCACATTGATCGAGATCGTCAGAGGGCTATCGCGTTGAACGTACTGATGTTGCCCACGGCTGTGGGGTTGCCCAGTGGTTCGCGTGTATGGCTTGCCGCCGGGGTCACGGATATACGCGCAGGCTTCAACAGCCTTGCAGAGAAGGTCCAGACGATTCTCGAGCGCGATCCGTTCAGTGGCCATATCTTCGTCTTTCGTGGCAAGCGCGGCGATCTGCTCAAGGTATTGTGGTGGACCGGTGATGGCCTGTGCCTGTTGATGAAGCGTCTGGAGAAGGGCCGCTTCGTCTGGCCCCAAGCCACGAGCGGCACGGTTCTGCTCAGCCCCGCCCAGCTGTCGATGCTGCTGGAGGGCATCGACTGGAGGCAGCCCACGCGCACGGGTACGCCCACGTCCGCGTTGTAAACGTCGACGCCGCCGCGTAAACTGTTGGCATGAGTCCGGCCGACACCCTTCCTGACGACATCGAAGCGCTCAAGGCGCTATTGCGCGAACGCGATGCGCAGCTCGGGCACATGCAGGATCTGCTTGTATCACGCGATGCGGCCATCGCCACGGACAAGGCCGAGATCGAGCATCTGAACCTGTTGATCGCGAAGCTGCGCCGCATGCAGTTCGGCCGCAAGTCGGAGAAGCTCGATCATCAGATTGAACAGCTGGAACTGCGCCTCGAAGACCTCGAGGCCGACGAAGGCGCGGCCCCCGTCGAGGTTCCAAGGACTCCGCGGGCGGCACCGGAGCAGGCACCGCGCAGGCCGTTACCCGAACATCTGCCACGCGAGATACTGACGCATCTCCCCGACGCCATTGAGCACTGCGCAGAGTGCGGCGGCCGGATGAAACGCCTGGGCGAAGACGTCTCCGAGCAACTCGAGTATGTGCCGGCAAGCTTCCGCGTGATCCGTCACGTGCGTCCGAAGTTTGCCTGCGCCGGCTGTGATCACATTGCGCAGGCGCCTGCGGCTAGCCGACCGATTGAACGCGGCCTGGCGGGCCAGGGTCTGCTGGCTCACGTGCTCGTATCGAAGTTCGCCGACCATATCCCGTTGTACCGGCAGTCCGTCATGTACGCGCGTGAGGGCGTTGAGCTTGATCGCTCGTTGCTGGCGAAATGGGTTGGCCACGGCGCGAAACTGCTGGAGCCGTTGGTCGAGGCGCTGCGACGCCACGTTATGGCCGCATCGAAAGTGCACGCGGACGACACACCGGTTCCGGTTCTGGCGCCGGGAAACGGCAAGACGAAGACCGCACGTTTGTGGGTGTATGTCCGTGATGATCGTGCATCGGCCGACGTGACGCCGCCAGCGGTGTGGTTCGCGTACACGCCGGATCGCAAAGGCATTCACCCGCAACAGCATCTAGAGTCGTTCAGCGGCACGCTGCAAGCCGACGCTTACGGCGGGTATCAGGCCATCTACGAGACCGGACGAGTCGTCGAAGCCGCATGCTGGGCGCACGCTAGACGACAGTTCTACGAACTGCACGCCGCGCGCCCCAACGCGCTCAATACCGAAGCACTCGAACGCATCGGCGCCCTTTACCAGATCGAAGAGGTCATCCGCGGCAAGACGCCCGGGCAACGACGATCATATCGTCAGGAGCACGCGCGGCCGCTACTGGATCAACTCCGCATCTGGCTCACAGCGACATTGGAGACGCTCTCGAAGAAGTCCGACACGAGCAGGGCGATTCTCTACGCGCTCAATCGATGGAAGGCGTTCACGCGGTACTGCGATGACGGTTGCCTTGAAATAGATAACCTGCCGGTTGAGCGCGCCCTGCGCGGCGTCGCCATCGGAAGGCGGAACTATCTCTTCGCCGGAGCCGATTCTGGCGGCGAACGCGCGGCCGCAATTTATAGCCTTGTGGGTACCGCCACACTCAACGGCGTCGATCCGGAAGCCTACCTGCGCTTCGTGCTCAGCCGTATCGCCCGATCACCCGATTAACCGGCTCGACGAATTGATGCCGTGGGCAATCGCGGAGCAGCTGCGCCGCGGAGCGTGACAAGCTCGCGGTGGGTCAAGACGTCGCTGGTGACTCGCTTACAACGTTGATGCCGTCATCGGGAATGATTTCGTCAAAGAAGCTGTTGGGATTCGGGCAGGCCCTTACCTGGACATAGCTGGTCATCGCTGGCTCACTGGCGTTAGTCATGCTTTATGAAGAGCGTCGATGATACCGCGCGAAACTACCCGCCGCGGGGGCAACATCCGGCTGGCTCGCAGTGCCTCTACGTACTGTTCGTCCTCGGAGTAGGCGGCTGGACTCTCTCGAAATTCTCGAGGAAGCGATCATAGGCCGTCTGTCGATCTTCGTCATCAGGCCGGCGCGAGTCTTCGCGGCCTTTGCCATTGGTATCGCAACCTCGCATGGACCATGGGTTGCATGCCCCTCTCCAGAACAAAACCTTGGCGTGCGCACCTCTCAACCGGGATAGGCTCGACCGACTCGCGGCGGGCGTAGCATGGGTATCGAGCTACGTCCCCCGAGCGTCGCCCCAGTGATCTGCTTGTACTACCTGCACTGCCCGCGCGAAGCGGGTTTTTTTCGGCTCGTCGCGACGGACGGCGGCCGAGACGGCTATCGGCCTCGACGAGGACATCTTGCAGGCCGTGCTTGACGGCTTCGACAGCCTCAATATCGAGTTTTCCGTGTCCTGCCTTGACGACAAACCCTGCAACAAGCGTTATCTGCCAGACCAGATCGATCAGGGCTCCGTCCGCATCGCCATCGCGCAAGCGCTCCAGCGCGATACGCGCGCGGAGCACAAGATCGGAAGCTTCCTTTCTGCAACTAACGGTCAAGTCGGCTTTGGAACACCCACCGCGCCCTCCGGCGGTAATACCCCGAGGCGCTGCAGGAAGGATCACCGGTCGTCACCGTTCCGGATTGACCGCCGCTGCATCGACAGTAAGCGGGTCGGCAGTCTCGACCCTCCGCAGGCCAAGAGCTTCGACGCGTGTCACCACGCCCGGGTATGCCGCATCTGTTCCAGGTGGCACAAAACTCAAACCATTCGTGCGGAACACGATGTGCAGGGTCCAAAGTCCCCGATGGATGCCGTAGTGGCGCATCAGGAGGGTGGTCAGCTCGAGAGGCTCAAGCAACGGGTATGGAAGCGCGGGATCGGACATCGCCGTCTCAGGAAATTCGACCCAGCCATATTACAGTTCCTCGCGACAAACGGGACGCGGACAGCGCGTGATGGCGCGCCACCCTATTTGCTATCAATGCTTGCACTCCCGCTGAGATGTGCTATCATTGATAGCAATCAAGTGTGGGGGGAATCATGGCAAATCTTCTCGTGAGAAATGTGGACGATGGACTTGTCCAAAGCCTGCGCGAGCGGGCCGCAGCCCACGGTCGCAGTGCGGAAGCCGAACATCGCGAGATTTTGGCAAAGGCGTTGCGCGCTCCGCAGCGTAAGACGTTCGCGGAAGTGTTGATGAGCATTCCGAATGTCGGAACCGATGCCGATTTCGCACGCGTGGGTGATGGTGAGGCACCGAATGTATTTGGTTGATACCAACGTCATCAGCGAAGTACGGAAGCGGGATCGAGCGGACAAGGGCGTGATGGCATTCTTCCGCAAGGCGGCGCAGGACGATGCCGATCTGTACCTCTCGGTGGTCACCGTTGGCGAACTGCGGCGGGGAGTGGAAATCATTCGTCACCGTGGCGACAAGCCTCAGGCAACACGCCTTGAAAATTGGCTCGACGGCGTACTTCGGGAGTTTGGGTCGAACGTTCTGTCGGTGGACGAAGAGATAGGGCAGCTATGGGGACGCCTGCGCGTCCCTCATCCCGAACACTCGCTCGACAAGTTGGTCGCGGCAACCGCGTTGATTCACGACCTTATCGTGGTGACGCGGAACGTCGATGATTTCGCCGGAATGGGCGCCCGCGTGTTGAACCCGTTCAAAGGGTAGTACAGGGACTAACAACGAGGAAAGCATAAAAGTGATGGCTGGCGAACAGGACACAGACGACGCGCACTGCAAAAAGCGCGTCCATTGCAACCAGCAAGTTTTGTAAGACAGGCAATGAAATTCTTCGGTATCCAGCTAATCTGGCCACCGTCCGGCCGTGCCACGGCGCGGGGCGCGGATTGCGCTCTCGGACTTGTGGTACTGCTCTATTAGACGCAAGCGTGGGGCGTTGAGGTCGGCTTGAGAGTGAAAGCCGTGCTTTCCGTCTCCATGCTGTGGATGTACCTGAAGGCCATCGTCGGCGTTCGAGTCACCGAAGGATGGCGCCACTGGGTTCTCTGTCTATCAAGGCTGCGGCACTCGATGCCGTTGCCGTGCTAGTGCTGAATGCGCTTGTGCCGCGTTGACCAAGCGTTTAAACAATGGAAAACGCGGCAGAGGCCATTAACTCATCCAATCGCTTGGTTCCGCCCCCAACCACCAGCCGTTCGCGGGGCGACCGGTGCGTGCCGGAACTGATCGTCGTGTTTGTGCGGCTCGAGCGATTTTGCATCCACCTTCCATATTTTCAACCAGTCGGTCCAGGCGTCGGATTTGAGCGAAGAGCGGGCGGACCGGCGCGGCTGCGTGGGACGGCGGAAGTTACATGCCCGGCGGAGCTACTGCGCTGCGGGGACTTTACCCCATGGATACCGAGAAAAACGGTTTTACGGTTTCATGCAAGCCGGAATGCTCGCAAGCAGTTAATTGCACAGGCACGTCCTAGGATCGCCCGGGAGAGCGTACACGCTCGCCCGCTATTCCGATCGGCATAGGTTTATGTCGCGCAGCTGCTTTTAATCAATCCCGCTGTCGTCGTTCGACAGCCACGTTGGAATAACAGGTTTGCCGTTGAGCACACACAAACCTCGACGCAATTCCTCCGCTCAATGTAGAAAATCAGATGTGGGTATGATCGAGCGGTCGTGACCGCAAGCCTGGTATCTCGCGTTCATACGCGTAACGGGGAGCCCTGATGTCGGGGTGCGTGGAAAGATGAGCGGTACCTGTTCAATCTCTTCAAAGAACCCGAGCGCTGCCTGTTCCGAACTTCGTCCACGAGTTGGTAGGTCAACCCGTCTTCTACGTGCTGTTTGGCCTGCCACGTTGGGATGACGGGCTTCGCTTTCATTTACGCAAAGTACCTAGGCGAACCCGCAGCGATTTGAAGTAGTCGGTATCGGCCTTCGCTGCTGGCGCCGTAGCCGCACTCGCTAGCCTGTTCGTCGAGGTATTCTTTCAGCGAATCGGGGAGAGAGAGGTGCATCGTGCTCATATCGCCGGGTCCATCGGGGTTTGGCAAGCTGTGTTCTAAACCGGCTTTTGTCCCGACCGGCGTCCGCGCACCTTTGTTGGGCGCGGATTATCGGGACATCGTACACGTCGCCCTCGTCGTAAGCCGCACTCACAACGATCATCGCGCGACTCGCTGCGTCGGCGTATGACGAGTGTCCCAAGACGGTCGGATTCGAGTTTCAAAAACGTCTCCCGTATCGGCTCACCTGTTCGCGCAACACTCTGCACGCGATCGGAAATCAAGAACAGATACTGTTAATCGCGATGTGCACGATGCCAGGCGCGTCGGCGGCGGAGCTGCCAACGCGCACGGGGGCAACGCTTCGTATCATCGGCTCATTGTTGCGCAAAATCATTAGTGGTCAACTCAAGGCGGGTGGTAGGACGAGCGAGCAGCTTGCGCTCCGCGATGGCGCGGATGCGGCCGTACCCGTCGCGGAAGGGCCTTGAGGATACGGGCGTCATCGGCGTCGGCCTCACGCCAGAAGCATTTCTGAAGTGCCTTTACCGTGATCACGCATCCGGCGATGCCATGCGGTCGTGCGAGGCCGAAGGACACGCCGCGGCGGTCAGCAAGTACTGAGGGCTTCCAGTTCGAAAGTTCCCATGGCAAACAGAGAACAATTCTGAGAGATGCACAACGGATTCTTGCATGACGGGGCGCGTCCTGAACACTGGGATACTCACGTATCCAATTGTCTGCATGCCTGAAACGATTTGCCGGTGGAGTGAGCCGGGGTTCGCGCAATCACACGCCGCGCGGGTGGGCGCGCAGCGAGCTATTTGCGCGCACCAAAAGCTTCGCCGATCTGCCGCGCGCGCTTCACCTCATCACTGTGCAGATAGATCGACGTTGTCGACACGGACGCATGCCGCAGATTGTCCCTCACCGTCGTCAGCTCCGCGCCGCGACCGAGCGCATGCGTCGCGTGCGTGTGGCGCATCCAGTGCGTGCTGGCATCGCGCAGCTTGGCGGCGAGAGGCGGGTGATCCGCCTCGATATCGTCCGCCGCCAGCAGAAAAAACCGCTTGAGCACACTCCACAGCCGCACGCTGCTGATCGCCGCGTCGCTGTCGGTTTCGAGGCTGCCGATCACCGGTGTCTGCGGCCGCCATTGCGCCGCCGAAACCGGCAGTCCCCGTTGGGCCAGATAGCGTGCCAGCGCGTCCCACGCGAGCGGCGGCACCGCGACCGTCGCGAGCTTGTTGCCCTTGCCGGTCACGCGCAGCCAGTGATCGTCGCGCGCATCGGTTCTCACGTCCCTGAGCGTCGCGTTGACCAGTTCGCTCGCACGCAGGCCGGTCGCATAGCCGAAATCGAGCAGGAAGCGCAGCCGCTGCGCGGCCGCCTTGCTCCATTTGGACGACGCGGACGGGGAGGCTGGGCCATTGCGAAATTCGAGTCCATCGGCGATCGTTCGCACGAGCGCCCATTCGCCCTCGGTGAACGCATGCGACGCATCGAGCGTCGCCGCGCCATTGCCGCCACGCACCTTCACGCCCGCGAACGGATTGGCGAGCACATAGCGCTGCCCGATCAGCCAGCGGAACAGCGCGCCGAGGATGGACAGCGCGTGCGCGACCGAGCGGTCCGACAGGCTGCCGTTGAACGGCCGCCATTCTGGCGACGAACGCGGGCGCACCGGGCCTATCCAGCGGGCGTGTGGGGAGGGGCGCCGCAGAAACGAGCGGTATGCGATCGCGTCTTCGGTGGTCAGCGACGACAGCGCACGTCCACGCTCGACGATCGCCCGAAGGATAAGTCGCTCGGCTTCCTTGCGGTAGGTCCGGCGGGTCGCGGGCGACTCCTGCAGCGCGAGCCTGGTCTGCACCGCTTCGTAGTCATTCGATGCGTCCAGCGTGCAGGTCGCCAGCGGCGCACGAAAGGTGCCGTGGGTGCCGTCGACCTTTTGCGGCAACTTCAGCGTTTCCCACGGCACGATGTCGCCACGCTGGCTCGCCGCTACCAGCGCGCGCGCTTTTTCGGTGAGCGCGGGCCAGGCGGCAAAGAACTGTTCGATCGCGCGCGCACTCGCCGCGCCGAGCCCGGGGACCGCCTTCCGCCATTGACGCCGGCGCGGGACCCGCACGGTCAGGTCGGCCAGCGTGGTGATGCCGTGCGCGCGCAGCACGCGCACCGCACGGGGCGACAGCCATTGCGCGATGTCGTCGGCGATCTGCGGCTCGGCCGGGCGGTCCGTAGAACCTCGATCACGTTTGCGATGGTCTTCGCGTGCTGTTCACGTTCACCGGCCGGATGGTCGAGCAGGACGGCCAGATCGCTGCGGTGAAGCGCCTGCGCGACGGCGACCAGCTGGCGGCGGATTTTCCCGAGCACACCGCGCGCGGACCGGTTCTCGCCGAGCGCCGCGGGCAGGTAGCGCGCCACCGCCTGCCGCACCGGCAGGCCCGCGTACCACGCGCGCAGCACCGCGAGTTCGTCGGCGTCGGGCAGGCCAGTGGAAGGAGACGCGGAAGCAGAAGCGGGAGCCGGGGCGGGAAGCGAGAGGAAGGCAGTGTGGTGCGTTTTCATGGACGGAAGTTTAGCGCGCAAACCTGCACCTTATGATAAGAAAACTTATCCCAATGGCTTGATAGCGATCCGCTCGTATGCTCGTACATAAGGTGTATGCGCGTGAAAAGGGCGCTCACTTCCCATATGCGAAGCTCACCCTTCTCCCCGCAGGCTAAGCCCAACACAAATATTTGGGTTCTGTCGCGTTAACGCGATCGCGTAGAATTTGTCGAACCACAACGTACGACAGAGCATGATGGCAAAAACGAAGACGGCACGCAAAGCGCTGCCGGCGGGCATTGGAAAAGTACTGAAGCGATTGCACTGTCCATTGGATGTGATCCTGCTGTGTGTTCGGTGGTACGTGGCGTACTCCTTGAGCCTGCGTAATCTCGAGGAGATGATGGCCGAGCGTGGAGTCGAGGTGGATCACTCGAGCATGCACCGCTGGGTCATCAAGCTCGTGCCGTCGCTGGAAAAGGCATTCCGCCCGAACAAGCGCCCGGTGGGCAAGAGCTGGAGGATGGACAAGACCTACATCAAGGTCAAAGGCCAATGGAAATACTTGTACCGCGCCGTGGACAAGGAGGGCAACACAGTCGATTTCCTGCTGCGCGCCCATCGTGACAAGACCGCTGCACGCCGGTATTTCGAGAAGGCGATTGCGCGGAACGGTGAGCCCGAGACTGTCACCGTGGACAAGAGCGGCGCCAATCTGGCCGCGCTCGAAGCGCTCAACGCAGCCCGACCGACGCCGATCAACGTCCGGCAGAACATCATCGAGCAAGACCATCGTGCGGTCAAACGTATCGTCAAGCCGATGATGGGTTTCAAGAGTTTCCGGTGCGCGCGCATCATCCTGTCCGGCGTCGAAGTAATGCATATGATCCGAAAAGGGCAGATGCGGGGCAACGACGGTACCCCAACTGCAGCCGAGCAATTCTATTCGCTCGTGATATAAGCAGTCCTACTCACATGGGAATTCTCGCGCCATACGCCCCTTATCGCGACACAGCCCAGCATTGTCCTGGTTGGCACAGATGACGCGGTGATCGCCCTTCAAAGCGATACGCAAATGGTTAGCCGATTTACCCCGTTCGAGATGCCTCGCTGGCGTGAAAGTGAGACGTTTCGCCGACTTCTGTCCGCGTTTGCTCGCATCTTGCCGCTATGTGGGCCCTCTGATCTCGCGCAACGAAAGATCGTACGGTACGTGCTGGCCGCCAGCGACGGACTTACCGGCGAGGTAGCGGCTGGCGATGCGGCCCAGCCAACTACCGAATGCTTCTTCGTCAAAGGGCCGATGTGCAACGGGCCACGGGCGCAGGTCAGTGAGCGGCAATCGGTGCCACCTGTTCACTGCCCAACCGGGTCGTCTCGGTACGCTGCACCGGGCACGCCGCTCTCTCCACGCTGCTGCGCGGGGGCCCCGTGCGGCTCGACCCGGGCGCGACTGCGCGCGCGAACCGCATCCGGATCACGACGGCTTATAGCTTGCAGGAACGGGGGTAGGGCAAAAAAAATGCGCATCGGCAAAATCGATGCGCATCAAAAGCCAACTCCGAGGCTATTGATAGCAACTGGGAAGCAGCTGCTATCGAGAAGACTGTAGCAAGGCGCGCCGCAGAAAATGTTAGCAATCGTTAGGGCGCCTTGAGTTTGCGTTCTGCAATCAGGCCGCAGCAGCGGCCGTGTGAGCGCCAGCAGGCGCTCGCCCGGGCGGCTGCGCCGCCGGGGTTTCCAAAGGGGTTCCCTTTTGGGCACGATACGTTCGGCAAAGTGCGTCAGCAATTTGTCGAACATATGCATCGTGCCTCCCTCCGCCTCCGTGTTGCGCCATCACCAGCACACGCACCGCCGATACACTGCACAAGGGCGCCGTCAAACGCTTCTTCACGCTTATGCAGCGTTCGAGCCCAGTGGCACGCATCGGGTGGCTTGCGCGCCAGTATGAACTGGCGACGCTCCGGCGCAACGACGTCACGCCCATGTCTGCGAGATCGACAACCGTGATGTCGTGACTGACGGCAGTCTGCACAAGTGTCTCAACTTTACTTCAGTTTTTACGCTAATCAACTGTTTTAAAAGGATTTCTCTATTCAGCACGGTGCGTTCGTCACGGGCGTCCCAGCTTTAGTGGCGAAATCGTCTCAATCTTAGCTCGTTTAACAACTCGATTCGGTATCCTAAATGAGCATATGTCACCCGCTCGTCAGTATTGTAGAGAGCATCGCTTCGGGATCAGGGACGATATCGCGAACCAGGGCTAATCAACGCCCGCTTCAGTCGATGCGTCAGGGGTCATCCGTTTCGACTCCAATGCGGTCGCGACGGCTACCACTGGAATGTAGACTCCAATTCCAAGCAATTCGGCGAGTGCATCTTGCGGTTGCGAGAGTTCGGCGACCGTATGGCGGTCGAGTTCATTGAAGAACGAGTTGTTAGCAGCAGTCAACATAGCGCGCAGACGGCAATGTAACGTGATCACACAACTCTGTTTTTCACTCTGACTCTCCTGAAGACAGGCGAGCAGCGTACGCTCGCTCTCAGTCAGTCGAACAATCTCGCCTATGGTCAAGGAGAGCGTCTGTGCGCTGAGACGCACTCCGCCATTGCGCCCTTCGCGCGGCTTCGATCCAGCCCCTCGCGCCGAGTTGATGGACAACTTTCATGAGATGGTTTTTCGAGATGCCGTACGCTTGTGCAATATCTTTTATCTTCGATGTGCCGTCGCCTCGCACGGCGAGGTAGAGCAGCACGCGCAGGGTGTAATCGGTGTAGTCGGTCAGTTTCACTAGTCCTCCATAACAGTACTCGCGCCCGGGCACTCCGTTCTGCGCCTCAGTTTGTCTACCTGGCAGTCGCATCGCGCAGAAATTCGATCAGCACTTCGGGCCGGACCGGCTTCACAAAGTGCCGCGCAAACCCTGCTTCACGTGACCGCAAAATGTCTTCGGGCGCTCCGAACCCACTAAGCGTCACGAAAAGCGCCTGGGCTGTTCCGGGTAACGTACGGAGGTGCCGGCCCAGTTCATAGCCACTCATTCCGGGCAGGCCAATGTCAAGGATGACTGCATCAGCGTGAAAACTCTGCGCGATTGCCTGAGCACTCTGCGCATTAAACGCGCATCGCACCTCGTGCCCATCCAGCACCATTGCGAGCGATTGCGCTGCATCCTGATTGTCGTCGACGATCAACACGCGTAGGCGTACTGGTTGCGCTGTCGGTAATTCGATCATTGCAGCCACGACTTCGGCAGGAGCATCGGCTGCCGGCAACGACACGGTGAACTGCGATCCATGCCCAACGCCATCGCTTGCAGCGGTAACATGGCCGCCGTGCATCTTGACCAGATTCTCGACAACAGACAGACCGATGCCCAGCCCCGATCGTCCCCGCCCCTCGGCCGGGGCGAGCTGAACATACGGCTCGAACATCCGCGCCAGCTGGGACAGCGGGATGCCCATCCCGTTGTCCCGAACGACGACCTGCACCGTGCCCGGGAGGGCGGTCACTTCGATCGCTATCTCCGAGCTGTCATTCGAATACTTGATCGCGTTATCCAGAAGGTTGGAAAACACCTGGGTTAGCCTGACACGGTCTGCGTTCACCAGAACCGCAGAACCGGGCAGGGTTACCTGGATATGGTCCCGGTGCTCCTCTGCTGCTGGTGCGTTGATTTCCACCGCGCTGCGCACAGCCTCGCGGATGTCGAATACCTCGCACTGCAAGCGGATCTTCCCGCTGCTGATGCGCGACACGTCCAGCAGGTCGTCTATCAGACGGGTGAGATGTTCGCATTGGCGCTCGACCATCAGGCGTGCCCATTCCACCTCCGGGGGCACCACTGCGCTGAACTGTTTGATAATCCGCGCAGCATTGCGGATCGGCGCCAGGGGGTTTCGCAACTCATGAGCCAACGTGGCCAGAAAGGCATCTTTGCGGCGATCGGTCTCGCGAAGCGACTCTTCGGCTATTGTGCGTCGGGTGATATCGGTCAATGTGCCGGTGAAGGACCGCATCGAACCTTCCCGGTCCACCCTGAACCGGCCGTGCAGCTCTACGACGCGTGGCATACGGTTATCGATGCGCAGGATACGAAAGGTTGCATGAAAGTCGCTTCCGTGCTGCATCGAGTCCATGTATTGAGTGATTAATGCTTCGGCATCGTCGGGATGCACAAGCTTGCGCACGAACGCACTACACGACAGGGGCCCGTCGGAATGCGGCTGCCCTGTTATCTCGTACATGCGGGAGTTTTCCCAGATGCCCGCGCGCGTCGGGATATCCCACTCAAATATTCCCGAACCGGCGGCGGAGGCCGCCATCCGGAGCCGCTCCTCGCTCTTTTGTTGCGCGGCGAGTGCCTTGTCCCGCTCACCAGTGGTCGCAGCGATCTGCCGGTCCTGATCCTCGAGCAGCTGTCTGATCGCGCTGTGGATAGTCACACTGAACAGAGCTTCAATCAGTTGATGCGCTGCACTCTGCACGCTACGCGGCGTAGGCGTATCTGTAAAAAATTCCCTTGATGCCTGCTGTACGCAGCGCTGCAGCAGGTTGAGCTCCCGAAACAGTTCATCGAGCTGGTACCCGTGCAACCAGCGGTCGCGACCGTGCATTCTTGCGTCGCTGTGAAGACGCGCAAGCGTCGTCTCTTCAGGGGGCGCACACAAAACGGCGCAAATTTCCTCGTGGAGTAACGGAAGATGGTCCAGCAACTGGTCAGTTGTTAGCTTGCCCGCCAGCTCGATCGTCGGATCGAATCTGACTGCACGCAGCCAGCGGCGCGTTATGAGTCCCCGCTTACCTCGCAGGTAAGATGCGAGTTCGGGGAATGGACCACTTTGCAACAGCTTCATGACGGCTCTACACCAGTGCTGATACCCACGCCTGATCGGCGCCTTGCAGCCTTATGAACTCGCTCTTGTCTATTAGCATCGGTGATTCAAAGTCTCTGTCGGGGTTCGTAGGGCTTTATCACGATAATACCCGAGGTCGGATAGGATGACCCAATGGAGACGACGAAATCACTCTATCTCGGTCATCGAATCCCGGCCTCGATCATCGGACTTGCGGTGAGGTGGTACTTCCGGTTCAACGTGACCCTGCGCGAAGTCGCGGAACTGCTGTTTGAGCGGGGCGACACACGAGACGGTTCGCCGCCCGTGCGACCGGTTCGGGGCTGCCTTTGCACGCCGGGCGAGGTCACTCGGCGCGAACTCGGGTCCACTTGGCATCCTGACGAAATGTTCGTCCGCCTGCGTGGCAAACCTTACCTACTGTGGCGTGCGGTCGACGAACGTGACGCCGAGTGGGACGTCCTGGTGGAAAAGCAGCGCGACCAGGGTGCAGTCAAACGCTTCTCCCTGCGCGTGCTGCATTCAGCACCGGTGCCGAGCCGGATTGTCACAGACCAATTGCGCAGCTACCCAGCGGCGAAGACAGACATCCCGGAACTGGCCGGCGTCAAGCACATGTTCCTCGAAGCTTCGGCACGGGTGAACAACCGCCCAGAGAACAGTCATCAACCGACGCGCCGGCGTGAACGCGCCATGGCGTGGATTTCGCGATCCGGTTCGCACCCAGGCCTTCCTTTCAAGCTGCGGCCCGATCCGGCAGTACTTCGCATTGCCGCACCATCGAATGACGGCCTGGTGCCATCGCGCGAAACTCAAAGGAAGCCTCACGGCGTGGTATCGGTGGACCCTAGCCGATGCTCTATTTCGCTGATCGATGGGCATACCAATGTATTCAGGCGATTCTTCATCACTATCGCCAAGTTGGCAACGCCCTTTCAAACCTTGCGCCCCGGAATATTTGTAAACGGTGCTAGTGCTTGTGGTGTGGGCGAGGACGTTGAGATGCGTTCCGCGGTTTCCTGCATCATCGGGATGAAACGCGTAAGCGCGCGCTTCAGCGTCCACTTACCCGCGAGCACAGACAGCTGCAATGCCGCGACGACGCGATGCCCCGAATCGAAGATCGGCACGGCAAGCGCGAGATCTCCGCGAAAGTACTCCTCGTTGCAATAGGCAAAGCCGCGCTCGCGCGACAAACGCAACTCCTCCATCAGTGCATTGATGTCGGTAATCGTGTTCGGTGTGTACTTGACGCGCTCGCACGCGACGAGATATTGGTGCGCTTGTTCTTCGTCGAGTGCGGATAGATACGCGCGTCCCGCCGACGAGCAATAAATTGGAATGCGACGCCCGACCGGCATGTGAACGAGCAGCCGCATCAGGCTGGGAAAGCGACCGATGTAGATCATGTCCGTGCCCGATGGCTCGGCAAGGTTCACTGTTTCGCCAGAGGTGCGATTGAGTTCGAGCAGGAACGGATTCGCCCGACTTAGCAACGGATGTGATTCGAGATATTTGCATCCGATCTCCAGCGTACGCGACGACAGCGAGTAGCGCTTCGTCGCAGGATCTTTTTCCAGCAGGCCGAGCGCCTCGAGCGTGAACGCGAAGCGCTGGGTGGCGCTCTTCGAAATGCCCGCTATTGCCGCGATTTCCGGCAGATTCAGCGCCCGGTTTTCGGGGTCGAAGGCGTTGAGCACGGTGATCCCCGTAGCGAGCGACTGGACGAAAAGCGTCGACTCCTCCGGCGATGAATTGGCCGGCTGCGGACCGCGAATGGTGTGGGGCATGGTAGTGAAGGGCAGCGCAATGCGGGATGAATATATTGAATCACAATATCCGAGATAAAGCGACGACGTGGCCACCCTTGGGTCGAGCGAGCTGCGTTCAGCATATGCAAACTTGGCTAATTCCGCAACTTATCAAGGTAAACGCCGTGTTGACCCTTGGTAAATGGACGGCTATAAATGATTGTTGTGCGATATACGAATATCGCTATGCAATACAATTGCAGACTCAAAAGCCGCATCGCTGACCGACCTAGGAAGGGGGTTCCATGTTGAAGAAGCTGAGTGTCTTGATGGCGGGCATCCTGTGCGTTGCCTCGATGTCAATCGCGCATGCAGATCCGGCGCCCTTACGGGTAGGCGCGACGCCCACGGCCGTGCCTTTCAACTTCCTCGATCCCAAGACCAACACGCTGCGCGGTGCAATGATCGATGTCGCGGAAGCGGTAGGCAAGGAAGCGGGCTACAAGACGGACATCGCGCCGATCCCGTTTGCGTCGCTCGTGCCCTCGCTGCAAACGAACAAGATCGACCTCATTTCATCGGCGTTCGCTAAAACTGCTCAACGCGCGCAGGTCGTCGATTTCACCCAGATCGTCCTCGAATATGGCGAAGGGCTTATCGTGCCCGCCGACGATAAAATCGACTATAAGAACCTCGCGGAACTGAAGGGTAAGACCGTCGGCGTGCAGATCGGCACGCTGTACGTCGATCCGCTCAAGGCGACGCCAGGAGTTAAGGAAGTGAGGATGTACGAGACCATGTCCGACCTGATGCGCGACGTGTCGCTGCATCGTTTGGATGCCGCGATCGGCGACGGCCCCGTCATCGCGTATCAGGTGCGCGCACAGGGCGGGAGCGGCGTGCGTTATGTCGATAGTTACAAGCCATCGCTGCCCACGAACATCGCGCTCGCGGTACGCAAGGGGGACGACGCGCGTCGCGCGCAACTCGATGCCGCTATCACGAAACTCAAAGCCGACGGTACCATCAGCGCGATCCTGAAGAAGTGGAACGTTAGTCACTAATCCGCAACCGGTTGTGCAACTCTGGATACGCAGATGTTTGATTTATTCATAAACGATGCGATCGAATTCATGCCCGTTCTCATGCAGGGCGTACTGACGACGATCGCCATTACCGCCGCCGCGCTGGTGATCGCCACATTGCTAGGACTCGTCTGGGCGTTGCTGCGCGTAAGCGGCGTCGCTCCCCTCGTACACGCTAGCCGTGTGCTGACGAACCTTGTGCGTGGCGTGCCGATCATCGTGATTCTCTTCTACATGTACTTCGTCATGCCGCAGTTCGGCGTGAGTCTCACCGCATTTCAAGCGGGCGCGATGGGTTTAGGCATCGCGTATTCGTCATATATGGCCGAAGTATTTCGCGCGGGCATCGACGCGGTGGATTCAGGACAATACGAAGCCGCGCAATCCATCGGTATGTCGCGAATGAAGCTGATGCGTCGCGTGGTCTTACCGCAGGCTCTGCGGATCGCACTGCCTCCGTATGGCAACAACGTCGTGATGATGCTCAAGGACTCGTCGCAAACGGCGGTCATCACCGTCGTGGAATTGTCGATGCAGAGCAAACTGATTGCAGCGGCGACGTTCAAGAGCGCAACGGTTTTCACGTTGGTTGCCTTGATTTATCTGGTGATGAGCTTGCCGATGATGTACGGAATTGGACGACTAGAACGGCGCTTCGGGAAAGGCAATTGATCAAGATAGAGAATATCCGGAAATCATTCGGCACCCATTGTGTTCTGCGGGACATTAATGCGGAAATCCGCAAGGGCGAAGTCGTGTGTCTGATCGGTCCTTCGGGTTCAGGCAAGTCGACGCTTCTGCGCTGCATCAATGGTCTGGAGCAATACGACGGCGGCCGCATCACGATCGATGGTCTTCCTGTCGACGCGAAAGACCGGCAGATCAACGCGATCCGGCAGCGCGTCTCGATGGTGTTTCAGCGCTTCAATCTGTTCCCGCACCGCACGGCGCTGGAGAACGTAATGGAAGGACCGGTTCACGTAAAGGGGGAGAGCGTCGCGCAGGCAACGGCGCGTGCGAAGGAATTGCTCGCATCGGTCGGTCTCGCGGAGAAGACGCAACACTATCCACGCCAACTGTCGGGTGGACAGCAGCAGCGCGTCGCGATCGCACGGGCGCTAGCGATGGAACCAGAGGCTATTCTCTTCGACGAGCCGACCTCCGCGCTCGATCCCGAACTCGTCGGCGAAGTGTTGTCCGTGATGCGTGCGCTCGCGGACAAAGGCATGACGATGGTGGTCGTCACGCACGAGATGGACTTCGCGCGCTGCGTCTCGGATCGCACGTTGTTCCTTGATGGCGGGCGCATCGCGGAACAAGGGCCGTCACGCGAGGTGTTGACTTACCCCAAGAACGAACGGGTTCGTGACTTTCTGAAGCGCATTACCCACGCTGAGAGGCTGCCGTCATGAAACGCGATCCATTCGAACCGGCCAGCACCCTGTGGGCGAGCACAACCGCGCCGTGGAATCCGGCGAGCACGCTCGGCGAGTCCATCGATATCGATGTCGCCGTGATTGGTGCGGGCTTCACGGGTCTATCCGCAGCGTACCATCTCGCGAAAGTGGGGCGGCAAGTGGCGTTGTTCGATGCATTTGAGGTGGGGAATCGCGCATCTGGGCGCAACGGCGGGCAGGTTGTGCCCGGCTTCAAGCCGATGCCGAGCGCGTTGATCGAACGCTTCGGTCGTGACGTAGCCGCAAAGATGACGCGTTTCGCGTACGGCAACGCCGAATATCTGTTCGACCTCGTAGCCGCTCTGCGGATCAATTGCGCGCCGACGCGAACGGGCTGGATTCAGGGAGCGTTCTCGGCGGGCTCTGTGGGCTATCTCGAACGGCGTGTGCGGGAGATCAACGCACATGGCGGCGATGTCGAGTATCTATGCGCCGACGCGATGTTCGATGCAACCGGCTCGCGCTTCTGGCCCGCCGGTTTACTAGAGCGACGCGCGGGGGCATTGCATCCGCTCGCGTTCGCACGCGGACTCGCACTAGCGGCCGGCGAGCAGGGCGTTACGTTGTACGAGCATTCGCCGGTCGATGGTATCCATGAAAGGTCCGGGGACGCGGTGGTGCTCAAGGTTGGCGGTCACACCGTTCGGGCGCGTCGCGTCATTATCGCGACCGATGCTTATACCGGGACGCTGTGGCCGGCGGTGGCCCATTCGTACGTGACCGTGGCGAGCGCGCAGATCGCGACGGAGCCGCTGTCCGCGGCGCTGCAAGAAGCGCTGCTGCCGAGACGTGCGGGGATATCCGAGACGCGCAAGATCACGTATTACTGCCGGATCGATCCGGAAGGCCGCTTCGTCATCGGCGGACGCGGGCGTGCGGCCGATTACATCGATGGGGCGACGGAACAGCAGCTTCGGGCCGCCGCCATCGCGCGGTTTCCGCAGCTTGCAGGCGTGCGCTGGGAGCATCGGTGGGCGTGTCGCGTCGGCATGACGATCGACGATTTGCCGCGTATCCATCAACTCGCTCCGAGCATCTGGACGGCATACGGTTATTGCGGCCGCGGTGTCGCGATGGCAACCGCGCTCGGCCGCGTGCTTGCCGATGCGATCAATGGCGTGCCAGCCGACCAGTTGGATTTTCCGGTTACTCCGGTGAGCCGCCTTCCTCTCTATCCCGCGCGCCAGTTCGCCGCCGCCCTCGCGATCAGTTGGTACCGACTGCGCGACGCGCTCGGTCAACCGGCATGATGCCGGCGCTATCGCACTCATAACAGGATAGGAACAACATGGCAGAGGGATTTGATCCGGTGGATGTGGCCATCGTCGGCGGTGGCATCATTGGCGCCAGCACCGCTTACTGGCTCGCCAAAGCGGGCGTGCCGACCGCGCTATTCGAGAAAGGCATCCTCGCGTGCGAGCAGTCGTCCCGCAATTGGGGATGGGTACGCACGCTATCGCGCGACTTGCCGGAAGTGCCGCTCGCACTACTTGCGAATCGCCGCTGGAGCGAGTTTCAGCAGCAAGTCGATGTTGGCTATTGCCAGAACGGCTTGCTCTATCTGCAGGAAAACGATCGCGATGCGGATGATCACGCGCGCTGGTACGAAAATGCGAAAGTCTATGGCGCGCAGGCCTCGTTCCTGACGAAGCGCGGCGCGCAGAAGCTGCTGCCTGCCAGCGCTCGTGCATGGACAGGCGCGATGTACAGCGCGAGCTGCGGTGTCGCCGAACCAACAAAGGCGACGGCCGGCATCGCCGCGCTCGCGCGGCAGGCCGGCGCGATCATCGTCGAGAACTGCGCAGTGCGCGGTATCGAGCGCAGTGCGGGCCGCGTCAGTGCCGTCGTCACCGAAAGGGGGCCTGTGCAGGCGCGGAGCGTTCTGGTGGCGGCGGGCGCGTGGTCGCGTCTGTTCTGTGGCAACCTCGGCATCGAGTTTCCGCAGCTCAAGGTGCGCGGATCAGTGCTGCGCACGGCGCCGTTCGACGCGAACATGTGGGTGTCCATTAACGGCAAGGATTTCACGTGCCGTAAGCGCGCGGACGGCGGCTACACGGTCTCACAGTTCTCCGCGTCACTCGCCGAACTCGTGCCGGACAGCTTCCGCTTGATGACCAAATTCATTCGGCCATGGATCGAGAACCGGTCGATCGTGCGCGTACGCGTGAGCGAACGTTTCTTTGATGAATTGAGGATCCCGCGACGCTTCTCAACCGATCGCGAGACGCCGTTCGAGCACTGTCGCATGCTCGATCCGCCGCCGTATGCGAAGGGCGTCGAGCAAGCGTGGACACGTTTGCGAGAAGCCTTTCCGGTGTTCAATGGCGCACGAATCGCGCATTCGTGGGGCGGCTATATCGACGTCACGCCCGACGCGATGCCGGTTATCGGAGCGCTCCACGATGTGCCCGGCCTTTATCTCGCATCGGGCTTTTCCGGACATGGGTTCGGCATCGGACCGGCGGTCGGCGAATGCGTCGCGGCGCTGATTTGCGGCAACGAGCCTCCCGTCGATCTCAAACCGTTTTGTTTGACGAGATTTGCATAACGAAACTTTGACTCAGAATTTATTGAGGATTGTTAATTTTTAAAAAATTAACTTTCGCCGGAATCATCTGTTGCTAGTCTTCGGATAGAGAGGATGGCTTGCTTATAGATGTCCGGAAATAATGCTGTGGATAGCTGAATAAATACTTTCACAAAGGTGAGGGAAACCGCACTGAAGAAGCGAGTTTCTACAACCTGATAGTCGACGCCCGTGTGAAGCGGAGGAGCCATGACGGTTCTCGCATACAAGGTCATACCCGGCGACGCAACCATTAGAGGTCGCCGTGGCGCCGGATGGCTTGCGATTGTCTGCCTGCTTGCAGCCTGTGCAGCTAGCGGGGGCGTGGCCGCACAGCCGCAGAACCCGAAGGGCGAGGCCGGTGAAAAGACGACACCGGCGTACGCGATCTACACCACGCAGGACGGCGACACGCTGTACGACATTGCAGCTCGATACCTGACCGGTCCGGCCGATTGGGTGTTGCTGGGTCATTTCAATCACGTGCCCGCGCCGCGCCGGATGCCGGCAGGCATCGTGCTGCATCTGCCCGCCAGCCGTTTACGGCAGGACTGGGATGCGACTCGAGTGCTCGCGACGAGCGGTCCTGTCGAGCGTGAGTTCCGCACGGGCTTCAATCTACCGTTGCATACCGGTGAAATGCTCATTGAGGGCGATCGGGTATTGACAGGCCGGAATGGATTCGCAACGCTTCATCTGCCGGATGGTTCGCACGTGGTGGTCTCGCAGGAGAGCGAACTCAGCATCGAAAAATTACGACACATCACGCTTACCGGCGCGACGAGTTGGATCTTCGGGCTGCGCCACGGCGAGGTGGAGGGCCGTGTTACACACGCGACGCGGCGCAGCGATCTGTTCCAGATCCACTCGCCGTCGGTGATCGCCGGTGTGCGCGGCACGCACTTCAGCGTTGGCTACGATGTCGCGGCGCAGACCACCAAGGTCGCCGTGTTCGAGGGCGCGGTGGGAATCGATCCGCTGACGCCTCGCGGCCGGAGCGTCCCGCCGGTGCCCGGTATGCCGCTAGACGCGGCCGCGCAACTCGTGACCGCGAACTTCGGCAACGTCACCCGTGCCGATGACGCGATCGGCAGCCCGGTGAACCTGTTGCCGGCGCCGTCGCTCGTGAGGCCTGCTCGCTTGCAGGAGGGCCAGTCGGTCACTTTCGACGTCGAGCCGGATGAGCATGCGGTTGGTTACCACCTCCTGATTTCGCATGACGCCAGGCAACTCGAGATGGTCCGCGACCTGCGTGTGAGTAGCGCGCACGCTGTTTTCGACGATCTGCCGGATGATACGTATTTCGTACGGATCGCGTCTATAGACGGGAACGGCCTCGACGGCCTCCCCAGTGTGTACGCTTTCGAGCGTCGTCAGTTCGGGCTGGCTGTGTCCGCCGTGAACTGTGCCGCCACTGGCACCTATAAATTCCGCTGGTTCGTGAGCCGCCGCGATGTCTCGACGCGGTTCCGGTTCATTCTTGCCGCATCAGCCGATCTACGTGATCCGCTCGTCGATCGAACGGATCTGATGGGTAGCGAACTGAGGATCGGCAATCCGCCGACAGGCATTTACTGTTGGACGGCCGTCGCAGATCGGTTCGAAAACGACCGCTTTTATTCGAAATGCAGCCCTCTGCGTTCCCTTACGCAGGCGGGCCATCGTTGACGCCTGCATTGCGGAACGAAGTGGCCAGCCGGTCGGCAATGCGTGCGGCGCCTCGCCCGCATGAGGCAACGCATGCCTCATGCCGCACGCGCGAATGTGGGCCTTTCGATCACACGGGCACGCGCGGCATGAATGCGCCGAGCTGTTTGGCCGACACCCCGGCCTCGTCGATAAGTCGCTGGCCGCGCACCGACACGTCGCGCCGCACAAACGTTTGCACCGCCCGATTGTTCGGCGCGCGGCGCATGTCGTCCGGGCGCACGTCCACGGCCGACGAATTGGGCCGCGTATCGGCCACATAGATGCCGCTGCCCGTACTTGGAATGACGTAGCTCCGCGCCCAACGGATCGTAGACGTGCAGCACCGTACTACGCGCTACACCGAGGTCGCTCGCGAGTGTGCGTGAACTCGGGAGCTTCGTGCCCGGCCCGAGCCGGCTAGTGAGAATGGCTGCTGCATCAGGTGCAGCAACTGACGATATGCTGGGTGACTCCGCCGACCAGATGGTCAGCCACTACGTGGCGTACTGCACGAACGTCTCGATCAAGTGGGGCATGGCTTGCGCGCTCGGCGCGCGGTTGCTCACGGCGACGACGGTGCTGTACTTCACCTATGGGCGCTTCACACATACGCAACTGAGCCTCGGCTAAAAGCCGCACGGACAACGCCAAACGGCAATAAAACTCGCCAACCCCCCTTTTTACGCCGCATACCTCGAGCATCGAGCGCGTCTGGTACTTCGTGCTGTGTGGCCTCGCGATTCTTCAAGCTGCTCTCCCTCGTGCTGCCGGTGCCCGCGATCGTGCCGCTGTCGTTCTCGTCGAGCACGTTCCTCCTGTATCCGATTCCGGGCTGGTCGCTGCGCTGGCATCAGCACCTCGTGATGTCCGAAAGCTGGTGCGTGGCCGCGAAGAACAGCTTCATCATCGGGCTGGCCGCCACTCTCGTCGCGACGGTGCTCGGTACGCTGGCCGCTATCGGCATCACGAAAGCCAGCTTTCGCGGCAACGCGATCCTCATGGCGGTCCTGATTTTGCCGATGATTGCGTCGGTCGTCGTGGTGGGCGTCGCGATATGTCTGTTCTTTGCGCCGCCCGGGCTCGCCAAGACGTACAGCGGGCTGATCCTTGCGCACGCGGCGCTCGGCGTGCCGGTCGTCGTGATGACGGTGTCGACGACACTGCAGGGATTCAATTGCAACCTCGTGCGCGCGAGCCTCTCGCTCCGTGCGAATCCGGTCACAACGTTCTTCCGCCGCACGCTGTCGGTGATCGCACCGGGCGTGATCTCCGGTGCGTTGTTCGCGTTCGCGAAGTCGTTCGGTGAAATCGTGGTTCCGCTGTATCTCGCGAGCCCCGGACAGACGACGTTGCCGCGTCAGATGTTCACGGGCCTTCGCGAGAACATCAGTCCACCGATTGCGACGCTCACAACAATTCTCGTGGTGTTCTCGACCTGTCTGCTCCTCGCGCTCGATTGGCTGCGCGGCAGGCATGCAGCGAGAGCGGTAAGGTCGTAATCCCCCACATCACTGGTGATGCTTCGCAGGCTGTTCCGGTTTAGCGGGAGATCGCCGCGCGGGGCACCACTTCGGTGCCCGTGAGGCTTCGGAGGGTGACGATCAGGCGGCGACGCCGACTGCTCCATCAGCGACTCTTCGATGATCGCAAGCGCTTCGTCGAACACGTTGTCCCACACGGTCAGTGGAAACAGGAAGCGCACCACGTTCGAGTGCACGCCGCCCACGAACAGGATCAAGCGGCGTTGCGGTGCTGCCGCCTTCACGCGCTTCGTGAAGTCGGCGTCCGGTTCGGTCGTGCCCGGAAGGCAGAAAACGACGGCGTTCATCGCGCCGGGACCGCTGACTTCTGCAATCTGTGGGACTTCCGTCTTCATCGCATTCAGTTTGTCCTTGAGCTTGTCGCCAAGCCTCATGGCGCGCTCGCAAAGCTTTTCATGGTCGATTACGTCGAGCACCGCGTGCGCCGCCGCGACATCCAGTGGGTTTCCCGCATACGTCCCGCCCAGCGCCGCCGGGAGCCGCCGCGTCCATCATCTCCGCGCGGCCCACCACGCCCGGCAGCGGCATGCCGCCCGCGAGGCTCTTGGCGACCGTCAGCAGGTTTGGCGCAATGCCGTGGTGTTCCATCGCGAACCGCTTACCAGTACGTGCAAAGCCGGTCTGCACTTCGTCGGCAATCAGGAGGATGCCGAGGCGATCGCAGATCTGCCGCAGGCCGTACACGATGTCCGTCGGCGCTGCGCAGAAGCCGCTTTCACCTTCGACGGGTTCAAAAATGATCGCGACGACGCGCTTCGGATCGACGTCGGCCTTGAACAGCGTTTCGACGGCCTTCAGCGCGTCGGCGGTCGTGACGCGGTGCAGTGAGTTCAGATACGGCGCGTGGTAGACGTCCGACGTAAAGGGCCCGAAGCCACCCTTGTATGGCGCGACCTTGCCGGTCAGCGCCATGCTCATCGGCGTGCGGCCGTGGAAACCGCCTCCGAACGCGATAACGGCAGGGCGGCCCGTCGCGGCGCGCGCGATCTTGACGACGCTTTCGACGGCTTCGACCCCTGTTGTGAAGAACGTGGCCTTTTTGGCGAAGTTACCCGGCGCGCGTTGAGCGAGCTTTTCCGCTAGCGAGACATACGACTCATACGGCACCACCTAGTAGCAGGTGTGCGTGCAGCGGTCGAGCTGAGCGCGCACTGCGGCGATGACCTTCGGATGGCGGTGGCCCGTGTTGTACACGGCGATGCCCGCGGCGAAGCCGATGAAGCGGCAGCCTTCGACATCCCACAACTCCGCATTCTCGGCGCGCTCCGCGTAGAACTCGCACATCACGCCCACTCCGCGCGGAGTGGCGGCGTCCTTGCGGCTGACCAGCTCAGTGCTTTTCACGACGTAATCTCCTGCCTGTTGGCTTCTGGATAAAGTGGCCAAGCCGTCAAGCGGCCGATGCAGGAACTATACGCAGATTCGGTTCCGGACTTCAGAGCCATTCGCTGCAATTCATAGGGGCCAATTTCGATGTGCCTCAAGCAACCGTATCGCGGTCGATCGCGGCGTTACGCACCAGTTCGAGCAATCTGCTTAGGGCCGCTGACCGATTGTTGGCGCGGCGCACCATCAGGAGATCGAGATAGGGCGGCTCGCGGTCCAGCGGCCGGCAACAGATCGACTCTCCCGCCAACGCCGACACATAGGCCGGAAGCAAGGCATAGCCGAGATTCATGCGCACCAGGTTCAAATTAAGCAGAACATTTGACGCGACCTGGATGACCCGGCGATGAAGCGCGTGCTTTGTGCAGTATTCCTCTACTACCGAATAGAGTTGACCGGAAAATTGCGGGTCGCTGCTGATGAATGCTTCGCCATCGAGCATTTCAGGCGCAATACGTTCGAGTTTCGCCAACGGGTGCGCAGTCGGCAATAGGACGACCAAAGGCTCGGTCAATACCACTTCGCTAGCCAATTCCGCGGAATGCACGGGTCTGCGCATGAACGCCACGTCAATTTCGTCAGCAAGCAATGCCTCTTCCTGCTCGGCGGTCGGCAGGCTGCGCAGCGTGACGTTCAATTGTGGGAGGTCGGTAGCTAGCTGGTGCAGAATGGTCGGGAAGATCCTGGCTTCTGCCGCAGGCACAAAACCTATCGTTACCCCACGGTCTCGGCGCCGGGCGGCATCGAGCGTTCTCGAGACGGTTCTGCCCGCTTGTGCCAACGTGACTCGCGCCTCGGCGAGAAAGACCTTGCCGGCTTCGGTCAACTCGACTTTTCTGTTCGTGCGTTCGAGCAACTGCACACCGAGCTCGTTTTCAAGATCTCGAATTCGCTGACTTAGTGCTGGT
This sequence comes from Paraburkholderia sejongensis, assembly GCF_020880815.1. Taxonomy (GTDB): domain Bacteria; phylum Pseudomonadota; class Gammaproteobacteria; order Burkholderiales; family Burkholderiaceae; genus Paraburkholderia; species Paraburkholderia sejongensis. The sequence continues at coordinate 54,559 of NZ_JAJITD010000027.1, forward strand.
TGCGCGGTATGCAACAGCAAAGCGGCACGGGTGAAATTCAACTCGTCGGCTACTGTGACGAAGTAGCGCAAATGTCGGAGTTCCATGCGCAGATACCCTTCCAATATGGTCTCACATGAGACTATTTCGGTATTGTACATGCCGATCGGCTCCTGCGATTATTTCTCAACGGCTTTGCTATTGAGTCGATAAATCAGCAGGAGGAGATAAGACAAATGGCTGTAACAGTGGATTTTGACGCCCTGATCGATGCGCGCAATGGCACTATCAGCCCGTCGATTTATACCGACCCCGCCATCTATGAACTGGAGCTGGCACGCGTCTTTGGCCGCTGTTGGCTGTTCCTCGCACATGTAAGCCAGATTCCCAAAGCTGGCGACTTCTTCAACACGTACATGGGTGAAGACCCGGTTGTCGTTGTGCGTCAGAAAGACGGGGCGGTCAAGGCATTCCTCAATCAGTGTCGCCATCGCTCTATGAGAGTCAGCTTCGCCGACTCGGGCAATACCCGCGCTTTTACCTGTCCTTATCACGGCTGGTCGTACGGCGTCGATGGAGCGCTCGTCGAAGTGCCGCTTGAGGAGCGCGCCTATCCGCACGGCCTGTGCAAACATAAGCTGGGTCTGCAGGAAGTCCCCCGCATGGCTATCTACAAGGGGCTGATATTCGGCAACTGGGATATCACGGCGCCGGGTCTGGAAGAGTACATGGGCGATATCGCGTGGTACTTGGACGGCGTGCTTGATCGCCGTGAGGGCGGCACGGAGATCATCGGCGGGGTGCATAAGTGGGTGATCGACTGCAACTGGAAGTTCCCAGCGGAACAGTTCACGAGCGACCAGTATCACGCACTCTTTTCACATGCGTCCGCTGTACAGGTACTGGGCGCGAAGCCGGACAGTATCGACAGGGCACTTGGTGGCGGTCAGACCGCCCGGCCCGTTTGGGAAACCGCGAAAGATGCGATCCAGTTCGGTCAGAACGGCCATGGCAGCGGCTTCTTCTTCACTGATCAGCCTGACGCGAACGTGTGGGTCGACGGCGACGTTTCGCAATACTTCCGGGATACCTATTCGGAAGCCGAGCAGCGTCTGGGCAAAGTTCGCGCGTTGCGACTTGCGGGGCACAACAATATGTTCCCGACAATGTCCTGGCTGAACGGCACCGCGACGCTGCGCGTTTGGCATCCGCGTGGGCCGAACCAGGTCGAAGTGTGGGCTTTCTGCATTGCCGACAAGGATGCGTCCGACGACGTCAAGGCGGCATTCGAGCGAAGCGCAACCCGCGCCTTCGGTCCGGCAGGGTTTCTCGAACAGGACGATTCGGAGAACTGGGTGGAGATCCAGAAGGTGCTGCGTGGTCAACGCGCGAAGAAAACCCGCTTGTGCGTGGAAATGGGATTGAACAACGAACGCATCCGTGACGACGGAATTCCTGGCATCACCAATTACATCTTTTCCGAAACCGCGGCCCGAGGCATGTACCGGCGCTGGGCGGATCTGATGATGTCGGACACATGGGAAGAAGTACAACAGCGGACGCGCCAGTTCGAGCAGGAGGTCATGAAGTGAGTGTCGACGCCGGTATTCGCCATGAATGCGTGTCCCTCGCGCTGCATCACGAGATCTCGCAGTTCCTGTACCACGAGGCGGCCCTGCTTGACGACTGGCGCTTTCGCGACTGGCTGGCACTGCTCTCGGAAGACATCAGCTATACGATGCGGACCGTGACCAATGCACAGACCCGGGACCGCCGCCGTAGTGTCCAGCCGCCGAGCACATGGATCTTCAACGACACCTGGCATCAACTCGAGCGCCGCATTGCCCGCCTTGAAACGGGCATGGCGTGGGCCGAAGAGCCGCCCTCGCGAACTCGCCATCTGGTAACCAATATTCAAGTGAAGCAAGGCGAGCACGAGGACGAATTCGACGTTCGTCTGAACTACCTCCTGTACCGGGCGCAGAAGGAACGCGACGAAACCTTCTATGCGGGTATGCGCCACGACCGTTTGCGCAGGTGTGCTAATGCCGACGGCTGGCAGGTGTGCCGCCGCGAGATCGCACTTGATCAGGTGGTACTGGCTTCCCATAACCTCAGTGTTCTTTTCTAATCATGGTCCGTATTTTCGTGTGTAAAAAGGGTTCGCTGGGCGAAGGCGAAACGATCAAGCTCGAGAAGGCGCCGATTGCCGTTGTGAACTCCGGCGGCAGTCTGTATGCGGTCGGCGATCGATGTAGTCATGGAAATGCTTCGATGTCAGAAGGATATGTCGAGGACGACGGGACGATCGAATGTCCGCTGCATTCGGCGCGATTCTGTCTAAAAACTGGCGCGGCGCTGTGCCAACCGGCGACCGTGCCGCTAGCGACCTATCCGGTGGTCACGGATGGCGATAGGATATTTGTCGACTTTTCCGGGGTGCTGCTGTGAGATGGCTCGATAGCGAAGTTGCACTGATTACCGGAGGGGGTTCCGGGCTGGGACTGGCTCTGGTCGAACGCTTTCTGGAAGAGGGCGCGCACGTTGCGGTGCTCGAGCGTTCAGTGGAGAAAGTCGATGCGTTGCGCGCGCGCTTCGGCGATGCCGTCGTCGCGGTCCAGGGGGACGTGTGCCGCAATGAAGACAATGCGCGCGCCGTTGCGGCGGCGCTCGACAGGTTCGGCAAGCTCGATTGTTTCGTCGGCAACGCCGCGGTTTGGGATCACGCAGCCCGTTTGATGGATCTGACGCCTGAACAACTGGACGATGGGTTCGACGAGCTGTTCTCGATCAACGTCAAAGGCTATCTGCTTGGCGCGAAAGCTGCCGCGCCGGCGTTGATCGCGTCGCAAGGCAGCATTATTTTCACGCTTTCGAATTCGTCGTTCTATCCTGGAGGCGGTGGTCCGCTGTACACGGCAAGCAAGCATGCCGCGACGGGGCTGATCCGGGAACTGGCCTACGAGCTCGCACCGAAGGTGCGGGTGAACGGCGTCGGTCCATGCGGCATGGCGAGCGATCTGCGGGGTCCCGCATCGCTCGGTCAGGATGGTTTGCGCATCATGGATTCGCGCACGCCGGAAGCCATCGCCAGCATTTTGCCATTGCAGTTCTTTCCGCAAGCCGCGGATTTTACTGGGCCCTTCGTGCTGCTCGCGTCTCGGGCGAACAACCGCACGCTCAGTGGCGTCATGATCAATGCGGATGCCGGACTCGGCATTCGTGGCATTCGTCACGCCGCCGGCGGTTTGCACCTGTAGGTTTCGGATGACATGCGCCGATAAAAGATGAATCGCCGGGTTGGCTCGACCTGCAACCGCGGCGGCAGAAAGTGAGACTGAGCCATGAACAAAGCTGTTTTCGTGATTGTCGGTGCTGGCCAGGCTGGCGCCGTGGCGGCAGCCGAATTGCGCCGGAACGGCTTCAACGGCCGAGTTGTACTGATCGGCGACGAGCCGCATGCGCCGTATGAGCGGCCTCCGCTTTCGAAAGAACTGCTGCTGCACCCGGAGACCGCCCGCTGTCAGCTGTTTCCGGATGATTTTTATGCAGAGCACAACATCGAGGTCAGACTCGGCACGCGGGTAACGGCGATCGACCCCGCTGCCAGGCATGTCTCGCTGAACAATGGCGAGACTTTGCCATTCGACAGGCTGCTGCTCGCGACCGGTGCGACGGTTCGCCGTCTGCCGCTACTGGATCAGCTGGGCGAGGACATCTACACGTTGCGCACGCTCGACGACGCGCGCGTGCTTCAGTCGGTCATAAAGCGCGGGCGACGCATCGTGCTGGTCGGGGGCGGCGTTGTCGGACTCGAACTCGCGTCGAGTGCGATCGATCTCGGCGCACACGTCACGATCGTGGAGCAGGCTCCAATGGTGATGGGGCGTTGTTCGCCTGCCATTCTTAACGAATACCTGTGCAAGGTGCATTCAGAGCGCGGCGCCGTGCTTCATATCGGTACCGCAGTGACGCACGCTTGCCGTGACAACGGCGAAATCGCGTTGACTCTGGCAGACGGCACACGGGTCACGGGCGATGCCATCGTCTATGGCATTGGGGTCGAGCCTGACACGAGCCTCGCGAGCGCGGCCGGTCTGGAAGTGGATAACGGTATCCTGGTCGACGAACGCGCACGGACCTCGCATCCGGCCATCTATGCCGCGGGTGACGCGGCCAAACAGTGGGATCCGCACACGGGCCACTATCGTCGCCTCGAAACGTGGGAGAACGCAAACAGGCAGGCTGTCGCCGCCGCTAAGTCGATGATGGACATCGACGCGGACAAGGTCGGCGCTCCCTGGTTCTGGACTGATCAGTGCGGATTGAATATCCAGTTTGCCGGCGATATGACGGGTGCGCAATGGATCGTCCGCGGCACGATGGGCGAGCCCGGGTTCATGTTGCTCGGGGTGTGCGATGACAGACTGGTCGCCGCGGTCATGGTGAACCGGCCGCGCGACATGCGCAGCGCCAGAATGCTGATCGATAAGCAGGTCCGTCTTGCGCCGGAGTCCTGGCGGGATTCTCAGCAAAGCCTTCGATCGTTGCTGAACGGCGGGTAAAAGACAGACTGAGGAGGCCCGTGAGCGTCACACTGAAATGCCTGTCGCACACGCCGCTGCGTGGATTGAACGACCCAGGCGCCAAGATCGTCGCTGAAGTCGATGCGGTAATTGCCAACGCGCGGGCCGAAGTCGAGGCCTTCGATCCAGAGTTGATCGTGTTATTCGCAACCGATCACTTCAATGGCCTGTTTTACGATCTGATGCCGCCGTTCGTGATCGCTACCGCCGCCGAATCGGTCGCCGACTATCTGACGTTGCCCGGTCCGTTGTCGATTCCTCAGGAGTTGGCGTTGCAAATGGCACGCTTCATTCTCGACAGCGACGTGGACATTGCGCTTTCGCATCGCTTGCAGGTCGATCACGGCTGCACGCAGGTGCTCGAGGAGATGAGCGGTAGTCTGACCCGCTATCCGGTGATTCCCATCGTCATCAATTCCGTGGCGCCGCCGTTTGCGCCTTATCGTCGGATCCGCCGGCTCGGTGAGGCGGTCGGCCGCTTTGTGGCAAAGCTCGATCGGCGGGTGTTGATCGTCGGCACCGGCGGACTGTCGCACGAGCCGCCGGTGCCCATGCTGTCCAGCGCGTCGGAGGACGTCGCCGAGTTTCTGATCGGTGGGCGTAACCCGACACCGGACGCCCGTGCTGCCCGCCAGGCGCGCACGATCGCGGCCGGTAAAGTCTACGGCACCCCGGCAAGTCCGCAGACCCCGCTGAACCCGGTGTGGGACCAGGCATTCATCGACATGCTGATTCAGGGACGCCTCGCTGAAGTCGACGACTTCGACATCGAGGACATTTCGAACCAGGCAGGCCGATCGGCGCACGAAATCCGTACTTGGGTTGCGGCCTTCTCGGCATTCGCAGTGTGCGGCAAGTACACCGCCCGCAACGTGTATTACAGGGCGATCAATGAATGGATCGCCGGTTACGGCGTGCTCAGCGCGGAGCCGGTTTGATACACATTGGTCTCTATTCCACGCCGGTCGTACCGACCGTCTCACCCGCATACAAAAAGGGAACGTGAACATGACCGCCAGTAGCCCGGCATTGGGCGAAGCCTCCACCAGCAAATTCGTCAGCATCGATGTCGATGGCCAGAATTTGCGGATTCACTATAACGATACTGTCGAGGGTGCCGAGCCCCTGGTGATGTTGCATGGCTCGGGTGCGGGCGCGAGTGGTTGGGCAAACTTCAGCCGCAACGTCGATTTTTTCGCCGACGCCGGTTACCGCGTGGTCCTGATGGACTGCCCGGGCTGGGGCAAGAGCGACACGATCATCTGCGCCGGGTCACGCTCCGAACTGAATGCGCGCGCACTAAAGTGCTTGCTCGATGCGATTGGTATCGACGAGCCCGTGGATATCGTGGGTAATTCGATGGGCGCGCACAGCGCGGTCGCGTTCGCTCTCGCCAATTCGCAGCGGGTCAATAAACTGGTGCTGATGGGTGGGGGCACCGGTGGGCCTAGCCTGTTCCAGCCGATGCCGCTCGAGGGTATCAAACTGCTGCAGGGCGTGTATCGGGAGCCCACCTTCGAGAACCTGAAGAAGATGCTCGACGTCTTCATGTACGACGCGAGTCGCTTGACCGACGAACTGATTCAGGCCCGTCTGGATAACACCTTGGCTCGCCGCGACCATCTCGAGAATTTTCTCGCGAGTCTCGCCGCCAATCCGCGGCAGTTCCCCGATGTCGGACATCGACTGGCTGAAATATCCGCCCCGGCTCTAGTCATCTGGGGCCGCGACGACCGGTTCGTACCGCTCGACATGGGGTTGCGTCTGGTATGGGGCCTGCAAAACGCCTCACTGCATATCTTCAACCGCTGCGGTCACTGGGCCCAATGGGAGCATGCGGAGAAGTTCAATCGCATGGTTCTCGACTTCCTGAGCCACTGAGTCAGATTAGCGCCACGAGGGAGGAGCAGTTCATGGCATCAAAACAAGACGTAGCCAATGCGTTTGTCCCGGAGGAGGGCACGGTCAACCTCGGCGGTATCGATGCACTGGTGCGCTTGACGCTCGATCAGGTACGCGCCGACCGGCGCCGGGGTTTGAAGACAGGCATGTTCGTCTCGGGCTATCGCGGTTCGCCGGTGGGCATGCTCGACGCCTCACTGATCAGGCAGCAGAAGCTGTTGCTGGAGCATCACATACATTTTGTCGACGGCATCAACGAAGACCTCGCCGCAACTGCTGTGTGGGGCACGCAAATGCTGCACACGGTCGGCAAGGAGAAATTCGACGGTGTGACCGGCATGTGGTACGGCAAGGCACCGGGCGTCGATCGGAGCGGCGACGCACTCAAGCACGCAAACTATACCGGCATCGGCAAGAACGGCGGGGTGCTGGCGGTGGTCGGCGACGACCCGAATTGCAAAAGTTCGTCGTTATGCAGTCAGTCCGAACCGATGCTGTTTCACCTCGGCATGCCTTCGCTCTACCCCGGCGACGTGCAGGAGATTCTCGACCTCGGGCTGCACGGCTACAACATGTCGCGCCTCTCGGGCCTGTGGGTCGGACTGAAGATCGTCACCAACGTGGCCGACGGTTCCGGCACCGCGAATGTGTCTCCGGAGCGGCTCAACTTCGTGACGCCGGACCTCATGTTCGACGGCAAGCCGTTTGCGCCGAACATGAACTTGGGCATGAATGTGCGCGCCGAGGCGCTGGAAATGGAGCAGTCGCTTTACACCCGCCGGCTGGAAGTGGCGAAGCGCTACGCACGCGAGAACCGCCTCAACAACGTTGTGTTTGAAAACCCGGATGCGTGGCTCGGCATCGTCACAGCCGGGAAAACGTATCACGACTTGCGTCAGGCTTTTCTCGAACTGGGACTGGACGATGCGGCGCTGCGCCGTCATGGCATCCGGATCCTGAAGATGGGGATGCTGTTTCCGATGGAGCCGACGGTCGTACGAGAGTTTGCGCAAGGGCTGGAGGAAATTTTCGTCATTGAGGAGAAGCGGCCGTTCCTGGAGATGTTCGCCAAAAACGTACTGTACGGTATGGCCAACGCGCCGCGCATCGTCGGCAAGTTCGACGAAGAGGAGAAGGAACTGCTGCCGCATTACGGCGAGTTTGAGTCGGACGTGATCGGCCGTGCGCTGCTCAAGCGCCTGTCACGCAAGGGTCGCGTCGAATCGGCGGAGGCGTGGCTCGCGCGGCTGGACGAAATCCATGCGCGCAACAGGTTGCCCACGGCGGTGCGCACGGCATGGTACTGCTCGGGATGTCCGCACAACAGCTCGACCCAGGCGGTGGAGGGTAGCATTGTTTCGGCGGGGATCGGTTGCCACACGATGGCGATGTGGATGGATCGCAACGTGGTGATGGGCACCCACATGGGCGCGGAAGGGGCGCAGTGGATCGGCATGGCGCCGTTCACCGAGGCGAAGCACATATTCCAGAACATGGGCGATGGCACCTACGCCCACTCGGGGAGCCTGGCGATCCGCTATGCCGCGTCGACGAACGCGCACATCACCTTCAAGCTGCTGCGCAATGCGCATACGTCGATGACCGGCGGTCAGGCGATCATGGGTGCGCATCCGGTGGCCGACATGGTTTCGGACTTGCTCGCCAACGGCGTCAAGAAGGTGATCGTCACGACCGACACGCCCGAAGCGTACGAACAGGTGACGCTGACGGGCGGCACCGAGGTGTGGCATCGTGACCGCCTCGATGAGGCGCAACGTGCGCTGGCGGCGATCGAAGGCACCACGGTGCTGATCCACGACCAGGAATGCGCGGCCGAGTTGCGTCGTGCGCGCAGCCGCGGCAAGGCCGAGGAACCGGCTGAAGTCACGGTGATCAACGAGCGCGTGTGCGAGGGCTGCGGCGATTGCGGCGAGAAGTCGAACTGCATGAGCGTGGAACCGGTGGCGACCGAGTTCGGCCGCAAAACGCGCATTCATCAATCGTCCTGCAATAAGGACTTTTCCTGCATCAGGGGATTCTGTCCGTCGTTCCTGACCGTCACGCCTATTGCCGAAGCGGTTCAGGGCGATGCACCGAAGAAGAAAAAGAAGAGCCGCATTCCGGCGCTCGAGCGGACGTTGCCCGATCCGGTGTTCAAGGTCGATGCGAGCTTCGGCTTCGGCGTGCACATCATGGGTATTGGCGGCACCGGCTCGGTGACGGTGGCGGCGACGATCGCCAACGCCGCGCGCCTCGAAGGCAAGCATGTGATCGGCCTCGATCAGACGGGCCTCGCGCAGAAAGGCGGCGCGGTGATCTCCGACATCAAGGTCACGAACGCGCCGTTCGACGGCTCGAACAAGATCTCCGACGGTCGCGCGGATCTGTACCTGGGCTTCGACATCCTGAATGCCACCGACCCGAAGAATCTCGACAAGTGTCATCCCGAGCGGACGATCGCGGTGGTTTCGACCACGCAGACTCCGACGGGCCAGATGGTCTCGAACCGGCATGTGCAGTTCCCGGCGCTCAACGGACTGACGGGCGGCATCGAGCGGGTGACGCGCAAGGCCGACAACGTGTTCCTCGACGGCCAGGTGCTGGCTGAAGGGCTGTTCGGCGACAGCATGGCCACCAATCTGTTCATGGTGGGAGTTGCTTACCAGGCGGGCACGCTTCCGCTGAAGAGCGATTCGATCGAGACGGCGATCCGGCAGGCCGGTGTCGGTGTCGAGATGGGGCTGGCCGCGTTCAGATGGGGCCGCATGGCGGTGGTCGACCGCGCCTTCGTGCAGACGGAAATCGCCAAGGGCCGAGCGCCGGTGGGCGTACTCACGTCAGCCCCGCAGCTTGCGCCGGCGGCGCGGGCCATCGTCGACGCGGTGGGTGCACAGGGCGAGGTGCGCCGTCTGCTCGAAGTGCGTGTGCCGGAACTGATGGCTTACCAGAACACCGGCTACGCGAGACGCTACGCCGAGGTGGTGAAGAGGGTGCTCGCAGCGGAAAAGCGCGTCGCAGGCGGCAAGAGCGAACTTGCGGAAGCGGCTGCGCGCTATCTGTACAAGCTCATGGCCTACAAGGATGAATACGAGGTAGCGCGGCTGCATACGGACCCGGCGTTTCTCGAAACGCTGCGCACGCAGTTCAAGGGGGGCTACACGGTGAAGTTCAATCTGGCGCCACCGCTGATCGCGAAGCGCGATCCGGTGAGCGGCGAGCTGCGCAAGAGCGAGTACGGACCATGGGTACTGTCGGTGTTCAAGGTGCTGGCAAAGATGAAGGTCCTGCGCGGCACCAAGCTCGACGTTTTTGGCAAGACCGACGAACGTCATCAGGAACGGCAATGGATCGAGGACTACACGAAATTACTCGACGAGATCGCAGCCGGACTGAGCGTCGACAATCATGCGGCTGCGGTGGCGTTAGCCAGCGTGCCCGATGAAATTCGCGGCTATGGCCACGTGAAGGAGAAGAGTTTCGCCGCCGCGAGAAAACTGCAGGAGCAGCGTCTGCAGGCATTCCGCAGCGCGCGGCCGGTGGAAGTGGCGGCATGAAGCATGAGAAGGCGGAGGCACGCGTGTGAAAACTGCCACGAGGCACCGGTGAACAGCCGGGCTTCCGACAGGCAGCAATACTCAACCAGAGACCATGCATGAATCAACTTGACGGCTATGACATCGAAGACCTGAGGATGGGCATGAGCGCCTCGTTCGCCAAGACGATCACCGAAGCGGACATTGTGCTGTTCGCGGCGGCCTCGGGTGACAACAACGCGGTGCACATCAACGAGGAATTTGCGCAGACCACCCAGTTCAAGGGGCGCATCGCGCACGGCATGCTGAGCGCGAGCGTGATTTCCGCGGCGATTGCCGGACGCCTGCCAGGCCCGGGGACCGTCTATCTGGGGCAGAACCTGCGCTTCAAGGCACCGGTGCGGCCTGGGGATACGGTCCACGCCACGGTCACGGTGAAAGAGATCTTCGCGGAGAAACGCCGCGTGTCGCTGACCACCGTTTGCACGGTGGCGGGCAAGGTGGTTATCGAAGGAGACGCGCTCGTCATGCCCACCTCTCGTGAAAACGCAATTCGCTGAACGTCTCTACAGAAATCTATGAGGAGAGCACCATGAGCGAAAAGGAAAGTGATTTGAATCCGTTCGCTGGACTGACCAAACTGCTCGATCAGTTCAACGTTCCGGGGCTGGACATGGGGCCGATCATCGATGCCCGCCGCAAGGATGTCGATGCGTTGGTCGCGGCCAACCGGACGGCCTATGAGTCGATGCAAACGGTCGCGCGCAAACAGACCGAGATTCTCACGCAGATCATGCAGGGAATTCAGGATTCCTTCACAGTCGCGGCAACCGACTCAGGGATCGCGCCCGACCTCGGAGCCCGGGTCGAGCAGGCGCACAGCGTGTACAAGAAGGCGCTTGCCGACATGGTGGAACTCTCGGAGTCAGCCCGCAAGTCGCAGGTCGAGGCAATGACGGGTATTGCGCACCGGGCTACGGAAAGTCTGCAGGAAATGAAGTCCCTGTTGCGCGTCAAGTAGCGGTCATACCCCGAGCGTTGACCAGCTATCAGCCAACGCGTGCGCCGCCCGCATTGGCCGCCAGGCAGACGCGCGACGTTCGGTGCGTACACCTGCCGGACGGGGCTCGCGCTATCGTTGCCGGCAATTGAATTCATCAAGAGACCACATGACTCGACGCGACTATCCGCAGGTAACTGAATCGATCGCTTTCGGCAGGACGCGACATGCCTCGGCCGAACCAGACCTGGCGACGAGGCGTCGGGCTCTTGTCGGTAGCGCAATCGGCAGCGCGGTCGAGTGGTACGACTATTTCCTATATGGAACGATGGCGGGGATCGTGTTTGGCCCACTGTTCTTTCCGAGTACCGATCCGAACGTCAGTCTGATGCTTTCGTTTGCGTCGTTCGCCTTGGCGTTCGTGGTCCGTCCTGTCGGCGGCATTGTGTTCAGCCATATTGGCGATCGCATTGGCCGGAAAAAGACTCTTGTCGTGACGCTGTCCCTGATGGGCGGCTCGACCATGCTGATCGGCTTTCTTCCGCAATATGCGGCGATCGGCAATTGGGCGCCGATTCTATTGACGGTGCTCCGACTGATTCAGGGGCTCGCGTTGGGTGGCGAGTGGGGCGGAGGGCTTCTGCTGGCCGTCGAATACGCGCCGAAGAGCCGGCGCGGCCTCTACGGCGCGGTGCCGCAGACGGGCGCGCTGTTCGGTCTCGGGCTGGGCTCGCTCGCGGCTTCCGTGACGAGTTCGGTATTCACCGATGCGCAGTTCCGAGGTTTCGGCTGGCGCATTCCGTTTGTCCTATCGTTCGTCCTCGTGTTGATCGGTCTGTGGATTCGCAATCGGGTCGATGAGACGCCCTCGTTCAGGAAAGTAAAAAGCGAAGCGCGGGCCGTCAAAGCCCCGATCGTCGAGACGCTTAAACATCACTGGCGTGCCGTGCTGATCACCATCGGCGCGAAATTCATCGAGACCTCGACGTTCTTTATCTTCGCCACTTTCACTATCTCGTACGCCGCGCGGCTCGGTTACAGCAGGGGAGACATCCTGAATGCCGTGCTGCTCGCCGCGGTCCTCGCGATTCCGGCGATGCTGTTTTTCGGCAGCCTGTCGGACCGTATCGGCCGCAAGAAGGTTTATATCGGCGGGGTGATCCTGATGGCAATCTATGCAGGTCCGTACTTCTGGCTGCTGTCGCACAAGTCCGTGCTGCTTCTGAACGTCGCCTGCATCGTTGGCTTCAGCATCATCTGGTCCACTTACGGGTCGGTGCTCGGCACGCTGTTCGCCGAGAGCTTCAGCGCCAATGTGCGCTACACGGGAATCTCGCTGGGTTACCAGATCGGTGCGGCGCTCGTGGGCGGTCCGGCGCCCCTGATCGCGACCGCGTTGCTGGTTGCCTTCAACGACCATTACGCACCGGTTGCCATTTTCGTGATCGCCTGCGCCGCTGTCTCGCTGGTGGCCATCTCGTTCGCGAAGGAAATGCGTGGCGTGGATCTCGATGCCTGACGCGAGCCGCGACTCGCGGCTCGCGCGAGATGGCCGATCTCGAGTCGAGCCGCCGCAACACGATCCATTTTTCCGGCACCCCCATCTTTACACCGATGAGACTTGTTCATTCGATCCACGAATTGCGTGGTCAACTGCGCGGCCACGATCGCATCGCTTTCGTGCCGACGATGGGGAATATTCACGAAGGCCATCTCTCGCTGATGCGCGTCGCGCAACAGCATGGGGATCCGGTCGTCGCGAGCGTCTTCGTGAACTGGTTGCAGTTCGGGATAAGCGACCTTCTTCGCACTTTGCTCGGGCCGTCGCCCTTATCGCGGCAAAAACCTTCAGGGTGCCCGTGCCACCCGGTGACCCGGTCTGTTCGGGCGTGACGGGAAAAGATATCCTCGCGGAAAAGCGCCGGGCTGTGCTGACTACGGTGTGTACGGTAGCGGGGAAAGTGGTGATCGAGGGCGATGTGCCCGTGATGCCAACTTCGCGTAAACGTGCGGTTCGCTGACTACTATCGTCCAGAGATGCTTTGGCGGAGACATTGCGCCTGTCGTGGCCGTGTCATGTGTGTTGCACGAATGCAACGATTAGAGCGGAGATTGACGCAGAGACGGTAAAAAGCGCTACGGCTATCGCCAAATCGCCAGGAATTTTCGTATTCATATCAAATCAGTCAGTCTGACAAGACTTTAGAATACGTTCCGTTCGGTAATGACATGTTTAACGATCGATAGATCTGTTCAGGCCATTCTTTAAATTTTGAAAACCTTGAACTCAACACTCTTGCATATTGAATCCGGCGATAGAGAAGTTCAATTCATCCGGATGTTTTGTGCGGTTTATACCCATCGAGACTGGCCGGCTCACTCGCGAGTAAAGGCCGTACGCTCATGGGGATCTCGGACTGCGTGCGGGCAACTTCGGATTCGCGCTCGGGCTTCGGCAACAATGCGGACCGACTCGCGAACAAATCCAATGTCTGCGGTTGCCGCGACGAACAACACTGCGACGAGCTGTCTTCTGTCATAGCGCGTGTTCTGGGGAAAAATATTGAGGGATTTCATTAAGTTTGGACGGATAAAAGAGAGCCACTCTTTCGAGTGGCTCTCTGACTCTGCTTCACTATAGTTGTCCTCCCCGACCCAAGGGGGACAGACAGATTCTAGCCGAGCCTCGGTGAATTAAAGTGAACGGCTACACGAAATTGACGATCGTTAACTAGACGATCGTTAACTAGACGATCGGTGTCCGCGTAATTTTGTTGCTTGCGAAGCGCTGCGCATCAACGCCGCAGTATGGATCCCGGTTTATCTGCCGTAGCTGGTTAGGAATTTCCCGTCCGAATCGAAGGGGCGGTCCACGCCGATCTGGATGTCATCGTGCTTGATCTGATGCTGCCGGGTATCGGTGGTCTACCGGCGCTCAAAGAATTTGCCAGAGTTCGCCCGGAGTTGCCCATCATCATGCTATCTTCGTCGGAAGATCCGCGCAACGCGCGTGAGGCGTTTGCTAACGGCGCGCTGGGTTATGTGCCGAAGTCGTCAAGCCGATATGCGTTGCTTTCTGCAATTAAGATTGTACTTAATGACGACCTATACGTACCCAAACTGCTCGTGGAGCAGCGTTCGGAGAGGAGGTCTACTTTCGCTTCACAAGCTGGGGCTAGCCTGTCGCTCACCGAGCGACAGATAGAGGTTTTGCGCCTTGTAAGCGAGGCGCCGGCCCAACAAGACCATCGCGGCAGAACTGGGACTTTCGGAGAAGACCGTCAAAACTCACATCACTGCAATATTTAAGGCTCTGGACGTGCGCAATCGCACGCAGGCAACAACGGTGGCCCGCGAGGCGGGCCTCATCTAGCGCCACCTCATCGGGATGACGATTTTCCCGTACCATTTGCGATGAGATTAGAGATTGCGGCCCTCAGCTTGCCGCTGGGTACGGCCTTGTAAAGTAGGACAAGCCCGCGAGCCCTTGCCTCCGGCGAGCAATTGGCCACCGTATCGCCAGTAATCAGCATAGCGGGAAAGAATTCATCGTACTGAGCACGTAGCTGGTCGATTGCCTGTAGGCCGGTTTCTCCGTCACGCAGCCGAAAGTCGCAGATTACCAGGTTGGGGCGTGCTGAGAGGATCTCAATAGCCTCCCTCGCCGATCCGGCACCAATTACCCCGTGGCCCCATCCGGTCAGCAAACTGGACATCCCCGATCGAATTGACTGTTCGTCGTCAATTACCACAACGAGTCCCGTCGCGGCCGTACTGAAAATCTCGTCCGGGTCATCTTCGGGGGCGATTGCAGAACTGGTGGCGGCACGATCTATTGACACTTCGAAACACGACCCTTGACTGGGCTACGAGCGCAAAATTAATTTGCATTCGAGTAGATCCGTCAGACGCCGGACAATTGCAAGACCGAGTCCAAGCCCTTTTTCACGGTCCCGCTCGGGATTGCCGAGCTGGTAGTACTCCCGAAATACGCTATCCTGCTTGTCGCGTGGGATTCCTCGCCCTGTGTCCCAAACCTGCATTGCAATAGAGGAGCCTTTAGGCCTGCACGCTACGACAATTCGTCCCGAATCTGTGTAGCGCAGTGCATTTGCCACCAGATTGCGAGCGATACGCTCGATGAGCGCCGGATCTGAATCGACGATCGCGCGGCACCGCACGTAGCTAAGCGAGACGCCTTTGGCGAGAGCGTCGCCTGCATAGTCTTTGCAGACGCGTTCGAGCAACGCGCCTATCGCAAAAGGCCGGCGATGTGCGGCCACCGCGCCTGCATCGAGTCTTGAGATATCCAGGAAATCCCGCTCTGATCCGGCGGTGCGAAAGACGGCCGCTGTGGCGGAGCTCACCATGCGCCAGCTCGTCGTCCACCATCGGGAAAAGGTGTTGCCCTCGCGGGCGGTCAGTACTCGCACGACGCACGAATATCACCTCGACTGTTTTAGCTTGCCCTTGCTCGTGCGCGATCCGGAGCCCGGCGACATCATCGCAATGATTGAGGGCGTGCGCGTATCGATCTCCGAGTAACGAGGCCGCACGCTCGTCGATCTGCGCGTCTGGCATTCGACGGAAACAGGAGAGTTCAATCCGGGCCGCGCCGGCGTGTCACTGCGTCCGGAGCCCGTCGGTCAGGTCATGCAGGCATTGCGCCTCGCCGCTCAGGCTGTGGATCCGAAGGAGATGCGATAGTGCACAGAACCGTTAACTTATACTTACCCGCCAGCAATGGTGCCCGTCGATTCGCACTCAGTTATCGGGTATCGAGAATCCCGGACGTGCTCACGAGCTGCAGAGATGATCCGTATGGATTCGCGAACGAACTGCGTGTGCGCTGCATCTTCAAGAAATGTCGCCAAGGCGTACGGGTTTTGGACTCGCCGAGGATCCATGAAAAGTATGAGGTTCATTTGAATTTCAAAAAAAGAGAGCCACCCCTTCGGGATAGCTTCGAGATTCATCGCGCCAGCCATCTGGCGCACCGAAAAGACCGAACGGATTCTAAGACCGATATCGACCGGGCGCGCAGGTGCACCGGCCTTGATGACATTGGTTAACCATGGATTAGCAATATCTGACAGAATTGAGGTTCACCTGACACACCGAGGAGCCTTGGCTAAACAAACTCCACATTCCTATAAGGGTGTCTTCATTGCCGTTGCAGTAGCCCCTTGATTCTCAGGACACGTGGCACCCCTTAAAGTAAGAGGGAGTCTTGTGACTAGTTTTAAGCCTAGGCAAATCGTGGAAAGCATTGAAGTTCTGACAGAGCCGGAGCGCCGCCGTCGACGTTCGGTCCAGGAGAAAGTGGCCATCGTGCAGGAAACCCTGGAGCCGGGAGCAACGGTTTCA
>NZ_JAJITD010000028.1 GCF_020880815.1 Paraburkholderia sejongensis
GAACGGCTCAAGCAACTTCCCAACGAAAAACGGCCCGGACGCTCTTGCGTTCGGGCCGTCAAATCCAGACCATTTCGTTATACCGTTCGAGTCCTCAAAAGAGACCTTAACTGAACGGCATTAGGCCTCGAGCCGGTTTTTTCATTTCCGCGTTAGTCTTTCCAGCGCCGCTCCGATCGAATGGAGCAGCGCATCAAAAGGGCACAGCGGTTTTAGCTTAGAACTGATCCCAGCCGTCATTCGCGCTGGCCGCCGCAGCACTCGTCGCGCTCGCCAGCGCAGCGACCGGCGCCACAGTCGCCGCGCGTGCAACGTGTTGCTCCGGTGCCGCCTTGTCCCGCCGAGGCATTTCTTTCCGCGCGGCGAGAGTAGAAGTGGAAGCGCCAGCCCGAGCAGACCCCATACCCGAACCCGCCGCGGCGAAGCCATCGCCAGCCCCCATCATCACCGCGTTTCCGGCCACCCGAAAAAACGCCACCGCTTCATTCAACTGCTGCCCCTGGTCCTCCATCGAGCGCGATGCGGCCGCCGCCTGCTCGACCAGCGCCGCATTCTGCTGCGTGACGTTATCCATCTGCGTGATCGCGAGATTGACCTGCTCGATGCCGCGGCTCTGTTCGGTCGATGCCGCCGCGATCTCCGCCATGATGTCGGTCACGCGCGCGACCGCCTGCGTGACTTCGGTCATCGTCTCGCCCGCCTGGCCCGCGAGCGTCGAGCCGTCGCGAATCCGCTCGACCGACGCCGCGATCAGATCCTTGATCTCTTTGGCCGCGCTCGACGAGCGCTGCGCGAGGCTGCGCACCTCGCTCGCAACCACTGCGAAGCCGCGGCCCTGTTCGCCGGCGCGCGCCGCTTCGACGGCCGCGTTCAGCGCGAGGATGTTGGTCTGGAACGCGATCCCTTCGATGATGCCGGTGATGTCGGCGATCTTTGTCGAGCTGTCGCTGATCTCCTGCATCGTGCTGACGACCTGGCCGACCACCGTGCTGCCTTTCTGCGCGACCGCCGACGCATTCGACGCCAGCGTGCTGCCCTGTTGCGCGTTCTCCGCATTCTGTCTGACCGTCGAGGTCAGTTCCTCCATGCTCGACGCGGTTTCCTGCAGCGACGCGGCCTGCTGCTCGGTGCGCTGGCTCAGGTCCATGTTGCCGGCGGCGATCTCGCGCGCCGCGCCGGCGATGCTCGTGCTGCTATCGCGCACCCGCGTGACGATCGCCGTGAGCCGCTCGTTCATCTCGCGCAGCGCGCCGAGCAGTTTGCTGGTTTCGTCCTTGCCGTCGACGCTGATGCGCGTGCGCAGATCGCCTTGCGACACCGTGCGCGCGACGTCGATCGCAAAGCCGAGCGGGCCGGTCACCGCGCGCGCGATCAGCCAGCACGCGCCGATCGCAAAGCCGACCGCGACCACGCAGACCGCGATCAGCAGGTTGCGCTGGCTCTGGTAGTGCGCGGCGTAGTCGCTGATCCGCTGCTCCTGACGGCTGCGCGTGTACTCGGCGTAGGTATCGGTCGCGCGAACCAGCGCGGCGAGCAGCGGGCGGCACTTGTCGTCGATTTCGACGCTCGCCTGCTCACGGTTGCCGTCGAGCGCAAGGCCGACGATGCGGGTCGCGACCGGCCCATACTGGGCTTCGATGCGATTGATCTCGGCCACCAGTTCGCGCGCCTTCTCCGACGTATCGGTCGCGCTCGAGATCATGTCGTTGAGCTGCTTCAGATGCGTCTGGACGTCGGCATGCGCGCGCAGCACCTCGGCCTTTTCCAGTTCGATGTCCTGGGCTTTGGTCACGAGCACCAGATTGCGCGCGGCGATCGCGCGCCGGTCGATCGCGGTTCGCACCTGCACGACCATGTCGGCGCGCGCGTTGATGCCGCGCACGTATTGGGTAAAGCCGTCGGTCGAATCGCTCAGCGCTTTCAGCGAAAGCCCGGATACCGCGACGACGATCAGCGAGAGCATGCCGAAGCCCGCAATCAGCTTGCTTTTGATGGTGAGGCGGTTGAAGTTCACTTGTTATTTTCTCCAGTACCGAACGCAAAGCGTTCGTCATGGACTCTCAGGTCCGGGTCCGTGGGGCACGTTTTGAACACCGCTGTTGGTCGCCGCGGTTTTCCGCGTTTTTTTGCCCGCTCTGCATCGCCGCTCACGCGACGGTGCAGATCGGTGCCCCACCTACTGGATATCGGATCGCGCCGATCGGACTTGAGCAAAACCGGGTTTCTCCGGACAAGCTTTCACGCGATGAGCGAAGAAGGCGGAATGTTTCATTGTTTTATGCGCATGATGAAAACGTTTTCTTTCGATTGGTTTTCATCCGCCGCACCCGGCGCGGGCCGTTGGCAAGCCAGCGCGGCCCGTGCGCGGCGGCGTTTCCTTGCGGGCGCAACGGTTTGTTGCGCGCCGACAATGTTTTTGTTCCGCTGCGCAGTTCGGACCCGATTGAGGTAGGCTTGCGAAATCACAATGTCCCCCGTTTCGCGTTGCTATAGGAAGCCCTGGCGCGCGAGCCCCTGGTAGTCTGTCTCTACGTATGCGATCAACATCGGAGCCTAACAACCGCGATATCGGTGCCGCGTTGAGCGACCTGGATGGCGCGCGCGACTGGATGGCGTCGATCTGCGGCCCGCACGGGCTGCAGGTCAGCCGGCCGGAACGGCTGCGGTTTCACCAGTCGGGCACCGTGCTGCGCTCGATGGCGACCACGATCGGCTACGTCGAGTACGGCACCGACGTGACGGTCGCAGTGCGTGAGAACAGCCCGCTGAACTGCTACAGCGTGAGCCTGCCGGTGGTCGGCGAGCAGGAGCTGGCCGCGCACGGCAAACGCTGGCTGTCCGATCAGGATCGCGGCGTGATCGTCAGTCCGCAGGAATCGCAGGATCTCTCGATCACCGGTAATTGCCGCAAGCTGCACGTCGCGATTCCGCGCTCCGCGCTTCAGCAGGTGCTGCAAACGATGCTCTCGCGCCCACTCGAATCTCCGCTCGTGTTTCAGCCCGACATGGACGCCGCCGCCGGCGACCAGGCGTCGTGGTGGCGCATGGTCAAGTTTCTGGTCGGCGAAATGGAGCGCAGCGGGCCGTCGCTCGGGCATCTTTATATGTCGGGCGAACTGGAGCTGACCTTGCTGAAAGGCCTGCTGCTGTCGCAGCCGCACAACTACAGCGAGCAACTGGCCAACGCGTCGGCATTGACTCCGCCGCATTACCTGACCCGCGCACGCCAGTTCATCCACGACAACGCGCGCGAGCCGATCGCGCTCGAAGACATCGAACGCGCGGCGGGCGTGTCACGCTTCAAGCTGTTCGACGGTTTTCGCCAGTACTTCGGGTGCGCGCCGATCGCGTATCTGAAGCGTTACCGGCTCGAATCGGTGCGGCGCGAGATTCTCGAAGACCGCTCGGTGCGCAATATTTCGTCGGTGGCGTTGGGGTGGGGGATGTCGCATCTGGGCCGCTTCTCGACCGAGTACAAGGCGCTGTTCGGCGAGTCGCCGTCCGATACGCTCAAGCGCGCAGCCAGACGCTGAACGCGCACCGCGACGCGCGCCACGCGACGCCCACCACGCGACGCGCACAACGCTAGGCGCACCGAAATATCCGCAGCAAAGAAAATGTCCCGCCCGGCGCTGTCGCGCCGGCACGGGACATTCGGGCATTGCAGCGCACCCGCTTAACGCGCGTTGCTCTCGCCGAACTTCTCGTAGTACAGCCGGTAGTCCTGAATACCTTGCTCGCCGAGCCAGCCCTTGATCGCTTCGACCATCGGCGGCGGTCCGCACACGTACATGTCGAAGCCGTTCGATTCGAGGAACGCGCGGTTGAAATGCTCGGGGATCAGACCGGTTTTGCCGGACCATTGCGGCGCCGGATTCATCACCACCGTCTCGACCGCGAAGCCTTCGATGCTGGCCTTGTAGTTATTGATGCGCTCGGTCTCGCACAGATCGGCGGCATGGGTGACGCCGTAGTACAGGTGCACCGGCTGCGCGCAATTGCGCTTCGCCGCAAGCTCGTCGAGCATGCCGAGGAACGCCGACAGACCGGTGCCGCCCGCGACCATCACCAGCGGACGTTCGACCTGGCGCAGATAGAACGCGCCGAGCGGCGCTTCGAACTCGATCGTGTCGCCGACCTTGCAGCGCTCGCGCAGATAGTTGCTCATCGCGCCGTTCGGCAGCAGGCGGATCAGGAACTGCAGCTCGTTGCGCTCGTTCGGATGATTGGCGAACGAATACGAGCGCCAGTCTTCGGTGCCCGGCACCTTCACGCGCGCATACTGGCCCGGCAGAAAATCGAGCTGACGGGCGTACGAACTCGCGTCGACGCGCAGGATCGCGGTGGTCGCCGACACCAGCTCCACGCCGCTCACCGTCGCGCTGACCGCGGCGGTGCCGGCGCCTTCGCACAGCGTCGAGTCAAAGTCGAAAAAGAACGACGCATCCGACTTCACGCGGGTCTGGCACGACAGGATCTTGCGCTGCGCGAGATCTTCTTCGCTCAGCGTTTCCTCGTCGACGTAATCGAGCGTGTATTCGCCCGCCTCGCAGCGGCCCTGGCAGGTGCCGCACACGCCTTCGCGGCAATCGAGCGGAATGTTCACGCCGTTGCGCAGCGCCGCGTCGAGCAGCAGCTCGTTCGGGCCGACGTCGAAGAAGGCGGTTTTGCCGTCGGCGAAATTCAACGCGACTTTATGTTTCATCGTCGTGCTCCCGCTTACAGATGATAGAAGTCCAGCACGGCGTTGATGTGGTCGTTCAGCAGCAGCACGTGCTTGCGCGTGATCTTCCAGCTCTCGCCCGCGGGCTTCAGGTCGTACACCGCGCGGCCGTAGAAGTAGTCGGTCGAGCCGTGACGGGTGTACATCGTCGACCAGTTCACCGCGGCTTCGACCAGCGAGTCAGCGCGCTCGGTCAGACGCACGTTGCTGATCTGGTGCATCGTGCGCGGCAGCGGCGTCGACGCGGCCGATTTACCGGTGCGCAGACGGAACACGCGGTCTTCGAGGCCGGCGCGATCCGAGTAATAAATCAGCGACATGCCCTGCTTCGGATCGGTCGTGTACACGTGCTCCGAATCCCACTGCGGGACGTGGAACGTGCTCTGTTCATCGAACAGGTCGAGGTACTCGTCCCATTGCTGCTTGTCGCACAGGTCCGACTTCAGATACAGAAACTGCTCGACGGAATGTTGGAGTTGGCTCATGCCTGCTCTCCCTTCGATTCGTTGGATTTAGCGAGGCCCTTCAGGATCGTGTCGCGCCAGGTGCCGTGCTGGTTCACGTACAGCCCTTCGTGGGTCAGTTCGGTGCCGGTCAGGTTCGGCTTGATGCCGAGCAGCGTGGTGTTGCGCGTCTCGCCCGCTTCCCACTTGTGATGGCCGCGCGAGATGTCGCTCCAGCGCTCCAGACGCGCCTGGAAGCCGCGCTGCTGCTCGCGGAATTCGACGAGGTCGTCGGGCGTGCCCATGCCGGACACGTTGAAGAAGTCCTCGAACTGACGGATGCGGTTCTCGCGATCCTCGGCCGACTCGCCCTTCACGCCGATGCACTGGCTGATGATCTCGGTCTTGTTCCACGCGAGCGGACGCACGATGCGCAGCTGCGAGCTGATCTGATCCATGAAGAACAGACTCGGGTACACGTTCAGGTTGCGCAGCCGGTGCATCATCCACTCGGCCTTGTCCTTGCCGTACGCTTCGACGAGGCGCGGCATCACGCTCTTGTAGCCGGGGCGCACGTCCGGGTTCGGCATGTCGCTGAACAGCACGCTGTGGCCGTTTTTGAACGCGAACCAGCCATCGTCGGTTTCCGCGTCGCCCGCGCCGAGCTTGCTGTAGTCGAGCGTGCCGCTCGGCGTCTCGCCTTTCTTCGCGTTCGATTCGATACGGTGCTGCACGGTCGCCACGTAGTTATAGTGCACGGTGCTCACGTGATAGCCGTCGAGACCGTTTTCGTTCTGCAGCTTCCAGTTGCCGTCGAACGTGTACGTCGACTTGCCCGGCAGCACTTCGAGTTCGCCGGTCGGCGATTGCGCGACCATCATGTCGAAGAAGATGCGCGCGTCGCCCAGGTACTCTTCGAGCGTGTCGGTGCCGTCCACATCGAGGCTCACGAACACGAAGCCCTTATAGCTTTCGATGCGTGCTTTCTTCAGGCCGCGCGTCGACTTGTCGAAGTCTTCGCAGTATTCGCCCGGCGCTTTCACCTTCACGAGGCGGCCGTCGTTCTTGTAGCACCATGCGTGGAACGGGCAGGTGAAGGTCGACTGGTTGCCCTTGCTCATCCGCGTGAGCGTCGCGCCGCGGTGCTGGCACGCGTTGATCATCGCGTTCAGTTTGCCGGCGCTGTCACGCGAGATGATCAGCGGCTGGCGGCCGGCGCGCATCGTCAGAAAGTCGTTGTTGTTGGCGATCTCGCTTTCGTGACATGCGTAGATCCAGGCCTTCTCGAAGATGTGTTCCATCTCGAGCGAGAACAGCTCGGGCTCCGTGAACATTTCCCGGGCAATCCGGTAGACCCCTTCCGCCGGCCGGAAGTCCAGACAGCCGCTGACGAATTCGCTCCATTCGGAGGCACTGCGTTGCTCGCTCATGATGTGTCCACTCCTTGTCAAATCGTTTGAATAACGACATGCCCGATTGAATACCCAATCGACGGGGCGAACTATCCAGTCAATTTGCATTCGCTATCCGATAAATTTGGCGGCCTCCGGGCAACCGGATAGAGCGGCGCGGGCACCGGCCGGCCCGGGCTTTGCCGGCGCGGCAAAGCGGCCGAAACGGCGCGCGGATCGGCAAAAACCCGGCTGTTCGCTCGATTGAGCGGCAAAGGGTCTGCTACGCTAGTTATTCGAGGGCCGTGAACTCAGGGTAATTACCGAGGCGCGGCCGTTTTTTCACGCGCGGGGTTTCGCGCATGTCAGAACGAACAACGAATGGTGACGCGCCGACCGAACGCCGTGATTGGGATCAGCATCGTGCTCGCCGGCGCGATTCTCGCGATCGCCGTCGCGCTGCTCGCGCAGATGCGCATGGATGCGTTGCGACGCGCGCAGGATGCGATCTTCAACGTGTCGTTGCTGGTCGAGCGCGACGTGTCGCGCAATCTGGAGATCTACGATCTGTCGCTGCGCGCGGTGATCGATGGTCTGAAGCAGCCGGGCGTGCTCGAACTGCCGCCGCAAATCCGCCAGATGGTGCTGTTCGACGGCTCGATCAGCGCGAAGGACATGGGCTCGGTGTTCGTGCTCGACGAACACGGCGACGTGCGCTTCGATTCGCGCGAATGGCCGCCGCGCCCGGCCCATCTCGCCGACCGCGATTTCTTCACCGCGCAGCGCGACGCGCCCGACCGTGGCCTCTACATCAGCCATCCGTTCAGCCCGAGCGGTAAAGAGGAAGATCTGCGCATCGCGTTGAGCCGGCGCATCGCGCGGCCCGACGGCGGCTTCGGCGGCGTGGTGGTCGGCACGTTGCGGCTGACTTACTTTCACCGGCTGTTCGACGGCATGAAGCTCGGGCCGAGCGGCTCGATGGCGCTGATGCTCAGCGACGGCACGATGCTGATGCGCCGGCCGTACGAAGCGAAAACGATCGGCATCAACCTGACCGGCACCGCCAACTTTTCGCGCTTCGTGCAGCGGCCGAGCGGCGACTTTTACGGCACCGCGGCGATCGACCATGTCGAGCGCTGGTACGCGTTCCGTCATATCGACATCTATCCGCTGATCCTCGACGTCGCGCTGTCGACCAACGACATCTACATTGAATGGCGGCGGCGCGCGTGGATCATCGGCACGCTGATCGCCGCGCTCGACGTGACCATCATCACGCTCGCGATCCTGTTCGCGCAGCAGTTGCGGCGGCGCCGCGCGGCCGAGGAAGAACTGCGCGAACTCGCGCGTACCGACGGCCTGACCGGGCTGAACAACCGCCGCGCATTCGAGGAGCACCTGAACGCCGAATGGCGGCGCGCGCAGCGCAACGACCGGCCCCTGTCGGTGCTGCTGATCGACGTCGACAACTTCAAGGGCTTCAACGACCTGTACGGCCATTCGGCCGGCGATGAAGCGCTGGTCGGCGTGGGCCGCTGCATCGCTCAGAACGTGCGGCGCCCGGGCGACACCGCCGCGCGCTACGGCGGCGAGGAGTTCGCAGTGCTGCTGCCGGACACCGACGCGGCCGGCGCGCTGCAGATCGGCGAGCAGATCCGCGCGGCGGTGCAGGCGTTGCAGTGCCGCCATGTGGCGAGCGCGCATCACGTGCTGACGGTGAGCGTCGGCGTGGCGACCGCGCAAGGCGCGGGCTTCGCCAGCAGCCGCGCGCTCGTCGACGCGGCCGACCACGCGCTCTACCGCGCGAAGGACGCGGGCCGCAACCGCGTGCTTGCAGATGAGGAAGCGGTGGACGCGGCGGACGGCGGGGAGGCGGCCGATCGCGCGCTGAGCACGCCGGATACGGAAGGGCGCACGCGCTGAGCAAGCGGCTGCGCTTGCGGGGTGCGCCGCATGCCGAACGGTCCGCCGGCGGGGGCTCCCGGCTCCGCCGAAACGATTCACCGCCGCGCCCGCCGCTGCCGCTTGCCAGCCCTTATTGCTCTCCGTAAACTCGCGCGTAATCTGCCGGACCGCCCGTTTCCGGGCGCGCCGCCGGCCTATAAGCAAACCACCAAACCACGCCGCCCCCACCAGGAGAATCCCCGCGATGGCCGCATCCTATTTCCCCCGCTGGCGCCGCCAGCCCGCCGCCGCCGAGGGCACCATCGTCGGTATCGACGAGCGGCTCGGCTGGCCGCAGATGGTCGCGATGGGCGTCCAGCACGTGGTCGCGATGTTCGGCTCGACCGTGCTCGCGCCGCTGCTGATGGGTTTCGATCCGAACCTGGCCATCTTCATGTCGGGGATCGGCACGCTGCTGTTCTTCGTGCTGGTCGGCGGCCGGGTGCCGAGCTACCTCGGGTCGAGCTTCGCGTTCATCGGCCTCGTGATCGCCGCGACCGGCTACGGCGGCCACGGCCCGAACCCGAACATTCCGGTCGCGCTCGGCGGGATCATCGCGTGCGGGGTCGTCTATGCGGTGATCGGCCTGATCGTGTCGGCGGTCGGCACGCGCTGGATCGAAACGCTGATGCCGCCGGTCGTGACCGGCGCGATCGTCTGCGTGATCGGTCTGAATCTCGCGCCGATCGCGGTGCGCGGCGTGAGCGGCAGCAATTTCGATTCGTGGATGGCGCTCGTGACCGTGCTGTGCGTCGGCGCGGTCGCGGTGTTCGCGCGCGGGATGCTGCAGCGTCTGCTGATCCTGATCGGCCTGCTGCTCGCGTACGCGATTTACGCGATCGTCACCAATGGCCTCGGCATCGGCGGCAAGCCGATCGATTTCTCGATCGTCGCGAACGCCGCCTGGTTCGGCATGCCGCACTTCATGGCGCCGGTGTTCGACCCGCACGCGATGGCGCTGCTCGCGCCGATCGCGGTGATCCTCGTCGCCGAAAATCTCGGCCACATCAAGGCGGTCAGCGCGATGACCGGGCAGAACCTCGATCGCTATATCGGCCGCGCGTTTCTCGGTGACGGCCTCGCGACCATCGTGTCCGGCTTCGCGGGCGGCACCGGCGTGACCACCTACGCGGAGAACATCGGCGTGATGGCGGTGACCAAAATCTATTCGACGCTGGTGTTCGTGATCGCCGCGCTGATCGCGCTGCTGCTCGGCTTCTCGCCGAAGTTCGGCGCGGTGATCCAGACGATTCCGGGGCCGGTGCTCGGCGGCGTGTCGATCGTCGTGTTCGGGCTGATCGCGGTGACCGGCGCGCGCATCTGGGTCGTCAACAAGGTCGACTTCTCCGACAATCGCAACCTGATCGTCGCCGCCGTCACGCTGGTGCTCGGCGCCGGCGATTTCTCGCTGAAGCTCGGCGGCTTTGGGCTCGGCGGGATCGGCACGGCGACGTTCGGCGCGATCATTCTATATGCGCTGTTCAGAAGGAAGCCGGTGCAAGGGCCGGTGGCCTGAGCCCAGGTTTTACCGGCGCCGGTGCCCCTGCCGCTGTTGCGGACGCCGGCACCGGCACCGGCAGCAGAGTCTCCCCGGTTTATCTCTTACGCGCGGTCAGCGCGGTCTCCGACAAGTCCACCTCGCGCATCAGCTTGTTCATCGTTTCGTCGTTGATCCGCTGACTGTCGCGCAATTCGAGCAGCGTCTTTCGCTCGGCGCGCATCGCCGCGAGCTTCATCTGGAATTCGAGCGCGTCGGCGCGGCGCGCGAGTTCGCGCGGTTCCTGCTCGCCGTCGAGCGTCGCGAGGCGGCGCCGGTACAGGTCCATCACGCGCGCGGTCACATCGGCCGCATACGCGGCCGCCGACTCTTCGAGGTTCGCGCATTCCTTGTCGTGGACCTGATCGACCGCGCGGATCGCCGCCTGCGCGGACAGCGTGCGCGCGAGGTTTTCCTCGGCCGCATGCGGGTCCTTGCCGCGGCGCCAGCCGCGCAGCAGCATCGGCAATGCGACCACCGCGATCAGCAGCGACAGCAGGATCACGCCCGACGCGATGAAGATCGCCAGATCGCGCCCCGGCAGCGGCGTCCCGTTCGGCAGCAATTCCGGCAGCGACAGCACGCCCGCGAGCGTGACCGCGCCGCGCACGCCGGCCACCGTCGTCACCGACACCATACGCAGCCCCGGCACCGCGTTCGAGACGCCCTGTTTGGCCGCGCCGCGGCTCGCGAACCAGCGCAGCATCCACACCCACACGAAGCGCATCGCATACAGCGCGAGCGCGACGGCGACGATGTAGCCGATCAGCCGGCCGACCTGCGCGTCGCCGCTGGTATGGTGCGCGTCGAGCAGCGCGCGGCCGAGAATGTGCGGAAACTGCAGCCCCAGCATGATGAACACCATGCCGTTGAACACGAACTCGATCATCGTCCACGTGCTGCTCGCGCGCACTCGCGACGACACCTGCCCCTGATTGACGATGCTGGTGTAGTTCATCGTCATGCCGGCCGCGACCGCGGCGAGGATGCCCGACAGCTCGAAGCGCTCCGCGCACAGATAGGCGGCGAACGGGATCAGCAGCGTCATCACGACGCCGGGGGCCGGGTCGCCTTCCTCGGTCAGACTCAGGAACCGCGTGGACACATAGCTGAATGCCGCGCTGACCGCCGCGCCGACCGCGAGGCCGCCCGCCGCGATCACGACGAAGCTGATCGACGCGTCGCGCAATGAAAACACCCCGGTCAACGCGGCGGCGATCGCGAACTTCAGCGCGACGAGGCCCGACGCGTCGTTCATCAATGCCTCGCCTTCGAGGATGTGCATCAGCTGCCCCGGAATCTTGCCCTTGCCGGCGATGCCGGACAGCGCGACCGCGTCGGTCGGCGACAGCACCGCGGCGAGCGCGAACGCGACCGGCAGCGAGATTTCCGGCACCAGCGCGTGCACGAAGTAGCCGACCACCAGCACGGTCATGAACACGAGGCCGAGCGCGAGCATCACGATCGCGCGGCGCGCCATGAAGAACTCGCGCTTCGGAATGCGCCAGCCATCCGCGAACAGCAGCGGCGGGATGAACAGCAGCATGAAGATTTCCGGGTCGAACTTGACGTGCAGATCGAAGCGCGGCCACGCGAGGATCGCGCCGATCGCGATCTGCACGAGCGGCAGCGGCAGTTTGAACGGCAGCGCGCGGGTCAGCACGCCGGAGCCCGCGACCGCGAGCAACAGGATCAGGACGGTAAAGACGATTTCCATCGGATGTTATCGGCGGATTGAGGTTTTCTGTTGGTGGGCGGGCCACCACGAGCAGGTTGGAGTGTAGCCCGGCTGCGGCCGGCCCGGCCGTCACGCGGGCAACGCGGCGGGCTGGGCGCGACGCACCGCAACGGTGCGCGCCGCGCCCAGCGGCGGCGCATCGGCCGTATCGCCGTGCAAGTCTTTCGGTCGAATTACAGCGCTATGTGCGTCAGCGTGCGCATGGAGCTTGCTTAAGCGTTGTCGATGACGCACATTTTCAGAATCGGCGCGGGGCTGTCTGCTTCCGCGTTCGGACCGGCCGGTTCTGCGTGAGAGGACTGCATGACGATTGCGCAACAGGACAGAGCGGCGAGCGTGCCGCATGGCTTCGAAGTGGAGATGACTTCGGGCCTGAATCGCTATTCGGTGCAGCATGGCGAGCTGACGTTGAGCAGCGTGTTCCAGCCGATTTTCAGCCTGTCGCATATGCGGGCGGTCGGCTACGAGGGCTTGCTGCGCGCGCACGATGCGTTCGACCGGCCGGTCTCGCCGCTCGACGTGTTCGGCGACGCCGCGCGCGTCGGCGAAGCGCTGCAGATCGACCGGCTCGCGCAGACGCTGCATCTGGAGAACTTCAGGGTGCTCGGCGCCGAGCGTGAGTGGCTGTTTCTGAACGTGCACCCGGGCGTGCTGACCGATCCGTATCTGGCGGCGGCGCTGCTCGCCAACTTGCGGCGGCTGGAGCTGTCGCCGCGACGGGTGGTGCTCGAAGTGCTCGAGCAGAGCGCGGCGGACCTCGAACGTCTGGCCGATGCGGTGCGCGAGTTTCGCGAGCGCGGCTTTCTGATCGCGCTCGACGATTTCGGCGCCGGCCATTCGAACATCGAACGGATCTGGCAACTGAATCCCGATATCGTCAAACTCGATCGCATCATGCTGTCGCACGCCGCGCATCGCGCCGACATGGCGACGATCCTGCCGGGCCTCGTCGCGCTGCTGCACGAGGCGGGCAAGCTGGTGCTGATCGAGGGCGTCGAGACCGAGCACGAAGCGCAGATGGCGCTCGCGTGCAACGCCGACTTCGTGCAGGGCTTTTTCTTCGGCCGGCCGGGTCCGGGTCTCGTCGACGCGAGTCATGCGGCGGCCTGCATCGGCGAAGTCACCGAACGCTACCGCGACCAGGCAGAGGCGCGCGAGCGCCGCAGCGCGCGACGGCTCGCGCCGTATCTGCGCGCGTTCGAGCGCGCGGCCGAGCGGCTCGCGGCCGGCGAACCGCTCGACGAAGTGTGCTGGAACTTCCTCGCGCTCGATCACGCGGCGCGCTGCTTCCTGCTCGATGCGAAGGGGCGCCAGGCGGGCCGCAACGTCGTGCTGCGCGCCGATCGCGCGGCGCACGAAACGCGCTTTTTGCCGCTCGCCGATGCGCAGGGCGCGAACTGGCTGCGGCGGCCGTACTTCAGCACCGCGATCAATGCGCCGGAGCGCGTGCACGTGACGCGGCCGTATCTGTCGATCAACGAGGCGTTGCCGTGCGTGACGCTGTCGGTGGCAACGCGCGTCGGTGAACAGATCTGCGTGTTGTGCGGCGATATCGATTGGGTCGACGACGAGCGCTGACGCCGTCCGCGCGCCTGGCGCTTCTGCGATGATGTCGTTTTCAACGACCGCCGGTTGCGCTCATGTCCGTGCTGCTCGAAGTGATTGCCACCACCGTCGCCGATGCGCGCATTGCCGCGCGCGCGGGCGCCGACCGTCTCGAACTCGTGACCGCGATGGGCGAGGGCGGGCTGACACCGAGCGCCGGGTTGATCGAGGCGGTGGTCGCTGCGGTGGAAATTCCCGTCAATGTGATCGTGCGGCCGCATAGCCGCGGCTTTGTCTACGATGCCGACGACTATGCGGTGATGCTGCGCGACATCGGCGCGGCGCGGGCGGCGGGCGCGAACGGGATCGTGATCGGCATGCTCGGCGCTGACCGCACGATCGATCGAACCGGACTCGCGCGTGCGTGCGAGGCCGCCGCTGGACTCGCGGTGACGTTTCATCGCGCGTTCGATGAAGCGCGCGATCTGCGCGAAGCGCTCGATGTGCTGCTGTCGTTCGACGCGGTCACCAACGTGCTGACGTCCGGTGGAAAACCGTCGGTGTTGCAGGCGCAAACGACGATCAGCGAACTCGTGCGCCAGGCCGCCGGCTCGCATTGCACGGTGCTCGCCGGCGCGGGTTTGACGATCGATGCGGTTGCGCCTTTCGTTCAGAGCACGCGGGTCGAGGCGGTGCACTTTGGCTCGGGCGTGCGGGTGGGCGGCAATGGGCTGGCGCCGGTCGACGAGGAGAAAGTGGCGCGGGTGAGGGCGTTGCTAGATGCGATAGCGCATTGACGCGAGAGGGCGAAGCGGCCGTGCACTAAAGCGCGCGCCCAACAAAAAGCCGCTTCGGCCCTGAATCGAAGCGGCTTTTTCATCGCCACGCCGCGCGAGTCAACCGCGCATCGTGAGTTACTTCGCGACCACCACTGGAATCCCGCGCAACTGCCCGGCGCCCTTCATCTGTTCCAGCGATTGTTTCACCGCCGCGCCGGTCGCCGCGTCGATCCGCAAGCGTGCCGCGAGATCGCGTTCGCCGCGCTTCACGCCCGCCAGATTCGCGAGCTTCACGTGCCCATAGCCGCGCACCCGCGCATACAGTTCCGCGAGCTTCGCGACATCGTCGAGGTTGTCCCCCTCGAGCCGTTCGAGCGCGCGCGTCAGCGTGGTTTCGTAATCGCTCGCCAGTTCTCGTTCCATCTTGCGTTCGAGCGTGCGGCCGAACGGATCGAGCGGCGTGCCGCGCAGAGCGCGCCACCTGGCGAGCACGCCCAGCACTGGCCACAGCCACTGACCGAAGGTTTTCTTCTTCGGCGCCGCGCCGTGCTGCGCGCGCGTGAGCGCCGGCGGCGCGAGGTTGAAGCGGATCGTGAAGTCCTTGCCCGCCGTGCCTTCGAATTGCGCTTCGAGCGCGTCGCGGAACGCGGCATCGGTATGCAGACGCGCGACTTCGTATTCGTCCTTCACCGCGAGCAGTTTGTAGAACGTCGTCGCGACCGCGCGGGTTACGCGCTCGCTGTTTGCATCGACCGCTGCTTCCGCGCGTCGCGTCGCGTCGACCAGTGCGCGATAACGCGTCACATAAGCCGCGCCGCCATAGGCCAGCAGCCTGGCTTCGCGATGCGCGATCAGTTCGTCGAGCGTATCGACGCGCAGCGCGGGCTGCACCGTATGACGCGTCTGCCACAGCGATTCGAGCGCGGCGGGCGCGGCGGCGGCCATCCGGCCGATCGAAAACGCCAGCTGATTCATCTGCACGGCGACGTTATTCAGTTCGATCGCGCGCATCAGCGCCGCGAACGACACCGGCACCAGACCCAACTGCCACGCAAAGCCGAGCATCAGAATGTTCGCGCCGATCGTGTCGCCCAGAAATCGCGTCGCCAGCGCCTGCGCGTCGCAGGTCGACATCCGCTCTTCGCCGGCCGCGTGACGCATCTTGTCGAGCAGCGCGTCGGCATGCAGCGTCGCATCCGGGTTCTGCACGAAGCTCGCGTTCGGAATCGCATGCGTGTTGACGACGATCCGGGTGCGGCCATGCCGGACCGTCTGCAACGCATCGGCGCTCGCGCCGACCACCATGTCGCAGGCGAGCAGCACGTCGGCCTGCTGTGTGTCGATGCGCACCTGGTTCAGCCATTCGTCGCGCGCGGCGAAGCGCACGAACGACAGCACCGAACCGCCTTTCTGCGCGAAGCCCATGAAGTCGAGCACCGACGCGCTCTTGCCTTCCAGATGCGCGGCCATGCTGATCAGCGCGCCGACCGTGACGACGCCGGTGCCGCCGACGCCGGTCACGAGAATGTCGTACGGCGCGGCATCGAGTTGCGTGGCCGGCAGCGGCAGGCCGGCAACGTGGGCGGCGAGTGCCTGCGGATCGAACGCGGCGCCGGCGGCCTTCTTCAGCTTGCCGCCTGCGACGGTGACGAAGCTCGGGCAAAAGCCGTTCACGCACGAGTAGTCCTTGTTGCAGGACGACTGATCGATGCGGCGCTTGCGGCCCAACGCGGTTTCCACCGGTTCGACCGACAGGCAGTTCGACTGCACCCCGCAATC
Source organism: Paraburkholderia sejongensis (assembly GCF_020880815.1). Lineage (GTDB taxonomy): Bacteria > Pseudomonadota > Gammaproteobacteria > Burkholderiales > Burkholderiaceae > Paraburkholderia > Paraburkholderia sejongensis. Next base: position 15,880 of record NZ_JAJITD010000028.1, read on the forward strand.
GCCGCAGCCTTCGCAGACTTCCTCGTTGATAAAGAGACGCTTGTCCGGATCGGGGAATTCGCCTTTCTTGCGACGGCGCCGCTTTTCGGCCGCGCAGGTCTGATCGTAGATCAGCACGGTCACACCGTCGGTGTCGCGCAATTGGCGCTGCACCGTGTCCATTTCGCTGCGGTGATGGAAGGTCGTGCCTTGCGGAAACAGGCCGTGATGGCCGTCGTATTTTTCCGGCTCGTCGCTGACCACGACGAAGCGCGACACGCCTTCCGCTTCCACCTGACGCGCGATCTGCGGCACCGAGATGCTGCCGTCGACCGGCTGGCCGCCGGTCATCGCGACCGCGTCGTTGTAGAGAATCTTGTAGGTGATCGTCGCCTTCGCGGCGACCGCCTGGCGGATCGCCAGAATGCCGGAGTGGAAGTAGGTGCCGTCGCCCAGGTTCTGGAACACGTGACGCGTTTTCGTGAACATCGAATGCGACGCCCAGTCGACTCCTTCGCCGCCCATCTGGATCAGGCCGGTGGTGTCGCGCTCCATCCACGACGCCATGAAGTGGCAGCCGATGCCGGCCTGCGCGATCGAACCGTCCGGCACTTTGGTCGACGTGTTGTGCGGGCAGCCGGAGCAGAAGTACGGCGTGCGCTTCACGCTGTCGGCCGCGTTCGACAGGATTTGCGGCGCGACCAGATCGACCACGCGTTCACGGCGGTCGAGCGCGGGTTTGTGCTTCGCGAGCCAGTTCGCGAACACCGGCAGGATGCGCGACGGCCGCAGCTCGCCGAGATCGGACAGCAGCAGCGTGCCGTCAGTGTCGTGCTTGCCGATCACGGCCGGGCGCGCACCTTGAGTGCGGTTGTACAGGTAGTCCTTGATCTGCTGTTCGATCACCGGGCCTTTCTCCTCGATGACCAGGACTTCCGATAGCCCGGCGACGAACGCATCGATGCGCGTCATTTCGAGCGGGAACGACAGCCCGACCTTGTAGATGCGCACGCCGGCCGCGTCGAGATCGGCGACCGTCAGATCGAGCCGGCGCAGCGCCTCCATCAGATCCAGATGCGCCTTGCCGCAGGTGACGATGCCGACGTTCGCGTGCGGGCTCGGCGCGATCCATTTGTCGATGCTGTTGGTGCGCGCGAAGCGGCGCACCGCGTCGAGCTTCGCATGCAGGCGCGCTTCGATCGTCAGGCTCGGCAGATCGGGCCAGCGGTTGTGCAGGCCCCCTGCGGGTGCTTCGAAATCCTCAGGAACGGTCCACTCGGTGTGCAGCGCGTCGAGATCGACGGTCGAGCCCGATTCGACGGTCTCCGAGATCGCCTTGTAGCCGACCCATGCGCCGCAGAAGCGCGACAGCGCCCAGCCGTACAGGCCGAATTCGAGCATGTCGGCGATGTTCGACGGATTCACCACCGGCATGTGCCACGACATCATCGCGAAGTCGCTCTGATGCGGCATCGACGACGACACGCAGCCGTGATCGTCGCCGGCCACCACCAGCACGCCGCCATGCGGCGACGAGCCGTACGCGTTGCCGTGCTTGAGCGCATCGCCGGCGCGGTCGACGCCCGGGCCCTTGCCGTACCACATCGCGAACACGCCTTCGACGGTGCGTTCCGGATCGGCCTCGACGCGCTGCGTGCCGAGCACCGCGGTGCCGCCCAGTTCTTCGTTGATCGCCGGCAGAAAGCGCACGTCGCTCGCGGCGAGCAGTTTCTTCGCTTTCCATAACTGCTGGTCGACCATGCCGAGCGGCGAGCCGCGATAGCCGCTGATGAAGCCGGCGGTGTTCAGCCCGCGCGCCTGGTCGAGCGCGCGCTGCATCAGCGGCAGGCGCACGAGCGCCTGGGTGCCGGTCAGGAAGATGCGGCCGCGCGTCGCGGTGAGATTGTCGGACAGCCGGTAGTCGGCGAGAGCGGGCGTGCCGTCGATGGGCAGGCGGGCGGTCATGGGGAGTCTCTCCAATGTTCTTTATATCCGCGCGCGGGTGGTGGGGGCACCAAGGCGACATCGCGGAAGAGACTCTATTTTTTAGCGCGCCGTGGAGAGGAATTTTTCTTCTTTAATCGGCCGCTGACGAATGCGCGCGACGAGCCGCGCGTTTTACCGCGCTTTTGAGCCGGATTTGCCACGCGGCGGCGCGCTTCGGGTATCCCCTGGGGTATTCCTGGCTGTCCGATGCATCTGCGCCGCGCCCTTCGCGGCGGGCGCGCGAAGTGTTCATTCAGTTACGCTAAGCGTCGTTCGTATCGTCAGCGCCGCGCCGCGCCGCGCGCGACCACGCCCGGATCGAGCGGCGCCGCATCGAGCGGCACGATCTCGTCGAAATGCGCGTAGTCGATATGGCTGACGCCGTCGCGCTCGCTCATGATGTCGACGAAACGGTACTGCCAGAAAATCTCCTCGCAGGTCCACATATAGCGCGCCTGCATCGTCTGCGACGTCGATTCGTCGATCCCTTCGAGCGTCAGCAGCAGCGACAGGCCGCTGCCCTTCAGCGTTTGCGCGTTCTCGCCGAACAGCGGACTGCTTTCGTCGATCACGTGCATCAGCACCCAGCCGAGCTTGAACACCGGATGCTGGTCGCGCACCAGCGTGAGGTCGTAGAGCTTGCGCAGCGTATAGCCTTCGACGGAGGTTTCCTCGCGCAGAATGCGCAGCCGCGCGCGGGCTTCGGCGATCACGTTCTGCCGCGCGTTGGCCGCGCGCACCATCAGCGTCATGCGGCCGTCGATCGGCCGGATCACCGCGTAGCGCGCGAACATGATCTTCGCGTGCGGACGCGAGAAGCGCGCGAAGATCAGCCCGGTCGCCAACGCGATTCCCGACATGCCGACGAAGATCTCGAGCGTCGCGATCGCGTGCGCGTAGAAGGTCTGCGGATGCATGTCGCCGTAGCCGACGGTCGCGAGCGTTTCGACGCTGAAGAAAAACGCGCCGGGAAAGCCGGCCGGAAACTGATTGGCGATCGGCGCGCTGCCGAGCATGTAGAGGCCCGCGAACAGCGCGTTCAGCAGCAGGAACAGCACCGCCAGCGACACGAAAAACACCGGCCAGCGCACGCCGAGCGCGCGGTGATACAGGTCTTGCCAGAGCGGGGTCGGCATTCCGTGCGCGATGACGACGCGATCGTCCAGACGCATTTCACGGCTGCCGCGCGCGCGCCGCGGCGCAGCGCTGGCGCCGGTGGCATCGCTGGTACCGGTGGTATGGGTGGCGCCGGTGGCGGTAGGCGTCGCAACACGGTCGGACGATTCGCTGGCCATCGCGGCGCTCGGGAAGATAAAAGGGGGACAGCGTAGCACGGTGGCCGGCGCCGGCGCGTTAAGCGCCCTCGGCGCACGGCGCGGGCACGCGCCCGTCGATCCTCACCCCTCACCGCTCACGGAAACGCATGCGGCTTCGGAATTCCCGCGCCATGGTCGATATCGTCGACCGCCTGACGATGCGCGCTCGCGACCGCCTCGGCCTCGTCCGCGTAACCGGCGTCCCCGCCGACCGTGGTCCACGGCTTCACCGCTTTGTCGCGCTGACGGATTTCGTATTCCGCGTCCCAGCGTGCGCCGTTCAGTTCGAGCGGGCGCACGTGGATCGAATACACGCCGTGTTGGAACAGTTGTTCATCCATGATCGCCTCCACAGCCGGGCGCTCCGGCTGATCCGGCAGCGGCGCAGTAGCCGCCGCCCGCTTCGGCGCACGCGCGGGCATGCAAACCTGCCGCGCGCCGCGCATCGCCCGGCCTACAGTTCGAGTTCCCCGAGGATACGATGGGCGAGCGCTTTGGCTTCTTCGAGCGCTTCTAGCGGCGTCGACGACGTCGCTTCGACTTCATAGACGGTGGTTTCCGGATCGGTGCCTTCGCCTTCGTCGCGTGCGAGGGTGACGATGCCTTGCCAGGTATCCTGGCCGACGTCCCTGATCGATGCAGTGGCGGTGTACAGCCCTTTGGTGTAGGTGACGTCTTCCATGGCCTCGCTCCTTTTCGCAAGGGAATGAGTGTTCATCCTAGCACCGCGGTGCGGATTCGGCTGAGCGCGACAGCGGCGACCGCGTTACAGCAGCGCGACCACTTCATCGAGCGTCGGCGCATGCGCGCCCGCATGCCCGCAGGCCGCCGCGCCGGCCGCCAGCGCGAACGCCAGATGCTCGGCCCACGTGCGCTGCGGCGCGCTCATCAGACTGAACAGCAGACCGCCGATCGACGCATCGCCGGCGCCGACCGTGTCGACCACCTCGACGCGCGGCGGCTTCGCCTCGATCAGCGCGGCGCCGTCGATCAGCAGCGCGGTCTCCGGCCCGCGCGTGACCAGCACGGTGGCGGCCGGATTCAGCGCGCGCAGTTGCGCGAGCGCGGCGGCTTCGTCGTCGGTCTTGAAGATCAGGCGCAGGTCTTCGTCGGAGACCTTGATCAGGTCCGCGAGCGCGGCCATCTTGCGCAGCGTCGGCTCGTAGCCGTGCTCCATCAGATTGCGATAGTTCGGATCGAAGCTGATCTTCACGCCCTGCGCGCGCAGCTGCGCGGCGAGCGCCGCGAGCGTGTCGCCGAGTGGCTGGCGCACGAGGCTGATGCAGCCGAAGTGGGCCCACTTCACGTGCTCGATCCAGCCGGCCGGCAGCCGGGCCGGATCGAACGCGAGATCGGCGCCGTTCTCGCCCATGAAGAAGTACGCGGGCGGATGGGTCCGATGGACGATCGCGAGCAGCGGCGGCCGCTCGACGCGCTGCAGGAAGCGCATATCGAGACCGGCGGCGACGCTCGCGTCCCACAGTTCGTCGGAGAAATTATCGACGCCGAGCGAGCCGGCGCAGGCGGTCGGCAGCCCGAGCCGCGCGACGCAGCGCGCGACGTTCCAGCCGGCGCCGCCCGGGCGCGACAGCCACTGCGACGCGCCGCTGCGCACGAGGTCGGTGAGGATGTCGCCGGCGGAGACGAAAACGGGGAGGTCGGTGGCCGCGCTCATCATGCTTTCTCCGCTGGGGTCGCGGCCGGGTTCGCCGCTGCATTGGTCGCATCGGCGCCGGCGGACGCCGCGCCCGCCTCATCGCCGAGCGCATGGGCGAGCACTTCGTAGCACGCGCCCATCGTGTGATAGTCGGTCTTGCCGGCCGGGCTCTTTTCGTCGCTGTACTTGCGGTTGTCGCAAGTGAGGATTCGATACCACGCGCCGTACTTGTGATCGACGAAGTGCGCCCAGCAATAGCGCCAGATCTCGTCGTACCAGTCCCAGAAGCGCTCGTTGCCGGTGCGCTTGCCGAGCAGTGCGGCGGTCGCGAAGGTTTCGGCCTGCACCCAGAAGTACTTGTCGTGATCGCACACGGTGCCGTCCGGGCCGAAGCCGTAGTAGAGGCCGCCGTGATCTTCGTCCCACGCGTGGGTCATCGCCGCGTCGAACAGTTCGATCGCGCGCGGCAGCAGCCACGGCAGCGGCCGGAAGCGTTCGAGAATCAGCAGCAGCTTCGCCCACTCGGTCTGATGGCCGGGCTGGAAGCCCCACGGCCGGAAGATGTTCGAGCTGTCTTCCTCGTTGTAATGCCAGTCGACCGACCAGTCCGCGTGAAAGTGCTCCCACACGAGCCCTTGCGACAGCTTCGCCTGACGCAGCGTGATGTTGGTCGCGACCCGTTCCGCGCGGTCGAGATAGACCAGATGGCCGGTCGCCTCGTGCGCGGCGAGCAGCGCTTCGGTCGTGTGCATGTTCGCGTTCTGGCCGCGATACGAGCTGACCCGCCATTCGGCCGATGCATCGTCCGCATAGAGGCCGGCGGCCGGGTCCCAGAAGCGGTGCTCCATCAGCTCGAAGGTCGCGCCGATCATCGGCTTCGCTTCCTCGATGCCGGCCATCGCCGCATGCGAGTACGCGAGCAGCACGAACGCGAGGCCGTAGCAGTGGCGGGTCGCGTCGAGCGTGCGCTTCTTGCCGTCGCGCCATTCGAGTTCCCAGTCGTAGCCCTCGTGCTGCGCGTCCCAATGGGCGTCGCGCAAAAAGCGCAGGCCGTGGCGCGCGTACTCGAGATGTTTGGGATCGCCGAACTGGCGATACGCCATCGCGTAGTTGAACACGTAGCGGCAACTGCTCACCAGATGGCGCGTGGTGCGGTCGTAGATCGAGCCGTCGTCGCGGAAGAAGTGGAAGAAGCCGCCGCTCGGGTCGAACACGTTCGGCGCGTAAAAGCGCAGCGTGTCCTCGATGTGGCCGAGCAGGAAGTCGCGGCTGCGGAAGCTGGCGACGGGCGGAGCCTTCGCGGCGTCGCCGGAAGGGTGCAGCGGAGCGGATTGCGTCATGGCGTTTTCACCAAAGTACTGGCACGGGCAACGAGTTGAACGGGCAAGCGGACTTCGAGTTCGGCGGGCGCTTCTTCGAGCAGCAGTTCGACGCCGCGGCGGCCGAGCGCGTCCTTGTCGACGGCGATCGTCGACAGCGGCGGGGTGGCGTGGGCGGCGGCGGGGATGTCGTCGAAACCGATGATCGCGATGTCGTCGGGCACCCGCAGGCCGCGCGCGAGGCACACGCGCAGCGCGGCGAGGGCGGCCGCGTCGTTGAACGCGAACACCGCGTCGGGGGCCGGGCCGGGCGCGTCGAGCAGACGCTGCATCGCGCGCGCGGCGCCGGTGTCGGGGTCGAGGCCGGCGTCGATCGTCACTTCGAGCGACGGGTCGAACAGCAGCCCCGCTTCGAAGAACGCGCGCCGGTAGCCGAGCGCGCGCTCGGCGATGCTGAAATGCGCGAGTGAGCCGCCGATGAACGCGACCCGCTTGCGCCCCTGTTCGAACAGATGGCGCATCGCGAGGCGCGCGCCGGCGGCGTTGTCGAGATTCACCGAGCGCAGGCCCGGCGACCACAGGTCGATCAGCACCAGCGGGCGCTGCATCGCGACCAGCGTGGCGAGCGTCTCGGGCTCGACGAAGCCGGCGATCGCGACCGCGTCGGGCGCATGCAGGCGCATCTGGTGGATCACGTCCTCGGTCGGACCGGCGGTCAGCACCGACGGCACGATGCCGCGCTCGCGGCAGGCGTCCTCCACGCCGTGCAGCACGTGCGAGAAGAACGGGCTGGCCGCGAAATTGTTGTGCTGACGATGCAGCAGGAAGGTCAGGCGGCGGATGCGCGGACGCAGTTGTGCCGGGTCGTAGCCGAGCTGACGCGCGGCTTCGACCACGCGCTCGCGGGTGGCCTCCGAGAGGCCGGGCTGGTTTTTCAGCGCGCGCGACACGGTGCCGATCGAAACGCTGGCCGCGCGGGCGACGTCGCGGATGGTTGTAGCCATCGAGTCAGACTGCCGCGCGGGGCGCGGCCTTCGCAGTTCAGGTTCGGGCGATTGTATAGTAAAACGCCGGACAAACAGCTTCATAAAGCCAGCTTAGACACCGGTAAATACCCGTATTTGATGGGCTTTCAGGTCAATTTGTTGTTTAGTAAAAGGTGCTAAACAATGTCCGAAAAGCAGGGACCGGCAGCGGTCAGCAATCGTCCTATCCCATCCGGCCGAGGCGACAGCGGCGCCGTTTGCGCGTGAAATAACCTCCATGTCGACGCGCGGCCCAAAAGAAAAAAGCCGCGCGAGGCGGCTTCTTTCACTCGGACAAACGACGCTCAGGGAGGGCGCTTATGGATGTCCTGTTGACAGCGCGGGACGTGTCAGCGCCGCGCGACCGCGGCGGCCGGGCGCGTGGCGCCGCTCCCGCTCTCGCCGCTGGTGTCGCGCGCGCCCCAGCGCTGTGCGAGCGCGGCGCACACCATCAGCTGGATCTGGTGGAACAGCATCAGCGGCAGCACGATCGCGCCGACCGCGTGCGCGGCGAAGATCACCTTGGCCATCGGCACGCCGGCGGCGAGGCTCTTTTTCGAGCCGCAGAAGATGATCGTGATCTGGTCCGCGCGGTTGAAGCCGAGCCGCTTGCTGACGAACATCGTCACGGCCAGCGCCACCGCGAGCAGCACCGCGCTCACCACCACGAGGCCGCCGAGCGCGGACAGGGGAATGGTGTGCCACAGGCCTTCGTTGACCGCCTCGCTGAACGCGCCGTAGACGACCAGCAGGATCGAGCCCTGGTCGACGAACTTCAGCACGCCGCGGTTGCGCTCGATCCACTTGCCGATCAGCGGACGCAGCAACTGGCCGGCAATGAACGGCACCAGCAGTTGCAGCACGATGTTGCCGATCGTGTGCCACGGCGAGGTGCCGCCGCTCGCCGCCTGATTCGTGACGATCAGGCTGACGAGCGCTGGGGTCACGAAGATGCCGAGCAGACTCGACGCGGACGCGCTGCATACCGCGGCGGGCACGTTGCCCTTGGCAATGGACGTGAACGCGATCGACGACTGGACCGTCGACGGCAGCGTGCAGAGGAAGAGGACCCCGGCGTAGAGCGACGGCGTCACAAGGGGCGAAAGAACCGGTTTAAGCGCGAGTCCGAGCAGCGGAAACAGCGCGAACGTGCTCAGCAGCACCACCAGATGAAGCCGCCAGTGCGTCGCGCCCGCAATGATCGCTTCGCGTGAGAGCTTGGCTCCGTGCAGAAAGAACAGCAGGCCGACCGCGATGTTGGTCACCCAGTTGAAGCCCACCGCGGCTTGTCCGTGCACCGGCAGCAGGCTGGCGAGGATCACGGTGCCGATCAGGCACAGGGTGAAGTTATCGGGCAGGTATTTCGGTCGGGCCATAGCGGAATCTCGATTCGATGACGCGGAACTAGCACGGGGCGGGCCTGGCGGGCGCCCGGGCCGTTGATGGAAAGCGGCTATTGTTGTCGAAAATCGATTGAATAGGCAAATTCATTTACTGAATCGATTAATGAATGCCGCGCATTGGAGCACGCGCGGGGCGCGGTTAGCTCGGCCTTCCGACGCGCTTGCGGGTAAGTGCAGCATTCAGTATTGGCGACGGTTACGCGTGGGGCCAGCCCGCTATTGATGCCTCCAACTCGAACGGTGGTTTTTACGCATTTTGCGCAGTCGCTCCTAAGCGGCGCGCGGGCTCGCCCACAAGCCGTTCCGGGCGCTTCGCGCGAGCGCCACACGCCGCGTCGCGCAAGGCCTCTGTCGTAGAAAAACGTCGCAGTAACAAGGTGTTACATCCGCCGACGCGGCATAACACTTTTTGGCTCGACACCCTCTGCCGACGCCCATAAATTACCGTTCAATGGCCGCAGGGATACCCGGCGCCGCGACAGCAGCGCGGCACTTTTTACTTCAGTCCCGCTACAGGTCCATCGCAGCTCGAACGGTGGATTTCAGGCAAGTCTTCGGGCGTGAGAGTCACAAGGTGGACGGGTTGTCGAGAACGAGGCACTGGGCGTGGGGCGCGGTCATCGCCGTACTGTGTTCGTTCGCCTATGCAAAAGGGGCGGGCGTGCCGCACGGCGGCGGTGGCGCATATGCGCGCGGCGGCGCGGACCGCGCGACGCACATGCCGGCGCACGCGCAAATGCGTGGCGGCGGTCCTTATGGCGCAATGGCGGCCCAGTGGGGTTTGCGTGATCCGCTGGCCGGTCGTGACCCGCGTTCCCTGCGCGGCGGCGGTATCGCCGAAGCGACCTACAGTTACGGCTTCAACGGTTCGAAATCGGGTGTGCGGCGGGTCGGTGAGCCGTCCGGCCGTGCCGGCGAGCGCGGCCGGATGCAATACCCGGGAGTCATCACGCCGGTCAGCGCCGAGACGCGTCCGGTGCCGCGCTCGCAGCAGAACGTGCCGATGCGCAACGGCTCGATCCGCGCCGACGTCGCCCGTTATAACGAAGAGCGCGGCCCCGGCCGCGCGTTCCAGCGGCCGAACGACGATCCGCGCCAGCCCGAAGGCTCGCCATACCGCAATTAGCTCAAGCCGGTGTACCGCGAAGCCGTGCCCGCTTCGCGACCGCGCTTCGCTTTTCTCCCTTCGCTCTCCTGAGCTGTCGGATTTCCCCAATCTGACGTATCGACACCACACTTTTTTGAAAAACGCTCGGCATCGCAGTACCCGCCGGCGTTAAATCCTGGCATTCTGCCGCGTCGCATCATCGGCCCTGTTTCGAGTCGTCTCTGCGCTGGTCCGCGTGAGGTTCGCGCGGGGTTCGAGGCTTGGCGGCGCGTTCGCGCAGCCGCCGGATGCCCGCCTCCCGTTTTCGCAAGCGCGCATATCAGGCCGATAACCGGCGAATCTATTCAGATCGATATACCCGCAATAAGCAGCGATATTTTTGTTCATAAAAATGATCCGCAAAGATGACCAGGCCCAGATTGGCTCGGCCGTCGACCGGATAACAACAATGGTTAGCGCGAGCACCCCCTTTTCGCACAGCCACACCCTTTTGACAAAGCATTGGAGATCCCATGAATAAAAGCCTCAGCAGCGCGCTGAAGTTCACCCTGAAGGCCGGCGCGTACGCGGCCGTTCTGGCCGGCGCGTCGTCGGCGTTCGCGCAGTCGAGCGTGCAGCTCTATGGCCAGGTCGACGAATGGGTCGGCTCGCAGAAATTCCCGGGCGGTAAGACGGCGGTGGTCGTCTCCGGCGGCGGCATGTCGACCTCGTACTGGGGCTTCAAGGGAACGGAGGATCTCGGCAACGGCTATAAGGCGATCTTCCGGCTCGAAGGCTTCTTCCGTGCGCAGACCGGCTCGTATGGCCGCTTCGACGGCGACACCACGTTCTCGCGCAACGCCTACGTCGGCATCGAGGCGCCGTGGGGCACGGTGACGGCCGGCCGTCTGACGACGCCGCTGTTCGTGTCGACGATCCTGTTCAATCCGTTCATCGATTCGTACGTGTTCTCGCCGATGGTCACGCACACGTACCTGGGCCTCGGCACCTTCCCGACCTACACGACCGACCAGGGCGTGACCGGCGATTCGGGCTGGAACAACGCGGTGTCGTATTCGTCGCCGAACTTCAACGGGCTGTCGGCGACCGCGATGTACGCGCTCGGCAACACCACGCAGAACGGCGCGAAGAAGTGGAGCGGCCAGGTGCTGTATTTCCACGGCCCGTTCGCGGCGACCGCGGTGTACCAGTACGTGAACTTCAACAACACCCCGGGCGACCTCGGCAGCTTCGAGACCTCCGGCGTGCCGGGTCTGCGCAGCCAGAGCGTCGCGCAGGCGGGCGTGTCGTACGACCTGAAGTTCGTCAAGCTGTACGGTCAGTACATGTACACGTACAACAACCAGCAGGTCACCAGCTGGCATGTGAATACCGGGCAGGGCGGCGTGACCGTGCCGTTCGGGCCGGGGTCGGTGATGGCGTCGTACGCGTACTCGCGCAACAGCGGCGGCCTGAACCAGACCCGTCAGACCGCGGCGCTCGGTTACGACTACCCGCTGTCGAAGCGCACCGATGTGTACGCCGCGTACATGTTCGACAAGTTCACCGGCCAGTCGAGCGGCAATACGTACGGCGCGGGGCTGCGCGCGAAGTTCTAAGCGCGGCGGCTGCCCCGGCCGCTTGTCAGACTTTGACCGCGAGGCCCGCGCTCCTTTGCCTGGAGCGCGGGCTTTGTCGTTTCTGGCGGGCGCTCGTCCCGCATTCAGCGCGCGTTCGTTCGCGACGCGCGCGGCTCGGCGATTCCGCGCGCACTCACCCGCTCGCCACACTTTGCTCACCGTATCTTGATAAACCCGGCAAAATGGCGGCGATTGATTCCCCCAGCGAGCGATCGAGATGGATACCCTCGTCAGCATGAAAGTGTTTCGTCACGTGGTCGAGGCCGGCAGCTTCGTCGGCGCGGCGGAGCGGATGGAGATGTCGGCCGCGATGGCGAGCAAGCACGTAATGCATCTCGAACAGCAGCTCGGCGCGCGGCTGCTCAACCGCACCACGCGCCGGGTCGCGCCGACCGAGGCGGGCCGCGAATACTACGAGCGGCTCAGCCAGGCGCTCACCGAGCTCGACGAAGCCGGCCAGGCGGTCGGTGCGGCGAGCGTGGTGCCGCAGGGGCGGCTGCGGGTGTCGTCGCTGTCGGCGTTCGGGCTCAATCACGTGATGGCCGCGGTCGCCGACTACGCCGCGCAGTATCCGCAGGTCACCGTCGACATGACGCTGTCCGACCGGGTCGTCGAGCTGATCGACGAGGGCTTCGACGTGGCGATCCGCGCGTCACCGGGCGGGCTGAAGTCGTCGTCGCTGATCGCGCGGCAGATCGCGACCGCGCACCTCGTGCTGTGCGCGTCGCCTGCTTATTTGCGCCGGCACGGCGCGCCGAAGAGCGTCGCCGATCTGGCGCGGCACAACTATCTGCAATACGCGGGCGTGTCGGCGCTGGAGGTCGCGACCGGCGATGCGTCGTCGCGCGTGCGGCTGTCGGGCAATCTGATCGTCAACCAGCTCGAAGCGCTGCGGGTGGTCGTGCTGCACGGCGCGGGCATCGCGGTGCTGGGCACCGAGGTGATCGGCAGCGATCTCGCCGAGGGGCGGCTCGTGCCGCTGCTGGTCGACGAAGTGCCGCCGCGCGAGCTGCCGATTCACGTGATGTACACGAGCCGGCGGCATCTGTCGGCGAAGGTGCGCTCGTTCGTCGATTTTCTGGCGGCGCGTTTTGCGAACGAGGCGCTGTGGCCGTCGCTGGAGCAGATCAAGGCGTTGGCGGCGCGCTAGCCCACCCTCACTGCCGCCATACCCCATTTAGCTATACTGATCGGCAACACCCATCAGCTAGATGAACTGGGGGAGACATGACCGATCTGTCCACGCCGCAGCGCGCCGGCAGCCACGAGCTGCCCGCCGGGCGGCGTCTGCGTTTCGTCACCGCCGCCGCATTGTTCGACGGCCACGACGCGTCGATCAACATCATGCGGCGCATCCTGCAGGCGAGCGGCGTCGAGGTGATCCACCTCGGCCATAACCGCTCGGTCGCCGAAGTCGCGGCCGCCGCGCTCGACGAGGACGCCGACGGCGTCGCCGTGTCGAGCTACCAGGGCGGCCACAACGAATATTTCCGTTACCTGGTCGAGTTGCTGCGCGCCGGCGGCGGCGAGCGCATCAAGGTGTTCGGCGGCGGGGGCGGCGTGATCGTTCCCGAGGAGATCGCCGCGCTCGAACGCGATGGCGTCGAGAAAATCTATTCGCCGCACGACGGTCAGCGGCTGGGCCTGCAAGGGATGATCGACGACATGATCGCGCGCTGCGTCGAAGGCGCGCGCGCGGCCGAAGCGGCGCGGCCCGCGCCGGTTGATGCATGGCTCGGCGAACTGGCCGCGCAACGTTCGACACCGCCCACCACGGCCACCTTCCGGCGCCTCGCGCAACTGATCAGCGCGTTCGAAACCGGCACGGCCGATTCCGCGTCGCGCGACCGGCTCTCGGCCATCACGCAAAGCGCGCAAGTCCCGATCCTCGGCGTCACCGGCACCGGCGGCGCCGGCAAATCTTCACTGACCGACGAGCTGATCCGCCGCTTTCGCCTCGACTACGGCGACACGCTGACGATCGCGGTGCTCGCGATCGACCCGTCGCGCCGCAAATCCGGCGGCGCGCTGCTCGGCGACCGCATCCGCATGAACGCGATCGGCGAGTGGGGTAACGGCGCGCACGGCGGCGCCCGCGTCTACATGCGCTCGATGGCCACCCGCGAGGCATCGAGCGAAGTGTCCGCGTCGTTGCCCGACGCGCTGCGCCTGTGCAAGGCGGCCGGCTTCGATCTGATCGTGGTCGAAACCTCGGGGATCGGTCAGGGCGACGCGGCGATCGTGCCGTTCGTCGATGAATCGCTGTACGTGATGACGCCCGAGTTCGGCGCCGCGAGTCAGCTCGAAAAGATCGACATGCTCGATTTCGCGAGCTTCGTCGCGATCAACAAGTTCGACCGCAACGGTGCGCAGGACGCGCTGCGCGACGTCGCCAAGCAGGTGCAGCGCAATCGCGCGCAGTTCGCGACGCCGCCCGAAGCGATGCCGGTATTCGGCACGATCGCGTCGCGCTTTAACGACGATGGCGTGACCGCGCTGTACCGGCACATCGCCGCCGCGCTGCGCCGCCACGGTCTGCGCGACGGCGGCGGCCGGCTCGGCGCGGCCGACGGCCTGCGCTTTTCGAGCAACCTGCACGCGATCGTGCCGCCTGCGCGGGTCCGCTATCTGGCCGACATCGCGCAGACGCTGCGCGGCTATCGCGAGCGGGCCGACGCGCAGGCGCGCATCGCGCGCGAGCGCTGGCAACTGGGCGAAGCGCGCCGGATGCTGGCCGAAACGAACAGCGCAGCCGCGGACCAACTGAGCTGCCTCGACACACTGATCGAACAACGCAACACCGCACTCGGCGAGCGCGAGCGCGAGCTGCTCGACGCATGGCCGCAAACGGTCGCCGCGTATTCCGGCACCGAACACGTGGTGCGAATCCGCGACCGCGAAATCCGCACCGCGCTGGCGGTAACCACGCTGTCCGGTTCCGAGGTCCGCAAAGTTTCGCTGCCGAAATTCGTCGATCACGGCGAAATCCTGCGCTGGCTGATGCTCGACAATCTGCCCGGCTATTTCCCGTTCACCGCCGGCGTGTTTCCGTTTCGCCGCGAGAACGAAGACCCGACGCGGATGTTCGCGGGCGAGGGCGATCCGCAACGCACCAACCGCCGCTTCAAGCTGCTGTCCGACGGGATGCCGGCCAAGCGTCTGTCCACCGCATTCGATTCGGTGACGCTGTACGGCGAGGAGCCGCACGAGCGCCCCGATATCTACGGCAAGGTCGGCAACTCCGGCGTGTCGATCGCGACGCTCGACGACATGAAGACGCTGTACGACGGCTTCGACCTGTGCTCGCCGGAAACCTCGGTATCGATGACGATCAACGGCCCCGCGCCGACCATCCTCGCGATGTTCTTCAACGTCGCGATCGATCAGCAGATCGCACTGAAGGAACAGCAACAAGGCCGCCCGCTCACCGCCGATGAACTCGCGCAAACCCGCCGCGCCGCGCTCGAAAACGTGCGCGGCACCGTGCAGGCCGACATTCTTAAGGAGGACCAGGGACAAAACACCTGCATCTTCTCGACCGAATTCAGCCTGAAAGTAATGGGCGATATTCAGGCGTATTTCGTCGAGCACGGTGTGCGCAATTTCTATTCGGTGTCGATCTCCGGCTATCACATCGCCGAGGCCGGCGCGAACCCGATTTCGCAGCTCGCGTACACGCTCGCGAACGGCTTCACCTACGTCGAGGCGTATCTGGCGCGCGGCATGTCGATCGACGACTTCGCGCCGAACCTGTCGTTCTTCTTCTCGAATGGGATGGACCCGGAATACACGGTGCTCGGCCGCGTCGCGCGCCGCATCTGGGCGGTCGCGATGCGCGAGCGTTACGGTGCGAACGAGCGCAGCCAGAAGCTGAAGTACCACGTGCAAACGTCGGGCCGCAGCCTGCACGCGCAGGAGATCGATTTCAACGACATCCGCACCACGCTACAGGCGTTGATCGCGATCTACGACAACTGCAACTCGCTGCACACCAATGCATTCGACGAAGCGATCACGACGCCGACCGAGGAATCGGTGCGCCGCGCGGTCGCGATCCAGTTGATCATCAATCGCGAGTGGGGACTGGCGAAGAACCAGAATCCGAATCAGGGCAGCTTCGTGATCGACGAGTTGACCGATCTGGTCGAGGCCGCGGTGCTCGCCGAGTTCGACCGGCTGACCGAGCGCGGCGGCGTGCTCGGCGCGATGGAAACCGGGTATCAGCGCGGGCGGATTCAGGACGAGTCGATGCTGTACGAGCATCGCAAGCATGACGGCTCGTATCCGATCGTCGGCGTGAATACGTTTTTGAGCGCGCATCCGCACGAGGCGCCGCGGCCGCTGGTGCTGGCCCGTTCGACCGACGAGGAAAAGCGCAGTCAGCTGACGCGGCTGCGCGAGTTTCAGTCGAAGCACCGCGATGCCGCGCCGGCCGCGTTGGAGCGCCTGAAGCGCGCGGTGATCGACGACGCCAATGTGTTCGAGGTGCTGATGGACGCGGTGCGCGTGTGTTCGCTCGGGCAGATCACGCACGCGCTGTTCGAGGTGGGCGGGCAGTACCGGCGCAATATGTAGTGCCGGTGCAAGCGGGCGAGTGCAAGCGGGCGGGTGGCGCGACTCCTCGCGCCCCGGTCTTTTCAAGCGCGAATGACGCGGCTCGTGGCATGTGTATCGCGCCGCGAGCCGCCTCAGCGCTTCAATCACGCGTCAGCGCGCAATTCCCAGCCGCGCCTTCGCGTCGTCGTATTCCTTCTTGAGCCGCTGCACGAGTTCGGCGACGCTCGGCACGTCGTCCATCAGGCCGACGCCCTGGCCCGCGCCCCAGATGTCCTTCCACGCCTTCGCCTTGTCGCTGCCGAAATTCATCTTGCTCTTGTCCGATTCGGGGAGCGCGTCCGGATCGAGCCCGGCGTTCAGAATGCTCTCGCGGATGTAGTTGCCGTGCACGCCGGTAAACAGGTTCGTGTAGATGATGTCCGCGGACTTCGAGTTGATGATCGCCTGCTTGTACGCGTCGACCGCGTGCGCCTCTTTGGTCGCGATGAAGCGCGTGCCCATGTACGCGAGGTCCGCGCCCATCGCCTGCGCGGCAAGAATCGAGCCGCCGTTCGCGATCGAGCCGGACAGCACGATCGGGCCGTCGAACACGCGGCGCACTTCGCCGACCAGCGCGAACGGCGAGGTCGTGCCCGCATGGCCGCCGGCGCCCGACGCCACCAGAATCAGCCCGTCTACACCGGCTTCGAGCGCCTTTTGCGCGTGGCGCAGATTGATCACGTCGTGCAGCACGATGCCGCCGTAGCTGTGCACCGCATCGACGATCTCGCGCGCCGGCGCGCGCAGGCTGGTGATGAAGATCGGCACCTTGTGTTCGACGCACATGCGCACGTCCTGCTCGAGCCGCGCGTTCGACTGATGGACGATCTGATTGACCGCGATCGGGCCGATCACCGCGTCGGGGTTCGCCGCCTTGTGCTCGGCGAGCTGCCGCTGGATCTGCGTGAGCCACTCGTCGAGCAACTCGGCCGGGCGCGCGTTCAGCGCCGGGAACGAACCGACGATACCGGCCTTGCACTGGGCCAGCACGAGTTCGGGATAACTGACGATGAACATCGGTGAAGCGACGACGGGCAACGCGAGATTTTGCAGTACGGCGGGCAATGCCATGTTGAGTGTCTCCAGTGTCGTTATGAAGCGGCCGATACGATGCGCGCGAGCGGTGTAAGCGGTTGGCGTTCGATGAGTTTAGCGGCACCCGCCCGGCGGCGGGTTCGGCTTTCGCAAAGCCTGCCAGCGCAAAACCGAGAGGCGAATGCGGCCGCAATAAAGAACGATCGTTCGATTATATGCGAAGCAAATTGCACGTGCGTAACTGGGCGTTGGGAACAGTTGAAGGAGTGTTCAGGTTCTATGCATGCGTGGGTTAACCCACCTCGCGCGGACATATAGGGCTTCTACAATGCACAAACCTTCAAACGACCAACGAGACGTCATGGCCTTCGAGAACTTCTCGCCCTTTCGCGTCGCCGTTGGCGATGTCGATATTTTCGGAGTGAAGGGCGGTGCGGGGCCGCCTCTGTTGCTGCTGCACGGCCATCCGCAATCGCACCTGATCTGGGCGCGCAGCGCGGCGCCGCTCGCGCAGCACTTCACGGTGATCGCCACCGATCTGCGCGGCTACGGCGCGTCGGGCAAACCGGCGAGCGACCCGAGCCACGCTCCTTATTCGAAGCGCACGATGGCCGCCGATCAGGTCGCGGTGATGCGCGAACTCGGCTTCGAGCGCTTCCTCGTGTGCGCGCACGATCGCGGCGCGCGCGTCGCGCACCGGATGGCGCTCGATCACGCCGATGCGGTCGAGCGTTTGATGCTGCTCGACATCGCGCCGACGCTCGCGATGTACGAAGCCACCGACCGCGCGTTCGCGACGCATTACTTCCACTGGTTCTTCCTGATCCAGCCCGAGCCGTTGCCGGAGACGCTGATCGGCGCGAATCCGGCCGCGTATGTCGATGCGGTGATGGGCGGCCGCCACGCGGGGCTCGCGCCGTTCGAGCCGGCCGCGCTCGACGCGTATCGCGCGGCGCTCGCGCAACCGGGCGCGGTGCACGCGATGTGCGAGGACTACCGCGCGTCGGCGAGCATCGACCTCGAACACGACCGCGCCGATATCGAGCGCGGCAACAAGATCGGTTGTCCGCTGCGGGTGTTGTGGGGCGAGAAGGGCGTGATCGAGAAATGCTTCGATGCGCTCGCCGAATGGCGGCACGTCGCGCGCGATGTGAGCGGGCGCGCGTTGCCGTGCGGGCACTATCTGCCGGAGGAAGCGCCGGACGAACTGGTCGCCGAGATGCTGTCGTTTTTCGAGGCGGTTGAACGCTGAGGGAATGGCCGCGTCATGCGGCCGTTGCAACCCGGGGCCGTTGCGCGCAGCCCTCATCACTCAGGCCGCGCACGGCGGCCTTCCAATTCATTGTTCTTTATCCCAACGGCGGCAAGCGCCGCGCAACCGGCGTCGACTTGACGATCGCGGTGCTGGTTTCCGCGCGCTCGGTCACCTTCGCCAGAATCTCGTCCAGCTGCTCGATCGAATGCAGATATAGCCGGCAGATAAAGCAATCGTCGCCGGTGACCTTGTCGCATTCGACGAATTCCGGAATGCGCCGGATCACGTCCTCCACCAGATGCAGCTGACCCGGCAGCGGCTTCACGCGCACGATCGCCTGCAACGTGTAGCCGAGCGCGTGCGGGTCGATCTGCACGGTGAAGCGTTCGATCACCTGTTGCGCTTCGAGCCGCCGCACGCGCTCGGCGGTGCTCGGCGCCGATAGCCCGACCTGGCGCGCGAGTTCGCTGACCGGCTGGCGCGCGTCCTCGGCGAGCGCGGCGAGCAGCGCGCGGTCGGTTTCGTCGAGCGCGACGGGGGCGGGCGATACAACGCGTTTGCTCATGATGGCCTTCGTTTATTAGGTGAAAAGGCGGCAACGCTTAAGTTTAGCCATGTATTCGCGGGGACCGATTAATTACACTGCCAGTCATACAGGAATCAATCCGGGAATCGAATCATGGCTTCAGAGCAGATCGCTTCAAACCCGCCTTCAACCGGAGCCTCGCGCGGCGAGGCCAACGAAATCCGCCGCGGCGCGGCCGAGATGAGTATCGCGATGCTGATGTCGGGCACGATCGGCTGGCTCGTCGTGTCGTCGCAGCAAAGCCCCTTCAACGTGGTGTTCTTTCGCTGCCTGTTCGGCGGCGCGACGCTCGCGCTCGTGTGCGCGCTGCTCGGCCTGTTTCGCCGCGAGCTGTTCTCGTGGAAGATGCTCGGCCTCGCGCTGCTCGGCGGCGCGGCGATCGTCGCCAACTGGGTGCTGCTGTTCGCCGCGTATTCGCGCGCGTCGATTTCGATGGCGACCGCGGTCTACAACACCCAGCCGTTCATGCTGGTCGCGCTCGGCGCGTTGGTGTTCCGCGAACGCATCAGTGCGTCGACGATCGGCTGGCTCGCGGTCGCGTTCGCCGGCCTCGTGCTCGTCGTGCGGGTCGAGCCGGCCGTGCTCGCGCTGCCGGGCCAATACCTGACCGGCGTCGCGTATGCGGTCGGCGCGGCGGCGATGTACGCGCTGTCGTCGATCATCACGAAGCGCCTGAAGGGCACGCCGCCGCATCTGCTCGCGCTGATCCAGGTGTCGCTCGGCGTGCTGCTGCTCGCGCCGTTCGTGCGCTTCGACGCGCTGCCGGCGAGCGCGACGCAGTGGCTCGAACTGGTCGTGCTCGGCGTCGTGCATACCGGGGTCATGTACGTGCTGCTGTATGGCGCGATCCAGAAGCTGCCGACCTCGATGACCGGTGCGCTGTCCTTCATCTATCCGGTGGTGGCGATCATCGTCGACCGGATCGCGTTCGGGCAGACGCTTGCATGGCTTCAGGTGCTCGGCGCGGCGCTGATTCTGCTCGCGGCGGCCGGCGTCAATCTCGGCTGGCGCATCGTGCCGCGCGGCAAGCCGCTGTCGTCGGGTTCGACGTGATGCCGGCGTCTCGCGTTGAATCGGAAAATGCTACGGATTCCAGATTGATGCGCGCGCCAATCTTCATCGCGCCGCACCGATGTATACGCGCATTTGAAACGGTGCGCGCTCGCGGCGCGGCATGCAGGCAGCAGTAAAGTAATCGTTAAATTTCTGTAGGGAAATCACCGATGCTTTGCAAAAAGCCACCCGCGTATCATTGATAGCGACGCTGATCACGTCCAACAGATGTTCCGCCGCTCGCTTGTCGAGCGGCTTTTCTTTTTGTGGCGGCGGTTTTTTTGCGTGCGGGTTTGTGTGCGGGGTCTATGTGTGACCGCGTTCAGCCGCGCGCGAGAATGCGCGCGCCGTCCACGTCGAGCGGGCCGGCGGGCGTCGCCAGCTCCTTGACTATCCCCTCCAGTAATGCCGGCCATTGGTCGCGCGGCTTCAGCATCGACGCGGCGGCGCGCAGCACGGCCGCGTCGTCGCACATGCGCAGCAGCGTGTCGAAACTCATCTCGCGCACTTCGAGCAGTTTGAACACGATCAGCACTTTCAGCGCGTTCTTCGCGTTGCGAGCGGGATCGGCGCGCAACCATGCGATGCGCGACCACGCGCGTTCAAGCGCCTGTTCGAGATTGCCGAACGGCGTGCCATGGCCCGGAATCACGACGCGCACGTCGAGCGTCGCGATCGTATCGAGCACCGCCTGCTGCTCGGCGAAACCGCTTTCGCCTTCGAGCTCCGGAAAGATCACGCCGAAGCCGTTTTCCCACAGCGCGTCGGCGCTGATCAGCACGCGCTCTTCGGCGCAGTAGAGCATCAGCGAATGCGGGTCGTGGCCGGGCGCGCCAAGCACCTGCCAGTCGAGCGCGCCGAGCCGCAGCCGCGCGCCGGGCGCAATCGTGCCGGTGAAGCCGAACCGCTCGCAGCGTTGGCCGGTCGCGCGAAAGCTCAGACGCGCGTCGTCCCAGTCGCGCACCGCGCCGGCCTCGGACGCGGGGATCAGCGTGCGGCACGGCCAGGTGGATTGCAGCAGCGCGTTGCCGCCGCAGTGGTCCGAATGCAGATGCGTGTTGACGATCAGGTCGAGCGGCCGGGCACCCAGTGCATTGCGCACCAGCGCGACGGTTTGCGGCGCGTGCGTCGCATAGCCGGTGTCGATCAGCGCCGCGCATGCGCTGTCGATGAGCAGCACGTTGTTCGACGACAGCCAGCCGCGTTCGAACACGCGGATCGATGCCGGCAGCGCGATCATGGTGTCGCTGCCTGAGCGTCGACCGCGGCGTCCGAGCCTGGCTTCGGCATCACCAGAATCGTCGACGTGCCGGTCAGCATCAGCTCGCCGCGTTGATTGACGACCGAGCCCTCGAGCATCGTCAGATCGCCGTTCAGGCTCGGCTTCCAGTGCGCGTCGCGCACCCGCCATGTGATCGTCAGCGTGTCGTGCGCGTGCACCGCTTTTTTCAGCTTGATGTCGAATTCGAGCCCGAGGGGCTGCGCGTAGGTCGAAAAGTGCGTGGCGAGCAGCGCCATGAAATACGCGGTGGGCTGCGTGCCCGATGCGATCAGCCCGCCGAAGCGGCTTTGCGCGGCATACGCTTCGTCGTGATGCAGCGGATTGAAATCATGGACGAGCGTCGCGAATTGCCTGATCGATTCGACCGACAGATCGAGCGTCGAGCAGAAGGTCTCACCGATCGTGACGACGCGTGGCGCGGCTTTCATCGCGGCTCCTTCGAGGGTTTCGCATGGGCCGCCATGAACGTGAGATGACGGGTTTCGAGCACGTCCCACACCGCGCGTTTCGCGGCGTTGTCGAAGCCGGACCAGCCGGCGATCTCGTCGATCGTGCGCAGACACCCTTCGCACCAGCCGGTCGCCGCATCCATCCTGCACACGTTGATGCACGGCGACGGCACCGAGCCGTCGTCGTTCTCTTCGCCGTTGCTGGCGTGTGTTGTCGCCATCGCGCTCAGACGGGCTCGCGCAGTGCGACGTCAACGACCGGCGCGCCGGTCAGCGCGATCAGCTCCTGTGCGGTCAGATTGAACACCGCGTGCGGATGACCGGCGGCGGCCCACAGGCTATCGAGTTCGAGCAGGTCGGCGTCGATCAGCGTGACCGGTTCCGTGGCGTGACCGACCGGGCAGACTCCGCCGATCGCATAGCCGGTCTTTTCGCGCACGAACTTCGCGTCCGCGCGGCCGATCTCGCCGACCTGCGCGGCAACCTTCTTTTCATCGACGCGATTCGCGCCGCTCGCGATCACCAGCACCGGCGCGTCGTCGTCGCGCCGGCGAAACAGGATCGACTTGGCGATCTGCGCGACCGAACAGCCAAGTCCGGCAGCCGCTTCGGCGGAGGTCTTGCCGGTTTCCGGCAGCATCACGATGCGGCCCGCGTGACCGCGTTCGCGCAGCAGCAGCGCGACGCGGCGCGCCGTGTCGGGCAGCGCGGCGAGATCGTCGGATTCGAAGGACGCGAGTTCGTTCATCGTTGGAGATCCTGATTGAAAAGTGAGGTGATGTCAGTTGCCGCTCAGACGCAGCTGTTCGCTTCGCTGCGCGCCTTCGCGAGCAGCGCCTTGCCGGCACGCGAGACGGTGGGCCGGCCGATTGCGGTCGAAATGAAGTCGCCGATCTGCACCACTTGCGCGAGGTCGATACCGGTCTCGATGCCCAAGCCGTGCATCAGATACAGCACGTCTTCGGTCGCGACGTTGCCGGTCGCGCCCTTCGCATACGGACAGCCGCCGAGCCCGGCGACCGACGCGTGGTAAATCTCGATGCCTTCGAGCAGCGCCGCATAGATGTTCGCGAGCGCCTGGCCATAGGTGTCGTGGAAGTGGCCGGACAGCCGTTCGCGCGGGAACACCCTGGTGACCGCTTCGAACACTTCGCGGGTGCGCTGCGCGGTGCCGACGCCGATCGTATCGGCGATATCGATCTCGTCGCAGCCGAGCGCCGCGAAGCGTTCGACGACGTCGACCACCGACGCGACCGGCACCTCGCCCTGATACGGGCAGCCGAGCGCGCACGACACGCTGCCGCGAATGCGCAGACCGTGCTCCTTCGCGGCGGCCGCGACCGGCGCGAAGCGCTCGATGCTCTCGGCGATGCTGCAATTAATGTTCTTCTGCGAGAACGCCTCGCTGGCCGCGCCGAAGATCACGATCTCGTCCGCGCGCGCGGCGAGCGCGCCTTCGAAGCCGCGCAGGTTCGGCGTCAGCACCGAATAGATCGTGCCGTCGCGACGCGCGATGCCGCCCATCACGTCGGCGCCGTCGGCCATCTGCGGCACCCACTTCGGCGACACGAACGACGCGGCTTCGACATTGCGAAAACCCGCCGCGGACAGCCGGTCGATCAGTTCGATCTTGGTCGCGGTCGGGACGAATTCCTTTTCGTTCTGCAGTCCGTCGCGCGGACCGACTTCAACGATTTTCACCTGCTTCGGTAAGGCCATGATCTGTCTCCGGTCTCTAGCGATTCTGTTGCGGTTTCAGCGAATCCGTTTGCGGTCCGAACGTTGCGCGTCAATAGCCGCGCTCGAGCTGGACGACGCCGCTCACCGGCTCGCCGCGCATGAGCGCATCGATCTTGCGCGCGATCTGCGCGACGCTTTCCTCGCGCAACGTCAGCGCCGACACATGCGGGGTGATCGTGATGCGCGGCTCGCGCCAGAACGGGTGGTCGGCGGGCAGCGGTTCTTCATGGAATACGTCGAGCGTCGCGGCGCTGAGCTGGCCGCTCGCGAGCGCGTCGAGCAGATCCGCTTCGACCAGATGCGCGCCGCGCGCGACGTTGATCAGATAAGCGCCGCGCGCGAGCTTCGCGAAGCTTCGCGCGTTCAGTACGCCCTCGGTGTCGGGCGTGCGCGGCAGCAGATTGACCAGCACGCTCGCGCCGTCGAGAAACGCGTCGAATTGCGCTTCGCCCGCGAACGTCGTGATGCCGTCGATCTGCTTCGCGCTACGGCTATAACCGCGCACGGGCAGACCGAATGACGCGAGCGTTTGCGCGACCCGGATGCCGAGCACGCCGAGCCCGAGCACGCCGACGGTGAAGCGCTCGCGCGGATGCGGTTTCAGTACCTGCCAGCGACGTTCGCTTTGCTGTGCCTGGTATTCGTCGAAGCGGCGCAGATAACGCAGCACCGCGTACGTCACGTACTCGGCCATCTGCGCGCCCATGCCGGTGTCTTCGAGGCGAATCAGCGGCACGTTGCGCGGCAGTGTGCCGGGCCGTTCGCGTTCGAGCGCGAGCATCGCATCGACGCCGGCGCCGAGATTGAAGATCGCGCGCAGCGAGTCGCGGCCGGCCAGCATTTCGGCCGGCGGCCGCCAGACGATCGCGAAGTCGGCCGGCGCGTGGTCGCCCGGTTGCCATTCGCGCAGTTCGGCGGCCGGCAGCGCGCGGGCGAGATCGTGCAGCCACGCGGCGGCGTCGGTACTGGACTGGTAGAAGAGGACTTTCATCGGCTCGGGCTTGCGCAAGCGCTGAGGTTCGCGGCAGCGGGGCGGAGCCGGCTCGCGCCGGCGCAACGTGGCCGCGCCGCGGGCGGCGCGTGGCGTGCGTGGCTCGGGTGACGCGGCTGGGACAGCGCGTGCGGCATCGGGGTCTCCTCCCGCTATGGATAGGCGTCATTCTACTTTTTCGACGCCGATCGCGCGCACTTGCGCACGGACGTGCGTTTCGTCGCTCGCGCGCTGCGCCGCGTGAGGTGCCCGTATCGCCGATAACCAAAGCACAAAAACTTGGTTCGTGCGCGCGCGGTCGCGCGTGACAATGACTGCCCGGATTCTCGCAGCGAGGCACCGCTATGCTTTCATGCACCCGATCGACGTGGCCGCCGCGGCTCGTCACCGTTCCCGGCCTGCACGGCAGCGAAGGCGCGCATTGGCAAAGCTGGCTCGAGCGGCAGTTCGCGCGCTCGCTGCGGGTCGAGCAGGCCAACTGGGATGCACCCGATATCGCCGGCTGGGCGAACTCGCTGCGCGAGTTGCTCGCGCGCGAACGCGGCCCATTTGTGCTGGCCGCGCATAGCTTCGGCTGCCTCGCGACCGCGCACGCGCTGCAACAGAGTTCGCTCGTGAGCGACGTGGTCGGGGTGTTGTTCGTCGCGCCCGCGAGTCCGCGCAAGTTCGCGTTCGCCGGGCCGTTCGACGCGCGCCGGCTCGGCGTGCCGTCGATCCTGATCGGCAGCGAAACCGATCCGTGGATGTCGCTCGCCGACGCCCGCGATCTCGCGCACCGGTTCGGCAGCGCGTTCGTGAATCTCGGCGACGCGGGGCATATCAACACCGCGGCCGGCTTCGGGCCGTGGCCGCGCGCGAAGTATTTCATCGACACGCTGGTGCACTGCGCGGCGCCGCTGCGGTTTCGCGAAGAGGAGTTCGAGGTCGCGCAGCACGTGCTGATGTGAACGCCGCGTCGATCTGAGCGCAGCGCGATTGGTAAGCAATCCGTTAGAATCCCGCTTCACGCCGCAGGTGCGGCCACAGGTTTTCTTTACCGACAGGCGGGGACAGGATGAAGGGCAACACGGGGACAATGCGCTGGCTCGCAGCCGGCATCACGGCACTCACGCTCGCGAGCGGCGGCATGTCGAGCGCATACGCGGAAACGGCGCTGCTGAACGTGTCGTACGACGTGACGCGCGAGCTGTACAAGGACATCAACGCGGGTTTCATCGCGGCGTACAAGCAGAAGAGCGGCGAGACCATCGCGGTGCGCCAGTCGCACGGCGCGTCGAGCGCGCAAGCGCTGTCGGTGCTGCAAGGTCTGCAGGCGGACGTCGTGACGATGAACCAGCCGAACGACATCGATCTGCTCGCGGAGAAGGGCCATCTCGTTCCGGCGAACTGGCGTGCGCGCCTGCCGGACGACAGCGCGCCGTACACGACCACGATGGTGTTCCTCGTGCGCAAGGGCAACCCGAAGCACATCAAGGACTGGGACGATCTCGCGAAGCCGGGCATCCAGGCGGTGATCGCAAATCCGAAGACCTCGGGCAACGGCCGCTATTCGTACCTTGCCGCATGGGGTTTTCGCAAGCAGCACGGCGGCACCGATGCGCAGGCGCAGGACTTCGTGAAGGCGATCTTCCGCAACGTGCCGGTGCTCGATACCGGCGGCCGCGGCGCGACGACCACCTTCACGCAGCGCGGTATCGGCGACGTGCTGGTCACGTTCGAGAACGAAGTGTCGCTGATCGACACGGGCGTCGGCGCCGGCAGCTACGAAGCGGTGTATCCGTCGGTGAGCCTGCTGGCGGCGCCGCCGGTGTCGATCGTCGATAAGGTGGTCGACAAGCGCGGCACCCGCAAGGCGGCGCAGGCGTATCTCGACTATCTGTGGACGCCGGCCGCGCAGGAAATCATCGCGCAGCATCATCTGCGGCCGCGTAACAAGGACGTGTTCGCGAAGCACGCTGCCGAGTTCAAGCCGCTCAAGACCTTCACGGTCGAAGAGATGTTCGGCAGTTGGCAGAAAGCGCAGGATACGCATTTCTCCGACGGCGGTACGTTCGATCAGATCATCGTCGATCGCAAGTAAGGCCGGGAAGTTTGCTGCGAAATAAAAGGGCTGCCCCGCTGTGCGCGGGGCAGCCCTTTTTACATGCGCGCGTTTTTGCGGCGCGCGCTAGCGACGATGCCTAGTTCGTCGAAGCGTGAGCGTGCTCGGCATCACCGTGCGAGCAGCCGCGCTCGCAACCGCTTTGCTCGGCCGGCATCTGCTGCGCGGCCTCGGCGCGAATGCCCAGACGTTCGAGCAGCTTGCGGTCCGCTTCGGCCTGCGGGTTGCTGGTGGTCAGCAACTGGTCGCCGTAGAAAATCGAGTTCGCGCCGGCGAGGAAGCACATCGCCTGCAGCGCTTCGTCCATCTGCTCGCGGCCGGCCGACAGCCGCACCATTGCGCGCGGCATCGTGATACGCGCAATCGCGATCGTGCGCACGAATTCGAACGGGTCGATCGCCTCGGTGCCGGTGAGCGGCGTGCCTTGCACCTGCACGAGGTTGTTGATCGGCACCGATTCCGGATACGGCTCCATGTTCGCGAGCTGCGCGATCAGCCCCGCGCGCTCGCGGCGCGACTCGCCCATTCCGACGATGCCGCCGCAGCACACGTTGATGCCCGCGTCGCGCACGCGTTCCAGCGTGTCCAGACGGTCCTGATAGGTACGCGTCGAAATGATCTGGCCGTAGAACTCCGGCGACGTATCGAGGTTGTGGTTGTAGTAGTCGAGGCCCGCGTCGCGCAGCGCCTGCGCCTGGTGCGTCTCCAGCATGCCGAGCGTCACGCAGGTTTCGAGGCCCATCGCCTTCACGCCGCGGATCATGTCCTTGATCGGTTCGAGGTGGCGGTCTTTCGGATTGCGCCACGCGGCGCCCATGCAGAAGCGGGTCGCGCCGTTCTGTTTGGCGACCTGCGCGGCGGCCAGCACGTCGTCGACGGCCATCAGCTTGTCGGCTTCGAGGCCGGTGTCGTGATGGACCGATTGCGGACAGTACGCGCAATCCTCTTCGCAGCCACCGGTCTTGATCGACAGCAGCGTCGACAACTGCACCGCGTTCGCGTCGAAATGCTCGCGATGCGTTTGCTGCGCGCGGAACAGCAGGTCGTTGAACGGCAGTTCGTACAGCGCGACGATGTCGGCGACGCGCCAGCGCGCGAGCGATTTTGCATCGGCGGTGGTCGCGTTCGTGTTCGTGTGCGGGTTGATGGCGGCGGCCGTGTCGGCCGCGCTCGGGGTGATGTTCAGTTGGGTCATGAGTTCGATCCTCGTGTACGGATACGGATGAATAAGGTTCGGCGCAGCAATCCGGCGGTGTTATGCGTCGTGCGCTTCGCGCAGCGTCCGCAGCAGCCGTTGAATGTCGAGCTGTTCGGCGGCCTGCTCCGGCGAGCGCGGATTCAGATGCGGGACGATGCCGAGCAGCGGCGCGTCGTACGCTTGCGCCAGATGCGCGCGAATCGACGCGATGTTTTCGTCGGGAAAAGTCATTTCAGGGTCGATCCGGTTCGCAACCCAGCCCGCGAGCCTGAGCCCGCGCGCGGCGATCGCTTCGGCGGTCAGCAGCGCGTGGCTGATGCAGCCGAGCCGCATGCCGACCACCAGCACGACCGGCAGCTTCAGCGCGACCGCGAGATCGGCGGTGTCCTCGGTCGCGGTCAACGGCACCCGGAAGCCGCCGACGCCTTCGACCACCACCACGTCCGCAAGCTGTACCGCTTGCCGGTGGCATTCGACGATGTGCGCGAGATCGAAGCGCACGTTCTGCAGCGCGGCCGCGATATGCGGCGCGGCCGGTTCCTTCAGCAGATACGGGGTGCGCATTGCGGGCGGCAGCAGCACGCTCGATGCGGCGTCGAGCTGATCCGCGTCTTCGTTGTGCAGCACGCCGTCGAGTTCGAACGCGCCGGCCGCGACCGGCTTCATCGCGGCCGCCTGCAAGCCCGCGCGCACGAAGCCGCGCAGCAGCGCGGACGACACGAAGGTCTTGCCGATCTCGGTGTCGGTGCCGGTGACGAACAGTGACAGCGCGCCGTTGGCGTGATTCGCGTGGCTCATGCGGCGTTCGCTCCCAGTTGTTGCAGACCGGCTTCGAGCCGGTCGAGATCCGCGTGCGAGTGCGCGGCGGACAGCGAGATGCGCAGCCGCGAGGTGCCGGCCGGCACGGTCGGCGGCCGGATCGCGGGGACCCACAGCCCGGCGCGATCGAGCGACGCGGCCAGTTCTAGCGTCGCATCGTTCGCGCCGATGATCAGCGGCTGCACGGCGGTGTGCGAATCGACGGGCAACCACGGGGTTGCTTTCAGCAGCGCGCGGGTGCGTTCGATCAGCTCGCGCAGATGCGCGCGCCGCTGGTCGCCTTCCGCACCGCCGATGATCCGCAAACTCGCCGACACCCCATACGCGGCCGCCGGCACCGACGCGGTCGTGAAGATATACGGCCGCGCGCGTTGCACCAGCCATTCGATCACCGTCGCATGCGCGACGACGAACGCGCCGGACACGCCGGCTGCTTTGCCGAGCGTGCCGATCGAAATCAGATGCGGCGAGCGCAGCGCGGCTTCGGCGATCGCGCCGCGGCCTTGCGGGCCGAGCACGCCGAAGCCGTGCGCGTCGTCGACGATCAACCACGCGCCGTGGCGCTGCGCGAGTTCGAGCAGACGCGGCAGCGGCGCGACGTCGCCGTCCATGCTGAACACGGTGTCGGAGACGATCACCTTCACGTCCGCATCCGACGCTTCGAGCATCGCGCTCAACGCTTCCATATCGCAGTGCGGGTAGATCTGCACGTCGGCGCGCGACAGCCGCGCGCCGTCGATCAACGACGCGTGATTCAGCGCGTCGGAAAACAGCGTGGTGCCGCGGCCCGCGAGCGCGGTCAGCGTCGCGAGATTGGCCATATAGCCGGTGCTGAAGTAGAGCGCGCGCGGTTCGGCGACGAAGCCGCCGGCGAATTCAGCGAGGTCGTCTTCGAGCTGCGCGTGCGCGCGCGAATGGCCGCCGAGCAGATGCGAGCCGCCGCTGCCCGCGCCGTAACGGCGCGCGCCTTCGGCGATCGCGTCGATCAGCTGCGGATGCGCGGCGAGACCGAGATAGTCGTTGCTCGCAAAGCCGATGATCTGGCGGCCGTCGACGGTCATGTGCGCGGCGCACGGCGTGTCGGCAATGCGGCGGCGACGTCGCAACCCGCGCGCGTCGAGTTCTTTGA
Organism: Paraburkholderia sejongensis; assembly: GCF_020880815.1. GTDB lineage: Bacteria > Pseudomonadota > Gammaproteobacteria > Burkholderiales > Burkholderiaceae > Paraburkholderia > Paraburkholderia sejongensis. The sequence goes on from NZ_JAJITD010000028.1 coordinate 45,526, forward strand.
GCCCCTCGGAGAGCGTGTCGAGTAGATGCATCAGCAAAGCTCCGCGAGCGTGGCGTCGAAAGTTTCGCGCGTGCGGGCGGCGAGCAGCGCGAGTTCTTCGTCGTCGAGGATGTACGGCGGCATCAGATACACGGTGGTGCCGATCGGGCGCAGCAGCAGTTCGCGCTGCAACGCGTTTTCGAAGAAGCGCCGCGAAAACGTTTTGGCATGTTGAGGGTCGTCGAGCACCGCGTCGAACGCGAAGATCGTTCCGCATTGGCGCAGGTTGCGTACGTGCGGATGCTCGCGGAGCGGCGCGAGCGCGGCTTTCAGCGTCGCGACTTTGCGCGCGTTGGCGGCCAGCACGTCGTCGCTTGCGAACAGGTCGAGCGTGGCGAGCGCTGCGCGGCACGCGAGCGGGTTGCCGGTGTACGAGTGCGAGTGCAGGAAGCCGCGCGCGGTGTCGTCGTGATAGAAGGCCGCGTAGATTTCATCGCGCGACAGCACGATCGACAGCGGCAGATAACCGCCGCTGATCCCTTTCGACAGACACAGGAAGTCCGGCCAGACGCCGGCCTGTTCGCTCGCGAAAAAGGTGCCGGTGCGCCCGCAGCCGACCGCGATTTCGTCGGCAATCAGATGCACGCCGTAGCGGTCGCACAACGCGCGCAAACCCGCCACGTACGACGGATCGTGCATCGCCATGCCGGCCGCGCATTGCACCAGCGGCTCCACGATCAGCGCGGCGATCCTGTGCGCGCGCGCATCGAACAGCGTGCGCACGTTATCGAGCGCGCGGCGCGCGAGGTCGGCGGCGGATTCGCCGGCCTGCGCGAGCCGCGCATCGGGCGATGCAACCACGTGTGCATGACGGATCAGCGGATCGTATGCGTCCTTGAACAGCGCGACGTCGGTCACGCCGAGCGCGCCGATCGTCTCGCCGTGGTAACTGTTGGCAATGCAGACGAATTCCTGCTTGTCCGCATGGCCGCGATTGCGCCAGCTGTGAAAGCTCATCTTCAGCGCGATTTCGACCGCCGACGCGCCGTCCGACGCGAAAAACGCATGGCCGAGCGTGTCGCCGGTCAGCGCGCGCAGCCGCTCGGCGAGTTCGACCGCGGGCTCGTGCGTGCAGCCGGCGAGCATCGCGTGTTCGAGCGTGTCGAGCTGATCTTTCAGCGCCCCATTGATGCGCGGGTTCGCGTGGCCGAACAGATTGACCCACCACGAGCTGATCGCATCCAGATAGCGATGGCCGGCGCGATCGTAGAGCCACGCGCCCTGACCGCGCGCGACGGGGATCAGCGGCAGACGTTCGTGATGCTTCATCTGCGTGCAGGGATGCCATACCGCTTTCAGACTGCGGGCGACCCAGTCGTCGGCGACGACGGGCGGTGCAACGGAAGGTGCTGCTGAGTTTTCCAAAGGGGGTACTCCAGGATGCTTTTCTACCGCTGGCTCGCGAGGCGACTTTTGGGCCCCTGTTTGAAGGGGCTTTCGCGGCGCCGCGCAATTTTTCGGCCGGCGACGCGCGAGCCTCGACGAGCGCGCGGGGTCGAGATTAGCGGTTTCTCGGGCCGCGCGCACCTGGTCCGCAACGCCCGTTTTTCGTTGTCGCGCCGGGGTTTGGCGCTGTTCGATGCAGCTCGAATGACATCGCTAGCGAAGCTCGCAAATCGCCGCAGATGACGACGTCAAAGTAATGGGCGATTACTGGCGAGAATTTGGGGCGACGGGGCTTTTGGGGGACCGCGTAAGGTGAAAAGCGTGGGCGTGGCAGTGCTGCGCCGATGGCTGCGATCCAAAAGAAAAAGGCCTGCTGGTTCAGCAGGCCTTCGTCTCTTCGAGCGGAACTACTCGCGTGTCATTCGCGGCTCGCCAGCGCGCGGCGCTCGTCGCCATTCGCGTTACCCGCGTCGGCCGTGCGCGAATCCTGGTGGCCCCACACCACCGAGTTATCGACCGCGTACAGCTTGCACGGATCGGCGCTCTGCTTCTGGCAATTGTTGATCGCGACCGACATCGGATTGTCGCCGCCCTCGGCCCACGACCATGCGCCCGAATCCGACACCGCGAACGCGCGGCTCGGGTACTGATGCAGGAAGTTGCGATAGCCGTTGCGGCCCGCTTCGTCGAGGTACGGCACCGCATCGATCGCGTCGAGCGCGGCGAAGCCGGTCGCCTTCGGCGCGGCCGGATCGGCGACCTGATACTGCACCGCGGTCGGCATGCCGGCGCGCGCGAGGAACGCTTCGACCGACGGCCACCACACGTGCACGCCGTCGCGATCGCCGACGAGCCGATGCGCGTCGTTCTTGTAGTTGCCGAAATCGACCATCTTCACGTTCGCGCCGTGCGCGCGGTACGCGGCGTACATGCCGGCGACGAGCGGGGCGTTCCACACCGAATCGTTATTGCCGTACAGCCACAGCGACGGAACTTTGGTGTGCTCGCCATAGCTGCCGAACGCGCGGGTCAGATTGCCCTGCCAGTCGGTGCACGCGTCCTGACGCAGGCCGCCCGAGAAATTGATCAGCGCGCGCACGCCGGGCATCGCTTCGGTGCCGTACGCGATCGTCGCGAGACCGCCGTGCGAGGTGCCGGCCACCGCGATGTGAGTGGCGTCGACATACGGTTGCTTCGACATGTAGTCGATCGTCGCGGCGACGTCGCCGGCCTGGCTCAGGCCATTGGCTTCGACATCGCAGCCGTCCTGCTGGTACACGCCGCCCGACTCGCCGAAGCCCTGGCGGTTCGGCGCGACCACCACGTAGCCGCGGCGCACGAATTCGCGCGCGAACGGCAGCGGGTCGCTGCGTTCCTGGGTGCGCGGGTCGCCCTGGATCTTGCCGTGGTTGAACACGATCATCGGGAACGGGCCGCGGCCGTCCGGTTTGTAGATCGTCGTTTCGAGCGTGATCGAGCCGTCGGCGTCGACCGGCACGCGAATGATCTGTTCGTTCAGGTGGGCGACGGGCAGATAGGCGTCGTCGAGCGCGAGGCGCGGCACGCGGGCGCTCGACAGCGGTCCCTGGGTGTCGGACAGCGGCGTCGCATCGACGGCGGCAGCGGGCGTCGCGCGCAGCGGATCGGCGTGCGCGATCGCGACAGCACAAGTGGCCGCGGCGCAGATCGCCGCACACTGCTTCAGTACCTTGCTCAACACCATTGACGCACCTGCCTGAAAGACCTGTCCCGAACTCCGTGCCCTCTGGTTGCCGAATCGCACTGCTTTTTTCGACAAACAGATTCACTCGCGTGCGTTGTGCGCAAAGCGCACGCACGCCAGTCGAGATCGCACGGGATGAACCCAACGGCCGACGCGACCCCACGCGCCGATGATGAGCGTCACTGGATGCACGTCGAACCGCCGCGGCTCGCGAGTACGTGGCGGCCGGCACGGTTTCCTGCACATCTTGCGGAGCGGGTGTGACTCGCTCTCGCAACGTGACGTCATGAAACTACGGACTCATCCTGGCACGACAATTTTGTTTTGTGCAATCAAGGAGAACCCGGGCCGAAAAAATTTCTGCCTTGCTGGCTGACGCTTCGAAGGCATGGCCGGCGAGGCTTGGGGCGCGGTGGCGGGAGGTGATGGGGAAAGGTCGTGTAAGCGCTGTGGCGCGGGGCCAACAGGGGAATGTTCAATGCAGCGCTTAAAGAAAAGGCCTTCGATGAAGGCCTGATGTAAAGCTCTGCTAACTACGCCGAGGGATCGTGAAAGACAGCGGAAAGATTCGGCGTTCAATGCAGTGAGCGCTTAATGAAACAGAATGATTGCCTAGTCATTAACGTCGCCATCAACATAACGCCAGCGTCCATCGTCACCGCGCACGAAGCGGCTCAATTCGTGCAGCCGATGCGCGCGTCCCGCCACTTTGTAGCGGGCGATGAATTCGACCGTCGCGTGCCCGGCGTCGCTTTGCGCGAACGATTTGATCTGCAGTCCGAGCCAACGCGGCGCATCGGGCGCGGCCGGATCCGCGTCGAGATCGGCGGGGCAGGTGCGCGGATCCCAGGTCGCGCGCAGGTAGTCGGTTGCGCCCAGGACATACGCGCTGTAGCGCGAGCGCATCAGTTCGAGCGCGCGCGGCGCGGCTTCGCCGCCGTCGATATAACGGCCGCAGCACTCGGCGAAGCGCGGGGCCCTGGCGGCCGCGCCGCTGCGGGTTTCGGGTGTCGTGCCGCCGCACGGACAGTCGACAGGTCGTTGCTTGGACAACAATGGCTTATTCATCAAGTTCAGTGGTTGAGCGCGCGGGCGATCAGAATCTTCTGGATATCGCTGGTGCCTTCGTAGATCTGGCACACGCGCACGTCGCGGTAAATCCGCTCGACCGGGAAGTCGCTCAGATAGCCGTAGCCGCCGTGAATCTGCAGCGCGGCCGAACAGATGCGCTCGGCCGCTTCGGATGCGAACAGCTTGGCCATCGCCGCTTCGGTCAGGCACGGCTGGCCGGCGTCTTTCAGCGACGCCGCATGCCAGATCAGCTGGCGCGCGGCTTCGAGTTGCGTCGCCATCTCGGCAAGGCGGAACTGTACCGCCTGATGCGAGAACAGCGGCGCGCCGAAGCTCTCGCGCTCCTTCGCGTAGCTCAGCGCGGCCTCGAACGCGGCGCGCGCCATGCCGACGCTCTGCGCGGCGATGCCGATGCGCCCGCCTTCGAGACCCGACAGCGCGATCCGGTAGCCTTCGCCCTCCGCGCCGATCAGGTTCGCGGCCGGCACGCGGCACTCGTCGAACACGATCTGCGCGGTGTCCGACGAATGCTGGCCGAGCTTTTCTTCGACGCGGGCGACCACGTAGCCGGGCGTCGCGGTCGGCACGATGAACGCGCTGATGCCGCGCTTGCCGGCCGTTTTATCGGTGACGGCCATCACGATCGCGACGTCGCCGTTCTTGCCGCTGGTGATGAACTGCTTGACGCCGTTCAGCACGTACGCGTCGCCGTCGCGGGTGGCGGTGGTGCGCAGCGCCGACGCGTCCGAGCCCGCTTGCGGTTCGGTCAGGCAGAACGCGCCGAGCATCTCGCCGCGCGCGAGCGGGGTGAGCCAGTCGCGTTTTTGCGCGTCGTTGCCGTAGCTGAGCAGGATGCTGCACACCGGGCAGTTGTTGACCGAGATCGCGGTCGAGGTGCCGCCGTCGCCGGCGGCGATTTCCTCGAGGATCAGCGCGAGCGCGAGCGCGTCCATGCCGGCGCCGCCATACGCTTCGGGCACCAGCACGCCGTATGCGCCGAGTTCGGCGAGCTGCTTGTGCACGTCGCGCGGGAAGGTGCGGTCGCGATCCCATTGCGCCGCGTACGGCGCGATCGCGTCGCGAACGAAGGTGCGCAGCGCGTCGCGCACCATCAGGTGGTCCTGGTCAAGCACCATGTGGGTGTCTCCTCGCGTTGCTCACCAATCGAGTTGCGTGCCGTCGTACTGGAAGAACTTGCCGTTGAACGCTTCGCGCGACGCCGCCGCCTGCGCCAGTACTTCGCGCATGCCGGTGACGCTGCGCGACGGGTCGAGCGCGGCCTGCGAGCCGCCCATATCGGTGCGGACCCAGCCCGGATGCAGCGATACGCAGGTCGCGCGCCGCGCTTCGAGCGACGTGAGTTTCAGCACGTTGTTCAGCGCCGCCTTGCTCGCGCGATACAGCCAGCCGGTCGTGCCGGTCGCATCGGTGGTGCTGCCCATATGGCTCGAAATCACCGCGAGCACGCCACCCGCTTCCTCGACCAGCGGCAGCAGCACCGGCAGCAACTGCATCGGGCCGCGCACGTTGGTGTGCATCACGTGGTCGAAGTCTTCGGCGGTGATCGTTTCTATCCCTTCGGTGCGCGGGCCGTACACGCCCGACACGACGATCGCCGCATCGAGCCGTTCGCCGTCGAGCTTCCAGCCGAGCGCGGCGATTTCGTCGGGGGCGGTCACGTCGAGCGCGAAAGTGTGCGCGCCGAGTTCGGCGAGCGCATCGAGCGCGGCGCCGTCGCGCGCGGTGGCTAGCACGCGCCAGCCGCTCTTCTGGTACTGGCGGACGAATTCCTGGCCGATGCCTCGCGATGCACCGACGATCAATACTGTTTTCATCGTATTCCTCAAGGTTTTGCCGAGTCTCTTGCCGAATCTTTTGCCGAGCCGCGGCGGATGCCGCGCGTCAGACCAGTTCGATACCCATCGCGGTCGCTTCGCCGCCGCCGATGCACAAGGTTGCGACGCCGCGCTTGCCGCCGCGTTTTTTCAAAGCGCCGATCAGCGTGACCAGAATGCGCGCGCCCGAAGCGCCGATCGGATGGCCGAGCGCACAGGCGCCGCCGTTCACGTTGACCTTGTCGTGCGGCAGGTCGTGTTCCCGCATCGCCGCCATCGTGACGACCGCGAACGCTTCGTTGATCTCGTACAGATCGACGTCGGCCGCGCGCCAGCCGTTCTTCTCGAACAGCTTGCGGATCGCGCCGACCGGCGCGGTGGTGAATTTCGACGGCTCCTGCGCGAAGGTCGAATGACCGACCACGCGTGCGAGCGGCGTGACGCCAAGACGCTTGGCGGTCGATTCGCGCATCATCACCAGTGCGGCCGCGCCGTCCGAAATCGACGACGAGTTCGCCGCGGTCACGGTGCCGGTCTTGCTGAACGCGGGCTTCAAGGTGGGGATTTTGTCGAGGTTGGCCTTGAACGGCTGCTCGTCGTGCGTGATCGTGATCTCGCCTTTGCGGTCCGCCACTTTCACCGGCGCGATTTCCCAGTCGAACGAGCCGTCCTCGTTTGCGCGCTTCGCGCGGTTCAGCGACTCGACCGCGAACGCGTCCTGCGCTTCGCGAGTGAATTCGAACGACGCCGCGCATTCCTCCGCGAACGTGCCCATCAGGCGACCTTTGTCGTACGCGTCTTCGAGGCCGTCGTAGAACATGTGGTCGAGCACCTGGCCGTGGCCCATGCGCATCCCGCCGCGTCCCTTCGGCAACAGATACGGCGCATTGGTCATGCTTTCCATCCCGCCGGCGACGATCACGTCGAGCGAGCCGGCGGCGAGCATGTCGTGCGCGAACATCGCCGCGCGCATCCCCGAGCCGCACATCTTGTTGACCGTCGTGCAGCCGGCCGCGAGCGGCAGCCCCGCGCCGAGCGAGGCCTGACGCGCGGGCGCCTGGCCGAGACCGGCGGGCAGCACGCAGCCCATCACTACTTCGTCGATCTGTTCCGGTTTGAGCCCGGCGCGCCGCACCGCGGCTTCGATCGCGACCGCGCCGAGCTGCGGCGCGGTCAGGGTCGCGAAGTCGCCCTGAAAGCCCGCCATCGGCGTGCGCGCGGCGCCGACGATGACGATCGGGTCCGACGGGTTTGCAGCGAGATTTGCATCACTCATCATCAAGCTCCTTGAGTGCCCGGCCGCCGACGCGACCGGACCGTTACCTGAGAGTCGGGCTTACGCCGCGCGCGCGTCGGGTGCATCCGCTCGCGTGTTGCCGGGCGCGGCGGTGAAGCGTTCCGGATAGCGCACGCAAAAACGCACGCTCTGGTCGTACGGAAAAAAGTCGGGCAGCTCGCCCTTCAACAGATGATCCTTGTGGGTTTGCCACAACGCGGGCTCGAAAAAGTCCGCGTGATGCTGCATGAACGAACGGCGCACGCGCGGATCGCCAAGCAGGAACGTGCCGTAGGTTTCCGGAAAAATATCGTGCGGGCCGACCGCGTACCACGGCTCGCCCGACATTTCGTCTTCCTCGTTGCGCGGCGGCGGCACCGCGCGCACATTGCAGTCGGTCAGGTACTCGATTTCGTCGTAGTCGTAGAACACCACGCGGCCATGACGGGTGACGCCGAAGTTCTTGTACAGCATGTCGCCGGGGAAGATGTTCGCCTGGATCAGTTCCTTCACTGCATTGCCGTATTCCTTGATGCCGTGCTCGACGTCGGCGTCGTTGCCGTTTTGCAGGAACAGATTCAGCGGCACCATGCGCCGCTCGATGTACAGATGGCGAATCACCAGATTGTCGCCGTCGTATTCGAGCAGCGACGGCACTTCCTTTTTGAGCTCGCGCAGCAGCGCGTCGTCGAGTCGCGACAGCGGCAGCGCGACGCTCGAATATTCGAGCGTATCGGCCATTCGGCCCAGCCGGTCGTGACGTTTGACCAGTTGATACTTTTCCTGGATCTTCTCGCGGGTGGTTTCCTTCGGCGGCGGGAAGTTGTCCTTGATCACCTTGAACACATACGGAAACGACGGCAGCGTGAACACCAGCATCACGAGTCCCTTGATGCCGGGCGCGACGATGAATCGATCGCTCGAATGCGACAGGTGATGCAGCAGATCGCGATAGAACAGATTCTTGCCCTGCTTCTGCAGACCCAGCGACGTATAGATTTCCGCCTTCGGTTTGCCCGGCATGATCGTGCCGAGGAACTGGACGTACGCGGACGGCACTTCCATGTCGACCAGAAAGTATGAGTGCGAGAAGCTGAAGATGATCAGCAGCTGTTCGCGCCGCAGCAGCACGGTGTCGAGCGCGAGTACGCCGGGGCGCACGTGACGCAGCGGCACAGCGAACGGCAGCAGCGCGTCGCCGTTGATGATGCGGCCGACGATATGCGCGGCCTTGTTGCGAAAGAACAGCGACGAGAGCACGTGAATCTGGAAGTTCGGCGCTTCGTCGAATACGCCGAACGCGTCGTGGATCGATTGCACCACGCAGCCGACGTCGCGTGTCAGGTCCTCGAACGGCGCGTCGAGCTGGAAATTCGTGACGATTCGCTCCAGCGTCGCGGCGAGTCCGTCGGTACCCGGGTAATACGCGCGATACGTCGGCTTCGCGGCCGGCTCGTCGTTCTCGATGTATTCGGTCGAGATGGCCGGGCGCACGAAGATGAAGTCGTTGTTGAAATACGAGCGGTGCAGAATCTTGCAGCACACCGAATTAAAGAACGTTTCCGCGCATTCGGGCTGGCGATGCGAGGTCAGCAGACCGATGTAATGCAACTTGATCTGCTGCCAGACTTCGCTGTCGATGTTCTCCGCGTCGTATTCGTCTTCGAGCCGGACCACGCATTCCTTCACGCGCTCGTCGTAAGAGGTGATGCGCTCGCGTGCGAGCCGTTGCAGACCGTGCCAGTCGCCGGTTTCGAACAGTGTTTTCGCGCGAATCGCGGCGTCGCGAAAGACCCGGTAATGGCGGTCGAAACCTTCGAGCATCGTCTGCGCGACGTCGAAGCCGATTTGCGACGACAGCAGTTTGGGAAAGTGATTCATAAAGCGCGAACTCCCGGGGCGCCGGTCAAAGTCAGGCAGGCTTCGCGTCGTGCTTGCCGTTCTCGAGCAACGCGCGCGCCTGTGCTTCGTACTGCGAGAGATCTTCGAGCGTTGCGTCGAGATCTTCGCGCTGACGCTCGAGTACTTCGCGATGACGCGCGACGGTCGCGAGAAACGCGTGCAGTTGCGGCACGGTGTCGGTCGGCGATTCGTAGACGTCGAGCAGGTCGCGGATTTCGGACAGCGTGAAGCCGAGCCGTTTGCCGCGCAGCGTGAGTTTCAGGCGCGTGCGATCGCGGCCCGAATAGACGCGCCGCAAGCCGCTCGAACCTTCGCGGCTCGGCGAGAGTAAACCCTGATCCTCGTAGAAGCGGATTGCGCGTGGCGTCACGTCGAATTCGCGCGCGAGCTCGGTGATCGTGTATTGGGTATTCATCGGGAGATCTCGTGGCCGCCGGTGGCCGCGCATGACCACGCGTGGCGGTGGTGCCCGGCACAAAAGCGGATTGAACGATAGAATCGACGTTTACGTTATCGTCAAGTAGAGCGGAAAGCAACCACAACCAGGCCGACCGGTATCGCATACCTCGCCATGCCGGAAGGTCGACGGAGGAAGACAGTCCCCATGAATGCACTCGAACACCAACTCCAATATCCCTTCAACGACACGATGCCCGACTCGGGCCGCACGATGGAAGTCGCGCCTGGCGTGCTGTGGCTACGGATGCCGCTGCCGTTCGCGCTCGACCATATCAATCTGTGGCTGCTGCGCGATGAGATCGACGGGCAGCAAGGTTGGACCGTGGTCGATTGCGGGATTACGTCGGACACGATCAAGCAGAACTGGGAGAACGTGTTCGACACGGTGCTGGGCGGGCTGCCGGTGTTGCGGGTGATCGTCACGCATTGTCACCCGGACCATATCGGCCTCGCGCACTGGGTGTGCAGCGGCGGCGACAAACAGCGCTGGGATGCGCGCTTGTGGATGACTCACGGCGAATACATGCAGGCACGCGTGATGGCGACCGGCGACGGCTCGAACGCGGGCGGCGAGGCCGCGGCGCGGCACTTCGCGCGGCATGGTTTGAACGATGCCGAGTCGCTCGACAAACTGCGTAATCGTAAGAGCTACTACACGAGTCTGGTACCGGCGATTCCCGCGCAGTACCGGCGTCTGCGCGAAGCGGACGAACTGACGATCGGTGCGCGCACATGGCGTGTGGTGACGGGCTTCGGCCATTCGCCTGAGCACTGCGCGCTGTATTGCGAAGAGACCGGCACGCTGATTTCGGGCGATATGGTGCTGCCGCGCATTTCGACGAACGTGTCGGTGTTCGATATCGAACCGGAAGGTTCGCCTTTGGCGCTGTATCTCGGTTCGCTCGGCCGCTATGAAGAGATGCCTGAGGATACGCTGGTGCTGCCTTCGCATGGCAAGCCGTTTCGCGGCGTGCGCACGCGCATTCAACAGTTGCGCGAGCATCACGACGCGCGGCTCGCGGAAGTGCGCGACGCATGCGCGGAAAAACCGTGCAGTGCGGCCGATATCGTGCCGATCATGTTCAAGCGTCAACTCGATATCCATCAGATGACGTTTGCAATGGGCGAGGCGCTCGCGCATTTGCATCTGTTGTGGTTTGCCGGTGAGTTGAAGCGGACGCAGGATCAGGATGGGGTGATCCGCTTTTCGGCTGGTTGAGCGGCGACGGTTTTTTAGTCCTTTAATTCGTTGAGTAGGTGAGAGGCCCGGTTGCGCTGGTTGCGCAACCGGGCTTTTCTTTTAGGACTCGGCTTATTTGGTGAAATAGGACTATTGATCGATATCAAGGTTCTTGCGGAAAAAATAAGGAGATGTCCGCTGGTTGGTGTTTCGCGATTAGGATTCGGGTCTCGTTTGGCGAAACGCGAGGTGCGGAGTCCTGATGGTCTTTAGTCGAAGTTTGATGCACATAGAGGATGGGTGGTCGTTTTCCGTGGCCTCCTATTGGCGTCTGATTAACCCGCAACCTGATCGCGAGGAGCTCGCCGAGGTCGAGCAGGCATTGAAAGCCGCGCATGATGACTTTATGCGGGACGTGAGTCCGTGGTCATGGACGTCGAGCAGTTGGGACATGCATAAGCTGCGGGGGCTGTTGAGCAATACAGATCCCAGTACTCAACGCGTTCACATGAAGAGCGACCATCAGGTGGCTCGGGAGATTTATGAACTGCTCGAGCGTCGCAAGCTGATTTTTGTGCCCGCTCCGTGGGAGTTGAAACGGTTTATCGACGAGGAGAGGGTGAAGAAGGCGAGGGGGCTTGGGGGGGAGTTGGGTGGGGCGGCGGTGCGGGACCAGGCGGGTACTGTGGAACGAAGTGCTGTGAGCGTTTTGCGGAGGCCCGTGGCGCCTGCGCCCGTGGCAGAGTTTTTGGAGAAGGAGGTCGGAGAGGATGTTAGAGCGTTGCTCCGGAAGTCTCCGAGTCTGGTGGTTGACCTGAAAACATTGGGGGACGCGGGGTGGGAAATGGAGTATGGCGAAGCGGGGAAGGGTTCGCACGTGAATCGCTACCTGCAGATCATCATTCTCGACTCCGGCCTAAAGAGGCGCCCAACTAGTTACGCGCAGGTTTTGTCTCATGAAGTCGGTCACGCAATGAATCCGTACGAGCCCGACTATTCGTCAAAGTCTGCTTACCTTCAAGGCACGCTCGAAGATGAGGCGGCGGCGACAATGAGCAATATCCGCACGCAGCGCGAAATCCTCGCTAGTCACGGTCCGGACATCGGCGTCGGGGGTGTGAACAGCGCGGCATACAACGCTGCGTACGACAAATTCCTGCTGGACGACAATGCTGTCGCGTGCCGGCAAGCAATTGCGACTACGTTCGGAACTGAGGTGACATCGAACACCGGACAGACTTACGCGGACTACTACGGGAGCTGGTATGAAGAGGGATACCCGTCCGATTAGGACGTTTGCAATGCTAAGCGCGGCAAGCTGGTTTGTCGGATGCAGCGCTTTCGCCGGACAACATGGAAAGGATTCATCGATGACGCAACTGGATACGACACTGTGGCAGACCATCGACACGTTGGTGGAGCAGATACCGTTCACCAAAGCCAAAGTCGAAAGCGTGCTCATGACACAACTAGCGGAGAAAGATGCTAGTCGAAGGGCAATCCCGAACACCGCATTCGAGTTCTACGTTGGCGGTCCAATCGGGCTGTTGGACGGCATTGTGATCGGCAATGTGGATCTTCGTATCCGCCGCGAGCCAGGTCATCCGGGGTTCCTTGTACTAAACCAGTTCAGTGGCGCCTGTATTTCACTTGCGACCGTTCGCGCACATTACGGCAACCTCAAAATGACCGACTATCCGCGCGGACGCTCGGCGTACGAGACCGCAGCGTTTTCCGCCATTCTTCCTTGGGGGAAATTGTCCTTCGGTTTTCTCGAGCGCAATCTAGGCTGTCTCGAAGGCATATCTTTCGCTCCGCACTTGATGGAAGCGGGCGGCACAACTAAATGATGAAGTGTTTCTTTTAAAAGAGCGGTTAGACCGATGGGGTGGACGATTCCGGCGCGAAAGCGCAACGACAACTTCTGATGTGGATATGACTGGCTGTAGTCGCCGAGGCAAACTGGTCGCTTCTTTCGCGGGAATAGGCTTGGCAACTTTTCTTGCCGGAGGCAACGTCTCGGCTAAAGAGGGCGGAGTGCAACCGGCCATGACGCTGTGGCAAACCGTTGAAGCCCTCGTGCAGCAGATTCCATTCACTAAGACCAAGGTCGAAAACCTGCTACTAACGCCGTTGGCCGTAAAAGACGCTAGTCGCAGCCCGATCCAGAATACTGCCTTTCAGTTCTACATAGCTGGTCCGATCAGACTTTCGGACGACACCACGATCAGCAGGGTGGACTTACGAATCCGTCACAAGGCAGGGCACCCTGGCTTCCTTGTGCTCAATCTGGAAGGCGCTTGCGTCGGTCTGGAGACGGTGCGCGCCCATTACAGCGACCTTAAGGTCACAGATCGCCCGCGGGGAAGATCGCTTGACGAAGTCACTTCCTATACAGCGACGCTTCAATGGGGCGAATTGTCGTTCAGTTTCAAGGAACGTAACCCCACCTGTCTCTGGTCGTTAGCTTTTGATCCTACGGTGGTGGAAGGAGACGATACGACGATGTAAGGCTAGTGTTGCCAGAACGATGCACGGTACCTATCTAAAGTTGGCGCGTTGGTGCGTAATGCCAGCAGTGCTTTTCCAGGTCGCTTCGCTTGCCGGATGCCACAGCGTTGCTGGGCGATTCAGGGCGCACGCGGACAACACGCCTTGGCAGACCATCGACACGTTGGTGGAGCAGATTCCCTTCACCAAAACCAAAGTCGAGAACGTAGTCATGACTCAATTAAATGTGAAAGATACTAGCCAGAGCCCGTTTCCGAATACTGCTTTCCAGTTCTATATGGGTGGTCCGATCCCACTATCGAACGGCATGCTGATCAGCAAAGTGGATTTGCGGATCCGTCACAAGCCCGGGCATCCTGGCTTTCTCGTACTCAATCTTGACGTAACTTGCACTGAATTGGCCGAGGTACGCGCTCATTACAGCGATCTCAGGGTTACAGATCGACCGCGGGGAATATCGCTTGATGAAGTCACGTCATATTCCACGGAGCTTCAGTGGGGAAAACTATCCTTTAGCTTCAAGGAGCGGAATCCGAAGTGTCTTTCTTCTGTGGCTTTTAAGCCGACGCTGATCGAGACGGGCAGTGTTGGGGAGTGAGGGCGTGGCTGTCAGATGTGCGTCGGTTGCTAAATCAAATCAGGTGCGCCGACCGACGATATTCGTAGTGCTCGACGTGCTTGTCGTTGTGAGCTTCCTCGCTGGATGCGGCCTTACGGGCGAGCGGCAGAAAGCGCGACCGGACATGACGCTGTGGCAGACCATCGGCGCGTTGGTACAGCAGACTCCTTTCACCAAAGCCAAAGTCGAAAACGTACTCATGACTCAGTTGAACGTGAAAGATACTAGCCGAAGTCCGTTTCCGAATACTGCTTTCCAGTTCTATATAGGTGGTCCGGTTCAACTATCGGACGGCATGCTGATCAGTAAGGTGGATTTACGTATCCGTCACAAGCCCGGACATCCAGGCTTTCTCGTGCTTAGGTTGGTGGGCGGCTGCATCACTCTCAAAACAGTGCGCAACCGCTATCAAGACTTGATAGTCACAGAGTATCCAAAAGGACAATCGCTTGATGAAGCCTTGGCATTTTCCGCATTCTTGGAGTGGGGGGGGCTATCCTTTGGTTTCGTTGAGCGCAACCCTGGCTGCCTCGCATATCTGGCATTCGATCCTAAGTTTGAACACGACAACGTACCGCATCAATAAAAGTCGAGTTGGTTTTGGCATAAAAGCTACCGTGGTGACGGGACTAGACACAGTGCCGAGGGCGCGGTTTGATCGGCTTCGGCTGCCGCCCCTGACCGGAAGACGCGTGATAACGCGTCGTTCAACCGCCTCGCCCACAAAAATGCGGCCCGGTTGCGCTGGTTGCGCAACCGGGCTTTTCTTTTAGGACTCGGCTTATGCGGTGAAATAGGACTATTAATCTATATCAAAGTTCTTGCAGAAAAAATAAAGAGATGTTCGCTGGTTGCTGTTGCGCTGTTAGGATTCGAGCCTCGTTTGGCGAAACGCGAGGCGCGGAGTCCCGATGATTTTTGGTGAAGATTTATCGTACATAGAAAATGCGAGCGAATTCTCGTTTGACTCATGGTGGAGTTCCTCTCGGGACCCACTGACCCGCGAGGAACGCGAAGAAATAATGCAGGCTTTGTGGAGTAGCCCCTTGATTCTCAGGACACGTGGCACCCCTTAAAATAAGAGGGAGTCTTGTGACTAGTTTCAAGCCTAGGCAAATCGTGGAAAGCATTGAAGTTCTGACAGAGCCGGAGCGCCG
>NZ_JAJITD010000029.1 GCF_020880815.1 Paraburkholderia sejongensis
AACGACTCTACGCCGATGATAGTGCGGATTGCCCGTGTGAAAGTAGGTAATCGTCAGGCTCCTTATGCTGTATGTCCAGAACCCCGGTGTCTCCGAAAGAGCGCCGGGGTTCTGGCGTTTACGCGCGAAAATCGGTGCAATACGCGCCGAAACGCACGATGAAACGAACGATCAAGCGCACGACAAAGCGCGGACTGACGCTGTCGCGTGACGTTATCGTGACAATCCGCCCACCTCGACCCGACACAACGCCGTAAAGCTCCAGCGTTAACCGCCTTTCTCCTGGCCACGCTATGCTCCGATATTCCTCCCGGAACGCCGGCGTCGAGTGACCTATGAGATCTGATCTGCTGTTGCAAACCTATGGCGCGGACTCGACCGGCATGGTCTGCGGATTCCGCTTCTCGCCGACCCAGGCGGGGCGGCCGATCGACGCCGGCGAAGTGGTCGAATGGTTTCGCGAGCGTAACGACGATGCGGCCATCGCGGCAAACGAAGCCGACGAGTTTCTGTGGCTGCATTTCAATCTCGCGCACAGCGCGAGCGAACGCTGGATGCGCTCGCAACTCGATCTGCCGGAAACCTTCTTCGATGCGTTGCAGGAAGGCTCTCATTCGACGCGGATCGAACACGCGGACGGCGCGTTGCGCGCGGTCGTCAACGACGTGATGTTCAACCTCGAATTCATTCCGTCCGAAATCGCGACGCTGTGGATCTACGCGCACAAACGCCTGATCATTACCGCGCGCCTGAAGCCGCTGCGCTCGGTGGACCGTCTGCGCGCGTCGGTGCGCGATGGCGAAATCTTCAGGTCACCGGTCGAATTGCTGGTCCATCTGATGCGCGACCAGGCCGATTTGCTCGTGCAGATCGTGCGTCGCACGAGTGCCGACGTCGACCGGATCGAGGACCGTTTCCTGTCACAACGGCCGACCCAGAACCGGCTCGATCTCGGCGCGATGCGCCGTACGCTGACGCGCTTGCAGCGGATGCTCGCACCCGAGCCCGGCGCAATTTTCCGCCTGCTCGCAAGGCCGCCGCGCTGGCTGCATACGGAAGACGTGCAGGATCTGCGCGAATCGACGGAAGAGTTTTCGGTGGTGCTCTCGGATGTGGCTGGGCTGATCGAACGGGTCAGGTTGCTGCAGGAAGAAATCACCGCGCGGCTCGAAGAGCAGAACAACCGCACGCTCTTCACGCTGACGCTCGTCACGGTGCTGGCAATGCCGATCAATATCATCGCGGGCTTCTTCGGGATGAACGTCGGCGGCATTCCTCTCGCCGAGAACAAGCACGGCTTCTGGGTAATGGTGTTGCTGGTCGCCGGCTTTACCGGCCTGACTGGTTGGTGGGCGTTTCGCCGTAGAAGGGAGCGCTGATGCACGCCGGGTGAGAACTCTCGCCCGGCATACACGCATGTCCACGGTCTCACCGCAGGCCGATACTCAGTACCTCGAACGTCTTATTCGAGCGCCGCGGCCGGCCCGAAGAACTCATAACGGCTCTGCGATTCAGGCACGCCCAGTGCCTTCAGCCCTTTCTTGATCGCGTTCATGAACGCGACCGGTCCAAGGAAATACACGTCGACGTCGCGCGTTTCCGGCAGACACCTGTTCAGACTCGCTTCGTTCAGATAGCCGATTTCATGCGCGTCGGCATCGCCCGCACGGCGTTCCTCGTAGCAATAGAAGCGCTTCAGTTGCGGATGACGCGCGGCCAATGCATCGATCGCGCCGCGGAACGCATGCACGCCGCCATGACGGGCCGCATGAATGAAGTGCACCGGACGATTCGTTTTCAGCGCGGCCTGCAGCATCGCCATCGTCGGTGTGATACCGACGCCGCCGCTAATCAGCACCAGCGGCTTGTCGCCGGGCTGCAGCGTGAATTCGCCGGCCGGCGGGAACAGTTCGACCGTATCGTTTTCGTTGACTCGCTCATGCAGGTATTTCGACACGGTGCCGTTCGCTTCGCGCTTCACGCTGATCCGGTATTCGCGGCCATCGCCCATTGCCGACAGCGAATAGTTGCGGCGCACTTCTTCTCCATCGATCACCAGACGCACGCCGATGTACTGCCCCGGTTCGAACGCGAGCAGTTCGCCGCCGTCGGCCGGACGCAGATAGAACGACGTGATCTCGTCGCTTTCACGCTCCTTGCGCGCGACGCGGAACAGTCGCGTGCCGCGCCAGCCGCCGGGCGCCGCTTCGTGATCGGCGTAAATTTTCTCTTCGAGGCCGATTAGCAGATCGGCGAGTTGGTGATACGCGGCGGCCCACGCTTCGATCACCGCATCGGTCGCGACTTCCGCGCCCAGTACTTCGCGAATCGCGCGCAGCAGGCACTTGCCGACGATCGGGTAGTGGTCGGGCTGAACATTGAGCGTCACGTGTTTGTTGATGATCTGCGCGACGAGCCCACCCAGTTGTTCGAGCTGATCGATATGACGCGCATACATCAGCACGCCGTTGGCGAGCGCGCGCGGCTGCGCGCCGCTCGCCTGATTGGCCTGATTGAACATCGGGCGTACTTCAGGATGCTCGCTGAGCATCAGGTTGTAGAAGTGCGTGGTGAGCGCCTCGCCGCCGCTTTCGAGGAGCGGCACGGTTGCTTTGATAATGGCGCGGTGTTCGGCGGATAGCATAATGATTTGATCCTGATGAGAGTCCGTAAAAGTCTGTCTATCAGCAAGTATTACAGCCGGTTTCGGCAGACGTTCTTTACTATCCACGATTCGTGCCAGGTATAAAATGGCGTGAAATCAACGATCTGGCGTTCTAAATGGTTAATTCGACACTGGTCGAAAAGACTCAACCCCTAATCGGATTGACTACCCAGGCGGTGCTCGACGTGTTGACGCCGCTGATTCTGGATCTGTCGCGCGAGTTGTCCGAGCGCGAGCGTTATCGCCGCCTGCTCAGCGCGCTGCGCGATATGTTTCCGGGCGACGCCGCCGCGCTGCTGCGTCTCGAGGGCGACACGCTGGTGCCGCTCGCAATCGACGGTCTGAGCAGCGATACGCTGGGGCGGCGCTTTCGCGTTGCCGAACATCCGCGCTTCCAGCAGATCCTCGCGCAACCGGGCCCGACCCGTTTCGCCGCGGATTCCGAGCTACCAGATCCGTACGACGGCGTCGTGCAAGACGTGGCCGGCCATCTCGAAGTGCATGACTGTCTCGGCTGCCCGCTATTCATTCGCGGCGAGCCGTGGGGACTCCTGACGCTCGACGCGCTGGACCCGGCGCGCTTCGACTCGATCGACTTCTCGTCGCTGCAGGCGTTTCTCGGTCTGGCGGCCGCGACCGTGAGCGTGGTCGAACGCATCGATGCGTTGGCGCGCAACGGCGAGGAGGCGCAGCGCCGCGCCGAAGCGTATCGCCAGGCAAGCAGCGAGAGCCGTCGCGAGATGATCGGCAGCAGCGACGCGCATCGTCGGCTGATGAAGGAAATCGAGGTAGTCGCCGCCAGCGATCTGACCGTGCTGGTGACCGGCGAGACCGGCGTCGGCAAGGAGCTGGTCGCGAACGCGATTCACGCGTTGTCGCCGCGCTCGAACAAGCCGCTCGTCAGCCTGAATTGCGCGGCCTTGCCCGACACGCTGGTCGAGAGCGAACTGTTCGGTCACGTGCGCGGCGCGTTCTCGGGCGCGTCGGCGGACCGGCGCGGCAAGTTCGAACTCGCGGACGGCGGCACGATTTTCCTCGACGAGGTCGGCGAACTGCCGCTCGCCGTGCAGGCCAAGCTTTTGCGGGTGCTGCAGAACGGTCAGTTGCAGCGGATTGGTTCGGACCACGAACATCGCGTGGATGTGCGGATGATCGCGGCGACGAATCGCGATCTGGCAGAGGAAGTACGCGCGGGGCGCTTTCGCGCCGACCTGTATCACCGCTTGAGCGTCTACCCGCTGCGCGTGCCGCCGTTGCGCGAGCGCGGCCGCGACGTGTTGCTGCTCGCGGGGTTTTTTCTCGAAGACAACCGCTCGCGGCTCGGCCTACTGAGTCTGCGTCTCGCAGCAGATGCGCAGGCCGCGTTGCTGCGTTACTCGTGGCCCGGCAACGTGCGTGAGCTCGAGCATCTGATCGGGCGCAGCGCGCTGAAGGCGTTGGCCGCCAATCGCGAGCGCCGGCGCATTCTCACGTTGACCGCCGCCGACTTTGCGTTGTCCGATATACAGGAACCCGAAGCAACGGCGCCGGCCGAAGCGCAGCCGCCGGGCGAAGCGAAGGATTTCCGCACGGCGGTCACCGAGTTCGAACGCAACCTGGTGCTCGATGCGCTGGAGCGCAACAAACAGAACTGGGCCGCTGTCGCGCGCGAACTCGGGCTCGACCGGGCTAATCTGAATCGGCTCGCCAAACGGCTCGGGCTCAAATAGTCGGCTGAACTGGCGGGACAGTTGGCGCGTTGACACGCGGTCCCGCCCAACGTGGCCGAATCGCCGAACTAAACCCCCTTAAAAGCCCGGGACTACCCGTCGGTAAAACTACCAGGTTAAGCCACGCCGAATCCCCACTTCGCTGAAAACAAATTGTTGGCGCCGCGCGGCTCGAACACACTGGCAGCCAGTCAGCGATGCATCGACGCATCGCGCAGCACAGGGGAAACGGACCATGACATTGGCTGTACCGGAGCCGCACAAGATCAGCGACATTCCGCGTTATTGGGCCGCCAGCACGCCGGCCGCAATCGCGATCCGCGAGGACGGCGCGCAATTGAGCTTTGGACAGCTGTGGCAGAACATCGAAGCCGCGATGCAGTTTCTGCGCGAGCAGGAGGTCGGCTGCGGCGATCGGGTGATGATCGTCGCCGAGAATTGCACCGCGGTGATCACGCTGCTGTTCGCGTTATCGGAGCTCGGCGCGTGGCCCGCGATCGTCAATGCACGGCTGTCCGAGCGCGAGATCGAGGCGATCCGCGCGCATTGCCAGCCGCGTCTGATGCTATTTACGCAAGCGGCCTCGCCCGATGCGGTTCGGCACGGCGTGCGCTATCGTGCGCGCGAAATCGCGCCGGCCGGTCTCGGTCCGTTGATGCTCGGCGCGCACGATTCGAATTCGCCGCGTGAGCCCGAAGCGCTCGCGCGCGAAGTCGCGGTGCTGATCTATACGTCGGGCACCACCGGTAAGCCCAAAGGCGTGATGGCGACGCATCGCGGCCTGCTGCATTTCGCGCGCGTGTCGGCGACCTCGCGCAACATGACGCCCGCCGATTGCGCGTACGCGGTAATGCCGGTATCGCACATCTTCGGCCTCGCGACGCTACTGCTCGCAACCTTCCAGGCGGGCGCAAGTCTGCTGCTCGCCGCGCGCTTCAGCGCGGAGGAAGTGCTCGGCGCGTTAGCCGCCGACGAAATCTCGATCCTGCAAGGCGTGCCGACGATGTTCACGCGCATCGTCGCGCAGGTACGCGAGCAGGGCGGCTTGCGCTTCACGTCGAAACTGCGCTACCTGTATACCGGCGGCGGTCCGCTGGACCCGACGCTGAAAAAGGATGTCGAGGCGCTGTTCGGCCAGCCGCTTCATCACGGCTATGGAATGACCGAATACGCGGGTTCACTGTTCATCACGCGAATGGAGCGTCCGCGCAGCGATTGCGCGTCGGGCGAAATCGTCGAGGGCGCGGAGCTGCGCATCGTCGATGCGAATGGCGACGACGTCGCCCGCGGCGCGCCCGGCGAGCTGTGGGTGCGCGGCCCCGGCGTGATGCGCGGTTACTACCGCGCGCCCGAACAGACCGCGGAGGCGCTGCGGCCGGGCGGCTGGCTCAATACCGGCGATATCGGCCGGCTGGGTGACGACGGCGCGCTGTTTATCGTTGGGCGTACGAAGGATCTGATCATCCGGTCCGGCTTCAATGTCTATCCGATCGAAGTCGAATCGGTGATCAATACCTATGAACCGGTCAAGCAGTCGGCGGTGGTCGGCCGCATGACCGCCGACGGTAACGAGGAAGTGATCGCATACGTCGAAGTGAAGGAAGACGCTGACTTCGACGCGCAAGAACTGCGCGACTATCTGGCCGACCGTCTTTCCGCGTACAAGCGCCCGACGCAGATCGTGCGCATCGATGCGATCCCGACCACCGCGAGCGGCAAGCTGCTGAAGCAGAAGCTGCGCGAGCTTGCGGCGGAGTCGCAGACGCACGAATAAGGCAACGAACCGAGCATCAACCAGCAGCGCTGAAAAAAATGAACCGGCAGCACTTCAAGTAGCACCCGGCGCGAGCCCATCGGCAGCCGCCGGCCTCACCTCGAAAACAGGCCGCTCAAGGCCACGGAGGAGACATGAAGCAATTCGCGTTGCGCGGCCGGCGGGCCGCGAGCATGGTCGCCGCTGCACTGTCGTTCGCGGCCGCATCGAGCGCCAATGCCACCGAATGGCGAGTCGGCGTCGAGTTGCCGCTGACCGGTTCGCTCGCGCAGGCGGGCACCGAAATGTACCGCGGCATCCAGGTCGCCGCCGATGTCTACAACCGCCGCAATCCGCAGAACAGGATCACGCTGGTCGCGATCGACGACGAATCGAATCCCGCCAAAGCCGTCGCCGCGGTCGAGAAGCTCGCGTCGCAGAACGTCGTCGCGATTGCCGGCGCGGCCAATTCGAATTGCGCGGGCCCTGCGTCCGAGGCGGCCAGCAAGGCCGGCATCGTCTACATGACCTCGGGCGGCACCAGCGACGACATGGTGCGCCGCGGCCTGAAGAACTTCTTTCGCGTCAGCAACACGCCCGGTTATACGAAAGGGATGGCAGGTCTGTTCGACCAGCTCGGCGTAAAGTCCGTGTCGATCGTTTATTCGACCAAAGACGCGACCAGCGATCTCGCGCAGCAACTGGACACCGCACTGAAAGCGAAAGGCGTAACCACGTCGTTGCACGCGTTCGATCCGTCGATGACCGACTTCAAACCGATCGTCAACAAGGTGAAGCTTCAGGACAAGTCGGAAGCGATGGCGATGATCGGCTACGAGAACGACTACGTCGGCATTCTGCGCGCGGCGAAAGTACTGAAGCCGAACCTGAAGGCGATTGCCGCGCCGTGGGCATTCGCGAGCCCGAAGATGGCCGCGTCGTTCCCCGACCTCGTGCCGAAAGTGTACGGCGCGACGGTGCTCGCGTCGCCGGCCGACTATCGCTCGGCCGATCAGCGCGAATTCTCCGATACCTACAAACGCCTCTTCAAGACCGACTCGAACTATCAGTCGCAGACTTCGTTCGCGTACGCGCAATTGCTGTTCGACGCGATTGCCCGCGCGCAGAAAAGCGGCGCACTCGACAAGGGCGGCCTCGCCGACACGCTGCGCCAGAGCGCCGGCGACGGCACCTTCCTCGGCAAGGTCAGTTTCGACCCACGCGGCGACAACCCCGGTTACGTCGCGCATATGGGCCAGTTCACGCCCGACGGCAAGCTCGCGGTGGTCTGGCCCGCCGACTATGCGACCGCCAAACCGGTCTATCCGGGCGTGCCGTGGTGAACACGCGCACCATTCATATCTTCATCACGAAAGAGGTCAAGCAACGATGATCCGCGATCAGGAAACCATGAACGTTCTGCTCGACAACGTCGCGCGCTTCGTGCGCGACCGTCTGGTGCCGAACGAAGAACGCGTCGCCGAAACGGACGAGATTCCCGCCGATATCGTCGACGACATGAAGGCGCTCGGTCTGTTCGGGCTGACGATCCCCGAGCAGTACGGCGGCCTCGACCTGACGATGGAAGAGGAAGTACTGGTGATGTTCGAAATGGGCAAGACATCGCCCGCGTTCCGTTCGATCTTCGGCACCACGGTTGGCATCGGTTCGCAAGGCATCGTGATCGACGGCACCGAAGAGCAGAAAGCGAAGTGGCTGCCGAAGCTGGCCAGCGGCGACACGCTCGCGAGTTTCGCGCTGACCGAACCCGAATGCGGCTCGGATGCGGCGGCGCTCAAAACCCGCGCGGTACGCGACGGCGATCATTACGTGGTGAACGGCACCAAGCGCTTCATCACCAACGCGCCGCAAGCGGGCATCTTCACGCTGATGGCGCGCACCAATCCCGATGAGCCGCGCGCGGCCGGCATCAGCGCGTTCATCGTCGACGCGAATACGCCGGGCATCAGCTTCGGCAAGCGCGATCGCAAGATGGGCCAGAAAGGCGCGCATACCTGCGACGTCATTTTCGAAAACTGCCGCGTGCCGGCGGAGAACGTGATCGGCGGCAAGGAAGGCGTCGGCTTTAAAACCGCGATGAAGGTGCTCGATAAAGGCCGCATTCATATCGCCGCGATCTGCGTCGGCGTCGCGCAGCGAATGCTCGACGACGCGCTGCGCTACGCGATGGAGCGCAAGCAGTTCGGCCAGCCGATCGGCGAATTCCAGCTGATTCAGGCGATGCTCGCCGATAGTCAGACCGAACTGTACGCGGCGCGCTGCATGGTGCTCGACGCGGCGCGCAAACGCGACAACGGCGAGAACGTCAGCACCGAGGCGTCGTGCGCGAAGCTGTTCGCATCGGAAATGTGCGGACGGGTCGCCGATCGCGCGGTGCAGATTCATGGCGGCGCCGGTTATATGTCCGAGTACGGGATCGAGCGCTTCTATCGCGACGTGCGGATTTTCCGCATTTACGAAGGCACCAGCCAGATCCAGCAGATCCTGATCGCCCGCAACATGATGCGAGCCGCGGCGCGCTAATGAAACGCAACGGGCCCGACGGAAGCAAACCAAGAATCGCCATTCCTCACGTCGGGCCCGTCCAATTAAAAAGCAGGAGACACCTATGACCCGCCTCTCTCACGCGCCGCTCGCGGCGTCGCTGAAATTTCTCGCCGCCGTGTCGGCGTTCGCGTTCGGCGCGTGCGCGCAAGCCGCCGATCTGCCGGTCGGCGTCGAATTGCCGTTGACCGGCGGCATGGCGCGCGCCGGCACTGCGCAGCTCGAAGGCATCCGGATCGCCGCCGACATGTTCAATCAGCGCGATCCGAAGCACACGGTCAAGCTCACCGTGATCGACGACGAAGCGCAGCCGGCGAAGGCCGTGTCGGCGGTGGAAAAACTCGCGTCACAAGGCGTGCTTGCGATTACCGGCGGCTACGGTTCGAACTCGGTGAGCCCGGCCTCCGAAGCGGCCGATAAAGCCGGCCTCGTGTACATCACGTCCGGCGCGGTGGATAGCGCAATGACTTCGCGCGGGCTGAAGAACTTCTTTCGCGTCGGACCTGCGTCCGGCTACGCGAAAACGATGATCGGCGTGCTGACCGATATGAACGTGAAGTCGGTGTCGATCGTGTCGTCGACCAAACAGGCGCCGACCGATCTGTCGAAAGACGTCAGTTCCGCGCTGACCGCGAAGGGCGTGAAAGTCACGGTGCACGAATTCGATCCGTCGATGACCGACTTCAAGCCGATCGTCAACAAGATCAAGCTGCAGGACAAGCCCGACGTCATGGTGATGATGGGCTACGAGAACGACTACATCGGCATTCTGCGCGCGGCCAAGGTGCTCAAGCCGCCGGTGAAGGCGGTGATCGGCAGCTGGGCGCTCGTCACGCCGAAGATGGCGGCCGAGTTTCCTGACCTCGTGAACAACGTAGTGGGTAACGCGATGCTGCCGCATCCGGTGCAGTTCGCGTCACCGGAAGGCAAGGCGTTCGTCGCCGCGTATCGGAAGGCCTATAACAAGGACCCGGATTATCTGGCCGAGTTTTCGTACGTGCAGTCGACGGTACTGTTCGACGCGCTAGCGAAAGCGTCGGATAAAGGCACGCTCAAGAGCGGCGGGGTGGCCAGCGAGTTGCGCGCGCAGCCGTTCGACACGCTGATCGGCACCGTGCATTTCGACAATCGCGGCGAAAACCCGGCTTTCCTGAACAGCATGGCGCAGATCCAGGACGGCAAGGTCGTCGTGATCTGGCCGAAGGAGAAGGCCACCGGCAAGCTCAACTATCCGGCGCAGCCGTGGTGATGCGGACCCTGCCGGTCACACTGCGCGCGCCCGCTCGCGAGCGTCGCGGCCTGTCCATCGAGGAGTCGTCATGACCGATCTGATCCTGCAGTCGCTTTACTCCGGCGTGCTGGTCGGCGGCGCTTATGCGCTCGTCGCCCTGGGGCTCGCGCTGGTGTTCGGCTCGATGCGCATCATCAATCTCGCGCACGGCGAACTCGTGCTGCTCGCCGCGTACATCGCGTATTCGTTCGAGACGCGGCTCGGCCTCAATCCGGTGCTCGCGATTCCGGCCGCGATGCCGGTGGTCTGCGTGGCCGCCGCCGCCGCGTGGTATCTGGTCAGCCGGATCGCGCGCGACCGCGAACTGAACTCGCTGATCCTCACCTACGGTCTCGGCATCATCCTGACCAACGGCGTGCTGCTGATCTGGGGCGCCGACGTGCGTTCGACCAATTCCGCATGGCTGCAGGACAGCGTGATGCTCGGCAACGTGCTGAGCATGCGCAGCGAACTGCTGTCGTTCGGCATCAGCGTCGTGCTGATGGGCGCGTTGTGGTGGTGGCTGTCGCGCTCGTGGTACGGGCGCGCGGTGCGGGCGATTTCGAGCAATCGCGACGCCGCGCGGCTGATGGGCATCAATCCGGGCCGGACCGAACTGGTGTCGTTCATCGTCGCCGGCGTGCTGGCGTCGTGCGCGGGCGTCGCGATGTATGCGAGCAGCGCGATCCAGCCGTCGATCGGCGAAGCGATGACGGTCAAGGCATTCATCATCACGGTGCTGGCGGGCGTCGGCTCGATTCCTGGCGTGCTGCTCGGCGCGATGCTGCTCGGCATCGCCGAGGCGCTGACCGTCACGCTGTATAGCTCGGCGTTGCAGGAACTGGCCGGGATGCTGCTGTTTCTGCTGGTGTTGTACGTACTGCCAAACGGCCTGTTCGGTGTGGCGAGGAGAAGAGGATGACGATCACGCGCAAACTGCTGCTGGCCGTATTGGTGCTCGCGCTGTATCTCGGCGTGCCGCTCGCGCTCGGCCATGACCTGTACCTGATGAGTCTCGCGGTCGCGTCGCTGACGATCGCCGGCATCGCGCTCGCGTGGGCGCTGCTCGGCAATCTCGGCGGGATGGTGAGCTTCGGCCACGCCGCGTTCTTCGGCGTGGGGTCCTATATCTCCGCGCTGCTGACGCTGAAGGCCGGCTGGCCGGTGTTTCCGGCGATGCTCGCCGGCGGGGCCGGCGCGGTGGTCGCGTCGCTCGCGATGCTGCCGGCGCTGCGTCTGAAGGGACCGTATTTCGCGCTGGCGATTCTCGCGTATGCGCAGATCTTTCGTATTCTCGCGACCCAGTTCGCCGGGCTTACCGGCGGCTCGGGCGGGCTGTCCA
Organism: Paraburkholderia sejongensis; assembly: GCF_020880815.1. Classification (GTDB taxonomy): domain Bacteria; phylum Pseudomonadota; class Gammaproteobacteria; order Burkholderiales; family Burkholderiaceae; genus Paraburkholderia; species Paraburkholderia sejongensis. Next base: position 11,305 of record NZ_JAJITD010000029.1, read on the forward strand.
GCATTCCCGGTTTGCCGACCGTCGCCGGTTTCGAGTTCGGCTCGAAGACCGGCAATTACCTGGTGATCCTCACCTTGGTGCTGCTGTTCGCGCTGGTCTATCACTTCCTGCGGCGCAGCTACATCGGCCTCGCGTTGCGCGCGATGCACGAATCCGAAGACGCGACCCGCGTGGTCGGCGTGAACAGCGTGATGCTGAAACTGTCGATGCTGATGCTGTCCGCGCTGATGACGGGGCTCGTCGGCGCGTTCAACGCGCACTACATCAACTTTCTCGAACCCGACTACGCGTTCAATTCGTCGTGGGCGGTGGTGCCGATCATCGCGGCGATCTTCGGCGGTTACCGGACGATCGGCGGACCGCTGGCCGGCGCGGTGGTCGTGTACCTGATCGATCAACTGTTCCTGAAGAACGTGCTGCCGACCGGCCATCAGATCGTGCTCGGCATCCTGCTGGTCGCGATGATCATCGTCAGTCCGTCCGGACTCACGGCGATCGCATGGCGCAAAAACAAGCGAGGCGCGTATGCCGCAAGCTGACCTGCAACTGCGCAACGTGACGATCCGCTTCGGCGGCATCACCGCGGTCAATAACGTATCGATGGAAGTCGGCACGAACGATCTGGTTGGACTCGTCGGCCCGAACGGCGCGGGCAAGACCACGCTGTTCAACGCGATCTCCGGTCTCGTGCGGCCCACGCAAGGCTCGATCAGCTTCGACGGTCAGGACATGCTGAAGACCTCGCTGCACCGGCGCGCGCGACTCGGCATCGGCCGCACGTTCCAGGTGCCGCAGCCGATGCACGAGCTGACCGTACGCGAGAACCTGCTGGTCGCGCAGCGCTTCGGCGCCGGCCAGATCAATCATGCGCGCATCGATGGGATCCTCGAGTTTCTCGATCTGAGCGGCAAGGCCACGCGCAATGCGGCGACCGAACTCGCGCTGACCGAACTGAAGGCGCTCGAAGTCGCGAAGGCGCTCGCGACCGCGCCGAAACTGCTGCTGCTCGACGAAGTACTCGGCGGGCTCGAAACCGCCAGCAAGCGCCGCTTCATGAAGACCTTGCTGGAGGTGCACGAGCGTTATCAGGTCGGCATCCTGATCATCGAGCACGACATCGAGACCGTGATGAATCTATGCCGACGCGTCTGCGTGCTGAACTTCGGCGAGTTGATCGCCGATGGTCCCCCGGCCGAAGTGTTCCGCGATCCGGCCGTCGTGAAGAGCTATACCGGAGAGGTGATCGATGCTTGAGATGAACGCGGTGCGAGCCGGCTATGGCGCGATCAACGTGCTGTGGGACGTGTCGTTGAAGGTCGCGCGCGGCGAGGTGACGACGATCGTCGGGCCGAACGGCGCGGGCAAGACCACGCTGCTGCGCGCGATCATGGGGCTGCTGCCGTTGCAGCGCGGCCAGATCATCTATGACGGCGCGTCGCTCGCCGGTGTGCCGACATGGGACTTGCCGGAGCGCGGCATTGCGATGGTGCCGGAAGGGCGGATGATTTTCCGCGACATGTCGATCGAGGAGAACCTGATGCTCGGCGCGTTTCCGAAGGCGCGCCGCGGCGCCGCGAAAACGCAGCTCGAAGAAGTCTTCACGCTGTTTCCGCTGCTGAAGGAGCGGCGCGCATTGCCGGCCGGCACGTTGTCGGGCGGCCAGGCACAGATGCTCGCATTAGGGCGCGGGCTGATGTCGTCGCCGCAATTGCTGTTGATCGACGAGCCGTCGCTCGGGCTCGCGCCGGTGATCGTGCAGGAAGTGTTCGAGATTCTGGCGCGGCTGAAGGCCGAGGGACGCACCATCGTGCTCGTCGAGCAGAACACCAATATGGCGTTGCGGCTGGCCGATCAGGTGTATCTGATGCAGGGCGGCAAGGTCACGTTGTCGGCGCGCGCGGCCGAGGTGAATGTGGACGCGCTGCACGATATGTATTTCGCGCGCTGACGCGTGATGCAGGCGCCAATGCAAGCGCTGATGCAGGGGCGACGCTATTCGACCCGTCCCACCCCATCGGCCACCAGCAGATCGACCAGCTTGCGCGCGAACAGCGGCAACGCCTGCCGGTTCGCGACACAGATTTGCAGCTTGCGCACCGCCCATTCGTCGGTGAGCGGGACGATACGCAGTGCCATGGTTTGCGCATGACGGCGCGCGGTGCCTTCGGGCAGCACGCCGATGCCGATGTTCGCCTCGATCATCCGGCACGCGGCTTCGAAGTTGCTGACCTGAATGCGCCAGCGCATCGTGCGCTGCAATTCGGCCGATGCGCGCTTCAGAAAGCCGTAAATCGCGCTGGCCTCAGGCGGGCCGATGAAGTCATAGTCGAGCGTCGACGCGAACGCGATCTTCTTGTGCTGCGCGAGCGGGTGACTGAGCGCGGTCGCCAGCACCAGACGGTCGCGCCGGTACGGCATGACTTCGAGCCCGTCGGTGCGCACATTGCCCGCGACGATGCCGATATCGACGGTGCCTTCCTGCACCGCCTTCACGATGTCCGGGCTCAGACGCTCGTGCATATCGACGTTCACGTCGGGATGATTGATCAGATAGGTGCGTAGCACCGCCGGCAGAAACTCGCTCATCGCGGTGGTGTTCGCAAAAACCCGCACGTGGCCCTTCACGCCGTTCGCATATTCCTGCAGATCGCCGGTCAGCTGTTCGAGTTGCTGAAAGACCCGGCGTGCATGCAGCAACAGCGTTTCGCCCGGCGCGGTGAGCGTCACGCCTTGACTGGTGCGGCTCAGCAGCTTTACCCCGACCTGCTCTTCGAGATTCTTGATTCGCGTGCTCGCGGCCGGCAACGACAGATGCGCCCGCTCGGCGCCGCGAGTCAGGCTGCTTGCTTCAGCGATGTGAATGAAGAGCTTCAGATCGACAAGATCGAAATGCATGAGCGGGTCCGTTGAAGGGCAGGGTCATTATTGCGCCGCTGCACGCTTTGCGACATTAGGCGTATTACGGGTTAATGCGAGCCGAAATGGGGTTTCGGCATATCGAAATTGTCGCGTGCTGGCCGATGCGTCAAGCTGCGTCGGAAGCGGATCGTGCTTGACGTAGCCCATGCAACCGCCGCCGCCGCGCTCGCAGCATACGCGGCACCACACCAGACGGACACGAGATAGCGAGGAGCGACACGTATGACGACGCAACGCATGATGGATGGCAAGGTGGTGATCGTAACCGGCGCGGGCGGCGGGATTGGCCGCGATATCGCGCTGCTGATGGCGCGCCAGGGCGCGCACGTGGTGGTCAACGATATCGGCGCGTCGCTCGGCGGCGAGGGACATAGCGCGGGTCCCGCGCAAAGCGTGGTCGACGAAATTCTCGCGTTCGACGGCCGCGCGAGCGCGAATACCGACAGCGTCGCCGACGCGCAAGGCGGCGAACGGATCGTGCAGAACGCATTGGACGTATTCGGCCGCGTCGATTGCGTGGTGAACAACGCGGGCATATTGCGCGACCGCTTCTTCCACAAGATGAGCAACGACGATTGGGACGCGGTGCTCAAGGTGCATCTGTACGGCAGTTATCACGTGTCGCGCGCGGTCGCCGCGCATTTCAAGGAGCAGGGCAGTGGCGCGTTCGTGCATATGACGTCGACCTCGGGGCTGATCGGCAATCTCGCGCAGGCCAATTACAGCGCCGCGAAACTCGGCATTGCCGGACTGTCGAAATCGATCGCGCTCGATTTGCAGAAGTTCGGCGTGCGCTCGAACTGCATTGCGCCGTTCGCGTGGAGCCGCATGATCAACTCGATCAAGATCGATACGCCGGAGCAGGAAGCGCGGGTCGCGAAGATTCGCCAGATGACGCCCGCGAAGATCGCGCCGCTCGCGGTCTATCTCGCGAGCGATGCCGCGCGCGACGTGACCGGTCAGATTTTCGCGGTGCGCAACAACGAGATCTTCGTGATGAGCCAGCCGCGCCCGGTGCGCTCGGTGCATCGCGGCGAGGGCTGGACGCCGGAGAGCATCGCCGAGCACGCGATGCCGGCGCTGCGCGCGGGCTTCCATTCGCTCGACGTGTCGGCCGACGTGTTCAGCTGGGACCCGGTGTGACGGGAGCGACCAACATGCTCGATCGATTGAACGCGCAACTGGCGCGTTTGCAAACTCATCCGTTCTACGAAGGACGTTTGCCGTCGCGGGTGGACAGCGCGGAGGAGTTCGCCGAACGCGTGCCGCTGATGTCGCGCGCGGAACTGGTCGCGCAAATGACGCGCCCCGGTTACGGCGCGTTCGCGCCGCAGGTGCCACCGGTGCGTATCCATTTGACGCCGATGGGCGCGTCGCTGGTGCCGATCCTGCACAGCGCCGCCGATCTGCGCGCGATCGAGGCCGCGTGCGGCCAGCATCTCGACGCATGCGGAATCGGCCCCGGCGACGTCTGCATGGTCACGTTCGGCTATCACCTGTTCGTCGCCGGACTGTTCTACCAGAGCCAGATGGAAGCGCGCGGCGTCGCGTGCATTCCGCACGGCCCCGGCGAAACCGAACGCGCGGCCGGGATCGCGCGACGCTGCGGCGTCACGGTGCTGGCCGGCAACCCGTCACATGCGCTGAAACTGATCGAAGCCGGCTGCCCGGTGCCGCGCGTGTTCTTCGCGGGCGGCGAAGCGTTCACCGGCAACGAAGCGCTGTATCAGCGCGTGCGCAATGCGATGCCAGGCACTTTGCTGATCGACAGCTTTTCGTTATCCGAATGTTTGCCGGTCGCACGCACGTTTCCGGGCGGCACCGGCGTGCATGTGTTCGACGAGCTGCTGTACGCGGAAGTCGTCGATCCGGATAGCGGCCGGCCGGTCGCGCCGGGCGAGCGCGGCGAACTGGTGCTCACGCATCTGCAGAAAGAATTGCAGCCGCTGGTCCGGTATCGCACCGGCGATCTGACGGTGCTGCGCCACACCGAGCCGCTGTTCGGCCGCACCGTAGCGCTGCCGCGCGTGGTGTTCGGGCGTGCCGATTCGATGGTGAAGATCAAGGGCGTGAAGGTCTATCCGTCGGAGTTGCGCACGGTGCTGCTCGGCGTCGACGGATTGAGCGGCGCGTATCGGCTGGTGGTGTCGCGCAGCCTGAACGGCAGCGATCATCTGCGCTTGCAGATCGAAGGCGCGGCGACGCCGGCTGCGATCGATGCGCTCGCCGCGCGCTTCAAACGCCAGACCCTGATTAATGCCGATGTCATCGAGGCGGTCGCGAAGCTCGAAGGCAGCGAGCTGGTTATCGATCAAAGGAGCACAGCATGAGCAGTGGCATCAGCAATGACGCAAACCGCGCGCCTTGGCGTTTTATCGTCGGTCATCACAGCTATGCGGACTTTTCGATTTCGATTTCGCCGGCCGTCGAGCGGGCGGTCGCCGAGGGCAGCGCACCGCCGACCGTCTATCTGAACATCTTCAACGACGACAGCGTGACGATCGGCGTCAACGAAGACCCGCAGCAAGTGCTCGATCTCGCGTTCTGCCGTGAGAACGGCGTGCTCGCCCGGCGTCGCGTGAACGGCGGCGGAGCGATCTACGCGGGCAAGGGCTCGACGTTTCTCGCGATGTATCTACCGGTCAGTCTCGCGGGTGTGCCGACCAGCGCGGCGGTCGCGTTTCCGACGATCCTCGGCCATGTCGCCGACAGCCTGCGCGACGTGTTCGGTCTTCAGGCATCCTACCGACCGCTGAACGACGTCGAGATCGACGGGCGAAAGCTGATCGCGACGTCGCTGAAGATCGAGGAAGAAGTGCTGACATTCCGCATTCTGCTGAACGTGAAGGCGATCAACACCGACATCGCCGCGCGCGCAATGCCGTTGGCGCCGGAGAAAACCCGCGACAAGAAACACAAGGATCTCGGCTCGCGCTACACGTTCCTCGAAAAGGAACTCGGCCGGCCGGTCACGCACGACGAACTGCGGAGCTGGGTCGACGCGTGCATGCGCCGCACGTTTGGCGACGCGACGCTGCAGGAGGGCGCGCTGGTGCCGCGTGAACAGGCGCTTGCGCAGCAGTTCACCGGCGAGTTGACGAGCGATAGCTGGTTCCACGAAAAGAGCGAAGCGGTGCGTTATGAACCGTTGATGCGCGCGGGCGACCGCATCGGCCGCGGCCGCGAGAAAGCGCCGGCCGGTCTGATCTGGCTGAGCGTGCTGGTGCGCGACGGCGTCGTGCTGCGCGCGATCGTCAACGGCGACTGGCATCCGCGGCCGCTGCGTTCGGTCGACTGGTTAGAAGAAGGCTTCGCCGGTCTCGCCGCGACGCGCGAAGCGTGCGAGCCGCACATCCACGCGTTTCTCGCGCGCGCCGATGTCGAATTCGCGGGCGTCGAAGCCGCGCATCTTTTGAAAGCGCTCGATTTTGCGCTCGCCGATCTCGATCGCACGGAGGTCGCCGCATGAGCGACGACGCGTTGCTGTACGACTTCGATGCCGACACCGGCATTGCGACGCTGACGCTGAATCGGCCGCGCCAGAAGAACGCGCTCGATATGTCGATGCGGGTCGGCTTGCGCGAAGCGATCTACGCGATTCGTCACGACCGCGCGGTGCGCGCGCTGGTGTTGTGCGGCGCGGGCGAGGATTTCTGCGCGGGCGGCGACCTGCGCGCAATGAACGTCGCCAGCGCCGAGGACGGCCGCAATCGTCTCGACGATCTGCACGGCTGGGTCGGCATGCTGCTCGATCTGGACCGACCGGTGATCGGGGCGGTCGACGGCGTCGCGTACGGCGCGGGGTTCAGTCTCGCGTTGACCGCCGATTTCGTGCTGGCCACGCCGCGCGCGCGGTTCTGCATGCCGTTCATGAAAGTCGGGCTAGTGCCCGATTGCGGCGCGTTCTATACGTTGCCGCGAGTGGTCGGGATGGCGCGCGCGAAAGAACTCGTGTTCACCGCGCGCGAAGTCGGCGCGCAGGAAGCGCAACAGATCGGTGCGGTCTTCGAGATCGTCGAACCGGACGCATTGCGTGTGCGAGCGCAGCGGATCGCCGCGAGTCTTGCGAGCGCGTCGCCGGTTGCGTTCGGGCTCGCGAAGCGGGCGCTAAATCAGTCGCTCGGCGCGGACCTGCGCGGAATGCTCGAACTCGAATCGGCCGCCCAGGGGATCGCGTTTTCGACCGCGTTTCATCAAGAAGCGGTGCAGCGCTTCAAGGACAAAACGACGCCGCTGTTCCAGTGGCCTTCCGCGTGAGTTCGCCATGACTATCGACTATCACACGCTGCGCAACTGGCCGTTCAACGAAATCGAACAGACCTATACGCAGCGCGACGCGATTCTTTATAGCCTCGGCCTCGGCTACGGCAACGATCCGCTCGATCCCGACGATCTGCCGTTCGTCTACGAGAAAGCGCTGCGTGTGCCGCCGACGTTCGCGACCGTGCTCGGTTATCCGGGCTTCTGGGCCAAACATCCGGGCACCGGAATCGACTGGGTGAAGCTGCTGCATGGCGAGCAGAGGCTGCGGATTCATCGGCCATTGCCGGTCGCGGCGACCGTGGTTGGACGCTCGCGCGTGACGCGTGTCGTCGACAAGGGAGCCGGCAAGGGTGCGCTGGTGCTGATCGAGCGCACGGTCACCGACAAAACGAGCGGCGAGCTGCTGGCAACGATCGAGCAACTGAACTTCTGCCGTGGCGACGGCGGTTTCAGCGCGAACGGTCAGCCGTCCGATGCGGCGCCGGCCGCACCGCCGCCACTTCCGGAACGCGCGCCCGACGCGATTTGCGATCTGCCGACGCGCCCGGAAACCGCGTTGATCTACCGCCTGTCCGGCGACGACAACCCGCTGCACGCCGACCCCGCGGTTGCGCGCGCGGCGGGTTTCGAGCGGCCGATCCTGCATGGTCTCGCGACCTGGGGCGTGGCCGGTCACGCGGTGCTGAAGACCGCCTGCGCGGGCCAACCCGAGAAGCTTGCATCGCTGTATGCGCGCTTCAGCGCACCGGTCTATCCGGGCGAGACGATTCGCACCGAACTCTGGCACGACGACGGTGCGGTGCAGTTTCGCTCACGGGTGCTGGAGCGGGATGTCGTCGTGCTTAACAACGGCCGCGCGGAATTGCAGTGAATACTCTGCGCGAAGTATCGGCGCGACGTATCGGCGGAACAGAAAGTCCCAGTACCCGACGCAGTGCTAACGAACAGAACCCCTCGGAGGAATCACCATCATGTCCAGAACACCGAAGCCGCTGGTCCACTCGAACATCGCTTACAGCACGCCCGAGCGGATCGTCGTGCGCGGCAAGGATCTGCCGAACGAAATCCTCGGCCATATGAATCTCGGCGACTTCGCGTTCTTCCAACTGACCGGCCGCGAAGCGACCCGCGAGCAGTCCGCGATGTTCAACGCGATCCTGATCACGCTGGTCGAGCATGGCGTGACGCCGAGCGCGCTGGCCGCGCGGATGACGTATGCCGGCGCGCCCGAGTCGTTGCAGGCCGCGGTCGCTGCGGGGCTGTGCGGGCTCGGCTCGGTGTTCGTCGGCAGCATGGAGACCGCGTGCAAGATGCTGTCGGAGGCGCTGCCTTATACGGCGGCCGACGTCAGCGACGCCGAACTCGAACGGATCGCGCGCGACACCGTCGCCGCCTACCGCGAGCGCCGCGCGATCGTGCCGGGCCTCGGCCATCCGCTGCACAAGCCGATCGATCCGCGCACCCCGCGTCTCTTTCAACTGGCTAACGAGAACGGCATGGCCGGCCGCTACGTGAAGCTGATGAAACTGATCGGCGCGGAAGCCGAATGCGCATCGGGCAAGACGCTGCCGATCAACGCGACCGGCGCGATCGGCGCGATCTGCTGCGAGTTCGGCTTCCCGTGGCGCATCGTGCGCGGCTTCGGCGTGATGGCGCGCGCGATCGGTCTGGTCGGTCATATCATGGAAGAAGGCGAAAAGCCGATGGCGATCGAAATCTGGCAACGGATCGAAGACGAGGCGTCCGCGCATCTGCGCGGCTAGGGGCGAGCCGAACGCATCGAGCGTATCAAGTACATCACGCGTATCAAGTGCACAGCAACGCCCACAGCCTTAAGCAAAACCAAATGCCCGCTTCGGAAATCGAAACTTCGTCAGGCGCCGTGCGTCGTTCATAGTAAGGCCCCAGCAGAATCAACATCCGTTCCTGGAGACATTGCCATGTCAGCATCCTCAGAAAAACTCGACGACTGGCTCGACAAGCAGGCGGTGGCCGAAGACGACATCACCGCGTTTCCGCTGGAGGCGCTGGCCGCCACGCTCGACCGCGGGGAAAGCGGCGATACGGTGCCGCCGTTGTGGCACTGGCTGTATTTCCTGCCGGTCGCGCCGCTTGCCGAAGTGGGCCCCGACGGTCATCCGAAGCGCGGCGGTTTCCTGCCGCCGGTGCCGCTGCCGCGCCGTATGTGGGCCGGCGGCCGGCTCACGTTTCATGCGCCGCTGAAAGTCGGCGAGCAGGCCAAACGCACGTCGACGATCGCCAGTATCGAAGACAAGACCGGCCGCTCGGGCCGCCTCGTGTTCGTCACCGTTCAGCACACCTATGAAGCGAACGGCGAACTGAAGCTCGAGGAAGAACACGACATCGTCTATCGCGACGCGCCGCAGGAAGGCGCGCGGCCGCAGCAGCCGGCGCTCGCACCGGAAGGCGAAACCTGGAGCCGCACGATTCACGCCGACGAAGTGATGCTGTTCCGCTACTCGGCGCTGACCTTCAACGGCCACCGCATCCATTACGACTACCCGTACGTCACGCAGGTGGAAGGCTATCCGGGCCTCGTCGTGCACGGTCCGCTGATCGCGACGCTGCTCGTCGATCTGCTGCGCCGCGAACTGCCGCAAGCCACGCTGCAAAGTTTCGCGTTCCGCGCGCTGCGCCCGACCTTCGCGAACCAGCCGTTCACGGTGTGCGGCAAACCCTCCGCCGACGGCAAAACCATCGACCTGTGGGCCAAAGACCACGAAGGTTATCTGACCATGCGCGCGACCGCCGCGCTGGCCTGAATTCGACGAGACCCGACTATGCAAACCACGCAAAACGATTCGTTCCAGGACATTCGCGAGGCCGTGCGCGATCTGTGCCTCCAGTTTTCAGGGGAGTACTTTCGCAAGATCGACGAAGAACGCGGTTATCCGGAGGCGTTCGTCGACGCGCTGACCAAGGCGGGGTGGCTTGCCGCGTTGATTCCGCAGGAGTTCGGCGGCTCGGGGCTCGGGCTGACCGAAGCGTCGGTGATCATGGAAGAGATCAATCGCGCCGGCGGCAATTCGGGTGCGTGCCACGGTCAGATGTACAACATGGGCACACTGCTGCGGCACGGCTCGGAAGAACAGAAGCGCAAGTACTTGCCAAAGATCGCCTGCGGCGACCTGCGTCTGCAATCGATGGGCGTGACCGAGCCGACCACCGGCACCGATACGACGAAGATCAAGACTACCGCCGAGCGCCGTGGCGACCGTTACGTGATCAACGGGCAGAAAGTGTGGATCTCGCGCGTCCAGCATTCGGACCTGATGATCCTGCTCGCGCGCACTACGCCGCTGGCGGACGTGAAGAAGAAGTCGGAAGGGATGTCGATTTTTATCGTCGATCTGCGCGAAGCGCTCGGTCATGGGCTGACCGTGCAGCCGATTTTGAACATGGTCAATCACGAGACCAACGAACTGTTCTTCGATAACCTCGAAATTCCGGCCGAGAACCTGATCGGTGAAGAAGGCCAGGGCTTCAAATACATTCTCGATGGACTGAACGCGGAGCGCACGCTGATCGCCGCCGAGTGTATCGGCGACGGCTACTGGTTCGTCGACAAAGTCACCGAATACGCGAAAGAACGCGTCGTGTTCGGCCGCCCGATCGGTCAGAACCAGGGCGTGCAGTTTCCGATCGCGCGCTCGTTCATCAACGTCGAGGCGGCCAGCCTGATGCGTTTCGAAGCGGCGCGTCGTTTCGATGCGCATCAGCCGTGCGGCGCGCAGGCGAATATGGCGAAGCTGCTGGCGGCGGATGCGTCGTGGGAAGCGGCCAATGCGTGTCTGCAATTTCACGGCGGCTTCGGCTTTGCGTGCGAATACGACGTCGAGCGTAAATTCCGCGAAACACGCCTGTACCAGGTCGCGCCGATTTCGACCAACCTGATTCTGTCGTACGTAGCCGAGCATATCCTCGGGCTGCCGCGTTCGTTCTAACCTGGCGCACATCATGAGACCACTCGAAGGCATCAAGGTCGTCACGCTCGAACACGCGATCGCCGCGCCGTTCTGCACGCGGCAACTGGCCGATCTCGGCGCCCGCGTGATCAAGATCGAACGGCCCGGCGTCGGCGATTTCGCGCGCGGCTATGACGAGCGCGTGCATGGACTGTCGTCGCATTTCGTCTGGACCAATCGCTCGAAAGAGAGCTTGTCGCTCGATCTGAAGCAGCCGGCGGCCGCGGAGATTCTCGATGCGCTGGTCGCCGACGCCGACGTGCTCGTGCAGAACCTCGCACCGGGCGCGGCCGAACGGCTCGGCCTCGGCTATGACGCGCTGAGCAAGAAGTATCCGAAGCTGATCGTCTGCGATATCTCCGGTTATGGCGCGGACGGCCCGTATCGCGACAAGAAAGCGTACGACCTGCTGATTCAGAGCGAATCCGGTTTTCTGTCGATCACCGGTTCGCCGGGCGCGCCCGCGAAGGCGGGTTGCTCGATCGCCGATATCGCGGCCGGCATGTACGCGTATTCGAACATTCTGAGCGCGCTGCTGCAGCGCGGCCGCACCGGGCGCGGCTGCCGGATCGACGTATCGATGCTCGAAAGCATGGTCGAGTGGATGGGCTATCCGCTCTACTACGCGATCGACGGTCAGTCGCCGCCCGCGCTCGCGGGCGCCGCCCACGCGACGATCTATCCGTACGGCCCATTCCCGGCCGGCGACGGCAAGGTCGTGATGCTCGGCCTGCAAAACGAGCGCGAATGGAAGCTCTTTTGCGAGCGCGTGCTCGAACAGCCGGACCTCGCGACCGACGAGCGCTTTGCGTCGAACTCGAAGCGCACCGCCGCGCGCGACGCGTTGCGCGAAGTGATCGTGGCGGCGTTTGCGAAGTTCATTGCCGCGCAGGTGATCGCGCGGCTCGACGAGGCGGGGATCGCCAATGCGCAGATGAACACGCTCGCCGACGTGTGGGCGCATCCGCAACTGAAGGCGCGCGAGCGCTGGCAGGAAGTCGGCACGGCGGCGGGCACGGTACCCGCGTTGCTGCCGCCAGGCATGCCCGCCGAGTTCGAGCCGCGGATGGACCCGGTGCCCGCGCTCGGTCAGCATACCGAAGCGATTCTGCGCGAACTCGGTTACGACGGCGCGCGGATCGACACGTTGCGCGCGGCCGGCACGATTTAAAAAAACCGCAGCCAATCCCTGATGCCACCCGGCGCGACAGCGCGCCCGACACTCATGAACGACCATCCCAGTCTCACGCTTGCCACTTTCGCCGCGCAACTCGACTTCGACAGCATTCCGACTGAGGTCGTCGAGCGTACCGTCAATCTGTACGTCGACTGGCTCGGCTCGGCGCTGGCCGGCAAAGGCGCGCGGCCGGTCGAGACGATCGCGCGGTTTGCGCGGCTGGCCGGCGCCGCGAACGGCAACGGCCCGAGCGAAGTCCTGATCGACCGCACCCGCACCACCCCGTATTTCGCCGCGATGATCAACGGCGCCGCGTCGCACTTTGCCGAGCAGGACGACGTGCACAACGGCTCGGTGTTCCATCCGGCCACCGTGGTGTTTCCGGTCGCGCTCGCGCTCGCGCAGGCGCGCCGCGCGTCGGGGCGCGAGTTCATCGCGGCCGCGGTGGCCGGCTACGAAGTCGGCATCCGCATCGGCGAATTTCTCGGCCGTTCGCACTACAAAGTCTTTCACACCACCGGCACGGTCGGCACCGTCGCGGCCGCGGCGACCGCCGGCCGCCTGCTCGGGCTGTCGCCCGCGCAGATGCTCGATGCGTTCGGCTCCGCCGGCACCCAGGCGAGCGGGCTGTGGGAATTCCTGCGCGCCGCCGCCGACTCGAAGCAACTGCACACCGCGATGGCCGCCGCGAACGGTCTGATGGCCGCGCAACTCGCCGCCGACGGCTTCAAGGGCGCGACGCATATTCTCGAAGGCGCGCAGGGGATGGCCGCGGGCATGTCGAGCGACGCCGATCCGGCGCGCCTCACCGACCGCCTCGGCAGCCGCTGGGCGACCGCGGAGACCTCGTTCAAATATCACGCCGCTTGCCGTCACACCCATCCGGCCGCCGATGCGTTGCTGTCGGTCGTGCAGACGCATCGACTTGCGCCACGCGAGATCGCGAAAGTCGTCGCGCACGTCCATCAAGGCGCGATCGACGTGCTTGGCCCGGTCGTCACGCCGCGCACCGTGCATCAGGCGAAGTTCAACATGGGCACCGTGCTCGGCCTCGTCGCACATCACGGTTACGCGGGCGTCACCGAATTCGAGCAGGGCTTCGACGCCAGCGAGATCGCGGCCTTCCGCGACAAGGTCACGATGGCGCTCGACGCCGAAGTCGATGGCGCGTATCCGGCGCGCTGGATCGGCAAGGTCACGGTGACGACCAACGATGGCCGCGTGTTCGCCGGCCGCGTCGACGAACCGAAGGGCGATCCGGGCAACACGCTGTCGCGCGACGAGATCGCGACGAAGCTGCATCGGCTGGCCGCGTTCTCCGGCGCGGCAAGCGAAGCGGAGGCTGCGCAATTGCTCGGGACTGCCTGGCAAGTCGCCGGCCAGCCGCAACTCGGTTCGGTGTTCGGGGCGAGCGCGAAAGCGGCGGTGGCGGCATGAGCGGCGCGCTGCCCCGTTCGTATCTGTTCGTGCCGGGCAACCGGCCCGAGCGCTTCGACAAGGCGTTCGCGGCCGGCGCGGATGCGGTGATTCTCGACCTGGAAGACGCGGTGCAGCCGGAGCAGAAGCTGGCGGCGCGCGCGGCGGTATTGAGCGACGTGGTCGTCAATGTGGGCCGCGCGGCGTGGGTGCGGATCAACGGTTCGGATACCGGATGGTTTCGCGACGACGTCGCCACACTGGCCGGCCAGACCGGCGTGGCCGGCATCGTGCTGCCGAAAGCCGAGTCGCGCGAGCAGATCGATGCGCTGCTCGCGAACGCGCATCCGGCGTTGAGCGTGCTGCCGATCGTCGAGACCGCGCGCGGCATCGCGAATCTCGCTGAGCTATGCGCGGCGCCGCGGGTGCAGCGGATCGTGTTCGGCACGCTCGATTTTCAGGTCGATCTCGGCATCGACGGCGACGACGAGGAGCTGCATTTCTTCCGCTCGCAGATCGTGCTGGCGTCGCGGCTGGCCGGGATCGGCGCGCCGGTGGATGGCGTATCGACCACGATCACCGATACCGACGCGGTCGAAGGCGATGCGCGGCGCGGCCGGCGCTTCGGCTTCGGCGGCAAGCTGTGCATTCATCCGCAGCAGATCGACGCGGTGCATCGCGCTTACGCGTGGAGCGACGCGGAGATCGAATGGGCGCAACGGGTGTTTGCGGCGGTCGACGCGAGCCACGGCGCCGCGGTGGCGGTCGACGGCAAGATGGTCGATATGCCGGTGATTTTGAAGGCGCGGAGGATTTTGGACGGGAGGTAGGGTGGCGCAGAGAAGGCACGCCGGTTGCTGACCGTTCGCGTACCTACAACTCGCAAGAGAATTCAACCGGGTCAGCACCGTGGTGTCGAAAGCAACTGGCTTCAATCCGTTCCGGACCTTCGAAGACGTCGTAATCCGGCTGTACGACGGCGGAGTGTTGTCGCCCGCGATTCTCGAGCGGGTAATCGGCGCATTCGCGCAGGCGAGCCCCGACTGGCGCGCGAAGCCCCAGGTCCGTTCCGTCGACGGCCGCACCGTGCATGAGATCGTCGCGCTGACCATGCTGCCGGGACAAACGGGCCGCTCAGCAGCGGAGTCTTTCGGAAATGTGATCGAGCATTTGCGGGGCGTCGGCTCTTCCGCATCTCGCGACGATGCGAATGCGGAATTTGCGCAGCCGAACAAACGCTCACGGCGGAAATCCGAGCCGGCCGCTGACGAAGCGGAGCCGGATGAACTACTAGCCCAACTCGCGGGCAGTGAGTCGTCGGGCAGGGGCCGCCGCGCGCGTTCCGCGAATCGAACAGCGACGCCGTCCGGCTACAACCCGTTTGTGAATGCAAGGCCACCGCGGGCGAACAAACCTTGACGCTCACGGCGTCTTCCCGATGCGTATTCATTGTTTAGTTCTCCGTTTTCAGGCACGTCGCGTGCATCGGCACCGGTGGAAAGATCGAATCATCGATACCACGGCGCCGCGCGCCACACCGTCACGGAGGCTTTATGTATAGCGAGACCCTGCACCCGAAAACCATTGATACCGCGTTCGAATGCGCGGCCACGCTGCTTGGCGGCTTGGAAGAAATGGCCGAACTCAACCTGCAGTCGGTCAACACGTCGTTGGCCGAGCAGCACGTGCTGGCGCAGGCGGCGGTAGACGCAAAGTCCATCGATCAGCTATGCGAACTTCAATTCCGGCAACTGCCGGCCGCAGTGAGCAAGAGCTTTTCGTACTGGCAGCATGTCGGCGATATCACGGTGCGCGCGCAGTGCGGACTGTTCTCGGTGGTACAAGAACTTTTCGAGGCTTCTTTCAGGCAGTTCGCCGACGCGGCAGCTATCGTGGCAGGTGTGCCCGCAACGGCGCAACCCGGCGCCAGCGCACAGCTTGTGATCGTCGATGAACCGGAGGTGGACGCCGTGGGGCCTGTCGCGATTCTCGACAGTTCCGGCAAGCTGGTTTCGTTCGACGCCGCGCGCGCTGCATTGCACTGAGCCGCAGCGAGCCTACGCACGTTCGCGCGATAAATGGAGTCGAGGGGAAATAGTGGCATTTGCGGTACCCGCGCCACTTCCCTAATGGCAGCGTTTGCGCGCGAATTCGCGTTATAGCGGTATTCGCCGCATGGTCAGTCGGTGGAATTGCTGGACGGCAGATCCGGGGGGGTGTCGAGGTGCGTCGATAACTGACGCTCGATAGCGGCCTTATCGATGATCGACCAGACTTGCCGGATCCTGTTGCCGCCGAATTCATAGAACACGTTCTCGCAAAACGCGACGCGCTTGCCATGCACCGGAAGCCCAAGAAATAAACCGGCCGGCGTGCAGTCGAAGTGCAGGCGGCTCGCGATACGGGGCGGCTCGCAAACGAGCAGCTGGATTTCGAAGCGTAGGTCCGGTATGGCGCGGAAATCTCGTTCGAGCATCTCGCGATAGCCGGACAAACCGATCCGTTGGCCGTTGTATTCGACGTCGTCGCCGACGAATTCGCCGAGCCTTGCCCAGTCCTGCCGGTTCAGGCAGTCGATGTAGCCGCGGTACAGATCCGCCAGATTCGTATCGTTCATTGCAAGCACCCTTTGTCTCCGATGGATAAGTTCATTGTGAACGAGCTGGTGCTCACTGTCCCAACAAACGTTCGACGAGTCCGACCACCCATGGGGTGTAATTGCTCGTCATCACATTGGTCGGCGTACCGGGCGCGGACTTCCCCTCGTGACGTCATTGCGACCCGAACCGCGGTGGACTAAATAAAGACGGGTGACCGTAATTCGCCATGCTGAAAAAATTACTGGTCGCTCGGTAAGGTTTTGATCTTTTTTTTTTGATGGTGCGCAGTAAATATCGTGCCGAATGTGCGCCAACCCCCGGAAGCGCGAATAGTGCCCGGATATTTTGTCGATGCCAAAACCGATGCGGCTTGCCCGCATCTCTTTGAAATGCTTTCCGCGAGCCGACAGAATGAAAACAAATTTCTTACTTGATGGATTTTTCTATTCTTCGGGGAAAAAGATAGAGGCAATGTCGTCAATCGGGATCACTTCGCAATTTGAGGTAATCACCGATTCCGAGAACTTTCTGTCGCTCGAACAAGACTGGGAGATGCTCTGGAATGCCGCCAATGCCAAGCCGTTTCTGCAATTCCACTATTGTCTTCATACGCTGCGCGAGGTCGCGCTTCCCGCGGGTGGGAGCTTGCATTGCATTATCGGCAGGAAAGAGGGGCGCTTGATTTTCGTGTGGCCATTGGTCCGATACCGGGAATACTTATGGACGGCATTGCGGCCGCTCGCACCGGATCCGTCGGAGCCCGCTGATTTGCTGCTGGCGGATGGAGAGGACCCGGAAGCGACGATTACCGCGGCTTGGCGCGTGTTGCTTGCCTCATGCGGCAGCGATGTCATCAGCTTGCCGATGGTGCGCACGGACTCCGTTCTGTACCGGCTCGGGTGGCGAGAGAAATGCGTATCGCATGGGGCGCGACGCATGATCAAGGTGGCGCCTTTATCGCGCTACGAATCGTGGGCGCAATATCGAGGTGAATTGGCGCCGGCGTTTCGCAAGGAGCAGGATTATCATCAGCGCCGCCTGTCGCGAGCGGGAAAAGTTGAAATCGCCATTGCAACGTTGGCCGAGGCCGATAGCGCCGCTTACGTTCGGACAATGTTCGACTGGAAAAGCCAGTGGGCGATCCGGATGGGAGTAGAAGGGGATTTCTTCAAAGAGCCCTATCAGAACTTCGTTCGAAAAATATTGGCGGATCCCGCGCTCGAGCCGGTACTTAAATTATTTGTTCTGTCCTTGGATGGAAAAGCAATCGCGATGAATCTCGTGGCGATTTCCGCGGCGACGGTGATAGGCATGCAGGCTGCGTTCGATCCCGCCTATGCGAAGCTTTCGCCGGGGTCCTTGCTCATTGAACACGTGATGAAATGGGCGTTCGACAATGGACGGGATGTCGACCTCGGGCCGGGTGAGGGCAAATACAAGTCTGTCTGGTCGGGCGATTCCGGTTATGTCTGTATGGATTTGCGGATTGCGGTCAGTGTTTGGGGGCGGGCAGTTCTTCGTGCGCGCGCGTTTCGAGGGCAGTGGGCACGGCTTCTCGTTCGTATGGGCGCGGCGCAAAGTTGGGTGGCGGAACGGTGAATAAATAGAGATCACCTTATATGAGCCGCTCAGCCCTGGAAGCCTTGTTTGCTCTTGATATTGGATACTGGGTCGATAGCGATGGCAATCGGAAACCGGGCAATGACATGGGAGCAGCTCCGCCCCATGTTCTTCTGCATAGCTATCGCTATCGTGCCTCGAATCGTCCGACGAGCCGGTTCCCCGTCGATGTCCAACTGGCGTTTGGAGATCCTGATCCGGAAGATACGGAGGAAGATCGCCTTAAATCCCCAGCGTTAATGAACGTTATCCTGACTCGCGTCTACTCCAACTCGCTACGGAAATAGCGCTAAAACGCCTTTTTTCGCAGCTCGCAGTCGAGTACCAAAAGCGCAGCAGTAAATCGTCTGCTTCGGCATGCGAATGCGGGGGCGGACATTCGGGAAAGCTCCTAGCGTCCTTGACGCCTCAGCACAACATGCGTCGCCTTCTCCGACGCAACAGATTCAACGCATTCGTATCCGAGAGCCCGTAAATCAAGCCCTTCCCAGAGCGATTCTCCGCGGCCAAGCAGGACCGGCGATATGGCAATGTGCAGTTCATCGATGAGACCCTCACGAAGATACTGCCGGATCGTTTCCGGCCCGCCGCCGATCCGCACGTCCTTTCCGCCGGCGGCCTTGCGTGCACGGTCGAGCGCCTCGCGAATCCCTCCTGTTACGAAATGGAACGTCGTGCCGCCCTCCATTTCGATGTCAGGGCGAGCATGATGGGTCAAGACGAACACTGGAACGTGATATGGCGGATTGTCGCCCCACCAGCCTTTCCATTCGGTGTCCCCCCAGTCGCCACGAATGGGGCCAAACATGTTCCGCCCAAGAATCCAGGCGCCGACATTCTGAAAGCCACGGGCGGCGAAATCCTCGTCGACCCCTGTTGTACCGACGTCGTTGCCGAACAAGGCCCGCTGGAACGTGCGCGTCGGAACCAGCCACTGATGCAGTTCCGTCCCGCCGACACCGAGCGGGTTGTCGATGTCCTGATTCGGACCAGCTCCGTAGCCGTCGAGCGAGATGGTGAAGCCGTTAACGCGAACTCGTGTCATCGTTTGCCTCCGGTTAGACGCCTGGTGGTCTGTGATCAATGGACGCCGGCGTTCGGATGATGCGTTGGTAGAGACAGCAGGTGTCGCGCGGTAGCCGATGTTTGTCGCGGCGGGTGTTGTGCGGGCTGTCTCCTGAGCACGGTTAATGTATCGAATACCGATGAAGACCGTAAACCGCTATCAACGTCCGGTTTGAAAAAAAGCAGCTATCACGCTCCATGGCCGCGCGCGGCGGACTTTAAGCGCTCGCCCCGAAGGAGTTAGCAGCCCGTTGAAAACAGTCGCGGCTAACAGTCTCCTTTCGGATGTGTCTATTGGCTGACATCCAGGTGGGCAATCCGCAAAAAACTGCCGAAACCCCCGGTCTTAATCAGGTTGACATCGTCCGCTCGACCGGCGCAGGCGTACGATGAACGGCATCATCCCGTGGCGGGACCGCATGATCGAAGGAGGGCGGAGATGAGACGTCTTTATTTCCTCGTACCTGAGACGACGACGGCAAGGGCGATCGTGGACGACTTGCTGCGAGCTCGGGTCACGTGGCGACATATCCATGTTCTTGCGAACCACAGCGTCGCGCTCGAACAGTTACCCGAAGCCTCCTTGCTGCAAAGCAGCGACGTCGTGCACTCGCTCGAGCGCGGCGTGGCGCTCGGCGGCGCGACAGGAGCGCTTGTCGGCCTCGTGGCGCTGGTCTTTCCTCCCGCGCAGCTCGCGATTGCGGGGGGCGCTGTCGTCGCGTTGACGGTGGCGGGTGCGGGCTTCGGAGCCTGGACGGCCGCGATGATCGGCGTCGACGAACCGAATGCACGGCTCGAGCGATTTCGTGACGCGATAACGGCAGGGCAGATCCTGATCATGGCCGATGTGCCCGGGTCGCGAGAAGAGGAGATCGAGGAGATGGTCGCCGTTCATTTTCCGCGGGCCGCTGTCGAGGGGGCGGAGGCTACAACGCCGATTTTTCCTTGACACGCATTTGAGCGGCTTCGCTAACGGCCATCTATCCCGGCTCACGACTGACAGATGACAGCGAGAATCGGCGGTGCACGACCAACAGCAAAGGCGTGGCGACCATGGAGAGCGCAACGACCAGGGTAACGAGTGATGACTGGCGTCGATCGATGACACCCGCTGCCAGTGACGCCGCCATCACCACGAAAGCGAATTCACCGCCCTGCGACAGCAAAATGGCAAAGTATGAGCGTTGCGAAGCCGGCACGCCGAATCTGTTGGCGAGAAGCCACTGGGCGATCGTTTTGATGCTCACGAGTGCCACGACAAGGACCGCGACACGAACGGGTTCGCGCAGTAAAACGCCGAAATCGATCGACGTGCCCACCGCAATGAAAAACAGCCCGAGCAGGAGGCCCTTGAAAGGCGCCATATCGATTTCTATCTGATGCCGGTAATCCGAATCCGCGAGGAGTACTCCCGCGACGAAGGCCCCGAGGGACATCGACAGATGGACAGTCTGCATGAGTAATGCAATGCCTACTATCCACAGCAGTGCGAATGCCGTGAATATTTCGGGGACCTCAATGCTGGTAATCACCCGCAGCACGAATTGCAGCAGATAGCGGCCAGCGAGGACCACGGCAAGAAGCATGGCAAGCGCCTGCAACGCGACAAGCCAACCCGGATCTGCCGTGGAGACGGCGACCTTGGGCGCGAGCAACGGCAGCAGCGCAATCAGCGGTATGGCCGCCATGTCCTGGAACAGCAGAATGCCGAATGCCGCCCGGCCCGTCGGCATATTCATTAACCCACGCTGTTGCAGCTCTGACATCACCATTGCGGTGGACGATAGCGAGAGCGCGAGTCCGCCCGTCAATGCAATGCGCCACGGCAATCCCAGCACCACGAAAATTGCAAACAGCGCTGCGGCGCAAACGGTCATCTGCATGGTGCCGTAGCCGAAAATAGTGCGGCGCATTGCCCACAGCGCATCGACTCTCATTTCGAGTCCGATCACGAACATCATCAGCACGATGCCCAACTCCGAGAAGTGCAGGATGGCGTCGACGTCGGTCACGAGCTTCAGAACCCACGGGCCGATCATGATGCCGGCGACCAGATATCCCAGAACCGCGCCAAAGCCGAGGCGCACGGACAGGGGTACGGCAATTAGCGCTGAGGCGAGAAAGATGACGACGTCGATGAGCAACTTTGTCATATGTGCCCCTAAATCGATGCGGGTATCGTTGCGCCGATTCGCTGCGGCTGCGCTCATCCGCAATGCCTCGGCGAGGAAGACAGTGAGCACGGCCCCGATGGGACTTCGCATGGCGGGCCAACCTGCAACGGTCTCGCAGGTCGGCTTCCTGATCGAAGCTTTCAGCCTATGCGTTATCGAGCGGACTGTGTATCGGACTTTGGTCCGATCGGGTCCCGTGGATAAGCAGCGACGCATACATCGACAATCTCGGCGCGCAGCCAGCGATGCGCCTGGTCGTGATCGAGGCGCGGATGCCATATCGCCGACACATTGAAACGGGGCGTCGACACGGGCAGTTCGAACCACTGCAAGCCATTTACGGCAGCGTGATCCGGTACGAACGGATTACCCACGCACGATCGCGGGATGACAGCGAGCAAGTCGGAGCGGCGAGCCACCTGCATTGCGCTGGTGAATGACGGGACGACCATAGGTACTCGGCGCTCCTTGCCACACTTCGCCAAGGCCAGATCGACCGGGTTCGATTCTTCTCCGGGACGCGCAGTCAGTATGTGACCGAATTCGATCCAGCTTTCGACTGACACACCGCTGTTGCTCAAAAGCGGGTGGTCGACGCGGCATGCGCCCACGTAGCGATCGCGAAAAAGCAGACGCGTGCGCATCTCTGGAGCGGAAGTCCTGACCGTGCCGATCTCGAGGTCGATTGTGCCGTCCCGCAGCGGCTGCGCATCCCAGTCCGGCTTGGGCATGAAACGCAGTTGCACGCCGGGCGCGGCGCGACTGATCCGCTCGATCAGAGCGGCGCCGACCAGATCGATGAATCCTTCGCCCGCTCGCACCGCGAAGCTGTGTTCCAGAGCAGCGACATCGAACCGGTACTCCGGCGGCTTCAGCAAAGCCTGCGCTTCCAGGGTCAAAGGGCCAAGGCGTTGGCGTAATTGTTCGCCATAGGGCGTGAGGACGAGCGAGCGGCCTGCCTGCAGCAGTAGCCTGTCGCCGGTGGCCGCGCGCAGGCGCGCGAGCGTGCGGCTCATTGCGGAAACGCTGAGATTCAGACGCTGCGCCGCCGCTGTGACGCTTCGCTCGCTCAACAGCGCGTCCAGGGCCGTAAGAAGGTTGAGATCGACGCGTGACATTGACCCAGCATACCGGATCGCGGAACACGCATGGCGTTCCATGCAATCGTGGTTTGCGATTCGCGCGTCTGGTGCAAAGCGGGCACGGGTTTCAGAATGAAGCCATCACTTCGACCGGCCAGGAGAAAACTCATGTCCCAAGCAACCCTGCCTGCTCGCGCTCCCACGATCCTGATCATCGGCGCTTCGCGCGGTCTCGGCTACGCGATGGCCGCGCAGTTCGTGACGAAAGGGTGGAACGTTGTCGGCACCGTCCGCGCCGGCAGCCACTCTCCTTTGCTGCACGCTTTGGCCGACGCGAATCCGCGCACAGTCGTGATCGAAACGGTGGACATTACCCGTCCCGACGAGATCGATACTCTGCGAGCTCGGTTGTCGAACCAGCGGTACGACATTTTGTTCGTCAACGCTGGCACGACCAACCCTGATCCGACGCAGACCATCGGCGAAGTTTCGACCGGGGACTTCGTCGACCTGATGATCACCAACGCGCTCGGTCCGATGCGGGTGGTCGAGCGCCTGTCCGACCTGGTGCCTGCCGATGGTCTGATCGGAGTGATGTCATCCGGGCAAGGCAGCATCGCCGACAACGAGTCCGGGCAGCGCGAACTGTATCGCGGCACCAAGGCGGCACTGAACCAGTTCATGCGCAGCTTCGCGGCGCGCCAGGCCAACACGCGACGCGCGATGCTGCTGATGGCGCCTGGATGGGTACGTACGGAGCTGGGCGGACCCGCAGGGCGACTGTCAATTGAAGAGAGCGTGCCGGGGATCGTCGAGGTGCTGATCGCCAAGCAGGGACGTCCCGGCCTCGAGTTCCTCGACTACCGCGGCAGAACCGTCCGGTGGTGAACGTCGGCGGAGCATTGCCTCATTAACCAAACCGAAACCCCAACTTCCAAAAAAACCAATTCCCACTCAGGTCCACGTGACGCACTCTGATTGCCAACCGACCGGCAGGATGGAACGGGAGTGGGATGGGCTAAGCCGTGCACAGCGCGCCCAGACCCGGGCCGCGCGCAAAGCACCAGAGCCCCAAGCCGCAAAGCATGAAGAACAGAAAGCAAAGAAAGGACAGGAGACAACCGTGTCGACAGCAACGGCAGCCACAGCAATAACCGCAACCAGCCCGACCAAAACCCCCAGAACAGTCAACTCCGGCGCCCGCCTGGACCGCCTCCCGATCACCCGCTTCCACTGGAACATCCTCGGCCTGATCGGCGCGGGCGCTTTCCTCGACGCATTCGACATCTACCTCGCCAACGGCGTGCTCGCCGCGATGGTCAAAAGCGGCTTCACCGACCTGCGCCTCGGCTCGTTCTTCATCTCCGCGACCTTCATGGGCATGATGATCGGCGCGGGCCTGTCTGGTTATCTCGGCGACCGCTTCGGCCGTCGCTATTCGTATCAGGCCAATCTCGCGATCTTCGGTATCGCGTCGCTGGTCGCGAGCTTCGCGCCGAACATCTACTGGCTGATCCTGCTGCGCTTCATCATGGGTGTCGGCCTCGGCGCCGAACTCGTCGTCGCCGCCGGCACGCTGTGCGAATTCGTGCCGCCCGCCACGCGCGGCCGCTGGACCGCGCTGCTCGCGCTGATCATCAACTCCGGTCTGCTCGGCGCAACGGCGATCGGCTACTGGGTGATCCCGCATCTCGGCTGGCGCTACATGTTCGCGATCGCCGGCATCGGCGCACTCGTCGTGTGGTTTTTGCGTCACCGGATGCCGGAATCGCCGCGTTGGCTCGAAACCGTCGGCCGGCTCGAAGAGGCCGAAGCGACCGTCTCGGCGATCGAACGACAAGTCGAAGCGCGCGTCGGCAAACTGCCGCCGGTCGCCCGCGTGGTCAGCCACGAAGTGCCGGCCGCGCCGTTCTCCGCGCTGTTCGCGCGCGGGATGATCGGCCGCACGCTGGTCGCCGCGCTGACCTGCATGGCGATCAACATGTCGCTGTATGGCTTCGTCGCGTGGTTGCCGACCTTCTTCGTCAAGGAAGGTCTGACGATCGTGCAGTCGCTCGGCTTCGTGCTGCTGATGTCGTCCGGCGCACCGGCCGGCGCGGTGGTCGGCTATCTGATCACGGACCGCATCGGGCGACGCAACGGCATCGTGCTGTTCTCGCTCGCCACCATCGTGCTCGGCTTCATCTACGTGCAGATGCGCGAGCCGGTATCGATTGCGGTCGTCGGTTTCGCGCTGGTCACTGCCATCTACACGGTCTGCACGCTCGGTCTGTTCGGCTATATCCCCGAGCTGTTCCCGACCGCGCATCGCTTGCGCGGCACCGGTGTGGCCGGCACCTGCGGGCGCGCGGCATCGATGTCGACGCCGTACGTCGCGTTGCTGCTCTATACGCAGTTCGGCGTGACGGGTGTGCTGACGATGGTCGGCGGCGTGCTGCTGTTGCTGAGCATCGCGATCCTCGCGTTGCGCATCGAAACCAGTCAACAGACGCTGGAGGAAATTTCCCCCGACTCCGACATGCAGCCGCAAGCGGAACTGGTCCAGAAGTCGGCCTGATTCGTCCGATCCACGTAGGGCGGTTAAGATGAAAGTTTGCTCCGCACAGGCTTCGCGAACAGCTTTCATCATGCACTTCGATTTCGTCGATCTCCGTTTGCTCCTTCATATCGCCGACACCTGCAATCTCGCGCGTGCGGCGGAGCGCTCGCACTTGTCCGCGCCCGCCGCCAGCAATCGCGTGAAGAACCTCGAAGAGCAGCTCGGTTTCAAGCTGCTCTACCGCAACAGTCAGGGCGTGACGCTGACGCCCGCCGGCGAGGCGTTCGTGCATCACGCGCGGCTCGTGCTCGAACGCGTCGAGCATCTGGCCGGCGATATGCAGGAGTACGGCGAAGGCATCAAAGGCCATGTGCGCATCTGGGCCAACACCACCGCGATCAGCGAATTCATGCCGGCGGTGCTGAGCCGTTTTCTGCGTGATCACCCGGACGTCAACATCGATCTGCGCGAGGTGCTGAGCGGCGAGATCGTCAAGGGCGTCGCTGACAGCGCGACCGATATCGGCATCGTCGCGGGCAACGTGCATGCGGAGCATCTGGAAATGCTGCCGTATCGCGACGACCGGCTGGTGCTGGTCACGTCGCTCGATCACCCGTTCGCGCGGCTCGCATCGGTCGATTTCTCGCAACTGCTCGACGCGAACTTCGTCAGTCTGCCGACCTCGAGCGCGATCCACGCATTCATCATCAGTGCCGCCGACGGCCTCGGCGCGCGTCTGAAACTGCGCATCCAGGTCGGCAACTTCGAGGCCGCGTGCCGGATGATCGAGGCGGGCGTCGGGATCGGCATCGTGCCGCAATCGGTCGCGTTGCGGCATCGGCGCACGATGCAGATCGCGCTCGTCGGTCTGAACGATCCGTGGGCCGAGCGCAAGCTGAAGATCTGCGTGCGCAGTCTGAAGGATTTGCCGCCGTTCGCGCGGGTGCTGGTCGACCGGTTGATGACGGCCGCGGAAGGGGATGGTCTGGCGCAGGCGTGAAGGAATGGAGGGGCGCGTGTAGAACCGGTGCGGCTTCAGCACTTCACCACGGACCGCGACGGTCTGAAACGGTCCGCGGCGGATCGCCGGGCGCGGGCCGCCGCTTACCTTCCTGGATTTTCTTCAAGTTTCCTTCTGGAAACTTCTCTGCCCCTGTCAAGCCGCGTTTTACCCCCCATCGAACCTTCTTGTCGCCATAAAAACCCGCGTGTATAGTTTCCGAACTTACTCTTGTTTCGCATCGGAAATTAAAGGGGTTCAAATGGACGCGTCCACCATCCTCGCCGATCTCGGCATCGCCCAAGCCGCGCAAGCCGGCGATCTCGCGGTTCATTCGCCGGTCAACGGCGAGCTCATCGGCCGTGTGGCCAGCAATACGGTGGCCGAGGTCGATGCGGCGCTGACCCAGGCGAAGGCGGCGTTCGCCACGTGGCGCAACGTGCCGGCGCCGCGTCGCGGCGAGCTGGTGCGGCTGCTCGGCAACCGCCTGCGCGAACAGAAGCACGCGCTCGGCAGCCTCGTATCGCTGGAGACCGGCAAGATCCTGCAGGAGGGGATGGGCGAGGTGCAGGAAATGATCGACATCTGCGATTTCGCGGTCGGTCTGTCGCGTCAGCTCTATGGTCTGACGATCGCGTCCGAGCGCCCCGGTCATCGGATGGCCGAGAGCTGGCATCCGATGGGCACCTGCGTGGTGATCTCGGCGTTCAACTTCCCGGTCGCGGTGTGGTCGTGGAATGCGGCGCTCGCGCTGGTGTGCGGCAACGCGGTGATCTGGAAGCCGTCGGAAAAGACTCCGCTGTCCGCGCTCGCAGTGAACAGGATTCTGGCCGATGCCTTGAAGGAATTCGGCGATGCGCCGGCCGGTCTCACCGCGCTGATCAACGGCGGCCGCGAGGTCGGCGAAAAGCTGGTCGCCGATCCGCGCGCGTCGATCGTCAGCGCGACCGGCAGCACCGAAATGGGCCGCAAGGTCGGCGTCGAAGTGGCGAAGCGTTTCGGCCGCTCGCTGCTCGAACTCGGCGGCAACAACGCGGGCATCGTCACGCAAAGCGCGGATCACGAACTCGCGCTGCGCGGCATTCTGTTCTCGGCGGTCGGCACGGCCGGGCAGCGTTGCACGTCGCTGCGTCGTCTGTTCGTGCACGACAGCGTGTACGACAAAACCGTCGAGCGTCTGAAGCAGCTGTATAGCCGCGTGCCGATCGGCAACCCGCTCGAAAAGGGCACGCTGATGGGGCCGCTGATCGACCGTCAATCGTTCGACCGGATGCAGGAAGCGTTGCAGCAGGCGAAGGCCGAGGGCGGCAAGGTGTTCGGCGGCGAGCGCGTCGAGGTGAAGGGGCATGAAGGCGGCTACTACGTGCGGCCGGCGATCGTCGAAATGCCGTCGCAAACCGCGGTTGTCCTGAAGGAAACCTTCGCGCCGATTTTGTACGTGCTGCGCTATGCCGAGTTCGCCGACGCGGTCGATGCGAATAACGCCGCGCATCATGGTTTGTCGTCCTGCGTATTTACGACCGACCTGCGCGAAGCGGAGCGCTTCCTGTCCGCGTCGGGCAGCGACTGCGGGATCGCCAACGTCAATATCGGCCCGAGCGGCGCGGAGATCGGCGGCGCGTTCGGCGGCGAGAAGGAAACCGGCGGCGGCCGCGAATCGGGCTCGGATGCGTGGAAGGCGTATATGCGTCGCGCGACCAATACGGTCAACTACTCGTCGGCGCTGCCGCTCGCGCAGGGGATCGACTTCAACCTCGACTGAGCATTGCCGGCGTAGAGCAGGGGTTAGGCGGGGTTGAGCGGCGGCGCGCGGCATTGAAGCGGATCTCGATGCGTCGTGCGCGCCGTCGCCCGACGTTCGCGTTGACCGTAATGCGCGCGCCCGCAGTCGCGCGCGTTCATCAAGCAAGCCGTTTGCGCCGTCCGGCGTTGCCGGAGCGGCCACGTTACTCGTGGAGCAACACGTGAGTTCGAAAGTCGTGATCGTCGGCGGTGGGGTGATCGGCAGTTCGATTGCGTATTTCTTGCGGCTGTCGGACCCGACGGTCGGTGTCACGGTGATCGAGCGCGATCCGACTTATGCGCGCTCGTCGTCGGCGTTGTCGGCGGCGTCGATCCGGCAGCAGTTCTCGACGCCGCTGTCGATCCGGATGTCGTTGTTCGGCATCGAGTTTCTACGCTCGCTCGGCGCGCGGCTCGAAGTGGACGGCACGCAGCCTTCGATCGATCTGCACGAGGGCGGCTATCTGTTTCTCGCGACGCCCGCGGGCGAAGCGACGCTGCGCGAGAACCACGCGCTGCAACGCAGTCTTGGCGCGGACATCAGCCTGCTCGACCGGGCCGGCCTGCAAACGCGCTTCCCCTGGCTCAATACCGATGACCTCGTCGCTGGCGCATACGGCGAAACCGGCGAAGGCTGGTTCGACGGCTACGGCCTCGTGCAGGCGCTGCGCAAAAAAGCGCAGGCGCTCGGCGCGCGCTATGTCGCCGCCGACGTGACCGCGCTGCATCGCGACGGCCGCCGCGTGACCCACGTGCAGACCGCGGACGGCGAGGCCTATGCGTGCGACGTGGTCGTCAACGCGGCGGGCGCGTGGTCGCGCAAGCTCGCGCAGATGCTCGGCATCGACCTTCCGGTCTATGCGCGGCGCCGCAGCATCTTCAACGTGAAGTCGCCGGCCAGGCTCGAACGCTGTCCGCTGCTGATCGACCCGAGCGGCGTGTACTTCCGGCCCGAGGGCAATGCGTATATCTGCGGCACGTCGCCGTCGGCGGATAACGACCCCGACGATCTGCCGCTCGACGAAGTCGACCACACGCTATTCGACGACGTGATCTGGCCGACGCTCGCGAACCGGGTGCCGCAATTCGAGGCGCTGCGTGTACAGAACTGCTGGTCCGGTTACTACGAATACAACGTGCTCGATCAGAACGCGATCATCGGGCATCACCCGGATGTCGATAACTGCATCTTCGCGAACGGTTTCAGCGGACACGGTTTGCAGCAGGGACCGGCCACCGGACGCGGTATTAGCGAACTGGTTCTGCACGGCCGTTATACGACGCTCGATCTGAGTTCGTTGAGCTTCGCGCGCGTGCTGGAGAACCGGCCGATCGTCGAAAAGAACGTGGTGTAGCGGGGCTTCAAAGCTTTCCGCATGGTTTGACGGCAAAACCCAGCCAAAGCTGCGCGTGCTGCTCGCGTGGGACAGCGGCGGCGACCTCGATCTGCACGTCGTCGTCGCGCCCGGCGTCGCTCTCGGCGTCGATGTAACCACCGCCGGCTACGGGCCGGAGATCTATTCGTCCGCGGCGCCGCTCAAGGGCGCCCATCTGTATTCGTCAACTATTACGGCAGCGGCAGCGGCGGCAGCGGGCGAGTTGACGCTCGTGATGCCCTGAAAAATCCGCTCACGTCAATACATCGATACTTCTAATTATTGATGCCGCTTAAATATCGCGGCTATTATCCTCAAATTATGCGTCGTGGATAAATTCGCTTTCTGCTTATATCTCGTAATGCAAATTGTGATTTATATGCGCAAATGCCGTTTATAAAGATTGGAAAGCATGTAATTATCGTGCTCGCCGTCCGGCTGCCGTTTGCCCGCAGTTCCGTATTCGTAAAAGGCGGACCGGCAAGGTTTGCAAGAATCCTTGCCGCACGAGCCGGCGTTCGCACGGGGAAGCACCAATAGCCCGCCGCTTTGGGCCGCGCATGGCGCGCGCCCCGAAGCATATGTATTCACGGGCATAAAAAGACGTTAAATGATGAGGAAGAGGGCACGCAAATGAATTCACTCGAGCCAAAACGGCCGCTGCTGATCTACGACGGCACGCTCGGCGAACTCTACGGCATCTTTTTTAAGAACCTGTTGCTGGTGATTCTGACGCTCGGCATTTACCGCTTCTGGGCGACCACCCATAACCGTCGCTATATCTGGTCGCATATGCGTTTTCAGGACGAGCGCTTCGAATACACCGGCACCGGCGGCGAGTTGTTCAAAGGTTTTCTGCTCGCGGCGGCGGTCGTAGTCGGCGCGGTAGTCGGCGCTGTGGCGCTGAGCGCCGCGGTGCGCATGCTGACGAGGAGCGTGCTGCTCGGCGCGTTGCCGGTCATCGCGCTGTATGCGCTGATCTTCGTGCTGGCGGCGGGCGGGTTTTACAGCGCGCAGCGCTATCGGCTCAGCCGCACCCAATGGGGCGGGATTTGCGGCGGCATGACCGGTTCCGCGCTCGGCTACGGCGTGCGCACGCTGCTGTACGGGCTGCTGTGCATCGTGACGCTCGGCCAGCTGACGCCGTGGATGTCGATGCGTCTCGCGGAGCGCCGCATCAACGCGAGCAGCTTCGGCAATCTGCCGTTTCATTTCCAGGGGCGGGCGCGGGCGGTGTACGGGGTGTTCGCGGCTACCTTCGCCGGTTCGGTGGTGCTGCTCGTCGTGTTGTTCACGATGTTTCTGAAGAGCGCGCTCGCATCGATGCATGACGGTCATCTGCCCACGCCGGACACCGCGCAGTCGGTGGCAACGCTGGCGCCGCTGTTCCTGTTTTATGCGCTGTTTTTTATCGGCGTGATGTTGATCCGCAGTTTCTATGTCACCGCGTGGGTACGCCATGTGATGGGCAATACCACGCTCGGCTCGCAACTGTGCTTCGGCAGCCGGATCAGCGTCGGGCGTCTGCTCGCGCTGCAATTCGGCAATCTGGCGATCGTCGTGTTCACGCTCGGTTTCGGCGCGCCGATCGTGCGGCATCGGACGCTGCGCTTTGCTGCGGATACGTTGCAGGTGTGCGGTTCGGTCGAGCCGCATATGCTGCATCAAAATACCCAGGCGGCGCCGCTCACGGGCGAGGGGATGTTGAACCTGCTCGATCACGGCGGTGCGTTCTGACGATGACGTCGCGCCTGTGCTGCCGCGTGGCGCGTGCTGCTCCGACGGGCGCAGCGCTGCAGCGGGCGGCGGTTCGCGCGATGAGCGGCAAGTCTTGAAGCGGGTAGCGACCTGCCGGGAGCTCGCCCGGGAAATCCAATCCGCTCAATCAGTTAGCGCAGTCATGCGCAGCTTGTCCACAAGCTTGTGCCCAAAATCTGTGGACAACAGTGGAGCTCCGACAGGTATCGGGAGCGAGTCGCGCAGTCGAACGAAGCCGCGCGATGCGGCAGTTCCGCATGGGTTCTATCTTGGGTGCCTGAAAGGAAAAACAGCGGGATTCGCCGTCGTCCGGCGTATCCCGCTGCTTGCAAGAAAAGAGGTTTGACGCGGCTTGCCGTGCAACGCGCACGGCAAGCGCATGGAGAAGCTTAACGATCGAGGAACGACTTCAGACGGTCCGCGCGGCTCGGGTGCATCAGCTTGCGCATTGCCTTGCTCTCGATCTGACGGATCCGCTCACGCGTCACGTCGAACTGCTTGCCGACCTCTTCCAGCGTGTGGTCCGATTTCGTGTTGATGCCGTAACGCATGCGCAGCACCTTCGCTTCGCGCGGCGACAGCGAGTCGAGTGCGTCGTCGATGGCGGCGCGCAGGTCGGCCTGCATCGCGGCGTCCGCCGGCGACGACACGCCGGCGTCTTCGATCATGTCGCCGAGGGTCGCATCGCCGTCGTCGCCGACCGGCGTTTCCAGCGAGACCGGCTGCTTGGCGATCTTCAGAATGCCGCGCACCTTCTCTTCCGACAGCTCCATGCGTTCCGCGAGCACGGCCGGATGCGCTTCCTGACCGGTCTGCTGGAGGATTTCGCGCGAGATGCGGTTCAGCTTGTTGATCGTCTCGATCATGTGCACCGGCACGCGAATCGTGCGCGCCTGGTCGGCCAACGAACGCGTGACGGCCTGACGGACCCACCACGTCGCGTACGTCGAGAACTTCCAGCCGCGACGGTATTCGAACTTGTCCACCGCCTTCATCAGACCGATGTTGCCTTCCTGGATCAGGTCGAGGAACAGCATGCCGCGGTTCACATACTTCTTCGCGATCGAGATCACCAGACGCAGATTCGCCTCGATCATCTCGCTCTTGGCCTTGCGCATCTTGGATTCGGCCGCGACCATCTGGCGGTTGACCTCTTTCAGATGCTTGAGCGGCAGCGACACGGTCGCTTCGATGTCGATCAGCTTCTGCTGCTCGGACTGGATCGCCGGCAGATGACGCTCGAGCGCGGGGCCGTAGCTCGAGGCGCCCAGGCGGGCGGCGCGCTCGGTCCAGCCGAGGTCGGTTTCGGTGCCGGCGAAGGTCTCGATGAACTTCTCGCGCGGCATGCCGGCCTTCGAGACGACGATCTGCAGAATGTTGCGCTCGATCGCGCGCACTTGCGCGACCTGTTGCTGAACGTCGCCGCACAGACGATCGATCGTGCGAGCGGTGAAGCGGATCTTCGCGAGGTGTTGCTGGATGTCTTCGCGAGCCTGGCGGTAGGCCTTCGAGCTGACGTCGCCGCGCGTGTGCGCTGCGTTCATCTCGTCGTACAGGATGCCGACCTGCGCGAAGATTTCGAGGCAGTCGCTGGTGAGCTGCTTCAGACGCGCTTCGTCCGCCGCCGACGAATCGGCCGGGCCGGAATCGTCGTCGTCTTCTTCGTCGTCGTCCGAGTCCACGTCCGCGGCTTCGTCGCTGTCCGAATCGGCGCTGGCTTCCTCTTCCGCGGCGACCGTCTCTTCGTTCAGACCGTCGACCAGTTCGTCGATGCGCAGCTCGCCATCGGCGACCTGCTGCGCGCTCGCGAGAATCGCGGAGATCGCGAGCGGGCACGCGGCGATCGCCTGCACCATTTCGTGCAGGCCGTCTTCGATGCGCTTCGCAATCGCGATTTCACCGGCGCGCGTCAGCAGCTCGGTCGCGCCCATTTCGCGCATGTACATACGCACCGGGTCGGTCGTGCGGCCGAATTCCGAGTCGACCGTCGACAACGCGACTTCGGTTTCTTCGTCCGCCTGATCGTCCGACACCACCGCGGGCGAGTTCGAATTCAGAAGCAGGGTTTCCGCGTCGGGAGCCTGTTCGTAGACCTGCACGCCCATGTCGCTGAACGCGCTGACGATGCTGTCGATCGCGGCGGTCGCCGTGAAGTTGTCGGGCAGGTGGTCGTTGATCTGCGCGTGAGTCAGGTAGCCTTGCTCTTTACCCAGCTGGATCAGCGCGCGCATCAGACGCTGACGTTCTTCGGCTTGCTGCGGGGGCAGATCGGCTGCCGAGGGGATCGCTTTGTTGGCGCCCTTGCCCTTGGCCGCGCGGCCGGACGGGAGCTTGGCGGTAAACGCGGCGGCTTCGTGTTGCGAATCTTCGCGATCAAAAGGGTTCACGTAATTTCCTCTAGAGGCTTCGCTATGAGACGCAAGACGCTACCGTCAGGCGTTTCGAGCAGGGCTCAGCATCACCTGATGTGACTCAACGCGGTTGTTGGGCTGTGCTCTGGGGAGCTAAAAAGATGAGCCCGCTGGAAGCGGGCCGATGGACATGCGAAATTTTGCGCGGCTCGCATTATAGCCGACCTTGGGGGTTAACGCTCACCGGTGCACATCAATTCATCATCTCTATTGTTGTGGGCATGCCGGATGCCTGCGCGGGCTACACCCTATATAGAGGTGCACTGTACGCCCACAAGGGCGCGGTGTGTTCGAACCCTCCATCTATATATAGGGGAGGCATCCCTGCTGCGGTCCCCGAAAAGAAATTTGCAGAAGGGGCTTGACGGAGTGTGTTTGGATCTCCATAATCTCGCTTCTTCGCTGATGACGCAGCGACGCAAAACGAAGCAGCGCCGGGTAGTTGAAGTAATGGCGCAGCGCGTTGAGCGAATCGATCTTTAAAAACTAACAGCCGATAAGTGTGGGCACTTGATGCGGAATGCAGCGGTGGTTCTTCGGAGCCACCGGATAGCAAAAGTATCAAAAGCCTCACACAGTATTAGAGGAAGGTTTGTCTGTCGAAAGACGGATTAATCATCGTCAGTACGTTGAGTGAGCGACCGGTTT
>NZ_JAJITD010000003.1 GCF_020880815.1 Paraburkholderia sejongensis
TCGTATATTCGCTGGTACAACGCAACTCGGATCAAGGTCTCGCTCGGCTCCCTGAGCCCACTCGAATACCGGGAAAGTCTTGGAATCGTGGCATAACCAGTCCAGGATTTTAGCCGCATCCCCCTGCGTGGGGAACAAGTGCAGCGGGAGTTAAGAAATGAAACTGGCGCTAACTGATCGTCAGAAGGAAATCGTAAGTAGCTTGCGTGCCAAAGACGCAGGGAAGAACGCTGCCGCGTTCAATAGCCTAGAGAAGGGGGTAATGACCTTCGCGGATATCGACGCGCTTTGTGGAATCATCAATGCCGAGTTCATGATGGAAGGAATATTGCCGACCTTTGAACCGAATTTGTATGGGCTAGAACTTGAGAGATTGCTCGATCTGATCAACAGACCTCGATTGAGTTCATAGTCTTGTTGCCACAAATAGGGGGCCGGTCCGAAGTCAATAAGAACGGGGAATTCACGGTGTTGAGCAACGGCTCCACGACCTGGAGTGGTATCGGCATTGCAGAAAAATGCTTTGTACAAGTTCGGGATGGTAGTTCTTCGCCAGACATTGGCGCGGCGTCGTGCGTTGCGTTTGATCGGTGCGGTGAATAGAAATCATACGGATATCTGCACGGTCCACGCTGACCATCGGTCCAGCCGCCGCAGCTTGTGAGATCAAGGGCGATTTGGGTGCTGGCAATTGTGCCTGAGGACGATGCAGTTTTACTGGAAGTTTAACGGTGAAGAAAATCTCACGATCATGGGCGATCACGGGTCTTTGCTGCCTCGCAGCTTCTGCGATATCTGCTTACGCTAACCTCGTGATTTTCAGAACTTACGACGGGGTTATTCAGCCGGCTTTGGCTGGCTATGTGCATATCGCGGCGGCATTTATTGGCGGTGGCCTGCTTGCAAGATTTATTCAAGGGAGCAAGTACGCGATAAACGAGCCTCCTCCGGGCACGGTGATGGCTACCTACTTCATCGCTCGTGGGGGCGAATATTCGCGGCGTGTCCAAGTGAAAAATGCTTTCTTCTCAACTAGGAGAACAGCAATGTTGCTCGGCTTCCTGGTCTGTCTTATGTCGCAGTTTGTGTTCGTTGTCGCGCCTGATGAACTTCGAAGCCCGGATAGCAACGTAGGTCGATCTGCTATCCGCGCAATACCCACATGACCATGCGTTACCAACCTGTGTACTCGAATGAAATTTAGTCAATTATGGTGCGTTGCTTCAATCAATGCAGGCAATGTCTTTTTCGCGATCGGAATGCTGGGTCTGGGCAAAGCGTTCGAGGTATTTGACATAAATTTGTATTTTTGGATCGCATTTGGGATTGGAGTGGGGGCATTTGCTACGGGACTTTTCTGCGTTCATTTTGGATCGCGGCAGCTCGGGTTGCACCCGATACACGGCGTTCCCGCTCGGCTGTCCGATCGAAATGTTGGAGAACGAGCCGGATGAAGTCTGTATTGCGATCAATCGCGATTGCCGTAGTGGTTGCGTTTCTGACCTCGGCGTGCGGAGCGTTCAGTTGCGCCGGCTTCGCGAGTAACGGAGGCGGTTTGGGCGGATGCAGTGTTGGTACTCGGTTCTGATGCAAAAATGAGAAAAGCGAAGGAAAGAAAACTCAGGTTCGGCTTGAATGGCTCGTTGATGTTGAAGCCGTTATGCGTCGGGCTCGTGCTCGCGCTGACGCATCCGGATTCAAATGCCGCGGGGATCGTCCCGGACGGCGCCACAGCGACAGGCGTCTCGACATCAGCTAACGGTCATCAGACCGTGTCCATCGCGCCGGCGATAGGCGGCGTGTCGAACAATACGTACCGCTCGTTCAACGTGTCATCAGCGGGCGCGGACCTGAACAACGCGGGCATCAACGCCCGCACCATCGTCAATCAGGTAACCAGCACGAATCCCTCGCTGATCCAGGGGGCGGTCAACGTGCTGGGACAGCGCGCAAACGTGATCCTGGCGAACCCCAACGGCATCACGGTCGACGGCGGTTCGTTCGTGAACGCTGGCCACGTGGTGCTGTCCACCGGTCAGGTCAGTTTCAACGACATCACACTTGCGCCGGGGCAGGTCCAGCGCAACGTCGTACTGACAACGAACGGTGGTGCGATCACAATCGGTGCAGGCGGACTCACGGGCACGCTCATCAACCTCGACCTCGTCTCGAAGCAACTCGCTATCAATGGTCCGGTCACGAACGACTATTCCAGTTCGACCGGCGGCGTTCGAACGATTACCGGCAGCAGCACGACAACATGGGACACTGGCCTTTCGCCGTCCGACAACGGCCACGACTGGCTTGTCGAGTTGAATTCGCCTGGCGTGCAGGGTGCGGCCTATGCGGTCGATATCACGCAGGCTGGCGGCCTCACAGCGGGCCGCGTGCAACTCATCGTCACGGATCAGGGCGCGGGCGTGCGCAGTGCCGGAACGCTTAACGCGACGGCGGGTGATGTGGTTGTACTGGCCAATGGCGACATCACGCTCGCCGGCGGCTCAATCCTCGCGGCCAATGACGTGGCGCTGACGACCTCCGGCGCGGCGTCAGTGCAGGGCGCGAACATTGCAGCGAATCACGACATCGGCATCAGCGCGGGCCGTATCGCGATCTCGGACAGCGTCTCGGGTTCCTCGATGGTCACCGCAGGCAATGCTGTCACGCTGACTGCCGCAGGGGAGATTACCAACACCGGCAGCCTGGTTCAGGCGGGTCTCGTAAAGTCAGATGGCACGCTCACGGGCGGCGACCTGACGTTAAACGCAGGCGGCGGCATCACGAACCGCTCGGATGCCGCAAATCTCGGCATCCTGTTTTCAGCGAATGGCCAGGCACTCCTTAACGCGCAAGGCGATATCACCAACGACAACGCACGCATTCTCGCCAACGGCAACGTGACACTCGCTGCGCAGGGCGACGTGAGCAACGTGATTGACCATACCGGCGGCGTCAACGGTGGCACCCCAGTGGCGTACGCCGATGCGGGCGGCCGCTTCCTGTTCTTCCGCCATACGTCGAGCGGTTTCAACGTCGACTACGGTACGGTCACCGAGCCTGAGCAACTTTCAACAATTGCGTCGAGTGGCGGCAACGTGCTGATCTCCGGGCGCAAGGTCACCAATTCGGGGGGCGTCATCCAGTCCAACGATGGCGACGTGAAGATCACCGCACAGGATGCCTTCAGCAACGCGGCAGTGTTTTCCGGGCAGGCCAGCTACTCGCAGAGTTGCTTCATCTTCTGCCACGGCAATGCTTCGAGCAGCGTGACGCCATGGGGCGGGACCATTCAGGCGGGCGGCGACGTCGCAATCAAGGCCGGCACCAGCGCGGCGAACCTTGGCGGAAATGTCTATGCGCACGGCGACCTCACGGTCGACGCGCCGCTCACGTACGCAACAGGCGTGACAGGCTATTCGTCGATCAATCAGGATCGCGGCTTCAAGGCGTTCTTCGGCTCGACGTGGGCGCAACTGATCGCGATGGACATCGGTGGCGGCTTCACCGCGGATGGACTCGTGAGACTCACCGGCGACGCGATCATCAACGGCGGCTATATCTCGGGCGGGCACGGCGTCAGCGGCCAGCTAACGACGCTGCGTGCGCCGTCGAGGACGCCAGTGCAGATCGGCCAGCACCTGGGCCTGGTAACGTGGTTGTGGTTCTGACGATGCAGATGAAGAAGACTTGGCGACTCGCTGCACTCCCCGCGGCGCTTGCAGTCGCAACGAACGTTTGCGCGCAGACGCCCCCGCCGATCGCGCCGCGCCCCGTGCAGGACCCGGCGCAGCAACTGATCGACCAGCAGCGCGAGAACGCGCGGCAGAGGCAGCTTGCCGAGCCGCCGGCACAGATTAGCGTTGCACCGTCCGGCAACGATATCTCGTTGAATATCCCGCTGGACACCCCGGTCGACCAGATTCCCGAACCCGGCCCGACGTTCCCGGTCACGCAGATCGTATTGACCGGACCGGAAGGCAGGCGAATCGTGCAGACCACCGTAGCGGAGTCGACGCTGGACGCAATTGCGGCGGCGTTTGCCGGTCACGAGATCGGCTCGCACCGTTTGAACGTGCTCCTGCGGCGTCTCACCAACGCGTATGTCTCCGCAGGGTACGTGACGACGCGGGCGGTACTCGGACCGCAGAACATCGGCTCGGGAACGCTGACAGTCGTGATCCAGACGGGCCTGATCGAAGCCTTCACCGTCAACGGCCAGCCTATCCGCCGCCTGGCGACAAACCAAACCGCCGCCGGCGGTGGATGGTTGACCGACGCGGGCTACCAGAACGCATTCCCGACCAGCCCAGGCGATCCTCTGCGGCTTGCCGACATCGACCAAGGCGTTGCGCAGATCAACCGGCTGCGCCGCAACCAGGCGAGCGTACAGGTGCTGCCGGGACAGGCCGTTGGCGAATCGGTGATCGCGATCAACAACACGCCCGGCGACCGCACGTACTACACGCTAGGCGTGGACAACTATGGGGCGGCAGCGACGGGTGTGACGCGGTACCGCGCGGGCGTCGAGGCCGACAACCTGATCGGCCTGCAGGAGTCGCTGAGCCTGAACTATATCGACAGCATCGAGAGCAATGCGCTCGTCGGTTCGTTCGCGATTCCGTGGGGCCGCAGTACGTTCAGCTACACGCTGTCGGATTCCGAATACCAGCAACTCGTCGGCACCACGGCGCTCGAATATGGACGCACGCTCAGCCATATCTTTGGCTGGAACTATCAACTTGGACGTACCGCATCCGACCTCACCGCGCTCGACGCTACGCTCTCGTGGCGGCGCACCGATCGCGAGATTAACAACAACGACCTCGATCCGCAGCGCGTGGCCGTGCTGCGCGTGGGAGGCAACTGGCTGCATCGCTTCGTGCTGAACGATGCACAGGGCAACGTCACGCTCGACGCGGGTCTCTCGCGAGGCCTGCCGTGGTTCGGCGCGAATCATGACGGAGCGCAGGCGCCGCGCACCGACGCGCATGCGCAGTTCACGAAGTTCGACGCGACGGCGATCTGGACGGTGCCGTTGCCAAAGCTGGGGCGCGCTGCATTGGCGTATCGAGGTGCGCTCGGCGGCCAGTACACGAACGTGGCGCTCTATGGCACCGACCAGCTGTACCTGGGCGGCATGGACACGATCCGGGGCTTCCGGTCGGGTGACATTGCGGGCGACCGGGGCGTCTATTCGCGCAACGAACTCGCGTGGGTGAACGTGCCGGTCTGGCATGACGGCCGCATTGAACCCTACGTATTCGTCGACGCGGGCAAAGCCGATCTCATTGCGGTGGCCGGATTCTCAACGTTGGCAGGCGCCGGGGTGGGCCTGCGTGCGCAATGGCAGTGGCACCGTCAGCAGTTGTCGGCCGAGGGGCTGATCGGACGGCAGCTTTGCCGGCCCGCAGCCATCGGCCCGAAGTCGACGCTCGCGCTCGGCACGATCAACTGGTCTTTCTAACAATCTTTGGAAAAGGCGTACCCGATGTTCCGACTCGACAGCATGATCCGCACCGTTTGCGTGACCGCATTTACCTCAGTCTCACTGAGTACTTTCGCACCGTCGTTTGCGCACGCCGCCGATGCGCCATCGAGCTTGCCCGTGGGCAGCGTGGCGGTCGTCAATGGTGTGGCCGTGCCGAAGAGCGGACTCGACGATGCCGTGCGGATAGTCACGGCCAGGACTGGGCAGCCCGACACACCGCAGTTGCGCCAGATACTCAAAAGCGGGCTGATTGCGCGTGAGGTGCTGCGGCAGAACGCGGAAAAGGCCCACTACGATCAGAAGCCGGAAGTGCAGCAGGCACCCGCCGCTGCGAGGGTCGGCACCGCAATCCAGTTGTATCTGAAAGACAGCATTCATCCCGAGCCGGTGACGGACGCGCAGGTGAAGGCGCGTTATGACCAGATCGCCGCTTCGCTCGGCAAGGACGAGTTCAAGCCTCGCGTCATCACGGTCGGGGATGAAGTAACCGCGAAAAAGGTTCTCGACAAGATGAAGTCCGGGCAGCCGTTCGAGACCCTGGCGAACGAATACAGCGTGGCGCCGAGCAAGACGAACGGTGGCGAAATGCCATGGCTGAGTTTTCCGGTGCCGGTGACCGAGGGCCGGACACAGGGGTTGCCAATGGCGCTCGCGCAGACGATCTCAACGTTGCCCGTGGGCGGAACGACGGCTCAGCCGATTCAGGTCGGCGACGTGTGGATGATCGTGAAGCTGGACGCAAAGCGTCCAACGCAGCTGCCGACGTTCGACGAGGCGAAGGAGGCGATGCGCAAACAACTGGAAACACTCGCCATTGAAAAGGCTGCCGCGCAGTTCACAGGAAACCAGATAAAAAGTGCGTCGATCCAGCAATAAAGGCCTCGACGCCGAGTAACCCGATCGCGCGACCATCCGCTATTCAATGAACGGCGGCTCTATCGCTCCTTCACCGACCGTTGGGTCCGGTTAACGAAGTTGCGACGATGCAGGGACGGCAGCGTCTTCGCAAGCCCTGGATGGCTCTGGCTTGCCGCTGCGGTTGCGTTTGGCGCTCGCGATATTCGCGGCCGCGTAGTCCTCGGAGAAGGCCCGTTTCGCGAAGCAGGGCGCTGAAGCGGCGAGCAGCGCATCGACGGTCGCGAACTGCTTGTCGAATACCCACGGCCGGCGCGCGAGCGTACGGTCGTTGAGCCAGTACGGACTCCAGTCACGGGTCGTCGCGATGATTTCGCGCGCGAATTGCGGCCCGTATTCGAGCCCGCCTTCGATAACGACATCGATATAAGACTGCACCAGCGGATGATTCGCGTCCGGCACCGGCAGACCTTCGCCCGGCGCGTTGCCGTCCGCCTTCGGCACATAGACCCACACGGTGCCCGCGGCGGGCAGCGGTTGCCATGAGACGGCCTCGATCAGCGCGCGCGGCACCTCGACCCGCACATAGCCCTTCTCGCGAGCGTCGAACGCGGACATGTCGTTGCCGGCCACCGGATAGATCACACCATTGATCGTCATCGGCGCCTCGCCGTCGAACGGGCGTCGCAGGCCGAGCGTGGTAAAGCCGCTACCCGCGCGGTCGCTCCAGCTGCGCACATAACCGAATGCCGCCGACACCCGCACCGGAATCGCCGCCACCGGCTTGCCGGCGGTGGCCTCGCGCGACGGCGAATTGATCAGCGAGCCGTAGCCGAAGATGAACTGGGTCGGCTGGTCGGGAAGTCGGCTGCCCCAGAAGTCGGTGGTTTGCGCGTGCACTGCTGCGCCGGCGAACGCGCTTGCCGCCAGCCATGCTCGAATCAGCTTCGCAATTTGCGACATCGTCGGTCTCCGGCCGGTGCGATATCGCAGATGATCGCCGTAGTCGGGCCCGGGGGCAACCCGCAGCCACGACCGCGCTGAGCGCTTGCGCTGCTCGCCACCGGCAGTTCCGCTGGCGCGTCGCCCGTCTGCGGCGATCAGCATGACCGACGCGCGTTCTGGCCATCACGTTGCCCCGGTGTTACCTATGCCGTCGAGGAATAGATCGACCATGTGACCCACGCGCGATTTTGCCGTGCTGCCCTGTTCGACTGCGAGTGAAATTGCCGTAATGATGCACAGGAGATCGTCGAGGCTGACGTCCTTCCGAACAGCCCCCGCCTTCTGGGCACGCTGGAGCAGCCTGCGTCCTTCTTCACGCCCGGCGTGGCAACCAGGCGTATTGCTCTGCAGTACGGTCCCCAGCAACGCGGCCAGCCCACGATAGTGGTTCGCGTGAGTCACGAGCTCCTTGACGAAGACGCGTATCGAAGCGATCGGTTCCAGTCTGTCATCTCGTGCACGGCTCGCCTGGGCGAGCGCCAGGAGGCGCTCGTCGCTCGTCGCGGCAAGCAGCGCGTCACGCGTCGGAAAGCGCCGGTAGAGCGTACCAATGCCGACCCCGGCGCGCCTGGCTATATCGTCGAGCGAGACGTCGGCGCCGCGTTCGATGAACATCTTTTCCGCCGCTTCCAGAATTCGTTCCCGGTTTCGGACTGCGTCTGCACGCAGCAGTGTTTCGTCGGTTGCGGAAGACTTGCTCTTCATCTTCATTTCGGTTTGTCTTGATAAGTGGATGATGCCTCCATATAATAAATGGAGCAACACTCCACTTAATCGAGGATCCTATGGCAAAGCGATTTGAGAACAAGATTGTGGCTATCACTGGCGGTAGTGAAGGAATCGGACTGGCGACCGCCAGGCTCTTCGCCGCCGAAGGCGCGCGGGTCTATATCACCGGTCGCAGGCAGGAGCGACTCGACGAGGCGGTAGAAGAAATCGGGAGCGGTGCGGTCGGTGTACGGGGAGACGCCGCAAACCTTGCCGACCTCGATCGACTCTATGAGCGCATCCAGCGCGACCACGGCAGGCTCGACGTTGTTTTTGCCAACGCCGGCCTTTCCGAGAGCGAGCCGCGACCGCTGGGAACAATCGACGAGGAAAGCGTCGACCGCCTGTTCGGCCTGAATGTGCGCGGCTTGCTTTTTACCGTGCAAAAAGCTTTGCCGCTGCTGTCTGCTGGTAGCGTAGTCATCCTTAACGGTTCTGTTGCCGGCAGCAAAGGCTTTCCGGGCCAGTCGCTTTACAACGCGAGCAAAGCGGCAGTGCGCTCGTTCGCACGAAGCTGGACGAGCGACCTGAAGGCGCAAGGCATTCGCGTGAACGTAGTCTCGCCGGGTGGCACCGAAACTGGCCCGATGCGCAGCTATCTCACCGCGCGACCGGGAGTCGAAGATATGCTGAAGCAGGTCGTGCCGCTGGGGCGACTGGGGCAACCCGATGAGGTTGCCCGGGCCGTACTCTTCCTCGCTTCGCAGGAGAGCAGCTATATCGCGGGCGTCGAACTGGTGGTGGACGGTGGTTCGCTCGCGGTATGAGACTTCGATGCCGCTGTCGCCGGCGGCACGGTCGAGCTGCGTTGCGCTGTGCTAGCGAGTGCGCGTGTTGTACCAC
The DNA here is from genome assembly GCF_020880815.1 of Paraburkholderia sejongensis. Taxonomy (GTDB): domain Bacteria; phylum Pseudomonadota; class Gammaproteobacteria; order Burkholderiales; family Burkholderiaceae; genus Paraburkholderia; species Paraburkholderia sejongensis. Next base: position 8,960 of record NZ_JAJITD010000003.1, read on the forward strand.
TCGACTGCGTCTTCTCCAGCAGGAATGCTAAATGGGCTCGATGAATCGGTGGCGGCCAGCCAGACTGCTTCCGCGACATCGGCCGCGTGCGTGACGGCCGTCTCCTGCTGCCAATGCGCGAAGACCTGTTGCGCGAGTGCGTTGTACGGTTCGGGAAAGCCGTCTTGCATGCGTGCCTGCGCGTTCTCGCCGAAGCGGGTGGACGGCGCGCGTCCCGGCAGCACGACGCGCACGCGCACGTTGAACTGCTCCAGTTCGAGCGCGAGCGATTCGCTGAATGCGTTGATCGCGGACTTGCTCGCGGTATAGACCGACAGTAAATGCAACGGCCTGCACGTGACCGTCGACGTGACGTTGATGATCGTCCCTTCGCGGCGCTCGCGTAATTGCGGCACGACAGCCTGCGTCATTGCAATGGTGCCGAGCGTATTGGTTTCGAAGATCTCGCGCACGGTGTCCATCGGTGTGCCTTCGAGAGCGTTCAGAAAGCCGATGCCCGCGTTGTTGACGAGCACGTCGATGGGACCGGCCGCGTCGACGGCCGCACGAATGCTTTGCGGGTCTTTCACATCGAGCGCGACGATCGAAAGACGATCCGAGCGGGGTAATACGTCTGCGCGCGGCGTGCGCATCGTGGCGATCACGCGCCAGTCGCGCTCCAGAAAATAGCGGGCGATTTCGAGGCCAAACCCGGACGAGCAACCGGTGATCAAGACGGATTTCATGTCGACTCCTGTGGTCGGTAACGGTCCCTCGACGATACTTCGTGACCCGCCGGATTAGCTACAATCGACCGTCCGCGTTTCATTCGAGATCGTCCGATCATGACCGACCCTCTGGCCGAAGTCGTTACCTTGCTCCAGCCGATGCCCACGTTCTCGAAAGTGGTCAGCGGCGCCGGGCGCTGGCGCGCGAGCCGCGCCGAAGCGGGGGAGCCGCTCTATTGCGTGGTGCTGGAGGGGTCGCTGCGTTTATCCATCAACGACAGCGAGCCGCTTATCCTTCAGGCCGATGATTTCGTGCTCGTGCCCCGTGTGTTCAACTTCGCGATGTCGAGCGTCGTTCCGCCCGACGATGACGAGTGCTCCAATCTCGCACCCGTAGCGCTTCCCGACGGCAGCTTTCGTTTCGGCGATGCGTCGGTCGCGCCCGAAACGCAATGGCTCGCGGGCCTATGCGCATTCGGTTCGGCGGATGCGGCTTTGCTCGTTTCGCTTCTGCCCGAACTCGTGCTGGTGCGCGGCGACAGCAGGCTGGCGACGCTCGTCAAACTCGTGCGGGACGAATCGCGCGCTCAGCGGCCCGCGCGCGAGGTCGTGCTCGCGCGCTTGCTCGAAGTGCTGTTCATCGAAGCGTTGCGATCGACGCAAACAGGTGCTTCGCCCGGGCTCGTTCGCGGGCTCGCCGATGCGCGTCTCGCGCTCGCGATCCGGCGCATGCACGAAAGCCCGGAAACGCCGTGGACGGTTGCGCAACTCGCGAAGGCCGCCGCGCTGTCGCGCTCGTCTTTTTTCGAACGCTTCAGTCGCGCAGTGGGCGTCGCGCCGATGGAATATCTGCTGTCGTGGCGCATGGCCCTTGCCAAAAACCTGCTGCGCCGCAATGAAGTCGGCGTTGCGACGATAGCGGCCCGCGTGGGCTATCGCTCGGCGAGTGCATTCAGCGTCGCGTTCACCCGTTATGTCGGTGTCGCGCCGACGCGGTATGCACAGGCTGCAACGGACGCCGTCGCCAGCTAGCGGACGCCGTGAATACCTCGCGCGAGGAAAATGACGATGCACGTTTTGTCCGGTCGAACGTGATCTCTGTCCATTGAGGGGAGCGCGGCTCGCGCTCTAAATTGGTGTCACCCAAGAGGAGACACCGCGATGACCCATCAGATCACCCTGCGTTTCGAGGACGGAGTAACCCGCTTTATCGACTGCGAGGAGGGCGAGCGCGTCACCGATGCCGCCATTCGCGCCAAAATAAATATCCCGCTCGATTGCCGCGACGGCGTGTGCGGTACCTGCAAAGCGGTCTGCGAGTCCGGCGAGTACGTGCTGGGCGACTGCGTCGACGATGCGCTGAGCCCGCAAGAGGCGAGCGAGCGCAAGGTGCTCACCTGCCAGATGAGCCCGCGTTCCGATTGCGTGATCCAGCTCGCGACGAACTCCGATGTCTCCGGCACCGGCCCGTCCTCCCACCGCGGCCGCATCGCCGCGTGCGAACGCGTGTCGGACAGCACGATCGCGTTCTCGGTCGAACTCGAGAAGCGCGCGGAACTAAGCTTTCTCGCCGGACAGTATGTGAACATCCGGGTGCCCGGCACCGATCAGACCCGCTCGTATTCGTTCAGCTCGGGGCCCTCCGAGTCGCGCCTGTCGTTCCTCGTGCGCAATGTGCGCCAGGGGGTGATGTCGAGCTGGCTGTGCGACAGCGCGAAGGTAGGAGACCTGATCGAATTTCGCGGGCCGCTGGGAAGCTTCTACCTGCGCCCGATCGAGCGGCCGGTGCTGTTTCTGGCGGGCGGCACGGGCCTCGCGCCGTTCCTGTCGATGCTGGACAAGATCGTCGAGGACGGCGGCAGTCCGTATCCGATCCACCTGATCCTCGGTGTGAATACCGACGAGGATCTGGTCGGGATCGACCGCCTCGAAAGCCATGCTCAGCGCGTGCCGAACTTCACCTATGCATGCACGGTCGCCAGTCCCGATAGCGCGTATCCGAACAAGGGCTATGTGACCCAGCACATCAGCGCCGCGCAACTCAACGACGGCGATGCGGATGTCTACCTATGCGGTCCGCCGCCGATGGTCGATGCGGTGCGCGATTTTCTGTCGTCCGAAGGGCTGACGCCGCGAAATTTCTACTATGAGAAGTTCGCCGGCACTGGCCTCGTGGTTCAGACCGGCGAAGAACACCTCGCACCGGTCGATGTCGATGAAGCGTTCGACCTGCGCATGGCGCTCGAACTCGGGGCCGCTCAACTGACGATGGGCCGGCTGTCGAGCGAGCAACTGATCCGGTTCCGCCAGCTTGCCGAGGCGACCGCGCAGTTCGTGGCGGGGCGGCGTTTTACCGATGTGACGCGCTATATCGAAGCGAATCACGCGTTCCACCTGTTCACGATCGAAGCGTCCGGCAACGCGCAGCTGATCGCGCTGTACCGGCAACTGGCGGTGCAGGACTATATCGTCCGTGCGCTGACCGACCAGATCGAGATCGTCGGCGACCTGGTTCAGCAGCATCGCGACATCGTCGCCGCCTTCGAACTGGGCGACCTGAACGCGGCCCGCGACGTGATTGCACTGCACGCGCGCCATTCCAAGGCGACGATGAGCCGGGCGCTGGAGCGGATGGCGCTGGGCAAGGGGGCGACCGCGGCCGCGCGGCCCGCGTCCGGGCTGTCTGCAGCGACGGCTTTCGCACCGGTTGCGGCGCCGGTTGTCGCGCCGGTGCCGGCGTCGTCCGCGCCGATTGTCGTGCCGCAGAGTGCGCCGCAAAACGCGTCGCAAAGCGCGCCGCAAATTTGCCCGTTCATGGCGAACACGCTGCCGGACTATTCGCACGAACTGAACTGGCCCGCGGGGCTGGAACCGTTCAAGGTAGTCGACGACGGTTCACAAGGCGACCCGTACGAGCATTACCGCTGGATGCGCGAGCATGCGCCGGTGCTGCGCTGTCAGTCGGCGACCTCGGACGTGTGGTTCCTGTCGCGCTACGACGATGTCTACGAGGCGATTCGCAATCCGAAGCTGTTTTCGTCCGAGGTCGTCAGCCCGCCGCCGCTGACTTTCCTGACGCTGTTCGACGCGCCCAACCATTCGCGTCTGCGCAAGGTCGTGCAGCCGTCGTTCCTGCCGCTCGCGCTCGATCCTTTTGTCGAGCAGATCGCGAAGCGCGCGGAAGACCTGCTCGACGCGATGATTGCCAAAGGCGGCGGCGACGTCGTCGACGACTTTGCGATTCCGCTCAGCATCTCGACCATCTCGACGATGATCGACGTGCCGAACGAGGACGAGGAGAAGATGAAGTTCTGGTCGGACGAGACCTTCAGCTACTTCGGGCGGCTCGCCCGCAATGCGCCGGGCACCGGCACCGACGAACAGAGCGCGCACGCGTTCTTCGCCTACCTGAAGGAGGCGATGGAGCGGCTCGCGGTCAACGGCAGCCAGTCGATCGGCGGGCATATCGCGCGGATGTGGAAGGACGGCGTGCTGTCGGAAAAGGAAGCGAAGGAGCTGTGTGCGTTCGTCTTCATCGCCGGGCACGACACGACGACGATCCTCGTCGCCAACGCGTTCCGGATGTTCGCCGAAAAGCCGCACTTGCTGGGACGGATCCGCAAAAATCCCACCGATGCGGACCGTTTCGTCGAGGAAGTGGCGCGCTATCGAGGCACCGTCCAGCGCGTGAGCCGCATCACCACCGAGGCGACTACGGTGTCGGGCGTCGAGCTGCCGAAGGGCGCGGTGGTGCGTTTGCTGCTGTCGGCCGCGAACCGCGACAGCCGCAAGTTTGCCGACGGCGAAACGTTCGACATCGACCGCGATTCGAGCGGCCATCTGGGCTTCGGCAACGGCATGCACAAATGTCTCGGCGCGCCGCTCGCCAAGCTGGAAACGTTGATTGCGACGAAGGCGCTGGCCCGCAAGATCGGCGAGATCGCGCTCGATCCGGCAAGGCCGATACAGTACGTGCGAGGCAACAACCTGACCAACTCCGGACCGGAGCATCTGTTCGTGAAGCTCGGCGCTCTGCCGGCCTGAAGCGGCGGATAGCTGCTAGCCGATCGCTGATCGCAGACGGACGTCGGCAAGCGGGTGCGGGTCAGCCCGCTTGCCCGTGGTCCGGCGGCATCGATCGGTCGTGCGCAGCCGCGCGGTATTCGGTGGGCCGCAAGCCGGTCTGCTTGCGGAAAAAGCGGCCGAAATACGCCTCGTCCTGAAAGCCCAGTTCACTGGCGATCTGCTTCACGCTGTACGTCGAATAGCCGAGCAGCCGCTTGGCCTCATGGATCGAGCGTGCATCGATCGCCTCGATGGCCGAGACACCGAACGCGGCACGGCAGATGCGCGACAGCTGGCCGGTGCTCACGCCCATTGCTTCGGCATAGCTCGCGACCGGGCGTCGCTCGCGGCAATGGCGGTCGAGCAGTGCGCGGAATCGTTCAATGCGCGCGGCCATCGTGCGCTGCTCGGAGCCGGCGGACAGCCGCGCGCTCTCGCTGAGGCGCCCGATCTTGACGAACAGCGCGATCGCCAGCGCCGCGCCCGCAGTGAACTGCCAGCGCTCGTGACTCTCGGCCTCGTGCCCGATCGATTGAAACAGCGTGTCGAGCGGGGTGCCGCGCTCGAGAGCGGGATCGACCGACAGCACTGTCGGCGTGCGAATGAATTCCAGCAGCTCGGGGGCGGCCGTCATCGCCAGCGATTCCAGCGCGGATTGCGCGGCGGTGATCACGTGGCCGTCGATATCGCTGCGGAAGCGGAAGCCGTGGACCGAGTGCGCGGGCACGACGATCAGGCAGGGCGCGTCGACCGCCCAGTTCTTGCCGTCGATAAAAGTCTCGCCACCGCCGGCGGTGATGTAGAGCACCTGAATCAGCGCATCGTGGACGTGCGGCTTGATGTCGAAGTCGAAACGCCCGGCCCGCATCGGAATCCGTTCGTAATGCACCATATCGACCCAGGGCTGCTCAGCTTGCGCGCCATAGAGCGCGAAATGCAGAACGGTCCGGCGGCGCTGCGAGTCATGGGCCATGATGCACGTTATGTCCTGCTAAATAGGATTTCTGTGCATTGTTCCATACCCGCTCGCCCCGTTCAATGGCGAGCCGGCCTCTTGTGGGCATGGTGCTTTCGTTCGCCGTCGCCCGGTACTAGGCTAGAAGCCGAAGCGACGACGACCGGCCGATGCGCGATCCACAGGCGCAGTGGCATCGGCCGCCTTCGCCGTGTTTGACCGGCGTTTCGCCGCCATGCAGCGAGGTCCACCATGCAACTGTCCGCCGTCAAGGTCGTCAAGCCCGAAGCGACCAACTTCATTCTCGGGCAAAGCCACTTCATCAAGTCCGTCGAGGATATTCACGAGGCGCTGGTCGGCGCGGTGCCAGGCATCAAGTTCGGTCTCGCGTTTTGCGAAGCATCGGGCAAGCGTCTCGTGCGGCGCTCCGGCACCGACGAGAGTCTCATCGGGATGGCCTGCGAGAACGCGACCAGCGTTGGCGCGGGCCACAGTTTCTTCGTGTTTCTCGGCGACGGCTTTTTCCCCGTCAACGTACTGAACACGATCAAGGCGGTGCCCGAGGTGTGCCGCATCTTTTGCGCGACGGCGAATCCTGTCGAAGTGCTGATCGCCGAAACGGATCAGGGCCGGGGTATCGTCGGCGTGATCGATGGCTTTGCGCCTGTCGGCATAGAAACCGCGGAAGACGTTCAGTGGCGCAAGGATCTTCTGCGCACGATCGGATACAAACTTTAGCGACCGCGTTTTTGCCCACTCCAGGCGCCTCGTCACGCCTGCTCAGATCATATGGAACCAACACGACGCCTCGTGCCGGGCACATTGTGGCCCGCGATCCTGCGACAGACCGCCCACGCGCTCGCTTGCGGCGCGCTGCAACCGATCGACACCCGACAGTCGGTGCTCGATAGCGGCGGCATCCGCTTTCTCGTGCGTCAGGTGTCGAGCCTGGCGCGCAAGGAGCGGCAGCGTGAGCAGGCTCGGACGTTGCAAACGCAGCAAACGCGGCAAACGCAGAGGAGCCCTGAAGCAAACCCGTTCCTGCCTTACGAAGCGGATCTGTTCGTCGCCGATATCTCCGCCACGCATCTGGCGTTGCTGAACAAGTTCAACGTGATCGATCATCATCTGCTGATCGTTACGCGCGAGTTCGAACCCCAGGAAACGCTGCTCGATCTGGCCGATTTCGACGCGTTGATCGCGTGCATGGCCGAGTTCGACGGCATCGGTTTTTACAACGCCGGCGAGGAGGCCGGCGCGAGTCAGCCGCACAAACATCTGCAGATCGTGCCGCTGCCGCTCGGCGATATCGGGCCGCCGGTACCTGTTGAGCCTTTGCTCGGCGTGGCGGGACGCTCGCCGGTTTTGCCGTTTCGACACGCGTTCGCACGCTTTGACGCAGCCGAATTCACTCACGCCGATGCGGCCGAACGGGCGCTTTCGCGCTACCACGCGCTGCTCGACGCGGCGGGCGTCGGTACGGTAGAGCGCGATGGTGCGACCTGTCATGCGACGCCCTATAACCTGCTCGTCACGCGGCGCTGGATGTTGCTGGTGCCGAGGGCGGCGGAACGGGTCGAAGGCGTGTCGGTAAACGCGCTTGGTTTTGCGGGGTCGCTGTTCGTGCGCGATGCCGCGCAGTTGGCGGTAATCGAACGGCTCGGCCCGATCACGGTATTGCAGCGCGTCGCGCTGCCTGTGACTCCATAGCGAGCGACGCGATTGGGCGAGCGGTTCATGCAACGGGTTTGGTCCTGCGTTTACCTTCGCTTTTTATTCATCGCGGCATCCAGCGATTCGCCGTCGGCGCAGCTTTTCAGCGCCACGATCGCTTTTTCCGCGGCGGCGACAATTTCTTCGCACTCCGCATGACGTGGATTGTTCGGCACGCTGGTACAGCCTCCGTAGTGGCGTATCTGCGCCAGGTCGGTGCGAACCCTGGCAAGTGCCGTCGCCGCTGAACCGCTATCGGCGATCATCTTCGCGACATCGAAGACGGTCCCGGACCGTAGTACGACGTAGGTCGGACAGACCTCGTCCGCGTGGCCCTTCGCTATCGGCAGACACGCACAACCCGCGAGGGCAACGAGTCGCGCGGTGCGACTCAGGTGCTTGCTCATTGCCATCTCCCTTCTGTTGCATGCCCCGGCAAACCGGCGTTGGGTTGTTTTGTCAGGAGGTAAGTTCGGCAACCCGGGGCGACGCTGAGCGAACGCTGAGCGCGTTTTGACACCACGCATAAAGCGATGGTACTGGCTCACGACCGCATTACAAGGCGATGGCGGATGGATATTCTCGAATGGCGAACGGATGCCAGCCGTCGCTGGACGGGACGTGCGGGTTGGGCGCGATGCGCGTCGGCAGGGTGCGCAATGGCTGCGAGCGACGAGAAACACCTTGCCGTTGGCTTGGTAAACGACGCAAAATTCATAACGTTATCTATACATAACTTTAACACGGTAAATCTATATAAAGTTATGTATACATAACTTTAAACGCGGTGGCTTATCGTTTTGTATATGATACGTTATAGAGAAATTTCCATATAAAGTTACATATAGCGAACATGAACCTTGCCGAACTAGGTGCAACATTCCGCGACGCCCGCCTCGCGGGAAATCTCACCCAACAGCAGGTCGCCGACCTGAGCGGGGTACCGCGTTCGCGCATCAGCCTGTTCGAGTCCGGCATGCTGGCGGAGCTTGGCGCGGTCAAGATGCTCAGCCTGTTCGACGCGGTCGGGCTCGAACTGCTCGCGCGGCGCCGCGGCCATCGGCGCACTCTCGACGACGTTCTGCACGAGCGTGAAGAATCCGGCGGCGCTCCAACCGGCCGGCGGCGCGTGCGGCCGCGCAGGAATACTTCGGACCGCCAATCATGAGTCGCGACGGTCTCGATGTCTACGTCGGCGGACAGTTGGTCGGCACGCTTGCACAAGAGGCGGACCGCTACGTTTTTACGTACCTGCCTCAGGCCGAGGAAGCGAATCAGGTGTCGCTGTTGATGCCGGTGCGCGCGCAGTCGTACGTATGGCCGCGCCTGCATCCGTTCTTTCAGATGAATCTTCCCGAGGGCGCGAAGAAGGAGATTCTGATCCGCCAGTTGGGCCCGCACGCGGATGTCAGCGATTTCGGCCTGCTTGCGCTGACGGGTGCGAACACGATCGGGCGTGTGCAGGTGGTGCCGCGCGGCGCCACGCCGGCAGCCGCTGCGAGCCAGACCAATATGGCGGACTTGCTGGCGTCGACCGACTCGCGCGAAAACCTGCTGCGTCTTCTCGAAGCCGGCGTGACCGAAGGCGTCTCCGGGGTAATGCCTAAGGCGCTGCTGCAGTCGTTCGACAGAGCCACCACATGGACCGACGAGTTCATTCTGAAAACCGGATTCGACGATCTGCCGGGCCTCGCGATCAACGAATACCTGTGTCTGGAGGTTGCGCGCCACGCCGGTCTCGAAGTGCCGGACGCGCGCTTGTCCGGCGACGGCCAGGTCGTGGCGGTACGACGCTTCGACCGCATGGCCGATGGCCGCAAGCTGGCGATGGAGGATTACTGCGCGCTGAAGGGCCTCGATCCCGTCGATAAATACAAAGGCACGCTCGAAATTCTGGAAACGCTGACCAAAGCCTACGTTCCGCGCGAGCAATTGAAGGACAACGCGCGGCGTCTATTCACGCTGCTGTTGCTCAACTATGCGATCCATAACCAGGATGCACATCTGAAGAACTTTGCGCTCGTGTACACGGGCCGCGACGACGTGCGGCTCGCACCGGTCTACGACGTTCTCAGCGGCACCGCCTACCGGCAATACGCGACGGCGCTTCCCGCGCTGCCTTTGAAGGGCAAGCGGGTGTGGGCGTCGGGCGCGCTGCTTCAGACTTACGGCGGCGCGCGGCTCGGCCTGAGCAAAACCGACATGAACGACGCGGTCGAGCGGGTCACGTCGGCGATCCATCGGGTCACGCCAATGGTGTCGGAATTGGCCGACCAGTACCCGGATTTCCGCGAGGTCGCCAAGCGCATGCTGGACGCGTGGGCGAGTGGTCTGAACGACATCAAACCCGACTCGCGGCCGGGCAAATACCAACCGGCGCCGCTCCGAGAGCAAATGGGGATGTCGGACGGAAGTCCGGATCGGGCGCGCAAGGAGGCGAATCCCTATGCCAATCCGGACGGTGCGTTCAGTCATAAATCCAGGTAGGCCGCTGCCGCGGCGTCGTGCTTCGCCACGTGTACACGCTTTTGCGGTGCAGGCCCGGCTTTTGCGCGGCATCTGCGGGGGGACGCTCCGAGCGAGCGGCCGATGGACGAAACGACTGGATTTGACGGTCGGTGTGAGCGGATCGTCAGGAGGGCAGAATGTCAATCCACGCGAAGGTAACCCGGTGGCGCAATGTCGGCCGCTTTTGCGTCGAACGGGTGGGCGACTATAGCGAGCTGTTGGCGCTGGAAATCGACGAGACACGCCGGCGTCTGGTCCGCGAGTTGAGCGCACTCGTCGCCTTGGCGGTCGGAGGGCTGTTCACACTGTCGTTTCTTTGTATCGCCATCATTGCCACCGCCTGGCAGACCCGCTACTTCCTGACAGTGGTGTGGGCTGTGGCTGCCGTGTGGTTCCTCGTCTGCATCGTCGCACTGCTGGTGATGCGGACGCAGAAGCCGACCGAATCGATCCATGTACTGAAGAGCGAGATTGACAGCGATCTCGACGCGCTCCGGGAGGCGCTCAAATGAATTCCAGACATACGCATGAAGTCGCTCGGGTGGCGGTCCTCGAACGCATGGAAGCCTCGCGGCACGCGTTGCTGCTGGCCAATCGCGCGCTCGCGTTGCCGGGGCCGCGCTCGCCCGTGCGCACCTCAGCCGTCAACGTGATTAGTTCGCTCGCCGAAGTACCGCACGTGACGACGGTCCTCGCGGTGATGCTCGGCGTGCTGGTGCTGGGGCCGCGTCGCGCGCTGTCGATCGCGAGTCGCAGCGGTCTGTCAGCGTGGATCGCGAGGAGCGTGCGGCGGTCGGTGCCGGGTTGACAGGAGCGGGGCGGGGCGCCGGCGGGGACGGCCGGCGCCGTTTCGTTTCGTTCGTTTCGCGTTATGCGCTGCGCGCGAGTTCGCCCGTACCTGTATCGAAGCTTGCTTCGCCGCGCGCCTGCCGCCCCTTTGCGGACGCCGCGGTTCTCGTGCGCGTTGGTGCTTTGCGCACGCGCAGATCGCGAGGCGCGGGGCGTGCATCGACGAGCTGCGCGTACAAAGCCAGATAGTTCGACGTCGACCGTTCCCACCCCGAGTCGCGGCTCATCGCGTTTCGCTGCAATGCATGCCAGGCCGCTGGCCGCACGAATGCGGCGAGCGCGCGCTCCATTGCATGCACGACGTCGTGCGGCTGGTCGCCGTCGAACAGGACGCCGGTCGCGCAGGTTTCGTCGCGCGCCTCGTGCGGCGCGTAGTCGACGATCGTATCGGCAAGGCCGCCGACGCGCGACGCCACCGGAATCGTGCCGTACCGCATTGCATAGAGCTGCGTCAGTCCGCACGGCTCGAAGCGGCTGCCATGCAGCAGGATATCCGCGCCCGCGTGCAGCGCGTGCGCACGGCGCTCGTCGTAGCCGATCTGCACTCCGACGCGGCCGGGCCACGCGGCGGCCAGTTCCTGCATCGCGTGTTCGAGGCCGTGCTCGCCCTGGCCGAGGACCGCAAACTGCAGGCGCGGATGCTGTTGCAGGAGAGTCGGCAGCGCGCGTACCGCCACGTCGGCCATTTTCTGTTCGGTCAGACGGCTGCCGATCGCCACGAGCGGCGCAAACGGATCGCGTGTCAAACCGAACGCCTGTTGCAACTCGCGTTTGCACGCATGCTTGCCGGCCGTGTCATCGACGCGATACCGGCGCGCGATCAGCGGATCCGTCGCCGGGTTCCAAACCGACGTATCGATGCCATTGACGATGCCGCTGAGTTTCGTTTGCTGCGCTTGCAGCACGCCTTCCATGCCATGCCCGAAGTGCGGGGTGACGATTTCGTGCGCATAGCGCTGGCTCACGGTCGTCACCCGATCCGCGTGAACGATGCCGGCTTTCATCATGCTTAGCAGCCCGTAAAACTCGATGCTGCGTTCGTCGGTCAACGCGGGGACGAGCAGTTCGGGCGGCACGCCGATCCAGCTGCCCATCGCGAGTGGATGGTTGCCCTGGAACGCGAGGTTGTGAATCGTGAACACGCTTTTCGCCGCGACGCCCGCGACGCGCAGATACAGCGGCGTGAGGCCCGCATGCCAATCGTGCGCATGCACGATGTCGGGGCGTTTCAGGTTGCGCACGCCGCGCGCGATGCGCGTGGCCGCTGCCGCTAGCGACGCGAACCGTGTCAGGTTATCGAGGTAGTCGCGTCCGTGCGGATCGCGGTACAGGCCTTCGCGCGCGAACAGATGATCCATTTGCAGCAGCAGGACGGTGACGCCGCTGTCGGGCATCTGTCCGCGCAGCAGCCGCGCGTCGCCGCCGGGCAGGCCTGTCATGCGCGCAACCGGGACGACGTCGACGGCGCCCTCGAGCGCGGCCGGATACGCGGGCATCAATATCGACACCTCCACGCCCGCATCGCGCAACGCGGCGGCGTAGGCGCTGACCATATCGCCAAGGCCGCCCGTTTTGGCCAGTGGAAAGGCTTCTGAAGCGACAAGCAGGACGTTAAGCGGCAAGGTGGCCCCCAGGAAAGACGCAGTTTGCACTTGTGCGGTGCGGCGAAAGGACAGGGCAATCGGAGAGCAAGCGGTGTGCCTGGGGGCGGGGGTTTAGCGGCGGGGAGTTGATGCAGTGGCGAGGGCGTTGGCCGCTGGCTAGGGGTGCGCCGCGCTCGCTAATCGCAGGGGCGCGAGGCGGTTGGCGAATCTTCGGTTTGCTGGGACCGAGCTATTGCGTGAACGCGACTGGACAGGGGTGTTGTGCAAAATTTGCCAGGCGACAGGCGACTTCTTGCAGCCTCTTACTGGCGGCGGATGGCACGCTTGTTCGTGACTCGGAAGCAAAAAAAAGCGCCGCAGGCATTAAGCCTGCGGCGCCATCGCCATCGCACTACGACGCGAACCCTACATCAATCTCACCACGTCATAGTCAACAGCACGCGATTTACATCTCGACGGTATCGGCCACTTCCTTGAAGTCCTCGATCTGGTCGAAGTTCATGTACTGATAAATCTTGTCGCCGTTCGCGTTCAGCACGCCCATGTCGGCCATGTACTCGTCCTTGGTCGGGATCTTGCCCAGACGCGAGCAGATCGCCGCCAGTTCCGCCGAGCCGAGGTACACGTTCGTGTTCTTGCCCAGACGGTTCGGGAAGTTACGGGTCGACGTCGACATCACCGTCGCGCCTTCGCGCACCTGTGCCTGGTTACCCATGCACAGCGAGCAGCCCGGCATTTCGGTACGGGCGCCAGCGGTGCCGAACACGCCATAGTGACCCTCTTCGGTCAGCTGCTTCTGGTCCATCTTGGTCGGCGGCGCGACCCACAGCTTGACCGGAATGTCGCGCTTGCCTTCGAGCAGCTTCGACGCCGCACGGAAGTGACCGATGTTGGTCATGCACGAACCGATGAACACTTCGTCGATCTTCGCGCCGGCCACGTCCGACAGCGTCTTCACGTCGTCCGGATCGTTCGGGCAGGCGACGATTGGCTCATGCACGTCGGCCAGATCGATTTCGATCACGGCAGCGTACTCGGCGTCCGCGTCCGGTTGCAGCAATTGCGGATCGGCCAGCCATGCTTCCATTGCCTTGATACGGCGTTGCAGGCTGCGCGGATCCTGGTAGCCCTGGGCGATCATCCACTTGAGCAGCGTGACGTTGCTGTTCAGGTACTCGATGATCGGTTCCTTGTTCAGGTGCACCGTGCAACCGGCGGCCGAACGCTCCGCCGACGCATCCGACAGTTCGAACGCTTGCTCGACCTTCAGATCGGGCAGGCCTTCGATTTCCAAAATGCGGCCGGAGAAGATGTTCTTCTTGCCTTGCTTGGCAACCGTCAGCATGCCTTGCTTGATCGCGTACAGCGGGATCGCGTTGACGAGGTCACGCAGCGTGACGCCCGGCTGCATCTTGCCCTTGAAGCGGACCAGCACCGATTCCGGCATGTCGAGCGGCATCGTGCCGGTGGCTGCCGCGAATGCGACCAGACCCGAACCAGCCGGGAAGCTGATGCCGATCGGGAAGCGGGTGTGCGAGTCGCCGCCGGTGCCGACGGTGTCGGGCAGCAGCATGCGGTTCAGCCACGAGTGGATCACGCCGTCGCCCGGACGCAGCGCGATACCGCCGCGCGTGCTGATGAAGTTCGGCAGCGTGTGGTGGGTCTTCACGTCGACCGGCTTGGGGTAAGCGGCGGTGTGGCAGAACGACTGCATCACGAGGTCGGCCGAGAAGCCGAGGCACGCGAGGTCTTTCAGTTCGTCGCGGGTCATCGGGCCGGTGGTGTCCTGCGAGCCGACCGAGGTCATCTTCGGTTCGCAGTAAGTGCCCGGGCGCACGCCCTGGCCTTCCGGCAGACCGCAGGCGCGACCGACCATCTTCTGCGCGAGCGAGAAACCCTTGCCGCTGTCGGCCGGTTGCTGCGGCAGACGGAACAGCGTCGACGGCGCCAGACCCAGCGCTTCACGCGCCTTGGCGGTCAGGCCGCGGCCGATGATCAGCGGAATCCGGCCGCCGGCGCGCACTTCGTCGAACAGCACGTCCGACTTCACCTGGAATTCGGCGATCACTGCGCCGTTCTTCAGTGCCTTGCCTTCGTACGGGCGCAGTTCGACCACGTCGCCCATTTCCATCTGCGACACGTCGAGTTCGATCGGCAGCGCGCCGGCGTCTTCCATCGTGTTGTAGAAGATCGGGGCGATCTTGCCGCCGAGGCACACGCCGCCGAAGCGCTTGTTCGGGATGAAGGGGATGTCTTCACCGGTGAACCACAGCACCGAGTTGGTAGCCGACTTGCGCGAGGAGCCGGTGCCGACCACGTCGCCGACGTAGGCGACGAGGTGCCCCTTTTCCTTCAGCGATTCGATGAACTTGACCGGGCCGCGCTTGCCGTCTTCTTCCGGCGTGATGCCGGGACGGGCGTTCTTCAGCATCGCCAGCGCGTGCAGCGGGATGTCCGGGCGGGTGGTTGCGTCCGGTGCCGGCGACAGATCGTCGGTATTGGTTTCGCCGGTCACCTTGAAGACGGTGATGGTCAGGCTTTGCGGGACTTCCGGACGGCTCGTGAACCATTCGGCGTCGGCCCAGCTTTGCAGCACGGCCTTCGCATTCGCGTTGCCCTGGTCGGCCAGTTCCTTGACGTCGTGGAACTGGTCGAACATCAGCAGGGTTTTCTTCAGCGCGTCAGCTGCGACGGTGCCCACTGCGGCGTCGGCCAGCAGTTCGATCAGCGGCTGGATGTTGTAGCCGCCCAGCATCGTGCCGAGCAGTTCGGTGGCGCGCTCGCGCGAGATCAGCGGGCAGGCGGTCTGGCCTTTGGCGACAGCGGCGAGGAAACCGGCCTTTACGCGAGCGGCTTCGTCGACGCCGGCGGGAACGCGGTTGGTGATCAGGTCGAGCAGGGTCTGCTCTTCGCCGGCCGGCGGATTAGCCAGCAGTTCCACCAGCTCGGCGGTTTGCTGGGCCGTCAGCGGCAGGGGGGGAATGCCGAGCGCGGCGCGTGCGGCAACGTGAGCACGAAAGTTTTCAAGCATGGGGAACCTGCTGTATTGCGTTGTAAGGGGAAGACCTTGTCAGGCACTTCGCGGCGGTATTCCAGGTGCAGCTTTGGCCGCGATTTTAAGTGCAATACCTCTATGCGGTCAAATGTCTTATGTCTTATATAAGAGTTGAAAAGTAAAAGCCGTTGAAAATCAGGGGGATGGGCGGTGGGGGTGCTTTTCGGCGCGCGCTCGGCTCCGCGGCGCTCTGCCGATGCGCGACGAGTTGGGGCGAGGGGGCTTGGCCGTAATCAGTTTGGGTGCGGCCACCGCATCCGGGCCGGGCGGTGCATACGGGGAAAAGGTCGCCGAGGTCTGCCCCTGAGAATGAGAACGATATCCAACTTCACGCCGTAATTATTACTTCCTCTTACGCGATTTCAGCCGTTTCCGGCACGTTCCTCCCTGCAAACGTGAGTTCGGCGCAAAGGTCACCTTTGGCCGCATTTCTGTCGGAAGAATGCGCTTATTTGCAGCCCCACTCTAACGTCGCCGCCCGCGCTGCCGACATCCAGGTATGTGTTACTTATCGAGGTCTGCGCACTGGGTATAACTTACCGATCAACGTTTTCGCAGTTCCTTTTCGAATGCGCGCGGCTCACTGCTTTCACGCAGGTCAATCGACAGCCACCCCCGAGCGATCCAGATCCTTCGACGTCAGTCGTGCGCTGAATAACCCGGCGTGCCGCTAACGCCGTGGACGCACTGCGGGATCGCGGAGCCGGCCATTCAATCAGGAGCGCGAATTAAAAATTGGAAGCGCATTTTGTCGCCCGGTCGAGCCGCGCGACGCGGGCGCGGACAGACTGAATTTTGCCGGTTCTCCGGCGACGGATTATTTTTGTGATCAACCGACGACAATTTCTCGGCTACCTGACGGCGGCCGCAAGCAGCTCTGTACTGATCGCATGCGGCGGCGGGGGCGACAATGAAAGCGAGGCGCTCGCACCCGGCGCCCAAAGCAGCGCGGCGAAAGCCAAGGCGACCGTGTCCGCCTCGGCGAACGGCACCACGACGCCGCCGGCGGCGTCGATCGTGGATAAGAGCGGCAATGTGTGGAAAACCTCCAGCGGCTTTATCTACAAGAACGGCACCAAGGATGCGGGCTCGTACAACGTGGCGCTGCTGCTGTGGTATGGCGGCAGCGTCTACCAGAAAAACACCGGCGGCGACTTTTATCGCTACACCGGGTCCGGCTGGGAGTATTCGCTCGATCCCCGCATGGGCGGCGTTTCCGCGGACGGCACGACGCTGCCGTCTTCGTCGTACATCATCGACAAGTCCAACAACGTCTGGACGTTGTCCGCCGGCTACATCTACAGGAACAGCGTGAAGGATCCGTATTCCTATAACGTGAGCCTGTTGTTGTGGTACGGCGGCCTGATCTATCAGTCGGGCACCGGCGGCCAGTTCTATGTGCTGACCTTCAACGGCAACTGGTTGCCGTGCGCGGACCCGCGGATCGCCGCGGTCGCGACGGCGGGCGCGTTCTACGGCATCAACGGCCATCACGACTATCCGTTCACGCCTTCCCAGGTCGTCTCCGCGCTGCGCGGGCTCGGCTGCAACACGTATCGCGTCGGTTGCGTCAACATCCCGGCGATGATGAACCCGGTCGTCGCGCTCGCCAGCGCGTTTCAGGCGGCGGGAATGAAACTGTTCACGCTCGTCGATTACGGGCTGCACGACGACCGCGGCATGCTGTACACCAGCGAATCGGCTGCATACGAGGCGTCGTTCGCCGGCGCCGCCGCGATTGCGACCGCGCTCGCGCCGTATGGCGTGACGATGTACGAATGCGGCAACGAGTTGACGCGCGACCCGGCGATCATTCTGAATTCGGCGACCGCGGGCAATGGGCGCGGCGACTTCAACAACGCGAACTGGCCGATCATGCGCGGCGCGATGCTCGGCATGATCGACGGGATCAAGTCGGTGCAGCCGAACGCGAAGTGCGGGATCAACTTCTGCGTCGCGGACATTGCCGCCGCCGATATGCTGTGGGACGGCATGCAGCCGGATGGCTCGGGCGGCTACCCGAAGGTGCGCTGGGACATCACGACCTGGCACAACTACGAGGCGTACGGCGATATCTTCAACGTTGGCACCGACGGCGCCGGTCCGGGCTTCAACCTGCCGGTCTATTGCAAGGCGCGCTATGGGGTGCCGTTCATGATCACCGAATGGAATGCGAGTCCTCAGCAGACCGAAACGTTCCGCTCGACCTACGTCAAGCAGCAACTCGGCGAATTCTATGCGGCGCGCAAGACGAGTGCGATCGAGTCGGTGATGTACTACGAGTTGACGAGCGGCGACCAGACCTACGGGATCGTCACCGACAGCCTGGTGCCGATCCAGCCGACTTACGGCACGTTCAAGACCTTCGTCGCCGCGCACCCGGACAACTAACCCGCAGTGCGCGGTGGGAGTGAAACGATTGTTTGACACGGCGTACCCGGACGTGCGGCATGAGTCCGGGTACGCGTGCGAACGGGACGAGCCGCTTTAAACGATACTGTCCAGCGCCTTCTCGAAGCGGGCGACCGCGGCATCGACGTCATGCAGTTTGTCGAGGCCGAATAGTCCGATCCGGAAGGTCTTGAGGTCGGCCGGCTCATCGCATTGAAGCGGCACGCCGGGCGCGATCTGCACACCGGCATCGGCGAACTTCTGGCCGGAGCGGATGCCGTCGTCGTCCGTGTAGCTGACTACCACGCCCGGCGCCTCGAATCCCGCGGCCGCCACGCTTCGGAAACCTTTGCTGGCCAGCAGCGCGCGAATCCGCGCGCCGAGTTCGAGCTGCTCGGCTTTCACCTTGTCCAGACCGTATGTTTCGGTTTCCTTGATAACGTCGCGCAACGTCGCGAGGCTGTCGGTGGGCATCGTCGCGTGGTACGCGAAGCTGCCGCCCTCGTAGGCTTCCATGATCTGCAGCCATTTGCGCAAATCGCACGCGAAGCTGGTGCTGGTGGTCGCGTCGATGCGCTCGCGTGCGAGCGGGCTCAGCATCACCAACCCGCAGCAGGGCGATGCACTCCAGCCTTTCTGCGGCGCGCTGATCAGAATATCGACGCCGCTCGCCTGCATATCGACCCAGACCGTGCCGGAGGCAATGCAATCGAGCACGAACATCCCGCCCACCGCATGCACGGCGTCGGCCACCGCGCGCAGATAGTCGTCGGGCAGCATCATCCCGGACGCGGTTTCGACGTGCGGCGCGAAGACCAGATCCGGCTTGTGCTCGCGAATCGCGGCGACCACTTCCTCGATTGGAGCCGGTGCGTACGCCGCCTGCGGGCCCGCTTCGACCGGACGCGCTTTCAATACGATCGATCCGGACGCAATGCCGCCCATGTCGAAAATCTGCGACCAGCGGAAACTGAACCAGCCGTTGCGAATGACCAGGCACTTGCGGTTCGTCGCGAACTGGCGGGCCACCGCTTCCATGCCGAAAGTGCCGCTGCCCGGAACGACGACGACCGACTTCGCGTTATAGACTTTTTTCAGGCTGGCGGAAATATCGCGCATCACGCCCTGAAAGAGCCGCGACATATGATTGATCGACCGGTCGGTGTAGACGACGGAATATTCGAGAAGCCCATCGCGATCGACATCGGGAAGTAAGCCTGGCACGTTCGCCTCCGTTAAATGGACGAATAAAAGAATCGAAAAGAGATTCTAACGAAAGCCGGCTGCAATGGAGGCAAAAAGCCCGGGCGCCCAAACGCCTGGGTGCCCCGGCGGAACCCACCCGTTAATGTTGAACGGGCCGCACCGGCGACCCGCTCGGCCGGATCACCGCGGCCTCGCGCGCCTCGATTCTTTGCGCGGACGACGTCGTTTCACGTGGATGGTTTGCGCGATCGTAGCCGTTTATTTCTTCGTCGATCACAAAGTTCGCGGCTTTCATAGGGTCCATCGCATTGCCGTCCACGTCGTACCACTCGCGGATCGCGCGATTGACTTTGGTGAGGGAGGAGACGGCCAGCAGGACGGCGTCGGTCTCGGTGATCTTGCCTTCCAGATCGTCTGCCAGGTAGTCCGCGACACGCAGACACGCGCCGATCAGATTGGCGTCGTCGAGCATGTCCGACAAAACTCCATGAACCACTGCAAGACAAGCATCTTTGCGTGCAAGTGCGATATCTGTCATGAGGTTCTCCAGAATCGGGGTTACGGGTTAGCGTACGGCAACGGCGCTACGGACGAACACTCAATTTACTCCGGGTTCGCGTCCACCGCCTGCTACGACCGGTGCGAATCTAGAACGCGCTCTTGATCACGCCCCCATCGGCGCGCAACGCGGCGCCCGTCGTCGCCGACGCCAGCGGACTGGCGATATAGGCAACCAGCGACGCGACTTCCTGCGGCGAGCCGAACCGCTTGATCAGCGACGTCGGGCGCACCTTCTCGAAGAACTCCTTTTCGAATGCTTCGAACGATTTGCCGTCGGCCTTGGCGAGGCTCTCCACGAAGTCGCCGACGCCGCGCGAGCGGGTCGGCCCCGGCAGCACGCTATTGACCGTGATGCCGGTGCCGGCCACCGCTTCGGCGAGCCCGCGGGCGACGGCCAGTTGCGCGGTTTTAGTCATCCCGTAGTGGATCATTTCGGCCGGGATCTGCACTCCGCTTTCGCTCGAAATGAAAATAATGCGCCCCCAGTTGGCCCGTTTCATCGCCGGTAAAAACAGCCGGGCGAGGCGCACTCCGCTCAACACATTGACGTCGAAGAAACGCTGCCAGTCCGCGTCGGGGATCTCTTCGAACGGCTTCGGCTCGAAGATGCCCAGGTTGTTGACCAGAATTTCGACGTCCGGATAGCGTCGCGCGAGTTCTTCCGCCGACGCGGCGCTGCTGAGATCGCCCGCGAATCCAAGCACGTCGGCGCCGGTCTGCGCTTTCAACTGCGCGACCACTTCATCCACCGGCGACTGCGAGCGGCCGTTCACGATCACGCGCGCGCCTTCCTGCGCGAGTGTGCTGGCGATAGCGAGGCCGATGCCGGCCGTGCTGCCGCTCACGAGTGCGAGTTTGCCTGTCAGATTCAGGTCCATGAGTGCTGTCCTTTCAATGAGTGAAGCAGTGAGTGAAGCGAAAGTGACAAGAGCGCTTCAGGTACGGGTAATCGATGCGCCGCCATCCACCAGCGACGCGGTGCCGGTCACGAACGACGAATCGTCCGACGCGAGATACAGCACCGAACGCGCCAGCTCTTCCGGTTTCGCGATGCGCTTGAGCGCATGCAGCCCGGTCACGAACGCCTGCGATTCCTGGCTGTCGTTCATGCCGCGATACATCTCCGTGTCGACCGCGCCCGGCAGCACCGCGTTCACGCGGATGCCCTGCACGCCGTACTCGGCGGCGAGTGCCTGGGTCAGACCGATCAGGCCGGCCTTGCTCGCCGCGTAGGCCGCGGTGCCGGGAAACGCAAACGAGTAACCGACGAACGTCGATGTGAAGATGATCGAGCCGCCGCCTTGCTTCAGCATTTCGGGAATCTGGTGCTTCGCGCCGAAGAAGGCACTCGTCAGATTGGTGGCCAGCGCGGCGTTCCAGCCGTCCGCGGAAATACCGGTGCTCGGGCCCATCTCGCCGAGCGTGCCGGCGTTGTTGTAGGCGATGTCCAGGCGGCCGAAGCGGCTGACCGCCAGATCGACCAGCGCCTTCGCGAAGTCCTCCGCCTGCACGTCGCCGGCCAGATACGCGGCTTCGCCGCCTTCGCTGACGATCTGCGCGACGAGCGTTTCGAGTTCCGCCGCGCGGCGCGCCGCAACGACCACTTTGGCGCCTTCCTGCGCGAACAGCTTTGCGCTCGCGCGGCCGATGCCCGCGCTGGCACCCGTCACGATCGCGACTTTTCCCGTCAAACGCTGCATGTTCTCTCTCCTGATTTGTTCGATCCGTCTGGCCGGCCAGTGCCCGATGCGCTGGCCGTCAAACGACTATAGGATTCAGACCCGCGAGCGGAAAGGTCGAAAAAAGTCGCGCGCGCCGGCGCGCCCCGGAACACGGCCCGCGAGCCAGCCGGCTACCGCTCGAACACCGCTCGATGCCCGCGCCTCCGGGTACTCCCGATCCCGGTATCGCGCATCACCTTGCTCCGGCGGCGCAGAGTTGCAACAATTCAGCCCGACAGCACCCGCGCGCCGTAAGCCGCGCGGTTACCCACGGTTGCCCATGCATTCCCATTCGACTCCTAGCCCCATGACGGACGGCCTGCCCAATCCCCAACGCGCCCTTGCCTACCTGGCGATCGCGATCGCGACGATGATGTCGGTGCTCGACACCTCGATCGTCAATGTCGCGTTACCCACTATTTGCAACGACCTGTCGATTGCGCCGGCGGACGCGATCTGGGTGGTCAACGCGTACCAGCTGGCGATCACGGTGTCCCTGCTGCCGCTCGCGGTGCTCGGCGACAGCCTCGGCTACAAGCGCGTCTACTGCTACGGACTCGCGCTCTTCACGCTCGCGTCGTTCGCGTGCGCGAACGCGCATACGCTGGCGTTCCTCGCGCTCGCGCGGGTGTTTCAGGGGCTCGGCGCGGCCGGCATCATGAGCGTCAATATCGCGCTGGTGCGCTTCATCTTTCCGCGCGCAAAACTCGGTGTCGGCGTCGGTTATACGTCGCTGGTGGTCGCGGTATCGTCGGCGGCGGGGCCCAGCATCGCGTCGGCGATTCTGTCGGTCGCGCACTGGCAGTGGCTGTTTCTGGTCAACGTGCCGCTCGGCGTGCTGGCGCTGCTGATCGGGATCCGCACGTTGCCCGCGACGCCGACTTCCGGCGCGCGCCTGAACCTCGTCAGCGTGGTGCTCAACGCGGTAACGTTCGGTCTCCTGATTTCGGGTCTCACCGCGTTCGGCGAGGCAGGCGCAACCCGGCGGGGGATCGTGATGGTCGCGATCGCGCTGGTTGCCGGCGTGCTATTCGTGCGCCGCGAAAGCCGTCTCGCGACGCCGATCCTGCCGCTCGACCTGCTGCGCATGCCGGTGTTCTCGCTGTCGATGGCGACGTCGATCTGCTCGTTCGCCGCGCAAACGATGGCGTACCTCGTGCTGCCGTTCTATTTCCAGCAGTCGCTGAAGCTGTCGGAAACGCAAACCGGCCTGCTGATGACGCCGTGGCCGCTCATGACCGCGTTGATCGCGCCGATCGCGGGGCGGCTGTCCGACCGCGTGTCGCCGGGGCTCATCAGCAGCATCGGGCTGTTCGTGCTGGGCTGCGGGCTCGCGCTGCTGGGCCTGCTCGGCGATACCGCGACACAGTTCGGCATAGTTTGGCGGCTCGCGATTTGCGGGCTCGGCTTCGGTCTGTTCCAGTCGCCTAACAATCGCGTGATTATCGGCAGCGCGCCGAGAAATCGCAGCGGCGGCGCGTCCGGTCTGCAATCGATGGGCCGGCTGCTCGGTCAGTCGAGCGGCGCAGTGGTGGTCGCGATCGTGTTCGGACTCGTGCCGGGCCGGCATCTGACGCTGATTGCCGGGATCGCCGCGACGCTGGCCGTGATCGCGGCCTGCGCGAGTTCGATGCGGCGGATGAGCACCGAGCAGGTCGACGCGCCGCAGCAGCGCGGCGCCACGACCGAGCGGCCGGTTTCCGACCGGTAGCCGGTAGCCGGTAGCCGGAAGCCTGAGGCCTGCGGCCTGCGGCCTGATGCCCGAGGCCTGAATCCGCCGGTCAGTGGAGGTTTAATGCGGCGACGCGTTACGCGAGATTGCTCGGCGCCGCCCGCAGCACGTCGACGTGTTTCGGAATGAGGCCCAGTTCGAGGAAGGTGTCGGCGATCTGTTGCTGCTCGCCGAGAATCGCGCGCGTGATCGGCACCGTGCCGAACTGCTGCCGCTGCACGACCACGTCGACGACCGGCTTCGGCACGCCCCACAGCTGCGCGAGTTCGCTCGCGAGCTGATCCTTGTTCTGCTGACCCCACTGATCGATCTTCTCGAGTTCCTCGATCAGGATGCGAATCACGTCGGGATTATTCGCCGCAAAGTTCTGCGAAGAGAAATAGAACGCGCGATTGCCGACCACGCCGCTCGCGTCCGCCAGCACGCGCGCGCCGAGCGATTTCTCCGCCGCCGCGAAGAACGGATCCCAGATCACCCATGCGTCGATCGACGCGCGCTCGAACGCGGCGCGCGCATCGGCGGGGGCGAGAAACACCGGTTTCACGTCGCTGTATTGCAGGCCATGCTGGCGCAGCAGTTTGACGAGAAAGTAGTGGACGTTGCTGCCTTTATTGAGCGCGATGCGTTTGCCCTTCAGGTCCGCGACCGAGCGGATCGTCGATTGCGGCGGCACCAGCACCGCTTCCGATTGCGGGCGCTTGACGGTCGCGGCCACATAGACGAGCGGCGCGCCGGCCGCCTGCGCGAAGATCGGCGGTGCTTCGCCGACGTCGCCGAAATCGATCGAGCCGACGTTCAGCGCTTCCAGTTGCACCGGTCCCGCGTTGAACTCGGTCCACGTCACCGCCACGTTCAGCGGCGCGAGCCGTTTTTCGAGCGTGCCGCGCGCTTTCAGCAGATTCAGATAACCCTTCTGATTACCGATGCGCAGCGTACGCGCCGGCGTGCCTTGCGCGAACGACAGCGCCGCGCCCGCGAGCGACGCGGCGGCGGCCGCCGCGCCAAGCGAAAGTTTCAGGAACGAGCGGCGCTCGTGCGAATGACGTGGGAGCTTGGACATGACAGGCAGGACGATGAAAGAGAGCGGGTGCGCGGCGGCCCGACCGCCGCCGCTGATGTGAGATGCGCGATCAGTGCTGCGGTGCGCCGTCCCATGCGGGCAACGTGGCGCCGTGATAGACGGTCAGGATCGACGAAGCGACGTTGGCCTGCTGATAGCTGTCGACGATCGTCTTCACCCACGGCGCGTTCGCGTCCTTCGCGTTGACCGCGATGAAGTTGCGATACGGATTGCCGCTCACCTGCTCCTGCGCGATGCGTTCCTGCGGAATTTTGATGCCGGCCTTGATCGCCCAGTCGGTATTGACGACGGCCGCGTCGAGGTCGCCGATCGCGCGGCCGACGATGCCCGCGTCGAGTTCCTTGATCTGCACGTGCTTCGGGTTCTCCGCGATGTCGCGCGCGGTCGGCAGCAGACCGACGTCGGGGCGCAGCTTGATCAGCCCGTTCGCCTGCAGCAGAAGCAGCGCGCGGCCTTCGTTGCTGGGATCGTTCGGCACGCCGATCGTCGCGTTCTGCGGCAGAGCGGCGACGGACTTCACCTTGCGCGAATACAGACCGATCGGCTGCACGTAGGTGAAGCCGACCGGCACGATGTCGTAGTGGCGCGCGGCGATCTGCGCATCCAGATACGGCTTGTGCTGGAACGAGTTGGCGTCGAGGTCGTGCTGCGCGAGCGCTTCGTTCGGCTGCGTGTAGTCGGCGAACGTGGTGATCTTGACGGTGATGCCCTGCTTCGCGGCATTGGCGGCAACCGCGCGCCACACGTCTTCGTCCTCGCCCGACATGATGCCGACCCGCACCGTTTGTCCCGCCGCGTGCGCCGCTTGCGCGCCGACGACGCCGCATGCGAGTAGAGCGGCAAAGAGAGTGGCCTTGAGTGCTTTGGTCGTTTTCATGGTCTCGACGCTATAGAAGTGAAGGTGACGAGATCGTAGAGAGCCGGCCGTTAGCGCACAAACAATATCGAGCGCTATCGTTATCGCGATTCGATGCAAGCCGGTTGCGGATAGCGTCATTCCATTGCGCCTTCTAAACAAATGAAATTTGATTGGTTCTGCCGCGTGCATCGTTTGGCCGATGATCGGTGCTGATGGCTATAGACGGTATGCCGCGCGGTGGCGGCACGCTCCATCAACCAAGGAGGCGACATGACAGCAGTACTCGAAGAAAGACCGCTTCACGCAGTGCTCGAGACCGCACGCGAGGAGGCGGAAACGGCAGGGCTCGCGTATGCCGGCGGCGTGACGCCGCGCGACGCGTGGGCCCTCGTTTCCAGCGGCAATGCGCTGCTGGTGGACGTGCGCACCGCGGAGGAGCGCAAGTTCGTCGGCTATGTGCCCGGCTCCGTGCACGTGCCGTGGGCGACCGGCACGAGCCTGACGCGCAATCCGCGTTTCGTGCGCGAACTCGAAGCGAAAACCCCCAAGGACTCGGTCGTGCTCTTGCTGTGCCGTAGCGGCAACCGTTCGGCACAAGCGGCGGACGCGGCGGCCAAGGCCGGCTTTACGCAGGTGTTGAATGTGCGGGAAGGTTTCGAAGGAGACCTGAACGACGGGCAGCATCGCGGTGCGCTGAACGGCTGGCGTTTCCACGATTTGCCATGGGTGCAGGACTAACGCCCAGCCGGCTTGTCCGTGAAATGCCGCTTGCCGGTGTACAACATTCAAGGAGTCAGCGCAGTGGCGGCATTCGATATCGATGAGATCGCCGGATCGCTTCAGACGGTCCGGCAGCAATGGCGTGACGTGCAGCGTCGCGCGCTGGAGCCCGGCGGCCGCGATCTGCCGTCGCGCGACGCGCTCGCGGCCGTGATCGATGCGTTGAAAGGCGCGCTCTTTCCGATGCGGCTCGGACCGCCCGATCTGCGTCAGGAGAGCGAAAACCTCTACGTCGCGCATGCACTCGACGCGGCGCTGCACAGTCTGCTCGCGCAGGCGCGGCTCGAATTGCAGTACGGGGCGCGCCGCGATAAAGCGCCAGCGGACAGCAGCGAAAACCGGGCGATCGAAACCCGCGCGCTCGACGCAATCCGCGCGTTCTCGCGGCGCCTGCCGGCGATCCGCTCGCTGCTCGACAGCGACGTGATCGCGGCCTATCACGGCGATCCGGCGGCCGGCAGCGTCGACGAGGTGCTGCTGTGCTATCCGGGCGTGCTCGCGATGATCCATCACCGGCTCGCGCATGAACTCTATGGCCTCGGCCTGCCGCTGCTCGCGCGGATCGTTGCCGAGCTCGCGCATGCGCAAACCGGGATCGACGTTCATGCGGGTGCGCAAATCGGTTCGGGATTTTTCATCGATCACGGCACCGGCGTCGTGATCGGCGAGACCGCGGTGATCGGCGAGCGCGTGCGTGTGTATCAGGCGGTGACGCTCGGCGCTAAGCGCTTTCCGCTCAACGAGAACGGCCATTTGCAGAAGGGGCTGGCGCGCCATCCGATCGTCGAGGATGACGTGGTGATCTATGCGGGCGCGACGATTCTCGGCCGCGTGACGATCGGGCGCGGCGCGACGATCGGCGGCAATGTGTGGATCACGCATGACGTCGCGCCGGGCTCGCACGTGACCCAGGCGGTACTGCGCAGCGAATCGGCCCGGGCCGTCGCGCCGGCGGCCGATGCAATCACAGCGGAGGTGCCGGGATGACAGCACTCGTGCGCGAGTTCGGAGCGACCGTGCGCGCGTTGCGCGAGGCGCTGTCGTGGTCGCAGGAGCAGCTTGCCGAATACGCGGGGCTGAATCGCTCGTATGTCGGCGAGATCGAGCGGGGCAGTGCGATCGCGTCGATCGTCACCGCGGACAAGCTCGCGCGTGCGCTCAATGTGCCGGTCGGCACGCTGCTGTGCGCGCCCTTGACGGTGGACGCGCCGGCCTGACGTCCGCATCTGCGGAGCAAGCCTCATCCAAACAGAGCAACACAGCGCGCGTAGCGGCAGCAGGGTCCGCGACGCGCGTGATGACGGCTATAGCATGTTGAGCCATTTTTAGAGTCTTCCGATAATTCCCTGCCGTAATAAGCATTCCCGATTTTCTTCTAAAACCTGGAGCCTTTTAATGTCGACGTCAGCGAGCGGCCAGACCGCGCTCGGCGATAACGCAGCACGGCAACTAGCCAACGCCACCAAAACAGTCCCGCAGCTTTCCACGATCACGCCGCGCTGGCTGACCCACCTGCTGCAGTGGGTCCCCGTCGAGGCGGGTATTTATCGACTGAATCGCGTGAAGGATCCCGAAGCGGTGCAGGCCGCCTGCACCGCGCGCGAAGACGTGAGCACGCTGCCGACCACTTACGTGCCGTACGAGGAGAATCCGCGCGAGTACTTCCTGAATGCGGTCAGCACGGTGCTCGATGTGCACACCCGGATCTCCGATCTGTACAGCAGCCCGCACGATCAGATCAAGGAACAGCTGCGCCTGACCATCGAGACGATCAAGGAAGTTCAGGAAAGCCAACTGATCAACAATCCGGACTACGGTCTGCTCGCCAATGTGGATGACGCGCAACGGGTGTTTCCGCTGACCGGCGCGCCCACGCCGGACGATCTGGACGAACTGCTGACGAAAGTCTGGAAGGAGCCGGCCTTCTTCCTCACGCATCCGCTCGCGATCGCCGCGTTTGGTCGTGAATGCACGCGCCGGGGCGTGCCGCCGCCGACAGTCAGCCTGTTCGGTTCGCAGTTCCTGACGTGGCGCGGCATTCCGCTGATCCCGTCGGACAAGGTGCCGGTCGCCGACGGCAAGACCAAGATTCTGTTGCTGCGGGTTGGCGACAAGCGGCAAGGCGTCGTCGGTCTGTACCAGCCCGGCGTCGCGGGCGAGCAGGGACCGGGGCTGTCGGTACGCTTCATGGGCATCAACAATCAGGCGATCGCGTCGTATCTGATCTCGCTGTATTGCTCGCTCGCGGTTCATTCACCCGATGCGCTCGCAGTGCTCGATGACGTGGAAATCGGCAAATACCATGACTATCCAGAGACCTACCGGTAGTCCGCCGCGCGTGGAGGGGGCGTCTGTTTCGCCGCCGCCGGGATTGCCGGCTGGTCTGCCGGCTGGTCTGCCGGCGGGCTTGCCGGACCCCGCGCAACTCGCGCGTCTCGCAACCGAGTTCTTCAGCGCACTGCCCGGCGGCGCGGCGGCGCCCGGCGTGTCCGCGGGCAGCGGTGCGGTCGGCGGCGTCGCGTCGGCGTTGCCGGCCGCCGCACCGATTCTTGCGTCGGCGAGCAATCCGGCGCCGGCGGGTTCGCCGCTGGCCGGCCCCGGCGGCAGCGGCACCGGGGTGCCGGGCCTCGCGGTGCCGCAGGGCAAAGCGGCAGGGGCGAATCTGCTGCCGTCGGCGCCGACCCATGTGCTCGCGCTCGGCAATCGCGCGCCGGCACTTGTGCCGCACGCAGCGGCGCAGAACGGCTTGCCCGATAACGCGGTGGCGATTGCGCCGGCGCTCGAGCCGCGCGCCGGTGGGGCCGCGCTCGGCGTCGCGCCGTTCTACTTCCTCGATGCGCCCGGGCACGGCTGGCAGCGACCCGAGCAGCCGATCGCGCTGCCGGCGAGCGGCATTGCCGCGCCGGCTTCGTTCGGTCTGCCAGGTGAAGACGAGCTGCGCGAGCTGCTGTCGATCCACCGCTTCGCACCGCTCGACGATCAGCATGGTTTGCCGCGCGGCGGCGAGCCGTACTTCGTCGAAGGTACCCGCGCGCAGGATGCAACGCCCGGGCTCGCGGCGAGTACGCCGGCAGCCCGGCCGCCGTTCGACGTCAACGCGATTCGCCGCGATTTCCCGATCCTGCAGGAGCGCGTGAACGGCAAGCAGCTGATCTGGTTCGACAACGCGGCGACCACGCACAAGCCGCAGTCGGTGATCGACCGTCTCGCGTATTTCTACGCGCACGAGAACTCGAACATCCACCGCGCCGCGCATACGCTGGCGGGTCGCGCGACCGATGCCTACGAGGCCGCCCGCGCCAAGGTGCAGCGCTTTATCGGTGCATCGTCGCCGGACGAGATCGTGTTCGTGCGCGGCACGACCGAAGCGATCAACCTGATCGCGAAGACGTGGGGCGTGCAGAACGTCGGCGCCGGCGACGAAATCGTCGTGTCGCATCTCGAACATCACGCGAACATCGTGCCGTGGCAGCAGCTAGCCGCGCAAACGGGCGCGACACTGCGCGTGATTCCGGTCGACGATTCCGGTCAGGTGCTGCTCGACGAATACCGCAAGCTGCTGAACGACCGCACGAAAATCGTTTCGGTTACCCAGGTATCGAATGCACTCGGCACGGTCGTGCCGGTGCGCGAGATCGTCGAGCTGGCGCATCGCGCGGGGGCGAAGGCGCTGGTGGACGGTGCGCAGTCGGTGTCGCACATGCGGGTCGACGTGCAGGCGCTGGATGCGGACTTCTTCGTGTTCTCGGGGCACAAGATCTTCGGCCCGACCGGGATCGGCGTGGTCTACGGCAAGCGCGCGGTGCTCGACGACATGCCGCCCTGGCAGGGCGGCGGCAACATGATCGCCGACGTGACGTTCGAACGCACGGTGTTCCAGCCGCCGCCGAACCGCTTCGAAGCCGGCACCGGCAATATCGCAGATGCGGTCGGTCTCGGCGCGGCGCTCGATTACGTCGAGCGTGTCGGCATCGAGAATATCGCGCGCTACGAGCACGATCTGCTCGAGTACGCGACCCATGCGCTGGCGCCGGTGCCGGGCGTGCGGCTCGTCGGCACCGCGCGCGACAAGGCGAGCGTGCTGTCGTTCGTGCTGCAGGGCTACGCGACCGAAGAAGTCGGGCGGGCACTGTCGCAGGAGGGCATCGCGGTGCGCTCCGGGCATCACTGCGCGCAACCGATTCTGCGCCGTTTCGGGCTCGAAGCGACGGTGCGTCCGTCGCTCGCGTTCTACAACACGTGCGATGAGGTGGATGCGATGGTATCGGTGGTTCGTCAACTGGCAGCAAGGCGAACCTGAACGGCAACGCGGCTTATTGCCGTTGGCCGCGTGGCGCAGCAAAAGCAAAGGCATGGTGCCGCAAGACACCATGCCTTTTTTATGTATGCGGCCCGCGCGCCGCGCGTGTCAGCAAAGCGTCGTGCTCGTCACCCACGACATATCGTTAAAGCGCGTGACGATATGATCGAGCGACTCCCGCGGCGTGTGGCGCAGTGCGATCGTCGCCTGGTCGAAGCCGTCGGCCGGCAGCGTCTTGATGTCCACCTTTTCGACATTGCCCGAAAACGGCAGCAACACCTGCCAGATCGCCGCGATGCGGATCCGTTGCGTTCCGGCGCGAACGATTAACCGATGGTGATCCGCGGATTGCAGTGGTGTCATCGGCAATCCCGTTTCCACGTGCGTGTTGCTCATTGTGTTTCTCCTGGGTGTGTGTCGCGACGCCCTGTGGGCGCCGCGTTATTTTTCGATCTCTTATTTTTCCGGACCTGCATCGGCGATGCGATGCAGTCGATCCATGACGGCCTGTGCGTGCTTCCGATCTGCGCCGGAGATATCCTGACGGCCCAACAATCCTTCGATGCGGCAGCGCCAGTAATCCGGCACGTTGATCAACGATGTCGGTGCTATCTCGTCGCCTCTCTCGGCAATTCGCTCGAGTTCGGCGATGATCGCCTCGATGTGCAACAGGTCGCTTTTGTAAGAAGCGTCGAGTGCCATCCCATTCCTTATCGGTTCGTTTTGCTAAATACCCGCGTTGCGGTGACGCCGGGGCGGGCCTGATACCACCATTGCTCGTGATCGAGATTGCGGAGCAACTGGCGTCGTCGTCGCTCCCGACGGTAATGGCTAAATATCAGCGGCATTGCGATCAGCAACGCGACGCCGGTGATCGTCAGTCCCATCCATGTTTCGCTCATCGTGACCTCGCTGACAGGAAAACCACGCTAGCGGGCGGGTCGAGCTTCGCTCCACGCGCATTCGGATGCGCGCCCCGCCCATCTGGAATCATGCGATTCGACTACTTTGGTCGAAACGGCTGAACGACCCAGCGATACTCAACCGGGCTAGCCGGCGGAGTGAACGGCCGCCTGACCCTGCTGCGCCATCGCGATCGCCTGGGCGGCGCTCTTGCGGATCGTGTCGATCCCGACGCTGCCGAACGACACCGCCGACTTCATCACGGACACAGCGGCTTCCGAACCGGCGGGCGCGTTCCGCGCGAACCCTTCCACGACCTCGCGCAATTTCTCTTGCTGTTGTTCGAAGCCGGCATCGAAGATTGCGAGAATCGCGGCAGAGGTACGAGCCGAGATATCCGACGTCTGGCGGTGGTATTCGAGCAGCGCTTCGGTGAGCGGCTGCACGCGGTTCGCCTGCTCGATCCACAGATCGAACGGCGTTTTATCCGCCAGGCGTTGCGCATCCTCGCTGCCGGGCAGCGCCTGCTTCGCCGCGTGCAGGTTCAATCGAACCAGTTCTTCGAAACCTTTGAACGCCTGTTGCGCCAGCGAAAAGGCCGTGAAAACGCTACCACTGTGCAGCCGGTCGAACTGTTCGGTCATCGGGACGGACACCTGAAGCTCCTTTAGTGATACGAATTAAATACGCAATACGCGGGGTGAAGACGGGGCTCATCAGACAACGCACAACGCCCTCCAGACTTGTCACGATGCGAATTTTCCTTCCGCATCGCAACATTAGACAGTTCATTCTAACTTTGTTAAATATGCCTTTGGAAGGCTGTTTTATAAGGGGTTACCCGAAGTTTTCTGGACATATTTGGCGCCGTTTCGTCTGATGCAAGCGGCCAGCCTTGCCTGGTGTGGGAGAGCGGGAAGTTGCGACAGAACGTCACCACCACTAATTGGGAGTATTCGACTTTCCCATGACAAAACGACGCGTTTAACGGCGATGTTGCGTTGCGACAGTTCGCGTTGGGCGATGTGCGAGTTTCGCAGGCCGGGGATTGAAGCGACGGGGAATACCGTCGTGCAGCGACACGAACGAACGGGCGCGCGTCCACCTGCGACGACACGCACGCAAGCGGTGAACAGATAGGGAAAGAAGAGAGAGACGCGTCGCGCGAGAAAGCGCGAACGGCGGCGCGTGCGAATCAGCACGCGCCGCCGTACGAGGTTTAATCGATCAGGTCTGCGGCAGCAGCAATGCCGCGAGCAGGCGCCGCAATTGCGCGGACTCGGCGGCTGTGAGCTTCGCGGTAAGAATCCGCTCCACCTGCTCGACGCGCGGCCGCAACGCGACCAGTCGCTTCTTGCCGGCGGCGCTGAGAAACAGCACATAGCTGCGCTTGTCGACCGGATCGTCGGCGCGCTCGATCAGGCCATTGCGAACCATCCGCGCGACGAGGTCGGCGATCGTCGAGCGGTCGACGTCGAGTTGATCTCCGAGTTGCCGCTGACTGACGCCGGGCGTTTCGTGCAGGATCTCGAGCGCCGCGTACTGCACGCTGGTGATTTCCGCGGAGACCTCGCTGAGCCACACTGCTGCGTGGCGTTGTTGGGCACGGCGCACCAGACTGCCGGTGAATCGGGGCAGCGTGCCGGTGTCTTCAGGTTCGATCGGCAATTTCGGAGTGTCGGATTTCAGGGTGATTTAACGCGCGCGGAAGATCGGCTTGAAGAACGCGTTCAACTCGGCATATGCATTCAACGGCAGCACGTGCGCCACATATTGATCGGGACGCACCACGACGAGCGCGCCGCGTTCGCGATCGATGCCGCGCTCGTCGAAGATATCAGCGCTCGCGTCGCGCGTAAATGCCTTTTCATAGTCGACCAGACCGTAGCGTCCCTTGCGCGGCAGCAGCAGCGCGGGCAACGAGTCGAGACTGACTTCACGGTGCGGTTGCTGCAACACCGCGCGCAGATCGAACACGCTATCGATGTCGGCGCCTTCCGGCGTGAACAGTCGCACGATCGAATCGGCCGACGTGTTCAGATGCTCGCACAACGCATGCAACTCACGGCGCGATGCATCGGCGAATGCGTACAGACGCCAGCGGCCGTCCGCGCGCGCGGCGTGCCCCAGATGGAACGGCTTTGCATCGGCGACCCGCACGACCGGCGCCGAGTGAAAACGCGTGCCGATCGTAAAGCCTTTGGCGAGCGCCTGATGAGTGGCTTCGCCGGTCAGTGTGGCCGGCTTGTAGCGCGTGGCGACACCCGCGGTATAGCGGCCGGCGCGCACGAAATAAGCCTGCAATTCGGCCGGATCGACGCCGCCCGCTTCGGGGCGGTTCGGATCTTTCGGCGGCGCGGCCATCATCGCCGACCATTCCTTGTCGAAGTCGATCAGTTCCTGCGCGATCGGTTGGCGCTCGTCCGAATACGTGCGCAGCAGACTCACGTCGCTGCGTCCTTCGAGCACCGCGCCGAGCTTCCAGCCGAGATTGAAGCCATCCTGCATCGACACGTTCATCCCCTGACCGGCCTTCGCGCTATGCGTGTGGCACGCATCGCCGGCGATGAACACGCGCGGCTCGCGCGAACTGCCGTCGGATGCGATCGCGTCGTCGAAGCGGTCGGTGAGACGCTGGCCGACTTCGTACACCGAAAACCACGCGACT
Source organism: Paraburkholderia sejongensis (assembly GCF_020880815.1). Lineage (GTDB taxonomy): Bacteria > Pseudomonadota > Gammaproteobacteria > Burkholderiales > Burkholderiaceae > Paraburkholderia > Paraburkholderia sejongensis. Next base: position 42,618 of record NZ_JAJITD010000003.1, read on the forward strand.
TCCTTCACGTCGAGCGAATAAGGATGGAGGATGCTCTGCGCGGTTTCGATAATGCGCTCGACCTTGATCTGCTTGAGGCCGTCGCGGTTCTCCGCGGTGACGTCGCCGAGGTCGACGTAGAAACGCACCAGATAGCCGCCTTCGCGCGGAATGATCAGCAGGTTGCCCTTGCTCGCGGATTGGATCGCCACTTTCAGGCGGATGTCAGGAAAGTCGCTGACCGCGAGCGCGTCCATCACGCCCCATGCATGGTTGGCCGCGTCGCCGCGCAGCGTCTGGCCGATCGCGGTGCGCACCTTGCTGCGCGAGCCGTCGCAACCGACTACATAGCGGGCGCGCACGGTCACGAGTTCGTCGAGGCGTGCCGGATCGGTGCGCTTGAGCGTGACCCGTACCGGATATTCGTGATTGTCGTCGCGCTGCAGTTCGACGAATTCGAGGCCGTAGTCCGGTTCGAAGCGGCGCGCGGAACGGCGCATCACGTCGAGCAGATATTCCTGGATGCGTGCCTGGTTGACGATCACGTGTGGAAATTCCGACAGACCCGGTTCGGTATCCTGAACACGCCCGGTACGATGAATCGCATTGCGGTTGTCGGGAGCGGGACGCCAGAAGGCCGTTTCATTGACCCAGTACGCTTCGTCGAGCAGGCGATCGCCGAGGCCGAACGCATTGAACATCTCGACGGTGCGGCACGCGACGCCGTCGGCCTGACCCATCTGTAACGGGCCGTCGCGACGTTCAACAATGCGTGTGCGAATCGACGGGAATTGCGACAGTTGCGCGGCGAGCACGAGTCCGGCAGGGCCGCTGCCGACGATCAGCACATCGACCGTATCGGGCATTTCCGCGCGATGAGCGTTTTCGATGGCGGGTTCGATGGTCGGGTCGCCGACGCGGAAACCGTTCAGATGAAACTGCATGACGTGCTCCTCCGGATATGTGTGAAAGACTGTGAGCGGGAATATACTCCGTACCCCAACCATTTTGAAGCACTTCTTGCGTGGATGGATGTTTACCCTGGCGTCGGCGCGGTTCGACGTTTTATGGGGAGGGTGGCGGGCTTTGGCGCCACCAGACCGACAGCACCCATTCGTCGGCGGCGAAGTAAAGCGGAACTCTGGCGGGATAGGCGAGGGTGTTGCGGTACGCGATGCGGTGCACCGCCGAATACCAGTGCGGAATCACGTAATACCCATGCATCAGCACGCGGTCGAGCGCGTGGGTTGCGTCGAGTAACTGCTCGCGGGTTTGCGCGCCGAGCACGAGGCGCAGGATGCGGTCGATCGCGGGCGACTTCACGCCGGCGATATTGTCGGAGCCCGGCTCGTCCGCGTAGCGACTGCCGAAGCGCGACAGCTGTTCGGTGCCCGGCACCTGCACGTCGGGTAGCCGCACGGTCGTCATGTCGAAGTCGAATGCGTCGATGCGTCGTTGAATCAACGCGAAATCGGCGGTGCGAAAGCGCATCGTAATGCCGAGCTTTTGCAGATTGCGCGCATACGCGGCAGCGACCGGCTCCATCGACACGTCGCCGCCGCTGTCGCCGAGCAGCTCGAACACGAACGGCTGACCGCTTGCGTTGCGCAACGCGCCGTCGCGATAAGTCCAGCCCGCCTGCGCGAGCAGCGCGCGCGCTTCGAGCAGATTCGCGCGCAACGAGCCGGGCGGATCGGTGTCGGGCTGGCGCGGCATCGGGCCGAACACGGCGGGATCGAGCTGCCCGCGCAGAGGATCGAGAATGGCGAGTTCGCCGGCGCCCGGCGTTCCCGTTGCCTGCAGGTCCGTGTTGACGAAATAGCTGTCGGTGCGTTTGTACTGGTTGTAGAAAAGCTGCCGGTTCAGCCATTCGAAGTCGAACGCGAGATCGAGTGCCTTGCGCACCCGCACGTCCTGAAACAGCGGCCGGCGCAGGTTGATGAAAAAGCCCTGCATTCCGGCGCCGTTGTGATGCATGAACTCGCGTTTGATCAGTTCGCCGCTGTCGAAGCGTTTGCCGACATCGCGCCGTACCCAGCTTTGCGCGGTGTGTTCGACCAGCACGTCGTATTCGCCCGCCTTGAACCCTTCGAGCTGCGAGACCGTGTCCGCATACAGCTTGTAGTCGATCCGCGCGAAGTTATGTGTGCCGACCCGGACCGGCAACGACTTGCCCCAATAGTCGGGATTGCGCAGATAGCGGATGGTGCGGCCGTTGTCGTAGCGGTCGATCAGATATTCGCCGCTTGCAATCGGCTTTTCGAACGCGAGCTGATCGAACGGAATGCGCGTGCCATCCGCGCGCATTCCCCATTTGCGCGAGAACACCGGAATACCGCCGACGAGCAGCGGCATTTCGCGCGTCGCGACCTTGAAGTCGAAGCGGATCGTCAGCCGGTCCAGCACCACCGCGCGCGCGATCTGCGCGAAGTACACCGCGAATTGCGGCAACGCCTGAGGACTTTTAAGCGTGTCTAACGAGAACTTGACGTCGGCGGCGGTGACTGGATCGCCGTTCGAGAAGCGCGCTTTCGGATTGATATGGAAGGTGGTGGACAAGCCGTCTTTCGCGACGTCGATGTCGTCGGCAAGCAAGCAGTACGCGCTTGCTACTTCGTCGGCGCTGCCGGTCGTCAGGCTTTCGAACAGCAGGCCCAGGCCCGGAGCGGGGTTGCCGCGCAGCGTGAACGGATTGAATTTATCGAAGCTCGTCAGCCGGTTCGGGTTCGCGAGGACCAGCGTGCCGTCGCGCGGCGCGGCCGGATTCACGTAGTCGAAATGTTGGAACTTCGCCGGGTATTTGGGCTCGCCGTATTGGGCGATCGCGCAGACCGCGTACGCGGGAGTGGTGCTTGATAGCGCCGGGCCGCCCAGCGCGAGCACGAACAGCAGGTGCGTGGCGGCACGCGAGCGCGACGACGGGCGATTGTCCAACCGGATGTCTGATGCGGCGGTCGGCACAGCGCGTCTACACATGTTCCGGCCAGCCGACGCAGTCGCGCGCCGGCGTCCCCGCGAATTGCCGCTCGCGCATTTCAACCGTGCTGCGCATCGCTCAGCTTCCCGCGGCCGTCACCCGCCAGACGGTGTTGCCGACGTCGTCGGCAATCAGCAGCGCGCCGTCGCGATCCTGCGCGACGCCGACCGGGGCTCCATAGGATTGCTTCTGATCCGCCGACGTGAAGCCGGTCACGACATCCTGCGGCGCGCCGGCCGGTTTACCGTTCGCGAACGGTACGTACGCGACCACGTAACCGCTCAACGGCGAGCGGTCCCAACTGCCGTGCTCGCCGATGAATGCGCCGCCGCGATAGCGCGCGGGCAGGCTGTTGCCGGTATAGAACAGCAGGCCGAGCGCCGCGACGTGCGAGCCGAGCGCGAAGTCCGGCGGGATCGCTTTCGCGACGAGGTCCGGACGCTGCGGCTGGGCGCGCGGATCGACATGCTGGCCGTAATAGCTATAGGGCCAGCCGTAGAACGCGTTCTCTTTCACCGAGGTCAGATAGTCGGGCACGAGGTCCGGGCCGATCTCGTCGCGCTCATTGGCGATCGCCCACAGTTGTCCGGTTTGCGGCTCCCATTGCAGGCCGGTCGGATTGCGGATGCCCGCCGCGTAAACGCGGCTCGCGCCGGTCGCGGTGTCGACTTCGAGCACGTCCGCGCGCCGGTACTCGACTTCCAGACCGTTCTCGCCGACATTGCTGTTCGAGCCGACGCCGACATACAGCTTCTTGCCGTCGCGGCTGGCCAGCAGCGCTTTGGTCCAGTGATGGTTGATCGTATCTGGCAGGTCGGCGAGTTCGACGCCGCGCTCACTGATGCTGGTCGCACCGGTCTGGTACGGAAACTTCAGGATCGCATCGGTATCGGCGACATAGAGCGTATCGCCGATCAGCTGCATGCCGAACGGCGAGTGCAGGTGGTCGATGAACACGAAGCGCTGCCATGCTCCGCTGCCGTTCGCGGGCTTTCTGAGCAGCGTGATGCGATTCGCGCCTTCTGCCTTCTTGCCCGACTTGCTTTCGATCAGTCCGGCGATCACCTGCTTCGGCGTGGTCACCGCTTCTTGGTTCGGGCTATTCGATTCGGCCACCAGCACGTCGCCGTTGGGCAGCGTGTAAAGCTGGCGAGGGTGCACGAGTCCCGACGCGATCTTCTCGATCTTCAGCCCGTCCGCCACTTTCGGCGTTGCGCCGTTTTGCCAGCCGGCGTATTTCGGCACCTGCATCGGCGGCGCGAAGAAGTTGCGTGCGGGCGGCAGCGTTGGATTGGTGCCGGCCTGTTGGGTCGGGTTGTACTCGGCCTGTTCGTGGCAGCCGCCAAGCAGCGCGGCACTGGCGACGGCCGCGACGAACACGCTGATCGTAGGGCGCTTATTCATGAACCACCTCCGCGCGAGCAAGCCGGTTCATCGCCATTACGACGTGCGAGATGCTTAGCAGTACGACGGTGACCATCGACAGAATCACGTTGTCCGGCACCATCGCATACGCGTCGCGGCTGTGAACGAACGCATTGACGATCGCCGCGGCGATTGCGAACAGATTGAGCCAGAAGTCGACGCGTTCGAGCCGCGAGACCGGCCGGCGTCGCTGCAACCACACGTGGCCGAAGTTCAGCAGGCGCGGGATGATCGCGATCAGCAGGCCGACCGTGACGAGCCACGCGGCGCCTTTGGCCCAGAAGACGTTGCGCGTGTTCATATACGTGATGTCGAAGATTAGCGTAGCGACGAACATCCCATACGGGATCGGATTGAGCCATTCGAACAGCGCGGCGGCGAGCTGCGCTGACGCACGGGCACGGTGGCGGACTGGCTGGCGAGGTGAAGCGCGGGTGGGCGATGGCGCTGTGGACATGACTTTCCTTCCTTTGGCGGAACCGGTCTTTAGTAGGTGCGCATTAGCCATGCCTGAGGTTTTCGTTTGTCTGTCGACGGCCGGTTCGCAGCGCCGCGAGTGCGGGCATGCACGCTGCTGCGTTGCTGCATGACCCGGGGTAGCAGTCACGAACTTCGGGTGAGGAGGAAAGATGAAACGATGGATACACGTGGCGCTGCTGCTCGTGCCGATGGCCATCAGCGTGGCGGCTTGCAGCAAAGCGCACAAGGCGGGCAACGACAGCATGAGCGTGCCCGGCGGCAGGATCGTGGCCGCGGTGTCGTTACCGGTGACCGGTGCGGCGGCGGGGTGTCCGGGGGGATCTGGTTACGAGGCGGCGTTCGGTACAGATGACGCTCGATCCTAATCCGTGCTGTTCGGCTTTTCCGGGGCCTGCGTCGCGGCGCCGAGAATCGCCTGGGCATCCGCGCGCGCATTGTCGAGCTGGACCCGGCTCGCCTCGCGGGCCGCGCCGGCGTCGCGGTTCTCGATCGCGTTCAGAATCGCCTTGTGGCGCGGCAGCGAAAGCGCATGGGTATTCGGGTGGCGGCTCGTCAGCTTGATCGACTCGCCGAGCGCGAGCGACAGCATATTGCCGATATACGCGAGCATGTCGTTGTGGGTCGCGGCCATGATCGCGCGATGAAATTCCAGATCCGGTTCGAGCAGATCCGCCGCCGTTTCCGCCTGCTCCATGCGCGTGTAAGCGGCCGCGATGCGCGCGCGATCGGCATCGCTCGCGCAGGTGGCGGCCAGAGCGGACGCAGCGGGCTCGATGATCTGCCGCACCGTCATCAGCGAATGAAAGAATTGCCCTTCGGCGACGCTGTTGACGGTCCAGTACAGCACGTCCGGGTCGAGCAGATGCCACTCTTCGCGCGGCCGCACCACGCTGCCCACGCGCGGTTTGGACAACACCAGCCCTTTGGCGACCAGCACGCGCGTCGCCTCGCGCAGCACCGGACGGCTCACGCCGTAGGTCTCGCACAGCGACGGTTCAGCGGGCAGCCGCTGGCCCGGCGCGAGCGTGCCGCCGACGATCCGCATGCCGAGCTCCTGCACGATGCGTCCGTGCATGCTCTTGCGTTTCTCCGGATTTCGGTAGTCCATATTATTTCGGGGCAGCGGCGCCGCGTAGCCCGTGGGCCGATCAACTCAATGCGAGCCGGCCGCGCGCATCGCCCGGTATTCCCGCCGCACGATATCCATCAGTTCGGCGACCGAAGTCAGTGCGCTCTGCTGCTCGTAGGTCACGCGTCCGCGCTGCATCAGCATGATGCGATCGGCGATGTCGAGCGTCTGCGCATAGTTGTGCATGATCATGATGATCGACAGGCCGCCTTTTTCCTTCAGACGCATTAAAAGATCGATGATCAGTCCCGCCTCGCGCGCGCCCATTGCCGCGAGCGGCTCGTCGAGCAACAGGATTTTCGCGTTCGAATGCACGGCGCGCGCCACCGCGATCGCCTGGCGCTGGCCGCCCGACAAACGCTCGACCGGCAGATCGACCGACGGCACATGCACGCCGATGTCGTCGAGACACTGCGCGGCGCGCTCGCGCATCTGTTTATGGTCGAGCAGCCGGAACGGCCCGCGCCGCACGATCTCGCGGTTCAGGAACATGTTGTGATAGATGCTCAGCGAATTGGCGAGCGCGAGATCCTGGTACACGCATTCGATGCCGAGCGAGCGCGCGTGATCGACCGAGCGCAGCAGCGTTTCGTGGCCGTCGATATGAAGCGTGCCGCCGGTTTGCTGATGAAAGCCGGTGAGGATCTTGACCAGCGTGGATTTGCCCGCGCCGTTGTCGCCCAGAACGCCGAGAATTTCGCCCTTGCCGAGCGTGAGCGATACGCCGTCGAGCGCGGTCACCGCGCCGAAGCGTTTGACGAGGCTCTCGCCGCGCAGCGCGAGCGCCGCATCGGCTGCATGAAGAGGAGCCGGGGCGGCGGGCGAGTGAGGCGATGCGTTGGGCGCTTCGTCCATCAGCGGCCTCCCTTGCGGCGAATGCGCCCGACGTGAACATTGAAGATCATCGCCGCGAGAATCGCCGCGCCGAGAATGATGTTGAACGTGAACGCGTTGATCCCGATCAGCGTGAAGCCGTCGCTCAGGATGCCGAGCACCGCCGCGCCAATCAATCCGCCGACGATCGTGCCCGAGCCGCCGGTGAGCGGTGTGCCGCCGATCACCGCCGCGGCCACCGCGAGAAACATGATCTGGTTGCCGCCGGCCTGCGGATCGATCGACGTGATCCGGAACGCTTCGAGGATCCCGGTGAAACCCGCGAGCACCGCCGCGAGGATGAAATTGCCGAGCCGCAGCCGGTTCACGTGAATACCGGCTTCACTCGCGCCGATCGGATTGGCGCCCGCGGCCTGGGTATGCAGGCCCCAGCGCGTGTGCCGCAACAGCACGTGCATCGCGAACGCGATCGCGAAGGTCCAGAGGATTTCGCTGTAGCCCCATGCGCCCATCACCGCCGCGAACAGCGGCGACCCGGGCGTGGGGGCGGGCGTGCCGCGCGACACGGTGAGCGTGATGCCGTTGATCAGAAACAGCGTGCCGAGCGTGGTGACGAACGACGGCAAGCGCAGCCACACGGTCACCGCGCCGTTCACGAAGCCGATCAGCGCCGCGGCAATCAGTCCCGCGATCAGCGCGAGCCACATCGGCGCGCCCGCGTCGTTCGCGAACACCATCATGAACGGCGCGAATGCGAACACCATGCCCGCGGACAGATCGATGTCGCCGCCGATCATCAGCATGATTTCGCCGAACGCGATGATCGCGACCGGCGCGATGTACTGCGACAGGTTGACGAGGCTCGCGTTGCTGAGCAGAAAATCGCGATTTGCGAATTGGAAATACGCGGCCAGCAGCACCGCTACCAGCAGAATGCGCAGCTCGGCGCCCCATTGCGATGCGAACGAAACGCCCGCGCGCCGGGGCACGCGAGCCGTTTGCATTTTGCCGGTCTCGTCCACTGTGTTCATCACGACTTGATCGCGCCGCGCATCGGCACGATTTGCGGCTGGGTGGTCTTGCCTTCATAACGCGTCGACGTGTTCAGGTACGGCTCGACGGTGTCCTTCGTCACGAATTTCAGACCGGTGTTGGTATCGGCCGGGCCGACGAGGCCGCCGGAGGCGAGCGTGACGAAAGCCTGCATCACCGTATAAAAACCCTGCACGTACGGCTGCTGATCGATCGTGAAGTCGAGAAAGCCTTCGTGGATCAGCTGCACGGTGGTGGGCAGCAGGTCGAACCCGCCGCCGTGCACGCCCTTGGCGGGGAGGTTCGATTCCTTCATCACCTGCGCGACGCCTTGGGTGCTGCCCGCGTCCACCGCGAACATGCCTTTCACGTCCTGGTGTCCGAGGTAGAACGATTTGATCTTCGACAGCTCCTCGTTGACGGTCGCGCCGGTGGCGATGGTCTGAATATCGATCTTCTTGCCCGACTTCTTGATCGCGTCGCTCGCGCCGTCCAGGCGCGGCTGGATGTTGAGCTGGCCCGGCGTCGCGATGAAGAGGGCGACCATCCCGCTGTCGATCAGACTGACGATGCGCTCGCCCATCTGATAGCCGGATAGATAGAGATCCTGACCGATATACGCAAGGCGCGGATTTTTCTTGCCGCGCGGCGCGTCGGCGTTGTACGAGAACACCGGAATGCCGGCGTCGAGCGCGGCCTGGATCGGCTTGTCGAAGGCGCTCGGATCGACGATCGGCACGGCGATCGCATCGGCCTTGGCGGCGATTGCCGAATTGACCGCGCGGACCATTTCGCCGGCGTCCGAGGTGGCCGAGCCGGTCCACTGATAGTCCATGCCGAGCAACGAGCAGGCGTCCTGAATACCGTACTGGGTGGGCACGAAGAACGGATTGGTGGTGACGTGATTAACGAACACGATCTTCCACTTCTTGTGCGCGGGAAAAGCAGCTTCCGCCGCCTGCGCGGTACCGATCAGTCCGCCGCTGCCGCCTAGCGCGCCCAGTAGGGAAAGCGCGGCGCCCAAGCCCGCTCCCTGCATCAGCCCCCGCCGCTGCGCACTGAAACCATTGCCGCTAGCGGCCTGATCGTCGTCCCGTTGCTGTGCCATTTTTGCCTCCGGTTCACTTCTGCGTTGGTCGATGCGGTCGACGTCGAGTCGATCGTATGCAGATGCTCGATGGCACCGGGAGTGCGCTGCTCGCGCGCAGCGCAGGGTAGTGGCGTGAAGGCGGGCAGCCCGGATTCGGAAGCACTCGTTACGCGCCGTGCGGTACCGCAAAAATGTTAGTTCAGCGCGGTTGCGTCGGCTAATACTTGTATACCCGTAACTAGTAAGACTATTTGGGGCACACCCCGGCTCACGCCGGCACAAACACCCCCGCCGCCGCAACCATCATCGCGACTGTCGCCGCCCATCCGCCCCAGCCGAGCGCGCCCCTGATCGCGAACTCGCCCATTACGCGGCGGCTGCGCGCCATCAGCATGATGATCACCATGATCGGCACCGCGGCCACGCCGTTGATCACCGCGCTCCAGTACAGCGCGCGGATCGGGTCGAAGTGCATGAAGGTGATTGCCACGCCGCCGACGATCGCCAGCGCGATCACCGCATAAAACTCGCGCGCGAGCGTCAGGTGCAGCGACAGCGAACTGCGCCAGCGAAAACTTCCCGCCGCCGCATAGGCGGCCGAGCCGGCCAGCACCGGCAGCGCCAGCAGCCCGGTGCCGACGATGCCGATCGCAAACAGCGCGTAAGCGAAGCGCCCGGCGAACGGTTCGAGCGCGCGCGCGGCGTCCGCCGAGGTCTTTACTTCGATGTGATGCAGATGCAGCGTCGCGCCGGCGGTCAGCATGATGAAGAACGCGATCACGCTCGACACGCCCATTCCCACCCACGTATCGAAGCTGATTCGCCGCAACTGCGCGGGCGCCTGCTGCGGCTCGCGGCGCAACGGCCCCTGACCCGGCTTCGCGCGCATCTCCTCGATTTCCTGCGACGCCTGCCAGAAGAACAGATACGGACTGATGGTGGTGCCGAGCACCGCGGTGACGGTGGTCAGATAGGCCGGGGTCAGCTCGATGCGCGGAAACACGATCGCATGCGCGACGTCGCCCCACCGGATCGGCACGATCAGCGCGACCGCGACATAGGCGAGCAGCACCAGCGCCGCCCACTTCAGAAAGCGCGCATAGCGCTCGTAAGGGACGAAGATCTGCAGCACGACCGAAAAGCCGCCGAGCACGACCACGTAGAGATGCTCGGGACCGGGCACCAGCAAGCCGACCGCCGCGCCCATCGCCGACAGATCGGCTGCGATATTGATTACGTTGGCGAGCACCAGCAGCACGACCGCGCTGTAGAGCAGCCAGCGCGGATAGTGCGCGAGCATGTTCGACGCGAGACCTTTGCCGGTCACCCGGGCGATGCGCGCGCTCACCAGCTGGATCGCACTCATCAGCGGATAGGTCAGCAGCAGCGTCCACAGCAGGTTGAAGCCGAACTGCGCGCCCGCCTGCGAATAGGTGCCGATGCCGGAAGGGTCGTCGTCCGCCGCGCCGGTGACGAGACCCGGGCCGAGGCGCCGGATCCATGATCGTGACACCGGATCGCTGACCGTGCTTTCCGGATCGAGTAGTTTGTCGTCGCCCATGAGTCCTCCTGTGAGCGACGCGCTGCAATTATCGGACCCGGCTTGCCGCAACGGGCGCAAGCCGGCCCGCGCGATCAGGCCAGTGCTTTGGCGTGATACGCGAAGTGTTCGCCGATAAAGCTGGCGATGAAGTAATAGCTATGGTCGTAGCCGTCGCGCAGCTTCAGCTGCAACGGGTGCCCGGCCTTCGCGCAAGCTTGCTGCAGCAGTTCCGGCCGCAGTTGTTGCGCGAGGAATTCGTCGCCGCCACCCTGTTCGACGAGCAGCGGCAGCTTCTCGCTCGCGCTGCCGACGAGTTCCACCGCGTCGTACTGCTTCCACGCGTCGCGCTCGTCGCCGAGATACGCACCGAGCGCCTTCTCGCCCCACGGCACCTGGCTCGGCGCGACGATCGGCGAAAACGCCGACACGCTGCGATAACGGCCCGGATTGCGCAGCGCGATCACCAGCGCGCCGTGCCCGCCCATCGAGTGACCGCTGATCGAGCGCGCGTCGCTGGCCGGGAAGTGGGCCTCGACGAGCGCCGGCAGTTCGGACACCACGTAGTCGTACATGCGGAAGTGCTTCGCCCACGGCTCGCGTGTCGCGTTCACATAAAAGCCCGCGCCCTGGCCGAGATCGTAGTCCGGCGAATCGGCGACCTCGCTGCCGCGCGGACTAGTGTCCGGCGCAACGACGATGACTCCATGTTCGGCCGCGTAACGCTGCGCGCCGGCCTTGGTGATGAAGTTCTGTTCGGTGCAGGTGAGCCCCGACAGCCAGTACAGCACCGGACATTTCTGCCCGCGCAGCGCGGCCTCGGGCAGATAAATGCCGAATTTCATCTCGCCGCCGACGCTGGTGGAAGTGTGTTTCCACACCTCCTGGCTGCCGCCGTGGCTGACGTGTCGTTCAATGCGCTCCATCTGTATTAACGCCTCCTGGTCAGTGCCGATCGCTCATCGACGCATCAGCTCAGTAATGCACGACCGTGCGGATCGACTTGCCTTCGTGCATCAGATCGAACGCTTCGTTGATGCCGTCGAGCGCCCTCGTATGGGTGACGAACGGCGCGAGCTGGATCTTGCCTTCCATCGCTTCTTCGACCATGCCCGGCAACTGCGAGCGGCCCTTGACGCCGCCGAACGCGGTGCCGAGCCAGCGGCGGCCGGTCACCAGCTGGAACGGCCGCGTGGAAATTTCCTGACCCGCGCCGGCCACCCCGATCACCACCGACTGACCCCAGCCGCGGTGCGCGCATTCGAGCGCCGCGCGCATCACATTGACGTTGCCGATGCACTCGAAGCTATGGTCGACGCCCCATGTGGTCATCTCGACGATCACCTGTTGAATCGGTTTTTCGTGATCGTTCGGGTTCACGCAATCGGTCGCGCCGAACGCGCGCGCCAGATCGAACTTGCCCGGATTGGTATCGATCGCGATGATGCGGCCCGCCTTCGCGAGCTTGGCGCCCTGGATCACCGCGAGGCCGATGCCGCCGAGTCCGAACACGGCGACCGTATCGCCTTCCTGCACCTTGGCCGTGTTTTTCACTGCCCCGAGACCCGTGGTCACGCCGCAGCCCAGCAGGCAGACCTGCTCGGGATTGGCTTGCGGATTGATCTTCGCGAGCGACACTTCGGCCACCACCGTGTATTCGCTGAACGTCGAGCAGCCCATGTAGTGATAGAGCGGCTGGCCGTTGTAGCTGAAGCGCGTGGTGCCGTCGGGCATCACGCCCTTGCCCTGGGTCGCGCGCACCGACACGCACAGATTGGTCTTGCCGCTTTTGCAGAACAGACACTCGCCGCATTCGGCGGTGTAGAGGGGAATGACGTGGTCGCCGGGCTTCACGCTGGTCACCCCTTCGCCCACTTCGACGACGATGCCCGCGCCTTCATGGCCGAGCACGACCGGGAACAGGCCTTCGGGGTCGTCGCCCGACAGCGTGAACGCATCGGTATGGCACACGCCGGTGTGGGTGATCTTCACCAGCACTTCGCCCTTGCGGGGCGGTTCGACGTCGATCTCGACGATCTCGAGGGGTTTGCCCGGCGCAAACGCAACAGCAGCACGCGATTTCATAGAAGTCCTGTTAACAAGTGGGTTCGGCTAGCGGAGCGCGGGCGGGCCCGCGGCGGGCTAACGCAGATAGGTTCGAACGAGGCTGACCACATCATCGATCGATCCGGCCGAGGTCTCCGAGGTTCCCGCCAGATGCGCGAACTCTTCGCGCAGATGACTTTCGAGCACGCCGGCCATCACGCCGTTGATCGCCCCGCGGATCGCCGCCAGCTGCTGCAGCACCGGCGCGCAGTCGGCGCCTTCTTCCAGCGCGCGTTCGAGCGCGTCGAGCTGACCGCGAACCCGGCGCACGCGCGTCAGGACGCGCTTCTTTTCTTCGGGGGAGTGAGGCATGGCGGGATCGATAGGGGATACTGCCGGGCAGTATAGGTCAATACTGGGCGGGAGTATAGGCGCAGCGCTGCGGCGCTACGGCACCGCGGCGCTGGCCGGGCTACAGGCGAGCAAACCGCGCACCTGCGAGATCGCGGTCGGGTTGCCGGCACGCCGCCGGGCGGCGGCGCCGGTTGCGCTCAGTGCGCGGTCGCGGCAGCGGCAGCGACGGCGACCGCGTCGCGGTTCGCGCGAGCGCCCAGCGGATCGTTCGGAGCGTAGTGCGGCGTGCGTGACATTTCAAGCGCGAACAGCCGGATCGCGTCCGGCAGGCGGTAGCGGGCGCGCAGGCCGTCGAACTCAACGCACAACAGCGACTTCGCGACGAGCTGGCTCGCGCACTCCACTGCCTGCTCCGGCGCGAGTCCTGCGTCGTCCGCCACCGCGCACAGCGCCTCCAGCGCGAACGCGCGGTCGAAGCAGGCAATGCAATGGAGCAACGCGTGCTGGTTCGCATCGAGCAACGCATAACTCCATTCGACGTTGGCGCGCAGCGAGCGGTGGCGGGGCAGCGCGGTGCGGTAGCCGCCGGCCAGCAGCGTCAGCGGGTCGTCCAGACGCCGCAAGATGTCGTCGAGGCCGAGCGCGGTCAGCCTCGCCGCCGCGAGTTCGATCGCGAGCGGCACGCCGCCCACGCGCCGGCAAATCGCGGCGATCACGGCGAGCGCGTCGCCGTCGTCGCGCACCTGCGCCTGCATCGCATGGGCGCGGCCCAGAAACAGTTGCACCGACGCACTGGTGCGCAGCGCGGCAGCGGGCGCGTCCTGCGCGGGAACCTCGAGCGGGGCGACCCGGAACACGGTCTCCGGCATGATGCGCAGCGGCTCGCGGCTGGTCACGACAAGCCGCGGCTGGTCGCCCGCCGCCGTCAGTGCATCGACGAATTCCGCGACCGCGCTGATGGCCGGGTCCACATCGTCGAGCAGCAGCACGCCGCGCCACTGGCTCACGCTTGCGACGATCGCGGCGAGTTCCAGCGGCGCGTGCGCGGCCGCGTCGCAGTGGCGGGCCAGCGCCGCGAGCACCGCGGCCTTGTCGCGCGCGCCCGCGAGCGACACGATGCGCAGCGGCTCGGCCGTGCGGGCCGCGAGCCGCCGCGCCGCTTCGCGGCCGAGCGTCGATTTGCCGACGCCGCCCGTGCCGACCAGCGTCAGCACGCGCGCGTGCGCGAGCAGCGCGTCGACGCTCGCGAGCATCGCGTCGCGGCCGACCAGCGAGCGCGCGCAGGCCGGCCGGCTGGCCGCGGCGCCGCGCGGCGCGTCCGATGGCTCGCGCGGGCCGGCCGCGCTCGGCGCGCGCCGCTGCACCAGCCGATAGCCGTGCCCCGGCACCGTGACGATCAGATCGCGGTCGGCGCCGAGCAACTTTCTCAGTCCCGACAGGTGGACCTGCACATTGTTTTCCTCGACGAACGTATGCGGCCACACCGTGTTCATCAATTCGTCCTTGCTGACCAGACGCCCGCCGGCGCGGGCCAGCACCGCGAGGATGTCGAACGCGCGCGAACCGATCGGCAGCGTCTCGTCGCATCGCTGCAACGTGCGCTGGTGCAGATCGATCCGGAGCTCGCCGACGGTTATCACGCCGTCGCGCGGTCCGCTGTCGGTCGCCGGCGCGTCGGCGCCGGCGTTCAAGGAGGGATCGGTTCGCATGATCGAGGTTGGCTGAGGATGAACCGCGATCGTATGCGTGGGCGGATTGGCCCCCGATGACCGAAACATTAAGCTTCGTTAATGTGTGGCCGCGGGCACGCCCGGCCCGCCGGCGCACGCCGACATTAAGAAAAATTAATCCGGCGCCAATTCGCGCCCGCGCGCCGCTGACGCATAATGGGCGGCCGCCAGCTGCGGCCGCGCGCAACGCCGGGCCGCGCCGGCATCGCCACGAGGCCGCCGCGCCTCGTCTCTCGTCATTTCCGCAACGGGCTCATCGGATGCCGGCCTGGGCCCCGTTCGCGCGCCAATCGCTTTAGAACAGCCATCCAATGAAAATTCTGGTCATCGAAGACAATGAACAGGTCGCCGGCTTCCTGCGCAAGGGGCTCGCCGAAATGGGTCATGTCGTCGACTGCGCCGACAACGGACGCGACGGCATGTTTTTCGCCGCGAGCGAAGCCTACGACGCAATCGTGCTCGACCGGATGCTGCCGGGCGGCATCGACGGGCTCGGCATCGTGTCGGCGCTGCGCGCCACCGGCAACAAGGTGCCGGTGCTGATCCTCAGCGCGCTGGGCGAGGTCGACGAGCGCATTCGCGGGCTGAAGGCCGGCGGCGACGATTACGTGGTCAAGCCGTTCGCGCTCGGCGAAGTACTCGCCAGGCTCGATGCGCTGGCGCGCCGCTCGGGCGAGAGTTTCGTGGAAACGGTGCTGAAGGTCGGCGACCTGTGCGTCGATCTGTTGTCGCGCAAGGTCACACGCGCGGGCCGTTCAATCTCGCTGAAGCCGCGCGAATTCAAGCTGCTCGAATATCTGATGCGGCATGCCGGACAGGTCGTCACGCGCACGATGCTGCTCGAGAACATCTGGGAATATCACTTCGATCCGCAGACCAACGTGATCGACGTTCATGTGAGCAAGCTGCGCCAGAAGATCGACACCGGCTTCGACAAGTCGCTGCTGCTGACCGTGCGCAATTCCGGCTACATGCTGACCGCGCAGGGCTGACGGGAGGCGCGCGCATGCTCGATCTGCGATCTTTCGAACGACGCACGCTGTGCGACGACGGCGAGTTCGTGCTGGCGCGGCTCGCGCAACCGGGCAGCGCGCAGACGTGGCTCGCGCTCGCGCCGCCGGCCGCGCAGCCCGCCGCCGAAAGCCAGACGCGGCTCGAACACGCATATGCGCTGCGCGCGCTGCTCGCGGGCCCGGCGCTGACCACCCCGCACGCGCTGACCGAGCATCTGGGCGTCGCCACGCTGGTGCTCGACGACCCCGGCGGGGTGTCGCTGGCGTCGCTGCCGGCCGGTTCGCTACCGCTCGCGAGCGTGCTGGCGCTCGCCGCCGAACTCGCGGCGGCGCTCAGGCTGCTGCACGCGCGCGGCATCATCCACAAGGACCTGCGGCCCGCCAACGTGCTGGTCGACGTGGAGGCCGAACGCGTCGCGCTGACCGGCTTCGGCCGCGCGTCGCGCGCGACCCGCGAGCAAGCGTCGAGCGAACCGCCGGCGCTGACCGTCGACGCGCTCGCGTACCTCGCGCCCGAGCAGACCGGACTGATGAACCGCGGCGTGGACGCGCGCTGCGACCTGTATTCGCTCGGCGTGATCCTCTACGAAATGCTGAGCGGGCATCTGCCGTACCGCGCGGCGTCGCCGCAGGAATGGCTGCACTGTCATATCGCGCGCGAGCCGATCGCGCTCGGCGAGCGCGGCCGCGAGGTGCCCGCGCAACTGGCGGCGCTGGTCGGCCGGCTGCTGGCAAAGTCCGCCGAG
Organism: Paraburkholderia sejongensis; assembly: GCF_020880815.1. GTDB lineage: Bacteria > Pseudomonadota > Gammaproteobacteria > Burkholderiales > Burkholderiaceae > Paraburkholderia > Paraburkholderia sejongensis. Next base: position 58,993 of record NZ_JAJITD010000003.1, read on the forward strand.
GCCCGCTATCAGAGCGCGCTGGGACTGGAAGCCGATTTGCGCCGTTGCCTGCAAGCGTGGCGGGACTCGGCCCGCATCGAGCCGTTCGCGCTGGGCGCGCTGGACACGCCGGAGCGCCTGCTGCTGCCGGCGCGGCTGTATGGCCGCGAACGCGAAAGCGCCGCGCTCGCGGCCGCGTTCGACACGGTGGTGAGCCACGGTGGCACCCAGGCGGTGCTGATCTCCGGCTATTCGGGGATCGGCAAGTCGAGCCTCGTCGAGCAGTTGCAAAAGACCCTCGCGCCGTCGCACGCGCGCTTCGCGGCGGGCAAATTCGACCAGTACCAGCGCGACATTCCGTATGCGACGCTCGCCCAGGCGTTCGGCGCGCTGATCGACCAGCTGCGCGAGGATCCTAACTTCGGCCTCGCCCAATGGCACGAACGTTTGCGCGATGCGCTCGGCGCGAACGGCGGCCTGATCGTCGAGCTGATTCCGCAGCTCGAGCGCGAGATCGGTGCGCAGCCGGCGGTGCCCAGGCTGCCGCCGCAGGAGGCACAGGCGCGCTTTCAGTCGGTGCTGACGCGCTTCATCGGCACCTTCTGCGCGCCCGGGCAGCCGCTGGTGCTGTTTCTCGACGACCTGCAATGGCTCGACGCGGGCACCGCCGGCTGGCTCGAAGGTCTCGCGAACAACGCCGCGCCCGGCCCTGTGCTGCTGGTCGGCGCGTATCGCGACAACGAACTCGGCCCCGCGCACGCGCTGACGCGAGTGCTCGACACACTGCGCGCCGCCGGCCTGCCGGTGCAGCCGATCCTGCTCGCGCCGCTCGGACAGCCGGACATCGCGCGGCTGCTGGCCGACACGCTGCACGTGGAAGCCGCCGCTGCCGCACCGCTGGCCGCCGCGATCTTCGATCAAACCGGCGGCAATCCGTTCTACGTGGTGCAGTTCCTGCACATCCTCGAAGAAGAAGGGCTCGTGCGCTTCGATCGCGACGAACGCGCGTGGCGCTTCGAGGTCGGCGAGATTCGCGGCGCGCGGTTCGCGGCCGGGATCGTGGACCTGATGATCGGCCGGATCGGCCGTCTGTCGGCGGGCGCGCAACAGCGCCTCAGGCAGTTCGCGTGTGTCGGCAACGCGGCTGCCGACGCGACGCTTGCGCGCGTGAGCGGCGAGCCGGTCGGCGAAGTGCGCGCGGCGCTTGCCGAAGCGGTGCAGGCGGGGCTGATCTATCGGCGTGACGACGGCTACGCGTTCGTCCACGACCGGGTGCAGGAGGCCGCGTACGCGTCGCTCGCGCCGCCACAGCGGCCGCACGAGCACCTGCGCATCGCCCGGATGCTGAGCGCGCCCGCGCCGCTCGACGCGGCCGCGGACGCCGGCCGCCAGGTGTTCGAGATCGCCAACCAGTACAACCGCGCGTTGCAGCTCTTGAGCGAACGCGCGGAACGCGAGCGCATCGTCGATCTGAACCTGGAGGCGGGCCGCCGCGCGAAGGCTTCGTCCGCGTATGGCTCGGCCCTGACGTATCTGGCGCTCGGCAGCGAGCTGCTCGGCGACGCGGCGTGGGCCGGCGACTACCGGCGCAAGTTCGCGCTGGAAGCGAGCCGCGCCGAGTGCGAGTTTCTGACCGGCGCGACCGACAGCGCGGCGCGCCGGCTCGAAGCGCTTGCCGCGCGCGCGGCGAACCTGCCCGACCGCGCGGCGGTCGCGTTTTTGCGCATCACGCTGTTTACCGCGCTCGATCAAATGTCGCTCGCGGTTCAGACCTGTCTGGACTATCTGCGGCAGATCGGCGTCGATTGGGCGGCGCACCCGGGGCGCGACGCGGCGCGGCGCGAATACGACCGCCTGCTGCAAGGGATCGGCGACCGGCCGATCGACGCGCTGCTCGAACTGCCGTTGCTCGGCGACGAGGAACTGGCGGCGACCCTGGACGTGCTCACCGCGGTGCTGCCGCCGGCCTTTTTCAGCGACGAGGATCTGGTGTGCCTCGTGCTGTGCCGGATGGCCAATCTGAGTCTCGCACACGGCAACAGCGACGCGTCGGCGCTCGGCTATGCGTATCTCGGGATGGTCGCCGGTCCGGTGTTCGGCGACTATCAGGCGGCGTTCGGCTTCGGCCGGCTGGGACTCGCGCTGGTCGACCAGCGCGGTCTCGAACGCTTCAAGGCGCGCGTCTATATGTGCTTCGCGTATCACGTGACGCCGTGGACCCAGCACGTGCGCAGCGAACTCGGCCTGTTGCGGCGCGCGTTCGAGGTCGCTAGCGAACGCGGCGATCTCACGTACATGGGTTTCAGCAGTTGCTCGTACGTGACGAGTCTGCTCGCCGCGGGCGAACCCCTCGTCGAACTGGAGCGCGAGGCCGGGCAGCGGCTCGCGGTCGTGAAGGCGGCGCGCTTCGGGCTGATCGTCGACATCATCTCGTCGCAACTGCTGCTGATCGGCCACCTGCGCGGCACGCCGCCGGCGCTCGGGGCTGAGCCGAACTTCGACGAAGCGCGCTTCGAAGAGCATCTGGAGAGCGATCCGAGCCTCGCGATTGCCGCGTGCTGGCACTGGATCCGCAAGCAGCAATGGCTGTATCACGCCGGCGAGATCGAAGCCGCGCTCGCCGTCGGCGAGAAAGCGCGTCCGCTGTTGTGGACCTCGGCCGGGCACCTCGAACTGGCCGAGTATCACTTTTACGCGGCGCTCGCGCGCGCGCGCCGCCACGACGAGGTCGACGACAGCGGCCGCGTGGAGCATGCGGACGCGCTGTTGCAGCATCGCGACATGCTGTGCGTGTGGGCGCGTCATTGCCCGAGCAATTTCGGCGGCCGCGCGGCGCTCGTGGAAGCGGAGCTCGCGCGCGTCCAGGCACGCCCGTTCGACGCGCTGCGTCACTACGAAAGCGCGATCCGGCTTGCGCGCGAGCATCACTTCGCGCATGTCGAAGCATTGGCGCAGGAGGCGGCGGGGCGCTTCTGTCTGGCGAGCGAGCTGGCGGACGCCGCGCAGATGTATCTGCGCAATGCGCGCCGCGCGTGGATCCGCTGGGGCGCGCTCGCGAAGGTCCGCGCGCTCGACGCGAGTTATCCGCAGCTGCTGCACGAAGGGGCGCAAAGCGTCGCGAGCCATGGCATTGTCGCCGCGCACCTGGACGTGGAAACGGTCGTCAAGGCATCCCAGGCAATTTCCGGCGAGATCGTGCTCGCGAAACTGATGCGCACGCTGATGACGATCGTGCTCGAACACTCGGGCGCGCGCCGCGCGGTGCTGGTGCTGCCGCGCGACGAAAAGCTGTGCATCGAGGCCGAGGCGGTGTCGCGCCGCGACGGTGCGCAGGTCAGCATCGAAAGCCGCGCGCTGACGCCGCGCGACGTGCCGCTCACGCTGCTGCACGAGGCCCTGCGCACGCGCGAACTCGCACACGTCGATGACGCGCTGCGCGCTCATCCGTTTTCCGCCGACGACTATCTGCACGAGCACCGCGCGCGCTCGCTGCTGGCGCTGCCGATCGTCAAGCAGGCGAAGCTGGTCGGCGTGCTGTATCTGGAAAACGATCTCGCGCCGGGCGTGTTCTCGCCCGCGCGGCTGACGGTGCTCGCGCTGCTGGCGTCGCAAGCGGCGATTTCGCTGCACAACGCGTCCCTCGAGCACAAGGAAGCGCTGCTCGAAGAAAAGGAAGCGTTGCTGCACGAGGTGCACCATCGCGTGAAGAACAACCTGCAACTGATCAGCAGCCTGCTGAACCTGCAGGCCTCGCGCGTGCCGGACCGCGCGGTCGCGGAACTCTTCAAGGAAAGCCGCAACCGCGTGCGCTCGATGGCGCTGGTGCACGAGAACCTGTACCGCGCGGGCAACTTCGCGCGCATCATGATGGCCCCGCACGTGCGCAATCTGTGCGGCCACCTCGCGCAGGCGTACGATGTGCGCCGGCTCGGCGTCGACCTGCGGGTCACGGTGGACGAACTGCAACTCGACATGAACCGCGCGGTGTCGTGCGGGCTGATCATCAACGAACTGGTGTCGAACGCGTTCAAGCATGCGTTCGCCGACGGCCGGGGCGGGCAGTTGCTGATCGAGCTGCGCCACAGCGGCGACGCGCGTTGCCGTCTTTCGATCGCCGACGACGGCCCCGGTCTCGGGCCGCACTTTCGCCTCGCCAGTGCCGACACGCTCGGTCTGCAACTCGTCCACGATCTCGCGCGCCAACTGCACGGCAGCGTCGACACCGGCAGCACGCACGCGGGCCGCGGCGCCACCTTCACAATCGAATTTCCGGCCGAGGGCGGCTGACCCGGCCCGGCCAGGCCGCACCCGATGAACGCATGATGACACCCGCACGCATATTGATAGTCGAGGACGATCGCATCGTCGCTCGCGACATTGCCCAGCAGATGACCCGCGTCGGTCATACGGTGGTCGGCACCACGACGCGCGGCGAGGACGCGCTCGTGCTCGCGCGCGACACCCAGCCCGAGCTGGTGCTGATGGACGTGCGGCTCGAAGGCGAGCTCGACGGGATCGACGCTGCCCGGCTGCTGCGCGACCAGTTCGATCTGGCGGTGGTGTTCCTGACCGCGTACGCGGACGAGGACACCGTGCGGCGCGCGACCACCGCGGAACCGTTCGGCTACGTGCTCAAGCCGTTCGACGACAACCAGTTGCGCACCATGGTCGAAATGGCGCTCTACAAGCACGGCGCAGAACGCCGGCTGCGCGCGAGCGAGGAACGCTACGCGGTGACGCTGTCGAGCATCGGCGAGGGGGTGATCGCCACCGATGCCGACGGCCGCATCGACTTCATCAATCCGGTCGCGCAGGCGCTGACCGGCTGGCGGCGCGCGGAAGCGCTCGGCCGTTCGCTCGGCGACGTGTTCCGGCTGATCGACGACCCCGCCGGCGACCCCGCGCTGCATCGCCGGCTGCTGGTCGCGCGCGACGGCGGCCGGGTGCCGGTGGAAAGCAACGGCTCGCCGATCGTCGACGACCAGCGCGAAGTGATCGGCGTGGTGCTGGTGTTTCGCGACGTCACGGAACGCCGCCGCGCGGAGGAAGCCGAGGTGCTGCGCGAAATCAACGCGCGCTTCGAAACCGCGATGTGCGGCTCGAACGTCGGCGTGTGGGCGATCGACATGCCCGATGGCGATTTCCGGCGCGGCACCGCGCGCTTCGCGAACGTGTGGGAATGGCTCGGCTATACCGGCAAGGCGCCGCTGCTCGACTACGACGCGTATATGAGCGTGGTCCATCCGGACGAGCGGGCGGCGACCGAGGAAGCGATGCAGCGCTTTCTCGCGCAGCCCGACGGCGTGTTCGAGATCGAGAACCGGCTGCTGCACCACGACGGCAGCGACCGCAAGGTGCTGGTGCGCGGCACCGCGCGCTGCGATGCGAGCGGCAAGCCGGTGCATTTCATCGGCAGCGTGGTCGACATCACGCAACTGAAGCACGCCGAGCAGGAGCTGCGCGTGAGCGAGGAACGCTTTCGCGGGACCTTCGAGAATGCCGCGGTGGGCATCGCGCATTGCGATCTCGCCGGGCGTTTCCTGCGCGTGAATCAACGCGCCTGCGAGATCGTCGGCTACGAGCGCGACGCGTTGCTCGAACGGCGCTTGCAGGACCTCACGCACGGCGATTTCTGCGCGGCGCTGCTGCGGCGCTTTGGGGTGCCGAGCGAGGCGGGCGCGTCGCATTTTTCGGAAGACCAGGTGCTGGTGCGGCGCGACGGCATGCGCGTGTGGGCCAACCTGTCGGTCGCGCTGCAATTCGACGAGGCCGGCCACACCAGCCACATCATCGCGATCATTCAGGACATTTCGGCGCGCAAGGCGCTCGAAGACGCGGTGCGGGTCGCGAAGGACGCGGCCGAGGCGGCCAATCAGGCGAAAGACCAGTTTCTCGCCAACATCAGTCACGAGTTGCGCACGCCGCTCAACGGCATTCTCGGCTATGCGCAGATCCTGCGGCGCGACGCCGGGCTCGACGCGCGGCAACTGGCGAGCCTCGGCGTGATCGAGCAAAGCGGCGAACATCTGCTGTTGCTGATCAACGACCTGCTGGACTTCGCGCGGATCGGCGCGGGCAAGCTCGAACTACAGGTGCGCGACGTGCCGCTCGCGCCGTTTCTCGATGTGATCGCCGAGATCGTGCGGGTCCGCGCGCAGGAAAAAGGCCTCGTGCTGCACTATCGCGCGGCGCCGGATCTGCCCAACGCGATCAGCGTGGACGAAAAGCGGCTGCGCCAGGTGCTGCTGAACCTGCTCGCCAATGCGGTCAAGTTCACCGATCACGGCGAAGTCACGCTCGCGGTCACGCCGGTGCGGCCGGGGCGGCTGCGCTTCGAAGTGACGGACAGCGGCATCGGCATCAGCGCCGACCGCCGCGACGCGATCTTCGAGCCGTTCGAACAGGCCGGCGAACTGACGCGGCGCAGCGGCGGCGCGGGGCTCGGTCTTGCGATCAGCCGTCAACTGGTGCGCATGATGGGCGACGATCTGCGGGTGGCGAGTTCGCTCGGCGCGGGCAGCGCGTTCTGGTTCGAACTCGATGCGCCGACGGTCCCGGCGCCCGCCGCGCCGGTGGCCGCGCCGTTGCGGATCGCGCCCGAGCCGGCCGGCAGGTTCGTCGTGCCGCCGCCGCACGAAATGGCGCAATTGCACCGCTTCGCGCTGCTCGGTTCGATGCGCGACATCGTCGAGCGGGCCCAGCATCTGGTCGCGCTCGATAGCCGTTACGAAGGGTTCGCCGCGCGTCTGCGCGCGCTGGCCGCCGCGTACGAGTCGCAGGCGCTGCTCGCGCTGATCGAAGCGCATCTGGTTCAGGGGTCCCAGGCATGATTCATTCGCTCGATATCGCCCCGCCGGTCGTGCTCGTCGTCGACGACACGGCGACCAATCTCGGTCTCGTCGTCGATGCGCTGGAAAGCAACAACCTGCGCGTGACGGTCGCCCGCGACGGCTGCGAAGCGCTCAGGCGCGCCGAACTGGTGCAGCCCGATCTGATCTTGCTCGACGTGATGATGCCGGAGCTCGACGGCTTCGAAACCTGCCGTCTGCTGAAGGCCAATCCGCTCACGCGCGAAATTCCGGTGATCTTCATGACCTCGCTCACCCGCACCGCGGACAAGGTCACCGGCTTTCGCGCGGGCGCGGTCGACTTCGTCACCAAGCCGCTGCAGATGGAAGAGGTGGCCGCGCGCGTGAATACGCATCTGAAGCTGCGCGCGTTGCAGACCTTGCAGCAGGAGCAGAACGCGCGGCTGCAGGAAGAGGTCAACAGCCGCAAGCAGGCGCAGGAAGCGCTGCTGGAAATGATCAACGGCGTGCGCAACGTGTCCAACGCGATCGCTCACGATCTGCGCACGCCGCTCACCGAAGTGCGTTCGCGTCTCGAAGTGCTGATACTCGAATTGCGCAAGCAGGGCGACGAGCGCGTGCTGACGCAACTCGAAACCGCGCTCGCGGACGTGGACCGGGTGATCGGCATCTTCAACGCGCTGCTGCGCCTCGCGGAAATCGACGCGGGCGTGCGGCGCGCGGGCTTTGTCGCGTGCGATCTCGGCGCGCTCGTCGAGGAAGCGGTGGAGTTCTATCAGCCGGTCGCGGAATTGCGCGGGCTCACGCTGACGCTTCGCGCGTGCGCGCGGCTGAACGCGGTCGCGGACCCGTTGCTGATCGCGCAGGCGGTCGGCAACCTGATCGACAACGCACTGAAGTTCGCGCGTGAGAACGGCGACGTCAGCGTCGTCGCGCGGGCGACCGCAACGGGCGTGTGCATCGAGGTAGCGGACGACGGGCCCGGCATTCCGGCGGCGGAACTGCCCAAGGTCACCGAACGCTTCTATCGCGGCGACGCGAGCCGCGGCACGCCCGGCGTGGGGCTCGGACTCGCGCTGGTGAAGGCGGTCGCGACGCTGCATCACGGCACGCTGAGCCTCGCGGACAATCACCCGGGGCTGGTCGCGAGCCTCACGATTGGCGGTGGCGACAGCGCGGCGGGCTGAGCGCGCCGTTTTGACGAAAAGTGCTCCCCGCAGTGCTCCCCGCGCGGCGCCGGCGAATTCAACCGGCGGCCTGACGGCGCCAGGCCGCGGGCGGCGTGCCGGTCATCTGCGAGAACACGCGCGTGAAGTGGCTCTGATCCGAAAAGCCGCACGTGACGGCGATTTCGGTGATCGGCCGTTGCGAGCCGCTCAGCAACTCGCGCGCGCGCTCGATGCGCTGCTCGAGCAGCCACTGATACGGCGTTCGCGCGGTGGTGTGCTTGAACGCGCGGATGAAATACGCGCGCGACAGTCCGCACGCACCGGCGATTTGCTCGATGGACATCGGCGTCTGAGTCGTTGCGAGCAGCATCTCGGTCGCTTGCGCATGCTGGCGCGGCGACAGTCGGCGCGGCAGCTTCGGCGTGCGCGCCGGCGCGTGTCCGTATTGATCGAGCAGGTGCGTGCCGATCGCGAGCCCCAACTGTTCGACGAACAGCGGATGCGTTTCCCGCCCACCGTCGAGCGTGTGCGCGAGCACCTGCGCGAGGTGGCCGAGCACCGGGTCGCGGGTGCCGGGCTTCACATCGAAACTGGCGCTGCCCAGGCTCTCCCGTTGTTCATGCGCATTGGCGATGAAGCCGCGCGACAGTTCGACCAGCACGAAGTCGAAACCGCTTTGCAGATCCGCGCGATAGTCGTCGGCGAAATCGCGCAGGTAGATGGCGTGTTGGTCGAAGCTGTACAGCGACGAGCGTTTGCCCTTGAAGATGCGGCGCCGGTGACCGCCCTGGAGCGCGACGCCGAGCAGAAAGCCGCGCCCGGATGCGGGCGTCGCGACGACGCTCGGCATGTCGTTCTGCGTGCATTTGCGATGCACGGTGAATTCGCCCGCGTTGAGTTCGAGATCTTTGCGCAGCCGGTTCGCGACGCAGCCGAGGGAGTCCTGGTGCGGGAACGCGTCGGGTGCAAGTGCGTTGTGAATGTCGAGCATGATGAGCAACCTGTTCGCGTCGGGATCCGTCGTTACGCGCTGACGCGACCGTAGTGACCGGAGTACGAGCAGAGTGTGAGCGCAATGGCAGCGAAAGACGTTACCACAGCAATAAGGCGTCCGTAAGCCGTTCGCGCGTCGTTGCTATTTTGAAGCGTGGCCACGCGCACGCGCTGCCACGCTGCCCGCTTTCAGAAAATTTAAGCCCCGCGGCCAAGGACGCTTCAGCCGCTGGCTTTTAGACTCGGCCCGAGTTGCGCCGCGCACGAATCCGCGCACGAACCTCGACGCCGGATGCAAGTCCGGCCGCTTAAGTCTGTGATGGAGCGTCTGATGATCCCACCATTTATTCCCGGCACGCTGCCGGCCGAGCTGGAAGTGCCGTTTTCGTCGCTCGAATACCGGCAGCACCAGATGTTTCCGCGCCTGTCGCCGAGCCAGATCGACAGCGTGCGCCGCTTCGCGCGGCCGTTGCAGTTCCGGCGCGGAGAGCGCATTTTCGAAACCGGCAAGGTCGCGCCGGGTCTGTTCGTGCTGCTGCGCGGGCGGGTGCGAATCGAATCGCGCGACAGCTTCGGACGCTCGACGCTCGTCACCGAACATGACGACGGTCACTTCATGGCCGAGATGGCGCAACTATCGGGCAAGCCTGCGCTGATCGACGGGATCGCGCTGACCGACATCGACACGCTGGTGATCGAGCCCGAGCGGCTGCGCGCGCTGATCGTCGCCGACGCGCAACTCGGCGAGCACATCATGCGCGCGCTGATCCTGCGCCGTCTGGGACTGATCGAGCAGGGGCTGGGGCCGATCATCGTCGGCAACGCCAATGACGCGCGGCTCGTCAGCCTGCAAGGCTTTCTGCGGCGCAACGCGTATCCGGCCACGGTCGTCGACGCGCGCACCGATCCGGAAGCGCTCACGCTGCTGGAAGGGATCGCCGCGAGCGCCGACGATTTCCCGCTGGTGTTCTGCCCGAACGGCTCCGTGCTGCGCGCGCCCGATGAAGCGCGGCTCGCGTCTTGCCTCGGCCTCGTGCCGGCCTTCGAGCAGTCGCACGTGTACGACGTCGCGATCGTCGGCGCGGGCCCGGCCGGGCTCGCGGCGTCGGTGTATGCGGCGACCGAGGGCTTGTCCGTCGCGGTCTTCGATCAGCGCGCGCCGGGCGGCCAGGCGGGCGCGAGCGCGCGGATCGAGAACTACCTGGGTTTTCCGACCGGCATTTCGGGGCAGGCGCTGGCGGCCCGCGCGTTCCAGCAGGCGCTGAAGTTCGGCGCGCATCTGGCGATTCCGGGGCAGGTGCAGTGCGTGGAACGCGACGCGCAGCGCTTCGTATTGACGCTGACCGACGGCCAGCGCGTGAGCGCCCGCACGGTGGTGGCCGCGAGCGGCGCGTCGTATCGCAAGCCGCGCGTGCCCGGCTTCGAGCAGTTCGACGGCTGCGGGGTCTACTACTGGGCGTCGGCGATCGAGGCGAGGCTGGTGAAGGGGCAGGACATCGTGCTGATCGGCGGCGGCAATTCGGCGGGCCAGGCGGTCGTCTATCTGGCGAACTTCGCGCGCAGCATCCGTATGCTGATTCGCGCGGCGGACCTGGACGCCAGCATGTCGCGTTATCTGATCGAGCGGATCGGCTCGTTGCCGAACGTGACGCTGTGCACGCGCTGTTCGCTGACCGGACTCGCGGGCGACGCGGCCGGTCTCGCGCGGCTGCAGGTGCGCCGGCAACTTGCGAACGGCTGCGAGGACGAGACCATCGAGACCCGCCATCTGTTCCTGTTCATCGGCGCCGATCCTGAAACGCAGTGGCTCGCGATGAGCGGTGTCGAACTCGATCCGCATGGTTTCGTGAAGACCCATGCCGCCGAGGCCGCGAGCGACCCCTCACGGTTGCCGTTGGAGACCAGCGTGCCGGGCCTGTTCGCGATCGGCGACGTGCGCGCCGAATCCGCGAAGCGCGTGGCGTCGGCGGTCGGCGACGGCGCGGCGGTGGTCAGTCAGATCCACGCGCACCTGAGCCGGCGCGAGCCGGTCTGAAGACCCGCGCGCGGCTACGGTTCCAGCAGCCGCACGAGCCGCATCTCCTCGAAATCAAGTTCCGATTCGAGCCGATGCAGCACCGCGTCGTCCACCCGGCCATGGCGATGCAGATCGAGCAATGCATTGCGGGTCACGCCCACGAGGTCCAGTTCGACGCGCAACAACTGCGCGCGGTCCTCGATGCGCGGCGCGCCGGTCAGATGCGCATCCTGGTTCGCGCTGACCCGCGCACGGTATTCGGCGATCAGCCGTTCGCGCTTGTCGCCCGGAATCTGCGGCAGCCGTTTGCCGGGCGCGTTGAGCACGGCCAGCGCGGCGCCGAACGAATGCGCCCGCGCCTCGTGCTCGGACATCGTGTGGCGCGCGGCGGGGCGCAGCCGCAGCCAGCGGATCAGCGGCGCGAGGCTGCCGCCTTGCACGACCAGCGTCGCGATGATCAGCACGAAGGTGCTGAAGACGATCAGGTCGCGGCCGGGAAAACTCTCCGGTAGCGCGAGCGCGGCCGCCAGACTGACGACGCCGCGCATGCCGGCCCAGCCCATCACCAGCGCTTCCGCGAACGACCACGCGGGCCGCCCGGTGCGCCGCGCGCGCAAGCGGCCCGGCAGCCAGATCACGGCGAGCACCCACACCAGCCGCGCGACGATCGCCGCCGCGGTCGCCGGCAACGCGACCCGCAGACCGGCCAGCACCAGTGCGCTTTCGTGATTGACGCGCACGAGGATCTCGTGCAGCGCGAGGCCGATCATGATGAAGACCAGCGCGTCGAGCACGAACACCACCGCTTGCCACGTGCCCTTGGCCTTGATGCGCAGATCGGCGCTGAACACGCGATGCTGACGGATGCCGAGCACCAGCCCGCAGGTGACCACCGACAACACGCCCGAGCCGCCCAACGCGTCGGCGATCCCGTAGCTCGCCCACGCCATCACGAAGGTCACGACGATGCCCAGCATCGGTTCGCGCAAGCGCGGCAGCACCCAGCACATCGCCTGGCCGCACAGCAACCCGACTGCGACGCCGACGAGCATCAGCGTGACGAACAGCGCGGTGCCGCTGCGCCACGTGATGGTGGCGGCGAGCGCCGCGGACACCGCCATCTGATATAGCAGCAGACCCGATGCGTCGTTGACGAGGCTTTCGCCTTCGAGCACGGCGACGAGGCGCGCGGGCAGCGGATAGCGTTGCAGGATCGCTTTGGCCGCGACCGCGTCGGGCGGCGACACGATCGCGCCGAGCGTGAAGCAGGCTGCCCAGGGCAGCGCGGGATTGAACGCGTGCACGGTGAGCGCGACGGCCACGGTCGTGAAGGTGACCGCGCCGAGCACGAGCGACACGATCGTGCCGAGCCCGTCGCGAAACTCTTTCCATGCGGTATAGAAGGCACTCGACATCAGGAGCGGCGGCATGATCGCCGCCAGCAGCAGTGCCGGGTCGGTCTGCGGCACACGCCTGCCGGCGAGCGCGATCACGCAGCCGCCGAACAGCAGCACGACCGCCGGCGGAATCGCGATGCGTTCGGCAAGCCAGGTCAGCGCGCTCGCGCCGCAAATAAGCAACAGCAGGTAGTGAAAAAATTCGACGTTGGTCATGATGCGCGGTTCCGGCGGCCGTTGAGTGCTCGAAGGGGACGGCAGCATATATCAGTTCGAATCCGCGTGTCCTTAAGCACGGGCCGCGATGCATGGCGGATGTATGACGGAGGTATGACGGATGTTTCGCAGCGCTGCGCGGGGGCATTTTTCTGCAAGACTCGCGGCATGCGCAACGCTTACAATTTCCTCTCGTCATTACATCGACGACCTTATCGACGTGCTGGTATCCGCAGTCATCACGCCACACTTCGGCGGCTCAAGGAGGCATCCATGATCAAAATTGGCGCTTTGCTCGTCAACTTCGAGCAGCGTGAAATTCTGCGTCACGGCTTGCCGCTGCGCATCAGCGCGCGCGCATTCGACATTCTGGAAGTGCTGTTTCGCGCCAACGGTTCGATCGTCAGCAAGGACGAATTGATCGACTCCGTATGGCCCGACCAGATCGTCGAGGAGAACCGCCTGCAAGTGCATATCGCGGCGCTGCGCAAGGCGTTGGAGGCGGATCGCGAACTGATCAAGACGGTGTCGGGACGCGGCTATATCCTGCTGCCGCAGTTGCCGGCCGCGGCGCCGGCCGCGCTCGCCACCCGGCTGCCCGGCCGCGCGCCGGCGCTGGTCGGGCGCGATCACGACGTCGAAAACGTGGCGGCCAAGCTCGCGCAGTCGGCCGTCGTCACGCTGGTGGGCGCGGGCGGGATCGGCAAGACCTCGCTCGCACTGTGCGTCGCCGAGGCCGTGCAGCAGCGTTTCGGGCGCACGGTCTGTTTCGTCGAACTGGCCTGCGCCAGTTCGCGCGCGTCGCTGCTGGCCACGCTTGCGCTGGCCTTGCAGGCGACGCCGGCCGACGTGATGCAGGACCCGTGCGCGCTGCTCGCGAAGATGTCGCCCGATGGCGTGCTGCTGGTGCTCGACAATGCCGAGCAGGTGGTCGGCGAGGTGGCCGAAGTGGTCGAAGCGCTGGTCGCGCACGCGCATTGGCTGCGTGTGCTCGTGACCAGCCGCGAGCCGCTGACGATCCGCGCGGAGACCGTCTACCGGGTCGAGCCGCTCGACGTGCCGGCCGCCGACGAGCCGCTCGAGACGATGCTCGCGCGCGGCGCGGTGCAGCTCTTCTTGCAGCGGGCGCGCGATCTCGCGCCCGCCTGCGCGGCGGACGCGGCCTGCGTGCGCGCGGTCAGCGAAATCTGCCGGCGCCTGGAGGGCTTGCCGCTGGCGATCGAACTGGCGGCGGCGCGGGTCGCGACGCTCGGTATCGACGGCGTCGCCGCGCGGCTGGACGACCGGCTCGATCTTCTGAGCGGCGGCTTGCGTCTGGCGCTGCCGCGCCACCAGACCTTGCGGGCGACCTTCGACTGGAGCTACGCGCTGCTCGATGCGGACGCGAAGGCGTTGTTCCGCAGTCTGGCGTTCTTCGCCGGCAGCTTCGCGTTCGACGCGGTGTGCGCGGTGGCGATCGAGCCCGGCGCGCCGATCGCGTCGACGATCGCCGCGCTCGGCGAACTGTCCGCCAAATCGCTGTTGACGGTCGAATTTCATGGCGCGATCGCGCTGTACCGGCTCACCGAATCGACCCGCGCGTATGCGATGGAAAAGCTGCGCGACGAGGGCGAACTGCAACGCGTCGCGCAGCGCCATCTGCGCTATCTGCAGCGGCAGATCGAAGACCGCTCGGCGCTGGTCCCGCACCGCGGCCAGGCAGACGGCGCGCACGCGCCGCTCGACGCCGCCCGCAGCGCGTGGGACTGGGCGTTTTCGGCGCAGGGCGACGCGACGCTCGGGGTGGCGCTGGCGGGCGCGCTGGTCGGCCGGCTGCTCGATGCGTCGCTGGTGCACGAATGCCGCGAGCGCGCGCAACGCGCGCTCGAAACGCTCGATGCGTTGCCGCACGGCAGCGTCGATGCAACCTGCGAGATGCGCGTGTGCTCCGCCTACGCGGCCGCGCTGCTGATGACGGACGGCGCCGCCGCGGATGCCGCCGCGCTGTGGCGGCGCGTGCAGGCGCGCGCGGTCGCGAGCGGCGACGCGGCCTTCGAGGCTCGCGCGATGTGGGGGCTGTGGAACGCGGCGATGACCGCCGGCGACATTCATGCGTCACTGCGCTTCGCGACCCGCTTCGAGTCGCGCGCGCTAAGCAGCGGCTCCGCGTGGCAAAAACTCTGTGCGAGCGCCACGCTGGCGGCGTCGCTGCATTGCTTCGGCGAACACGCGCAGGCGCGCGAGCGGCTCGAGCGCACGTTGGCGGCGCTCGACGCGCTCGCGCCGTACAGCCAGCCGGATACCGAACTGGCGATCGACCCGCGCATCTTCGGCACCGGCACGCTGGCCCGCATCGCGTGGATGCAGGGTGAAGCCGGGCTCGCGCTGGAACTGGTCGAGCGCAGCATCAACCTGGTGCGCGCGGACCTGCTGGAGCCGTCGCTGTGCCACCTGCTCGCGGTCGTCGCGGTGCCGGTCACACTGGCCTGCGGCGAAGCGGAGCTGGCCGCGCGTCATCTGGGGCTGCTGCGCTCGCAAGCCGCGCTCAATCGCTTCGACGGCTGGCAGGACTACGGCGACTGCCTCGCCGGTCAGCTGGCGCTGGCCGCGGGACGCCGCGCCGAAGGCGTGGCGCAGCTCGAAGCCGGTCTCGCCGGACTGCAAGCGCGCAACTTCCGCCGGCTGACGATCCCGCTGATCCTGAGTCTCGCGCAGGCGCTGATTCTCGACGGGCGGCTCGACGAGGCGCTCGCGCACATCGAAGACGCGCAGCGCCAGAGCGGCGCGCGCGGCGACCATGCGTTCGAGGCGGAACTGCTGCGCGTGAGCGGTGTAATCGACCTCGCCCGTGCGCGCACCGGTTACGCCGCCGGCGAGCCGGCGCGCGCGCGCCGGCTCGGCAACGGCCATCGCAAGCTCGCGCAGGCGCGCGAACTGGCGCGCGAGCAACAGGCGTGGCTGTTCGAGTTGCGCGCCGCGCTGGAACTCGCTGCATCGTTGCTGCTGGACGGCGCGCGGCGCGAGGCCGCGGAGCAGCTCGCGTCATTGACCCGCTTCGACGCGCAGCTTGCCGGCTGCGGCGAGCGCGCGCGCCTGCCCGAAGCGGCGCAACTGGCCGCGTTGCGGCGCGAACTGGCGATGCCTCAGTGCGTTGCGGCCATCGGCATGGACGCCGCGCTCAACGCCGCGCTAGGGGCCGCGCTCGGCGCCGATTAGCGCCAGCGCTCGAGCATTTGAGCGCGCTTTCAGATTTATTCAGCTTTCCCAAAGGACTTGGTTTTTTTCCGTCGCTAGACTGCGCGGGCGAAATCGAATGGTGGACCGCCTGCAGCGCTGCGGTCCGCCCCGCCCATCGCGATCAGCCTAATCGCTCATCAGCAGCGACCTCGCGCGGCCTGGCCGCAACGAGGCAACGACGGAGAGAACCATGACTACGCAACAAACCACGACGCAAACCAATTTCGCCGCGCGCCGGCGCCTTCTTTCCGCCAGCGCGGGCGTGGCCGGCGCGGTGGCCGCGATGACGAGCCTGCCGGCCGGCGCGGCCGGCTCGGCCGGCGCGAACGCGCAGCCGCACGGCACCGGCCACCATAACGGCGGCGGTTTCGTGAGCGCGAAAGACGGCACGCAGATCTTCTACAAGGACTGGGGCACCGGTACGCCGGTGGTGTTCTCGCACGGCTGGCCGCTGTCGGCCGACGCGTGGGACGCGCAGATGCTGTTCCTCGTCAATCAGGGCTACCGGGTGATCGCGCATGACCGCCGCGGCCACGGCCGCTCGGGCCAGCCGTCGGCGGGCAACGACATGAACACCTACGCGGACGACCTCGCCGCGGTGCTCGACGCGCTCGACGTGAAGGGCGCGATGCTGGTCGGCCATTCGACCGGCGGCGGCGAAGTCGCGCATTACATCGGCCGTCACGGCGAGAAGCGCGTCGCCAAGGCGGTGCTGATCGGCGCGGTGCCGCCGCTGATGCTGAAGACGGCCGGCAACCCGAACGGTCTGCCGATGTCGGTGTTCGACGGCATCCGCGACGGCGTCGCCGCGAACCGCTCGCAGTTCTACCTCGATCTCGCGACGCCGTTCTACGGTTTCAACCGCCCGGACGCGAAGGTCTCGCAAGGCCTCGTGCAGGACTTCTGGCGCCAGGGGATGGCCGGTTCGATCAAAGGCCAGTACGAGTGCATCAAGCAGTTCTCGGAAGTCGACTACACCGAAGACCTGAAAAAGATCAGCGTGCCGACGCTGATCCTGCACGGCGACGACGACCAGATCGTGCCGATCGACAACTCCGCGAAGCTGTCCGCGAAGATCGTCCGCAACGCGACGCTGAAGGTCTACGCGGGCGCGCCGCACGGTATGTGCAGCACGCACGTCGACAAGGTCAACGCGGATCTGCTCGCGTTTCTGAAGGGCTAATAGCGGCGCTTGCGGTGTTTTCGCCGGCAAGCATTCTTTCCGCCCCGCACCGTTGCCTGAATTCGCGCCGCCGCGGCGGCGCGATTCATTTGCGCGTCCCGCGACCGCGGCAATTTCAGAACGTCATCAGAAAACTTCAGGCTTTCCAAAGGACTTTCAGGTGCGCGCTGCCTAAAGTGAGCACCTTCGCGAAGCCTGTTTGGAAAGTCGCGATGAATCCTCCGCTGCAACGACCTTTAACCCATTTGATTGGAGCCGCTAATGGCTTTTGAACTGCTGACTCCCGAAACCTGCGCACTCGCGCTGATCGACCACCAGCCGCAGATGTTCTTCGGCACGCACTCGCACGAGCGCACCACGGTTCTGCACAACGTGCAGATCCTCGCGAAGGCCGCGAAGCTCTTCAAGGTGCCGACCATCCTCACGACCATCGCCGCCGATTCGTTCAGCGGCCACCTGCTGCCGGAAGTGCAGTCGGTGTTCCCGGAGATCAAGCCGATCGACCGCACGTCGATGAACTCGTGGGAAGACGCGGGCTTTCGCGCGGCGATCAAGGCGACCGGCCGCAAGAAGATCGTGATCGCCGGCCTGTGGACGGAAGTGTGCGTGACGTTCCCGACCGTGCAGATGCTGGCCGAAGGCTTCGAGATCTACGTGCCGACCGACGCGTGCGGCGACATCACCGAAGAGGCGCACGAGCGCGCGGTGCAGCGCATCGTGCAGGCCGGCGCGGTGCCGATGAACTCGCTGCAGTTCATGTGCGAACTGCAACGCGACTGGGCGCGCGGCGAGACCTACGACGGCTGCATGGAGATCTTCAAGGCGCACAGCGCGTATGGGATCGGCGTGCGCTACGCGAAGCAGATTCTCGGCGAACACGCGAGCGAGGCGGGCTAATACCCGCATGATCCCGCGCGCGGCACGCTACGAGTGCCGCGCGCGCTTCGCCCTACTAATCAATCGATTCACAGACACGGGAGAGCGTCGATGAGCGCATCCGACCAACCTCAGCGTATTGCCGACCTGGTGATCTACAACGGCAAGATCGCGACCCAGGACGAGCGCCGCTCGTTCGTGACGGCGCTCGCGGTGGCCGACGGCAAGATCGTCGCCAGCGGCAACGAGCGCGACGTGATGCAATGGGCGCGCGACGACGCGCGTCGCATCGACCTCAATGGCCGCACCGTGATCCCGGGGCTGAACGACTCGCACCTGCACGTGATCCGCGGCGGCCTGAACTTCAATATGGAATTGCGCTGGGACGGCGTGCCGTCGCTGCACGACGCGTTGCGGATGCTGCGCGAGCAGGTCGCGCGCACGCCGGCGCCGCAATGGGTGCGGGTGGTCGGCGGCTGGAACGAATTCCAGTTCGTCGAGAAGCGCGGTCCCACGCTCGAAGAAATCAACGCGATCGCACCGGACACGCCGGTGTTCATCCTGCATCTGTACGACAGCGCGCTGCTGAACGCGGCGGCGCTGCGCGCGGTCGGCTACACGCGCGACACACCCAATCCGCCCGGCGGCGAAATCCAGCGCGACCGGCGCGGCAATCCGACCGGCATGCTGATCGCGCGGCCGAACGCGGGGCTGCTGTATGCAACGCTCGCAAAAGGCCCGAAGCTGCCGCTCGACGACCAGATGAACTCGTCGCGCCAGTTCATGCGCGAGCTGAATCGCCTGGGCGTGACCAGCGCGATCGACGCGGGCGGCGGCTACCAGGCGTACCCCGACGACTACGCGGTGATCATGGAACTCGCGCGACGCGAGCAGCTGACGATCCGCATCGCGTACAACCTGTTCACGCAGAACGCGAAGCGCGAGATCGAGGACTTCGCGAAGTGGGTGAAGGCGACCCGTCCCGGCGACGGCGACGATTTCCTGAAGGTCAACGGCGCGGGCGAGATGCTGGTGTTTTCCGCGGCCGACTTCGAGGACTTCCTGGAGCCGCGTCCCGATCTGCCCGAAGGGATGGAGAAGGAGCTGGAAGGCGTGGTGCGCCTGCTGGTGCAAAACCGCTGGCCGTGGCGCCTGCATGCGACCTACGACGAATCGATCAGCCGCTTTCTCGACGTGTTCGAGCGCGTGAACGCGGACACGCCGTTTAACGGACTGCGCTGGTTCTTCGACCACTGCGAGACGATCTCGGATCGCAACATCGAACGGATCGCGGCGCTCGGCGGCGGCATCGCCGTGCAGCACCGGATGGCCTATCAGGGCGAGTACTTCATCGCGCGCTACGGCGCCGAGGCCGCCGCGCAAACGCCGCCGGTGCGCAAGATGCTGGCCGCCGGACTGCCGGTCGGCGCGGGCACCGACGCGACCCGGGTCGCCAGCTACAACCCGTTCGTGTCGCTGTACTGGCTGGTGTCGGGGCGCACGGTCGGCGGCACGCCGATGTATGCGCAACGCGACCGGCTCGAACGGATGGAAGCGCTGCGCCGCTATACGGTGGGCAGCGCCTGGTTCTCGAACGACGAAGCGAAGAAGGGCGCGCTGGTACCCGGCCAGTTCGCCGACTTCGCGGTGCTCAGCGACGACTTCTTCACGATCGACGAAGACGCGATCAAGCATCTGGAATCGGTGCTGACCGTGGTGGGCGGACGCATCGTGTATGCGCAAGGCGAGTTCGATGCACTGAGCCCGCCCGCGCTGCCGGTCAGTCCGACGTGGTCGCCGGTCGCCGAATTCGGCGGGTACGCGCGCTACAAGCCGGTGCCGGCACTCAACGCGACGGTGCCCGCGCAGTCGTGCAGCGACGCGTGCGTGAACCTGTGCGGGATCCATCAGCATGCGCACGGCTGGGCGTGGCGCAGCAACGTGCCGGCCTCGGACTCGAACGGGTTCTGGGGTGCGCTCGGCTGCAGCTGCTTCGCGTTCTGAACGGGGAGCGCGCCGCGATGAAACGCATCGACACCAACGACCTTGCGCTGCTGTTCCTGCGCGTGAGCGCGAGCGTGCTCGTGCTGATCGTGCACGGCTTGCCGAAGCTGCTCCATATGCATGCGCAGTTGAGCGCGATCGAGGACCCGTTGCATCTGGGCACCGCGTTTACGCTCGGCTTCGCGATTTTCGCGGAAGTCGTGTGTCCGCTGCTGATGATCGCCGGGTTGTTCACGCGGCTCGCCGCGTTGCCGATTCTCGTCGTCTGTGTGGTGGCGCTCGCGCTGGTCCATCCCGACTGGAGCATCGAGCAAGGGCAGTTCGCGTGGCTGCTGCTGATTGCGTTCGGCACCGTCGCGATCGGCGGGGCGGGGCGTTATCGCGTGCGCTGGCCGGGCCGGTCGCTGGCCTCGGGCGAGGCGGCGTGAGCGGGGCGCGCCGATGCATCCGTACCTGACTAACCAGCGCAAAGGAAACTATGCAGACGGCGTCGTGGCACCAGCTCAGTGAAGTCGCCGGCGTGCGGATTCCGCGCACGCCGGTGGCGACCGCCGCGGTCGAAAGCGCGCGCGCGACGCTGCCCGCGGTGCTGCTCGGGCACGCGAACCGGGTGTTCGTGCTGGCGATGTTGCGGGCCCGCCGGGGCGGCCTGAGCTGCGATACCGATGCGCTGTATGTGAGCGCGATGTACGCGAACATGGGTTTGAGTCCCGCGTATTCGCACTCGGCGGCGCGCTACGAACTCGACAGCGCGGACGCCGCGCGGCATCTGCTGCATCACTACGGGATGAACCCGCAGCTGCAGCACGACGCGTGGCTCGCAATTGCGTTGCACACGTCGCCGGGTATTCCGGCGCGCGTGACGCCGCTCGCGGAGCTGCTCGCGGCCGCGGTCCGCACCGATCTGACCGGCGCACACCTGCATCTGTACACGGAGCGCGAGCGCGCGACGCTGCTCGCCGCGTTCCCGCGCGGCAGCAGCTACGGGCGCGAGGTCATCGGCGCACTCGGACGCGGGCTCGCGTGCCGGCCGCACACGGCGGCCGGAACGCAGAACGCGGACGTACTCGAACGGCTCGATCCGGATTACCGCCGTGTCAATTTCTGCGGGCAGATATTGGGCTCGCCGTGGCCGGACTAGCGCGCTGAACGCCGATGGTGATTTGAACAGCGCGCCGTGTTTCGGTTCGCAACGCATGGAGAAAGCAACATGTCTTATCTGATTTCACTCGGCGCCGGTCTGGTCGTCGGCCTGCTCTATTACTTCTCGCGCGTGCAGTCGCCGGCGCCGCCGCTCGTCGCGCTGGTCGGCCTGCTCGGCATCGTGATCGGCGAGCACGCGATTCCGTTCGTGCAGGCGCAACTGCGCGCGCCGCAGGCTCAGAGCTCGAACGTGCAGCACACGCCCGCCACCACGACCACTGCCTCGGTTGCGAGCGACGCATCATGCAACAACCAGCACTGACCCCACGCCCGGGCCTGGCCGGCCGCGTGCTCGATTCGCTGCTCGGCGAGAACGGTCTGCTGGCGTTCGTCGCCGGCTACGTCGATACGCTCGGCTTCGTCGCGCTGTACGGGCTGTTCACCGCGCACGTGACCGGCAACTTCATCCTGATCGGCTCGGGACTCGCGGGCGCGGGCAGCGGGCTGTCGATCAAGCTGCTCGCGTTTCCGGCGTTCGTGCTCGGCATCGTCGTCGCGCGGCTGCTCGACGACACAATGCGCGGCCGGCCGGAGGGGACCCGCGCGGTCGGCCTCTACGCGTTGCAGATCGCGTTGCTGGTCGCGTTCATGCTGACCGGCCTCGCCGCGCTGCCGATTACGGATCCGAATGCGCCGGCAACCATCGTGTGCGGCTTGCTGGGCGCGGCCGGCATGGGCGTGCAGAACGCCCACGCGCGGCTCGCCACGCGCGGCGTGGCGGCCAATACGGTGATGACCGGCAACGTCACGCAGGCCGTGATCGATGCATTCGATCTGCTCGCGCCCGGCACCGCGCACACCGATCGCAACGAGGCCGGCGCGCGGCTGGTGCGCACGTTGCCGCCGGTGCTCGCGTTCGCGCTCGGCGCGGGCGGCGGCGCGCTCGGCTGGCTGAGCGCTTCGTTCTGGGCGTTGACGGTGCCGCTCGTTCTGCTCGCTGTGCTGAGCTGGCGCGCATCGCGCGCGTAACCCTCTTTTTCTTTCTCTGGATCTTCCGGGATCCTCAAGGAGTCTGCGTTGAACTTCTCTACTTTTAGCCGTTCGCTGCTCGCCGCGAGCATCGCCGTCGCGCTGTCGCTGCCGGTCACCGGCGCGTTCGCGGACAATGCCGCGTACTCGTACACCCCGCAGCCGGTTCAGGCCCCGGACGTCTCCGTCGGCGCGCAATACGACACCACGCACGTGTACGTGTCGGGCAACGATATCGACGCGTTCGTGAACAGCTTCGTTGCGACCTTCGGCGGCAAGGCGTCGCCGCGCGCGGTGTTTACGGTCACGCCGACGCCGAGCAGGACGGCTTCGCAATACGTGCAGACGCCGGTCGGGATGCTGTCGGTATTCGCGTTCGAAACGCCGGTGCCGTACCCGTTCGGCAACGAGCGCACCGGCTATCTGGTGACCGACATCGACAAGGCGGTGCGCGCTGCGCGCTCGGCGGGCGCCGACGTGCTGGTCGAAACGTTCGACGACCCGATCGGCAAGGACGCCGTCATCCAGTGGCCGGGCGGTCTGACGATGCAGCTTTATTGGCACACCAAAGCACCGTCCTATGCGCCGCTCGAACGGGTGCCGGACAATCGCGTGTACGTGTCGAAGTACGAGGCGAACAATTTCATCAAACGCTTCGTGCGCTTCTCGCACGGCAAGGTGCTGTCCGACAGCCGCCACGCGGACGGCGCGGAAATCGGCAAGACCGGTGAAGCGATCCGCCGCGTGCGGATCCAGTCGGGCTTCGGCAACATGCTGGTGTTCGTGACGGACGGCAAGCTGCCTTACCCGTATGGCCGCGAGACCACCGGCTACGAGGTTGCCGATCTCGACGCGACGCTCGCGAAGGCGCAAGCGAGCGGCGTCAAGGTGCTGGTGGCGCCGGCGCCGAACGTCGAAGGCCGCACCGCGATGGTCGAGTTTCCGGGCGGCTACGTCGCGGAACTGCATCAGCGCGCGAAGTAACCGGCATGCGTAATTGCATCGCTGGCGCGTTGAGGCGCCGAACGAAGTACGCGCGCGCGGCGCTGGCCGCGCTCGTCGCGATTCAGGCGGGCGGGGCGTTCGCCGGGAGCGCGGACGATGCCGCCTGCAACGTGAAGCGCCCGGTACCGGGCTTTAACCGCTGGCAGGAAAACTGGGGCGTGCTCGCCAATCCGTGCGTGCCGCGCAAGCCGCTCGATTCGCTGAAGTACCTGCCGTTATCGAGCGACCCGAGCTGGTATCTGTCGCTCGGCGCGAATCTGCGCGAGCGCTTCGAGCTGAACAATACGCCGCTGTTCGGTCTGGGCGCCGCGCAACCGGACAGCTGGCTGATCCAGCGCGCGCAAGTCCATGCCGATGCGCGCTTCGGCGAGCATGTGCAGGCCTTCGTGCAACTCACAGACGCGCGCCCGTTCGGCAAGGATTCCGTCACGCCGGTCGACAAAAACCCGCTCGATCTCGAACAGGCATTCGTCGCGTTCGTCTACGGCGTCGGCGGCGGCACCTTCAAGGCGCGGATCGGCCGTCAGCAGATGGCGTTCGACCTGCAACGCTTCGTGTCGGTGCGCGACGGCCCGAACGTGCGCCAGGGGTTCGACGCGCTCTGGGCCGACTACGAGACCGGCAAATGGCGCTTCATCGGCTACCTGACGCAGCCGGTGCAGAACCGCGACGCCGAAGTCTTCGACGACGTCTCGAACGGCCATCTGAAGTTCAGCGGCCTGCGGGTGGAGCGCGCGAACACCGGCCCGGGCGATCTGTCCGCGTACTGGTCGCGCTACCAGCGCGACAACGCGCGCTTTCTCGACGCCGCCGGCAACGAGCGGCGCGATGTGTTCGACGCGCGCTACGCGGGCAAGCAGGCGGCGTTCGACTGGGACGTCGAGGCGATGCTGCAGACCGGCAGTATCGGCGCCGCTTCGGTGGACGCGTGGGCGTTCGGCGCGCTCGGCGGCTATACCTTCGCGGCGTTGCCGGGCACGCCGCGCCTGGGCTTGCAGGTCGACGGCGCATCGGGCGACCGGCACCCCGGCGACGGCCATCTGCAAACGTTCAATCCGCTGTTTCCGAACGGCTATTACTTCACGCTGGCCGGCTATACGGGCTACACCAACCTGATTCACGTGAAGCCGTCGTTGACCTTCAAGGTCACGCCCAAAGTGACGCTGCTCACCGCGCTCGGTTTCCAGTGGCGCGACACGACCGCGGACGCGGTCTACGGGCAGGGGATGGCGGCCGTGCCGGGCACCGCGGGCAAGGGCAGCCGCTGGACCGGGATGTATGCGCAGCTGCGCGCCGACTGGGCGGTGAGCGATAACGTCGCGCTCGCGCTCGAAGCGGTGCATTTCACGGTCGGCGATTCGCTGCGCGCGCTGGGCGCACGCAATGCCGACTATGTCGGCGTGGAAGCGAAGTTCGGCTGGTGAGCGGGAAAGTCGCGCGGATTGGCGGGCATGCGCCGGGCTTCGGCGCAATACGACAGGGGAGAGTTGATGAACATGCTGATGCACGAACTGGAACTCACGCGTTTGCGCGCGGCGGTGCGCGCGAACCTCGACGACGCGAGCGTGTGGCGCTGGTACGCCGATCTGATGGAGGACGGCCGGGTGCGCTGCACGCGCACGCGCAGCGGCTGGCAGATCACGGTCGACGAGCATTGCACGGTGGAGGACGAATCGTTCGATCGCGCGGTGCGGGTCGCCGCGCACCGGTGGCTCGATATTCCGCGCGCGCCGGTCGCGTTGGTCCGTCGCCGCAAACGCTCGGCCAAGCCAGGTGTCGCGCTGGGGGCGCGGGTCAGTTAGGGACCGTGGTCGCGCGCAGGCTCGACTAGTTCGGCGAATTCGCGCACTATCGGATCGGCTGCGGGATCGGCTGGGGGATCTGCCGCGTCCCGGCCGTTCCATCCCACGCATCGAGGACACCATGATCACGATCGACCTGACTCGCTTCACGCCCGGCCTGTCGCTGACCGGCGGCTTGCTGATCGGGCTCGCGGCGGCCGTGCTGCTGCTGTTCGCCGGGCGTATCGCCGGTATCAGCGGCATTGTCGGCGGGCTGTTGAGCTTGCCGCGCCGTGACGTCGACTGGCGGCTCGCGTTCCTGATCGGTCTGCTCGCGGCGCCGGTGCTTGCCGCATGGTTCGGCATGCCGGTTCACGTGGAGATCGACTCGACGTGGGGCACGGTGCTCACCGCAGGTTTCCTGGTCGGCCTGGGCACCCGCTACGCGAGCGGCTGTACCAGCGGCCACGGCGTGTGCGGTCTGTCGCGCGGCTCGATCCGCTCGCTGGCCGCCACCGCGACGTTCATGGCGACCGGCTTCGTGACCGTGTTCGTGCAACGGCATCTGGCCGGAGGCTGAGATGGCGGCTTTTCTCGTTCCTCTGGTCGCGCTTGTTTCGGGTTTGCTGTTCGGTCTCGGGCTGATGGTTTCCGGTATGGCGAATCCGGCCAAGGTGCTCGACTTTCTCGATCTCGCGGGCAACTGGGACCCGTCGCTCGCGTTCGTGATGGCCGGCGCGATCGCGGTCGGCTCGGTGGCCTTTTTTGTGGCCAGACGGCGCACGCGTTCCTATCTCGGGCTGCCGCTGCAAATTCCGGCCACCACGGCCATCACCACGCGCTTGCTGGCCGGCAGCGCGCTGTTCGGGGTCGGTTGGGGGCTGGCGGGCTTTTGCCCGGGCCCCGCGCTGGTCGCGCTCGGCGCCGGCTATCCGAAGGGCATCGGCTTCGTCGCGGCGATGGTGGCGGGGATGCTGGTGTTCGAAGTGATCGAGCGCGCGCGGGCGGGTACGCGCCGGGCGTAAGCCGGAATCGCAGCTCAAGCTCATGCCTTGCATTGCCGGCTCGCGGCGCGTCGCCACGTGAAGGCGCTTGCCGTAGCCGGAGCCGGGCAACCCGCGGGTTGCGGCCGGGCAAGCGCAAGACGCAATACGCAATCCGCAATACGCAATTACCGCCGTTAGGTGTTAACGCCCATCAAACTCGAGCGGCCAACGCCCGTTAAAGCGTTGCAAAGCTCGATCGCAGACCGCTCCCGCTTTTCCGAGGACGCTCACGTCCGCATCCGGGCCTTTTCCTGGCACCCTGTTTCGATACGGCGGCTACGCCGGCTCTCACGCACTACCCAGTCACGCGTGAAGGCCGCTAGCGTCGATGTGATGCACAGAAAAGTCGTCCCCGAGAATGAATCAAGCTGGTAGTAACAGTCACGCTGGCTCAGAGCCAGCACGCCACCTGAGCGGAACTGCCGCAATCGCCCTGCTCGCCGTGGTGGTGATCTACATTGCCATTGGCGCGTCGATCAACGCGACGCTGTCGCATAACGCCGAAGACCTGCGGCTACGCAACGCGCTCGCGGTGACGGTCGATCTCGAAACGCTGCTCGATCTGCACGTCGCGGCCAACAGCGACTTTCTGCAAGGCGTCGGCGTCGCCGGCTACAGTTCGCGCGGCTGGCCGGTCAGCCGCGCGGCCGCGGTCGCGCACATCTACGACCGGCTGCAGAGCGGCCTCGCCGAAGTGCGGGGCGCGACGGACAAACTGCGGAGCCTGCGACACCTGAGCACCGTGTGGCCGGTGCAACTCGATGGCGCGGCGAACAACGTGTCGCTGGCCCATGCCGGCTCCGCGCAGATCGAGCCGGCGCTGCTCGAACAGGCCAACAAGACCCTCGGCGCGATCATGGTGCAGCTCGCGCAACTGGCCGCGGACGAGCGTCAGCGAATCGCCGACATGCAGTTCGCCGCGCAGGACCAGCTGGTCAGGCAAAAGATCTGGTTGGCGGTCGCGTCGGCGGCCGGCGTGTTGCTGCTGCTGTTCGCGCTGTTGACGCGGCAACGCGCGCAGCTCGCGAAAGTCGCGTCGACGATCGTCGCCACCGAGGCGCAGCGGCGCTTCAAGGAATACTTCGAGCGGCACCCGGTCGCGATGCTGATCTTCGACGTCAATACGTTCGAGATCCTGACCGCCAATGCCGCCGCGCAGATTCAATACGGCGCGACGTTGCAGCAGTTGCGCGCGACCTCGATCGAGCAGATCCGTCCGAGCGCGGACGTCGACGGTTTCAGGCGCGACCTGCAAGGCTATCTCGCGTCGGGAAGAACGGGCGGGCTGGGCGGCGTGCGCCGTCACAAACACGCGGACGGCACGGTCTTTTATGCGGACGTCACTTATCACCTGCTGGATTTCGCGGGCCGCCGCGCGTGCTTCATCACCGCCCACGACGTGACCGAGCACGAAGCGGTGAAGGAGAAGTTGCGGACCCAGGCGTACGAAGATGCGCTCACGCATCTGCCGAACCGGCTCGGACTGAAGTCGCGGCTCGCCGATATCGTCGCGAACGCCGCGCACCACGGCACCCGCCTCGCGCTGGTGTTCATCGACATCGATCAGTTCAAGGAGATCAACGACTCGCTCGGCCACACGGCCGGCGACGAGGTGTTGTGCGAAGTTGCGCGGCGGCTGTCGGAGTCCGTCGCGCGCGACGAGCTGGTGGTCCGTTACGCGGGCGACGAGTTCGTCGCGGTGCTGCGCGGGCGCGGCGATATCGACAGTTTCGTGGCGGCCGCGACGCGGATGAAAGACGCGCTCAATCGCGGCTTGTCGGTCGGCGACAAACTGATCGTCCCGCATGCGAGTGTCGGCATCGCGGTCTATCCCGATCATTCGAGCGACCCCGACACCTTGCTGAAATACGCGGACGCGGCGATGTACCGGGCCAAGTCGAGGGGCGCCAACAGCATTCAGGTGTTCAGCCAGCAGATCGCGATCCAGACCAGCCGCCGCGCGCTGCTCGCGCATGCGCTGCGGCGCGCGGTGGCCGGCGAACAGTTCTCGCTCGTGTATCAGCCGCGCGTCGATCCGGTGACGGGCACGACGCGCGGCTTCGAGGCGCTGCTGCGGTGGCGCGATCCGGAGCAGGGCGACGTCAGTCCCGCGCAGTTCATTCCGCTCGCCGAGGAAACCGGCTTGATCGTGCAGATCGGCGCGTGGGTGCTCGAGCGTGCGTGCCGGCAGATCGCGATCTGGGCTCGGCAGTATCCGGAGCTGGTGGTGTCGGTGAACGTGTCGCCGGTGCAGTTCGAGCGTTCCGATCTGCCCGCGCTGGTCGCGAGCGCGTTGCAGCGCACCGGCGTCGGCGCGCGCAATCTCGAACTGGAGGTGACCGAAGGCGTGCTGATGGCGCCGCGCTCGCTCGGCACGCTGCGAGCGTTGCGCGAGCAGGGCATCTCGATTGCGATCGACGACTTCGGTTCCGGCTATTCGAGTCTCGCGTATATCCGCAGCTTCATGGCCGACCGCCTGAAGCTGGATATGTCGTTCGTGCGGGGGATCGGCCGCTCGCGCGCGGACGAGGCGATCGTCAAAGCGGTGCTCGCGCTCGGGCAGACGCTCGGGATGCGGGTGGTCGCCGAAGGCGTCGAAACGCGCGAGCAACTCGACTTCCTCGTCGAGAACGGCTGCGATGAAGTGCAGGGGTTCTGGTTCGCGCGGCCGGCCGACGCGGCCGCCGCGAGTGCGTATCTGGGCGGCGGGCGGTTGAGATTCGCGGCGGGGCTGGCGGCGTGTGAGGATGAGTGAGGCGGAGTGAGGGCCGCGCGTCGCGACGTCCGCGTGTCGCATGCACGCCTGTTGCGTGGCGTGATCAGGACGCCGCCGTGCTTATTGCCGTTATGATTCGAGAAAAATGGAGATGAGCGTGACCGATCCGCAAAGCAACAACTTCACCGTCGTAGTGGGCACCTATACACAGTCGATGCCGCACGTCGAAGGCAAGGGCGAGGGCATCCACCTGCTCAACTTCGATACGGCGAGCGGACAACTCAGTCCGGTCACGGTGCAAGCGGCCGTCAATCCGACCTATCTGGCGGTATCGGCGGATCGCAGCCGCGTATACGCGGTGCGCGAAGTGACCGCCAAAGTCGGCGCGGGCGTGAGCACTTATGCGCTCGATACCGCGCGCGGCACGTTGACCCTGCTGCGCGACACGCCGACGCCGGGGAGTTGGCCCTGTCACGTGTCGGTCGACGATAGTTTGCCGCTGCTGCTCGTATCGAACTATCTGAGCGGCGAAGTGCTGGCGCTGCCGCTGGATGCGCAACGCGTGCCGGCGGGTGCGCCGGCGGTCCTCGCCGGCGCGGGAACCGGCCCGAACGCCGAGCGCCAGGACGGGCCGCATGCGCACTGCGCACTCGTCAGCCCGGATCGTCGCCACGTTTATATCGCGGACCTCGGCGCCGACCGTGTGACCCGCCACCCGTTGGCCGGCGGCTCCGGCATGCCGCGTCAGGAGCCCGACCTGGTGTTGCCCGCGGCGCCCGGCGCGGGGCCGCGCCACCTCGCGTTCGGCCCCGCGGGCCGCTGCCTGCTGGTCAATTACGAACTGTCGTCGACGTTGCGGATGTACCGGCTCGACGCGGACGGCGCGGCGTCGCTCAGCAGCGAAATTTCGAGTCTGCCGACCGGCTTCGACGGCGTCAGTTACGCGAGTGCGATACGGCTGCATCCGTCGGGCCGCATCGTCTACGTCGGCAATCGCGGCGATGATTCGGTGTTCGCCGCGCGCGTCGACGAACAGGCCGGTACGCTGACGCCGCTCGGCCACTGGCCGGCGGGCGGCGCGGCGCCGCGTGATCTCGCGGTATCGCCGGATGGCCGTTATCTGCTCGCCGCGTCGCAGAATGACGGCTTCATCCGGGTGTTTTCGATCGATCCGCAAACCGGCGAGCTGGAATTCACCGGCCACGATTACCCGATCCGCAACGCGGTGTGCGTCCAGTTCGCGTGAGCGCCATTTCATAAATATTCAGCATCCTTCACGGCAGTCCCGGCTCGACCCGCACGCTCGGTCTGGCCGAACTCGGCCGCGACACGCGAGAGGCGCAGGAGGGGCTGCTGGCCTACCTCGCTGGGCACGATTCGTGCGGCTGTGCTGGGTTGCAGCCGCGCTGCTACTATCGCAGCGCACGCCCCGCCCATCCGCCATCGATCGAACATGGACGCCATTGCCCGCAAAGCCGCTTCGTCGCCGCCGTTAGAAGGGTTCGTGCAGGTGCGCGGCGCCCGCGAACACAACCTCAAGAACATCGACGTACAGATCCCGCGCGACGCGCTCGTCGTGTTCACCGGCGTGTCCGGTTCGGGCAAGTCGTCGCTCGCGTTCGGCACCTTGTACGCGGAGGCACAGCGCCGCTACTTCGAATCGGTCGCGCCGTACGCGCGGCGGCTGATCGAACAGGTGGGCGTGCCGGAAGTCGATGCGATCGAAGGCTTGCCGCCGGCGGTGGCGTTGCAACAGCAACGCGGCACGCCGGGCGCGCGCTCGTCGGTGGGCAGCGTGACCACGCTGTCGAGCCTGGTGCGGATGCTCTATTCGCGCACCGGCACCTATCCACCGAAGCAGCCGATGCTGTTCGCCGAGGACTTCTCGCCGAACACGGTGCAAGGCGCGTGTCCGACCTGTCACGGCCTCGGCCGCGTGTACGAGGTCACCGAAAAATCGCTTGTGCCCGACGACTCGCTGACCATCCGCGAGCGCGCGATCGCCGCGTGGCCGCCCGCATGGCACGGCCAGAATCTGCGCGACATCCTGGTCACGCTCGGCTACGACGTCGATACGCCGTGGCGCGACCTGCCGAAAAAAGACCGCGACTGGATCCTGTTTACCGACGAGCAGCCGACCGTGCCCGTCTACGCGGGCCTCACCCCGAAAGAAACCCGCGCGGCGCTCAAACGCAAGGACGAGCCAAGCTATCAGGGCACCTTTAGCGGCGCGCGCCGCTACGTACTCCATACCTTTGCCAACACGCAAAGCGCGCTGATGAAAAAGCGCGTGTCGCAGTACATGGTCGGCAGCGACTGCCCGGAGTGCCGCGGCAAGCGGCTGAAAAAAGAGGCGCTGTCGGTGAAGTTCGCCGGGCTCGATATCGCCGAGCTGTCGCGGTTGCCGCTCGCGGCGCTGGCCGCGATGCTCGAACCGATCGCGCGCGGCGCATGGCCCGATGCGGCCGACGCAGCCGGGGCGGTCGCGGGCAAGGCTAATGTCCTAAGCAGGAGCGCGATGCGCGAAGCCGTGGAAAAGCGCGTGTCCGCCGGCGGCTCGGCGCACAAGGCCTCGCCGGATGTGCGGCGCACGCCGAACATGTCGGAGGAGAAGCGGCTCGCCGCGCAACGCATCGCGGCCGAGTTGCTGGAGCGGCTGACCACGCTGATCGATCTCGGCCTCGGTTATCTGACGCTCGATCGCAGCACGCCGACGCTGTCGTCGGGCGAATTGCAGCGGCTGCGACTGGGCACGCAGTTGTCTTCGCAACTGTTCGGCGTGGTGTACGTGCTCGACGAGCCATCGGCCGGCCTGCATCCCGCCGATGGCGAGGCGCTGTTCAGCGCGCTTCAGGCGTTGAAAGCAGCGGGCAATTCGCTGTTCATCGTCGAGCACGATTTGCAGATGATGCGGCGTGCGGACTGGCTGGTCGATGTCGGCCCGGGCGCCGGCGAAGGCGGCGGGCAGGTGCTGTATAGCGGACCGCCGGACGGGCTCGCGAGCATCGACGCGTCGCAGACGCGCCGCCATCTGTTCGCCGCGCCGACTCCGCTGGAACGCACGCCGCGCGCGGCCGCCGGCTGGCTGAAGCTCGCGAGGATCACCCGCAACAACCTGCACGACCTGGACGTCGCGTTTCCGCTCGGCTGCCTGAGTACGGTGACCGGCGTATCGGGCTCCGGCAAGTCGAGCCTCGTCAGCCAGGCGCTGCCGGAACTGGTCGCGAGCCGGCTCGGCAAGACGATCGACAACGCAGAGGACGACGAAGAAAACCCGCTGTTCGTCACCGCGGCGGCGCGCACCGGCGGCCATATCGCCGGCGGAATGGAAGCGATCAAACGTCTGGTGCGGGTCGACCAGAAGCCGATCGGCCGTACGCCGCGCTCGAATCTCGCGACGTATACCGGCCTGTTCGACCACGTGCGCAAGCTGTTCGCGGAGACGCCCGCCGCCCGCAAGCGCCGTTACAGCGCCGGCCGCTTTTCGTTCAATGTCGCGCAAGGGCGTTGCCCGACCTGCGAAGGCGAGGGCTTCGTCAGTGTCGAACTGCTGTTTCTGCCGAGCGTGTATGCGCCGTGCACGACCTGTAACGGCACGCGCTACAACGCGGCGACGCTGGAAATCACGTGGCGCGGCAAGAACATCGCGGACGTGCTGAGCCTGACCGTGGAGGCGGCGTGCGAATTGTTCGCGGACGAAGCGGCGGTGATGCGCGCGCTGGCGGCACTGCGCGAGCTGGGCCTCGGTTATCTGCGGCTCGGTCAGCCGGCCACCGAGCTGTCGGGCGGCGAAGCGCAGCGCATCAAGCTCGCCACCGAATTGCAACGCGCGCAGCGCGCCGACACGCTGTATATCCTCGACGAACCGACCACCGGGCTGCATCCGGCCGACGTCGATCGTCTGATGGCGCAACTGCAGGGACTCGTCGACGCGGGCAATACGGTGGTGCTGGTCGAACACGATATGCGGGTGGCGATCCAGAGCGACTGGGTGATCGACGTGGGCCCGGGCGCCGGCGACGAGGGCGGGAAAATCGTCGCGAGCGGCGCGCCGCGCGAAGTCGCGAGTGAGCCGGACAGCCGGACCGCGGTGTATTTGCGGCAGCAACTTCAGGTCTGACGCGACGGCAACCGCACGGGCCCGCGTTCACGTGTAAGCTACCGCGACATTACGCACGGTGCGTGGACCAAGGAGTCATGGACAAACTCGTCGCCCTCAAAACATTGCTCGAAGTAGCCGATGCCGAGGGCTTCGCCAAGGCGGCAAAACGGATGGGGGTCGCCACATCATCGGTTGCCCGGCTGATGGATGCGCTCGAGGCCGATCTCGGCACTGCGTTGCTGACGCGCACCTCGAGGCGCGTCAGTCTCACCGACGCCGGCGCGAACTACGTGGAGCGCATCGCCGCCGTGCTCGACGGACTGGCCGAAGCGGACGAAAGCATTCTCGATAGCGGCACGGTGCCGGTCGGTACGCTCCGGCTGACGGTGCCGGCGACTTACAATCGCGTCGTGCTCGCGCCGCACCTCGCGGCCTTCATGCGCGAGCAACCGAACGTTGCGCTCGACGTGGTCGTAGCGGACCAGATGGTCGATCTTGCGCTCGACCGGATCGACGTGGCCATTCGTATCGGCGTGCCGGCCGACAATCCCCAGCTCGTCGCGAAGGTACTGGCCGAGAATCCGCGGCTGGTCGTCGCGAGTCCTGACTATCTGCAACGTCACGGCGCGCCGGCCGCGCCCGCCGACCTGGCCGACCATCAATGTCTGCGGATCGCGTACGGCGGCAGCTATCGTGCGCGTCAGGCATGGACGTTCACGCACGCCGGTGAGCAGGAGCGGGTCAACGTGCGCGGACGGCTCGTGACCAACAGCCTCGATATGCTGCTCTCGGCGGTGCTCGCAGCGCAAGGGATCGCGCTGTTGCCGCGCTGGCTGGTCGAACCGCATCTGCGGACGGGGCAACTGAGCGCGTTGTTCGCGGATCAGCGAGTCACTCCGCACGACGATGCGGCGGTCGTGTTCGCCGCGTTCCTGCCGAACCGGCGTCAATCGCTGAAAGTGCGGGCGTTCCTGCAGTTCATCGAAACGCGGCTGCAGTAACGCGTCGCCCGCGCGCCGCGGGCGACGCGGGCGCTTCAGCGGTTCAGCGGTTCACGCGGGCATGGCTTCGTCCCACCGCCACGAAGTGCACCAGCGCGAGCAGCGGAAAGCTCAACGCGACATCGGCGAGGAGCGGCCAGCCGCCGCGCTCGAACAGCACGCTCGCGAGCCCGGAGCCGAGCGCGCCGCCCACGAAAATGCTCGTCACATAGAGCGCGTTCAGACGATTGCGGCTCGCCGGATCGAGTGCGTAGATCTGTGATCGTCAATCCAGTCCCTCATGCTTGAGCGCAAGCTGGACGGCCGGACGCGTACGCATCCGCTCGGCGAACTCGTTCAATTTCGCCGGGACTTCGATGCCCACGTGGTTTGCCCACCGCAGCATCGTGAACAGGTAGGCATCGGCGACACTCACATCGCTGCCGAACAGATAATCGCCGGCGAACATGGCGGCGATCAACTGGAAACGTTGATCGAGCTTCTCGCGCGCCGCCGCCGCTTCTGCATCCGACGTGGGCTTGAAAACCCGGCCGAACTGCTTGTGAATTTCCGTCGAAATGAAAGCGAGCATTTCGAGGAGCCGCAAACTGCCGGGTTCACCGTTCGGAGCGAGCGCGGGTTTGCGCTGCGCGACCCACGAAAGGATCGCGACATTCTCGGTAAGCCGCTGTCCATCGTCCATTTCAACGGTCGGGACATAACTCTTCGGATTGATCTGGTTGAATTGCTCGCCCGTTTCCGTTTGCTTGGTCGCCAGGTCGACGCGAACGCGGTCGAACGTCAGACCGGCCTCATGCATCGCGATATGGTCGGCGAGGCTGCACGCGCCGGGGGAATAGTAGAGCTTCATGGTAAGGGCCTCTTCCTCGGGATGACTCGATCGTTGCAAACGCAGCAACCCACGTGCCGCGTTCGGATGAGAGAGGCCACACATTCGATGCTGGTATGACGAATGCCTGCGCCGCGCGCATGCATAGCGCACGAAGCGCCAAAAGGTCCGGATTTCGCGTCGTATATGTTTTTGCACGCGAGCCTAACCCTATGCTTGTTTCTGGAGATCGGGAGCGGTGCACCGGATTGAGCGGGCATCGCTGCAATCGGTCTGAATCTGACGGCGTTTCGCCGACGCTCATCGACCATCGCCGAGGCGCGCGTCATGAAAGAGAAATTCCCTGTTCTCGACATCTTGCGGTTCGCGCTCGCGCTCTACCTGACCGTTTTCCATTCGATTCATCAATACCCGCAAAGCCGTGATATTCCGTTGATCGAGGTCGCCGGAATGGGCGGTTTCGTAACCAGCACATTCTTCGTGCTGTCCGGCTTTATCCTCACGCACGTCTACTTTCGCGACCTTGGGCCGATGCGTGGCGGTGTGCGCAAATTTTTTGTTAATCGGTTCTCGAATCTCTACGTCATTCACTTCATCGGTCTTGCGCTGTTTTTCGCGGTGAGTGTCGTGAGCACGAATGCGATTACCGCGTTCACATTGATGTCGCTCGACGATGGCCCCGATCGCACCGTTGCGCTCGCCCCCGCGGCGGCGGCCTGGAATATCGCGCTCAACGTGCTGTTGCTGCAGGTCTGGAACCCGGTGTACGGTTCTATCAATCCGTCGTCGTGGTCGTTGTCGGTGCTGCTGTTTTTCTATCTGACGTTTCCATTCGCGGCACCGCGCCTGCTGGCCGTGCGTAACAAGCTGGCGATCATGGTGGTGCTGCTGGTGCTTTATCTGGTCCCGCCCATTCTCGCAAGCGCGCTGCACTGGTTCGGACCCGTGGCCGTCGGCACGGTCATGCGTAACCCGCTTTTGCGCCTGCCCGAATTTTTCGCCGGCATTGTTCTGTACGGGTTGTATCGCGAGGGCGCGCTGGCGTTCGTCACAGCGTCGGCCACTCGACGCATCGTTGCAAGCGCATTCATTGCCGGCTGTTTTTTCTGCGGTGCCTGGTTGATCGCTCACGGGCCAATCTACTGGCGTTATCTCGTGCACAACGGTGCGATGCTGCCGGCGCAAATGGTTTTGATCGCGCTGTGTACTTCGGCTCGCGTGCCGGCTCGAGGGGAGCGCCCCGCGGCGCGGCTCGGCAATTCCGCGCTATCCGTTTTCGCAATTCACGCACCGGTGTTTCTGCTGATGATCAAGGCCAGCAAGCTGCTGTCGATGCAGGTATCGCCGCTGGAATGCGCGGCCAATTTCTCCGCATGCGCTATTGCGTCGAGAGATGTGGTGCCCACTATGTGGAGCTTGCCGTTGTATCTGGCGGTTACCGCGATCGCGGCGGTCTACTTCCAGGAGCGTGTCGTCGCACCGCTGCGCAATCTGATCCGGCGCAAGTTGCTAGCCAACGAACAGCCGGAAAAGGCCGACGCGGGATCGGCTCGTGTGTAAAGCACAGGCGCGGACGAGCCGGTCGCTAAAGTTTGCCCGCCCCAGGCCGAAATTCCTTGCATGACGGATGAACTACCGAACTTTCCGGGCGACGACCCGATCCTGGCCGAAGCGCGTGCTCTCGAGGCCAGCATCCGGGCCATCCGGCGGGCTCAGGGGAAGCGCAATCCCGAGGACTTTCCGTTGGGAAGTGCCGAATGCTTCGCGGCGATGGAAGAGTTCGTGCGCGATGTCGGTCGTGTGCTCGAACTCGAACTCCGTTATCTGAACCAGGGCGGCGACCACGATCAGCATGGAGCGGGGGCGTCCGGGTAATTCGCTCGCCACCGCGACGCACCGCTGATCCTATTTCGGCCCGCTGCCAGCGGCCGGAACGCCCGCCATTGGTGCGGCGCAACAATTTATGCTATAATTTTAGGCAGTGGTTTTTCCCTGCGCTGTTCCTTGTTGGTTGCGCTATTTCAACCGGTCCGCTTTTCGAGCTGGCCGCGTTTCCTGCTCGTTGCGATTCTGCAATTGCCCCCCACCTGAAGCACATGAGTGTATGTGGTTCACCGGCTGCGGTGCGCAGTAGCCATTGGTCGCGCTATCGCCGGGCAAATCTGTCGAGGAGAAAATATGGCAAGTTCCGTTCGGGATGATTCGGGCCGAGACACGGTCGCATTCATGCACAAGACGTTGGCGCGGCGCGCGACGAAGGACAAGGCCGCCGCGGTCGTGCCGCCGGTAGACGCGGCGTCGAGCCAGTTGCAGGACGAAGAACGGCAACGGCAGATGCGCGCGCTGATCCAGCTTGGCAGGGAGCGCGGCTATCTCACGCACGCCGATATCAACGATCACTTGCCGGATAACTTCGCGCAGACCGCCGCGATCGAAACCATCGTCAGCACCTTTAACGACATGGGCGTCGCGGTGTACGAGCAGGCGCCCAGCGCGGAGACGTTGCTGCTGAACGATGCCGCGCCGGCCGCGGTGTCGGACGAGCAGGCCGACGAAGAAGCCGAAGTGGCGCTTTCCACGGTCGATTCCGAATTCGGCCGCACCACCGATCCGGTCCGGATGTACATGCGTGAGATGGGCGCGACCGAACTGCTGACCCGCGCGGGCGAAGTGGAGATCGCCAAGCGCATCGAAGCGGGCCTTCAGGAAATGATCCAGGCGATTGCCGCGTGTCCGGCCACGGTCCGCGCGATTCTCGCGAGCGTCGATCAGATCGAGGCGGGCGAGCTGCGCATCGACGAGCTGGTCGACGGTCTGAACGACGACGCCGAAGCGGTTGAGCCGGCCGATATCACGGACCTCGAAGCGGCCGATGCCACCGGCAGCGACGACGAAGACGACGGCGAAGACGACGACGGCGAGATGACCGAGGAAGATTCGGCGAAGGCGAACGCGGCGCGGCTCAAACAGCTGACGAACGACAGCCTCGTGATCTTTGCGCGCGTGCGCAAATTGGCCGAACCGGTTTTGCGTGCCGGCGCCGCGCATGGCAAGGGCAAAGCAGCGTTCACGCGCGCGTGTGCGGCGATCCAGCGCGAGCTGGCGCCGATTCGCTTCACCGCGCGGACCATCGACCGGCTGTGCAGCGACGTGCAGAACCAGGTCGCGCAGGCGCGCGCGGTCGAGCGCCGTATTCTCGCGATCGCGGTCGATCGTTGCGCGATGCCGCGCGACAAGTTCGTCGAGTCGTTTCCGGGCCACGAAACCGATCTGGACTGGGGGCAGCGCACCGCCGCGGCATCGCGCAAGTACGGCGCCGCGCTCGAACGCAGTCTTCCGGCGATTCACGCCGAACAGCAGAAGCTGATCGAGATCGAAGCGAATACCGGACTGCCGCTGCAACAGCTGAAGCAGATCAACCGGCAGATGGTGGTGGCCGAATCGAAAATGCGTCAGGCGAAGGGCGAAATGATCGAGGCCAACCTGCGTCTCGTGATTTCGATCGCGAAGAAGTACGTGAATCGCGGCATGCATTTTCTCGATCTGATTCAGGAAGGCAATATCGGCCTGATGAAAGCAGTCGACAAATTCGAGTACCGGCGCGGCTGGAAATTTTCGACCTACGCGACGTGGTGGGTCCGTCAAGCCGTCACGCGCGCGCTCGCGGATCAGGCGCGCACGATTCGCGTGCCGGTGCACATGATCGAGTCGATCAACAAGCTCAACCGCATTTCACGCGAGATCCTGCAGCAGACCGGGCAGGAAGCGCATCCGTCCGTGTTGGCCGAACGCATGGAGCTGTCGGAAGAGAAGGTGCGCAGCATGTTGAAGGTCGCGCGGCAGCCGGTGTCGCTCGAGACGCCGGTCGGCGAGGATGCCGACGCGACGCTCGGCGACATGATCGAAGATCCGCTGGCGGCGTCGCCCGCGCAGGCCGCTGTGGATGCGAACATGCGCAGCGCGATCGACGAGGCGCTCAACGCGCTGTCGCCGCGCGAGGCAAAGGTGCTGCGGATGCGCTTCGGGATCGATACCGCGTCGGACCATACCCTCGAGGAACTGGGCAAGCAGTTCGATTTGACGCGCGAACGGGTCCGGCAGATCGAAAGCAAGGCGATGCGCAAGCTGATGCACCCGAGCCGCGCCGACAAACTGCGTCAATTTCTCGACCAGTAAGCCGCGACGTTAGCGTCCGTGCGCCTCACGCCAGATTGCGTCTTTTTCGGGGTATGGGGTGCGCCGGGCGCTGTCGAATCCCGCTGAGATGACCAGCAGGATGCCGGCCAAAGGCCAGAGATAGACCACGAAGGAAAAACAGAGCCAGGCCGCACTCTGTGGTGGAGAGGCATTCGACGCCCAGAGAAGGCCGGTAACCGGCAGCATCAGCAGACATAGCGCCGACCAACGTAAAAAAGCGGCGGCCCTGACGTTCTTGAGCGTTTCACCTTGCATGCCGGTCTCCATTGGGAAAGGCACTTGTGCCTAGATTGGCACGACGGCCAGTTCACGAATACTTGGTGAAATCCCTGACGCTGAGCCATTCGATGCTCGATGGATTGTTCCCGCACTTCTGCCAGGCAAGCGGCT
The DNA here is from genome assembly GCF_020880815.1 of Paraburkholderia sejongensis. Classification (GTDB taxonomy): domain Bacteria; phylum Pseudomonadota; class Gammaproteobacteria; order Burkholderiales; family Burkholderiaceae; genus Paraburkholderia; species Paraburkholderia sejongensis. Next base: position 98,091 of record NZ_JAJITD010000003.1, read on the forward strand.
GACGACCGCAAAAATGGATCGCTCAACTAATCAAAGTCGAGCGGCCGGTTCTAAAGACATAAAAGCACTGCGCCTCAACGAAAATGGCCGGTTCCGGCGGTGCCGTGTTTTGCCGACGCTGCGCGAGTGGCCAGAATGCTGCGCATGGTGGCCAGCGAATGTTCGGCGATTACGCTCGGGGTGGGACGCGCGCTGGAAAGCTCCGGCGCTCGCACCCCGAGGCGTCTGCAAACTGCCGACAGATACGGTTTGCCCGGTCCCGCACATCGCTCGATAGCGCTGACAAGCGCCGCATCCCCAACATGCCGGCGAAGCCATTCCAGCGTTCGACGGTCCTTCTCGTTGTAGACCCTGACCAGATGTTCCATTGCGCCCTCCGGTATTACTGTATAAAAACACAGTACTGTTAATTTATACAGCTTTATCCCGAAAGGCAAGTGTTCGGCCACAGCACGCACGCGCTGGATAAATCACAGTTTCAGTGCGGTCGAGCGCCCATTGAAACAAAACCTCCGCGAGTAGAATCCCGCGAAAATGATTACAACCACCGGGGCAAGCGCGTGGGCGAGAAAATTCACAGTCACTACGACAACCTCAAGGTGTCGCGCGACGCGCCGCCGGAGGTGATTCGTGCTGCCTACAAGACACTGAGCCAGAAACATCACCCTGACCGGCGTCCCGACGATCCGGACGCGGTCAACGTGATGAAGATCATCAACGGCTCCTACGAAGTGCTAAGCGATCCGGTCAAACGCCGGGCCCACGACGAGTGGCTGGCGCGCAAAGAACGCGAGGCCGCGACGCACGCGATACCGGCAGCGCCGCCTCCGTTCCTCGATCTGGCCGACGAATCCTATGCGTCGCCGCAAGCTCCGATCAGGCCGCGACCGGCACCGCACGCCCGCGGCGCGAGGTCCAGGCCGGGGCCGGGGCAGAAGCCGAGGTCGACGTGGACGTGGACGACTAAGCATTCCCATCGCACGCGCCGTTTCAGGTTCCCGGTTGGGCCGCGGCTGTGGATTCCGCTCGCTCTGCTCGGGATTGTCGGAGTCAAGGCGTTGGTACTGGACGAGGCGCCAACGCTCGACGTACGCCCGACCCAGTACGATCCGAGCCGGGGAGCGACGGCCGCGCTGCCGGCGCCCGCAGCCTCCAACGAAGACCGGAAGCACGCCGGGACCGACGCCGCAACTCACGCAGCGGTGTCGCCGGCGAGCATCGAGGCGGCGGCGCTGGCAGCGGCGGCCGCCGCCGCCACGCCTGCTGTCCCACCGGCGCGGCCCATTGCGCCGAACGGGACGGCGTGGCCGACCGAGGCGGGCTATATCGAGGGCGAGGCGATCCGGCAAAACAGCGGGCACTGGCAGGTGACGGTCGATAACGCGCGCAACGACTTCGGCGTGTTTGCGAAGCTGACGTGGGTCGACAGCATCGCGCACGTTCCGGTGCGCCAGTTCTACATTCCCGCGGGCGCCAGCTTCACGCTGTCGGATATCACGCCCGGGAACTACGACATCCGCTATCAGGACGTGATGACGGGCAGCCTGTTCAAGTCGGAAACGTTCAATCTGCCCGAGCAAGGCGCGGCGTCGGAAGCCGAGGCCGCCGGTCCGAGGATCACGCTGTACCCGGCGGCCGACGGCACCGCGCGGCCGGTGCCCATCGCCGAAGCGGATTTCTGACGGACCATCCGTGCGGCAACGGCGCCGTTGAGGTCGCGTCCCGGCCGCATCCTTCCCGCCTTCCTGTCCCCCTTTAACCAGTCACCCCTCACCAGGATGATCGTTGCGATCATCCTGGTGATTGATTTGCGCATTCAGCCTGCGACGATTACACTTGGGTTTGATCGGTTCGATCACTTCCACATAGCTTCCGTGCGCGGAACAATCAACGCGCCGAATAACGCCAGGAGACATGCATGGCCCAGATTCCTATTAAACGCTCGATAGAGCGCGTTCCCGGCGGCATGATGATCGTGCCTTTGCTGATCGGCTCGATGGTGGCGACGTTCCTGCCCGGCATGCCGAAATTCTTCGGCTCGTTCACCAATGCGCTGTTCACGGGCGCGTTGCCGATCCTCGCGGTGTTCTATGTGTGCATGGGGGCGAGCATCAGTGTGAAAGCGACGCCGTATCTGCTGAAGAAGGGCGGCGCGCTGCTCGCGACGAAGGTCGGCGCGGCGATGCTCGTCGGCGTGATTCTCGGCCGCCTGATCGGCGAACAGCCGATTTCGTCGGGGCTCTTCGCCGGCATTTCGACCCTTGCGGTCGTCGCGGCGATGAACGACACGAACGGCGGCCTCTACATGGCGCTGATGGGCCAGTACGGCAAATCCGAAGACGTCGGCGCGTACACGCTGATGTCGCTCGAATCGGGACCGTTCCTGACCATGGTGTCGCTCGGCGTCGCGGGCCTGTCCGCGTTTCCGTGGCAAACGCTGGTCGGCAGCATCCTGCCGCTCGCGCTCGGCATGCTGCTCGGCAACCTCGATCGCGACATGCGCGACTTTCTCGCGAAGGCCGTACCGGTGATGATTCCGTTCTTTGCGCTCGCGCTCGGCGCGGGGCTCGATCTGCACAAGGTGTGGCAGGCGGGTCTGCTTGGAATCGGCCTGGGCATCGCGGTCGTGATCGTGACAGGCATTCCGCTGTATCTGGCCGACCGTCTGACGGGCGGCACCGGCGTCGCGGGCGTGGCCGCCGCCAATACGGCGGGCAATGCGGCCGCCGTGCCGGCGCTGGTCGCCGCGGCCAATCCTGTGTACAACGAAGCGGCCAAGAGCGCGACGCTGCTGGTCGCCGCCTGCGTGGTCGTGACGGCGATCCTGTCGCCGATCCTGACCGCGTCGATCGCAAAGCGCTATCAGCAGCGCCAGGCGCGGCTTCGCGCGGAGAATCGCCCGGGGCTCGCGCGATGAAATTGCTGATCATCGCGGACGACCTGTCGGGTGCCGCGGACTGCGCAATCGGCTTTGCGCACGCCGGGCATCGCACGGTCGTCACGCTGCGGGCGACGCGCGAGCACGCGCATGAAGGCGTCGACACGATCGCCGTCGACACCGATACGCGTCGTCTGACGCCCGACGCCGCGGCCGCGCGCACGCGCGCCGCCTATGCGGAGATGAGCTCGTCGGACCAGCGGCTCTACAAGAAAATCGATTCGACGCTGCGCGGCAACTGGGCGGCCGAAGTAGCGGGCCTGCAGCCGCTCGCCGGGGTGGCGATCGTCGCGCCCGCGTTTCCGGCGATGGGGCGCACGGTGCAGGGCGGTCGCGTGTTCGTCCACGGCGAGCCGCTCGAAACGACGGCCACCTGGCAACTCGAACATGCGGGTGTGTCCGCCGATATCGCCACCCAGTTGACGCAGGCGGGTCTGCTCACGCAGTGGCTGGACGCTGAGGCGCTGCGCGAGCAGCCGCAGGAACTGGCGCTGCGCATCGACGCGCTGGCCGCGCGCGGCGTCGAGGCGCTGGTCGTCGATACGCAGACCGAGCAGGCGCTGCATACCCTGGCGACGGCCTGCCTGCGCAGCCGGGCGCCGTTTTTCTGGGTCGGCTCCGGCGGTCTTGCGCGCGAGATCGCGACGCTCGAAACGCGTGACCGGGCGGACGGCACGGCCGGTTGCGCGGCCGGTGGTGCCCCCGGCCAAGCAGCATTTCCCGGTGGGCCGATCCTGATCCTGGTCGGCAGCCTGTCAGCGGTGAGCGAGCGCCAGTGCGCGTTGCTGCGCGAGCGGGGCGGCGTCGAGGAACTGATCGTGCCGCCGCCCGTGCTGCGCTCGGGCGCGAGCCATCCCGACTGGCATGCGTTGCAGCAGCAGATCGCCGTGTCGCTGCGCGCCGGTTGCGATCTGCTACTGCGCATCGGCCGCGACGACGGCTTCGATCCCGCCGAAGGCATGCAACTGTCGACGGCGCTCGCGCAACTGGTCGCGCCGCACTTTACGAAGGCCGGCGGACTGATTGCGACCGGCGGCGAGACCGCGCGCGCGATGCTCGCGGCCGCGCAAATCGGCAGTCTGCAACTGCTGGCCGAGGTCGAGGCCGGCGTCGCCGTCGCGCGTCCGCTCGGCGGCGCGCGCGAACATTGCCCCGGCATCGTCACGAAGGCCGGCGCATTCGGCACCGATCACGCGTTGTACGCGGCATGGCTGACCTTGCGTAACGAAACCGAACCGGGCGCAGCACCGCGCTGATGTCCGTGAATGAAAAAGCAGCAAACCCTCAGGCATAACGAGATCACATCATGAGCAACTACCTTCCTGTAATCGGCATCACGATGGGCGATGCGGCTGGCGTCGGCGCTGAAGTCGTCGTCAAGAGCCTCGCGCATCAGTCGGTCTACGCGCAATGCCGTCCGCTCGTGATCGGCGACGCGAAGCGCCTCGAACTCGCCAACGAAATCGTCGGCGGCCAGATGAAAGTGCGCCGTATCGACGATCCCGCGCAGGCGCGCTACGAGCAGGGCACGATCGACTGCATCGACCTCGGGCTGATTCCCGACGATCTGCCGTTCGGACAGCTGTCCGCGGTGGCCGGCGATGCCGCGTATCAGTACATCAAGCGCGCGGCGCAGTTCGCGCAGGCGGGCGTGATCGATGCGATCTGCACCGCGCCGCTGAACAAGGAAGCGCTGCATGCGGGCGGTCACAAGTATCCGGGGCATACGGAAATGCTCGCGCATCTGACCGGCGTCGACGAAGTGTCGATGATGCTGGTCGCGCCGCAACTGCGCGTGATCCACGTGACCACGCACATCGGCATCATCGACGCGATCCGCAAGATCGAGCCGGGTCTCGTGCAACGGACCATCGAGCGCGGCAACGCAACGCTCGTGAAGGCGGGTATCGCGAAGCCGCGCATCGGCGTGTGCGGGATCAATCCTCACGCGGGCGAAAATGGCCTGTTCGGTTATGGCGAAGAGGAAGAGAAGATCATCCCGGCGGTCAAGCTGTTGCAGGAGCGAGGTCTCGACGTGACCGGCCCGCTGCCGGCCGACACGCTGTTCTTCCGCGCGGGCCGGGGCGACTTCGATCTGGTCGTCGCGATGTATCACGACCAGGGGCACGGCCCGGTGAAGGTGCTCGGCCTCGAAGCGGGCGTGAACGTCACGGTGGGGCTCGACGTGATCCGTACTTCGGTCGATCACGGCACGGCGTTCGATATCGCGGGCAAGGGCATCGTCGACGAAGGCAGCATGCTCGAAGCGCTGCGCCAGGGCGCGGAACTGGCGACGCGGCGTCACTGAAGCCACGGCCGCCACGGCCAGGCGCGCGTCGCGGCTCGGGTAGAATCGAACCCCCTTGAGACGCTGCTGACGAAGTGAAAAAGACCATCGAACGCCATCAGGCCATTCTTGAATTTGTCAGGGCTCGCGACGCCAGCGTCGAAGAGTTGTGCGCCGCGCTGGATGTGTCGGAAGCGACGATCCGGCGCGACCTGACGGTGCTCGCAAAACAGCGGCGGCTCGTGCGCACATACGGCGGCGCGACCGCGCAGGTCGGTATTCACGAGCCGGAAGCGTCGCTCGAGGAGCGCAAGGGGGCGCAACGCGAGCAGAAGGAAGCGATTGCGCAGGCCGCCGCCGCCCACGTTCGCGAAGGCGCGACCGTGCTGCTCGACGGCGGCACGACCTGCGCCGCGCTGGCGCGCCATCTGGCGACCCGTGCGGATCTGCATGTCGTCACCAACAACCTGCTCGCGGTGATGGCGCTTGCGAATGCGCCGGGCGTACGGCTGACGCTGATCGGCGGCGAACTGCGCAGTTCGAGTATGAGCACGCTCGGGCCGATCGCCGAACTCACGCTGGGCCGGCTCACGATCGATGCGGCGTTCCTCGGTGCCGACGGCGTGGTCGCGCAATTCGGTTTGTGCGAGGCATCGGCGCAGCAGGCGTGGCTGAAGGAGTGCATCATTGCCCGCGCCGCGGAAGTGATCGTGCTCGCCGATTCGACAAAGCTTGGCCGCGCGCGTCAGCAGCACTGGACGCCGCTGCTACGTGACTGGCGGCTGCTCACCTCGGCGCTGGCGGACGAAGCTTCGCTGGCGCCGTTTCGCGAGCGCGACGAGGTGACGGTTGAATTGGCGGGGGCAATTGGGGTGTCGGCAATTTCCTGATCTGTGTGATGCGCGCACTTCGACAAGTTGTGCCGGGCGCGTCAGGTCGCGTGCCTGCTTTGCGGTCCTTATTGTTTCATCTGTCCCGTTGCGCTAGCCCCGGACGCTCCCTCCGCTGACATGGCTTTCTGCCGCTTGTCCATCAAAGTCCCGCTCGCGGCCTGCGGCTTGGCGGGATCCGCGGCCCGGCTCATGTCTTCGCCGGCCCGCCCCGGTTGGGTCTGTTGCGTGCCGTGGCTCGCCGACTTTGCGTTGTTGCCGGTCTGAGCAAACACGCAAGTACTGAAAATCATCGCACCGACATTCGCTGCTATCGTGATCCGCTTCATGGCTTGCTTCATAGCTTGCTTCATAGCTCTTCTCCCAGGCGTGAAACGCGGCGCAGCGGAATACTGATTGCGCCGGGCCGCCGTCACGCGCGTTCAGCTTTTCAGCCCGTCGGGCAACTTTCCGCCGTTTTCCTCGAGCTTTTGCATCACCTGCCGATGCAACCAGACGTTCATTGCTGCGGAGTCCTCCTGATTGCCCGTGTAGTGCAGCTCCGACGCCAACTGCTTGCGTGCTTCGAGACTGCTGTCGAGTCCCAGCAATTTCAGCAGGTCGACGATCGATGTGCGCCAGTTCAGTTGTTGTCCGCTGCTTGCCTGCATCTTCACCAGAACCGCTTCGACGTCGACCTCGGGCATCGGGGTGACGGACGGGCGGGTAGCCTGGGCCTGGGCGGTTGATGGTGTCGATGCTCCGGTGTTGGACGCGGCGGCGCTGCCTGGCGCTGATGCGGGTGCGGCCGCGGCCGCGGTTGAGCTTGCGCCAGGCGTAGTGGCTGCGGACCCTGTATTGGCGGGATGGTCGTGCGGAAAAATCTTGTTCAGGATCGTCGAGAAGATGCTCATGTGTCGCTCCTTGCTAAGTGTGGAGGCTGTCCGGCCGGACTTTCCGGTTCGCAACGATCGTGCCGCGGCGACGCCGCGACAGGCGCAGAACTCACGCGCGTGACGACCCCCGGGCACGAGCCGGCGTCTGCGCGGTTCAGCCGCCCCGCGGCTGCGCAGCGGCTGCGCGGCGCGCGGCGCGCTCGGGCGCTGAGCCGCCGCCTTCCTCGACAAGCGGCTGATGACGAAAGCCTGCGGCTCCCGAAACGATCGCGATGATCGCGCCGACGATCAGCGCAGCAAACGAGAACCAGCTGGCGCGTGCGACGCCGCGCGCGGCGGTCTCCGCTGCCTGCCGCGCATTCTGTTCCGCATCCGGACCCGACGCGGCCGAAGCCGCCGATGCGACAGCGGCCTGAAGCTGCTGCTTCGCGTTGTCGATCGCCTGATTGCCGCCGGCCGTCTGATTCGCGGTGGCCGCGCCCACTTGCGCACCCACTTGCGCGCCGGTCGCCGCAATGCTGCCCGCGGTGCTTACCGCGCCGGTGATCAGCGACGTCATCCCATAGACGACCAGAAGCGTCATCACAGCCCACGCGAGCAGCCCATGAAGCCATCCGAGCACGATTGCGCAGCGGCCCGCGTAATAAGAACCCACGAACACGGCGAGCACCGTCGTGACGATGACCCACACACCGGAGCCGAATCCGAAGCCGCGCAATGTGTCGGGCCTGGACATCGGCGAGATCAGCGTGGCGCCGATGGCGGTACCGAGTACGGTCAACACCAGATATACGATCATCGACAGGATCACCCCCGCGATGATGGCCCCCCATGACAGCCGTGGCAGGCCGTCGCTGGTCGTCAAGAGTCTCATGATGTTCTCCCAGGTAAAGACACCGCGTCGGTGCCGGCGCTGCTGACGAGCAACTGCTGTGCCGCTAAAAGGCGACGCCGCACGACATCGCGAAGGTGATCTTGCTGAACCTGGGGGCACGCCGGTTGCTGGGAATAGCGGAGCGTCCCGGCAGTGTTCAGCCCGCTCGTCAGCGCTTGTTTCGCGCGGTTATCTCGACAATCCGAAGGACGTCGAGCCGGATAGCAAAGACGACCTGTCGGCGTGACAGCGGAGGCTGCCGCAGGCGCCGCTAGCCAATACCATTTTTAACCGGGAGATGTGATGAACAAGGACCAGCGAGAAGGCCTCAAGGAAGAGGTAAAGGGTTACGTCAACAAGGGCGTCGGCTCGATTACCGGCAACGAGGACCGCAAAGTGAAAGGCGAAGTGCAAATCACGAACGGCGATAACCGCAAGGATCTCGGCGATCAGAAAGAGAACATCGACAAGGGTAAGGTCGATCCGGGCAATCCGTCGAATCTTTGATCGGGCGCCGCGCCGTCAGCATCTGAGGCGGTCACGGGCGCGCGGCGACGCATCGGCGGAGCTTCTCCGGCAAGCGTCGCCGGCCCGTTGCGCACCCGGCGGCGGTGCGTCGTCCGAACCGGGCTTCCACGAGTTAGCGACGAATATCCGAACGCTGCTACTGCGTGACGCCTTTCTTGGCTGCCAGATCCTGCGCCATCTTGTAGTGCTCTTCGATGGTCGGCAGCGCTTTTTGCGCGGCCTTCTTCAGGTCCGCGTTCTGGCCGTCCGAAATCTGCTTTTTGAACGCGGTCAGCGCCTGCTCGTGTCCCTGCAAACCGACCTTCTGGATGTAGGCGGTATCGAAGTCCTTGCCTTTCAGATTTTTTAGCGAGTCGAGTACTGCCTGGTCGGAATTGTCTTTCGGCACGGTGACGCCATGCGGCGCGGCCATCTTCAATTGCATCGTCAGCTTGGTGTGATCGAGCATCATGTGATGCGCGAACGATTTGACGTCCTTATCGCTGGAGTTCTTCGACGCGAGCTTGGCCGCGTCGATCTCGGTCGATGACGACATGCTCGCGGCCTGCACGAAATCCTTGTCGGGCGACGGTAGCGGATTGGCCGCGGTGGTCGAGGCCGCCTGAGTCTGCGCGACGACAATCTGCGGAACGGCGGCGAGGCCGCAGCAGATGGCGGCAATTGCGGTAATGCGCTTCATGTTTTCTCCTTGGACGAAGTCAGAGGGGGAATTGAAGCGGACAGGTGACGCGCTTCGCTGAAAGCTGCGCAAGCGGCGTACCTTCGGTTAGATCGTGAACGGCACGCACGATGGCGGGCTGAGCGTCAGCGTCGACGCGTTCGATCAAACGTCGAGCCGCTGAGCGAGTACCGTCTGGGCGAGTCCGCATTCGACGAGCTGCCGGCACACCGTACTGACCGTGGAACTGTCGGAGGTCACGATCCGCACGTCGATGTGGCGTTCGCTGCGCTGTTCGATCCGGCCGCAGATACGCACGCCCCGCAGTTCCAGCGCCCTGCACAACGCGAGCAGTCGCGGCGCTCCCGCGTGATAGATGGTCAATTGCAGCAGCATGGCGTCGACGACTCCGAGATACGCCCGGCGACGGGTAAATCCGGCCGGGCGCATCGCATCGTCGCGCATACCGCGTGCCGCGGACACGCGCGAAGCGCTTGGCCAGCGCCGCATGATAGGGGCGCACAAGGGGGGCGCAACGCGGAGCACGTCTGTCCGGGATAGGCATCCGTTCCAGATGCACGTCCAATCGCTGAAGCGCTGCCGAAATCGCGTACAGCAAACGATCGCGCTGCCGTTCGTTTGCCGCGAGATACGGACGCTGCAATACCTCGCACGCTCTTCTACACTGAAGGTGTTCCCTGACTGGACTCCGGGGAACCTCGTTCTCTAGAAGTATCGATGCGGTCATGTCGAGTGTCGACTGACCGCTTTTTTTGCCGTGTTTTTGCCGTGTTTATGTTGCGGTCCCCGGCGCGGGCCGGCACCCGTAAACGACGAAGCGGGCGCGCAGTGACGCGCGCCCGCTTGCGAGCCAGGCGTTACTTCTGTTGCTTTGCCTTCTCGTTACCGGCCTTTTCGGCGAACTCGGAGAGCTTCAGGTCGGTGGCTTTTTCTTCCTCGAGCGTCGCCCTCAGCAGTTCGACCGCCTCCATCTGGCCGAGCTGCTTGCCGAGCGCGCACAGGCTACCGTATGAAGCGATTTCGTAATGCTCGACTTTTTGCGCGGCCGCCACGAGTCCGGCATCGAGCACCGGTCCCTTCTCCATTTCATCGATGAGTTCCGCCGCCTCTTCGATCAGGCCTTCCATTGCGACGCACTTCATTCTTTTCAGCTTGATACCGGTTTTTTCTACAACCTGATCGATACGCTCGACCTGGCCTTGCGTTTCTTCGAGGTGCGTCTTGAACGCGTCGGACAGCTGCGGATCCGATGCGGTTCGCGACAGCTTGGCGAGCGCGCGGGTGAGCTGTTTTTCCGCGCTGTAGATGTCGGAGAGCATGTGAACGAAAAGGTCGTCGACCGTCTTGCGCTGAGTCATGGTTCATCTCCTCGGGAAAAGTGTGAGAACGCTGTTGAGCAGATCGCGTGCCCCATCGCACCGATGCGCGCGCGTCGCGTGACAGGCACGGCGGATGCGCGGCCCGGACATCGCCGCGAATGCTCGCTGTCGAGCCGCGGCGCCGTCCCATCCGGCCACGGAGACAGCGATGTAATAGACGCCCATTCCAGAAACGCCGGCTATCGGCGATCCGCAACAGGAATCGCTGCAATCCAACCCATTCAATCAGGGAACGAAATGACCGAATCCCGCTCGACCACGGGCGAACGCCCGCTCAATCCGTATATCGACGTGCAAAAGGCGCTCAAAGGCGCGTCGTATCCAGCCGACAAGAACAGCCTGATCGAGACCGCGCAGGCGAACGGCGCCGATGAAGAAACGATGCGTCGCTTGCAGGGCCTGCCGGACCAGCAGTATCAAAGCCCCGCGGACGTTTCGAAAGGCGTCGGCAACGAATAGCGTTCCGACTCCCGCAGGACCCGCCGCCGGGTGCGTGGCCTAGTGCGTAGCCGCATGCAGCAGCAACTTCAACAGGCCGGCCACGGTCGCGACCGCAACCACGCCGGCCAGCCACAATCCGCCGAACCATGCGAGGCGGCGCCACATCTCAGTGGTACCCCTCGCCCGCGCGCATTTTTCCCTTGAACACCGAATAGCCGTACACGGTGTAGGCGATGATCATCGACACCGTGATCGCGGCGCCGACCAGCAGGAATAGCAGGCTCGCGTGCGGCGCGGCGGCATCGCGGAACGAAATCGACGGCGGCACCAGGTACGGATAGAGACTGATCAGCAGTCCCACGTAACACAGCACGAAGATGCCGTACGAGAACAGCAGCGGCGCGAGATGACGTCGTGCGGACAGGCTGCGGAAAAAGCCGAACGCGAGCAGCGCGACGAGGACCGGCACCCATGCGGTGAACAGCAGATCGGGCCAGCGGAACCAGCGCGCGGACAGCGAGTTTTTCAGCATCGGGGTCCACAGACTGACGATCACGATCAGCGCGAGCACTGTCACCGCCATCGCGCGCGCGTGCCGGCGGCAACGCTCGTGCAGGCCGCCCTCGGTGCGCCAGATCAGCCAGCACGAGCCGAGCAGCGTGTAACCGGCCATCACCGCGAGACCGCACAATACGGTAAAGCCGGTCAACCAGTCCCACCAGCCGCCCACGTATGAATAGCCGGACACCTGAATGCCTTGCAGCAGTCCGCCGAGCACGAGGCCCTGGCAGAGCGCGGCGAGCGCCGAGCCGCCGCAGAACGCGAGGTCCCACCACGCGCGGCCGCGTCCGATCGCGCGGAAGCGGAATTCGAACGCGACACCGCGAAACACCAGCGCGAGCAGCATTGCGATGACCGGCGGATACAGCGCCGGCATGATCACGCCGTAAGCGAGCGGGAACACCGCGAACAGTCCGCCGCCGCCGAGGACCAGCCACGTCTCGTTGCCGTCCCACACCGGCGCGATCGAATTGACCATGACGTCGCGATCGTCGCGCCGATGCTCGACCACGAAGAGGATGCCCACGCCCAGATCGAAGCCGTCGAGCAGCACGTACGCGAGTACCGCGAACGCGAGGATCGCGGCCCATACCATCGCGAGATCAAAGATTCCGGTCGTCATCGGTGGCCTCTGCTGGATTGGACGAACCCGCTTGCTGTTGCGCGGGGCCGGGGGTGATGCCGGCGCTGCGATGCGGTTTGGTCTTCGCCGGTCCCGGTGTTTCCAGCGTGGGCCGCACCGCCATCAGCCGGAACAGGAATACGACCGCCGCGCCGAACACGATCGCATAGACGATGCCGAAACTCGCGAGCGAGACCGCGACTCCAGGCGCCGCGATCGGCGACACGCTGTCTGCGGTGCGCAGCAGACCGTAGACGGTATACGGCTGACGGCCGACCTCGGTGACGGTCCAGCCGCACAGCAGCGCGATCAGCCCGGCCGGTCCCATCGCGACCAGCAGGTGATGCAGCCAGCGCGCGCTGTAGAGCGTTTTGCGCCAGCGCAGCAGGAGACTCGTCAGGCCGAGCAGCGTCATCAGGATGCCGAGCCCGACCATCACGCGAAACGCCCAGAACACCACCGGCGAGAACGGCCGCTCGTCGCGCGGGAACGATTTGAGTCCGGCAATCGAGCCGCTCCACGTGTGCGTGAGAACGAGCGCGCCCAGGTGCGGAATCTCAACCGCGTAATCGGTCGTCTCCGTGCGCATGTTCGGCATCCCGAACAGAATCAGCGGCTGGCCGGGGCGCGCGGTCCAGTCGCCTTCGAGCGCGGCGATTTTCGCGGGCTGATGCTTCAGCGTGTTGATCCCGTGCGCGTCGCCGACCAGCATCTGCACCGGCGCGACGATGCAGGCCATCCACAGCGCCATCGACGCCATCAGCCGCGCGCATTCGTTGCGCGGCTCGCGCAACAGATGCCATGCGCCGACCGCGCCGACCACGAACGCAACACTTAAATACGCGGCCAGCACCATATGCGCGAGCCGGAACGGAAACGACGGATTGAAAATAATGCGCGACCAGTCGGCCGGGAAGAAGCGGCCCTCGACGATCGTATAGCCCTGCGGCGTCTGCATCCACGAATTGACCGCGAGGATCCAGAACGCGCTCGTCAGCGTGCCGAGCGCGACCAGCAGTGTGGCGACAAAGTGCAGACGCGGGCCGACCCGTTTCATCCCGAACAGCATGACGCCGAGAAATCCCGATTCGAGAAAGAACGCGGTCAGCACCTCGTAGCCCATCAGCGGGCCGACCACCGGGCCCGCGCGAAACGCGAAGCCGGCCCAGTTGGTGCCGAATTCGTACGACATCACGAGGCCCGAAACCACGCCGATGCCGAACACGACCGCGAAGATCGTCAGCCAGTAGCGGTAAACCGCGAGAAACACCGGCCTTTTTGTGGCGAGCCACGCGCCTTCGAGCACCGCGAGATAGCTCGCGAGGCCGATCGACATCGCCGGGAAGATGATGTGAAACGCAATCGTGAAGCCGAATTGCGCGCGGGCGAGGGTGACGGCGGTAACGGGCATCGACGTCGTGGCACCAGGTGACGCGCATCCGCGAAGCGGAAATACGCGGTGCCGCGCGGTGGCGGCGGTTATGCCTGCCTCGCGCGGCGGGGTGCGCAAGCTGGCAAGCATGCAGGCGAGCAAGCGTCATACCGTTTGAACGCGTTGCGCGGTATAGCGCTTGCTCGAGCGCGGTATGACTTGCCTTCAGGAGCCGTGATGAAAGACACCACCAACGCCTCGGACACCCCGCGCGAGCCGCGGGACCAGCGCGCCGATCGTCAGGATGACGAAGCGCGGCAGAGCGGCACCGAACCATCCGGCAACGCCGAACCTGCCGAACCTGCCGAACAAGCGAAGCCGCGCGCTCCGGGTGGCAACAAGCTGAACGACGTCGCCGAACAGGACGTCGACAAGCTCGTGCCGCGCGATCGCGACGAAACGAAGCTGCACGATCACTCTCTCGGCAACGCCGACGAACGCGACCAACCGGATGCAGCCGGCAATCTGCCGGGACCGCTGTAGTCGCACGTTCAACCGCGCAACCGCAACCCGCCAACCGCAACCCCAACGCGAAGGATCCGCCATGCGCTTTTTCGCCCTCGCGACCGATTACGACAACACGCTCGCAACCGACGGCCAGGTCGCCGAGTCGACCTGGGCGGCGCTCGAACGGCTGCGCGCGTCCGGCCGTCACGCGATTCTGGTGAGCGGCCGCGAACTCGACGACCTGCTCACCATCTGCCCGCGGCTCGAACTGTTTTCGCGTGTGGTCGCGGAAAACGGCGGCGTGCTGTATTGCCCGGACGACGGTTCGCGGCGGCTACTCGCGCCGGCGCCGCCCGAGAGTTTCGTCGCCGAATTGCGGCGCCGCGCGCCGCGTGCGTACAGCATCAGCGAGACGCTGGTCGCGACCGTGAAGCCGCATGAGCATGTCGCGCTCGACGTGATTCGCGACCTCGGCCTCGAACTACAGATCGTCTTTAACGGCGACGCGGTGATGATCGTCGCGCCGGGCGTGTCGAAGGCGAGCGGGCTCGGCGCGGCGCTCGCCGATCTCGAACTGTCGGCGCTGAACGTGGTGGGGATCGGCGACGCCGAGAACGATCACGCGCTGCTGCGCGCGTGCGGGGTCGCGGTCGCGGTCGCGAACGCGCTGCCGGAGCTGAAGAAGCACGCCGACTACGTCACGCATGCGGCGGCGGGCGCGGGTGTCGCGGAACTGGTCGACGCGCTGCTCGCCGACGATCTGCGCAGCGTGGCCGACGCGTCGCCGCGCAACCGCGTGCTGCTCGGCACGCGGCGCGATGCGCACGCGCCGGCGACCGGCGCAGCCGCAACCAGCATCGCCGCCGCCGGCGAAGCAAAGGAGCCCGAACTAGCGTGGCTGCCCACGTACGGCACGGTCGCGTTGCTGGTCGGCTCGTCCGGTTGCGGCAAGTCGACCGCGACCGCCGGGCTGCTGGAGCGGCTCGGCGCGGCGGGCTGTCAGCTGTGCATCGTCGATCCCGAGGGCGACTACGGCAGCGACGACGACACGATTGCGATCGGCGATGCGCGCAGCGCGCCGTCGCTTGAGGAAGCGGTTCAACTGCTCACCCGTCCTGGCCGGGCGGCGGTCGCGGTCAATCTGCTGCGCGTGCCGGCGTCCGACCGGCCGGCGTTCTGCGCGAACCTGCTGCTGCAGGTGCAGCGTCTGCGTACCCGTACCGGGCGCCCGCATTGGCTGGTGTTCGAAGAGGCGCACCATCTGTTCCCGGCGGTGTGGGCGGGCGCCAACCAGGCGCTGCCTGACGTGCTCGAAACCGCACTCGTCGTCACGGTCACACCCGAACAGCTTGCACCCGCGCTGTTGCGCCAGGTCGGCACCGTGCTCGCGATGGGCGAGGACGCCGGCGCGGCGTTGCAGCGCTTCGCGGCGGCGAGCGGTCAGGCGCCGCCACCGTCGAGCGGGAATGACCCGCCGCTCGCGAAGGGCGACGCATTGTGGTGGCGGGTCGGCGCCGCCGAGCCACCGCAACTCGTACGGCTCGAACCGGGGCGCAAGGAAAAGCGCCGGCATCGCCGCAAATACGCGGAGGGACTGCTGATTCCCGAGCGCAGTTTCTATTTTCGCGGCGAGCACAACGCGCTGAATCTGCGCGCGCACAACCTCGTGCTGTTCATCGAAATCGCCGAAGGAGTGGACCCGGATACGTGGCAATTCCATCGACGACGCGGCGACTACTCGCGCTGGTTCGAACAGGAAATCGGCGATGCGGAACTCGCCGCCGACGCGCGCACGATCGAGCAGGACGATTCGCTCGATGCCGCTGAGAGCCTCGCGCGGATCCGCGCCGCGATTCACGAGCGCTATACGCAGCCGGAAAATCCGTCGCTGCCCGCCGTGCTGACAGGCGCGCCGGACGAGCCGCAGTCGCAAGCGCCGCCGCTCGATTCGGCGGAGTGAAATCCGCAGCGAAATTCACAGTGAAATCCGCAGTGCTCGCCGCGCATCGGAACAGCGCGAACAACGCAGCGACCAGGCACACGCAATGCGCAACCGATGCCAAAAGCCGGCCACCGATGCAGCCGGCAAGGAGACGACGATGCGTGTACAAACAATCGAAATGGCCGACTACCTGTTGACGTCGACCGTCATCAGAGATTCTGAGGGCGCGTTCCAGTGGGTCGTGCTGGTGTCGGAGCGCTGCGGCGAGCGTCGCGCGCTGTTCGAACGGCGCGGTAGCTGCGGGCGGATGTCGTGGGGCGACGCGCTCGACCTTGCGGCTCAGGCCGCGCACAGCGTCGCGTTGGAACTGGCCAGCATGCGCGTCCTGCCGGCGGCCAGGTCCACGCCAGCCAACCAGAGTCCAGGCAGAGTCAGCCGCTAAAGCGCGAACCCGTCGGACGGCAAACCATTGTGATCCCCGGGCACGCCGCCTGCTAACCCCTGCGCTGGACTCGCAAAAAACAAATCGACCATGGGGCGCGACATGTTTCATCACAAGCTGGAAAACGAACTCCGGCACCTGGAGAAGGTGCTGCCGCACGCCGGCCACGGCCCGTTCCCGCATGCTTACTGGCGCGATCGCATCGCTGCGCTCACCGGCGTCGAGTCCAATGCGCTCTACCGCTCGCGCGTCGCGCGCCTGGAAGAATTGCTCGCCGCCATGGAAAAAAAGGCACGCTCGCGCTCGGCGATACCGCGCGAGCGAGCCGCATAAGCGGGCACTTCGCGGCGCCGCCGGCCGCGGGAGCGGCCGGGGCCTTTCGGCGTGAAGCAGAGCGTACGCAAGCGCACGCGGTTCAATCGTCAGCCCGCTCGTCCCAGCGCCGCGAGCGCGCCGCGCGGCGCGACCTCGGCAGACACTGGCGCAACGCGAGCAGCAGCGTCGAGCCGATCAGCAGCGTCGCGATCGGAAACGTGCCGGCAGTAGTGAGCGCGATTTCCTTCGGTCGCTCGCCGAGCAATTGCAGCCGGCGCCGCGTCATCTGTGCGCCGAGCGCCTGCAGCTCGCTCTGCAGCACGCGCTCCGCGTCGGGCAGCAGGATCGTTTCCTCGTCCGCGACGTGGTGCACGACCTCGCGTATCAACTGATGAAAGAGTCCGTCGTACGCGGCGTTCTCAGGGCCCATCGCGCGCAACTTCGCGATCGTCGCGCGCATTTCGTCGTGTTCGGGACGGCTTTTCGCGAGCGTCTCGTCGTGGCCGAGCGCGCGGTCCAACGCCGGATAGAAAATTTCCTCCTCCAGTTGAGCGTGAATTTCGAGCGCGGCGCACACGCCGTTGACGATCGCGCGTTTGCGCCACCACGGCGTCGACGCGTGGTAACGATGAGACGCGGCCAGCACGTGCATATGATCCAGGCGGATCATTGCGGTGATCGACGGCGATGCCGATGAGACGTTCTCGGGCATGGCGGTTCTCCTTGAAAGCGGCTGCGCGCGCCGACCGTGGCGGTCGCGCGTCGCGCGTTCGCGCGCGGCTGTCCCGCATTCGGCATGCCCGGCGGATGCCGGCGGGGGGGCCGGCTGCATCCCGCCAGATCGCGCGGCGGTCCACGCGCGGGCGATCGGCACCCGCCGCGATGCACGGGCGCCGCCAGTGGCTTCGCAGGAGCGCGCTGAACCTGGCGGACAGAAGTAGGCCGGCGCCGAGGCGCCGGCCTACGCATCGCGAAGCGCGAACCCGCCGCGCGTGCCGAGCTAAAAAGTAAAAAGCGTTCGGCGACCCGCATGTGTCGCGCGCCGTCCAATTACCGCTTGGCTTCGTCGCGCTACGGCGCGGCGCGACCGAGGAACCGCGTGCCCGTCTCCGGCAGCTGTTCGACCAGCCACTTCGCCATCTCCAGGCGACTACTCGACGTCGTTGCTCGGCGGGATCGTGCTGCCCAGCTCGGCGCCGGTGGTCGGATCGCTCGACGGGTCGGAGCGCAAGCGCGTGGCCATCGCGGTGAGCGCGGTTTCCTGCTGCGCTTCGAGGCCGACCGACGCGCTGCCGTCGCCGCCGTCCACCGCCGGTTCGCCCGTCGCGATCGTCAGGCCGGTGCCGCTGTTCCACGGCGCATTGACCACCGCGCCGTCGTGCGACATCTTGTAGTAGACGTTCGCGAATTGCTCCCGCGGCGGCAGCTTGCCCGGCGGGAAGTTCGGCGAGATCGCATACAGCGCCTTCTCGAACGACTTCTGATGCGCGACTTCGCGAGTCATCAGGAAGCCGAGCGCTTCGCGCACGCCGGCGTCGTCGGTAACGTTGATCAGCCTTTCGTAGACGATCTTCGCGCGCGCTTCTGCGGCGATGTTCGAGCGCAGGTCCGCGGTCGGCTCGCCGATCGTATCGATGTACGCGGCCGTCCATGGCACGCCGCCCGAGTTGGTCAACGGCGGCCCGCCGCCGTACAACACCTGGGTCACGTGACTGTCGTTGCCGGCGCCGTTGAGCTTGCGATACAACTCCGCCTGCTGCTCGACCGCTTCGGCGAGTTCACCTTTCGCACCGCGGTTGAGCATCGCGACGATCGAGCCGATGATTTCCAGATGACTCAGTTCTTCGGTCGCGATATCGAACAGCATGTCCTTGCGGCCCGGATCCTCTTCCGCCACCGCCTGCGTGAAGTAGCGCATCGCGGCTGCCAGTTCGCCTTGCGGTCCGCCGAACTGTTCGAGCATCAGGTTCGCGAGACCGGGATTGGTCGTGCCGACGCGAACCGTGTACTGCAGCCGTTTGTTGTGCATGAACATATTTGACCTCCATTGACGTTAAGTGCTGTGGGTCGTGCCTCCGCCGTGCCACGCATGCGGAGCGCCGCTCGCCTTGACCGGCGCATCGGCGATTGCGCATGAGCCGTTCCCGCCAGCGCTCGAACTGCGCCGCGCATGCGCGGGCCAGCGGCGCAATGCGCGTCGCCCCGGCACGGATCGCGTGGCGACAGGGTTGTCCGCCCGGCGCGCGTTGTGACAACTCGCTTCGATTCGAATGGGCAAGAGCTGCGCGTAGGCGAAAAACGCGGCGAGCCGTGAGTAAAAAAACATGGGGCCGTGCGCCGGCATACATTCGCTCGATGCGGGCGCGTGCAGATCGGCCGCGGCCACACCGCGGGCGCATGCGGCGTTGGCCTGCCTCCAATCGTGAGCGCAGTGCCGGATGAAAGCGTGTGCCCCCGGCTAGGCACTCGCCATGCTGAGCGACGTATGCCCGCAGCCATCACGCGCTGGGGACGCGTTAGCGCGATTCGCGCGGCACGCGGGTCAGCGCTGCCGCCGCGCGCCGTTAGCGATCCATCCACACCGAAGGAGCGAATCATGGCGACCCAGCCACAGCCTACCCAGCCTCAAACGGACAACGGCGACCAAAGCGATGCAGGTAACGAGCAAACGTTCGAGACCGACATCTCCGAAACCGGCGACGACGGCACCAGCGTGCGTCAGGCCGAAGTGAAGGAGAACGATCTGTCCGAGGTCAAGCCGGAACAGGAGAAGGGCGGCGAGTGACGCCGCGAACGAGGTGCCGAAGACGGGCCGGCGCATGCGCCGGCCTTTTTTGGCGCGAAGCGGCCTGACGAACCCAGCGCCGGTCAGGAGCGCCAGGCATATAAGCCGTTCGCGCGCTGCCGCGACGTGAACGGGCACGGCGCCTGCGTACTGCTCGCGCACACTGCGAGGAGTCATGCCATGACGAACGGAGCCCATCCCGCCACCGATACCGATCGCGACACCGCCACCGATACCGACATCGACGTCGAAGACGCGCAGGCCGCCGGACAGGCGTCGCCGCACCTGGACGACAAGGAGCGCGATCAGGCGTCCCAGCACAGTTCGCCGCGCGCGCTGGTCATTCACGAGATCATCCGCGAGGAAGGGGAGATGGCGCTCGGGCGCGCGCCGCTCGCGCTGCTGTGGTCCGCGCTGGCCGCGGGGCTCTCGATGGGCTTCTCGTTTCTCACCGAGGCGGTGCTGGAGAGCAAGTCGTCTTCCGTACACGACGGGGTGTCGTTGACGGGCGCCGCCGGGTATTGCGTCGGCTTCATCATCGTCGTGCTGGGGCGTCAGCAACTTTTTACCGAGAGCACGCTGACCGTGCTGTTGCCGGTGCTGACGCGGCGCAGCCTCGGGGTCGCGGGCACCGCGCTGCGGCTGTGGCTGATCGTGCTCGCGGCCAACATCGCCGGCACCTGGTGCTTCGCGGCCATCCTCACGCTGCCGACCACGTTCGCGCACAGGTTCGCACCGGTGCTCGATCATCTCGCGCAAGCGCCGTATGAATCGGAGTTCTTTTCGACGATGATCAAAGCCGTGCTCGCCGGCTGGCTGATCGCGTTGATGGTGTGGCTGCTGCCTAGCGCGAAATCGGCCGCAGTCCTGATCGTCGCGCTGATCACCTATGTGGTCGCGGTGTGCGACCTCTCGCATATCGTGGCCGGTTCCGTCGAGGCGGCTTATGCGGTGCTGCGCGGACACGCGTCGCTGCACGACTACTTCGGGCGCTTCTTTGCGCCGACGCTGCTCGGCAACGTGGTTGGCGGCGTTGCGCTGGTCGGGCTGCTCAATCACGCGTCGATCGCACCGGAGATGACCGGCCGCGATTGATGCGCGCGAGGGCGTGCGCGGCGCGCGCGGCGGGCGCGAACGGCGCCGGCCCGCTGCCCGCCGGCGCGTCGCTTACGCGATCTCGGCCTTGACGAAGCGCGCCATGAAGGTGCGCGTGCTGCCGTCCGGAAACAGTACCGCGACCTGCTCGTCGGTGGCGAATACCACGTGGCCACTGCCGTATTTGCGCACCCGCACCGCGTCGCCCCGGCCAAAGCGCGCTTTTTTTGCCGGCTGGCGCGGCGGCGCTTTGACGGCGGGCTGCGCGCGTTGCGCTTCGAGCGTCGCCTCGACCGGGTTCAGACAGTTATCGCAGGTGCCGCAGCGTTCGAAGCCGTCGGCGTCGTCGAAGTATTCGAGCAGCACGCGCCATCGGCAGCCGCCGGTTTGCGCGTAGTCGATCATCTGCTGGAGCGCGTCGCGGTCGCGGCTCGCGAGCTGTGCATAGCGCTCGACAGCCGCGTCGATCGCCTCGTCGCGGCTGTCGTCGAGCTGGCCCGCACGCGCGCCGCCCGCGTCGCGCAGCCGGTAGCGTTGCTGCCGGTCCCGCGCGACGTGGCGGGTGTCGGTCAGCATCTTCAGCGCGACCGCGAGCTTGTTGCGGCCCACCTCGGTGACCGCGTCGAGCAACTCGCGCGCGGACATGCCGGCGCCCGCGCCGGGCGTGCGGGCATGCTGCGCGAGCGCGTCGCAGATCCGGCGCAGCAGCGCCGCGTCCGGATAGCGGCTCAGCGCGAGAAACTGCTGCACGCGCCGGTCGTTCAGATCGAACAGCAGCTCGCAGCGCGCGGCCTCGCCGTCGCGTCCGGCGCGGCCGGTTTCCTGGTAGTACGCATCGAGGCTGCCCGGCATCTGAGAGTGAACGACGAAACGGAGATCGGGAATATCGACCCCCATGCCGAACGCGTTGGTCGCGATCATCACGCGCAGCTCGCCGGCCACGAAGCGCTCCTGTACGTCGTGCCGTTCGCGCGCGGGCAGGCGGCCGTGATAGCAGGCCACCGCCGCGTCCCACTCGCGCACGCTCGCCGCCAGTTGCTCGGCTTCGCGCACGGTCGCGGTATAGACGATGCCGCGGCCGCGTTCGCGCGCGAGCACCTCGCGCAATGCCGCCGCCTTTGCTTCGCGGGCGCGCGTCGATGCGCGTTGCCGGCCGCCCGCCACCGAGACCTGGGTGACGCGGTAGTGCAGATTGTCGCGATAGACGCCGGTATTGACGATGCGCGGCTCCTTGAGCCCGAGCGAGCGGACGATGTCGGCACAGATGTCGGGCGTCGCGGTCGCGGTCAGCGCGAGCACCGGCGGCCTGCCGAGCGCCTGCACCGCATCGACGATCCGCAGGAACGCCGGGCGGAAGTCGTGGCCCCACTGCGACACGCAGTGCGCCTCGTCGACGACGACGAGTTCGATACGCGTGTCGTCACGCTCGCGCAGCGTGTCGATCAATTCGGCGCGGCTCAGTTGTTCGGGCGTGACGAACAGGATCCCGCTGCGGGCGCTGCGCAGCGCGTCGTAGGTGTCGCGCAGTTCCGCGGCCGGGAGCGTGCTGTTGATCCGCAGCGCGTCGATGCCCGCGTTGCGCAGCGTGTCGAACTGGTCTTTCATCAGCGCGATCAACGGCGACACGACCAGCGTCCAGCCGTCCAGATGCAGCGCCGGTAGCTGATAGCACAGCGATTTGCCGGCGCCGGTCGGCATTACCGCGAGCGTGTCGCGCCGTTCGAGCACGCTGCGGATGATCTGCTGCTGGCCGGGCCGTAGCCGGGTAATGCCGAATACGTCGCGCAGCGTTTTACGCATCGCATTGAGGCGGGCGGCCGGGGCACGCGGGGGCGGGGTGTCGGTCATCGGATCGAAGAGCTAAGCGCGTGTTGTGGGCGGTGACGGGCGCGAGTGAGGCGGGTTGCGGCCGGTTGCGGCCGGGGGCGGCGACTATCCGGCCCAGCGGCGCAGCAACGACCGTACCTGTTGCGCCTGATGATTCGCGGCGCGCCCGGTACAGGGCGAGTCGCTTGCGGGAACGTCGCATGCTGCTATCTCATGCTGTGATATTTCCGGGAGACGGGTGGGATCATGAGCAAAGAGACAAAGAGCGACGCATATCCGTATGCGTCGGGCGGATGGGGTTCGCTCAAAGCGGTTACGTCGATCCTGCTGCAGGAGAAAGTGCCGCTCGCGAACAGCCAGGTGCTGATGCAGCAGAACAAGCCGGACGGCTTCATGTGCGTCAGCTGTTCGTGGGCCAAACCGGCCGATCCGCACACTTTCGAGTTTTGTGAAAGCGGCGCGAAAGCGACCGCGTGGGACCTTACCGCGAAACGCGTGACCCCGGATTTCTTCGACGTGCATACGGTCAGCGAGCTGTCGAAATGGCACGACCACGATCTGGAGGAAGCGGGGCGCCTGACCGAACCCATGCGTTACGATCCGGCCACCGACCGCTATGTGCCGATTCCCTGGGAGCAGGCGTTCGACGAGATCGGCGCGCAACTGCGCGGGTTCGATCCGGCCAGTGTGGTGTTTTACAGTTCCGGGCGCGCGTCGCTGGAGACGTCCTACATGCTGCAACTATTCGCGCGCATGTACGGCAACAACAACCTGGCGGACAGCTCGAACATGTGCCATGAGAGCACCAGTGTCGGCTTGAAGGAGGCGATCGGCGTCGGCGTCGGCACGGTCGGTCTGGACGACTACGACAAGACCGATCTGATGTTCTTCTTCGGCCAGAACGTCGGCACCAACAGCCCGCGGATGCTGCATCACCTGCAGGACGCGCGCAAACGCGGCGTGCCGATCATCACGTTCAATCCGTTGCGCGAGCCGGGCCTGCTGCACTTCGCGAACCCGCAGTCGCCGGCCGACATGCTGACGCCGCGCGATACGCAGATCAGTACTCAGTATCACCAGGTAAAAACCGGCGGCGACACCGCGGCGATCCTCGGCATCTGCAAGCTGGTGATCAAGGCGGACGATCGCGCGCTGGGCGCGGGCGCGCCGCGCGTGCTGGACATCGATTTCATCCGCGAGCATACGAGCGGCTACGAGACCTTCGCGCAGTTCGCGCGCGACGCGAAGTGGGACGATATCGAACGGATCAGCGGCCTGTCGCGTGATGCGCTGCAGGCGGCCGCCGACGAGTACATGAAGGCCAGCGCGGTAATCGTCAACTACGGAATGGGGCTGACCCAGCACCGGATGGGCGTGCAGAACGTGCGGATGGTGGTCAACCTGTTGCTGCTGCGCGGCAATATCGGCAAACCCGGCGCCGGGCCGTCGCCGATTCGCGGTCACTCGAACGTGCAGGGCCAGCGCACCGTCGGCATTACCGAAAAGCCCGAACTCGCGCCGCTCGATCAGTTGGCCGAACAATTTTCGTTCGAGCCGCCGCGCGAGAAAGGAATGAATACCGTCGAGGCGTTCGGGGCGGTGGTGGCCGGCAAGCTGAACGCGATCGTGAACCTCGGCGGCAACCTGGTGCGTTCGGTGCCCGACCGTTACCGGATCGAACCCGCGTGGTCGGCGCTGCCGCTGACGGTGAACGTGGCGACCAAGCTCAATCGCAGCCATCTGCTGCCGGGCAAGCGCTCATATCTGCTGCCGTGCCTGAGCCGCATCGAGATCGACCGGCAGGCGAGCGGTGCGCAGGTCGTGTCGATGGAAGACAGCACCGCGCGTTTTCACGGCTCGCGCGGCGTGGTCGACGCCGCGGGGCCGACCATTCGCTCGGAACCGTTCATCGTCGCCGGCATCGCGAAGGCGACCCTCGGCGAACGCTCGAGCGTCGACTGGGACGCGTGGCGCGACGACTATGCGCTGGTGCGCATCGAAATGGGCAAGACGTGGCCGGAGATGTTCGAGGACTTCGAGACCCGCATGTGGACGCCCGGCGGCGTGGTACGGCCGCTGCCCGCGCGCGAGCGCAAGTGGAAGACCAAAAGCGGCAAGGCCGAATTCATGGTGCCCGAGGCGCTTGGCGAAGACCCCGACATGCCCGAACGGGAGCCCGGTTCGCTGCGCCTGATGACGCTGCGCAGCGACAGCCAGTTCAATACGACGATCTACAACCTGGACGACCGCTTCCGCGGCGTAAAGGGTTCGCGGATGGTCGTGCTGATGAACCCCGCCGACATGGAAAAACGCGGGCTCGCGAAGGGCGACCGGATCGGTCTCGAAACGATCGCCGACGACGGTGTGGAGCGGCGCGTGGACGGCTTCAGCGTGGTGCCGTTCGACGTGCCCGAAGGCTGCATCGGCGGCTATTACCCGGAGTGCAATCCGCTTCTGCCGTTGTGGCACTACGCGAAAGAAAGCAAGGTGCCGGGCGCGAAGTCGATTCCGGTGCGCGTCGCAGCGGGCGCTGGTGGCTCGACGTGAACTTCTAGGCGTCGGCAAAAAAATGCCGGGTCGCGCGACCCGGCCGCGGCTATTCGCGAGCTTGCCCGTGCGCAGCGCCGACACGCTGTCTTCGTGAAGGCGTCGAAAGCATCGAGTCGATGAACGTGTGCGCGCGATTTTCTCCGTATTTGAACGCTTCCTGCTCCGTCAGAAAATCGAACTGCTCGGGAAAGCTCGCGAGGTGGCGGGGCGGATTGCCCGGCAATGTCACCGTCCACGACACGCGGTAGCGGCGATATTTGCCGCCAAGCCAGTGTGATCGGGACATCGACACGTGCACTTCGATGTGGCAACCGCGATACGGCGAATAGTCCTGAGTCGACATGTGTTCCTCCCGCAACTCCATAGGCTGTCAAAGCGCCTCAAGGGCCGGCTCCCCTGGACTCGTAAGCGCCGTGGCAGCGTTATCCCAGACGTTGCTGATGAATTCCCCCATCGATTCATTGTTATTCACGGCGCATTCAGCAACGAGTGTTCCCACGGTTCCGCCCGTTGAGCGGCTCGCTGTCGCGCGGGCTACTTAGGTAACCCAGGTATAGGCGATGCTCGCCTCGCAGGGAGCCGGCGCGCGGTTGATCCCTTGCACGCCGGCCGCGCTTCGACTCGATCAACACGGCAGCACGCATCGGAGGTTGATATGAAGGCAGTGGTTTTTCACGGCATCGGCGATATCCGGCTCGACAACGTGCCGGACCCAGGCTTGCAGCAGCCGACCGATGCGCTGGTGCGGCTCACGTCGAGCGCGATCTGCGGCACCGATTTGCACATGGTGCGCGGCACGCTCGGCGAGATGGAGCCCGGTACGATCCTCGGCCACGAGGGTCTGGGCATCGTCGAGGAACTGGGCGCCGCGGTGCGCAATCTGCGCCGGGGCGACCGGGTGCTGATCCCGTCGACGATCTCGTGCGGCTTCTGCGCGTACTGCCGCGCCGGCTACACCGCGCAATGCGACACCGCGAATCCGCACGGACCGGCGGCCGGCACCGCGTTTTTCGGCGGTCCCAAATCGACCGGCCCGTTTCAGGGCTTGCAGGCGCAATTCGCGCGCACGCCGCTCGCGGCTGCGAGCCTGATTCGCCTGCCCGACGAGATCGACGACGATCGCGCGATCATGCTGTCGGACATTTTTCCCACCGGCTATTTCGGCGCGCAACTGGCCGGTATTCGCACCGGCGATACGGTCGCGGTGTTCGGCGCGGGACCGGTGGGCCAGTTCGCGATCGCGAGCGCGAAGCTGATGGGCGCGGGGCGGGTGCTGGTCGTCGACCGCATTCAGTCGCGGCTCGACATGGCGCGCACGCAAGGCGCCGAAGTGATCGACTTCGACCGCGAGGATCCGGTCGAGATGATCCTGCAATTGACCGGCGGCATCGGCGTGGATCGCGTGATCGATGCGGTCGGCGTCGATGCGGTGCGTGCGGAGCACGGCCCGGCTGCCGACAAGCAGAAGGACCTGCAGCCGGCATTCGATCAGGAGGTCGAACAGATCGTGCCGCAGGCAAAGCCCGACGGCGATAACTGGCGACCCGGCAGCGGCCCTTCGCAGGTGTTGTCGTGGGCGGTGAAGGCGGTCGCCAAGGCGGGCACGGTGGCGATCATCGGCGTATATCCGCCGACCGACCGGGTGTTCCCGATCGGCGAGGCGATGAACCGCAACCTCGTGCTGCGGATGGGCAACTGCAACCATCGCGCGATCACCCCGCGTCTGGTCGAACTGGTGCGCAACGGCTCGTTCGATCCGCTCGCGGTGCTCACGCAACGCGAACCGCTGACCGATGCGATCGCGGCGTATCGCGAGTTCGACAGACGCGAACCGGGCTGGGTCAAGGTCAAGCTCGAGCCTTGAGTGGATGCGCGATGCGACGCCGCGATGACGCTGCGGTTTGCGTTCGGCGGCGCGCCCCAGGCGTTTGCCGGAACGGCGCTTGCTCGGCTGTGCGCGAGAGCGCCTCGTTCGCGATTGCTCTCGACCGTCCACCTGCTGCGTTGCGTGATCGTCCATGTTGCCAAGCGCCGTCGTTCGAAGTTCCGCTGCCGCTACGCGCGGGTTCACGCGCCGCGCGTGGCGCTTCGCCGCGACGGGGCTGGCGGCACTCGCCGCCACGCAGCGTGCCACGCTCGCTTACGCGCAGCAGCCGCCGCAAGATGCGCTGCATCCGGCCGGCATCCAGGCCGCACACATTCTGCGGCTCTGGCACATCTCGTTGATCGTGTGCGGCGCGGTGTTCGCCGCGGTGTTGCTCGCGACGCTGATCGCGCTCGTGCGGCGGACCGAGCGGCGCGCCGATGCCGATCCGCCGTCCGCGCAACCGCTGGCGCGGCCACCCGAACACGGGCCGCAGCGCGCGGTGCTGGTTGCGAGTGTCGCGTCGGTCGTGCTGCTGCTCGGGCTGATCGTCGCCGACGTGCTGACCGATCGCGCGTTGTCGCGCCTTCCGGTCGACAACGCGTTGCACCTGCGCGTGACCGGCGAGCAGTGGTGGTGGAAAGTCGACTATCCGGGCGATGGACCGCAGCCGGGTTTTTCGACCGCCAATGAATTCCATGTGCCGGTCGGACGAGCGGTGATCATCGACCTGAAGGCCAGCGACGTGATCCACAGTTTCTGGATGCCGAACCTGCACGGCAAGAAGGACATGCTGCCGGGCCTCGATTCGACGATCGAATTTCGCGTCGACCAGGCGGGCCGCTATCGCGGCCAGTGCGCCGAGTATTGCGGTGCGCAGCACGCGTGGATGGCGATGTTCGTGACCGCCGACTCGCCCGCGCAGTTCGAGCAATGGCGCGCGCGGCAGGCAGCGCCCGCCGGCGTGTTATCCACTAACGAAGCCGACCCGCTCGCCGGGCGCGGCCAGCGTGTGTTCGAGCAGTCGAGTTGCGCGAACTGCCACACCGTGCGCGGCACCTCCGCGCAAGGCACGCTCGGGCCCGACCTCACGCATCTGATGAGCCGGCAAACGCTCGCCGCGGGCGTGCTGCCGAACACGCAACAGAATCTCGCGGCGTGGATCCGCGATCCCGAGGCGGTCAAGCCCGGCACGACGATGCCGCAGGTGCCGCTGTCCGCATCCGACCGGCAAGCGCTGGTCGCCTGGCTGGGGACGCTGCAATGAGCACACTCGAACGGCAAGCCTCGCTGCACGCCGATCTGAACATCAAGGACGGCGCCGACGCGTCCGCCGACACGCGCGCGCTGCTTGCGGACACATGGAGCGATCCACCGGGCGTGCTCGGCTGGTTTTCGGCGATCAACCATAAGACGATCGCACGACGCTTCATCGTCACGACCTTCGTGCTGTTCGTGCTCGCCGGTCTGCTCGCGATGGTGATGCGCACGCAGCTCGCGCGGCCGAACAATCACCTGGTCGGCCCCGACTTCTACGATCAGCTCTTCACGATGCACGGCACGACGATGATGTTCCTGTTCGCGGTGCCGGTGATGCAGGCGGTCGCCGGCTATCTGGTTCCGTTGATGATCGGCGCGCGCAGCGTCGCGTTTCCGCGCATGAACGCATACGCGTACTGGGTATTTCTGTTCGGCGGACTGACGCTGTATATCGCCTTCGCGCTCGGCGCCGGGCCGCGCTCCGGCTGGTTCAGCTACGTGCCGCTCGCCGGCCCCGACTACGCGACCGGCAAGGGCTCCGATATCTGGGCGCAGATGATTACGTTCACCGAACTATCGGCGCTGCTGGAAGCGATCGTGCTGATCACGACGATCCTGAAGATGCGCGCGCCCGGCATGTCGCTGAACCGGCTGCCCCTGTTCGTATGGGCGACGCTCGTCACGCAGTTCATGGTCCTGTTCGCGATGCCCGCGATCATGCTGGCGAGCACTGCGCTGATTCTGGACCGGCTCGTCAGCACGCAGTTTTACAACCCGTCGCTCGGCGGCGACGTGCTGTTGTGGCAACACCTGTTCTGGTTCTTCGGGCACCCGGAGGTGTACCTGATCTTTATTCCGGCGCTCGGCTTCATGTCGTCGATCATCGAGGCGTTTTCGCGCCGGCCGGTGGTCGGTTATCCGGCGATGGTGCTCGCGCTGATCGCGACCGCGTTTCTGGCGTTCGGGCTGTGGGTGCACCACATGTTCGCGACCACCGTGCCCGAGCTCGGCAAGAGCTTCTTCACCGCGGCGAGCGTGCTGATCGCGGTGCCGTCGGGCATCCAGATTTTCTGCTGGCTCGCGACGCTGCTCACCGGGCGCTTGAGGCTGCGGGTGCCGATGCTGTTCGTGCTGGCGTTCTTCTTTATCCTCGTGCTCGGCGGCATGACCGGCATCATGCTCGGCGCGGTGCCGCTCGACCTGCAGGTGCACGACACATACTTCGTCGTCGCGCATCTGCATTACGTGTTGATCGGCGGCGCGGTGTTTCCGCTGTTCGGCGCATTCTTCTACTGGTTTCCGAAGATGACCGGGCGCCTGCTCGACGAGCGGCTCGGGCGCTGGCAATTCTGGTTGTTCTTTATCGGCTTTAACGTCACGTTTTTGCCGATGCACTGGCTCGGTCTGCACGGCATGACGCGGCGCATCTGGACGTATCCGGACGGGCTCGGCTGGGGACCGGTCAATCTCGCGGCGACGCTCGGCGCGTACCTGATGGCCGTGAGCGTGCTGCTGTTCGTCGTCAACGTCGCGCGCAGCCGGCGGCGCGGCGCGGCCGCGCCCGCCGATCCGTGGGGCGCGGGCACGCTCGAATGGAGCATGCCGAGCCCGCCGCCGCCGCATAACTTCGATGTCCTGCCGATCGTGTATGGCCGTCATCCGCTGTGGGAGCCGCGGCAACAGCCCGCTTCGGTGTCGGGGCTGACGGCGGCCGCGCGCGAAGTGCTGACGACCAGCGCGCTCGATGCGGTCCCCGAGACGCGGCCGCTGTTTCCGCAACCGTCGATCTGGCCGTTCCTGAGCGCGCTCGCGACGACGGTGTTCTTTATCGGCTCGATCTATACGCCGACGGCGGTGTGGTGGGGCACGGTGCCGGTCGCCGTGGCGATGATCGTGTGGTTCTGGCCGACGCGGGCGAGTAACGCGGTCGCGCGGGCGCTGGAGCGCTGGCCGGCGGCGCGCGGTGGTGAGCGTGGCAGCGCGCGCCGTGGCGGGGGCGCCGGTGCGCTGCAGAGAGCGGCGGGTGCGGCGGGTGCGGCGCGTGCGGACCGCACAGCGGCGCCACCGGGATCAGCAAACCCAACATCCGCATCCGCGCCCGCCGAGGCCCAACTGCCGCGCATCCGGGCCGTCACGCCGCCGCAGCCGGACTCGAACGCGTCGAGCGCCTCCACGCTCGACGTGCGCGCTTTGCCGAGCTTCGAGTTTGGCCATCGCAGCCTGATGTGGTGGGCGACCGCGGGGCTGATGGTGATCGAAGGCACGGTGTTCGCGATGGCGGTCGGGATGTACTTCTACCTGCGCAGCGTCAATGTCGCCTGGCCGCTGAACGCGCCGCCGCCGGCGTTGCTGTGGGGCACGCTGAATACGCTGGTGTTGCTGCTGAGCCTGTGGCCGAACCAGCTCGCCAAGCGCGCGGCCGAGCGCGGCGACCGGCCCGGCGCATGTTTATGGCTTGCGGTCTGCCTCGTGTTCGCGCTGGCGTTTCTGGTGCTGCGCGGCTTCGAGTTCGCGGCGCTGAACGTGATGTGGTACGGCAATGCGTACGGCTCGATCGTGTGGCTGTTGCTCGGACTGCACACCACCCACCTCGTCACGGACACCATCGATACCGCGGTGCTCGCCGTGCTGCTCAAGACCGGACCGTACGAAAGCAAGCGGCTGCTCGACACCAGCGAAAACGCGATCTACTGGTACTTCGTCGTGCTGAGCTGGCTGCCGATCTATGCGGTGATCTACTTCGCGCCGCGTATGCATCTATGAGCGACGGGGGAGGCCCATGAATATCTGGCTGGGATTGCTGGCGGCGCCGACCGCCGTGCTCGCGACGCAGAGCATCGACTACGCGCTGATCCGGCTCGCGTGCGCGAGCGGCGCGCAGTGGCCGATGCATGCGGTCAGCGCGGCGGCTTTCGCGTTTTGCGCGTTCAGCGCGTGGCTCGCATACGGCCGCTGGTGCGCCGAACGCTCGCTCGGCGCGCCGGCGTATGCGCCGCTTATCGCGCGGCCGGGATTTTTTGCGCTGATGGCGATGATCGTCGGCGCATTGTCGGCGCTGATTCAACTGGCGATGTGGTTTCCGCAATGGCTGCTGCCCGCTTGCCGGTGATCCGGCGCTCTCGTGCCGCCGTGCGCGTGGCGGTAGCCGCCAGCGTGCTGGGCGGTGCGCTCGCTTGCCCAGGCGCGCTCGCGCATGGGCTGTCCGATAACGAACGTTCGGCGCCGGCGTTCGCGCAGTCGTTTGCCTGGAGCGTCGAGCCGTGGATCGTCGCGTTGCTCGCGTTGAGCGTCGCTGCGTATTCGATCGGCTATCTGCGCTTGCGCCGCCGTTCGCGCGGCCGCGGAGCGGCAAGCGGACCGGCAAATGGACCGTCAAGCGGACTGCGCAGTAGCGCGCGTAACCGGCAAATGCTCGCATTCATCGCAGGTTGCGGCACGCTGGCAATCGCGTTGCTGTCGCCGCTCGATACGCTGTCAGGCGCGCTGTTTTCCGCGCATATGGTGCAGCACGAAGCGCTGATGCTGATCGCCGCGCCATTGTGCGTGGCCGGCCGGCCGCTCGCGGTGTGGCTGTGGGCGCTGCCGCGGCGCGCGCGGCTGGCGCTAGGCGCGTTGGTGCGGGCGCGCGGCTTCGCGCGCGCATGGCGCTGGCTGAGCGCGCCGCTCGTCGCGTGGTTGTTGCACGCGGCCGCTCTGTGGGCGTGGCATGCGCCCGCGCTGTTCGAGGCCGCGCTCGCGCATCGGGGCGTCCATGCGTTGCAGCACGCGAGTTTTCTGCTCAGCGCGCTGCTGTTCTGGTGGACCGTGACGGGCGACGGCGCGCGTCGCGGCAACGGCGGTCACGCGATGCTGTCGCTGTTCACGACGATGGTCCACACCAGCGCGCTCGGCGCGCTGACCACACTGGCGCCGGGGCTCTGGTATCCGTCGTATGTCGAGTCTTGCAGTGCGTTGGGGATCGATCCGCTGCACGATCAGCAACTGGGCGGTCTGATCATGTGGGTGCCCGGCGCGCTCGCGTATCTGGCCGGCGCGCTGCTCGTCGCCGCGCGCTGGCTGAGCCGCGCGGAGCGCCGGCCGGCTTTCATGCGCGAGGCGGCAAGGGCGCAGCGGGAGGGCGCGCGATGAAACTATGGCGGTTCCACATGCGAGCAGCCAGGGTCCGCGGCGCAGTATGGGGTACATGCGGGGGTGCGTGCGCCGCGCTGCTCGCGC
This sequence comes from Paraburkholderia sejongensis, assembly GCF_020880815.1. GTDB lineage: Bacteria > Pseudomonadota > Gammaproteobacteria > Burkholderiales > Burkholderiaceae > Paraburkholderia > Paraburkholderia sejongensis. Next base: position 130,339 of record NZ_JAJITD010000003.1, read on the forward strand.
TCGCAGTCATAACCGGCTCGTCACAAGGACAGGGCACGCCGGCCCCGCGTTCCGCTGCCGGCGTCGATGCCGCCGAACTCGAACGCGGCGCCTACCTTGCGAAAGCCGCCGACTGCGCCGGCTGCCACACCGCGCCGCAAGGCGGCGCGCCGTACGCGGGCGGCCTCGGATTGGGATCGCCGTTCGGCACCATCATGTCGACCAACATCACGCCGGACCCGCGCTACGGAATCGGCCGCTACAGTTATCAGGACTTCGAACGGGCGCTGCGCGAGGGCGTCGCGCGCGGCGGCAAACGGCTCTATCCGGCGATGCCGTATGTGTCGTTTGCGAAGCTCAGCGACGAGGACGTGCATGCACTTTATGAATTCATTCTGCACGGCGTCGCGCCGGTCGCGAAACCGGCGCCGCCCTCCGACGTCGCATTTCCGTTCAATCAGCGCTGGGCGCTGCGCTTCTGGCAGATGGCGTTCGTGCCGTCGAAACCGTTCGTGCCGAATCCGCGCCGCGATCCGCTCTGGAATCACGGTGCGTATCTGGTGCAGGGCCCCGGACATTGCGGTGCCTGCCATACCCCGCGCGGGATGTTCTACCAGGAGCGCGGCACCGACGAGTCGTCGAGCGAGTATCTGGTGGGCGGCGTCAACGACCACTGGTTCGCGCCGAACCTGACCGGCGATCAGGGCTCGGGGCTCGGCCGGCTCACCGCCGCGGATATCGCCGGCTTTCTGCGAACCGGGCACGGCGCCGGCGTGATAGCGTACGGCAGCATGGTCGAGCAGATCGAGGACAGCTCGCAATATCTGACGCAGCAGGACGCCGCCGCGATCGCGCACTATCTGAAGTCGCTGCCCGCGCAACAACCGTCCGGCACCTACACGCGCGGCACCGATCCCGCGCGCTCGCCCGCCAACGGCAGCCGCGTGCCGGACTCGCTAAGTGTCGGTTTCAATGTCTACCGGTCGTTTTGCGCGAGCTGTCATCACGACGACGGACGCGGCGTGCCGAACGTATTCCCGGCGCTGGCTGGCAATCCGTCGGTGATTTCAGAGGACACCACGTCGCTGATCCGGCTGCTGGTCGAAGGCGGCAACAGCCCGGCGACGCTGTCGGGGCCGCCGCGGCAAAACATGCCCGGCTTCGCGACGACGCTCGCCGACGTGCAGATCGCCCAGGTGCTGACCTATATCCGCGGCGCGTGGGGCAACAACGCGCAATCGGTGACCGCGAACGACGTCGCGACGCTGCGCAAGGAATTACACAAGTAGCGACGCCATCGCCGGATGGCCGGCAGCGCGCGCGCATTTTCTTCCCATCGCCGTTCGCTGTGCGGAAATCGTCATTGGAACCGGCCCGCAGTGACAAGACGGCTACGCGACGGTTGGCTACGATTGTCGCCATCAACACTCTCGCGGCGACTGCCCCGCGGCTCCCATCATTCAGGACCCCAAGGAAACATCATGAGCAACAACATCTTCACCGGTACCATCCCGGCCCTCATGACACCCTGCACCGCAGAGCGCACGCCCGATTACGACGCGCTCGTCGCCAAGGGGCGCGAGCTGATCGATCTCGGCATGTCGGCTGTCGTTTACTGCGGTTCGATGGGCGACTGGCCGCTTCTGAGCGAAGCGCAGCGTCAGGAAGGTGTTGCGCGGCTGGTGGCCGCCGGCGTCCCGACCATCGTCGGCACGGGCGCGGTCAATTCGAAAGAAGCGGTTTCTCATGCTGCGCATGCAGCAAAGGTAGGCGCAAGCGGCTTGATGGTGATCCCGCGCGTGCTCTCGCGCGGCGCGTCGCCGGCCGCGCAGAAAGCGCACTTCGCCGCGATTCTGGAAGCGGCTCCGGCTCTGCCGGCTGTTATCTACAACAGCCCGTACTATGGTTTCGCCACGCGCGCCGATCTGTTCTTCGAGCTGCGCGCGAAGTACCCGAACCTGATCGGCTTCAAGGAGTTCGGCGGGGCCGCGGACATGCGCTATGCCGCCGAGCACATCACGAGCCAGGACGACAGCGTCACGCTGATGGCAGGCGTCGACACACAGGTGTTCCACGGCTTCGTCAATTGCGGTGCGACCGGTGCGATCACCGGCATCGGCAATGCGTTGCCGCGCGAAGTCCTTCATCTGGTCGACCTGTGCCGCAAGGCTGCGAAGGGCGACGTCACCGCGCGTCGTCAGGCGCGGGAACTGGAAGGCGCGCTCGCCGTGCTGTCATCGTTCGATGAAGGAACCGACCTGGTGCTTTACTACAAGTATCTGATGGTCCTTAACGGCGATCACGAATATTCGCTGCATTTCAACGAGACCGACGCGCTGAGCGAAGCGCAGCGCCGTTACGCGCAAACCCAGTATGAGTTGTTCCGCAACTGGTACGCCGGCTGGTCGAAGCAGGTGAATGCCTGAGGCGAGGGCATCTGCAAATACAGCATCGGAAAGCGCCCTGACGGGCGCTTTTTTTATTTGTCGAAAGTGAGAGAGAAACGCTGAACGGACAGCTGCGCTCGCTACCCGTGAGTACAGGGTCGAGCGCGCCGAAGACTATGCGGATTTCTGCTTTACCGCTGTCGATTTCCCTCAAGACTGCGCCATTGCCGGAATCTTATAGTGCTTGAGCCGACCGCCGCTGATACCCGAAAGCGGGAGGCAAGTGCCCACCAGGCCAGCAAGGACACGGGCACCGCAGAGTCCACCATCGAGGAGCACGACAATAATGCAATTGAAGAAGACGGTCATCGCCACCGCTGTAGTCACGGGACTCACCCTGGCCGGCGCGCAATGCGCGCTTGCTGCGAGCCCGGTCGATGTCAAGATCGGCTTTGCCGCGCCGCTCACCGGCGGCCAGGCACATTACGGCGCGGATTTCCGCAGCGGCGTCCAGCTCGCCATCGAGGATATGAACGGCACGAATCCGGTCATCGGCGGCAAGCCCGTGCATTTCGTGCTCGACGCCCAGGACGATCAGGCCGATCCGCGCACCGGCACGACAGTCGCGCAAAAGCTGGTCGACGACGGCGTGGTCGCCGTGATCGGCCACTACAACTCCGGCACCAGCATTCCTGCCGCCCCGATCTACGCGAGAGCGGGCACCCCGCAGATCGCGATGGCCACGGCGCCGGGCTATACGCGGCTGGGCTTGCCGACCACGTTCCGTCTGCTGACTTCGGACACGCAGCTTGGCAGCGTGCTCGGCGACTACGCGGTGAAGGGGCTCAAGTTCAAGCGCCTCGCGATCGTCGACGACCGTACCGCGTACGGGCAGGGCGTGGCCGAAGAGTTCAGCAAGGCGGCGAAGGCGGCGGGCGCGTCGGTGGTCGCCGAGGAATACACGAACGACAAAGCCGTGGACTTCCGCGCGATTCTCACCAAGATCAAGCAGGCGAATGTCGACGCGGTGTTCTACGGCGGCGCCGATACGCAGGCTGCGCCGTTGCTCAAGCAGATGCGCTCGCTCGCGATCAAGGCGCCGCTGATCGGCCCCGACATGCTTCAGTCGGAGAACCTGATCAAGATCGCGGGCGAGGCGTCCGAAGGCACGCTGGCCGCGTCGGAGGGCAGCCCGCTCGCGCAGATGCCGGGCGGCAAGCCGTTCGCCGAGCGTTACGCGAAGCGCTTCAACCAGCCGGTGGAACTGTACGCACCGTATGCGTACGACGGCACGATGGCCGTGTTCAACGCGATGAAGAAAGCGGACTCGACCGATCCGCATGTGTACCTGAGCGCGCTGAAGGCGACGAACATGAAGGGTGTCACGACGAGTGAGCTGTCCTACGATCAGTATGGTGATCTGAAGTATGGCGGCGTGACGGTCTACAAGGTCGTCAACGGCACGTGGAAGCCGCTGCAAACGGTGGGTACGAAGTAACGCATCTCAAGGCTCGGCGGTGCCGTCAGGCACTGCCCGCGCGTACCGCACAAAACGGCCTTGCGGCCGATGCCCAGGATTGTGGTCATGAACTCCATTACCGTTATCGACTCCCATACCGGCGGCGAGCCCACCCGGCTCATCGTTGAAGGCGGCCCCGAGCTGGGCCGCGGCCCGCTCGCGGAGCGGCTCGACATTTTTCGGCGCGATTTCGATCACGTGCGTGCCGGCGTGGTCAACGAACCGCGCGGCTCGGATGTGATGGTCGGCGCGCTGCTTTGCGAGCCGCACGATCCGACCTGCTCGGCGGGCGTGATCTTCTTCAATAACGTCGGCTTTCTCGGCATGTGCGGGCATGGCACGATCGGCTTGATCGTTTCGCTCGCGCATATGGGCCGTATTGCGGCGGGGGTGCACCGGATCGAAACGCCCGTCGGGGTGGTCGAGGCCGAATTGCATGACGATCGCAGCGTCACCGTTCGCAACGTGCCCGCGTATCGCTATCGCACGGCAGTGCCGCTGGACGTGCCGGGACTCGGCCTCGTGCATGGCGACATCGCGTGGGGCGGCAACTGGTTCTTCCTCGTCGCCGACCACGGCCAGGCGCTCGAATTCGCACACGTCGAATCGCTGACGAATACCGCATGGGCGATCCGCGCCGCGCTCGAAGCCAACGGCATTACCGGCGAAGGCGGCGCGCACATCGACCACATCGAATTGTTCGCGGATTCCGGCACGCCCGGCGTCGACAGCCGCAACTTCGTGCTCTGCCCCGGCAAGGCCTACGACCGCTCGCCGTGCGGCACGGGCACGAGCGCGAAGATCGCGTGCCTTGCCGCCGATGCGCATCTCGCGCCGGGCGCGAGCTGGCGGCAGGAAAGCATCATCGGCAGCATCTTCGAAGCGAGCTTCGAGCTTCACGAAGACGCGAGCGAATCGGACCGACGTTACGTGCGCCCGAGCATTCGCGGCACCGCGCACGTGAGCGCCGAAGCCAGGCTGATCTTCGCTGCGGACGATCCTTTCGCATGGGGCATTCGCGCGTGATCCAGCCGCTTCGTTCGAGTCCCGACGTGATCGTGGTCGGCGCGGGCATCGTCGGCGGGGCATGCGCACATGAACTCGCGCGGCACGGCGCGGATGTGCTCGTGCTGGATCGCGCGGGCATCGGAGGCGGCGTGACTGCGGCTGGTATGGGCCATCTCGTGCTGATGGACGACTCGCCAGCGGAATTCGCGTTGTCTGCCTGGTCGCGCGATCTGTGGCTCGAACTCGCGCCGCGCCTGAGCGCGCGCGAGGCGTTCGTGCGTTGCGGCACGCTCTGGGTCGCCGCGGACGACGAGGAGTACGAGCTCGCGCAAACCCGGCAGCAGGCGCTGGCGCAAGCAGGCGTGGCCTGCTCGCTGCTCGACGCGCAACAGGTGCGCGAAGCCGAACCCGAACTGCGCGACGGCTTGCGCGGCGGCATGCTGCTTGCCGACGATGCGGTGGTGTACGCGCCCGCCGCTGCCGCCTGGTTGCTCGCGCAACCAGTGAAAGGCCGGCTGACGTGCCGGCTCGATGCTCAGGTTGCGCGAGTCGATCGCGAGGGCGTCGTGCTCGCCAATGGCGAAACGCTCGCGGCGGGCGCCGTGCTGCTGGCCAATGGCCTGCAAGCGACCGCTTTGCTGCCCGGCTTGCCGATCCAGGCAAAGAAAGGACACCTGCTGATCACCGATCGTTATCCGGGCACGATCCGCCATCAGATACTCGAACTCGGCTATATCAAGAGCGCCCACAACGCAAGCGGTACGTCGGTGGCGTTCAATGTGCAGCCGCGTCCAACCGGCCAGATCCTCATCGGCTCCTCGCGGCAATTCGACAGTGTCGATCCGGCTATCGAGCCGGAAATTCTTGCGCGCATGCTGCGTCGCGCCTGCGAGTATTTACCTGCATTGCCGATGCTCAACGCAATTCGCGCCTGGACCGGGTTTCGGCCGGCGACGAGCGACGGCTTGCCGTTGATCGGGCCAGCCGCGCCGTTCGCGGACGACACGTATCACCGTTCGACGTGGCTCGCGGCCGGTCATGAAGGCCTGGGCGTAACGACAGCACTCGCTACTGGCAAGCTGATCGCCGCGCAGATGCTGGAATTAGGCGATGTGCTGCCGATCGACGCGGCCCCTTACCAGCCCGCCCGCTTCGCACAGACGGGAGTCGCTCATGCATGACACTGTGACGATCAACGTGGATGGACGCGACGTGCAGATCGAGCGCGGCAGTTCGGTCGTCGCGGCGATCGCGCTGGCGACGGCCACAGCGGGCGTGGTCACGCGCGAGTCCGTCAGCGGCGCGCAACGCGGGCCGCTGTGCGGAATGGGCGTGTGTCAGGAATGCCGCGTGAGCATCGACGGCGTGCGCCATCGGCTTGCGTGTCAAACGCTCTGCGCCGAAGGGATGAACGTCAGGACAGCAAGGTCTGAATGATGAATTTCGATATCCTGGTGATTGGTTCGGGACCTGCGGGACTGCATGCCGCGAGCGTTGCTGCGCAAGCAGGCGCGACCGTCGGCATGGTCGACGATAACCCGCTGCCTGGCGGACAGATCTGGCGACAGGGTCCGCGCCATCGGCCGCAAGGGCGCGGGCGCGAGGCAATCGATGCGGTGGCTAACGCCGCCAACGTCACGCGCTTGCACGGCACGCGCGTCGTGCAGGCGCTTCGCTCACACGAATTGCTCGTCGAAGATGCGGCGCGCGGCTATACGGTCGGTTACCGCAAGATCATCATCACGACCGGCGCGCGCGAGCGTTTTCTGCCTTACCCGGGATGGACACTGCCGGGCGTGACAGGGGCGGGCGGTTTGCAGGCGCTCGTGAAGGGCGGCATGCCGGTGCGTGGCCAACGCATCGTGATTGCCGGGACCGGGCCGCTGTTATGGGCGGCGGCCGCGACCGCGCGCGAACAGGGCGCGCAGGTGGTGGCGATCGTCGAGCAGGCGCCAGTGCATAGCGTGCGGCGGTTCGCGCTGTCGCTCGTGCACACGCCCGCGAAACTCGCGCAAGCGGCGCGCATGCGCTTCGATCTGCGCGCGACGCCGTATCTGTGCGGCGCGCATGTCAGCGCCGCGCACGGCGAGGGCAAGCTTACGCAGGTGACGGTGCAGCAGGGCTATAAGCAAATGCGGCAAATGCGGCAAACGCGGATCGACTGCGACAGGCTTGCCTGTGCCTACGGTCTGGTGCCAAACACGATGCTGGGCACGGCCCTCGGTTGCGATGTCGACGAAACCGACGGCGCGCTCGCCATCGTTGTCGACGAACTGCAGGCAACCAGCCAGCCCGATATTTACGCGGCCGGTGAATGCACGGGTGTGGGCGGCATGGAACTGTCCGCCGTCGAAGGGCGCATCGCGGCGCTTGCGGCAGTGGGCAACGTCGCGCAGGCGCGCGCCCTCTTTGCGCAGCGCGAGCGTTATCGCCGTTTTGCGGCCCGGATGCACGCGGCCTTCGCGCTCGATCCGCGATTGCGCGCACTCGCCGCGCCGGACACCGTGATCTGCCGCTGCGAAGACGTGCGCTTTGCCGACGCCGCGCAGCATCGCAGCTGGCGCGATGCCAAGTTGCACACCCGCTGCGGGATGGGGCCGTGCCAGGGCAAGATCTGCGGCGAAGCAGCGGCGTTCTGCCTGGGCTGGTCGCGCGATGGGCTGCGTCCGCCGTTCTCGCCTGCGCGTATCGGCACCTTGATGGAGGCCCAGCCTCCGGTTTGAACGACTCGACAGTGGGGGTGCACAAGTGCCGTCCGGATGATCCAGTTGATCCCTGACTGCGTCTGATTCGGAAAGGCAGAAAACGTGTGCCCGCGCAATCGCTCCTGACATGCAAAAACTTCACGGCGTGCGAAGTCGGGGTTTTGTCCGCCGCGTACCGCCTATCGGCCTATCGTTGAATCGTTTCGCGATGGGTCGATTCGTGATCGGGAGGATACGATGACACACTGCAAAAATGGTTGGCTTAGCGCCTGCCGCGCGATTGCCGCGCTGACAGCGTTGCTCTTACTATCGGCTCTCACCGATGCAAAGCCTGTTCGAGACGCTCCAGTGCCCAACGTGGCTGTCGGGCAGTCCATTACATGCCAGCCCACGTCGACGTCCAAGCCGCCGCCGAAGCTTCCCCCTGGTTTTACCGAACACGTGTTGTTCGCGGGCTGCCTCACGCAGCCAACCGCGATAAGCTTCAACGCACATAAGGACAGGGTTTTCGTCGCCGAAAAAGGGGGCAAGGTCTGGAATTGCGACTTGGCGCATCCTACCTGCACGCTGTTCGCCGATCTCGGCAGCGAGGTTTGCAATGATGCCGACCGCGGACTTCTCGGACTTGCCGTCGATCCTCTGAATGACGGCAACATTTACGTGCTGTACACCACGCCCCCCGCAACAGGGCCATGCAGTCAGAACGTTGTTACCCGAGGCCAACTTTCGCTGCTGACTGCGTCCGGCGAAAAAAAGATTCTGCCTGCCGCGGCAGCCACCAGCCAGCCGTGGTGTTTCTACTACACGTCTCACAGCATCGGGGCCCTCGTCTTCGGAGCCGACAACAGAACGCTCTATGTGAGTGCCGGCGACGGCTCAAGCTTCGACCAGGTCGACTACGGCCAGCTCGACAACGCTTGCGGCGACGGTTCCGCTTTCCCGCAAGGGTCGTTCCGCAGTCAAGGCTCGTCGTCCTATGACGACGGGGTCATTCTCAAGGTGACGAACCCCGGCTCGGCAACCCAAAGCGTAGCGATCGTCACAAACGGTCTGCGCAACCCCTTCCGCTTCGCCAGGCTGCCCGGCGGGACGGACGATCTGTATATCGGCAATGTGGGCTGGAACCTCTGGGAGGCCATCGATCATTTCGCCGTTGCAGGGCAGAATTTTGGGTGGCCGTGCTTCGAGGGATGGGACCCCCGCAACAATTTCGCAGCGGCGCCTCAACCGGACTATCAGAGTACGGGCTACTGCGGGAGCGTTGGGGGTATCACGCCACCCTTTTTCGCCTACTCCCACACGAGTTACGTCACGGTCGAGGACAGCAGGGGGAAGACCTGCGGCGGCAAACCATCGGGCGGTGGGCCGGACCAGAATGGCAGCGTGATCTCAGCGGTCGGATTTACCGATGGCAGCAGCACAACCTATCCGCTGGAGTTCAGGAGCGCGCTGTACTTTGGCGATGTTCTTCGGCAATGCATCTGGACCATGCAGCCACCGAACAACACGCCGCAGACTTTCGCAAGAGGTCTGCAGGGAGGGCCGGTCGATTTGAAATCCGGGCAGGATGGCGATCTGTTCTACGTAGATCTTGTTACCAGTACTGTCAGGCGATTTACGCATAAGTAGCACGCAAAGAACTACCTGTGAGTCAGCCTGCTTTGCCTTGCTGTGTGCCGCGCTGGTCCGGGCCCGGATGATGTCGACCGGGTCCGGTTTGCCGACACACGGTAACGAGTTCCGGCGTCGCGGCCGCGCGCAGCAGCGGTCGCCTGCACAGCGGTGAAGCCTTCCGGGGTCTTCGGTTCTCCGCAGGGATTCAGCCGCCCAGTACCGAAGCACCTTTCTCGCAGTACTCCCGCAGCAAATGATGGGCGATGGCGAACGGCTTGGGCGCCGAGAGTTCGCGTTCGTGCGTTCCCGCGAGCATCGCCGCGACTTCGGCGCGGCAGAACCACCGCGCGTCTTCGAGCTCTACGGTGTCGACGACGATGTCCGTGTCGCTCGCTTGCGCGAAACAACCGATCATCAACGATGACGGAAACGGCCACGGCTGCGACGCGAAATAGGCAACCTGTCCACACGCCACACCAGCTTCCTCCATTGCTTCGCGGCGCACGGCGTCTTCAAAGGTCTCGCCCGGTTCGATGAAGCCGGCTAGCGCGGAGTACATTCCCGGCGCGAAATGTCGTTGGCGTCCCAGCAGGCAGCGTTCGCCATCTATCACCAGCATGATCACGACTGGATCCACGCGCGGAAAGTGGCGGGCGCCGCACGCGTCGCAAGTGCGTTGCCAGCCCGCCGCGGCGACGCGGCTGGCGGAGCCGCAGTTTGCGCAGAACGAGTGGCGATGGTGCCAGTCGAGCATCGACTTCGCTTCGCCGAGTACGCCGAGCAGCTGCGTTGCAACGAGGCCTTGCAATGCAATCGAGCGAAGCTCAATGCGCTCGATCACTGCCTCTGTCGAGAAGCTTTCCACTGCGAGGCCGGACGGAAAGCCCAGCGCGAAGCGTGCGCTGCCGTTTCTCTCTTCGCCCAGAAATACTTGATGGAGCGGCTCGCCGAGCGCAGTCGTTTCGTGCGCGAAGAACCAGGGATCGTGCTCGCTACCGTGCTTGAGGATCGGAATGTCGCCGTCGAAGACGAGAAATCGCGCGGCCGGATCGCTGCGTAGGCGCTCGATAAACGCGCTGTCTTCACGCTTTTCGGAATGGCGTTCGAGCGGATTGGAGTTGAAGCCGATGGACGCGGAAGGATAGGGCATTACGTCATTCACAGATGAGCAGGAGGGGCTCGCAAGTATGACATGCGGTCGCGTTGCACGGGCATGGTGGCGCCGCATGCATGCATGCATGCCATGCCGATCATTCGCGCGGGGATCCACTCGAGAACTCATGCGTCCCCGCGACCGGCGGCCGGCCCCCGGAAAGCTCCGCCAGCCTACTCCATCACGATCTGCACCTTGACGTCGGTCGGCTTGCCGCTCGCCGCTTCCTCGAATGCCTTGATGCCGTCCGCAAAGGCAAACGAGCGCGAGATGAACGGCTTGACGTCGATGCGTCCCGACGCGATCAACTGGATCGCGCGCGGAAAGATATTCGCGTAGCGGAACACGGACTCGACGCGCGCTTCCTTGATCTGCAGCGCGACGACGTCAACGGGCACGGGACGCTGCGGCATGCCGACCAGCACGAGGCAGCCGCCAGGACAGAGCAGATCGACGATCCCGTCGAACGCCTTTTCGCTGCCGCTCGCTTCGAACACGATGTTGGCGCCCCAAGCGTCGGTCACGCTTTTCACGACATCGCGTACCGACGTGTCGCGGATGTTCACGGCCGTGACGCCCGGCGTGCCGCCGATCAGTTCGAGTTTCTCGGGCACCATGTCGCAGACGATCACGCGGCTGCAACCGCCCGCGAGCGCCGCCAGCACGCACATCATGCCGATCGTGCCCGCGCCCATCACGACGGCAACGTCGCCGGGCTTGATGGCTGCCTTTTTGGCCGCCTGAAGTCCGATCGACAGCGGCTCGACGATCGCGCCTTCGGCAAAGCTCACGTTGTCCGGCAGCTTGTAGGTGAACGCGGCGGGATGCACGACGAACGGCGCAAGGCAGCCGTGCACGGGCGGCGTGGCCCAGAAGCGCACTTTCGGATCGAGGTTGTAGTAGCCCTCGCGCGACGCACGCGACTCCATGTCGGGCACGCCGGGCTCCATGCAGACACGGTCGCCGGGTTTCAGATGCTGCACGTCGTCGCCGACCTGAACGACGGTGCCGGCCGCTTCATGACCGAGCACCATCGGTTCGTTGACGACGAAGGGTCCGATGCGGCCATGCTGATAGTAGTGAATGTCGCTGCCGCAAATGCCGACCGTATGAATACGGATGCGCACGTCGCGCGGGCCGACCGTCTGCGGCAGACTAAACGGCCGCAGGCTGATGCGTTGCGTGCCTTCGAGTACCAGTGCTTCCATCTCCGTTCCTTTGCAAAAGATGTTGGGCTGCCGAATCTGTATGGCTGCGCGAATGAGCGCACGATATGCCCGCGCGCCGCGCACGCTCAACCCGCCTGGAAGCCGCCGTCCACGGCGAGGCTCACGCCGCTGACCATCGCGGCGTCGTCGCTGAGCAGATACGCGATCGTGCGCGCCGCTTCAAGCGGCTGCACAAAGCGGTTCAGCGGAATGCGCGCGAGCATCGGCGCAGATTTCGCGGGATCGTTCCACGCCTTGCTGGCCATCGGCGTCAGCGTGACCACCGGGTTGACGGTGTTCACGCGTATGCCGTGCGGCCCGAGTTCGACGGCCATCACGCGCGTGAGGCCGTCGAGCGCGGCCTTCGACGCGCAATAGGCCGCGTGCAGCGGCAAGCCGACCGTCGCCGACAGGCTCGACACGTTGACGATGGCGCCGCCCGCGCGCCGCGCGATCATGCTGCGCGCGCAGGCTTGCGCGACGATCATCGCGGCCTTCACGTTGACAGCCATGATCGCGTCGAAGGCTTCGATGCTCGTATTGACAAACGGCTGCAGCTCGACGATGCCCGCGCAATTGACAAGCAAGTCGACGGGCTGCGCGGCCTCGGCCGCGTTTTTCGTGGCGACAGGGTCCGCGAGATCCACACAGACCGTCTCGCAGCCGGTCTCTTCAGCGAGCGTTTGCAGATCGGCGGCGGTGCGGCTCATCGCGACGACGCGCGCCCCGCGCTGTGCCAGCAGTTGCACGGTCGCGCGTCCGATGCCTTTGCCCGCGCCCGTGACGAGCGCGGTCTTGGCTTCGAATTCGCGGTTGCGGTCGGGCGTCGGCATCGCGGTTCCTCAGGGTTCGTCGCACAGGCGGCGCGCGGTGTCTTCGTCGGTGACGAGGACGGATGCATAGCGGCCACGCAACGCGGCGCGCGTCACCTCGAACTTTTTCGTGCCACCGGACACCAGCACCACGTCCTTGATCTTGCGAAGATCGTCGAGCGAAATCGCGACCGTGCGGCGATTCAGCGGATGATCGATCGGCTCGCCGTGCGCGTCCATGAAATGACCGAGCATGTCGCCGACGGCGCCTGCCTTGCGCAAGGTTCGCAAGTCGTCGGGCTTCGAAATTCCGTACGTGACCACCAGCGATTCCGTCAGGTCGCCGCAGGTCAGCAACGCGAGGTCGGCATTGCGAGCGAGTTCGTAGGTTGCGCGCACGGTCTCTTCCTGCAGGATCATGTCGCGCGCTTTCTGGCCGCCGACATAGATGGGCGCCGCGAACAGATAGCCGTCCGCGTGGCAGAGGTTCGCGAAGTCGGAGACGATGTCGAACGTGTTGATGCTCGGACAGTGCGACAGCCCGCCTTGCAGCGAAACGGCATTGAGCGTGCCGTACGAGCGTTGCGGCATGGCGCGCAGCACCGCGCGGATCGTGCGGCCCCAGCCGAGGCCGACGGTGCCGCCCGCTTCGATGCGCTTCGCGAGACACCCCGCCGCGCCGATGCCGAGCGCCGCCATGTTCGCTTCCGCATTGGCGCCCGTGGGCACGACGACGGCGGACTCCAGTTTGAAGCGTTCCGCGAGTTCTTCCTCGAGCGCGATGCAGGGCGCGATCCTGCTGTTGATCGTGATCTGCACGAGGCCCGATTCGCGGCTGGCCGCAAGCAGACGGTTCACGCGCACGCGGTTGCTGCCGATGCGATGCGCGATTTCCTGCTGCGTCAGATTGCCGATGTAGTAGTGCCACGCGACGCGCGCCTGCAATTCCTCTTCGGCGTCGATCGCGGTGTCGGCTTCGGACATCATGACGGGTGGGGCATTCTTGTTCATGTACGGTCTTGTGTTTCAGTGGAAAGCGACGCACCGTTATACCAAAGTGTCACTTCACCGCACCCATCGTCAGCCCCTGCACGAGCCGGCCCGAAACGAGCAAGGCGAACACCACCATGGGCAGCACGATCAGCGTGCCCGTCGCCATGATTTCGCCCCACGGCAGTTCATAGCCGCTCATGTAGCTGGTGGCCGCGACGGGCGACGTGATCGCGTCCGTGCGCGTGAGCACCAGCGCGTAGAGCAGGTCGTTCCACGAGAAGATAAACGCGAAGATCGCCGAGACCACGATGCCGGGCATCGCGAGCGGTAGATTGATGCGCCAGAAGATACGCCATGGCGACGCGCCGTCGAGCCGCGCCGCTTCGTCCAGTTCGACGGGAATGTTGCGGAACTGGTCCGTGCAGATCCAGATCACGATAGGCAGCGAGAACGTGATGTAAAGCAGGATCAGCACGATATGCGTATCGACGATATCGAGCTTCGTCGCGATCAGGAAGAAAGGCACGGCGAGCACGACAGGGCTCACCATGCGGTTCGAGATGAACCAGAACCACAGGTCTTCCTTGCCGCGAAACTCGTAGCGCGCGAGTGCGTACGCGGCGGGCGTGCCGAGCAGGATCGACAGTACCGTCGTGCTGCTCGCGATGATCAGCGAATTGATCAGACTGCCGCCCACTTCGTGCGTGAAAAGCGCTTCCGCGTAATGCGCGAAGGTCGGCTTGAACAGCCACACGGGTGGATACGCGAGCGCGTCTGCCTGGCTCTTGAGGCTCGTCGCCACCATCCAGTAGAACGGAAAGACGGACGACACGAACACCACCAGCAGGCCGAGAAAATGCCACGCGGTTGCGTTGCGCCGCGCGGCGCGTGCGCGGCGCGCGCGCGCCGTCAGGCCGCCGTTGCCCGCCAGCGCGGGAGTGCCGTTTGCGGGTTGCGAAGGGGCGTTCACGCAGCCTCCCGATAGACGAAGCGAATGTAGAGCCGCGACAGCACGATGGTCAGCACCAGCAACAGGATGGCCTGTGCCGACGCCATGCCCTGATCGAACAGACGGAAGCCGACGCGCTGGATGTACACGCTGATGAACTCGGTCGCGGTGCCGGGACCGCCGCGCGTCATCGTGAACACGGCGTCGAACATCTTCAGCATGTCGGCCGAACGCAGGATCAGGATCGCGGTGAGGCCGGGCAGCAGGTAAGGCCTTTGCAGATGCCACAGGATCTTGCTCCACCGGGGCGTTTCGAGGCGCGCGGCCTCTTCGGCTTCCTTCGGCACCATTGTCAGTCCGGCGAGCAGAATGAGCGCGCAGAACGGCGTCCATTGCCAGATGTCCATGATCATCACCGACACGAAAGCGAGCGTCGGATCGGCGAGCCAATCTTGCGGCGGCATGCCGAACAAGCCGCCGATATAATTCGCGACGCCGAACTGCCGGTTGAAAATGAGCCGGCCGATCAGACCCACCACCGCATACGTGGTCGCCATCGGAATCACGAGGCTCACGCGCGCGAGCGCGCGCATCCTGGGCAACGTCGTGCGATGAAGCATCAGCGCGGCGAACAGGCCGAGCGCAACTTCGATTGGCAGCGTCACGCACAGGAACAGCGCCGTGCGCCCCAGCGCGCCCCAGAACGAAGGATCGGTGAGCGTCGCGATGTAGTTGTCGAACCAGATGAACGGCGTGCCCGACGCCAGATCGGCGAGCTTGTACTGATGAAACGAGTTGTACAGCGCCAGCAGCAGCGGATAAATGCCGATTGCCGCCAGCGTGAAGATCGCGGGAATCAGAAACCAGAACGCCGGCGAACCCGGCAAGCGGCCCCGCGAGCGAGGCCGCGCCGGTTTCAGGCCGTTGTCCGGTTGCGCAGTGCCGTTCAACATCGGTTCTCCTGTCATCGGGAAGGCGTTACTTGAGTAAAGGCTTCTTGCCGTTGTAGTAGCCCGCCTTGCTGAGGATTTCCTCTGTCTTCGAGCCGATGGTTTGCGCGCCATCCTTCGCCGACACCTGGCCGAGCATGATCTTGGTGCCCCATTCGCCGATCACTTCCGACACTGCCGGCCATTCGGGGAAGCGCGGCCGATAGTCCGGCACGCCGCCCTGCCACGATTCGACCATCGGCTTCACGAACGGGTACTTGTCCTGCACAGCCTTGTCCTGGTACACGGCGGTGCGCGCGGGCACGCCTCCCGCTTCGAGATACGGCTTGGCCATTTCCTCTGAAGTGATCCACTGAATGAATAGCCACGCGGCCGCCTGTTTCTTCGCATTCGACTTCGCGTTGACGGCGAGCGAGAAGCCGCCGAGCGCGGGTTTCAGTCCCGCCGGTCCCTTCGGTTCCGTCGTGATCGCGAGGCAGTTGCCGATCTTCGACTTGCTCGGGTCGGTGAGCGTCGGGTAGAACGCGGACCATTCGGTGATCATCGCGACCTGCCCCTGCGCAAGCGCATTCACGGCTTCCGCGTGATCGAAGTCGACGATGCCCGGCGGCATGTACTTCATCAGTTTCTGCCGGTATTCGAGGCCAGCCTGCGATTGCGGCGACATCAGGTTGGATTTGAATCTGGCATCGAGCAGCGAGCCGCCGTTGGGCCACAACACGCGCATGAAGCTATCGGCCGACTGCGTCTCGCCGCGCCGCGACTGCAATGCGTAAGCGAACTGGTTCTTGCCGGGCTGCGTGAGCTTGGGCGCATAGGTGTTCAGCAGCTCGTCCCAGGTCTTCGGCGGCTCGTTGAAGCCTGCGTCCTTCAGCATGCACTTGTTGTAGAACATCAGACCTGAGTAGTTGTCGAACGGCAGGCCGTAGCCGACCTTGTCCCATGTGCCGAACGAGTCGAGCAGGATCGGGAAGAAGCCGGGCAGGTTGAGCTTCGGATCGGCGAGTTTGGGGTTGTCCGTAAACGTCTTGATCGGCACGAGCCACTTGTTGCTGGCGAACTCGCCGATCCACACCACGTCGACCAGCACCACGTCCTGGTCGCCGCCGCCGACGAAGTTGAGCACTTCTTTCTCGCGGGTATTCTCGTACGGAATCACTTCCCACTTGACGTTGATGCCGGTTTCTTTCTCGAACTGCGGAATCAGTTTTTGCGCGGCCTTGTAGCCGGGACGATCCAGAAAGATCGCCTTGATCGTGGTGCCCGAATACGGTTGCGCGGCCTCTTTCAACGTCCAGGCATTCGCATGGGCAGCGCACAGCAGCGACGCCGCGGCAATCGACAAAGCCACTGCGGTGGGCTGCAGAAAGCGTTTGTTCATCGTTCGTCTCCTTGATTGTTCTCGAGCCAGGGTTAGATGCCGCGACGCGCATCCCGGTCTCAACGACCGTGATGAACCCGTGCAAGCGGTACAGCGAGCCCTCTTCGTTTCACTTGTAATTTGCGTTTTACAAATGTATATTTTGGCGCACACCTGTTGTCAAGAAGAAAATTATCGAGTTCTGCATGGTGCGTCGCGACAGCGTGCCCGAGCGGCCTGCTGCGCGATATCGCGCATCCGTCATCGAGCAATGCATGGGCAGGAGACACGCATGAGCGCCGTACATCTGCAGCAGATCCGCAAAGCGTTTGCAGGGACCGACGTGCTGAAGGGCGTCGATATCGATGTGAAGGAACACGAATTTCTCGTGTTCGTAGGCCCGTCGGGCTGCGGCAAATCCACGTTGTTGCGTAGCATCGCCGGACTGGAGCGGATCGACTCCGGGCATGTGGTGATCGAAGGCGAGGACGTGACGGAGCTGGAGCCGTCGCAGCGCGGCGTCGCGATGGTGTTCCAGTCCTATGCGTTGTACCCGCACATGTCGGTGTACGAGAACATCGCGTTCGGGCTGCGCATGATCAAGTTGCCGGAAGCGCAGATCAAGGAACGCGTGCATCGCGCAGCGGAAATACTGCAGATCGGGCAGTTGCTGGAACGGCGGCCGCGGGCGCTGTCGGGCGGCCAGCGGCAGCGCGTTGCGATCGGGCGCTCCATAGTGCGGGAGCCGAAAGTGTTTCTGTTCGACGAGCCGCTGTCGAATCTCGACGCGGCGCTACGCGTGCAGATGCGGCTCGAACTGATCAAGCTGCACAAGCAGCTCAACGCCACGATGATCTACGTCACGCACGACCAGACGGAAGCGATGACGATGGCCGATCGGATCGTCGTGCTCAATCATGGCCAGGTCGAACAGATCGGCTCGCCGCTGGAGTTGTACCGCACGCCGCGCAACCGCTTTGTCGCGGGCTTCATCGGTTCGCCGAAAATGAATTTTCTCGATGTCCGTTTGCTGAACAAGGACGCGCGGGGCGTGACGATCGAATTGCCGGGCGGCGCGTCGCTCGGCGTGCCGTGCAACGGCGACGGCCTGGAAGCAGGGCAGAACGTCGTGCTCGGCATTCGCCCCGAGCATTTCGCCGAGTCGGCCAACGGCGATACCGACGCCGCGCTAACGGGCGAGCTGATGGTGATCGAGCATCTCGGCAGCGAAACGCTGTTGCACGTGCGCCTTGCGGATGATCGTGTGATTCAGGTCAAGGGTCCTGGCGAATCGGCGGCCGTCGAGGGCCAGACATTGAAGGCGAATTTTTCGACGCGGCACGTGCATCTGTTCCGGGAGGACGGCATGGCGCTCGAAGGCAAACGGCCCGTTTATGAAGAGATGCGCGTGAGTTGAATGCCGCGATGCCGCGTGTTTAGATGCTCCGCGTGGTCCCGCGTTACGTATGGCGTTCCTGGAAAGCATGGATTGTGGTTTCGATCTCATCCGTCCGCCGATGGTTACGCTCGGGTTTGCCCCTACTTCGCCATAAACAAATGGAATTGCTTCGCGACGAATATTGATTGGATTTCCAACGGATGCGGGCATATCGTCGGTCAATCCAATGCTGTAGTGCACACGTTTGCATCGGAAACCGGCCTCGCCGATAAAACAAAATATTCAGGAGACGTATCCATGGAGCAATCCTCGACGGCGCCGCGTGTGCCGAAGTCGGGCAGCAGTCACGCTCAGAACATCGCTTCCAACGACCAGGCCTCCCCACGGGTGCGGCGAATTCAACGGACCGCGCTTGCTTTGCTTCTCCTGAGCGGGATCATCAATTACATCGACCGCGCGACGTTGTCTATCGCGAATCCGCTGATCCGGCACGATCTCGGACTCTCCGTCGCGGAAATGGGCCTGTTGCTGTCGGCGTTTCTATGGGCTTACGCATTCGCGCAACTGCCCGCGGGCGCGTTGGTCGATCGCTTCGGCGCGCGCGTCATGCTGTCGATCAGCCTGGCGACGTGGTCGGTGGCCCAGGCGTTCGGCGGTGTGGTGAGCAACTTCAGTCAGTTCTTCGCTGCTCGCATGGTGCTGGGAATAGGGGAGGCGCCGCAGTTTCCGACGGCCGCCAAAGTCGTTCGCGATTGGTTCGGCAAAAAAGAGCGCGGCGCCGCGACCGGCATCTGGAACAGTTCGTCGACGCTGGGTACCGCAATATCAGCGCCCTTGTTGACGGTCTTAATGTTGACTGTGGGATGGCGCTGGATGTTCGGCGTCATGGGGATCGTCGGCCTCCTCGTGGCGCTCGGCTTTTTTATCCTGCATCGCGACCCGCATCAGGTCGAGTTGACGCAACGGGAGCGCGCGTATCTGTCCGACGTCGATGGTGAGGCCCAGAGCCGTCCGACATGGCGCGAGTGGCGCCGTCTGTTCGAGTTCAGCACCACGTGGGGCATGCTGCTCGGATTCTTCGGCACGATCTACGTCTTGTGGCTCTACAACGCGTGGTTGCCGTCTTACCTGCAAATGGAACTTCACCTGACTATCGCGAAGTCGGGATGGGTGGCCGCGGTTCCCTATCTCTTTGGCGTGGTGGGCAGTCTCTCCGGCGGAAAGATTTGCGACGTGCTCGCACGGCGAGGCGTGTCGGCAATCAACAGCCGGAAGTATCCGATGGCGGCTTCGCTTTTCGGGGTCGCTGTGTTCACGGTACTGACCGGCCTCACGCACAATGTGACGCTGGCGGTCGTCTTCATTTCGATCTCGATGTTGCTGCTGTATGTTTCGAGCAGCGCGGCCTGGGCGACCGCGTCCGTTGCCGCGCCCGCCAATTGCACCGCTTCCATCGGCGCCATGCAGAATTTCGGCGGCTACTTCGGCGGCGCGCTGGCACCGGTGGTCACGGGCTTCATCGTGCAGCGGACCCACTCGTTCCAGCCCGCGCTGTTCGTCGGAGCGGCCGTTGCCGCTGTCGCGGTGACCGGCTACTGGTTGCTCGTGCGCGGCCCGATTCCGCCGGCCGCGCTCAACCGCGACGTGTAACGGCAAAACAATGCGGCCGCGGCGAGAGTCCGGGCTCTCGCCCCCGCTGTCAGCCGGGTAGTGCGGAAGGCAGCGCGATGTCATAGCGCCGTGCGCAGGCTTCAAGTGCCGGCGCGATTGTCGGGTGCAGAGCGACTCCATCGCGCAGTTGCTCGCGCTTGAGGCTCAGTCCGCGATCGCCCGGCATGCGCACGCCCGCGGTTCCTGGACGCGGCGGATTATCGCGGCATGCATCGCCGAGCCAGTCCATCTGCCGCACGAACGCCGCGAGGCCGCCAAAAGCTGCTGGATCGTAGAGCGAAAGAAACACGGTGGCGCCCCATCCATCGGCAGGATCGGCCCGGCCGTGGCCTGCCAGCCCCCCCGTCAACGCCTCGATCAGCAACGCCAGCCCGAAGCCTTTATGTCCCCCCGTCATGCCACCAACCGGCAGGATGGACCCCGGGGGATCCGCGCTAAGCACGCCGGGATCGCCGCTGGGCTGCCCATCCGCATCGAGGAAGCATGCTTCGTCGAAGTGTTGTCCCGCTTTGTGTTGGCGCGCGGTCATCCCCTGCGTCACCATCGATGAAGAGATATCGATCAAAAACGGTGTGCCCGAAGCCGGAATGCCCGCCGCGATCGGATTCGGTGTAAATACGGACCGCGTGCCGCCGTGAGGGGCCACGCTTTGCCCCGCCGGGTCGGAACTGCTGAGCACGATCATGAATCCGTCGGCAGTGGCTCTTTCCAGATAACTGGCAAGGCAGGCGATGTGGTGGCTGCGCCGAATCACCAATGTCGCCGTGCCGTATTTCTTCGCGCGCGGTGCCAGTGTTTCGATTCCGCTGAGAACCAGCCAGGGGCCAGGCAGACGCCGGCCATCCCACAACACGCTGCCGCCCCGGTCGGAGACGACCTCCGGCTCGCCGGAGCAGGTCATCGCGCCGTTTTCGATCTCGCCGATATAGGCGGGCAGCAACGCGAGGCCGTGCGTGTCGTGTCCCATCAGGTCGCCGTCGACGAGCGTGCGAGCGATGGCGAGCGCTTTGACGTCCTCCATTCCAACCCTGACCAGGAGACGCTGTGCGAAGGCTTGCAGTTCATCGGCGGAGTAGCGGATTTGTGTATTCATGGGTGGACGTTAGTGAGGAAGATGGTTCGAAGACAGCCGGGCCGGCAATGCCCGACGCGCTTTGAATTGTCGTTTGAGCTTGCGATAACCGTCCAATTGCGAATTGAGTAAAATCAATTCCATTTGGTTATAAATCGGATCGTGTTTACCCTATGTCGCAAGATTCCAGCCTTTCAATCACGCAAGTACTGACCAAGCTGCGTTTCAGGCATCTGCAGTTGCTTGAACTACTCGGTCGTACCCGCAACCTTCGTATCGCGGCCGAGCAGATGCACATCACTCAGCCGGCCGCCACGAAGATCCTGAGCGACCTGGAGGCGATGTTAGGCGCGCCGCTGTTCGAACGGCTGCCGCGCGAAATGCGGCCGACGGATCTCGGTACGCTGTCGCTGCGCTACGCCAGCACGACACTGTCCAATCTGGGCAAGTTTTCAAGCGAGTTCGCGACATTGAAAGACGGCGGCTATGGTCATCTCACGGTCGGCTTCATTCCGGCTTCCGCCGCGCAACTCGTCACCGCGGCTATCAAGGAGATCCAGCGCCGGCGCCCGAGACTCATCATCAAACTGGTCGAGCAAAGCAGTGATCAGCTCGCGACGTGGCTTGAGGCAAGACAGCTCGATGTGATGATTGGGCGCCCGACCGAGCCACGACACGAGGCGCTTTTCGATGTGGTCGATTTATTGGCGGAGCCGGCGCGTGCGGTCGTCGGCAAACATCATCCGTTGCTGAAGCAACGACGCATAGAGATCGCCGACCTGGGCGAGTGGCCGTGGATCCTGTATCCGCAAGGCACCGCCATGCGACAGCTGTTCGAAGAAACGTTCGCGGCGGCCGGCATGGTTGCGCCGATGGGCATCGTGGAAACGCCGTCGATTTTTACGACGTTAGAGTTGCTGCAGGCAACCGACATGATTTCCCTACAACCGAGAGCAGCGATGGACAAGTACGTCACGCATGGCCTTCTAGGCTATCTGGACGTGCCGATACGGCGGACATTGTCGAACTACAGTGTCATTACACGGAAAGACGAAGCTGCTTCGCAGGCGATGAACGAATTCGTTGCCATCCTCCAGGTAATCGCCGCGCAATACTAGGTTAGTCGACGTGATCGTTGTGAGAGGACGATTCCCGGTTCCGAACGCAGTCCGGGTTTGACGCTCGCGAGGTCGGCGAAAGGGACCGCTGCATCGATTTTCGGCGTGCCGATAGGCGCTAAAGCTTCGGGCATTTTGGGGGCGCACGGGCTGAAAGCCCATCTCTCGTCATGGACGAGGCGGGCGCGTTTATCAATCAATTCAACGACTGTTGTGCAATCGACGGCTGCTATTAAGCGCGGCCGGCACGGATGGCTTAGACCGGCGACTACGGGCGATCGCGGGGGGCAGGCTCGGCCAGGAAGGGACAATCATCTTGCCGCACCGACCGGCCAAGTGCGCTCGCAAGCAGACCGTCGCGAGCCGACGGTCTGCGGCCAAGATGACGGGCGGTCTCGGACTATGGCGGATCCTCAGGCAAGCGTGGCCGGCACAAGATCGTGGCCAGCGACAAACCACATGCGCAGGCCTGCCTCGACACGCAATGTGGCGACTCAATTCGCCCGTCACGGTCATTTCCCGGTGTCTTTGTGTAGATAGCTCAGTCGGCTGAAGACAGATAGCTTTGGGTTTTCCCTTCCGCCGCCTGCACCCTGCCGTCGGGCGGCGTGGTTGTCCAACGCGAGCGCCGTACGGACGCCGACCGCCGGCCGCTCGATGCCGACGCCAGCGTGCCGCCCTGACGCGGCTGCGCGTTGTCGTTTTGCAAAAAGCAGCTCGCACGGCCGTCTTATCAGGTGGCAGCAGTGCATCGCTGGCCCCCTCGATGATGGAACTCCACAATGGCGAAGATCAGTAGCGTCGCGTTGATTGGCAAGCTCGATCCGCTCGGCTACAAGGCGCACATCGGCCGCCAGGTGGTGCTGATGTTCGACGACGGGAATCCGCTACGCCCGATCGTCACGGGCCTCCTGCAAGGCCCAAGCGCCTGGCCGCTCGACGACAAACCTGCCCAGGTGGAGGTGAATGCCGACGGGCAGCGCCTGGTCGTGAGTGCCATAGAGGAAATCGTGCTGCGCTGCGGAAAGGCGAGCATTGCGCTCATCAAGGCCGGCAAAGTGCTGATCTAGGGTGCTTACGTCCTGAACTGCTCGTCGGGTGTGAATCACATCAAAGGCGGTTCGGTGCAACTCAACTGACGGTTCGCCCATCCCCGGGGGGAGAGGGTAGGGAGAGCAGACGTGGAACTCATCAACGCCACCCGCATGCTCGCAGGCTACACCATGGGTATCGAGCCGAGCGGCCGGGAATTGCTGGTGGTCGTCATCAAGGGCACCTTCCGCATACCCGCCGAAGAGGCGTCGCGCCTGAGCCTGCATGACGAGCAGGTGCCGCTGGTGATGGCGGACGTGTTCCACGGCGAGCCGGGTTTCTCGGCCCCGAAGTACGAGGTGGACTTCGCCCCGTGCAAACAGCGTTGCGACGTGATCCTCAATGCATCGGCCCACGTCCCCGGGGGGCGGCCGGTGGAGCGCGTCGCGGTCGGCGTGCGCATCGGTGCGTGGTCGAAGAGCTTCGCGGTGGTCGGTAAGCGGGTGTGGAAGTCCGGGGTCGGGGGGGTGAGCGCCACCCGGCCACAGCCATTTGCGCGGATGCTGATCAGCTACGACCGCGCCTTCGGCGGCGTCGACAACAGGCACGAAAATCCGGCGAAGCACGCGGCTTTCATGCACAACCCCGTAGGACTCGGCTTTCACAAGCACCTGAAGGGCGAATGGCTTGACGGCGCACCGCTTCCCAATACCGAGGAATTGAACCGCCCCGTCACCGACCCGCTTGGCAAGTACCTGCCGATGGCCTACGGCGCGATCGGACGCAACTGGGAACCGCGCTACAAGTTCGCCGGCACTTACGACCAACGCTGGCTCGATGAGGTGTTTCCCTTTCTGCCGGCAGATTTCGACGAACGCTATTACCAGGCCGCGCCTGCCGATCAGCAATTGCCGATCCCCCTCGCCGAGCAGACGGTGACGTTGGTCAATCTCACTGTCGATGGGCGCCGCTCGTTCTCCCTGCCGTACTTCGAGGCGCCGGTGTATGTATTCCCGAAGAAGGGGGGGCGCGAGGACTTGAAGGCCAATCTCGACACCCTCGTCATCGAGCCGGACGAGCAACGGGTCACCATGACCTGGCGCGTCGCCCGGCCGCTGAAGAAGAACATGTTCGAGATCGCCCAGGTGCTGGTGGGTAGGAAGGGCAGGGACTGGTGGCAGCAGCGGGAAGAAGTTGCGTTTCCTATTCCGGTCGTCGCCGCGCCGGCGCTATAGGCCGTCAACGATGCCTGCGCAACCTATTGCCATCAAGCGCGCTGGCCTCGTCACCAGCGTGGGCCTGTCCGCGCCAGCCGCCTGCGCGGCCATCCGCGCCAAGATCAGCAATCCCACGGAAACGCGCTTCATCGACTCCGGTGGCGAGTGGGTCATGGCCCACCAGGTGCCGCTGGAAAAGCCTTGGCGCGGGCGAACCAAGCTCGCGAAAATGGCGACGATGGCGATCGCCGAGTGCCTCGATGGCATTCCGCGCGAGGAATGGGCGAGCATCGCGGTGCTCCTGTGCGTGGCAGAGCGCGAGCGTCCGGGCCGGCTCGAAGGTCTAGAAGACAAGTTGTTTCTCGACATCCAGCAGGAACTGGACGCGCGCTTCGCACCTGAATCCGCTGTCATCGCGCATGGCCGCGTGAGCGCGGCGATCGCCCTGGCGCAAGCGCGCAAGCTGATCGACGAAAACCATATGCCCCAGGTGCTCATCGCCGCCACCGACAGCCTGCTTACCTGGCCCACGCTGAGCGTGTACGAACGCGAAGACCGCCTGCTCACCCCGCGCAATTCCAACGGCTTCATGCCTGGCGAGGCCGCCGGCGCGCTGCTCGTCCGAGAGCCGAGGGGCGAAGGCGAGTTGCTCTGCGCAGGTGTCGGTTTCGGCATGGAGAAAGCCCACATCGGTTCCGGCGAGCCGCTGCGCGCGGAGGGTTTAACGAGTGCGATCAAGCGCGCACTGCGCGATGCAGGTTGCCAGTTGCACGACCTCGATTACCGCATCACGGATCTCTCAGGCGAGCAGTATTACTTCAAGGAGGCCGCGCTTGCGCTGTCGCGCATCCTGCGTAAACGGAAAGAAGAGTTCGATATCTGGCATCCAGCCGAATCCATAGGTGAAGCCGGCGCGGCAGGCGGGATCGCGATTCTTGCCGTCGCCGACGCCGCCTGCCGCAAGGGCTACAGCGCCGGCGTCAACATTCTCGCGCATGCCGCCAATGATGCCGGTCAGCGCGTTGCTGCCGTGCTGCACTTCAGGGGAGTGTGATGGCGAACCAGGTTTACGCCAACAACATGGAGATATCCTGCAAGGCGGCAGCGGGCAAGTCGATCTGTGCGTTTCCCGACGTGTGCATGACACCGCCCCAGACACCCGCGACTCCGCCTGGCGTGCCGATTCCCTATCCGAATACCGGGATGGCATCGGACACGAGCGATGGATCGAGCACGGTCCAGATTTCCGGGCAGGAGGTGATGCTCAAGAACAAGTCATATTTCAAGCGGAGCACAGGCGACGAAGCGGGATGCGCTCCGAAAAAGGGTGTCGTCACCAGCAAGAACATGGGGAAGGTTTACTTCACGGCCTGGTCGATGGACGTGAAGTTGGAAAACGAAAACGTTGTCAGGATGATGGACCTGACAACCCACAACCACGGCAGCGTGCCCGGGAACACCACGCCGTGGCCGTATATCGATGAGATGGCGGCACTGCAGGGGGACGGGCCGTGCGCGGGAGTCGACGATAAGAAGTACCGCCTGACGCCGCACCACGAAGGATGCCCTGGCGATGACGTCGCCGCACACCACCTGATTCCCAATCGGCAGATGAGCGGCGTCGCTGACAACTACACGCGAAGCACCGCACCCTGCATTTGCGCTCAGGGTCTCAATCAGCATACTGGCGTCCACGGTGAATATCACAAGATCGTCGATCTGGCGGAGTTCGAGGCGTTCGTGAGCGGGAGCGAGTACAAGTATATGCAGGCGCGCGACAACGCCGTTGAGTCGGTAGCCAAGGTGAACAAACTTCAGCCGCCGGAGGACGAGAAGGTGAAGGGGTGCATCCGACTACAGATGAAGAATTACTACGAGAAGCGTTGCGGCATGAAGGACGACAACAACGTCAAGGCCTCGGGCGCGCTCGGCAAGAACCTTCAGGGCGCCACGAGCACTCCCCCCTACCGTTGAGTTAGCATTCGATGCGGGGCGGGAGAGCGAGGAGCGAGTTCGGTTACTTGAGAGGACAGAATCGTGGCAAACAAGTCAATACCTGCGCACCCCGCAGCACTCTACTTCAATGAGCTGGTTCCAGAACGCGACGAGGAATGCACACTGTTCGGGCACTTCTATCACCCGCCTGCCGACGACGTGGACCTGACGCGCGCGGTCGTGGCGAGACCCGCAGGTGGGTGGGCTGTCATCGACAGACGCGACGTCAACGACGTAGTCAGTGGAGGGGTCTACTACGAGCGTTCAGGAAGGAAACAACTGATCGCCGTGTACAGGCGCGGAGAGTCGTTCTTCTACCCTGACGCCCGCGGTGCCGGACGTATCGCGATCCCGATACCGCCGAACGTCGGATTTTTGTCTGGCGTTCGAATGATCGACGCTTGGCCCTACGCGTGCGGCAGCCAGAACGCCGTCTACAGGTTCGACGGCGCGGCGTGGGTCGATGTGGCCGGACCGATGCGTGTAGCCTACGGCGGACCGAACGACCCCATCCTGAACGCGATCGACGGCTTCGACGAATGCGATATCTACGCCGTTGGTTACAACGGTTCGGTCGTGCACTTCGACGGCACGCGATGGCACCCGCTTGACGCTCCGACCAATCAGCACCTGCACCAGGTGCTGTGCCATGCCGACGGCCAGGTCTATGTGTGCGGGCGCGGCGGTACCGTCATCAAGGGGCGCCTCGACGTCTGGGAGGATCTGTCGTCTCCGGAACGCACGGAGGACTTCTGGGGCATGGCAGCCTTCAACGGTGAGGTTTATCTGTGCACGTATCATCAGCTGTTCCGGATCGTCGACCGCGATTTGACCGAGGTCCATGTGCCGGTCAACAGTGCGGGCACCTTCTATCGCGTTGCCAGCAACGCATCGTTCCTGTGGGGGACCACCGGAACCGGACGAGTCCTACGATTCGATGGGCAAGACTGGATCGAGCTCGTTTGGCCCGACAGCGTGTGAGCCTGCTGATGAGAGCACCCGCGCTTTCAAAGTCATAGCGGCGCAGCTCCGGACGCTTGGATGTGGCGGGCGAATTTGCCTTGCATCGATGCAAAGGGGACCGGGTCTATTTTCAGGCGATCACCACGCGTCTCAACCTCACCTATCTGGATCTGGAGCGCCGCCAGCCGGAAAGCGTGGATTTCCGCCCCAGCGGGAACCACGAGGACAACGATGTAGCGATGGACCCAAACGACGACCTGCCGTGGACCGGCTCGCACAAGATTGCCGCGTGGTGGGCGGCAAATTCTCATCGCTTCCACGCTGGCACGCGCTCCTCCACGGGCGCTCCGGTCACCCGCGAACTCTGCTCCCACGTCCTCAAGAGCGAGTATCGCCGCCGCCGGTTACCTGTGCATCCTCAACTTCGGCACCCGGCTCTTCCCGACCAAGGGTTCCCGTATCGCGGCAGCAGCGCTGGTTAACGAAGATGAGTTGATCGGCGGTGACAGCCAGCGCCACCCTGACCCTGCTGGCGGGACTGCTCCTCCTACTGTGTGCGACCTCGGGCTCTCGCATGAGTGCGAGTACTTCGATTGCTTAGGCCGGTCATATGTCGGCTGTACATTCCACGTCGCGCATGAGGCTCTGCGTGGGACAGTGACGTGTTTCATGTCGGGCTGCTGGCCAGAGACGACGCATGATTGACGGCAGTATCGCCCCATCTAAAATCCGAGCCCGACGCCGACGCCTCCGAAACTACTCCCACCGAAACTGCCCGCCCCGATCCCGATGCCGAAACTGGGGCGCGGCGCATAATAGCCGGGCGGTTCGCCGTAGCCGTAGTAGGGCGGCTGGGCAGCGACGCAACCCGCAATACCGAACGCTAAAGCCAGGATGCCAAGTAGCTTGATCATGACGTGCTCCCTTCCATCAGCAGGACACGGACATCGCGAGCAAGATCCGGTCCCTTGCTGGCCGTCCCTGAGGCAGCGACAGTCCGCGCATACATCCATGCATGCGTCGACCTAAAAGCCGTCCGATCAAACGTCCAAGTGCGATGTCTTGCATCGAGCCATCGAGCCAACTTGTTTCGACAATGATCGCACCGCCGACCCAAAGATCGAGATGGGGTGTCCTGCGATGTCCGCCGTCCGTCTCCGTACGGCCAGAAACGATTGGGACACTTGGTCTCGCATGCAACTCGCTGCCATGACCAATCCTGCGGACATCACCTCACAACGATACATCGCATATCAGCAGACGGCTTACCGGCGCCTGGCTATCGCTCGCCAGCTCCCATTTTTTTCTCCGCTTATACTCACTGCCGCCTGAGCGGCTAACGCTCGGGCCCCACGCTGCACGCCGACAAAAGCCTCGACACCAGTCAACAACACGGCACGCGATTCACGTTTCGCAACCGCAGTTCTTACACTACAGGTGGGGTCTCTTATGCTAAATCGGTCTTTTCGCGCTGTGATTTCATCGTTGCTGGTGGCCGGCGCGGCCGTTGCGCCGGCCATCGCGCATACAGACGACGGCTTCGCACAGGACGACGGCGGGTCGCATGGCCGTCCGGTCAAGGTGATGATCATTTCGATGTTCGGTCCGGAGGGCCAGGTATGGCTCGATCATCTCGGACCGTGGCAGGACATCGCCGTCGCGGGTCTGTCTCCTGACTACCCTGCCGTGCACTGCAATCGCCAGGATGTCTGCGTGATGACGACGGGGATGGGGCACGCGAATGCCGCCGCGTCGGTCATGGCGCTAACGTTCTCGCCACGTTTCGACTTGCGTCATACCTACTTCATGGTGGCGGGCATCGCCGGAATCGATCCGCTTCAGGGGACCGTCGGTTCCGTGGCCTGGGCAAACTGGCTCGTCGACTTCGGCATTCAGTGGGAAATCGACGGACGCGAAATTCCGCCGGGTTGGAAAACCGGCTATCTCGGCATCAACACGACGGACCCGGCACAGAAGCCGCCGCTCGACTATCGCACCGAAGTGTTCCAGCTCAATCCGGCTCTCTCGAACGCGGCGTTCGCGCTATCGCGCAACGTGACGCTGACCGACGACGCACAGGCTCAGGCTGCCCGCGCCAAATACACCTATGCGCCCGCGAACCGTTCGCCGACCGTGATCCAATGCGACACCCTGGCGGGCGATACCTGGTGGTCGGGCACCGAGCTTGGAGAGCGCGCGCGGCAATGGACGAAGATCCTGACCAACGGCAAGGGCACCTATTGCACGACGCAGCAGGAAGACAATGCCACCTTCGAGGCGCTGACCCGCGCGGCGACCGTGCATCGCGTCGACCTGAAGCGTGTCGCGGTGCTGCGTGCTGGCTCGGATTTCGATCGCCCATACGCGGGCCAATCGAGCGCCGACAATCTGCTCAACTACGCTTCGCAGGGCGGGTTCACGATCGCGATCGACAATCTGTTTCTCACGGGCAACCCGCTCGTGCAGGACATCGTCACGCATTGGGGCGAGTGGCGCGGCGGCGTCCCCCAGCGGTAGGTAGCGCGTTTGCGGCGCGGTGAAGCGCGCCGCGTACCGGCTGTCCGGCGATCGGTGTTGTCCACCGTTGTCCTCGGTTGCCGTGGACACGCATGCGCCAACCCACACCAGCGGTGTGCTCGCCGCACCGCCGAATGCCGACCCGCACACATCTTCCCCCTTGCGCCCGCGTAGGAGAGAAAGAGCAGCTTTACCCTCGGCGGTGAGCAGTGTTGCGCCCACAAGCTTTTCCTTGCACACGGCTTCGGCCACAATCGGCCGTTCGACAGCGCGATCTGAATCGTCGACAAAGCAAGCCCAACCATGGCCACGCCTCGTCGAAAATCAGACCGATGGCGGCGGCTTTTCAAGCCTGACATGGTGTTGCGACGATGAGCATCAGCAAGTGGATAGCGCACGTTCTGAAGGATGCTAAAAACGGCGAAGCATTCAACATGGTGGCCTTGGAGGCAGCGCATCGCGTGATGTCTCCCGTGGTCGAAGCGTCTTTGAACGCGCGGGGATTCGAGGCAGTAGCGCCTCTGAAGTGGGTACGATTCAACGGGTCACCCATTCGCCGGATATTTGCGTTTAGATGTGAGCGTTATTTGCGCAGAGCAAGTCGTCGCTCAGAAATCGGCGCCGATTGTAGAAGCGGCGATCGCAAGAGCAGACGAATTTTGGCGACGGGTCAAATCGGTCGATGACGTCGTCGGGGCCTTCGAATGGCTGCGAAGCTATCTGTCGTGCGGAGGCTTGAGTTTTTACAACTACGTACAGCATCCGATCGCGCTCGCGTTTGTGCTCGCGAGGACAGGCAACGCTGAGGGCGCGCGCCGAGAGCACGATCGCTTTCTGGAAGGGCGTTCAGCGGAAGACCCGTTTTCCATACAGATCGGCGAGATGCTGACTAAAGCTACCGGCATCGCTTGATCGTGGGCGCAAAAACCTTCGTGTGGATAACGGGCGGCTGAGCCAATGAACATGCGCCGAGTGTCCGCTTGCGGGAGGTCTGACTGTCTCTTCAGGCTCGGCTACGGAAGCTCGCCGCTCGACGGGTCGGCGGTGGCCATGCGCATTTGGCGAACTTCGGCACGCGGCCAGGAGCCGTCATTCGTTCAGGCTGACAGATGAACATTTGTGGGGCCGCTTCACCCCCCTGAACAGCCGTTGAAACGCCAACGACGTGAGCTATACCGTCGGCCGTTGCTGCCAACAGGCCGCTCGCCTGCAAACGGCGGAATTGCAGAGCGGAGCCGCCGTGGGTGATGGCCGAACTTCCCGCGTTGAGAAACAACCTCCTGACGTTCACAGCTTGTCCTGACAAAGACGCGCGCTCCCTAGTTATGTCCTGCAAAACACCGGTACGCCTTTCCTTTGACAGGAAACTGACATATCCGAGACGTCTGTTGAGCGGCTGAACATGGAGATGGTCTGCACCGGAAGAATCAGAAAACCGGATAGCCGTTGTACCTCGCAAGAGGCCATCGCAAGTGCCCGGAGATGACAGCATTTCCTCGGGCCACATATGCAGATCATCTTGCTTGTATCGCCGCAACTGAGCGAATGGTCGTCCGCAAGCAAGCGTTTCCGTCTACCTGTTTCGCGAGACACCCATAAAACGGTCCCGCGAATGAACTGCTTCCGAAAAGGTGCTCTCTCCTCCCATTGCATGATCGAGCGCGGCAATGGCACGGTTTATCGACGCGACCTCGGCCCCGTACGTTCTCGCTTCCCGCATGTAGAAATTTATTGCATCGAGGCCTTCGAGCGTAAGAGCTTCGTTCTCCATTTGCCCCGGCCAGCTTGCGCTCAACATCAAGGCGGGTGGCGACAGGCCGCCCTCCGCGATGGAAAGGACACATCCCGTCCCGATGTGAACGACCTTGCACGCGAGGCGGTCCGCATGAAACTGCGGAAGTGTTGCGAGAAACTCAAGCATTGGAGACAAGGGGCCTCTGGTCGTCGCGCTAGTGCGCCGTCAATACCATCAGAATATCCGCATACCAGGCGCTGTTCAGTCCGAGCGACTCGTCCAGCTGTTCGTCCCGTCCGCCCATATCGATGCTCGAAGAATGAACGCCTAAAAGCAGCCATGCCAGTTCATCGGATTGGCCGCCATCCGACACCGCTCGCAGAACGACCGGTGCGCCGCTGGTGCCGCGGTGTGTTCTTGCATCCGTGACGAAGCAGCCTTTCCCCTGAAAACGCAAACCGAATGCCGATGCCAGAACGCCTTGTCGCACGACCGGCAGGTGGTGCAGCGAATCGTGGAATCCCAGCGGAAACCCGACGATCAGAAGCGATGCCCCGATTGGCACCACATCACCCGGACGCGGCAAATGACCGGGACGGAACGCCTGAAACGTCGCGCCCGGCGGCAACGCGGTCCGGTTGAGTTCGATTACGGCTATGTCGATGTCGCCACCATCGTCCGTTCCCTGACGCCAGAGGGGATGTCCCGCGGTGTACAACGGAACCGATAGCCACGAGGCAACCGCGAGATTCTCAGCATCGACGTGAAACTCGATCTCAAGCCGGTCGGGAAAATGCCCGCCGGACACGTCGATCATGACGTGTCGGCTGGTCACGAGAAAGAGCCGGGTTTCCTGCTGGAAAAAGAAGCCGCTTGCGCTGGTTAGCCGCCGCTCCTGCGCGAACGTACAGACGCGCGTCACCGCAAGAAGCAATGCATCCGCACCCACCTGGATATGCGACTCCGGGGGATTCGCACGGCATGGAAGGACCGCGGCAGGTCCGCCGCCCGACTGAGCGGATTCGCGGGCGGATGGTATCAGCCCCGAAAGCAGGTTCATCAACGCATCGTGCTCGGGTCCGCGTCCCCTCGACGACAGAAACGCACCGACCTCAAGTTCCGATACGATCCCGCCCGACGCCGCGTTCGGCACATGACGCACGATAGGGGCTTCGCCCTCG
The DNA here is from genome assembly GCF_020880815.1 of Paraburkholderia sejongensis. Classification (GTDB taxonomy): domain Bacteria; phylum Pseudomonadota; class Gammaproteobacteria; order Burkholderiales; family Burkholderiaceae; genus Paraburkholderia; species Paraburkholderia sejongensis. The sequence goes on from NZ_JAJITD010000003.1 coordinate 162,876, forward strand.
CAGCGGCAGAGAAACCATCCATCGCCACTGGAACTGCGATGGAATTCGAGTACATCGCCAGCCGTTTCGGCGCCGCGTTCCGTACCGGTCATCGGAGAATCCATTCGTATTCCTGAAGTGATCGTGATATCGATACCCGACGGCACCGCCAATTACGGCGACAGGCGCGATCGAATTGGCCGAACCCCTCGTCCCCTGAAGCACGCGGTCGTGCTCGCGCGGCTGGCGTCACCTGGCCGGACCGTTCACACGGGCTCCCAGATCGCGCGGCCGGATCTGTCTTCGTCGATCAACATTTCAGCGTAGGCCACGCACGCGCGCCTTGCGTCGCCGGTATTTAAAAAAGGCCGCCTGCCGGGCACGCGGAACAGGCGGCTCCTCACCTTGTCCATCCCGGACTCGGGTTCGCTGATACGGATCGATGCGTCGAATCCTTCCTCGTAGTTGTGGCCGAACCCGGCCTGGGTCGCGCGATGGGGGTACACGAGCAGGGAAATATCGAGGCCTCGATATTGGCGAATGGTGTTCATCAGATCACTCCTTTGGGCCGCAGCAAGCAGCCTTTTTTTGATCGTTGCGTGGATTTGACCGGCAGCGATATCCGAACCGCCTGACGAGCCAGCCGGGCTTTGCCGGCGGGAAAGCTGGCACTTGAGAAGCCGCAGCAGTCCCTTTCGAGTTGTGGTCGGTGCAGTGTCGAGAAAGCATCCGTCGCTCGTGCGATGGATCAATCCTTCCCCCGCTTTATCGCGCGGCGGGCAACCTGGTTGCCGCTGAACGTTCTCAGGGGGAATCGCTAAGTACGGCTGAGGTGGAACGAGGCTGACAGCCGTCGTCAGGGCATCTGAACGAAGAGAGATGACAGGGCGGACAAGATCCGCTTTGCGGACTTCGTGACCCACCATACGCGCGCCGGCACCGTGGGTCAACTCAATTTGGAAAATATCTGCGCAGCCCTGCGTTGCCTGTTCCGGGGTATAGTGGGCCTCCCCTGTGGAGTAACCGACATGCCGACATACCCGCTTCTTCTCTACAAGGGGTACGAACTTCATCCTCTTGTCTTCCCCCGCACCTTCGCCCGCTTTGACGGCCACTCCCGCTACGCCGAGGGGTATGACATTGCGGTGCGGATATGTCGTCCGTCCGCGATAGCGAATTCGGCTGCAAGTCGTGTTTTCCGGCTAAACCAGTCCCATGCATTCTCCGACTTTGGGGTGGCGAGGCGTGCTGCCCGGCAACAGGGAGAGGACATCATCGATGGTAAGGTGAACGGATTTTCTGTCGTCGACATGTGAAATCACCGCAGGCGTGCCAAAGCAGTTGACCGGCTCTACCGTCGGTCGCCTTCTGGCTGCCGTTTTTTGAAAAGAAGCGACCCGTGGCGGAAAGCGGCAGACCGCACGGCGAAGCGATGATCCGAACGCACGGATTTCTACAGACCGGTATCGGTAGTGCCGACCAACCTCGATGTAATTCCGCATTACCTCGTGCTGCGCGCGGGCTGCGAACCGTATGTGCTGAACGCCGACCGCCGTGTTTTGCGTCGCGAAGCAAGCCGTCTTCTGCACAGGTTCGCGAAAACCCGCGGCGCGCCCACGTCAATCGCGAACGACGCGTGGAACGCCTTTTCTGGCACAGAATCCATTCCGCCTGCCGAGCGTACAGAGATGCGGGCTTACGCACTGGTTGGCGGCGCCGAAAGCGAACACCAGCTCCAGTTGCTGGCCGGTCTCTGACTCCTGATGGAGCGTTTTATGTATCGGATGATCGCGTACCGCGGATTTGAGATCCATGTCGAACTCAGTCAATCGTCAGCGGATCTCTACGACGTCAAGTTTCAGATCAAGGGCGGCGACAATCTTCGTGTCGTTGGTCCGCGCGGAAGCAAGATTTCGTTATACAACGGTCCCTATACCCGCCGTTGGGCGTACCTCATTGCCGAAGCCGCCGGGCGGGCGGCAATCGATGTGCTCCTTGGAGTGACCGTCGCCGACGGTGACCCTATCGAGTAACCGAAGCTGAGCGTCCACCGCTGCGCGGTGATGTTGCAGATTGCAGCTTCGTCAGGCGGCAGGTAATGAAATGACATGACATGAGCGCAGCGGCGGCACGCTGCAACGGGCCGCATTTGGCCGTCGCTGACACAGTGTCATGCGAACGTCGGCTGCGGCTACGGCTACGGCGCTATGCGCATGCCGATCCAGGCTGCCGGTTTCGGAAAAGAAGCGACGACGAACAAACATTCGCTGTACAAAGAGGGCAATGGGTGTAGCATGAAAGCGTTGATTGACACATAGCCCTTCTCTGCGTCTTCCCAGTCACCTTTCCCAACGGAATCGGGCTGCTTACGATCACAGGCTGCACAACGTGGCCGATCATGTGAAGACTGAACTCAGTCGCTCACACTCCTTTCCCGATTCGTCGCGTGTTGACGCGACCTCAAAGGCTTCATGACCGCCGGCTTCCGCCTCTACCGTGGACTGGCAGTTTATTTGTTGGTCTATCGACATCGCGCTACCGAACCCCGAAGTGGGCGCAACTACGACGAAGGGTTCGATGCTGCCGTACGTATCCCGGAGTCGGGAAGCTCGGGGAACACGCCCCGCACCCGCGTATTCCGGCCTAAGGGGACGAAGCCCTTCCACGGCGACGGTGACGCGCAGCGTGCGTCGACTGCCCGTGCACAAAACATCATCGACACATATTCCCAAGGCACGCACATTCTCGATCTGGAGTTGTGATTCGTACCTCGTTGCAAGCAGGAGCCATCGCCACACGTCCGCGGCGGTACACACAGACAACATTGGAGGTTTGACATGAACAGATCTGATCTCTTGAAGTGGATTCGACTCGACGGCGCTGGGCTTGTCGACCGGTTTCTGCCGTCAGGGGCCCGTGCCGGGCTCGAAGACGTCATTCTCGACCGTCGTCACGAGGTCAATGCGGATGCTTATCTGATGTTTGCGTCAATTAGCGCACTGCTGCGTAAGGACGGCATGGCGAGCTGCGATTCGGACCGCGAGGCCGGCCGGATCATGGCACTGCTGCATGCGTGATGCAGCCCACCCATCCGCGCGGCGCTGACGCAATGATCATGGCTGTGCGGCACCCGAACAAGGACTGACAGTGCGCTTCAATTCGACGCGATTCATCATCGACCCGACACCGCGCAGGGCTGACGGCGAATACATGGCCCATGCCCGCATCAGCACCAGCCGGGCAGACGGGAGCGAGTATGACATTCATCTAAGTGGTGATCTTGCAGGCTTCGACATGCGCGCAGACGCCATTACCCATGCGAAAAAATGGGCCCAGGACTGGCTGGACGTGTGCTTTGGCTGAGGGACTCTCACATCGACAGGGAGTTGTTGTAGGCACCACGGGAGCAAAGGTATCGGGCCACAAAGAGTGCCGATCGTGTCTCTACCCCTTCGTCAGACGACATGCACCGCAACGAAATTGAACAGCAAACCCCGTCGTGGACGTCCGGACGGTGCACGGCGCAAACTCACAACCAGGAACAAAATTGACTACCGTAACCCCCAAGCTGAACGAACCGGTGGAAGTCGCGTTGCGCCGCTTCCGCCGTTCGATCGAGAGCACCGGTTTGATAAAGGAACTGCGAGCCCGAGCGGCTTATGAAACACCGACTGCGAAACGCAAACGAAAAAAGGCTGCCGCTGTGGCCCGGCTCCAGAAACAGATCAAACGGTCGTTGCCACCGAGGAAGCTGTACTAAGCCGAAGTTGTGATGCGGCTAAGCGAGCGGCTGTGCTTCAGAAACAGTCGCTGGCGGGTCACTGGCGGCCCTGTGGCCCGGATGATGGCAACGGGTCGAGAAGCACCGGTTGCGTCTGACGCGCTGCGGCCAGGAATCGCCGCCAGGCTACGGAACGCCCGCGCCGATTGAATGAGCGCTCAACTGCCATGGCGGGCCATTTGGCCATGTCCGCCGCCTTCCCGCAAGGTGATCGGGGGAAAATCTGAATCGCCTGTCGCTCCACTATATGGGGCGAATAACGCTGCTCCCCCCGGATCACAGCGATGCTCAAGGAGACGCTCTTCCGCTTGAGCGCGCGAGAAGATCGCGGATTATCCCAATAAGAGCGGCTACCGGCGTTGGTTTCCTCAGCAGTGCGTTCCAGAGAGGCTGTGCTGGCACAGGGGGAACCACCGCCGTCAGCATTACGATGGGAATGCGAGCCATGACCTTGTTCGCCTTGAGACGCTGACAGAAGCCGACGCCATCGAGCACCGGCATCATCCAGTCGGTAACAATGAGATCCGGATGCTCCCGATCCGTCACACCGACGGCCGCATCCCCGTCCGATGCAAGGAGGACACGGTACCCCTCTGCCTCCAATAGCATCTGCAGGGGAGCAAGAATTCTTGCATCATCGTCTACCAGCAGGATTGTTTCCACGTCGGAGGCCAGGTTGATAAATTCTAAATCCCGCAAGCACCGGTCCCGATGCGCAATGTTCTGCTATGGGAGCGCCGGCAGGCTCAGCCTGGCTCCATTTGCATGGCGAACAACTACGTTTATCATGTAACCAGTTGTTTGGCCATGCGGAATTTAGTTTCGTACGGTTTCTTCCGGTCGCTTGCCGGTCGGGAATGTGGCCAGGACGGCATCATGCTCAATGCCGCGCGTTGATGGGCCCCTTTGCCGCTGTCTTCACGACGGCTTCATCGTATGCCAACTTCTAACGATCGCAGTGCCCGGGGAAGCCCGGCATGAATCGCTCATCACAGACCAACTGTCGATAAGGGCGCGCCGAAGCCCCGACTATCAGGCAGAGGCGAATGCGCTGCGCAGACTGGCGGGTGCTCTCGCCAGTTCGAATGAAACCATGCTCGATCTGCTGGCGCGCGAAGCTGCTCGACTTTGCAATGCCGGTAGCGCGGGTATCAGCGTGCTGGAGTCGCCGGCTGGCAGCCCGGCGAGCTTCAGATGGGCTGCGCTCACCGGGCACTGCGTGCCTCTGGTCAATACGCATCGCCCCTTTGATGACAGCCTCTGTGGCATCACTCTTGAAAAGGGCCGACCAGAATTGTTCCGCACACCGCAGAAATATTTTCGTTCGATCGAGCAGGTAGAACCGCCCATCGTTGAAGCGTTGCTCGTCCCGATCCCGGTCAGGAATGGTCCCTGGGGAGCCATCTGGGTAATGTCACACGACAACTCGGTGCACTTCGATGCAGAAGATCTGCGTCTGTTGGTCAGTCTGGCTGATTTCACAGGCGCGGCGATGGAGGTGGCACGACTGAAGGAAATAGCGGAAAAGCGTGCAGCCGAGCTGGAATCTGTGCAAACGGCCCTGCGGGATGCGGAGGAGCGTAAAGATACGTTTATCGCTACACTCAGCCACGAGCTTCGCAGCCCCCTTGCGCCCGTGAACGCTGCGCTGCAAACGATCAGACGTATCGCGCCGGGTGCGGACGTCGCCCAGCCACTGGATACCGCTGCACGTCAGCTGGCACGGCTGCAGCGGCTCATCGGGGATCTCTTTGATGCATCGCGGCTGCGTAGCGGCAAGATATCCGTGACGGCGGCCAGGTGTCTGTTGGGGGACATAGTCACGGATGCAATCGCGGCCGCGACGCCCGCGATCAACGCCCGACATCATTGCCTGTCTGTCTGTGTCCCGAAAGCCCCGATCCCTGTCATTGCAGACGCAGTACGCCTTATCCAGGTGCTTGAAAACCTCCTGAGCAACGCGGCAAAATATTCACCGGACGGCGCGTACATTCATCTGGATGTCTCGCTTGAGCGCGAAGTCTGCCAGAGGTCCGGGAGAGACGCCGGCATCGTTAGAGTAACCGTTCGCGACACGGGCTATGGCATTCCTGCGGCCGATCTCCCAAGGGTATTCGACATGTACGCCCAGTCTGGCGCGCGGATGAGGCGGGAACCATCCGCTCGAATTCCGGCGCGAGATCGCCAGGCTGGCGAGCGAGCCCGGGATTTCGGTCGCGCGCCTAGCAATGGAACACGGACCGAACACTAATTTGGTGTTCAAATGGCGCCGCGCGCTGCACGCGGGTGAATACGATCCTGTTGCTCTGTTTCCCATAAAGATGGATGCAGCGCCGACCGAGGTGGCGCCGACGGCATCGATTCCAGCGCCGGCCACTGCGCCGTCACGGGCTATCGAAATCAGTGTCGGCAATCCCCGGGTGCGTATCGAAGGCGCACCTGACGAAAGTACCTTGATGCGGGTACTTCGCATGCTGCGCGGTATGCCGGGAGCAGCCGCATGATCGGTCTTCCCAGCCACACACGCGTCTGGCTGGCTGCCGGCGTGACCGACTGCGCTCCGGCTTCAACAGCCTCGCCGCGAAGGTTCAGACCGTACTGGAGCTCGATCCCTTCTGCGGGCACGTCTTCGTGTTTCGTGGCAAACGCGGCGAGCTGCTCAAGGTGCTGTGGTGGAGCGGCGATGGCATGTGCCTGCTGATGAAGCGGCTCGAGAAGGGGCGCTTCGTATGGCCTCAAGCCGATGGTGGCATCATTTGCCTGAGCCCGGCACAACTATCGATGCTGCTCGAAGGCATCGACTGGCGGCACACGCTACTGCGATGATGGCCAGCTCGAAATCGATAACCTGCCAGTCGAGCGTGCGTTACGCGGAGTGGCCATTGGTCGACGCAACTATCTGTTCGCTGGAGCGGACTCTGGCGGCGAACGTGCCGCCTCAATCTACAGCCTCGTTGGCGCCGCAAAACTAAACGGCGTTGATCCTGAGGCATATCTGCGCTACGTGCTCGCGCGCATCGCCGACCACGCGATTAACCGCATCGAAGAACTCACACCGTGGTTCGTTGCCGGTCGGATTCAGAGCGCAGCCTGACGGTCCCGATGTCAATGGAGGCGGTTGGCGGTGTCGCGAGTCCGACAGGGTTAGCGGTGCTCAGTCAGCACCGTTTCCAGACGGGACAACGCTCGCAAAGGTCGCCCCAACACTGCATGCGACCGGGCAACGTTCAGGGCCGATTGCACGATAAGCGAGGATGACTTCTGCGCATCGACCACATCAATCAGGAACAGGATTTCATCACGAATCTTGAAACGGTCCAATAGCTCACCTCCGACGATCGAGGATCGCAGGCGATCGGCTACTATGAGATAGCCTGTGTCCTGGAAACTCAACTGTGTGGTATTCATCTTCAACCTTTCTTCACACGTCCATTTGTCGGGGAAGGTCATCAGCCCGTGAATCAGCCGCATGCCTGTCTGCTGCGGCCGGGGGACTTTCGGCCGCCATGCACATGACTTAAGCTTAACGGAATCGCAGACGGCCTGCGATCACTGACGTAGTGTCCGAAAGGAGGAGGATATGGACAACGAAAACGAACGGGCGTCTCGCCTTGCTCTGGCGGATAGACACATTGCCGATGGACGGCTCCGTATTGCCGCTCAGGCAAAGCGGGTCGAGAAGCTCCGTGAAAAAGGGATAGATGCAGCATCCGCAGAACAACTACTGCGAGTCATGCAGGACGTTCTTAACAGCTTTCTTGAGCTTCGGCAGTTGATTCAACCATCGCAGCAGGCGGAGAGAAGCCGAGGGCCATACGCCGGCCGACCTGAGGTTTCAACGAGGCCCTAGTCCGTTAAGACGGTCCTCGATCGCACTATCGATCAACCGCCTCGACAAACTCGCGCCGTCGGCCGTAACTGCCCAACTCTGCACTCAGTCTGAAGATTCCGATCTTCCGTCAAGACGTTGTTGTCGCCGCGCTTACGCTTCGTCCACGTCGATCGACAAAGCTATCCGCTGCAGCATTAGCCTGCAAGCTAGAAACGGACGAGACATTCTCTCTCAATGACCGGTGTTGCACGAAATGCCGTCGCTAGGCGTGTAGCTATCCGATTGGCCGCTTCGGGTCGAAAAGCGTCGGCCGAGCGCCGAGCGTTTTGCGCGCCCGACTCTTTTGCAAGCAGTTCCCAAAGCACTCATCGTGTCGAATGCATTCACGCCGGGCGGGGTGTGTCGTCGGAGCACGATCCCGAAAGATGTTGGGACTGTCTCAAAGCCGCTTTCGGAATGGTGAAAGACGGGCGCGAAGTCCTTGTAGACATCCCCGCAGTAGTCGAAGTCGGGGGGAAAGGCTGAAGGTCCTCGCGACGCTGCCGTTCCGGAACAGACTGCCAGACCATGACGTTGACCGATCCTGTCTCGTCTTCCAGCGTCACCCGTGCCGTCGCACGCAACCAATCCTTCTCCCCGTACCGCAGCGACCGCTGCCCATAGTGTCTGTCGCCGGGCGCCGGCGAGTCGTTGCAGCGAGTTCACGGCCGCTAGTATCCGCACATCGAGGTGATCAACTGCGCGCGGTTCGCGAGATCCGCGACATCACGGAACGGGCCTGAATGCGCGCGCCGCAAAGGCGCCGGTGAGGCACCGCGCGTCCTCGCCAGTGGCCGGATCATGAAAAAGAGTGATTCGGGCCCTCGCGCCGGGAGATGTAGGCGTCGCAAGGACTCTAGGCGCACGCACTTCTGCCAGAACAGCGGCGTACCGCACGGTAACAGCGAAGAACAAATCTGACCGACCCTATATTTTCATGTTGCGCCGCACACAAAACCATCCTATAACCATCCAAGTGGATGGAAATTGGATGGTCAGATGAAAAAATCGGCGACAGTGGCGATGCCCCGCTCGAAAGGCGGCGACTCGGAAAAAATCACGATCAATCTCGGCCCTGTCGATCTCGGCCAGATCGATCTCCTGGTCGAGGAAGGCTTTTATGCGAACCGGACGGACCTCATCCGCACCGCAATTCGCAACCAGCTTGCGCAACATGCACGGGTCGTCGACGACACGGTCGCGCGTCGATCGCTGGTACTCGGGTTGCAGCACTTTTCGCGTCAGGATCTCGAGGCGGTGCGAGCCGCGCACGAGCGTCTAAATATTCAGGTTCTGGGACTCGCCAGCATTGCCGATGACGTCACCCCGGAACTCGCCCTCGCGACGATCGAAAGCGTTCAGGTGTTGGGAGCCTTTCACGCTTCGACCGCGGTCAAGGCGGCACTCGCCGACCGAATCCACTAGCCGGGCAAAGGCCCGATGCCAAAACAGGAAAACGGACACAAATGATGAAACTCAATGAAGGCTTTTTAAGTTCAATGCACGAGGCGATGGCGCTGCTGCGCACTGGCGGCGTTGCGCAAGCAACTGAAGCGATACAACGCGCACTGCAAAGGAAAAGCGAGAGCGGCGTGAAAGAAAGCGCGCCGCGGGACGACGCGTATGAGTTCGTCATCCCTGCGTTTGCAAAGACAAAACAGGCGACCGCGCGAAGAGCGGCAGTAGAAGATGTTGACGTGGAGGATCGAGGTCACTTCAGCACCCTTTCGTATGCGAATGTCGCCGGTCGCCGTCAGTATCGGCTGTACGTGCCGGCGGGGGCTGCCAGCGAGCCGCTGCCACTGATTGTGATGCTGCACGGCTGCACGCAGGATGCCGACGACTTCGCAGCAGGCACGCAGATGAACGCGCTTGCGGAGCGCGATCGATTTCTTGTCGCGTATCCGGTGCAACCGCAGCAGGCGAATCCGTCGAAGTGCTGGAACTGGTTCAAACCGGAAGATCAGCAGCGCGAGAGCGGCGAGCCGTCATTGATCGCAGGCATCACGCGCGAAATTATCTCGTCCCACAACGTCGATCCCGCGCGCGTGTACATTGCGGGAATGTCTGCGGGGGGCGCCATGGCGGCAATCATGATCGCCGAGTACCCCGAACTGTATGCCGCGGCCGGCGTGCATTCGGGGTTGCCGGCCCGATGCGCGCACAATCTGCCTTCCGCGCTCGCGGCGATGAAAGGGGGCAAACAACCTGGAGCCCGCCATGCGCAGCGAGGTGCGGCATTGCCGCCGAAGCGGCCACTCATCGTTTTTCACGGCGACGCGGACGCAACCGTCAACGTTGCCAATGCCACGCGCCTTGTGAAGGGCTTTGATTTGCCGCCGGACGCAGACAGCGCATCGAGTCGGACCAACGGAACCCAACGTCGCTGCACTGTCTCGCGGCTGAAGTCGATCGACAATATCGATGCGGAACTGTGGACCATTCACGGAGCGGGGCATGCGTGGGCAGGCGGCAATGCACGAGGCAGTTACACGGACCCGACAGGTCCGGACGCAAGTGCCGAAATGCTGCGTTTCTTTCTTGATCATCCGAAACGGTAATCATGCGGCCGTCGTGTCGGGTCACGCTCAATGCGGCTCAAGCGGGTCAGTGGCTCCAACGACGCGTCATGCGATCAGCGAGCGTATCCGGCCAAAAATGGCGGCAGCCGTGGCCGGCTGCGCATATTGGGCGTGCCTTGCAGGAGGCCTCGCGATTCGCCCGAAGATGCTGCAGTTCTGTGGATCAACGCGACTGCGCAGAACGTCGACGCAGGGTCGGAACTCATGGCGCATTTGCCGACCAACGCCTATAAAGTTGTGAATAAGTACGGCGGGGCGGACGTATGATGCGGCTGGCTACGGTTCTGATCGCGGTTTCGTTTTCCTGTTATGTCAATGCCGCTCCCGTTGCCCATCTCGGCAGGGGGACTGACGCGGCTAACGCACGAGCGCGCGCGGAATATGCGCAAATTGACGCGCGGCTGCAACGTCTCGAGGTGCGAGCCGAAGACGCGGCGACCAGGGCCCAAAGGGAAGAAACCGATATCCGGTCGATATCCGATGATCTTGCACGAACGAAGCAGCGCTACGATGACAAGCTGGAACAAAAATCGAGTGTGGACCGGCAAATCGCGATAGGAAGTCTGCTGCTTTCCATAGTAAGTATGTGCGTAACGATATGGTTGACCGCATACTGGGTTCCGCGAATCAATAAACGCACGACCGAATCTTTCGAAAGGAAAAAGTTGTCTCTCGAGGTATGGGATCAGTTCATATCGAAGTACATCGAGCTCGGCGACGTCATCAAGCTTCTGCGCAGTCCTCCTGAGAAGATGACGGAGGACGGCCTCGATAAGATACGCGCATTGCGCAACTGGCTCGAAGGCCTCGCGACGATGGCGACCGATTTGTCTTTGACGGACAAGACGATAACCGACCGGCTAGACCTGGTCACGCCGATGCGCGATTTCATGACGGTTCTCAAGGCCGCCTTGGACAAGGCCCGACAATATCCGCAACCGGCTGCCGGTGGCGTTCAAAACCAGGAGCAAAAAATCGCGCAATATGTCGCTGAGGAATTAGCGCGCGAACTCGATGCTTCGCCTGGAATAAAAAGGTTTTGCGGGATCTGATTTTCCTTATCAGGAGGAATCATGGATTCGGACGAATCGTTTGACACGCTCGAAACAAACCTTAGGGATCTGATGGCGCGCTTCGAGAAAAGCCGGCTGACCGATCGTCAAGTCGATCGGGGGATCAACTCGGCGCTTAAATTGCTGGACTTCGTGATGCGACAGGCAACGTCGCCCGGCGGGTCGACGCCATTTCCGATCGCAGTGCCAAAGCCAACCAGCGGAACCGGCGGTGGTGGAGGCCCGGTCAGCACCAATTGTCCCAAGTGCGGGCAGTCGATCACCATAAGCTGAAAGCCAATTCCGGGCGACCGGGCTGATTCGTTGCGCGTCGCGCGCAGAAATTGCGCTCTGGAACGCTCTCTAATAAGTTCCTGGTTTAAGGCACGATTCCGTTCGTCGAGATGGCTTCGCCAGCCGCTTACGGAGCACCTCGCGGTGTCTCGGTCTCCCGCCAAATGGAGCGTGCGCTGAATAGCGCTCTGAAAGCACCACGCAAAACGTCGATGACGAATGCGCCGTTACATCGACGCTGGCAGCGCATCGCGAACCCGCGCCGCAAGCGCTGGCGCAAACTTTCGCTCAAGTGCGACGGCGCGAGGCCGATAAAGAGTCAGTATTCCGCTCTTGATGGCCTCACAACGTCTCAATCACATGAAAGTCTCGACGAAACTGATTTCAATGGTAGGCGCGGCGCTCGCCGGCGTCATATGCATCGCTGCGATCGCGTTGACGCAACTCGACCACGCGCTGGTCGAAGGCCGGAAGGCGCAGATCACCGAAATGCTGAACAAGGCCGAACATCTGGTGCAGTACTATCAGTCGCTCGAGGCGAGCGGCAAACTGAGCCGTGACGACGCGCAGGCGGCCGCCAAAACGGCGATCGGACAGCTGAACGCGAACTCGAAAAGCTACTACTTCATCAGGACCGTCGAAGGCATCAATCTCGTTCATCCGAACCCGAGCCTGGTCGGTACGATGGCCAAGGGCAATCGCACACTTCACGGCGATCTGACTGACACGCAGGCTTACGCGAAAGGCCTGGAACAATCGCGTATCGCGTTGGTGGACGTGCTAGTCAAACGCACGCAGGACGGCCCACTGGAACCGAAACTTCAGGGCATCTTCGCGGTGCCGCAATGGCAATGGTGGGTCGGCACGGGCTTCTTCTACGACGACATCGACGCAGTGTTCTGGAATCTCGCGCGGACGCTGCTCGCGGTAGCGTTGGCAGTGTTCGCGGTAATCGGCGCGATGGCGTTGTTCATGACGCGCAGCATTCGCCGCACGCTCGGTGGCGAGCCGGCAGACGCAAGCGCGTTCGCTGCGCAGATCGCGTCGGGCAACCTCGCCGCGCAAATCGCGCTCGCACCGGGAGACCAATCGAGCCTGCTTTACGAACTGAACGAAATGCGGCTCAAATTGCGTGAAATCGTCGGCGACATTCAGCAGGCGAGCGAATCGATCGCGACTGGCAGCGGCGAGATCGCCGAAGGCAACACCGATCTGTCGCAACGGACCGAAGAGCAGGCCGCCTCGTTGGAGGAAACGGCGGCGAGCATGGAACAGTTGACGGCGACCGTCAAACAGAACGCCGAAAATGCGCGTCAGGCGAGCCAACTTGCCGAGCTCGCATCGGACGCGACGGGACGCGGCGGCGAAGCGGTCGATCAGGTGATCGGCACGATGCGCGAAATCGCCGACGAGTCGCTCAGGATCGGGGAAATCATCAGCGTGATCGAAGGCATCGCTTTCCAGACCAACATTCTTGCGCTGAACGCAGCGGTCGAGGCGGCCCGCGCCGGCGAAGAAGGACGCGGGTTCGCGGTTGTCGCGGGCGAAGTGCGTTCGCTCGCGCAGCGCAGCGCGACGGCGGCGAAAGACATCAAGGAACTGATCGGCTCGTCGGTGGCGCGCGTCGATGGCGGCACCGCGCAGGTCGCGACGGCCGGCGAGCGGATGCGAGAGATCGTGCAGTCGATTAAACGCGTCAGCGACATCATGGGCGAGATCGCGGCTGCGTCGGTCGAGCAGAGCACCGGCATCGAGCAGGTCAACCGCGCCGTCTCGCAGATGGACGAAGTCACCCAGCAGAATGCGGCGCTGGTCGAAGAGGCCGCGGCCGCGGCCGCGTCGCTCGACGAACAGGCCGCGCGTTTGCGCTCGACGGTCAGGGTTTTCCGGCTTGCTTCGAATCCCGCGTTGGCGTAGGCGTCACGTAGTGGTTCAAACGGTCGGTTGCATGCTGGAAGCGCCGTTGAAACGCGCCAGTTTGCCGTGCATCAAGAGTTAGCCCCGACCGCGAGCCGTGACGCGATCACGGCCCGCTGCAACGCGATTACGCTTGCCCGAAACCGCCGCCACCGGGTGTCTCTACTACAAACACGTCTCCCGCGGCCATCTCGACGCTCGCGATATGACCCAATGCGACGATATCGCCGTCCGCGCGCTCGACGAGATTGCTGCCGCGCCTCCCCGCATGCCCGCCTGCCGCCCCGAAAGGAGCATGAATACGGTTGTTCGAAAGAATCGAGGCGGTCATCGGCGCGAGAAAGCGGATCCGCCGTATCGCGCCGTTGCCGCCGCGCCAACGTCCGGTGCCTCCCGACTCCGCGCGAATCAGGTGCGACTCGAGCCGTACGGGATAGCGCCATTCGAGCACTTCGGGATCGGTCAGGCGCGAGTTGGTCATGTGTGTCTGTACCGCATCGACGCCGCTGAAGCCGTCACCTGCGCCGCTGCCGCCCGCAATCGTCTCGTAGTACTGGTAGCGCGCGTCGCCGAAAGTGAAATTGTTCATCGTGCCCTGACTCGAGGCCACGATGCCTAGCGCGCCATACAGCGCGTTCGTGATCGCGGACGAAGTCTCCACATTGCCGGAGACCACAGCGGCAGGATAGACCGGATTGAGCATCGAGCGGTCCGGCACGATCACCGTCAGCGGCTTCAGGCATCCCGCGTTGAGCGGAATCTCATCGCCGACGAGCGTGCGGAACACGTAGAGCACGGCTGCCATGCAGACCGCCTTCGGCGCGTTGAAGTTGTTCGGCAGTTGTCCGGAAGTGCCGCTGAAGTCGACGACCGCGCTGCGCGTCGCGGCATCGACGCGAATGGCAACCTCGATCACCGCGCCGTTATCGAGTTCGTAACGGTACGCGCCGTCCTTGAGCGCCCCAATCACGCGGCGCACCGCTTCCTCGGCGTTGTCCTGCACATGCTGCATGAAAGCCAAGACCACGTCGCGGCCGAATTGAGCGACCATGCGGCGCAGTTCGTCCACGCCTTTCTGGTTCGCCGCGACCTGTGCGCGCAGATCGGCCATGTTCTGCGCGACATTGCGTGCCGGGTAGCGGCCCGACTGGAGTAGCGCACGCGTTTGCGTATCGCGCAGCACGCCCGCCGCGACGAGCAGCCAGTTATCGATCAACACGCCTTCTTCCTCGATATGCGACGAGGCAGCCGGCATCGATCCCGGTGTGATTCCACCGATATCCGCGTGATGGCCGCGTGAGCCGACATAGAAAAGCGGTTCGGCCGAACCGTCGGCGAACACGGGCGTGATGACCGTCACGTCCGGCAAATGCGTGCCGCCGTGATACGGGTCGTTGAGCATGAACACATCGCCGTCGCGCATCGCGCCGCGATTTCGCTCGATCACGGTCTTGATGCTCTCGCCCATCGATCCGAGATGCACGGGCATGTGAGGCGCGTTCGCAATCAGATTGCCGGCTGCGTCGAAGAGCGCGCACGAGAAGTCGAGGCGCTCCTTGATATTCACGGAATAAGCGGTGTTCTGCAGGCGCAATCCCATCTGCTCGGCGATCGACATGAACAGATTGTTGAATATCTCGAGGCGCACGGGATCGGCCTCGGTGCCGATCGAGCGGCGGGTCGGCAGCGGCTGCACGCGGCTCATCACCACATTGCCTTGCTCGGTCAGCGTCGCCTGCCAGCCCGGCTCGACCACGGTCGTGCCGTTCTTTTCGGCGATGATCGCCGGGCCGTCGAGCACGTCTCCAGCGCACAGCGTTTCGCGCTGGTAGAGCGACGCGTCGTGCCAGCGACCGCCCGAATACATGAGCACGACCGTCTGCGGATGGGCTGCTTCGCCTGCCGCGCGCCGCGGCACGTTGCCGGCATCGATGGGAGCGTCGGAGTGGCCAATCGCTTCGACCGAAGCGAGTTCCGCGATGAGGGGCGTATCCGTCATCAGGAACGCGTAGCGTTGGCGATACGCGGCTTCGAAAGCGGTGCGCATCGAGTCAACGCTGCCGGCCGGCACCGCGAGCGCAGAGTCGGTGCCCTGATAGCGCAAATGCACCCGGCGTTCGGTCGTAATACGGACGGCGTCCACGCCCTGTTCGAGCAGTGCGTCGGTCGCGGCGGTCGCGAGCGCGTCGAGCGCGCTGTCGAGCGTTGCAATCGAAGCCTCGTCGAGCGCGATTTCGAGCGCCCGCTCGCGCATTACAGTCTGATCCGCGAGCCCCATCCCATAAGCGGAGAGCACGCCCGCGAGCGGATGGGCGAATACCCGCGTCATACCGAGCGCATCCGCCACGCCGCATGCATGCTGGCCGCCCGCGCCGCCGAAGGTCGTCAGCACGTACTGCGAAACGTCGTGGCCGCGTTGCACGGAGATTTTCTTGATGGCGTTGGCCATGCTGCCGATAGCGATCTCGAGGTAACCTTCCGCGAGCTCTTCCGGCGTACGGCGCTGTCCTGTCGCCGCGAAGATCTCATCGGCGAGGGTGCGGAAACGCTCCACGACGACTTCGCGATCGAGCGGCTCGTTCGCGTGCGGACCGAAGACGCGCGGAAAATAGCCGGGCTGAAGTTTGCCGAGCATCACGTTGCAGTCGGTGACTGCGAGCGGGCCGCCGCGCCGGTACGCCGCCGGACCCGGATTGGCACCGGCCGAGTCGGGTCCGACGCGCAGCCGCGCACCGTCGAAGCCGAGGACCGAGCCACCGCCTGCTGCGACGGTATGGATGCTCATCATCGGCGCGCGCATCCGCACGCCCGCCACCTGTGTTTCGAAGACGCGCTCGAACTCGCCGTTGAAGTGCGAGACGTCGGTCGACGTGCCGCCCATGTCGAAGCCGATCACGCGCTCGAAGCCCGCTGACTGTGCCGCGCGCACCATCCCGACGATACCGCCCGCCGGGCCGGAGAGAATCGCGTCCTTGCCTTGAAACACATCGGCGCGTGTCAGTCCGCCGCTGCTCTGCATGAACTGCAGGTTCACGCCCGGCATTTCGCTGGCGACCTGATCCACGTAACGACGCAGAATCGGCGACAGGTACGCATCGACCACGGTCGTATCGCCGCGCGAGACCATCTTCATCAGCGGCGAGACTTCGTGCGAAACCGAGACTTGCGTGAAGCCGATCCGGCGCGCCAGTTCGGCGAGCTCGCTTTCATGCGCCGTGTAGCGATAACCGTGGATCAGCACGATCGCGACCGCACGGATGCCCACATCGTAGAGTTCGCGCAGCGCGCGCTCTGCTGCCGCATGATCGAGCGGCGCGACCACTTCGCCTTGCGCGCTCATGCGTTCGTCGATTTCCACCACGTGTTGATAAAGCGCTTCCGGCAACGCGATGTCGAGATCGAACAGGCGCGGGCGGTTCTGATACGCGATCCGCAGCACATCGCGAAAGCCGCGCGTGGTCACGAGCGCCACCGGCTCGCCTTTGCGTTCGAGCAGCGCGTTGGTCGCGACCGTCGTCCCCATCTTGACCATCTCGACTTCGCGCGGCGTGATCGGCTCTCCGGCGTGCAAACCAAGCAGATGACGGATCCCGGCGACAGCCGCATCCCGATACTGCTCGGGGTTTTCCGACAGCAGCTTGTGCGTGGTGAGCGAGCCGTCCGGGCGGCGCGCGACGATATCGGTGAAGGTGCCTCCGCGGTCGATCCAGAACTGCCAGCGGGACGGCGCGCAAACATCGGAGTCTTGAGCGTGATTCATGGTGTCGTGTTCGTAGTGCGAAAGAAGTGAAGACATGCGCAACCCGTAAATCAGGCCGATTCGAGTTCGCGGCCGCGCGTTTCGGGCAGCGTGAGCGCGGCGATTATCAGCACGCCATACGCGGCTACGGCAAACATGCCGATGCTCGCGCCGAGGCCGAAACGGCTCGACAATGCGCCGATCAGCACCGGAAATAGCGCGCCGATCGCGCGGCCGACGTTGTAGCAAAAGCCCTGACCGGAACCGCGCACTCGGGTCGGAAACAGCTCCGTGAGGAAAGCGCCCATGCCGGAGAAAATTCCCGAGGCGAAGAAGCCGAGCGGAAAACCGAGCCACAGCATCGATGCATTGGTGAGGGGCAACGAGGTGTAGACGAAGGCGATCGTCATCGATCCCACGGCGAACAGAATGAAATTCGGCTTGCGGCCGAGACGATCGGTGAGCCACGCGCTGCACAGATAGCCCGCATACGAGCCGGCGATGATCGTCGCCAGATAGCCGCCAGTGCCCATTACCGTGAGATGGCGTTCGTTCTTCAGGAAGGTCGGCAGCCATGTCGTGATCGCGTAGTAGCCGCCTTGCGCGCCCGTCGTGAGCAGCGCGGCGCGCAGTGTCGTCGAGAGCAGCTTCGGAGAGAAGATCTCGGTGAAGCGCGGCGTGTCCTGGGCGTCGCGCTGCTGAACCCTGGCTTTTTCGAACACTTCGGGTTCTTTCACGTAGCGGCGGATCACGAGTACGAGCAGAGCCGGGACGAGCCCGATCAGAAACAACGCGCGCCACGCGATTTCAGGGGCCATCACGGAGAACAGCAATGCGTAGAGGAGGGCGGCGAGTCCCCAACCGAGCGCCCATCCCGACTGCACGAGGCCGACCGCCTTGCCGCGGTCGCGGGCGCGAATCACTTCGCCGATCAGTACCGCGCCAGCCGTCCACTCGCCGCCGAAGCCGAAGCCCATCAATGCGCGAGCCGTGAGTAACTGGCCGTAGCTCTGAGCGAGGCCGCACAGGCCCGTGAACACCGCAAACCACAGGACGGTGAGTTGCAACGTGCGCACCCGGCCGATGCGATCGGAAAGAATTCCCGCGATCCATCCGCCGAGCGCGGAGGACAGCAGAGTAACGGTGCCGATGAAACCCGCGTCCGCGAGCGAAATGCCCCAGGTCGCGACGAGCGTCGGTATTACGAAGGACAGCATCTGCGTGTCCATGCCGTCGAGCATGTAGCCGACTTTGCAGCTCCAGAACGCCCGGCGGGCGCGCGGACCGGCCTCTGCGTACCACGAAAGTTGCGGGTTTGCGGTGGATGCCGGCATGTCGGCGGCATCGTCGACGCTTGCCGTAAATGTCTTGCTGTCCATCTGTTGCTCCTATGGATAGACGCATGGATAACAATTGAAGCCGCGCGCGAGCGTAGGGATGCGTCGGTCCCTCCGGACCGCGAGGCCGGATGGCTTCAGGATGCTGGTAACCGCGTGCGTGACGGTGTGGCGAGCCGCCCGGACGGTCAGAAAATGGCCAGCGACGCGTTCGTGATGTCCGTCATCAGCATGTGACCAGGCGCGTGCGCGATCGCAATCGGCAGCTTCGCGGCCATCAACGCCGTTTGCGGTGTCACACCGCAAGCCCAATAGACAGGCAGCTCGCCCGCGCGGATCGTTACCGCGTCGCCGAACTCGGGGCGCGCGAGATCGGCAATGCCGAGTTCAGCCGGATCGCCGATATGCACGGGCGCGCCGTGCACCCCCGGAAAACGGCTCGTGATCTGCACGGCGCGGATCGCGTCGGCACCGCGAAGCGGCCGCATCGACACGACCAGTTCGCCGCCGAATACACCCGCGCGCTGGTTCGGAACCTTGGTGCGATACATCGGCACGTTGCGGCCTTCTTCGACATGACGCAATCCGATCCCCTCCTTCGCCAGCATGTGCTCGAACGAGAATGAACAGCCGATCGCGAACACGACGAAATCGTCCTGCCAAAGCGCTTCGATCGATTCGACGCGCTCGCTCAACTGACCGTCGCGATAAACGTTGTACGCGGGGACGTCGCTGCGGATGTCGATGTCGCGCCCGAGCATCGGCACCCGAAAGTCTCCGGGCTCGCCCACGCCGAGCAACGGACATGGCTTCGGATTCGCATGACAAAAGCGCAGGAAATCGTGCGCGTGTGCGGCGGGCAGGATCGCCAGATTGGCTTGCGCGTAGTCGCCGCAGTATCCGGCTGTCGGGGCGCGGAAGTCGCGATGGCGTACGGCCTGGCGGAATTCGAATGGCGTCATGGTGTCAGCGGTGCTCGGGAGGGTTTGGGTGGTGATCCGCGGTGGCGAGATGTTTTCGTACCGTCAGGCCAAGCATAGAAAAGAAGATTTTTTTGCGCCAACTAGTTTTCTTTGCACCTGTTGAATAGAATTTCTTAACGGATTCGCGGGTTTTCCCGGATCACGCTGAGTTTTTTGGAGCGGTTGGACCGTTGTCCGCACCCATCTTCGGGCTATGAATACGCGCTTTCTCGAAACTTTCGTCACGCTCGCCAAGCTGCGCAGCTTCCGGACCACCGCGACGGCGCTGCACGCTACGCCTGCCGCGATTTCGCAGCGCGTGAAGGCATTGGAAGACGAATTGCACACCGTGCTCGTCGATCGCGAAAGCCGCGAATTCCGGCTCACGCCGAACGGCGAATATCTGCTCGGCTACGCGAAAGCGGTGGTCGAGGCGACGCGTCAGCTGCAGACCGCCGCGTCGGATGAAGGTGCGATGCGCGGCAAGCTGCGGCTCGGCGTGATCGAAACGGTGGTGCACAGCTGGCTCGCCGATTACCTGCGACGACTCTCGACCACTTTTCCACATCTGGAAGTCGAACTCGCGGTGGATGTGAGTGTGGTGTTGCAGAGGCGTTTGATGGCTGGCGAACTCGATCTGATCATCCGCGTGGAAGGCAGCGACGAGGAATCGGTGGTATGTGATGCGCTCGCGAATTACCCGGTGCACTGGATCGCGCGCGCGGGGCTCCTGCCGCTGTCGCGCAGCGGACTCGCGAAGCGCGTGCTGCGGCATCCGATCCTGACGTTCGGGCGGGGCACGGCTCCGCATCGCGCGCTGGAGGACATCGTCGGCAAGCTCGCGCTCGCCAATGGGGTGCCGCTCGCGGATACGCGCATCACCGGTTCGCCGTCGATTTCGGTGATCGTGCGACTGGTCCGCGACGGCTTCGGCGTGGCGGCAATTCCGCGTCTGTTCGTCGATGATCTGATCACGCACGGCGAAGTGGTCGAACTGCCATTGCAGCCTTCGCCGCCGTCCATCGTCGTGTCGATGTCCAGACGCGCGGATGCGCCGCTGTTCGTGCACGGCGCGGCGAATGCGGCGCGCGCGGCGTGTCATGAATACTGCGAGCAGGGAGACCGGCGCTTGATCGAGCGGTTATAGACGTGTAGTTGCGTATGATTGCCAGAAAGGATCCGATGGAGACATCCATGTGCTATTCGGCCCAGATATACGCGGACTACCGTAAGTTTGTGCGTCAGTTCGGCGCCATCATGGATATTCACGAATTCGCCCGCCTGTTCTTTGAACGGGCAGAGGGAATCAGCAATGCGAAAATCCCCAAGGCAATGGAAGATGCGTTCGCGGAACCCCAAACCGAAGCGGAACGCGAAGTCAAAGCCCTGATCGACCGTTTCCGGGCGCAGCGCGCTTCAAAACTGGAACAGGAGCTTTTCCAGCAACGCAAAAGACTGACGGATGCGGAACGCTCACTGGCGACAAGGGTGACGAAAGCTGCGGCCGAAAGCCGGCGCATAGCGACCAGCAAGATAGAACAGACGTTAGGCTGGCTGGATGACCTCAAACGGACGGAACTGGAATCACGTGACTCGCGCATTTTTCCCGGGCAGTATGCGCCCGTATTGCTGATCGAAAACGGCCAGCGCGTCGTGCGTCCGATGCGCTATCAGTGCCGCATTGCCGGAAAGCCCGCGAACTACGACTTCAAATACCCGGGAACGTATAACGCCCGGCGCGATAGTCTCGATGGCTTCTGGAAGCCACTCTTCGGATACTCGCACTGCATTCTTGTCGTAAGTGCGTTTTATGAAAATGTGAGTCGTGCAAGAAGGGAAGGGCGTGAACTCGCCGAGGGCGAGAAAGACGAAAATGTCGTCCTTCAATTCAAACCAGATTCGCCTCACGACATGCTTGTTGCCTGTCTATGGTCGCGCTGGTCGGCGCCCGGTGAGCCAGACCTGCTGTCTTTCGCCGCTATTACGGATGAGCCTCCGCCGGAAATTCTGGCCGCTGGGCACGACCGCTGCATCGTTCCAATCAAGCCTGAAAACATCGATGCGTGGCTCAATCCGGATGCATCTAACCTCGCGGCGCTCCACGCAATACTTGATGACCGGGACCGGCCGTACTACGAACACCGCTTGGCTGCGTGACGTTTTATTCCGACTGGCCGAATCGCAGTGGCACCGGGATCGAGATCGACTCAGCGTCCCTTCGCGACTCTCGCAAGCTGCACCATCTCCAGCAGGCCACCATGGCGGCGTTCGGGGGCGGCGTGTCTGTCACGCCGCGGGACCGGGCCGCTGTCCGGTCACCCGTGAGGGCACACGGCCGCTCTCGAAACGATGTCAGATGCACGCGTGGCCAATCAGGTCACGCGGATGGCGCGGCGTGCCGCGCGCCTTCAGGTAAGCCGGTGTAGCGGCCGCAACGAGCGCCGTTCCAAGACGAAGCGTGCTCCGGAAAGGTCTGATCCGCGTGCCGGTTCTGCCGGGTGCTGCTTCGGGCACTGCGTCGGACACTGCGTCGGACACATCAACCGCCCCGATACATGGGATCGATCGAGTCGCCCCCGGGGGCGCGTTTGCCGGACTGCGACGGCGTCGGCACGCCACCGTTGGCGCCGCCATTGTTCTTGTGAACCACGCTGGCGTGGTGCAACGGCATCGTTTTACTGCTTTGCGGTGCTGCCGCTGCGCTGCCGGAGCGACAAGGCACGTAAGCGCCCGCGAAAGCAAGCGCAGCCAGCGGTGCTGAGCACGCGACCAGAAGGTAAGCGACAGTTTTCGCAACTGGGTGGTTAGACGACTTCATGACGGCCCCCTCATAGTGGCGTATCCGGCACGGTGGCAATACCAGTGCCCATAGACGATAGACGGCGGACGATGCCAAAAAATGAACAACGTGCGTCACGAGGGAAAGCCATGGAGGGGCGCTACGGACGCCAAAAGTCGGAGCCCCACGTGCCACCCAGGAGACTGGGATCGTCTAGCCGCCACCGGTGCTTGGCCTATACGAAAGCAGCTGCGCAATCTACATCGTTGAAACGACAGGTACTCATTCTTCGGCTATTGCCGAGCGGCAGTGTTCTCACGAGCCGCGTACGACGCACTCCGTGGCAACCCTGTATCGCATAGGGTTTTACATTTAACAGACCAGCGAGTTCAATATATACGTGGCGCCCATGTCAACCACGGAGGCGCGGCATGCCTGCTTCTATCGCCTGGACTCTCGAAAGCCCGATTACGTCGATCTTCGCTCGTGTATTGCTCACGACTCTCTTCTGGAGCGCCGGTATATTCGGACTCTTCAATTTTTCGGCGATTGTCTCCGAAATGAACGCGGTGAACTTGCCCGCTCCGATCTCTTTTGCGGTGGCAACCATAGCCGTGCAGCTCGTCGGATCCTTGCTTTTAATCGGGAACTTCAATGGGTGGGGATGGTTGGGCGCAGCCGTTCTCGGCGTATTTACCTTGCTTACGATTCCGTTCGGCCATGCGTTTTGGACTTTTGCTGAGCCGCGTCGAACCGAAGAGCTGCATATCGCGCTGGAGCATATTTCTGTCAGCGGCGGTATGCTGATCGCCGCAATTTTGACCTTGAAATGATCGTATTTCACATGACTACACTACCGCGCGGACGGCCCAAGGATCTAACGAAACGGGAAGCGCTTCTCGATGCGGCGCGCGAGTTGCTGCTCGAGCATGGGGCGGACGTTACGACCAGCGCTATTGCGGCACACGCGGGAGTAGCGAAAGCGACTTTGTTTGCGTATTTCGCGGACAAAGACGAATTGATCGACGCGGTAATTCGACGAGAGTCTGACCGGACAGCGACTGACGCGCAGTTGGCGCAGGGCTTGACGATGAACATCGTGGACGCGCTTCGCGAGTTCGGAATGCGCTTTACGCGATTCATAAATGAGCGCGACCTGGCCGGATGGGATCGACTCATAGCGACGCCCGCGAAAAGAAGCCCAGAGCTTCCGAAGCGGTTTTTCGCGAGCGGTCCGGGACGCGGTCAAGCGATTCTCGCGTCGCTGATCCTTGATGCGATAGAGAAGGGGACACTCAAAGAATGCGACGCGATGCAGGCGGCGGATGACCTGGCCGGACTGTGGATCGGTTTCTCCAACCTTGAAGTGAAACTTGGCGCCCGCGCTCCATTCACCGACGCGCAATTGCGGGAGAAAGTCGATCATGGAATCGATGTCTTCATGCGATTCTATGGGCCTGAACGCGAGCGGCGAACTCGTAAATGAGCGCACATGGCGGCGCTAAGCCCGTGGTTTCTTCCATAGGGCCTGGTCGACGCCCGCCGACACGTTCCAGCAGCCGATGGCAAGCATTGAATGAACCTTAACGCTATTCGCAACGGCCGGGATCGGACGGCGGATTGAACCGGTGGGAAACACCGGGTGTTTGATTCCTATGCAGCCAATTCATCGCGCCACGCGGCAATCCGGCCAGTGTCGAGTCCGAATTGATCGAGCGCGCGAGTGACCGAATGATCGACCATTTCCGTCAAACTCGCGGGTTTTGCATAGAACGCGGGGACCGGCGGAAAAATCGTGGCGCCCGCTTCGGTCAGTGTCGTCATATTGCGCAAGTGGATCAGATTCAGCGGCGTTTCCCTGACCATCAGCACCAGAGGTAAGCGCTCCTTGAGCACGACGTCGGCCGCGCGCGTGAGCAGCGTGCTCGTGACGCCCGACGCGAGTTCACCGACCGTGCGCATCGAGCAGGGCACGACCAGCATGCCGAGCGTGCGGAACGAACCCGAAGCAATCGACGCGCCTACATCCGCAATCGGGTGAACATGGGTTGCCAGCGCATGGACCGCATCGCGCGAAAGCGACGACTCGTATTCGCGAGTCAGTTCGGCCGCGCGTGAAATGACCAGATGCGTTTCGACGTCCATCTCCTTTAGCAGACGCAACGCGCGCTCGGCATAAATGAAGCCGGTGGCGCCGGTTATTCCGACGATAAGGCGCTTATGGTCGTGACGAGCATGCTTATTCATCGTTGCCTCCGAACAGTTCGGGAGCGAAGGGGCGCGGATCGACTTCCTTGAACTTCGCACGCTCGAATTCGGCCCGCAGGTGGAATGGGGCGGTGCAATCGAACACGGTTTTGCAGGTGACACCGCGCGCCGGCAGTGCGGGATTGAACTCGGGCGATTGCGAAGGGTCCAGTACGTGGCCGTTGATCTTCGGCAGGAACATGGTCGAGACGTCGCCTTGATAACGCGTTGTCATGGCCCACATCACGTCGTTCGTATCGAACGGGTCCACGTCCGCGTCGACGAGAATCACGTTCTTCAGTTCCGAGTAGACGCCTAGTGCGATGATCGCCGCCTGGCGGGCGCGACCGTCGTCGAACGCCGACTTTTTGTTCACCTGGATCACAGCGAGAAGTTTGCCGCCGCCGGCCGTGTGCGCGTAGACCTGACTGACGAAGCCCGGCATCGCTGCTTCGAGCGCATTGAAGATGCTCGCCTCGGTGGGGATGCCGGCCAGGCTCGTGTGTTCTTCTCCCGGCCCGACCAGCGTTTGCATAATGGCTTCGCGGCGCATCGTGACGGCCTTCACCTTGATGACAGGAAGCGACGGATTGGCCGGTCCGTTGTAGCCCGGAAACTCCGGCATCGCGTGCCCGGTGTGCGTATTCTGGTCTTCGACCACGCGCACGTTCGGCAGGATCTCGCCTTCAATGACGATTTCGGCGCGCGAGATCGCTTTCTGATTGACGCTGACGCAATCGACCAGTTCGACCGGCTTGCCGCGCAAGCCGCCGGCGATCGACAACTCGTCGAAACCGAACGGCGTGGTCGGCGCTTCGAAGCACGCGCCGATATGAATCGCCGGATCGAGACCCATGTTGATGGAAACCGGCAGTGCTTGCCCACGCTGTTCGGCTTCCTGTCGGAACGCGTCGATATGGCGGCCCGGCGCGAAGAAAATCGAGAGTTCGTCGCGACCCTGCACGCACAGGCGGTGAATCGTGACGTCGGCGTGGCCGGTATCCGGGTCGCTGCCGAGGACGAGACCAAGACACAGGAACGGGCCCGCATCGCTTTCGGTATTGGTGGGTGCGGGGATCAGCTTGCGCAGATCGAAATCCGGATCGCTCGCCAGATGCACGACCTCCTGGCACGGCGAATTGCCTTGCGCCACGGTGGTCGGCGCGATCGGATTGCGAACGGCCTGCGCCATCCGTTGGGTCAGGCGGCGCGGCTCAGCGTCCAGCAACAGGCCCACGCGCTCTCGGCTCGCCATCAAGCCGACCAGCACCCGGCTTTGCGGATAGCCTTTGATGCGCTTGAACATCATCGCCGGGCCGAGCCGGGTCGGCCGCTGGACAGTGCCACCGGCCCCGATGCGTTTGTACACGCCCGCCAGCTCGGCATGCGGATCGACTTCGCGATCGGTCTCCAACAGTTGGCCAGGCACGGCGCAAAGGCGCTTGAGCGCGGAGCGCAGATCGTTGACAGGTTCCGCCGCATCAATAGCGGACGGTTCGAGTTTCGCGGCGTCGGTTCGGGAGTTCATGTTTTGTATTGCAACTAGTGGTGGACAACGAACGCTATTTGACACCCGCAACCGGTGACAATCAATCAATCGAAACCAGCGATTTTGATAAGATAACCTTATTTTTAAAAAGGCCTTCGAAATGGACTTCCGGCACTTTCAGACGTTCGTGATCGCGGCGGAAGAGCTGCATTTCGGCAGGACTGCGGATCGATTGGGGATTGCCCAACCCGCCGTCACGCAGCAAATGAAGACGCTCGAGACGCAACTCGGATTCAAGGTATTCCATCGAGTGCGTCGAGGCATCGAGTTGACCGCGGCAGGGGCGGTGTTTCTGGAGCATGCGAAGGCGACGCTCGCGCAGGCCCACACGGCGATCATGGCCGGCCGCCGCGCGAGCCGCGGCGAGCTCGGCAAACTGTGCATCGCTTATGCGAATTCCGCGGTCCTGGAGCCGGAGTTGCTCGCCTTGCTCAGACGATTCGCGCAGGAAAAGCCGGACGTGGAACTGGAGCTGCGCAGCGTGTCGGTTCAGGAGCAGATGCGCGCGCTGGCCGATGACCGCATCGATCTCGCGTTTCTGAGATCGCCGCCGGGGCCGCTGCCGAATTTCATCAAGATCACGCCGTTTTCGCGCACGCCGTTGGACCTCGTAATGAGCGCGGACCACCGCTGCGCGGCGCGCAAACGGCTGAGCTTGCGCGACGTCGCGCAGGATCGCTTCATTGTCGTGGACGATCCGCCCGGGTTGGGGCTGGGGCACCGCGTAGTCGAGCTGTGTCTCGAAGCCGGCTTTGAGCCGAACGTGTTTCTGCGTACTACCGATTCACTCGGTGTCGTCAGCTTTGCCGCCGCGGGTCTGGGAGTCGGCCTGGTGCCGCGTTCGCTGTCGCGATACCCGGTGGAAGGTGCGGTTTGCAAACCGCTGTCGATTGCCAATGGCTTCAGCGAAGTGGTGATCGCGAGCCGGGCTTATGACCGCTCCGCCGCCACTCGCGCGTTTCTGGGGCTGTTGCCGTCGGTGGGTTGATTCCTACTGACTTCGCTCCGCTTCAATCCTGTAACGGGTAATACACATGACAGTCCGTGAATTGATCCTCCCGCCGACGATGCAACGTATCGTAGAGCGCGCCGGTTATGTACCGGCCGTGAAGACTGGTTCCATAGTTTTCTGCGCTGGGCAGGTCGGGCGTACCGTCGACCTCGAAGTCATCGCCGATCCCGAAGCGCAATTCCTCGCGTGCTGGGAAAATTTGCGCGTGGTTCTGGAGGCGGCTGGGTGTACTTTTGAAGATGTTGTCGATATGACGACGTACCACGTGCAGATGAGCACGCATATGCCCATATTCCGCGAGGTGAAGAACCGGCTTTTTCCACGCGGCACATGCGCGTGGACTTCGATAGGCGTGACCGAACTCGCGCATCCCGGCTTGCTGGTCGAGATCAAGTGCGTGGCAGTGAAGCGAGATACCGCGGCAACGGAAGAGTTTGCTAATAGCTGAAGATCAGTCGCCAGTGCAAAGCCGGCGCACGCCCGCGTCCAGATACTTTCTGAAAAAAATTGCCGACGCGCGCGCCCCCCTACCGGCGGCCACGCAAATCGGCACGCACGGTACGGTAGGATGATCGCGCCCCAACCGTCCTTCCCTTCGCCCATGCGCAAGCCCGCCCATTCCGACACACTCGCCTCGCACATTCACGCGCGTTCGCTGCGCTATTTCGACGCCATCCGCCGTCACCGCTCGATCCGCGAGGCGGCGCGGCAACTGCATGTCGCGTCGTCGGCGGTGAACCGGCAATTGCTGAAGCTCGAAGCCGAAGTCGGTACGCCGCTGTTCGAGCGTCTGCCGGGCGGACTCGCGCTGACGGCGGCGGGCGAGGCGTTCGCGCGTCATGTCATCACGGTGCTTCAGGACGCGCGCCGCTTCGACAGCGAAATGGACGCGCTGCGCGGCATCCGGCGCGGCGAGATCTCGGTCGTGACCGTCGAAGGGCTCAACACGAGCCTACTGCCTGACGTGGTGGAGCGCATGCTCACGCGCTATCCGGGCATCCGCTTTCATGTGCACACGGCGGGCTCGGCGGCCATCCGGCGGATGATCCTCGACGGCGACGCCGATCTCGGACTCGCGTTTTCGCTGCCGCATACGGGCGATCTCCAGCAACTCGCGGTCGGCCGTTTCCAGTTGGGTGCGATCGTCGCGGCCGGGCATCCGCTGGCGCCCGAGGCGAGCGTCACGTTTGCGCAATGCGCGCGGTTTCCGCTGCTGCTCGGTAGCGCGCGGCTGTCGATCGGCGGCCTGCTCGAACCGCTGATCCGCCGCTATGCGAAGCCGCTCGACACCGTACTCGAAAGCGATTCGATCGAGCTGATGCGGCGTCTCGCGGCGCGCGGCCACGGCGTGGGCTTCCAGACGCGGCTCGGCCTCGAAAACGATTTCGCTCAAGGCGCGCTCGTGCACATACCGCTGCGTTCGCCGCGTCCGCTCGTCTCGGAACTGGGCGTCTACGCGCGCGCCGGCCGCACCATGACCCCGGCGCTCGACGCCTTCGTGCGCCTGCTCGCCGAAGCCTTCGCCGAACGCGAGCAGGACGAGCCGGTCGTGTAAGGCCGGGGGTGGGCGGCTGTCATTCGCCAGCCGCATTTGCCAACTACATTCGCCAACTGCATTGGCCAGCCGCGGATCGCCCACGCGCGTCCTGATGCCGAAACGGCATCACCATGGACACTTTTCTCTGCTTTTTTGAGCACAGCGGCGGCGCTAGACTTGCCTGAAATCCTTTTGCATGGAACCCGCATGCCAGTCAGCCCGCCCGCCCAGGCGTCGTTCGCCGCGCGTAACGTACCCACGGCCACGTTGCCGATCATCGATATCGGCGGCCTGTTTTCGGCGCATGCGGGCGATCGCGCGCGGGTCGGCGCGACGCTGCACGCGGCCTGCGCCGACAAAGGTTTCTTCTACATCGCGAACCACGGCGTGGACGCCGCGCTCATCGACGCGGCACGCCGCGAAGCCGAACGATTTTTTGCGCTCGACGAGGCCGACAAACGCCTGGTCGACAAGGCGCGCTCGCCCTGCAACCGGGGCTACGAGCCGCTGCGCGGCCAGGTGCTGGAGGCGGGGACGCCGCCCGACCTGAAGGAAGGCTTCTACATCGGCAACGAACTCGCCGACGACCATCCGCACGTTCAGGCGGGGACGTTCAACTGTGGCCCGAATCAGTGGCCCGGCCATTCGCCGACGTTTCGACCCGCGATGCAGGCGTATTTCGACGCGCTGTACGCGCTGTCGAAGCGTCTGACGCGCGGCCTCGCGCTGGCGCTCGGTCTCGCCGAAAACCATTTCGAAGGCTTCTGCGACGACGCGATGGCCACGCTGCGGCTGCTCCACTATCCGCCGCAGCCGGCGGGCGCGTTGCCGGGGCAGAAGGGCTGTGGGGCGCACACGGATTTCGGCTGTCTCACGCTGCTGTGGCAGGATGAGCACGGCGGTCTGCAAGTCGAAGACGGCGACGCCTGGATTCACGTCCCGCCGCTGCCCGGCACTTTCGTCGTCAATCTCGGCGATCTGATCGCGCGCTGGACCAACGGCCGCTATCGCTCGACGCTCCACCGCGTCGTCAACGTCTCGGGCCGCCAGCGTTACTCGATGCCGTTCTTCTTCACCGGCCGCCCGGACTATCTCGTCACCTGCATCACGGCCGCGCCGGGCGAAGCCGCCGCGTGGCCGCCGATCACGGTCGGCGAGCATTTGCAGGCCTGCTACCGGAGAACCTACGGATGACGCGCGCGGCCGGCATGCTGCTGATCCACGGCGCGTGGCAGGGCGCCTGGGCGTGGGACGCGTGGCGCGCGCCGATATGCGAGCGCGGCTGGCTCGCGCACGCGCTCGATCTGCCCGGCAACGGAGCCGATCCCGCGCGCGACGCCGCACTGGACGAGATCACGCTCGATACCTATGTCGACGCCGTGCGCGGCCAGCTCGAGCGCTTCGACGGTCCATGCGTGATCGTCGCGCACAGCGGCGCGGGCGTGATCGCCTCGCAAGTGGCCGAGGCCGTGCCGGAGCGCGTCGCGGCGATCGTCTATGTCGCCGGGATGATGCTGCCGTCGGGTATGGGTTACAGCGAGCTCGTCGAAGCCGCTAGCGCGGACGTCGAGAACGCGAGCGGCATCGCGCCTTACCTCGTCTGGAGCGACGATGGCCGGGTGTCGCGGGTGCCCGCCGATGCCGCGCTGGACATCTTTCTGCACGACTGTCCCCCCGATGCGGCGCGCCGCGCGGCCAGCTTGCTGACGCCGCAGGCCGAAGGCGGGCGCGCGCTCGTGGCGACCCTGAGCGCGGCGCGCTTCGGCCGCGTGCCGCGCGTCTACGTCGAGGCGACGCTCGACCGCTCCGTTCTCCTGCCTCTGCAGAGGCGCATGCAGGCGCTGGTGCCCGGCGCGCGGGTGCGCACGCTCGAATGCGGCCACGTCCCGCAACTCGCGCAGCCCGACGCGCTCGCCCGGATCGTCTGCGAAACGCTCGCCGAACTCGGTATCACGCATGAAGATCTGTCCGCCGCACGCTCCGTTTCCTCACCTCGCGCCTTGAATGGAACGCCCACATGACGACGCCCGCCTGTCTTAACGCCTGTCTTAACGCCTGCCTTAGCGCCTGCCTCAACGTTTCGCCGTCCGCTGTTGCGCCAATCGTGCGCCGTCGCGCCGTGCCCGTCATGCCCGCATTGGCGCGCTGGTCTGCTTCGCTCGTTGCGATCGTCGCGGCCGCGCTTGCGGGCCCGCTGGACGCCCGCGCCGCGCAAACTGCGCAAGCCGCTTCGAGCGCGCCGCTCGACGTATCGATCGTCTATCTGGGCAATCCCGGCGATGCGGGCTGGACCTACGCGCACGAACGCGGCATCAGCGCCGCGCAGAAGGTGCTCGGCGGCGAGATGCAACTCAAGCGGATCGAAAACGTCCCCGAAAACGCCGATGCCGAACGCGTGTTCCGCGACCGCGCGGCGAAGGGCGACAAGGTCGTGATCGGCACCTCGTTCGGCTATATGGACGCGATGATGAAGGTCGCGCGCGACTATCCGGACACCGTGTTCCTGCATTGTTCGGGCTACAAGAGCGCGCGCAATTTCGGCAACTTCAACGGCAAGGTCTACGAGTCGGCCTACCTGGCCGGCGTGCTCGCGGGTTACACGTCGAAGACGCATGTGCTGGGTTTCGTGGGTTCGGTGCCGATTCCTGAAGTCATCCGAAATATCGATGCGTTTGCGCTCGGCGCGCGGTCGGTGGCACCGCAGACCGTCGTGAAGGTCGTGTGGATCAGCAGCTGGTTCGACCCGGGCAAGGAACGCCAGGCCGCCGAAACGCTGATCGGCATGAACGCCGACGTGCTGTTGCAGAACACCGATTCGACGGCGACGATGAGCGTGGCCGAAGCGCACCACGTTCATGCGTTCGGTTGGGACTCGGATATGAGCCAATGGGGGCCTCACGCGCATCTGGGCTCGGTGGCCTACGACTGGAGCAAGTACTACGTGAAGGCGATCGAAGCGGTGCGCCAGGGCACGTGGACGAATCAGCCCGTGTACTGGGGCGTGAAGGAGGGCATCACCGATCTCGTGCACGTCAACGCGCAGGCTGCGCCGCCCGAGGCGCTGCGCACGCTGGCGGAGCGCCGCGCCGCGCTCGTGGCGGGCACGCTCGATCCGTTCGCCGGGCCGATCAAGGATCAGAAGGGCCAGACGCGCGTGGCGGCGGGCACGGCGCTGTCCGCGGCGGACGCCAACCGGCTCGACTGGTTCGTCGACGGCGTGCAGGGCAGCCTCCCGCAGTGAGGTTGCGCGTGCAACGAAACAGGAACACGGAGACGCGCAGATGCAAACCAGGATTGAAGAGCCACGCGACGCAGCGCACGACGCGCTGATCTGGAACGACTGGCATCCCGTGGCCGCGCTCGACGGCATGCGCGCGGGGCGCACGCGGTTGCTGGGCGTCGAGTTGCACGTTGACCCTGGCGCCGGTTCGTCGAAGGGGCCACGCGTGACGCGGCTCGATCTCGGCACGCCGTGTCACGCGCGGGCGCGCCATGGCGTGCTATGGGCGTGCCTGGGCGAGCCGCGCGCGGATATCGTCGCGATTCCCGAAACCTCCGAGCCGGACCGTCGCCTGCTGCACGCCGGCGCGTTTCGCGTGCATGTGAGCGGTCTGCGCGCGGTCGAAAATTTTCTCGACATGGGCCATTTTCCGTTCGTGCATACCGGCTATCTGGGCGTCGAGCCGTACACCGAGGTGGCGCCGTATCGCATCGAGCACGACGAGACGAACGACGAGCTGTATGCGCGCGATTGCCGCTTCTATCAGCCACGCGCGGCAATGACGGCCGATGCCGCGCTCGACGTGCAATACGTCTATCGCGTCGCGCGGCCGTATATCGCCGTGCTGTACAAGACGTGTCCGCCGCAGCCCGCGCGCTTCGATGTCATCGCGCTGTTCGTGCAGCCTGTCGATGAAGAGTGGTGCGTCGCGCACACCGTGATGAGCTATCTCGACGACGCGAGCCCCGACGAAGCCCTGCGCGGCTTTCAGCAAACCATTTTTGCGCAGGACATCAAGATCCTCGTCAACCAGGTGCCAAAACGCCTGCCGCTGGCGGCGGGCAGCGAACATCCGGTATTGGCCGATGCGATGTCGGTTGCGTATCGGCGCTGGCTGCGCGCTCGCGGCGTGACTTATGGAACGACTGCTGCCACGACTGCTGGCTCGACGGCGTCACCGGTGCAAGGAGCGCAGCATGGCTGAGCGCGGGCAGGAGGCGGCGCGCTGGTACGCGCTGTGCGCGGCGGGCGCGCTGGACAATGGCGCGATTCATCGCACCGAACTGCACGGCGAAGGCCTCGTCGTGTGGCGCGCCGACGACGGGCGCGTCAACGTGTGGGAAGATCGCTGCCCGCATCGCGGGGTGCGGCTTTCGCTTGGCCATCATCGCGGCGATACGCTGCAATGCCAGTATCACGGCTGGCGGTTCGCGAGCGGCGACGGCGCGTGCCGCGCGGTGCCCGCGCATCCGAAAGCGAGTGCGCCGCCGATTCACGCAACGACGTGGCCCGCGATCGAGCGCTACGGTTTCGTGTGGACTTGCGAGAGCGCCGATCGCGCGGCAACGGCGGCGTTCCCGCCAATCGACGCGCTCGCCGCCGCGCAATCGCAAGACTGCGTGCCCTTGCGCACTACGACGATCGACGCCGATCTCGCGAGCGTGAGACACGCGTTGTCGGCCTATGTGTTGCCGCATGCCGATGCCGCGGAATGTGCCGTCTTCGAATGCGAATTCGGCACGCTCACGGTCGAGTCGCTCGACGGCGCGGCGAGTTCGGCGATCTTCGTGCTGCAACCGGCGCGGGCGGGCAAGACGCGCGTGCACGGCGTCGTGCCCGGCGAGTTCGACGCGGCGCAGCGGCTCGCGCTCCAGCGCACGCATCAGGCCCGGCTCAATGCAGTGCGCGATGCGCTCGAAGCGGCTGGCCACGTGCAGGCCGCCTCGCTGACGGAAGCGTTGACAGAAGCGTTGGCCGCTTCGTCCACCGACGCGCCCGAGCCGAACCGTGCGGCACGCGCGCAGCCATTGCCCGTCGCCGTCGCGATGCCGCTCGTGCGGATGGACGCCGCACGGCGTGCGGTTTCATCGGCCGTCGATGCATCGCGTGACGAAGGCGGCCCCTTCACCGTGCATCTCGCACGCAGTGGCGGCAGTGTCGACGTGCCCGCGAATATCAGCCTGCTCGACGCGCTGCGCGCGCACGGCGTCGAGGTGCCGACGTCCTGCGAGCAGGGCGTGTGCGGGACCTGTCTGACGCGCGTGCTCGACGGCGAACCGCTGCATCGCGACGCCTGGCTCGACGCGCGCGAACGCGCTGCCGGAGACTGCATGATGGTGTGCGTCTCGCGTGCACGCACGCCCACCCTGACGCTTGATCTGTGAGGCCAGCGATGCTCAAACTCCACGACGACGAACTGTGCGGCGACAGCTACAAGGCGCGTCTGCTGATGGGCTTGCTCGGCCTGAACGCGGAGCGCATCCGCGTCGAGCGCTATCCGTCGCGCCAGCAGGACGCGCCCGCGTTTCGCGAGCTGAGCCCGCTTGGCGCGTTGCCGGTGTTGCAGGACGGCGCCACCACGCTCGCCGACGCGCACGCGATCCTCGTCTGGCTGGCGCAGCGCTACGACGCGAGCCGCACGTGGCTGCCACAACACGATGCGCACACGAACGCCGCAATACAGCGCTGGCTCGGCGTGGCGACGCGGCTTTCGCAGATCGTGTTCACGCGCCGCGAGCACGTGCTTCACGACGTGGGCGCGCCATTGCCACGCGCCGATCGCGAAGCGCGGCCCTTGTTGCGCCTGCTCGACGAGACCTGCTGGTTCAACGAGGCAATGGGCACGCCGTTTCTCTGTTCGACCCACGCGCCGACGATCGCCGATATCGCGTGCTTCGCGCCTGTCGCGCTGCTCGACGAGGCGCAGATCGACACGATCGACTATCCGTCGCTCGCAACGTGGTGTACGCGCGTCAAGCGCCTGGACGGCTTCGTGACAATGGCGGGCGTCTATGCGGCGAGATGAAAGCCAAGGCCATGCAGCCGAGGCCGTTCTCCAAGATTGAGATGGACCGAAGAAATCAGGCAGGTCAGGTTTACACAGAACGCAAACTCATCCCGGGCCGCCCGTCGTACGCGACGGTCAACATCTTCGGGCCCTGCCGGTACGGCACGCGATTGACCCAGATCAAATTGAATTGCGGATCGCGGTCGATGATTGATCTACGCGCCTACCCGCAGATCGCTCACCTTCCCGGAGATTCGCCATGTACCAGAACATCCTCGTCGCGCTCGACGGCAGCAACGCGTCGAAAAGCGCACTGAAAGAAGCCGTCGGTCTTGCCGCCCTGACACGAGGCGTCGTCCACCCGGTCTATGTGGTGGACAAGTCGCCGCTGTTTTCCTACGCCGGCTATTACGATCCGATCACGCTGATGGAAGCGCTGCGCAACGACGGGCACTCGGTGCTGGCGGAGGCGGAGCAGGCCTGCATGGTGGCGGACGTGCAATGCCGCGCCGAAATGACCGAGTCGAACAGCCTGTCCGACGACGTCGCCAGCGCGGTGCTGCGCCACGCGCAGCAGGTCGACGCGGATCTGATCGTGATGGGCACGCATGGGCGCCGCGGGATCCGGCGTCTGGTGATTGGCAGCGTCGCGGAACAGGTGCTGCGTTTCTCGCGTTGTCCGGTGTTGCTGATCCGCGAAGAGGGCGGGCAGGAACCCGATTTCGACGAGGACGCTAGCGCAACGCGTCGAGCGGAATCCGGATCGACATCCTGAAGCCTTGGCCGGGAGCACTCGAAAACGCGACGTTGCCGTGCAACTGCCTGACGCGTTCGCGAATGCCAAGCAGGCCGAACGATGGGCGCGCGGGCGGCTGGTCCAGCTCGACGCCGCCGCCGTTGTCCTCGATATCGAGCGCAAGGACCGCATCCGCGCATTTGAGGTCGACGCGCACGCGCGTTGCATTGGCGTGCCGCGCGACATTGGTCAGCGCTTCCTGGACGATCCGGAACAGCGCGGTCGAAGCGAATTCGCCGAATCGCGGCTCGGCCGCTTCGAGGTGGACGCTCGCCCGCACGCCGTAGCGTTTCGTGAAGTCTTCGGCGAGCCACTCGAGCGCGGCAGCGAGCCCGAGGTCGTCGAGCAGCGGCGGCCGCAGATCGGCTGCGATCCGCCGCAGCGAACTCGCCATCGCGTCGAGCTGGATTTGCAGTTCATGCGCGTGGGACGCGAGCGGCCGGGTCGCCGGCCCGGCGTTCAGGTCCGCTTCGAGCAGCGCGACGCTCATCTTCAGCGCGGTCAGCCGCTGGCCGAGATCGTCATGCAGTTCCTGGGCGACGCGTTTCTGCTCGCTTTCGCGGGCGATCTGCACCTGGGTGGATACCATGTCCGCGCGTTCCAGTTCGGCAAGACGCATCCGCTCCGTGAGATCGCGCGTCACCTTGGCGAAACCGAGCAGGGCGCCGGACTCGTCGTGGACCGCGGAAATGACCACGTCGGCCCAGAAGCGCGAACCGTCGCGCCGCACGCGCCATCCTTCGTCCTCGAAGCGGCCGTCGGCGGCAGCGCCGGCGAGCGCGCGAGCGGGTTTGCCGGTGGCAATGTCTTCGGGGGTGTAAAAGGCGGAGAAATGCCGGCCGATGATTTCGTCGGACGTATAGCCCTTGATGCGCTGCGCGCCGGGGTTCCAGCTGGCCACGCGGCCGCCGACGTCGAGCATGAAGATCGCGTAGTCGTGAACCGCTTCGATCAACAGGAAATAGCGGTCCTCGACGGGGACGTCCGAGATCGACGCCGCACCGGCACCGCGTGCAGACCTGCCACCCGAATCACCCATCGCTCCTCCACGCGCTGCCGCGCGGCGCGTATCCGTGTGCTTGAGTTATATCAGGCGGGGCGGGGCTATTCCAGGTGCGGATCGACTCTGGCCGATATCGATGGCCTGCCGTGCTTACAACTGCGCGAGGCCGTCCGGGTCGACGATGCGGATCGTTTTGCCATTCGTGTTCACGAGGTTTTCGCGCTGGAACTTCGAGAACATCCGGCTCACCGTTTCGAGCTTCATGCCCAGATAGCAGCCGATTTCCTCGCGCGTCATGCGCAGATTGAATTCGGCGGACGAGAAGCCGCGCGCCTTCAGGCGCGTCGACAGATTCAGCAGAAACGTCGCGACGCGCTGTTCGGCGGTCATCGTGCCGAGCAGCATCATCTGGCTCGATTCGCGCACGATCTCGCCGCTCATCAGCCGATGAACGTGCTGCTGCAGCGGCTTCATCTCGCGGCAAACCGCTTCGAGCTGCGCGAACGGGATGATGCACACGACGCTGTCCTCGAGCGCAATCGCATCGCAGTTCTGCCTGCCCGCGCAGACGCCGTCGAGGCCCAGCGCATCGCCGGCGATCTGAAAACCGGTCACCTGTTCGCGGCCGTCGCGATGCATCAGCACGGTCTTGAACGAGCCCGAGCGCACCGCGTAGATGCTCTGAAAAGTGTCGCCCGTGCGATACAGCACGTCGCCGCGTTTGAGCGAGCGCGTCGAGCAGATCACGGCGTCCAGTTTCGCGAGTTGCTGCGCGGTCAGATCGGGCGGCATGCAGAGCGCGCGCAGCGAGCAATCGGAGCAGCGCGGCGTGCGCGGCGTCGTCGGGAACTCGGTTTCGAGCGTGTGAAGCGGCGGCGCGGGTGCCGGGCGCGGCGCTCGATAGGCGGGTTCGCAGGTTTGTGCAAGTTGCATGATCTGCTCCGGTTGGCTACGCATGATGCGCGCGCCGCGTCGGCTGACGCGGCGGCGGTGGTGTCGGTGCCAACCAGTATCGGTCCCTGTATCTCAAAAATATATCGGCCAGGCTTTAAGTGGGACCAGGAATTCGGGTAGCGGCTGTAGGAATATTCCTAACGCGCGAGGAGCAGGGCCGATTAGAGCTCGTTTTCGTCGTCGAACAGCTTGTGACGGATTGCGTAGCGCAGCAGCCCGTTCTCGTTGGGCATCTGCATTTTTTCGAGGATGCGGGTCTTGTGGGTGCTGATCGTCTTCACGCTGACGCTCAATTCTTTGGCGATTTCGGTGATGCTCTGACCGGCGACGATGCGCCGGAACACCTCGAATTCGCGATTGGACAGCCGCTGGTGCGGCAGCGCGTCGGCCGGCTCGTGCAGATTCTGCGCGAAGCGCTCGGCCATCGCGAGGCTCACGTAGACGCCGCCGCCGGCGATCTTCGCGACCGCGCCGACCAGTTCGGCGCTCGCGCTTTCCTTGGTCAGATAGCCGGATGCGCCCGCCTTGAACGCGCGCACCGCGTATTGCTGCTCCGCGTGCATCGTCAGCACGAGAATGCGCAGCGCGGGCTTCTCGTCCTTGATCTGCCGGATCAGTTCGAGACCGTTGCGGCCGGGCATCGACAGGTCGAGCACCAGCACCTGCGCGTCGGTCGCGCGGATCAGCGCGATCGTCGAAGCGCTGTCGGACGCTTCGCCGGCCACCTCGAAGCCGCTGGCTTTCTGCAGGATATGGCGCAGCCCTTCGCGCACGAGCGTGTGGTCGTCAGCCAGCAACACCTTGATCATGGTCGCTCTCTGCCTGGTGCGGCGATTGCAGGGGAAACGTCACGTTGACTGCGAAACCCACCTTGTCGGCCGTATCGATCCGGACCGGACCGCCGAGTGTGCGAGCGCGTTCGCGCGCGCCGATCAGGCCGAAGGGTATGTGCGCGGTGTCCCCCGGCGGCAGGCGACACGCTCAGGCCATTATCCGCTTTCCGCAGCGGGCAATCGGGACCGCGACTGTCGACGAACTGCGGTCGGGAGGGCTTCGAGCCGCCGTCAGTGCGACAGCAGGACCGGCACCGTCATCGAGTGCAGCATCGTGCGCGTCGCGCCGCCCAGCACGATTTCGTGCAGGCGCGAATGCGCGTACGCGCCCATCACGAGCAGGTCGCAACCGAGCTCGGACGCCTGCGACAGCAGCGCGTCGCCGACCGGTGTATCGGTTGCGACGCTCAGTTCCCGCACGTCGACCTTCACGCCGTGACGGGCGATGTTCCGCGCGATGTCGGCGCCGGGAAGCCGGTCCGGCGCGGTCCGGTCGCGTGGCGAATGGACGGTCAGTAGCGTGACTTTTGCGGCATCCACCAGCAATGGCAGCGCGTCGGCGATCGCGCGGGTGGCTTCGCGGCTGCCGTCCCACGCGATCAGCGCGTGCTGGCCCGGCGCCGCGAAGGTCCCCGCCGAGGGCGTCAGCAACACCGGGCGCCCGGCCGACAACACGACGTGCTCGACGAACTGCTCGGCGACGAAAGACTCGGGATCGGCCGGATCGAACTGGCCGAGCACGATCAGATCGGCCAGACGCGCGTACGGCGGCACCACGTCGTTCGCATCGCCGTCGGCCGCGATCCACTCGCCGTCGACTTTTGCGCGCGCGAGTTCCGCGTGAAATAGCCGCTCCAGCGCGCCGGCCCGTTCGTGGCGCAAGCGCTCGTGCTCGGCGTAATACCCGGCGGTGCCGGCCATCACGAGAAACGCGTGGCGCGGCGGCACGTAGGTCGAGAACAGCCCCGTCAGCCGCGCGTGAAACCGGTGCGCGAGTTGCAGAGCGAACTCCAGACGGGGGTGCGCGCGAGCGCTCGTATCGAGGTGAACGAGGATGGTGTGGTAGCTCATCGCCGGGACTCCGTGACAGAACATGAGAACGCGAGAAACGGGCGGCGGCCCCGCGGTGAGATCGAGTCTAGGAGCGGCGTGCGCGCCGCGTTTGACCCAGGTCAAATACTGCGTTGCGCGTCGGCACACGATAGGCCAGTGGCAAACAGCGCTGGCGGCGGACTATCCAGGCGGTGCCCGGTCGATTTTCGGAGCGCGGAGGCAAGCATGGGCATCGGCATGCAGGTCGTCTATCTCGGCTTTCCCGGGGCGGCGCAGCTGGAAGCGGAGGCGGGGGCGCAGCTGGTGCGTCTCGCGCGGTTCGGCGCGCTGTTATCGAACTGCCATCTCGCGATCGAGGCGCTCGGCGCACGGACCGGCCACCCGCTGTATGACGTGCGGCTCGATCTGATCACGCCGGCCCACGAACTTCAGCCGATCGCGCATTGCGCGAATGCGAACGCGGAGGAAGCGATTCGCCGCGCGTTCGATCTCGCCGAAAAACAGCTGGAAACAACGGTCGTCGCGCTGTTTAACAGCCGCGCCGACAGGGGGCGGTCGTGACGTCTGGACGAGCGGCAGCGGCACCGGCGTAAGCCGCGCGACCTGCGCGACCCGCTCGGCGATGCCGCCGGATTCGACAGCGGCTCGCATGGCGTTCGCGGCTCGCCCGCGCGCCCGGCCGCATTTGATATGGATCAAAGGCGCGGCACGGCACCCGGCTACGCTGAAGTTTCGGTCCACAGTGCCGGCAAGCCCAGGCACGCGAGCGGTTTCCGGCGCGCGTGCCCGGCCGGCATGCGCGGGCAAAAAACAGAAGGAGTTCCCAATGACGTTATCGGCAAACCTGCAAGAGGGAACCTGGTCCGTGAGCGTGCGGACCAACGAGGCGCGAGGCGGCGGCTATCAGTCGACGATTTTCGTCAAGCATTCGTCGCCGGGCGGCGACTTCGAACATGGCTTTCATCACGCGACGATCTTTGCATCCGAACGCGAAGCGGTGCTCGAAGGGCTGCGCGAAGGGATGACCTGGATCGCGCTGAAGACGAACCGAACCATCGCGGTGTAAAAGCGCGGACCAGTCACGGGCGTCGTCGCGTTGCAAACGCGTCGCCGATCTGCCGCGCCCGGGTCACTTCATCGCTGTGCAGGTAGATCGACGTGGTCGACACCGATGCGTGGCGCAGATTGTCCCGCACCGTCGTCAATTCGGCGCCGCGACCGAGCGCATGGCTCGCATGCGTGTGGCGCATCCAGTGCGTGCTGGCGTTGCGCAGTTTGGCGGCCAGAGGCGGATGGTCTGCTTCGATGTCGGCCGCCGCCAGCAGAAAGAAGCGCTTGAGCACGCCCCACAACCGCACGCTGCTGATCGCCGCGGCGCTGTCCGTTTCGAGGCTGCCGATGACCGGCGTCCGCGGACGCCATTGCGCCTGCACAACCGGTAGTCCCCGTTCCGCGAGATAGCGCGCGAGCGCATCCCACGCGAGCGGCGGCAGCGCGACCTGCGCGAGCTTGTTGCCCTTGCCGGTCACGTGCAGCCAGTGATCGCCGCGCGCATCGGTTCTGACGTTGCCGAGCGTCGCGCCGACCAGTTCGCTCGCGCGCAGGCCGGTCGCATAGCCGAAATCGAGCAGAAAGCGCAGACGCTGCGCGGCCGGCACGCTCCAGCCCGACGCGGCCGATCGTGTCGATCGTGCCGATCGTGTCGATGACGCCGCCGCGTCGTCGCGAAACTCGAGGCCGTCGGCGATCGTACGCACGAGTGCCCATTCGCCTTCGGTGAACGCATGCGACGTATCGAGCGTCGCCGCTGTGCTGCCGCCGCGCACCTTCACGCCGGAAAACGGATTGGCGAGCACGTAGCGCTGCTCGATCAGCCAGCGCATCAGCGCGCCGAGGATCGACAGCGCGTGCGCGACCGAGCGCTCCGACAGATTGCCGTTGAACGGCCGCCATTCGGGCGACGTACGCGGCCGCACCGGGCCGACCCAGCGTGCGTGCGGAGCGGGGCGGCGCAAAAATGCGCGATACGCGATCGCGTCT
This sequence comes from Paraburkholderia sejongensis, assembly GCF_020880815.1. Taxonomy (GTDB): domain Bacteria; phylum Pseudomonadota; class Gammaproteobacteria; order Burkholderiales; family Burkholderiaceae; genus Paraburkholderia; species Paraburkholderia sejongensis. The sequence continues at coordinate 204,201 of NZ_JAJITD010000003.1, forward strand.
TCGGTGGTCAGCGACGACAGCGCGCGGCCCCGTTCGACGATCGCCCACAGGATCAGACGCTCGGCTTCCTTGCGGTAGGTGCGCCGGGTCGCGGGCGACTCCTGCAGCGCGAGCCACGTCTGCACGGCCTCATAGTCGTTCGATGCATCCAGCGTGCAGGTCGCCGCCGGCGCGCGAAACGTGCCGTTGCTGCCGTCGACTTCGTGCGGCAACTTCAGCGCTTCCCACGGCACGATGTCGCTGCGCTGGCTCGCTACGATCAGCGCGCGGGCCTTTTCGGTGAGCGCGGGCCACGCGGCAAAGAACTGTTCGATCGCGCGCGCACTCGCCGCGCCGAGGCCGGGCACCGCTTTCCACCATTGGCGGCGGCGCGGCACCCGCACGGTCAGATCGGCCAGTGTCGCGATGCCGTGTTCGCGCAGCACGCGTACCGCGCGCGGGGAGAGCCATTGTTCGATGTCGTCGGCGATCTGCGGCTCGGCCGGGCGCGCGGTACGCAGGATCTCGATCACGTGCGCGACGGTTTTGGCGTGCTGCTCGCGTTCGTTGGCCGGATGGTCGAGCAGCGCGACGAGATCGGCGCGATGAAGGGCGCGCGCAACGGCCAGCAGTTGGCGACGGATTTTGCCGAGTACGCCGCGCGCGGATTTGTTGTCGCCCAGTGCTCCGGGCAGGTAGCGTGCTACTGCCTGCCGGACCGGCAGGCCCGCGTACCACGCGCGTAGTACCGCGAGTTCGTCGGCGTTGGGCAGCGGGGCGGCGGCGGGGGCGGTGGGGGCGGGGAGTGGCGGTGTGGTGGTGGGGCGCGATTTCATGAGCGTGAGTTTAACTCTTAAATCGGTGCCTTATGATAAGAAAAGTTATCTTCATGGGCTTTTTCTCCGTCATGTTGAGCGGGGACTTGCCAGATGAATTGACGTCGCGATCCGGGCTGACGAAGTGGCGGCGACATTAAGTACATACAGGACTCCGTGCAATCCTTTCTGCAGGAATGACGCATTTAAGGAAATAAAAAAGCTTGCATTTGAGCGGCGGAAAACTATCTTGAGTTAACAAACTCACTCCTGGCTCGGCACCGGAGGAGACCCATGCCGGCTACACGTATGATGATTGCGCGTCGCGCTGGCGTCAGCGTCGCCACGGTAGACCGTGTGCTACGCGAGGACCAGGGGGTGCGCCCCGAAACAGCCGAACGCGTCCACCTCGCGCTTGCGACGCTGCGTGACGAGCGCGCAAGCCGCGGCCGGCCCCCGAAAGCCACCTCGTTCCGGGTCGCGTTCGTTTTGCCGCAAATCAACTCCCGCTTTCTCGATCAGGTCGAGCGCGATATCGCGCTGTCGGCCAGCTTCTTCCGCGAGCACCGTATCGTTCCGTCGTTTTATCGTTGCGACCTGTCGAACCAGCGAGATGTCACGTCATTCGCCCAGCAACTGACCGACTACGATGCGCTGGTGCTCGTGCCGCTCGATTACCCGTGGGTCGAGCGGATGATTCAGGACATGACGGATGCAAACATGCCCGTCGTCACGATGTTTTCCGACTTGCCGTCGAGTGCTCGCGCCGCATACGTCGGCGTCGACAACCGCATCGCCGGACGCACTGCCGGCCTGCTGATGGGACGCTTTGCCGGATCACGCATCGGCACCGTTGCAGTGTTGTCGGCGTCGTCGCGGCTGCACGATCAGCTCGAGCGTCGAACTGGTTTTTCTCAGGTTCTTGAAGAAGACTTTCGCAACCTGCGCTGGGTCACCGAACCCGATTTCGCCGAAGACGACGATAGCGCCGGCCTCGCCGTTCAGGGGCTGATTGCCGGACACCCGGATCTGGTTGGCGTGTATGTCACGGGCGGGGGGATTTCCGGCATTGCGGCTGCGTTACAGGAATCGGGCGATAAGGCGCGCCTCGTTCTGATAGGCCACGAATGCACGGCCGACACGCGCCTGCAATTATCCGAGCGCGCGATCGATGTGATCCTCGATCAGGACGTGCGTGGGATCGTCCATTGGGCGGGGCTCGCCGCGATCAATTTTCTGAACGACGTGCGCGGTGTGCTGACCATCCCAACACTCGAAACCCGAATTTATCTTCGTGAGAATGCGCATGCCTGAAGCTCGCGACACGCGGATCGTCGTCTGATTCCGCCAGAGTCCGCATACGGCGCCCGGCGCATGGACGCTGTCTGTCATCAGGTTGGAGACCGAGAGAGACAAGGAGAGGACAAATGTTACGTCTAACGTTAGCAAGGGTAATTGCGGCGGTGCTAGCGTCGCTGGGGCTCTGCTTCGGATCGGCGGCGCACGCGCAAGGCAAGCAGTTGACGCTTTGTTGGGCCGCGTGGGATCCCGCCAATGCGCTAGTCGAATTATCGAAGGACTTCACAGCCAAAACCGGCATTGCAATGAAGTTCGAGTTCGTGCCCTGGACGAGCTACGCGGACCGCTTCCTGAACGAGCTCAATTCGCACGGCAAGCTGTGCGACCTCATCATCGGCGATAGCCAGTGGATCGGCGGTGCAGCTGTCAACGGGCACTACGTGAAGCTCAATGATTTCTTCGCGAAGAACAAGATATCGATGGACGACTTCGTGCCGGCAACGGTTGTCGGCTACGCGCAATGGCCCAAGAACACGCCGAACTACTGGGCGTTGCCAGCCATGGCCGACGCGGTGGGCTGGACGTATCGGAAAGACTGGTTTTCAAGACCTGAACTGCGCGCCGAGTTCAAGCAGAAATACAAACGCGAACTCGAACCGCCGACCACGATGGACGAACTCAAGCAAACCGCCGAATTCTTCCAGGGGCGCAAGATCGACGGAAAGACGGTATATGGTGTGTATATCTTCACGGAACGCGGCTCCGAAGGTATCACGATGGGTGTGACCAACATGCTTTACAACTATGGCTTCGAATATCAGGATCCCAAGAAGCCATATCACCTCGATGGGTTCGTGAATTCGGCCGGTGCAATCAAGGGGCTCGAGTTCTATAAGGCGCTTTACAAGTGCTGCACCGCACCGGGTATGACGAACGCGTACATGCAGGAAGGACTCGATGCGTTCAAGTCCGGTCAGGTCGCGATGCAGATGAACTGGTTCGCGTTCTTCCCTGGACTCTATAAAGACCCGAATGTCGGTGGCGACAAGATCGGCTTCTTCGTCAATCCAAAGGAAATCGCCCAATTCACGCAACTCGGCGGGCAGGGCATCTCGGTCGTCTCCTATTCGGATCACAAAGCGGACGCGCTCGAATACATCAAGTGGTTTTCGCAACCCGATGTGCAGAAGAAGTGGTGGCAGGTCGGCGGTTATTCGGCAGCGAAGTCGGTCGTGGATGCGCCGGACTTTCCGAAGAGTGCGCCGTTCGCGCCCGCTTTCCTGAAGTCGATGGCGATCGTCAAGGACTTCTGGGCAGAGCCGACCTATGCCGAGTTGCTGCTCGACATGCAAAAGCGTGTGCACGACTATGTGGTTGCCGATAAAGGCACGGCGAAGGAAGCGCTCGATCTGCTGGTCAAGGACTGGAACAAGGTCTTCAGGACGGAAGGGAAGAACTGAAATCTCCAGGGACCTCAACGCGCGGAGCGGCAGGCTGATTGACCTCGACGATCCGTGTAAAGGAGTCTGGCATGTTGGCGAACAAGCCTCTTGCTCCAGAAGGATTGCAAGCGCAATCGCGGGCGCGCGCGGCGGCGCGTCCGCGCGGACTGTCCGACCGGACGATCGCGTGGCTGTTCATCCTTCCGACCATCGTGCTGCTGCTTGCAATCAACATCTTTCCATTGATCTGGGCATTGCGGCTGTCGTTCACGAACTTCAAGTCGAACATGCCGAGCGTACCGGCGCGTTTTGTCGGCATCGACAATTACACGGACATCCTGACCGACGAAGACATCTGGTACGCGATGCAGGTCACCGCGCGCTTCGTGTTCTGGTCGGTCGGACTCGAAGTACTGCTCGGCTTCGGACTTGCGCTTCTGGTGAACCGGCAGTTTCGCGGCCATAGTTTCTGGACCACGCTGATCCTGCTGCCGATGATGTTGTCGCCCGCGGTCGTCGGTAACTTCTGGACTTTCCTGCTGCAGCCTCAAACGGGCCTGTTCAACGACATCGTCAGTTTCTTCACGGGTATTGCGCCCAACTCGTTCCAGATGATCGGCGACGTGCCACTCGCTCCGTGGACGATCGTCATGGTCGACACATGGATGTGGACACCCTACGTGATGCTGATCTGTCGTGCGGGCCTGCGCTCGATTCCCGACTACATCTACGAAGCAGCCGAAGTGGACCGCGCTTCGCCGTGGCGCCAGTTCTGGTCGATCACGCTGCCGATGACGCTGCCGTTCCTGATGCTGGCCATTCTGTTTCGCGGCATCGAGAACTTCAAGATGTTCGACATGGTGAATCTGCTGACGTCGGGCGGTCCCGGTTCCGTGACCGAAACAGTGTCGATCACACTGAAGCGCGCGGCGTTCGAAAAGTGGCAAACGGGTTATTCGTCTGCGCTGGCGATCATTCTGTTCGTCGCCGTGTTCGGCGCCGCGAATCTCTATGTGAAGGCCCTCAACAGGGTGAAACAGCGATGACAGAGCTTGCCCTTCAACAATCGGTCGTCGCCGCGTCGCCGCGCAGCAAGACTTTCGCCGCGATCGTCGTGATCGCGTATGCACTCGTTGCGACGTTGCCCATCGTGTGGATTATCCTGACGAGCTTCAAGACCCAGGAAGACGCGATTGCGTATCCGCCCGTCGTGATGTTTCAGCCATCGATGGAAGGCTACGTGAATCTCTTTACGATCCGCTCGCGGCAGACGCCGGAGTTCATCGCGAGCTTGCCTCCGGCGCAGACCTGGTATGACCGGGACGTACGCAAGCGCAATATGGTGATTGCGGGGCCATCGAAGGTCTTGCCCCGTTTCGTCAATTCGCTTGTGATCGGATTCGGCTCGACGTTTCTCGCGGTGTTTCTCGGCACGCTGGCCGCGTATGCGTTCTCGCGATTCAGGGTGCCGCTGGCGGACGATCTGCTGTTTTTTATTCTGTCGACCCGGATGATGCCGCCCATTGCTGTTGCGATTCCTATCTATCTGATGTACCGGGCGCTTGGGCTGGCGGATAGCTACGTGGGCATGATCGTGCTGTATACGGCCGTGAATGTGTCGCTGGCGGTGTGGTTGCTGAAGGGTTTCATCGACGAGATACCGCGCGAATATGAAGAGGCCGCGCTCGTCGACGGTTACACGCGGCTACAGGCTTTCATCAAGGTCGTGTTGCCGCAGGCGGTCACGGGCATTGCCGCAACCGCGATTTTCTGTCTGATCTTTGCGTGGAACGAGTACGCGTTTGCACTGTTGCTCACCAGCGGCGACGCGCAGACGATGCCGCCGTTCATTCCGTTCATCATCGGCGAGGGCGGCCAGGACTGGCCGGCCGTCGCGGCCGCGACGACACTGTTCGTGCTGCCGATCCTGATCTTCACCGTCGTGCTGCGCAAGCACCTGTTGCGCGGCATCACTTTCGGAGCGGTGCGCAAATGAAAGTGCCAACAACCCTGCCACGCCGGCGCTTGTTCCGCCGGCGCTACTGTGAAGGCGCGTCGACGGTGCTGATCGTCGCCGGCATCGCGATGCTCGTTCAACCGTTCACCGTCGATCTCTATACGTGGTCGTTTCCGGTGATTCTGGTGGGCGCGCTGGCTTTCGTCGTGACCAGTCATTTTCCGGAATGAGCCATGTCGACGATCGTTCTTTCGAATCTTCACAAACGTTTCGGCGATTTTACGGCCGTGCGCAATACCAATCTGACGATCAGCGCCGGCCGCTTCGTGGTGCTGCTCGGACCTTCCGGCTGCGGCAAGACGACGACATTGCGGATGATCGCCGGGCTCGAATTGCCGACGTCGGGGCAGATTCACATCGACGGAGAAGATGTGACGGCGCTGCGCGCGCGGCAGCGCGACATTGCATTCGTGTTCCAGATGTTCGCGCTTTATCCGCACATGAGCGTGCGCAACAACATCGCATTTCCGCTGAAAAACGAGGGCATTTCGCGGCGGGAAATCGCAGCGCGCGTCGAATCCGCCGCTCGTATGCTGCGCATCGAAAACATACTCGATCGCAAGACAGGAGGACTCTCGGGCGGCGACCGGCAACGCGTCGCATTGGGGCGTGCGATCGTGCGGCATCCGAAGGCCTTCCTGATGGACGAGCCGCTGGGCACGCTCGATGCCGATTTCCGCGAGCTGATGTGTCTTGAGCTGCGCAAGCTGCATAACACGCTCAAAGCAACCACGATCTACGTCACGCACGATCAAAGTGAAGCGATGGCGATGGCCGACGACGTCGTGGTGATGAATCAGGGCGAAGTACTTCAGTCCGCGTCGCCGCATGAGGTTTATCACTCTCCGGCCACCGTTTTTGTCGGCAATTTCATCGGCAGTCCGCCGATGAATTTTCTTGCTGTGGACGCCGCCGTCGAAGCGGGCGCGGAACAAGTGTCGCTCGGCGGTGCACCGGTGGCGGTCGCACGCGTCGATGCGTACGCCTCGCAATCGCTGCTTGGGATCCGGCCCGAGCACGTGCTGATCGACCCGCGCGCTGCGTTGCGTGGCCGCGTGATCGCCGACGAGTATCTCGGCTCGCATCAAATCCTCGTCGTCGAAACCTCGCTGGGCATTGTGCGCGTGAGGGTGGGCAAGGACGAAGGGCGGGCCGCCGGCGCACAGGTCGGCCTGTCGTTTCGCAAGGAGCGCACGCTGCTCTACGACGCGGCGAGCGGCAAGATGCTGCCGGGCGCGGCGCGGCAGATGGCTGTCAATGGAAACGGCAATGGGGACGCTTATGTCTGAGATCCGTTTGCTCCAGGTGACCAAACGCTTCGGCGATATCGTCGCGGTAGACGACGTGTCGATCGACGTGAAGGAGGGCGAATTCGTCGTGTTGCTCGGGCCGAGCGGCGCGGGCAAGACGACGACGCTGCGCCTGATCGCCGGGCTCGAAAAGCCAGACCAGGGCGAAATCTTCATCGACGGCGAACGGGCGACGGATTCGCATCCGGCCGATCGCGACGTCGCGTTCATCTTTCAGCAGTATTCGCTGTATCCCCATCTGACCGTATTCGACAATCTTGCTTTTCCATTGCGTTCGCCGCGGCGGCGCGTGAGCGACGCGCAAGTCACCGCGCGTGTGCAGGCGGTGGCCAGGATGTTGCACATCGAGTCGAAGCTCGGCAACCCGGCGACGCGCCTGTCGGGCGGCGAAATGCAGCGCGTGGCGATTGGGCGCGCGCTGGTGCGCGAGCCGAAAGTGTTCCTGATGGATGAGCCGCTGTCGTCACTCGACGCGAAACTGCGTGAGGAACTGCGGATCGAATTGAAGCGGCTGCATCGCACGATCGGCGCGACGATCATCTACGTGACGCACGACCAGGTCGAAGCGACGACGCTCGCCGATCGCATCGGCATCCTCGAGCACGGCCGCATCGTGCAGATGGGCGCGCCGCGCGAAGTGTACGGTAATCCGGCCTCCGTCAGCGCGGCGCGCCGCCTCGGCTCGCCGCCCATCAATTTGCTGTCCGCCGCGCTGTTCGATGCCGCCGCGATGCCGGCGGGTACGTCGACGGTCGCGATCCGGCCTGAAGACATCGTGCTGCACGGCGCCGATGCGCGAGATGTGCTCAAGCTTCGCGTGCTCGAATATTCCCCACTTCGGCATCTGCTGATTCTGGACCGCGACGGCACCGCGATTGTCGCGACGACGATGACCGAACGCAATTTCGAGCCAGGGCAAACGGTCGGCGTGTCGCTGCCGCCGCGCAACCTGCTTTATTTCCGCTCCGATGGCAGGAGGATTCCGGCATGAACGGCAAAACGGTCATGGCGTGCATCGAGGCTGCGCATGCCGCGCTGAAGGAACACACCGACGAGATCGCGGCGCTCGATCAGCAGATCGGCGACGGCGATCATATCTTCAATCTGTTGCGCGGCGTCGATGCGCTGCTAGCGATGCGCGCCGAGATAGAGGCGCAAGGGTTCGCAGCCGCGCTGGATCTTGCTGGGTCGAAACTGCTGTCGACGGTCGGCGGCTCGTCCGGGCCGTTGTTTTTTTCGTTGCTGCACGGAATGGCGAAAGCCTCGGCCGAAAGTGCAAACGCGATGAGCGTCGAGGACGTTGCGCGGATCTTCGCCGCGGGTGTCGATGCCGTCGCTCAGCGCGGCAAGGCGGGCATCGGCAGCAAGACGATGATGGACGTGCTCATTCCGGTTGCGTCGCGGTTTGCGGAACTGGCCGACACCAACGCGGCACCGGAAGCCGTGCTCGATGCGTTGCCGCAGGTCGCCGAGGCGAGCATGCTCGCGACGCGCGACATGCTTGCAACGAAGGGGCGCGCGTCCTTTCTCGGCGAGCGCTCGCGAGGTCACATCGATCCGGGCGCGCGTTCGAGTCAGCTGATGATCGAAGCGGTCTGTGCGCGGCTCGCGCAACTCAGAGAGTGAAAGGAGCGTAGGCCATGAAGAAATTTATCAATCACGTCGACGACTTTTTGCCTGAGAGCCTCGCCGGATTTGCCGCCGCACATGGCGATCTTGTCGTGCTGAATCAGGACCCGGTATTCGTGCGCCGCAAGACGCTGAAGCCGGGCAAGGTTGCGCTGGTGTCCGGCGGCGGCTCGGGACACGAGCCATTGCATAGCGGCTTTGTCGGCTACGGCATGCTCGATGCGGCGTGCCCTGGCCAGGTTTTCACGTCGCCAACGCCCGATCAGATGATGGCTGCCGCGAATGCTGTCGATACAGGCGCGGGGACGCTCTTCATCGTGAAGAACTATTCCGGCGATCTGATGAACTTCGAGATGGCCTCGGAGATGTCGGAAGTGCCCAATGCAATGGTGTTGATCAACGACGACGTCGCCGTCGAAAACTCCAGTTACACGACGGGCCGACGCGGGGTGGCCGGTGCGGTGATCGTCGAGAAACTGGTGGGCAGCCTGGCGGAAAGCGGCGCGGACCTCGAACAGTGCAAGGCGTTCGGCGACCTCATCAACAAGAATACGGCGTCGATGGGAGTGGCGTTCTCGAGTTGCACAGTACCCGCGGCGGGCACATCGACGTTCAAGATCGGCGACGATGAAATCGAACTCGGCGTCGGCATTCATGGCGAACCGGGGCGGCGGCGCGCGCGCTTTGCCGCGGCCGACGCGATTGCGGCAGAACTGCTGACAGCGATCGTCGCCGATCTGAAACCGCGCACTGACGCGCAGTTGCTGGTCCTGATCAATGGGCTGGGTGGGACGCCGCTCGGCGAACTCTATCTGTTGTTCAATTCCACGCGCTTATGGCTGCAACGGCGTGACCTGAACATCGCGCGCGTGCAGGTCGGTTCGCTGACGACCTCGCTGGAAATGGCCGGTGCGTCGATCACCTTGTGTGTGATGAACGACGACATGACGCGGCATTGGGATAGTCCGGTGCATACGCCGTCGCTAAGGTGGGGGGTATAGCGGGCATTGAACGCGGTCTATAGAGAGACGCTCGGACGTGATGATTTGCACGTTGTAACTGGAAACTCCAGCATGCACGATTACCGCAGTATTGACCCCGTGCTAGACTCCGCACCCATGTCCTATTGGCGCAAACTCTTTCTCGTCGTGCTGCTCGCACTGAGCCTTCCGGTTCAGTCGTATGCGGCCGTCTCGATGATTTGTGCCGCCGCCGAAGCGGCCGACGATGGCGCGACCGCTGACAGTCTTCATCAAATTGAACTGACGGACGGACATGCTGGTGCCACCGAACGCGGCGACCACCAGGCTCACCACCATCACGGCGGTCACCATATGCATGCGTGTCTGACGTGCGCGTCGTGCTGTGCCGGTGCGGCGCTACCGGTTGTGCCCACTGTGTCCGCCTGCGCTGACCAGATTCAATTCTCCGCTCCATTGCCTCCCGATGCCGGTGTCGTGTTGTTCCTGACCGACGGCATCGAACGGCCGCCCCGGTTCATTCTCGTCTAATCCGCGCAGCGCAGCCGTCGGCTGCGCCTTGCAAGTTTGCTGGCGTCCGTCACGGGCGCCGGATGATTCATGACGAGAAAAATTCATGCGAACAATTACTGCGGCGCTCGTAGGCGCGGGCGCGGTATTGCCGTTGCTCGCGCACGCTGCGACTGCCGTTCCCGACCCGACTGATGCCGCGGCATCAGTTCCGGCCGTCACCGTGCAATCCGCGTTCGACGGCTACAAGTCCTGGCAGGACGGCGAAGCGCCTGGCTGGCAACAACTGAATCGCGCTGTTGCGCCCAGCCGAGGCGTGATCACCATGAAGCACGGTCAGCAACCGGCCGCGACATCCGACGGAAAGAGCGGGCACGAACACGGGGGCGAGTCGAAATGATTCGACATCTCGCCCCAAACCGTGCGGTATCCATCGCGATCGCGACGGTATTCCTTGCCGGCTGCACGACGTTTTCGAAGGACGGTGGATTCAACACCGTGTCGACGACCGCTTCCGAGCGCCTTGGTAAGGATGCGGTCCACATCAAGTCCGACGAAGACCGCGCCGCTGCATTCAAGCGTACGCAGGAACTGCTGTCGAAGCCGCTCGGCATGGATGACGCGGTTCAGGTCGCGCTGCTGAATAACCGGGGACTCCAGGCGTCGTACGGCGAACTGGGTATTTCGGAAGCCGACCTCGTCCAGGCGGGCCGCCTGCCTAATCCGGGCTTTACGTTCAGCCGCACTCACTGGAGCGATGGCTTCGGCATCAGCCGGACCTTCTCGATGGGCGTATTGGGCATTCTCACGCTGCCCGTGGCAACGGGTATCGAAAGCCGGCGGTTCGAACAGACCAAATTCGAGACGGCCAATGCGATGCTCGCCGTGGCCGCCGATGCCCGCAAAGCCTACGTGAATGCCGTGGCCGCGGCGCAGGCAGCCCAATATGCCGCTCAGGTCAAGGATTCCGCCGAGGCCGGCGCGGAACTCGCGTTGCGCATGCGTCAGGCCGGCAATTTCAGCAAGCTCGACTATGCGCGTGAGCAGGCCTTTTACGCGGAGTCGGTTGCACAGCTCGCCAAGGCACAACAGCAATCGGTGGCGGCCCGGGAGAAACTGACCCGCACGATGGGTCTGTGGGGTTCGGGAACGCAGTACAAGCTGCCAGACCGTCTGCCTGACCTGCCGAAGGACAGGCCGCAACTGAACGAGCTCGAAAGCTTTGCGATGCAGAACCGCCTCGACATTCAGGCGGCCAAGCTCCGGACGCAAAGCGTCGCAACGTCTCTGGGACTCAGCAAGGCGACCCGCTTCATCAATGCGCTCGATGTCGGCTACCTCGACAACTTCGAGACTGACAAGGGACATGAACACGGGTACGAAATCAGCGTCGAGATTCCCATCTTCGACTGGGGCAGCGCAAAGGTCGCACGCGCCGAGGCCATCTATATGCAGTCGGCGAACCGGCTCGCCCAGACCGCGATTGACGCCCGCTCCGAAGTACGCGAGTCGTATTCCGCCTATCTGACGAGCTACGACGTTGCAAAGCACTACCGCGACGAGGTCGTGCCGTTACGCAAGACCATTTCGGACGAGATGCTGTTGCGCTACAACGGCATGCTCGCAAGCGTGTTTGAGCTGCTTGCCGATTCGCGCGACCAGGTCTCCGCTGTCAACGGGTACATCGATGCACTCAAGGACTACTGGATTGCGGAGACGGACCTGCAACAGTCGCTAGGGGGGCGGCTCCCGCCGCTTGCCATGGCACAGGCGCCAGGCGCACCGAACCGTGGCGCAACGCCTGGCCCGGCGACGCCAGCATCACTGGCCCCGTCGCAAGATTCGCCATCTCCGCCTCCGGCGACCCAGCCGGTTTCGCCGACAAATTCCGAAGGTAAATGAACATGGTTTCACGTCGAAGTTTTCTCGGCGGCTCGGGTGCTGCGCTGCTGGGCGCGGCGCTGGTCAGCAAGGCTGGCGCGGCGTCGCTTCCAGAGGCGCCGACTATGGAAAAAACGGCCACGCAGCCGCCGCTCGTGCCGCCCAACGGCCGCCCTTATACGCCCGTCGCCACGCTGAACGGCTGGACCCTGCCGTGGCGCATGAAGAACGGCTGGAAGGAATTCCATTTGATTGCCGAGCCGGTCGTGCGCGAAATGGCCCCCGGCATGAAGGCGAACCTGTGGGGATACAACGGTCAGGCGCCTGGCCCGACCATCGAAGCCGTCGAAGGCGACAAGGTCCGCATCTTCGTGACCAACAAGCTGCCGGAACACACCACCGTGCATTGGCACGGGATGCTGGTGCCGTCCGGGATGGACGGCGTGGGTGGTCTCACGCAACCGCACATCCCGCCGGGCAAGACATTCGTCTATGAGTTCCAGCTCGAGAAGCACGGCACGTTCATGTACCACCCGCATGCCGACGAGATGGTGCAGATGGCCATGGGGATGATGGGCACGTTCATCGTGCATCCGAAGGACCGCAGCGTGATGCCGGTGGACCGCGACTTCGTGTTCCTGATGTCCGCCTATGACATCGACCCGGGCAGCTTCACGCCGCGGGTCAATGAAATGACCGACTTCAACATGTGGACCTGGAATGCGCGGGTGTTTCCGGGCATCGACCCGCTACCTGTGAGAGCAGGAGACCGCGTCCGCATCCGCTTCGGCAACCTGACGATGACCAACCACCCCATCCATTTGCACGGGTACAGCTTCGAGGTCGCGGGCACCGACGGCGGATGGATTCCTCCCGCCGCACGCTGGCCGGAAGTGACGGCCGACGTCGCAGTCGGGCAGATGCGCGCCATCGAGTTCACCGCAAACCGTCCCGGCGACTGGGCGTTTCATTGCCACAAGTCGCATCACACGATGAACGCGATGGGGCATCAGGTTCCGAATCTGATTGGCGTGCCGCAGAAGGACCTCGCAAAGCGCATCAACAAGCTCGTCCCGGACTACATGGCGATGGGCAGCACGGGTGGTTCGATGGGCGACATGGAAATGCCGCTACCCGACAACACGCTACCGATGATGACGGGTACCGGGCCGTTCGGCGCGCTGGAAATGGGCGGCATGTTCACTGTCGTGAAGGTGCGCGAGGGGCTCGGCCGCAACGATTACCGCGACCCGGGCTGGTTCAAGCACCCGAAGGGGACCGTGGCGTTCGAATACACCGGCGACCTGCCGGATAGCTGATTTCGTAATAGGCCGGACACGAGTCCGGCCGCTGTTTTGTTCCTTCAACTATGGGAGAGGACGTGATGAAAAACGCGATTGCTTCAATTGTGATGGGTTGTGCTGTAGCCCTTTCGGCAACCGCCTACGCGGCCGGCGACACGAGCAACACAGATATGGCAAGCAGCGCGCAACAGGGCGCGGACGCGAACAACAGCATGTCGCATGGCGAAGTGAAGAAAGTGGATACCGCCGCGGGGAAGCTGACCATCAAACATGGACCGCTCGTCAACCTCGACATGGAAGCGATGACAATGGTGTTCAAGGTTAAGGATCCGGCGATGCTGTCCCAGCTGAAAGTCGGCGACAAGATTGACTTCGTCGCTGAGGAAGTTAATGGCGCTCTCACCGTGACGAAGCTGCAGAAGCAGTGAAGATGCAGTGGGGCGGCACTGGTGCAGCGCAGAGTGCTGTTCTTCGACGCTTCTACGGTTTTACCCCTGATAAGGCTTCTCCTTGCATCCTTCGTAGCGCACTACAACTACTTACAAATCTCGCAGTCGCCCGGTGCACCGCGGCGTCAGTTGCGGCGTTCTTGCTGGTACTCAACAACGGAGCGCGACATGAGCACCAACCTGACGTCCAGTTCACCGCAGCGCGGTCGCATTCACCCCTTGATTGCAGGCGCAGCCGTGGCTGTGATCCTGGCCAGCGCTACCGGTATCGCGGCAATGACGGGCATGCTTCCAACGTCCCGCGCAGTGACGACGCCGCTGACGCAAGCGCTACCCGTCGCGGCACCAATCGCCAGCGCACCGGTCGCTTCGCCGCAACCGAATCAGGAGCAGCGCGTGGCTCGCGAGCAAGCGCCTGCCCAGCCGCGCGTCCATCATCGCCATAGTGCGCCAGTTGAGCAGAACCAGGGCTATGCGAACAACGGCGCGTATCAATCCCCGGCAGTTGTCCCGCAGCGGCCAGTCGCCGTTGATTCGAACGCCGGCGAAGTAGTCGCGGTCAACACGGTTCAGCAACCCGAGCCGACCACGGGTCTCGGGGCAGTAGGCGGCGCAGTAGCTGGCGGGCTGTTGGGAAATCAGGTCGGCGCAGGCCGCGGTCGCGTTCTCGCAACGATTGCCGGCGCGGTCGGCGGTGGTTTTGCCGGCAATGGCATCGAGCATGCCGTGCGCAAGGAGACCAGCTATCAGGTGCAGGTCAGGATGCAGGATGGCAGCTACCGGAACTTCAACTATCCAACCCAGCCGCCTGTGCAGGTCGGAGAGCGCGTCCACGTCTCGGGCGATTCCCTCAGTGCGTCGTAACCGGCCTTCAAAACCGGCGGAGCCGTTACGGTTACCGCCGGTTACAGAATTGACAATCCGACCGTATCTGCTGCGGCTTGGCCTCCCTACAATCTGCGTCGTTCGTCGTGGTCTGGCATCCGCCAGAACCGGGCAGGACTGGAGAACTCCATGAAGTGCGCTACCCTTTTTCTCGCAGTGGGAGTGTCCGCTGCCTGCGCGTCCAGCGCGGCTTTCGCTCACGCGGACATCGGCGTTTATCTGGGGCTTCCTGGCCCCGCGTATGTCGCGCCACCTCCGGTCGTGTACGAGGCGCCGCCCCCAATCGTCTACGCGCCGGCCCCGGTCTATGGCTACGGATACCGCTATGAAGGCGACTACCGCGACGAGCGTCGATGGCATGACCACGGTCGGCACCGTGGCTGGGAACACCATCGTCACGAAGACGACGACTGATTTGCCGCTGCTGGCCCTCGACAGCGCATGATTGGCCGCACACCGAATTGAGCGCGACTCTTCTTCGTTGGCGCCCGGCAAGCTACCCCGGCGCGTACCGAATCATGTCGCCACCGTGCTGCATGACGATGTGTACTGTCGCACTGATGGCAAACGTGACGAAGGACGCCACACCGAGCGAAGTAGCATCCTTCTGATTTTCGTCTCCGACGTAATGAAGCACGGCCGCCGTTGCTATCCACGCCACACCGAAACTGAGTCCAGCGAGAACATCTGAAAACCAGTGCACGCCCAGATAGAGGCGTGAGAAGGAGATGAGGAGGATAAAGAGACTCGTCGCAATCGCAATGCGAAGCCGCGCGGCGGTGCCCCAGGCTCGCGCCACGAAGAACGCAAGAAAGCCGTATGTGACGATGCTCAAGGTTGCGTGGTTGCTAGGAAAGGAGAAGCTATGCACCCCGTCATACATCAAAGCCGGCCGCGGTCGACGGATCACGGATTTCAGCGCAACTACGAAGAGTTGCGCGAACCCGACGGCCGCAATCCAGTAAAGAGCGCTTCGTAACCTCGCTTGCCATAAGAGCCAGGCAAAGACCACGACAATGACAGGAACGGTAACTGCGGCGTCCCCCAGTTCTGACACGCCAACCATCAGGGTGTCGAGCAAGGGAAAGCGAAGCTGTTGCAACGCGGCGTGAATCTGGACGTCGGCGGCGACGAGCGGGTCGCCGCTGATGACATCCTCCAGGATGCCGAAAAAGAGCCACACGCCGCCAGTCACCAGCACGCCGGACACGAGCAGGTTGCGGATCCCGATGCGCTCATAGAGTAGCCGCCACGTCATGTTTTGCCTCTGCGTTTGGTTGTACTGCTCGACAGCGCAACCAGCGTTGCGATACAGAAACCCGCTCCGGCATAAAAGGTCGCGCTCGCTCCAAACCGGTCCCATAGTTCACCGGCCATGACACTGGCGACCAGCATCGCCAGCCCGCTCATCAGGTTGAAGAAGCCGAATGCGGTGCCCTTCAGCTCCGGCGGGGCCGGGTGCGCCACCATGGTGGCGAGCAGGCCTTGCGTGATTCCCATGTGCAGACCCCACAACGCTACGCCAATCAGCACGATGGGCCAGGAGTTGCCCTGGGCGAGTACGAGGTCGGACGCGATTAGCACCACGAGGCCGGCGGCCAACAGCCTGGTGTGACTCATCGAGTCAGCCAGTTTTCCGAATGGGTACGCCGACAGCGAATACACGACATTCATCGCCACCATGACGAGCGGGACGAGGGCTATCGGGACACCGCCTTGCATCGCACGCAACACGAGGAAGGCTTCACTGAAGCGTGCGAGCGTGAAGACTGCACCGACACCGACGACCCACCAATAGGGCCGGCTGAGTTTCTTCAGATTTTCGAATGCAATCGGATTGACGCGCTTTGCACCTGGCTGCCGTGCCGGTTCCCTGATACCGAAAGCCAGTAACGCAACGGCAACAAATCCTGGAAGCACCGAGACCCAGAATACCCAGCGGAAGTTATCCGCCCAAAGCAGCATCAGCACGACTGCGAGTAACGGCCCAAGAAATGCGCCAACGGTATCTAACGACTGGCGCAGGCCATAGGCCGCGCCACGTAGATGTGCGGGGGTGATGTCAGCCACGAGCGCGTCGCGTGGCGCGCCCCGAATGCCTTTGCCTACCCTGTCGACCACGCGTGCCGTCAATACGATGCCCGCCGTCGGCGCCAGCGCAAACAGTGGTTTGCTTAACGCACCCATGCCATATCCGATAACCGCGAGCCACTTCCGGTTACCAAGGTAGTCGCTCAGCGCCCCGGAAAACATCTTGACGATGGGCGAAGCGGCCTCTGCCACGCCTTCGATCAGGCCGACCATCGTGGCGCTTGCACCAAGGCTTGTCACAAGGAACATCGGTAGAAGGCTATGGATCATTTCCGATGAGATGTCCATGAACATGCTCACGAAGCCAAGCATCCAGATGCCACGGGGGATTTGACCGAGCGTACTGGCGCGCGGGGTGGAATCGGTCTGCATGTGTCCTCAGTTCGGGATTGGTCTGCATCAACCCGCGTATTGTCCCACCGCCTGGCAACTGAGAGGTGCTGCTCAACGACTGTCTGCGCGGCCTTCAGGCATTGGCATGACTCACGATGCTTTTCGGAGCTGCCGCTCGCGCCGGTACACATAAAGCGCTGGCAGCAGGTTCGTGCTGAGCAAACCGCTCCAGACCAGTCCACCCAGCGTGACGATGGCGAGCCCTTGCTCGGGCGCGGCACCCTTGCCGAAACCGAGCGCGGTCGGGAGTAGTCCCAGCGAAGCGGTCAGCACCGTGAGAACAATCGGCCGGAATCGTACCTCGACCGCGTCTCGTACTGCATCGAGTACCGACTGTCCCTGCGCTTCGTTGCGCTTCACCAGTTGCAGCAGCACGATGCCGTGATTGAGGCTCACCCCTATTAGCGTGAGAAACGCGATCAGCCCGATGGCATTCAGTCCGATACCGCTTACAACCAGCGCGATTGCACCGCCGGAGAATGCCAGCGGCATCTGCAATAGAAGTAGTCCCGGCACCAGTAGGCCGTCGAATTGCAACGTCAGGATGCCAAGCATCAGTGCCAGCGCGATTGCCGCTGCAATGGCGACATTGATCGCCGCATGCTCCAGTTGCGGATACAAACCACCGAACTTCACTTCGTACCCTGCCGGCATGTGAAGCGTTTCCAGGGCTTTTTTCGACGCCGAGATAACCTGCCCGAGCGGCGCGGTCGGCGTGGCAAGTATCTCAATTGCACGAAGGCCGTTCAGATGCCGGATAACGTTCGGCCCCGTCGCCATGTTGACGTCGGCCACGTCCCGCAAGGCGGCCCAGCCATTGGCCATGATGGGAATTTGCTTCAGTTGCTCAATTGAGAGCTGCGTGGGGTCCGCCAGTCGAATGAAGACGTCCAGGTGGCTGTTACCGTCTGGAACCGTTGCAATGGTTTGTCCCGCCAGCAGGATATGCAACTGTGAGAAGAGTTGCGCCGGTGTGATGCCGTGAAGGGCAAGACCGGCCGGGTCGGGCGTGATTTGCAATTCGGTGATGGGATAACCGTCGTTGTTGAATACGTCGGACAGATTGGGCACTTCCGCGAGTCGGCTCGTCACTTCAGATGAGAGCGATTGCAGCGTCGTAATGGAATCGCCATACAGGTCGATCACGAACGGCTGGGGCAACCCGGAAAGTGTCTCACCGACCCGTTCCAGGGTCGGCGTTCCAATCGCGGTCTGTACTGCGGGCAGCCTGGATGCGGCGAGAACCTGCTGACCGATTTTATCGAGGCTGCCAGCATTCACGTTCGGCTTTAGTGCAATTTGAATCTCTCCCGCGTAAGCGGGCTCGGTGTACGACGTCCCCGATGCCGAACCCACGCGTGTGAAGACGTGTGCGACCGGTTCCAGCCCCATCAGGCGCTGACTGATGCGGTCCGCCGCATCACGGGTGTCGTGCAATGACGTACCGGGCCGCGTAAGCGGGCTCGGTGTACGACGTCCCCGATGCCGAACCCACGCGTGTGAAGACGTGTGCGACCGGTTCCAGCCCCATCAGGCGCTGACTGATGCGGTCCGCCGCATCACGGGTGTCGTGCAATGACGTACCGGGCGGCAGCGTGAAGCTTTCAAGCAGTACTTCCTCGTTAGGCAGCGGCAGGAAGTCGACAGGAACCAAGGCGAGTGCGGCCACGGAGAGCACAAAAATGACGACGCACGTCCACAAGGACAGTCGTGGGCGGCGCAGCGCGAATTCCAGTAATCGGAAGTTATGGCGCTTGAGCCACGCTACCGCTCGCGAGCCTGATGTCGCGCGCTTTCGGACGTGTGGTCCGACGGCGCCCAGCACCAACGGAATCAGGCTCAGCGAGATGATGAGCGAGGCGATAAGGCTCACGGTCATCGCCAGCGAGAACGGCACAAAGAACAGTCCGGCGAGGCCGCCGACGAACGCGAGCGGTACAAACACCGAGACGGTCGTCAGCGTGCCCGAGATATCGGGACCCGCGATGTCGCGCAGGCCCTGTGCAACGCCTTCCCACCCGCCATCGCCTCGCTCCCAGCGGTGGTAGATGCTCTCCAGCACAATGATGGCATCGTCCGCCAGCAAGCCAACCGCGACCGAAAGCGCACCGAATGTCAGCAGGTTCAGTGTCTGCCCCATCAGATACAGGCCGGCAACACCCAGCAGGAGCGAGAGCGGGATGCTCAAGGCGAGCGCCAATATGCTGGGGCTCGCGCCGAGCATCCAGAATAGAACGGCAACAGCCAGCGCTGCGCCAATGGCGAGGTTCCGGCTCAAATCCTCGGCGACTACACCGACGATGTGCCCCTGGCTGTAAATGCGCACGAAGCGCGCACCTCGCGGCAGTTGGGGTTCGAGCTCACGCAGTGTCTTGTCCACTGCGTCGACGACCGGAACTGTCGAGGCGCCCGGTTGCTTGAACACAATCAGCGCGATAGTGGGCCGGTTGTCGAGCTTGACCTCGTGGTGTGACGGCAAGGCTGAGCGGATAATGTCAGCCATTGCTCCGAGTGGTACACCGCCGTTAGGCGTCTGTACCGACACCCCGGCATAGGCAGACGGCTCAGTCGGCAGATTTCTTCCTTCGATGAAAACGTCCTGGTGACCGACGTCGACGTACCCGCTCGGCACCATCGCAGTCGTGGCTTCCAGTGACGACGCAAGCGCCGCGGCGGAGACGTTGAATCGCTGTAGTTTTCCGAGGTCAGGCCGGACCCATATTGCGTCTGCGCCAGGCCCGACGACTGAAACGCGCTGTACGCCGGCAACCGCCCGGACACGCGGTGCGAAGTTCGATTCGACCAGCCGCTGTACCCTGGAGGCATCTACGCCGTCCGGAATCTGTATCGCGTAGTCCGCGACTTCGTTGATGGCGTTGCCGGAGATTTCGGTGGTCAGGCTCGTCCCTTTGGGGAGCGTGCCATTGACACGACCCACCACGCCGTTGACGTCCTGCAGTGCGCTTGCCGCCGTTGTTCCTTCCGAGAAACGGGCTTCAATCTTGACCGAGCCCTGGCTCACGACTGTCCGCACGTCGCTCAACGACTGAAGCGAAGAGAGTTCAGCCTCGAGCGGCCGCGCAATCAAGCCCTCGAGGTCGAGCGTGGTCGCACCTGGCACCTGGGCGACGATGCTCACCTGCGGCATGTTGAATTGCGGCAGGACTTCCGAATGGATGTTGACGAGCGCATAGATGCCATAGGCAATCAATGCGCCGTACAGCATGACCCATAGCAGGGGCCGCTTGACGATGTCGTTTAGCATGTTCTTGTCGAAGGACGTCAATCGGCCTGCTGGTATCGCGTGGAGAAATCCTGGTGGAAGAACAGATAGGCGTCCTGCGTCACCACTAACTCGCCTGCGGAGAGTCCATTCCTGATGGCGGTCCAGCCGCTATCAGTCAGTCCTGGCGCAACGCGGCGCCGGTGATTTCCGGTCTTGTCGTGAACCAGTACCCACCATTCGCCACCATCGAGTACGAGTGCCGTGGATGGAACGGCCAGGTGTCTTTCGTCTGGCGGGGACAACGATATCGTCCCGACGGAGCCGGGCTCGGGGCTACTGCCCTCGACGGGGCTCAGCCACACCTCCAGCTGCCCTGGCGTCGCAACGCTCCATGACGTGCGTCTCACGACGACATAGGTGGGCGCATCGCCATGTTCCGACAGGAACGCTCCCTTCATGCCGACCGCAACGAAGGCGGCATCACTACCGTATAAATTCGCCACGACGTAGAGGTCGCGTGACGACGAGACAGTCACAAGCGGCTGTCCGGCACTTACGTATTGGCCGTCGGCCGCGCTGACCATCGTTACCACGCCGGGTTCTGACGCGGCAACTGTGGCGAGGCCCGCGTAGCTCTGAGCGGCCGACTGCGCGGCCAGCAGTTGCTGATGCGCTGCATCCAGGTCAGCACGAACGCGGGCGACAGCGTCGCGCGTGCTGAGCTGGTCATCAAATTTCTGTTTTTCAATCGCCACCCCCTGCGTCGCGGCGGACACGCGTATCTCGGCAGTTTTAAGCTCGGTGGCCAGACGCGTTTTCTCGGACGTCACCGACGGCCCGGCCAGATGCGCAATCGTCTGCCCCGCTCGAACCGTTTCACCTGGGCCGACTCGCAAGCCTGTGACGATGCCGGCCGTCGGTGCGGACAGCACCGCATTGGATACGGCCTGCACATGTGCAGGTGCGGATACTTTCACCGCGATGCGCTTTTGTACTGCGGGCATCGTCACAACGTCCTGGGCGGACACGCTGGGACTGGCCGTGTACCACGCGCTCGCGATAGCAGCAATGACGAGAAGGCGAATGGACTTCATCTCGGACTTATTGGAGAGAGTGGTAGTCAATGGCGCTAACGCCAATCAGGGTGCACAGCTCGACCTGCTGCAAAAGCGCAGCGTTCTCGAGCTTCGCCGTCGCGATGCGCTGGTTCAGCAGTCGCGATTCAAGGTCCATCAGCGTCGGAAGTGTCACGTCGCCTCGGGCTTGAGCCATACCTGTCTCTTTCGTCGCTTGCTCCAGAGTCGCTTCCATTGTCCGGGCGTTGCGGAGCTGGTCGTTAAGCAGGTCAAGGTTTGAAACGATGTTCTCGACTGCGGTGTACGCGTCTTTGAGCCGTTGCGTGTACTCCTCGTGCAGGCTCTCACGTGTGGCCTTTTCGATCGCGATATTTCCCCGATTGCCGTTGAAGAGCGGTAGTGTCACGGTGATGGCGACGCCTGACGTGTAGATGGCGGACGTATCCCTGCCTCGCGTGATGCCGATATCCAGACGGGGAAATTGCCCGAGCAGTGCTGCGCGGTAACGCTCGTCCTGTTCCGCGTAACCAGCGCGCAACGCCAGCAGGTCCGGACGACGCTGGCCCAGAGTGGTCAGCGCGTCATGCACCGCGCCGGACGGCACGTCATAGGCTCCGGGAGGCGCTACAAGCGTCAGGCGCGTGCCAGCCTGCAGGTCGAGCATTGCATTGAGTTCCTGCTGCGCCTTGAGGCGGTCCTGCTTAAGTGCGCTCAGCTGCTGCAGGCTGTCGCGATATGCCGTCTCCGATTGCACCGCGGTATCGCGAGTTACGTCGCCCCGCGCGAGCGCCTGCCGCATACGGCCGTCGACAACCTGCTCATGGACCGCCAGTTGTGCGACCCGCGCTTCAACACGGGAAAGACTCACATTGGTGACGTACAGCGCATAGGCATGGTTGGCGACCTGCCATTTCGTCCACTGCAGCGCGAACAGTTGCTTTTGCAGGGCCGCAGTCGCACCTCGCTGCTTTGCCGGGTGGTCAATTAGGGCGGACACTTCATAGCTGAGCCCGACCATGAACGCCGGGACAAATCCAGCTGCGCCGGGGCGGTCGGTGCTGAAGCTGAGCTGAGGGTCCGGGAGCAATCCATCCGCGTATTTGCGCGCATTTACGATGGTCAGTTCGCGCTCCGCGCGGCGGACCTCGGGGCTGTGCTCGAGTGCGCGTTGGACTACCTGATCGACTGTCAGCGGTGCAGTGGTTGCGGCGACGTCGTCGGGCCACTCCGGTGCGGCAGGAAGGGGCTCGGGAGCGTACGACGCGCAGCCGCCCAGCGTCGCGAGCAATGCCACAAGCGACGCCACGAGCAATGCCACGGGCGAGACTCGCACGAGAGCGCGTAGGCTGGCTTGTCGTTGAGGACTGGTTGCGCGAATTGCGCTTTGCGACCTAGTATCGTAGGCACGACTGGGCACGATGGCTATCCGGCGTATGTGACGCTTCGGATGCTATTGGGCAAGACTTAGTTTTGGCTTAGCACGACACCCGTGATTCCTTAAAGACCGATGAGAATTCTGCTGGTTGAAGACGACGAGATGATTGGCGACGCAATCGTCCAGGCGTTGAAAGATGCGGCCTATGCGACCGACTGGGTACGCGATGGTGATGCGGCGGCCGGAGCGTTGCTGGGTCAGGAGCACGACGTCCTGCTGCTGGACCTGAACCTGCCGCATCGGGATGGCATCGACCTGCTGCGGTCGCTGCGCAGTGGCGGCAACAAGCTTCCGGTGATTGTTCTCACCGCGCGCGACGGCGTCGAGGACCGAATCGCGGGACTGGACGCCGGCGCTGACGACTACCTCGTGAAGCCGTTCGAAATCGGAGAACTGCTTGCGCGCCTTCGGGCAGTCACCCGCCGGCTGGGGGACCATGGCGATACGCGAATGACGAGCGGAAAACTCACGGTTGATGCGGCGACGCACATTGCCGAGTACGACGGAACCGAGTGCCGCCTGACGAGTCGAGAGTTCGCTCTTTTGAGCGCGCTGTTGATGCGTCCGGGAACGGTCCTCTCGCGAGCCGAGCTGGAACGAAAGCTCTATGCGTGGGAACAGGCGGTGGAAGGCAACGCGGTTGAAGTCCTGATTCACGGTATCCGCAAAAAACTTGGTACGTCGGTGATTCGCAATGTGAGAGGTGTGGGATGGCTGGTGGACAAGGAAAACAATCACGCTCGCTGACGCTGCAGCTTTCGGCGTGGATTGGCGTTGTGATGGCAGTGGTAGGCATCCTCGCATGTGGTTTTTCTTTCGCGTTCGCCTATCAGGAGGCGCGAGCGTTGCAGGATGGCCAGTTGAACGAAATCGCTGCTCTGATTGACAGTCGCGCGCTGGCGCTTACGGGACCGCAGTCGTCGGTCGAGAGCTCGCAGGACTCGGACGTCAAAGTCGTTATCGACAGACTCAGCGAAAGATCGGCTGAGATGTCGAAAGCGGCGGGACTCACGATTCCTCATGCGATGGCCGACGGATTTCACGACCTGGACAGCAGCGGACAGAGCTGGCGCGTCAACATCCGTACGCTGCGCACCGGCGAGCGCATCGCGGTCGCCGAGCCATCTGCGTTGCGCGACGAAATTGCCAGGGATGGTGCAATGAGGACGCTCGTGCCCGTGCTTCTGTTGATGCCGGTGCTGTTTGTCGTCGTCGTCGTGATTGTCAGAACGAAGCTGGCGCCGCTCTCACGCCTGGCGATAGTGGTGGACCGGCAAACGGACGCGTCGCTTGAGCCGCTGCCGGAAGAGGGCATCGCCACCGAGGTGCTTCCGTTTGTCCGGTCAATCAACCGGCTCATTGGACGGCTGAAAGACGCGATCAGTCATCAACGACGTTTTGTTGCGAGCGCTGCGCATGAGTTGCGCTCGCCGCTGGCGGCTCTGTCGTTGCAAGCGGGAAATCTGGAGGCAACCATCACGTCGCCCGATGCTCGCGAGCGGCTCTCTTCCTTTCAGTCGGGGTTGAGGCGGACCCACCGGCTGGTGGAGCAACTATTGGCACTGGCGCGGTCTGAACAGGGAACGCTGGAACCACCGGCCGCGTGGTCGTTAGGCGCTGCCGCAACCGATGCCATCAATGCCTGCATAGAACTTGCGCGTGCAAAGGACATCGACCTTGGGATTGTGCATGTGGACGACATCGAGGTTGTGGTTGATAGGACGTCCACGGCAGTGGTACTGAGGAATCTGGTCGACAATGCGGTGCGATACACGCCCGATGGCGGCAAGGTCGACGTATCAGCCTTTCAGAAAGCTGGCGAGCTGATATTCGAAATCACTGACACCGGGCCAGGCATACCGGATAACGAACTTGAGCATGTTCTGGAGCCGTTCTATCGGTTAAATCACGCCTTGGCGCCAGGAAGCGGACTGGGTCTGTCTATCGTGTCCGAAATTGCGCGACGCACGGGTGGGCGGCTGGTGCTCGAGAACATCGAAGGCGGATTTCGGGCTCGATACTTTCAACCGTTCGACTTAACGGGGACAGCCGAACAGCTGAAGTTCTCTCACGCCTAGGGTCACCGGCGACCTCGACGAGAGGGCGTCGGCTGCGCCTGCGCATCAAAGACTGCTGACTCAGCGATGTCGGTCGAGGGTGACCGGTAGGTAAATCGCTCATACGGCCGTCGGAAATTCCGGCGGTTTGCGAGGCTAGGAGAAGAGAAGATAACGCGGGGCAGGGATGGTCCTCGCGCACAATAAAAACCACGAGAAGAAAGCGGGTTGGGTCTTTTGTATCGAAGAAGGGTCTGTTCTTCACAGCCCGGACAGCATTGTATTCGGTGGCCTAACATCATTTGAGATGCCTCGCATTGCGCAATGTCATTGCCGAGACATTATTTGTTTTTGAGGCGTGGCGTCGTGCGACAAAATGGCCGATTTGCATCTTGAAAATTGTGCTCGATCACTTGCTTTGTTGTAATCGTTGGCTTCTACAACGAAGGAGAACAAAGCGATGGCATGGCGTTACAAACAGGCGACCGGCGATCTGTACCACAACGAAGAATGGATCGCTAAAGGGTACGCCGGGAAAATCCCACACCAGAATAAACACAGTAGCCAATATATACGGGACCTGGGACCAATCCCCGTGGGACGATTCGAGATCCTCCCGCCGTTCAGACACGACAAAACAGGCCCATTCACGATGCGGCTTAACCCTGTGGCGGGAACGAATCTGGGCGGACGCGACGGCTTTATGATTCACGGCGACAGCTTGACAGGGCCGGGCAACGCGTCAAACGGATGCATCATTTTAAGAAAAATATATCGGGAAAAAATATGGAACAGCGGCGACAGATTACTTTGGGTGGAATATCCGTGAAGCGGGCTATCGCAGCGACGCTGCTAGCGATCCCCGCGTTATGTCTGGCGGACGGCAAGCCGTTCCCGCCGTGCGGAAACTGGCCCACAAACATGGCCTATATGCAACTTCGAAACGTTGGCATCCTCGGTGATATCGACGCCGAGAAAACTAAAACTGTGTTGGTGGCGAATGAAAAAATCGGCAAGGACAAGGACGGAGAACAGTTGTGGAAACAGGTGTATCACGTCACTTTTCACGATAGAAACGGGAACGTGATAAAGGTGATTACCGTGAACCACTCCGGCGAATTCGAATGTTCGATAGCTGGCGTAGACGTTTTCGTGGTTAGCCAGCACTATCCGTCGGAGGAGCGTCTTATCGAGGGGATCGACTATCCCGATAAAAAGCAGTGATCTGCAAGCTCCGGCGCGCGTGGCTTATCCCCTCGTCGCGCCGGGGGCCGTGTAGGGCCGCTTTGCCCATGTCATTTCACTTCCGCAGTGCCACCTGCTTTGTTGTAATCGTTGGCACTTACAGCAAAGGAGGCTTGTATGGAACAGTGTCGACAGACTGCTGACGGTGGAATACCCATGAAACACGTCTTTGCCGTCCTACTGCTATCGCTCCCCGCGATCTGCGTTGCAAAATCTCCGGCCTGCCACAACTGGCCAACCAGTATGGCCCAGGTGAATCTGCAAAACGCTGGCCTCCTCCCCAATATCGACGACACCAAAACCAAAGCCGTACTAGTGGCGCCGGAGAAAATCGGTAAAGACAGCTACGGGGAGCAGTTATGGCGGCAGGTCTATCACATTACCTTTCATGACCAAAACGGAAGTGTGATTAAGGTTGTCACTGTAGATAACGCCGGGGAGGAAGAATGTTCCATCACTGGCGTAGACGTTTTTGTCGTCTCGCAACATTTTCCGTCGCAGGAGCACGTGATTAAGGGACTCGACTACTCGGATCCACAGACAAAACGTTGAGCCGCGAGCTCCGGCGCGCGTGGCTCATGCCCTCGTCGCGCCGGCCGTGTACGGGCCGCTAGGCCTCGATGTGAGCGAAACTTTCAAAAATGGAAACATCCGTCGCGGGGCGCTTCACGTACAGGCAGCACGCGCGATCCGTCTCAATCCGGCCGCAATGACCTGAACACGAGTCCGAAACCGCCCGCGTAAGCGGCCGCGATCACGGCGAAACCGATGGCCGTCGCGAGTTGCTGATCGACGAGCGAATGCAGGATCACCGAGGCGATCGCGACCCCCAGCAACGAGCCGATTTGCCGGCTGGCGTTGAGCGACGCGGCGGCAAGGTTGGCGTCCGCCGGCCCTGCCGACTGCATCACCGTGAGATTCATCGCGGGAATCGCCTGCCCGGCGCCGAAATTGGACACGCCGATCGCCAGCGCGAGCATCCAGTACGGCATCCGCGCGATATCGATCAGCGCCACTGCGCCGAGCGTCGCGAGTCCAAGCCCCGAGAGCAGTGTGCCGCGCGCGCCCAGACGGGCGCTGACGCGTGCCGACGCGAGATTGCCGGCGCCGAACATCGCCATCAGCGGAAACAGGTGAAACCCCGCCTGCAGCGGGGTGTCGCCGCGTTGCTGTTGCAGGTAGAGACTGATCAGGAAAATCTCGGCGAGAATCGCGAAATTGATCGCGAGCCCGAGCAGGCTGCCCGCTACGAAGTGCGGATTTCCGAGCAGGGCTGGCGACAGGATCCGGTGGCGCGCGCGCCGTTCGCGCACGACGAACGCGGCGACCGCACAGAGCGTCGCGAGCGCGCAGCCGACGATCGCCGGCGAGGTCCAGCCGGTGCTTGGCCCCTGTATCAGCGTGAAGCTGAGCGCGGCCAGCGCGGCCGCGCCGAACAGATGGCCCACGCCGTTCAGCGGACCGGCATGGCGCGGCGAGCGCGCGACGTGGCGGTGCGTCAGCCACAAACCGATCAGGCCCACCGGCAGATTGACCCAGAAGATGCCGCGCCA
The DNA here is from genome assembly GCF_020880815.1 of Paraburkholderia sejongensis. GTDB lineage: Bacteria > Pseudomonadota > Gammaproteobacteria > Burkholderiales > Burkholderiaceae > Paraburkholderia > Paraburkholderia sejongensis. The sequence continues at coordinate 231,777 of NZ_JAJITD010000003.1, forward strand.
GCCGATGGCGTTCACGAGCACGCCGCCCACGAACGGGCCGAACGCCATGGCCGCGGACACCAGCGCGCCCCAGATACCGATCATCCGTACGCGCAGCGGCCCGGGCGGGAACGCGAGCGTCAGCAGGCTCAACGAACTCGGCATGAAGAGCGCCGCGCCGACGCCTTGCAGCAACCGGGCCGCGATCAGGATGGCCGGCGTCGACGCCGCCGCGCACAGCAGCGACGCCATCACGAAGATGACCAGACCGGTCTGGTAGATCGCTCTGGAGCCGAAGCGGTTGGCGAGCGCGCCGCCCCATAGCAGCAGCGCCGCGAAGCTCAGCGTATAGGCGTCGACGACCCAGACCAGCGCGGTCAGCGACAGCGACAGGCTGTCCTGCATCGCCTTCAGCGCGACGTTGACGATGGTGACGTCGAGCATCGCCATCACGAAGCCCGACGCGACCGCGACCATGATCGTTGCCGGCCGCGCGCCGGCGGCGCCGGTTCCAGCGGGGGCGGTATCCGCGGCGGGAAGACTCATGCGGCTCTCCCGCCCAGATACAGCCGGCGCATCTCGTCGCTCGCCAGCAGCTCGGCGGCGGGCCCGGCGAGCGCCACGCGTCCCATCGTCAGTACGACGCCGCGGTCGGCGATACGCAGCGCCTCGATCGCGTTCTGCTCGACCATCAGGACGCCGATGTGTTCCGCGTCGCGCATCTGCACGATGGCGTCGAACACTTCGTCGACCATTTTCGGCGACAGGCCGGCCGACGGTTCGTCGAGCAACAGCATCACGGGCCTCGGCATCAGCGCGCGCGCGAGCGACACGATCTGGCGCTCACCGCCCGACAATGCCGAGGCGGGGGAGCGATAACGCCGGCGCAACACCGGATACTGTTCGCACAGCTCGTCGATGCGTGCCTCGCGCGGGAACGACGACATCGCGTGTCCGCCCAGCATCAGGTTCTCGCGCACGGTGAGTGCGCCGAATACGTTGTCGGTCTGCGGCACAAAGCCGATGCCATGCTCGCGCACTTTGCGATTGACGGGGACGCGCGCGAGATCCCCGCTCTGCATCGTGACGCTTCCCGAACGCGGCAGCAGGAAGCCCGCGATCGCCTTGAGCAACGTCGATTTCCCGCAGCCGTTCGGGCCGAGGATCGTGACGATGTCGGTCGGCCCGACGCGCAGCGACACCCCGTGCAGGATGTCGAGTTCCGGCGTGTAGCCCGCAAACAGATCCCGGACCTCGATCATGGCGTCTCCAACGGTGGCGCGGTGCGATGCGCGCGGCCCAGATAGGCATCGAGCACGCGGCGGTTCCTGTCGAGCTCGGCGGGCTTGCAGTTCGCGATCGCGGCACCCCGGTCGAGTACGACGCAGCGCTCGCATAGCTCGCGGATGAAGTGCATGTCGTGCTCGATCACGACGAGCGTCACGCCCAGGCCGTGAATGCGCCGCAGCTCGTCGATCAGTTCGCCGCGCAGGTTGGGGTGAACCCCCGCGGTCGGTTCGTCGAGCAGCAACAGTTTGGGTTCGGTCATCATCGCGCAGGCGATGCTGAGGAGTTTTTTCTGGCCGCCCGAAATCGACGCGGCGGGCAGGTGGGCGACCGCGGTGAGCTTGAACTGCTCGAGCAGGGCGCTGGCGCGCGCATGAGTGGCCCGCTCGATGCGGCGGCTCGCGCGGCCGCGCAGCAGCGCTGCGCACAGTTGATGCTGCTCGGACGACGCGGCCATCGTCAGTTCGAGTACCGACATCCGGCCCGGCATCGACGGCAACTGAAACGTGCGGCGAATCCCGCGTCGCGCGATGCGGTGCGGCGCGAGCGGATCGATGCGCCGCCCGTCGAAGCGGATCGCGCCGCTCGCGAGCGGTGTGAAGCCGGTGACCGCGTTCAGCACCGTGCTCTTGCCCGAGCCGTTCGGCCCGAGCAGGCCGACGATCTCGCCGCTGTCGATCGACAGCGTGAGACCCGACAGCACGGTGTTGCCGCCGTAGCGGATGGCGATGCCGTCCAGTTCGAGAAGGGTTGTCATCAGAGCGTCTCCAGGCGTTCCGGCAGCAAACCGCGCGGCCGCCACAACAGACAGGCAAGCAGCATCAGGCCGACCAGCCCGAGTCGCACCGCGCCGGCCAGATCGCTGCTGACGCCGAGCCAGTCTTTCAGGAACGGCGCGAACGAATACACGGACTGGACCAGCAGCCCGCCAAGCAGCACGCCGAGATTGCTGCCGAGGCCGCCCACCATCACGATGGTCCAGAGCGCGAAGGTTTCGGACGGCACCATCACGTCCGGGCCGACGTAACTGATGTAGTAGGTGAGCAGCCCGCCGGCGAGCGCGGCCGGCAGCGCCGCGGCGACCGACGCGCGGATCTTCAGCGACACAGGGTCGTAGCCGAAGCACACCGCAAGCGAGGTCTCTTCCCGCATCACCTTCAGCGCGCGGCCGAAGCGGCTGTGGATGATGCGCGCGTAGCCGCCGTAGACGAGCGCGAGGCAAACTGCGGCGAGCGCAAGAAACGCGAGGTCGCCCCACTGTGCGGGAAGGTCCGCGAAGAGCGGGCGAATGCCGCCGATGCCTTGCGCGCCGCCCGTCAACCAGGACTCGTTGAGTGCGATCGTGCGCAGAATCTCCGCAATCGCGAGCGTCGCGATGCCCCAGTAGTCGGCCGATAGCTGGCGGCCGAGCCCGGCCGTCGCGACCGCGAGTGCGGCCGCCGCGACGAGACCCAGCAGCAGTGCGGCCGGCAGCGGCCAGCCGAGCTGCGATGCGATGCCCGCAGCATAGGCGCCCAGACCCGCGAACGCGATGAAGCCGAAGTTGACCATCCCGGCGTAGCCGGCTTGCAGATTCAGACCCAACGCCATCATCGCGTACAGGCAGACCAGGGTCAGCAGATGGATCAGGAAGCTAGACACGCCGCACCTCCCGGTCGAAGATGCCGAACGGGCGGACCATCAGCGTGACGAGCAGGATCAGGAACGAGACCGCGCTCACGTAGGCAACCGGGAAGAACTGCATCGAGCGGCCCACCAGCGAACCGAAATCGACGTTGATGACGAGCGTCTCGGCAAGCGCAATCAGCAGCGCACCGGCGGCAGCGCCGAGCGGGTTGCCGAGGCCGCCTAGGATCGCTGCCGAGAACACCGGAATCAACAGATTGTTGCCAAGATTGACGTGCACGCTTTCGGTGAGGCCGAGCATCGTGCCGCCCAGCGCCGCCAGCACGCCGCTCGCGAATGTGATCAGGTTCGTCACCCGGTTCGCGTCGATGCCGGAGGCGAGCGCGAGCGGCCGGTTCGACGCCAGTGCGCGCATCGAACGGCCGAGGTTGGTTCGATACAGCAGCACGGAAAAGATCAGCAGCGTGAGTGCACCGCACGCGATCGAGCTTGCCTGCGCGGTCGACACCGCTACCCCGCCGAGCGTCAGAGGCGCGCTGATGTCCTGCGTGTATTGCAGCGGTCGGGAGCCCGCCGTGCCGAGTACGAGCGCGACCGCAAGCAGCGACACCGCGAGCGAGCCGATCATCGCGACCGCGCTGCCGGAGCGCAGCAGTCGCATGAAGACGAACACATTGAGCAGCACCGCGAGGCAGCCGACGAGCACGCACGACAGCGCGGCCGCGAGCCCCAACGGCAGGCCCGCGCGTTGTCCCGCGAGCGACAGGAACGCGCCCAGCATCGCGTACTGCACGTGCGCGACATTCGGGAAACGGATCAGCGAATAGAGCGTCGACAGGCCGACCGAGACGAGCAGCAGATCGGACGTACGGATCAGGACGTCGAGAAGAAACTGCAGCATGATGGGCTCCAGTGGCGCCGCTGCCCTTACTGCGCGGCGACGGTTTGCTTGAACGACACCTTCTCGTAGGGCTGGGCAATGCGCTGACCGTCGCTGTCGAATGAAATCGCGCCTGTCACGCCCGCGTACGCGTTGCCGAGCGCGTCGAACGCCGAGCGGATTTTTGCGGGATCGGTCGAGTGCGCGTGGTTGATCGCCGCGGCCGACAGCATCGTCGCGTCATACGCGTAGCTGCCGAAGGCGGAACGCGGCTTTTCCTTGTAGGCGGCCTCGTACGCTTGCTCGTACGCCTTTGCGCCCGCCCCACCCGACGCCACTTCCAGACCGATCTGCCCGCGCGCGATCTGCGGCGGCGTATCGCTCGTGCACATCGTCAGGTAGATGCCGTACCACGGGCTCCTGTTCAACTGCATGTCATACGCCTGGCGGTTGATGGTCGCCGCTTCCTGGCCGTACGCGCTGTAGACGTAGGCATCGGGATTGGCGCGCGCCATCTGTTCCAGTTCGCGGCGATAGGTCGATTGCCCTTCGGTATAGAGCACGACGGCCGCGACTGTCCCGCCCAGCGCCTCGAAGCGTTTCCTGAATTCGTCGGCGATGCCCTGGCCGTAGCCGTTGTTGGGCGCGATGAATGCCACGCGGCGCAGCTTCCGGTCGAACACGTCCTGAGCGGCGAAGCGCGCGGACAGGTTGTCGAGGCCAATCACGCTGAACGAACCGGGGCCGATCTTGCGAATCTGCTGGCTCGACGATCCGATATTCACGTGCACGTCGCCTTGACGCACGAGGAACTGGCCAACCGGAATCGTGATCGACGACGAGAATTCACCGAGCACGACCGGCACGTGCTCGACCGTGGAGAGCTTGCGGGCAGCGTCGAGCGCGGTGTTCGCGCCGCCCCCGGAATCCTCGATCCTGACCTGCAGTTTCTGGCCGAGCACGCCGCCCTGAGCGTTGATCTTTGCGACAGCGAGCTCGATGCCGCGGCGCTGATCCTCGCCAATCGACGCACTCGATCCCGTTAGCGGCAACACGGCGCCGACGCTTGCGTCGGCGTGCGCATCGGGCAGATGAGACAGGCCGAAACACAATGTCACGAAGGCTTCGATTCCGCGGCGGCGCAGCTTCATGGTCGTTCTCCAAAGCGTCGATAATCGGTGATGGATATACAAAAGTGTCGACAGAATCACAGAACAAAAAACATTTGGGAAATTTTTTTGAACGGCGGAAACGAAAATTAAAAGCATGCTGCTCATTCGATTAAAGCCCTGTTTCAAAGCATGTTTGCACGAATTGTGAGAAAGCAGATGCACCACGATCAGGATCGCGAATCGAAATGGGGAATCCGTGTAATTTGATTAAAAAGTGTACACAGTGCTGAATTTTCGTGGCTAGAATGCGTTCAACCTGAATCGATTGACGGAGGCTCGGAAGATGGACATCAAGCGCTATGGGGTGGGCGACCGGATGAGTCAGATGGTCGTGGTCGGCGGGCTGGCATTCATTGCCGGCCAGGTTGCCGGCGACAGCAGTCTCGACGTCGCCGGTCAGACGCGTCAGATCCTCGACAAGATCGACAGCCTGCTCGACAGCGTCGGCGCGGACAAACGGCGGATCGTGTCGGCCAGCATCTGGCTAGCCGACTACCGCAGCTTCGCGGAGATGAACCGGGTCTGGGATGCATGGGTGCCCAAAGGCGACGCGCCGGCGCGCGCGTGCGTGGAATCGAAGCTCGCGTTTCCCGAGTACACAGTGGAAATCGCGGCGATAGCGGCCCTATAGGAGCGAGGCGGATGAAAACGGTCGTTCTGGGCGGCGGCATCGTTGGTGTGACCACAGCTTATTTCCTCGCGAAAGCAGGCGACGAAGTCGTCGTGGTCGATCGATGCGAAGGCGTCGCGCTCGAAACCAGTTTTGCCAATGCGGGTTTGATCGCGCCGGGCCACTCGTACACGTGGGCGTCGCCGCGTGCGCCGAAGATCCTGCTGAAGTCGCTGTTTGCGGAAGGGCAGGCGTTGCGGCTGAAGTTGAACGCGGACTGGCGGATGTGGGCCTGGTGCTGGCTGTTCCTGCGCAACTGCACGGTGGAACGTTCGCGTCTGAACACGTCGCGCAAGGTGCGCCTGTGCCGCTATTCGCAGCAATTGCTGCAGCGGGCAACCGAGGACGAGCGGCTGACATATGACCGCATCAGCGGCGGCCTGCTGTATCTGTATCGCGATCCTGCGTCGTTCGAGCGTGGCGTGTCGAACATGTCGATTCTGGCCGACAGCGGGCTGCCGCTCGTGACGCTGGACCGGCGCGCGGTGATTGCGCGGGAACCGGCGCTCGCGGCTTCGGCGAGCAGCATAGAAGGTGCGATCTACTGCCCGTCCGACGAAAGCGGTGACGCGCATTTGTTCACTCGCGAACTCGAACGGCGGTGCCGGGAACTGGGTGTCGAATTCCAGTTGGGCACGACGATCCACGAGGTGCGCGCGAGCGCGGACCGGATCGACTATGTCGACACATCGCGAGGCCGAGTGAGCGGCGATCGTTACGTACTCGCGCTCGGTTCATATTCGCCGTTCCTCGCCCGCCGGCTCGGCTATCGTCTGCCGGTCTACCCGGTCAAGGGCTATTCGGTCACGCTGCCGATCGACGCGTCGCACGAGCCGCCGACGCTCGGTGGCGTCGAGGAGAACCAACTGGTCGCATGGGCGCGCTTCGGGCAACGCTTGCGGCTGACGGCGACAGCGGAGTTCTGCGGCTACGACACGAATCACTCGCCGGCGGATTTCTCGCACATGCTGCAGACGTCGAAGGCGCTGTTTCCGAACGGCGCGGATTATCAGCGCCCGTCGTACTGGGCGGGCCTGCGGCCAATGACGCCTGAAGGCACGCCGCTGATCGGCCCGACCCGGCATCGCAACCTGTTCTTCAACACGGGGCACGGCCATATGGGCTGGACCATGTCGTGCGGCACCGCGAAGATACTCGTCGACCTGATGAGCGGCCGACGCCCGGAAATCGATATCACAGGGATGACACTGCAGTGAGCGAACTTCAATCGAGCATTATCGAGTCTCCTCCGGGCGCATACGCGCGCTTCGGTTTCTCGCTGGACGACGGGATCGCGGGGCGCGCGGCGATCGGCCTCGTCGTGCTGGCAACCGATCATACGATCGAGTTCGAATGGCGGAACATGCTGTCGCTCGACGGTGTGGCGTTCTACGAAAGCCGGGTTGCCAATTCGGCCGAGATCACAGCTGAGACGCTCGCCGAGATGGATGGCCGGATCGCGCCGGCAGTCCAGCTGATCCGGCCGGGCGAGCATCTCGATGTGGTCGCGTTCGGTTGCACGTCGGCTTCGATGGTGCTGGGCGAGGAGCGGGTGTTCGAACGTATCCGCGAGGCGCGCCCGGGTGTCGCCTGCACGACGCCTATCACCGCTGCGCGCATCGCGCTCGACGCGCTCGGCGCCCGGCGGGTGGCGTTGCTGACACCGTATGAGCGGCCGATCAACGACGCGATGAGCCATTATCTGAAGGCGCGCGGTGTCGACGTCGTCAGTGTCGGCTCGTTCGAGCATCGCGACGACAACGAAGTGGCCCGCATCGATCGCGCGTCGCTCGAATACGCGGTACTCGAACTGGGACGCGATCCGCACGTCGACGCGGTATTCGTTTCCTGCACGAGTCTGCGGCTCGTCGACGCCATCGCCGGGATCGAAACAAAGCTCGGCAAGCCGGTTTTGTCGAGTAATCATGCCCTGGCATGGCATGCGTTGCGGCTCGGCGGCGTCGAAGACCGCTTGCCGCGGTTTGGCCGGCTATTTACGATCTGAACGAATGCGCAGGCGGCGGCCAGCGGGCGGCCGGCACGCGCAATCGATAATGAGCTGTAGCGAAATGAACCAGGAGACACGATGGCTGCGAATTCCGTGATGGTGCGCCCGGGGGCGCGGGAAAACAGCGCGCCCAAGCGGGCAGGACTGACGGTAAACGAGATTTACGAGCAGTTGAAGCAGATGGCGGTGCTGTACAAGATCCGCCCCGGCGAGCGGGTCAACGAACTCGAACTGGCGGAGCGCTTCGACGTCAGCCGTACGCCGATCCGCGAGGCGCTTAACCGGCTGGTCGCGGAGAACCTGTTGACCTTCGTGCCGAATCGGGGTTTTTTCATTCGGGAACTGGATGGGAAAGAAGTGTTCGATCTTTTCGAGTTGCGCCGCACGATCGAATCGACCGCGGTGATGCTGGCTTGCGAACGGGCGTCGGACAACGACATCAAGACGTTGCGCAGGTCGTGGAAGCAGGTGATGAAGAGCGCGGAGCGGATGCGCTCCGACGAGCTCGTCGTCAAGGACGAGGCGTTTCACCTGGAGCTGGCCGCGCTGTCGGGCAACGCGGAAATCGGCCGGGTGCTTCAGGGTATCAACGCGCGGATCCACTACGTGCGATGGGTGGATGTCGACCAGCGGCGCAACGAGGCGTTCACCGAGCATCTGCATATCCTCGATGCGCTGGCGGCGCGCGATGTCGAGCGCTGCATGGCGCTGACGGATACGCATATCCGCTGGCGAATGGAAGAGATCACGCGCGTCGTGCACGCGAGCGTGATCAAGCTGTACGCGAAATAACGGCCGGGCTGCGGGGCTTCCACACAAGGCGGAAGCGCCGCAGCGCACCGCGCCGGTACGGGACGCAGTCGATCGACAGGAGGACGGGCTCGCCCGCAGGTATGGGGCGAGAGACCATCATCTCTTCGCAACGAGGCGCCGTCATGAAGCATGGCACATTGATCACGCTTTACAAACCGACCCAGGAGCAGGTCGATCATCTGGTGGATTTGCCGCGATTGAGCCCTGTGGTCGTGGCTGTCGATAATTCCCCGTATGTGGATCAGCAACTGCACACGCGCCTAACAGCACATGGCGTCGACGTGCTCGCCAACCGGAATCGTGGCGGCATTGCCGGGGCATTCAATGCGGGTGTTCGGTTTCTGATCGATCGCGGCTGCGATGTCTTTTTCATTTTCGACCAGGACTCCTATATTCCGGACGACTATTTCGACCGCATGCTGGAAGGATGCGCCGCGGTGGGCGATCCGCGCTTCCTGGTCGGGCCGCGAATATTCAACCTGAACTTCAACCGCGACCTGCCGCTCTTCACGGTGCGCCGCTGGTCGGCGCAGATCAAGCGGATCAACGACGGCGCGCACGGCCTTTTGCGCTGCTCGGTGATCATCTCGTCGGGAACCGCCATCTCGCTGCAAGCGTACCGGGAGCTCGGGCAGTTCCGCGAGGACTTTTTCATCGACCACGTCGACGCCGAATACTGCATGCGCGCGCAGGCTCACGGCGTGCCGGTGTGTGTGAACGCGGACGTGTCGCTACCGCATGAACTCGGCAAGCCGCCGGCGCACCGGCATTGGCCGCAAGTCGATATCTTCGATCAGAGCGCGTTGCGCCACTATTACGCTGCCCGCAATTGCATTCTGGTGGCGCGCGACTATTGGCGCCGCTATCCGGCAATGTTGCTGATCAATCTGATCACGTTGAAGCATGTCGCGTTCGTGTTGCTTCATGCCACGGAAAAGCGCACGAAACTGCAGGCGATCCTGTGCGGCGTAGCCGACGGGTTGCGTGGACGGTTCGGTCGGGTCTGAGGTTCGCGGGAACTGTTCTTTCCCGTCGTGCACCTTCAACGCGATATTTGATCGATGCGATTTCGTAGATAGATCCGGAATGCTAATTACAGATAAGGAGCCGTAATGAACCGAGTGTCACCCGGCGCACGCCGTTACACAGGGGCGTATTCCGTAGCTCCGACGATCTTCACCGAACAGGGCAATCTCGATCTCGAGGGGCAGAAACGCTGCATCGATTTCATCATCGACGCCGGTGCGGATGGTCTTTGCATTCTCGCGAACTACTCGGAGCAGTTTTCCCTGTCCGACCCCGAACGCGAGCGTCTGACCGCGACGATACTCGACCATGTGGCCGGGCGCGTGCCGGTGATTGTGACCACGACGCATTTCAACCCGCGCATCTGCGCGGAGCGCAGCCATGACGCACAGGCGCGTGGCGCGGCCATGGTCATGATCATGCCGCCGTATCACGGCGCCACGATCCGGTGCGGCGAAGCGGCGATCCATGCGTTCTTCAGCGATGTATCGGAACACATCGAAATCCCCATCATGTATCAGGATGCGCCGATGAGCGGTACTCAGGTGTCGGCTGCGTTTCTTGCGCGGATGGCCCACGAGATTCCCAACCTTCGCTACTTCAAGATCGAAGTACCCCAGTCGGCCGCCAAGCTGCGCGAACTGATCGAGCTGGGCGGCGACGCCATCGAAGGGCCGTGGGACGGCGAAGAAGCGATCACGCTGCTCGCGGATCTCGACGCGGGCGCGACCGGCAGTGTGCTGGGAGCCGGTTACCCGGACGGCTTGCAGCCGATCATTCGCGAATACCTGGCGGGCAATCGCGAGGAGGCGGTGCGTGTCTACGAGAAATGGCTGCCGTTGATCAACTTCGAGAATCGCCAGTCTGGCCTCATGGCGTGCAAGGCTTTAATGAAGGAGGGCGGCATTATCGCCTGCGACGCGCCGCGCCGGCCGCTGACGCCGCTTCATCCGGCTACCCGGCAGAGCCTTGTCGAGATCGCCCGGCGCCTCGACGCACTTGTGCTGCGCTGGGCTCACTAGGTCTCGCAACCCGCCGCTGCTGGACGAGCCGTGCCGCTCGACGGCAGGATGAAGGTGCCCGACACGCCCGGCTTCGGCGGGCGGCTGAATCCAGCGTTATACGCCCAGCGGCTGTATGCACGTCGATCGCGGCTCGTGACAAGCCACAGGAGGGGCATCCATGCTGCTCAAGGACAAGGCATGGAAGTCAATTTTGCACGGGGCGTTCCGCGTTGCGCAGGCGGCGGCGAAACAGATGGTCCGGCCAATCTGCAATGAGCGAGAACGGCCCGCGACACAATGGCCCGCTTGCGTCTTAAAACTTGTGCTCGATCATCTGTTTTGTTGTAATCGTTGGCTCCCGCAACGAAGAAGGTGAGAACGATGGTGTGGATATACAAACAGGCGACCGCGTCCAATGGCTGTATCGTTCTTAAAATGATCTGGAGGAGAAAGATCTGGAACAGCGGCGACAGATTACTCAAGGTGGAGCATCCATGAAACGCGCCTTTGCAGCCTTGCTTCTATCGCTCCCCGCGTTATGTCTGGCCGAACTCAAACCCAAAACCTTTCCACCATGCGACAACTGGCCGACCAGGCTCGCCGAGGGGCAATTAAAAAGAAATGGAATCCTCGGCAATATCGACGATTCCAGAACCCGTGCGGTACTCGTCTCGAACGAGAAAATCGGCAAGTATGAGGACGGCCAGCAGATGTGGCGTCAGGTCTATCACATTACCTTTCACGATAAAAGCGGCAGAGTTATCGACGTGATGACTGTGAGCGACGCAGGTGAATTCGAATGTTCGCTAACTGGTGCAGACGTATTCGTCGTTACACAACACTATCCTTCGGAGGAGCATCTTATTAAAGGACTCGACTACTCCGGCAAAAAGCGCTGACCCGCAAGCTTCGGCCCGCGTCGCTGACCCGCCTCGTCGCGCCGCGAGCCGTCCGCGGGTCGCTACCGTCCCGTCTCAGTTCACGTCCTTGTCATCCCCGGAGCGCTTCCGCGCTTGAGCTTGCGACCCAACCGGAGGCTCTTCCTGTCCAAACGGAGCTTGCCCGCCAGCACCGCCTTCCAACTGATGCATCAACGTCGGCGACAGAAAACACCCCATTACCGCCGACAGAATGATAAAAATCGCCGCCGCGTCGATCAGGAACCCGAACCGCACGAAGATATAAAAGCAGCACAGCACGTTAAGCAGGTGCAGCGACACGCCGACCACCGCGAGCCCCCTCGGCACCGCCTTCATGAACGCCGGCAGCCGCGTGCCCTTGCGCGGTACGTACCAGACGATCAGCAGCCCGAACACTATGATGAAGCCGGTCTCCGCCCATTTCAGCCACGTCGGGCGGCGCAGGAAACGGCCTTCGAAGATCGTCTCGATGACCTGCGCCTGAATTTCGATCCCCGGCACGAGTTCGCCGAGCGGTGTCGTGCGCATGTCCGTCACGCCGGCGCCTGTCAGGCCGACCAGTACGAGTTTGTCGCGAAAGCGTTGCGGATCGACCGTGCGTTGCAGGACCTCGCGCGCCGACACGTAGCGGGCCAGCGTCGAGTGAATCGACGCGAAATGCAGCCAGATGTCCCCGCCGGGTTGCGTCGGCACCAGCGCATCCGCGACGCCGACCGTCTGCACGCCCGAGCGGTCGGTGTAGACATCGATGGCCGGCGACCCGGTCGCGACGCGCAGCATTTCGATCGGCAGACTCGGCACCAGTTTGTCGCCGAGTCCCATTACCAAAGGCAAATGCCGGACCACGCCCTGTTCCAACGCGACGCTCAGCAGCGCCTGTCCATGCGCGGCCGCTTGCAGCATCGGCAGGCTCGCGAGCACATAGTCGAAGCGCGGCACGCGGCCGAGCGTACCGTTGCCGTGCAGCCGGATCGGCGCGCTGCGCAGCGAGGTGCGGGTCTCGACCGCGGGATGATCGAGCGCGGCCGCGCCGAGGATCGTCGGCGCCGCGTGCAACGACGCGGCGAGAATCTCGTCGTGCGTCGGCAGCGCGCGCAACGCGGCGGCGAGTGCGGTGGTGCCGGGCGGCAAATTGTCGGCGACGCGCTCGGGAGAGGTCTGGTCCGGCTCCGGCATATAGATGTCGAGTCCGATCGCCAGCGGTTTCTGCGCCGCGATCGCATCGATCAGACCGGCGAGGCGGTTGCGCGGCCACGGCCACTGTCCGACGGCCGCGAGTGTTTCCTCGTCGATTTCGACGATGATCACCGGCTGCGCGTCCGGCACGCGCGGATAGTGACGCTGATACTGATCGAACAGCAGCTGCCGCGCCGACTTGAACGAGTCGGGCAGTGCTTCGTCGACCGTATCGACAAACGACGGGCGCGCAATGTCACTCGGCCATTCGCTGATCAGATTCAGCAGACTCAGGCCCCCCAGCATGATCAACGCGATCGGTCGCCCCTGCATCGCTTTCAGCAGTCTGCCGATGCGCGCGTGCCGGAGATCGTGGAAGCGTTTCATCGCGGGCAAGGGCCGTCAGCGGCGCCGGGCAGCAGTGCTCATTGAATCGTGATGACGACCCGCCGGTTCATCCGGTTGGGCACGCCGTCCGGCGTCGGCACGAGCGGCTCGCGTTTGCCGCGCGCGGCGGTTTCGATCTGCCTGGCGGGAATGCCTTGCTTGACCAGAAACGCCGCCGCGCTCTGCGCGCGCCGCATCGACAGTCGGTCGTTGAACTCGTCCGAGCCGGCCAGATCGGTGTGACCGATCACGACGACCTGCGGCGCGGGCCAGTTCGCCAGCACCGCTTTCATCTTCTCGACGGTGGCGGGCGATTCCGGTGCGAGTTCGGTGGCGGAATCGAACAGGAAGAACAGCGTGAAGGTCTGTGGGCGCGGTGGACGCGCCGCGAGCAGAGCGCCGTAACGCGTTTGTACGGTCTGCTGACTATCGGCGGTCGCTTCGATCTTGCCGTTCTGCGCGACGTCGACGCCGGCGTAAGCCTTGTCGATCGTCTGTTCGCCTTTTGCGCTATGCACGAGAACCGCGCCGACCTTGCCGTCGGGGTCGGGCAACAGGATGATCTTGTCCGGCGGCGTGCTGCATCCGGCCAGCCAGCTCAGCGCGACGAATGCGGCCGCTGTTGCCGGCGACGCGACGCGCCCGGATCGCAGCGCGGCTTTCAAGGCGTCGTCTCCCGTGGGTCGCCGACTTCGATGATGAACTGCGTGCCGCGTACACCGAGCGTCGTTGTCGGTGTGCTGAAGCGGACCGAGTCGGGATTCGCTTTGGCCAGCTTGCCGGAGATCACAGCGAGCGAACCGTGTTTGACGCTCGCGTGCAGCACCCCGTCATAGGTCTTGCTGTTGAACGCGAACTGTTCGAGTTCGAGTGTGGTGTTGGCGCCGGCGGACAGCTGGGTGGTGTCACGAAGCGTGATGCCGACCGACGATTCCGGACCGGTCACGACGCGGTCTTTGCTATACACGTCGCTGCCGATGCTCGCCGGCGCGCTGCCTGCCGGCCGCTCGATCCGCACCGTGCCCTTGACGGTTTTGACGACGCCGGCGACATCGGCGCCGACGGCGGGCGCGCTCGCCGGCGCGGGAGTAGACCCCGCGCTCGCATTCGGATCGGCTGCAAGCGCGTTAGCGGCGATGAAAGTGCAGAGCGCGCAGAACGCGCCGAACGCGCAGAACGCGTTAACGGCGGGGGCCGCGACGAGGCCACGCGCGACAGTCGGGACACGGGTGATCGAGCGGGCATGCATCGGTGACACCTGCTGGCGAAAACGCTAAATCCACGCGGCAGCGCGGCTTGCCGATGCCGACGTGGGGCTGTGACCGGAGACGACCGACTGCGCGCGGCGTTGAGACAGGTGCTGGGCAGGCGCAAACGGAGGCCCGGCAAAAAAGCGGGGCGTCGTTTGTGCTGCAACGAACAGAGTAGGGTGGCCGGCGCGCGCCGTTCTGTGCGGTTGCGCGCATTTCGTAAGAAACGTGCGGGAGGAGAGTGCGCGCAACCAGGCGCTATCGGCCTTGATATGGCGGCATTGGCGCGTGGCGTCTCGTGATGTCAGCCACGCTGCCGATGAGCGGCGGCCTCGCTTCGTACCGAGGTCGCGCCCGCTCGAATTAATGCTGCGTCGACAAATGCGCTTCGCTGTACGCAAGCATTACGACACCGCCGCCTGCGCCGCGGCCGCCTCGGCGGCGACCACTGCGGGCGACACGATCGCCGGCTGACCGGTCTGCCGACGCGACCGCCCGGAGCTCAGATAGTCGGCGATCGAATCCTGCGTGACTTCGCCGATATAGCGTCCATCCGCGTCCAGCACCGGCATCCACGACGAGTTGAATTGATACATCTTCGAGAGCACGATGCGCAGATGCTCGTCGGCGCTGGCGGTCGCCTTGAACGGCGTCAGATGATCGCCGCACACGCCCTGGCCCGCGCGCGCCGCGCGGCGCGTCACGTAGCCGAGCGCCTGCTGTTTATCGTCGACGACGGTCAGATAGCGGTTGTCGCTGTCGTCCATGATCTGGAACGCGCGAGTCAGCGGCAGATCGGGGCGCGCGGTTTCCGGCTGGGTGGCGGCGTCGCCGGCCTTCACCAGCAACAGACGCTTCAACGTGCTGTCCTGACCGACGAATGCGCCGACAAAGTCGTCGCGCGGATGCGCGAGCAGTGTATCCGGATGATCGTATTGCACCAGCTGACCACGGCGGAACACGGCGACCCGGTCGCCGAGCTTGATCGCTTCGTCGATGTCGTGGCTCACCATGATCACGGTCTTGTTCAACTGACGCTGCATCTGGAAGAACTCGTTCTGGATCGATTCGCGGTTGATCGGATCGACCGCGCCGAACGGCTCGTCCATCAGCAGCACCGGCGGATCGGCGGCGAGCGCGCGAATCACGCCGATGCGCTGCTGCTGGCCGCCGGACAACTCGCGCGGATAGCGCTTCAGATATTGCTTCGGATCGAGCGCGACCATCGACATCAGTTCGGTGGCCCGCTCGCGGCAACGCTTCTTGTCCCAGCCGAGCAGACGCGGCACGACCGTGATGTTCTCCTCGATCGTCATGTTCGGGAACAGACCGATCTGCTGGATCACGTAGCCGATATGGCGGCGCAACTCGACCTCGTTCAGGCCCGACGTATCTTCGCCGTTGATCAGCACGCGGCCCGAGGTCGGCGCGATCAGGCGGTTGATCATCTTCAGCGTGGTGGTCTTGCCGCAGCCGGAAGGCCCGAGAAACACGCAGATTTCGCCTTCGCCGACGGTGAGGCTCACCGAATCGACCGCCTTGATCTGCTGGCCGTCCTTCTGCGTAAAGGTCTTTGTCAGTTTGTCGAGTTCGATCATGTCTTTTGCACTCCCTTCGGTGTCAGCAGGCGTTGCAGCGCTTGCAGCAGCAGGTCGGCGACGATCGCGAGCACGCTCACGAGCACCGCGCCGACCAACAGTTTCATCATGTTGCTCTGGCCGATCGCACGGATGATCAGGTTACCCAGACCTCCCGCGCCGATCACCGCGGCGATCGTCATCACGCCGATGTTCATCACGACAGCGGTGCGCACACCGCCGAGAATCACCGGCACCGCGAGCGGCAGATCGACCAGACGCAGCCGTTGCCAGACGGTCATGCCGATGCCGAGGCCGGCTTCCTTGATGCCGGCGTCGACGTTGCGCAGCGCGAGGTAGGTGTTGCGCATGATCGGCAGCAGCGAATAGAGGAACACGGCGGTGATCGCCGGCACCGCGCCGATGCCTTGGCCGAAGCGCGAGAACAGCGGAATCATCAGGCCGAACAGCGCGATCGAAGGCAAGGTCAGCACCACGGTCGCGACGCTCAGCAACGGCGCGGCCAGCCACTCGTGGCGATTGATCAGGATCCCCAACGGTACGCCGACGACAATCGCGCAACCCACCGCGATCCCCACCAGCCACACGTGTTGCGCGGTCAGTTGCAGCAGTTCCGGCCAGTTGGCCGACAGATAGTCGAATACAGTCATCTAAAGGTCTCCGCTCAGGGCAACGGGTGTGCGCGCAGGAACTCGGCCGCGACTTCACGCACCGGCTTGCCGTCGATATCGACCTGCTTGTTCATCTCCAGCATCACGTCGTTGTTCAGCACGGCCGACAGCGCGTTCAGTTGCGCCGCGAGTTGCGGGTTCTGGTCAAGCGTCGCCTTGCGCACCACCGGCGTCGCGTTGTAGGCGGGGAAATAGTGCAGGTCGTCTTCGAGCGGCACGATGTCGAAGCCCTTCACGCGGCCGTCGGTCGTGTAGATCAGGCCGATCGGCACCTGCGCGTTATGCAGCGCGGTGTACACGAGACCCGGATCCATCTGGCGCGTTTCGGCGCGGCTGAAGCTCATTCCGTACGCCGCTTCGAGCGGCTTCAGGCCATCGGGGCGATTGGCGAACTCGGCGTCCATCGCGAACACGTGCTTCTTGTGCGGCTCGGCGGCGATCTTCGCGGCAAGCTGCGAGATCGTGCGGATGCCGGTTTCCTCGGCGTATTTTTGCGGCAGGCCGAGCGCGTACGTATCGTTCAGCGGCGACGCATCGAGCCAGACGAGGCCGCGTTTCGCGTCCAGTTCCTTCACGCGTTCGTACATCGCTTGCGCGTCGAGCTTTTCGGTGATCTTGTTGTAGACCAGCGCGGAAGTGCCCGTGTATTCCCACACCACGTCGATCTGGCCGTTCTCCTGCGCGCTGCGCATCAGCGTGCTGCCGAGACCGGCGCGCGCGTCGATCGTGTAGCCCTTCGAGCGCAAATATTGCGCGGTGATTTCGTTGAGCACGTACTGCTCGGTGAAATTTTTACCGCCGACCACGAGTGTCGTTGCACCAGCGTGTAGGCTAGCGAGCACCAATGCGCCGGCCGCGAGCCAGCGGCAGCGTTTGAACAGATTCATCATGCGGCCACCCCACGTCGCGCGAGCATGTAGCGGCTGCCGGCCGAGACGATGCCGTCGAGCACCAGCGCGAGAATGGCAGTCGCCGCCGCGCCGAGCAGAAGCTGCTGCTGGTTGTTCAGATAGATGCCGGGGAAGATCAGCGTGCCGAGACTGTCGGCGCCGATCAGATAGGCGAGCGGCGCGCTGCCGACGTTGATCGCGAGCGCGGTGCGCACGCCGCCTATGATGATCGGCAGCGCATTGGGCAACTCGACGCGCACGAGCGACTGCCAGCCGGTCATGCCAATGCCGCGCGCCGCTTCCTTCAGTGCGGGCGACACGTTCTTCATCCCTTCGTACGCGTTGCGGGTGATCGGCAGCAGCGATGCGAGGAACAGTGCGACCAGCGCCGGAATATCGCCGATGCCGAAGACGCCGAGCGCGATCGCCAGTACTGCCAACGAAGGCACGGTGTTGCCGATATTGAAGATCTGCATGAAGCGCTCGGCGTGACGCGCGAACGCGGGCCGGCTCAACAGCACGCCGCAAGGGATGCCGACCAGCAACGCGGCCGCCATCGAATAGCCGACCAGCAGCAGATGCCGTTTCGTGTAGTAGGCGAGATCCGGCGCGTATTGATGCAACGCGGCGGGTTCGATAACGTGGCCGAGCAATGCAACGAGGATGCCGAGAGCCACGAGACTGCCGATCAGTCTGGCAGGACGATGAATCATGAAGATGCGCCTCCGTGTTCGAGCGACGCGCGCAACAGGCCACGCCGCACAAGCGCCATCAAGGCGCTGCGAATGGGAAGTTCGGGACGCGGCAGGTGCCGCGAATTGAACCGAGTGATGCCGGGACTCTGTATGACTTGCCCGACGCGAGGACGCAGCATGTTGCGTTGTCCTCGATGGCTTGCCAGTGTGCGGTTAGCAATACTGGTGCCAGATCCTTCGATAAAGTGGACGGCGGCGTTGAGCCGCTTGTCCGGCAGGGGCTTGGCAAGCCCCTTCGTGAACCGGATTTGGGCCGGTGCTGGGTCGAATACGAGGTTCGTATAACTTGTATTCAACCCCTTCTAACTTAGCCTCTTCGACTGCGATTGAGCGGTTAGGGTGCGGCGATTATAGTCGGCGTATGCCGATTAGTCTACCCATGCGGCTAATCGACAGGCCACGCCGCGCTCGCGACACGTATTGCTACATTCATTGCAATGAAGACGAAGATACGGACTGCGTAGCAATCGGCCGCGGGTCATTGCGGCTCCGATGCGCACGATCACACTCGATGAAAACGCGGCGATAAACTGGAGCAAGTCTCGCAACCGGAGGACGTGATGAAACTACTCGACTGGAACATACAGTGGGGTTGCGGGGTGGACGGCCGCGTCGACCTCGGCCGCATCGTGCGGAACGCGCGCGCGTTGTGTGATTTCGACGTGCTGTGTTTGCAGGAAGTCACGCGCGGCTTCAACGAGGAGCCGGCGCGCGGCGGACTGAAGGGCCAGCCTTCGTTCGATCAGTTCGCCGAACTGGCCGCGCTGCTGCCGGGCATGAGCGTGTTCGACGCGATCGGCTCCGATCTTCCATCGCCGGGCACGAGCCGCAATCGTCGCCAGTTTGGCAATGCAATCGCGACCCGCTTGCCGGTGCGTCAGGTGCTTCGGCATTCTCTGCCGTGGCCCGCCGATCCCGCCAAACCGTCGATGTTGCGGGTCGCGCTCGAAGTGGTGCTCGAAGCCGACATCGGTCCGCTGCGGGTGATCAGCACGCATCTGGAGTTCTATTCGGAAAAGCAGCGTCTCGCGCAAGTGGAGAGACTGCGCGAGCTGCATCGGGAGGCTTGCGAGCATGCGCGTTTTCCGGCAAAGGCGGAAAAGCCGGACAGTCCGTTTGCGGATACCGCGCGTCCGGTCAGCGCCGTTTTATGCGGCGACTTCAACAGCGCATTCGAAGGCAGCGCGTATTGCCGGATGCTCGAACCGGTCGCGGACGCGCCGGCGTTCGTCGACGCATGGACCTGCGCGCATGCCGGCGAGGCGCGCGCGGCGACGGTTGGTCTGTACGATCACGAGCAATGGCCGGACGGACCGTTCGCGTGCGATTTCGTGTTCGTTACCGAGGAGCTGGGCGCGCGCGTTGCGTCGTGCGACGTCGATCCGCACAGCCGTTCGTCGGATCATCAGCCGATGTGGTTGGAACTGGTTTGACGTGAACCCGATGTCGCTAGTGCCGGGCGAAGGCCCGGACACCAGCGCGTGGAGTGTGAATTCAGGCAGGACGGAAGCAGGGCAGGCGCGCGGTATTAACCGTCACTGTTTGTGGACGTCGTCGCGATGAACCTCTTTTTCGACGACCTCCATGTCGATGGTCCGTCCATCGTCGCCGAACGGGCGGGCATCACCGAACGGACGCGTGTCGCCGAAGGTGCGCGACTGTTGGCGCAGCGAACGCGTCTTCCACCACAGATAGCCGACGACGATCAGGCCGACGCCGAACAGCACCGCAAGCAGAACCAGCGACAGCACAGCCGCCGCCACGAACACCACAGCGCTTACTACGACGACCAGTAAGCGGCTGAACCATCCGGAGCCGCCGATCCGGATCCCTTTCTGGTATGTCACCCGCGGCCGCGGGGGTATATCGTTTTGCATCGATCATCTCCAGGCTACAAGCTGCTATTATGCGACAGCATGCCGGCGAGCGGCTTGCGGCGCTCGCCCCGCGACGCACCGCGTCTTTGCGAAGCGCCCTGCGGCCACCGCGAAGCGCCGCCAGTGGCGCCGGAAAGGCTCATGCGGCAGGTTCATCGTTGCCGCCGCAGATGCGACAAAATGCGCGAGCACGGCTGAAGTTGAGCACCTGCGGTAGCGGGGCTGAGGGCGGACTGAATATGGTTAGCACGACGATCGAATAAGGCCGCGCGGCGCGCATCGCTGTCAGGGTTTCCAGGGCCACGTCGGATAGATCCGCTGGCTGGTCTCGATGCTCTCGCGACCTTTGTCGCTTTGCTCGTCGGCGAGCGGGGCGGCGCCGGCGGCAACGTCCTGCGCCAAGGCCCGAGGGTCCGCATCGGATTCGTTCGATGGTTCACGCATGTCCTCGTCAGCTTCCGGCAACGGCACACCGGCACCGAACCACGACACTTCGCCCGTCAAGCTGCGGACATACGCGCGCCAGCCGTCCGGGTTGCCGGCGAATAGGTGGCTTTGGACCGTCGCGGCGAGCCGCTCGCGGTTCAACTCGGGCTCCAGCAGTTCGCGCGGCCATTCGAGCAATGCACCAGTCGCTCCCCGCACGAACTCCAGCGAAGTCATCCGCGCCGACACGCACTCGAGCAACGGCAAGCGCGCGAGCAGTTTATTCGTGGCGACGAGCTCACGCACCGTCCTGTGCCTGTCGTCGTATTTGACGAGCAGGTTTACCGCCTCCAATACGTCGGCGAGGTGCAGTAAGAGGGCCCGGCGTTCATATGCGTCTTTCATCTGCTCAATTCCTTGCTGAGGTCGATGCGCGATTTTAACGCCGCGTTCGACCGGAAGCCGGCGCTCGCATTGCGCCACTTACTCCGCCAGCGGCACTGCGCCCGTGCACTTGATTTCGTCCAGACATACGCTCGATTTGACGCCGCTCACGCCCGGAATCCGCATCAGCGTATCGAGCAGAAATTCCGACAGCGCCTTCAGATCGTGCGCGACGACCTTCAGCATGTAATCGATATCGCCGGTGACGACGAAGCATTCCTGCACCTGGCGCAGTTCCGTGATCATCCGCTTGAACTTCGACAGATCGCGGACATGGCCGCGCTCCATCGTCACCTGAATGAAAGCCACCACGCCAAAGCCGAGCATCTGTGCGTCGAGCCGGGTTTCGTAGGACTTGACCACGCCGAGTTCTTCGAGCCGCCGGTGGCGCCTGAGCGTCTGCGCGGGCGACAGTTTGATCGCCTCGGCAAGTTCGAGGTTGGAGATGCGCCCCTGCGACTGAAGAATCTCCAGCAAACGCAGGTCGATACGATCGAATTCGGCCGTCTGCACTTTTCTTTCTCCATTCGTGGATGAAAGGAAATTTTAGTGCGCCAATAAGGGTTTGTCTCTGCCCGTTAGGAAATCATATTGCGGCGATAAAAAATTACACTGATTTCCCGTGAAGCTGGAGGAAAGCAGTCGAACACAGCAAATCGTGGGCCGTGCAGACTGTCCGGCCCCGTCGCCGCGAAATGAACAGCGAAATTTCCTTTCATCTATCCGACGCCAAACTTCACAGCCGCATCGACAACACAAATCGCTACCAGACACGGCACCGCTGTCACAAGCGCCGGTGCCGTAACGCCGCGGCACCTTCGCCTCGCCTGACCAGCGCGGGAGAAAAACGCGGCGTGACGTGCGGAATCCATCGCAGCACTCAGGAGACAGGAGAGAACATGCAGGCTCAGCAGCAGGGCTCGCTACACCGCGGGCTGAAGAATCGTCATATCCAGCTGATCGCGCTAGGCGGCGCAATCGGTACCGGGCTCTTCCTCGGCATTGCACAGACCATCAAAACGGCGGGGCCGTCGGTGCTGCTCGGCTACGCGATCGCGGGCGTCGTCGCGTTCTTTATCATGCGGCAACTCGGCGAAATGGTCGTCGACGAGCCGGTTGCCGGTTCGTTCAGCTACTTCGCCGGCAAATACTGCGGCCAGTTCTCCGGGTTCGTGTCCGGCTGGAATTACTGGGTGCTGTACATCCTCGTGTCGATGGCGGAGTTGTCGGCGGTCGGAATTTACATGCAGTACTGGTGGCCGGGTCTGCCCACGTGGGTCTCGGCGCTGGTCTGCTTCTGCCTGATCAACGCCGTCAATCTCACCAGCGTAAAGTCGTACGGCGAGCTCGAGTTCTGGTTCTCGATCATCAAGGTCGCGGCGATCGTCGGGATGATTGGCTTCGGCGGTTATCTGCTGGTGTCGGGCCATGCCGGTCCCGAAGCGGGCGTGGCGAACCTGTGGCGGCACGGCGGCTTCTTTCCGAACGGCGTGTCGGGTCTCGTGATGGCGATGGCCGTGATCATGTTCTCGTTCGGTGGGCTGGAGCTGGTCGGCATCACCGCCGCCGAGGCCGACGACCCCTCGCACACGATTCCGCGCGCGACCAATCAGGTGATCTACCGGATTCTGATCTTCTACGTCGGCGCGCTCGGCGTGCTGCTGTCGCTGTATCCGTGGCAAAAAGTCGTGACGGGCGGCAGTCCGTTCGTGCTGATCTTTCATGCGATGAACAGCAACTTCGTCGCCAACGTGCTCAATGCGGTGGTGCTGACCGCCGCGCTGTCGGTGTACAACAGCGGCGTCTATTGCAACAGCCGGATGCTGTACGGCCTCGCGGGCCAAGGCAATGCGCCGCGTGCGCTGCTGAAGGTCAATTCGCGCGGTATTCCGCTCGTCGCGCTGGGCGTTTCCGCGCTGGCCACGGCCGTCTGCGTGGTGATCAACTACCTGATGCCGGGCAAGGCGTTCGAATTGTTGATGGGGCTCGTCGTGTCCGCGCTGATCATCAACTGGGCAATGATCAGCATCATCCATCTGCGCTTTCGCGCCGCCAAAACGCGCGCCGGCGAGACGACCGCGTTCCGCAGCCTCGGCTATCCGCTGACCAACTACCTGTGTCTGGTGTTCCTCGCAGGCATTCTGGTCGTGATGTGGCTGATCCCGGATCTGCGCCTGTCGGTCTACCTGATCCCCGTGTGGCTGGTCGCGCTGGCCGTTGGTTATCGGCTGCGCAACCGTCGCGCGGACGCGTCGGTCGGGATCGGCGTGCCGACGCGCTAGGCGCCGCGCGCTGTCCAACCTTCCAGCTAAATCGAGGAATCAGCATGTTCGAACACATCGATGCCTATCCCGGCGACCCGATCCTCACGTTGAACGAGAACTTCGCGAAAGACCCGCGCGACGCCAAGGTCAATCTAAGCATCGGCATTTACTACGACGACCAGGGCCGCTTACCGGTGATGCAAGCGGTGCGGGAGGCCGAAGCGCAACTGCTCGCGCAGCCCGGGCCGAAACCGTATCTGCCGATGGCCGGCTTCGCGCAGTACCGCGACGCGGTGCAGGCGTTGCTGTTCGGTGACGACTCGCACGCACGCAGCGAAGGGCGCATCGCGACGGTACAGACGCTGGGCGGCTCGGGCGCGCTGAAGGTCGGCGCGGATTTCATCAAGCGCTACTTTCCGGGCACGAAGGTCTGGGTCAGCGATCCGACGTGGGAAAACCACCGCTTTATTTTCGAACGCGCGGGCTTCGAAGTCGGCACGTATCCGTACTACGACGAAGCGAGCGGCGGCCTGCAATTCCCGGCGATGCTCGCGGCGATCGACGCGCTGCCGCCCCGCAGCGTCGTGCTGCTGCACGCGTGCTGTCATAACCCGACCGGCGTCGATCTGAACGACGCGCAATGGGTGCAACTGATCGAGGTGATGAAGCGGCGCGAGTTGCTGCCGTTCATCGACATCGCGTATCAGGGTTTCGGCGCGAGCATCGAAACGGACGCATTTGCGCTTCGTGAACTCGCGCGCCAGAACGTCCCCGCATTGGTGGCCAATTCGTTTTCGAAGAACTTCTCGCTGTATGGCGAGCGGTGCGGCGCACTGTCGGTGATCTGCGAATCGCCCGCGATTGCTGCGCGCGTGCTGGGTCAATTGACGAGCGCGGTGCGCGCGAACTACAGCAATCCGCCGACTCACGGCGCGAAGATCGTCGCGCGCGTGCTGGGCACGCCGGCGCTGCGGCAAGCATGGCAGGAAGAACTGGCATCGATGTGCGGGCGCATCAAGCGGATGCGCGGGGAGATTCACGAGCGTCTGCGCGGCAAGGTGCCGGACCGGCTGCTCGCGCGTTATATCGAGCAGCGCGGGATGTTCACCTATACAGGGCTGTCGGCGGGGCAGGTCGACACGCTGCGCGAGACGCACGGCGTCTACCTGATCCGCTCCGGGCGCATGTGTGTCGCCGCGCTGAATGAGAACAACGTGGCGGCAGTGGCCGACGCGATCGCGCAGGTGATCGCGCAGCGCGGCACCTAGGGCAGTGCCTGGAGCTACGCTTCGAGCAATGCCACGGTTCGCGGATCGGCCTCGCCGCCGAAATATTTGCGCAGCGCTTCGACGAACACGTCGTTGTCGGTCGTCGCGCGCGCGAACAGCGTGATCGACGAGCGAAACTTCAGGTCATCCGGATACCCGAAGATGTCTTCGATCGAACGGCCGTCGACCTGATTGACCAACTGCGTCGTTTCACGCAGCCGTGGGCCGAGGAGCGGGTGGCGCAGATAGGCCTCGGCCTCGGCGAGCGACGCAAGCGCGTAGCGCTGGGCCGTCGCGCTTGCGCCGAGCCCCCGGATTTGCGGAAACACGAACCACATCCAGTGGCTGCGCTTGCGGCCATGCCGCAATTCATCGCGGACCTGGGCGTAGACCGGGTCCTGAGCATCGACGAAACGTTGCAGGTCGTAGGGATCGTCCATGGGCTAGTCCTCCTGATGTCGGAGAGGTTAGCAATCCGTGGGCCGGATCTGCGGGCGGCTTTTCCGATGCACGGACCCTCTACAGTCAATCCAGGAAAAATGACACCTCAAAATCATCCTTCGCCCATTTAATACCTTAGTGCTAATTGGTAGTTTTTCCGCTCCCCATCAAAGGAGAGCGATTCGGATGTCTTATCAAGAAGATTCAGACGGCCTGCGCATAGTACTGAGCGCGCCGCAGTTGGCTGCGGTGTTGGCCCGTCAGTCGATCAGTCAGACAGAAATGCTGACTAATCGACTTTGGGGCAGCTTGCAGGTGGTCGGCGGCGTTCTGGAAATGGTCGGCGCGGCGGCGCTCTGCGTGCTGCCCGAACCAACGATGGTGAGCAAGGCCGGCTGCATTGTGTTCGGTGCGCATGGCTCCGATGCCGCGGCCACAGGTTTGCGCCAGGTATGGACCGGGTACGACACCCTCTCACTCACGCAGCAGGGCACCAGCAAGCTGGCTCAGGCCATGAAGGCCGGGCCGGAAACGGCGAACCATATCGCCGTCTCACTCGATCTGATGGTGCCGTTCGGTTTTGCGGGGTCCATCAAGGCTGCGCGGGCGATCAGTATCACGCGTGGCCGGATCGATTTGCAGATGCATGAGGCGAAGGCCGCGCAGCCGAATCTCGGCGGGCATACACTTCGAAAACATGTGGGGAAGGATGAGGCATGGCTTCGGGCGCGCTTGAAAAGAGAGCCCAGGAAGAAAGTCGTGTCCTCGTTTGTAAATGTTGAACAGGCGAAACGGGCCATTTCTGAAACAATGCACGCGAATGCGGCAATAATTAAGAACTGGGCTCGAAACTGCCCGCCGAACGATACGCTCACTGTGACGAAAGTAGTTTCCGGTGAGATTGGCTATGGGGTAACGCGGGCGACTGGCGAATTCACGCGCATGAACGAAGTCTTCATCATGTTGAAATATGAAACGTACAACGGAATGCCGTTCTACATTGTTACCGCTTTCATTGGATAAAAAAGATGAAACCAGCCGATCGCTATCCAGCAATGAATCATCTCTTTAATATGTATTTCGGGCAGGACTTCGATCTGTTCGGAGATTCGATTCCTGAAATTGTCGCGTGCTTCAAGAGAGACTGCCATAGTCACTATCAAAACGTGCTTCGTGAAATACACGCATTCAGAAGCGAACATCCGAACGATCTTGCCGTCGCATTCGAGAAGACTTATTTGCGGGCATTCTCTCCGGAGCCGGAAGGCTACACGACGGTATCGTTCCTTGCCGAAGTAGAGCGCCTGCTGCGCGAATAGTCGGCTGGCACCTACGCCAACAGCGTTTCGTATTCCTCCCGAAACTGCGCGATCGAGCTTTCGACCACCGTCACCGCGCCGTCGATCAGCCCGCAGCGCCCGCTACCCGGCAGAATCCGGCACAGGTTCTCCAGCGCCTCCAGATCGGCGCGCACACCACGGCCGGTGTCGAGGCGATTGAGCAGCCGCATCATCTGAAAGGTCCCGCCCTTGCACGGCGGACATTGCCCGCACGAACCCTGGGCGAAGAAGCTCACATACTCGGCGACCTTGCGGACGATGCTGGTGCCCTCCGACACGACGATCATCGCGCCGGTGCCCAGACGCGAGTGGCGTTGCCGCACCGAATCGAAGTCGAGCGCGACGTCGAGGTCGCGCTTCGTCAGCAGCGTATTGGACGGCCCGCCGGTAAACACCGCCTTGAATTGCTTGCCCTGCAACATGCCGCCGCCATGCTCGAACACCAGCGTCGCGAGGCTGATGCCCATCGGCAGTTCGTACAGACCGGGCCGCAGCACATCACCGGACAGCGAGTAGAGCTTGGTTCCGGCCGCGTCGCCCGCGCCGAGGTCGCGATACCACTGCGCGCCGTGGCGCAGAATGCCCGGCACGTGCGCGAGGGTTTCGGTATTGTTGACGACCGTCGGCGCCCCATGCACCCCGCGCTCGGCGGGAAACGGCGGTTTGCGGCGCGGGAACGGAAAGCCGCCTTCGACGCTGGCGATAACCGCGGTCTCCTCGCCGCCGATATACAAGCCGGAGCTAGGCACGACGCGCAGCGACAGCGGCATGCCGACAGCCTGCCCGATCGCCGCGAACAGCGGATGCGCGTGCCACTGCCCAACGGCCTCGCGGGTCACGGCGAGCGCTTGCTGCTGATGCGGGTTCACATACAGCACGACGTGATTGGCGCCGGTCGCGACGGCCGCGATCAGCGCGCCCTCGATCACCTGGTGCGGCGTATGTTCGAGCAGAAAGCGATCCTTGAAGGTGCCCGGTTCGTCCTCGTTGCCATTGCAGATGATGTATTTGTCGCCGGCCGGCGCGGCCGCCACCGGCGCCCATTTGCGATGGGTGGGAAAGCCCGCGCCACCCATCCCGCGCAAGTCGGCGGCGGCAATTTCCGCCAGCACCGCCGCACGGTCGTCGAGTGCGCGGCTCAGCCCCACGCCGCCGCCGCGCGCGAGCCACGCGTCGAGGTCCGCGCCGACGCGGATCTCGTCGCGCAATAGAACCTGATTGGGTTTGTCCATTGGCGCTCGCTCCGTGACTTGCCTCATCGTGTGTCGCCGGGCGCTTGCGGCGGCGCGTCCGGATGCAGGCCGGCAGCGGCGCGCAGATCGAAGTGCGCGTAGTCGGGAAACAGCTGCGGCGCCTTGAATTCCGGCGACAACCCCGCCAACGTCAGCTCGCGCTGCCACGCATGCACGTGGCCGATGCTCGCGCGGCTCGCCATCACGCGGCCCTTTGCTTCGGCCGCGCTGCGCCCGGCGCGCCGCCCCATGCTGAGGATGTCGAGTAGCGCGTTGCCCATCAGCCGGTTGCGGCCGTGAATGCCGCCCGTTAGTTCACCTGCGCAATACAGTCCGGGAACGTTGGTCGCGCCGTGCGTGTCGATCGCGACGCCGCCGTTCTGATAGTGCAGCGTCGGATAAACCAGAAACGGCTCGCGCGCCGGATCGATCCCGCACTTGTGCGCGAGGTGCCGCAGCGTGACGAGGCGTTGCGCGAGAATGCCGGGGTTCGCCAGTTCGAGCGTCGGCGTATCGAGAAACACGCCGGCCTGGCCGTCGCGCACGATCCCGCGGCCTTGCGCGCATTCGCGCAGAATCGCCGACGCAACCACGTCGCGCGGCTGCAGTTCGTCGACGAAGCGTTCGCCTTCGCCATTGATCAGCGTCGCGCCGGCGGAGCGCGCCGCTTCGGAGATCAGCCCGCCCGCGAGGCGCGGCGGCCATGCGATACCGGTCGGGTGGTACTGGAACGAGTCGAGTTCGCGCAGCCGCGCGCCGAGCCGGTACGCGAGCACGAGGCCGTCGGCGGTCGCGCCGTAGTGGTTCGAGGTCGGGAACGCGTTCAGGTGCAGGCGGCCGGCGCCGCCGGTCGCGAGGATCACCGAGCGCGCGCGGACCAGCACGAAGGTGCGCCATTCGAGGTTGTAGATCACCGCGCCCGCGCAGCCGCCGCGCTCGTCCGACAGCAGTTCGACAGCGGGGCAGCGGTTCCAGACGTCGATGCCCGGTTCGAGATACACCGCCTCGCGCAGCACCCGCATCATCTCGAGACCCGTGTAGTCGCGATACGACAGGATGCGCGCGGCCGATGCGCCGCCCGGCTTCTTGCGCAGCAGGTTGCCGCCGGCCGGCCGTTCGTCTTCGACGTCGAACGCCATGCCGAGCTGGATCAGCCAGCGAATCACGTCGGGGCCGTCCATCACCATCTGCGCGACGAGTTCGGGGTCGGCGCAAAAATGGCCGGCGCGCAGCGTGTCCTCGAAATGCAGCTGCGGACTGTCGTCGTCGCCGATCGCCGCCTGGATGCCGCCTTCGGCCATCACCGTGTTGCTGTCGCCGAGCCGCAGCTTGCCGGCGACGATCACCCGGGCGCCTTGTTGCGCGGCGCTTAGCGCGGCCGCGCAGCCGGCGCCGCCGCCGCCGATGATCAGCACATCGGTGCTGACGAGCTGCGCGCCGGCGAGGTCGACGTCGTCGATCAGCGCATTCGCTTGCAGGTGCCGTGCGAGATCGGGCTGGCACGGGTCGCCGCGGTTCACGCCGACCTGTAGCGCGACGCGCGCATTCGCCCCGTGATCGGGATGGTAAGCCTTCAGCAGTGCAGCGACGGAAGTGTCGTCGCTGCGCAGCGCGGGCGAGCTGCCCGGCTGGTAGCGCCGGCGCGCGGTTTCGTAGGGAATGCCAACGGTCATGATCGTGCGGGTCTCCGTCAGCGCGGCGGCCGCGCGCCGGGCGCGTCGAAATCGATCGTCATCTCGCCGCTGTCGATCTGCTGCAGCCGGCGGATCAGATTGGCCGGCCGCAACGATTGCGATGCGCTCATCCGTCTGACGAACAGGCCGAGGTGATTGGGGCGGATATGCTCGGGGCAGGCGAGCGAGCACAGGTTGCACATCACGCATTCGTCGAATACGTGGCCCGCGTCGGCCAGTTTGCCGGCCACCGCGAGATTCACGCCTTGCTGAACTTCGAGGCCTTTCGGGCACGCGCGATCGCAGCCGCTGCAGTGACGGCAATGGGCGGCTTCGGGAAAGACGTCGGCGAGGGTGCGCAGCGCGTGCCAGCTATCGCCGAGCTCTTCCATCCGATAGGTGTGGCGCGTCTGACTGCTGAAGTAATCGATGAACGCGACCTGCATGCCGTCCTCGATCAGCGTCTCGCACGCGAGCAGCGTTTTGACTTCCTGCTCGCCGCTGCGCCGGACCATCACGCGGCACGAGCCGCATACCCCCTGGCCCAGGCAGCCGACTCCTTCGACCAGCGTGTGGCCGGCATGCTGAAACGCTTGCAGGATCGAGCAGTTATCCGGCGCTTCGAGTTCGCGCCCATCGATGCTCAGGCGAACCATCCCAGGTCTCCTTGCGAGGCGCTGTCGCCACCATGGCGAGGCCGTGAAAAACGCTATGAAACATAGCACAGGAAAACGCGGAGAACCGGGGCTCGCGAGGGGGAAGTGCGAGGCCCGATGCGGGATGCATGTGCGCGCCGGTCGGCGCTTCGTCTAACCGGCTGCGTGCGCGTAGTCTCGCGAAGCGGCGGCTGTGTCGCCGGTGCAGAGCCAGTGAATGTCGAGGTCGAACGCGGCGGCGAGACGGGTGCACGCGTTCAGCGGCGGCACGGTGATGCCGTGGCGCCAGTACTGCACGTCGTACTCGCTCACGCCCAACCATTTAGCGGCGTGGGCCGAACTGAGGCGGGCCCGTTTGAAGGCCCGGTCGAGGCGCGCGGCCAGCGCGCGCCGGAGACGGTCGTCGTCGACGCTACGTTCGAGATGGCCAATAGTCTGCAAATGCGGGTTCATGCGTCGGATCTCTGAGCTTGCTTTTTGTCGCTCGTCGCCGGCGGGTGAGCGGCGTCGCGCGACGGTCGCGAGACATTACGGGGCGGTGATGACAGCGGTGTGAATCGATGCGCGCATTGCGCGGAAGGCGGGCAAATATTGCGCGTCGCACAAAGTTACCTAACGGTGAAAAAATCGGACGAATAGGCATATTCGTGACTACGGGTTTTCACTTAAATGTTGCGTCAGTCCTTTTGTGGGCGGGGGTTTTGGCGCGCGTGAGTGCGGTCTCGATCACACTCGGGCCGTAATCTCGTTGACATTCTTCGGCACCGATCTAGAATCGGTTTTGCTGCATCGCATCAAATGATTTGCCGGATGCGGTGCGCGGCGCGTGTCCCGCTTTGCCGCGCACCGCACCCGGCCCGCTGGTCCCGCCCCTCGATGGAGTTATCGATGATCAGTACTACCCCGCAACATCTCGCCGCCGCGCAGAAAGCGGGCGTCGACACGACGTTCGAAATCCTCAACAAAACGGCCGGCGCGCTCGAAAAGCTGATCGCGCTGAACCTGCAAACCGCCAACGCCGCGCTCGCGGACCAGCAGCAACGCGCGCACGACGCGCTCGCCGCCAACGCGCCGCAGACGATCTTTGCGCAGCAGGCGGGCCGCTCGCAACCCATGCTGGAAAAAACCCAATCCTATTGGCGCGAAGTTCACGAAATCGCGGCCGGCACGCGCGCGGATTTTCTGGCGCTCGCGCAAGCGCGGCTGAGCGCGTATCGCAGCGACGCGCAACGCTATTTCGACAATCTGGCGAAACAGGCGCCGGCCTGCAGCGAAACCGCGGTCGCCGGATGGAAGGCCTTCATCGGCGCGCTCGGCGACACGACGGAGCGGGCGAGCGCCGCGTATGACACGGTCACGAAGGCGGTCACGCAGGCCCAGGAAACCGCCGCCGACGATCTCGCCGCGAGCGCAGCGAGCGCGGTCAAGCGGACCCGGCAACTCGCGGCGCCCGCCGACACCGCCGGCAAGTAAGCGAAACGCTCGCGCACGCGCCGCGCCGGCCAGCCCGGCGTGGCCGTCGACGCTACCCGGCGGGCTCCCTTGCCTGCCGTCCCCGGTACCTCGACGACAGTGCCACCTGCCAGCGCGCAGCTGTTAAGCAGCCCGAAGGAGCAGTGGATGAAGACGGCAAAGAGGAACCTGCGGTCGCTGGTCGATAAATGGCTGACCTCGGCGACCCCGGTGCGGCTGACCCGAGTCGGCCGCACCGGCGCGAACTGCACGCGTTGCATTCACATCGAGGCGCGGCGCGCGGACGGCCTCGTCGGGCTGTTTTTCTTCCGTCACGACGACGGCAGCTGGCAGGTGTTTCCACCCGGCAAAGACCGCTTGCCATAACGCGGATGCGTTGGGGTTGACCGCAACAGACATCTGGCGACGAATGACCGATTGTTGTCTGCGGAAAACATTCATTCGGCGTAAAACTTTATTGCGCCGATCACCAGTACCGACACGAATGCCCACCCAAGCGAGCCTTCAACCGATTACCGTCACCGCCCTTCATTCGTCCCAGGGGGCAAGAGCGAACATGCGCACGGCAAGCCCTGTTTTGACCGACCGGCTGAGCCAGTATCGTTTGCTGATACTCGAGATGATCGCGAGAGGCCTGCCGTACGACGAGTGTCTGGACGCGATCGCCGATTGCGTCGCGGAACTCGGCAACGGCTTGCGCGCATGGTTGGTGCTGGCAGACGAGTCGAGGAGCCGGGTCGAACGGATCCAGGGCAAGCAGGTGCCGCCGTTGCTGCGCGACAAGCTGCCCGGCGCGCCGATCGACGATTCCTGGTTCGGCACCTGCGGCCGCGCGATCCACCGGGGCGAGCGCACCATCTGCAGCGACGTGGCGGGCGACCGGCGCTGGGCTGCCCGCTGGCGCGACGTGTGCGTCGCGTCGGACATTCAGGCCTGTTGCTCGACGCCGGTGTTCGTCGGCGGCACGCGGCCGGTGGGCTCGCTGCTGCTGGCCCGCGACGCGCCCGGCGAATTTTCCGCCGAGCAGACCGGCGTCGCCGACTGCGCCGCGTATCTGGTGAGCGTGCTGATCCAGCGCACGCGGACCAACGCGTTGGCGCTCGAAGCGCGCGCCAGCATCGAAGAGCGGATCGCGAGCCTGCATCGGCTGATCGGCGTTTGCCTCGAACTGAGCGCGATCCGGCAGGAGCGCGACTTCGTGCGCGCGGTGCTGAAGTCCGCCTGCCTGCTTTCCAATGCACCGTTTGCCAGCGTGCAATTGCCGGCGCCGTGGCAACGGCTCGCCGGCGCGCGGGAGATCAATTCGCGCATCGCGCTGTCGCCCGCGCTTAACGCACAGTTGGCGAGGCAGCTGAGTGCGACGCCCGGCGGCGCGAAAAGCCGCTTCGCCGGCGATATCGCGAAAGCCGGGCTGGCCGGCGCGCTGAGCGCCGCGTTGGCTAAGGAGGGGGTGCGGGCGCTGCAGTTCACCGCGGTCGGCAGCGCGCAACCGCGCCCGGCCGGCATGCTGTGCGTGTACTGGAACGTCGAGCGCGCGCCGTCCGCGACTCGCGCATGGGCGCTGGAGGCGCTCGCGACGTTGACCGCGTCGCTGGCCACGCGCTTCGACTCCGCCGACGCGGCTTGAACGGGACGGCTGGACGCGCGAATCGTCATGCGCGAAGGCAACGCGCGATCCGCGCGTTAGCGGCCGGAGTACACTGATTTTCGCGGCGTCGTTACCGCGCAAGGAGGTCGAAATGAGATTCGCCGAACTGTTCAGGCGCCCGAAGCGGGGCGTCAAGGTCGCTCACGCATCCGAAGCAGAGCCGCATGAGGATCACGCGAAGGCGCTGCAAAAGGAGGCGAGAAAGCAGTGGGACGTGGTCGGGCGCAATCGCCACAAGAACGCGAAGTGGCAGTAGCGCGACGGCGAGCGCCGCGAGCGTTTCCCCAGCCGATGCCGGGCCGCAGCCGAGCCCGGCGGCTACGATAAAATCGCGGGTTTTCCTCTAAACTCACCTGCCCGTGCAATCCGCTTCCTCTGCTACACCCGCCACACCAGCCACACCCGCCGCTACCGCGCGCGACGCTAGCGCCGACGCCGCCGAATCCAGCCACGATCTCGTCTACGGTCCGAACGACCGCCCCGCGCCGACCCTCGCGTTCGTCGCGGCGCTCCAGCATCTACTCGCGATCCTCGTGCCGATCGTCACGCCGGGTCTGCTGATCTGCCAGGCGCTCGGCGTGTCGAGCCGCGACACCACGCTGATCGTATCGATGTCGCTGGTGGTGTCCGGCATCGCGACCTTCCTGCAATGCAAACGCGTCGGGCCGCTCGGCGCGGGCCTGCTGATCGTGCAGGGCACGAGCTTCAACTTCGTCGGTCCGCTGATCGCCGGCGGCAGCCTGATGGTCAAACAGGGCACCCCGGTCGAAACCGTGATGGCGGCGATTTTCGGCGTGGTGATCGCGGGCTCGTTCGTCGAGATCGGCGTGTCGCGCATCCTGCCGTTCGTCAAGCGCCTCATTACGCCGCTGGTGACCGGCATCGTCGTGCTGCTGATCGGCCTCACGCTGATCAAGGTCGGGCTGATCAGCATGGGCGGCGGCTATGGCGCGATCGCGAAGGGCAACTTCGCGAGCGTCGAAAACCTCACGCTGTCCGGTCTCGTGCTCGGCACGATCATCGTGCTCAATCGCGTGCCGGTGGTCTGGGTGCGCAGTACCGCGCTGGTGATCGCGCTGGCCGTCGGTTATGTGGCGGCGGGCCTGATGGGCCGGCTCGACTTCACCGGCGCGCGCGAAGCGTCGCTGCTGCAGATCCCGACGCCGCTGCACTTCGGCCTCGGTTTCTCGTGGCCGCTGTTCGTGCCGATGCTGATCATTTATCTGGTCACGTCACTCGAAGCGATCGGCGACGTAACCGCGACCAGCAAGATTTCGAAAGAGCCGGTCGAAGGGCCGGTGTGGATGCGGCGCATCAAGGGCGGCGTGCTGGTGAACGGTGTCAACTCGCTGCTGGCCGGTTTCTTCAACACGTTTCCGAGTTCCGTGTTCGCGCAGAACAACGGCGTGATCCAGTTGACCGGTATCGCCAGCCGTCACGTCGGTCTGTGGATCGCGGGCATGCTGGTCGTGCTCGGTCTGTTTCCGCCGGTGGCCGGCGTGTTGCAGGCGGTGCCGGAACCGGTGCTCGGCGGCGCGGCGATGGTGATGTTCGGCGCTGTCGCCGCGTCCGGCATCAACATCCTCGCGGGGATTCGCCTCGACCGCCGCGCGCTGCTGATCATCGCGGTTTCGCTCGCGCTGGGCCTGGGCGTGTCGCAGGTGCCGGAGATTCTCACGAGCTTGCCGCATGCGTTGAAGAACGTGCTCGAATCGGGCGTCGCGACGGGCGGCATTTGCGGGTTGCTGATGAACTGGTTTTTGCCGGAAAAGCGTTGATGCGCGACGCTGGCGATCACGCCGGCACCGGGACCCGCGCTGTTGCCGCGGCGGGGTCGACGCTGCCAAAACGGCGCGTTCCCGGCGGTTTCCCCCTACAAATACAGTCGCGCGGTGATGGTACATTAACGCCTGACCTCGCATAACCCGGGCGCGCGCGACGCGTGCCCGGCGCGCCGGTCCCGGATAAAAGTACAAACGTGTCCGCCGTCTGATGTGGCGGGCACAGGAGACAACGATGGACGTGCGGCAACGCGATCACATCGAAACCGTGGTGCTGACGACCGCCGGCGCAGCGCCGGTGGCCGCCCGGATGCACGATGCAATCATCCAGAGCTCGTGGCAACGCTGCGTGCACCAGTACGGCCTCGATCCGACCCGAATGCAGGCGGCGCGCATCGTGCCGCAAACGCGGTTGCGCGAGCATCAGCAACGCCTCGACGACTTCGCGCGAATCGCCCGTTATGGGCTCGAAACGCTGTACGGCCAGGTGGCCGGCATGGGTTACGTGGTACTGCTGACCGATGCCGACGGCGTCACCGTCGATTATCTCGGCGACGCCAACACGGATGCGGGGCTGCGTCGCGCGGGCCTCTATCTGGGCGCCGAATGGAGCGAGAACGGCGCCGGCACCTGCGCGGTCGGCACCGCGCTCGCGACCGGCCAGGCGCTGACCGTGCATCAGGCCGACCATTTCGATGCGACCCATATCCCGCTGACCTGCACCGCGGTGCCGCTGTTCGATTCGTACGGCGGGCTGAACGCGATCCTCGACATTTCCGCCCTCAGTTCGCCGCTCTCGAAAGACAGCCAGAGGCTCGCGCTGCATCTGGTGCGGACCTACGCGGGCCGGATCGAGGACGCTTATTTTCTGCGCCGGCACCGGCAGGACTGGATCCTCAAGCTGAGCCCCGGCCCGGAATTTCTCGACGTCAATCCCGAGTACCTGATCGCGCTCGATGCGAACGGCTGCATCGTCGGCCACAATCGCCGCGCGCAGCAGATGCTGACGGCCGAGCCGCGCGTCGCCGCGGGCGGCGGCGGTGTCGCGTTGCTGGGGATGCGCTTCGACACGCTGTTCGATGCGCGCGCGGAGGAGCTGGGCCGGTTCGTTTATTCGCGGCCGAGCGAGCAGCGCATCGTCCGGCTCAGCGGCAGCGGCAAACTGCTCTATCTGAGCGTGATGCCGCCCATGCTGCGGCTGCCCGCCGAAACCCAACTGCCGATTCCGTCGGCGCTGGCGTCGCTGTGCGGCGGCGATGCGGCGCTGTCGCAGCAATTGCAGCGCGCCGCGAAGCTGATCGACGCGCCGATCAATCTGCTGATCAACGGCGAGACCGGCAGCGGCAAGGAGTACTTCGCGCGGGCGCTGCATCAGGCAAGCGCGCGGCGCGACGGTCCATTCATCGCGGTCAACTGCGCGGCGATTCCGGAGACGCTGATCGAAAGCGAGCTGTTCGGGCATCTGCCGCACAGTTTTTCGGGCGCGGGGCCGAAGGCGCGCCGCGGGCTGATTCAGGAGGCCGATGGCGGCACGCTGTTTCTCGATGAAATCGGCGACATGCCGCGAGAGCTGCAATCGCGGCTGCTGCGCGTGCTCGCGGAGGGCGAGGTGCTGGCGATCGGCGCGTCGCGGCCGGTGCCGGTCAACGTGCGGGTGATTTCGGCGACCCATCATCCGCTCGATCAGCTGATCAGCGGCGGGGGCTTTCGCGAAGACCTGTATTACCGGCTCAACGGCGCGCGGTTGGTGTTGCCGCCGCTGCGCGAACGCAGCGATCTGGACTGGCTGATCGACAAGTTTCTCGCGGTGCCGCAAGGGGCGGCCGGCTTCACGCTTGCCGAGGCGGCGCGCGCGCAACTGCACCGGCATCGCTGGCCGGGCAATTTGCGCGAGCTGCGCAATGCGCTCGAATATGCGCGCGCGGTATGCAGCCATCGGCATATCGAGGCCGGCGATCTGCCCGACGGGATCGCCGAGCCGCTTGCGTCGCCTACGCCCGGCGCGCCGGCAAGCGAGACGGCCACCGTGCATCCTCCGGTCACCGATCCGCATACGCTGCCGCCCGAAGCGATGCTGCTCATGCAGTACCTGCGCGCGTCCGGCTGGAACCTCAGCGCGGTCGCGCGGCAGATCGGCATTAGCCGGATGACACTGTATCGGCGGATGGCGCGCTATGGGATCCAGTCGCCCAATCGCAGCGATACGGTCGCGGGCCATTGACGGTACGCGGCTGCCACAGCGCACCGGGACACCTGTCCACCGCGATACAACCGCCGCTGTGACACCTGTCACAAGCGCGTGTCGACCGCACGCTTTTCAGCGGCGGTTCTTCAGGGTAACTACGTAATCTCCGCCGCGCTTTCGCTGCATTTCGCCGCATTTGCGCCGGCCTTCGCATTGGCATGCCTGTTGCAAAAAGCCTGACCGCATCCACCGATCAGGAGACAGGCATGCGCGAAGCTGGCGCGAATCGTTCGCCGCTCGTCGGCATCATCGCGAACCCGGTGTCGGCTCGCGACATCCGGCGTGTCGTCGCCAACGCCAATAGTCTGCAACTGGCCGACCGCGTAAACATCGTGCTGCGCGCGATGGCCGCGCTCGGCGCGTGCGGCGTGACGCGCGTGCTGATGATGCCGGACCGCGAAGGTCTGAAGCCGATGCTCGAACGCCACCTCGCCCGCGAACGCGCGGCGGCGAGCGCGTCTCATACATGGCCGCAACTGGAATGGTTAGCGATGCCAACCACCGCGAGCGTCGACGACACGTTCCAGGCCGCGCGCCTGATGCGCGAAGCGCAGGTCGCGGCGATCGTCGTGCTCGGCGGCGACGGCACCCACCGCGCGGTGGTGCGGGAGTGCGGCCAGGTGCCGATCGCGGGGCTGTCCACCGGCACCAACAACGCGTACCCCGAACTGCGCGAGGCCACGCTGGCCGGGCTCGCGGTGGGCCTATATGCGACCGGCCGGATTGCGCCCGATGCGGCGCTGACTTTCAACAAACGGCTCGACGTGACGCTGAAGGCGGCGAGCGGGGCGGTGCGCGACGACATCGCGTTAGTGGA
Organism: Paraburkholderia sejongensis; assembly: GCF_020880815.1. GTDB lineage: Bacteria > Pseudomonadota > Gammaproteobacteria > Burkholderiales > Burkholderiaceae > Paraburkholderia > Paraburkholderia sejongensis. The sequence continues at coordinate 269,474 of NZ_JAJITD010000003.1, forward strand.
TGTCGCGATCGCGCGTGAACACTACATCGGCGCCAAAGCGCTGTGGCGCACCGATTCGCTCGCGGCCGTCTATCTGGCCTTTGCCGATCCGGAAGCGATCGGGCTGTCGTCGATCGGCGGGCTGCTGGCGCCGCTCGGGCGGTACGAGCCGGGAGGGCTGCACGTGCAGTTGAGCGCGGCGCAGCCGAGCGAGCCGGGTCAGTGCGATGAACGCGGCGCGCCCACCGGTCACGCGCCGCTATTTCATCTACACGCGCCGATCGCCCCCGGCCTGCTGCAACCGGTGCCGGTCTACGGCTGGCAACGGTTGGTCGACGGCGAGCCGGTACGCGTGCGCGAACGCAACGGCGTGGTCGCGCTCGACGGCGAACGCGAGATCACCTTCGGCCCCACCGATCACCTGAGCATCACGCTGCGCGAACGCGCGTTCCGTTCGATCGCGGTCGCCGCCTGCCTGCGCTATGCGGCGCTGCACGGCCTGTTGCGCGGGCGGCCCGGTCTTGCTCTCGCGACGGGCGTCCCGCCGCACGGCACTGCCGAAGCCGCCGGCGCAGCCCCCGCTCCTCCCGCTCCTTTTCCTTCGCCGCTGTAAATCAGAACCTTCACAGGAGACACGCATGACTTCGCAATCTGCTTCGCTACCGTTGGGCCATCGCGAACTGCTCGACTGTTATCGCCGGATGCGCACCATCCGCGAGTTCGAGGAACGCCTGCACGTCGATTTTTCGCGCGGCGACATCCCCGGTTTCGTGCACCTTTATGCGGGCGAGGAAGCCGCCGGCGTCGGCATCCTGCACCATCTGCACGACGGCGACCGGATCGCCAGCACGCACCGCGGTCACGGCCACTGCATCGCCAAGGGCGTCGACGTGATCGGCATGATGAAAGAGATCTACGGCAAGACCGGCGGCTCCTGCAACGGCAAGGGCGGCTCGATGCATATCGCCGATCTGTCGAAAGGGATGATGGGCGCCAACGGGATTCTCGGCGCCGGCGCGCCGCTGATCTGCGGCGCCGCGCTGGCCGCCAAATTTCGCGGCAAGGGCGAAGTCGGCATCACCTTCGCGGGCGACGGCGCGTCCAACCAGGGCACCTTCCTCGAAAGCCTGAATCTGGCCGCCGTGTGGAATCTGCCGGTGATTTTCGTGATCGAGAACAACGGCTATGCGGAAGCGACTTCGCGCGACTACGCGACGGCCGTCGACAGCTACGTCGATCGCGCGGCCGGTTTCGGCATTCCCGGCGTCACGGTGGACGGCACCGATTTCTTCGCAGTGCACGAGGCCGCCGGCGAAGTGATTCGCCGCGCGCGCGAAGGCGGCGGCCCGTCGCTGCTCGAATGCAAGATGGTGCGCTTTTACGGCCATTTCGAGGGCGACGCGCAGACCTATCGCGCGTCCGGCGAACTGGACGAGATCCGCGCGAACCGCGACTGCCTGAAGATTTTCGCGGCGCGGGTGATCGAGGCCGAGGTCCTCACGCGGGCCGAGCTGGAGGCGATCGACCACGAGGTCGGCGCGCTGATCGAGCGCGCGGTGCAGGAAGCGAAGGCCGCGCCGCTGCCGAAACCGGCCGATCTGCTCACCGACGTCTACGTGAAGTACTGACCCGCGAACCCGACGAATCCAGAGGAATCCGTATCATGGCCCGCAAACTCAGCATGAAGCTGGCGATCAACGAAGCGATCGACCAGGAAATGACCCGCGATCCGAGCGTGATCATGCTCGGCGAAGACATCGTCGGCGGCTCCGGCGCCGATGGCGAGAAAGACGCCTGGGGCGGCGTGCTCGGCGTCACCAAGGGACTGTACGCGAAGCACGGCGACCGCCTGCTCGACACGCCGCTCAGCGAAAGCGCGTATGTGGGCGCTGCGATCGGCGCGGCAGCCTGCGGGATGCGGCCGATCGCCGAATTGATGTTCATCGATTTCATGGGCGTGTGCTTCGACCAGATCTTCAATCAGGCCGCCAAATTCCGCTACATGTTCGGTGGTAAGGCCGAGACGCCGGTGGTGATCCGTTGCATGGTCGGCGCCGGTTTTCGCGCGGCCGCGCAGCACTCGCAGATGCTCACGCCGCTGTTTACGCACATCCCCGGGCTGAAGGTGGTTTGCCCGAGCACGCCGTACGACACCAAGGGGCTGTTGATCCAGGCGATCCGCGACAACGACCCGGTGATCTTCTGCGAGCACAAGAACCTGTACGGCTTCGAAGGCGAAGTGCCGGAGAACTCGTATGCGATTCCGTTCGGCGAGGCGAACGTCGTGCGCGACGGTAAGCAGGTGTCGATCGTCACTTATGGGCTGATGGTGCATCGCGCGTTGGAGGCCGCGACGCAGCTCGCGAAGGACGGCATCGACGCGGAAGTGATCGACTTGCGTACGCTCTCGCCGCTCGATATGGACACGGTGCTCGAATCGGTCGAGAAAACCGGCCATCTGGTCGTGGTGGACGAGGCGAGCCCGCGCTGCAATATCGCGACCGATATTTCCGCGCAGGTCGCGCAACAGATTTTCGGCGCGCTGAAGGGGCCGATCGAAATGGTCGCGCCGCCGCATGTGCCGGTGCCGTTCTCGCCGACACTCGAAGATCTTTATATTCCCAGCGCCGGGCAGATCGTGGACGCGGTCCGTCGCACGCTCGGCACAGGAGGCAAGCACTGATGAGCACGTATATCACCCCGATCGTGATGCCCAAGTGGGGGCTGGAAATGCGCGAGGGCACCGTGCAGGACTGGCTGGTGGCCGAAGGCGAGCGCATCGAAGTCGGCCAGCCGCTGCTCGACGTGGACACCGACAAGATCTCCAATGCCGTCGAGGCGACCGACGCAGGCCTGTTGCGCCGCATCGTCGCGCAAAGCGGCGACACGCTGCCGGTCAAGGCGCTGCTCGGCGTGCTGGCCGACAGCGAGGTCAGCGACGCCGAGATCGAGGCCTACATCGCCGCATACGAGGTGCCGGCCGCCGGCGACGACGAAGAGGACAGCGGGCCGGCGTTCGACTATGTGGACGTCGGCGGCATTCGCGTGCGCTATGCGCGACGCGGACCGGAACAGGGCACGCCGGTGCTGTTCATTCACGGTTTTGGAGGAGACCTCAACAACTGGCTGTTCAACCTCGATGCGATCGCGGCCAAACATCCGGTGATCGCGCTCGATCTGCCCGCGCATGGCCAGAGTCAGGCGGCGTTGCCGGGCGCCTCGGTCGATGCGTTGGCCGACTTCGTGCGGGGCTTCCTGGAGGCGGCGCATGTCAACGGTCCGGTGCACGTTGTCGGCCATTCGATGGGCGGCGCGATCGCGATGCAGATGGCCGTCAGCGCGCCCGCGCAGGTCGCCAGTCTCGCGCTGGTCAGCCCGGCCGGTTTCGACAGCGAGATCAACAGCGGCTATACCGATGGCTTCGTGCAGGCGCAATCGCGGCGCGAGCTGAAGCCGGTGCTGGAACAGCTGTTCGCGGACCCCGAACTGGTCAGCCGGCAGATGATCGACGATCTGCTCAAGTTCAAGCGGATGGACGGCATCGAGCCGTTGCTGGCGGAGCTGGCCGGCACGCTGTTCAAGGACGGCAGGCAATCGGCGATACTGGCGGACCGGCTCGCCGGCGTGGACAAACCGGTGCTCGTGTTGTGGGGCAAGGACGACCGGGTGATTCCGTCCGCTCAGGCGGCGAGGGCGCCGGCCGGCGCGCAGGTGATCCTGTTCGACGCGACCGGCCATATGGCGATGCTCGAGAAGGCCAGCGAGGTGAACGCGGCGCTGCTGCGGCATCTCGCAGGCGGCTGACGGGCGAGTTCGCGCAAGCTCGGGCGACCGTTGCGCGAGGGTCCGGCCGGGTCGCCATGGCCGGACTCGCGGTCGCTTTTATCGTGCTCATGCCTATGCCATTCGAGATTGTCGATATCGAGGTGGGCCGCGCCGACCCGCTCGCCGCGGAGATGGAGTTGTTGTCGCTGGCGGCGGCGGGGCGGTGCGTCGCGCATCTTTGGCAGGCGCCGCTTTCGCTGGTGGTGCCGCGCAGTTACCGGCGCTTCGGTGAGTTCGAGCGTGCGCGCGCCGAATTCGCGGCACGCGGGTGTCCGGTGTATCTGCGCATGTCCGGCGGCGGGCTGGTGCCGCAAGGGCCGGGCATTTTGAATCTGAGCCTTGCGTATCCACTGCGGGGCACCGTCGGCGACCGCTCCGAGACGGTCTATCGACACCTGTGCGCGATCATCGCCGACGCGCTCGGCACGCTCGGGCTGCGAACGCATTGGCAGACGGTGGAAGGCTCGTTTTGCGACGGCCGCTTCAATCTGGCGTGGGGGCCGCCGGACGATGCGCGCAAGATCGCGGGTACCGCGCAGTATTGGCGGCGGGTGGAGGGGGCGTCGACGTCGCCGTCAGCAGCAGCGGTCGCGCCGTTGCACGTCGTGCTGGCTCACGCGGTGTTGCTGGTCAGCGCCGATTCGCAGGAAATCAATCGGCGCGCCAACGAGTTCGAGGACGCGATCGGCAGCGGCCGGCGGTATCTCGCCGAGCGCGTGGTTAGCGTGAAGCAGGCGCTGGCGTTGCGTGGCGACCCCTCAGCGGGGCGGCTCGACGAGCGGGTCGCGGCGGCGCTGCGGGCGTGTGTGGTGGCGGCAGGGCCGCCGGCCGACGGCGCTTGATCCTGAGCGTGCCTCACGCACACTCCGAGTTTGTACCGGGCGTTTCATGTACCTCTTCTATTATCAGGGCCCCTGATAGAGAATCAAACGTTCGAAACGCTTGCCCGGACCGCCTGGCAGCCCGGTATAAACAGGAGACTCACGCATGCAACCCGTTCTGACCCATATCGCCGACATCACAATCGAAGTCGGCCAACCGGTGACGGTCGGCGACACCGGCGACGGATTGCGCCGCGTCGTGCCGATTCTCGGCGGCACCATCCGCGGCGAGATTTCCGGCGAAATCTGCGCGGCCGGCGCGGACTATCAACTGATCCGCGCCGACGGCTTCACGACGCTCGACGCCCGCTACGCAGCGCGTCTCGACAACGGCGAGCATCTTTTCATCGTCAACACCGGCGTGCGGTTCGGACCCATCGACGTGATGGAGCGGATTACCCGCGGCGAACCCGTGCCACCGGAGCAGGTGTACTTCCGCACCACGCCGCGCTTCGAAACCACATCGGCCGCACATGCGTGGCTGAGCCGCCATATCTTCGTCGCGTCGGGTATCCGGCGCCCCGACTGCGTCCAGTTGCAGGTGTTTCGCGTCGAGTAGTGTCGATTACACGTCGCGAATCAATTGTCCGGATTATTCGCGACAAAACTCTTGAACGCGTTATACGGCGCGCTGATCGGCTTGCCGTCCACCATGATCCCGTAGGTCTGGTCGCCGCTATCGAGCACGTAGTACATCACCGACTGAACATTGCTCGTCTTGCGCCCGCCGTAGTACTTGCCCAACCGGCTCGTGACGAAACTGGCACGGTAGTCCTCGTTCTTCTCCGGACCCGTGTTCCATTCGGTGATGATGAACGGCACCCCATAGCGCGCCTTGCAATAGGCGGGCAGATCGAAGCCCGGGCCCGCGCCGTCGCTGCCGATGTTGAAGATATCGCCGTACACCTCGTAGTTGTGCCAGGTCGTGATGTCCCAACGCACCTTCGGATAGCCGCCCGAGCCGTCCGGTTGCATGCCGTCCCACAGCGCGTCGGACGCGCCGATGTCGGCGACGCAGAAGTTGACCCCGCATTTCGCGTCGGATTGCACGGCCTTCACGCCGTCGATCATCCCGCGCATCGCGCCGCGCATGATCGGCCAATTGCGGTTGTTGAAGTCGACCACCTTGGTGCCGGCATACGTAAAGTTGAGCACCGTGTCGTTCTGGCGCGTCAGCTCATTACCGCATTCGTAGATCGTCACGCCGTATTGCTTCAGCGCGTTGGCGATGTTCATCGCCGCCTGCTGCGCACTGTTGTATGCGGCCGATTCGCTGCTAAACAGATTGCCGACCGAATCGTAGATGCCATGGTTGATCAGCACCAGCAGCGTCATCCCGTTCGACTGGAACGCCTGCGCCAGTTTGGAGACCGCATAGATCTGGTTCGGATCGTCGGTACAGCCGACCCGATAGCTCGTGCAACCCATGTCCTTCAGGATCGAGATGAGTTTGGCCGGCGTGTACGTGTAGTCGAAGTGGCCGTTCATCCCGTAGAACGAGCCCGCGGTGGCGGCGACCGCGACGCGCGGATCGCTGCACGGCAGCCACTGGTCGGCGTCGTTGCACACGTAGAACTGTCCGCCGGTGCCGACGTGCCAGATCCTGCCGCCGTACCACAGCAGCAGCGACACGTTATACGTATTGCCGACGGTGCTGCCGTTGCGATAGATGACGCCGTCCTTGACCGTCCACTTGGAGCCGCTCTTGTCGACGATGGTCGAGGCCGACGGGATCGTGGTGCCGTCCGGCGAGGTGCCGGACACCTGTCCATATGCGTTCATCAGATAGCTGCCGCCGACAGCCGTCAGGCAACCGAGAAATTGACGTCGTGTAATCATCGCGAATGCGTTTCCACCGGAATAGTTTTGAAAGAGAACCGGCAATTGCTTGCCGGGGCTTCAGAAAGACGACACGAGCGCGAACCCATTACCCAGTACTCCTGACTGGTAACGATGAGGTTCCACTCGCCTGATGCGTGACAACGGAGAACGACTGCCTTACTGCCGCGTCACGGCTGGCCGGTTAGTGCCGGCTGGCCGCGACGATTTGAGCCCGGAGGTTGCGAGTCACGGCGCGGGGGCCATGACGATCCGCGAGCCCGGCATGCCGGGCCGTTTCTCCGAGGAAGACGGCGACTTGCGTCGCCTGGCTGATGCGCTGTGCCGACTCGTGAGTCGGAAAAAGTCACTGCGTCAGCCCGTTCGATGGGGGTGAATAATACCGGCTTTGTCGGATTATTTGGATGCTTCTTGCTCGATTAGCGGGAATTTTCCAGAGATCGCTTTTCGCGAAGGAGATCGGCCTTTTTGTACCGGACGGTGAATTCGTTCGGAGTCCCGAAATCGGCCGATTCGACGTGGTCCGGTAAGAATTAGACATTCGTTCCGGGAACGCCGGTTGCGCGGCGACGCGCGATCAGTCAGGTTCGCGCGAAACCGGACGACAGAAGGGCGGGATCAGACAGAATTACCGGCGGGCGCGAATCGATCAGTGTGATGAAAATGCGCGCGGGTCGAGAACATTTTTTCGGAATCGACCCTGCTTATAAGGGTAATCCCCCCGTGCGCAAAGAAGGCGAGTACTCATCTGGAGGCGAGCCGCGTGCGCTTCATGCAAACAGGCGGACCCTGGGGGTCCGCCGGCGCAGCACATTGCAGTGTTGCGATGTTGCGGTGTCAGGCGGAAGTTGGCTGACCGTTGTCGCGGGTTCTCGCGCGTTGCCGGTCGCGCTTGTTCTCATACATTGCCGCGTCGGCGAGCGCGATTGCCTGATCCGCACTGACGAAGTGCACCGCGACCACGCCGACGCTCAGCGAGATCGGGTCCGCCGAGTAGCGGCCCGACAGGCTCGCGCCATCGGCCGCCGCGGCGATGCGCGTGCGAATGTCGTCCGCGCTGCGGTTCGCCTGGGCGGCGTCGAGCGGGCCCGGGCTCACGAACGCGAATTCGTCGCCGCCGAGCCGCGCGACCATATCGCCCTCGCGCGTGACACTGCGCACGAGATGCGCGCACGCGGTCAGATGACTGTCGCCGGCCGCATGGCCGTATTGGTCGTTGATCTTCTTGAAGCCGTCAAGGTCGATCATCCCGACGATCACATACGCGCCGTCTCGCGCGGCGCGCGCGAGCAGGCGGTTCAGTTCGTCGAGGAACGCGCGCCGGTTGGGCAGGCCGGTCAATGGATCGGTCAGCGCGGACTTCGCGAGGTACTCGTTCGACTGCCGCAGTTCTTTCAGAAGGCGTTCACGTTCGAGATGCTGGGCGATGATCCGCGAGAACAGATTGAGCGCGCTGCGCGCGCGCGGGCCGATCATCTGGCTTTGCTTGCTGGCCGCGCACAGCGTGCCGATCACAAGGCCGTTGCTCGCGCAGATCGGCGCGCTCGCATAAGTCTCGATGCCGAGCGCTTTGGCCGCGTCGCTGTCGGGCCACAGCGTACTGACGCTGGCAGTGAAGCGGCAGCCTTCTTCGATACAGCGCTTGCACAGCGTGTCTGCCCACGGTACTTCGAGGCCCTCGGGGATCTGCAACTCGCCGGTGTTGCGCGCGAAGTCGACGAACTGGATGCCTGCTGCTTCATCGATCGAGGTCAGATACACCGACTCCAGGCCGGTGACGATCTGCAGCATTTCGAGCAGCGGCCTCGTCAGCTGCTCCAGGCTTTCCGCCGAAGCCACCGATTCCGAAAGCCGCTCGAGCATTGATTCCATGAATACCTCGTTTGAACTGGAGTGGCTCAATTGAACAGGACTGTAACAGCACAGCCGCCAGTATATTTGACCGGATCGCCTGCCGACCGGGTCAGGTATCGCGGTAAACGCCGTGCCGGTTAGTACGGTTATCGGCACCGGCACGCGCGATCTTTCGCGGACGGATCAATCCTGCGAAGTCGAGCGCTGCGCAAGGATCGACCGGCGCCCGCGACGCACGCAAAAATGGATTACATTCTGTCGTCCAACAGGCCGGATCGACCCGCTCGAGCCCGAGACCTTCGCCGCCTCAACCCCAATCCTTAACGTAGAGGATCGTGAACGACCATGAGCACTCCAGCGCAAACAACGAACAAAGACGGTAAGCGAGCGTTGCTGAGCACCCTCGGCATCCACAAGCCGATCATCCAGGCGCCGATGGCCGGCGTCACCGCGCCGGCGCTGGCCGCCGCGGTCTCGAACGCGGGCGCGCTCGGTTCGCTCGGCGTCGCCGCGATGAACGTGGAGAATGCGCGCAACGCGATCCGGCAGACCCGCGAGCTGACGACCCGGCCGTTCAACGTCAACGTGTTCTGCCATCGCCCGGCGACGTCGGATGCGGCCGTCGAGCGCGCCTGGCTCGACTGGCTCGAGCCGGTATTTCGCCAATACGACGCGACGCCGCCGCAAACGCTCACGGAGATTTACACGAGCTTCGTCGCCGATGAAGCGATGCAGAAAATGCTGCTGGAAGAAAAGCCGGCGGTCGTGAGTTTTCATTTCGGCTTGCCGCCCGATGCGGTGATCGCCCGCCTCAAGCACGCGGGCATCCGTCTGCTGGCGAGCGCGACCCAGCTCGACGAAGCGGCCGCGGCGGTCGAAGCGGGCGTCGATGCGATCGTCGCGCAGGGGATCGAAGCGGGCGGCCATCGCGGCACCTTCGACACGACCGAGCGCGACGAGCGCCTGGGCACCTTCGCGCTGACGCGCCTGATCGCGAGCGAGTTCGACGTGCCGGTGATCGCGGCCGGCGGCATCATGGACGGCGCCGGCATCGCCGCCGCGCTCGCGCTCGGCGCGCAGGCCGCGCAACTGGGCACCGCGTTCGTCGCCTGTCCGGAGACCTCGATCGACGACGCGTATCGCGCGGCCCTGCTCGGCGACGCCGCGCGTCAGACCACCCTCACGGCGGCGATTTCGGGGCGCCTGGCGCGCAGCATCGTCAATCGCTTCACCGCGCTCGGCGAGGACCCGCACGCGCCGCGCGTGCCGTCCTATCCGATCACCTACGACGCGGGCAAGGCGCTGAACGCGGCCGCCAAAGCGGGCGGCGAAACGGGCTACGGCGCGCAGTGGGCGGGGCAGGCCGCGCGACTCGCACGCTCGTTGCCGGCCGCCGAACTGGTCGCGCAACTGGAGCGCGAGACGCGCGAGAGTATCGAGCGGCTGGGCAAGGGTTGGGCGTGATCCCTTCGTTTCGACGTCCTACAATTATCCGGTTGTCCGACGCGCGTTTCCGCCGCCAAACGGCGGGGCGCGCGCCGATCGCTGTGCCGTTCCCGTCCCCGTGCGACGTGCTCACCGATCCCGCACGGTTCCTTCCCTACCAAGGAGTAAGCGATGCGAAAGATGCAGGCAGTGCAAGTAGCGAAAGCCGGCGGTCCGCTGGAACTCGTCGAACGCGAAGTGCCGGAACCGCCCGAAGGACATGTGCTCGTGAAGGTCCAGGCGTGCGGGATCTGCCATAGCGACTCGATGACGAAAGAAGGGCACTGGCCGGGGCTGCAGTTTCCGCGCGTGCCCGGTCACGAGATTGCCGGCGTGATCGACAAGCTCGGCGCGCGCGTCGACGACTGGCAAGTCGGCCAGCGCGTCGGCGTGGGTTGGCACGGCGGCCACTGCGGTCATTGCGAACATTGCCGGCATGGCGACTTCGTGCTGTGCAAGCGCGGCCAGATTCCCGGCATCAGCTACGACGGCGGCTACGCGGAATATATGGTCGCGCCGCAGGAAGCGCTCGCGCGGATGGCCGAAGACCTGTCCGACGTCGACGCTGCGCCGCTCCTTTGCGCGGGGATCACCACCTTCAACGCGCTGCGCAACAGCGGCGCGCGCGGCGGCGACGTGGTCGCGATTCTCGGTATCGGCGGGCTCGGCCATCTCGGCGTGCAGTACGCGCGCAAGCTCGGCTTCGTGACGGTGGCGATCGCGCGCGGCCAGGACAAGGCGCCGCTCGCGCGGCAGCTGGGCGCGCATCACTACATCGACAGCGCGTCGCAGAACGTCGCCGAAGCGTTGCAGGCGCTCGGCGGCGCGCGCGTGATCCTGGCCACCGCGACGAGCGGCAAGGCGATGAGCGCGGCGCTCGGCGGCCTCGGTCTGAACGGCAAGCTGATCATGGTCGGCGTATCCGAAGAGCCGGTCGAAGTGCCGATCACGCAGTTCATCATGGGCCGCCATTCGGTGCAGGGCTGGCCGTCGGGCACCGCGGCGGATTCGACCGAAACGCTCGCGTTCAGCGCGCTGGCCGGCGTGAAGCCGATGATCGAGGAGTATCCGCTGTCGCGCGCGGCCGAGGCCTACGACCGGATGATGAGCGGCAAAGCGCGCTTTCGGGTCGTGCTGAAGCCGGGCGCGTGAAGAAGTGAGCGGGGCGGGGCAGGCCTCATATCCACGCCCACGCCCCCATTTCACTGCACGTTCGCCACTTTCCCGCCATCGGCCGCCGGCATTTCGCGCACCACGCGGAAGCCGAAATAGCCGCGCCGCACGCCGACCGGCACCGCGGCGCGGCTCGCCGCCCGCACGAACGACGGCACGTTCGACCACGACCCGCCGCGAATCACGCGCCGGGTGCAGCTGGCGGCGTCATGGACGTTGCCGTCGATGTTTTCGTGGGCGCTGTGCGATAGCGTTGCTGCGAAGCTTGCGCTCGAACTGGCAGGCGGCGACCGCGGCCGCCGTGACGTTCACCTGGCAAGCGCCTCAATCACGCCGCCTCTGCATTGCGCCTCTGCTGTTCCTCGGCATACAACGCGAACTCTTCGGCGAACGCCTTCGCCACCGCGGGCCGGCGCGCGATGCGTTCGTAGTAAGCGTGCACCGCCGGCCACTCCGCGAGCTCGACGCCGCTATATTGCGCCCAGTTCAATACGGTGACCAGATAGGCATCCGCCACCGTGAAGTGGTCCAGCAGAAATTCGCGTTCACGTAGGTGCTGTTCGAGCAGATTCAGGCGCAGCGCAACTCTCTTGAGCGTATAGCTGCGCACGTCATCGGTCGCGAGCGGATCGAGCAGCGGAACGAATACACCCTTATGAAGCTCGGTGCTGATGAATCCAAGCCACTCCTGCAGTTTTGCGCGCTGCGCGGTGCCGGATTTCGGCGCGAGTTGCGCGGCCGGAAACGCATCGGCGACATACGGCAGGATCGCGGTGTTTTCTCGTAGCAGCCAGCCTTCGTCGGTACGGAGCACCGGTACCTGGCCGAGCGGATTGATGGGGTAGAAATCGGTGCCGTCACGCAACCGCTTCGACTTCGTATCCACTTCGACAAAGCGCGCGTGCACGCCGGCCTCGTAGAGCGAAATGCGCGTGGCAAGCGAACACGCGAGCGGCGAAAAGTAAAGTTCCATGCGGATGTCTCCCGGGCGTTGAAGTTTTTGTACTATAGTGAACAAAAATCGACGGCGCCACATATTTTTATGCATACCGGTACAAAAAATGACAAGCGGCCACGCGGCCGCCCTCGCAACTACGATTCGCATCAGGCACTGAGCGATGCACGCGACGCCTTCTGGCACAGCGGTTATTCGGGCACGTCGCTCGATACGCTGAGCGAGGCGACCGGCATGAACCGGCCGAGTCTGTACAGCGCGTTCGGCGACAAGCACGCGCTTTATCTGGACACGCTCGATCGCTACATCGAACTCGGCCGCAATGCGATGCAAGCCGCGCTGGATGGCGATCGCCCGTTGGCCGACGCGTTGCTGGCTGTCTATGAGAGCGCGCTGGCGCTTTATCTGCCGCTGGGCGAGGTGCCGCGTGGCTGTTTCCTGATCGGCACCGCGACGGTGGAATCGAGAGCGGACGCCGAGGTACGCGAAAGGCTCGCGCGCGGTCTCGATACGTTCGATGCCGAGTTCACGCGACGGCTCGAACGCGCGCAAGCAGAAGGCGAACTCGACGCAGCGGCGAATCCGGCGCTGCTCGCGAAAGTCGCATCTGCGTTGTTGCACAGTCTCGCGTTGCGCTCGCGCGCGGGCGATTCACGCGAGTCGCTGCGAGCGACCGTTCAGGCTGGGGTTGCATTGATTTGCGGCAGGCCGCCCGCGGCGCAGGTGCCAGGCAAGCGGCGCAAGCCGAAGCGCTAGCGGGGCAGCGACGCGAGGGAGCGGAGCGGCGAGAGGCGGGGGGCTGAAATCGACAAGCCGAACTTTGCGCCCACGCTGGCCCGACAACGAGCGCTCATTCACTCTGGCGCAAGCTGGCAAAAACTCAGGCGATTGCCGAACGGATCGGTGATCAGCATTTGCCGTCCCCAGTCGACGGTTTCCACGCCGGGCCGCGCATATCGGTAGTGCTTCGCCTGTAACTCCCGATGCAGCGAATCGATATCGTCGACCGGCAGAAACACGGCCGAGCCGGGGGTGCCGTCGCCGTAATGCTCGCTCAGATGGAACACGACGTTGTCGCGTTTGATCTGTGCGTAGAGCGGTAGATCGTCGGCGAAGCGGTGTTCCCAGTCGAGCGTGAAGCCCAGATAGTCGAGATAGAACTCGTAAGCTGTCTGGACCGAGAAGATGCGCAGAATCGGAATGGCGTTGCGAAGGGTCATGGCATCACGTTCCTGTGTGTGATTCGCGACGAGCTGGTTGTATTTGATGACCTTGCGCTGCTGGTACCGTTTCGAAATCGAAAACGACCGCTGCGAGATTTTGCATGGTTATGGTTCTGCTACCGTTTTTAGGCGCCTATTCTGAATATCGGTCCGCGAAAGCGCAATCGGCATCACGCATAAAGTTCGCAGCGTGACGGCCCCCGGAGCCCCGCCACGCGCATCAACATCTCCCGCACCAGTCAATGCGGCTTGATCGCCACCTTCAGCACCCCGTCGCGCTGATTCGCAAACAGTTCGTAAGCGGTAACGATGTCGTCGAGCCTGTACTGATGCGTGACCAGCGCGCCGAGATCGACGCGGCCCGATTCGATCACGTTCATCAAACGCCGCATCCGCTCTTTTCCGCCGGGACACAGCGCGGTATTGATCTTGTGATCGCCGAGGCCGGCCGCGAATGCCGACAGTGGAATAGTCAGATCGGACGAGTAGACGCCGAGACTCGACAGCGTGCCGCCCGGTTTCAGAATCCGTAGCGCCGATTCGAAGGTGCCCTGAGTGCCGAGCGCCTCGATCGACGAATCCACGCCGCGGCCGCCGGTCAGCTTGAGAATCTCGTCGACCACATCGCAATTTTTGAAGTTCAGCGTGACGTCGGCGCCCATCTTGCGGGCCATCTCCAGACGATGATCGTTGCCGTCGACCGCGATAATCGTGGTCGCGCCCAGCAGCCGCGCGCCCGCGGTCGCACACAGACCGATCGGTCCTTGCGCGAATACCGCCACCGTGTCGCCGATGCGGATGTTCGCGTTCTCCGCGCCCTTGAAACCGGTCGACATGATGTCGGGGCACATCAGCACCTGCTCGTCGGTCAGGCCGTCGGGCACCGGCGCGAGGTTGGCCTGCGCGTCCGGCACCAGCACGTATTCGGCCTGGGTGCCGTCGATCAGATTGCCGAAACGCCAGCCTGCGGTCGCCTTGTAGCCGTGGCAACCGCATTGGCCTTTGGCGATCAGATAGCTGCCGTCCTGCGAAGCGACGCCGTCCTGCGCCGCGTACGAATTGAAATTCGGGCAGATCGCGCCGGCGATCACGCGCTGGCCTTCCTCGTAGCCGCTCACCGCGCTGCCGAGCTTTTCGATCACGCCGACCGGCTCGTGGCCGACCGTCAGGCCTTTGGCGACCGGGTATTCGCCTTTCAGAATGTGCACGTCGGTGCCGCAGATCGTGGTGGTCGTGATGCGCACCAGCGCATCGTTCGCGCCCACGTCGGGCAATGGTTTATCCGTCAGTTCGATGCGGCCGGGTTCGATGAATACGGCAGCTTTCATCATCGCGCTCATCAACATCTCCTTTCGTTAAGGTCAACGGGACTCGCAACGGGGCGCGCGCAGGTCTTGCGGGCGAGAGCGCGACGCCACTTTAAATTAGCAGATGCGCGGCGATCGGCAGAAGTCCTGAGGAAAATCGACACCGCTGCTGCCGGGGTGCCGGGATTGCGGCATGCGCGACGGCATGCACGACCCGACCCGCGTCAGGAGTTCACTCGCTCGGTGACGGAAGCGGTGACGGTGGCGTCGGCGACCGCCGCGGCTTCGGACGACGGTGCCTTCACGCGCAGCGCCAACAGCGCCGGGATCGCCCGGAACGTCGCCACCGATCCCGCCACCGCGAGCAACAGCGGAAACAGCAGATCGTGACTCGCATGGGTGAACTCCACGATCAGCACGACAGCGGTAAGCGGCATCTGCATCGATGCGGCGAGGAACGCACCGGCCCCGATCAGTGCACAGGCAGCGGGCGCAACGCCGGGCAACACGCCGTTCCACGCGCTCGCCAGCACGATCGCGAGCAGCGCCCCGTTCGTCAGTCCCGGCGTCAGGAGGCCGCCTTCGGCACCGGCGCGCAACGTCGCCGCTTCGATCGCGACTTTCAGAACCAGCAGCGTAACGGCGAGTCCGGTGCCCAGATGCCCGCCGAACGACAGCGCGGCCGCCCCCTTGCCGTTCCCGGCCAATTGTGGAAACCAGACCACCAGCAGGCCGATCGCCGCGAAATTGACGACCGACAGGCCGAGCAACTCGACGCCTCGCGGCGCGCGGGCCCGCGCGGCGGAGGTTAGCCGGACGAACAGCCAGGCGGCGAGGCCGAACAGCGGGCCGCACAGCGCCGCCCATCCCAACAACGCGGAGCTGCCGCTGAACGCGGGCACCACGTATTGCTGCTGGTTGCCGAGCCCGGCCCACGCGACCACCGCGGCGAGCGTCGACGTGACCAGCGCGGCGACCATCGCGCGCGGCGCGAACGAGCCGAGCAGCACTTCGAGCACGAATACCGCTCCGCCGAGCGGCACGTTGTAGACGGCGGCGAGACCCGCGCCGGCGCCACAGGCGACGAGCAGCCGGCACTCGTCGCGGGACAGACCTGCGCAATGCGCGATTCGGCCCGCCAGCAGCGCGCCGGCTTCGCGCGGCGCGACTTCGCGACCGAGCGGCGAGCCCAGCGCGACCGTGACGATCTGCAAAAGAGCGTGGGCGATGGTGCTGAGCACCGGCATGCGCGGATCGGCGGACGCGACCGCCTTGCGAACACTGATCAGCGGTTGGCC
Source organism: Paraburkholderia sejongensis (assembly GCF_020880815.1). Lineage (GTDB taxonomy): Bacteria > Pseudomonadota > Gammaproteobacteria > Burkholderiales > Burkholderiaceae > Paraburkholderia > Paraburkholderia sejongensis. Next base: position 285,293 of record NZ_JAJITD010000003.1, read on the forward strand.
GAATCGATACAGCGTCGCCCAACCCGCGCCGGCCACAAGCATAGGGCGAGCACGCGACGCGAAGCGGAAGCGTCGCTGACGCCCTGGAGGAAACTGTCGCCGGCGCCGTAGCCGAACGCGAGGTGCTGGATCGCGTGGAGCAGCAATGCGAGCGTCATGCCGGCTAATCCGGCGCCGATGCCGACGAGAACGGTGACGACTGCGAGCTTGAGCGGGCGGGGCGCGGCGAAAGACGACGAAGCCATGGTGTGGAGGCCAAAAATTCGGGATAACCCGCATACTACCGACCTCAATCCATGTTTCAACCGAATAATTAGTATTAATTCATGATTTATCTACATGATCGACGAAGAGCGCGTTCCGGGCGCACAGCGCGGCCTGCCGCGGGCAGGCGAGCGCATACAATTGAGCCGGACTGACTGCCAACAGAACGACAATGCGCATTCTCGTGATCGAAGACGAGCCGAAAACCGGCGCGTACCTGAAGAAGGGTTTTGAAGAATCCGGCTACACGGTAGACGTCGCCGCGGACGGCGCCGAAGGTTTGCTGCTCGCCAAAGAAGTCGCGTACGACGTGATCGTGCTGGACGTGATGCTGCCCGCAATGGACGGCTGGGCGGTGCTCAAGGCGCTGCGCGCGACGCACGCCACCCCGGTGCTGTTCCTGACCGCGCGCGATGACATCAGCGACCGCGTCAAAGGCCTCGAACTGGGCGGCGACGACTACCTGGTCAAGCCCTTCGCGTTCGTCGAACTGCTGGCGCGGGTCCGCACGCTGGCCCGCCGTGGGCCGCCGCGCGAGAGCGATCTGCTGTCGCTCGGCGAGCTCGAAGTGGATGTCACGAGGCGCCGCGTGAAGCGCGGCGCGACGCGCATCGACCTCACGCCGAAGGAATTCTCGCTGCTGCAACTACTGGTGCGCCGGCAGGGCGAAGTGCTGACGCGCACGCAAATCGCGTCCTACGTATGGGACATGAACTTCGACAGCGACACCAACGTCGTCGAAGTCGCGATCCGCCGGCTGCGCGCGAAAGTCGACGACGGCTTCGACGTCAAGCTGATCCATACGGTGCGCGGCGTCGGCTATGTCGCCGAAATCAAGGATTCCCTCTGATGGCGCGCATCGCGCTGCGCTCGCTGACCACCGGGCTTGCGCTCAGTTTCGCCGGCACCACGCTCGCCGTGTTCGCGTTGGTCGGCAGCACGCTTTATTTCACGCTCGATCGCGAGGTCAAACAGCAGGACGATCTCGACATCGTGCTGATCGCCCGGCATACGCGGCGCCTCGCCGAGGAGTTGCACGACGAGCAGGACGTGCGTGAGCACGCCGACCGGCTGACCAGTCAGGTGCTCGGCCATAGCGCGCTGTCGATGGCGGTACTCGGCGCGAACGGCGCGCAACTGATCGAGCACAACACGGCCGGCATCGCCGATCCGGCCTTTCCGCAAACGCCGCTCGCGCGCCGTCTCGGGCCGGCGCAGCGGATCGCCGAGGCCGACGTCGTCGGGTGGCGCAGCGCGCGCGGCGTGCCGGTGCGCGGACTCGCGACCGAAGCCGCGCTCACCGACGGCACGCCGGTCACCATCGTGATCGCGCGCGACATGACCGACCGCTGGCTGCTGCTCGACCGCTACCGCGAGCGGCTCTACGGTTTCGGCTTCGCCGGCATGCTGCTGGCGTTCCTGATGAGTTGGCTGCTGGTGCGCGCGGCGCTGCGCCCGCTGCGCGAGATCGCGGCCAGCGCCGCGACGATCACGGTCGACCGGCTCGGCACGCCGATCGAAATGAAGCGCGCGCCGAGCGAACTGGTCGAGCTGGCGACGGCGCTCAACGCGATGCTCGAACGCCTGCACGGCGGCTTCGAGCGGATGTCGCAGTACACCGCCGACCTCGCTCACGATATGCGCACCCCGCTCGGCAACCTGCGCGGCGCGACCGAAGTCGCGCTCGTGCGCCCGCGCAGTCCCGCCGAATACGAGGCGCTGCTCGAATCGAATCTGGAGGAATGCGACCGGCTTTCGCGCATGATCGAGAGCGTGATTTTTCTCGCGCGCGCCGAGCATCCGCAGTTTCTCACCACGCTCGAGGAGTTCGATGCCCACGCGGCTCTCGGTCAGATCGCCGACTATTTCGAAGGTCTGGCAGACGACGCGGGCGTGACGATTCGCGTGCAGGGCGAAGGGCGGCTGCGCGCGGACAAGGAACTGGTCCGGCGCGCGCTCAGCAATCTGCTCGCCAATGCGCTGCGCTATACACCGCGCGGCGGCGCGATCGTGTTGAGTGTCGAGCAAACCCCGGCGGCGCTCGAGCTGAGTGTTTTCAACCCGGGCCCGCCGATCGATCCGGCGTTGCTCGAACGCATTTTCGACCGCTTTTATCGCGCCGATGCATCGCGCCACAACGAAGCGCGCGCGGGCGCTTCGGCCGGCCTCGGACTCGCGATCGTGCGCACCATCATGGCGCTGCACGGCGGCTCCGCGCGCGCCGAGAGCGACGCAACGGGGACCCGCTTCATCCTGAGGTTCGCGCGGCCGTAACCGGCGCAGCCGGAGCAGCCGTAGCCGCAGCAACCGGAGCCTCGAGCGACGCGCGCGCCCAGCCGCCGCCGAGCGCCTGCAGCAGGCTCACGCTCGCGGCGAGTCGGCGCGCCGCGATCTGTTCGTCGGTGCGCCGGTTATCGAGCGCGATGGTTTGGGCGGTCACCACGTCCAGATAGCTCACCGCGCCCGCCCGATAGCGATTGGTCGTGAGCGTCAGCGACAACTGCGCGGCGGCGCTCGCGCGCTGCTGGGTCTGCGCTTCGCCGGCCAGCGTCGCGAGCGCGCTCAGCTCGTCTTCGACCTGCTGGAACGCGACCAGCACGGTTTGCCGGTAAGCGGCGACGGCCGCGTCGTATTGCGCGTTCGCGCCTTTCAGCGACGCGGCGTGGCGGCCGCCGTCGAACAGCGTGCCCGCCAGTTGCGAACCGAGCGACCAGAACAGGCTCGGCGCGCTCAGCCAGGGCGCGAAGAACGTGCTTTCGAGGCCAGCGCTTGCCGACAGCGTGAGATCCGGATAGAACGCGGCGCGCGCTTCGCCGATCCGCGCGTTGGCCGCCGCCACGCGGCGCTCGGCGGCGGCGATGTCGGGGCGCCGTTCGAGCAGCGCCGACGGCACGCCCGCGGGAACAGTGGGCACCATCGCGGGCTCGGCGCGCGCGGCCAGCGTGAAGGTCGAAGCGGGCACGCCGATCAGCGTGGCGATCGCATGCTGCAGTTGCGCGCGCTGCACGTCGAGGTCGCTGGCCTGGGTGCTCGTGCTTTCGAGCTGGGTGCGGGCCTGGGCGACCGCGGAGGCGTCGACCGCGCCATCGTCGAATTGCTGCTGCACGATGCGCAGCGCGGCGCGATACGCGTCCACGGTATCGTCGAGCAGTTGCTTCTGGCGATCGACCGAGCGTAACGCGAAGTAGTCCGTAGCAAGCTGGCTCGTGACCGACAGACGCACCGATTCGAGGTCCGCCGCGCTCGCCTGCGCATTCGCGCGCGCTTCGGCGGTCGCGTTGCGCACGCGTCCAAACAGGTCGGGTTCCCAGCTGGCGGTCACGCCGGTCGCAAAGTCGGGAATCGTTTTGCCCGCGACCGAGCGGTCCTGCAGATTCTGCGAGGTGCGGTAGCGCTGCGCCGCCACGCCGGCCGACACGCTCGGCGCATACCCTGCGCTCTGATAGCCGATCAGCGCGCGAGCCGCGGCGAGATTGGCCACTGCCTCGCGGACGGTCTGGTTCGATATGTCCACGCGGGCTTCGAGTTGATCGAGCTGAGGGTCGCCGAACACGGTCCACCAGGGGCCGCGCGCGTTCGCGTCGGCCGGCGCGGCGACGCTCCAGCCGGGGCTCGCGTCCGGGCTCGCGTAGTGCGCGGGTACGTCGAGCGACGGCGCGCTGTATGGCGGCAACGTCGAGCAGGCCGCCAACGCGGTTACCGCGCTGGCGGCGACGATGGTTCGGAGTACGGCGGAAATGGCGCACACGATGAACCTCACGATGCTTTCGCTGGGCTCGCGCCGGCCGCCGCCACGCGTACGCGCTGGCCGGCGGCGAGTGCGTCGCCCGGGTTGTCGATCACCTGATCGCCCGCCGCGAGCCCGCTGGCGATTTCCACGTAGGTGCCGAAGTCGCGGCCGATCGTCACCGTGCGCAAGCGCACCTCGTGCTGCGCATCCACCAGCGCGATGGTGACGCCGTCCGGGCGAAACAGCAGCGCGCTCACCGGTAGTTCGAGCGCGGGCGAGCGCGCGGTGAGCGCGAGATGCACTTGCGCGTACGCGCCGGGCAACAGCGCGCCGTCGCGATTGTCGAGGTCCAGTTCCACGCGTAGCGTGCGGCTCGCCGGGTCGAGCGCGTTGGCATTACGCGCGACGCTCGCCTCGAAGCGGCGCCCCGGATATTGCGGCGTCGTCAACCATGCGCTGGTGTCGGGCGTGACCAGACCGGCGTCGTCCTGCGGTACGTCGACGTATACGCGCAGTCGATCGGTCTGCGCGACATGAAACAGCTCACCGGTCGGCGCCGCAAGGCCGGGCGCACCGCCCGCGGTCACGAGCGCGCCGACCTGCACGTTGCGCGCGGTAACCACGCCGTCGAACGGGGCCGTCAGATTCTGGTACGACACGAGTTCCTGCAGCCGTGCGACGTTGGCCCGCGCCGCGTCGAGCGCGGCGAGCCTGGCGGCCGCGTCGCTGCTCTTCGCCTGCGCGTCCTGCTCGGATACCGACTGGCTTTGCAGCATCGTCTGCCAGCGCTGCGCGGTGCTGCTGGCAAAGCGATAGTTCGCCTCGGCGGTGGCCGCGTCGGCGCGCGCCTGCTGAAGTTGCGCGTCGAGTTCCGGCGCGTCGATACGCGCGAGGCTCTGGCCGGCCTTGACGTGCGCGCCGATATCGGCGGACCAGTGCTGCACATAGCCGCTGGTGCGCGCATAGATCGGCGCATCGGCCCACGCCGAGACCGAACCGGGCAGCAGCAGGTCCTGTGTCGCGGGCGCGCGCGTTGGCGCGACCGTGGCGACGACGATCTCGCGTTGCGCGGCGAGTTGCTGCGTCTGCGCGGTGCGGGCTTCGAGCCGCGGCACGATGCCAACGGCGAGCAGAGCGGCCGCGGCGCATGCGAGGCCGCCGGCGAGTGCGGTGCGGGAGCGGTTCATCGGGAATCCTTATTCAACGGAGGTGGGTTGGCCAACCCGCGCGCGATCGTCGGCCGCGCGCGCGGCGCGGCGCTTCGCGAGCCAGCCGTGCACGAGGCCGGAGACGACCGGCACGAACACGAGCGTGGCGACGGTGCCGATCGCGAGGCCACCGATCACCGCGCGTCCGAGCGGCGCATTCTGTTCGCCGCCGTCGCCGAGACCGAGCGCCATCGGCAGCATGCCGATCAGCATCGCGAGCGCGGTCATCAGCACCGGCCGGAAGCGTTTGACGCCCGCGTCGAGCGCGGCGGCGAGCGGCGCGCTGCCGGCGTCGAGCGACTCCCGCGCGGAGGTCACGACGAGAATGCTGTTAGCCGTCGCAATGCCCATGCACAGGATCGTGCCGGTGAGCGCCGGCACACTGAGCGTGGTCTGCGTGACGAACAGCATCCACGCGACGCCGGCCAGCGAGCCAGGCAGAGCGCTGACGATGATCAGCGGATCGAGCCACGACTGGAAATTGACGACCATCAGCAGGTAAACCAGCGCGATCGCGAAGGCCAGCCCCGCGGCGAGCCCATCGAACGACGTGTTCATCGACTGCACCTGGCCGCGGATCACGATCGACGAACCAGGCGGCAGTTGCGCGCGCGCCGCGTCGACGAGCCGGCTCACATCCGCGGCGACGCCGCCCAGGTCGCGTCCTTGCGTCGATGCGTAGATGTCGAGTACGGGCTGCACGTTGTAGTGCGACACCACCGCCTGCTGCGAGCCGCGCGAGACCGTACCGAGCGTGCCGAGCTGGCTGGGCGCGGAGCCCGTGACCGCTTGCGTCGTCAACGGCAGATTGGCCAGCGTTTGCAGCGAGTGGAGGTCGTATTGCGGCACTTCGGTGACGAGCGGATAGCTGACGCCGTTGGCCGGATCGAGCCAGAAATTCGGCGTGGTCTGCGAACTGCCCGACAGCGCGATCAGCAGGTTTTGCGCGACGTCGTGCTGGGTCAGGCCCGCCTGCAACGCCCTCGTGCGATCGACGTCGAGGTTAAGCGTCGGTTCGTCGCCGGGCTGCTGGATGCGCGCATCGACGAGGCCGCGCACGCCGCGCAGCTGCTCGAGCAGACGGTTCGCGACCAGCCGGTTTTGCGCGAGTCGATTGCCGACGACCTGCACGTCGATCGGCGCGGGCTGGCCGAAGTTCAGGATCTGGCTGACGATATCGGCGGGCAGGAAGGCGAACGTCACGCCCGGAAACGACGCATTGAGCACGTTGCGTAGCCGGGCTACGTATTGCGCGGTCGGCGCGTGCTTCGCTGCGAGCGTGACCAGGATGTCGGCGTCCGCCGAGCCGATCGGCTGCGCGGAGTCGTAGGTGAGATTGATGCCGCTCACCGGCACGCCGATGTTGTCGAGCAGCGCGCGCTGTTCGGCAGCTGGAATCACAGCGCGTATTTTTGCCTCGACCTCGTCGGTGAGACGGGCGGTTTCCTCGATCCGCGTGCCGGTCGGGGCGCGCAGATGCAGGCGGATTTCGCCGGTATCGACCGCGGGGAAGAAGTCGCGGCCCGTGAACGGCACCAGCACGAGCGAACCGGCACACAGCGCGAGCCACAGCACGACGAAGCGCCCGCGCTGCGCGAGAGCCGCCCGAAGCAGCCGCTGATATCTGTCGCGCAGCGTCTCGAAGCGCCGTTCGAAGTGCGCCTGAAAGCGGGTGAGCGCGGCGCCGATGCCGCCGATGCCGCCGGCGGGCCGCGCGCCGGATTCGCGCGTGCGAAGCAGGTACATCGCGAGTGTGGGGATCAGCGTGCGCGAGAACAGGTACGACGCGCCCATCGCGAAGACCACCGCTTCGGCGAGCGGCACGAACAGGTAACGCGCGACGCCCGAGAGCAGGAACATCGGCAGGAACACGACGCAGATCGCGAGCGTTGACACGAACGTCGGCAGCGCGATTTCTCCGGAGCCGTTCAGGATCGCGTCGTGCAGCGCGGCGCCGCGCTCCAGATGATGGGTGATGTTTTCGATCGCGACCGTCGCGTCGTCGACGAGTATCCCGACTGCCAGCGCGAGGCCGCCGAGCGTCATGATATTGATCGTCTGGCCGAGCGCCGCCAGCGCGATCAACGACGTGAGCACGGCGAGCGGGATCGTCACCGCGATGATCAGCGTGGCGCGCCAGCTGCCGAGAAACAGCAGGATCATCGCGGCCGTCAGGCAGGCGGCGATCAGCGCCTCGCGCACGACGCCCGTGATCGCCGACTTGACGAACACGGATTGATCGGACAGCGGCGTGATCCTGAGCGCGCCCGGCAGGCCCGCGGCGATTTTCGGCAGCTTCGCCTTGACCTGGTCGATGATCGTGAGCGTCGACGCGCTGCCGGTTTTCTCCACTGTCAGCAGGGCCGCGCGTTTGCCGTCGGCGCGCACGATATTGGTCTGCGGCGCATAGCCGTCGATCACGTGCGCGACATCGCGCAGGTACACCACGCTGCCGTTCACCGTCTTGACCGGCAGATCGTTGAGCGCGGCGACCGTGCGGGTGCTGCCGTTCATCTCGACGTTGTATTCGCGCGCGCCGATTTTGGCGCTGCCGCCGGGCAGGATCAGGTTCTGCGCATTGACGGCGTTCACCACGTCGGCGGGTGTGAGGCCCTTCGCCTGCAGCGCCTTCGGGTCGAGCTGCACCATGATCTGGCGGATCTTGCCGCCGTAGGGCAGCGGCACCGCCGCTCCCTGCACGGTGGCGAGCTGGGTCCGGATGAAGCTGTTGCCGAGATCGTAAAGCGACTGCTCGGGAAGCGTCGCGCTGGACAGTCCCAACTGCAGCACCGGCACCGTCGACGCGTTGTACGTGATGATGTTCGGCGGTAACGTGCCCGGCGGCAGGATGCGCAGAATCGACGCGGAGTTCGACGCTGCCTCGGCGATCGCGCGGTTGATGTCCGCGCCCGGATGGAAGAACACCTTCACGACCGCCACGCCGTTCAGCGATTGCGATTCGATGTGCTCGATGTCGTCGACGTCGGAGGTCAGTGCGCGCTCGTAACTCGACGTGATGCGGTGCGCCATGTCCTCGGCGGAAAAGCCGTTGTAGGTCCAGACGATGCTGACCACGGGGATGTCGATGTTCGGAAAGATGTCGGTGGGCGTGCGCAGGATCGCAAGCGGCCCGAGGATGAAGAGCAGCACGGCGAGCACGATGAACGTGTACGGCCGTCTGAGGGCCAGTTTGACGATCCACATGGGCGTGTCCGGATTGAAGCGGCAATGGCGCCAGTATCGGCAGCGCGCGCTTACCCGCGGCTGACCTCGACATTACGAATTTGTCATCTGTGCGCGCGGCTGCCGCGCTCCGCGTGCGATGGGCCGGCGCAGATAACAAAGTCGTAACCCGCGGGTCAGCTTCGGGTCAGCGCCCGGAGGCCAGACTGCAGTCAACCTTCGCGATCGAAGCTAAGGGCGGCTCAGGCGGCATCACTTCCGGATGCGGCGGCCATTGACTGATAGGTGAACAACATGAAAGCACTCGTTTCGACTTTGCTCGTTGCATGCGCATTGGCCGCGCCGGTCGCCGCATTCGCTCAGAGCGCCGACGCACCCGTTACGCATGCGCAGGTGGTCGCCGACTTCGTGCGACTGGAGCAGGCCGGGTATCGTCCGTCGGCCACCGCTTACGACTATCCGAACGACATTCAGCACGCGGAGGCGATCGTCGCGCAGGGAGCGGGCACGAACACGGCAGCCGGCGCGGCGGCGGTCGGCGGCGTCGCGCTGACGGGCAGTTCGCAGGCGGGTGCGCCGGTGCTTACCGCGCTGCGGCAGCAGTCGATTTATGCGGGGCACTGAGGGGTACTGAGCGGGCACTGAGGGGCACTGAACGGGCGGCGCGCGGCGGATGGGATCGCGCGGCCCGGTCTGCCGGTCGCAAAAGCGACCCGCACAGTGCCGCACAGTCGTGAACCGGTGATGAATCCGGGCGACCCGGTGTCGTCCGGGTCAAGCGCGGTTTTCTGCCGACCGACGCCGAATCCGCATGGGCGCGCCGCGTGCTCGACGCGATCGCTGCGGGTAGTGCGGGCGCGATCGCGGTGGACGGCAAACTGGTCGACCGGCCGGTCGTCGAGCGGGCCAAAGCGATCGTCGCGCAGTTGGGCTGACAAGTCCGCGCGGGTTGTTCAGCCACCTTGCTCAACCCGCGTTGGTCCGCACGCGCAATGACGTCACGCCGCGCAGGTTGTTGCGCCGATGCCAGCTCAATCCCTCCAGATCCACCGGACTCATCGCCGGGAAGCGCGTGAGCAGCGCGCGCATCGCGACCTCGAGTTCGAGCGCGGCGAGCCGTGCGCCGAGGCAATAGTGAATCCCCGCGCCGAACGCGACCGAAGGCGTGCTTGCGTGGCGCGCGAAGTCCAGCGTTTCCGGGTCGGTGAACGCGGCCGGGTCGCGATTCGCCGACCCGGTCAACATGAATACGACCGAGCCGCGCGCGAGCGTCACATCGCCCAGTGAAATGTCTTCGAACGCGGTGCGCACCAGCATCTGCACCGCGCCGTCGTAGCGCATGCATTCGGCGATCGCGCGCGGCATCAGCGCGGGGTCGCGCTGCAACGCCGCCATCTGCTCGGGATGGCGAAACAGCGCGATCGTCATGTTGCCGATCATGTTCGACGTCGTTTCGTGGCCGGCGATAAACAGCAGCACCGCGTTCGATACGACTTCGTCGTCGCTGAGCCGCGCGCCCTCGTCCTCGACGCTCAGCATCGCGGAGACCAGATCGTCGCCCGGTTGCGCGCGGCGCTGTTCGATCACGCCATGGAAGTAGCGCTCGAGCGTGAGCGCCGCTTCGTCGGCCGCCTGTAAGCCGGCTGCGTCGAGCGGCGCGAGGTCGAAGGCGGCCACCAGCCGGCTGGCCGCCTCGCCCAATGCGGTCGCATCGGCCACCGGCACGTCGAGCAGCCGGCAGATGATCCGCACTGGCAACGGCAATGCGAAATCGCCGACCAGATCGAACTCGGCGCGCGTGCCGATCTGTTCGAGCAACTCGTGCGTGGTCGCCTCGACGATCGAAGTCAGCTTTTCGATGCCACGCGCGTTGAAGGTTTTCATCAGCAGCGCACGCAGCCGCGTATGCGCGGGCGGATTCATCATCAGCAACGTGCGGTTCAACGACTGGAACACCGGTTGCCCGGTCGCGTCCGCGCCGTAGCGCGCGGCCACGCTTTGCAGATAGGTCTTGCCCATGCGCGGGTCGCGCAGCAATGCGTCGATGATCGCGAAGCGTCCGGTCACGAACGCATTCGGCCCGACCGGCAGGATCGGTCCGACGGCACGAATCTTTTCGTAGAGCGGATAGGGATTGGCGAAGAACGCGGGTGAGGAGAAGTCGGAAAATTGCATGTCTTTGGTGGACGGTTAGGCCAGCGATCGTGGATTGGTGTTCTGCTGCTTGCCGAAATGCGTGCGGAACACGCCGTTGGCCGGTGTCGCGATGGCCGCGATCATATCGTGGCGAGCCATCGCGTCGTTGGGAAAGTGGAGATGGTTCAACATCCGGCCAGCGACAACGCCGCGCGCGATCGTCTCACGTACGGCTGCTCGACGCGTTCCTGCGCCTGCCGCGGCACCGCGCTGACCGACGCGGCCAGAATGTAGCCCTCGTTGCGCAACGTCTTGATGTAGCGCGCCGCACGCGCGGTGTCGTTCAGCTTCTGGCGCAGCCGGCTCACCAGCAGATCGATCGAGCGGTCGAACGGATCGGCGTGGCGGCGCTGCGTGAGGTTGAGCAACTGGTCGCGCGTCAACACGCGGTGCGCGTGATTCAGAAACACCCGCAGCAAACGATATTCGGCGCCGCTGAGCGCGACGACCGTGTCGTCGGATTCGAGCAGATGGCGCGCGGTGGTGTCGAGACGCCATTCGCCGAAGCGGAGCACCGGCGTGTCGTCGACCGGCTGCAAATCCGGCGGCAACATCCGGGTCCGGCGCAGCACCGCGCGAATCCGCGCGAGCAGTTCGCGAGTCTGGAACGGCTTGGCGATGCAGTCGTCCGCGCCCATCTCCAGCCCGATGATGCGGTCGGTGACATCGCTGCGCGCGGTCAGCATCACGACCGGCACCGCGCGATGCGTTTCGCGCAGCGCACGATACAGTGCGAGGCCGTCTTCGCCGGCCAGCGCGAGGTCGAGCACGATCAGGTCGGGCGTATGCCGGCCCAGATAGCGATGCATCTCCCTTCCGTTGCACGCGGTCGACACCTGCATGCCGTTGCGCTCGAGATAGCTGGTGACCAGGTCGAGAATGCCGCGGTCGTCGTCGATGACCAGTATGTGATCGATTTTTTCCATGATCGTCAGAAGCGCGACAGAAGGGCTGTCGATACGCTGTTGGCAGATTAATCGGAAGCGGGCGATTGGGCCATTCGATTGTGGATTGAGTCGGCAGATGATTAAGGATAAGACGCCCTATACCTTCGTATAACGCGACTCCCTACCAATAGAGAATAGGCTTCGGCCAGTCGATGTTGATACCCGGCATACGAAACATTACATTGCCGACAAACTGCGGATACACCGCCTGTATTAAATGAGCGGCGACAGTGCCACAAACGATTGCCGGCGCGGCAGCGCCGCGCTGGCGTGTCGCCCGGGCCGATTCGCCCCTTGCTCATCAACAGGATGCCAATATGTCTGCAAACGATTTTTCTCCAATGCGGCGCAATCTGCTTGCCGCTTCCGCCGCGGCCGGCGCATTTGCATTGTTTCCGCAAGCCATCTATGCGGCTACACAAAGCGCGGAAATCCGCCCATTCAAGGCGAATATCCCGGACGCTTTATTGATCGATTTACGGCAGCGGCTCGCCAATACCCGTTGGCCCGCGAAGGAAACCGTCGGCGACGAATCGCAGGGCGTGCCGCTCGCGCGAATGCAGCAATTGATCCAGTACTGGGGCAGCGATTACGACTGGCGCAAGGGCGAAGCGAAATTGAATGAATTTCCGATGTACGTCACCGAAATCGATGGGCTCGATATCCACTTCATTCACGTGCGCTCGCGCCACGACAACGCGCTGCCGATGATCATGACGCACGGCTGGCCCGGCTCGATCTTCGAGTTGACCAAGGCGATCCGTCCGCTGACCGATCCCACCGCGTTCGGCGGCAGCGCCGACGACGCGTTCCACGTGGTCGTGCCGTCGCTGCCGGGCTTCGGCTTCTCGGGCAAGCCGACCACGCCGGGATGGGGCTCGGATCATATCGCGCGTGCGTGGGGCGAACTGATGGCGCGCCTCGGCTATGCGCGCTTCGTATCGCAGGGCGGCGATTGCGGTTCGGTCGTGTCGCACCGGATGGCGATGCAGCACGTGAAAGGGCTGATCGGGATTCACGTGAACATGCCGGCGACGGTGCCGCCCGACATCGCGAAGTCGCTCGCGCTCGGCGAGCCTGCACCCGGCGGTCTGTCGGCGGACGAAAAGCGCGCGTACGAAAAGCTCAATGTGTTCTACCGCGACAACTGCGGGTATTCGGCGATGATGGTCACGCGCCCGCAGACGGTCGGCTATGCGCTGGCCGATTCGCCGGTCGGCCAGGCGGCGTGGATGTACGACAAGATTTCGCAATGGACCTATAGCGGCGGCATTCGCGAACGCTCGCTGAGCCGCGACGAAATTCTCGACGATATCTCCCTTTATTGGCTGACCAATAGCGCGACGTCGTCCGCGCAGATTTACTGGGAAGATCATTCGAATAACTTCAATGCGGTGGATATCGCGCTGCCGACCGCCATTACCGTTTTTCCGGGGGAGATTTATCAGGCGCCGCGCAGTTGGGCGGAACGCAGTTACCACAACCTCGTGTACTTCAATTCGGTCGATAAGGGCGGCCATTTCGCCGCGTGGGAAGAACCGTTGTTGTTTGCGCAGGAAGTACGCGCGGGCTTCAGGCCGATGCGCAAGCTGGCTTGAGGGCACGACGCGTGCCGCCGGCTTTAGCGTACGACGCCGCGCGCGTCGATCTCTTCTGCTTCTTTTTTAAAACGGAAAACCAGATGCAAAACCCGCAAATCAACCCCAATATCGCCCCGAGACAGACGCCGGATTTAATTCGGCCGCTTGGAAGTACCGAACATCTGTTCTGGCTGATCGACCGCAACCGGTCGATTCACTTCACGCTGGTCGCGGAAATCGACCGCGTGTTGACACGCAGCGCGTGGAATGCGGCATTGCTCGCGCTTCAGCAGCGGCATCCATTGCTGTGCGCGCGGATCGTTGCCGATGGGGTGGCCGCGCCGGCGTTCCAGCGCGATCCCGCCGCGCGCATTCCGCTGCGCGTGGTCGAGAATGTGCAGCAAGCGTGGCAAGTGGAAGCCGCGGTCGAATTGAGCGGGCCGTTCGACTGGTCGAACGCGCCGCTGCTGCGCGTGACCTTGTTGCAGCACGCGAGCGGGTCGACCATCGTGCTCGCCGCGCATCACGCGGTGCTCGACGGCATGGGCGGCGCGTATCTGCTCGAAGATCTGCTGCGCGCGCTTGCCGGCGGCTCGCTGGCGCCGCTGCCCGTCGCCCCGCCGCTCGAAAGTCTGTTGAGAACGCAGATGGACTCGGCCGCCGTCTCCGGCCCACCCGCGCCGGCTCCTGAGGCCAAGGCGTTCCGGCCCGCCGTCGGCGCGCGGGCCGAAGTTGCCGCGCTGGCGCTCAGCGCGCAACTGACGCAAGCCATCGCGGAACGCGCGCGGATCGAGCGCACCACCGTGCACGGCGCGGTCGCGGCGGCGGTGCATGAAGCGGGGCGGCGTATCTCGCGAACGTGGCGTGAGCGGCCAGTTCGCACCGTATCGCCGATCGACGTACGCGCAACGGTCGGCGGGATGGGCCGAGCTAACGGCGTGTACATCACCCAGACTATTACCGTCGACGAGCGCCCGCGTGGCGCGCCGTTCTGGGACGCGGCGCGCGACGTGAAGGCGCAACTCGCACCGGCGCAAACGCTGGCATCGGTCGCGCAGGAAATCAAAGCGCTCGATGGCTTCATCACGACGAATCCGTCGATCGAACACGCTGCCGGTTTTCTGTCGCACGTGCTTGCGTTCGACGTGCTGCTGTCGAACCTCGGCCGCGAGCCGATCGCGTCGAGCTATGACGGCTTTACGCTGAACGCGCTGTGGGGGCCGATCGTCAGCTCGGGTTTCGCCGACGATCAGGTGATCGGGGTCTGCACGCTCGGCGGTGTACTCCGGTTGACCCAGGCGAGCTACAACGCGCTGCCGGGGTTGCTCGATGAAGTGCAGACCGTGTTGGGCGAAGCGGTTGCGGTTTGACGCGGTTTGACGCGGTGAGGTGAGGGCGGAGAATTTTCGCGGGGCGGTCCGTTACCGGGCGCGCCCCGGATTGATCAGCCGCTCGACCCGCATCCGCCCGGCCGGCTCGAAATAGGTTCCAAAGCGGACCAGTCCCGCCTTCTTCAGCGTGCAGACCATCGTGAAACTCACGAGCAGCCCGGGGTCCGGCCTGTCATCGATCTCGATCCCGACCGAGCGAAGGCGCGGCTCGAACTTCAGCAGCGTGCGTTCCATCTGATTGCGCAGATCGTTGAGCGACGCCGGCAGGTTCCGGTAGATCTGGGTGAGATCGGGCAGACCGTAGTCGGGCACATGCTTGAGCGCACCGGCGCGCGTGTTGAGAATGCGCCTGATGTTAGCTTGGACGCTCAGGATTTCCAGCGTGTTGTCGTCATGGTCTCCGAGCGCTTCGCCGTCGATGTGACCAAGCAGCATGTCGTAGAGGGACGGTCCGGCGGGCATCGGCTCGTTTCCTCAGGCGAACGACGCAGCGGACGTGGCATGCGCGCCTGCCACCGTGTCGGTGTCGAAAAAATCGATCTTCAGTTGCCCTTCGGCCGAACCCGACAGCACGATCTTCACTGGCGCGTTGCCGCTCGCCATGCGCGCCAACAATTCGCGCGAGACCGCCGGGAGAATGCGCTGGTTCAGGAACGCATCGACGTTGCGCGCGCCGGACTCGCGCGCAACGCACCGTTGCGCCAGCGCGCCGATCAGCGCATCGTCACAGACCAGCTCGACGTCATGCTGCTGGCGCAGACGCGCCGCAACTTTCGCGAGCTTCAGTCGCACGATCGACGCCAGCGCCGCCGCATCGAGCGGCCGGTACACCAGCGTCTGGAAGCGGGCGAGCAGCGCAGGCTGGAAATGCGCGACGAGCTGCGGATGGATCGCATCGAGAAGCGCCGCCTGAGCGAGGTCCGGCGTCTCACGGGTTGCTTCGTCGATCCGGGCGCTGCCGAGATTGGATGTCATCAGGATCACGCAGTTGCGGAAGTCGATCTCGCGTCCTTCGCCGTCGCGCATCGTGCCGCGGTCGAAGACCTGGTAGAAGATTTCGAGCACGTCGCGGTGGGCCTTTTCCACTTCGTCGAGCAGCACGACGCTGTACGGACGCTGCCGTACCGCTTCGGTCAGGATGCCGCCGCGGCCGTAACCGACGTAGCCCGGCGGCGAGCCCTTCAGTTGCGATACCGTGTGCGACTCCTGGTACTCCGACATATTGATCGTCGTGAGCGCGGCCTGACCGCCGAACAGCAGCTCGGCGAGCGCGAGCGCGGTTTCGGTCTTGCCGACGCCGGAAGGACCGGCCAGCAGGAACACGCCAAGCGGTGCATGTTCGTTCTTCAGGCCCGCCTTCGCGGTGCGCAGGCTTTGCGCGAGCGCGGCGAGCGCGTCATCCTGCGCGACCACGCGTTCGGCGAGCTGGTTTTCGAGGGTCAGCAGACCGTGCAACTCATCTTCCACGAGGCTGCCCACCGGCACACCGGTCCATTCCGCGACCACGCGCGCGATCGCCTGCGCGTCGACGTCGGCGAAAATCAACGGCGCTTTACCTTGCGCGCTCGCGAGTGCGCGACGTGCATCGGCCAACGACAAAGCATCGCGCGTCGCCGGATCGCTCTCGCGTTGCCGATGCAGCGTCTGCACCAGTTCAAGTTCGCGCTGATAGCGCTCCTGTAGTTTCAGCCGCTCGGCTCCGGCCTCGGCAAGAGCGGCATCGAGTGCGACGCGACGCGCCGCGACGTTGGCGGCGCCTGCCCGGTCGTCGTCCGCGAGCGTCGTGTGTTCGAGTTCCAGTGCCGACACCGCCGCGCATGCCCGTTGCAGTTCCGCCGGCGGCGATTCGAGTCCGATACGCACGCGCGCGGCAGCCGTGTCGATCAGATCGACCGCCTTGTCGGGCAACTGGCGCGCCGGAATGTAGCGGCGCGACAGCTTGACCGCGGCGACCAGCGCCTCGTCGCGGATGTGCACGTCGTGATACTTCGCATAGCGCTCCTTCAGGCCGCGCAGCATCAGGCACGCGCTATCGTCGTCGGGTTCGTCGACCTTGATCATCTGGAAACGGCGCTCGAGTGCGGCATCGCGCTCGAAGTACTCCTTATATTCGGACCAGGTGGTCGCGGCGATCGTGCGCAACTCGCCGCGCGCGAGCGCCGGCTTCAGCAGATTCGCAGCGTCGGCGCCGCCGGCCGCATTGCCGGCGCCGATCAGCGTATGCGCTTCGTCGATGAACAGCAGGACCGGCTCGGGCGAGGCCTGCACTTCGTCGATCACGTTCTTGAGGCGTTGCTCGAATTCGCCCTTCACGCCGGCGCCCGCCTGCAGCAGACCGAGATCGAGCGTGAGGATGCGCACGTCGCGGACCACATTCGGCACGCTGCCCTCGGACACGCGCAGCGCGAGCCCTTCGACGAGCGCGGTCTTGCCGACGCCAGGTTCGCCGACGAGGATGGGGTTGTTCTTGCGCCGCCGCGCGAGCACGTCGACCATCTGCTGGATCTCGCGATCGCGGCCGAACACCGGGTCGATCCCGCCGTCGCGCGCCTTGGCGGTGATGTCGATCGTGAAGCGGGCCAGCGCGCTACCGTCGGCATTGCGCTTTGGTGCGTGCAGTGCCTCTGCTGCTTGCGCTGCCTGCGCTGCCTGCGCTTGCGCCGGCTGCTCGACGGCGACAGCGCCCGGCGACGCAGCGCTCTGCTCGTGCGGCATTTGCGGCTCTTCCAGTTCGTTCTCGCTCGTGCGCGGCCCAAGGCGCGGCAGCAGACGTTCGATCTGTACCCCGCTCACCGACAGCAATTGCCACGCGTTGGTCGCGCGCAGCACATGGGGCGCCTCGACGATTGCTTGCAGAATGTTGCCGGAACGAACCAGAGGACTGTCGGTGCGGCAACGGGTCGACGCAAGAAACCACGCGTCCTGCAGCACGACCGCCAGTTGCGGCGACAGGCTCGGGCGGCCGCGCAGCGTTCGGGGCGTGTGATCGATCGCCTTGAGCAGCGCATCCCATACGGCATCGATGTCCAGATCGTAATGGTTCATGATCGCCGGGATATCGCCATCCCCGCTTTCGATCAGCTTGAGCAGCCAGTGCTCGACTGTGATCTCATCGGCGAGTCGCGTCTGGCACAGATTGGCCGCGGCTTCGAGCGCTTTCGCGCAATAGGGATTGAGCCGCTGCAGCAGCTGGCTGGCGTCGCGAAAGCAGGAGTTCCGGTCGTTGAGCACGGTCATGGTCGGGCGGTTCGCTGATCTGAAGAGGGGGCGCACCTGCTGCGCGCGGGGGCTCCCGGCAATAAAAACGCCAGTCCGCAAAAGCTGCTCACGCGGACCGGCAAAGGAAGGCCGGTTGTTCCGGGGACCATCAGCGCGGATGGCGCACCGGCCTTCACGCCACGGCGCTATCAGGAACGCTCGTTCCAGGTGTCCTTGTGGATGATGTTGCCGTCCTTGTACGACCAGGTGATCGTTTCGTAGCGCAGCTCAATTTCTTCGAGGTGGTTGTGCTTTTCGTAGTCCGGGTCCTTGATGTCGAGCATCTTCGGACGCACGGCGACGATCTTCACGTTATCGAGCTTCGTGTTGAAGTATTCCTTTTCCTTGCCGGCGTCGTCGATCTTGTACCACTTCACTTCCGCCGACTTCAGCGTCTGACCGCTCGTGACCGCCTTGTACAGGTACGGCGTCGACGCGTCGGTTTCCTTGGTCAGTGTGATCGACTTGTGCACCCGCGTGCCGGTCAGCTTGCCGGTGTTGCCGTCGGTCGGGATATGCACGCCATGATCGAACGCGGTGATCTCGACACTGCCTTCGCGGCCCTGCACCGTCACCGAGCCCTTGATGTCCGCGCCGCCGTCGTCCTTGAGCCACATGTATGCCGGAATTGCCATTTTTCACTCCCTTCCTGTTACTGCGACCATCGCCCGGAGCCAGCCCCGAGCCCTGAAATTCCCGAAGCGGCTGCTCCGGGGCGAAAACCAAATCGCGTCAAGCTTGCGGCGCGTCCGGCACCAGCGTGATCTCCACGCGGCGATTCTTCGCGCGGCCGGCTTCGGTGTCGTTGTCCGCGATGGGCCGCGTATCGCCGTAGCCCTGGATCGCGAACTGCGTGGCAGGGATACCCGACGCGTCGATCAGCCAGTCGCGCACCGCCTCGGCGCGCGCAGTCGAAAGCGCGCGGTTGCTCCGCGGACTACCGACGTTGTCGGTATAGCCCGCGACCAGAATCCGTTTGTCCGGACGGGCCTTGATCATTTCGAGCGCGTGCACCATCGCGCGCGTCGAGCCGTCCTTGAGTTTGGCCTTGCCGCTGTCGAACAGCGACATGCTGTCGAGCGTGACGACGGCCGGCGGCGCGGGTGGCGGCAGATACGAAGCGATTGCGTCGTTCAGCAGCGGCATTGCACTGATGCCCCGGTACATCCCGAACGACAGATGCAGCGGCACGCCGAGCCGCGCATAGCGGTCGAGTTCGTCGCGGTCGGCCACCAATGCCTGCAGCGCGTCGCGCCGTGCCGCGTCGTGAGCGGCCGGGATCGTCGAATAGCGGCCGAGATTCGCACCGATGCGCGCGAGCAGCGCGTTGTTGTTGTTCGCGGAAAAGAAGAACGCAAACGCGGCGGCACACGCGAGCAACGCAAGCGCATGGGCGAGGGCGGTCCGGCGCGGCGACATCCAGTGCCGTTGCGGCAGCGCTTCGATCAGCGGCTCGGGCAGTGGCCAGGGCGCCGGCGTGGCCGCCGCTTGCGCACGCTGCACGCGGGTCTGCATTTCGACTTCGCGTGTCCAAGGATTGCGGGCCCCGGCCACCGGTCCGCAGTCGATCCAGCCGGCGCCGAAGAGTGCCCACGGCGTGGCCGGCTGCTGCCGGTCCGTGAGCGCGTGAATCACGGTTCGCTGGGTCCAACCGACGATCGATGCCAGGGCCGCCACGCGCGCGAGCGCCACGGGAGCGTTCGGCGCCGCTTGGGCGTCGCTTTCGGCCGCGCGGATCATCGACTCGAAACGCTGCGCATCGGTGATGCGCTGCGCCGACGAAACGCCGTACCACTGCGGCGTGGCCAGGTCGGCCGGCGCGCTCGTCAGTCGCTGGTAGATCGCGACATATCCCGGCAACGGCCGCGAGCCGAGCCTGCGCGCGGCGTCCGCCACCGCCTGACGTGCGATCCGCAGAGACTGCGCCAGCGCATCGGCGTCCGGGTAGCGGCCCGGCACCACCGATAGAACGACCCCATCCGGCGCGCGGCCATCGCGCCACTGCCTGAGCGCGACCGCAAGGCGCGGCAGGTCCTGCGGCCGGTCGGCCCGCACCCAGATCGCGCCGTCGCCGACATGCGCAAAGCGCTCGCCGTCGGGCCGGTGGAAGAGCGCGGCGAGGTCGTCGCCGGTGACCAGCACGAGTGGCATGCGGGTGCGCAGCCTGACCGGGATGTCCGCGGTGGCCGCGCCGAGCGCTGCCAGCACGTCGGCGCTGCGGCCGCGCGCACGCCAGAGCATCCACGTGCGCAGGTAGATCAGCAGCAGCGCCGCGATCGCGATCACACCCGTGAGCAGCCAGGCCATCCCGGGTCCGGGTCGCGCGACGAGCCAGATCACCGCGAGCGCCAACATAGCGGCGAGCGTGACCATCAGCCGGAACGGATAACCTAGCCCCAGGTATGACGCGCGGCCGGAAGCCGGAGCGCGGGTGGGCGCCGGAGTCAGGACGGGCAGATCGGACTTCACTGACGGCCCACCTTTGCGGACGTGATATCCGCGAGTTGCGCGTCCAGCGCGACGTTCCACACGCCCCACACCGCCACCGCGACGACACACGCAAGCGCCGCAATCGCCCACGGCGACAATCGATAGAGCCAGTCGGACAGGCGACGCCCCGGGCGGTCTGCGATAAACGGCCGTTCGATAGCGGGATGAAGTTTTTGCAGCCGGGTGTTCAGCGTGCCGATCAGCTCGACGCGCTTGGCGTCGCCATCGCGCGCGTAACGGCCGATGAAGCCCATGCCGAGAATGACCGAATAGCATTCGAGCAGATCGACGTTGGGCGGTGCTTCGCGCAGTCGCGCCTCGATGCAGTCAATAACGCGTTCGCCCGCATCGTGTAACTTGAAGAGCTCCACCTGCAGCGGCTTCAACTCCCATCCAGAACGGGCTTGTTCCTCCAGCTCGCGCAGCGCCGTTTCGTCGAGCAATCCGCACTGCGCCACCGTCGCTTCCAGCCGGACGTCGTCGGGATAGCCCCTGCGAGCGAGCGCTTCGGAGAAACTCGTGATCAGTTGCCGGCAGCGCTCGCGAAACGCGGTCGCGTCCTGCACCGTTCCGCCCGCCGCGAGCGACGTGACGAGCAGCGCGGTATCGCGCAGCAGATCGCGGATGCCTTCGCCAATGGAATGATCGGCGGCCGGCGCGGTTCCCGTCAGTGCAGCCGAGCGATGACCGGAACGAATGGACTTCGGGATCGTCATGAGCGCAGCACCGCATAGAGTTCGAGCGTGGCGTCCGGCACCGACGCCGGCAGGTAGACCTGACAGGCCCGCGCGGCGAGCATCCTCGCGTGTGCGGCACTGGTGGAATCGAGTGCGAAGTACTGGTTGTCCAGTCGCACCGGAATAGCGGCGGGCACGCGTTGCACCGCTTTGAGCGGAATGCCCAGCAGTGCCGAGTTAACGATGTGCTCGACATCGTCCGGCGAGCCGATCTTGCACAGCCGCGGAAACTGTTCGACGAGTTCGAATACCGGCATCGGCGCGCTGACCGACAGATACCAGTCCGCCGCGCCTTCGACGATGCGTCCGTCGAGAAACTGGCCGGTCCATGTCGCCGGCCCCTTGCGCGCGAGACCGATCGACACGACTCGCGACGGAATAATCGCATCCAGCAACGTGCGGATCGTCGACTCGAGCTTCGCAAGGACCTCGTCGGCGCGCGCATGGTCGTAAGCCGGAATATCGGTGAGCTGCGCGCCCGTCGAAAACGTCATCAATGCGCTGGCGAGCTGCGCCAGCGTGGCGTACATCTGCTCGGGCGGACGGGCCGGATGCGACGCATAAAGCCGCAGTTGCGGCCACGCAGTATGGATGCAGTGCAACAGCCAGAACAGCTGGACATCGGCGACACCGTATTCTGCGACCTGATCGAAGCGCTCGCTGCGGCGCGCGCCGAGCGCCAGACTCTTCGCGTGCAGGATGTCGGCCAAGCGGTTGATCCGCTCGAGATGGAGCGGGTGAGCGGCAAGCGTCAGGCACGGCGGCACGAACCGGAGATCGACCTGGAATTGGCCGGTGCTCGCACGGGTGAGCCGGGCAATCGCGCATACGGTGTCGTCGGCATGCGGCTCAAAGTCGAACAGCAACCGGATCGCAAAGCGCTCCGCGGCGATCTCGGTCTCATTCGTGCCATTCAGATCCGTGACCTTTGCAAATTCCCGGTAGGTACGCCGTGGACGCGCGAGCGTGGTGTCGTCTAAGCGGCAGTTGTTGCCGTTGGCATCGGGCAACGCGAGGGCGGCGAGCACGACGACGCTCTGGCAGTCGGCGCTCAGCTGGGTCAGATCACGCGCGGGCGGCAGTGCGTCGGCCATCGTCGTATCGACCGGCGTGCCGTCGGGGAAACGCCCCTTCAGCAGTTCGAGCTTCATTCGTCCGGCCGCGAGCGCTTCTTCATCGACTGCGACGCCGAGCACGCCCCACGGCTCGGCGACCGACGCGGTCGCGAATTGCTGCAGCGCGAATGCGGTCCATCGGTCCTGCTGCTGGAAGTGCTGCTGCGTGAGAATCAGCCCTTCCTGCCAAAGCGGTTTATCGATCCGCATGTTTGGTCTCTACGCCATTTGTTTTAGGTCGCGAGATTTAATCATGCTATTGGCGATCTTGTATACGGCGAATTTCGCGTTTATCGAGACGGCTTAACAAAATTAACAAAATAATCGCCATCCGTTATTTAACAAAAATCGACAATTACGGTCCGTACGATTATTTGATCTATTCATATTGGATAATTTTTCATGCAAAATGCCCAAATACTTGATAAATATCAATCCCGTGGAGGCGTTGACTGGCTTGGATTTGACGGTTTTTTGCGTAAAGAAGCACAAGACATCTCGATATAGTCCATACCGCGACATGATATTAAGATTGCGTCGATCTTCGGTGACGAAAAACATCGCAGATAATCTTTGACGCCACACTGATAATGCGATCTAATACGGCGCGTAACAGATAAGGTCGCATGAATGGAGACCAGACAATGGGGTGCAGTCGGCATTATTCGTACTCACGTATAAAGAGAATGACCGCCCATGCGCTAAGCGCGAGATTCCATTGCAACGGACAAGTTCTGCGGGATCGTGAACCTCACCTAATGAGGACAACTGTGGACAGTTTTCAGCGGGAAATTCCGAAGAGTCGCGTCTCAATTACGCTCGATCTGCATACGGGCGGCGCGCAAAAAAAGGTCGAGCTGCCGCTCAAGCTGCTCGTCGCGGGTGACTTCAGTGCGGGGCGCGAACAGGCGCCGTTGGCCGAACGCAAGAAGGTCAATATCGACAAGAACAACTTCGACGCCGTGCTGGCCGACTATGCGCCGGACCTGAGGTTCGCGGCTGAAAACACGCTGGCCGGCGACGGCACCGCGCTGCCCGTGAACCTGTCGTTCCGTTCCATGAAGGATTTCGAACCGGAACAGGTCGCGCGCCAGATGCCGGAATTGCAAGCGATGCTGGCAATGCGCAACCTGCTGCGCGACCTCAAATCGAATCTGCTCGACAACGGCACGTTCCGTCGCGAGTTCGAGAAGATCCTGAAGGACAAGCGGCTGTCCGAAAAGCTGCGCGGCGAACTGGGACAGATCGCCACGGCCGCGACCCAACCGGAAGGGCATGCCTGAGCGTCGACGGCCCAAAACGGCCTTCACCGCCTTTCGCAACCAGGTTGCGCGACCCACGCAGACAGGACCAACCATGAACCAGAACGAATCCCGCCAGGGCACGACGGAAACCGTCGTGCTCGAACACGACAGCGTCTATGCATCGCTGTGCGACAAGATCAACCTGAAGCCGGTCGTAGAGGCGCGTCCGCTCGAAGCGTTTCGCGACAGCGACATGCTCTCCGAAGCATCGGCCGACGAACGCATTGCGCGCGGCATGAGCGCGTTTCTCGACCTCGTGGCGAAATCGAGCCAGCCGGTCGACCGCCTCGACAAATCGTTGCTCGACTTTCATATCGGGCAGCTCGATCGCCAGATCAGCCGTCAGCTCGACGCGGTGATGCACGCGCCCGAATTCCAGGCGCTCGAAGGACGCTGGCGCGGCCTGAAGATGCTGGTGTCGCGCACGGACTTCCGTCGCAATGCGCGCATCGAAGTACTCGACGTGTCGAAAGACGCGCTGCAGCGCGATTTCGAGGACACGCCGGAACTGATCCAGAGCGGCCTGTATCGTCTCACGTACATCGAGGAATACGACACGCCGGGCGGCCAGCCGATCAGCGCGATGATCAGCGACTTCGAATTCGCGAACTCGCCGATGGACATCGCCCTGCTGCGCAACATCTCGAAGGTCGCGGCCGCCGCTCACATGCCGTTTATCGGCTCGGTCGGCGCGGCGTTTTTCGGCAAGCAGTCGATGGAAGAAGTGGCGGCCATCCAGGATATCGGCAACTACTTCGACCGCGCGGAGTACATCAAGTGGAAGAGCTTCCGCGACACCGACGACGCGCGCTACGTGGGTCTGACGATGCCGCGCGTGCTGGGCCGTCTGCCGTACGGCAAGGACACGGTGCCGGTGCGCGCGTTCAACTATGAGGAAGCGGTGAAGGGCCCGGACCACAACCGCTACCTGTGGGTGAATGCGTCGTTCGCGTTTGCCGCGAACATGACGCGCAGCTTCGTCAACAACGGCTGGTGCGTGCAGATCCGCGGCCCGCAGGCGGGCGGCAAGATCGAGGACCTGCCGCTTCATCTTTACGATCTCGGCACCGGCGTTCAGCCGAAGATTCCGACCGAAGTGCTGATTCCGGAAACGCGTGAGTTCGAGTTCGCCAATCTCGGCTTCATTCCGTTGTCGTTCTACAAGAACCACGACTTCGCGTGCTTCTTCTCGGCCAATTCGACGCAGAAGCCCGCGTTGTACGAGACGAAGGAAGCGACCGCCAACAGCCGCATCAACGCACGGCTTCCCTACATCTTTCTGCTGTCGCGCATTGCGCACTACCTGAAGCTGATTCAGCGCGAGAACATCGGCACGACCAAGGACCGGCGTCTGCTCGAACTCGAACTGAACAACTGGATTAAGGGCCTCGTCACCGAAATGAAGGATCCGGGCGATGACCTGCAGGCGTCGCATCCGCTGCGCGATGCGAAGGTGACGGTGGAAGACATCGAGGACAACCCGGGGTTCTTCCGCATCAAGCTGTTCATCATCCCGCACTTCCAGGTCGAGGGCATGGACATCGGACTGTCGCTGGTGTCGCAGATGCCGAAGGCCAAAAGCTGAGTTGGGTTGAGTTGATCCGCGGTTTCTAGCATGGATCCGCCGGGGTACGGATTGGTACCCCGGCCATGCCGATGTGTTCCTGTGTTCGTGAGGTAGCCGATGTTGATGGTCATGCCGCTACAGGCTTATGAATTGAAGCTGGCGCCGCACCCCGCGCCGTTCTCGATCCTGAAGTTCACCGGTGTCGACAGGATCAGCCAGTTGTACCGGTACGAGATCGAATTCACAAGCCCGATGGCAGGCATCCCGATGGACCAGGTAATCGGACGGCCCGCCAGATTTGTCATCGCGCCGATCGATCCGAACATCGCCAATCTGCGCAGGATGTACGGCGAGAACGCCGGGAAATACAGCACGATACCGCCTGTGCATACGATCCACGGGATAGTCACGAAGTTCGACGAGTGCGAGACGTCCGCCGATGAGACACGCTACCGAGTGCTTGTCGAGCCGAAGCTCGCCGATCTCGATCGCGGTGTGACGAGCCGGCTGTTTCAGAAACAGTCGGTGGAGGAGATCGTCACCGACACGTTGCGCCACTATGGTTATCGGGCTGGCGTCGATTTCGTCTTCAATCTGCGCGGGAAATACCAGCGCCACGAGTACATTACGCAGTACCACGAAACGACATTCGCGTTCATTCAACGCATCTGTGCGCAAGAGGGTATCTGGTTCCGGTGGGAGCAGAAGAAGGATTACGCGGTCATCGTCTTCGGCGACGATCTGGATGCGTACGCGCGCAAGCCGCGCGTCGTACCGCATCGCCGGGATTCGGGGTTGGAGAGTGTCGGTGCCGATTCGATCAGGACGCTGCGGCGGCGCACGAAGCGTGTCGCCGAGTCGGTCCGGCTGCACGACTATAACCATCGGCAGGCGGATGTGTCGCTGCTCGTCGAACAGAACGCGGCGAAGGGCGATACGACTACCGACGCTGTCGATTATCACTGGGGCGAGCATTACAAGACGCCGGAAGAGGGTAGCAATCTCGCGCTGCTGCGACATCAGGCGCATCTGGCGAAGCAGATCACGTTTATCGGTACCGGCAATCCATTCTGGCTGGAAGCGGGTGAGGTGATGCAGGTGGACCCATTTCGGGTCGACGCGAAGCATGGCATTTTTATTACGTCGGTGCGCTCGCATGGCGCGCGTAACGCGTCGTATCGGGTGACGTTCGAGGGGATTCCGTCCGATCGGGTCTGGCGTACTTCAATGGATACGATCCGGCGGCCCACTATTGCCGGAATTCTGCCGGCGCGGATCACCTCACCCGGGGACTACAGATACGCGTATCTCACGGAAGAAGGTTGGTATGTGATCAAGCTGCCGTTCGATCTGGATGAATGGAGTCCGGGTGGGACGAGCCGGCCTGTGCGGTTCGCGAAACCGTATAGCGGGGACAATTATGGGCATCACTTTCCGTTGATCGATTCGGCGGAAGTGGCGCTCGAATTTACCGCTGGCGATCCGAACCGTCCGATCATCATCGGTGCGATGCACGACAGTCTGCATCCTGATCTTGTCACCAATCTCAACAATACGCGCAACCTTATTCGCACCGCTGCGCAAAACGAACTGCGGATGGAGGATAAGGAAGGGGGCGAGCATATCCATCTGACTACGCCGTTTCAGACCAGTGAGCTTAATTTGGGGCATATGGTTGATGGCGAGCGGAAGGAGCGCGGGCGGGGGGCGGAGCTGCGTACGGATGAGCGTGTGGCGGTGCGGGGGGCGAAAGGCGTGCTCGTTACTGCCGAAGCGCAACTTGCCGCCACGGGCCAGCAACTCGCAATGCAGGAAGCGGATATGACGCTCGATCAGGCCCACGAAATCCTGCGCGCGCTCAACGACTCGGCGAACGCTGCGAAGGCGCTGCAGGCTGACATCGATCAACAGCGCGCGCTGATCGAGCAAAAGCTCAAGGGTCTGCAGAAGCCGGCTATCCTGGCGACCGCTCCGGAAGGCGTCGGCCTCTTGAGCGGCGCACAGATGCAATTCGCGGCCCGCAAGCAGATGTTCATCACCGCTGGTGACGGGCTCGACATCGGCGTCATGAAGCGTATCGCGGTCGCTGCCGGCGAGGCGATCTCGTTTTTTGCGGTGCGGCTTGGAATCCGGATCTTCGCCGCGAAGGGCAAGGTCCAGGTTCAGGCGCAATCCGACACGATGGAACTTATGTCAATGCAGGACCTGACAGCCAGTTCATCGGATGGCGAAGTCATCATCACGGGTCGCAAAGGCGTCACCATCGGCGACGGGTCCGGTGCTTACATCAAGCTCTCGGGCGGCAAGATCATTCTCGGCAGTCCGGCGGGAGAGATCGAACTCAAAGGCGACCTGAAAGTCGATGCCCCGGACGGTGGCAGCTTCAAATTCCCCACATGGTCCAAGACGCCGCTCAACGAGGTGAAGGACGCAACGAGCTTCGGATTCTCCGAATAAATCACCACGATGACAAACCAACCTTCTTCGCGGCAAGCGCCTGCAGCGGCCCCGGTCAAGCTGAAGCCACTGTCCTTCGCGTTTCCGTTTCTTCGAAAAGGACGGGGCCAGTCGGGTTCCTCTGCACAATTCACCGACGGGAACGAGATCTATCGGCTGCTGGCCGAACGAGAGCCATCAGGCGCGTATCTCGTGAGCCGCAAGGGCATGTGGCATGGTGGCATCCATGTCACCGAGGCGGGCGCAGGGCAATCGCTGGATCTTGAGGCGGGACTGCGCTGCATCGCCGATGGGGTGCTCATTGCGTATCGCGCCAACAAGACCTATCCGCTTAGCGAGATAGCTGCGACCGGTAGTGAATCGCCGGTTCAGGCGCCGTATAGCACGGGCTTCGCGCTGGCGCGGCACACGATGGAGTTCCCGCAGGGCACGAAGCTGACGTTCTATAGCCTCTACATGCACCTGATGTCCTTGGAAGACTATGCGAACTTCCCGAAACGTGACAAGCCGTCGTACTGGTCACGCGAATGGAAGGTCACGCAGCACGCGCAGGACAAGCCCTCGCCGGGCGGAAATGGGCAGGCCGCCGATCTCTCGCAGCAGGGTTTGCGGGTTCGCAAAAGCTACCCGGCGGGCGAAATCATCGGCGTTGTGCCGCAAGGCGCGAGTGTCACCATCGGCAAGAAGGAGAAGGGCTGGGGCCAGGTGACGGGACTGCAAGGCGCTTCGCTGTACCCGCCGCAATCCGGCGGCTACGTTGAACCGTCCGATGCCGTCGGCAAGTGGATTTATCTGGGCCACGAAAATGGCGGCCCGGTCGTCGAGGAGGTTATCCCGGACTCGATGTTCGACCGGGTGATTGTCACGACGAACCGGACATGCACGGCGAGCGACGCGCAAGGCGATGGAGGCGGCATTGCGGTCAAGGCAGGAGACCTGATCGGCCACCTCGGGCGCTACGACTCGTTGAACCAATGCACGTCCGGGACCCGGATGGCGCACATCGAGGTGTTCTGCGACGACAGCATCCAGTCGTTCCTCGAGCAGGGTCGCGCGTGGGTCAACCAGCACGGTCCGCACAAGGAGGACTGGGCGGCACTGGGCCTGTCGCCCGAGCCGACAATCCTGCGGATCGCACCGGGCACGGTGCTGTATCAACGTACCCAGGACAAGAGGTTCGTGCCCGGTGCTGACCCGCAGTCGAGAAAGACGGACGCTGTTCAGGTGTACTCGCTCGCCGAACTGGCGCGGGACCCGAATCGCCGGGTCACCGAGCCACATCCGAATCCCAATCCGGGTTACCCGGTGAACTGGTGGCATGTCGAGGGCGTGAATGCACAAGGTCAACCGATTGATGGATGGGTGTGCGACTTCAATCACGCAAGCGGGCGGGTGACGCGGGAATTCGCGCAGAAGTGGATCGACTTCGAGTGCCTGTCGGATGACCATGATCCGGCGCATACGATATTTGCGACGACCCGGAAGTGGGTTGATTACGCGGGCGGTGCTGAAGTTGCCGAACCTGCTTCGCGCTCGAATCTCAGTCCGTTGATGGTCACGGTGTACGACGCACTCTTCAAGAAAGGCGACGGCAAACAGGCGGCTGATGAGCTATGCACGCTGGCGCAAACTGAGCGTGGCGGCTATCCATGGCTGATGCAGGCGGCGTCCCGTCTGATCGTCAGACACGAGAGCGAGTGGGCAAATCCATCAAAGTGGAAGCAGCTGGTTACCGAACTGGAGAAGCAGACGGGGGCCAAGCCGCAGCACGAGGAAGAACAGAAGCGGATCGAGACGCTCGCGTGGTGGGATGAGGTGAAGGCTGCAGTGCCCGGCTTCCCCGGTCCGGAGATTTTTCACATTCATCCTATTGCATTAGGGTCGAACTTCGTCAATAAGAATCTTGTTTGCAAGCAGTGCGGCGCAATAATCACATTGACCAGCGACTTTTTGAGAAAAATTGCCCCCGACGCTAGCTCAGATTTTGTTGTCGCAATGGCCCGCGCTTCAGTTGATCTATTTTCACAATATGGCGTTAACACCTGCCGCCAAGTAAAGCATCTTTTGGCGCAAGCCAAGCACGAGACAAAGCGCTTTAAAGAATTTAGAGAGTCGCTCAATTATGTCAGCTATACAGGGCAAAGCTTGTATAACATGGCTCCCACGGCTATCAATAGCGGATTTGCTCGCAAAAATATGACTTTTCCCACCCCGTCGACGAAAATTGTATGGATTCAGAAGCATCTGATCGCGAATGATGCTGCTTATGGGGAGCACTGCTTTGGTGCGAAAGAGCAACCTGGAAAAGACTTTCGTGGTCGAGGCCTGCTTCATCTAACTCATTACGAAACATATAAGCGCTGTGCGCAGGCCATTGGCTATCCTATCGATAGACAGCCGGAGCTTGTTGAAAATAACCACAGAATCGTGAACGAAAGTGGATTATGGTTCTGGAGGGACAGAGCACTTGGCGCGATCGCCGACAATCCGACGAATCTTGGTGATGAGGGCGTAAAAAAAATTACTCATCCGATAAATCCCGGCCTCAAAGGACTCCCCGAACGCCAGCAGTTCAAGAGAGAAATTTCCGCCATGTTCAATCAAGATTTTTCGTCTGGATGCACCGATGACTAAGAATTTGATTTTCCTGCTGATTGTTCTTCTAAGCAGTTCAGCATTCGCAAAAAGTCCATGTGCTGACATTCGGGGTAAGCAAAGTTATCCACCACTGAATATAACAGGTGGGGCGGTTTGCTTCGTTCAGGAAGCGATATCGGACGATAAAACCGGCGCGCCGAGTGGTCTTGATGGAATTTCGTTGTATTACATATCTAACGGAAATGTGCCAGTGAAGGCGAATGGCCGAGGGTTGCTATATGATGAAACGCCTGGTGAAATTGTTGACGCCTTTTCAATGAATGTCGGGCGCGATCACCGCGAAGAGATCTTCGTAATTCATTCAATGGACGTGCGAGACTCCCTCGTGGAGCCAAACTCATCTGGCAAGTTCTACTCTGTTTCTGTCTTTTACCCGTCCGGGAATACCTTGCTTCGAGATGATCATGCCTCTGATTGGTTTGGAGCGGATTACAGTTGGCTATCCGACGGGAAGAGGGTCATTTACAAATTTCCTTACCAGTCCAAGAAAGACGTTCAACAGGCAATAGAGTCCCCTTTCGCGTTGTTTATGATTGATAATGGCAACATTCCTGTTCGGGTGAAGTCCAAATCCTACCTGTTCGAAGAGCCCAACGTTAGAAGTGAGACGAAAAAATACTTGATCGTGGGAGATCAGGCGGCTGTTGAACAAATTACAGCTGGATGGTGTCAGGTCAACTATTTGGGCGGCACCAGGCCAATAAAAATGTGGCTCATGTGTAGTGCGCTCGATGTTGAGGCACAGGCAAAGAAATAAAATTTGAAATCCTTTTCGCATCGCGCGACGTGAATGGTGCGATGAGTTTCGGATTCCCCGAGATAGCCGACCGTGTCATTATGAACGTTTGCAGAGCAGTTTTGGCTGCAATAATTAGCCTTGTAGCGCCAGTGGCAGCGCATGCCGAGGGACTGTGCACTGCAAAAGAGACGGCAATTTTTAATTGCGAACTCGAAAAGTCAATCTCATCACTCTGTCAGTCGACAGAAAATGGAGCTCTAACCTATCGCAATGGCAGTGATGGAAATATAAATCTGCAAATTTCCCACAGCAGCGGAATAACGAAAGATATATTCTATTTCTCCAATGCGCGATATGCTGGCGGCGGAGAGGCCCACATTCGATTTTCTCGACAGGGGTACACGTATTATCTATATGATAAGACGATTAAAACCGAAGAGGGCCCCACGTTCTTCGCTGGTATTGTTGTGTATAAGGGGAGGAAAAAAATTTCGAATCGGGTGTGCAATAACGATGCATCGATACGCGAAAAAGCCTATCAGGGAATTGTTAGGGAGGAATATGAGTCAATTGATGTTCGGTAAGCGAAAAATGGCGACAGTCAGCCAGAGCTTCTCGAAAACAATCCTCAAGTGACGAGCGGAGTGGATTGCGGTTCTGGAGTGGTAGAGGGATCGGTTTCATTGCAGATAATTCAACAACCGTGGGACCCGACGGGGTTACGAAGGTTACTCGTTCAATAAACAGCGGACTCGAAGGCCTACCTGAACGGAAAGAGCAGGGATGTATGTCTGCCATCAAGCCAGAAAGCGGTGATGGTTACCGCTATCGCGGCCGGGGCATGATTCAGCTCACGCATCGAGACGGGTATCAGCGCTTCACCGCGTGGCATAAAGCAAATGCCGATGCGTCGCCCCAGCGGGCGACAACGGATTTCGAAGCCGATCCGGAAAGCGTCGGGCAGGTCAGGTACGCGGTCCGATCGGCATGCTTCTTTTGGGTTGCCCATAGTCTCTACGGCCTCGCTGACCACGGCGACGCGCAAGATATCGTCGATTCAGTCAGCAAAGTGATCAATCTCGGACTATTCAAAGGTAAGCCTAATAAGATGAAAACGGAAAGTATTGATGGCAGAAGAGGAAACTTCGCCGAGATCCATAAATGGGGAGGTCTCGCATGAAACAATTCGTAAAAATGGCGATTATCCTGGTGAGCACAGTTGGCAGTCATTTAGCGTCAGCCAAATCTCCAGGTTATCTTGGAGCGATGAGTCTCTGTCATCAGGGCGAGGTTGAGTATTTTAGCTGCGAACTACAAGATTCCAGCAATATTGCATCTGTATGCGCAGCCGATAACATTTCACCTGATCACGGATATGTGCAGTACCGCTTTGGCACGCACAGCAAAATTGAATATAAATTCCCTAGAGAGCTAACCCCTCCTCGCGGACGAATTTCCATTGTGGACGTTTCAAGATTGCCCGATGGTTTGGGAAGCCATATGAAATTCACGAGCGGCCGTTATACCTACGTGGTTTCGAATGCACTGGTGCCCGGGGAAATATACGTCGCAAAAGATGGGAAGATTGTCTTCAATAAGGTTTGCAAAGGCAGTATGTATATGCTGTTCGATAGCGCTGCGCGGCATGGACTGGAATATGGGGTGGAAGACTCAGTCGATGAGCTTGATCTGTACGGCAAATAAAATATTTTCGCCTCTCGCGTTTTGAATGGCACGATGATTTTCGGATATTCAAGAGGGACCAGACCAAATGAAAAATCTCGCATATGAAGGCGACGCAACGAGCCACGGCGGCAAGATCCTGACGGGCTCGGATCGCATCAAGGTAAAGGGCCGCCGGGCCGCGCGCGTCGGCGACAGGGTGTCCTGCCCGATTCACGGCGACAACGAGATCGTGGAAGGTAGCGGCAGGATAAAGGATGGCACTACGCCGCTCTCGCGCGACGGCGATCACACGCGGTGTGGGGCTGTCCTAATTGCCTCCGCCCGCGGAGCACAGGTCCGGTAAGCAATGCCTGTCGATTTCAATCGCGTGCCGCCGCGGGTGGACGTGCCACCTGCCCCCCAGATCTCGTTGATCCTCTGGACGGTCCTGCTGGTACTCGTCATGGCTGCGGGAGCGGCGCTGACGATCGGGCTCTGGCCAACGGGGAGTCCGACCGGCACACTGGGGTTCTGGTTCTGCATCGTTGGTTATTCCTTGCTGGGCTGGGCTCTCCTGCTGGTCTCGTGGCTCGGATACGGCTACGGACGTCGCAATCAGGCGATTGCGACCAACCGCGTCAGCGACAAGGCAGAGCAGGCGTGCCATGCGTTGGCGAGCACGCCCCTGGCAATACTGGGCCATGCCTGGTGTTTCGCCGCCGACGATCCGGAAAACTCGCTCGAAGGTGTACTGGCGGGGGCTGATCTGGCGAAACTGCGACCGAGCGCGGCAGTCGCGGATACGGACGTCAATGCGCGATGGCTCGACATTCCCGACATGCCTTTTCAGGCGGGCAACGAACTCGCCGAACATGCCCGCCATCATGCCGTCTGTACGTGGCTGATCGAACGCCTGATCAACCGCCTCCTGCCGCAGCTCAGGGTGCTTCCTGCGCGAACCCGGCTCCAGGTCGAGCTTCATCACCAATCCAGGCTGAAATCCGCAGCAGTCGAAACCCGCCTGCGGGAATTGATCGCTGAACGGGCGCCTGCGTTGAAGGTGGACATGGTGTCGGGCGAACGCGCGCGCTCCCTCTTCCGGACGGACGCGTGGCTGGACAACCGCGACGTGAACATGGCTCATCTGCTGGTCGCGATCGAGCTTCGCGATGCAATCAGTGCAGTCCTCTCTGACGGCGTTGCGGAGGCGGGCGTCGCCCTGCTCGTTGGGCGCCCGCGTCTTGCGTCGCCGGCCAGTTCCAGCGGGCTACGGTTGCATCGTCCTGCGAGAGCCACGCTGGATGCAGCCGCCCGCACGCTCGAGCTGGCCGCCCGTTGGGGGCAGGCATCGCGCGAGCGCCTGCGCACGGTGTGGGCGCATGGCTTGCCCCTTGACAGTGTGAGTGCGGTTCGGCAAGCCGCGCCCCTGGTGGACGGGGCGCAATGGAATGTGCTCGAGGCGTCCGTGGGCGACTGTTCAGGAGCAGGTTCCTGGCTGGCCCTCGCCCTTGCCGCAGAAAGTGCCCGGACCACGGGTGACCCGCAAATAGTGCTTTGTGGCGAAGGTGAGGAACTGATCGCCCTCATGTGCAGAAAGCAGACATGAACGACAACATGAATGAATATAAGACTCGACCGGCTGGCCTTTTCATTGGCATCGCGGCCGTCATCGTCTTCCTGGCGCTGGGTATCGCGGTTTGGGCCGTGGGGCCGCGTCACGGGTGGTCCCGCGAAACGCGGATCATCATCGAGCTTGCCCTGTTTTCGGCCCTGCTGGTGATAATCCTGCTGGTCAAGTACTTCGAAGCGGCGCTGCTCCGGGTCGCGTCATTGAGAGCTGCCCGGTGGTTTGCCCGATACGATGGCGGCAGGCGCGCAGCGTCTGCTGACCACGAGGATCAGGACCAGCCACCAGGACAAGCCGATCGCGCAACTGCGCTTCGTAATGTTTTGCGTGACCGCCACGGTTGGCGCTGGCGGTATCGCGAGCGGTGGGTGCTCGTCGCCGGCGACGTACCGCTGGTGAAGCGCCTGGCACCGGGACTCGTTGACGCGGGCTATCTGCTCACGGGTGACACGGTCCTGCTGTACGCAAGGCAAACCCGCGACACACTCGAAACCGAATGGCTCGACCGGATCCGCCGCCTGCGCCGCCGTCGCCCGGTCGACGCAATTGTGGCGGTGAGCCGGAACCGCAGTTTGGCCACCACGCCATTCGACACTGACGCGCTCACCCAGCGGCTCGCGCGCCATGCCCGCGCGCTGCGCTGGGCCGCGCCCGCATATCTGCTCAACGTCACCGATTTTGGCAGCGAAACGTCGAGTCCCGACGAGGCGATCGGCTTCACGTGGTCCGACGCGCGCGTCAGCGCCGCCGAAATCGACACGTCGCTGCGTGATCTCACCGGCAACCTCGCGGATGCCGGCGTCGTACGCCTGACGAAGGACGCACACGACCGATATCCCGCCGAGCTCTCGCAGCATATTTCAAGGCTTCGCGGTGCGCTGTCGGGACTGGTGCTGCAAACTGCCCGGTCCCGTGTCTGGCAGCACGCGGTCCACGGGCTTCTCTTCGCACCGCTGTTCAAGGAGCGGGAACAGGCGCCGCCGGTGCCCGTTGACGCGAACGGCGACGAGGTGGCGTCAGGCCCGCAATATCGAACGATCTGGCAGACCGTCGCCGGGCACAGCCGCAGAATCCACGGTCGCCGCGTCGGCGTTTCACTTTCGACCACCGCCGCATGGATGGCGACGGCAGCGGTCGGTCTCTGGATTGCCGGCACGATGGTGTCAGGCGTCACGAACCGCACGACTATCGGCTCAGCCCGGGACACGCTCGCCAAGTTCACCGGCACCCAGGACACCACCCTGTCGATGCAGACGCTCGACAGTCTCGGCAAGCAGATCGACACACTGGATACCCGGCAGCGTAACGGCGCGCCCTGGCCGACCCGTTTCGGCCTGAACCGCGACAACGCGCTGCTCACCGCGATCTGGCCAACCTACGAAAGCGCCGCGAGTCGGATATTGGTCACGCCAATCCGCCAGACCCTGGAGGATCGCCTACGCCATCTGTCCACGATGTCCGACGAAGAAATCGCAAGCGGCGGCGACACCCAAACACAAGCTGCCTACGACACGCTTAAAGCCTATCTGATGCTGGCCAAACCGGAACGCGCCGTCGCCGCATTCCTGACACCCCAACTAATCGCAACCGCGGCCCCCTCACGCGCAGCCAATTCACCACTCCCATCCGGCACATGGGAAGACCTGCGAGAGCACACCATCGCCTTCTTCGCAAACCACCTGGGCCATCGAATAACAGCCAACGGTTCATCCCTAGCCATCGTCCCCGACGGCAACCTCGTCGCGTCCACGCGTCAGACCATCATCAGTGTGCGCGGCATCCAGAACTCGACCGATGCGGTCTACCAGCAGATTCTCGATGACGCAACACCGAAGTACCCGCCGCTAACACTGACCACGCTGCTCGGCGACACCACCGGCCGCGGCCTGTTCAACACGACGCAAACCATCCCGGGCGTCTTCACGCGCGCCGCCTGGGAGGAACGCATCTCGAAGGCCATCGACGACGCCAGCGAGCAGGGCAACATCGCCGGCGACTGGGTGCTGTCCGATACGAAAACGAAAGACCAGCCGCCATCGAGGCTGAAGGACGAACTACGCCAACGCTATTTCGACGACTACGCGCGCGCGTGGGAGCAATTTCTCAACAGCCTGCGCTGGCAGAGCGCGCCGACGCTGTCAGCCACAGCAGACCAGCTCACGCTGCTGGGCGACCCGCAGCGCTCGCCGCTGCTCGCGCTGATGAATGCGATCGTCTATCAGGCTGGTACCGGCGCAAGCACTCAATCGTTGTCGGACACGCTGATAAGCAAAGCACAGCAACTGGTCGGCACCGACGAGAAAGACCCTTCAAAACAGGCACAACCGCAACCCGCTCCGCTGTCGATCGCATTTGCCCCAATCCTGCGACTGACCGGCAGCGACCTGCTTTCCGCCGCGCCCGGCAGAACCGGCAACGCCGGCAACGGCGGCAACGCCGCGGCCCAACTTGCCGCCACCGGCGACCTGAGCGTTGCCCGCTATCTCGAACGCGTCACCGCGATGCGCCTGAAGATCGAGCAGATGGTCAATAGCGCCGATACCGACGCAATGTCGCGCGTCGCGGCGCAATCCGTACTACAAGGCAAGACCTCAGATATTGCGGAAAGCCGCGACTACGCGAGCCGGGTCGCCGCGAGCCTCGGCCAGCAGTGGGCCGGCTTCGGCCAGTTGCTGCAGACACCGCTCGACCAGACCTGGCAGGCCGTCGTGCAACCGGCGGCCGCGAGTCTGAACGAGATCTGGCGCACGTCGATCGTGGCCGACTGGAACCGCAGTTTCGGCGGCCGCTATCCGTTCGCCGATTCGGAAAACGATGCTTCGTTGCCCGAAATGGCGCGCTTCATGCGGCCGGACAACGGCGTGATCGCACAGTTCGTGACGACGCAGCTGGCCGGCGTCATCGAACGGCAGGGCGACCGGTGGGTCGCCGCACAAGGCACGGACCGTGGTGGCTCGCAACAGGATGCGCTGCGGCTCGAGCCGGGCTTTCTCGACAGTCTGAACCGGCTCACGCGTGTCTCGACGGTGATGTTCCCGGGCGGCGATGCGCATATCCGTTTCGATCTCCGAGGCGTCGCGACACCAGGCGTGACCGATATGAAAGTCGTGCTGTCCGGGCGTCAGCTCGACTACTTCAATCAGAAAGAGGACTGGGTGCCGTTCGAGTGGCCGGGACAGTCGCTCGAGAACCTGTCGCGCATCGAATGGCAGACGGAGCAGGGCGGTCTGCGCTCCGCGCTCGATGCGCAGGACCGTTTCGGGCTGATCCGCTTGCTGGAACGCGCGACGGTCTCGCAGCAGGACAACGCGCGCTATTTGCTGAGCTGGGCGCCCGACACGAGTCAAGGCATTGCGCTGAACGTGCAATTGCGAAGCGACGCCGGCGCGGGCCCGCTCGATGTACTACAGCTTCGGCACTTCGCACTGCCTACGCGCATCTTCGTGACCGGGAGCGCAAAGCCCGGCGCCAAACCTTCCGCGCGCAATCCGCCGCCGTTACCACCCGCCGCGCTCGCCGCGGCTAAACACGCGGCCGTACCCCTACCGCGCGGTTTTGTGCCGGAGGTCGAATGAAACTGGGAGATCTGTTCAGAAATATTTTTCCGGCACGCGACGACGCGGGTGAACTCGCGCGAGAGCGCCTCGATACGTGGGCGTCGTGGCTGCTGCCGCTGCCGGGCGAAGCGGGCGTCGGTCGCGATCCCGGTTACGAGGACGCGTTCTTCACGCTCAAGGATGAAGCCGGCAAGCTCTCGGGGATCGACGATGCGCTGATCGTCCGTTCGTGCGAACAGCTACTGAAAGAGACCGGCAAGGATCTGCGTCTTCCCGGCCACTACGCATTCGCGCGACTGCGCCAGGATGGGCCGGCCGGTTTTGCCGACGGGCTGGAATTATTCGCCGCGCTCGTCGACCGTTTTGGCGAATCCGCACTGCCGGCGCGTGCCGAAGCGAAAAAAGGCGCGCTCGAAATGCTGGCGACCACCCGCGTGCTGGAACTGCTCGAAAGCCGCGGCGAGTTCGCGCCGGCGGACCTCGAACGTGCGCTTGCGGCGCT
The DNA here is from genome assembly GCF_020880815.1 of Paraburkholderia sejongensis. Classification (GTDB taxonomy): domain Bacteria; phylum Pseudomonadota; class Gammaproteobacteria; order Burkholderiales; family Burkholderiaceae; genus Paraburkholderia; species Paraburkholderia sejongensis. Next base: position 323,468 of record NZ_JAJITD010000003.1, read on the forward strand.
CGATGTCCTTGTCACGCTGACGAGCGGCTGGTCCGAAGCCGCGCGTCCGAACCTGCAGCCACTGGTATCGCGGTTCGAGCGCAACGACGGCATCACGGGTAACCGTGCAGCGGATCCCGTCCACGCCGCTTCGCCAGTCACGGCGACTCTTTCATCCGGCGGGTCCGGTTCCATCAGCTCAACGCAGAATCTGCTCGATCAGGCCCGTGCAATGGCCACCTGGCTGCGCGATCAGGAGAACGGCTATCTGTCGTCGGTGCGGATCGTGCGCAGCGTGCGCTGGGATACGTTGCATGAGGTACCGCCATCGGATGCCGCATCGCATACCCGGCTGATCGCGCCGCGTGCGGAACTGCGCACGCAGATGAAACGACTCGTATTGCAGAAGCAGTGGCATGAACTGCTGGAGCGGGTCGAGGGCGCGTTCATGGAAGGCGTCAATCATCTCTGGTTCGACCTGCAGTACTTCCAGCATGTCGCGCTCGATCACGTCGGCGCGCCATACAGCGCGTGGCGCGAATTGCTGCGCACGGACTTCGCGCTGTTTCTCGACCGGCTGCCTGGCATCGAACGTCTGGCGTTCAACGACGGCACGCCGTTCGCCGACGATTCGACGCTCGAATGGATTGCCCGGCACGCGGTCGTGCGCGATCTGGAGGCCGGCGAGAGCGTCGCGCCACTGCCGGTTTCGGCCGGCAGCGAGGACGGCAGTGCCGGCGACTGGCCCGAGATCGAAGCCCAGGCGCGAGAGCTTGCCGGACGCGACGGTATCGAGGCCGCCTTCGCGTGGCTCGACGCGCTGCCCGGCATGAAGACCGATCGCCATCGCTATTTGCAACGACTCGTGATGGCGCGCGTCGCCGATCAGCTCGGCCGTCCCGATACCGCGCTCGCACTGCTGAGCGAACTCGACGCAGCCGCATGCTCGCTGCCGCTCACGCGCTGGGAGCCGGCACTGGTTTTCGAGGTCAAGCAACAGTTGACCCGGGCATTCAAGGCGATGAGCAATCGCAAGGATGCCGACAAACCGGCACTCGCGCAGCGTATCGGCCAATTGCAGGCGGAACTGACCGTGCTCGATCCGGCGCGCGCATTGACTCTCCAATAAGAACAACCCGAATGGAAAAAGACGATCCCATCCTGCGCTACTACGAAGCCGAGATGCGCTACCTGCGCGAATCGGGCAAGGAATTCGCGAAGGCGCATCCCGACCGCGCGCGCATGCTGAACCTCGACCGCGTCGGCGATCGCGATCCGTATGTCGAGCGCCTTCACGAAGGCTTCGCGTTCCTGACCGGCCGCCTGCAACAGAAACTCGACGACGAATTGCCGGAGCTCACCGAAGGCCTCGTGAGCCTGTTGTGGCCGCACTATCTGCGCATGATTCCGTCGCTGGCGGTTGTCGAACTGATCCCTTTGCGCGAAAAGCTGCAAAGAACCGAAGTCGTACCCGCCGGTGTGCCGGTCCGGTCCGCGCCGATCAACGTTGGGCCGCCGTCGGGCGCCGAAGGCACGACGCCGAAACCCGTCCAATGCCTGTACCGTACCACCCAGGCCGTCCAGCTTCAGCCACTGTCGATCACACACGCGGGACCCACCGTGCGCCACGACGGCCGCTCGGTGATTCGTGTGGGCTTCGAGCTGCACCATTCGGCACGGCGCGAGGAAATCGATCTGTCACGGCTGCGCCTGCATCTGAATGCCGAACTGCCGGTCGCGTTCGCGATGCATTTCGCGCTCACCCGCCAGCTCGATTCGGTGCTGTGTCGCATTCCTGAAGTTCGGGATGGCGAAGCGCTGCCGCTCTCCGGTATCACGATCGAGCCCGCGGGTTTTTCGACTGAAGAGCGGCTATGGCCGAAGGCGGATGCGGCGTTCTCGGGTTACCAGTTGCTGCTCGAGTACTTTTCGTTTCGCGAGAAGTTCCTGTTCATCGACCTGTGCGGACTCGACGTCGCGAAACTTCCAGCGGGCACGACCCGTTTCGAACTCGAGCTGCTTCTGACGGGCGCTTATCCGTCGGACCAGCACTTCAGCCGGGACAATCTGCGGCTCTTCTGCTCCCCGGTGATCAACCTGTTCGAACTCGACGCGGAGCCGGTCGAGATCAACCATCACGACACCGAGTATCGCGTCGTGCCGGCCGGTCATCAGGGCGAGCACGTCGAAACCTATTCGGTCGATGCAATCTGGACCTTCGATCACGACACCGCCGAGCGCTACGAATACGTGCCGTTTGCCACCTTCCGGCATCGCGGCGGGATGCTGCGTCACGAGGCGCCGGAGCGTTATTTCCATGCACGCGTGCGTCCGGGCATCGCGGGGCTGCACGAAACGTGGGTGATTCTCGGCGGCCATGCGTGGGAAAGCCGGGACACGCTGCCGGAAGAAAGCCTTTCGCTGCGCGTGACCGGCACCAACGGCATGCTGGCGCGCAAGGGGTTGCGCGAAGCGAACCTCAGCGAACTCGCCGCGAGCACGCCGAACGTGGCCGGCGTGCGGAACCTGGTCGCGCCGACGTTGCCGCTTTATCCGCCGACCGGCGACCGCTTTCAGTGGCGCGTGCTGTCCCACCTGGCGCCGAACTTCCTGTCGATGATGGATGCGGAAGTGCTGCGCGGCGCGCTCGCACTGTACGACTGGACCGGCGACGAACTGAACGCGCGGCGTCTGGCCGGCATTGTGTGGGTTTCGCAAGAACTGCTCGAAGAAGTGTCGGGCGGCTCGGTCGAGCGGGGTGTGCTGATCGAAGTGACGCTCGATTCGCACGCGTTCGCCGGCGACGGCGATCTGATGCTGTTCGGCGAACTGCTGCATCGCTTCTTTGCCGCTTATGCGGAAATCAATCTGTTCACGAAGCTTGCGATCGTGAGTCTGCCGTCGCAAACGCGCACGGTCTGGCCGCGCAGCAAGGCACAACGCGCGCCGCTATGAAACCGCACGATCTTCCCAATGTCGAGCCGCTCGTCGCGGCGCTGCTGGAACGCGCGCCGCGAATGAGCTTCATGCAGCTGTGTCGTCTGCTCGAAGTACGCGCGCCGGATCGTCCCGGCTTCGGCACGCGCGATACGCCTGAACACGAGCCCGTGCGTTTCGGCGCGTGGCCGCGCGTCGGATTTCCCGCCGGCGAAGTCGCCAGAGTGGAATATGACAGTACGTTCGACGACGACGGCAGACCACCCGCGCCGCCGACCGTACGCACGACGTTCATGGGCCTGTACGGCGTCGATGCCGCAATGCCGCCGCATCTGATCGACGACATCGTGGTGCGCGAAGAAGGGCACGAGGCCGTCGAAGCGTTTCTCGACCGCTTCAATCATCGTTTCGTCACCGTGCTGTACCGCGTTTGGAAAAAGTACCGCTACCCGGAGAGCTTCCGTCCCGCAGGCCGCGACGCGCATTCGCGCAACCTGCTGTGTCTGGTCGGCTTCGGCTGGGGCGGCAAGCCTGAGCGCGCGGGCTTGCCCGATTCGCGGATGCTTGCGCTGCTCGGTCTGCTCGGCATGAAGACCCGTACGCCCGAGGGTCTCGCGGGGGTGATCGCACTCGCTGTGCCGGGTGTCGACGTGCGCGTCGACGAATTTTTTCCGGCGGTCACGAGTGTCGGACAACCGCGCACGCTCACTTCGCGTCCCGCGGCCGCGGAGCAGGGGACCGAAAAACTGCGTGGCCTGGGCGGCGGTTATGTACTGGGCCGGCGGCTTGCTTATCGCAGCCGGGCCGTGCGCGTCACGCTGCGTCCCGACAACGCCCGCGATGCGCACGACCTGCTGCCGGGAGCGTGGCTGCATCGCGAGTTGATCGCGTTCGTGCAGCTGTATGTCGGCGTCAAGGCGGATGTCCACCTTCGGATGGAGGTGTCGTCGCGACTGGCGCCGCTGCCGACGATCGGCACAGCCCCCGCCGAACCCGCACCACGACTCGGCTGGACGACCGTCTTGCCCGCCGAAAACGAACGCATGATCACCATTGCACTCGGTGTGCGCGAAGCGTTTCCGGCACCGCCCGCCAATCCCTATCTGAGCCCGCAACGCGCTGAATCGAGGAACCGTTGATGTTTATTCGTCTCGCCATTGCTACCGTCGCGTCTGTCGTGCTGCTGTCCGCCTGCGGCGCGTGGCAGACCGTCTCCGACTCGACATCGAGCGCCTATCAAGCCGTGTTCTACAAACAGGTGAAAGTGCTCAACGTCGATCTGTCCGCGCGTGAAGCACTGAATCCCGACGACGCCGGACGCGCGACGTCGGTCGCGGTGCGCGTGTACCAGTTGAAAGATCGCAAGCTGTTCGACGGCGCATCGTACGACGATCTTCTGAAGCACGACCGCACCGTGCTCGCGCAGGACCTGCAGGACAGCATGGCGGCCGCGCTGAATCCGGGCGCGGCCGCCAGTCTGTCGCAACCGATGAAAGCCGACACGAAGTATGTGGCCGTCGTCGCGTTCTACCGGAACCCGGGCGCGGGCAACGGGTGGAAATACGTGGTCGAGAAAAAGAAGCTCGATGCGGATAAGCCGTTGAAGCTGGAAATGGTGGATCAACTGCTGATCGCGAACGGCGAGCCTCCCCCATCCCGCTAAAACGCGACCGACTCGCTGACCGCCCGCCACTGCGCATCTTCCGCGGCTCGCAAGCGCGCGGCGTCGGCGGCGACCGCCACCGCATCGCTGCCGAGCAGTAAGCGCAGCGGCGCAGTCGCCGAGCCGGCAATACTGATCAGCACATCCGCGACGCGCGCGGGGTCCCCAGGCTGCTGGCCGTCGCTCGCACGCAGCCGCGCGACGACCGGCTCGATCACCGGTTTGTACGCAGCGCTGATCGCCGGCACCGTCATCGACGTACCGGCCCAATGGGTGCGCATCGCGCCCGGCTCGGCGATCGTGACCTTGATGCCGAACTCGCGCACTTCCTTCGCCAGCACCTCGGAGAAACCGCCGACCGCCCACTTGGCCGCCTGATAAGCGCCGAGACCCGGTCCCGCGACGCGTCCGCCGACCGACGAAACCTGGATGATGTGCCCGGAGCGCTGCCGGCGCATCGCCGGCAGCACCGCGCGCGTCACGTTGCACACGCCGAAGAAATTCACCGCGATCTGCGCATGCAGTTCGGCATCCGACAGATCTTCGATCGCCGCGACGTTCGCATAGCCGGCGTTGTTGACCAGCACGTCGAGACGGCCGAATTGCGCGACCAGCGCGTCGACCGTTTCGCGCACCGCGCGCGGATCGGTCACGTCGAGTTCGAACACGCGCACCTGCTTGCCATATCGTTCGACGAGGTCGGCGAGCCGGCTCGCGTCGCGCGTCGTCGCGCCGAGATTGTCGCCGCGCGCGAGAACCGCTTCCGCGAGCGCGCGCCCCAAACCGCCGGTACAGCCGGTGATAAACCACGTTGCCTGAGTCATCGTGCTTCCCCTGTAAAAGAGTCGATAGCTGGAACCGCTATCAAAGCATCGCTGCGTATCCGGCGTATTTCCGGTTTGTATCGGCGTGTATTAGCGGCGGCGACGCGTGCAGCACTACGTTTCATCCGATCCGCAAAGCGGCGCTGAGTGCGCGCAGCAGATCGGCCTCGCTGAACGGTTTGCGCAGGCAGTCGACCGCCCCTTGCGCGATCAGCTTCGGACGCTCGGTGCCGTCGCCGTGCGCGGTGATGAAAATCACCGGAATAGGGTAGCCGCGCCGCTGCAATTCCCGATGAAGCGCCGGGCCGTCCATGCCCGGCATTGCAATGTCGAGAATCAGGCAGCGAGTCGCGTTCAGATCGCCCGAGTCGAGGAACGCTTCGGCGGAGCAAAATGCCTGCACCGCAAAACCGCACTCGGTCAGCAGGTCGGGGAGCGATTCGCGTACGGACTCATCGTCATCGATCACCGCGACGAGCAACTGCGCGCTCATCAGCGGCTCTCCTTCGCGTCGGCAGCGAGTGCGTGATGCTCCGCACGGCCCGCTGCATCGGCCGCCGCATTGTCCGAAACTGCGCGGTCCGCATCGGCGCACGGCGGGATCGCGAACACGAAGCACGCGCCGGGGCCGTCGTTCGCGACCGCCCACAACTGCCCGCCGTGGCTTTCGATAATCGAGCGGCTCACCGACAGCCCGATGCCCATCCCGGCACTCTTGGTCGTATAAAACGCTTCGAACAACCGATCGGTATCCTGACCGTCGAAGCCGGCGCCGTTGTCGCGCACCGCGAGATAGACGCGCCCGTCGGCGTCGATGCCGGTCTGCACGTTCAGCAGATGCGGACGTCCGGTCACCCCGTGCATCGCATCGGCGGCATTCAGCAGCAGGTTGACGATCACCTGCTGCAATTGCACCCGGTCGCCGCTGACCGCGGGCAGACTTTCGGCGAACTCCGGCTGCAGCACCACGTTGTGCCGTTGCAGTTCGCCCAGCAGCATCGCGATCACTTCGCGCGCCGCCTCGTTGAGGTCGACCGGTTCCGCGCAATTGCCTCGCTTCGCGAACATCGCCCGCAAGCGCTGGATCACATCGGACGCACGGTGCCCGTCGCGAATCGTGCGGCGCGCGGTCTCGCGCGCGCCGTCGAGATTCGGCGGGTCGGCGGCCAGCATCCGCAGGCAGGTGCTGGCATTGGTGACGATGCCGGCGAGCGGCTGATTCACTTCGTGCGCGATCGACGCGGTCAACACGCCGAGACTGGCCGCCCGCGCGACGTGCGTGAGTTCGGAGCGCACCTTGCCGAGCGTTTCCTCCGACAGCCGGCGCTGCGTAATGTCCTGCAACGCGCCGATGTACTCCAGCTGATCGTGCTCGTTTCTGGTCGCATGCGCGACCAGATGCACATGCTTGACCCGTTCGGGCGACGTGGCGAGGCGGAATTCGTGCTCGAAGTCGCGGCCATCGGTACGCTGCCGTCTAAGCACTTCGTTGAGCGACGGCAGATCTTCCGGGTGAGTGCGCGAGAAGATCAGTTCGAAGCCGGGCGCGAGCGCCGTGTCGAGTTCCGCGATCCGGTAGATCTCCTCGGACCAGATGATCTCGTCGGTATCCACGCGCCATGAGAACGTGCCGGTCAGACTGAGCCGCTGCGCCTTCGCGAGAAACGCCTCGCTCTGTTTCAGCGCGGCTTCCGAACGCGCGGATTCGATCGCGATATTGGCCAGATGCGTAAAGCGGGCGATCAGATTCTCGTGTGCATGATCGGGCGTGGTCGGCTGCCGATGCATGATCGACAGCACCCCGGCGACCGTGCCGTTGGCCGACCCGTTGGTTGTCCCGCTTGCCGTCCCGCTTGCCGTCCCATTGCCGCCGGCGATCGGCGTCGACCAGTTCGAGCGGATCCCGTGCGCAGCGGCCAGCGAACGCCACGCGGGCCAGCGCGGCTCGTGCGCCAGATCGGGCGCGATGATCGGCAGGTTCGCGAGCGCCGCCAACGCGACCGGATCGGCCTGCGCGTCCGCCTCGCGGCCGACGATCCGCTCCACCAGTTCCGCGGGCACGCTCGGCGCGGCGCCCGCCTGCAGGTGCAGTACCGGCGCGCCGTCGGCCGACGGTTGCGAGCGGCGCGGGTCGATCAGCACGATGCTGCATAGCGCGCCGTCGAGGATCGTTTCGATCAGCCGGCAAACCGCGTCGAGAACCGGCGCGAGCAACGCGCCGCCGGCCATCATGCTCAGCAGCTGCTTTTCGCCGGCCAGCAGCATTTCGGCTCGCTTGCGGTCTTCGATGTCGGTATTGGCGCCGTACCACTTCAGCAGTTGGCCGGCCGCATCACGCTGCGGCATCGCGCGAATCAGGAACCAGCGATACGCGCCGTCGTGGCGCCGCAGCCGGGCCTCGTATTCACCTGGCTCTCCTGCCTTGATCAGCGCCTGCCAGTAGATCGCGAGTCCCGCCGCATCGTCCGGATGAACGGCGGAAGTCCAGCCGAAGCCGCTCGCTTCTTCTCGCGTCATGCCGGTGTATTCGCTCCAGCGCTGGTTCAGGAAGTCGACACTGCCATCGGGCGCGGTGCTCCATACGAAGCTCGGCACCGCGTCGATGATGTCGCGCATCCGGTCCTCGGATGCGCGCACGTCCGCGAGCGCCTGTTCGAGCCACAACTGCGAGCGCATCCGCTCGACCGTGATGCTGGCGATCTGCGTGAGTTGACCGAGCAGCGCGAAGTCCTGCGTGCCCGGCGCGCGGGAGCGCTCGAAATACAGCGTGAACGCGCCGAGCAATTCGCCCGACGCGGCGGCGACCGGCATCGACCAGCACGATCCGAAACCGTACGACGCCGCACTCCCGGGCCAGTCGGCCGGCGCCCCTTGCGTCGGCGCGCGCAGGTCGGCGGCGATGATCGGCTCACGCAGACGGACCGCGGTCGGCCAGCCATCGCCGCCGGCCTCGTCCGCCTCTTCGTAAAGCGCGGCCACGAACTGCGACGGCAGCGAAGGCCCGACGGCCAGTTCGATGCGCCGGCCGCTCGTATCGAGCAGCATCGCGCCGCAACAACAGCCGCCGATCGTGTTCTCGACCAGCCGGCAGAATGCATCGAGAACTTCCGGGCGGGTGCGATCGCGCGCGACCAGTTCGAGCAACTGCTTTTCGCCGTTCAACAGGCTCTCGGCGCGCTTGGCCTCGTCGATATCCGCATCGACGATAAACCAGCGCACGATTCGCCCATCGCTGTCCCTGAGCGGCAAGCCGCGCACATGGAACCAGCGGTACTCGCCGTCCGCGCGCCGCACCCGGTGCACGAATTCATACGGCTCGCCGGTTTCGACCGCGCGGGCCCAGCAGGCGATCGCCGCCGGCAGGTCGTCGGGATGGACGGTTTCGGCCGCCTTGTAGCCCTTCAGGTCTTCCTGGGTGACGCCGAGATAGTCGAGCGAAAAGCGGTTGAAGTACTCGGCGCCGCCGCTCACATCGGCGAGCCCGATAAAGGCGGGAATGCTGTCGACGATCGCGCGCAGATCGATCTGGCGCAGGTCCGCCGGTTCGACGCTCGATTCCAGTTCGTCGATGTCGGTGCCCAGTCCGTACAGTTTGACGGCACTGTCCTTCGCGCCGGCCACCGCACGCGCGCGCAACACGAAGCGGCGATAGCGGCCATCGCGACGGCGCAGGCGCGCGACGGTTTCAGTCGTGGTACCCCCCGCAGCGGCCATCCGCCAGCATGCGAGCAGTTGGGGCAGATCGTCCGGATGAGCGATCGCGGACCATCCGCAGGCGACGGCCTCGCCGCGACTCTGCCCGCTGTATTCGCACCACGCGTGGTTGACGTCATCGATGCGCCCGTCGGCAAGCGCGGTCCACACCAGGCCCGGCAGCAGATCGGCGACGCCGCTCAATTCGTTGTTCATGCTTTCTCTCTCGGCGGTCGCCGGCACACGAGCATGCACCATCGGGCGACGGCGGCCCATCATACTTTGGTATTGGTGGCGAGCGTCGACGCGCGGGCCCGCGCCACTGCGCGTAAACGGAAACCGGGCCGATCCTCGCTACCGCTTCGCGGTCTTCGAGAGATCGGCCCGGTTGGGTCGCTCAGGATCCTCCAGTAGGATCCTCCAGCTGGAGTCCCTACTTCGCGCTCACGTCCTTCGCCTGGACATCGATCGTGGCCGCGTTGGCATTCGCAGCCGGTGTCGGCGTATCGCCCATGCCTTCCTTGAATGCCTTGACCGCGCTACCGAGGTCGGAACCGGCGGTACGCAGCTTTTTGGTACCGAAAACGAGTGCCACGATCGCGAGAACGATGAGCCAATGACCGATGCTGAGACTTCCCATATCACACCTTTAAACGAGAGAACTGCTGAATCCGTAGGAATTTCGCACTGACTTTGCGCCGCGCTTCGCGGTTCGACAAGTCATGCGGCCGACGCGAATTCTGCCATAAAAATCAAAGCGTTATATGTCCCCCTTTGTAAATTGAAGACACTGCCGATTAACGCGGAAATTATTACCCGGAAAGTCCTTTGCGCTTATTCCACTTCCAGCGAAGCTTGCATCACTCGCGATGCGGCAACACGCGTTCGAATGACCGCCCGCTCGGGACCGGGTCCCGTAATTGCTCCCGAATGCGTTTTCAAGGCGTTTCGAAGCCCACATCAAGTGCGCTGCGTGAGCGATCCGCACTGGGGCCCGCCGATGCTATTGCCAACGTCGACGTCCGCGTCGTTCTCACCTGGTCCGCCGATGCCATCCCGTTACGCTGTGCCGTTTTCAATGCCTGCGATGCGGCGCTTTCGCCGCGCGGTTGTGTGCGCGGCCGCGGCCGCCGCACTTGCGCTCAGCGCGAGCGCCGGCGTAAGCGCGCAAACCGCTCCGACGTACGCGCCGAACTCCGCGCCGCCGCAGCCGGGCGCGCCCGCCGCCACGCTGCCGGCCTTGACCATCGATGCGCTCGCCGCCAGCAGCGCGAACGCGCAGCGCGCCGCCAACGCGGATCACGCGCAGCCGTCGCCGGTCGTGCCGACGCCGCCGTCGGAGTTGTACGGCGAGCTGTACCGCGACGTCGAACTCGCGCATCTGTATCCGGACAGCAAGACGTTCGCCGACATGGTGCCGAACGAGCCGCCGGCCCAGCTCGTCGCCGACTACAACAGCGCGCGCACGCAGCCGCAATTCGATCTGAAGCAGTTCGTCGACCGGCATTTCACGCTGCCGCCGCGCGCCGCGAAGCGCTATGTGTCCGATCCCGACCAGAACGTCACCGCGCACATCGATACGTTGTGGAGCGTGCTGCGCCGCGACCCGGATGCGAGCGCGAGCCCGTATTCGTCGCTGTTGCCGCTGCCCGCGCCGTACATCGTGCCGGGCGACCGCTTCGACGAAATCTACTATTGGGACTCCTACTTCATCATGCTGGGGCTCGACGCGAGCGGCCAGCACGCGCTGGTCGACGACGAGCTGAACAATTTCTCGACGTTGATCGACCGCTATGGCCACATCCCGAACGGCAATCGCACCTACTATCTGAGCCGCTCGCAGCCGCCGTTTTTCGCGCAGATGGTGCAACTGGTCGCGCAAAAAGAAGGCGATCAGGTCTACGCGCGCTATCTGCCCGAGCTGCGCCGCGAGTACGCGTACTGGATGTCGGGCAGCGGTAGCGTCAAGCCCGGCGAGGCAGCGCTCCATGCGGTGCGGCTTACCGACGGCACGCTGCTCAACCGCTATTGGGACGAACGCGCGACGCCGCGCGACGAGTCGTATCGAGAGGACGTGCTGACCGCGCAGCAGATCTCGCAACGCGACCCGCAGGACCTGTGGCGCAATCTGCGCGCGGGCGGCGAAACCGGCTGGGATTTCAGCTCGCGCTGGTTCGCCGACGGCAAGACGCTCGCGACGATCGACGTAACGTCGCTGCTCCCCGTCGATCTCAACTCCCTCATGTATGACCTCGAACGCACGCTCGCGAAGGCGTACCGCGTGACCGGCGATGCGAGCCACGCGGAGAATCTCGAACAACGCGCGCGCGTGCGCGCCGATGCGATTCGCCGGCTGCTGTGGGATCCGCAACTGCACGCGTTCGGCGACTACGACTTCGTGCATCGCGCGCTCACGCACCGGCTCAGCGCCGCGACCGTGTATCCGCTGTATGTCGGCGTCGCGAATCGCAACGAGGCGCGCGAAGTCGCGCAGACGCTTCGCGACCGTCTGCTGCGTCCCGGCGGTCTCGCGACCACGCAGACCAACATGGGCCAGCAGTGGGACGAACCGAACGGCTGGGCGCCGCTGCAATACCTTGCGGTGATCGGGCTGCGTCGCTATAGCGAGCCGGAGCTCGCGCGCGAGATCGCCACGCGCTGGATTCGTACCAACGTCGCGTACTTCCAGAAGACCGGCAAGCTGGTCGAGAAGTACGACGTGGACGCGAACGACAAATCCGCGGGTGGCGGCGAGTACCCGCTGCAGGACGGCTTCGGCTGGACCAACGGGGTGCTGCGCGTGCTGATGCAGCTCTATCCGGAGGCGGTGAGTTCGACGAGGCCGGCCGATCTGCCGGGCGGCGCGGCGGGGGTATCGGCCGCGGCGTCAGCGGCGGCGGCCGCGCCGCAGACGTCGCACAGTACCTCGCCGGCGACGCCTGGAAGTCCGAAAAATCCGGGCAGGTAGTAGCGATACCGGGATGAGCGCTTGACTGCCTGAGCGGGCCCCGAGCCGCTACGATGCGTCCGATAGCTCGAACGGACATTCGTCCCCGCACAGAAGATCTCGAAGATGAATCGCAAGCTCGATACCGCAGCGGTCGAACCGCTGCCGCCCCACGCGCCGCCCGCGCCGCGGGTCCCGCCGCCGGCCGACGACGAAGCCACCGCGCACTGGCAGCGCAATCTGTGCGTCTGCGTGTTCGGCTCGTTCACGACGATCGTCGCGATGACGCTGCTGCTGCCGTTCCTGCCGCTCTACGTCGAGCAGCTCGGCGTGAAGGATCACGCGGCGATCGTGCAGTGGTCCGGCGCCGCGTTCGGCGCGACCTTTTTCAGCGCCGCACTGGTCGCGCCGCTGTGGGGCAGGCTCGCGGACCAGTACGGGCGCAAGCTGATGCTGATCCGTTCGAGCCTCGGCATGGCGGTCGCGATGTCGCTGATCGGCATGGCGCACTCGGCCTGGCAACTGGTCGCGCTGCGGCTGCTCGCGGGTTTACTCGGCGGCTATGCGTCCGGCTCGATGATCCTCGTCGCGACGCAAACGCCGAAGGAGCGTTCGGGCTGGGCGCTCGGCGTGCTGTCGTCGGGGATCATGGCCGGCAATCTGGTCGGCCCGCTGGTGGGCGGATTTCTGCCGCCGCTGATCGGCATCCGCGCAACCTTCTGGGCGGCGGGCGCGGCGATCTTCGTCGCGTTTCTCGCGACGTTGTTTCTGATCCGCGAAGCGCCGGTGCGCAAACGCGGCGGCCAGGCGTCGAAGCAGGGCGCGTGGGCCCAGGTGCACGACAAGGCGCCGTCGATCGCGATGCTCGCCACCGGTCTGTTGCTGATGCTCGCGAACATGTCGATCGAACCGATCATTACGGTCTACGTCGCACAACTGACTAAACCGCAAAACGTGACGATGGTCGCCGGATTCGTGATGTCGGGCGCCGCGCTCGGCAGCGTGATCTCGTCGTCGCGGCTCGGCAAGCTGGCCGACCGCGTCGGGCACTGGAACGTGATCATCGGTTGTCTTGCGGTGTCGGCGGTGCTCCTGATCCCGCAAGCGTTCGTCACCGCAAGCTGGCAACTGATCGTGCTGCGCTTTCTGATGGGTATCGCGCTGGGCGGCCTGCTGCCGTGCATCGCGAGCGTGATCCGTCACAATGTGCCGGCCGGCGTGGCGGGCGCGATTCTTGGTTACTCGGTTTCGTCGCAATACGCGGGGCAGGTGGCCGGGCCGCTGTTGGGCGGTTTCGTCGGCGGCCATGTGGGGATGCGCGCGGTGTTTCTCGGCACCAGCGTGCTGCTCGCGCTCGGGGCGGTGGCGAACTGGCGGATGAAGGTGAGCCGTGGGGAGGCAAGGGCGGCGCGGTGAACGACTGTTCGTGGGCTCGCAACGACGCGTCCGCCCACGCCCATCACTGCGCAACCTGCCACCGCAACACCGGATGCGTCGCGCCCGCCGGCATCGCCCACACGCCGGCCGGAGAGAAGTCATACGACACGAACGACGCCGGCGTACTCATCTGCGTGGTCGTCAATCCGTTAGCCGCCGGTAGCGGCGTGCCGTACAGAACGCCGACCGTCGCGCTTGTCGTCTCCTTGTTCCAGTACACGTCGTCCGAGATCGTGCCGGTATTGCTGCGTGCGATGCCGATCGGTTGATAAAGCGGCTGCGTGACCAGCCCCGTCGCGAACGACTGGGTGATCGTGCCGGTGTTGTATACGACGAGCCCCGCGCCCCCGCATGGCGTGCCGGCAGCGCCGCGGCAGTAGCCGCTGAGCAGCGTCGAGCCGGTCGCATACGACTGCGTGATCGTCCCGCCGTTGTTGCCGACGAGGCCGCCCGCGCCTTCATTGATATAGCCGAGCGAGACGAGCGCGCCGGTGGCGAAGGACTGCGAAACAAGTCCAGTGTTCGCGCCGATCAGACCGCCCAGCGTATTGCCGGTCGTCAGCGCGACGCCGCTGGAGGAACGCAATACGCTGCCCGTATTGACGCCCAGCAGTCCGCCGGCGACCGTGTAATCGATCGAGGAACCGCTGCCCCCGCTGGTCAGCGTGCCGGCCGCGTCGACCCGCAGCACCGTGCCGTTGTTCACGCCGGCCAGCATGCCCATGTACGCATACGTGTTGCCGCCGAGCGAACCACGGCCGCTGACGCTCAGATTGCGCACCACGCCCGTGTTGCCGATCTGACCGAACAGCCCCATCAGTTGCGGGATGTACATGCTGCCGGACGGCCATGGCTGCAGCGTCAGCGGACCGATGGTCTTGCCCTGGCCATCGAACTGACCGGTAAACGGCGTGACCGAATTGCCGAGCGGCATCCATGCGGCGCTGCTCGTTGCGCTCGCATCGATGTCCTTGCCCAGCGCATAGTTGCCGCCCGGATCCTGCGCAACGCTTTGCAGGTCGGTCAACGAATTGATCAGCCGGTAAGCGGTGAACTGAGTAACGAGCCCGCTGTACGCGAGCGGCGCCCATGCCGGATTGCCCAGTTGCGTACCGGCCGTATAGCTGCCGTTCATGTCGTAGAACGCGCTGACCGTGCCCGTGCTCGCGGACCAGTCGAGCGTGCCGTGGTTGACGACACTGCCGCCGTTGCCGAGCGCGGATGCATCGGCGCGCAGGTTCAGATTGCCGGCGCCCCGGTTCGCGATCGTCGCGCCGTTGCCGATCGACACGTCGTGATACGCGGCGAGCGTCAGCGTTGCCGGGCCCCGCCAGCGCAGATTCGCAGCGACACCCAGATCGCCGCTCGAACCGTTCGCGCCGGTTGTCGCGACATCGACCGACGTGCCCGCGTTCAGGCTGCGCTGCAAAGCGCGCGCGGCGGGAGCGTCGATCGTGAAAGCAGGCGTCGTCAGGTTCCATTGGCCGGCCCGGACCGCCGCATCGCGGCCGAACGTGAGTTGCGCCGCTTGCGTATCGACCGTCCCGCCGCTGCCGTCCGCGTTGCTCGCGACGATCGTGCCGGTCTGAGTGACCGCGCCGCCGTCGGCGACCAGCCACACATGGCCGGCGCGGCTCGCGGTGCCGGTCGCGCGAATCCGCGCGCCCGCGCCGGCGAGCGCATAGACGTTCCCATCGGCGGCCTGCAGGCTCGCTTGCGCGGCGTCGATCCGTCCACTGGCGACGACGCTGCCTTTGCTGCCCGTTTGCACGAACACCTGTCTGCTGGCGGCCGAGTCCTGCAACAGCACCGTGGCGCCGGCGGCCAGTTCGGCCGTGCCGTTCGGCGCGCTCACCGAGCCCGCGTTGACGACCATGCCGCGCGCGATAAGGAACACGTCGCCGCCGCTCGAACCGGTCTTGCCCAGGTTGATCACGCTGGCGTTCGAGTCGCCCGACAGCGTCAGCGCGCCGCCCTTCATGAACGCGCAGTTGCAGACGTCGAGCGTGGACGCGACAAAACGGCCCCCGGTGCTCACCACGCCCGACGGTCCGACCACCACGCCTTGCGGATTGATCAGATACAGATCGCCGGTTGCACGCAGGCGTCCGAAAATGGCCGAAGGCGAGCCGCCGGTGACCCGGTTCAGCGTCGCGCCCGAGCCGTTATTGAACGTGACGATATTGGCCGGTCCGATTGAAAAGCTGTTCCATTCGATCACGCCGCGCGTCGAGCCGGGTTGCGTGACCACCAGTGCGTTGCCGCCGCTCGTTATCGTGCCGGCGCCGGCGACGTAGCCGCCGCCTTGCGGCAGCACGCCTGCCGCGCTCGCGATGTGCGGCAACGACAGTCCCGTGAGCGAGATACCGAGCGCGAGCCACACGCGCGCAATCGAGTCGTTGCGCTGCAATGCGCGGCCCATGGACCGGGGTGAGTAAGGACGCGTCATAGCTGCTCCTTTCCGCCTGAGCGCGCGATCGTCACGCGCGAGCGGCAGCGTCTGAAGAATAGCAGTCGGTTTGGCAGCCGCCGGTTCGCAATCTCAGCGTTTTACGCCTGTGTCAGCGGCTGATCCGCGTTTTCATCCGCATCCGAGGGCGCCCGGACGGCCCGCACGAAAGCGGGCCAATGCGTGTTTGGCCGCCGCGATCGATCTAAGGGTTTGTCCAGAGTCGATCCCATTCCGTGGAGATTTAGGCCGAAAACGTTGAGGTCGCAACGTCATGCGGCGCTATTCGTCCCATCATTCGGTCTGCAAAATGACAGCGTGACCGCAAGGGTTTTTCGCGTGCCATCGATGATCCGCCATCGGTAAAACCGACGACCACCAACCGGTATCCACGCACGTTTGACCGCCGCCGATACCGATAGCCAATAACAGGGACCGAGATGAAAAACGTCTGGCTGGTATCGCATCCGCAATGGTTCGGCACGCGACGCAACGCGCTCGTTGCGTTGCCGGTTGCCGCAGCCGTGTGTGCCTGTTTCGCGTCTGCGTATGCGCACGCGGCAGGGCCGGCAGGTTCATTACCGAGCGGCGGACAGTTCGTGGCAGGCAGCGGGACGATCGCCGGCAACGGCTCGACGCTGACGATCAGTCAACCGGGCGGCAACGCGGTCGTCAACTGGGACAGCTTTTCGATCGGCAACAAAAACCGCGTCGAGTTCGCGAACGGCAACGGCGCGACGCTCAATCGCGTGACCGGCGGCTCGCCGTCGGCGATTCTCGGCACGCTCACCGCGACCGGCAGCGTGTATCTGATCAACCCGCAAGGGATCGTGATCGGCCGCAACGGCGTGGTCACCACCAACGGCCGCTTCGTTGCGTCCACGCTCGACGCGGACCCGGCCGCCTTCATGAACGGTCAACCGTTGGCGCTCAGCGGCAATTCGACGGCGAGCGTCGTCAATCTCGGCAAGATCGCGTCGAGCGGCGGCGATGTGTTTCTGATCGCCGGCCAGGCGGTCGAGAACCGCGGCACGATCAGCGCGCCCAACGGCACCGCCGAACTCGCGGTCGGCCAACAGGTTCTGTTGCAGGACTCGTCAACGGGCAAGCAGGTATTCGTGCAGGCGGGCGACGGCGGCACGCTGACCAATCGCGGCACGATCGAGGCCGCGCAGATCAGCCTGCAAACGGTCGACGGCAATATCTACGCGCTGGCCGGCAAAAACGAAGCGCTGCGCGCGACCGGCACCGCCACCCGCGACGGGCACGTGTGGCTGGTCGCCGATCAGGGTCATCTGCAAGCGGGCGGCGTCATCGCCGCGCCGGGCGGCACCGTCGACATGAGCGCGGCGACGTTCAGGTTTCCGAAGCACGGCACGACCATCGACGCGCGTCAATGGAACCTCGCGACGCCGGGCCTGACCATCGACGACGCGACCGCGAACGCGTTGATGCAGGGGCTGAACGCGGGCACCTCGGTGAACGTGCGGACCACCGGACTGGACAACAACGCCGGCGACCTCAACGTCGCGTCGAGCATCAACTGGCAGGGCGGGGCGTCGCTGACGCTCGCCGCGTATCGCTCGCTGACGGTTGGGCAGAACGCGTCGATCGCGAATCAGGGCAGCGGCAATCTGACGTTGCGCGCGGATGCGGCGAGCGTCGACAACGGCGGCTCGATCGCGAACAACGGCACGCTCGACTGGTCGCGCAGCACCGGCATCGTCAATGCGCTGTACGACATGAACGGCACCTATAGCGCCGGCACGTTGAGCGCCAATCCGGGCTGGACGCCAGCCGCCGGCAGCGGCCAGCTCACGCAGTTCACCGCGTACAAGCTCGTCAACAACGTGAACGACCTGCAGAACATCCGCGAGGACCTCGCCGGCAATTACGCGCTCGGCACCGACATCGACGCAACCGGCTACACGTTCACGCCGATCGGCAATCACACCACGGCGTTTACCGGCCAGTTCGACGGCATGTCGCATACGCTGTCGAACGCGACCTTCCAGATCACCGATTATTATCAGGACCACTCGTCGGGTCTGTTCGGCGTGGTCGGTCAGGGCGGTGTGCTGCGCAACGTCGGGGTGGAAAACAGCACGGTGCGGGAAAGCTCCCAAGGCAGCGGGATTCTCGCCGGCGTGAACGAGGGTGTGATCGCCAATGCGCATACGAGCGGGCGGGCCGGCGAGATCTACCAGGACAGCACGACGTTCGGCGGCCTCGTCGGCGTCAACGACGGCACCATCGAGCGCTCGTGGAGCAGCGCGACGGTCTCCGGCTCCAGCGCGAACGGCGGACTGGTCGGCTATAACCGCGGCTCGATCACGCAGTCGTACGCGACCGGTGCGATCGACCCGGTCTTCTCGACCGGCTTCGGCGGCGGCCTCGTCGGCGTCAACGACGGCACGATCAGCCAGTCGTTTTCGACTGGCGCGGTGGGAACGCGCCGCATGCCGACCCACGGCCTGATCGCATTCGGCAGCGGCAGCGTCGCGCCCGACGTGTACTGGAACACGGAGACGAGCGGCCAGGCCGCGAGCGGCAGTAACGACCTGCCGGCCGCGAACGGGTTGACGACCGCGCAAATGAGCAACACCGCAAGCTTCGCCGGCTACGACTTCGGACCGAACGGCGTGTGGCTGATGCCGGCGGGCGCGACGCATCCGGTATTGCGGCAGGCGGCGGGTGAATGACGCTCCGGACCCGCGAGTCGCGCTCGGCACGCTCAACGCGATCAATACCGCAACGGCGGGCTGAGCTTGCATAACAGGAAGCACCACGCACATGCGACGCCGCAGTCCCGCCTGAATCGCCGCACGCGGGCGGCGAGCCATCTTTGTTGGCTGCGCGTCCTGCCATGTGTCGCGGCATTGCTGCATGGCGCGCCCGCCGCGGCCCAGGCATGGCGCGATGTCGCTCCGCAACCCGCGCCGCAAGCGCCGCGCGCCGCGCCGGCGCAACCTTCGGCGCCGGCCCCGGCCGACGCCGGGCGGATCGCGGTCGAACGGCTCGCGGGACTCGTGTTCGAAGCCGCGGGGACATCGGCAACAAGCGCGACAGCAAGCGCGGCAGCGCCGACCCCGCAGCAACGTATCGTCGCCGACGCACTGCCGGTACTCGATGCCGCGTTCCTCCAGCAGTTCGCGGCCGACCTCGATCGACCGCTGAGTTTCGGCCGACTCGCCGAGATTCGCCGTGCGGTGATCGAGCATTACCGGGCGGCGGGTCAACCGCTCGTCGATGTCTACGTCCCCGAGCAGGATGTCAGCGCGGGCGTGGTGCGGATCGACGTTGCGCAATTCAAGCTCGGCCGGATTCGCGCAAGCGGCAACCGCTATTTTTCGAGCGCGCTGCTCGAACGCGAGATGCCGCTCGCGGCCGGCGCACCGATCCCGCAGTCGGACGTGTCGTTGGGCCTCGCGGTGCTCAACGCGAATCCATACCGGCGCGTCGATGCGGTGTTCGCGCCCGGCGACGCCCCGAATACGACCGACGTACTGCTGCAAACGGAAGACCGCCTGCCGCTGCGCGCGAACCTCGGATACGACAACGCGGGCGTGCCCGACCTCGGCCGCAACCGCTTTTTTGCGGGCCTCGGCTACGGCAATCTGTTCGGTCTCGATCAGCAGATTGCCTATCAATTCACAGCCAGCGACGACATCTTCAGTGGCAATCCGGAGACTGCGGGCCACAGCAATCGCACCCGTTTTACCGCGCATGCGCTGAGCTACACCGCGCCGCTGCCGTGGCTCGACAGCATCGAACTGTTCGGCGTGTATGCGCAAAGCGCACCGCGGCTGCCCGATGCGTATGGGCAAACCGGCATCTCCGCGCAGCTCAGTTTCCGCTACGACCTGCGGCTGCCGGGCATCACCGACACGACCCAGTTGCTGCAATTGGGCTACGACTACAAGCGCAGCAACAACGACCTCGAATTCGGCGGCTTTCAGGTGTTCAATTCGAACACCCATATTCATCAGTTTCTGCTGACGTACGACATCAGCAAGCCGACCGCAACGGGGACCGCGCATGCGTCGGCGACGCTCGTTGCGAGTCCCGGCGCGTTCGACCGCGACAATCGCGATGCCGCGTTCAACGCCGCCCGTCAGGGCGCGACCGCCCGCTATACGTACCTGCAACTGAGCGCGGCGGGCGGCGTCGCGCTGGGCGCCGGCTTCACGTTGTCGGCGAACGGCGTGTTCCAGTGGACGCCCAATACCTTGTTGCCGAGCGAAGAGATGGGGCTCGGCGGCGAATCGAGCGTGCGCGGCTACGACCCGTATGTCGTGCTCGGCGATCGCGGCTGGAATTTGCAGACTGAGTTGCGCGCGCCGGCGATCGCGTTCGGCGCGAGCGATGCCGTCGTGCAACCGTTCGTCTTTTTCGATGCCGGGCACGTGTGGAACCGCATCGATCAGCCGGCCGAGAACAATCCGGGACTGCTCGCGGGTGTCGGCGCGGGACTGCGCTTTCGCTGGTCGCGCCATGTCGATTTGCGCTGCACCTATGGCGCGCCGTTGCGCGCGCCGTCCCCGGGCGGTTCGAAGTCGCCGACGGTGCTCGTTTATCTGTCGATCGGGACTTGAAACGACGCACTCAGGTGGTGGCGCGCGCCGACCGCGATCTTCGTCGCCGTTGCTATAGCTTCACATCGCCGCGCTCCGGCGAGTCCGGTGCGTCGCCGACACTCTCGCCGATGCGCAGATCGCCGCGTTCGTCGAGCGGCGCTTCCGCACGCCGGATCCAGTAAGGACGCGCGTGATAGTACGCATGCACGTGGGTCGCCCAGTCCGGGTCGGCCATCGCCGGCCAGTGGTCCTTGTCGAAGCCCGGCGCCTGCCGGACCTGCTCGGTCGACGCCGACAGCACGAACCAGTCGCGCGCGGTGTCAAGCGTCAGCGACGGCCACGGGATCGCCAGCAGCTTGCCGCCGATGCCGAGAAAGCCGCCGCTCGCCAGCACCGCGTACGCGATCCGGCCGCCGCGCACGTCCAGCATGATGTCCTTGATCTTGCCGACGTCGTCGCCGTCCGCGCTCAGTACGGTGCGGCCCGCGAGCGTCGCCGCGGCCATTACGTCAGGGCCCGGGCCGTAGGCCGGCGCGCTGCTGGTGCGCGCGGATGGCGCGCCGGATTCGCTGATGGGTTGATCGGGTTGATTCATGGCTGGCCTCCTTGAAGAAACGTCGCCTGGTAAACCGCCGCGCCGCCGCGCGCGCGAACTTCGATCCAGGCGCCGTACGCGCGGCCGCGACATCGGAATCGACGCATCAGCTGTGCCCGACGCAAAGTTGCGTGACGCCGAGCGTCGTCCCGACTTGCGCGTGTCGATTTCTGATCCGATCATTCGTCGTAGTCCCGGAAGGCGCGGGAGCCTTCACACGATATCGACGTCAAAGGAGAAACCGAATGCGTGTCATGGTGATCGTCAAGGCAAGCCCCGAATCCGAAGCCGGGCAGATGCCGAGCATGGAGCTCATCGAGGCGATGGGCAAATACAACGAGGAACTGGTCAACGCCGGGATCATGCAGGGCGGCGACGGGCTGAAGCCGAGTTCGGCCGGCGTGCGCGTGCGGTTTTCGGGCAAGGAGCGCACCGTGATCGACGGCCCGTTCGCCGAAACCAAGGAGCTGATCGCCGGGTACTGGCTGTGGCAGGTGAAGTCGATGGACGAAGCAATCGAGTGGGTCAAGCGTTGCCCGAATCCGATGGTCAGCGATTCGGACATCGAAATCCGGCCTTTTTTCGAACCCGCGGATTTCGGCGAGGCTTTCACGCCGGAGCTCCAGGAACAGGAAAAGCACCTGCGGCAACAGATCGACGCGCAAACGCGCTGAGCCTGTTCGTCGTCGTTGGCACCAGAACACGCGAGCCGCCGGCTACAACGGCTCGCGGCCGTGCTCCCGCAACTCGGGCTCGAAGAAGATCCATCGCGCCGCCGGGAAGCGCTGCTTCAGGTCGTTCTCGAGCCGGTCGATCGTGCGCACCAGCTCGCTCGCGCTGCGCTGCGGTTCGAGCTCGGCCTGAATCGCGATCACCAGATCGTCCGACCACTTCAGCGCGATCAGACTGACGATGCGTCGAACTTCGGGACGAGCTTCCAGCCACGCGTGCATCTCTTCGCGGATGTGCCGGTGCGCCGCTTCGCCGACCAGCAGCGATTTGATCTCGCGCATCGAGAACAGCGCGGTGGCCATCAGCACCAGACCGACGCCGATGCTGCCGAGCGCATCGTAAAGCGGATCGCCGGTCAGCACGGCAATGCCGAGCGCGAGCAGCGACACCAGCACGCCGGCGAGCGCGGCGACGTCCTCGCTGACCGACAGCATCACGGCCGGCCGCTTTCCTTGAACCAGTGCAGCAGCCCTTTGGCGCGATGGCGCGGGTCGATCGTGCGAATCGACGCTCTGAGCGCGAACGCCTCGATCACGCCCGACGCGCACAACACGCCGATCGCCAGCAGCGGGTGTTCGAGCGCCGAATGATGCACCGCCCGATAAATGCCGAACGCGATCGACGCAACGCCCCCGCCGATAAACAGCTGCATCGCCACCAGCATCCCGTACACATAGGTCTCGCGGCCGAAACCGAGCGGATGTTGCTCGTCGGGCGCGGCGCGCGCCGCGCGATGGCCGAACAGCAGCGCAAGCTGGTTCAGACAGTCGACGCTGGAGTGGACCGCCTCGGCGAACGCGGCTCCCGAGTTGGTGTAGAAGGCGGCGCCGAACTTGCAGGCCGCGACCGCGAGATTCGAAGCGAGCGCGTAATAGATCGCGCGAGGCGTGGTTGACGCGTGGCGCCCGGCCTTGCCCCTCATGAGTCGTTCTCCTCGTCGGTATCGAACCGGCGCGGTTCCCGAGCTTGGACCATAACGAGCAAGATGCAGACCGCTCGGGCCGTCCATTATCGTGTACCATCGCGGCAATATAGTAGACCGACTGGGGAGTCTTCACCATGGAAATCCGCGACGCGGGCGCGCCCGATCTCGAACGTATCACCGCGATTTACAACGACGCGGTGGCCAACACGACGGCCATCTGGAACGACAAGGTGGTCGATCTCGCGAACCGCGCGGCATGGCTCGCGGATCGTCAGAAAGCCGGCTATCCGGTGCTGGTCGCGCTCGACGAGCAGGGCGTGACGCTCGGCTACGCATCGTTCGGCGACTGGCGCGCGTTCGACGGCTATCGTCACACCGTCGAGCATTCGGTGTATGTGCATGGCGACGCGCGCGGCAAGGGGATTGGCCGGGCGCTGATGGAGGCGCTGATCGAACGGGCGCGCGCGATCGGCAAACATGTGATGGTCGCCGGCATCGAGGCGAACAACACCGGTTCGATCCAGCTGCACGAAAAGCTCGGCTTCACGCACGTCGGCCGGCTGAACGAAGTCGGCATGAAGTTCGGCAAGTGGCTCGATCTCGCGTTCATGCAACTGACGCTCGATTCGCGTCCGACGCCGGACGCGGCTAACCCCCTTTGACTTCGGCGCGCCGCCGCTCGCAACGAAGCGGCGGCGCGCGCGGCACCTCGGAACTGCTGCCGCCGCGCTGTTATGCGCCGTTACGCGCCGGTCAGCGGCGGCCGTACCCGGCTATGCGCGGCCGCCTGCTCGTACGCATGGCCCAGTTGCAGCACGCCCCAGTCGTCGCGATAGCGGCCGGCGATCTGCATGCCGATCGGCAACCCCGTTGCGCTGAAGCCGCACGGCACCGCGAGCACCGGCGCTTCGGTCACGGACAGATACCAGCAGATTCGCATCCAGTCGATGTACGACGTATAGCGCTCGCCCATGAACGACGCGGGCCAGCGCAGCGACGCGTCGAACGGATGCATCTGCGTGGCCGGCAGCACGTAGAACGGATGCTCGTTCGTGAACGCGCGCATCCGCTGGAACAACGCGCTCTTGCGCACGAACATCTGACCGAGATCGGCCGCGCTCAGCGAGCGGTGCAGCCGGCATTCGTCGTCGATCTCGGGCTTGAGCAGCGACTGCGCGTCGGCGTCGAGTTGCTGGACCAGCGTGCCGATCATCCACGCGCGCTCGATCCGGAACACTTCCTCGGCGTCCGCGAGGTCCGGGTCGGCGAACACGACTTCGCAGCCGAGCGCTTCGAACACCGCCGCCTGCGCGTGTACCGTGCGGCGGATTTCCGGGTCCACCGCGAGCCCCGCGAGACTCTCCGAGAACGCCACCCGCACGCCGCGAAAATCGCGCTCCAGCGGCCGCGCGAAAGTTGCGCCGGGCTCGTAGAGTTCGGTCGCGGTTTCGCCGCTCGGACCCGCGATCGCGCTGAGCAGCAGCGCGGTGTCGGCGACGTTGCGCGCCATCGGACCGTCGACGCCGAGCGTCGCCCAGCCGTTCAGATCGGGCGCGCGCGGCACCCGGCCCGGCGACGGCCGCAGACCGACGACGCCGTTCCACGCAGCCGGATTGCGCAGCGAACCGCCCATGTCGCTGCCGCACGCGAGCGGATTCATCCCGGCTGCGAGCGAGGCCGCCGCGCCGCCGCTGCTGCCGCCCGCCGACTTGCTCGGATCCCAGGGGTTGCGGGTGACGCCGAACACGTCGTTGAACGTGTGGGAGCCGGCGCCGAATTCGGGCGTGTTCGATTTGCCGATCATCAGCGCGCCCGCCGCATCGCAGCGCCGCGCGACCAGCGCGCTCCGCTCGGGCACGTGATGCTCGAACACTTTCGAACCATAGGTGGTGCGCACCCCGCCCGTCGCGGTCAGGTCTTTCTGCGACACCGGCAGTCCGTGCAGCACGCCTTGCCATTCGCCGGCCGCCCAGCGCGTGTCGATCTGCCGGGCGCGGGCGCGCAATTGCTCGCTATCGCCGAGCGTGACGAGCGCGTTGATTTGCGGATTGACCGCGTCGATGCGGGCGAGGTGAGCGTCGAGGATTTCGACCGCGCTCACTTCGCGCTTGCGTTGCAGGTCGAGCAACGCGAGCGCGGACAGTTCGCATAACGAGTCGATGCCGGTGGCGCGATGAGCGGTAGCGGAACAAGCGGTATTCGGCGTGTCGTACATGGCGGTTTATTCCGTCGGGACAGGTGGAAAGAAGAGCGGCGGCGCGGCGACAGCAAGAGTCTAGGAGGACAAAATAAAGTCACCGCTTTGCTTTTTCTGATCGTGATAACAGATGGTTATCGCGCGTGCGGGGATCCGTCGAAATTCGGGCTATGCCGCATGGTCCGGGCAGGGGCTCTGCGGTAACATGGCCCGTTCTTGCGCCTGGAGGTTGCTCCGGGCATCTGTTCGTTATTCATCGCGGATTTCCAGACTTGAAGCACAACCAGCTACGCGCGCTCGTCGCGATTGCCGAGCATGGCAGCCTGCGCGCAGCGGCGAAAACCGTCTGTCTGTCGCAACCGGCCCTCACCAAGGCGATCCGCGAACTCGAACAGGACCTCGGCGTGACGCTGGTCGCGCGCAGCGCGCGCGGCGCGCAACTGACGCCGTTCGGCCGCGCGATCTATACGCGCGCGAAACTGATCCTCGCGGAGATGCAGCATGCGCGCGACGACGTCTACCGGCTCTCGGGAACAGAAGGCGGCGTAGTGTCGTGCGCGGTGACCCCGCTGATATCGCTGAAGTACCTGCCGCGCGCGATCCGGATGTTCAGACAGCGCATGACGACGACGCGGCTGTCGGTGCACGAAGGCTTTCTCACCCAGGCGATGGCCGGCGTGCGCGACGGCACGCTCGACTTCGCGATCGTGGTGCTCGACGACAGCAAACTGTCGAACGAATTCCAGTTCCGGCCGCTGCTCGAAGCACGGCTGATGATCTCCGCGCGCAAGGGCCATCCGCTCGCCGACGCCCGCTCGATCTTCGAACTCGGCGGCGCGCAATGGATGTTGAACACGACGCCGGAAAGCATCGGGCGAGTGCTGCAGGATTACTTCGTCGATATGGGCGCGGGCGCGCCGCGCGTGGTGATGGAGTGCAGCTCGTTCAGCGGCAGTTTTTCGATGTCGGCCAACAGCGATCTGCTGTCGTGCTGCCCGCAGAGCTTTCTCGAATCGCCGTGGTTCAACGCGGCGGTGGTCGCGATTCCGGTCGCGGAGAGTTTACCGCAGGTGACTGTCGGGATCGTGTCGCGGCGTGATGCGTTGAATACGGCGGCTTGCGATTATCTGATCGATTGCTTTGCGGAAGCGGTGGCGGCGTTGCCGCCGTTTGAAGGAGGATGAGGGCGCGGCATTGGGTGAGTACCGGGTCGCCCTGCGACGGACAATAAACGCTTCCGATCAATCCTCCTCGCTCCCCTCGGCATCTTTCCCGCCCTCATCGAGCCGCTTCATGTTGTCGAGCAGCTTGAGCAGATAGTGCAACGTATGCGTGACATCGTCCGTCGAAAAATTGCTCAGCACCTGCTCGTAGTAGTCGTGGATCTTCGGCGTCGCCTGCTGCACCCACAGCTTGCGGCCTGACTCCGTCATCGTGATCCGGCGCGAGCGGCGGTCCTGGCCGTCGGCCGTCGCGCTCAGATGGCCGTCGCGCTCCATCCGGCTGATCAGCCCCGACAGATTCTGCCGGCTCACCATCAGATAGCTGGCCAGTCCGCCGACACTCATCCCGTGCTCCGCTTCGGGCCGCGATAGCGCGCCCAGCACCGCCCATTGCTGGGTGGTCAGCCCCTCCGCTTCCACTGCTCGCGTGCCGGTTTTATGCAACATATTTGCACACTGGTACAACCGGAAAAAGAGCCGGTTAGCCAGTTCCAGCTTCACCGATACGTCATTTTTTCGCTGCTTGACCAAGGGATTCTCCTGATACCGCCGTTCTTGTAGTCGCCGCTCACGCCGCCTACTATACGTCAATATATTTACATATCTAGGCGGTGCGGACGATTTCTTCGCAGCGCCAATGGTAACCCTGACAACCGACGGAGACGATTGTGCAAAGACTCGAAGGCAAGACGGTCATCGTGACCGGCGGCGGTGGCGGGATCGGGGGGGCGACCTGCCGGCGCTTCGCGGCCGAAGGCGCGCGGGTGGCGGTGCTGGACCTCTCGATCGAGGCCGCCGAAAAAGTGGTCGGCGCGATTCGCGCCGCCGGCGGCCAAGCCGAAGCACTGCGCTGCGATATCACCCAGCGCGCGGATGTCGACGCGGCCGTCGCGGCCACCGAAGCGAGACTCGGCCCGGTCGACGTGCTGGTCAACAACGCCGGCTGGGACGTCTTCAGGCCGTTCGTCAAGACCGAACCGTCTCAATGGGAGCGGCTGATCGCGATCAATCTGACCGGCGCGCTGCATATGCATCACGCCGTGCTGCCGGGCATGGTGCAGCGCAAGGCCGGGCGCATCGTCAATATCGCATCGGATGCGGCGCGGGTCGGCTCGTCGGGCGAAGCGGTGTACGCGGCCTGCAAGGGCGGGCTCGTATCGTTTTCGAAGACCATCGCGCGCGAGCATGCGCGCCACGGCATCACCGTGAACGTCGTGTGCCCCGGCCCGACCGATACCGCGCTGTTCGCCGAATACAAGGAAGGCGCCGGCAACCCCGAGAAGCTGATGGAAGCGTTCCAGCGCTCGATTCCGCTCGGCCGCATCGGCCAGCCCAACGACCTGCCGGGCGCGGTGGTGTTCTTCGCCAGCGACGACGCCGGCTACATCACCGGCCAGGTGCTCAGCGTGTCGGGCGGCCTGACCATGGCGGGTTGAATTCACGGCTGAATTCACATTACCAGGGAAGTGACGATGAACTACGAAGACATCCTTTACGAAGTGCGCAACGGCGCGGCGTGGATCACGATCAACCGTCCGGAGAAGATGAACGCGTTTCGCGGCCGCACCTGCGATGAACTGATTCACGCGCTGAACAAGGCCGGCTACGCGCGCGAAGTCGGCGTGATCGTGCTGGCCGGCGCGGGCGAGCGCGCGTTCTGCACCGGCGGCGATCAGTCGTCGCACGAAGGGCAGTACGATGGCCGCGGCACGATCGGCCTGCCGATGGAAGAGTTGCACAACGCGATTCGCGACGTGCCCAAACCGGTGATCGCGCGCGTGCAGGGCTTCGCGGTCGGCGGCGGCAACGTGCTGTGCACGATTTGCGACTTCACGATCGCGTCGGAAAAAGCGGTGTTCGCGCAGGCCGGCCCGAAGGTCGGCTCGGTCGACCCCGGCTACGGCACCGCGTTCCTCGCGCGCGTGGTCGGCGAGAAAAAGGCGCGTGAGATCTGGTATCTGTGCCGCCGCTACCCGGCCAGCGAGGCGCTCGCGATGGGCCTCGTCAACGCGGTCGTGCCGCACGAACAACTGGACGCCGAAGTGCAGAAGTGGTGCGACGAGATCATGGAAAAGAGCCCGACCGCGATCGCGATCGCGAAGCGCTCGTTCAACATGGACACCGCGCATCAGGCGGGTATCGCGGGCATGGGCATGTACGCGCTGAAGCTCTACTACGACACCGAAGAGTCGCGCGAAGGCGTGAAGGCCTTCCAGGAAAAGCGCAAGCCCGAGTTCCGCAAGTACGCGAAATAAGACGGGAAACAAGCCGACCACGAGCGCCAGGAGCCATGATGAATCCCTACCTCGATGAAGACCTCGTCGCGCTCGGCGAACATGCGCGGCGGTTTGCGCGCGAACGCGTCGCGCCGGGATTTCTCGAACGCGACAAGACTCGCACGCTCGACCGCGACCTGATGCGCGAGATGGGCCAGATGGGTTTTATCGCGCCCGAATTGCCCGAGCAGTACGGCGGCCAGGGGACCGGCTGCCTCGCGGCCGGCGTGATCCACGAGGAAATCGCGCGCGCCGATCTGAGCCTGTCGTACATCAACCTGCTCGCGTCGCTCAACGGCCAGATTCTCGCGCAGCACGCGGCGCCCGAAATCGCGCGGCCGTGGCTCGAAAAACTCACGCAAGGCACCGCACTGTTCGCGATTGCGCTGACCGAACCGCGCGGCGGCTCGGATGCGGCGAACCTGCGTCTGCGGATGGAACGGGTCGGCGACCACTATGTGCTGAACGGCGAGAAGACCTCGATTTCCGCCGCCGACCAGGCCGATGCGGCGGTCGTGTTCGCGCGCACCGGCAGTGTCGAAGCGGGCGCGCGCGGCGTGTCCGCATTGCTGGTGCCGATGGATCTGCCGGGCATCACCCGCAACCGCTTCGACTGTCACGGCCAACGCGCCATCGGCCGCGGCTCGCTGTTCTTCGAGAACGTGCGAGTGCCGGTCGACCATCTGCTCGGCGCAGAAGGGCAGGGCTTCGTGCAGGTGATGCAGGGCTTCGACTTCTCGCGCGCGCTGATCGGCTTGCAGGTGCTGGCGGTCGCCAAAGTCAGCCTCGAAGAAACCTGGGACTACGTCGCCCAGCGCGAAGCGTTCGGCAAGCCGCTGTCGGCGTTTCAGGGCGTGTCGCATCCGCTCGCCGATTTCGAAACCCAGGTCGAGGCCGCGCGCCTGCTCTGTCTACAAACGCTGTGGCTGAAGGATCGCGGCTTGCCGCACACCGCCGAGGCGGCGATGTGCAAGTGGTGGGGCCCGAAACTCGCGTACGACGTCGTGCACCAATGCCTGCTGTCGTTCGGCCACGGCGGCTACGATCGCGGTCCGCTGGAGCAACGCCTGCGCGACGTGCTGGGCTTCCAGATCGGCGACGGCACCGCGCAGATCATGAAGACGATCATCGCCCGCACCCGCGCGGGGCGCGACGCGGTACCGGCCTGAACCCATGCATCCTTGCTCAGGCATCCATAACAAAACGGAGACGCACGCATGGAGTTCGACCCGGTTCTGATCGCGCCGCGACGGCAGACGAGCATCGCGCGCGGGTGGTGGCCCGAGCGCACCATCAACGACGCGCTCGACGCCTGTCTCACGACCCGTCCCGACCAGCTCGCGCTTAGCGCGATGCGGCTGGAGGACGGCACCGCCACGCGCTTCACCTACCGCGAAATGGCGACGCTGGCCGACCGGATCGCGGTCGGTCTCGCGCGGCTCGGCGTGCAACGCAACGACGTGGTGTCGATGCAATTGCCGAACTGGTGGGAGTTCACGCTGACCTATCTGGCCTGCTCGCGCATCGGCGCGGTGATCAATCCGTTGATGCCGATTTTTCGGGAGCGCGAGCTGTCGTTCATGCTGAACCACAGCCGCAGCAAGATCATGATCGTGCCGAAGCGGTTTCGCGGCTTCGACTACGAGCGGATGATCGCGGGCCTTGGCCGGCAGTTGCCGCATCTGCGCGAGGTCGTGGTGGTCGGCGGCGAAACGGACGGCAAACCCGCCGCGAACAGTTTCGAAGCGCTGCTGTCGGGTCCGCAATGGGAGCGCGATGCGGATGCGCGCGAAATCCTGACCCGCAATCGTCCGGGTCCCGATGACGTTACGCAATTGCTCTATACGTCGGGCACCACCGGCGAGCCGAAAGGGGTGATGCATACGGCCAACACGCTGCTGTCCAATATCGTCCCGTATGCCGACGCGATGCGCCTGAGCGCGGACGACGTCGTGTTGATGGCGTCGCCGCTCGCGCATCAAACCGGCTTCATGTATGGGCTGATGATGCCGATCGTGCTCGGCGCCCGCGCGGTGTTGCAGGATATCTGGCAGCCCGCGCAAGCGGTTCAGACGATCCGCGACGAAAGCGTGACCTTCACGATGGCATCGACAGTATTCCTGACCGATCTGGCGGCGAGCGTGCATGAAACGCAAGCGGCCGTGCCGAGCTTGCGGACCTTCCTGTGTGCCGGCGCGCCGATTCCGGGGCCGCTGGTCGAACAGGCGCGCGCGGCGCTCGGCGCGAAGATCGTGTCGGCCTGGGGGATGACCGAGATGGGCGCCGTCACGCTGACCGGGCTCGACGATCCCGACGAGCGCGCGTTCACGACCGACGGCGCGCCGCTGCCCGGCGTCGAGCTGCGCATCGTCGACGACGAGCACGCACCGTTGCCGGCAGGCGCGACCGGCCATCTGCTGGTGCGCTCGTGCTCGTCGTTCGGCGGCTATCTGCATCGCGAGCATCTGAACGCGACCGATGCCGACGGCTGGTTCGATACCGGCGACCTCGCGCGCGTCGACGCGCACGGCTATATCCGCATCAGCGGACGCAGCAAGGACGTGGTCATCCGCGGCGGCGAAAACATTCCGGTGGTCGAGATCGAGGCGTTGCTGTACCGGCATCCGGCGATCGCGGCGGCGGCGCTCGTCGCGTATCCGGATCGAAGACTGGGCGAGCGGGCATGCGCGGTGGTCGTCACACGGCCGGGCGAGCCGCTCGATCTGCCGGCGCTCGTCGCGTTTCTGAAGTCGCACAAGGTGGCCGCGCATTACCTGCCGGAACGCTTGCTCGTGCTCGATGCGCTGCCGGTCACGCCGGCCGGCAAGGTGCAGAAGTTCAAGCTGCGCGAGCTGTTGCGCGATGGGGAGCGGGGGCAGTAGCGCGGGTCGGCGTGCGGCTGTAACAGCGAAGCGCCAGCACGTTGCTGACTGAACAGCAGCGTGCCGGCCGCAAAGCCCCGGATGCGCGCGTTGCGCGCGGGGTGGACTCACTGGTACGCAATGTGCAAACGGTTAGCGAACCGCGCGGCTCCATCGAGCCTCGCCTTCACCCGGAGACCACATGGCTACCCTGAGTCAACCTGAAACAAAACGATCCATTCCCGCGTCGGCGTCTCTGTCCCGCGGTGCGAATTATCAGCAACTGGCCGCGCGCTTTCGTCCGGTCTTCGAGCGGATCGCGGCCGGCACGCTTGAGCGCGAGCAACGGCGCGCGCTACCGTACGAGCCGATCCAGTGGCTGAAGGAAGCGGGCTTCGGCGCGGTGCGGGTGCCGGTCGAATCCGGCGGCGCCGGCGCTTCGTTGCCCGATCTGATCCGCTTGCTGATCGAACTCGGCGAAGCGGATTCCAACCTGCCGCAAGCGCTGCGCGGACATTTCGCTTTCGTCGAAGACCGTCTCAATGCGCCCGCCGACGCCAGTCGCGAACGCTGGTTCGCGCGCTTCGTCGCGGGCGAGATCGTCGGGAACGCGTGGACCGAAGTCGGCAGCGTCGCGATCGGCGAGGTGCAGACGCGCGTCACGCGCGACGGCGAGCGCTGGATCATCAGCGGCGAAAAGTACTACTCGACCGGAACGATTTTCGCCGACTGGATCGACGTCTTCGCGCAGCTCGACGAAGACGGGCGCAACGTGATCGCCGCGGTGCGCGCGGACCAGCCCGGCGTCACCCGCAGCGACGACTGGGACGGTTTCGGTCAACGCTCGACCGGCAGCGGCACCACCCGTTTCGATTCGGCGCACGTCGAAGCGGAACACATCATCGATTTCTCGACCCGCTTCAAATATCAGACCGCGTTCTATCAACTCGTGCTGCTGGCCGTATTGACCGGCGTGGGCCGCGCCGCGCTGCGCGACGTATCGCACGAGGTCCGCGCGCGGCGGCGGATTTTCAGTCACGGCAATGCGCCGTCGGTGGCGCGCGATGCGCAGGTGCAGCAGGTGGTCGGCGAAATCGGCGCACGCGTGTTCGCTGCCGAGGCGGCGACCGTGCAAGCCGCCGAAGCCGCCCAGCGCGCGTACGAGGCCCGTTTCGCCGGCGATGCGCACGCCGAACACGAAGCCAACATCGCGGCCGAACTCGATTCGGCGCGCGCCCAGGTCGTCGTCACCGAGCTGATTCTGAAAGCGACGACTGACCTGTTCAATGCGCTCAGCGCGTCCGGCACCAGCGAGGTCCGTCGACTCGATCGCCACTGGCGTAACGCGCGCACCGCGGCCTCGCACAACCCGCTGATCTACAAGGCGCGGATCGTCGGCGATTGGGAAATCAACCGGACGGAGCCGCCCTATGCGTGGCAGATCGGAGCGGGGCCGGGCGGCGCGGCGGCGGCGGTGGAGGAACCGGTAGCGGAGCAATCGGCCGCGTAGCGCGAATCGACGACTGCGGCCCGCGTAGGGACGGGCCGCATGACGCGCGGCTACTCAGCTACTCAGCTACTCATCGATGCGATAACGCGCACGCCGCTACTTGAGCGCGGCAATCTCCTTCGCGCGAATCAACCTTGCCCGCAGCACGTTGCGGCTGATCCCCAGCAGCCGCGCCGCCTGAATCTGATTGCGGTGGCTGTACTCATACGCGACCTTGATCACGGTGTTCTCGATGTCCTCGAACAGATGCTCGTGCTCGCTTTCCAGCAGCTCGCGCAGCGCGGCCTCGAGTGCCTGCTGCGCATCGCCCGGCAACACATCGGGACCGGCCACCCGCTCGCTGGCGGGCGCGCCGAACGCGGCAAGCTGCATATCGCCTTCCTGCAACGTGTCGTGACGGCCGATCAGCAGTGCGTGATGGATCACGTTCTCCAGCTCGCGGATATTGCCCGGCCAGCGATGCGCGAGCAGCCTGCGCTCCGCTTGCGGCGCGATCTCGCGCGGACCGTAGCCGAGGCGGCTGCGATAGTCTTCGATGAAGTAGCGCGCGAGCGGCAGGATATCGCCGGGCCGCTCGCACAGGCGCGGCACGTCCAGCTGAACGACGTTGAGCCGGTAGTACAGGTCGCCGCGAAAATGTCCGGCGGCGACCGCCTGCGGCAGATGCACGTTGGTCGCGGCCAGCGCGCGCACGTCGATCGGCAGGCTCTGCCGCGAACCGAGCCGCACCACCTCGCGTTCCTGCAGCACGCGCAGCAGTTTCACCTGCATCGACAGCGGCAGATCGCCGATCTCATCGAGAAACAGCGTGCCGCCGTTCGCCGCTTCGAACCAGCCGGGCTTGGCGCTGAACGCGCCGGTGAACGCGCCTTTCTCATGGCCGAACAGCTCGCTCTCGACCAGCGTCTCGGAGAATGCGCCGCAATTGACCGCAACGAACGGTTTGTCCTTGCGCTGACTGAGCGCATGCACGTGGCGGGCGATCAGCTCCTTGCCGGTGCCGGTCTCGCCGGCAATCAGAATGTTCGCGTCGCTCGGCGCGACCATCTGCACCCGTTCCAGCAGCGCGAGAGAACGTGGATCGACGAACACCTGCGCGCGCCCGCGAATCGACGTGCTCAGGCCGCGCGGATTGGGCAGGCTGTACACGTGGGGCAGCGCGCCGGCGGGCGAGGGCGGGGCGGCGAGCGCGTCGGCCCAAACGTCGGAGAGAGAAGGGTTCATGAGTAAAAGCTCGGCGTCGGATAGGTTCGCTTGAGGGCCCACTCGCCGATTTCGCGCATCTTGTAGGCAAGCGGATCATGCAACGTGTGAGTGCGCAGATTGCGCCAGTAGCGGTCGAGCCGCAGCGAGCCGTGGGTGGCGCGCGCGCCGGCGACATCGAACATCCGCGTACAGATGTCGAGTCCCGTCTGCGCGGCGGCAACCTTCGCGGTCGCCACCGCCAGCGCGACCTCTCCGCGTTCGCTCTCGCTCAGCGCGAGGCCGCGCGCCCATGCGTCGTCGAGCCGGTCGGCGGCGCGCGCGGCAAGCGTGCGCACCGCTTCGAGACCGACCCAGAATTCGCCGTACTGAGCGAGTATGTACGGATCGTCGCCGACGCTCGCGAGTTGTGACGCCGGCCACGGACGCGCTTCGTTAAGCGTGTAACGGCGCGCGTCTTCGAAGGCGGCCTCGCCGATGCCGAGATACACGTGCGCAAGGATCAGTTGCGCGATCAGCGGCCGCAAGCATGCGAACGGCGTGGACAGCGGGCCGGGATCGACGAGCACTTCATGATGATCGACCCGCACGCGCTCGAAGGTCACCGTGCCGCTGTCGGTCTGACGCTGGCCGATGTTGTCCCAATCGTCGGCGATCGCGATGCCGCTGCGTTGGGTCGGCACCGCGGCCACCAGAAACGCATTAGTGCGCGCATCGCGTGCGGACGCGATCAGCATTTCCGAATCGAGTGCGCCCGAGCAGAAGCTCTTCTGGCCGGAGAACTCGAGCCAGTCGTCGCGGCTATGGCTGAGCGTGCGATCGTCGAGCGGATTGAGCGCGTTGCCCCAGAACCAGTCGTGACGCGCGGTCTTTTCGAACCATGAGCCCCACTGTCGCTCGGTGCCGAATAGCCGAACCGTCGCGAGCATCAGGTGATGAAACGCGAATACGTGCGCGAGCGACCCGTCGACGCCGGCAATGATTCGCACGACATCGAGCGTCGTTCGCCAGCTCGCGCCGAGACCGCCGTAAGCGGTCGGAATGCTGAGCGCGAGCAGGCCGCTCGCGCGCAGCGCGTCGCGCTCGGCTTTCGGCGTGCCGCCGCGCTGATCCCGTTCGACCGCGCTCAGCGCGAAACGCGTCGCGAGTTCCGCTGCGATCTGCTGCGGCTCGGCGCGCGCGCGGGCGTTGCCGTTCGGGTGCGGCGCAGGCGCAGGCGGATGCGGCGCGTCATACGTTGCAGGTGTGGAGACGAGGTCGGCCATCTGGATGGACAGGACGAAGCATGTCGCGAGCGGACCCGATGACGGGCCGGGCGCGTTGCGATGATCGTCGCGAGTGCTGATCGAGCAGCAAGTGTTTCATCTCCGCCGCGATCCTGAAAGCATCGATTTCTCATATTCAAAGTCCCAATGCTGCTTGCGCAGCGGCAACCCGTTAAATCGGCCCGCGATGGGTCGCGACACTGCTGGCTCAGCAGCAGCGCGTCAGCAGATTGCTGTCCGGCGTTCATACGCGCGCTGAATATGCTTTGCATAACTCAACGAAGCGCCGTGCGTATCGATACCGCGGGGATCGTTGCGACAGCCATGCAGGCGTCAGCGCCGCTGTTTTCACAGGCGAGCGCGCACATGCAGCGCAATTGGCACAGTGCTTGCCTTAGATGGACCCGGCACCGCCGCCGGTTTGATCCCACTAAAGCGCGGTGCGTTATCAGCAACTGAGGATTAGTTATGACCACACCACTGCGTATCGTCGCGGTTTCGGGAAGCTTGCAGCAACCTTCGCGAACCCGCGCGCTCACCGTCGCATTGCTTCAGGGGCTCGAGCGCGCGCTCGTCGCCGAAAGACGCGAAGTGCAGACGCACCTCGTCGATCTCGGCGAGGTTTCGGCATCGCTCGGCAACACGTTTTCGCGGGCCCATGCGGGCGGCGAACTCGAAAGCCATCTGCGCGCGATCGAAACCGCCGATGCGCTAATCGTCGCGAGCCCGGTGTACCGCGCGTCGTATACCGGCCTGTTCAAGCATCTGTTCGATCTGATTCATCACGAGGCGCTGTTCGACGTACCGGTGCTGCTTGCGGCGACGGGCGGCAGCGAGCGGCACGCGCTGGTGATCGACCATCAATTGCGGCCGCTGCTGAGCTTCTTCCAGGCGCACACGCTGCCGGTCGGCGTGTACGGCTCCGAAGCCGATTTCCACGACTATCGCGTCAGCAGCGAACCGCTGAACACGCGCATCGCGCTCGCAATCGAACGTGCCGCGCCGGTGATCGCGCAGCGGCCGCGCCGCCACGGCGACGTGCAGATCGCCGCGTGAGCGGTCTGCTCAACGACTCCCTTCCTGTATCGACGAGACCTCATTCCATGACGCAAACCACATCCCCCTCGCAAGACGCCGTCAAATTCGCTTACTGGGTTCCCAACGTAAGCGGCGGCCTGGTCGTCAGCACGATCGAACAACGCACCGACTGGAGTCTCGAATACAACCAGCGTCTCGCGCAGACCGCCGAACGCGCGGGCTTCGAATACGCGCTCAGCCAGATCCGCTTCACCGCCGGTTATGGCGCCGAACATCAGCACGAGTCGGTGTCGTTCAGTCAGGCGCTGCTGCACGCGACAACCCGCCTGAAGGTACTCGCCGCGATTCTTCCGGGCCCGTGGCATCCGGCGGTGGTCGCCAAACAGCTCGCGACGATCGACCATATTTCGAATGGCCGCATCGCGATCAACGTCGTCAGCGGCTGGTTCAAGGGCGAATTCACCGCGATCGGCGAACCCTGGCTCGAACACGACGAACGCTATCGTCGTTCGAAGGAATTCATTCAGGCGCTCAAGGGCATCTGGACGCAGGACAAGTTCACCTTCAAAGGCGACTTCTACCGCTTCAACGACTACACGCTCAGTCCGAAGCCGTTGCAGAAGCCACACCCCGAAATCTTCCAGGGCGGCAGTTCGCGCGCGGCCCGCGACAACGCGGCGAGCGTATCCGACTGGTACTTCACGAACGGCAATACGCCGGAAAACCTCAAGGCGCAGATCGACGACATTCGTGCGAAAGCCGCGGCCAACGGCCACAAAGTGCGGATCGGCGTGAACGCGTTCGTGATCGCCCGCGACACGGAAGCCGAAGCGCGCGCGGTGCTCGACGACATCATCGCCAACGCGCATGTGGAAGCGGTCCATGCCTTCGGCGAGGCGGTCAAACAGGCCGGCAGCGCATCGCCCGAAAAAGAAGGCAACTGGGCGAAATCGACCTTCGAGGATCTGGTGCAGTACAACGACGGCTTCCGCACCAATCTGATCGGCACGCCGCAGCAGATCGCCGAGCGCATCGTCGAACTGAAAGCGATCGGTGTCGACCTCGTGCTGACCGGCTTTTTGCACTTCATCGAGGAGGTCGAGTACTTCGGCGCCAAAGTGCTGCCGCTGGTGCGCGAACTGGAGAGCCGTCGTCAGCCGGCGCTCGCATGACGGAAGCGGCGGCTGCGACGGCGCCGCTGCTCGCCCTCGAACACATCTCGCTGTCGTTCAAGGGCGTCAACGCGCTCACCGACATCGGCTTCGCGGTCGCCCGCGGCGAGATCTGCGCGCTGATCGGTCCGAACGGCGCGGGCAAGAGTTCGCTGCTGAACGTGATCAACGGCGTGTATCGCGCGCAACAGGGCGTGGTGCGCTACGACGGCCGCGCGTACCGGCATATCGATCCATACCGCGCCGCGTATCTTGGGATCGCACGGACCTTTCAGAACCTCGCGCTGTTCCGGCGCATGAGCGTGCTCGATAACGTGCTGACCGGCCGCAGTCTGCATCGGCGCAGCGGCTGGATCGAACAGGTGTTGCGCGTCGGCCGCGCGCGCCGCGACGACGCCGAACAACGCCGCCACGCGAGTCAGGTGATCGAAGCGCTGATGCTCGAACGGTATCGCGACGACCCGGTGGGCAGCTTGCCTTACGGCTTGCAAAAGCGCGTCGAGCTGGCTCGCGCGGTCGCCGCGATGCCGCGTCTGCTGTTGCTCGACGAGCCGATGGCGGGCATGAACGCAGCCGAGAAGCAGCAGATGGCTCGCACGATTCGCGACGTGAACACGCAGTTCGGCGTGACCGTGGTGCTGATCGAGCATGACATCGGCGTCGTGATGGGGCTGTCCGATCACGTGGTGGTGCTCGACTACGGCAAGAAAATCGCGGACGGCACGCCGGCCCAGGTGCGCACCAATGAAGACGTGCTGGCCGCCTATCTCGGCACCCGTCGGGAACGGCAGCGCGCAGCACTCCACGCTTGAGAGGCAATCCGATGGAGTTCTTTCTGGAAGTGCTGGTGGGCGGCCTACTCGCCGGCACGATGTATTCGGTCGTCGCGATCGGCTTCGTGCTGATTTATAAGGCATCCGGAATTTTCAATTTCGCGCAGGGCGCATTGGTGCTGTTCGGTGCGCTGACCTACGTGTGTCTGGTCGAACGCGGTCTCGCGCCATGGTTCGCGATCCTGATTACGCTCGCGGTGCTGGTGGCGATCGCGCTGCTGACCGGACGGCTGGTGCTGCGCCCGCTCGTCAACCGGCCGCCGATCACGCTGTTCATGGCGACGCTCGGCCTGAGCCTGATTCTCGAAGGCGCCGCGCAACTGATCTGGGGCGCGCAGGTGCACGGACTCGATCTCGGCATCGACGACAAACCGTTGCACGTGGGCGGCGTAATGGTCAGCCAGTTCGACCTGTTCGCGGCGGCGCTCGCTGGAGTCCTCGTGATCGGGCTCAGTGCGTTGACCCGTTATTCGCGGCTCGGGCTGAAGCTGCGCGCGGTCGCCGACGATCCGCTCGCCGCGCTCGCGGTCGGCGTGCGGCTCGAACAGGTGTGGGCGATCGTCTGGGCGCTCGCGGGCTTCGTCAGCCTCGTCGCCGGTCTGCTGTGGGGCGCGCGGCTGGGCGTGCAGTTCTCGCTGTCGCTGGTGGTGCTGAAGGCGCTGCCGGTTCTGATCATCGGCGGCTTCTCGTCGATCACCGGCGCAATCGTCGGCGGACTGCTGGTCGGCGCCGGCGAAAAACTCGCCGAGGTGTATCTCGGCGCGCTGATCGGCGACGGCATCGAGAACTGGTTCCCTTATGTGATCGCGATGCTGTTCCTGCTGGCTCGTCCGTCCGGCCTGTTCGGCGAAGCGACGGTCGAACGCATTTGATGGAGACACGATGGAACTGACTCGCACCACCTTCGACGCGCGCCGCGCGGAGCTCAAACGCTGGCTGCCGCCGCTCGGGCTCGCGCTGGTCGCGTTCGTGGCTGTCCCGCTGGTGGCGAACGATTACTGGCTCAGCGCGATTCTCGTGCCGTTCCTGATTCTGTCGCTGGCAGGCCTGGGCCTGAACTTCCTGACCGGCTATGCCGGGCAGTTGTCGCTCGGCTCGGCCGCGTTCATGTCGGTCGGGGCCTACGCCGCCTATAACGTGCTGGTCCGGCTGCCGCTGCTTCCATTGCCGGTCGCGCTGCTGCTCGGCGGCCTCGTCAGCGCGGCGGTCGGCGTGCTGTTCGGTTTGCCGAGCCTGCGCATTCGCGGCTTCTATCTGATCGTGTCGACGCTGGCCGCGCAGTTTTTCGTGGTGTGGCTGTTCACCCGCGTCAGCTGGTTCTCGAACAACGACACGTCGGGCGTGCTCAGCGCGCCGCGCCTCGCGATCGGTCACTGGCGGATCGATACGCCGGCCGCGCGCTATCTGTTCGTGCTGGGCGTCGTCACGGTGCTGTTCCTGCTCGGCGCGAGCGTCGTGCGCAGCGAACTCGGGCGCCGCTGGATGGCGGTGCGGGACATGGATATCGCGGCCCGGGTAATCGGCATTCCGGTCGGCCGCAGCAAGCTGCTGGCGTTCGCGCTCAGTTCGTTCGTGCTGGGCATCGCTGGCGCGCTGTGGGCATTCGCGTACCTCGGCACGGTCGAGCCGGACGGCTTCAGTCTGAATCTGTCGTTTCAGATCCTGTTCATCATCATTATCGGCGGCATGGGCAGTGTCGGCGGCAACCTGTATGGCGCGGCCTTCATCGTGCTGCTGCCGATCCTGCTGTCGAATGCGGCGACCGCGCTCGCGCAGATCGGCATCGGCGCCGAGCAGTTGCAGAACCTGCAAAAAATCATTTTCGGCATGCTGATTATCGTGTTTCTGATCAAGGAACCCGATGGTCTCGCGCGGCTGGTTCAGGTTGCGCGCAGCAAGCGGACTCAACGGACCACCTCGCGCTCGCACGAGCTTTCATGATTCTTCCCGGCTTCCGGCCAATTCATCAATACGGATCACATCAGCATGACTAACCATATCAAACGATTGAACACCCGCGCTCCCGGCAAGCTGTTGCGCGCGCTCGCCGCAAGCGTCGCGCTCGCCGGCTTC
Source organism: Paraburkholderia sejongensis (assembly GCF_020880815.1). Classification (GTDB taxonomy): domain Bacteria; phylum Pseudomonadota; class Gammaproteobacteria; order Burkholderiales; family Burkholderiaceae; genus Paraburkholderia; species Paraburkholderia sejongensis. The sequence continues at coordinate 363,877 of NZ_JAJITD010000003.1, forward strand.
GCGATCTCGCCCGCGCATGGCGGCCAAGCCGAATACTTTCCGTTGCAGAGCTACCGGGTCGGCCCGTACGCGGCCGGCGGCAGCGGATTTTTCGGCGGCTTCATCGACTACATGCAGTTGATCAATGCGCGCGACGGCGGCGTCAACGGCGTCAAGCTGGTGTGGAAGGAGTGCGAGACCGAGTACGTGGTCGAGAAGGGAGTCGAGTGCTACGAGCGTCTGAAGAACAGCGGCCCGGACGGCGCGCCGACCGCCGCGACCAATCCCTTGTCGGTCGGCATCGCGTACGCGACACTCGACCGTTCGAGCGTCGACAAACTGCCGCTGATTACGATCAATCACGGCCGCACCGATTCGACCGACGGCGCGGTATTCCCGTACGTGTTCCCGCTGCAACTGAATCCGTATAGCGAGGTGTCGGCGATCGTCAACTACATCGGCCAGCGCTCGGGCGGCCTGCAACAACTGAAGGGCAAGAAGATCGTCGTGCTTTACCACGGCTCGCCTTACGGACGCGAAACGATACCGGTAGTCGATCTGCTCGCGAAACAATACGGTTTCGCGGTCACGCAGATCGAGGTCCCGCATCCGGGCAACGAGCAGGGCTCGCAATGGCTGAAGATCCGCCAGATCGCCCCCGACTGGGTGATCCTGCGCGGCTGGGGCGTGATGAACCCGGTCGCGCTGAAAAGCGCGCAGAAGGTCGGTTATCCGGCCGATCACATCATCGGCAATATCTGGAGCAATTCGGAAGAGGACGTGCGGCCCGCGGGCGACGCGGCGAAAGGCTTCGTGTCGATCACGACCCATCCGTCCGGCACCGACTATCCGGTGTTGCAGGCGATCAACCAGTACGTGATCAAGGCGGGCAACGGCAACCTGAAAGATCCGGCGCGCTTCGGCACCGTGTATTACAACCTCGGCGTGGTGAACGGCATCCTGAATGTCGAAGCGCTGCGCACCGCGCAGAAAAAATTCGGCGACAAGCCGTTGACCGGCGAACAGGTCCGCTGGGGCTTCGAACATCTGAATCTCGACGACGCGCGTCTGAAGCAGCTCGGCGCGCTGGGTCTGGTCCAGCCGCTGAAGCTGTCCTGCGAGGACCACGAAGGCGGCGGAGCGGTGCGCTTTCAGCAATGGGACGGCCAGCACTGGAAGGTCGTCAGCGATTGGGTCCAGGCCGATCGCACGCTGTTGCGGCCGATCATCGAGAGATCGGCGAATGCTTACGCGAAAGAAAAGGGCATCACGCCGCGCGATTGCCGCAAGGAGAGCTAACCGATGGCCGCTGCCCGACTGCTCGAAGCGAGTTCGCTCGCGGTGTCATGGCGGCAGACCAGCGTCGCGTTGCACGACGTGTCGCTGCATGTCGACGCCGGCGAGATCGTTGTGCTGCTCGGTGGCAACGGCGCCGGCAAGACCACGACGCTGAAAGCGATTTCGCGGCTGCTGCACGCCGAACGCGGCGAACTGACCGCGGGGCGGATCGCGTTCCGCGGCGTCGACGTGGCGCGCGACGAACCGTGGCGGGTGGTCGAACGAGGGCTTGCGCAGGTGCTCGAAGGGCGGCGTTGCTTCGCTCACCTGAGCGTCGAGGAGAATCTGCGCCTGGGCGGCTTCGTGCGGCGCGGCCGGCGCGCGCAGCTCGAGGCGGACCTCGACCGCATCTATGCGATCTTCCCGCGCCTGAAGCTGCGCCGCCGGTTGCAGGCCGGCTACATGTCGGGCGGCGAGCAGCAGATGCTCGCGATCGGCCGCGCGCTGATGGCCAAGCCGACGCTGGTGCTGCTCGACGAGCCGTCGATGGGCCTCGCGCCGCAAATCGTCGACGAAATCTTCGAAATCGTCGCGGCACTCAATCGCGACGGCGTCAGCTTCCTGCTGGCCGAGCAGAACGCGGCGGTGGCGCTGCGCTATGCGCACCGCGGCTACGTGCTCGAGAGCGGCACGGTGGTTACGCGCGGCAGCACCGCGCAATTGCGCGACCTCGACACGTTGCGCGATGCCTATCTGGGGCGGGCCGCGCAACGCGACGAAGAGCGCGTGAGCTAGCGCAACGCTCGACGGCCGGCAGCCGCCTGACAAGCCGCTTTGCCGCGCTTTCCCCCCGCTGCGGACAGCGGGGAACCCCGGGCACGCCGGCGCCTCGGCCCCATGACACACGGCGAAATATCTTTCGCATAGCCAGTCACGAGAACCCTGTCTACAGTGCGCGTATCGGATGCGCTGCACTGACTACCCGCCGCCGCAGACGATACCTCCCGCCACCACCCTATGGCATCGTCATGGAATCCTTAACAAAACTCGTGCTCGCCTTTACTGGCGTCGTCGTTGTCGTTTCGCTGATCGAAGCAGTCGTGCTCAGCCGCATGAAGCGTGCGGCCACACCGTTTGCGTGGTACGAGGTGTGGATTTCACTGTTCGATCTGGCCGGACGCAGGCTGCTGTCGCTGCTGCCGATCTCCGTTGCGACACCGGTTTTCAGCTTCGTCTACGACCATCGCATTTTTACCGTCGATATCAATAGCGCGCTGATGGTGTTCGCACTCTTCATCGGCATGGAGTTCTGCTACTACTGGTATCACCGCGCGTCGCATCGGGTGCGCTTCTTCTGGGCCACGCACGCCGTGCATCACTCGCCGAACCAGTTGACGCTTTCAACCGCATATCGTCTGGGCCTGACCGGCAAACTGACCGGATCCACGCTGTTCTTCGCGCCGCTGGTATGGCTCGGGGTCAAGCCCGAGGTCGTACTGTTCGCGCTGTTCATCAACCTGATGTATCAGGGCTGGTTGCACACCACCTACATTCCCAGGCTCGGCTGGTTCGAATATGTGTTCAATACGCCTTCTTCGCACCGTGTGCACCACGCGTCGAACGTCAGTTACCTCGACGCGAACTACGGTGGCGTGCTGATCGTCTTCGACCGGCTGTTCGGCACCTACGTCGAAGAATGCGCGGACGAACCGTGTCGCTACGGTCTCGTGACGCCGACCACGTCGCACAACCCGTTCATCGTCGAATTCGAGCATTGGGCCACGCTGATTCGCGATGTCGTCAAGGCAAAGAGTGCGTGGACTGCGATCAATCACGTGATCCAGCCGCCGGGGTGGCTGCCCGACGGGGGAGGGGAAACGACGGAAGAACTGCGCCGCGGGCGCGAACAGTCCAGTCGAACTTGCCGGGGGTGAGTTGCGGTCCGGGAAGGGCGGTCCTGCTTCTGTGCGTCGGCGCCACATTGATGTCAGACAACAATGGCTACAAAGCGATTTCAGCAGGATTTTCCCGTCTATCACATACGACGACATATAACACGGAGACTCCTCGGCAGAGTGAACGCGAAGAGGGTGGCGGAGCTCTCATGGGCTTTATACGGAAAACGACCGGACATCGGGTTTTTCTGATCACGCCTTACACCATCTTTTTTATATGATGTCCTATATCTTCATCGAAGAAGTTGCCCGCATCAGTTGCCTTACCTTTCCCCAAATCACGGCCCCCGCGAGCCGACCCGCGCCCCCGTGATCGCTTACAGCCGTCGATAAGACCGGCCCGGAGACAAAATGAAAGACACGCAGCAGACACGTTCCGAAGTTCCTTCCGCAGCGCGACGTTCGTTCGTCAAGCTGGCGAGCGTCTCGGCGGGCGCGCCGCTGTTCGGCGGTCTTGGTGCGCTGAGCGTCCTCGGTGGATGCGGCGGCGGAGTCGATTCGAGCGCGAGCGGGGCGGCCAGCCCCACGCCGCCGGTCGCCCAGGATCCGATCTGGGGTCCCGCAGGCTCGGCGACGCAGATCATCAACGCACTGCAGAAAATATCGACGTCGATGTTCCCGAGCCGTCAATTTCCGGTCACCGACTACGGCGCGAAACCGTGTGCGGTCGTCGCGGCGACCAACCCGTATACGGACGCATCGAAGTCACCGCTCTCGACCGGCGCCGACCAGACCCACGCGCCCGGCTCGTTCGACTGCCAGCCCGCGTTCCTCGCGGCGATCAAGGCCTGCAACGCGGCGGGGGGCGGCACCGTGGTCGTGCCGGCCGGCACCTGGTATTGCGCGGGCCCGATCGTGCTGCTGTCCAACGTGAATTTCCATCTGAGCGCCAACTGCGAGATTTTCTTCAGCCCGAATCCGGCCGATTTCGCCAAGGACGGGCCGATCGACTGCGGCGCAAACGGCAAGCTGTACTACAGCCGCTGGCAGGCCAACGATTGCCTGAACTACGGCACGCCCATCTACGCACGCAATCAAACCAATATCGCACTGACCGGCGAAGGCGACACGTCCGTGCTCAACGGCCAGGCGATGACGCCGTTCGCCGGCAGCGGCAACACGAGCACGTGCTGGTGGACCTTTAAGGGCAACAGCGGCGCATATGGCTTCGTCAATTCGTCGACGCCGTCGCAGGCTACGGCGAACGCGAGCAACGTCGATCTGAAAACGGTCGTGCCCGGCATCTCCGACGCGCTTTACGCCGAACTGACCAATCCCGCCACGCCGTGGCAGCAGGACCAGAACTATCTGCCCGCCCTGTCCGAGTCGGGCGTCCCGATCGAGCGGCGCATCTTCGGCCTTGGCCACTATTTGCGCCCGTGCATGGTGGAGTTTCTCGGCTGCACGAACGTGCTGATGGATAGCTACCGCACGATCAACACGCCGTTCTGGCAGCATCATCCGACCGATTGCAAGAACGTCGTGATCCGCGCGGTGACCGTCGACAGCATCGGCCCGAACAACGACGGCTTCGATCCCGACGCGTGCGACATGGTGTTGTGCGACAGCGTCGTCTTCAACACCGGCGACGATTGCATCGCGATCAAGTCGGGCAAGGATCTGGACACGCAATACGGCCCCGCGCAAAACCACGTGATCCAGAACTGCACGATGAACAGCGGTCACGGCGGCATTACGCTCGGCAGCGAGATGGGTGGCGGCGTGCAAATGATCTATGCGCGCAACCTGCAGATGCTCAATAAGTTCTGGGCGACCAATTCGTTGAACATCGCGATCCGCATCAAGACGAACATGAATCGCGGCGGCTTCGTGAAGGACTTCTATGTCGACAACGTCACGTTGCCGAACGGCGTGAGTCTCACGGGCGCGGGCTACGGCAGCAGCATGCTCGCGGGCAGCCCGATCAACTCGACGGTCCCCGTCGGCGTCGTCACCGCCAGCGCGGCGAATCCGTCGGCGTCGCAAGGCGGCATCATCACGTTCGACTGCGACTATCAACCGTCGAAGGACGCGATCCGCACGCGGCCGGCGCTGGTGCAGAACGTCAACATCTCGAACGTCAAGGCGAGCAACGTGACGCTGAACGGTGTGACCGGCTCGTGCTTTCAGGCGATCGTCGCGCAAGGTCCGGTCGCGTTCGACTACAACGGCCCCGCACCCGCGCCGGCAATTCCGGCGATCACCGGCGTGACGATCACCAATTGCGACTTCGGCACACCGGCCGCCGCGGGGCCGGCGACATCGACCACCCCCGGACCGATCTACGCGTACAACGTGCATGACATCACGCTCGTGAATACGGTGATTGCGGGGACCACGATGAATAAAACGGTCAGCGATACGCGTTGATGTTTTTGGCTGGTTTCAGCGATTTGCTGAAGCGGCGAATCAATTGACGTCGACGAGGACCCGGCCAGTCAGCTTGCCCGCCAACATCGCTTCGGCTGCCGATTTCACCTCGTCGAGACGAACGGTTTTCTGGGTGATCGTTTCGAGCACGTCGAGAGGCAGATCGCGGGTCAGCCGCTCCCAGGCCCGGATTCGTTTCTCGATAGGCGCCATGACGGAGTCGACGCCCAGCAGGCGCACGCCGCGCAGAATGAACGGCATGACCGAGGTGGGAAGATCGGCACCGCCGGCCAGGCCACAAGCCGCGACGATGCCGCCGTAGTTCATCTCGGCCAGAACGCGGGCGAGGACGCCTGAGCCGACCGTATCGATGGCCGCAGCCCACTTCTGGCCTTCCAGCGGGCGGGCGGCCGTTTTCCACTGCTCACCGTCGACGACGCTGCTTGCGCCGAGGCCGACGACGTACGCATGCCTGGCGGGATCATCACTGCCGGTGAGGGCGGCCACGGTGTAGCCGAGCCGGCTCAGAATGGCGACCGCGACGCTACCGACGCCACCCGCCGCGCCCGTGACGAGCACGACGCCGCTCGATGGCGAAACGCCGGCGGCTTCCAGTGCGTCGACGCACAACATGGCCGTGAAGCCAGCGGTGCCCACCATCATCGCGTTGCGGGTTGTCAGGCCTTCAGGCAGCGGCACCAGCCAGTCGCCGCGGACGCTCTGAAACTGGCTATATCCGCCCCACCAGGCTTCGCCGACGCTCCAGCCGGTCAGCACGACGCGTTGTCCTGCAGCGAGTCGCGGATGCGTGGTGTCGACCACCGTTCCAGCGAAGTCGACGCCGGGAACGAGCGGCCACTGTCGAACGATCTTGCCTTTGCCGGTGACGGCGAGCGCATCCTTGAAATTCAGCGTCGAATAGTCGATTTTCACCAGCGTGTCTTCGTTGGGAAGATCGCCGAAGCCGAGCGGCTCGACTGCGCAAAGCGTGTTTTTCTGATCGTCCTGTCTGAGGACCATGGCGTTGAACGTTTCGCTGGGCATTTCCGCTCCGTCGTCTGTCGATAAGAAAAATAGACCGCGGCTTGCCGGTATCCCCGCATCGGGGTGTTGCGGCGCCGTCCATTTAATTGGGGTGACCGGTCTAATTAAATGGATTTATAGCCGCTTCGCGAATGCGCGTCAACAGGAGAAGTGAAATGCGATGCGCCGTTCGCTGGACCGCGGCGCTCTAGCGTTGGATGCTAGCGAGAAAAATCTTGGCGAACAGGCGCAGCGGCGTGGCGCTGCGCTCGAGTTTCGCGCGCAGAACCGCGCCTTCCCAACCCGTCCACAGGTAGGCGGCCCATTCGGCGCAGTCAATGGACGCGTCGATTTCACCGGCGGCCTTCGCCTGTTCCAGCACCTTGGCGGTGCGCCGCTGCCAGCCGAGCAGCACGTCGGTCAACTGCGAGCGAAACGATTCGGGCAATGCGCCCATTTCCTGGCCCAGATTGCCGATGAGGCAACCGCGCCGAAACGCAAACCGCTTCATCCCCCGTTCGGCATCGACAAAGAAAGCTTCGATCCTGGCGAGGGCCGGCCGCGATTCGTCGAGGAAGAAGCGGTCCAGCTTCTTGACGAAATAGGCGTCGTAACGCGCAATCAGCTCCGCCCCGAAGACCTCTTTGCTGCCAAAGAAGTTGTAGAACGAGCCCTTGGGCACGCCGATCGACTTGAGAATTTCGTCGATACCGGTGCCCGAGAAACCCTTTTCGGTGAGGGCCGCGACGCCGGCGTCAAGCAGCGCTTCGCGGGTTCCCCGAAAGTCGCCCGCCTCCTTGGCGGGGCGCCCGCGCTTGCGCGGTGGTGTGATCGTCTGGTTCATCGGCCGAATATTGGACCGAGTGTCTCAGGCAGTCAAGCTGAGCACTTTCCGGAGGACTTCGTTGAAAGGAGAAATAGAGCTGTGTGGGTTCGAACAGGTTTGCCGGCAGAGCGTCTTCCGCGAACCATGACCATGCCTCGCACTTATCCGGCTCCATACAATCCATCGTGCTGGACAGCGCCGCACGCCATTCTGGCCTTCATGGCAGCAATGACTCGACCGCATCTAACCGACGCTAGTGGATCTCTCTTCAAGACACTCGGCATAGCGACGGACAGCCTGCCTGACTTCTTCAACCCCTTGCGATGCGAGAAGCTCGATGAGTTGCGAGCCAACGACGATCAAGTCGGCAGTACCTGCGAGTGCCTGCGCTTGAGCCGCATCGCGGATGCCAAACCCCGCCGCAACTGGGAGTGTCGTATGGCGACGCACGCGCGTGATCGCCTTGCCGACCTCGGCGGGAACGCAGTGCGTGACTCCTGTCGTGCCGACGACAGCCGTGTGATAGACGAACCCGCTCGCCTCGTGCAACACCTGACCAATGCGCAGATCGTCGCTGGTCGGGGCGGTCATGGCGATAAGGTGAAGGCCGGCGACGCGGGCGCTTTCCCGGTACGGTGCAGCGTGTTCCACCGGCAGGTCGACCAGCAGTAAGGCATCGGCCCCGACACGTGCAGCGTCGGACATAAACGCATCGACGCCATACTGCATCACCGGGTTCAGGTAACCCATCAGAACCACGGGTGTGGAAACATCCGTTTCACGCAAGGCTGCGACGAGGTCGAGCGTACGTGCGACGGTCTGGCCCGCTGCGCGGGCGCGCAGGTGTGCAGCCTGGATGCTCGGGCCGTCGGCCACGGGGTCGCTGAACGGCAGACCAAGCTCGATGACATCGGCACCCGCTGCGCCGAGACTGCGCAGCAAGGCGAGGCTGGTGGAAAAATCCGGGTCGCCGGCAGTGAAGTAGCAGACGAGGCCGCTGCGCCGTTGTTCGCGCAGGCGAGAGAGGATGTCGTCGAGCCGGTTCATACGGTTTCTCCCTGATGATGGAGGACAGTGGCCATATCCTTGTCGCCGCGGCCACTGAGACCGACAACGACGATCTGTTCCGGCGTCATGGTCGGAACGAGCCGGCGGGCGAAAGCCAGTGCATGCGCGCTCTTCAGCGCCGGCAGGATGCCCTCGCCACGCGTGAGCCAGTGGAAAGCGGCCAGCGCTTCGTCGTCGGTCGCCACCCTGTACTGCACGCGGTTCGACTCGAAGAGCTGCGCGTGCTCGGGACCGACGCCGGGGTAGTCCAGTCCGGCCGAGACGGAATGAGCGTCGTCGATCTGGCCATCGTCGTCTTGCAGCAGATAGGTCAGGTTGCCGTGCAGCACACCCGGGCGGCCGCCGGAAAGGCAGGCTGCGTGTTTGCCGCTGGCCAGCCCCAGTCCCCCGGCCTCCACGCCGTAGCAGCGCACCGCAGGCTCGGCGAGAAAAGGGTGGAACAGGCCGATCGAGTTCGAACCGCCGCCTATACAGGCCACCAGCGCATCCGGCAGGCGGCCGCAACGGGCCAACAGCTGTTCGCGGGTTTCTTCTCCGATGATGCGCTGGAAGTCGCGCACCATCTGCGGGTAGGGGTGAGGACCGGCACCGGTGCCGAGCAGGTAGTAAGTGTCGTCCACTCTGGTAATCCAGTCGCGTAGCGCTTCATTCATCGCGTCCTTCAGCGTCGCGGTACCGGTATGGACCGCGCGCACTTCGGCACCGAGCAGGCGCATGCGCGCCACATTCGGCGCCTGCCGCGCGATATCCGCCGCTCCCATGTAGACCACGCATTCCATGCGAAACAGCGCGCATACGGTGGCGGTCGCGACGCCGTGCTGACCCGCGCCGGTTTCGGCGATGATGCGGCGCTTGCCCATGCGTTCGGCCAGCAGGATCTGGCCGACGCAGTTGTTGATCTTGTGCGCGCCGGTGTGGTTGAGGTCTTCGCGTTTGAGGAAGATCTGCGCGCCCCCCAGCTCGCGCGTCAGATTTTTGGCGAGAAACAGGGGACTCGGCCGCCCGACAAAATCGGTGAGGAGCTGTCTATAGCGGCCCCGGAATGCCGGGTCCGCCATCGCCCCAGCGAGGACGCCGCGCAACTCGTGCAGAGCCGGCATCAGCGTTTCAGGCATGTAAGCGCCGCCGAATCGGCCAAACTGGCCCAACGCATCGGGTCCTTCAGTCGTGTAAGCGGTTCCGGGTGTGATCATCGCTACGCTCCTTTGAAAATTTTTTGCAGCGTAGCAAGCCGGAACCGCAGTAAGAAGCGACGATTTCTTGCAGTAAGATGTAAAAAAAATTCACACCCCCTGGAACAGTGATGCGCCGTCTGCCATCTCTCAATGCCGTGCGCTTCTTCGACGTCGCCGCGCGCAGCCTGAACCTCTCGGCCGCCGCGGCCGAGCTATGTGTGACCCATAGCGCGGTCAGTCATCAGATCCGCCAGCTTGAAGACTGGCTCGGATGCCCGCTGTTCGTGCGGCATGCCGGCGGAGTGCGCTTGACCGCTGCCGGCGAGCGCCTTCAGACGGCCACGGGACAGGCGCTGGATCAGCTGGAACGCTGCTGTGCGGACATAGCCGGTTCGGCTGGGGCAACCGAACTCGTGCTCGGCGCGCCCAGCAGCTTCCTGGCCAACTGGCTAATCCCTCGGCTCGCAAGCTTCGAAGCGACTCATCCGGAGATCCGCTTGCACCTGCATACCTGTGGCGAACTCGATGCGCTCGAGAAGCAGCGTGTCGATGCTTTGATCGTCAGTGGGCGCGATTGGCCGCGCACGGTTGCCGCCACCGTGCTGTTCGAGGATAGGGTGGGGCCGGTCTGCGTACCGGCGCTGGCCGCGGGCCTTAACCGGCCGCTCGACGTTGCCGGCCTGCCTCTGCTGCACACCAGATCCCACCCGGACGCATGGCCGGCATGGATGGAAGCGCAGGGGCTGAACGATCCTGCGTTTACCACCGGTCGAGAGTTCGATCACCTGCCACTGATGCTCGAAGCTGCCGCGGCTGGGCTGGGTATCGCGGTCGCGCCGTCCTTGCTGTTGACCCGCGAGATCGAGAGCCAACGCTTGCTGGCGCCTTTTGGTTTTGTCGCCTGTGGAGCATCGTTCGCGTACTGCGTGCTGAAGGCGCGCGCGGAGCAGCCGGAGTTGCGTAAGCTTTGCGAATGGCTAACCGAGCAAACACCGGCATCGGATTGAACCGGCTGCAGGCGTTTAACATACTCGATGATTTACCCTCAGGTCCCTTAAGCTCCCCCAGGCTCCCTTAAGCTCCCGCGTTCTTGGCCTTCCCACGATGGAACTCCGGCATCTCCGCTATTTCATTGCCGTCGCCGAATTGCACAGCGTACGCGCGGCGTCCGAACAATTGCACGTCACTCAGCCCGCTATCTCGCGGCAAATCCACAGTCTTGAAGAAACCATCGGGGCGGCGTTGTTCGAACGCACGCGACGCGGCCTCGTGCTCACGGCCGCGGGCGAAGCCTACCTCGTAGAAGCACGCGAGATTCTGGCCCGCGTCGACGCCGCCAATCGCCGCGCCCGCCAGATCGGCTCCGGCTTGCATGGGCAATTACGCGTCGGTTTCGTCGAAAACGCGGCGTGGAGCGGCACAGTCTCGCGCGCGTTGCGCGAATTCGAACAGGCTGTCCCGAACGTGAGACTCGAACTGCTACCGATGAACACGCCGCAGCAACTCGAATCGATTGCCGCCGGGCGTCTCGACGGTGGCTTCGGCTATCGCGAAGACGTGCTTCCCCATGGAATCGCAAGCGTGCGCGTGCTCGAACAGAATGTCGTGCTGGCCGTCCCTGAAGCGTGGCCGCTCGGCAAAGAGGGGGCCGTCGCCACGGCGGCGCTGCGGGACAAGCCTTTCATCGCGTTTCCGCGTTGCGAGTATCCCGCCTACTACGATCGATTGCTCAGTGCCTGCGCCGCGCGCGGTCTGACGCTCGACATCCGCCAGGAGGCCAGCACCGAAACGGCGATTTTGTCGCTCGTATGCGCGGGCGTGGGCGCTGCGATCGTGAACGCCGCGAATCGCGACAGGCCACCGGCGCGCGTGCGTTTCGTCGATCTGCAGGATCTGTCGGTGCCGTTGCTACTCGACTTCTGTTTCCTCGGAAACGGAGTAAACGCGGCTCTCGATCGTTTTGTCGACCAGTTACGGCGGGCAACCTCCTGACGTGTCACGTCGACGAGATGCGCGTGGAAGGTGATGCCTCCAGCGCATCGCCCGCAGCAGAAAACGGCATTGGGCACGCGCATTTGCTTCTGCGATAGTGAAGGCGACCGGGGCGCCCCCCCCTGCCGGCTCGCCCCTCCACAGAATGCACGGCCTCGTCATCGACGATAAGGAAACATGCGATGAAAGACTCTTCCAACACCTGGCGCGTCGGCGCGGCAACGATTACCCGGATCGACGAAACGTCCTTCGCGCTGGCTCCCGAGGTGTTGTTCCCCGAGTGGGACGCCGCGAGCGAACGCATGCTGGAAGCGCACTTTTCAGCGGCCAGCCTCGACCTCACGAATCGGCGGGTCGCGCTAAAAACGCACTTGTGGGTCGTCGAACTGGACGGTCAGACCGTCGTCGTCGACACGGGGATCGGCAACGGCAAGGCGCGGCCGTTCAGTGCGCTTTTCGACCGACTCGACAACCCCGTCCTCGAACGTTTCGAAGCCGCCGGGTTCCGGCGCGAGCAAGTGGACTATGTGCTGCTGACCCATCTGCATGTCGATCACGTCGGATGGAACACGCATTGGCAGGACAACCGCTGGGTGCCGGTCTTTCCAAACGCCACCTATGTGTTCAGCCAGCGCGAGCGCGACTACTTCGCCACACCGGCCGGCGAAGCGCGCCGGATGGTGTTCGGGGACAGCGTGCTGCCCGTCATCGAAGCGCAGCAGGCCCGCGTGATACCGGACGCAGGGGAGAAGATAGTCGAAGGTATTCGCTTTCTGCCGACGCCGGGCCACAGCATTGGGCACATGGCGATCGAGATTCACACGCAAGGACACACGGCATTGTTCTCCGGTGACGTGATGCATAGCCCGCTGCAGGTCTATCGTCCGCAGTGGAATTCGACGTTTTGCCTGGACCAGTCGCAGGCGCGAGCCTCGCGACAATGCCTGCTCGATCATGCGGCGAAAAGCGGTGCGATCGTCTTTCCCGCACACTTTCCCGAGACGTCGGCTGGGACGGTGCGCAAAGGGCCGAACGGCTTCGGCTGGCACTACCTGAATGGCGCAACAGGGGGACAGGGTTGAGAAAGGAGGGTGGAGGGCTACGCGGGCAACAGGCCTGCTTTTCGATAGTTTCCGATTAGTGCGTCATAGAGCGAGAGATCGGAACGGCTCCTCGCGATGAGCTGAGCGCCGGCAATGGCGGCGAAGATAGCTCTAGCCCGCGGTTTGCTCTCCCGCGAATCGACCACTGCTGCCGCGGTTAGAACCTTGCTCAGCCACGCCACGTTCACGTCAGCGAAGGTCCGGACTTCGTTCATCACGACTTCCGGCAGATCGTCGATTTCGGCGGCCATGAAGCTGCAAAGGCATATGCGGTTGCCGGTCTCGAGCGCCTTGCGGAAGGTATCCGGATAGTGACGCAGGCAGCGCAGCGGATCCTTTGATCTGGCCAGCATCTCATCCAGAGCGGCCGCTGAATTCTCCCAGTAACGCCTCGCTACCGCTGCGCCCAGATCGGCCTTGCTTTCGAAGTGGTGGTAGATGCTTGCGGCCTTGATACCAACCTCGTCCGCGAGATCACGATAATTCAACCCGCCGTAGCCGTGCGCCTGCGCAAGCCTCGTGGCGGCTGCCAGGATTTTCTCTCTCGAGTTCGAGCTCGCGTCATTCTTCACTGCTTCAGCCTCCGCAAACAGGAAATGGGTGTTGACACCCGGTATTGTACCTTTTATGGTTAACCTAACAAACGTTAGGTAGATGGGGTGATCAGTCCTTCAAACAGCCCAATTCGATGCAACCGACTACGGAGCGTCCCCGCAATGACTTCCAGTACCGTCAATTTCGACGCAGACCAACTGCCAATGATGCAGGTCTACGACTTCCCGACAGGGCCGTATCCGACACGCGTGCGCATCGCGCTGGCTGAAAAGGGGCTGCAATCGCGCGTCCAGTTCGTGATGGTCGATCTTTACGAGGGGGAGCACAAAAAGCCCGATTTCATCGCTGGCAAGAATTACTCGGGCACGCTGCCGGTGCTCGAACTCAATGACGGAACCTGTATTGCCGAATGCACCGCCATCACCGAATACCTCGACGCGCTCGATGGCGTGCCCACGCTCACCGGTAGCACACCGCGCGAAAAGGGCGTGATCCACATGATGAGCAAGCGCGCCGAGCTGGAATTGCTCGACCCCATCAGTGTCTATTTCCATCACGGCACGCCGGGACTCGGCCCTCACGTCGAGACGTATCAAAACCCGGAGTGGGGGTTCCATCAACGCGACAAAGCGCTGAGGGGTATGCGCTATTTCGATTCAGTCCTGAAAAGACAACCGTATGTCGCGGGCGAGACCTTCTCGATGGCCGATATCACTGTCATCGGCGGTTTGATCTTTGCGATGCTTGTGAAGCTGCCGGTGCCAGAGGAGTGTCGGGCGCTTCAGGCCTGGTACGCAAGAATGCTGGAGCGTCCGAGCGTCAGGAACCAGCCGGTGTTCACCACTCTGAACCGGGCGTCATGACTGACCGGGGCGGCTCAGTGATGCGAGGAAAGCGCTGACCGGTCGGAATCGCGACTTCCTGCTGGTTTGCAGCCCCTAAAGAAATTCTGGAACGCAGAACTGCGAACGGCGGCTAGTGATTGGCTCTCACTTTGATCTGTGGTCAGAAGCCGATCTGACCAGCCCAAGATAGGAATTGCACATCAGGATTAACTGCTTTTGTACGGCACGTCCGTCATCAGCAGGTAGATTGCGCTCGAATACGCTGCGGACAGTGCCGAAAATTGTGGTGAGAAGTGTCAGATTGACGATCGACAGATCGGTGAAAGTAGCATCGGATGCGCTGGCGAACATCTCCGCAGTTGCAGGGTCGACGCGACCGGCAAAGGCTTCGATCAGAGACTCGTTATCAAGCTCCACGACGGATCGGTAGAGGACTCGGGTCACATCAGCACGTTCGGTCTTGGCGTTCCAATAGGTCGTCACAAGCGCTTCGACCATCTGGCCGATCGGTGCGCCATGGAGCGTCCTGCAGGTGTATTCGATTTTTTCGGCCAGCGCATTCAGATAGTGCTGGTTCAGGCCATAGAACAACGCCTGCTTGTGAGGGAAGTACTGATACAGCGTTCCCACGGAGACGCCAGCCCGCTCAGCCACGCGCGTGGTTGTCAAACGGCGCGGGCCAACGGCCAGCAAAACCTGAATAGTCGCCTCGAAAATGATGTTCAACGTTACCGTCGCACGCGCCTGACGCGGCTGTTTGCGGGGGGTTAGGTGGGTGGGCGGTGTCGGTGCCATAAGCGAATTCTCAAATGAAACGATTCTTTATATCTTGTTCGTACCGAAACCGAACTCCAGCAAGGATCATTCATGTCCGTCAGCACCCGCATCGCACTCGTCACCGGCGCCAACAAAGGCATCGGACTGGAAATCGCCCGTCAGCTTGCACAAGCCGGAGTTTTTGTAATTGTCGGTGCGCGCGATCCCGGCAGGGCCGATGAAGCGCTAAAAAGCCTCTTATCTCAGGGATTGGCGGCGCAGTCAGTCCTGCTTGACCTTAACAACTCGTCGGGCATTCTAGCCGCCGCCGAAACGATCCGCGCGGAGCACGGCAGGCTCGATATTCTCGTCAACAATGCAGGCATTGTCGATGCAAAGGATGGACCACCGACCTCGTCCTCGCCCGATGCTGTTCGCCGCATCCTGGACACCAACTTTGTCGGCACCCTGGCTGTAACGCAGGCGATGCTGCCACTATTGCGTCAGTCGGCTGCGGCACGCATCGTCAACCTGTCCAGTTCGCTAGGCTCTTTGACGCTCAATGGTGATCCGGCATCGCCTTACTATGCCGCGCGGCTGATCGGCTACAACGCTTCCAAGGCGGCGCTCAACATGCTCACCGTACAGCTTGCCGAAGAACTGAAGGAAACGGCGATCGTGGTGAATTCCGTGAGCCCGGGCTACGTAAAAACCGATCTGACCGGTCACAACGGTTTCATGACCGCCGAAGAAGGCGCAAAGCTGCCGGTCAAGTACGCGTTGCTTGGCGATGATGCGGTCTCCGGCAAGTTCGTCGAGCCGAACGGTGAGACGCCTTGGTGAGAAGCTCGATGCGGTCGGGCAGCGCGTGTCCGACCTTGGTCCGGTGCAGAGGCACGCTTGTTTGCGCAACGGCCCTGGCGCTGGGTGGGAGCATGTCGGTGGCCGCGAGCCTTGGCGCGACGGTAGTTTTTCTATTTGACATAACATAATTTATCAACATTTTTGATGGGGTGCGATGCTACAACCCCGGCCACCGCGCGCAGCGGCTCGCGCATTGCATCGAGCAGTTGCGCGTCGACAAAGTGATCCGGCCGCGCAGCCGCTATACCGGGCGCGCGCTGGAAGACGCCGCGCCGCCCGCTGAAGATGCCGAAAGGACCCTCGACGCGGCAACGCTCGAAAAAATCCGGCTGTTCAAAGCGGTGGATTCGTGACATTTGCGTCCCCCCGCTCAAGACCTCTAGTCAGAACAGCGACGCCTGCCCTGCGCCGGCGTCACGAACGAACGGCGAGTAATCCGCGAGCAGAGTGAAAAACGTCGCCTGGTCCAGTGCGGCCGAAGTCAGTTTCCCGCGCCCACTGAGCGCGACAAATAGCGCGGCCGAATAGGCCTGGCAATTGATCGAACGAGCGGGATTGAATTCGATGTCCGTGAACGCGCAGTAGTCGCGCAACTGACCGGCCAATGCCGGGTTCTGCAACAACGCGCTGATGAACAGCCAGTCGTAGAAGGCCGTGCGCGGCTCCAGCGGCCAGTCTTCGTTCATGAAACGGAAGCCGGTGAGCCGCCCGGAATTCTTGATTCGCTGATCCCGCTTCGCATCGACCGACGACATCGCAAGGATATCCGTGTACGGTCCGCCGTTCTCGAACACCTTGCTGCCTTGAAAAGCACTCTCCACGCTGGTCGCGCACCCGGAGACCGGCATTCGCAGCTTCAGGTTGAACGCGCTCGCCGCGATACCTGCCGCCTGCCGGGATTTAGTCGAGATTTCGAGTACTTGCCCGCTCCCCACGCGGGGCTGGGCAGCGGTATGCAGCGCATCAATAGAACGCTGCTTTTGCGAAACGGACAGTCCGGCAAACCACTCGAACTGTATTTCAACCGTGTGAACCAGTAACGGTCCTTCGCTGCTCGGTATGTAAACGGGTCGCTGCGCGATCAAATCAGTTTCGTCCTTTACGGTAATAGCCGCGCGACGCGAACGGTCCGGTCTCGGCGCCGAACACTTCGGCATAACGGTCGCCGAGAGACGCGGAAAATGCATTTTTCAATTCATGGCTGTCGAATGCGACCGCTTCAATGTATTGCGGCTCGATCACGTCGAACACCAGTACTTCCGCTTGCGGGTCGGTCGGATCGAAAGCTTGCAGGTTTTGCTCGGCGCGGCTCGGCAGATCATCGAGCTGATCGAACATCCCGCGAAATGCAGCGACGCCCGTCAGGCTCGCAAGCGGAAGCGCCCTGATTCGATGGTCCGCCGCATTGCGTTGACAGAATCCGCAGTTCTTCTCCCACAGCACGGCGGAATTAATGCCGAGCACGACCCAACGCTCTTGAGGGTTCATTTGCCGGTACTTGAAGAACATCTTGTGGTTCGGAAACCCGATCGACAACGACGCGCCGGCCCGTCGGCCGTCCAGGCGCTGCTCATCGTTGATATTCGGCGCGATGCCGATTTCGGCAGCTTTGGTTACCGAACACAAGCCGTGCGTCAGGATCGACTCCAGGTTCGAAGCGCGCGTGAAATGCGCGAGCATCGGGATGTTCAGCGCGCCCGCCAGTTCTTCGATTGTTTGCGGCGAAGTACTTTCGGCCACGGCGGCTACGGGCGCCGTACAAGCGTCGCCCTCCTCGGGGTTTGCGAGATTGAGTCAATCGAGTCCCGCCTCGAAGCGTTGAAAGCGTTTCAGGATCTCGCCATACCCCCCATCGACCATTTCTTTTTCAAAGATAGCCTTCAGGCGGGGCTTTTTCAGCGTGAGTACGAGCTCTTCGAGATACTGCGCATGTCGATCGACAGCCGAATTTACTTTGCGTTGAATGACGGCATCGATCGATGGGTTCGGATCGGTCGGGCGTTGAGCGAGACTGATGCAAACAAACGGCGATGCCGGGTGCTCTACCTCCCGCTCACTGTTGTGCTCCTTCAGCACACCGAGGACCCGGTCGTAGTTTTTCCGGTACTGCTGCCTGAATTCCTCGCCGCGCGACGCCAATTCTCGCTCCAGTTTCAGATGCCGTGAAGCACGCTCCAGCGAGTATTTGATATACATCTGCTCGATGCCGCAGGCCTGAGCCAGCGGCGATGCTGCCCGCTGTGCCGCCTCCTCGGTCTCGATGAACTCGGCGAACTGATGGACCAGCCCGGCAGTCGACGGCGGCGCCGCGGGCCGAAGCGAGACCGCCGGATCGATCGTCTCCGGCATGAAGATGGACTTGCCCGGCATCGCAGCCGGGGCAGAGGCAGACTTGGCTTGAGTATTCGATTGTGCCGCAGCGGCCTTTACCGGCGCAGCAGGAGCGGCAGGTGGCGACGACGGCTGTGCATTCTGTTTCGATGCAGACTCGCCCGGTTTGAAAATCGCATAGGCGGTCCAGATCACAATCAGCTGCAGCGCGATCAGCGGAGGCCAGAACAGATTAAAAATCGTCAGTGCCGTCCAGATCAGGCTGGCTGTCGTGAGTTGCTTTGGCGCGATGACTCGTACACCACCCAACGTTGCAACGATCAACAGCTGATACAGCAATATCACTTGTTACCCCGGGAGAGAGTGGTCGGCAAAGGAAGGAATACTTACCGGCTCGGGTTTGTCGATCGCTGGCCGGAATCGCGCGGTGACCGGTATGCACGAAGCGCGGAGGTTGCATATCCCGGGTTCTTTTCGCCGCCGAAGTATATAGGAACACGGAACAAGTTAATGCATGCGAATTCCGCACAATTGCAGATGCATTACCGGAGTGGGTAGTTGACGGCGCACACAGGTTCGCCGCTGGGGCCACAAAGACTTGGCGACACCTCGCGGCGAAATGAGATTCTCCACCATAAACATTTCACTCATCGTCCGCGCTCAAGCCAGCGCCGCTGACGCCACGACGGTGCCGCGCAATCGAACACGACCCTGTCCGCTCGCAACAGACAGCTCCAATACGCCGC
Organism: Paraburkholderia sejongensis; assembly: GCF_020880815.1. Classification (GTDB taxonomy): domain Bacteria; phylum Pseudomonadota; class Gammaproteobacteria; order Burkholderiales; family Burkholderiaceae; genus Paraburkholderia; species Paraburkholderia sejongensis. The sequence continues at coordinate 382,743 of NZ_JAJITD010000003.1, forward strand.
AGCGACTCGCTGCCGTTGATAGCCATCCTGCAGTACCTGAACGCAGTGTGCCCCTGACAACGGCGCACCGACGAAATACCGCCCGCCAGCCTGGAAACGATGCGCGTTTTCGTGCCACCATCGCGCCACTTTCTCAGAGTCGGGCCACGGCAACCCAAAATCCTCGTCGAGCGCAACAAGATTGTCATGAGGATCATCGTTCGGACCGTCTTCAATGTTCTCCGGAGGCTTCCGATCGAGATCGAGCCAGGCAAGGTCGGCTCCGGTGATCCAGCTGAACGCCTCACCCGCGAGGCGCGTCAGCCGCAAGTCAGACATCAGGCCGATCAGCCACGGCACGTAGCTGGGGTCGCAGGCTGCCGCGACGCACCGTATCAGATCGCGGACATGGCCGCGGTCCTTCGCTATCTCCGCAAGCAAAGCATGCGCGGCACGAAGCTCCATAGCCATCAGCGCTAGTTGCAGAGGACTGCGGCCAGGCGATACCGGTCCACTATCCGACTCGACGAGCTTCGCAAGCGCAGCATGCCGGTCGCCGAGCAGCACGCCTGACCATGCCGCCCAGAAACGGCATCGCTCATCGGTATCGTCAAGCGAGCTTATACAAAATGGCAAAAGATCGACTCGGCCGAGATCGCCCGCCACCTGCAATGCCTTTGCACGAAGGATCGGCGCCGGGTCGACGATCGCCGTGTCCAGCGGCTTGCCTGGATCGACGCGGTGCATCGCGCAAGCAGCCATGCCCACCATGCGCCGGAACGGGTTGGCGGATTGCAACATCCGGCCGACCAGACCGACCAGTTGCGGGCCGCTGACCCATCCAAAAGCGGCGATCAAACCCTTTCTGGCATCGGGAAGCGTCTGCGCAATCGACAAGAGCTTTTCGACCGCCGGCTCATTTGCATCTTCAATGGCGCGTACCGTTGCCGTGAATATCGCGCCCGCGCTCGCTGTCGCCAGCGCTGCTTCGCAAAACTTCCAACCCACCTCGCCTGCTACCGCAATGCCGTCGAGGTGCGCGGCAATACGTTCATCGAAACGACCTATATGGCGGATCTTTACATGAGGCGCTCGCACCAGCATCGAACGCGTACTCCATAGGTCCGCCGCGTCCTCGACGTGCCTCGACACGATCGGGAGGATCGGCGTCGCCATCGTCAGCCCCTCGCCACGCGAGCCATCCCCTCGGTTCGACCGGATGACGAACGATCACTTTGGGCCTCGCCTTGACGGCCCTCGAGTCAACGATCGTCCGCGACGATCAGGGGCTTTCCCGCCAGATTAGAAATCGAAAACTTCGACCACGTGGCGGCCCGCCACTCCGCTACCGAACCAGCGACAGCGCCCATTGATAGACGTTGCCCGGATCCCGCCGCGGCTCACGCCGTCAACACGATCGCGGGCGGCGTCGAGGCGGTGCCCTCGCCGGTTCGCCGGGCGCATCCGGACCGTGTGCGACCGGCGACTTCCGGCCCAGCTTTCTCGGCGCCGCCGAGCGAACAGAGATCGCATCGACAGCCACGCGAGAGAAGTCGATCCGGTCTGCCGCCCGCAACTTCGCGAGCAGAATGCCGTGCAGCGGATCCCACACACCGGCCCGTTGCCACTCGCGTAAGCGGCGCCAGCAACTGATGCCCGATCCACAACCCATTTCGGCGGGCAGATCGCTCCAGCGAATGCCGCTCTTCAGCACGAACAGAATGCCGGTCAGCGCGGCCCGATCCCCCACGGGCTTCCGGCCGGGGTACCGGAAGCGCCTGGGTTTGGCCGCCGGTAAAAGCGGCTCGATCAACGCCCACAGTTCGTCATCGATGATTGCCTTGGCCATCTCCTCGGTCCGCCTTCGCAACGGCCGGTTACACCGCGTCGCGGTTGAGCTGACAGAACACGAAGCTCTGCGTGGAGCGTCCTCGAAGCGCGCCTGCCGATCGGGGGGCTTCAGTTGAGTTGTACCGACCCGCCCGTGATGCGATTCGCTCCAGACGAACGGCTCGACACATACGTGCCCCTGATCAGCACTTTTCCCGCCCTGGTGAGCGTGATGGAGGCGTTGCCGCAACGAAGCACCAGCTGCTCGCGCGCGCTCACGATCAATCGCTCGCCGTCCACATCGACTTCCACGTTTCCAACTGCGGTACGGGACGGCGCAACACCACCTTCGTGCAACACGCCAATGATCACCGGCCGCCGAGGATCCGCGTCCTCGAACAGCAGCGCGACCCGGAATCCTATATGCGCCTCATGCAGATCGACGAGCGTCTGCGCTGCGAGCGCAGCCGTTCCTTCCTGAGCGGCATGGCGAACCAGCGGCGTATGCCCCTCTTCGGCGATGGCGAGGAGTTCGCCGATCATCAACCTGGAAAACGCACCGGACAAGCGGGGTTTGCGCGACGGCTGTGTCCGCGTGCTGCGTACCGGGTCTTCGCGAGGCTCGTTAGCTGGCGCGAACTCGTCATATTCCATCCGGTCTCGACCACTCATTGAAACCTCCGTCAGCATCGCCTCGTCAATTCTGCAAGATCTTCGATCCTTTCATCACGATATCGCTGCTCGCTTTGGCATTGATCTTGCCGCTGCCATCGACGGTAATGTCCTTGCCCTTGATCACGATCGTCCCATCCTTCTTCATGCTGATGCTGGCGCTGCCGGTGGTAATCGTGAACGATTCGCCCGCATTCATGGTGATGTTCTTGCCGACCTTAAGGGCATCATCCTCACTCACTGAAGTGGTGCGCCCCTTGCTGACCGTGCTCGTCTGAGCGCCGCTAATGGCTTCGCTCGCGTCGGCCGCCACGGTCGTAGTCTGGCCTCCGGCGACATCGATCGACCGATCGCCCGCAACGCTAGTCGACTGATTCCCGCCGGTGACGAACTTCTGATCTCCGGCGACATTCGTCGTCTGAGTCGTCCCTACCGTCATGACGTGATGTGCCCCAATGGTCTCCGCCAGATACGCGCCTACGGTCACCGCCTGAAATATTCCCACCGATACCTGTCGCGCGCCGCCCACGGTAATCGTTTCATTGACCCCTACGGTATGGGTCCGTTGCAACGCGACGGTTGAAGTCTCGCTCGCCTCGACTGTCTTCGTGCGATTAGCCATGATCGTGATTTTTTCATTGGCCCCAACCGTCTCGGTGCGGTTGACGCCAATCGCAGTCGTTTCGTTGTTCCCCACTGTCCTCGAGCAGTCATGCTTCACCTGGGTGGTCTCGTCGTGGTCCACGGTTCTTTTGCGATCGTGCCCGACCCAATGCGTCTCGTCGTGCTCCACTTCGATGTCCTGATTCTTCTCCGCATGGAGCAATACCTGCTCGGCACCCTTCTTGTCCTCGAAACGCAGTTCGTTACAGTTCGCGCCGCTGCCGCCCTTGCTCGAGCGGCTCTTGATCCCCGATTGCGTCATATTCGCGGGCAGTTCGTAAGGCGGCATCTGCTCAGCGTTGTAGACCCGCCCGGTAATGATCGGCCGGTCGGGATCGCCCTCCAGAAAATCGACGATTACTTCCTGTCCGATCCGTGGAATCGCGACGGCACCCCAGCCCTTGCCCGCCCACAGTTGCGACACGCGTATCCAGCACGAACTGTTCTCGTCGCGCTTGCCGAGGCGGTCCCAGAAGAACTGCACTTTCACGCGCCCATAGCTGTCGGCGTAAATCTCGTCCCCTCCAGGTCCGACCACGGCCGCGGTCTGCGGCCCCTGCACGAACGGCTTGCGCGTGATTCGCGCCGGTGCGAAAGGCTGTTTCGCGTCGATCGCCGAAAACCAGCATTCGCATCGATTTGACTGGCTGCCTTCGAATGCTTCGTAATCGGCCAGGTCGATTTCGTAACGCGTGCGCGTCACCAGATACTCAATGTTCTGATCGGAGCGTGGATGGCGCTCCAGCTTCAACAGGCTCCCAACGCGCACGCTCATGCTGTTGGTGCGCGCGTCCACCTGGTGCCAGTTGATTGCCTCGGCCGCGCCCGGCGATGACGGTTCGGCCCACCACTCATCGGCGCGCGTCCTTGCCCGGCTTTCGCCATGATCGGGATCGACATATCCACCGGGATAGTCGAAGTGCTCGAGATCCCCGAACCCATCGAAGCCTGGCATGCTCTTGACCGCCTTTTTCTGCAGCGGCCGCGAAGGATGCTTGAAGTCGTAGTCGGTCATCACCCAATGATGTGTCTCGATCTCGCGACGGGTCTTCCAATCGCTCACGTATTCAGCGCCTGGCGCTGCGCCAAGTACCGCGCCGTAGGGAAGCGACTCGCATCCCGGCGCGCTTTCATGGGTCGCGAGCGTGTCGGTCAGGATCAGCGACTCCTTCCCGTCGCGATCCTGATACCAGTAATAGATCCCTTCATCCTCCAGCAGTCGGCTCACGAAATTGAAGTCGGATTCGCGATACTGCACGCAATATTCGCGCGCGGGATGCTTGCGCGTGTTCGCCTTCCATTTGATCTCGCCGAAGTCCACGCTCTTGTAGACCGGGTCCGCGAAAATGGCCTTGACGATATCCTCGACGCTCTTGTTCTGGAAGATCCGGCAATTAGTGCGACGCGTGAGCAACCAGAGCCACGGTCTGACCGCGGCCTCATACACATGCATGCGGCCCCGCATGCCGGTCTGCCTGAATGCGACGACATAACCGGGGAAGATCCGCGGCTTGAGCTTGGGCACATGCAGCGACACCGTGATGCGCTTTCCGAGGATGCGCCGGAAATCGATGTCCGGGCGCTTCGACAGCAGCGTCAGGTCGCAACTGAACATGCGCCCCAGTTCCGCCGTGGCGCGCATGCTCAGGAACAGCAGATCGTCGCCAAGCGGCGTGTCGATTGTGACGAGCCCGGGCTGGGCCATAATCGGTGTCTCCGGCGGCGCACCTGTGCCGCACTCAACGGACGTCCATGCTCTTGACGTTCCAGCCGCACTTGCTTGAAGCTTGCGGCTTGCCTTTGTCGTCCAGCGCCTTGTGCTCGTACTCGATGTCGTGGAACGCAAGCGTCACGGTCTCCTGAACGAGCCCTTCTGGCGTCGTCCCGTGCTTGACCGACGTCACCATCACCCCCTTCAAGGTAACGGTGAGGTATTCCTGTTGCCCCTCGCCGGCTACAAAGACCGTCAGCTTGCCATCGTCAAGGTGGGTTCCTTTCGCGCACGCCATCATCAGCGCCGTTGAAGCCGTGTCGTAGTCGTGGACGAAAGTCAGTTCGTCGGGGATCGCCTTGCCGACCGACAGGCCTGCCGCCGTCGATGAACTACTCGCGTTCTGGACGCCCCACTGCCAGCCCACCAGTTCGATCTGGTCTTCTGCTTTCTTGTGTTTCGATTGGCCCTTTATGTTTTTTAGTTTCAAAAAACTATCGTGTGTCCGCATGGCTCGCTCCCGGTGATACGCCGACGCCCTGAGGTTCCCTGGCGACGCTGCTAGGTAAACGAAACGTCCGGCGCATTTTTGAAACGGCAGGTATTCAAAAACGCATGCGCTCGACCGTCTTTGCTTCGATACCGGTCGAACGGCCACGCAAGTGACCACCCCACGTCGAGGGCCCTGGCGATGCCGAACTCCGATGCTTTGCCGCAGGCCGCAAGCCGTCTCACACTGGAATATCTGCACCAGTTCGACTCGCTCGCGCTCGTCGCATCTGACGACATGTTTCTCCACATCATCCCGAAGCGCAGTAACACGCCGCTCAAGGGCGAAGCCCCGCCGCGCGGAAACTGGGAGACGCCGATGCAAATTCACGGCTGGCGCTGGGCCCAGGGTTACGACACCTGCCATCCTGGCCAGGCGCTCAACGCGAACGACATGCGCGTGACCGATCTGTCCGTGATCAAGGTGGTCGATGCCGCTTCCCCCGCTATCGCAAAGCTGTGCGCGCAGGCCGAGCCGCTCGCGCTGGCGCATATCAAGTGCTTCAAGTCCGGTGGACCGGACGACGGCGTGCAGATCGAATTCCTGTCGATGAAGCTCGAGGACGCGTATATCCGCAACTACCATGTCTACACGAGTCCCCGCCTGATGCGGGCGTGCGAAATGTTCGATATCTCGGCCTGCACGCTGACCATGACCTACGCACCGCAAACGAAGACCGGCAGCCGCGGCGCTGAAGTGAAATACACGCTCGACGTCGCCGCACGGCGGGTGACGTGACCGGGCCCGGCGCCACGTGTTCGAGGAGCGCTCATGGCCGAACCCAAAGCCACTGACCATCTGCAACCGTCGCTGCTCGACCGGCTGATCGACGACAACCCGCAAAGCCGCGTCGAGGTGGACGATGCGCGCTTCCTGACCAGGCGGACTTTGCGCGCCGGCGTACTGCGGGACCTCTCCTGGCTTTTCAACACGACCAATCTCTCCAACGAGATTTCGGCCGAACACTATCCGGCCGCGTACACGTCCGTGCTGAACTTCGGCTTGCCCAGCCTGTCCGGCGGCTTTGCTTCGACGGTCGATGCAGTCGCGCTCGAGCAGGCGATTCGCGAAGCAATCGTGCGCTTCGAGCCTCGTATCGCGCCCGAGTCGATCGAAATCGAGCCGGTGCTCGACCGCCCGGTGCTCGACATGCACAACCAGATTTCACTCGTGATCCGGGGGCTGCTGTGGGCACAGCCCGCGCCGCTGGAATTCGCTCTGCAAACCGAGATCGACCTCGAAGAAGGGGGAATCACGGTGACCGAACTGCTGCGCTGACTGCTCCATACCTGCGCCATGGACCCCCGCCTGCTCAAGCACTACAACACCGAACTGGCGCACCTGCGCGAAATGGGCGCGGAATTCGCGCAGCAGTTCCCGAAGATTGCGGCGCGCCTCGGCATGAGCAGCTTCGAGGTCGCGGATCCCTATGTCGAGCGGCTGCTCGAAGGATGCGCATTTCTGGCCGCCCGCGTGCAACTGAAGCTCGAAGAAGAGTTTCCGCGCTTCACCCAGCATCTGACGCAGGTCGTGTTGCCACAGTCGGCGTGTCCGACCCCGTCGATGCTGATCGCCCGGCTCGCGCCCGATCTCGGCAATCCCAATCTCGTCACGGGTTTCACGGTCCCGCGCCACACGGCGCTGATCGCCAGTCGAGCTTCAGGCGACGCCGTGCCGTGTCAGTTCAGAACGAGCGCCGACCTGACCCTCTGGCCGCTCGAACTAACCGACGCGCGTTATCTCGCGCAGGTCACCGATTTGCCGCTCACGACACTACCGGGAACGCGCGCGCTCGCGAGGCGCGTGAAAGGCGCGCTGCGCCTGCGACTGTCGGTGGCGGAGGGATTGAGCTTCAACATGCTCGGTCTCGACAGCTTGCGCCTCTACTTTGCAGGCGGCGACGATACTGCGTGGAAGCTCTTCGAATTCGTCACCGGCAGCACACTCGCGGTCGTGGTCTCGACTCCGCAGCGGCCCGTCCCGCAAGTCGAGACGCTTGCCGGCGACCTTGTCGGCAGCACGTGCTTCGACGACGCCGAAGCACTTTTGCCCGTCACGCCGAACGCGTTCCAGGGATACCGGTTGTTGCACGAATACTTCGCTTTTGCCGAACGCTTTCGTTTCGCCGTCATCGATGGCCTGTCGGCCGTGCTGCCCTCGTTCGCGTCCCGTGAAATCGAGTTGACCATCCTGCTCGCGAATGGCGACGCGGCGCTCGAGCGCGTGGTGTCGCGCGAGCATCTGCTGCTCGACTGCGTGCCCGCGATCAACCTGTTTTCGAAACATGCGGACCGCGCCTTCGTGTCGGATAGCGTCGCGGAATTTCATGTGGTGCCGGACCGCACGCGTCCACTCGACTACGAAGTGCATACGGTCACGGCCGTGTCGGGCTACAGCGCGGGCGACGACCGCGAGCAGGCGTTTCATCCGTTCTACGCGGACTTTCTCGCCGACCGACCCGAGGACGCGGCCTATTTCACTGTGCGGCGTGAGCCGCGCGTCGTGCCAGCCGAGCGCAAGCGCAGCGGCTATCGCACTGACTACGTCGGCAGCGAGGTGTTCGTGTCGATCGTCGATCCGCGCGAGGCGCCTTATCGCGGCGATCTGCGGCAACTGTCGTTCGACACCCTTTGCACGAATCGCGATCTGCCGGTCTTCATGCCGTACGGCGGCACCCAGAACGACTTCGCGCTCGACATCGCGGCGCCTGTGGCATCGGTTCGCTGTATCACACGGCCGTCGCCGCCCGCCGCGCCCAGTCTGGATTTCGGTCAGGGCTGGCGGCTCGTAGACCAGCTATCGCTGCACTACCTGTCACTCTATGACGGCGACGCGCAAGCAGGCGCGGCGGCGCTACGCGCGCTGCTGACGCTGCACGTGCGCGGCAACGACGAAGCCAGCCGTCGACAGATCGCGGGTGTTCTGTCGATACGCACGACGCCCGTGGTCCGGCGCTTGCCGATGCCCGGGCCCATCGCGTTCGGGCGCGGTCTGCAGATCGAACTGGACGTCGAGGAGTTTGCGTTCCAGGGCGGTAGTGCTTACCTGCTCGGTTGCGTGCTCGATCGCTTTTTCGCGCGCTATGTTTCGATCAACTCGTTCGTGCAGACGGTCCTGCGCACGACGACTCGCGGCGAAATCCTGCGGCCGCCCCCGCGATGCGGAATCCGGCCGATCTTTTGAGCGCGGCCGCCGACACGCCGCCCGCCTCCCCTGCCGCCGCCGACGACGCAGCCGGGCGGCTGCACGCGCTCGAGTTGCTTTTCGAGCACGTCGCCGCCGCGCCGCACCAGTACGACTTTTTTCAGTTGATGCGTCAGATCGAGGCGCTCGCTGCGCAGCTCCCGCGCCTTGGCACGGCTTCACGCCCCGCCGACGAACCCATCCGGCTGGCCCAGGAGGTCTCGCTCGCCTTCGCGCCGGCGCCGCTCGCCGCGCTGACCCGCGCCGACGAACGGGTTCGAACCCACGCGCCACGACTGTCACAGCGCTTTTTCGGCCTGCTCGGGCCCAACGGTCCATTGCCGCTGCATCTGACCGACTTCGCCCGCGAGCGCATCATGCATCACGGCGATGCCGCGTTCGCGCACATGCTCGACATGCTCCTGCACCGCTTCCTGCTGCTGTTCTACCGCGCGTGGTCGCAGGGACGTCCCGCCACCAGCATGGATCGTCCTGACGACCGCTTCGCGTTCTATGTCGGCTCCCTGATCGGCTTCGCGGACGACGCGAGCCGTCGGCGCGACGCGGCGTCCGATTTCGCGAGACTTCATTTTGCGGGTCTGCTCAACATGCAGACGCGCCCGTTCGAAGCGCTCGAAGCAATCGCCGGTGCGCTACTGCGCGTGACGGTGCGGGTCGAGCCGTTTTGCGGACACTGGATGCCCCTCGAGCGTGCCGAACGCACCGTGCTGCACACGGGCGGCACGCATGCGGCGCGAAGCCGGGCTCGCTCGAACCATGCACGCCTTGGCGGCGGCGCGGTGCTCGGCATCCAGGTCTGGGACCGGCAGCACAAGTTTCGTCTCGCGATCGGCCCGCTATCGCTCGCACAGTACGAGGCGCTGCTGCCCGGCGGTGACGCGCTCGCGCCACTCGTCGCCATTGTGCGGCAGCATCTGAACCGCGAACTGGCATGGGACGCGAAGCTGATCCTGCGCGCGGACGAAGTGCCGGTATCGACGCTCGGCCGCTATGGACGTCTCGGCTACTGCGCATGGCTCGCGCAGCACGATCGGCGTCACGATGCAGCCGACCTCGCGCTGGCCGCCGATACGCATGTGCCGCTTTGACGTCGCGATTCACGCCAGCTTTCAAAAAAACCGCTCACCTGGCCGTCTTATAAGACGACGGCGTGCCACGGCAGCGCTCGTCTCCTGCTCAAAGGAGCTTTCACGATGGCGGAAATCAGTCGTGTCGCCTTGTTCGGCAAGCTCGACCCGCTCGGGTACAAGTCCGCTGAAAGCGCCACGGTGCTGTGCAAAATGCGCGGCAATCCTTACGTTGAACTGGAGCACTGGCTGATGCAGATCGTAGAGACGCCCGGCTCCGATCTGCAACGGCTGATTGCTCACTACCACATCGATACCGCCGTGCTGGCCCGCGACATGACCGCATCGATCGATCGTCTGCCGCGCGGCGCGACCTCGATCTCCGACATCTCCGAGCACATTACGGACGCGATCGAACGCGGCTGGGTCTACGGCACGCTGCTGTTCGGCGCGACGCAGGTGCGCACGGGCCACCTGATGGTCGGCATCCTCAAGACGCCCCGGCTGCGCAACATCCTTCTCGCCATCTCACCGCAGTTCGAGCGCATCAAGCTCGACGATCTTTCGGACAACTTCGCGAGCATCCTCGCGTCCTCCGCGGAAAACGCACCAGACCGGACCAGCGCCGACGACGGCCCGCCGTCCGGCAGCGCGCAAGCACCGGCGCCCGCGGCGCTGGGCAGGCAGGAGGCGCTCAGGAAGTACGCGACGGATCTCACCGATCGTGCGCGCGACGGCAAGCTCGATCCGGTCAGCGGACGCGATGGGGAGATCCGCCAGATCATCGATATCCTGATGCGACGACGGCAAAACAACCCGCTGCTGACCGGCGAGGCAGGCGTCGGCAAGACGGCGGTGGTTGAAGGCTTCGCCCAGCGTCTCGTGCGCGGCGACGTCCCGCCCTTGCTGCGCGGCGTCACGCTATGGTCGCTCGATCTCGGCCTGTTGCAGGCCGGCGCGAGCATGAAGGGCGAGTTCGAACAGCGACTGCGGCAGGTCGTCGAAGAAGTGCAGGCCAGTGCGTCACCGATCATCCTGTTCATCGACGAGATTCACACGCTGATCGGCGCAGGCGGGGCAGCGGGCACCGGCGACGCGGCCAATCTGCTCAAGCCGGCGCTGGCACGCGGCGACCTGCGCACCATCGGCGCAACGACCTGGGCCGAGTACAAGAAATACATCGAGAAAGACCCCGCGCTCACACGGCGCTTTCAGGTCGTGCAAGTGCACGAACCCGACGAGGCGAAGGCCGTGCGCATGCTGCGCGGCGTCGCGTCCGCGCTGGAATCGCACCACCGGGTGCTGTTGCTCGACGAAGCCATCGAAGCGGCGGTACGGCTCTCGCATCGCTACATTCCCGCGCGGCAACTGCCGGACAAGGCCGTCAGTCTGCTGGATACCGCTTGCGCACGCGTCGCGGTCAGCCAGCACGCCACGCCGCCGCAACTCGACGACTGCCGCCGCCGGATCGACGCGCTCGACATCGAAGCGGCCATCGTCGCACGCGAAGCGAGCATGGGCATCGATAGCGGCTCGCGAGCGACGGAAGTCGCCGACAGTCTCGCGCGCGAGCATCAGGCGCTCGCAGGACTGGAAGCACGCTGGAACGACGAAAAGGCAGTGGTCGACGAGTTGCTCTCCGTGCGCGCCGCGTTGCGCGCGAGCGGCGAGCCGGTCGACCCGGCCGCGACTGTCGTCGGCGCGAACGACGCGCGCAGCGAGAGCAGCAGCACCGCGCACACCACTGGAACGACCGAAGCCAGCACCGAAGCCGTCTCCCGGCAAGGCAACGACCGCGCAGCACTGCTTGCCCGACTCGGCGAACTGCAAACCCGTCTCGCCGATCTGCAGGGAGAAGTCCCGCTGATCATGCCGAGCGTCGATGCCGCGGTCGTCGCTTCGGTGGTCGCCGACTGGACCGGCATTCCCGTCGGCCGCATGGTGAGGAACGAAATGGCGGCGATCCTGAATCTCGCCGACACGCTCGATCGGCGCGTGATCGGCCAGCGCCACGCGCTCGACATGATCGCTAAGCGGATCCAGACTTCGCGTGCGCGCCTCGACAATCCGGACAAGCCGATCGGCGTCTTCATGTTGTGCGGCACATCGGGCGTGGGCAAAACCGAGACTGCGCTCGCGCTCGCCGAGGCGCTTTACGGCGGCGAGCAAAACGTCATCACGATCAACATGAGCGAGTTTCAGGAGGCGCATACCGTCTCGACCCTCAAAGGCGCGCCGCCGGGCTATGTCGGTTATGGAGAAGGCGGTGTGCTGACCGAGGCTGTGCGGCGCCGTCCGTATAGCGTCGTCTTGCTCGACGAGGTCGAAAAGGCCCATCCCGACGTGCACGAGATCTTCTTTCAGGTGTTCGACAAAGGCTGGATGGAGGACGGCGAAGGCCGCTATATCGACTTCAAGAACACGATCATCCTGCTCACGTCGAATGTGGGCTCGGAAGTCATCATGCGCATGTGCCGCGACCCGGCGAGCCCTCCCGCGCCCGCGGCGCTCGCCGCCGCCTTGCGCGAGCCGCTGCTCGAGGTGTTCCCGGCCGCGCTTCTTGGCCGCGTCGTTACCGTGCCCTATTACCCGCTGTCCGACACGATGATGGCGAACATCGTGCGCCTGCAACTGGAGCGCATTCGCCGCCGCATCGCCGAGAATCACGGCGTGCCGTTCGAGTTCGACGACGATGCGGTCAAACTCATTGTGTCGCGCTGCACCGAAGCCGAATCGGGCGGCCGCGTGATCGACGCGCTGCTCACCAACACGGTGCTGCCGCGCATCTCGACGGAATATCTGACGAGGCTGACCGAGGGCCGGACACTCGCGCGCATCCGTTTGTCGACCACGGCCGGCGACTTTCACTACCAGTTCGACTGAAATGGAGCCGTACGGGAGTCATCCGATGCTGACGCTCACCGTGATCACCTTCAACGGCCAGCCGCGTGCGCAACCTCCCAGCGCCACTTTCGATACGTCGGGCGGCACGATCGGCCGGGCGGACTCGAACCGCCTCGTGCTCGAAGACCCGGAGCGCACGGTATCGCGCGTGCATGCGCAGATCGTCTGGCGTGACGGACTTTATCGACTGATCGACCGTGGCAGCAATCCGGCGCTCGTCAACGGCTTGTCGCTGGAGCCCGGTCAGGAAATCATCGTCAGGGAAGGCGACGAAGTGCAGATCGGCGGCTATAAGTTGCGCTGCGCGGTCAAAGACGATGATCCGCCGACCGTCACCACCCTGCCCACCACGCCCACCATGCCGGCGGATCCCGGTAACGATCCTTTCGCGGACATCTTCGGCGCGCCGTCGCCGTCCGCGCGCGGCGAGCACCAATCGGACGGCCTGGACGACCTGCTGCGTCCGGCGGGCACGCGCAGCGAGCCGTCCGTCCAGCCCCGCGAGACGCGCTCCGGCTTGCCCGACGACTTCGATCTGGGCCTCGACGATCCCGCTGCGAACCGCTCGATCGATGAACTGTTCGACCTGGGTCCCGCAGCCGATCTGCCAACTGGAGAACGTGCCGATTCGCGACGCTCGCAGCCCTTCGGCGAGTCACCGATCGACGATCCGCTCAGCGCGCCGAACACCGCTCAGTCGAGCGATCCGTTCGCGAGCCTGACCTCGCCGGCGCGACCTGTTGCGCCGCCGCCCACGCAGCCCGATCAGGGCTCGGAACTGCACAGCGCGTTTCCGTTGCCGCGCATGCGTGCGCAGCCGCAGGAAGCACGGCGGGAAGAGCCGTGCCCGCCGCCGTGCGCGCCGCCCGCGAGCGTCGCGCCATCCTCGCCACGTCCGGCCGACGAGCGCGCGCTCCTCGACGCCTTCCTGCGCGGACTCGATGCGCCAGGCGTGCGCCTCGACGCGCTCACGCCGGCCGTCATGCAACTGGTCGGCGCGCTGCTGCGCGAGGCGACGCAAGGCACGCTCGACCTGCTGAGCGCACGCGCGACGACGAAGCGCGAGATGCGCACCGACGCGACGCTGATCGTCGCGACCGGCAACAACCCGCTCAAGTTCTCGCCGGATGTTGAAACCGCGCTCGCCCATCTGCTGAATCCACCGTCCCGGGGCTTCATGCCGGGCACCGAGGCCTTGTCGGACGCCTACGACGACCTGCGCGCGCATCAGGTCGGCTTTGTCGCGGGCATGCGCGCCGCACTCGAAGGCGTGTTCGAGCGCTTCGAGCCCGCGAAAATCGAAACGCGCCTCACGCAGCACTCGCTGCTCGACACGCTGCTGCCGCAACTGAACCGTCGCGCACGCTGCTGGGATCTGTTCAACGAGCTGTACAACCAGCTTTCGCACGAAGCCGCCGACGACTTCCACACGCTTTTCGGCAAGGCCTTCGTGGCGGCCTACGAGGCGCAGATCGACCGCCTGAACCAGCGCAAGCGCTGAACCCGATTCGTATCCAGAAACACTGCGTCCGCCGGAGGACATCGTGCAACTGCAAAGCGCAAGCGTGAGCGATGTGGGCGGTCGAAGCCGCAACGAGGACGCCTACGGTGAATGGCGGCGCGGCCACCTGTTCGGCTGCGTGGTGGCCGATGGCGCAGGCGGGCATGGTGGCGGCGATACGGCGTCGCGCATCGTCGTCGACACGGTCTGTGCCGAACTCGAACGGGTGGCCGCCGCGAATATCGCGCTGGGCGCGCCGAACCTGATGCGGATCCTGTTGCGCGCGAACGACGCCATCATCGACGCGCAGGAAACCGGCGGCGCGCTCGAACACATGCGTTCGACCGCGGTGCTGCTCGCCATCGACGAACTCTCGCAATCCGCCGCCTGGGCACATTGCGGCGACACCCGTCTCTATTGCTTTCGCAACGGCGCGGCCGTGGTCCAGACGCAGGACCATAGTCTGGTGCAAAGCATGCTCAACGCGAATCTGCTGGAAAACCAGGACGTGCGCCACCACCCGCGCCGCAACGTGCTGTTCTCAGCGCTCGGCACGGCCGATGAATTTCCGATCGCGATGTCGGGCGAACCTTTCCCGCTCGCCGATGGCGATGCGTTCCTTCTTTGCACGGACGGCTTCTGGGAGTCCGTGGACGAGGCCACGATGATCGACGCGATCGGTCGCGCGGCGTCGCCGTCGGCATGGCTCGAACGGCTCGCTGCACAGGTCAGGGACAACGCCCGGTCAGGACAGGACAACTTCACCGCGACGGCGGTGTGGCTCGGCGACCCGCAACAGACGACGGTCCTGCACATGCGCTAGCGCGCCGGCGCCGGACCGCGGGCGTTGACGCAACCGGCGTGGCCGCCTCAGGTGGCCGCCTCAGGTGGCCGCCTCAGGCAGCCGCCTCAGGCAGCCGCCTTCGCCGACGGCAATCGCGACACGAGCCGCAGCGATACCGTCAGCCCTTCGAGCTGATAGTGCGGACGCAGATAAAAAGTCGACGTGTAATAGCCCGGCGCCCCCTCGACCTCCTGCACCTTGACTTCCGCCGCCGCGAGTGGCTTCTGCGACTTGGTGATCTCTGACGAGTTGGCGGGATCGCCATCAACGTATTGCGTGATCCATCGGTTCAGCCAGTTCTCCATGTCGTCGCGTTCCTTGAACGTCCCGATCTTGTCGCGGACGATGCACTTCAGGTAGTGCGCAAAACGGTTGCACGCGAATAGATACGGTAGTCGTGCGGCGAGCGCCGCGTTTGCCGTGGCGTCGGGGTCTTCGTAGATGAACGGCTTTTGCAGCGATTGCGCGCCGATAAAGGCAGCGAAGTCCGAATTCTTGCGGTGAATCAGCGGCATGAAGCCGTTCTTCGCAAGCTCGGCCTCGCGACGATCGGAAATCGCAATCTCGGTCGGGCATTTCATGTCGACGCCGCCGTCGTCGGTCGGAAACGTATGCACCGGCAACCCCTCGACGGAGCCGCCCGACTCCACCCCGCGAATCCGCGAGCACCAGCCGTAGAGTTTGAACGAGCGGTTGATGTTGACCGCCATCGCATACGCCGAATTGGCCCACGCATACTTGCTGTGATCGGCCAGGCCGGTCTCTTCCTCGAAGTCGAATTCATCCACTGGCGCGGTGCGCGCGCCATAGGGCACCCGCGCGAGAAAGCGCGGCATCGCCAGGCCAAGGTAGCGCGCGTCTTCCGATTCACGCAGCGAACGCCAGCTCGCATATTCCGGTGTACCGAAGATCTTGGTCAGATCACGCGGATTGGCCAGTTCCTGCCACGAGTCCATCTGCAGAAGGCTCGGGTCGGCTGCGGCAATGAACGGCGCGTGCGCCGCCGCGGCGATCTTGGACATTTCACCGAGCAGTTCGACATCCGGTGGACTCTGGTTGAAGTAAAAGTCACCGACCATCACGCCGATCGGTTCACCACCGAACTGGCCATATTCCTCTTCGTATACGCGCTTGAAGAGCGGACTCTGGTCCCACGCGACACCCTTGAAACGCTTGAGCGTCTTGCCTAGATCCTTTTTCGAGATATTCATCACGCGGATCTTGAGCATCTCGTCCGTCTCGGTGTTGTTGATCAGGTAGTGCAAACCGCGCCATGAGCCTTCGAGTTTCTGGAAGTCGGGATGATGCAGGATCTCGTTGACCTGTCCAGTGAGCTTCGCGTCGATTTCCGCAATCAGGCTCTGGATCGTGCGGATCGCATCGCCGGAAATGAGCTGGGTTTTCGAGAGCGCCTGCTGTGCAAGCGTCTGCACGGCGGTCTGCACGGCGTTCATCGCCTCATCGCTCTTCGGACGAAACTCCTTGTTCAGAAGTGCAGCGAGATCGATGCCTTCGAGTGCCGCGCCCTGCTGTTCAGCCGGCGTTTCAGTGGACTTCGGAATGTCAGACATGGTCGTTTCCCTTTAGTGGGACGCCGCCGGCGCAACCGGGGCTCATTCGGCCGCCGTCGCCGGCTTTTGCGGCGTGCTAGCGAGCGTCTGGAGCAGTGCCGGGTCTTCGAGCACGCGCGCGATCAGCTCTTCCGCTCCGGTCTTGCCGTCCATATAGGTGACGAGATTGGCGAGCTGCGTACGCGCTTCGAGCAGCTTTTTCAGCGCGTCGACCTTTCTGGCGACGGCGCCCGGCGAGAAATCGTCCATGTTCTCGAAGGTGATGTCGACGCTGAGATTGCCCTCGCCGGTCAACGTGTTCGGCACCTGGAAAGCGACGCGCGGGTTCATCGCCTTCATCCGGCTGTCGAAATTGTCGATGTCGATTTCCTGGAATTTTCGCTCGCCGACCGGCGGCAACGGCTCGGCGGGTTTGCCGGACAGATCGGCCAGCACGGCCATCACGAACGGCAGCTGGATCTTGCGTTCGCTGCCGTAAGTCTCGACGTCGTACTCGATCTGTACGCGCGGCGCCCGGTTGCGGCCGATGAACTTCTGACTGCTCGTTGCCATAAGCCCTCCCTGCGTTTTCGACACTCACCTCTTTCTAAGACGATCGGGCGGCGATTGATTGAAAAACCACGCTGCACGGACCTGATTGAGCGCCCATCATTTGGCCTCCTTGCCGAGAATCTGCTGGATCTGCGCAAGGCTGTCCGGCGCAAGATCCTGCATGATCGCGATGAAATCCATCTCCATCAGCGCTCGCGCACGGCGGATCAGCAGCGGCGCCGGATTGGTCGGCTCGGTGCGTTCGAGAAAGGCGCAGACGGCGTCGAGCATCGCGATGGCGTCCGCGCGAGTCGCAAGCCGGGCCGGGCCCTGGGTGGCCGGTGGCTGCCCCAGCCTTGCCACCGCTGCGCCGGCCGTGGCAAGGGCGGCAGCGGGCTGCGGGAACTCGTCGGGTTGCGCCGCCGCGGCATGCTCCACCGCCACGGAACGGCACACGGTCGCGAGGTTCTGGGCTGCACCCATCATCATGGTGATGCTCGGCGCGTCCTCCGCGCCGAAGCATGCGCTCATCCGGTTGGCCAGTTTTTCGACGGTCTCCGGTAAGGCCAGTGCGTCCGCCAGCGCCACCGGATCGTCCTTGACCGCCTTGGCCAGCACACCCTGCACAGTCTGAAGCGTCAGCTTCGACTCACCTTCGGGTGCGTCCAGCTTGCCCGCCGCGATCAAAATGTCGCGTACGGTGAGCCGGTCGCCCGGTACCTGGCAGACTTCGGCGACGCGCAGATCGTGCAGCAGCGTCGAGTGATCGTTGAAAGGCGTAAAGGGATCTCCCAGCGCCGTGAGCGCGGTCGCACGCAGGGCGGCGGGGCTGTCGGCATCTTCCGCGTCGAGCGCCGGATACAGGTTCTCCCAGTAGCGTTCGTGCATGCCGAGGAGCACGCGCAGCCCCGCGTGAAAGCCGCCGAGTCCGGCCACCCGCGAGGCGGCCCGCGTGTAGATGAGCGCGACGCGCAGATCCTTCGACCGGTCGAGCAGCGCGGCGGCGCGCTCCATGATGTCGCGCCACGGCGGTTCCTCGTCCGTCTCCTGGAACTGCCGCTTCGGCTTGTCGCTCGCGAGGGCATCGAGTTCGAGGAATTCGGCGTCGTATTCCAGATCGACGCCGCACGGGGGCATCGTTGCGGTTTCGGCGAGCAAATGTTCCACGTCGAGCATCGACCGTCTCCGCCGCTAGAATTCGTCGCAGCCATGCTGGCCGTTGACGATGACGCAACTGTTCAGATTCGGCCGCGAGCGCACCCGCTTCCATTCGACCGCGAGCTTGTCGGCGGCGCCTTCGGGCTGCTGGAGGGCCAGAATCGGTTGGTTGGACCCGACACAAACGTGGATGCCGCCCAGATTGCTTTCATAGACGAAACTCTGCTCCTGCGCGGTAAAGAGCGGTTGCAAGCCGGTGCGATCGAAGACCCGACCGTTATTGAGTGGAATCGGTTCGACCGTCAGCGTGCCGGGCACTTCCGTCAGCTTGTAGCCGACCAGCGAAGTGAACGTGCCGGTGACAGGATATTGACCTGCCGGCGAGTTCGCGTTGGCCGGCGTGCTGAACGGGCCGGCCGCGACGGCCCCGCTTGCGGTGTCGCCGTTGATCAGGCCCGTCACGGTAAACGTGAAGGCGGGATTGGCGGCGCCAAACAGGCGGCTAGTGCTGTTGATGGTGACCGTCAGCGTCGGCTGCGCGGCATAAACGAAATGATTGCTGCCGAGCGTTACGCTGCCGCCCCAGTTGCAAGTGCCGGGAAAGACGCAGCCATAGAAATTCGGCTGTGTGCCACCCGGATCGAGCCCGCCGCGCGTCTCGCCCTGCCAGCTTGCTTCCCAGATATGCCAGGCGTTGCCCGCGGCAAGTTTGCCGCCGCCGGCGTTGTCGAACTCGCCGTTTTCCATCACGAGGTCGATCGTGCGGCCCGCATTGACGCTCGTTGGCGTACCCGGAATGCCGAGCGCTATCCCGCCGTTTGTCGATTCCGCCTGGAGACTGCCGCTCAGCGACGAGTTCGTGCCGTCGATGGTCGTCACTTTTCCGGTCGCCGAATCGTAGGTTTGCGCGATCAATGGGCCGATGTCGAAGCTGCCGGGATTCGAGAAGGTCACGTCCTGTGCACCGACTATCGCGAGTCTGCCCACGTTGTTGCCCGGATCGGTCAGCGTGTAGCTCGTATTGCCGGCCAGCAGCAGGCCAGCTGCGTCGATGCCGTTCGGGTCAGTCACGGGGCCGGCCGACGAGATCGCCAACGTGTGTCCCGGCATCGAGACACCGAACGGCAGTGCGACGCCCTGGCTGCCCGTCGCCGGATTCGCGAGCGTCAGGTTGCTGAGGACCGTTGGGCGTTGTGGCTGCGCACACGTGGCGGCATTGCCGGCACAGGTACCCTCGACCGTGATGCGACCGGTTTGCGTAGTCGAGCCGAGCACGAGCGTGTTCAGCGTCGGCGCGATCGTCGTATAGGTCGCCGGGTCGATATCGAGCCCCGCGGCGGTGGGTGCGAACAGCGTGATCGGCACGCCGTTTTGCGGGGTTACCGCAAAGGTCGAGGGATCGACGGAAGCCGGCGCTGCGATCAGCACGCCGCCCGGAGTTGAAATGGAGCCAGCGGCGCTGCGGCCGAGCAGGCTGGTTGCCGTGCCGTCGTTAGCCGACCGCAGGATGATGACGCCCTGTGGACCTGTGCTGATCGTCACGGGGCCCGTCACGATTGCGGAATCCGGCGGTACGGGAACCGCGCCGATACCGATGCCCGCATCGGACGTCACGGTCGAACCAGTAACGGAGATCGTGCTGTTGGCCGCCGTCGCGGCGATCGAACCGTTCGCGAGCAGTACGCCGTAACTGTCCGACCCGCTTGCGGTGGCGTTCCCCTGACCGATCCCGGAGAAGCTGCCGCGCATGTCGATGCGCCCGCCTCCCGTCGTCGTGATCGATGACCCCTCGAACAACGCGACGCCGTCGAAGCCCGCGCCGAACCCGGAACCCGCGACAGAGATGTTGCCGCTTGTGCTCGTCAGCATCGAAGCCACCGGCGTACCGAAGAACCGTGGCACATCGTTCGTCAACAGCACGCCGTAGCCAAGCTCCGGTCCGGTGCTCTGCCCTTGCAGTTCGATTGCGCCCGTCGACGTTCTGATCGTTGCACTATCCACACTGACAGCCGCATTGCCCTCGGCCGGCGTATTGTTGACTCCATGAATCGTGACAAAACCGCTGTTCACCCCAGCTGCGCCGCTCGTCACGCCGACGCGCGTATCCAGGTCCGCCAGCGCGAGTTGGACCGCTGCGCCGTCAAAGCCGGTCGTACCGCCAGCCCGTGTGCCAGCGATGAAGTTGCCGCCGTTGGTCCAGATCTGGACGCGGTCTCCTGAACTGCTGTCGACACCGCCGATGGAGATGGATAGCGGCGCGTCGAGCGTGATATTCAACGCGCCCGAACTCGACTTCGCGCTCGCCGGAGCGAAGAAGATGGAGTTGGCCGAGGTCAACGAGAGCGTTGCGTCGCCCCCGTCGTTCTTCAGGATCGGACTGAAGACATCGATGTTACCTGCGGATCTTGCTGTGCCCGTTGTCGTAATGGTCACATCGGCGGTCGGCGTCTCCTGGCTGGTGAAAGTCTGTACGACGCTGTTCGACGCGCTGTCGAACCTGCTCGAGGTGGTCCCGCCGATCTCTAGCGACCCCGCACTCACCAGGTTCACTTTGCCCGTGCCGACCATGGAAAGCACGCCCACCTGATTCGCCGCATTGGTGAGCGTGAAACTGCCGGGACCGTTGAGAGCCAGGCTGTTGGCGGTGACTGGGCCGCCCGTCACCGCGCCGGCTGAAGATAGCATCAGCGTTTGCGCGCCAACGGAAACACCCACCGGCATCGCGATACCCTGACTGCCCGCCCCCGCGTTGTCGAGCGTCAGGTTCGATGCGAACGTGGCGGCGCCCGGCGCACAGGTGGCGTCTGCGGGCTGACAGCCCGCGTTCACCGTGATCGAACCGGTTTGCGTCGACGAACCCACGATGATGTTTGCGATTCGCGGGGAAACGGCATCGAACAATGACTGCGGGATGCTGAATCCGGCGCCTGAACTGAACACGCTGATGGCGGTGCCGTCGTTTGCGATGAGAGCGAACGTAACCGGATTCACGCTGCCAGGAACCAGCACGAGTGAACCGTTTGGCGCAAGCAGCGACGACGTGCCGTCGATGCTGAACGGCGTGGCCGTTCCATTGTTCGACGCGCGAAGCACGATCGTTCCCCCCGTGCCGGTCGATACGTTGGCATTCGTGAAACCCATCCCGCTTGCAGCGGACGATGTGGAGCCGCTGACCGAAATCTGCGTCGTACCGGTTGCCGTCAGATTGGTTTCGGCCAGCGACACAGCGGGGAAAAAGGTGTCGATATTCGAGGTCGTGCTCGGCAGTCCGTCGTTTACACCACGCAAATCGATCGAGCCGCTGCCGGTGCTGATCGTTGTCGGCAGTTCAATGTTGTTCCCCGTGATCTGGACGCCGGGGTCCACGTGACCGCTGCCGAAAATCTGAATGTTGCCCGTCGTCGACGCGATGGTCGTCCTGACGGCGGCCGTGCTGGAGATGGCAACGCCTTGCGCGGGCGCAGCGGTGCTTAGCGTCGGTCCCGTGCCCTCGATGTCGATCAGCCCCGTCGTCGTGTTCAGGATCGAACCACTGATGGATACCGCCGTACCGTTCGGCGACGCGCCGTGGATCACGAGGTTGCCGCTCCGCTGAGTCGGGTCGCCTACGTCCGCCGCTGAACGGACACGCGTGTCGAGGTTGACGTCGGTTAGCGCCACGCTGGGACTAATCTGTCCAGTCACCGCCGGCACGCCGATCGTCAGGTTGCCGCCGTTCGTCCAGAGATTCACCGGCAACGCGGCAGCGGCAGCGCCCACGCCAGTCACCCTGATCGCCGCGCTGCCGTTCGTCGTCTGAGCGCCGTTCGCAAGCAAGACGATGTCTAGCGGACCCGGCGTGGTGCCGTCTCCCGGCTCGGCGGTGATCGACGGGTTCGGCCCGTTGGCTGTGCGCGTGATGATAATCGACCCGCTGGCGTCCAGCGTCAGCGATGCGGCGCCCCCCGTCGTCTTCGTGATCGGTGCGCTGACGGTGATGTTGCCGGCATCGGTCGCGCTCGGATCGGACGACTGCGTCGTGACGATGACCCTGGTCCCCTGGTTGAGCGCGGCAACGATCTGGCCGTTGGCAACCGTCGCGCCTTCCGACGTGGGAGTGAACCTGCCGCCGCTCAGCGCTCCCCCAGTGGTCTCAAGTCCAATCGTCACGTCAAACGGATCGAGTAGCCACGTGCCGGCCACGCCCATCGGCGCCGACGCGTCGATCTGCGCTCCCGCTGTATCAAGGTAGTGTCCCGATGTTTCGATCGCCCCGCCGTTGCCGCCCTGCGGGCCGCCTTTAGCCGACAGCGTGCCGTAAAGCCGCGCAGTCTCGGCGCCATATGCGATGAGTTGCCCTCCCGCCCCTCCCTGGAGGGCATCGGCGCGCATTTGCGCGGTCGGGTCCATCCAGATTGCCTGGGCATTGCGAATGTCCAGGTCCCCGCCACCCGCGCCACCGCCGACGCGCACTCTGCCGCCGCCCGCGGCGCCGCTCGCGTCCAAAGTCGCGTTCGCCGGCAACGCGACGTATTGCCCGGTCGCGTCGATCTGGCCGCCGGTGAGCCCCGCGCCTCCCGTCGCATCCAGAACGCCCGCTACCTGGGTGACGCCATTGGGCCCGCCGTCCAGCACGATGCGCCCATTGCGCTGCGCAACACTCTGCGCGCGCACGACCCCTTCCTGATTGAGCACGGTGCCAGCGAGCGCGTCCGCGCTTTGAACCGACATCAGGACCTGGCCGCCGTCGGCGGCGAGCGTGCCCGAGTTGTCGAGCAGCGCCTGCGCCGCCGGGCTGTTGATCTTCAGCATCGTGAGGCCATCGCCGGCGAAATCGAGCGTGATATCGCCGCCGGCGCCCAGCGCGACCGTGCCGAGTTTCGCGCTGACCGTGCCGCTGTTGCTGACCCGCGCGCCGAGCATCGCCACCGTTCCGCCATCGGCCGCCTGAATCGAGCCTTGATTGACGACACTGCCGCCCGCTTGCCCCGCCACCGTGACGAAATGATAGTTACCCGCGAGAAAGTCCTTATCTGACATGCCGAGCGTGGAAGCCACCAACGACCCCACATTGACCGACGCCCCTGGCGCGAACAATATGCCCGCCGGATTAATGAGAAACACTTTGCCGGTGGCGTTCAGATGACCCGCGATCTCGCTCGGATTGTTGCCTATCACCCGATTGAGCATCACCGCACTTGCGTTCGGCTGCTTGATACTGACCGTCTCGTTGCCGCCGATAGAAAACGCTTGCCAGTTGACGATCGCCTGGCCCGTCGTCTGCGTGATCGGCAGCGTGTTGTTGGCCGACGGGCCGATTGCGACGCTGCCATTGACGACCTGGCCACCCACCGGAAACGCACTGGCCCCGGGCGCGACCAGCAGGATCATCAGCGGCATCAGTGGCACAAGCGGCCGCAGGAACGGCTCACGCGCCGCGATCCCGTCACGCCGGGCCCGCCGCACCTCTTTGCGACGCGCGCGTTCTTCGGCCCGGCGGCGAAGCCGGCCCGGGCCGCGGGAGGTGTCGTTCATGTCAGCTCCTTCAGAACGCCTTCGACAACTGCACATAGAGGCGCGGCAGCTTGTCGTTGCCCGTCGTGTCGGGTCGCGTCGTGCGCCAGGCGAGGCTCGCGTCGACCGTGATGCCGGCGGGGCCGACCCAGAAAAGTCCGAGACCCGGCCCGCTGCGCGTCGTGGTATTGGCGCCCTGGCCCGGAATCGGGCGCGCGTTGTAGCGCCCAACCCCGATATCGAAGAACACGGACAGCGTGAGCGTCGGAATCACGGCGTAGCGATACGACACCGTGCCGATCAATGCCTCGTCGACGACCGCTTCCGACGGCGAGTAAGCACGCACCGCATGTGGCCCCCCGAGCGCGATGCGCGACGAGCTGTCGAGATTCTGGTTAGCCCACTGTCCCGAAATGCCGATGAACACGCTCGACTTCTCCGTCACCGCGTTCAGCCGGTTCGCGAGCATCGTCATGCGCACGCTGTTGCCTTGCGCATTGCGCCCGCCCGGCCCTGCGTCGAGCGCGCGGCCCAGCTCCGAATCGATATTCAGATGCGCAACCGAGAGTTCCACTTCCGCGCTGTTGAAGCCGCCACCGAGAAACGCATCACGGCTTTCATAGGACAGCCCGATACTCGCGACCGAAAGCTTCTGCGGATTCTCGAAGCTGGCGATGCCGATCTTGTCGTTGAGCGAACGATATTCGAGTGCACCGCGCAGCAGCAGGTTCTGGCTGCGCGAGCGGATCAACGGATGCGAGATCGACGCGGTGACGACATCGGCAATGCCTTGCGCATTGAGCGCCGCGAACTCCTGGCCGAGGTAGTAGTACAGATGCGAATAAGCGATGCCCGCGCGAGTACCGTTGCTGTCGATCGGCATGTCATAGCCAATGCGGCCGTATAACGTGTCGCCGCGTTGGGCGGCAAGCAGGTTCGCGTCGAGGTTGTCGCCGCGCATCAGCGGCGACGCGAACCGCCCGACCAGACCGACGCGTCCGGTGCCGGCAGGCGGCGCGCCGTAGTTGTCCGCCGCGACACCGAGTTCCCAGCGTCTTGCGGGCGAGAGGTTGATGGTCAGATCGACGGTGCCGGGCACGCTGCCCGCTTCGAGCGACGAACTCACATGCACGCCGGGCAGGTCCGACAGCAGCAGCATCGTACGTTCGAGGTCGCGCTGAAGCAGCGGCTTGCCCGGTTGGATCGCGGCGAGCCGCGCGCGCACGAGATCCTCGCGGATCGGCGTGCCCGGCGCCATCTCGAGGTTCACGCGGCCGATCCTGCCTTCGAGCACGGTGAAGGTCACGTCGCCGTTGGTCACGTCCTGCGGCGCGATCACGACCTGCGCGAGCGCATATCCGCGGTCGTGATAGGACTGCGCGAGACGCGCCGCCAACACGTTCAGGTCATTGAGCGAAACCTGCTGGCCGATCTTGCCGCTCACGAGCGGCAACAGGATGTCGGATGACAGCGTATCGTTGCCCACCAGATGGACGCTGTGTAGCTCGAAGGTCTTGCCGTCGGGAATCGGCGGCGGCGGGGCGGGCGGCGCCGGCAGGGCTCCCGCTGCGCCGGTCGGCGGCGCGGTCGGTTCCGGTCGCGCCTGCTGATTGAGCAGTGTTCCCGCATTCGGGAACTGTTGCGTGCCGGCGCCGGGCGGCTGTTGCGCCCAGGCCGCCGTGCCTGTCGCGCATGTCAGTGTCGCCAGTGTCATCGGCAGACATCGCGCAGCGCACGTCAGCATGCGAGCTCGCGCCACGCGCAGAGGCCCGATCGATCGGGGCTTGAGGGGCTGGGGCTCGTTCACGGAAGCGTTCTCAGTGCGCGACGGAGAGGCGCCAGCCACCCATCAGGTCGAAGGGAGCCCAGTAAAACGGGTGCGAGAACCTCTTGTCGGCGAGCACGGCAAGCTGCGCTTTGCGCATCGCGTCGATCGCTTCGTCCCCGCGTGTCAGCGACGCATAGAAAGTGTGCATGGTGAGCGCCGTCGATTCGTCCGATACCGGCCACATCGACACGATCAGCGCCGATGCGCCCGCATAAAAAAACGCTCGCGTGAAGCCCATGATTTCGTCGCCGCGTTCGACGCGCCCGAGCGCCGTCTCGCAAGCCGACAGCGTGACCAGTGCGACGGCGTCGAACTTGAGGTTATAGATATCCTCAGCGAGCAGCGAGTCGGGACCGTCGGCGGGTTGTGACGCGGGCGCGAGCAGAATGCGCGAATGCAGCGGATCGATGGTGTCGGCTTCCGCATGCGTCGCGACATGCACGACCCGGCCGGTCGGTGCGTTGTTGCCGAAAGCGGTTCGGGTCACCTCGCTGCGCAGAAACGTCTCCTGCTTGCCGAACAGCGGTGCGATGCCACGCACTTCGGCCTCGGCGCCCGGCAGGTCGAATTCAGGTGCGATTCGCGGATTGCCGAACGCGACGAGATTGCTCGCCACGCTTTGCTGCCGGTGCACGAGTTGCACGGCCACGCTCGCGGAAGGCGCAAGCGCAATGGGATGCCGTTCGATCAGGAAACCGTGGTCGTTGCGCAGCGCCTGAAAGGGCATGTAGTGCAGCGCACCGTTGGGCACGATGATGAGCCGCTCGTTGGGCCGCAAACCGAGCGGCTCGATCAGTAGCGCGTCGAGCCGTGTTCCGTAAGTGAGCGCCTGTGGACGTCCGCGAATGATCGCATTGCGCAAATCGCTGACCGCCAGCGTCATGTCCTTGCGGGAGATCGGCAGCGTCATGCCCTTCAGACCGTCAGCGCGCACGACCCATACGATCAGTTCGCGCGGCAGGCTGTGGAACTGGACGATCGCCTCGTCCGAGCGCAGCGTCGCGCGCACTTCGTCGAGCAATACCACACGGCCGTTCAACTGCTGCGCATCGACGCCGACAGCGAGACGATTGCGCACCACGTCGAGCAGCGCGCGTGCGCGACTGCGTTCCGATAATGCCCACGCAGTCGCGTAATCGCCGTCTTCGACCACGAGGGCAATCGTTTCCTCGAACACGGTCTGCGTATCGGCAAACAGTCCCGTCTTGAACTCGTCGCTGCGAAAGCGCGCGCGGATCGTCTCGGAGTCGTCGAGCGCCCGCATCCAGGCCGCGCGTGCCTGCGCGCGCTCGCCGAGCGCGAGATAGGCGCGGCCCATGCCCTCGTGCGCCCAGAGGTTTTCATAGCTCGCGTCGCCGCCTTCGCTCTTCGTGACACCGGCTGCGAATGCGGCGAGCGCCTCCCGGGGCTCGCGCTCGGCGAGCAGAAGATTACCTTCGATACGCCGATAGAACGGCGCAAGAACGGAATCGCGCGCCTCGTTCGCTTGCTCGAAGGTGGCCCGCGCGGCAGCGGGGTCGCCGGCTTCGATCTGCGCGTTGGTCAGCGACAGCAGCACGAGGGGGCGATATCGCGGCGAGGCCGTGGCGAGCGCGGCGCGATATTCGCTGATCGCCGTGGCGGAATCCGACTTGCGCGCGGCGATGTCGCCCAACACCTTGTGCACGGGCGCGAGCACCTGCACGGGATTTTTCACGCCGGCCGCGAGTGCTTCGTTTGCGTAGCGTTGCGCATCGTCGAGATCGCCCGCGTAGCTGTAGGCGATCGCAAGGTCACGCTTTGACAGCGCGAGTAGGTCCGTGTTGTCGGTCCGTTGCGCGACCAGCAATGCGCGTGACGCGGCCTCGATGCTTGCCCTGAATTCACCTCGTTCAGCAGCCGCGACCGCCATGCTGCAATAGGCGTAGCCATCGAGCTTGACCTGATCCCGCTCGAGCAGCAGGCGGCCTTCCTTCGATAGTGACTGAATCGTTTCGGCGTCGCGCGCCCGGGCTTGCGCCTGTCTTGCGGCGGGCGTGAGCGGCGCATCCTGGGCCCATGCGGCTGCGGCAATGGCGAGCGCGGCAAGCACGCCGACGATTGCCCGCAAACTCGCGACAATCGCGCACCACGTCGTCGACGCGCATGAATGAGGGATGGCGGCAGGGGAACAGCGTCGAGCCGCCCGGACAAGCTGGAAAGAACTCACGAGCATTTCCGTCGGAAATAGTGGAACGACAGCCGTCAGACACGTGCATGCAGCCCGGCCACGAGACACCGTATTTCCAAGCCGCCCGGATTCAACCGTGCTGCTGTTCCGATAGACGAATCAGTTGACCAAATTTAAAAATCCCTTCCAGCGATTCGTCTCCTAGCAAACCGGCCGCGACGTATAGGAACTGCTCGAATGTCGTGCCCCTGCGTGTCTGACAGGCTCGAGGTCCGCGAAGTGCTTGTGCGACATGGAGCGCGTTGTGGCGGATCTGAACGGGACGGAAAACGCCATGCCAAGTGTTGATTCGACCGCCGGTCGTCGTGCGCGGGCATTGCACGTCTTTGCGCCGGGGTTGGCACGTTCGTCGGTACCCGCACCCGGATTCGCGCTGATGTTGATGCTCATGCTGATGCTGATGCTGAGCGTCGCATGCAAGTCCCCGCCGCCGCCCCCGCCCACCGTGGTCAAGATCAGCCTCGCCGTGCACGCGTCGGCGAATCCCGACAGTAGCGGACGTCCGTCACCGGTTCTGGTGCGGGTCTACGAGCTGAAATCGACGGCCGCGTTCGACAGCGCCGATTTCTTCACGCTGTACGGCAAGGACCAGGCAACGCTTGGCGCCGATCTGAACGCCAAAAGCGAGTTGCTGCTGCGCCCCGGCGAAAGCCGGAGCATCGAACAGACTGTCCAGCCAGGCACTAAATTCATCGGGGTCGTCGCGGCGTACCGCGACATTGAACGCTCGCGTTGGCGCGCCACTGCCGCGGTGCCGCCGAACCGGACGACGCCGCTCGCCGTGAAGGTCGGGGCCGCTGACGTCGTGATCGGGCCGCCTTAAGCACCATCGGGCACGATCGAGCACCATCGAGTGGCGCCATCGCGCGCTATCCATCTCGGCGGCTGGCGGACCGCGCAGCAGGTGCGCTTGCAAATTTCGTGCGGATCAATCGTTCTTAAGGATGGGCGCGCCGTGCGAGGTGTCGCCTGCCACTACGAACCACTATGACCTGGCACCAACGCATGATCTGGTCCGAGGGGTTGTTCCTCGAACCCCAGCATTTTCAGCAGCACGACCGCTTCGTCGAACATCTGGTCCGCTCACATGGCCGGGCAACCGAAGCGTGGTCGTGGGGCTGGGTCGCGTACGCGCTCGACGAGGTCGCGCTAGGTCTTGGCAAAATTGCGTTGACATCGGCGTTCGGCGTGCTGCCCGACGGCACGTCGTTCTCGTTTCCCGACGAAGCGCCCGCGCCGACGTCGCTCGACATCCCAGCCGGCACGCGCGACGAAGTGGTGCTGCTCGCGTTGCCGCTCGCGCGCAACGGCGCGAAGGAAGTCGACGTGGAAGGCGGTCCCGCCGACGGCCTGCGCTATGTGGCCGCCGATACCACCGCGGTCGACACCACCACGAGCACCGACCGCGTCGCCGAGATGCGCGTCGGCATGCCGAATCTGCGTCTCATGCTCGCGCACGAAGCCACCGATGCGTACGCCACGATCGGTATCGCGCGCGTTGCCGAACGGCGCGCGGATAATCACGTGCTGCTCGACGCCCGCTACATTCCGCCGATGCTCCATGCGCTCGCGCAACCGCGCCTGCTTGGCTACGTGCAGGAACTCACCGGCCTCGTGCATCAGCATGCCGAGCGGCTCGCCGCGCGTCTGTCGAAGCCGGGACGCGGCGGCGTCGCCGAGGTCGCCGGTTTTTTGCTGCTGCAAACCCTGAACCGCTTCGAACCGCAATTCGCACACCTGCTGAACGTTCCGCTGCTGCACCCGGAGCGGGTCTATCAGCTCTGTCTCGCGCTCGCGGGCGACCTCGCGACCTTCGACGAACGCCGCCGCGCGCTCGCTTTCCCGCCGTATCGCCATGACGATCTCGAAGCCTCGTTCGAGCCGGTGATGCGGGAATTGCGGCAGCTTCTTTCGCAGGTGCCCGAACCGGACGCCGTCGCGATCGAGTTGCAGCAGCACAAGTCGGGGGTGCGCGTAGCGACCATCAACGACCTCGAACTCGTCAAGAAAGCCGGCTTCGTGCTCGCGGTCAATGCGCAGATGCCAGGAGAAACGCTGCGCGTGCGCTTCCCGACCCAGGCCAAGCTCGCGCCCGCCGACCGTCTTCGCGACCTCGTCAATCTGGCGATGCCGGGCATCGGTCTACGCGCGATGCCGGTGGCGCCACGGCAAATTCCGTTTCACGCGGGCTTCAGCTATTTCGAGCTCGATCGCGGCGGCGATCTGTGGAAGGAACTCGAACAGACGGGCAACCTGGCGATGTATATCGCCGGCGAGTTTCCCGGGATCGAACTGGAATTCTGGGCGATTCGCCAGTGACCGCCATGACGAGCGACGATCCGTTTGCAGGCTTTGAGTCCGATCAGACCATGATCAAGCCGAACCCGGGCGCGCGACGCCGTCACGACGGCACCGGCATGGAATTGCCTGGCGTGGCGGGCGACGCCTCCGGCAGCGGCGGCGCGGCACCCACGCTCGACGCCGTGTTCGCGGCGTCCGTGCAAGGCGGCTCGGCGAATCCGCTGATCGCCGCGTGCGCGCCACTGCTGCGCGTGGCCGGACAGATTCGCGCGATGACGTCGTGCGCCGACTCCACCGCGCTGCGCGACGCGCTCGCGCGCGGCATCCGCCGCTTCGAGGCGCAGGCTCGGGCAAGCGGTGTCGTGACGGAGCATGTCACGGCGGCGCGCTACATCCTCTGCACGATGCTCGACGAGGCGGCATCGGGCACACCATGGGGCGCGGGCGTATGGGCGCGCCAGAGTCTTCTGGTGACGTTTCACAATGAAACGTGGGGTGGCGAGAAGGTGTTCCAGTTGCTCGCGCGGCTCGCCCATCAGCCCGCGCAATACCTGCAACTGCTCGAACTGATGAGCGTCGTGCTGGCGCTCGGCTTCGAGGGCCGCTATCGCATTTCGGGCGAAGGCCGCCAGACACTCGACGCGGTGCGCGAACGCCTCTACGAGTTGGTCCGCAAGGAGCGCGGCGATCCGGAGCGCGCCCTTTCGCCACATTGGCGCGGCGTCGCGGCAACGCGCAAACGGGTCACCGAGATGCTGCCTGTCTGGGTCGTCGGCGCCTTCGCGCTGCTGGTGCTCGCCGTCGCGTACCTCGCGATGAGCTTCAGCCTCGGGCGTCTGTCGGACCCCGCGTTCGATACGATCGCATCGATCCGGGCTGGTGCGACCCGCCCCATCGTCATTACGCCGGCCGCGAGGCCAAGGCTGGCGGAGTTCCTCGCGCCGGAAATCCGCGACGGCCTCGTGACGGTCAGCGACCAGGTCGATCGCTCGGTCATCACGATTCATGGCGACGGCATTTTCAAGCCCGGCAGCGCGGCCGTCTCCGATCGTGTGAAGCCGCTGATCCAGCGCATCGCGACGGCGCTCAACGCCGTGCCCGGCAACGTGCTCGTCACTGGCCACACGGACGATCAGCCGATCCGTTCGGCGCGCTATCCATCGAACTGGGAACTGTCGCAGGACCGCGCCGCCAAGGTGCGCGACCTGCTCGCGGCGAGCGTCGCGCCTGCCCGGCTGAAAGCCGAAGGCAAAGGCGACGCCGACCCGGTCGCACCGAACGACACGCCGGCCGGCCGCGCGCTCAACCGGCGCGTGGAAGTCACGCTATTTGCGAGACCTGGCGCATAAGCCGGCCACCGCCAACGACAGCGGACCCCGACATGAAGAAAATCCTGTCGATCGTGTTTCATCCGATCCTGCTGCTGATCGTGGGCCTGCTCCTGATCGCGGCGGTGATCTGGCTCGTCGGTCCGCTCGTGTCGATCGCGCACAATTACCCGCTCGAATCGGAGACCGCCCGGTTCATCGCGATCGCCTGTGTGGTGCTGCTTCTGATCTTGCGGCGGCTGCTCGCGGCCTGGCGTGCCAAAAGTACCCAGGCAGCGTTCACCGACGGGCTCGCCATGCGCGCCGCGCCTGCCGCGCAGGTACCGCCCGCACCGGGCGATGCCGAAGTCGCGACACTGAGCGAACGCTTCGACGAAGCGTTGTCGATCCTGCGCGAGGCGCACGTCACCGCGGCTGGCGGCAAACCCGGCTGGCGGGACTGGCTGGCGCTGTCGTCCCGACAATATCTGTATCAGTTGCCGTGGTACATGTTCATCGGCGCGCCCGGCTCGGGCAAGACCACCGCATTGATTCAGTCGGGCCTGCGCTTTCCGCTCGCGGACCGCTTCGGGACCGACCGGATCAAGGGTGTCGGCGGCACCCGGAATTGCGACTGGTGGTTTACCGAGGAGGCCGTGTTGATCGACACGGCCGGCCGCTATACGACGCACGAGAGCGATCACGATGCGGACCGGGCGGCCTGGCAGGGGTTTCTGGCTCTGCTCAGGAAGACGCGCCCGCGCCAGCCGATCAACGGCGTGCTGCTCACGGTGAGCGTGTCCGACCTGCTTGCTTCGACACCCGCGAGCATGGAGGAAATGGGCGCCGCGCTGCGCGCGCGCGTTCATGAGTTGACCGGGCAATTCGGCGCACGCTTTCCAATTTACGTGCTGGTGACCAAGATTGATCTGCTCGCCGGCTTCACCGAGTTTTTCGCCGACATGACCAAAGAGGAGCGTGCGCAGGTCTTCGGTTTCACACTGCCCTATCAACCCGGTGCGACCGATGCCGCAAAGAGATTCGATGCGTGCATCGCCGAGGAACTCGACGCGCTGGAAGCGCGGCTCGTCGCGCGGATGCCCGAGCGGCTTCACGCGGAAACGGGCCTGCCGCAGCGCGCGGCGATCTTCGGTTTTCCGCAACAGTTCGCAGCACTCAAGCCCGTCCTCACGGAGTTCCTGCGTGCGACTTTCGTGCAGTCGCGTCACGACGATGCGCCGTTCGTGCGCGGCGTCTACTTCACGAGCGGCACGCAGGAAGGCACGCCGATCGATCGCGTGATGGGATCGATCGCGCGCGCGTTCGGCGTCGAACGCAGCGTGCCGCCGCCGCGCCAGGCGAGCGGGCGCAGCTTCTTCATCGAGAAGCTGCTCACCGAGGTTGTGTTTGCCGAGCAGGGGCTCGCCGGTTCGAACATCAGGTGGGCAAGGCGACGGCATCTGCGGCGGCTAGCCGCGTATGCGGTCATCGCGCTCGCCACAGCCGGCGTGCTGACGCTGTGGGGCGTAAGTTACCTGAGCAATCGCGCCTATGTGGCCGGTGTCGATCAGGCGGCGCGCGCGGCGCAAGCCAGTGCCGCGGGCACGACCTCCGCGAATGCGAGCCTGGTGGCGCTGCTGCCCCTGCTTTCCTCGGTGCGCAATCTTGCAACGACCGCGCAAGTCGATGCGCAGCGTCCGCCGCTCTCGATGCAATGGGGTCTCTGGCAAGGACGCAAGTTCGCCGCCGCATCGGAACTGGCCTATCAGCGGCTGCTGAACGATCTGTTCTTGCCGAAACTCGCGGCACGAATCGAGGAGCAGGCGCGCAGCGCGAATGCGACCAACACCGGGTACGCGTACGAAGCGCTAAAGGCCTATCTGATGCTCAACCAGCCCGAGCATCAGGATGCCGACGCCCTCAAAGCCTGGATCGTGACCGACTGGGATCGCACGCTGCCTCGCGAGGTCAGCATCGAACAGCGTGCCCAGTTGCAGTCCCATCTCGACGCCCTGCTCGCGCGCGGCGCGGTGCATTCGAACCTGCCGTTCGATGAAAGCCTCGTCAGGCAATTGCGCACCATGCTGGCCTCGAATCCGCTCGCTCAGCGGGTCTACGGACGCCTCCGGCAACAGGGCGTCGGCGCCGACTATCCCGAGTTCACGGTGGCGCGCGCGGGCGGCCCGAACGCGTCAATCGTGTTCGTCCGCGCCAGCGGTGCGCCGCTCACGCAAGGGGTGCCCGGCCTCTACTCGTTCGACGGCTATCACCGGGCGTTCCTGAAGGCGATCGACCAGGTCGCCGTGCAACTGGCTTCCGAAGAGCCATGGGTGCTCGGCATTCGCGACCAGAGCGGCCTGCCGCGCGGCGATCCGGCCACGATGCAACGCCTGACGGAAGATGTCCGTCTGCTCTACCTGCAGGATTACGCGCGCATCTGGAGCGCGTTTCTCGATGACATCCGCATTGCCCGGGCGACGAGCCTCACCCAGGCGGTGCAGATCGCCCGCATCCTCTCAGCGCCGGATTCGCCGCTCGCGGCGCTCGCGCGCGCGGCATCCCGCCAGACCACGCTCGGCGCGAAGCCCGAAGGCGAAGCGAACGTGGTCGACAAGGCCAATGACAAGCTCAGTGCCGCGCGCGACAAGCTGCTGAAGATCATCGGCGAGCCCGACCCGACGAAAATCGCTCCAGTGGCGTCCGGCAACCGCCTCGAGAGCATCGTCGACGACCGCTTCACCGGCCTGCGTGCGCTGGTGACGAGCCCCGCCGAGGGGCAGCCGCCGCCGATCACGCAGACCATCGGGCTCATCAACGATATGTACGTGTACCTGAATACCACCGACCAGGCATTGCAGCAGAAAACCGCGCCACCCGCGTCCGACGTGCCTTCAAAGCTGCGAGCCCAGGCCGAACGGATGCCCGAGCCGATCCGCGCGGCGCTCGTAGATCTCGGCAGCGCGGGCGCGGTCGAGACTCAGGACGCGCGGCGCGCGAACCTCTCCGCGGATCTGAAGGAATCGATCTCCGCATTCTGCAACCGCGCGGTGACCGGACGCTATCCGTTCAGGCAATCGTCGGCCAGCGACGTGCTGCCCGAAGACTTCGGCACGCTCTTCGCGCCCGGCGGCAAATTCGACGATTTCTTCCAGAAGCACCTCGCGGCGGAGGTCGATATGTCCACCAAGCCGTGGGCTTTCAAGAAAGTGGACGATTCGCAGGCGCAGATCAGTCCGGCCGGCCTCGCGCAATTCGAGCGAGCCGCAACGATCCGCGACGTGTTCTTTCACGCCGGCGGCAAGGCGCCGTCGCTGACACTGCAGTTCAAGCCCATCGAAATGGACCCATCGATCCTGCAGTTCTCGCTCGACGTGGACGGTCAGGTGCTGACCTACGCACATGGCCCTCAGGTCGCGACGACCATTCAGTGGCCCGGCACACGCGGCAGTGGACGCGTGAGCCTGCAACTCACGCCACCGCCGACGAGCGGCGCGGGCACCCTCATGTTCGAAGGACCATGGGCGCTGTTTCGCATGTTCGACCAACTGGATATCGAACCGACGTCGCAGCCGGAGCGCTTCTTCGTGACCTTCACGGTCGAAGGCCGCAAAGCGCGCTTCGAGGTCACCGCGAATAGCGTGGAGAATCCGTTCCGGCTCGCGGATCTGCATGCGTTCTCCTGTCCGGCGCAGCTATGAACGACGCGCTCGAACCCATGCCCTCACCGGCGAACGTTGCCGATGCCGCCGTCGCGGGCTGGTACGGCAAGCTGCCCTCGCTCGGCGACTTCGCCACGCGACGGCTCTCGAGTGAATTCGTGAAGGCGTGGGACACGTGGCTTTGCGAACGTATCGCCGAAACGAAACTGCGGCTGGGCGAGCGCTGGCTCTCCGTGTATCTGACCTGCCCCGTCTGGCACTTCTTCGCAATGCCGGGCGCGATCGCCCCCGAACTGCGTGAGTGCTGGACCGGCGTATTGATGGCATCGGTCGATCGCGTCGGGCGGCATTTCCCGCTTACGATCGCGGCGCCCCTACGTGGTGCGCCCGCGCTCGCCAGCGAGGTTGACGAGATCTGGCAATGGCTCGGCGCAATCGAGCAGGCGGCGCTCGCCGCACTCGATTTCGATTACTCGATCGAACAGTTCGACGCGCAACTCGCCGGCTTGCCGGTGCCCACCGTGCCGTGCCGCGAACCGCAGCCTGTGTTCGGCGCGCCGTGGAGCGCGTCGTCTTGCGCGGAGTTTCGCGGACACCTGGCAACGGAAATCGCGCCGCTTTGGCAAGCGGGCATCGAGAGCATGAGCCTCTGGTGCATCGAGCAACGCGCGCAAGCAGAACCGGGGGTCGCACCGGTGGAGCGCAAATTCACGATCTGGCCAACCCGTGCCATGCCGGACAACGCGCTCTTCACCAACATGCTGCTGAGTCACGAACCATGACCGAGCCTGGCGACGTCCCGGACCCAGCCGGCCAAGCGCCACCTGAGAGTGATCGAACGGTCATCGTCAGCGCCGCGCGAGGCAGCGCGGATCCGTCTTCCGCGGCGACAACGACAGCGGCTGCGGGCGGACACAACACCTTGCCGCCTGGCACGCGACTCGGCGAATTCGAAATCGCCGGCCTGATCGGCGAAGGCGGCTTCGGCATCGTCTATCTCGCGTTCGACACTTCACTCGGCCGGCACGTTGCGCTCAAGGAGTACATGCCGGCGGCACTCGCATCGCGTGTGAGCGCCACCGAGGTGCGGGTGAAATCGGAGCGGCACGAAGGCACCTTTCGCGCGGGTTTGAAGAGCTTCATTAACGAAGCGCGCATCCTCGCGCAATTCGATCATCACTCGCTCGTCAAGGTGTATCGCTTCTGGGAAGCGAATGGCACGGCGTACATGGTCATGCCGTACTACAAGGGCGAAACGCTCAAGGACGCGCTCAAGACGAGCGGCAAACCGCCCGACGAGCGCTGGCTGAAGAACCTGCTCGCGCCACTGCTCGATGCGCTGACGGTCCTGCACGCGGCGAACTGCTATCACCGCGACATTGCGCCGGACAACATCATTCTGCTCGAAGGCAGCCAGCGTCCCGTGCTGCTGGATTTCGGCGCGGCGCGGCGCGTCATCGGCGACATGACGCAGGCGCTCACGGTAATCCTCAAGCCGGGCTACGCGCCGATCGAACAGTACGCCGAAGTACCGTCGCTCAAACAAGGCGCGTGGAGCGATCACTATGCACTCGCGGCGCTCGTGTACTTCGCCATCACCGGCAGGACCCCGCCTCCTTCGGTCGGGCGCATGGTGAGCGACAACTACCGACCGCTCGCCAAACTCGCGGCCGGGCGGTACTCGGAGCGATTTTTGCGGGCCGTCGATCACGCGCTCGCGGTGATGCCCGCCGACCGGCCGCAGACCGCGCGAGAGTTCGCCGCGGAACTCGGCATTGCGCCCGAAGGATCGTCCGGGCATGCCGGGGGGCCGTCGAAGCGGACTGACGGGGCATCGCGCGCAGGCGACGATTTGACGGCGGCTTCGTCGAAAGGGCGTGCCGTGTGGTTCGGCGCGGGTGTGATCGTGCTCGCGGCTGCGGGTGTGGGGACGTGGTTGATGTTTGAACGCACGCCAGGTCATGAACCCGCGCCGGGATCTGGCCGTGGCGTTGCGCAATCGGCAGCGGTGCCCGGCGCTTCGAGCCTGATCGTGCCGGCTGTGCCGAAGGCCGCGGCGCCCCGGCAAGCCGAGTCGCCGCCGCCGAGCGGCACGGCGGCGAACCCATCGGCGACGTCCGATGCAGCGCGGCAGGCATCATCGCTGCCGCAACTGCCGCCTTTCACCGCACCGGGCGAACTCGCCCGCGTCGCGGCGCTCGCCGACCCCGGCATCCACCTCACCGTCGATCTCCCGGTGCCGCGCGCGGTAATCAATCGCGACAAGCTGCGCTTCTCGCTGACGAGCAACCGCGCGGGATACGTTTATGTGTTTGTGGTGGACCCCGCCGATCAGTACCTGCAGCTCTTTCCCAACGAACTCGACCACGACAACCAGATCGCCCCCGGCAAGCGGCTCGTTCTGCCGCGCCCGAGCTGGCAGATGCTCGCGGGAGAACCGCCTGGGGATAACCATTTCCTTGCCATCATCTCGCTCGCCCCGCGCGACTTCTCCGAGCTTGGCATGACGCACGATTCTGTGTTTGCGAGCCTGCCGCACGCCGCGCAGGAAGCCGCCGCCGCGAAGCGTACCCCGATCTCGTCGCCGTTCGCCGGCACGGCCCAATGCAGCGAAGGGAACTCGCCATGCCCGCAGCAGTTCGGCGCGGTCACCTTCAAAATCGATGCCGTGAGATCGTCTAAGTAGGCGGGACCGTCTCTGATGCAGGCGGGGCTCGCACGCGCACCAAACGGATCGCTGCCGGACGAGGACAATCATGGTTACCACACGGACCCGCCATGCCACGCTCGCCGGCGTGGTGTGCGCCGCTCTGATTGGCTGCGGCACCGAGCCGGCCCAGATGTCCGGGCAGCCCGCGCCGGGCGCCGCCGCTGTCCGGGCCGATGCCAATACAACGCAACTGGCGCCCGCCGTCGGCACCGACGCCGGCGTCGCCTACCCGCTTTCGAGTTCCCCGTCATCGGCGGTTGCGGGCGCCGCATCGGTCTTCGCGACCCGTAACGCCGTCTATCGACCCGTGCGTTTCGGCGACTTGCCAGGCTGGGGCACTGACGAAGTCGAGCAGTCGTGGGAGGCGTTCAAGCGCAGTTGTAGCGCGCTCGCCAGCAAGCCAGGATGGTCGGCGCCCTGCACGGCGGCGCGCGGCGTCGATGCACGCAATGCCGCATCGGTGCGGCGTTTCTTCGAGGAGAACTTCACCGTCTATCAAATCCTCAACGTCGACAGGAGCGCGAACGGCTTGCTCACCGGCTACTACGAGCCGACACTCAACGGCAGCCGCAAGCGTGAGGGCGCCTACGTGTACCCGGTTTATGGCGTGCCGCGGGATATGCTGTTTCTCGATCAGCGACGCCTACCGCCAAACGCGCGAGATTCGGCGATCGCCGCACGCATCGAAGGACGCAACGTCATTCCGCTTTCCTCAATGTCGAGCGGCAATCTAAAAGGCGTCTATGCACTGGAATTAGGCAACAGCGTTCCCGACATTCGCGACAAGAAACTTCGCCTGCGGCAAGCGGGCAATCGCATCGTGCCGTACTATTCGCGCGCCGAGATCGAACGTGGGCACCTGAACGCGCCGGTCCTTGCGTATGTCGACGATCCGGCGATGCTCTATTCAATGCAGCTGCAGGGAGCCGGACGAATCCACTTGCCCGATGGGTCGATTTTGCGGCTGGCCTATGCCGAGCAGAACGGCTTCGCGTTCGAACCTCCCCTTGCGAGCGCGAGCACGAAGGGACGTAAGATCCTCGTACGCGGCGTTGAGATCGACATGGAAGAAGGCGAGTTGAATGGGCAGGCGCCGGGCAGTGGCGACGCCCCACTGGACGATGTGCCGCAATCGCCGCTGCTGCGCAATGGGGAGCCAGGCGCGAGCTCGAACGCCGGCGTAGCAGACGGCACAGGCGATGGTGCAGCCGATAGCGGACCGGCGTCGCCGCTGCTGCGCGGCTTCAACCTCGTCAATGGGGCCACACCTGCGGTTCGCCCCGAGCGTGCGAGCCTGCCTGGCAGTGCGGGGCAGCCGAAAGCCCCCCAGGTCAAGCAAGCCGCGCAAGTCCCACCGGACGGTGGCAGTAGTCACGCCCTATCGGGCAAGCCCATCGACTATCTGTTCGCAACCTCTGATCCGAGTTACGTCTTTTTTAAACCGATTCCGGATTCGGTGAACGGTCCCATCGGCGCGCTTGGAGTTCCACTCTCGGCTGGCCGGTCGGCCGCGATCGATCCACGCACGACGCCGCTAGGCGCACCCGTGTTCGTCACCACTTCGGAGGCGACACCAGGCGGTCCGCCGATCACGCGCCTCATGATGGCCCAGGATGCTGGCGGCGCGATCCGCGGAGCCGTGCGCGTCGATTACTTTTTTGGCTCTGGACCCCAGGCACAGGCACAGGCCAGCAGAACCCGGCAACCTGCACAAATGTGGGTGTTGCTACCCAACGGACTCAAGATCGCGGCCAAGGAGTCACGTGTACGCGTGCGCGGCGCGGCGGTCGCACCCACGCTCGATTGTGTCGTGAGCGACCCCGACCTATGCGTCGAAAGCGGCCACTAGTGCCGAACGCAGGCGACCGGCCGAGCGGGTCCGCGCCTTTACGCGTGCGAAATTGGGAGTCCATCTTCTATGGGTCAAAAGAATGTCCTGATTGCCGTGCCGACCTCCCGCGACGAAGTGCACGTCAACTTCGCGTTTTCGCTCGTCGACACGACGCGAGCCCTGGCTGAAGCCGGCGCGCAATATCAGATGATGCACGTCGGCTCATCTCACATCACCCGCGCTCGCAATCTCTTCGCCAACTATTTCGTGGAGCACGGGCAATTCACCCACTTGCTGTTTCTCGACGCCGACATGCAGTTCCCGGCGGAAGCAGTGATGAAACTGCTGATAGCTAACAAAAGCGTCGCGGGCGTGGCGTACCCCTACCGGCGCGTCGATCTGAACCGGCGCATCGAACCGGCGGACAGCGGCCTCTCGATGCGTGATTGGCTGGAAAAGCATGCCGACTACACCGTGCGGGTGAAAAGCGATCAGGACGGCCACGCCCGGGTCGTCGACGGCTTTGTCGAAGCCGAACATATCGGCACTGGCATTCTGCTCGTGCAGCGCGACGCATTCGAGGCGGCGCGGCCTTTCGCTACCCGTTTCGGACCGCCGGAACAATACAGGTCGGTCGTCCCCAGCGGCGACTTTTATGGCTTCTTCGACACGATCGAGGAACACGGCGCGTACCTGTCGGAGGATCTTTCCTTCTGCCGTCGCGCACGTCTTGGCGGTTGCGCCATTTGGGCGCTCGTCGATCAGACCATCGTGCACTTTGGTGCATCGGAAGTGGCCGGACAATACTTGCGGGCGCTGAGCTTGCGCGGCAATGTGGGTTAGGTGCGGGCGAATTGCACCGGCGCAGTTTGCACGCTGAGCTTTCACCAGGAGATTGCAAAAAGGTCCAGAGTCGATCCTCGCTCAAAGGCGTGGCGGATAGCCGTAGCGTTCCTTGATTTGCACGCTTCATCGATGCAGGTGAACACGCCTGCGCTCCGATTTCCGCATCGACATTAATACCT
This sequence comes from Paraburkholderia sejongensis, assembly GCF_020880815.1. Taxonomy (GTDB): domain Bacteria; phylum Pseudomonadota; class Gammaproteobacteria; order Burkholderiales; family Burkholderiaceae; genus Paraburkholderia; species Paraburkholderia sejongensis. The sequence continues at coordinate 423,291 of NZ_JAJITD010000003.1, forward strand.
CGTTTCTTAACCAGCTCCTCCGACCGACCGGCCGCGAATCGCTTTTGCATCCACACAACTCTTTTTGAAACTAGCCGCTGATTGATCTAGAAAAAGCCGTCTCTTACGACAATACTTCTCTCACAACTTCCACGAAACTTTCGAGGAGACTTGCGATGGAAATTGCAGAAAGAAACGCGATAAGTCGAGGAGAGGAGGCATCCATTCTTTCGGATTTGTGGCGAAGGCGAATGCATCTGACGGGCGAAGAAATGGCCACGATGTACAGCCTTGTGATCGACGCGCTACGCCCCTATCACCCACTCGAATTGCAATCGCTCAGAGAAGACAAGGAAGAACTCGTTGCGCAATTCATCTATACGAAGGTGCTTCGACTCGAACCCGGCCACACCTATTCGAACGCCTGCCCCGAAAGCGCACCTTCAAGTAATTATGCAGTCTGCGCATACTTCCGGCGCTATTTGATTGATTGCCTGCGAAGTGCCAGCCACCAGCACGACATCTCCATAGAGGTGGAAGGAATCGGGCAGGAAGTCGATCAACACGCGCAGGCCCTCGACGACCCCGTTCAATCCGTACTGATGCAATATGGACTCGACGAACCGTGTGTGCGTCGTCTTGCGCGGGAATTCATCAATAGCCTTGATCATCACGAGAGAGTCGTGCTGGCAGGTTCGCTGGGATGGGGTTCAGGTCGCAAGGGTGGGCTATCGGGAATTGCGGCGCGTCATCGCGTGCCTTCCTATCACTATCGAGCAGTGAAGCTCGGTGTCACGCTCAAAAAGTCAGCACGCCCAGCGGATTTTGCAGCAACCAAGATTGGCCGATGGCTGAGCGAAGTGGTCGGAATCACGATAGCGCGGGAGAATCAGACCGCTATTTTGCTGATCTTCAATTTGCTCGGCGCCGAGTCGAGCGAACCGGGCTGCTTTGGGTGGGTCGCGGAAGATTGCGGTTACGGCGAGTGACGGAGGTGGTTTGCCCATAACGATCATTTCTACGACGTTGCAACGCAAGTTGTACTTTGCATATCGATCTCGCTCACCCCTCGAAAGCCAGCCAGAATGTGGCGTTCGACAAAGCCGCACAGATCGTCAACAATGCGATCTTTGCCCGAACGCACCGATCGCATTCGGCTTGAAGAAACGGATCGCGGCGTTGGATTTCCCCAACGCCGATATCAGGATTCACCCATGTCCCGCGCCGAACGTCTCCTTCAACTCCTGCAAGTATTACGTCGTTATCGACGTCCCGTGAGCGGCCAAACCCTCGCCGATGAACTCGACGTGAGCATCCGCACGCTGTATCGCGACATCGCCAGTTTGCAGGCGCAAGGAGCAATGATCGAGGGGGAGCCAGGCATCGGCTATGTGATGAAGCCGGGCTTCATGCTGCCACCCATCATGTTCCGCTCAGAGGAACTCGATGCCTTGGTGCTTGGCATGCGCTGGGTGGCCGATCGCTGCGACAACACACTATCGTCCGGTGCGCTGAGCACGCTTGCGAAGATAGCCGCCGTACTGCCCGCGCAATTGCGTCGCGAACTGGAGGAATCTTCGCTGCTGGTCGGCGCGCCGTTGACGAGACCTGCCCACACAATCTCGGCCGATCTTCTGCGCGCCGCGGTCCGCGCAGAGCGCAAGCTCGAAATTACTTACGTGGACGGCAGCGGTATTCACTCGCGGCGTGTCGTTTGGCCGTTTGCCCTCGTGTATTTCGACCAGGCGCGAGTGCTGATGGCTTGGTGCGAGCTTCGAGCCGATTTTCGGAATTTTCGTTCGGACCGGATAGTGAACGTCGAACAGATCGAGGAACGCTACCCCAAGAGGCGTTCCACACTGCTTCGTGAGTGGCGCAAGCTCAATCAGGTCGCGAGTCGCACCATACTGCCAGAATCTGACAGCATCGATCATTAGACTGGGGCTCTTTTTCTGGCGAGGAGCTCAAAATGAAGTTCGCATCGGTTCGTGTTGTTACTCCGGATATCGAAAGACTGGTCAGGTTTTATCAAAGGCTGTCGGGTATCGAAGCCGTACGTCCGGCCGATGGATTTGCCGAAATGCGATTCGAGGGCTCGACACTTGCGATTTCATCCGAGCACCTGATCAAGCTTTTCAATGCCGGTGCTGCCATTGCCGCGGCCAATCAATCGGCGATCCTCGAGTTCGAAGTGGACGACGTTGATGCGGTGTTCGAACGGATGAATGCGCGCGGAACCACCATCGTGATGCCGACGACATTGATGCCGTGGGGCAACCGCTCACTCCTGCTGCGAGACCCGGACGGGAATCTCGTCAACATATTTTCTCGACCCCGCCATTGAGAAAGGCCGCCGTCCCTGAACTGTCATTGGAAACAAACGGGCATCTGCGACTGCTTCGGGACGCCCACCTGCCGCAACGTTGCCGCCATCTAGATCCAGAAGCCGCGATGCGACGATTCCGCTTCGTCCTCGATCAACGGACCAACCACTTCGACGCGCCGCTGCCCGCGCAGGAAAACCTCGCGGCATGGCAGCGAGAAGGTCGGATTTTCGGGGTGCGAGCCGGTCAGTGCGAGCAGGCGATGCTCGGAAAGTGCATAGACGACGCGTCCAATGTTGCACCAGTAGATCGCGCCGGCGCACATGCAGCACGGCTCGGCGCTCGTATAGAGCGTGCATCGGGCAAGCTGCTCCGGTGAGAGCAGGCGCGCAGCCTTCGCTGCGGCAGCGAGTTCGGCATGCTGGGTGGGATCGCCTTCCGGCGGCAGCGAATTGTTTCCAGCCGAAGCGACGATGTTGCCGTGCTCATCCGCCACGATCGCGGCGAACGGATGGCGGCCGTTGCGGCGCGACTCGCCGGCCAGTTCGATGGTCGCGCGCAGGATTGCCATGTCGCGATCGCACAGGGTTGCGGGCTCGATTGTCGTATTTGCGCTCATAGAAGAGTCTTCCTTTTGGTCAGTGAAGAAGAGGATCAAGCGGTCAATGCGCTTCGGTATGCGCTTCAGTATGCGCGTGCCTGCCTGCGCTGCCGGCGATTGCATGCGCGGTGCCGGCCACATCGGCGTCACGTCGTTCGCGGTTGAGCAGGATGTTGAGCACGATGGCAGTGATGGCGCCCAGGAAGATCCCGCTGTCGAGAATCAGCTTCGCAGGCCCGCTCACCTGGGCGAACAGCGAGGGGAACGACATCGGCAGCACCCCGACGCTCACCGACACCGCAACGATGATCGCGTTGCGCGTTCCGTCGAACCGCACGCGCGCGAGCTCCTGAATGCCGGCGACCGTCGTCATCCCGAACATGACGATCGCGCACCCGCCGAGCACGGGACGCGGCACCGACGCGATCAGCGCGCCGAGTTTGGGAAACAGGCCCATCAGCACCATGATGCCGCCTGCGGAAGCGACCACGTAGCGGCTCTTTACATTCGAAAGCGCGATGAGCCCGGTGTTTTGCGTGAATGCGTTGTACGGAAAGCTGTTGAAGATGCCGCCGAGCATCGTCGAAAGACCGTCCGCGCGAAACGCATTGCCAAGGGTCGTCTGTGAGGACGGACGGCCAATGATCGTGCCGATCGCGAGCACGTTGCCGGTGGTTTCCGCCATGATGATCAGCATCGCGAGCGCCATGACGAGGATCGGTGTCGCGGCGAAGTGCGGGAGGCCAAAGGCGAACGGTGCGCTGATCTCGAACCAGGACGCCTCGCCGACGTGCGCGAAGCTCGTCATACCGCACGCGGTCGCGACGATCGTTCCGGCGACGAGGCCAATCAGCACCGCAAGATTGCCGACGAATCCGTTGAAGCGCGCGTAGACGAACAACGTGACCGCAATCGTGGCGAAGCCGAGCAGCAGATTCGCCGGCGAACCGAAGCCGGCGGCGTCGGGAGTGCCGCCGCCCAGCCAGATCGCGGCGGCCGGCATCAACGAAACGCCGATGATCGTAATGAGACTGCCGATCACCACCGGCGGAAAGAAGCACAGCAACCGGCTGAAGACCGGAGCGATGCAAACCGTCAGGGCTCCTGCGGCGATCACGGACCCGAACACATAGGTGAGGCCGTATTGCTTGCCGATCATGATCATCGGCGCGATGGCGATGAACGAGCATCCCTGGATTAGCGGGAGACGCGCGCCGAACTTCCAGAAGCCGATCGTCTGAATCAGTGTGGCGATTCCCGAGGTCAGCAGATTCGCGTTGATGAGCGTCACCATTTGCTGCTGCGTGAGGCCAAGCGCGCTACCGAGGATGAGGGGCACGGCAACGGCTCCCGCGTACATCACCAGCACGTGCTGCAATCCGTAGCTCGCGAGTTGCCGCGCGGGCAGGATTTCGTCCACCGGATGCGTGTTTTGTCTGCGCATGCAATCTCTCCTTGTTTCGGTTTATGCGGCCCCGCGCGTGCGCGCCGCGTGCTGTAAATCGCTCGCGTAGGCGGCTGGCCATGCGTGGGCCCGTGCGCCATAATCCATCACGTCCGCGATGGAGCAAAATGATCATCCATCGCTTTTTTCGATACATGTGGATGGGGCAATGCGCTATTCGCTTGAACAGCTCGAGATGTTTTCCCGGGTGGTGAAGACCGGTTCGTTTTCTGCGGCAGCGCGCAGTCTGGGCAAGACGCAATCGACAATCAGCATGGCGATTGCGAACCTGGAGGTGGACTGGGGCTTGCCGCTCTTCGACCGCACAAGCAAGCTGCCGGTGCTGACCGTTGCCGGGCGAAAGCTGCTCAACGAGGTCGAGCTGGTCCTGGAGCGGTGTCTCGACCTCGAGTCCCACGCGAACGAGCTTGGTGACCTCGTCGAGCCTAAGCTGACACTCGCGATCGAGGTGCCGTACAAGACGCTGATGCCCGCCATCACGGATTTTTCCGAGCAGTTTCCTAACGTCGACCTCGATATTCGCCATCCGATGCATGGCGACGTCAGCGATCTGCTACTGAAGGGCGAGGTGGATCTGGGCGTTGCATTTGCGCAGCCGGCGTATCCTCGCGACCTCGGTTTCTCACAGATGGGCAAGTTGATTCTTGCTCATATTGCGCGTCACGATCATCCGCTTGCGCGTTTGCCGAGTGTGTCGTTTGCCGAACTGCGCTCGCATCGCCGCCTCGTCTTCAGCGCGCACAACAACACGCTTCCCAGCACAGAGTATCTGGATTCGGCGCGCAGCTGGCAGGCAGAGAGTTACCTGGCGCTACTGGAGATGACGCGTGCAGGGCTGGGCTGGACGACGCTGCCGCGCCAGCTGATCTTGCGCGAACTGGCCGACGGTGAATTCGTCGATCTGCAACTGGAAGCCTATCCGCACACCGACTGGCTGGTGGGCGTCGATCTGATTTGGTTGAAAACGCGCTTGCTGGGCAAGGCCGGGGTCTGGTTGAAGCGCCGGCTGCAAGAGCACAAGGTCTATGAGCTGGATCGCAACGGGAACGCGACCACGCTGTAGCGAGCTTCGAGACGCGATTCGGTCATTCGAACGATGGCGCAGACTGGCGCTGACATGAAGGCGAAATACAAGGAGACCGCGCGCGGCGGCCTCGCTGTGAACGTCGTGCTTTGCTAATGCCTGATCTCATGCACGAGTCCTGTCACCCAGCAAGATCCGGTGCACGTTTTCCGGGTAGACCCACTGCGTCGCGCGCTGCCGGACAAAGTCCATAAACGCGGGCGGACCGCTGCAATAAACCTGCGAGTTGGCGTGCGTCGGGCCGAGCGCGTGCGCCACCGCTTGCGCGATCTGTTCGGCCGACAATCCAACGTGGTGATAGACCCGCCCATGTTCCCGCACGCTGTCCAGTTCAGCGCGAAATACCGCTCGCTGCGGCGTGCGGGCGAAGTTGTGCAACTCGAAAGCCATCCCACTTGCAGCGAGCTTGCGCGCGACTCCCGCGATGGCCGCGATGCCTATTCCGCCGCCGAGCAGAATATAGCGGGCACCGGGGTAAAGCGTCACCGGCGTGGTGCGCGGTTTGCCGACCAGAATCTCGTCGCCGTCCTTCAAAGTCAGCTCCAGGCTGTCGCGCCCACTGCCGGTCCTCATACCTATTACGTAGACATCGCTTCGCGTCGATGAGCGGCACAGCGGATAGGTTCTGACCACGCCGTTTGCGCCTCGTCGCATCGTATCCACCAACGCGCCGTCGCCGAATGCCGGCAACGCCGAGCGTGCGGACGTCCGCACTTCCACAGCGGAATAACCCTGCGCAATTTCTCTCGTTCCAACGACGAACGTAGCGGTCATGTGCTCGTGCATGCGATCTCCGATAGGTACACCGATGCGCGCCAGCGGCAACGGATTTTCGACGGAAGGAGCGGACAGCCCGGGCGTCAGACGGCCGGGCTGTCCTTCGAGCTCAGAGTAGGACGAGCCCGTCACGAGGACAAGATGTGCGAGCCGAATGCCTTTTATACGACTGCGGCCATATTGAACGGGCGTGCGGTCACGCCGAGCCGACCCGATCGCGCACCGTATCGTGCACCGCATCGCGCGGCGTCGCCGGCCCCGGCTGTTCTCCGAACTGCAGCGCGGCAAGCTGCGCATAAAGCGGCGAGGTGTGCAGCAGTTCTGAATGACGGCCCTGCGCGACGATGCGGCCGTGGTCCAGCACGACGATGCGGTCCGCTTGTTGCACGGTCGCGAGCCGGTGCGCGATGACCAGCGTGGTGCGATTTTGCGCGGCGTTCTCGAGCGCCAGTTGCACCAGTCGTTCGCTGGCGGCATCGAGCGCGCTGGTCGCTTCGTCGAGCAGCAGGATTGGCGGATTCTTCAGGATCGCGCGCGCGATTGCAATGCGCTGACGCTGTCCACCGGAAAGCCGCACGCCGCGCTCGCCGAGAAACGTGTCGTAGCGCTGCGGCAATTCATCGATAAAGCCCGCGGCGGCAGCCATTTCCGCGGCCCGCTGCACTTCGGCGAGCGTCGCGTCGGGCACGCCGTAGCGAATATTGTCGAGCACGCTGCCGGAAAAAATCACCGACTCCTGCAACACCACGCCGATCTCGCGGCGCAATTGCGCGAGCGGCACCTGCCGGGTCGGCACGCCGTTGATCAGAATGCTGCCGCCCTGCGGATCGTAAAAGCGCAGCAGCAGCTGGAACAGCGTGGTCTTGCCGGCGCCCGACGGTCCGACCAGCGCGACGTGCTCGCCCGGACGGACGTCGAGCGAAAAGCCAGCAAGCGCGGCGCTGCCCGGGCGCGACGGATACGCAAAGCTGACGTCGTCGAAGCGGATGCCGTCACCGCGCGCCGGCAACTGCACGGGGGCTTCGTCCTGCTCGACCGGCGAGCGCGCGGCCAGCAGTTGCAGCAGTCGCTCGGTGGCGCCGGCCGCGCGCTGCAGATCGCCCCACACTTCCGCGACCGCCCCCACTGCGCCCGCGGTGACCACCGCATAAAGGATGAATTGCGACAGCTGGCCCGCCGTCATGCGCCCGGCGAGCACCGCCTGCGCGCCCAGCCACAGCACGAAAACGATCGCCGCGAACACCAGCACGATGACCACCGCGGTCAGGTACGCGCGCGCCCGGATACGCGTGAGCGCCGTATCGAACGCCGCTTCCACCATGCCGGCGAAGCGCCGCGCCTCGCGCGGCTCCTGTGCATACGACTGCACGGTCGGCATCGCATTGAGCACTTCGCCCGCCAGCGCGCTCGCGCTCGCCACCTTGTCCTGACTCGCGCGCGAAAGCCGCCGCACGCGCCGCCCGAACACGACGATCGGAACGACCACCGCGACGAGCGTGGCCATGATGTAGCCGCATAGCAGCGGGCTCGTGATCGCGAGCATCGCGAGACCGCCGGTCAGCAGAAAGAAATTGCGCAAGCCCAGCGACAGACTGGTGCCCACCACCGTCTGGATCAACGTGGTGTCCGTGGTGAGTCGCGACAGCACCTCGCCGCTTTGCGTGGTCTCGAAAAATTGCGGACTCATCCGCAGCACGTGGTCGTAGACCGCCTTGCGCAAATCGGCGGTGACCCGCTCGCCTAGCCATGACACCAGATAGAAACGCAGCGCGGTGGCTCCGGCGAGAATCAGAGAAACGGCCAGCAGCGCGAGGAAATAGCGGTCGATGTGTTCGCGGTTCGCGCCGGCGAAACCGCGGTCGATCAGATAGCGGAACGTGACCGGCAACGCGAGAGTCGCGCCCGCCGAGGTCACCAGCGCCACGAACGCGAGCGCCCAGCGTCCGGCATAAGGACGCAGGAACGGCGAGAGCGCGAACAGCGGACTGATCTTGCGGGTGGACTGAGCGACATCTGACATGAGGATTCCTGAGCGGCACGAAGAGTCGCCTCGATTGTGCCAGTCCCGCGGATTCGAAGTCAGAGTGCTAGCGGTTTTCCGCGCGCTTGTCGCGGCTGCGCATCCGTATCAAGATCGGGCTGTCTTATCCGCAAGCGAGCGACTTTCATGACCGACCATCCCGACTCCGATGACGATGCCGACAAACTGAAAGGTCCCGGCGGCATGACGTTGCGGCAGATTCACGAGCAGGTGCAAAAGAGCGTCGAGCGCGATCGCGCGACGCAAGCCGACCACCGTTCGCGCGCGGTGCCGCAAAGCAGATGGCAGCGGTGGGTCCGCTATGTGTGGGGCCGCAGCGGACGTCGTTAAGCGCCGGCTCGTGCGCTTGCGCGGTTGCCGTTACGCGTTTCAGGCTGCGGGGTTTTCGAACAGCAGCGGGCCGCGAACACCGTTCGCAGCCCGCTGCACGACGCTTATGCTTCGGCGGACGTGCTCACGGACTCGGGCGCCGATTGCGGCGCGGCCGTTTCTACCGGAGCCGTCGACTTGACGACGGCCTTCGCCGCGCGCGGCTTGCGGGACACCGGCGATTGAGCGGCATCGACCGTCTTCGGCGTGCTGTTGCGTGCCGGTGCGGCAGCCTTTTTCGCGGACACCTTCTTTGCCACCGGCTTGCTTGCCGGAGCGTTCTTGTCCGCGACTTTCTTCGCGGTCGCCGGGCTCGCCACCGCCGCTTTGCCGACGCGCGCCTTTCGAATGCTTACCGGCTTCGTCGCCGCGGCGATCAGAAACTTCGTGCGATCCTTCGCGCCGGCGATCCACGCCGGTGCCCGGCCGCGACCGCTCCACGTCGCGCCCGTTTTGGGGTCCTGATACATCGCAGCCTGCGGCGCGCTGACGGCCTTTGCCGTCTTCGGCGCTTTCGCTGCAGCCTTCTCGGCCTTTGCGGCCTTCGGCGCTTTCGGCGCCACGGTTGCCGGCTTCTGCGCTGCTCCCGCTACCAGGAACTTGCTACGGTCCTTCGCGGCGGCAATCCAGCCCGGCGCGCGACCGCGGCCGGACCACGTCGCGCCCGTCTTCGGGTCGACGTATCGGGCTGCGGCGACCTCTTGCACCGGCGCGCTCGCCGCCGGTTTGCGGCCACGGCGTTTGCCCACCGATGCTTCGATATCGGCAATGGTCAGCGCATGCTGCTCCATCAGACTACGTATTTTCCCGATCACCTTCGCGGAATCTTTCGCCGCCAATGCTTCTTTCTGGGCCTGGAGTTTTGCGATTTTCGCCTGAATGGAGGCCAGCGTTGCCATATGTTTCCTTTGCATAAAATGGTGGGCCGCACTATGCCACATCGCACGGCGAATACAACACCCCGGATTGCATTAGTCGCGGACAAATACACAAAAGCCCGCCGGAAGGCGGGCTTTTATCGAACGCAGTACTTTTATCAGGCTGCCGCGTCTTTCAGTTTCTTTAGCGGACGAACCTTCAGGCGGACCGTCGCCGGCTTCGCATCGAACCAGCGCTCCTCGCCGGTGAACGGATCCTTGCCGAAACGCTTCTTCTTCGCCGGCACCTGCTGAACGCCGATCTTCAGCAGACCCGACAGCGTGAACTCGCCCGCCCCTTTCTTATGGACGGCGCCGAGAATCGTGCTTTCGAGAGCGGCAAGCACGGCCTTGGCCTGCTTCGGTTCGACGCCGGCTTGCGTGGCGACATGAGTTGCCAGCGACGCCTTGGTGAACTGTTCTTTCAAAGGCTTCAGCGTCGCACTGGCGGCGGCACTTTTCGCCGGTGCGGCCTTTTTCGCTGCGGGTTTCTTCTCTGCGGTCTTCGGCGCAGCCTTTTTGGCTGCGGCGGTTGCGGTCTTCGTTGCCATCGAAATCCTCTTTGCGGTTGAGAGATCCGCTTAAGACGGCACACGACGCCGCGCGTTACTGCGCCGTCTTAAGCTGACCGGTAGCGTAGCAACGGTTGTTTCGCTATGCAAGAAGATCAGCCCTTAAAACAGGCGGTTTTCTGACTTTTGCTGAAAACCCCTATTCCGCCCGGTCCCGGCACCGGCCCGGAACGAGTCGATTCGCGTCCCTTCGCTGCGTTAGACTGCGTCGATCAAATGAAAGGAGGCCCGCATGATCCGCAAAACCCTCAATGCTTCGCAACTGCAACAGGAAGTCAATCGGCGGATCCATCGCTTGCAGGAAATCGTCGAGGACGGCGTGAAAATCCGGGTGCCGCGGCCGCAGTTGCAGGAGCCCGACAAGACCGGTTGCAACTGGAATATGACGAACTTCGGCAACGCGATCGGCTTCGAACGCGACATCGACGCAGTGCTGAAAGCCGTGCGCTCGGAATACAACCTGAGCACCGAAGTGAAAGGCAGCGTCAATCCATTCGAGGATTGACGCTTGCGGCTACGACGTTTCCTTGCGACGCCGGACCCATTCCGCGAACGCTTCGTCTTCGATCCGGTAATCGCCCATGCCGAGCCGCGTGACGAAGTTCTGCGCTTGCAGCCGCCGCAGCGCGTGGGCGGCGGTGTTTTTGGTTGCGGACTTGCCGGTTGCCGCGGCGAGCTTGCCGAGGCTCGCGGTGCCGTGCAGATCCGTTTCGCCGCGCGCGAGCATCGTCATCACCGCCTGATCCGCCCGGTTCAGCTCGCTCCATTGCCGCAGAAAATGGTCGTCCGAGAACACCGACGCTTTGGTATGAGCCAGCGCGGCGGCGTCGCCCTGCGGCTGGTAGAGCATGTAACGCTCGACGAAGCGCTTGAAAAATTCCGGCGTGCGATGCAGTTCCTCGAACGCGAGCCGGCCCTGCGCGAGCGTCAGCCGGTGACGCGCCATGCTGTTCATCAGCTTGATCGTGAATGCGACGAACTCGTCGCCGAGCAGCGGGAACGGCTCCAGTGCAGCCCAGTTGTAGAACGGTTCGGATGCGCGCGCGAACATCTCGCGCAGCGTGGTCTCCGAACTGCCTGCGAAAATCACCTTGATGCGCTCCTTGCGGATGTCGAGCGCTGCCCGCAGCGCATGCGCGAAATCGGCGTGCTCCGCGCGCGCCAGCACCTGCGCCTCGTCGATCACGAGCAGCAGCGGCTTTTTCTGCCTGTCGAGCTGGCGCAGCACTTCTCGCAGCGCGCCGGCGCGGTCCGCGTCGGCCGCGCCGAGTTCCGCCTCCAGCGAACCCTCCGCACCCGCAACCTTTGCGCTCGCCTTGATCTTGCGCACCGGCTTGCCGAGTTTCGTGAGCACCGCCTTCACACCTTGCGGCGCGAGCGCGTCGGAGAGTGCGGCGATCAACGCGACGTCGGGCGACGAGCGGTTGTCCCACAGATTCGTGTAAGCGACGAGGTAGCCGTGTTCGAGCGCCGCCGGCAACAGGTCGCGCCGCAGAAACTCGGTCTTGCCCATGCGTCGGCGCGCGAACAGCCCGCGCGCCGACGATAGTTTCAGCCCGAAAGCCTGCAGATAGCCTTCGGCAAGCTCCGGCCGCGCGAAATGCCACGGGTCCGGCGCCGGGGTATCAAGGAGTTTCATCAGAAATAAGAAGTATCAAAACCGGTGATACCTGATGATACCGGCGCCGCCCGCCGACGTAAATGCGGTTTGGAAATCGGACTGTAGCGTCTCGTCGTCAGCGCGCCTCGACCGCATCGGCACGCGCGATACCCGCGCTCGCGCGGCGCCCCGCCCCACGCTCGCCCAGCTCGTGCAACGGCGTCCGGTAGGTCTCCCGCGCGGTCCACGCGGCGAGCGCCGCGACCGCGGTGATCACCAGCGTGACGGTGCCGATCAACAGCGGAATGTTCGGCGTGCCCGGCGGCGCGATCGCGGCGAACAGCGACGGCAGCAGCGCGGTCAATGCCATCCCGACGTTCTGCCCGATCGACATCGCCGACACGCGGGTACGGGTCGGAAACAGCTCGGGCATGAAGCTCGGAAACACCGCATTGAAGCCCTGATAGACGATGCCCCACATCAGCACCGAGGTGACGATCGCAAGCGGGGCGTTGCCCGCGCTGATCGCATACAGATAGACATACGACAGCAAGCCCGCGCCCAACGACCCGACGACCACCGGAATCCGCCGCCCGATCCGGTCGGACAGGCGGCCGACAAACGGAATCACGATCACCGCGACGATGTTGCCGACCAGCGGTATCACCAGATACGTGTTCGGGTGAAAGCCGATCCCGTAAGCCGGCTGCACCGCGTACGCGGCGCCGAAAATCGTCGCGACCATCGCGATCACCGCGGCCGACGCCATCACCGCGATACGCACGATGTCGCGCCAGCTTTCCCGAAACGCGACCCGGATCGGCGACTCGGGAAGTGCACGCTGCGCGCCTTCGTCGATAAAAGCTCGCGACTCCTGAACATTGCGGCGAATCACATAGCCGGCCACCAGCACGAACGCGCTGAGCAGGAACGGGATGCGCCAACCCCAGGACGCGAACGCATCGGCGGGCAGCCAGTACGCGAGCGGCATGAAGATCGCCGCCGCGAAAATCTGGCCTGCCTGGGTGCCTTGCAGCGCGAAGCTCGCGTAATAGCCGCGTCGCCCGAATGGCGCCTGTTCGAGAATCATCGAACTGGCGCCGGAGATTTCCCCGGCCACCGCGAAGCCCTGGATCAGACGCAGCACGACCAGCGCGATCGGCGCGGCGATGCCGATCTGCTGATAGGTCGGCAGCAGACCGACCGCGAACGTCGACACGCCCATCAGGAACATGCACAGCAACAGCAGATGCTTGCGCCCGTGCGTGTCGCCGCGGCGCCCGAGCACGAAGCCGCCGATCGGCCGCGCGACGTAGCCCACCCCGTAAGTCGCGAGCGACGCGACGATCGCGAGTTTCGGGTTGCCATGCGGGAAGAACAGTTGCGGGAACACCATCGACGCGGCCTGTGCGTAGATGAAGAAGTCATAGTATTCGAGCACTGAGCCGATCCAGCCGCTCGCGGTCGCGCGCCTCGTTTGCTGGCGCGATGGCGCCTGGATTTTTCCTTCGATGTCCATCTGGGGTCTCCTGATTGATGTTTGATATTCGAGTCAGTGCCGTGGCCACGCCCGCGCGCCGCCCACGCATCGGTGAGCGAGCATTGGCACGGACGATTACGCGCCAGGCGGCGTGATGTTCATGAACGCGCCGAGGTTGCCGAACTGGCCCATCGCCATCTCGGCACCGGTCTGAATCCGGCAGCCGGCGCGGTGAGCGAGCGCCAGAAAGCGCGTGATTTCAGGGGTCGTCACGACATCCGCGACCAGCGTGCCGGCGCGCAGCGTCGCGAGCTTTTCCTGCGCGACCGGCAGCGCGTCGTTGCCGGCCATCCCGGCCGGCGACGCGTTGACGACCAGATCGAACGCTCCGAGCGAATCGAACTGCAAAGTCGTCGCCACCGCCGGGAAGCGCGTGGCCAGCAGTGCGGCCAGTTGCTGCGCGCGCGCCGCATCGAGGTCGGCGAGCGTCAGGCCGGCGACGCCCTGCTCGCACAGCGACCACGCGATCGCGCTGCCGGCGCCGCCCGCACCGACGATCAGCGCGCGCTTGCCGTGCGCTTCGAAGCCGTTGCGCCGCGCCGCGTTGATAAAGCCGTCGCCGTCGACCATGTCGCCGACCAGCGTGCCGTCGGCTTCGCGGCGGATCACGTTCACGCAGGCGAGCGAGCGCGCCCGTTCGCTCAGCGCGTCGAGATACTTCGCGATCTCGTGTTTGTACGGAACGGTGACCACGCAGCCGCGCAGATTGCGCCATGCGCGCAGCGTGGCGACGAATTGGCCGAGCGAATCGCGCTCGAGATCGATCGGGATCATCGACGCGTTTTTGTTATGGCGAGCGAACCACGCATTGAAGTTCTCCGGGGATTTCACCTGCGCAATCGGAGAACCAACGATGGCCAACAGCTCGGTCGTACCGCTAATCATGAATGGCACCGGACGGTTATTGCGAAAGGCCCCCATGTTGCGACCCGGCCCGTTCGCGGACAACGCCGCGATCGGGGTGATCGACCAATTAGCGCAATTGCAATGCGATAATCGCACCCCTTTTACGCGTTACAGGCCAAATCATGGCTTCACCGCTCATTCACGAGCGCGATCTGATCGTCGGTTTGCAGAAGGGTCTGGCGATCATTCAGCTATTTACCGAGGACACGCCGCGCCTGAGCGTCGCCGATGTCGCGCGCCTCGCCGGTCTTACGCATAGCGCCGCGCGGCGCTTTCTGCTCACGCTCGTGCATGACGGCTACGCGCAAACCGACAGCCGCAAGTACTGGCTCACCGCGCGAACGCTGCGCCTGGGTCAGGCTTACGTGGACTCCGCGCGGCTGCCGCGGATGCTGCGGCCGATCGTCGAAAAGGTCGCGGCCGAAACGCGCGAGCATGTGTCGGTCGCGGTGCACGACGGCGACGAGGTCGTGCATATCGTGCGCAGCCGGATCGCGAATGTGTCGTCGCTGTCGATCCGCCAGGGCTACCGGCTGCCGATGTATTGCACCGGCAGCGGCCGCCTGTGGCTCGCCTCGCTGCCCGACGCGGAGGTGGACGCGTATCTGGCGCGGGTCGAGCGCAAGGCGCTGACGCCGTTTACGCGGACCTCGGTCGACGAGATCAAGGCGGTCGTCGAGCAGATCCGCGAGCAGGGGTATGCGGAGCTCGATCAGGAATACGAAGTCGGGATGCGCATTCTCGGCGTGCCGCTGACCAACCGCGCCGGCCAGATGCGCGCGAGTCTGACCATTACCACGCAGGTGTCGTCGCTGTCGCTCGCCGATATCCGCGACCGGCATTTGCGCTACCTGTATGAAGGACAGGCGTTGCTGCGGCCGATCATCGATATCTGACAAGAAGCGCGCAACGCGC
The DNA here is from genome assembly GCF_020880815.1 of Paraburkholderia sejongensis. GTDB lineage: Bacteria > Pseudomonadota > Gammaproteobacteria > Burkholderiales > Burkholderiaceae > Paraburkholderia > Paraburkholderia sejongensis. Next base: position 438,381 of record NZ_JAJITD010000003.1, read on the forward strand.
CGCGTGACGGCGATTGCGCTCCCGATGCTCCGCTTGCGCGCGCTCAGCCAGCGGCTAATGACGCCCGGCTCGCCAGATGATCGACCATCCGCCGCGCGGCCGGCTGCAACGCTTCCAGCTCCCGGAAACACACGACGAAGCGCCGCCGCGCCCACGGGTCCGTCAGCGGAATCGTCACGACGTCGAAAACCCGTTTGTAGGTTTCGCCGACCTCCAGCGGCACGACGCTGATCCCGAGCCTGGCCGCGACGACCCGGAACGCGGCGTCGAAGTTCGACACGATCACCCGATAGGAAACCGTGCGCCCCGCTTTGGCGGCCGCCCGCTGCAACATCGCGTGGACCGCGGTCGACGGCGGCATACCAACATGATCGAAAGCGAGCGTCTGCTCGAAGCGCAGCGATTTCATCTTCGCGAGCGGATGGCCGGGATAAACCGCGAGCGCGAGCCGGTCCTGCCGATACGGCAAATGCTGCAGGCCTTCCAGATCCGCGCCGTCCCAGCAGACCCCGACCGTCGCCGCGCCTTCGCGCAGTTGTCGAACCAGATCGATCGACAGACGCTCTTCGACATCGACGCGAATGTTCTGGTTATCCGGCTCGCGCATGAACGCGGCGATATCGTCCAGCAGCACTTCGGCAATCGCGGAGGCGGTCGCGCAAATGCTGACGCTGCCTTTCAGACCGCTGCCGAATGCAGCGACGTCGCTCGCGATCCGGTCCATGGTAAACAGCACGTTGCGTGCGTGTTCCAGCAACGACAGGCCCGCGGCGGTCGGCTGAACGCCGCGGCGCGAGCGCGTGAGCAACGGCACGCCGAGGTCGGATTCGAGTTGGCCGATCCGCTTGCTGATCGCCGACGGCTCGATATGTTCTTCGTCGGCCGCGCGGCCCATGTTGCGGAACTCGCAAACGGCGACGAACAGCCTCAGCGTTTTCAGATCAATGTCTCTCATTGGTGTGTCTGCCTGCCCTGACTTTCCATTTCGGAATCTTAACGGTTCCAAAATACCTCTTTATGTCTTTTGCGGAAAGCCTAGAGTGACTCCATCGCCGGCGCCCACGACCGGCAGTATTCAGGAGACTTTATGCCCGCTTTCCCGAGCAGCGTCGTCATTCGCGAAGTGGGTTTGCGCGACGGCTTGCAAAGTATTCAAAGCATTCTTGCGACCGAACAAAAAATCGAATGGATCGCCGATGCATATGCGGCCGGCCAACGCGAGATCGAAGTCGGCTCGTATGTGCCGGCCAGACTTCTGCCGCAACTTGCGGACACCGCCGAACTCGTCGCCTATGCGAAAACCCAGCCGGGACTACGCGTGTCTGTACTCGTGCCTAATCTGAAAGGCGCCGAACGCGCAATCGAATCGCAAGCCAATCTGATGCTGGTGCCGCTTTCCGCGAGTCACGCGCATAGCGTCGCCAATCTGCGCAAAACGCCCGACGAAGTGATCGCGGAAGTCGCCCGCATCCGCGCGGCACGCGATGCGGCCGGCTCGAAAACGCTGATCGAAGGCGGGATCGGTACCGCGTTCGGCTGCACGCTCCAGGGCGCGGTCGAGCAAACCGAAGTGCTCCGCTGCATGCAAAAACTGCTCGATGCGGGCGCCGATTACGTGAGCATCGCCGATACGGTCGGCTACGCCGGACCCGCGGCCGTGCGCGAACTGTTCGGCAAGGCCCGCGCGCTTGCCGGCGAGCGCTTCTGGTGCGGCCACTTCCACGACACCCGCGGTCTCGCGCTCGCGAACGTCTATGCGGCGCTCGAGGCCGGCGTGACCCGGTTCGACGCGACGCTCGCCGGCATCGGCGGCTGCCCGCATGCACCGGGCGCGAGCGGCAATGCCGCGAGCGAAGACCTCGCGTTCATGCTGGCCGACATGGGCATTGCGACCGGCATCGATATCGCGCGCCTGCTGCGCTTGCGCGCGAAAGTCGCCGGCTGGCTTTCCTCCGAAACACTGCATGGCGCGCTGTGGCGCGCGGGTTTGCCGAAAACCTTCGCGCCAGCGCCGACTGCAACACTCAATGCATGAGGCCACGATGAACACCTCGAATCCGCTTCCTCTCGCCGGCGTGCGCGTGATCGAATTCACGCACATGGTCATGGGCCCGACCTGCGGGATGATCCTCGCCGACCTCGGCGCGGAAGTCATCAAGATCGAGCCGCCCGGCGGCGACAAGACCCGCAAACTGCCGGGTCTGGGCATCGGCTTTTTCCGCTCGTTCAACCGCAACAAGAAGAGCGTGGTGCTCGACATCACTACGCCGGACGGGCTCGCCGCCGCGGTCGAGCTGATCGGTCAATGCGACGTGATGCTGGAAAACTTCCGGCCCGGCCTGATGACGAAGCTCGGCCTCGACTATCAAACGCTATCGACGAAGTATCCGCAGCTGATCTACGTGTCGCACAAAGGCTTCCTGCCGGGTCCGTACGAAAAGCGCCTCGCGCTCGACGAAGTCGTGCAGATGATGGGCGGCCTGTCGTATATGACCGGACCGGCGGGCCGGCCGCTGCGCGCGGGAACCTCGGTCAACGACATCATGGGCGGCATGTTCGGCGCGATCGGCGTGCTGGCGGCATTGCGCGAACGCGACTCGACCGGGCGCGGCCAGGAAGTGCAGAGCGCGCTATTCGAAAACTGCGTCTTCCTGAGCAGTCAGCACATGCAGCAGTACGCGATGACCAGGGAACCGCCGCCGCCGATGCCGTCGCGGGTGTCCGCCTGGAGCGTCTACGACGTTTTCAACCTTGCCGGCGACGAACAGCTCTTTATCGGCGCGGTCAGCGACAAACAGTTCATCGCGTTGTGCGACGTGCTGGAGCGCCCCGATCTCGCGGCGCAGCCGCAATTCGCGAGCAACGCGCTGCGCGTCGCGGTACGGCCGGAACTGCTCGCGCGCCTCGCCGACATCCTCAAGCATCACCGCGCCGGCGAACTTTCCGCAAAGCTCGAAGCCGCCGGTATTCCGTACGCGCCGATCGTGCGCCCCGATCAGTTGCTCGACGATCCGCATCTGAAGGCAAGCGGCGGCCTCGTGCCGATGCAAACCGAAGACGGTCCCACCCAAGTCGTGCTGCTGCCGTTGCTGATGGGCGGACGCAGGCCCGGCGTGCGTCAGGCATTGGCGCGGGTCGGCGAACACACGCAGGAAATCCTCGCCCGTCTGAGCGGCCGGGCCGCGGCCTGACGATCGGCACAAACGCATCCCGACGCGCACAGCAGCCAATAAGACCGCCGCGGGAGACATTCAGGAGACATTGATGCAACGTGTGATCACCACGGAAATCGCGCCGCCCGCGGCCGCCGGCACCCACAGCGGGTCACGCAGCGCGGCGATGCTGTCGGCGCGCATGGACCGCTTACCGGCCACCGGCTATATGTGGCTGCTGGTATTACTGATCTCGCTCGGCGGCTTCTTCGAAGTCTACGACCTGATCTTTACCGGCTATATCGCGCCGGGCATGGCCAAAAGCGGCCTGCTGAAAACCACCACCACGGCGTTCTTCGGCTTTCAGGGGATTGCAGGCTTTATCGCCGCGACTTTCGCCGGGCTTTTCGTCGGGACGTTCTGCTTCGGCTGGCTGCCCGACCGCTTCGGGCGCCGCGCGGTCTTCACCTATTCGCTGCTCTGGTACTCGCTCGGCTCCGCAATCATGGCGTTCCAGAGCACGCCGGAAAGTTTGATTGCGTGGCGCTTCATTACCGGCATCGGCGTGGGGATCGAAATCGTCACGATCGACAGTTACGTCACCGAAATCGTCCCGCAGCATATGCGCGGACGCGCGATGGCGTTCAACCAGATGGTGATGTTCGCCGCCGCGCCGGTCGCGGCGATTCTCTCCTACTGGCTGGTGCCGACCACGCTGTTCGGCATCGACGGTTGGCGCTGGGTGGTGCTGCTCGGCTCGCTGGGCGCGCTGCTGGTGTGGATCATTCGGCGCATCGTGCCCGAGAGTCCGCGCTGGCTCGCAGCGCACGGTCGCGAGCAGAAGGCCGAACGGATCGTCGAGAAAATGGAGGCCAAGGCGCTCAAGCAGTTCGGCCGGCCGCTGCCGCCGCCGGCCGCGACAGTCGAGCAGCCCGTCCATCGACGCGCGTCGTTGAGCGAATTGCTGCAGCCGCCGTACCGTTCGCGTCTGATCATGCTGATCGTTTTCAATTTCTGCCAGGCGATCGGCTATTACGGGTTCGCGAACTGGGTGCCGACGCTGCTGATCGGGCAAGGCATTACGGTCACCAAAAGTCTGCTGTATTCGTCGGTGATCGCGATCGCGCTACCCGTCGGCCCGTTGCTCGCGATGCTCGTGGCAGACAAGGTGCAACGCAAATGGCTGATCGTCGGCGGCGCGCTGGCGGTCATCGTGTTCGGGCTGCTGTTCGCTCAGATGAAAACGGTCGGCCCGTTGATCGTGTTCGGCGTGCTGGTCAGCCTCGCCGGCCAAACCATTTCGGTGTGCTATCACGCTTACCAGTCGGAGCTTTTTCCCACCGCGGTCCGCTGCCGCGCGAATGGGATCGTGTATTCGGCCAGTCGCGCCGGGGCCATGATGTCGGGCTTCATCATCGCGTTCCTGCTGCGCGACTTCGGCGTTCCGGGCGTGTTCACCGGCATTACCGCATGCATGGTGATCGTGATGATTTCGATCGGTGCGTTCGGTCCGAAGACGAACGGGCTCAGGCTCGAGGAAATCAATCGCTGAACAGGCGATGGATCGAGCGAGCGGGCGGTATCGGCAAAGCACCGAAGCGCCGGGAATCGAAGGCAGGTTATGCTTGTGAATCGGCTGCCGATTCCCATTTACCGTTCGTGAAACCCCGCAATTCCTCCTCGTTGCCGCCCGCCTGGCCGTTCCCGCCCCGTCGCGATGTCGCTGGGCGGGGCTTCGGCGATCTCGTCGCGCTTCAATATCGCGGCGCGAATCTGTGGCTGTGGCGTTGTAAATGCGGCGGCCAACTGACCGCCGGGCTCGATGCGGTCGAGCGCGGCCAGATGCGCGATTGCGGCTGCCGCGAGCAGCGTCGCGTGTGGCGCTCGCGGCCCGGCTCGACCGCGCTGCGCGGCGGTGAAGTGTTCGGCCAGTTGACCACCGACCGGTACGCCGGCAACGGTTTGTGGGTGTGCCGCTGCGAATGCGGTGCGCAGGTGAGCGTGAGCGCCGGGCGGCTGCGGCTCGGCAAGGCGCGCTCTTGCGGCAGTTGCGCTGGCGGTTCGATCGACTGAGCGGGATGGGCCACGTACGGGCCGCATACCGCACAAGAAGTAAAAAAGGCGTGGAGGTGCGCGATGATGTCCCGATGGATGCGAATGCTCGGTCTGGCGATATCTGTTTGCGCCGGATCGGGACCATCTCTGGCGGCGGATTCATCGACCGCTGACGCGGCGGCGGTCGCGCCGGCGCTCGTCTATGTGGCCGATTTCGATCTCGACGCCGCCAATGTCACCACCGACAACGGGCCGGCCAACCGTGCGCGCGGCATCGTGGGTCATCTGTTGCCGCAAGGGCCGCTGCGCCAGCAGCATGATCCGCAGGCACGGGCGCAGGAACTCGTCGAACTGATGGCGCAGTCGCTGACCGACGATCTGCACAAGGCCGGCGTCGACGCGCGCCGGGTCACGCCGGGCGAGCCGCTGCCCCACAGCGGCTGGCAGGTGCGCGGCGTGTTTCTCAGTGTCGACGAAGGTAACCGGATGCGTCGCGCGATGGTCGGCATGGGCGCGGGCCAGAGCCAGTTTCAGGTCGCGGTGTCCTGCGATAGCCTCGCGGCACCGGATTTGTCTCCTTTGTATGAAAGCGTCGATGCGGGCGCGAGCCGCAATATGCCGGGCGCTGTGATCAAGCTCAATCCGTACGTGATCGCCGCGAAGGTCGTGCTGTCGGGGCGAGATGAAAAGGCGGCGATCAGAACGAGCGCTCAGCAGATCGCCGACGCGCTCGTGCAGAAGCTTCGGGGTGAGGTGAAGTAGAACGCGCCGTTGTTGTCATGCCGTTGTTGTCATTAACCGCTACGCGTCCGCTCGAACCCGCGTGTCTTTACGCAGATGCGCAGAAACCGCCGCGGTCAGCGAAAAACTGCGCAACTCCTCCGGCGTGGCCAGATAAGCGGCGACGATCTCACGATTATCGAGCCGCAGTTTGGGCAGGCTAGCGAGATGCAGCTCGAAGAAATGCACGCGGTCTCTTCTTCCGTCCCAGATACCGCTGACGCTGCCCGCCGGTATCAGCGGATAAGCGGGCAGACCGATTTCCTCTTCCATTTCCCGCTGCGCCGCCACGACAGGCGTCTCACCGGCGTGAATACTTCCACCTGGAAGCCCCCACTCGGCGCGATACGATGTCTTCACCAGCAACAACGAGCCGTCGACGTAGATTGTGACCAGTGCGCCCTCGTGCTGCGGCCGCCGAACGTGCCACCAGGCGCGAGCCAGTTGAAAACCGACGCGAAGCGCGACGCGCCACAGCGCGTCGACAAGCGAACCTCCATCGGTTCGCTCAACGTAAGGCATAAGGTCTCTCCTTGACCGTAACAGTTGAAAAGACAGTTGAAAATAATGCGGCTCGTCGCGTTCGAGGGGCCACGGGGAATCCCGGCATCTGTCAGACGATTTGCACTGGCACGTAGTGTAGCCGCTGGTCATGACCGCACGCACGCCCCCTGCGTGGCACGACGCTTGCGCGCGAGTTTTCGAACCTGTCGATCGAACCATAGTTAAACCATGCCCATCTACGACTACGAATGCCCCGACTGCGGACTGTTCGAGGCACGCCGTTCGATCGCCGAGCGCGACAGCGAGCTGTGCTGTCCGGCCTGTGGCCGTCAGGCTTCGCGCCACGTGAACACGAAAGCCGCGAGCCTCGCCGGCGCCTCTTCGACTTCGGATGAAGGCGCAGGCAGCTATGGAATGCGCCACGCCGGCGGCTGCCTCTGCTGTCGCTGAAAGAAGTTGCCAGCTCCCATGCGAGCGCGTGCGTACCACCCTTCAAACAGCCACGATGACCGCCTCCCCGGCGGCGATCCGATTAGCGCCGGCCACGAAGACCACGCCGGTGCGCGCGGTCAGCGTCGAGAGCAACGCGACGCCGGGCCGCGACTGCACGTCGGCATCCGCATCGCCCATGTTCAGCGCGATGAAAAGGCGCTGATCCGCAAACCACCGCTCATAAGTCAGCACCTGCCCATCAGCGGCGATATTGCCGATCGCGCCCTGCACGAGCGCGGCGTTGCGGCGCCGCAAACTCAGCAGACGCCGGTATAACGACAACATGCTGGACGGGTCGCCCTGCTGGTCGCACACGCTCGTCGCGGTCGCGATCGGCAACCACGGCTGGCCGGAGCTGAAACCCGCATTCGGCAGCGAGCTATCCCATTGCATCGGCGTACGTTCGGGATCGCGCCCCTGGCCGCTCCCCGGCTGCCGCAGTTCGGCCGGATCGCGAACCTCGTGCGCCGCGATAACGCCATCGGTCATGCCGATTTCGTCGCCGTAGTAGAGCGTGGGCGTGCCGCGCAGCGTCAACAGCAGTACCGCCGCCACCCTCGCCTGCGCGTTGCCGACGCGCGACGCAACGCGCGGATTGTCGTGATTGCCGAGCACCCAGTTCGGCCACGCGTGTTCGGGTAGCGCGCTGTCGTAGTCGCGGATCGTCGCGGCAAGTTCCGCCGCGTTCCAGCGCGCATTGAGCAACTGGAAATTGAACGGCATGTCGGCACCTTCGCCGTTCGCGCCGTAATACTGGATCAGTTGCGCGACCGGCAAATAGATCTCGCCGATCAACACGCGCTCACCGTATTCGTTTAGCGTCGCGCGCATCGAACGGACGATCTCGTGCACTTCCGGCTGATCTTCCGTGTAAGTTTGCAGTTGCCGATGATGCTCCGGCTCACCTGCCACGTACGCCGGATTCGGCGGATTGTCGCGAAACCACGCGTCCTTGATCAATAGCCACAGCACGTCCACGCGAAAGCCATCGACACCGTAATCGAGCCAGAAGCGCAGCACGTCGTCCATTGCGCGGCGCACTTGCGGGTTGCGCCAGTTCAGGTCCGGCTGCTCGCGCAGAAACGCGTGATAGTAGTACTGCCCGGTCGCCGCATCCCACTCCCACGCCGAGCCGCCCATCCGGCTCAGCCAGTTGTTCGGCGGTCCGCCATCGGGCGCGGGGTCGCGCCACAGGTACCAGTCGCGTTTCGGGTTGTCGCGCGACGAGCGGCTTTGCACGAACCACGGATGCCGCTCCGACGAGTGATTCGGCACGAAGTCGAGTAGCACCTTCAATCCAAGCGCGTGCGCGTGGTCCATCAATTGCTTGAAGTCGTCGAGCGTGCCGAAGATCGGGTCGATATCGCAGTAGTGCGCGACGTCGTAACCGAAGTCGGCCATCGGCGATGGATAGATCGGCGAAAGCCAGATCGCGTCGACACCGAGTGCCGCGACCTCGTCGAGGCGCGCGCGGATGCCGGGCAGATCGCCGATGCCGTCGCCATTGCTGTCCTGAAACGAGCGGGGGTAGATCTGGTAAATCACGCTGCGTTGCCACCACACCAGTTTCGACATTGCCTTCCTCGTCACGATCGATTGTCCCGGAGTCACGCGCAAATCCAATGCTCAACGACCTTTGGTACAAGAACGCCATCATCTACTGCCTGTCGGTCGGCACATTCATGGATGCCAATGGCGACGGCATCGGCGACTTCCGGGGGCTGATGCGCAGGCTCGACTATCTGCAAGGGCTCGGCATCACGACGCTCTGGCTGATGCCGTTTCACCCGTCGCCCGGCCGCGACAACGGTTACGACATATCGGACTACTACAATGTCGACCCGAAGTACGGCACCCTCGGCGACTTCGCCGAGTTCACGCACGCGTGCGCCGAGCGCGGCATGCGCCTGATCATCGACCTCGTCGTCAATCACACGTCGGACCAGCATCCGTGGTTTCTGTCAGCACGCAGCGATCCCGCATCGAAGTTTCGCGACTGGTACGTATGGTCCGACAGCAAGCCGCCCGATGCGAATCGCGGCGTCGTGTTTCCGGGCGTGCAGAAATCGACGTGGAGTTTCGACAAGCGGGCCAAACGCTGGTACTTCCATCGCTTCTACGATTTTCAGCCGGACCTGAACACCGCGAACCCTCACGTGCAGGCCGAGTTGCTGAAAATCATGGGCTTCTGGATCCAGTTGGGGGTGTCCGGCTTCCGGATGGACGCCGTGCCGTTCGTCATCGCGACGAAGGGGCCGAAGGTGCGCCGCCCCGTCGAGCAATACGACATGCTGCGCACCTTTCGCGAGTTTCTGCAATGGCGCGAGGGCAACGCGATCATCCTCGCGGAAGCGAACGTGCTGCCCGACACGGACCTGCGGTATTTCGGCGACGCTGGCGAGCGCCTGCCGATGATGTTCAACTTCCACCTCAATCAGCACACCTTCTATACGCTGGCGACGGCCGACACGAAGCCGTTGAAAGACGCGCTGCTGGCGACGAAGCCGCGGCCGCCAAGCGCGCAATGGGGCGTATTTCTGCGCAATCACGACGAACTCGATCTGGGGCGGCTCACGCCCGCGCAACGCAAAGCGGTGTTCGCCGCGTTCGCGCCGCAGCCGGACATGCAGCTGTATGACCGCGGCATCCGCCGCCGGCTCGCGCCGATGCTGGCCGGCGACCGGCGCCGCCTCGAACTCGCGTACAGCCTGATGCTGAGCTCGCCGGGGACGCCGGTGATCCGCTACGGCGATGAAATCGGTATGGGCGACGACCTGCGCCGGCCCGAGCGCGAATGCGCGCGCACGCCGATGCAATGGTCGGACGAACCGCAAGGCGGCTTTACCGAACATCCGAAGCCCCCGGTCGCGACGATCAGCGGCGGCGCTTACGGCTTCGAGCGGGTCAATGCGGCGAGCCAGCGACGCGATCCGCAATCGTTTCTGAACTGGATGGAGCGGATGATCCGGATGCGACGCGAAGTGCCGGAAATCAGCTGGGGCGACTTCGAAGTGCTGCGTACGTCGCGCAACGAGGTACTCGCGCTGTGTTACCACTGGCGCAACAACTCGGTGCTGTTCCTGCACAACTTCAGCGCCGCGGCGTGCACGGTGAAGTTCCGCCGGGTCGGCGCGCGCGAGCCGGATACCGCGCCGCTGATCAATCTGCTGTCCGACGACCACAGCGAACCGGACGCCGCCGGCCGCCACACGGTGGTGCTCGAGCCGTTCGGCTACCGTTGGTACCGGGTCGGCGGGCTCGACTATCTGCTCAGGCGAACCGAGGTGTAGCCGCGCGGCCCGCTCGCGGCGTGGTCGCGCCGCTCTTGAAGCGCCGCTGTGCCGCGCCGCTCGGCACGAGCGACGCTCAGCCGAGCGCAACCACCTCGCCAGCGTCCGCGGCCACCGCTGCCGGCAACAGACACGCGTGCGCCAGAGCACAGGTCTGCGCCGGCTCGACCGGCTTCGCAAACAGAAATCCCTGCGCCAGTTCGGCACCGGCCGCCCGCAGCGCGGCCAGTTCGTCGTCGGTCTCGACGCCCTCCACGATGGTTTCGACGCCCATGTCGCGACCTAGCGCGAGCAGCGACTTCACGATCTTGTGGCTGGTGCGGACCGCGTCCATCCCGCGCACGAAGCTGCGGTCGATCTTGATCTTCGCGAGCGGCAGCGTATGCAGATACGACGGCTCGAATAGCCGACGCCGAAATCGTCGAGCGACACGCCGCAGCCGAGCGCCCGCAGCCGCGCGGCCGCCTCCTGCACCAGCTCGATCTCGCGGGCCAGCGCGGTTTCGGTGATCTCGAAGTCGAGCCGCGACGGATCGAAACCGCTGTCGCGGATCAGCCCGAGAAGCTCCGACATCGTTTCGCGCGACGCCAGATCGAGCGTCGACAGATTGAACGCCAGCCGCACCGGATGCGGCCAGCGCGACGCGGTGGCGAGCGCCTTGCGCAACAGCACGCGGGTCAGCGCGCTGATCACGCCGATCCGTTCGGCGACCGGAATGAAATGGTCGGGCGCAACATTGCCGAGCACCGGATGCGACCACCGCGCCAGCGCTTCGAAACCGAACACGCGCCCCGTCGCGATATAGATGAGCGGCTGGAACACGACCGATAGTTCGCGTTCCAGATCGGCCATCTGCAACGCCTGCTCGATCAGCGAAGCGCGCCGGATCGCCGCGTCGTGAGCCGCGGAAAAAATCACCACGCTGCCGCGCCGGTTGCGCTTGCCCGCATACAACGCGTAGTCGGCGAACTCATACAGCTGCACCGCCGTCGAGCAATGGTCCGGATACATCGCGAAGCCGATCGAGCCGGAAATCTGCACGGCTACGTCGCCGGCGACGACCGGTTCGCGCAGCACCCGGCACACCCGCTCGCCGAGCGCCAGCAAGTCGTCGCTGCAACGGAACTCCGAGACCAGCAGCCCGAACTCGTCGCCGCCCAGACGGGCAAGCCGCAAACGCGGGCTGATCAGCAGTGCGAGACGCTCGCCGATCTGCTCCAGCACCTTGTCGCCGATCGCATGACCGTGGATGTCGTTGACCGGCTTGAAGCCGTCCAGATCGATGATGCCGACCGCGAGCGCGCTCTGACTCGCCACCGCCGCCGCGCAGGTCGCGTCGAGTTCGTGAAAGAACGAGCGCCGGTTCGGCAGACCGGTCAGGCTGTCCAGATTCGCGAGCCGCTCGTTTTCCGCGCGCGCGTCGACCATCCGGGTGAAATCGCGGTAGTGGTTCAGCAGGAACACCAGCATCGCCGCGGACACCAGCGCGGTATTGACGGCGATCGCGCGAAACACGATGTTCTCCGACAACAGGAAAAACACGAAGAATGCGCCATTGACGATGATCGCCACCGTAATCGCCGCGGGCCGCAGATGCATCAGCGAAAAGATCACGCCGATCACGGTAATCGCCATATAGAACGCGACATGCGCCTGCGCATACGCGTCGCCATAGCGGGCCAGCGACAGTGCCCACGCGGTGAAGCCGACGGCCATCGCCACCGCTAGCCGGTTGGTGCGCGCCAGTGCCCGCTCGGCGACGGCGAGCGACGGCCGCACGCGGTTCGAGCGCGCCCATTGCCACGCCCGCCATGCACTGAACCCGGTAAACGCAATGGGCACGTGGACGACCAGCCACGCCGGCGCGCACCGGTAATGCGTGATGACGAGCGCCCAGCTGTTGGCGATCAGCATCAGGTACATCAGCGGCATCTGATGCCGGAACGCGTCGAACTGCGCGGTCAGTAGCCCGGGGTTGCCGCGTGGGATCGAAGCCAGCGATCGCAACCGGCGGAAAACGGAGTGAGGGGTCATCGCTTGACAACAGTGCCGGTGGTGGCGCGCCCGCGACGGAACAGCCATCGTGAGGCTGCGCGTGCGGCGCTTGCGCGCTATAACGGCATGCGTTTTGCATTCTTGAGCGGCCACGCAGTGAAAACGCCCAGGCGGCCCTACTTATTGCGTTCTCAGTGCATTTCTTCAGAAGAAACGTCACTTTCACGCACTGGCTGCCGCGCCAACAACCGTAAACATCGGTCTGTCCGAATCCCTCAAGTTGTGGACAGTGTCCCAAAACTGCGGCCGGATGGTACGCTCGTTTTAGCCTAAAAATCTCTCTTCCCGATGCAGGTCGTTATCTACTTTCCCCCGCGCCGCGCACAACCGGCGAACGCCTTGCCGCCCGCGGCGATGACGCTCTTCTATGAAGCGGTCGTCGCGCCCTTTTATGCGTCCGCTGACAACGCATTCGCATGGGCACGCAATCTGACCGACTGGAACTTGCAGGCAGGCCGCTCGTTTCTGGCGGCTGTCGGTAGCGCACGGCGCGAATAGCCGTCGCTCGCCGTACGCCGAAACTCTCTTCGCGCAATAGCAAAGCCTACAAAAACCCGCGCAGTTGCATCAACGCAGAAAGCCGACGCCTCTCACGAGGAAAGCGCCGGCACTGTGTTGCGACAACGCAATGGCGGGTCGTGCGAGGCAGCCATTGGGTTTTCATGATCCTCGCAGCTATGACTATTACGGATGGACAGGATGACGAAGCGAATTGCCGTTGTGACGGGTGGTATGGGCGGCCTCGGACAGGCAATCAGTATCAAACTGCACGATGCGGGTCATGCGGTGGTCGTCACACACTCGCCGAACAATCGCCACGCGGCTGAGTGGCTGGCGCAAATGGAACAGCAGGGCCACAATTTTCTCGCGTATGAAGTCGACGTGGCCGATTACGATTCCTGCCAGCACGTTGCGGCCAGAATCAGCGCCGACGTGGGCCCGGTCGACATTCTGGTGAACAACGCCGGCATCACCCAGGACATGACGCTGCGCAAGATGGACAAGGTCAACTGGGACGCGGTGATCCGCACCAATCTCGACTCCGTGTTCAACATGACCAAGCCGCTGTGCGAAGAGATGGTCGCGCGCGGCTGGGGGCGCATCGTCAATATTTCGTCAGTCAACGGTTCGAAAGGCTCGGTCGGGCAGACCAACTACGCGGCGGCCAAGGCCGGGATGCACGGTTTTACCAAATCGCTGGCGCTCGAAGTGGCGCGCAAAGGCGTGACCGTGAACACGATTTCGCCGGGCTACCTCGCGACCAGAATGGTCACCGCGGTTCCGCAGCAGATCCTCGAAACGAAAATCCTGCCGCAAATTCCGATGGGGCGCCTGGGCAAGCCTGAAGAAGTGGCCGCGCTGGTCGCTTTTCTGTGCTCGGACGACGCCGGCTTCGTGACCGGCGCGAACATCGCGATCAACGGCGGCCAGCACATGCATTGAACCTGACGCTTCACACGTTGTGCGTCACGCGTCGCGTTCGGCCGGTCGCGGCACGCCGCCTGCTAACGCACGGTTGCACGACTTGAAGTGGCCGGCGCGTCGCGGCAGCAGATGTCCGCGCGCGCCGGCCCGCGACCGGGGGATATCGAATGAAAACGCTGGACATCAAGCAACTACGACCGACTCAATGCACGCACGGCCTGAGGGAAGTGCGCGGCAAGACCGAACAGTACCGCGCGCTGTCGGGCCACGATCTCGACATGGCGATCGCTGAAAAGCCGGTGCCGATCGTGTACGGCCCCGGCGAAATTGCGCATCTGATCGACCACCACCACGTCGCCAACGCACTATGGCAAGCCGGCATCAAAACCGTGCCCGTCGTTCTCGTGCAAGATCTGTCGACGCTGACGAGCGCGGATTTCTGGCTCACCCTCGAAAACAATCGCTGGACCTATCCGTACGATGCCCACGGCCAGCGCGTGCCCTACTCCGAGATGTTCCGCCACGTGTGGGACCTGATCGACGACGAATTCCGCAGCCTGTCGGCGGCCGTGCGCGACGCGGGCGGTTACGAGAAGACGCAGGTTCCATTGGCGGAATTCCGTTGGGCGGATCTGTTCCGTCGACAGTTCGACCCGCCTGCCAGCGATGCCGAGTTCGACGCGCTCGTTAGCCGGGCCGTCGCGCTGGCGAAATCGCCGGTCGCGCTCGGCCTGCCCGGCTATCTCGGCGAGGGCCGCTAATCGGCTCGCACCCGCGCGGCGCAATCGCTTGCGCGTGCATTAAAATGAGCGCCCAATCGACAGTCGTCGGCGCAAGGTGCCTACCCATGCAGGTTAATGATCAGAGCGTCGCCGGCGCGAGCTCGCCCGGCAACGGCCAGTTCGAGCTCATGATCGAGCGCGTGAGGGATTACGCGATCTATCTGCTGACGCCGGCGGGCCTCGTAAAAAGCTGGAACGAAGGCGCCGAACGCATCAAGGGCTACTCGGCCGCCGAAATCATCGGCCAGCACTTCTCGCTGTTCTACACCGCCGAGGATCGCGCAACCGACCTGCCAGGCCGCGCGCTGGAGGTGTCCGCGCGTGAAGGCAAATTCGAGTCGGAAGGCTGGCGGGTACGTAAAGACGGCTCGCGGTTTCGCGCCCATGTCGTGCTCGACGCGCTGTTCGACGATGCCGGACACCACATCGGCTACGCGAAGATCACACGCGACATCACCGCCGAATACGAAGCGCGCCGCCACGCCGAACAGCAGAATCGACTCGCGCTCGACGCGCGCACCCGCGAGTATCAGGAACTGCTGCGCCTGTTCGAACAGGCACCGGGATTCGTCTGTTTCTTTCGCGGTCCCGAGCATGTCTATCAGTTGCAGAACAGCGCCCATCACCGCCTCGCGGGCTTTCGCGACATCCTCGGCAAGCCGGTCAGGCAAGCGTTGCCCGAACTCGTCGGCCAGGGCTTTTTCGAGTTGCTCGACGAGGTGTACCGCAGCGGCAAGGCCTTTGTCGGCCGCGCGCTGCCGTTGCGTGTCGATCCGCTCGCGGGCGAACAAAGCGCATCGGGCGAAGTGCGTTTTATCGACTTCGTATATCAACCGATCGTCGACGACAACGACGCGGTGGTCGGCATTTTCTCGCAGGGTAACGACGTCACCGACCAGGTGCTCGCGCAGCGGGCGCTCGAACGCAAGCAGGAAGAGCTCGAACGGCTCGTGCTCGAACGCACCGCGGCACTGGAAGAGACCAGCCAGACGCTGCAACTGGTCAGAGAACTCCATCTCGACAAGGCGCATTTGCTGCAACTGTTCGAACAGGCCCCCGGCTTTATTTGCGTGCTGAAATCCGGCCAGCACGTCTTCGAGCTGGCCAATTCGGCGTACCGGAGCCTCGTCGGCGAACGCGAATTGATCGGCCGGCGGGTTCAGGACGCATTGCCGGAAGTGGCGGAACAGGGCTTTATCGAACTGCTCGATCGCGTGTTTCGCACCGGCCAACCGTTCGTCGGCACCTCGGTACCGGTGAAGATTCAACCGCGCGACAGCGCAAAACTGGAAACGCGCTTCCTCGATTTCGTCTATCAGCCGATCAGCGGTCCCGATCGCGAGGTGATCGGCATCTTCGTGCAGGGGCACGACGTCACCGCGCAAAAGCTCGCGCAAGACGAACTTCAGCGCTACCAGACGAGCCTCGAAGCACTGGTGCAGGAACGCACGCGCGAACTCGAACATACGCAAACCGCGCTGCAACGGTCGCAGAAGCTGGAGGCGATCGGCAAGCTGACCGGCGGCATTGCGCACGACTTCAACAACATCCTGCAGGTGATCGGCGGCAATCTTCAGCTGCTGCAATCGCAGCTGAGCGACGACGGCCCGGCGCTGAACCGTGTGCTTACGGCCACCAGCGCGGTGGAGCGCGGCGCGAAACTGTCGTCGCAACTGCTCGCGTTCGCGCGGCGCCAGCCGTTGCAGCCGGTCGCCACCAATCTCGCGCCGGTGATCACCGGCATGGACGACATGCTGCGCCGCGCGCTGGGCGAATCCGTGGTGATCGAAACGGTGCTGGCCGGCGGGCTGTGGAACGTGCTGGTCGATCCGAACCAGCTCGAAAACGTCGTGCTGAATCTCGCGATCAACGCGCGCGATGCGATGCCGGACGGCGGCAAGCTGTCCATCGAACTCGGCAACTCGATGCTTGACGACGATTACGTCGCCTCCGACGACGATCTGCTGCCCGGTCAATACGTGCTGCTGGCGATTTCCGACACCGGTGTGGGCATGACGCGCGAAGTGATCGAGCGGGCCTGCGATCCGTTCTTCACGACCAAGCCCGAGGGTATGGGCACCGGGCTCGGGCTGTCGATGGCGTACGGCTTCGTCAAGCAAAGCGGCGGGCACTTCAAGATCTATAGCGAACCCGGGCACGGCTCGACGATCAAGATCTATCTGCCGCGCTCGCATGAAGCGGTGGTGCAAACCGCGCCGCCGGTCACCGCCGCGGTGGTCGGCGGCTGCGAAACGATCCTCGTCGTCGAAGACGATCTCGCGGTCCAGGCGACGGTCGTCGAAATGCTGCGCGAACTCGGCTATCACGTGCTGAAAGCCGACAACGCCGAAAGCGCGTTGGGGATCCTCAGAAGCGGCCTGTCGATCGACCTTCTTTTCACGGACGTGGTAATGCCCGGCGCGATGCGCAGTCCCGATCTGGCCCGACGCGCGAAGGCGCTGCTGCCGGACATCGAGGTGCTGTTCACGTCGGGCTACACGCAGAACGCGATCGTGCACGGCGGTCGTCTGGACGCGGGCGTGCATCTGCTGACCAAGCCGTACCGGCGCGAGCAGTTGGCGCGCAAGATCAGGCATCTGCTGTCGAATGCGAAACCGCTGGGGCCCGCCCCCGTCGCGCCGCCGGCCGCCGAAACCGCAGCGGCGCCGGCACCGCGCCGCGCGCTGCGGGTACTCGTCGTGGAAGATCAGCCGGACCTGCGCGAGATGGCCGTCGAGCTGATCAGAATGATGGGCCATCAGGCGCAAGCGGGCGCGAGCGGCGAAGAAGCGATCGAGTTGTTCGCACGGAGCGGCTTCGACGTGCTGTTGACCGACGTCGGTCTGCCGGGCATCGACGGCGTCGAGCTGTCGCGCCGGCTCGTCACCGTGCAACCCGCGCTGCGCGTCATTTACGCGTCTGGGTACGGGCACGCGATCGGCGCTGGCGCGGATCGCCTCGGCAGGGTTTTACCCAAGCCGTACACGTTCGCGGGTTTGGAAGCGCTGCTCGCCGACTTCAGCGACGAGGTTTAGGCCGCGATCCGCCGTCTTGTCGAGCACTTGCGCTGTCCGTCCGATTGGCCCGCGTTTCGTACATCTCTGCTCACGGCACCGTCTGCTTATACTGGTTGTGCCCCATTTGGGGTAGCAGTAAGGTTCCCATAGGCGTATTGCGACCGGGCCGCTCGTCGGCCGGTCGCCTTTTTCGTTGGGAACTCGCCACTTTCGTTCGGTGCATAGCGGAACCTGACCTGCTATTCGCCTACGATGCAAATGAACGCGTCGTGCATCTCGAAGTACTGGCAGGTGAAGCAATGAAAATGTCCCACAAGCTCAGATCATCTCCGGCGGGCCCCGCGTGGGGTTTGCTGCTCGGTCTGGTTTTGACCGTGGCCGGCGTGGGGCTGTGGTTTCATGCGCATGCAGCACTCGACCCCGCGGAAGATGTGCTCGCGGTCGCCGCGTTGCTCGCCGGCGTGTTCGTGCTGGTCTATTCGGCGCGCGAGCTTCACCGCAGTTCGCGTGCGGCGCGGATGCATCGCTGACGGCCGGTGAAACCGGCGCGGTCCGAGCGCCCCGCCGCCGTCCGTTCAAGCCCCCGGCCGTTCAGGCCGGCGCCTTCGCGACGGTAAACAACCGCACCGTCTCGTCGAGCACATGCGCGGAGTCGATCAGCCGCTGCGCGGTCGCCGCCGCCTGCTCGACCAGCGCGGCGTTCTGCTGGGTCGCGCTGTCCAGATGCGTAATCGCCTGGTTCACTTGAGTGATGCCTTTAGCCTGTTCGTCGCTGGCGTTGGACACGTCGTCGATGATCTTCAGCACGCGTCGAACGGTGTCGTCGATCACTTTCATTTGCGACGTGGTCCGCTCGATCAGCCCGGTGCCCTGCGACACCTCCGCGACCGTCAGATCGACCACCGATTTGATCTGCCGCGCCGACTCCGCGCAACGCTGCGCGAGCATCCGCACCTCGGTGGCGACCACCGCGAACGAGCGGCCGGCGTCGCCGGCGCGGGCCGCTTCCACCGCCGCGTTCAACGCGATGATGTTGGTTTGAAACGCGATTCCATCGATCACGCCGGTGATATCGGCGATCCGCTGCGACGCCGACGTGATGCCGGACATCGTTCTCTCGACGTGACCGACGATCTCGCCGCCCAGCGCCGCGGCGTCCTGCGCCTCTTTTGCAAGCGCTAGCGCGGACGCGGCGGCATCCGCGTTGGCTTTGACGGTCGTCGTAAATTGCTCCATCGTCGCCGCCGTTTCTTCGAGCGAGGCCGCCTGCATTTCGGTGCGGCGCGCGAGGTCGGCATTGCCGCTCGACATTTCGCCGGCGGCATCGATCACCCCGCCGATCTGGCCGCGCACGTCCAGCACGATCGCGCCCAGGTTCGCCTTCAACTGATTCAACGCGCTCGATACGTCGGCGAAGTCGCCGTGGCGCGCGCCGCTCATTTCGACCGTCAGATCGCCGGCCGCCATCCGGGTCGCGAAACTGGACAGCCCCGCGAGCGGCACGCCCACCTGCCGGCTCAGCGTGAACCACGCGAGCCCGGCCGCCAGCGCGGCAATGGCCGCCGCGCTCCAGTAGGGCAGCGGCGGCGGCCCGCCCGCCTGCACGGCGCCGACCACCAGCAATGCGAGCGGCGCGACCGCATAGCCGCTCGCGAGCCGCGCGCCGACCGACCAACGCGTGAACGCCTGCAATTTGCCGGCGAAACCGGTCCGCACCAGTTGGCCGCGGCGCAACCGGTGCGAGCGCAGCGTGCCTTCGCGCATCCGCGCGTAGGTCGACTCGGCGACGGTTACTTCGTCGCGCGAGGGCTTGGTGCGCACGCTCAGATAGCCGACGGTGCGGCCGTTTTCGACGACCGGCGTGACGTTCGCGCAGACCCAATAATGATCGCCGTTCTTGCGGCGGTTTTTCACCAGCGCGGTCCACGGGTAGCCTGCGCCGATGGTCTCCCACATGTCCGCGTAGGCCTCGCGCGGCATGTCCGGATGACGGACGATGTTGTGCGGCGCGCCGAGCAGTTCCTCGCGCGTGAAGCCCGAGATCGCAATGAAAGCGGGATTGCAGTACTGGATTTTGCCCTTCACGTCGGTCGCGGAGACGAGCATGTCCGACGCGGAATAATCGAATTCGCGTTGAGTTACCGGCTGGTTATTGCGCATGAAAATGTTTTCCGAAGCACCGCGCTTTGTTTGAAAGCGACGGAATGTCATTCAATGACTGCTTAACGGCAATACCCCTAAAAACTTTACGGTTATCTGAGTAGCGTGGTCGGGTATTTGAAAGCTCGCGGAAAATTGACCCTTAATTCGGATCGCGCTACGCTGTCGCGCTGATGCGTTGCCCATGCGGCGACTTTTCGCTGAGACCATCTTCGTTGCGCGACCCGGACGCACCCGGGCCGGACCATCGCCATGAAAAAAGAACTCTCCGAAGATCTGGTTGTGGCCTCTTTCGATTATTCGCCGGACGCCATTTTTCTCGTCAATCAGCAGGGCCGAATCCGCCAGGTGAGCCCGGCGTGCGAAGACATCTTCGGCTATGCGCCGGGCGATTTCGTCGATCAGTTCATTATCGATTTCGTGGTGCCGGCCGATCAGGACGCGACGCTGCAAGAGGCGAAAGAGGTATTGGCCGGACGCAAACGCGTCGGTTTCGAGAACCGCTATCGTCATAAGGACGGCAGCGACGTCTACGTGTCGTGGTCGGCACGCTGGCTAGAACACGAGCAATTGCGCGTCGGGGTGGCGCGCGACGTGACCGAGTTTCATCGCCGTAAAGCGATGCCGCCGACGCTGTTGGCCGTGCTGGCGCCGTACGAGCGCAAGGTTCTGGATCTGTTGCTGACCGAGGCGACCGAAAAACAGATCGCCGAGCAACTGGGTCTCGCCGTTTCGACGACGCATTCCTATATCACCGGGATTTTCCGCAAATATGGCGTGCGCGGCCGGGCCGGCTTGATGAGTTTGTGGCTCAAGCATCTGTCCGGCGATATCGCCCGGACCGGCGACAAATAGATAGCGTCTTTATCGCAACCGCGCATGACGCGGGTTTCGTTTGCAATGCCGCGCGGACCGACGTGTCGGCCCGCGCCCGTAAGCTGCGTCTCGTCGGTAATTTGAAGCAGGCCCCGCCGGTTCCTACGCTTTTAGTTTTGTGCTCTCAGGTGTCCAGCTTGTTATCGGAATGGTGGTGGTCTCCTGTGCGCGCTTTCACGTCGCCCGGTAAAACAGTCATAGCCATTTCCGGATCGAATACTACTCGAAACGCGATGCGCTCCGCACCCTTCTAATCAGAGGGGTGACGGGCGAAACGGCATCGACTCCGTATCCCGTTCACTGCGCGCCCCGCGCGTTCATCCGCCCGAAATCCGCCCGAATACTTATCAGGCCGTGCGCGAAAACCATATTCCGATCGATTGGTTTGAGCGGGTCGGCGCGTTTTCTACACTCGTTAGCTCTCTATCCAGTTAGCTCTATACAGGAGTGTGAGCCGTGAGTCTTTCCGCCCAAACCGATCTGGACACGTCTTTTGAAAATCTTCGCATCCGGCGTGTCGCCGGATTGATCGGCGCAGAGGTTCAGGATTTCAAGCTCTCCGCGTTGCTCGACGATGCCGCGATCGACACGCTGCATCGCGCGCTGGTGAAGTACAAGGTGCTGTTTTTCCGCGCTCAGAGCCATCTGGACGACGCGTCGCATCAGGCGTTCGGCGCGCGTTTCGGCGACACCATCGCGCACCCGACCGTGCCGTCGCCGGAAGGCACGAAGCTGTTCGAGCTGGACGCATCGAAAGGCGGCGGACGCGCCGATTCGTGGCACACGGATATCACCTTCCTCGATGCATTCCCGAAGATTTCAATTCTGCGCGGCGTGAAGATTCCGGCCTATGGCGGCGATACCGTGTGGGCCAACACGGCCGTCGCGTATGAGCGCCTGCCCGACGAGCTGAAGCGGCTGGCCGACTCGCTGTGGGCCGTGCATACGAATGACTACGACTACGGCGCCGAGCGCGTCGCGGGCACCGATGCGCAGTTGGCAGAGGCGCGTATCGCGCATCACCAGAACGTGTTCGTCTCGACCGTGTACGAGGCCGAGCATCCGCTCGTGCATGTGCATCCGGTATCGGGAGAAAAGGCGCTGCTGCTCGGGCATTTCGTCAAACGGATCGTCGGTTTGTCGAGTGCTGAATCGGCGCGTATTTTCGACATTCTGCAGAACCGTGTGATTCGCCTGGAGAACACCGTGCGCTGGCAGTGGCGGCAAAACGATGTGGTGATCTGGGATAACCGCGCGACCCAGCACTACGCGGTGAACGACTATGGCAACCAGGAGCGGCTGGTGCGGCGCGTGACGGTGGCCGGGGAACGCGCGGTTTCGGTGGATGGGCGGCGTAGCCGGACGTTGCGGCGGCCGCAGGCGGAGGTGGAAGCTCAGGCCGGCTCGCGGGTGGCGGGCCGGGAGACTGTCGCGTCTGTCGCGTGACTGAATGCAATGAATCTAAAACCAGGAAGAGACGCTCCACAAGACACGCGGAAGTGATCGTGCCGTTGCGCCCGCCCGCATCGTCCCTGGAATCGCCGCGCCTCGCGCGCTGCGGCACCGCCCGGCGGTCACCCTGTTCACTTCATTGGCGGCCTGACTGCGCGGCACGGTCGAAACAGCCGAACAAAAACACGGTGATCGCGAACCCCAGCGTGACGAGGCACACGCCATTCCATCCCGCCCATGCCCATGCCGCGCCTGACAGCGCAGCCCCAATTGCGCCGCCGACAAAGAAGATGCCGACAAAGAGCGCGTTCAATCGGCCACGAGCCGACGGATTAATCAGGTTGATCGCGCGCCGGCCGAGCGTTTGATCGGTGATCACACCGGCGTCGAGCGCCGCCGCCCCGGCGACCAGCAATGCGAGCGCAAGGACGGGATGCGTGGCCGCGGAGAACCCGCCCCAGCCCGCACCGGCAGCCGCGAGCATGAGCACCGCCGCGATCATCACCAGATGCGCGGCGATTTGTGTGGCGCGGCCCGCGCCGCGATCGCCGAGATAGCCCGCGAGCGGCGTCACCATCGCACCCGTTGCACCCGCCAGCGCGAAGGCGGCAATGCCGTGCATACCCAGCGAAAACGGCGGCTGGGCGAGAAGCAGCGCAACGGCGGTCCAGAACGCGCTGAACGCACCGAGCGCGAGCGCGGCAAGCGTCGCGCGACGCTGTAAGACGGGTTCGGTGCGCAGCAAGGTCCACAGCGAGCGCAGCAAGTCCAGGTAGCGCGCGGCCGTGTGCGGCGTGTGACTCGGCAACCGCATCAGCAGCACGACGGCAAGCAGCGAGTCGGCCAACGCCGCGATGCCATAGAACGCACGCCAGCCAAACGTGCCGCCGATCAGGCTCGCGAGCGGTCGCGACAACAAGATCCCCAGCATCAGGCCGCTCATAACGTTGCCGACTGCACGTCCGCGCCGGCTTTCAGGCGCCATCGACGCCGCCATCGGCACGAGCATCTGGATCACGCTCGATGTCGCCCCCGCCATGAACACCGATGCCAGGAACAGCCAACCCGATCGCGCGAGCGACGAGAGTCCGAGAAACATCGCGCAGCAGGCGAGCGTCCAGACGATCAGGCGGCGATTTTCCAGCAGGTCGCATAGCGGTACGAGCAATAGCAGACCGGCGGCGTAGCCGAGTTGCGGGAGCATCGCGATCAGGCCGGCAAACTCGGGCGGCAGAGTCAGGGCTCGGCTGACCGGCCCCGTCAGAGGTTGCGCGGCCGTCAGGTTCACGACGATCACGCCGACGGCGGCAGCAAAAAAGATCGTCAGCGGCGTGGTCAGCCCACCGCATGCGGACGCATCCGCTTGCGGTGAGGACGGTGAAGCGCAAGGCAGTCTGCGCGCGCAGGTGTCAGCAGGTTGACTCATAGGTTTGGACTGTTGGGTGTAGGAGCGTGGCCTATCCTAGAGACGCGAACGTTATGCGACAATTGAATTATCCTGATAATGTTTATGCGAGATTGTTTTATGAACACGCGTGACTTGCAGGCTTTCGTGGCAGTGGTCGAAAGCGGCTCAATGGTGCGGGCCGCAGAGAGGCTGTTTCTGACCCAGCCGGGTCTCACGCGCCGTGTCCAGAATCTGGAAACGATGCTCGGCATCGAGTTGCTCGACCGGCAGAGCAAGCCGCTCAAGCCGACGGCGGCCGGAAGCGAGGTCTATGGTCTTGCGCGCACGGTGCTGCGCGCGGTCGACGACCTGCTGGCCGTCGCGTCGCCTGATAGCGAGCCGACAGGCGAGTTCAGGATCGGCGTACCGCCGTTTTTGTCTGAGCTGGCGTTGGAGCAACCGGTCGACCGTCTGCGTACCGCCTTTCCGAATCTGACGCTGCGCGTGACAGCGGGCTGGTCGCCGGGACTGCTGGAGGGCGTCGAAAAGGCGAAGGCGGATGCGGCCGTCGTGCTATTGCCTGAAGGCGCGCCGTTGCCGGAAGGTCTGACGTCGACGCTTCTCGCCTATAAGCCTACGGTCGTCGTCGCGCCGCGCTCGTTCGGTCTGCCCGACAAACCCGTCTCGCTCGCCGATCTTGCGGCTTATCCCTGGGTGCTGAACCAGGACGGTTGCGGAATGCGTTCGGCACTGAGCCGCGCGATGTCGGCGGCGGGTTTGCCGTTCAACGTCGCTGTCGAAGCGTTCGGTTCGGAACTGCAGTTGTCGCTGGTCGCGCGCGCCTTGGGCGTCGGGCTTGCCGCGCCTGAAGTGCTGGCGCGCAGCCCGCATCGCAATGCGCTGCAGATCGTCGATGTGCCGGAGTTCAAAAGCGGGCTGAGCGTGTGGCTCGTGCATGGTGCGCTGCCTGGCCGTCTTGTGCGACCCGCCGCGGTGATGCGCGACGCACTGATCGAAACGCTGGAAAGGGATGCGGTATGTTTGCCCCTCGCCGATTCCGTCGCATAAGCGCGAGCGTCATTCGCCCGCACCGTCGCTGGGACATTCATGCGTCGTTTCCACCCTAAGCGGCCATTCAATTCGACATAGTGAACGTTGCTGGATCGGCCATAACAAGCCGCTCGTGGCAGCAAGACGATGTTGACGAATGATGTCTGCCGTTCGACGCGTTGACGGGCCGCTATATGGGATCGGGCGCCGCCCCCCTGCTCCCGGACCTGAGGCTGGCGTCGCGCGCTGCGCGTCCTGCACCGTTATCGCGCCCACCGCCCCGGGATTGGGGCGCCGCTCGCCGTGTCCCGCGCCCCGGGCATTCTCTCGCCATGACCCGCCCGCTGGCCGCCCACGCAGGCCCATCAACGGATTGCGCCAGTTTTCGGTACCACCGCTATCTGTTGGCACAACGCTTGCTTATCTTGGATCCAAGAAGGGATTTCTTCAGGACCCCATGATGACCAAGCCCGATGCCGCCTCCGCGACGGACGCGCACACCGCCGATCCCGCCAATGCCCGGATCCCCGCTTCGCCGCAGCGCTGCGGGCACCAGCCACGCGGGCGCCGGGCCCGCTCGCCGGCCTGACGTTCGCCGCCAAGCTCTGGCGGGTGCCGCTGCACCCCGTCGGCAGCGTCCTTGCGCTGGGGCCGCAGCCGCTCGCGCCGGGCAGCGTGGAACCGGCCGATGGTAGCTGGGAGCACGGCTTCGTCTGCGAAGGCCACGCGCTGGCCGGCGCCACCGACGTGACCGCGCACGGTGGCTGGCGTGCCTACCTGCGGTCGCTGGCCACCGCCTGGACGCACGGACCCCGCGCGCCGCGGCGCATTGCCCACGACTCTTTCGCCCCTCACACTGTCTCTCGAACCAGGTACCGTCATGCCCAAGCACCCGCAATCCGCCGCCGCCCCTGTCCACCACGCCACCGCCGCACCCGCCTCCGCCACGCGCCGCCAGATCCTCAAGGCCGGTGCCGCCGGCCTGTCGATGCTCGCCGCGCCCGCCATCGTCCGCGCCCAGGGCAGCGGCCCCAAGATCCGTGTCGGCTTCTGGCCGGTGGCCTCGGGCCTGCCGTTCTACGCGGCCGTGGAGAAAGGCTATTTCAAGGAAGTTGGGCTGGACGTGGAAGCGCAGAAGTTCGCGAGCGCGCAACAGGTGATGGAAGCCATGCTGGCGGGCCGCTCCGACGGTAGCGCCAACGGCACGGCATCGGGCGTGCTCGGCATCGGCGAAATCGCGCAGCCGGGCCTGCTCAAGATCTTCTGCACCAACCCGACCAACGCCAGGTTCGTGCTCGACGAGTTCCTGGTGGCCAAGGACAGCCCCATCAAGACCATCGCCGACCTCAAGGGCAAGCGCGTGGCCTGCGGCCCGGGCGTGCAGAACGTGCTGCTGGCCAAGACGGTGCTGGAACGCGCGGGCGCCGGCAAGATGACTGTGACCGAACTGCCGATCGGCCAGCACGTGGCCGCGCTCGCGGCCGGCCAGGTCGACGGCGTCTACACGCTGGAACCGACCGGCACCGTGGGCCGCATCCACGGCACCACGCGCGCGCTGGAAGTCGGCGTCATCGCCAGGTACGTGCTGGGTGACCCCATGGCCCCGTGGCACGGCGGCGCCGCCAGCCTCACCAGCGAATTCATCAAGAAGAACCCGGACGTGGCCAAGCGCTACATGGCGGCGTACCGGCGCGGCGTGGAGCTGGTGCAGAAGAACCCCGCCGAGGCGCGCAAGTACCTGACCGGCTACACCGCCATCGAAGGCGCGCTGACCGCCGAGGTGCCGATGTCCGATTACATGTTCTACGACCAGTTCAAGTCGGCCGATATCGCCTACTTCCAGAAGTTCTACGACCTGTTCACCGAGAAAGGCATCTATTCGAAGAGGGTCGACGTCGCATCGCTGATCTACAAGGGCTAAGCATCATGAGCGAAACCACCACCAAGACCTCGGCCGCGGCGCCCTGGGCGCCGCCGGCCTCCGCCGACGCCGCGCCCGTCAAGCCGCGCACCGAACGCTTCCTGCCCGTGATCGGCCCGCTGGTCCTGTTCGTCATCTGGGACCTGGTGGTGCGTTTCGGGATGATCAAGGCCATCCTGCTGCCCAGCCCGGCCGACACACTGGCGACGCTGGTCGCGGGGCTGGCCGGCGGCGCGCTGCTGACCGATTTCCTGGTCACCGTGGGTCG
This sequence comes from Paraburkholderia sejongensis, assembly GCF_020880815.1. GTDB lineage: Bacteria > Pseudomonadota > Gammaproteobacteria > Burkholderiales > Burkholderiaceae > Paraburkholderia > Paraburkholderia sejongensis. The sequence continues at coordinate 465,047 of NZ_JAJITD010000003.1, forward strand.
CACGCTGCAGGCATTCGCGTTCGCCGCCGTGGTCGGCGTGCCGCTGGGCGTGTTGCTCGGCAGCAACGAGCGCGCGTATCGCAGCGTGGAATTCCTGATCGACTTCTTCCGCTCCACGCCGTCGTCGGCGCTGATCCCGTTGTTCCTGCTGATCTTCGGCGTATCGGACTTCAACAAGGTCGCCATTGCGGCGTTCGGCGCGCTGCTGATCGTGGTGTTCAACAGCGCCTACGGCGTCATCAACGCGCGCAAGCAGCGCGTGATGGCGGCCAGGGTAATGGGCGCCTCGCGCTGGCGCGTCTTCAAGGACGTGCTGATCTGGGAAAGCCTGCAGCCGACCTTCGTCGGCCTGCGCTCGGCGGTGTCGATGGCACTGGTGATCGTGATCGTGGCCGAGATGTTCATCGGTTCCGAGAACGGCCTGGGCCACGCCATCATCGACGCGCAGCAGGTGCTGAACGTGCGCGTCATGTACGCGGCCATCCTGTCCGCCGGCGCGCTCGGCTATGTCCTGAACATCGTGTTCCTGATGCTGGAACGCCGCATCGTTCACTGGAGTGGAAGGTAATCATGAGCACCATCATCAACGCCCCCGTCCACGTCGAAGTGCCGATGCCGCCGTTCCGCCCGGGCCCGACGGGCACCCACATCACCATTCGCGGCCTGACCAAGTACTTCGCGGGCTGGCCGCTGTACGAGAACTTCGATCTCGACATTCCGAAGAACAAGATCGTGTCGGTGTTCGGCCCCAACGGCTGCGGCAAAAGCACGCTGATCAACATGATCGCCGGCCTGATTCCCGTCGACCGCGGCGAGATCCTGTTCGATGGCAAAACGCTCAGGGATACCAAGATCGGCTACGTGTTCCAGAACTACCGCGAGGCGCTGTTCCCGTGGATGCGCACGATCGACAATATCGCCTATCCGCTACTGCTCGAAGGCCGCGGCAAGGCCGAGGTGGACCGGCGCATGGCCGAGTTGGTGGCGTCGTTCGACGTCAAGTTCGACCTGAACCGCTATCCGTACGAACTGTCGGGCGGACAGCAGCAGACCGCGTCGATCATGCGCGCGCTGGCGCCGGGACCCGAGGTGCTGTTCCTCGACGAACCGTTCTCGGCGCTCGATTTCGAGATGACGCTGTTCATCCGCGAAAAGCTGCAGGAAGTGTTCATGCAGACGCGCACCACCATGCTGCTGGTGTCGCACGACCTCGAGGAGGCCGTCTATCTGGCCGACGAGATCCTGCTGCTGACCAAGCGGCCTACGCGCGTGGCCGAGATCCTCAGATACGACGACGCGCGGCCGCGCACCGTGGACACGTTGTCGCAAGCCAGCTTCGTGGCCGCCAAGAAGCAGAGCCTTGAAATCTTCCAGCGCGAAGTCCGTCGCTAAGCCCGTGGACGGCGTCCGGCCGGCACCCGATAGGCGCCGGACCCCGTCTGTGCCACCATTGGCGCAGCAGCATGCCTTAGCGAACCCGCACATGACGCCCCCCTCAGCCGACCTCGACCCCGACGCACCGGCCGCGCCCGATACCGCCGAATTCGGCGGGCCGCCCCGCTCTCGCGCGGAGAGCGTCTATGCCTTGCTCAAGGCCGACATCGCCGAATTCCGGCTGGTGCCGGGCGACCGCTTCACCGAAAACGAAGTCTGCGAACGGCTCGGCGTGTCGCGCACGCCGGTGCGGCAGGCTCTGTTCCGGATGAAGCAGGAAGGCATCGTCGAGGTGCTGTTCCGCAGCGGCTGGCGCGTGCTGCCGTTCGACTTCCGCAAGTTCGAGGAGCTGTACGATCTGCGCATGGTGCTGGAGACCGAGGCCGTGACGCGCATCTGCGCCGGCAGCCCTGATGCCGACCGCGCCAGCCTGGACGCGCTGGCCGCGATCTGGCTGGTGGCGCCGGAAGACCGGCTGCAGGACATGGCGCAGGTGGGCGCGCTGGACGAAGCGTTTCATTGCACGCTGGTCAGCGCGGCCGGCAACGCGGAGATGGCGCACGTGCACCGCGAAGTCAGCGAGCGCATCCGCATCATCCGCCGGCTCGATTTCACCAAACCCGCGCGCGTCGCCGCCACTTACGACGAGCACGGCAAGATCCTCCAGGCCATTCTCGCCAGGCGCGGCGACGAGGCCTGCCGCATACTGCGCGCGCATATCGGCGCCAGCCAGCTCGAGGTGCGCAAGATCACCCTCCACGAGGTCTACCTGGCGCGCCACCAGGCCCGCCAGGCGCAGGAGGCCGCCGGCGGCCAGGACTAAGCCCGGATCGCGAGCGGGAGTGGGTCGACTCAAGTCCCTCATCGAATCGGAAGATCGGGATGCGTGGGAACCTCAGCTTGCCAAAATGAAGTCGCCTTGCTGAAAGGTCAGTGGATGTCCAACATCACAAGCGGCCATCGCCATGCTGTCGATCAGGCAGACAACAGGAATTGCCCGCTGCCTGGCGCGATGCGCATGCCGGATCGTCGTCGCTGCCCGCGAGCTGAGTCACCGTCAGGCCGTCAAAGGTCGCGCTGCCGTGTTCGGAAAATACAGCGACGCGGTCCGCGTCACGTGGCGGAAAAATGAGGTCCGTGAGCGCGGCGCGGCCGCCATTGGCGAACACTTCGACCGAGCCGCGATCGACCACGATCTCGAGCTTGAGTCGTCCATGCTCAAGCGGCAGGTTCACGATGTGCTGCTTGCTGAACGCATCGGAAAAATTCGCTTCACCCGATTGCGAGCGGTCGAGCGTCAGCGTCCAGGTTACGGTGTCATAAACGATCTTCGTGCCGATTGCGCCGTCAGCCGAACGCCGTACGACGAGCCCCGCGCGGACGGCGCTTCGCGGCGCGAGCCACAACGTGATGCGCTGCACGGCGCCGCGCGTCGCGACAGGCAGCTCAGTCAGCGTCGACGTCACTGTCAGGTCCGCTAGATGCGTCGCGGGCCTGCCGCGGTCGGCCCACGCGTCGAATGCCGCGGTCGGCGCGATGACGAGCCGCGGCTCGCCGTCGATTGTCTTCAGCGCCAACTCGCGCGGCAATGTCATCGCGCCGCGCCATGGCGTTGTCGGCGCCTTCGCCGCGTAGTCCCAGTTGCTCATCCATGCGATCACGACCGGACGCGCGCCGGGCGCGCCGGAGAACGTGCCCGCCGCATAGAAGTCGGCGCCGTGGTCGACCCATCGGAACTGCGCGGGATCTGAACCGGCCGGCGCGACCCGGTCCGGCGTGAACGTGCGGCCGTCGAAGTCGCCGACGAAATACATCGATCCCGACCCGCCCGCGATCGACCACGGATTTACGTTGACGATCATCACCCACTTGATGCGGCGGGGATCGCCGTCGAGCGCCAGCGGCACGAGGTCCGGCATTTCCCACAGCGCGCCCTCGTGCGGGATGCCCGGCAGCGTGAAATCGCTCAGGAACGTCCAGTGGATCAGATCGCCGGACCGGTAGAGCTTCACGACGTGCGCGTCGGCGACGACGGTCGTCATCAGCCAGTAGCCGCCCGGCGCGTACCACGACACTTTCGGGTCGCGGAACTGCTTCGATTCGGGATCGAGCGTAAGTACCGGATTGTGCGCGTAGGGCCGCCAGGTCGCGCCGTGATCGAGGCTGTAGGCGAGCGACTGCGCCTGGGTGCCCGGTGCATGCCCGGAGCCCTCCTTGTAGACGCTCGTGTACAGCGCAACGAGCGGTGTGTTGCCCGGCGCGCCGAGGCCCGATGTGTTGCGCGCGTCGGCGACAATCGATCCGGAGAAGATCTCCTCGTTCGCATTCGCGTGGATCGCGACGGGCTGCTCGCGCCAGTGGACGAGGTCCGTGCTGGTCGCATGGCCCCACGACATGTTGCCCCAGTCGTTGCCGAGCGGGTTGTACTGATAGAAGAGGTGATAGCTTCCATTGTCGTAGACGAGGCCGTTCGGGTCGTTCATCCAGTTGCGCTGCGGCGTGTAATGGAGCGCCGGCCGCCATTGCGGCGTACCGTCTGCGGAGGGCGCGGCGCAGGACGCGGCCGCGATGTGCGCGCCTGACAGAGCGGCGATCAGCAGCGGCGCAACACGAAGGGAAAAGCGATAAGGCGTCAATCTCATGCGTGGTTTCGTGCCTTGGCGGGTGAACGAACAGCGCATGCCGCCCGTGACGGCGGCATGCGCGATCGGCAAAGGGAAGTGAACAGGGGCCGCGCACGCGACGCGACGATGCATGTCCCGCGGCTTACCGGTGGCCCCGGCCGTTGCCGTTACTGTTGTTTCAGTTGCCGTTGCCCGGATTGCCGCCGTTCTGGCCGGCGCCCTGCGCGGGCAGGTTCGCCGCAATGTCGCCGTAGCCGCCGAGCCCGTCGTGTCCGTAGAAGCGGTCGACCGTCGTCGACGCGCCATTGATGTTGATCTTCACCGTCGGCGCGAGCGTGCCACCGCGGCGCGGGCCGATCGCGTCGATGAACGACTCGACCAGACCGCCCGGCATCACGTAGTGCGAATACGACTGGAATTCGCGCGGGTTCTGGTTCGGGTCCTGGGCGTACGGTGCGCCGGCGGGCGCAGCAAAGTCGGTCGGATTGCCGAGCACGAGGCCGCTGCCGCCGTTCAGGGGCAGGAAGTCGCTGCGGATGCCGTTGCCGACAAAGCCGTAGACCCCGTCCGGGCCATCGACACCCGCCGCCATCGTCGTACGGTGACTGATCGTGAACAGGTAGTACTTGCCGTCCTTCAGGTAGATCTGCGGACGCTCGGTCTGATCGTCGACGCAGTTCGCCGACAGGATCGGCGGCAGGAACTTCCATTCGGTCAGCTGCGGGTTCGTCGCGACGGCGAGGCCGACGTTGGCCTTTTGATACACTGCGCCCGAATTCATCACTGCGTTGAGATCTTCCTTGTACGGATCATTCGGCGCGTAGCCGAGGTCGGCTTCGGTGCAGGTGCGCGCGCCTCGTGCGCCGCCCGTGTTGCCCTCGAAGACCATGTACGTCTTGCCGGGATGCGCCGGGTCGGTGAAGACGAACGGATCACGGAATGAGAAATAGGTGTTTTGCTGGCCCGTCTGATAATTGGTGCCGTCGGGCTGCAGCAGCGCCTTGTGATCGTCGAAGCCGCTGAACCAGACGTGCTTGTCGTCGGCATGGATGTGGCCGTCGGCGCGCGTGATGATCGCGACGGGCGGCGTGATGTCGGCGCCACCCGGGGCGGACCGGTTGAACGACGTCGCGGTGTAGTAGAGGCTGACGTTGTCGCCGTTGAGCAGGCGCGCCGAGCCCGACCATTCGGCGTTGTCGGTCATCGGCGTGGTGCCGAACACCTTCACGCTCGCGCCATCCGGGAACAGGTGGCCGCCCCAGGTCCAGCCGCCGTTGGCCGGGCGCTGCGACGCGGGAATGCCCGCGCGGCGATAGAAGAAGCCGATCCGCGCATGCACGTGGCGATCATCGAACGTGTAGCCGGCATGCGGGTCGGCCGTGAGCGAGAAGATCACTTCCCAGCCCTTGTAGCTGAGCTGGTTCGCGCGCAGGTCTGCGAGGGGCCACGTATCCCAGACCCACACATTCGAGTTGATCAGCGGGAAATCCTGCGGGATGTCCGGCATCGTCAGTGCCTGTGGCAGCGAGTTTTTGTCGACGCCGTTCGCGGCGTGCGACTGCGCGACGATCTGGCGGATGTCGGCGCGCGTCCAGCGCATCGTGAAGCTGCCCTCCGGGTCATAGGCTTGCTGGGTATGGGGCGTCGGCGCGGGGGCGCCCGCCGTCTGCGCGTGCGAGACGGCCGCGAAGGCGGCCAGTGCGCCGCCCGCGATCACCAAACGTTTGCTCGAAGTGGAGCGGAAAAGGGGAAAGTATGTCATCGCGGCGTTGTTTCCAAGGTCGTTAAACGGAACGGCTGGCAACTATCAGCATCCAAACCGGTTTGGATGCTAGTCCAAACCGGTTTGGGCGTCAAAAGATAAATTTTTGACGGTAGCCATTACCATGTGGAAATAATTGCCGGGAATCGGCTCGGCACGCGAAATTCAGAAGGCAAGGAACGACGGTGAAGGTGAATCTGAAGGCGCTATCGGATGCGCTCGGGCTTTCGCGCACGACGGTCAGCCGTGCGTTGAACGGTTACGACGACGTCAGCGAGACGACGCGCGAACGCGTGGTGAAGGCCGCGCGGGAAATGGGCTATGTCGCGGACCCGACCGCTCGACGGCTCGCGACGGGGCGGGCGGATATGATCGGGATCGTCTACCCGTTCGACGCAGCTGACCTGGGCGATCCGCGTTTCCGCGAGGTCGTTGCGGGGATCACCGAGCGGCTCGCCGAACGCAATCTCGACTTCGTGATCGTGTCCGGGCGACCGAACGCCGAGCTCGACACGTATCGGCGGCTCGTCGACGGCAAGCTGGTCGACGGACTGATCGTTGCGCGCACGCTCGTCGACGATCCGCGCATCGCCTACCTGCAGTCGCGCGGGTTTCCGTACGTCGCCTACGGCCGGACGCAGGTTGCCGGGCCGTATGCGTGGCTCGACTTCGACAACGAGGCCGGCGCGCGCAATGCCGTGCGTCGCCTGCTCGGCTTCGGGCACCGGCGCATCGCGATGATCAGCGCGCCGCTTACGCTGAATTTCGCCGCGCAGCGGCGTGCGGGCTATCTCGCCGCGATGCGCGAGGCCGGCATCGAACCGGAGCCGTCGCTGCTCGTCGAGTGTCCGTTCACGCGCGATGGCGGCCTGCAAGCGACGCGGGCGCTGCTCGCGCACGCCGAACGGCCAACTGCGCTGCTGGTCGACAACAATATCGCGGGCGACGGCGTGTTTCGTGCGCTGGTCGACAGCGGGCTACGCCTGGGTCACGACATGTCGCTGATCGTCTATGACGGGGTGCCGACGGACGGCGCGTATCCGCATCGTGTCACAGCCGTCGTGCAACCGACTGGGCACGCCACGGGGCGCGCGCTGGCGGAACTGATGCTCCGGCTAGTCGACGATGGCGCACACGGGCAACAGCTCGACACGCCAGAGATCGAGGCCGGAGATACGGACGGGCCCGTGCGCGGATAGTTCGCGGGCACGATCCCACGGTTCGAGAAGACGCGAGCCTGGTCCGGGCGCTCGGCAAAAATAGGTAGTGGCTCCGGCGCTTTCAAAAAATCGATCGCCCGGTAAGTGTGGTCAACCGTTCCAATGCCTGGACGCCTGCAAGCGAGTTGCCATTCGCGTCGAGTCCGGGCGACCAGACGCACACGGCCATCTCCCCTGGCAGCACCGCGACAATGCCGCCGCCCACGCCGCTTTTCGCCGGCAGCCCAACCCGATACACGAAGTCACCGGCAGCGTCGTACGTGCCGCATGTCAGCATGAGGGCAGACAGCCGTTTGGCCGAACTCGCATCGAGGATGTGTTCGCCCGAAACCGGCGCGACGCCGCGGTTGGCGAGAAAGAGAGAAGCAGTCGCCAGTTCGACGCAGTTCATCTCGATTGCGCATTGGCGGCAATAGGCGTCGATCACGGTCTCGGGCGGCATCTGCAAGTTGCCGAAGCTCGCCATGAAGTGCGCCATCGCGCGGTTGCGTTCAGCGTGCGCAAGCTCGGAGTTGGCGACGCGGAGCTCGTAGTCGAGATCGGCGACGCCGGTCAGGCGCCGGATGAACTGGATCAGCGCCGTCTCGGCGCGGACGAAGCGGCGACACAGGACGTCTGTGACGACGAGCGCACCCGCGTTGATGAACGGATTGCGCGGCACGCCGCGCTCGGCTTCGAGCTGGACGAGCGAATTGAACGCGTTGCCGGACGGCTCGCGGCCGACGCGCGCCCAGAGTGCGTCGCCGATCAACTGGAACGCGAGCGTGCAGGCGAAGAGCTTGGAGATGCTCTGAATGGAAAATCGCTCGTGCGCGTCGCCGACCGAAAAGATGCGGCCGTCGAGCGTAACAACCGACATCCCGAAGCGCTCGGCGGGCACTTTGGCAAGTTCGGGAATGTAGTTCGCGACACGGCCGGCGGTGCGCCATGGTTCGATATCGCGATGAATTCGTTCGAGGATTTCCTGATAGTCTGGTTCGGTCATTGAGAGGTGCGTCGGAGAGCCCTTGAGCAAGGCAGCGATAATACTGCAGCCCGTCAGCGCTCGGTCACTTGCGTGCAGCGCCACGCACCTCTACGACTAGATGTAGCGCGCCTGATCGAGGTCGCTGAGCAGCGTCGGTCCGCTTGGTTTCCACCCGAGCCGCGCCTGGGTCAACGCGCTGGAAGCCGGCATATCCAGACCGGCGAACATCGCCATCCAGCCGAAATGCGCGCTCGCCTCCTCCGCCGCAATCGAAACGACCGGCAATTTCAACCCGCGTCCGAGCGACTCGGCGATCGCACGGCTAGTCACGCCCTCTTCCCCGACCGCGTGATAACGCGCGCCCGGCTGAGCCTTTTCGATCGCGAGCCGGTATAGACGCACGACATCGGAGAGATGACCGGCCGGCCAACGATTGAGCCCCTCACCCACATACGCGACCACGCCCTTGTCGCGAGCAATCGCGACCATAGGCGACACCAGCCCCTGGCGAAACGGATCGTGCACCTGCGGCAGCCGCATCACCGACACGTTGATACCCACATCGAGCAGCGCCTGACCGGCCAGTTCGGAACCGATGCGCGGATTCGCATGAGCGGGGTTGAACACATCCTCGCTGGCCGGTTCGCCATGTTCGCCGCTACCGAACCCGGTTCCCGACGTAATCAGCAACGGCCGCTCCGATCCGCGCAGCTCCGCCCCGAGCGCGGCAATCACGTGCCGGTCCTTCTCGCAGTTCGCGACGAAGTTCGTAAAGTCGTGGTCGAACGCCGCGTGAATCACCGCGTCCGCTTGCGCCGCGCCGGCGCGCAAGCTCGCGGCATCCTCCAGCGTCGCGCGATGCACGTCGGCACCGGCTGCCTCCAGCGCTCGCGCGCCCGCGTCCGAGCGCGTCATGCCGAGCACCTGATGGCCAGCCGCGAGCAGTTCGGGAACGAGGGCCGACCCGATGAAACCCGTCGCGCCCGTCAGAAAGATTCGCATGTGAACTCTCCTTGTTGATCACGCGTTCACTATCCGATCGATTCCTATCCCGTTAAAGTAGTGATCTCATCATAGTAAAACGACTAACAGGGTGCCCATGTCGGTCAATTCGGCTCTGTCGCTCGGCGACTTTCTGCGCAGCCGCCGCGTGCGGCTCGATCCCGCGAGCTTCGGTTTTTCCGGCCGCAGACGCACACCCGGTCTGCGCCGCGAAGAAGTCGCGCAGCGCGCGCATATCAGTCCCACCTGGTACACGTGGCTCGAACAGGGGCGCGGCGGCGCGCCGTCGCCGGAGGTGCTCGAGCGCATCGCCGGCGCGCTGCTGCTGACCGATCCCGAACGCGAGCATCTGTTCATGCTCGGCCTGGGACGCCCGCCGGAAGTCCGTTACCGCTCGGTCGAAACGGTCAATCCGCGCTTGCAACGGCTGCTCGATTCGCTCGAAACCAGTCCTGCCATCATCAAGACGGCGAGCTGGGATGTGGTCGCGTGGAATCGCGCGGCGGCCGTCGTGCTGACCGACTACGGCGCGTTGCCCGCGGATCAGCGCAACATCCTGCGCTTCCTGTTTCTCGACCCCGCCGCGCGCGCGAAGCAACATGACTGGGACAGCGTCGCCCGCTTCGTGGTCGGCGCGTTCCGCGCGGATGTCGCGCGCGCCGGTCTGGCTTCCGAGGTCGGCGCGTTCGTCGACGAACTGATCGCCGTCAGCCCGGAGTTCGAAGCGCTGTGGCGCAGCAACGAGGTGCTCATACACGGTGAGGCCGGCGGCGTGAAGCGCCTCAAGCATCCGGAACTCGGATCCATCGAACTGGAATATTCGGCGTTCTCCGTCGATGGCCGGCCGGATCTCGGCATGATCGTCTACATGCCGCTCGATAGTGAAATGGCCGAGCGCATCCGCCAGCGGGTTGCGCAAACCTGACGGGCCGCCTCAATGTGATAACAACTTGCTGACGCGCCGACGGACATCAGGGTTCCTTAAGAAATTCTCGCTACGCTCAGCCAGCCTGGGCGATACTCGTTCCGGCATCGGTTGCGCAATCCCGCGCCATGCATCCAATCAAGTATGACTATCCAGCGCAAAGTGGGAGTCGAAGTGAACAAACAATCCGTAACCCAGGCGCCGGCCTACGACGCCGTCGCGCGCACCCTCCACTGGTTGACGGTCCTGCTGATCGCCGCGCAGTTCGTGATCGGCTGGACGATGCCCGACATCCACCGCGACACGCAGCCCGTCGGGCTGATCGCGTGGCATCTCGGCGTCGGCGCGACCCTGATCGTCGTAATCGTGCTTAGAGCGCTGTGGCGTCTGACGCATCGGCCTGCGCCGCACGAACTGCCACCATTGCTCGGTGTGCTGTCGAGTACCACCCACTTTCTGCTGTATCTGTGCCTGCTGCTGGTGCCGCTGCTCGGCTGGATCAATGCGTCGTCGCGCGGCTGGACGGTGCGCGTCGCCGGCGCGCTGCCGCTGCCCGCGTTGAGCCGCACCGGCTCGTCGTTCGGCCACACGATGGGCGACGTGCACGGCGTGCTCGCATGGGTGCTGTTTGCGTTGATCGCGTTGCACGTCGCCGCCGCGCTGTTCCACCAGTTCGTTCTGAAAGACCGGGTGTTGCAGCGGATGCTGCCGTAAGCGCGTCCGCGGCCTCTTCCTCCGGCGGACGTCGGACCAAGGTCTGATTGCCCGCTCCCACGTTTGCGTATCTGATAGTCCAGAAAGGCCCCGGCTCCATTCGCGCGGGTCGTCAACCGCCGCTCAATCCGCGCGCTCGCCATCATGGACTGGAATCGCTGGTACAGCCTGAAGAGCTACCTCAGATCTTCGCTGTGGACCGTGCCGCTGATCGCGGTCGCGATCTACGCGCTCATCAAACCGCTGACCGAAATGCTCGGCCGGTGGATGATCGGGCAACATCTGCTCGATCCCAAAACCGGCTTTTTCGGGCTCTCGATGACGGGCGCCCGCTCGCTCGTCGGCGACATCGTATCCGCCGATCTCGCTTTCCTCGTATTCACGTTCGGCTCGCTGCTGGTCGCGATCCAGGTCGCCGGCGGTCAGTACACGCCGCGCATCATCGCGACCACGCTGCTGCGCGATAACGTGATCCGCGGCACGTCCGGCCTGTTCGTATTCGCGCTGCTGTTCGCGAACCGGACCCTCGCGTGGATGGGCGAGGAACAGGTCCATCAGTTGCAGGTGTTTCTTGCCGCGCTGTTCGGTTTCGCATCGGTCGTCGCGTTCCTGTTCCTGATCGACTACGCGGCGCGGTTCCTGCGGCCGGTCAGCCTCGTCGCGCGGGTCGGCGCGCTCGGCATCGCGGTGATCGACAGCGTCTATCCGGCGCCGGCCACCGGTCGCATCGCGGCGCTCAAAGCCACCGGCGAGCGCCGCGTCCCCGATCGCATCGTGCGTCATCGCGGCAAGTCGGGCATCGTGCTGGCCGTGAATCTCAAACGGCTGGTCGCCAAGGGGCGGCGCACCGATTCGGTGATCGAGCTGGTGCCGCAAGTCGGCGATTTCGTCGCGGTCGGCGAACCGCTGTTCTATCTGTACGGCAACGCGTCCGCCATCGACGAAAACCGGCTGCGCGCACTGGTCGCGCTGGGCACCGAACGCACGATGGAACAGGACCCGATGTTCGCGTTCCGGATCCTCGTCGACATCGCACTGAAAGCACTGTCCGCGGCGATCAACGATCCGACCACCGCGGTGCTCGCGATCGATCAGTTGCAGCGGCTGTTGAGCGTGGTCGGCAAACGCTCGCTGTACCTCGAAGAAATCGAGGACTCGTCGGGACAGGTGCGGGTGATATTTCGGACCCCCAACTGGGAAAACTACGTGCACATCGGTTTTCGCGAGATTCGCCAGTACGGCGCCGGCAGCATCCAGATCGCGCGGCGGCTGCGCGCGGCGATCGAGAATCTGCTGCAAAGCCTGCCCGAACATCGCCATCACGCACTGCTCGTCGAACTGGACCTGCTCGATCGCGTGATCGACAAGCAGCATCTATTTCCAGAAGACCGGGCGTTGGCCCGGATCGCCGACTCGCAAGGCCTCGGCGGTTCGGTGACCTCGTCGAGCGGCGACTAGGGGCGGTTCGGAGAACCCATCATGCGCAAACTGATCATGGGCATCGTCGAGTTTCGCGAAAAAATGCTGCCGCAGTACGCGCAGCAGTTCAGCAAACTGGCGCTCGCGCAGACCCCGGACGCGCTGTTCGTCACCTGCTCGGACAGCCGGGTCGTGCCGGACCTGCTCGCGTCGACCCATCCGGGCGACCTGTTTACGATGCGCAACGTCGGCAACCTGATCCCGCCCGCGACCGCCGAAGGCATTTCCACCGGCGACGTCTCCGAAGCGAGCGCGATCGAGTACGCGGTGCTGGTGTTGAAAGTGGCGAACATCGTCGTCTGCGGTCACTCCGAATGCGGCGCGATGAAGGCGGTGTATTCGCGCGGCGCCAAACTGAAAGCGCCGAACCTCGACAAATGGCTGTGTCACGCGAATAACGCGGCGTTCCGGCTCGACCAGGAAGGCCCGCTCGACGCGACGCTCAAACCCCACGATCAACTGTCGCAACTGAACGTGCTGGTGCAGCTCGAGCATCTGATGACCTACCCGATCGTGCGCCAGCAGGTCTCCGCCGGCGCGCTCGTGCTGAGCGGCTGGTGGTTCGACATCGCGACCGGCGCGATGTACGCGTATGACCGCGCGAGCCGCTCCTTCGAAGTGATCGACCGCGCGATGGCCGAGCGGATGATCGCGCGCCTGGCCGCGCGGGCGCGCTAACCGGCGCTAACCGCTCTAACCGCGCTAACGGGCGCTGCGGCGAGCCCGCTTGTGCCCGTTAGCGCGACAACGATAGAATCTCGTCCCGCCGAAAACCGAGCGGCAGCCTGGCAGCTCCTGCGCCGATTCGCCTGGTTCCATGCATGCCGCGGCGTCAACCTTACTTTGACGAGTCGAGCAAGCGCATCGTGGCATGACCTTGCGCGCCCCTCGTGATGGAGAGCTTGCCCAGATGAGCAGCAATATGAACGAGACATCGAGCGGCGACGCTGACGTGTTCAGCGGCCGGACCTTCAACCGCGAGGAGTTGGCTCGCGCGCTTCGCCAGTGCGGCGACGAACCGTCTTTCGAGCACTGCGATTTCGACGGCGCGGACCTGTCGAACCTCGACTTTCGCGCCGCGCGCTTCACCCGTTGCAGCTTCGAGCAGACCCGCTTCGAGCACTGCGATCTCGCGCGCAGCCAATGGGTCGCCTGCAAAGGCGCGGCGGCCAAATTCCGCTACAGCAATGCGAGCGACGCCCGCTTCAGCCGCAGCGATCTGAACAATACCGACTGGACCGGCGCGCGCTTGTCGTCGACTGTATTTAGCGAGGTGAAGCTGACCGGCGCGCGCTTCGTCGACGCCCGCACGCTCGGGCTGACCTTCGAGGATTCGCTGCTGGTCGGTGCGAACCTGAAGGGTCTGTCGTTCCGCAAACAGACGTTGAAATCGATCAATTTCTCCGACGCCGATCTGACCGAATGCGACTTTCGCGACGCGGTATTCGACGGCGGCAGCCTGCGCAACGTGCGGTTGCGCGACACCCGCTTCGACGGCGCCGACCTGCGTGCGGCCGAACTGAGCGGGATCCGTTTGTCCGACGTGCTGCAGCATCTGAAAGGCGCGATTCTGTCGGTCGAGCAGGCGGTAATGCTGATAGGCGACTGCGGAGTACGGGTGCTGTGACGGCGCGCGTAATGCGTTCAGTAGCAACGCGAAGACTGGCCCGCGCCGGCCGTCGCGCCGTCAGGACAGCGCCTGCCCGCGCGTCTCGCGCATGAAGAACAGCACGATCAGCGCGGCCAGCAGGAAGAAGCCGGCGGTCGCGCCGAGCGCGGTGGCTACGTTGCCGTTGCGCGACAGTAGCCCGACGTTTCGGTTATCGGCGCCGCACCCGCGGACCACGCGCCGCCGTCCTCGACCTCGCGCGCCACGCCCGGACATTAAAACGCCCGGCCGCTCAAACGTGCCCGAGCACCCGCCACCACAGCGGCCCGATCACCAGCAGCACCGCCATATAGATCAGGCTCATCAGAAAGCCCGCCTTCCACCACCGCCCTTGCGACACATAGCCGGCGCCGAACATCACCGGACCGGAGCCGATCCCGTACTGGGTCAGGCAGCCATTGAGGTTGCTGATGATGCCGAGCGCGACCGCCGCGGTGAACGGCGGAATGCCGGCGGCCACCATCAGCGCGAGCGACAGAGGAAACAGCGCGCTGATATGCGCGGTCGCGCTCGCGAAGAAATAGTGGATGTAGAAGTAGATCGCCGCGACCAGCATGTACACCGCGAGCGGCGGAAAGCCCTGCAGATGCGCGCCGAATTCCTTGCCGAACCACGCGACCATCCCGTACTCGTTGAGCTTGGACGCGAGCATGATCAGCAGACCGATCCAGATCATCGTGTCCCATGCCGATTTCTCGTTCAGCGCATCCTGCCACGTGAGCACGCCGGTGATGAACAGCAGCGACACCCCGAGCGCCGCCGCGAGCGTCGCGCCGATGTTGAATTGCTCGCCGAACACCCACAGCACCAGCAGCGCAACGAAGATCACCGCCATCAGAATTTCGTTGACGGAGATCGGCCCCATCGCGGTGAGTTCGCGCTGCGCGAGCGTGATCGCGTCGGGCGTATTGCGGATCTGCGGCGGCGCGATCCACATCATCGCGAGCGGAATCAGCGCGAGACACACGAGGCCGGGCACCGACGCGGCCACCGCCCAGTCCAGCCAGCTGATCGACACACCCTGGTCGGCGGCCAGTTTCACCGTGAGCGGGTTGCCCGCCATCGACGTGATGAACATCCCGGCCGCGACGATGTTCGCGTGGAAAGCACACAGAATCAGATAGGTGCCCACCTTGCCGCGCGATTCGGGGTCATCGGCGTGACTGCCGAGCACCTCCGAGATCGAGCGGGTGATCGGCAGCATCACGCCGCCGGCGCGCGCGGTGATGCTCGGCATCGCCGGGGAGATCGCCAGCTCGGTCAGCACCAGCCCGTAACCAAGCCCGATCGTGCGTTTGCCGAGCAGTCGCATGAACAGCAGCGCAACGCGCCGCCCGAGGCCGGTCTTGATCACGCCGCGCGAGATGAAGAACGCCAGCATCACGAGCCAGACCAGATCGGTGCCGGTCGAGCGCGTCACGTCGGCGAAGGTCAGCACGTCGAGCAGCACGCCGAGCGTCGCGCCGATGATCGCGACGACCGCCATCGGCAGCGGCGCGGTCATGATCCCGGCGATGGTCGCGACGAACACCGCGAACATGTGCCATGCCTTCGGCGGCAGTCCATCGGGCGCGGGCAGCAGCCACAGCACGACGCCGATGGCGACCGGCACGAGGTATTTCCACGCGTTCGCGAACCTGCCGGGCGACGACGCGGGCCGCGGCGAAGGCGAGCTGGTGGGCGGTGAAGTTTTGGCGGGGGTTGGAGCCATATACACCTCGTCGCGCCGCGCTCGGCGCCTTGGTCGTTGAGGGTCGATGAGGGTCGTGGTGGATCTGATGAGGTAGTTCTGGTGATGTAAGGGCGGCGCTGCGCGAGCGCTCAGGGGCCGCCCAATACTTTGCCGGTTGCTTCCTTGACGATCAGCGCGCTGCGCCGCAACGCTTCCTGCTCGCCGGCATCGAGCGCGGGGGGCGCCAGCAGGCGGGCGCCCCGGCCATTGATCACCATCGGCAACGACAGGCACACGTCGGGCACGCCTTCCACCTCGCCCTGCACGGTGCCGACGGTCAGAATCAGGTCGGTGTTATGCACGATCGCTTCGCAAATCCGCCCGATCGCGCTGGCGATTCCATAGTGGGTCGCGCCCTTGCCTTCCTTGATCAGCTTGGCCGCTTCGTGCACCGAGCGCAGGATCAGATCGCGGCTCGCCGGACCGAGCTCCTTGCCGCTGCGCGACAGAAACACTTCCAGTGGCATCCCGCACACCGCCGCGCCCGACCACGCGATCAGCGCGGATTCGCCGTGCTCGCCGAGCACGTAAGCGTGGATCGCCGGCGCGACCACGCCGAGCCGCTCCGATAGCAGCGAACGCAGACGGCCGGTATCGAGCGAGGTGCCGGTGCTGATGACGCGCTCCGGCGCGCAGCGCAGCCGGTCGAAAATCACACCGGCCAGCACGTCGCAGGGATTGGTCGCGACCAGATAGATCGCGTCGGGCGCGATCGGCGCGGTGTGCTCGACGATCTCCAGCGCGATCCGCGCATTGGTGCGGGCGAGGTCGAGGCGGGTCTGGCCGGGTTTCACGCCGGCCCCGGCGGTGATCACGATGATGTCGGCGTCGCGCGCGTGCTCGTAGTCGCCGGCGACGAAGCCGCTATGCCCCCAGAACGCGGCGGCGTGAGCGAGGTCGAGCACCTGACCTTCCGCGCGTATCCGCTCCAGGTCGATGATGACGATCTCGGCGCTCGGCACGGCCGCGGCGATGAACAGCGCCGCGGAGCCGCCGACGAGACCTGCGCCGACCATGACGATTTTCGGTTGCCGCATCGCATGCCTCCGTCTTGTCTGGCCCTAATGATGCCCGAAGCGCCGCGCGATGTCTGCCTCCGTCGTTGTGCAAATGCGATGCGATCGGGAGGGGGCTCGTATCGGACCAAGGTCTTATTGCACGAGCGTGCCGGGCAGCCCAAATTGGTGCATGACACTCGACGCGTCGCGCCCTCTGCGACGACGCGAGGCGACTCCCCCGAGTTCACGTCGCGCTTACGAGGCCAGAAAAGTTATGAGACCAAGGGGAGCCTGCACATGTCGGGTCGCGGATTCAGATCGCCGAGCCATCGCATCGCGCACGAAGTTCGGCGACCGTCCCGGTGTTGCGCGCAGCCCTGAGACCATCCATGTCCGATCCGACCTCCGCCCACGGTTCCCCGGCCGCCTCGGGCGCGGCCGTCTCCGCCTCCGCGAACAAGCTGCGGCTCGGCGCGCTGACCGCGCTGGTCGTCGGCTCGATGGTCGGCGGCGGAATCTTCTCGTTGCCGCAGAACATGGCGGTCAGCGCCGACGCCGGCGCGGTCGTGATCGGCTGGGCGATCACCGCGGTCGGCATGCTGGCGCTCGCGTTCGTGTTCCAGGCGCTCGCCAATCGCAAGCCCGATCTCGACGGCGGGGTCTACGCGTATGCGAAGGCGGGCTTCGGCGACTTCATGGGCTTCGGCTCGGCCTGGGGCTACTGGATCAGCGCGTGGCTCGGCAACGTCGGTTACTTCGTTCTGCTGTTCAGTACCGCGGGCTTTTTCTTCCCGGTGTTCGGCGAAGGCAATACGCCGCTCGCGATCGTGTGCTCTTCGGTGCTGCTGTGGAGCGTGCACTTCCTCGTGCTGCGCGGCATCAAGGAAGCGGCGGCCGTCAACGTGATCACCACAATCGCGAAGATGGTGCCGCTCGCGCTGTTCATTCTGATCTGCGTGTTCGCGTTCAAGTGGTCGACCTTCACGTCCGACGTCTGGGGCCTGCAGAACCCGAAGCTCGGCAGCGTCGGCAGCCAGGTGCGCAACATGATGCTGGTGACCGTGTGGGTGTTCATCGGCATCGAAGGCGCGAGCGTGTTCTCCGGGCGCGCCGAAAAACGCAGCGACGTCGGCAAGGCGACCGTGATCGGCTTCGTCGGCGTGCTGTTGCTGCTGGTGCTGGTGAACCTGCTGTCGCTCGGCGTGATGAAGCAGCCCGAACTCGCGGCGCTGAAAAATCCGTCGATGGCCGGCGTGCTCGAACGGGTGGTCGGCCACTGGGGCGCGGTGCTGATCAGCGTCGGCCTCGTGATTTCGCTGGCCGGCGCGCTGCTGTCGTGGGTGCTGCTGTGCGCGGAGATCATCTTCTCCGCGTCGCGCGACCACACGATGCCGGCATTCCTGCGCAAGGAGAACGCCAACCACGTGCCGGCCAACGCGCTGTGGCTGACCAACGGGATGATCCAGCTGTTCCTGATCGTCACGCTGTTTTCGAAGGGCACCTATCTGTCGCTGATCTATCTGGCGACCTCGATGATCCTCGTGCCGTACTTCTGGTCGGCCGCCTACGCGCTGTTGCTGGCGGTGCGCGGCGAAACCTACGAGGACGGCCGCGAGCGCAACAAGGACCTGCTGATCTCGGCGATCGCGGTCGTGTATGCGCTGTGGCTGCTGTATGCGGGCGGCGTCAAATACGTGCTGTTGTCGGCGCTGCTCTATGCGCCCGGCGTGCTGCTGTTTGCGAAAGCCAAACGCGAGGCCGGCAAGCCGGTCTTCACCGGCATCGAAACGATCGTCTTCGCGGCGGTGATCATCGCCGCGCTGATCGCCGCTTTCGGTCTGTACAAGGGATTTCTGACCCTCTGATTCGAGGAGAAAAGCATGAGCACGGAAACGGCGAGTTTCGGCGTACATTCCGAAGCCGGCAAGCTACGCAAGGTGATGGTGTGCGCGCCGGGACTCGCGCATCAGCGCCTGACGCCCAGCAATTGCGACGAGCTGCTGTTCGACGACGTGATCTGGGTCAGCCAGGCCAAGCGCGATCACTTCGACTTCGTCACCAAGATGCGCGAGCGCGGCGTCGACGTGGTCGAGATGCACAACCTGCTGACCGAAACCGTGCGCGTGCCCGAGGCGCTGAAGTGGATTCTCGACCGCAAGATCCGCGACAACACGGTCGGCGTGACGCTCGCCGGCGAGGTGCGCGCGTGGCTCGAAGGACTGGAGCCGCGGCGGATCGCCGAGTTTTTGATCGGCGGCGTGGCGGCCGAGGATATCCCCGATACCAGCGAAACCAATACGCTGAAGATGTTCCGCGACTACCTCGGCTATTCCAGCTTCGTGCTGCCGCCGCTGCCCAATACGCTGTTTACGCGCGACACCACCTGCTGGATCTACGGCGGCGTGTCGCTCAATCCGATGTACTGGCCGGCGCGCCGCCAGGAAACGCTGCTGACCGCCGCGATCTACAAGTTCCATCCGGACTTCGCCGGCAAGAACTTCGAAGTCTGGTACGGCGACCCGGATGCCGATCACGGCAACGCGACGCTCGAAGGCGGCGACGTGATGCCGATCGGCAACGGCACCGTGCTGATCGGCATGGGCGAGCGCAGCAGCCGCCAGGCGATCGGCCAGCTCGCGCAGCAGCTGTTCGCGCGCGGCGGCGCCGAGCGCGTGATCGTGGCCGGCCTGCCGAAGTCGCGCGCGGCGATGCATCTGGACACCGTGTTCAGCTTCTGCGACCGCGACCTCGTGACGATCTTCCCGGAAGTGGTCAAGGAGATCGTGCCGTTCACCGTGCGCCCCGACGACAGCCCGTCGAAGCTCAGCCTGCGGCGCGAGGACAAGCCGTTCGTCGAGGTGGTCGGCGAAGCGCTGGGGCTGCCGAAGCTGCGCGTCGTCGAGACCGGCGGCAACGCGTTCGCGGCCGAGCGCGAGCAATGGGACGACGGCAACAACGTGGTCTGCATCGAACCGGGCGTAGTGATCAGCTATGACCGCAACACCTATACGAACACGCTGCTGCGCAAGGCGGGCGTCGAGGTAATCACGATCACCGCGGGCGAACTGGGGCGCGGCCGCGGCGGCGGCCACTGCATGACGTGCCCGATCATTCGCGACCCGGTAGACTACTGAGCGCATCGCCCGCCGCATTCAGCGCAGTCTTTCCGAACCTGCATTGGAGAACCGACATGGCATTCAACCTGCGCAACCGCAGCCTGCTGAGCCTGATGCATCACTCCACCCGTGAACTGCGTTACCTGCTCGACCTGTCGCGCGACCTGAAGCGCGCGAAGTACACCGGCACCGAGCAACAGCACCTGAAAGGCAAGAACATCGCGTTGATCTTCGAGAAGACCTCGACGCGCACGCGCTGCGCGTTCGAAGTCGCCGCGTACGATCAGGGCGCCAACGTCACCTACATCGATCCGCACTCGTCCCAGATCGGCCATAAGGAAAGCATGAAGGACACCGCCCGCGTGCTCGGGCGGATGTACGACGCGATCGAATACCGGGGCTTTAGCCAGGAAATCGTCGAGGACCTCGCGAAATTCGCCGGCGTGCCGGTGTTCAACGGGCTCACCGACGAATACCACCCGACCCAGATGCTGGCCGACGTGCTGACCATGCGCGAGCACACCGACAAGCCGCTGACCCAGATCAGCTACGCGTATCTCGGCGACGCGCGCAACAACATGGGTAACTCGCTGCTGCTGATCGGCGCGAAGCTCGGCATGGACGTGCGCATCGCCGCGCCGAAAAGCCTGTGGCCGTCGGAGGAGCACATCGCCGAGTGCCGCCGGTTCGCCGACGAAAGCGGCGCGCGCATGCTGCTGACCGAAGACCCGAAGGAAGCGGTCAAGGGCACCGACTTCGTGCATACCGACGTGTGGGTGTCGATGGGCGAACCGGTCGAGGCCTGGGGCGAACGGATCGCCCAGCTGCTGCCGTACCAGGTCAACATGGACATCATGAAGTCGATCGGCAATCCGCAGGCCAAGTTCATGCACTGCCTGCCCGCGTTCCATAACAGCGAGACCACGGTCGGCAAGCAGATCGCGGAGAAATATCCGCATCTGGCAAACGGCGTCGAGGTCACCGAAGAGGTGTTCGAGTCGCCGCTGAATCTCGCGTTCGAACAGGCCGAAAACCGGATGCATACGATCAAGGCCATTCTCGTCTCGACGCTCGCCGATCTGTAACGGTCACGAGGCGGGTTCCGGCCGCGTGCGCGTTGCGCGATGCCCTCCACCGGGCGGCCGCGGCGCGACACGCGGCCCGCCACGTCTGTACTGCAAAAAGCACTGCAAAAAAAGGGGTAAATCATGCGAATGGTGATTGCGCTCGGCGGCAACGCGTTGCTGCGCCGCGGCGAACCGATGACCGCCGACAACCAGCGTGACAACGTGCGGCTCGCGGCCGAACAGATCGCGCAGATTGCTGCGGACAACGAACTGGTGATCGCGCACGGCAACGGGCCGCAGGTCGGTCTGCTGGCGTTGCAGGGCGCCGCCTACAAGGACGTGCCCGGCTATCCGCTCGACGTGCTCGATGCGCAGACGGAAGGGATGATCGGCTACGTGATCGAACAGGAACTCGGCAACCTGCTGCCGTACGAGGTGCCGTTCGCGACGATCCTGACCCAGGTCGAAGTCGACGCGAACGATCCCGCGTTCCAGAACCCGAGCAAGCCGATCGGCCCGGTGTATCCGCGCGACGAAGCGCAGCGCCTCGCGGCCGAAAAAGGCTGGAGCATCGCGCCCGATGGCGACATGTTCCGCCGCGTGGTCGCGAGTCCGCGTCCGAAGCACATCTTCGAGATCCGCCCGGTGAAATGGCTGCTCGAGCACGGCACCATCGTGATCTGCGCGGGCGGCGGCGGCATTCCGACGATGTACGACGAAGCTCACAAGAAGCTGCACGGCGTCGAAGCGGTGATCGACAAGGATGCGTGCGCGGCGCTGCTCGCGCAGGAACTCGACGCGGATCTCCTGGTGATCGCAACCGATGTGAACGCCGCGTATGTGGAGTGGAACAAGCCGGGTCAGAAAGCGATCGCGCAGGCCCATCCGGACGAGCTGGAAAAACTCGGCTTCGCGGCCGGTTCGATGGGCCCGAAGGTGATGGCCGCCTGCGAGTTCGCGCGCAATACCGGGCGCGACGCGGTGATCGGCGCGCTGTCCGACATCGTCGCGATTACGCACAACGAAGCGGGCACCCGGGTCAGCATCGCGCAGCCCGGTATCCGGTACTACCCGTAACGCGTAGCGCGCCGCGTCCCGCGCGCGGCGCGTGGGTTATGCCGCCGGCGTGCCAGAGGTGCCAGAGGTGCCAGAGGTGCCCGAGGTGCCCCGTGCGTCCGGCGTAACCGCTGTCCCCGCGCTTGCACCGCGCGGCGCCACGTCGTGCAAAAACGCGTCGATCGCCTCATCCACACCGACGCGCCGCCCCAACGCGCCGACCTGCTGTTCGAGCCCCTCGGCGCGCAGGATGTCGCGCGCGCCCGCGTGAGCGGCGACGATCCGCAGCCGCATCCCCGCCTTGACCAGATCGGCGTGCAGCGTCGCGAGCATCCGTGCGCTGGCGAGATCGACCGCCGGCGAACTCGACAGATCGCAGATCACGAGCCCGAGCGGCGCCGCGCTCGCGCGGATTTTCCGCCACACGGCCGCGCGCACGTTGTCGCAATTGAAATAGAACAGCGACGACTCGACCCGGAAAATCAGCACGCCCGGCACCGCTTCGTTCTCCGGATGACGTTCGAGATCCGAATAGCGACGCGTGCCCGGAATGCGGCCGAGAATCGCCACGTGCGGATGCGCGGCGCGCGTGATCAGCAGCAGCATCGATGCGAGCACCGCGAAGATCACGCCCTTCAGAATGCCGAGCAGCAACACCGCGGCGAACGCGACCGCCGACACGAAAAACTCGTAGCGGCTCACGCGCCAGACATGCCGCAACGCTTGCACGTCGACGAGCCCTTTGACCGCGACCAGCACGATCGCGGCCAGCACGACGTTGGGCAGATTCGCGAGCAGACCGGTCAGGAACAGCAGGCACAGCCCGATCGCCGCCGACGCGAACACCAGCGCGAGCGGCGTGCGCGCGCCGGCCTTGTCGTTGACCGACGACTGCGACAGCCCGCCCGCGACCGGATAGCCGTGGAACAGCCCCACCGCGAGATTGGCCGCGCCGAGCCCGAGCAGCTCCTGGCGAGCGTCGATCTCGTAGCCGCGCTGCTGGGCGATCGCGCGCGCGGCCGACACGCTTTCCACATACGACAGCAGCAGACAGGCAAACGCGAGCGGCACGATGCCGTCGACGTCGCGCACGTGCAGCGGCGGAAACTGCAAGGTAGGCAAACCGCGCGGCAATGCGCCGACGACCTGGAAGCCGAGCGCGCCGAGCGGCGTGACCGACAGCAGCACGATCGACAGCACCACGACGCCCAGCGCCACCGGCCGTCCGGGCAAGAACTTTTCGCCGAGGAGCAGCAATGCGAGCGCGGCGAGACCGAACCCGAGCACGGCGACATGGGTATCGGGAAGCTGCGCGGCCAGCACCGCGATGCGTTCATAGAACTGTTCGCCGCCGCCTTTCACGCCGAACAGTTTGGGCAGTTGCGTCAACGCGATCGTCAGCGCGGCGCCGGCCTTGAAGCCGAGCAGGATCGTCTCGCTGATGAAGTTGACCAGCGAACTGAGCCGCAGCAGCCACGCGAACCCGCACATCACCGCGACCAGAAGCGCGGTGAGCGCGGCGATCGCCGCGAAGCGCAGCGGGTCGCCGGCCGCCATGTCCGCGACAGTCACGCCGACCAGCATAGAGATCGCCGAAGTCGGCCCGATCGCCAGTTGCCGCGACGATCCGAACAGCGCATACGCGAGGCCGCCGGCCAGATAGCAGTAGATCCCGTATTGCGGCGGCAAACCGGCCAACGTCGCGTAGGCGAGCGACACCGGTATCCCGTAGGCCGCCAGCGTCAGACCCGCGAGCGCGTCCGCGGCCAGCCACTGCGGCCGATAGTCGGGCAGCCATTGCGCGGGCGGCAAGATCGCGCGCCAGCCGCGCGCGGGCGCGTGACTGTCGATTGGGGCGACGGGGATTCGCGGTTGCGCCATCGCACCCTCCTTGTCCGCCGGGCGGCGTGCGTCGGCGCGGCGAGCCCGTCGAGCCTGTCGATCGACACCGGCATCGTCATGTCGCGCAACTGACGCAGATAACAATCCCGGCCGTTCCGGCCCGAACGTGCAGCCGGCGGCGGGAAACGATTCACTTGTTGGCCCACGGATTGAGCAGGATCACGAAGCCCGCGACGCCGAGCACCATCGCCAGCGCACCGATCCGCACCAGAGAGCTGTCCTCGTACAGCAAGCCGCGAATCGCCGACGCGATGCCGCCCAACGCGATGAATATCGCAATCGCCGCGAGCACGATCCTGCCTTCCACGCGTTCCATGATTGCTGTCATTCGCGCAGGATTTTCCACGGCCCGTCGCCGGTCTTGCAGACGGTCGGCATCCACGTCTGCGTCTGCCCTTTCGCGGTTGCAACGAGGGTCGCGTGCCGGCAGGTCCGGTCGCCCTGCTTCAACGTATCGCGCGGCGTCACCGTGCCGGAGATCGTCACCGGGTTGCCGGTGCCGGCGTTGCTCCAGTCGAACGATTCGCCATCCTTACCTTGTTCCAACGCCTTCTGCGCGGCGCTATTGAGCGCTTTGCGGTCGGCCTCGCGCATGTAGGTTACCGGCGTGTCCTTCAGAAAGTTCAGGTTGGCCGCATGGCTCGCGGCCGCGCCGCCGAGCAGCGCCAGCGCGCCGCAACAGACGAGGACCGCGCGCGCGGCCGGGTGAGATCGCAATGACAGCAATGACATGGATGGGCTCCTCGGAATCGGTAGCGGATGCGGGCGGTGGCGAACCACGAGCGCGACGACGGGCGTGCGGCTCACAAATGATCGTCGACGCGCTGCCATGTGCTGTCCGGATTGAATTCGGTGATCGGCGGCGCATGCGGGCCGCGGTTCTTCTGATAGATCACGCCGTTGTTGTTGACCACGAAGGTCATCACGCCGCTGGTGCCGTACTCGGCCGGATACGCGACCATCGCGAAGCCGGCCAGCATATGGCCGTTGATCACGTAGCTGAACGCGCCGCCGGGCGCGTGGCGACCCTGCTTCGTGAGGATCTGGAAGTGATAGCCGCGGTACGGATCGCCGGCCCGGTGGCCCTTCAGATACTCCGAACTCGCGGCGACCAGCGGACCGAACGGACTCGCTTCCTCGGCGCTGTTCGCATCCGTGTGCCAGTACAGGCCATCCTGCTTGCCGGGCGTGCTGGCGAGCTTCTGCGCGTATTCGAGCACGCCGTCGTGGTTGCGCGCGCGCGACGCGTATTCGCGCTGCGCGGCCAGATACGCGGTCAGCACGTTGATCGCCGCGCGCTCGTTGGCGCCGATGCGCCGATTGATGATCTCGTCCTCGCCCAGCTCCGTCGCGAAGCGCCAGCTGCCGCCTTCCTTGACGATCGGAATCGGCATCGGCCACGCTTCATTGCCGACCAGCAGGATGCGGCGATCGGGGCCCGCTTCGTCGAGCGCGTGGAACGCCTGTAGTTCGGCGCTAGCGTTCGCCCAGTTCGCTTCGTTTTCCGCGTGATCGGGCGACACGACGAGGCGCTTGTGCGCGTCGCCGAAGATCTCGACCAGCGCGGTTTCGTTGTCGGTTTTCAGCGCGTCGGCGAGCGCGGCGACCGCATCCTCCGGGGTGGCGAACGTGCGTTGGCCGGCGGCCCATGCGTGATGCGGCAGCGCCAACGCGAAGAGTGCCGCGCTGGCGAGCGTGGCGGCCCACGCGACTAGCCGGCTTACGAGCGGCGCGTTGCGCGCGCCCGGGTTGCCGCCGCTGATGATGCGCTTGGTCATCGTCGTCGCCTCTCGTCGTTCAGGGTTCCTCAACGCCGGCCGCCACCGCGACCGCCGCCCATGCCGCCGCCACGCGGCGCAAAACCGCCGCCGCCACCCGAAAAGCCCCCGCCGCCGCGCGCGCCGCCTCCGCCGCCAAAGCCGCCGCCGCCCGCCGACGCACGGGGCGCCTGGCCGCCGCGCGCTTCCGAGAACGACTGCCGGCTCGCCGCGCCGCGCGCGCTATTGGCCTGCGTGTCGCGCGCGGAGCCGTAACCGCTGAACGCATCGCCGCGGCCTCCCTCGCCACGCGAGGCCGGCGTCTGCGAAGCGCGCGGCGTCTGTTCGCGCGGACTCATCGACGCATTGCGCGGGGTGGCCTGGGCGCGATTGCCTGCCCCTGCCCCTGCTCCCGCGCCGCCGCCGGCAAATCCGCCACCCGCATTGCCGCCGCCCGCATTGCCGCGCGCGGGCGGATCGCCGACCCGCTGCGTGCGCGTCGACCGATCGGCGATGCCGCTGACTTGGCCGGGCTTCTTGTCCGGCGTCCAGGACGTCGTGCGGTTCCCGCCCGAGCGATTCACGTCGCCGGTGTTGATGTTGCCGCGGTCGCCCCGATTGACGGTGCGGTCGCCGCGATCGACGTTGCGCTCGAAGTTGTTCTCGCGGTTGATATTGATGTTGTTGTTGCCGCCGCCACCGTAGTGCGCTTCGTAGTGGCCGCCGCTCCACGCGGCGCCGAGCGCGGCGCCCCAGATCAGACCGGTCGCGAGCGCCGCGCCGGGCGCGTACGGGTAGTAATAGGCCGGGTACGGCGCCGGATAGTACGCATACGGTGCCGGCGCGCCGGCGACCACGACTGTGGTCGGGTTGTACTGCGGCACGTAGATCACCTGCGGATCGGCCGGCTGGATCTTGATCACCTCTTTTTCGACCACCACGACCTGCTTGTCGTCGGATTTCAGATTGCCGGCCGACTGCGTTTGCCGCCGAAAGCGCTGGATCGCTTCGAGCACCGCGCCCTGGTCGGCGACCACCGCTTCGCCGAGATCGATGGTCCAGTCCAGATCGGTGCTCATCTTCTTCACGACGTCTGGGTAATTGGCGAGCGCCTTCACCGGGTCGTGCCAGGAGTCGTTGAGCTTGAGCGACTGGTTGCTTTTGCGTTGATCGAGGAAGCGGTCGACCTGAACGATTTCGACCGGATAGGTCGCGGACGGCAGGATGATCGCGATCAGGTCGTCCGGATACAGCGCGATCGGCCCGACCAGCTTGTCCAGTTCGGCCGGCGACGCCGGTGCCGGCGCCGCGCCGACGTTGGCGGCCGGCGCCTGGGCGAGCGCGGCCGCGCTGAACAGCGCGGTCGCGGAGAAAGCGCACAGCGCCGCGCATAAGGTCAGCGTGAGCGCGCCGCGCGCCGTGTCCAAACGCGCTGCCGGCTTGCACGGGCGCTGCGCCGCGTTGACCGCCGGCCGCCCGCCGGGCGCCGAAGCGGACCTCGCGAGCGGGACGATCCGTTCGAGAGCATGCGTGATGCGCTCCATCGCTATTTCCCCCTCACGCGTGGCCGGCACCGCGCGTTGCATTTTCGACGAGACCGCGAAGCGCGGCGACCGAAACGATACCTGCACTTTTTCAGAAATCATTTCACCAGCGCCGCGTGTTGCCGCCAATACGACCTTGGTCCGATGCGCCGGTCACGGCGCGCGCGCCATGATGTAAGCGAACCTGCCATGCTGTGCGCGCGATGCGCCGGGCGGCAGCCGACGACCCGCACCCGCGTGCGTTCACGCAAGGAGCTGTCGTGAAAAAGGTGACGAAGTATCTGGTGGTTGCAGCGTTGAGCGTCGCGCTGCCGCTCGAGGGCATCGGTCAGGCGCGGCCCATCGCGTACCCGGCGAAGGGCCAGAGCGCGCAGAAGCAGCAACAGGACGAAGGCGCCTGTTATTCGTGGGCGAAAAGCAATACCGGTGTCGATCCGACCGCGGTCGCCAATGCGCCTCCGCCGCCTTCGGGACCGGCGGTCGGCGGCGGCGAGCGGCTGGGCGGGGCCGCGCGCGGCGCGGCCGGCGGCGCGGTGATCGGTGCGATTGCCGGCGACGCGGGCAAAGGCGCGGCGATCGGCGCGGCGACCGGCACCGTGGTCGGCGGCTCGCGCGCGCGGCAGAACCGGCGCGCGCAGGCGGCGCAGAGCCAGGCGAACACGCAAGGCGCGATGGACACCTTCAATCGCGCCTGGGCTGCGTGTATGCAGGGGCGCGGCTACACGGTCCACTAGACGGTCCGCTAAAGCGCGGTGCGCGCGCTCGTGCCGTCCCGCGCGTGGCGTCAACTGTGACCGCGCGGACGACGTCTGTGCGGCAATCGAGGAGAACACCATGAAATACGGCCGACTGATTTGCGCGGCGGCGTTCCTGTGCGCGGCGCAAACCGCGTTTGCGCAGGACGCGCCGCAAGTGACCACGCAACGCGAACCCGGCAAGGTGACCGTCACCGGCACGGTCAAATCGGTATCGACGATCGTCGGTATCGAACCGTCGACCCGCACGATCTGGCTCAAGGATGCGAAAGATCGGGTCGTGCAGGTGGTGGTCGGCGAGGAAGCGCGCAACTTCGACCAGCTCAAACTCGGCGACAAGGTCAGCGCGGAATACTCGCAGGCGGTGACCGTCACGCTGAAGAAGACCCATACGCCGCCGAGCGCGAACGCGACCGAGTCGATCGAGCGCGCGGCGCTCGGCGCGAAGCCCGGCGGCTCGGCCGCGCGGGAAGTGACGGTGATCGCCAACGTCACGGCGGTCGATCACCACAGCGGCACGCTCACACTGAAAGGGCCGCAAGGCAACTCGGTACAGCTGGTCGTGGAGGATCCCGAACAATTGAAGCGGATCAGGAAAGGCGACCAGCTCGAAGTGGTCTACAACGAGGCGGTGGCCATTTCGGTCGAACCGAAGGCCGCCAATTAGCTGCGCGGGGGTACGCGCCGCTGACATCCGGCCCCGGCCGCCATCCGAACCGGAGTCGCGGCGACCACGATGAACGACCCGGCCCAGCGCCCCAGCGAGCCCGCGGCACCGCGCGAGGCCAGGCTGCGCTCGTTCGACCTCGCGCGGATTCTGGTCGCCGGCGGCGTGCTGGTCGCGCTGATCGGCGGCAGTTTGTATATCGTCAGTCCGTTCGTGCCCGCGGTGATCTGGGCGAGCACGATCGTGGTCGCCACGTGGCCGCTGATGCTCAGGCTCCAGCAAGCGTTCGGCGGCCGGCGCTGGCTCGCGGTGTCGGTGATGCTGCTGCTCGAGATCGTCGTGATCTGCATTCCGACGTTCGGCGCGGTCTATACGCTCGCCGACCGCGCGGACGACGTGATGCGCTTCGTGCAGGGGCTACCGAACGATACGCTGCCGGCGCCGCCGCGCTGGTTCGGCAGCATGCGCGTATTGAAGCCTGTGACGCTCGAATGGCAGCGGCTGTCCGAGGCCGGGCCCGGCGGCTTGCTCGCGCGTATCGAGCCTTATGTCGCGGTCGCCGCGAAATGGCTGCTGCTGCATATCGGCGTGGTCGGCGAACTGGCGTTGCACCTGCTGCTGATGATCATCGTGTGCGGGCTCCTGTATGCGAAGGGCGAAGCGATGGTGGCGTTGCTGATCGCGCTGGCGGTGCGGGTCGCGCCCGATAGCGGTGCCGGCGTCGTCTATCTGACCGGGCAGTCGATCCGGGCGATCGCGCTCGGTGTCGTGGTCACCGCGCTGGTGCAGGCGTCGCTCGCTTCGGCGGGGATCTGGCTGGCGGGTGTGCCGTTTGCGGGCGCGCTCAGCGCGTTGATATTGGTGCTGTGCCTCGTGCAGCTCGGGCCGCTGCTGCCGATGCTCGGCTCGGTGATCTGGCTGTTCCTGCACGGCTTTCGGATTACCGCTGCGGTGCTGCTGGTGTGGGCCGTGTGCGTATCGACGCTCGACAATGTGCTGCGGCCGCTTCTGATTCAACGCGCTGTCGCGTTACCGCTGGTGCTGATTCTGGCCGGGGTGATCGGCGGATTGATTGCGATGGGGCCGGTCGGATTGTTTGTCGGGCCGGTTCTGCTGGCCGTTACTTATCATTTGTTGCTGGATTGGGTCGGCGCCACGAATCGAACGGCGGCGTTCGAGCGCGCGGCCGGCCCCGCCCGGGTCAGCGCCGAGCCCGCCGGTGTTAAAGAGGATGCCGCGCCGCGTGAGGAGTAACGGCCGCCCCGCCGGCCGCGCCGGTTACTTGCCGGGCTGCGCGGCTTTCGCGGCTTCCGGGGCTTTCGCGGCGGGCCGCATCCGGCGCACCGTCTCACGCAGCAGCTTGCGCGCGCCTCGTTGCGCGTAGTTGTGCAGGTGTGCGACGTCGACCAGCCGGCCGCGCGCGGTGATCAGCAGCTCCCGTGTCTCGTGCCAGCTACGGTGAGTCGCCCAACGCTCCTTGTAGTCGACGTGCACCGGACGCAAATCGAAATCCAGCCCGCGCGCATGCGCCCACTTGAGCAGGTCATACAGGTGCAGGGAGCCGACCGAATATTCGCCGAATGCCGGATCGTAAGTCGTGACGCCGCCCTCCAGAGTCTGGCCACCGACCATGTTCAACGACGCGGCGACCGGCAAACCGTCCACCTTCAGAAAAGCGACCAGCGGCGTCTTCGACAAATCCAGTCTTTGCGCAAGCCGCGAGAAGAACGCGACGATCCGGTCATCCTCCAGGTACTCGTTCTCGATGCTCCGCGCGGCGGCCCATGCGCGCTTCTGTTCGATGATCCAACCGAGCAGCCGCGTGGTCTCCTCGGGCGTATCGCACCAACCAGATTCGACGGGCCCGAGTTGTTCGAGCCGCCGGCGACATTTGCGCAAAACCTGGCGAAACCTCGACGACAACGATGCGTTCTCAAACTCGACGAAGCTCGCAAATCCGCGCAGGCCGATTGCGTATCCGGGGTGGCCGCGTTTGCTCGATGGCAGCAGACGATGCGCACGCGATTGCGGCGCGGTGTCGAGCGCCGCCTGCAGCCTCGTGCCGTTGGCGACCCGGCTTACTTCGACGAGATCGGCGTCGAGCCGCTTGAGCGCGGTCATGAGCGCCGGCCAGATGTCGTCGCCGACACCCAGTTTGACGAGCGGCTGGCCGTACTCCTCGCGCGCGCCGCAGGTCAGGCGCCGCGCGACCCGCAGCAGCGCGCGGCGCTCGATCACGAACGGCCACAGCGCGACCAGGTCGTGACCCTCGCGAAGCAGCAGCACCCGCACCGCCATGCGTTGCTCGAAGGCTATCGATGCCGCCAGTTCGCAGTATGGGTAGCCCTCGCATAACGACGGATTGTCCGCCTGAGCGGCCAAGGTGTCCCACACACCGCGCAACGCGCCGAGCCCGTCGATGGAATCAACGGACACGATTTCGTGAGTGAATCGGCCCGCTTGCGCGGCATGCGACAGAGCGGTTACGAACTGTGTTGCCATGGTCACGCTATCTCCGCATCGATGGGTTGACGATCGGCCGCACTGCCGCGCTCGCGATTTGCGTTGGCGTCGGGCAACGTGCGTCCGGCGTGCTGGCGAACGAATAAAAGGGAGGACAACAGAATGTCCGGGTTGCGCGCCTGCGTTCGCGAATCGCCAGTCGTTCGCTTGCGCATACACGCCGTCATTGCAGATCCTGTTGCGCCGGCGTCGCCGTCGGCGCAGCGTGTGCCACGGCCTCGCCCCTGCCCCTGCCGCTGGCGAGCCGCCGTTTTATTGCGTCGATCAGCGGCTGTTCCACCAGCACGGCGAGCGCAACCGACGCGGCAACCATCGCGCAGACCAGCACTGCAATGAGCAGCACACCCGATGCGCCGGGCCGGTAAAAACGATGCAGCACCTGCGCGCCGATCGTCTCGTGCAACAAATAAAGCGGGTAGCTCGCGCGGCCGGCCAATTGCACGATCACCGGCCCCGCCCGCGTCCAGCGCGGCCGCAGCGCCAGCGCGGCAACCAGCAGATAGCACGCGGTAATGACCGCGATCACCGCCCACTGCGACGGCGGCTCGGGGAAATGCCCGTCGTCCAGCTTGTACAGCGTCCAGTACAGCGCGACCGGAAAGCTCGCGACGACGAGCGCCGGCATCGTCCTGCCGCCTTTGCCCGTGGAGATCAGGTACAGTGCCGCGCCCGCGATGAAGAACGGCGCCGAGTGCGAGACGAGCGCGCGCGGCAGCGCGCCGAGCGGCACCCAGATGCCCACCGCGGAGATAGCCAGCCACGCCCACAGGAACAGCGGCAGCGCGCGCCGCCCGGCCCCGCACCACAGCCCGAACATCAGCAGATAGAAGACCCATTCGACGGCGAGCGTCCAGTACGAGCCGTTGATCAGCCGCCCGTGCAGCAGCTCGCCGAACATGGTCAGATTCACGAGCACGTCGCGCACGGTAAAGAACGGACCGCTGGTGAAGAACGCGACGTACGCGACGGTGATCGCCGAGCACACCACGAACGCGGGATACAGGCGCGTCGCGCGGTTGACGAGAAAGCGCACGGGCGTCGCGGCCGCCTCGAGACTCATCGCAATCACGAGTCCGCTGATGATGAAAAAGAGCGGCACGCCGAGGTTGCCATAGCGGGTCACCGGGTAGATCCCCGTGCGCAAGTCGTACGCGGTGTAGTGGTAAAGCACGACGATCAACGCCGCCGCGAACCGCACGGCGTCGAGCCACGGAATGGTCGTTCTGGTTCTAACGCTAGCTTCAGCCATGGGCATCTCGCAGCAGGAAGGATGTGCCGCGCGTCGGCGCGCGGGAGTTACGTCAGCGGTCCACAGGCAGCCGGAAGTTTCTTTCAGCGCGCGCTCGTTTCGATGCGCAAACACGTGTCAATCACGTATCAAACACGGATCAAACACGGCCCAGCAGACGCTCCCATTGCGGCACGATGCAATCGAACGAGAAGTCTTTGGCGCGCGCGCGGCGCGTCGCTTTCGCGCCGTGCGTATCGGCCGTCGTCAGCTCCCGCACGATCGAGTCGGCCAGATCGGCGACCGCGCCGTTGGCGACCAGCGTGCCGTGACGACCGCCATCGAGTACTTCCCGCGGCCCGGACGGGCAATCGGTCGAGACGATGCGCGCGCCTTGATAGAGCGCCTCGATCAGCACCTGCGACAAACCCTCGAAACGCGACGACGCAACCACGAGGGAAGCGCGCGCCATCGCCTGATGCGGACTGACGAAACCGGGCAGATGCACGCGCTGCGCGATGCCTAGCTGCGCCGCGAGCCGCTCCAGTGCCGCGCGCTCCTCACCCTGGCCGAGGATGACCAGATCCACTTCCGGAACGCGCCCGGCGACCACCGCGAACGCGCGGATCAGCAGATCGAAGCCTTTCTGACTGGTGAGACGCCCGACCGAGAGTACGAACGGCTTTTGCATCCACGCTGCGACTGCGGGCGCGCGCTCGAGCTGACTGTCGATACGCGCGATGTCGATCGGGTTGTAGATGCAGGCGATACGGGAAGCGTGGCGCGGGAACATCGTGCGCAGGCTTTGTGCTACGCCTTCGCTCACGCCGATGGTCTGCCGCGCAAAGCGAAGGTTCAGGCCGAACAGCGTTTTATAGATCACGCGCTGCGCGCTGCCCTTGTTTTCGAGGAAAACCGTCAGGTCCTTGTGCAGCCACAGCACGACGGGCTTGCGAAAGATCGCGCCGAGCAGCACGGCGGCCAGATGCGTCTTGATCTCGAGCGAGCCGACGACCACGTCCGCCTCGCGCAGTGCGCGCCACAGCGACAGCGGCCGCCCTCCGCGTGCGGCGAACACCGAGTTTCCCGCGCGTGCGAGGTTCTCCGGAAGCGCGTGATCCGCGCGCCTGTGATTGAGCGTATGGATACGCACGTCACCGCCGCGCGCAACGATTCCGCTCACCACATTCAGCGTGACGAGTTCCGCGCCCCCACCCCTGATGTCCTGCATCAGAAACAGTGCGTTTTTCATCTGCTTGACTGGACGATGTCAGGCCGCGAGCGGGCACGTTACGACTATCACGGCAATCGCCGTGGAACCATTCGATTGCGGAAATTGCAGTGCGCGTTCTTCCATGGTCGGCCTCGTGGTCTACGTATTTTTGGTTCGCCTTCCGAAGCATTCGGCAGGCACGCGTAGACTGGCATTCCATTTTTACCGGCTCCGTGCGCAAACGCACACCAAGTTCTACCTGATGCACATTCGATTCGCAGGCGCGCGGCGGACCGTTTTGCGTTCAGGCAAAACAAAAAGGCGCTGGGCGGCAGTTTGGAGAGGGTGCGAGTTGGGATTGGAAAACAGCGGACGAGAGAACTCTCGCGCGCAAACGTGTGCGTGCCGATTTCCCGATTGAAATATGAATCGCGCAGCTCTCAGCTATTCGGCGGTTCGGCGAGAGAATCGGCGCGCTTGAGCGGCGCACGTTTGAGTTTGACGATGAGCCGTCCCACACTCTGAAACACCCACATGCTGATGGTCACAGTGAGAAACAGCAATAGCACCCAGGCAATTGAACCTGCGCGCTGAATCTTCCGCCATGCCGGACCATCTACCATGTTGCACCTCGCCACGCCCGCAATGAAGCGAACGATCTTGCACTACCCGCCGAAAACGCCCCGGCAGTGGAATTACGAACCCGCGTATTGACGCAGACCGGATGCCCTCTTGATTGGCCGCTTTTGTCAGTTGTTATTTTTAACCACGAAAAAAATCTTAAACCAATTCGCTGTCCGCGAATATTGCCCGCAATTCCAATCGTAATACATTCGATTTAGGGATCGATGTGGGTTTCCGCACAGAGCCGTGGATTCTGAACTTCTATCGTGGCCCAGAAATACCGATTGCAAACGTCATACCGTAACAGTTACCTGAGCAACCCACGCAGCTCCCGTCCCACTTGAAAGGCACATTGCGCGTGTCCGCGCGATGCCGGCCGGGTGCGTGTGATGCCCAGGGTAAGCCGGTTCCGTATCAATGATAAACGACAAAACCTTGCCCGGTTAATAACTGGACCTCGTCAATTCAGCGCGGGAGGCACATGAGAGTTGTTCATATTACGGAGGCATTCGGGGGCGGCGTCCTCTCGATGCTCACAGAACTGTGCAACCGTACCGCGGCGACCGGTGCAAAAGTCACAGTACTTTTTTCGATCCGACCCGAGACGCCGAAAAACTTCCGCGAACTATTCCATCCAGACATCGACCTCGTCCACGTGTCGATGTGCCGCGAAGTTCATCCGAAGAATGATTGGCTGAGCATGTGGGAAATGGCAGCACACATCCGGCGCTGCGATCCGACCGTTATTCATCTGCACTCGTCGAAAGCGGGCGTGCTGGGCCGGGCGGCCGCCCGCATCGCTTCGCAACACGCGAGGATCTTTTATTCGCCTCATGGTCTCGCGTTCCTGCGCAGCGACGTTTCCCGTGGGAGGCGACTCGCCTTTCTTATGTTCGAGCGGATCGCGGCCTTGATGGGAGGCACCGTCGTCGCCTGCTCGCCCGGCGAATTGAACGAAATAAAAGGCGGGATGCATGTGAAAGACGCGGCGCTGATCGAGAACGGCGTCAACATCGAAAGCATTCCGGTGCGCCGGGTCCGCGAAGATACCGACATCGTCATCGGTATGAACGGCCGCCCTTCGTTTCAGAAGCACCATGAGATGTTCATTGCGCTTGCGAATACGCTGCACGATTCGAGCACGCGGTTTCTGTGGATCGGCGGCAATCGCGACGACCTGAAGGAAGAACGCGATAGTTCGGCGCTCACGTGCAGCGGCTGGCTCACGCGCTCGCGCGCTTTGGAACTGGTGTCGGGACTCGACATCTACGTGCAGACCTCGCGCTGGGAAGGCATGCCTGTCGCGCTCATCGAAGCTCAGGTCGCGGGTATCCCCGCGGTGGTGACCGATGTGGTGGGCAATCGCGACGTAGTCGTTCACGGCGTTACCGGTTTCGTCGCTTCGACGCAAGAACAGATGGCCCGCTATCTGGCCGACTTGCGCGACGACCGTGAACTCAGGGAAAAAATGGGCAACGCCGCGCGGAAACTGGCCATCGCCAAATTTTCGATGGACACCATTTTTTGCACCTGGCTGAACCTCTACGAAACGGCCAGGGAAAACCTCGGCAAGGGAACGAGGGAGCGTCTCGCCGCAAGCCCCAGGGAAGTCCAGCCAAATCCCGATCAGACGGTGTAAAGACAACACCGCACTAGCCAGACCAGCCGTTGCGACACGAACTCGTGGGAAAGGGCTTCTCGCAGCCGTTTTCCACGATGGGGTTTGCGCCCCCGGTTCCCGCAGTGACCGACATGCGATTTTCCCGAACGGAACCTCAATACCAGATGATCGTCAATGTAAAGCATTCGGTCCTAAGCATCGCAGGCGTCTTTTTCAGCCAGATCGCAAGCTTCGTCGCGATCATATTGATCGGCAAGTTCTGCGGCCCAGACGAGCTTGGCTATTTCAGCCAGTTGACCGCGATCGGCTTCTTCGCGGGTTCATTGCTCGGCCTGCGGCTCGAAGTTGCCTGCATGGCAGCGGACAGAAAGCAGGTCGTTCATGCACTGGTCAGTTCGATCTGCGTTGCCACGGCCATCGCGCTATTGCTCGCCGGCGCCGCGCTCGTTAGCGGACATTGGGCTTATGCGTCGAGCGTCGTACTCGCCGCGGGGGTGTTCTTTCAACAGGCGCTCTCCCAGGCGCTGGCGAGCGAGCGCAAATACGCGAGCATCGCGGCGCAGCGTGCATTTCCCAATCTCGCGTTCACCGCACTATTTATCGTCCTCGTGAGCGTGGGCGGACACGCATGGAAAGGCGTGGAGGTATTCGCGCTATACAGCGTGCTGTTTTTCGCGTCGGCCGTGCCGCCGTTGCTGCGCTTCCTGTTCGATGCGCGCTCGTTGCTGTCGCGCGAGTGCTTCAGGTTTTCCCAGCTCCAGCTCGATTACGCGAAGTTTTCGCTGCCCGCGACGCTGCTTCAATCGATCGTCATCTACTCGATTGCGATGCTGATGCCGCTCGTGTTCGCGCCGCACGACGCCGGCGTTGTCGCGTTGGCCTATCGGATCGGGTATTTTCCCGCGTCTTTGCTCGGACAAAGCCTGGGCACCGTATTCCGCCGCGATCTGATCGATTTTGTCGGACGCGGAAACGCCGCGAACGAGCGCAATCCAGTCGCTTCTTTTTCGATGATTCTGATGCCTCTCACCGTCGTGCTGCTGCTCGCCGGCTATGTCGGCCTCGCGCTCATCATCAACTTCAAGATGGGTGATCTGTGGCGACCGTCGCTGCATATCTATCTGGTGTTCGCGCCGTATTTTCTCGCGATGGCGTTGTTCGGCACCCTCGCTCAGGTTTTCACGGTTTTCCGCCGGCAAAAGTTCGATGTGGTGTTCCAGACGATGAACGCCGCGAGCATTTTCATCATCTTTGCCGCGACCAGCGTTTTCAAGCTGGATCTGATGCTGGTCCTCGCACTCCTCAGCGTTTCCGGCACGCTCGTCGCAAGCATCGGAATCTACTACGCGTATGAAGTCGCAAGAGGCGGAAATCACCGGAGCCCCAAAGGCGCGCAATTGGGTAAAACATGGGGAGGCTGAATTGTCTCTTTACAGCAATTGCGAGATCGCCACGCGCGGCGCCGGTCGTCGCTCGCCGGTTGAAAAAGTACTGCGTTGCGGGTCTCGCGCTGCTGCACCTGGCCGCGCCGGTTCCGCCGGCGGCCGCGGTGACGGCCGGCACGCCTGCCGGCGCGCGCCACGCAGCGAAGCTGGCGGCGTTGCAGCCCCCGCCAACCGGGCATGGTCCGGACCGCTTTGCGATGGCCGTGAACTGCAACCCCTGGTCCGTGGATCGCGCGGCGTTGAACGAGTGCGCGAAGGATCTGGACCTGATCAGGGCGCTAGGCGTCGGCACCGTTCGTCTCGGCGTGAGCTGGGACTTCATGAGTCAGGGCAGTACGCTCGAGCCGGGCAAGGTCGCGTTCACCAAGGCGCTTCTCGATGCCGCTCGCGCGCGCGGAATGAAGATCCTGTTCCAGGTGGGCATGTTGGCGCCTGTGGGCGCATATCAGTGCCCCGGCGTCGTGAACCGGCCACGCAAGGCGTCGCCGCGGCTCGACTTCTGCGATGCCGTCTTCAGCAGATATCTGAGCGCACTGATGGACATCGTGCTGCCCTATACGGCGGACATCGAGTTGTTCAACGAGTTGAACTGGGGATTCTCTATCGACGATCCCTCTTACGGCGATGTGAATGGCATCTTCGGCTACATTCCCCGGCGTGAAACGGAACTCTATATCGAAGCGAAGCGAGTTCTCGACAGCAAGAAGCGGCTCGGTTACAACGCGGTTCTGCACAGCCAGGGAATTTCCTATTTTTATAATTCCGCCTATCCGAATGCCGGGTGGAAGCCGCCGGATCATGCTCCTTTCATTCAGGCAACCGATCTTCTTCAGGCACTCGGGAACCACACGGCTGCGGCGAGCAGTCCGCTCAATGCCGTAATCGACGTGGTGGACATCCATCCATATTTCAAAAGCGACGTGTATGTGACGACGGTGCAAGCGATCATCACCACGCTCGCGGCGCTCACACCGAACCGCACCAAGCCGCTCTGGATCACGGAAACCAATAGCGGCACGGACAACACAGATGCCGGCATGACAAGCGCATTCGAACAGTTGAAGCTGTTGATGAGCAGTAATGCGGTGCAAAAGGCGTTCTGGTTCGTCGTGCGCAACGGCGATCCGGCAAACGGCGAAGGCGATACCTATGCGATATACGACTATCACCGCAATCTGATCAGACCTCGGCTCGCCGCGGCGATCAAGGCATACACCGCGACCGTTCCCGTGTCCGAACGCTTTTTATCCGGCGTCTATCTGACACCGGTCCCGTAAGCAACGATTACCGTTTTTGCATAACCGATGCAGTAAAAAAAACGAGTCTTGTGCGTTTCCGAACCAACTTGCACTTATTGCCTCGTTAATATTTCCAGAACTTACATTGCCGTTGTGACACGCCCCATCACGATTGCGTCTCCTTATATGACGCGTCGCAAATCAATTCACGAATAAGTCTTTCGTCGGTTTTGACTGAAAAGACAGCAAGTTCGCACTTCCGTATTTCGAAATTGAGCAGCGTTCTCCGAGATCGACCGGCTCGCGGAAACATCACTTGATTCGACGTTCGAACGGATCGAGTGCACGTTTTTCTCTGCTGCCGGCGAGTGGCCAGTTGTGCTTCAGGTGGTCGGTTAAACCTTTTCGATGGGCTCTATATGAATGAGTTTTCTCGTAGCTCGCAGGCGGCCGGCTCACGCCAGAACGACATCGGTCTGGTCCGTTACTTCGACGTCGTCCTCGCCAACCGTTGGCTGGTCCTCGCAATCGCCTCGACCGTTCTGCTGCTCGGCGTCGCTTACAGTTTTCTTGCGCGGCCCGTCTATCAGTCGGACATCGTCGTGCAAGTGGAGCAGGAGAACCCGACGAATGCAAAAAGTCTATTGGGCGATGTCTCGAGCCTGTTCGACGTGAAAACCGAAACGAGCGCGCAGATAGAAGTACTGCGCTCGCGTATGGTGGTGGGAAACGCGGTCGACAAGCTGAAACTTTATATCCGCGCCGAACCCGTGCGTTTTCCACTGATCGGCAGCTGGATCGCACGCTGGAACAAGGGGCTATCCCGACCCGGGCTGTTCGGCATGGGCGGTTATGCGTGGGCCGGCGAATCGATCGATGTGGACGTTTTCGATGTTCCCGACGATCTGGAAGGCGAGAGCTTCAGGTTGATCGCGCTCGGCAACGGGCGCTTCAGGGTCGAGCAGAAGTTTCTCGACACCCCGATCGAGGGCCGGGTCGGCGAGACCGTGGTCTCGGGCGGCAGCAACGGACCGATCACGCTGCGCGTGCAATCGCTGCACGCGAATCCCGGCACCGAATTCGTGCTGGTACGCAACTCGCGCCTGAAGACGATGGAGAATCTGCAAGACAAGTTGTTCATCCTCGAGAAAGGCAAGCAGAGCGGCATTATCGACGTATCGCTGACCGGCAACGACCGGCATCTGACAGCGCAAATCCTGAACAATCTCGGCGACGAATACGTCGCGGCGAATATCGCGCGCAAAGCAGCCGAAGCGGAAAAATCGCTTGCCTTCCTCAGCGACCTGCTGCCGCAACTCAAAAGGGAACTCGAAAGTTCGGAGGCGACTTACAACGCGTTGCGGGTCAAGCGCGGCACGTTCGACCTGAGCGAGGAAGGCAAGACCTATCTGAAAGAAAGCGTCGATCTGCAGACCAACCTGCTCGCGTTGAAACAGAAGCGCATGGAACTCAGCGGGCATTTCACCAGTGAGTATCCGGCGGTCCGGGCGGTCGATGAGCAGATTGCCGCGTTGAGCGCGAAAGCCGCGGCGGTGTCGGGGAAAATGACCGCGCTGCCCGAGCTCGAACAGGAATCTCTGCGGCTCATGCGCGACGTGCGTGTGAACAACGACCTCTATGTCGGCATGCTCAACAACATGCAGCAGTTGAAACTCGTGCGCGCCGGCAAAGTGGGCACCGTGCGCCTGCTCGATCGCGCGGTGGTCCCGAAGGAGCCGATCAAGCCGAACAAGCCGCTGCTGATCGGCGCATCGGCGGTGCTCGGTCTCGTTCTCGGCGTACTCGCCGCGTTCATTCGCCAGGTGGTTCGCCGCGGCGTGACCGATCCGCAGGACATCGAGCACGAGACCGGGCTGAGCGTCTACGCGACCGTGCCGGTCTCCCGCACGCAAGCCGCGCTCACGCTGGACGCGCCGGCACGCGACGACAGCCTGCTGCTGCTTGCCCAGCACGCCCCGGCCGATCCATCGGTCGAGAGTCTGCGCAGTCTGCGCCTTGCGTTGCAACTGTCGATTCAGGAGTCGGGCAGCAACCGGGTGCTGCTCACGGGCCCGAGCGAACGGATCGGCAAATCGTTTCTGTGCGCCAATCTGGCGGCCGTGATGACGGGGACCGACAAGCGCGTATTGCTGATCGACGGCGATCTGCGCAAAGGCCATCTGCACCGCTATTTCGGCAAGCAAGCGCAACCGGGACTGGCCGACGTGCTCACCTCGCGTGTGACGCTCGATCAGGCGTTGCAACGTAACGTCGCGCCCGGACTGGACTTCCTTGCCAACGGCAAGATCCCGCCCAATCCGGCAGAACTGCTGATGAGCGATCAGATGTCGGCGCTGCTCGATTCGGTCGGCGACAGTTATGACGTGGTGCTGATCGATACACCGCCGGTGCTGCCGGTCTCCGATGCGGCGATCCTCGCGCATCGTTGCGGCACCGTATTGCTCGTCGCGCGTTTCGGCACGACCTCGGTCGACGAGGTGCGCGAGTCGGCCAAGCAGCTGCGGCAGGCGAACGTCGAGTTGAAGGGCGTGATCTTCAACGGCTTCGATCCTTCGGCCTACCGCTACAGCCTGGGCTCGACTGCGCTGCGCAGCCGATATGGTTCGTATCGGTACGCGAGCGCGTCGGATGACAAAGCATCGGCCAGTTGACGCCGGCCATACAGCAGTCGGACTTCGCGCGATTCGAGGAAATCAAAGTGCGTATCGTCAAACTACCTGGATTGATCGGCGAAACCGCGACCCCGGGGGTCTCCGCGGCGATCTGGGCGCTCGTGCTGGCGCTTCTGTGCTTCGTGTCGATCAATCACGAAACGGTGTTGCCGGAGCGATTTTTGCTCGACGGGCTATTCATTCTCGAGCGGATGAGCGCGGATGTCCGCTTCGAGGCATTCGGCGATTCGTTCGATAACCTTGCATGGCTTTTCCGCACACTCGGCCTGGGCACGCTGGCGATATCACTGCTCGGATTCTTCGCGTCGACGTTCGGACTGCTGCTGGCGATCTGGCGTTCGGGCGTGCCCAGCCTGAGCTATCTGGAATTCATGCTGGCCTGCTTCTGGCTATTCGACCAGACGGTGTACATCGCGCTGCCGTCGAAGGAGATCGTGATTTCTCTCGCGATTTTTCTGATCGTGTTGTGCAAGGATTCGCGCTTCATCGTCGTCATTTTTACAGCGTGCGCGCTGCTCGTCGCGGTGTACCTGCGCTCCTATTGGGCCATCACGCTCGCGCCGACCATGTTGCTGTATTTCGGCCCTTCGTTCCTGCGCAAGCCGCCGTTTCTCATTGTGCTGGCGGTCGTGCTGTTCGTCTGCATGGCGATCGACTTTCGCATCCAGTACGGTCAGCCGCTCGACTTCGCGCGCCAGACGGTGAACGAATTCAGGGATCCGAGCGAAGTCGGATCGCTTATCGTGCAGATCATTCCGGGCGGCAACCTGCTGTCGGATGTGAGCAATGCGATGCTGATTCTCGGCACGTTTCTGCTGCCCGTGCCGTTGATTCTATCGGGCGTGGCGACCCAGACCCTCGGCGGCATCTGCACGTTTTTCTCGCTCGGCGCGACGTTCTCGCGCTATCTGAAGAGAGCCGCGGTTGCGCAGCCCGCCCGCTTCGACCGGCTGTGTTTCTGCTTTGCGGTCAGCTTTATCGCGACTCAAGCGATCTTCGAACCGGACTATGGATCCTT
Source organism: Paraburkholderia sejongensis (assembly GCF_020880815.1). GTDB lineage: Bacteria > Pseudomonadota > Gammaproteobacteria > Burkholderiales > Burkholderiaceae > Paraburkholderia > Paraburkholderia sejongensis. Next base: position 507,040 of record NZ_JAJITD010000003.1, read on the forward strand.
CCTGCGCCATCTTTCACCGATCTCGCCGCTGCTGATGTACCTGTTGCTGTCGTCGAGAGCGGCTCGCGAGTCCGACGCGCCTCAACTGACGCAGAGCGTGCAGGAGCGTTTGCATTTCAACCCGAAGGAGCGCAGATGGCTGAAGTCCTCCAACGGCTGACGAGGCCCGCCGACCCGGGGCGTCGATCGCGAGCTCATGGACACACTACTTTTCAATCGATGTGGGGATGCCAACCATGCTGAAAGTCACCAAAGCCGTGTTTCCGGTTGCGGGCCTCGGAACACGCTTCCTGCCGGCCACCAAGGCAAGTCCGAAGGAAATGCTGCCGGTCGTCGACAAGCCGCTGATCCAGTACGCGGTTGAAGAGGCGATTGCCGCCGGCATCACCGAGATGATCTTCGTGACGGGCCGCAGCAAGCGTGCGATCGAAGATCACTTCGACAAATCCTACGAGATCGAAGCCGAGCTGGAGGCGCGCAACAAGCAGAAGCTGCTCGATCTCGTGCGCAGCATCAAACCGGCTCACGTCGACTGCTTCTACGTGCGCCAGGCCGAAGCGCTCGGTCTCGGCCATGCGGTGCTGTGCGCCGAAAAGCTGGTCGGCGACAGCCCGTTCGCGGTGATTCTGGCCGACGATCTGCTGCACAGCTCGAAGCCGGTGATGAGCCAGCTGGTCGATACATTCAATCACTATCACAGCTCGGTGATCGGTGTCGAAACGATCGCGCGCGAAGACAGCCGCTCGTATGGCGTGGTCGACGGCCGCGAGTGGGCGGACAACGTGATCAAGATGTCTGGCATCGTCGAGAAGCCGGCGCCGAGCGAGGCGCCGTCGAACCTCGGCGTGGTGGGCCGCTACGTGCTAATGCCGACGATCTTCAAGCACATCCGCGCGCTGAAGCCGGGTGCGGGCGGCGAACTGCAATTGACCGACGCGGTGCAGTCGCTGCTGATCGAAGAGCAGGTGCTCGCGTATCGCTACTTCGGCACGCGTTTCGATTGCGGCAGCAAGCTCGGCTATCTGAAGGCGACCGTCGAGTTCGCGCTGCGTCATCCGGAACTGAAAGCGGAGTTCGAAGCGTATCTGCACACTTACATGCACGGCCATACGACGAAGACCATGACTTCCGAATGTGAGCCGGTTATCTGAGCTGCGCCCAGGTCCGAAAGAGGCGCCCGTAAAAACTGATCGTCGAGCCCTATGTTCAATACTTTCGCCGATGAAAAGAAAGATGCCCGCTTTGGTCTCAAAGGCAGAGTAGTACCGCTCGTCGCGGAGTCCGTGCGGGCGCTTGCGGAGCCGGCCGCGTTCTCCATTTTCCACGAACCGTGGTGGCTCGATATTGCAACCGGCGGCAACTGGAGCATGGCTAAAGTCGAGCACGGCAAACAGCTGCTGGGCCAGATGCCCTATTGTTGCAACCGCAAGAGCGGGTGGCGGATTTCGCATCTGCCTCCGCTCACGCACACGCTCGGTCCCGTGGTCACCCCGCTCGGCCTCGACGATTCGCGCGAACAGCATCATCGCCACGCGGTCACAACGGCACTGATCGAACAATTGCCGCATTTCGACAGCTTTCACCAGCTGCTGGACTCGCGTATCGACGATGCGCTCGCTTTCTCACTGCAAGGATTTGCGGTCTCCGTGCGCTATACGTTTCAGATTTCGTCGGCGTGTACGGTCGAAGACGCGTGGGCACGGATGCATAGCAAAACCCGCAATGTGATTCGCGGCGCCCGCAAAAGTCTGACGGTCGAGCCGGTCGACACGCCGGACAAGTTCGTGCAGTTCTATGACACGAATCTGCTCGAACGTTCGCGCAAGAACGCGTACGAACGCGGCGTCATGCGCGAGCTGGTCAATGCGTTTGTCGAGCGCAAAGCCGGGCGCCTGCTGGGCGCTTACGACAGCCACGGCAAGCTCGTCGCCGCGATCGGTCTCGTCTGGGACCAGCATTCGATGTACTACCTGATGTCGTCGCGCGAAGCCGGCGCACATAGCGGCGCGATCAGCCTGCTGGTGTGGACCGCCATTCAGCAGGCACTCGAACGCAAATTGACGTTCGATGTCGACGGCTTCTATAGCCTGGGCACCTGCAAGTTTCTGGAAGGCTTCGGCGGTGCGCTGAAGCAGCGTCTCTGTGTCGAGCGCGCGAGTACGATGTTTGCCGTCGCGCGTATCCTCAAGCGCCGACTCGTGCCGGATTCGGCTACCGGGTTCTCTTCCCCCAACCTGTGACCCCGGTCCGGCGGCCGGCAACCTGCAATCCGGCATTGCGCCCAACGGCCGCCATCAGATCGGCCGCAGTCAGATCGGCACATCTCTCGCCCGCTCATGCAGATCGCGCTGCGGCAGCAGATTCGCGCGCTCGAACCGCACCAGCGAAAACGCCCGCAACGCATCCTGCCGCGCGGGCAGCCGCGCGATTCGCAGCTCGATTTCCCGCGCGGGCCGCGGATCCCCGCGCGGCACGACGACATTGAGCGCATCGAGCAGATAGGTGTTCTTGAGCACATAGAAATGCGCACTCGACGACGCCAGCACGTCGCAAATAATCTGCAGATGCCGGTCCAGCGCCTCGGTCTTCATCGGCAATTGCGCAAGCTCTTTATCGTTCTCATCGATCTGCGCGCGCAGCCGCGCCGCCTCGCCGAACTTCTCCGCGCTATTGAATCCTCCATCGCCGCCCGTCAGCGAGCGCACCCCGGCGCCCTGCCGTTCGAGAATTTGCAGCCGTGTTTTCAGCAGCGCGCGCTCGCGTTCCAACGAGTCGTAGCGCTGCGTATCCGCGGCGATTTTCTGCAGACCTTCGAGCACCAGCTGATCGATGATGCGCAGCACGATCTCGCGCCGCAGCGCGGCTTCGGACTCGCCGCACAAGCGCACCTGGTGATCGCTGAAACTGATCGTGGTCTGCGCGACATCGGTGCGGGTCGAGTCGCCGTGCTGCGCGACGCCGAAGGTTTGCCGTTCGTCGACGGCCATCCCGAGCACCGCGAACGCGTGGTCGGCGCCGAGGTGCTCGTCGAAGTAAGCGAGCAGTTCCGCGGAACGGCTGAACGGCACGCACACGTCCGCGGGCGCGCCGAAAAATGCGTGGATGTACGGGTCCGTCGTCCACGCGGCCGCGCTCGCTTCGCGCGCCGGCGGCATCTCGGCGACGAGATGGCCCAGATAGCCCGCCGCCTGCTGCGCGGCCGTCAGCAGACGCGCTTCATGATCGCGCGCGAGCGCTAACGGCGGATTGAGCGCGACGATGCGCGCGACGATTTCCCGCGCCCGATGCGGATCGGCATCGCGCGCGCCGGCCGTGCCTTTCCGCCCGAACCATCTCGACAGCAGACCCATGAGCCGCTCCGCCTCGACGCTCAGTCCTCGCTGCGCTCCGGCAACAGCTGCGCGACCAACGTGTGGTTCTTCCAGAACACGTTATGAATACGCGGTTGCAGCAGCCGCAGCCCATCCGTGCTGACGTCGTCGAACAGCACGATGGCGGCCGGACGCGAACCCGAGCCGGGCACCCGCTGCACCGAACTCGGACGCGGAAACCCATAGCGGATCAGGAACTCCGCGATTTCCTCTTCCGTGACGCTTTCTTCGACGTTGCCGAGATACAGTTCAGCCATGATGTCGCTCCTCGACCGTCATGCCAGGGTCTGCTTAACGTCGACCCCAGGCGACGATATTCAATCCGCCGTCGATATAAGCCTCGAGCCGTTGCCCGTCGGTCAGCTCATCAACGGGCCTGATCCGCCAGCCGCGCGGTGCGTTTGCGTCCGCCGCCCGTCGCGAGCACCGCGCGAATCCGTTCGAACGCGGCCCGTTGGGCCGCGTCGGGCGCGCTCTGCAACACCCGCTCATCGGCCGCCAGCTTGCCGAGCAACTCGACGAATCGTTCGCGGTCCGTGGCATCGGCGAGCAGCGCGGGCAGCGTCGCAATCGCTTCGTCGGGCGCGAACGTGACGATGATTTCCTGCTCGCCGCGAATCCGCCGCCATTCGTCGATACCGATCTGCGGCAGATAGTCCGCGTAGCTTTCCGCCAGTTCCTTGCGCAGCTCGAAGCGCGCAAGCGGCAGCGACGCGCCCTTGCGCGACAGCAGAAACGCCGCGCGGGCCAACGCGGCCGTATAGCCGCCCGCGCCGATCGCCTGCAACGCCGCGCGCACGAACGGCAGCTCGCGCGGATCGGCGGCGGCCGCCGGGACCTTCGCGCGATCGTCCGGCCGGTCAGCCAGAAACGATGCATACAGGTTCGCGTAAATCCCGAAGAAACTCGCCTCGGTCGCCGCATCGCGCATCGCGCGGTAATAGTCGAGCGACGCGCTGATGACGCTCGCGCCGCTGCGTTCAAGCGCGCTCCACGGATTGTCCGCGCCGGCGTGCTGACGGTTTTCGCGCACCGACTGCGCGGCGGCCGGCAGCCAGCTCAGCCACGGGTTCATGCCGGACACCGCCCAACGCTGCCAGCGCAGCGGATGATACTGACGCAGCAGCCGCGCGCTGGTCTCGTTCGACATCGCCTGCACGAACGGCTGCGCGAATGCCTCGTAGAGGCGCTGATTGAAGTCCGACACCGCGGCGACCGCCTCGAACGGCTTTTCGTCGACGCGTTGAAAGCGGTTCAGGCGCTCGGTGATGTCTTCGAGCCGATGTTCGCTGAACTCGACTTCGTACGTGATCTCGCCGTCCGCGCCCTTGCTCTCGTTGATCGACATCCCGTAAAGGCCCGGCGGAAACGTCTCGATCGTCTCCAGCACCGAGACGATCTGCTTATGCTCCTTCTTCGCGACGCGCCCCGACACGAAGATGCCGAGATGGCCGATGTCCTCGTGCATCAGCCCGACGATCACCTGGCCGCGCGCCTTGATTTCCTCGGTGCTGCCGTACAGATCGGCGACCCAGTTGAACGCCTGCTGCGGCGGCGTGATGTTGTCGCCCATCGACGCAAACAGGATGATCGGCGAGCGGATCTCGCGCAGATCGAACGCGTTGCCGGCGGCATTGTTCACCTCGCCTTTCCACAGCTTGTTGCCGATGAACAGGTTGCGGGTGATCCATTCGATCTCCTCGCGATTCATCAGGTAATAGCTGCCCCACCAGCGCTCGAATTCCAGAAAGCGCGGCGGCTCGGTATCGACGTTCGCGAACAGGTGGTAATACTTGTCCCAGAACGTATTGGCCGGATTCAGGCCTTCGAAGTTTTGCACCAGATACGCACCGTCGAATTTGCCGTTGCCCAGATCCGCCGCGTACGACGCGAGCCACGTGCCGCCGAGCATGCCGCCCGCGTAGCGCATCGGGTTGTCGCCCTCGCCTTCGCTCCACGCGGCGCTCCAGTACGACATCGGCGCGCCGTTGATCACGATCGGACCGGTGTCGCCGGGGTCGGAGCTGGCCAGCATCATCGCCGCCCAGCCGCCCTGGCAATTGCCGATCAGCGCCGGCTTCGGGCTGTCCGGATGCAGCGCGCGGACCTTCTTCACGAACTGCTGTTCGGCGTCGCAGACATCGAGCAGGGTCTGACCGGGTTCGGGCTCGCGATGGAACACGACGAAGTAGACCGGATAGCCGGCGCGCAGCGCGACGCCCGCCTGCGAGTCGTCCTTGAAGCCGCCGATGCCCGCGCCGTGGCCCGCGCGCGGATCGATGATCAGGTACGGGCGTTTGCGCACGTCGACGCCGACGCCTTCGAGCGGACGCAGTTGCAGCAGCGTGTAGTTGACGGGGCGCGCGAAGTTGCGGCCGTCGAGCACGACGTCGTAGTCGAAGTGCAGCACCGGCGGCGGCTCGCCGATGCTTCGTTGAACGAATTCATTGCCGCGCTGATACAGCGTGTCCCAGAACAGCAGCGAACGCTGCGCGAGATCCACCCCGTATTGCCATGCGTGCGACGGATCGAACGGCGCGGGCGCGCTGTCCGCCGTGCCGGTGCCGGTGCCGGTGCCGCGCCGCTCCGCGTGCAGCGCTTCGTCGAGCCGCTGGTTCAGATGTTCCTGTGCGATCCGCGTGCGCTTTTGCAGCACGCGGTTGATTTTCATCGCGATGTCCTGATTGCGGGACAACAGCGTTTGCACATCCATGAGGCGGCTCCTGTAACGGACGACAGACGGTGGCGATGCGCAATTGTGCGCCGCGTCACGCGTTCCGGCAATCGGACCAAGGTCGTATGGGCGCGGTGCGGTTGATTTCAGCCGGCTTGCGCCGCCGCGCCTGCGCGCCAGGTCAGGCCGGCGGCGCCTGCATCGCGGCCGCGATATCGCGGCTGACCGACGCGAGCGCGCGGTCGTGGGCGGCAACGAGCGGCGCGAAACCGGGTCCGGACACCGCTTCGTGCGCGACCGAGCGGCCGCTGACCACCCTGCTCTTGCCGGGCGGCCGTACCGCCCACAGCACGTCGACGGTGACCTCTTGCCCGGGCACCGAGTCGAAGCGCATTACGTCGATACGCACGTGCCAGACCGTGGCCGGATCGCGCGTCGCGTCATACACCGAAATCTGCTGCGAATTGAGCAGCGTGCCGAGATTGCCCGCGATCACGCGGCCGATGTCGCCGCCCAACGGCTGCGCCCAGCGATCGAACTCGTTGACCGCGACGCCATGATCGCCGACCCGCGTGACAATTTGCGGACGGTCCACCAGTTCGGGAATCGTCACCGGGCCGATCACCGCGACGATCGGCCGGCCGGTGGCCGACGCGGTCAGCGACGGGTCCGGATTGAGCGTGTAGAAGTTGGTCGCCGGCGACGCGCACGCGCCGGTCAGCACCACGAGCCCCATGACCGCTAGCGTTCCCCATCTCATGGCTTCTGCTCCGGCTTGCCGCGCACCAACGCTTCCGGATGCTGCGCGAGGTAGTCCGACAGCGTGCGCAGCGACGCGGCGGTGCGCGTCAGCTCCCGCATCGCGTCCTCGGTCGACTGCTGCAGCGACGAATCCGGTTGCAGCGCGGCGTTCGCGGAATCGAGCGCGCTCTGCGCGGAACCGAGCGTGTCGCGCGCTTTGGGCACCACTTCCTTGTCGAGTTGCGCCAGCATCGAATTGGTGGTGCGCAGCGTATCGCGCGCATCCTTGCCGATCGCCTCGAACGGGATGTTGTTCAGCTTCGTCATCAGCCGCGATACCGAGTCCTGCAACGACTGCAGCGCGCGCGGCGTGGCCGGCAGTTCGGGCGGCGTCTTGCTCCAGTCGATCGACGCTTTCGGCGCGTCCGGGAAGTAATCGAACGCGAGATAGAGCTGCCCGGTCAGCGGATTGCCGCTTCTGAGCTGGAAGCGGAAGCCATGCTCGATCAGATAGTTGGCCATCCGGCGCGGGTCGTCGGTGACCCGTCCGCCCGCCTGGCCATCCTGATAGCGCGACGTGAAGCGCTCCGGATAGATTTCGATTTCGACCGGAATACTGAAGCGGTTGGTCGCCGGATCGAAGCGCGTGTAGATCGCTTTCACCTCGCCCATCACGACGCCGCGGAAATCGATCGGCGCGCCGACCGCGAGACCGCGCACCGAATCGTTGAACACGACCACGTAGCGATCGACGATCCGGTCGTGCTGCTTCATCGCGTCGTCGCGGGTCGGGTACAGCGTGAACTGCGTGCCGGCGGCCGCGCCGGTATCGACGCGCGACTCGGGCGGCGACTCGAACGCGATCCCGCCGATGATGATCGACACGATCGACTGCGTCTCCACGCGCAGACCGTCGGCGCCGAACGACATATCGACGCCGCTCGCGTGCCAGAAGCGCGCATCGGTGCGCACGAACTGATCGTACGGCGCGTTGACGAACACCTTCAGCGTGACGCCGCGGCCATCCGGATCGAGCTGGTAGGACGCGACCTGACCGACCCGCAGCCGGCGGAAATAGATCGGCGAGCCGACGTCGAGCGAGCCGAGCCCCACGCCCTTGAGCGTGAACTCGCGGCCCGGCACGTCGCTCGCGATCACCGGCGGCTCTTCGAGGCCGACGAACTCGCGGCGCGCTTTCGCGGCATTGCCGGCGTCGACGTCGATAAACGAACCGGACAGCAGCGTGCCGAGCCCCGACACGGTGCCGCCCGAAATGCGCGGCCGCACGACCCAGAAGCGGGTGTTCTCGACCATCAGATTGGCGACGTCGCGTACCACTTCCGCCTTCGCGATCACCCGCTTGTGGTCCGGCGACAGCGACACCGTATCGACCACGCCGATGTCGACGTCCTTGAACTTGATCTTGGTCTTGCCCGCTTCGAGGCCCTCGCCGGTCTTGAAGCTGATCGTGATCTCCTCGCCGCGCTCCATGACCGCCTTCACCGCGAGCCAGCCGCCGATCAGGATCGCGACGATCGGCACCAGCCACACCAGCTGCATGCGCCAGCGCGACGGCGGCACCGGCTCCGCGGCGGGCAGTTCGGGCTCCTCAATGGGCTCGGACATCGTCGCTCTCCAGCGCGTCCCAGATCAGACGCGGATCGAATGCCATCGCGGCGAGCAGCGTCAGCACCACGACCGCGCCGAACGCGATCGCGGCCGGGCCGGCCTTGATCGTCGCGAGTGCCTGGAATTGCACCAGCGCGACCAGCATCGTAATCACGTAGATATCGAGCATCGACCAGCGGCCGATCAGCTCGATCACCCGGTAAATGCGGGTGCGCTGACCGGGCAGCCATTGCGAGCGCAGTTGCGTCGTCACCGCCAGATACGCGAGGCCGAGGATCTTCAGCATCGGCACCACGATGCTCGCAACGAACACCAGCACCGCGAGCGGCCACGAGCCCGATACCCACAGATAGACGACGCCGCTCATGATCGTGTCTTTTTGCGTGCCGAACAGCGAACTGGTGTCCATCACCGGCAGCACGTTGGCCGGGATATACAGCACCATCGCCGCGACCAGATACGCCCACGTGCGCGACAGGCTCGCGGGCTTGCGCAGATGCAGCGGCGCCTTGCAGCGCGGGCAATGGCGCGGGTGAGGTGCGGCTGCGGAGACGGCAGCGGATCCAGCGGCAGCGGATGCGGCGGCGGGCGGGTTCAGCAGCCCGCACTCCTCGCACAGCACGAGGCCATGCGCGGCCGCGGTGCGCGCGTGACGGCGCGCGCGCAAACGCGGCAACGGCAACGCGCGCGCCCCGTGCCGCGCGGCAGTGATGCGCGCCCACACGTCGCGCGCATCGAAGCTCGCCGAGGCCGCCGCGAGCAGCAGCATCAACGCGATGAACGACCACAGCGCGATGCCCGGCACCACCTTCGCGATATGCGCGAGTTTGACGAGCGCGACCAGCAGACCGAGGATCAGCACCTCGGTCATGCCCCACGGCCGGGTCAGCTGGAACAGCCGGAAACCTTCGGCCGCGCGCCACGGCGCCCGCCCCAGGTGCAGCGGCACCAGCAGCCACAGCATCGCGACGACCTGCAGCACCGGCGTGACGATCGTCGTCAGACCGACCAGCAGCGCGAGCGGCCACGCGCCGTGTGCGTAGAGCATCCGCACGGAGCCCGCGAGCGTGGTCTGCACGACATTGCCGTTCAGCGACAGACCGACGATCGGAAACAGGTTCGAGATCACCAGCAGCACCGCCGACGCGAGCGTAAACGCCAGCGCATACACAAGCCCATGCTTGTGGCTGCGTTTGAGTTCGGCGTGGCAGCGCGGGCAGCGCAACGCGCGGCCGGCGGCAAGCGGTGCGCCGAGCTGAAGCAGGTCGCATTCCGCGCACGCGATCAGCTCCCGCTCCATCATGGGTTCTCCGAAGCAAGTGCGGGTGAATCCGGCTTCGCCAGCGCCGCGACAGGCGGCGCGGCGCGAGCTACAGCGCCCCTCGCCGCGGCCGTCGCCTCCGCTTCGGCCGGGGCGGCGGGCGCAGCCGGCGCGCTCGCCGCCGGCACAGGCGCGGGTGCGGCCGTTCCCGAAGCGGGCATTGCCGGCTCGGCCGGCGGCACCGTGCGCCGCTCGGCCTCCAGCACCCAGCCGCCGCCCATCGCTTTGTACAAGGTCACGAACGACGTCAACACCGCGCCCTGGGTCTGCGTCGAGCCGAGCTGCGCGTTGAACAGGCTGCGCTCCGCGTCGAGCACTTCGATATAGCTCGTATAGCCGCCCTCGTAACGCTGCCGCGCCAGATGCGCATAGGTAATCAACGCGGCGACCTGGCGGTTCTGCACGTCGAGCTGCTCGCGGGTTTTCTGCACCGAGACCAGCGCGTCCTCGACTTCCTGGAACGCGACCTGAATCGTCTTTTCGTACGCGAACAGCGCCTGCTGCTCGCGCGCCTCGGCCTGATGCACCTGGCCGGTGATGTTGCCGGCGGTGAAGATCGGCTGCGTGACGCTGCCGGCGAACGACCACACCCGCGCGGGTCCGCTGAACAGATTCGAGAACTGCGCGCTGACCGAACCGAACAGACCGGTCAGCGAGATCGACGGAAAGTACAGCGCGCGCGCCGCGCCGATCAACGCGTTTTGCGCGACCAGCGCCTGTTCGGCTTCGAGCACGTCCGGGCGGCGTTCGAGCAACTCGGACGGCAAGCCCGCCGGAATCGGCGGCGTACCCATTTTGCCGAGCTCGCGGCCGCGCAGGATCGCGCCCGGATTGTGGCCGATCAGCACCGACAACGCGTTTTCCTGCTGCGCGATCTGCGCTTCGAGCTGCGGGATCGTCGCCAGCGCGGCCTCGTATTCGGACTCGCTTTGCGCGAGTTCCATCTGCGAGACTTCGCCGCCGTGAAAACGCAACTCGAATACCCGCACCGATTCGGCGCGGCTCTCGACCGTCTCTCTGGCGATTTCGAGCTGGCGGTCCAGACTGCGCAGATTGATATACGAGGCCGCCACCGAACCCACCAGCGTCAGAATGGTCGCGCGCCGGCCCTCCTCGCTCGCGAACAGACTCGCGCGCGCGGCCTCGGTTTGACGGCGCACCTTGCCGAACAGATCGAGTTCCCACGACACCGCCAGCGTCGCGTCGAACTGGTTGTAGACCGGGCTCGTGCCGGGCGGCAACAGCTGGCCGATGCCCACGTCGCGCGAGGTGCGCTGGCGCGACGCATCCGCGCCGGCCGACAGTTGCGGGAACAACGCCGAGCGGGTGGTCACGAACTGGCCGCGAAATTCGTCGACGCGCGCGGCGGCGATCTTCACGTCGCGGTTTTCCAGCAACGCGGTGGCGATCAGCTGATCGAGCACCGGGTCGTCGAACTGTTCCCACCACGTGGCGTTCGCGAGACCGGCGGCCTCGCCCTGGGCAAAGCGGTAAGTGGCGGGAACCTCGACGGCCGGACGCTGATAGTTCGGGCCGAGCAGACATCCGCTCAGCGCGAGCAGCATCACGGGGGCGAGCAGACGCAGCGATGCCGTGCGGCGCATGTCAGTCACCTTTTTGCGGCGCGGACGGCGCCTCGCTCGACGTGCCCGGCCCGGTCGGCAGCGGCGCGTCGTGCGCGACGCCGACCGGGGCCTGCTGGTCCGGCTTTTTCTTGCCGCTCGAACGCGACGACATCGTTTCGAGCAGGTAGTAGAACATCGGAATGAAGAACACCGCGATCGCGGTCGCGCCGAGCATCCCGCCGATCACGCCGGTGCCGATCGAATGACGGCTGTTGGCCGACGCGCCGGTGGCGATCGCGAGCGGCACACAGCCGAGAATGAACGCGAGCGAAGTCATCACGATCGGCCGCAGCCGTTCCTCGGCCGCGGTCATCGTCGCGTCGAGCACCGACGCGCCGCCCTCGCGATTGAGCACCGCGAACTCGAAGATCAGGATCGCGTTCTTCGCCGCGAGCGCGACCAGCATCGTCAGGCCGATCTGGAAGTACACGTCGTTGCTCAGGCCGCGCAGCAGGATCGCGAGCAGCGCGCCGAACAGTGCGAACGGCACCGCCATCAGCACGCCGATCGGCAGCGTCCACTTCTCGTACTGCGCGGCGAGGATCAGGAACACCATCACGAGGCCAAATACGAACACGAGGCCCGAGGTGCCGCCCGACTGCCGCTCTTCGAACGCTTCGCCGCTCCACGCGACGTCGTAGCCTTCCGGCATCTGCGTGGCGATCTCCTCCAACGCCGAGATCACCTGGCCGGAGCTGAATCCCGGCGCCGCGTTCGCGGTGACCTTGATGGCCGGGAAGTTGTTGAAGCGCGTGACGAGGTCCGGGCCGGTCACCCAGCGGTAGCTCGCCACGGCTTTGATCGGCACCATCGTGCCGGTGCGGCTGCGCACGAAGATCTGATCGAGATCGTCGGGCTTGAGCCGGTATGACGGCTCCGCTTGCAAAATCACCTGCCACAGGCGGCTCGAACGGTTGAACTGCGACACGTACAGCGAACCGAACATCGTCTGCATCGCGCTATACACGTCTTCGACCGGCACGCCGAGCGTCTCCGTCTTGTCGCGGTCCACGTCGACCAGCAGTTGCCGCGACGACGCGTTGAACGTCGACGTGACGCCGGTCAGCTCGCGCCGCGCGCGCGCCCTCTCGACGAACTGTTGCGACACTTCCGCGAGCTGCGCGATCGTCGCGTCGCCCTTGCTCTGGATCCACACTTCGGTGCCGCCGGTCGTGCCGAGACCCGGAATAGACGGCGGATTGACCGGCAGCACGAGCGCTTGCGGCAGATTCGCGAAGTAGCGGTACGCGTCGAGCAGCACGCTGCGGGCGTTCTGCGTGCGGATATTCGCGCGCGTATAACGCTCGTCGAAACTCCTCAGGCCAACGAAGAAAGTACTCGAATTGTTCTTGTTCTGACTGTCGAGCAGGCTGAAGCCGTCGACCGTCGCGATGCTGCCGACCGCGTCCTGTTTCATGAAGTAGTCGGTCACCAGTTGCGACACCTCGCCGGTGCGATCGAGGCTCGCCGCGTCCGGCATGATGATCGCGCCGAGCAGATAGCCCTGGTCCTCCGGCGGCAGGAACGCCGACGGAATGTGCTTCACCATCACGACCGCCAGCGCGATCATCGCCGCGAAGAACACGAGCCCCATGATGAAGCGTTTGATGATCAAGCGGACCGCGCGTGTATAGCCGGCCGTCATCCGGTTGAAGGTATTGTCGAACCAGCGGAAAAAGCCCTTCTTCTCGTGATGTCCGCTCTTGAGCAGAATCGCGGCGAGCGCCGGCGACAAGGTCAGCGCGACGATGCCGGACAGCACCACCGAAATCGCAATCGTGATCGCGAACTGCTTGTACATCTGCCCGGTAATGCCGCCGAGAAACGCGACCGGCACGAACACCGCGCACAGCACCAGCACGATCGCGACCACCGGGCCGGCCACCTCGTCCATCGCCTGTTTGGCCGCTTCTTTCGGACTGAGCTTGTGCACCGTCATATTGCGCTCGACGTTCTCGATCACGACGATCGCATCGTCCACCACGATGCCGATCGCGAGCACCATCCCGAATAGCGTCAGCATGTTGATCGAGAAGCCGAGCGGCAGCATGAACATGCAGGTGCCGACGATCGACACCGGCACCGCGATGATCGGAATCAGCGTCGCGCGCAGGCTTTGCAGGAACACGAACACGACGATCACGACCAGCACCAGCGCTTCGAAGAACGTGTGAATCACGTCCGAGATCGACGCCCGGGTGAACTCGGTCGTATCCATCGCGATCTCGTAGGTGAGCCCTTCCGGAAACGACTTCTTCATCTCTTCGAGGGTCTTGCGCACCTGCTTGGACACTTCGAGCGCATTCGCGCCCGGCTGCTGATAGACCGCCATCACGGTGGCCGGCTTGCCCTGGAAGCGGCTGCGGATCGAATAATCCTTCTGCCCGAGTTCCGCGCGGCCGATGTCCTTGAGCCGCACGATCGCCGCGCCGCCGCTCGCGGCGCGCACGATGATGTTGTCGAACTGCGACGGCTCGGTCAGGCGCCCGGTGGTAGTGACCGCGAACGACTGCTGGACCGCGCCGCCGGTCGGCGACTGGCCGATGCTGCCCACCGCGAACTGCTGGTTCTGGTTCGCGACCACGTTCTGCACGTCGGCGGCGGTCACACCGAGCTGCGCCATCCGGTCGGGTTTCAGCCAGACCCGCATCGCGTAATCAGGATTACCGAAGATGCTCGACTGGTTCGCGCCCGGAATCCGCTTGATCGCGTCGAGCACGTAGATGTTCGCGAAGTTGGCGATATAGGTCGAGTCGTAGCGGTCGGTCGGCGAATAGATCGCGATCACCATCATGAACGCCGACGACTTCTTCTGCACCTGGATGCCCTGCGCCTGCACCGATTGCGGCAGTTGCGGCAACGCGAGATTGACGCGGTTCTGTACGTCGACCTGGGCCAGTTCCGGGTTGGTGCCGATATTGAAGAACACGTTGATCGTCAGATTGCCGGTCGACGAACTCGACGAGTTCATATAGATCATGTTGTCCGCGCCGTTCACCTGCTGCTCGATCGGCGCCGCGACGTTGTTCGCGACGACCTCCGCGTTGGCGCCCGGATAGGTCGCCGAGATCGTAATTTGCGGCGGCGTGATGTCCGGGTACTGCGCGATCGGCAGCGCGAACATCGCGAGCGCGCCGCCGAGCGTGATGACGATCGAGATCACCGACGCGAAGATCGGCCGATCGATGCAGTAGCGGGAGATGTTCATGTGGGCCGCTCCCCGTTATTCGGCCGTGCCGAGTTCGGAGGCGGCCGGCGCCGCGCTTTGCGACGCCGCGACCGCCGCGGCCGTGGTTTGCGCACTTGCCGGGGCGGCCTTGACGATCTTCAGCTGCGCGTCGGGCGTCACCCGCAACGCGCCGTCCACCACGATGCGCTCGCCCGGCTTCAGGCCGTCATAGACGAACCACTGTTCCGCGCGCCAGTCGCCGACCTCGACGACCCGCTGATGCGCTTTGCCCTGATCGTCGACGACCCACACGAAGTGACTTTTCGCGCCCTGCAGCACCGCGCGCTGCGGCACCAGCGTCGCATTCGGGCGGATCGCGCCGGAGATGCGCGCGCGCACGAACTGGCCGGGGCGCAGTACGCCCTTCGGGTTGTCGAAGACCGCCCGCACGAGGAAGGTGCCGGTTTCGGTATTGAAGGCCGGATTCGCGAAATCGATATGGCCCACCTCGGAGAAGGTGGTGCCGTCGGCGAGCACCAGATGCACGACGAAATCGTTGCGCGGCGGGAAACGCAGCTGACCGTCGGCGATCTGGTCGCGATAGCGAAGCATTTCGTTTTCCGAAATACTGAAGTTCACCCACATCGGATCGAGCTGGTACACGTAGGTCAGCAAACCGTTGGTGGTGGCCGCCACATAACTGCCGTCCTGCTGGCGCGCGAAGCTCGACAGCCCGGTCAGCGGCGACTTGATCGTCGTATAGCCGAGGTTCAGCAGCGCGGTATCGACCTCCCCTTGCGCGGCGATCACCGCGGCCGCGCTCTGCTTCTCGTTGCCGATCGCGTCGTCGAGATCCTTCTTGCTCAACGCGTTCTGCGCGGCGAGCGGCTGGACCCGCGCGAGATTGGCCCTGGCGACTTCATGGCGCGCCTGCTGCTGCGCGAGCTGGCCGCGCGCGGTGCGCAGCGCGGCTTCGAACGGCTTGCTGTCCATCTGGAACAGCGTCTGGCCGGTCTTCACCATCTGCCCTTCCGTGTACGTGCGTTTGTCGAGAAAGCCGTCCACGCGCGAGCGGATCTCGACTTCACGCGAGCTTTGCGTTTGCGCGGTGAATTCGAAATCGACCGGCGTGTCCTGGCGCGCGACGGTCATCACGGTGACTTCCGGCGCGGCCGCCTGCGGCGGCGCGGGCGCCTTCTTGCAAGCGCCCAGCAGCGCGAACGCGGCGAGCGCGAGCAGCCAGCCGCATGCCCCGGCGCTACGCCGTCCGCTGTGACGCGGCGGCCGCGATGGCAACCGCAACGCCGCCAGCCGCGTCGCGGCAACGCCGGCCAGATTCGCGAAACAAACCGGTGGTGCTCTCATCGTGCGCTCCCGCCTGGTCCTTGCACGTTGCCGCGCGGCGCGCGATCGAACACGCGTGCGCGAACCTCGCCGCGCATCGGTGCGAGGCGTGCGCTCATCCATTGCGACGTGCGCGCTCTCCCGTTCGATGCGTCGGCAGGATTCAGTGTGGTAGTTCGGAAATATCGCGACAATGGGACCTTGGTCTCATATCGCGCGTGCGTCACGGTCCGGGCTGCGGACCGGCGATCGCCATCTCGACGGCCTTGAACAGGATCGCGCTGTTGAACGGCTTGCGCAGATACGCGGCGGCGCCGGACGCGAGCGCGGCCTGGCGCACGGCGAGGTCGTCGTAAGCGCTGATCATGATCACGGGTACGCCGAGTAACGCGAGTTGGCGTTGGACCTCGAGGCCGTTGACTCCGGGCATCTGCACGTCGACGATCACACACGCGGGGCGATATGACGGAATTGCCGAAAGCGTATTCAGAAACTCGTCACCGCTCGCGAACGTCTCTGCTCGGATACCTTCGGAATGCAACAAGCGCTTGATAGCCCGACATACCGACTCGTCGTCATCGACCACCGCAACAATTTGGTTCGGATTGACCATAATGCGGCGCGAGCGCGAATGTTCCGCCAGGTAGATCGTCGAAGCCCCAGCGTAACTGTTGAAAGCTCCCCGTGATATAGGACTTTGGTCCACCAGGAGCAGTAGAGCGACACGCGCGATCACGGCGCCGCCACTCGGCCCGGCCACGCGCCGGGCAGCCTGCAAATTATTCCTCGTCGGTTGCGTAGGCGCGCGCCTTGGTCACCAGCTGAACGAGCTCGACGATGGTTTTCGCCTTCATTTTTTCCATCACCCGCGCGCGGTGAATCTTGATGGTCTTCTCGGCCGCGCCCAGGTCGCTGGCGACCTGCTTGTTCAGCCGGCCGGTCACGACGAGGTCCATTACCTCGCGCTCGCGGCGGGTCAGATGGCTGATGCGCTCCTCGATTTCCGCGCGTTCGTGGCGCCGTTCGCTTTCGATGCACGCACGCTTGAGCGCGCGCTCGACCGCCGCGAGCAGCTGCGCTTCGGCGACCGGTTTCGGCAGGAAGTCGAGCGCGCCGCCTTTCATCGCCTCGACGCTCGAGCTGACGTCGCCGTGGCCGGTCAGAAACACGATCGGCAGCAGGCGCGCGAGCTTTTGCTGCACTTCCAGCCCCGTCATGCCCGGCATCTGCAGATCGAGCACGACGCAGGCCGGCTGGCTCGCCAGATCGGCACGCTCCAGCAACGCCTGCGGACAGTCGAGCGATTCGACGTTATAGCCCGACGCGCGCAGCAAACGCGCGAGCGCGGCACGCACGCTATCGTCGTCGTCGACGACAAAGACCCGGCTGGCACTCAGGTTCGTCATGCGCGCAACCCGCCAGGCTGACGGCCGCCGCGGCTCAGCGGCAGCGTGAGGTGAAACGATGCGCCGCGATCGTCGTTGTTCTCGGCCCACAGCCGGCCCTGGTGAGCGGTCGCGATCGTGCGGCTGATCGACAGCCCCAGACCGAGCCCTTGCGGCTTGGTAGTAAAGAAAGGCCGGAAAATCTTGTCCATGTTGTCGACGGTCAGACCTTGCCCGCGGTCTTTCACCGTGATCCGCACATGGCCGTCCGGCTCCTCGCGCACGATCGTTTCGACCAGCCGGTCGGCGGGCGCGCAATCCTTGACCGCATCGAATGCGTTCAGCAGCAGGTTCAGCACCACCTGCTGAAGCTGCACCCGATCGCCGCAAATCAACGCGAGGTTGTCGGCGATATCGAAGCTCGTGCGCACCTCGCGGGTCAGCGCATCGCTGTGCACGAGCAGCGCGATGTCGCGCACCACGCTTCCCACGTCCAGCATCTGCAATTCCACATCGCCCTTGCGCACCAGCGCGCGAATTTTCTGGATCACGTCGTTCGCGCGGCAGTTGTCGCTGACGATATCTTCGAGGGCCTCGCGCAGCTCCGCGAGATTGACGGTTTCCGAATCGATGAATTTCTTCGCCGCCTGCGCGTTGAACAGGATCGCGGTGAGCGGCTGCTTCAACTCGTGCGCGAGCGATCCGGCCAGTTCGCCGAGCGACGACGCGCGCGCCAGATGTTCGAGTTCCTTAGGATTACGGCCGAATTCCGGGCACTTGCTCCAGTCCGAAATCGTCGTGATCTGCAGCAGCTGGTTCGCGATGCGGCAATGGCTGGTTTCCGCTTCGGCCGGAAAACTGACGCCGTCGCGACGCCGCGCGATCAGCGTGTGGACCGCGCCGGCGCTAGTCGCGCCTCGAAGCGCCTGATTGGCCGCGCCGGCCGGGTTGGCGGCGCACGGGCCGGCGCCCGGAAACAGCATCGCGGTGGATCCGCCGATCAGTTCTTCCCGCGTATAGCCGAACAGCTGCGCCGCTCTGTCATTCGCGAATACGATCCGGTCGGATTGATCGGCCGTAACGATCGGCACCGGCAGCATGTTCAGCGTCTCGCCGAAGCGGGTCTTTGCAGTGAGCATCTGCCGCGCAAGCGGGTCGCGACCGCTGTGCCGCCACGGCCGCCAGGCCGCTGCCGCGGATCTCAGCCAGCCCGCTGCCGACGTGCGCGGCGCGCCGGCGGCCACCGGCGCACTAGCCGTCATACCGGCGGCATTGGACGGGAACGGCTGGCGAAACGGGATGGGAGACGTGAAACTGGAAAGGCTGTGTCCCTGGATCTCGGGAGTTCTGGCAACACGGGAAGCTACCGCGGAAGGGTTTTTCGCTACACGCCACTGCTGCGCATACAGTGCCGTTAGTATCCCCGCCGCCTCCATTGCCAGATGTCTGCCGTGTACGATCAGATTGATCATTCGGTATCTCCGGATTGGCACCACGGATTCTTTTTCAGCTGGACTTACCCCTTCTCGAGCGAACCCTCGTATGTCCGCCCCTTACTTTTTGTCGGTTTTCCGATAGCTCCACCAGTATAGGTCATGGGCAAAATGAAATGCCTGGTTTGCATGTATTTTCTGCCACCGGCGTTTACGCGTACGGAAAAAAAATCTATGCAAGTTCCGCCATCTGTAGCACGTTTACGACATCCACCGTATCGCCTGTTTTTTATTCGTTTAATTATGCGCAGCCGGGCTGCGACGCATAACGCATAACATATAGGACCAACACCGCGCGGCGGAGATGGCACGCTGCCACGCAGCTCGCACCGCGCTCGCGGGTCACGCGCCGCCATCTCCTTTAACAACTCTAATAACAGATTTCAATAAATCCGCACACCAAATTGCCGCGAATTTAAGCAATTGGTTTGATCCCAATCAAATTTGCGCGAATGAGATTTATTGGCAAACCGATGATCGTCGAAACCGATCGTTTTGGCGGCCGTGCACGAATCCGTTTGAGCGCGTGGTCAATCGCTCAATACGGCGGCGGGCGATGGCGGAATTGGAAAAGAATTGGCGCTTCTGGACGGACGGCGCAACCCGTTCGAATCGATTCAATACAAAAAGCGACGGCGCCGGTTGCAACCGGCGCCGCGTATTTTTCAACCACGCGCAATGCGAAGCGCGCAGTCCTACCGCGCCCGCACCGCGCCGTGCGATGCGGCGCGGCGAACGCCCGCACTCCGCGCGTCGCTAGATATCGAGCCGCGTGACCTTGGTGCCCGCGAGCGACAGATCCGCCATCAGGCCGGTATTGGTCAGCACCATCGCAACGACCTGCGATGACACCGAGTTCGAGTCGATCGCGCCGTTCGCGCCGACCTTCACGAGCGATACCGCGACATCGCCGCCCACCGACCAGCCCGCCGAGTTCTGGAATTTCTGCAGCGCGTCTGCCGTCATGAACAGGAAGATCACCGCGGTCGATTGCGCGCCCGCCTGCAGCCCGAACGACGCGGCCGCGGTGCTGTAGTAGCCGACCGTCGTGCCGTGCACCCGCAACGCGCCCTCGCCGTACTCGGCGCCGACAATGAACGCGGCCTTCTTCACGTCGGGAAACACCAGCACCCCCTGCGCTTTATCGACGAGTTCTCTCGAACCCTGCACCGTGCCGAACAGACGCGACAGCGTACCGTCGACCGCGGCATCGATCGCCTGCCGTTTCGAGGCATTGGTCTCCGGGGTCTTGCCGCTTCCCGGCGTCATCGTGCAGCCCGCCAGCGCGAGATTCGCGGCGATGGTGGACAACGCGAGGGTTTGCACAAAGTTCCGTCTGTTCACCGTCGACCTCCGTTCTGGTTATGTGACGACGCGCCGGTGCGTGCGACCGGTGCCGCCTGGCATGTTTGCAGTCTCATGATGTCATCGCCCGCCGTCGCGGCCATCGGACCTTGGTCTTACAGCCAGCGCCGGATGCGAAGCGGACGCACCGCGCAAGTTGCCCGAGCCGCCCCGCCCGGCGCTATTGGACCAAGGTCGTATGGTCTTGTGCGCAGCGGCGTCGTACCCTGGATACGAGCGCCGGATCATGGCCCGGTTGCGCGCATCCATTGGAGACACCCAAATGACCAGCAAAACGTCGGACAACGAAGCGTCGACGAAAGAAGAGCGCTCGCTTTCGGGGAAGGCGTACCGCAAGGCGCTATTCGACCTGCACGTGGAACTCGTCAAGCTGCAGGAGTGGGTGGTGCAGACCGGCGCCAAGGTCTGCATCGTGTTCGAGGGACGCGACGGCGCCGGCAAGGGCGGCACGATCAAGGCGATGACCGAACGCGTCAGCCCGCGGGTGTTCCGGGTGGTCGCGCTGCCCGCGCCGAGCGAGCGCGAGAAAAGCCAGATGTACATGCAGCGCTACGTGCCACATCTGCCGGCCGCCGGCGAAGTGGTGATCTTCGATCGCAGCTGGTACAACCGCGCGGGCGTCGAACGGGTGATGGGCTTCTGCTCCGAGGCGGAGGTGACAGCGTTTTTCAAGGCGGTGCCGCTGGTCGAGCGGGCAATCGTCGAGTCCGGCATCATCCTGCTCAAATACTGGCTGGAGGTCAGCGCGGACGAGCAGACGCGGCGGCTCGAAGCGCGCATTCACGATGGTCGCAAGACGTGGAAGCTGACCGACATGGATCTGAAGTCGTACAGCCGCTGGTACGACTACTCGCGCGCGCGCGACGCGATGTTCGCCGCGTCCGACACCGATTATGCTTCGTGGTACGTAGCGGATTCGAACGACAAGCGGCGCGCGCGGCTGAACATCATCAGCGACATGCTGAGCCGGGTACCTTACAAACAGATGCCGCGCAAGAAGGTGACGCTGCCGAAGCGGCAGAAGGCGGAGGGCTATACGCCGCCGGACTATCCGTTTAAATACGTGGCCGAGCGGTTTTGATGCGGCGACGGTCTTGACGCGGCAGCGGTTCTGATGCGGCGCTGGCGGCGGCGTCGGCTCACACTCAGGCTCGCCGACGTTTCTCACGCCACCGGCGCGCTATCCAGTTCGCATGCGCGGCGATGGCTGGCGAGCCAGTTGGTCAACTCGGCGGCGGACATCGCCTTCGCGTAATACCAGCCCTGCGCATACTGCACGCCCCTGTCGCGCAGCCACGCGGCCTGCGCCGCCGACTCCACGCCTTCCGCAACGAGTTCCACACCCAGTTCGTGAGCCATCGCGATGATATGCGGCGCGACCACGCTCGAAGCCGCGTCCTGCACGATCGTATCGACGAACGACTTGTCGATTTTCAACACGTCGACGCGGAAGCTCTGTAAATAGGAAAGGCTCGAATAGCCGGTGCCGAAGTCGTCTATATAGACCGGGTGCCCGGCCGCGCGGAACGCGGCAATCACGTCGCGGGTGGTGTCCGCGTTCAGAAAGCTGCGCTCGGTCGCCTCGACCCGCAGCTGCGCCGGCGCAATACCGGTGCCGGCGAGCGATGCGGTGAGCCGGTCGAGGAACCGGCGGCTGCCCAGATCGTCGCAGCTGACGTTGATCGATACGTAGAACGATGGATTCGCGCGCAGCAACGGACCCAGTTGCGCGAGCGTCTGTTCGAGCACGAGATCGGTCAACGGCTCGATCAGCCGGTTCTGCTCGGCGACCCGCACGAACACCTCCGGCGAGATCACGCGGCCGTTCTGGGTCCAGCGCACCAGCGCCTCCACGCCGACGCACTGGCCGTCGGCGAGCCGCATGATCGGTTGATAAACGACCTCGATCCGGCGCCGCGCGATCGCCCATTCGAGCCGGGCGACGAACGACAGCTGTCGCGACACGCGCCGGTAGGCGAGCCAGCCGAGCACCCCGCCGGCGGCCACGCCGATGGTCAGCCAGCCGGCGAGCAGCTTCGGCCAATCGCCGGCGGCGCTGCTGCGCGGCGATTTCACGACCACCGCGAGCGGCTGGGTCGGCGAGCGGGTGACCGCGTAATTCCAGTTGGCGCTTTGCGCGTTGTCGCCGTTTTTCCACACGCGGAGCATCTCGTCCGGATCGGTCCCGGTCGACACCGCGAGCAGCGTGCCCGACGGAATGTGGATGACCGCGATCGGGCGGCGGGCCGGATCGATCAGGTCGACAAACGAAGCCGGATCGATCGAAACGTAGTGGCCGTCGTGGCCGATCAGGATGTCCTTGCGCGCGTCGCTGAGCGGACTCTGGCGCTGGAACCACAACAAATAGCCGTCGGTGCCGCGGTAATCCGGCGGCGGCAGGCCCAGCTCGCCCTGCTCGGCGCCAGTCAGCAGCGGCGAGCACAGGTAGTAGCCGTTCGCGTAGGCGCCGGCGTCCTGCACAAAGCGGTAGTTGTAGATGACGCGGGCGGTCTGTTCGAGGTTCTCCGGCGAACAGGGCATGCCGGGCTCGCGGTTCAGATCGGCCAGCGCGGCGAGCACCTGATAGGCGACCATCTCCGCGCGGATCGTGGCTTTTTCGGCGAGATCGTGAAGTTCGACCCGGTCGCGCCGCTCGACGTCGCGGTGCGCGACGTACAGACTCGTGAGCACCGGGCCGATGGTCGCGACGCAACCGAGGGCTATCGAAGCGGTAATCAGCGTGATGCGCTTGATCATTTCGAAGCCCGTTGCGCGAGCGCGCGCACGACTGCGGGTGAATGGCGGGATGCGCGGTGAGGGTCGCGCTGCAAGCCGCCCCAAACGTTCGGGATGCCGAACGTCAGACAAAAGAATACTCGGGTTTTGCGGGGGGGTTCAATGGAATTGCAACGGCGACATTGGTAGTTCGTGGTTGCCAGGTCACCGCGGGCAGACGAACCCGTCATTTATTGTCAAATGAAAGGTTTCTCATTCGATATGCATCATCGCAAAACTCGAACTGTGATCTACTCGCGCACCAACCGTAATTCAATAAAGTCGATTTGAGGGAGGTTTTATATGCCGATCCCCGCGCACATGTGGCTCAAAGATGATGGCGGTGCAGACATCCTCGGTTCGTCGTCCGTTCAGGATCGCCAGGGCAGCATCGAAATTATCAGCTTTGGACACGGCGTGAACCTGCCGGTTGATGCGGCTAACGGGAAAATCACAGGCGCACGTGCGCACTCGCCGATTGCGTTAGAGAAGGAATTCGATCGCGCGACGCCATATCTTTATAAAGCCGTCGCGACGGGTCAGACACTGCAATCGGTGGCACTACCTCGACGGCAATATCAAATACACCGATTCATGGAATGAGCGCGGATAGGGGGCACGACGATGGCTCTCACGGGAAGATTTCTGATTGATAACCAGTGGCTCTCACCGCTCACTTTCGATGGTGTCGGTACATTCAACGCCTACTCGGGCAATGATCAATACCGCAATCGCGGCGGCTGCACGATGGTGCCCAACAATGGCCCGCTGCCCGCAGGTAAATACTGGATCGTGCCGCGGCCCACTGGGGGTGTCGGTTCCGCGCTCATCACGTGGTTTAAAGATGAATGGAATTTCTACACGCCGAGTCCGTCCGATCACTTTGAATGGTTCGCGCTGTATCGCGATGACGAAAAAATTGACGATCACACCTGGATTAATGGCGTGATGCGCGGCAACTTCCGGTTGCACCCGGCTGGTGGCCACGGTCTTTCACTTGGCTGCATTACCCTACCGAGCCGCACTGAGTTTCTGCGAATCCGTTCGGCGCTGTTGCGCACAGCGACCATCCCTGCCGGTAAGTCGGGGATTAAAGCATAAGGATCAATTGAGGTTATCTCGTATGGCAACGCCTGCCCGTAAGGGCTCCCGGGTTGTGCTCTTTCTGGTGCTGTGTGGCCTGTCATTTATCTGTGTGCGCCCGCTTCACTATGAGTGGTCACAGGCGGAAACGCGCGCATGGCTGTATACATCACAGGCCCTAGGGATTCGCGATCCCGAAGATTTGTATATCGGGGTGTGGCTGACGATCGAGCTACTGGTCGCGACAGCTGTCTACCTCGCAATTACCAACATCTGGCGGTACTGGCTGCGCTGCCGTTCGCGTGCCTGATGACAGCAGAACGAGACCCGCATAGCGCGAGTCTTTTTTTGCCCCCGCTGTCGCGTAACGCCGCGCTGAGCCCTCTTAGCACACCGAGGTTGGAAACAATCCGTATTCGGCGAGGTCGCGCCGAAGTTGCGGCGCCGTTGTAGAAATTACTTGCGCCTGCCGACCGAAGCGTCCGATGCAAATCGCGGGAACGGGAAATGCGCGGCTATCGGATAGCCGAACGGATTCCACCTCATCGCGCGGCGACCCGCGCATCGATGTATCGGACTACCGGCGGCGATCGCCGGTCACCGTCGGGGCCGTTGCCGCATGCATACCGCAAGCGAGCCGGCCTGACGCCACTTAGTCAGGAAATCTTATGAAATCAGCTCTCTACCGCGGGCTTCTGGCAAGCGCATTTGCGCTAGCTCTCGCAGCGACCTGTGCGGGCTGCAAACCATCCGATAAGGCGGGCGGCCCGGCCAACGCCGATTCAGCGGCAAGCAGTGCGCCGTCCGCCGCCAGCCATTGACAACCGCGCGACTCGCGGCGCAGGCCGGCAGGCGGCAGGGCAGATAACTTAGCCCGCCGCGTGTGCGCGCGTGGACGGGGCGTCCCCGTCCAGGCGCGACTCTTCTGCCGCCCCGCTTACTTTTCCGGCAACGCGTAGGCAATGATGTAATCGCCGAGCTTGGTCCCAAACGAGCCGTGACCGCCGGCGGCAATCACGACGAACTGCCGCCCGTTGACCGAATAGCTCATCGGCGTGGCCTGCCCGCCGGCGGGCAGACGCGCCTGCCACAACAGTTGGCCGTTGTTGACGTCGAAACCGCGAATATAGTTATCCGCGGTCGCGCCGATAAACGCGACGCCGCCCGCCGTGATGATCGGGCCGCCGAGCATCGGCATCCCCATCCTGAACGGCAACGGCAGCGGCGAGCTGTCCCGCACCGTGCCGATCCGCTGTTTCCACACGATCTGGTTGGTGCGCAGATCGATCGCGGAAATAAAGCCCCACGCCGGCTGTTTGCACGGCAGGCCGAACGGCGACAGGAACGGGTTCAACGTGACGCCGAACGGCACGCCGTATTGCGGCTGAATCCCCGTTTCGGTGCCCGAACCTTTCGCGCCCGGCTGCGGTTCGATCGGATTGCCCGGACCGCGCGGCACCAGCCGCGACACGAACGGCAGCGCGATCGGATTGGCGATCGCGATCTGCCGGTCGGTATCGACCGCGATGCCGCCCCACTCGAACATCCCGAGATTGCCCGGGAATACCAGCGTGCCCTGCACCGACGGCGGCGTGAACGTGCCTTCGTAGCGCAGCTTGTGGAACATGATCCGGCAGACGAGCTGGTCGTACATCGTCGCGCCCCACATGTCGGCATCGGTGAGATTCTTCGACGGCCGGAACGTCAACCCGGAAAACGGCTGGGTCGGCGACACATGATCGCCCGGCGCCGCCCCCTGCGGGACCGGACGCTCGGGCGCCGGCACCACCGGCGCGCCGCTGCGGCGGTCGAGCACGAACAGGTTGCCGGTCTTGGTCGGCACGTACACGACCGGCACCGCGTTGCCTTTCGCGTCGGTAATGTCGGCGAGCGTCGGTTGCGCCGGCACATCCATGTCCCACAGATCGTGGTGCACCGTCTGATAGAACCACGCCAGTTTGCCGGTCGATGCATGCAGCGCCAGCAGGCCGCTCGCGAAGCGCTCCTGCTCCGCCGTGCGATTGCCGCCCCAGATGTCCGGCGTGGTTACGCCCATCGGCAGATACACGAGATCGAGCTGCGGATCGTACGCGGCCGGCGCCCACGAGTTCGGCGACGTCAGCGTGTAGTGGCCGCCTTCCGGCGGATTCAGATTCGGGTCTTTCGCGCCCGGGTCGAACACCCACAGCAGTTCGCCGGAGCGCACGTCGAAGCCGCGAATCACGCCGGACGGTTCGCGCGTCGAATAGTTGTCCTCGACCGCGCCGGCGACGACGATCACGTTGTTCGTGATGACCGGCGGCGAAGTCGGCTCGTACATGCCCGGTGTGGTCACCGGCTGGCGATGCTGGAGGTCGAGGTCGCCGTCGCGGGCGAAGCCTTTGCACAGCTCGCCGGTGTCGGCGTCGAGCGCGTACAGGTGGCCGTCGTTGACCGGCAGGTAGATGCGGCGCATGCACGATCCGGCGTTCGCAGCTTTCGCGGCGGCGGTGGTCGCTGCGGGCGCGGATGCTGGTTGCCCGGCGGACCCGGCGGGCGCCGCGGCCGATGCCGCCTGCTGGTCCGCTGCCGCAGCAGATGCCGCCTGCTGGTCCGGCGCCGCAGCAGATGCGCCCGATGCGTCAGCAGCAGCCGGCGCGGCGCCCGCCGCCGACAGATCGACAAACGACACGCCACGGCACGTCACATGCTGGAACGACGGATCGGTCTTAAGCTTGGGATCGAACTTCCATTTCAGCTTGCCGGTCCGCGCGTCCAGCGCCCACAGGATCTGATGCGGCGAACACAGGAACAGCGTCTCGCCGATCTTGATCGGCGTGACTTCGTTGGTGATCTCGACCGGATCGTTCGGCCCTTTGAGATCGCCGGTGCGGAAGGTCCATGCGACCTGCAGGTCCCTTACGTTGGCGGGCGTGATCTGGGTCAGCGGCGAATAGCGGGTGCCGGCCTGGGTGCGCGCATAAGCGGGCCAGTCGGCGGCGCTGTCGCCGGTCTCGGCGGGACCCGCCGACGCCGCGGCGAAGCTGCCGTTGACCGTCTGCGGATCGTTGAAGTGCGCGTAGACCAGCACGCCGGCCCACACGGCCAACGCGACGACCAGCGAGCCGATGCCGAGCCCGCGCGCGCCTTCCATCCGCCAGCTGACCAGCAGCAGAAGCCACACGCCGAACACGACCAGCACGCCGGAGCGCGGCGCCAGCGCCCAGAAGTCGGAGCCCGACTCCCACAATCCCCACACCGCGGTGGCGATCAGCACGAGCGCATACAGCACCAGCGCGGCAGGCTGGCGCCGATGCAGCAACCACGTGACGACCGCGAGCACCAGCCCCGTGATCAGGTAGTACCACGAACCGCCTATCGCAATCAGCCATGCCCCGCCGATCACCAGGTACAACGAAGTGAGCGCGAGGAACACGAGTGAGATGACGCCGACGACTGCTGACCACCTGGACTGTCTCGACATAATGAACTTCCACCCTTGACAAAAAAACGTGAGCGCATCGTGAGCAAAGCATGAGCCCGGACGGCGCGGATCGCTGAACCTATGCATCCCGCTTACGGGCTGCAAATAGCGCTATCGGCGAGGCCGATGTGTGACCGTTGTATTCTGCGAGACCGAACGTGTCAAGTTTGCCGAGCTCGTGTGTCGGCCTTGTGGTGGTCATGAAAGGCGCGTGCCGCGCTGGCAATTCGTAATGGTTGCGGCGCCCTATCACCGCGAATCGTTAGCTTTCCTTTCGATTTAATTCGAGCGCTGGCTTGCAGTCTAATTGCAGCGCCGCGCGCGTGTCGTACCGTTTCAAACAGCGTCACGCTCAATCACGCTCAACGCCGCAACTCGGCCACGATCCGTTCGGCCAGAAAATCGCACGGCGGCCGCTTCGACGCGGCGCTGCGCGCAAGCACGACTTCGAGACTGCCGATCTCCGGCAAGCCATGCGCCTGCCCCAGCAGCGTGAAGTGAGAAGGCACCGCGCATTTGGCCAGCGGCGTGATCGCGAGTCCGGCTTCGGCCATCGTCAGCAGCCCGAGCAAGCTCGGACTTTCATACGAGGTCCGGTAGCTGATGCGCGCCTGTTCGAGGCTGTGGATCGCCTTCTCGCGTGCGACGCTGCCCGGCAGAAACACCGCGATCGGCAACGGTCGCTCGCGCCAGATCTCGGTCTCGCCGGGCGCGGCCGCCCACACCATCGGCTCGTGACGCAAAAACTCGCCGTGCAGCCCCTTGACCCGCGTCGCGCAGACGAGGTCGACCGTGCCCTCCTTGAGCATCGGTTGCAGCGCGACGCTGGGCAGGCCGATCACCTGGATCTCGACCTTCGGATAGGTGGCCGAGAATTTCTTCAGGATCGGCGGGAACAGCGACGACGCGTAATCGTCGGGCACGCCGATCACCACGCGGCCCGTCACGTCCGGGCGCACCACCGCCGCCCACGCTTCGTCACGCAGCGCGAGCATCCGGCGTGCATAGGTGAGCAGCACCTCGCCTTCCTGGGTCGGCACCACGCTGCGCGGATGACGGATGAACAGCGTCTTGCCGAGCACCGTCTCCAGCGCGCGGATCTGCATGCTCACCGCCGACTGCGACCGGTGCACCAGTTTGGCCGCGCCGCTGATCGTGCCGGCGTCGGCGACGGCGACCATCATCGACAGCACATCGAGGTCTAAGGCTCTGATTTCAGTTGGCATTCTGGCGATCTATCAGAAAACCTGAACGATACCATCAAAATTATGCGATTCTCATTGTGGTTGCGGTGCAGCATAGTGTCGAAAAGGAAATCCCCACGATGAACGCACGCACCCCGCACTCCACCCTAGCTCTCGCCGGCGCCGACTCGATGCCGTCGTTCGTGACGACCGCTTCGAGCCTGTCGGTGCCGTACGTCGAGTCCGGCCAGGGCGAACCGATGGTGTTCATCCACGGTTCGTTGTGCGATTACCGCTACTGGGACCCGCAGCTTGCATCGCTGGGCGAACAGTTCCACTGCTTCGCGCCGAGTCTGGGCCACTACTGGCCCGAAGCCGATGCGTACGGCCGCGACGAGTTCAGCTGGGAAGCGCACGTCGCCGAAGTCGCCGAGTTCATCGTCGCGCTCGACCTCGCGCCCGTGCATCTGGTCGGCCACTCGCGCGGCGGCTGCGTCGCGTTTCACCTCGCGCGCGAATTTCCGCGCCTCGTCAAGACGCTGACGCTGGCCGATCCCGGCGGCCCGCTGCAATCGCCCGCACAGCACACGCCGGCCACGATGCCGGCGGCCACCAACGCGCTGCGCGCGCGCGTCGCGGAATTGGTCCACCAGGGCGAGTTCGACACCGGCCTGCAGATGTTCGTCGATTCGGTCAGCATGCCGGGGTTCTGGCAAAAGAGCAGCGAAAGCTTCCGCCGCATGGCGCTCGACAACGTGCTGACGCTGCCCAAGCAGTTCTGCGATCCGCTGCCGCCGTACACGCAGGAAGCCGCGCGCGACATCAAGTGCCGCACGCTGCTGATCGACGGCCAGAAGAGTCCGCGCATGTTCCGCAACAACGTCGACAAACTCGAACAATGGATCGAGTTCGCCGAGCGCGAGACGATCACCGGCGCGTCGCACGGGATGAATGTCGCGAACCCCGGCGCGTTCAATCGCGCGCTGAAGGCGTTTGCCGGCTAATACCGCGCACGTCGATTCTCACGACGCCTACCGCAAAAAGAAGCCCGCGTCTTCCGCCACTCGCGGCGCAACGTATTGCTCCGACCACTCCAGCCACGCTCGGGTTTTAGCGTTGAGAAACTGCCGCGACGGCAGCAGCGCATACACGCCGATATCGGGTGAGCGCCATTGCGGCAGCACCCGCATCAAGCGTCCCGCACGCACGGCGTCGATCACCGTGAACAGCGGCAGCAGCGTAATGCCTGCGCCTCGCAGCGCGACATCCAACAGCATGTCGGGCGTATCGGCAATGAGCTGGCCTCTGAGATCGAGCTGATGAGCCGCCCCGGAACGGTCGACGAGATTCCATTCCGGCCGTACCGATGGATTCACGAGGCGCAGTATCGAATGATTTCCAAGCTGGTCCGGTGAGCGCAGCTTGCGATGCTTCGCCAGGTATTCCGGCGCCGCGCATAACACCGAAAACGTCGTGCCGAGCCGCCGCGCGACCAATCCCGAGTCGGCCAGCGACTCCGCCAGATACAAACTGACATCGACGCCCCGCGCGAGCAGATCCGGCACGTACTGCGACGTGCTGTATTCGACCGTCAGCTGCGGAAAGCGCGCGCAAAAATCGCCCATCATCGGCGCCACGTAGCGCTGGCCGAAGTTGACCATGCACTGAACTCTGAGCCGGCCGTGCGGGACGGTGGACTGCCCCGCCACTTCCGCTTCGGCCTCTTCGATCAGCGCCAGCACCTCGCGGCAACGGTCGGCATAGTCGGCGCCGGCGTCGGTCAGCGCGCGCTGCCGCGTCGAACGCTGCAGCAGTTTCGCGCCGAGCCGCTTTTCGAGGTCCGTCACGAGACGCGACACCTGCGCGGTGGTCAGGTCCATCTGCTGCGCCGCGGCCGTGAAGCTGCCGCTGTCGATTACCCGTAAAAACGCCCGCATCGCATGCAGCAGGCCGCCATCGAGATTTTTACGCACAATACAAATATCCTTTTCTTTCCATCTTATTGTTGCATAGGGCGCAGAAAATCAGAATCGGGTTTTGCTCCGACGAGGTCAGCATGCGCAGCGACACGATTGCCCCCACCAGCCTCACAGGAGGGTCCCTCGGACCCTTCGCGCTTCTCGCGATGCCGCCGTTGTTATGGGCCGGCAATTTCATTGTCGGACGCGCATTGCGCACGGATGTCCCACCGATGACCCTCGCGTTCGCCCGCCATCTGCTCGCACTGGTGTGCGTGCTGCCGTTCGCATGGAACGCGATGCTGCGCGACGCCGGCCGTCTGTGGCAAGCACGCTGGCTCGTGGTCCGCACGTCGCTGACCGGCCTTGCCGGCTTCAATCTGTGCGTGTACGCGGGTCTGCATTCGACCGCGGCGTCGAACGCGCTGCTTCTGAACTCGACGATCCCGGTCCTGATCGCGCTGCTCGGTGCGGCGTTTTACAGGCAGCGGCTCGGCGCGACGCAATGGTGCGGCATGCTGGTGTCGAGCATCGGCGTGCTGACGATCATCGCGCACGGCGAAATCGGCCGGCTCGTGAGCCTGCAGTTTTCGTCGGGAGACCTGACGGTCTTTTTCGGCATGGTGCTGTTCGCGCTGTACTCGCTGTGGCTGCGACAGCTACCCGCGAAACTGAATCCGATGGGACTGCTCGGCTGGCAGCTGGTGGTCGCGGCCGCCGCGTTGTTGCCGTGCTTCGGATGGGAATATGCGAGTGGGCATCGTGCCCAATGGCACCTCGCTTCGCTGGCGGGGATCGGTTATGTCGCCGTATTCACGTCGGTATTCGCGACGTTCCTGTACACGTCGGGGGTCGCGAAGGTGGGTCCGGCGCGCGCCGGACTTTTCATCCATCTGATCCCCGTCTACGGTGCGATTCTGTCCAGGGTGCTGCTCGGCGAAACCATCCAGCTGTACCACGTGGCCGGGATCGCGGTGATCATTCTCGGCCTGCTGTGCGCGAACATGCGCCGCTCGCACGCGGCGCGACCGGCCGCGCAACCCGCCGCGCGACCCGCCGCGACCCCGCGGTGACGCTCAAAGCGTCATCACCATCTCATGCCACGCCATTCCGCCGTGGTCGGACTCAGAAGGCCGCACATACTGATAGCCGAACTTCCTATACAGATCGACGTGGCGGTCCTTGCACATCAGGTGGATGGTCGCTTTACCCATCGCGCGCATCTGTTCGATGAACTTGCGCATCAACAGACTCGCATAGCCCTTCCCCTGCTCGGCGGGATCGAGCACCACCGACATGATCACCACGTTGGGCGCGGCCGCATCGTGGCCGACCAGTTCCTTGAACGCCTCGTCCGACATGACGACGTCGTACGCGCAGCCCGAATTGATGAAGCCGACCACCCGGCCGTCGATCTCCATCACGAGGAAACCCTGCGGATACTGCGCGATGCGGGTCGCGATCTTTTCGCGGGTCGCCGCCTCGTCGCCCTCATAGGCGGAAATTTCGATCTGGTAGCAGCGGTCGACGTCGATCGGCTGTGCGTTGCGAAAGTGGATGGCGTTGCTCATAGCTAGTCGTCGGCAGGCGAATTCGAACCCGTAATGATAGGGCACGCGCGCAGCCGCGCACTCGATATCACGGCCATCCTCTCCGCGGTTTGCATCGAGCCGGACACGCCGACAGCCCCACTTTGCCGCAAACCGCAATGCCCTATTCCAGACGTTATTCGCGATTTTGCTTTAAAATGTACCATCCAGTTAATTAGGCGATCGACCGATCGTTCGGGAATCTTCGGTATTCCATTGAGTCGCCACGCTACTGCTTGCCGTGGCGTGTCCGCGACTTAACCGATGGTGCCGTGCACGAACTCTTCCGTGCACGGGGAATGAGGAAACAATGTCAAAACAAACAACAGTTGAAAGGGCGTCCAATGGCGCCCGTATTGGGCTGCTGCTCGCCGGGCTCGTGCTCGTGCTGCTGGGCCTGTTCTTCGCGATCGGCGGCGGCATGCTGATCGCGCGCGGCGGCAGTTGGTATTACCTGCCGGCCGGCCTCGCGCTCTTCGTCGCAGGTATTCAACTCGCGCGCCGCCGCTCCAGCGCGTATGTGATCTACACGATTTTTCTGCTTGCCACCGCGCTGTGGTCGTTCTGGGAAGCCGGCTTCGAATTCTGGCCGCTGACCGCGCGACTCTTCATGTTCACCGTGATCGGCCTCGTCATGACGCCGCTCTTTCCGCTGCTGCGCGGCGGCGAAGGCAAGACGCCGGCGAAGGCGGCCGCCTGGGGTTTCGGCCTCGTGCTGCTGGCCTGCAACGTCGCGTTCGTCTGGGGCATGTTCATTCCTCACGGCCAATTCGGCACGGAAAGCGTGCCGCCGGTCGCGAGCAACAACGCGAATAACGCCGGCTCCAGCGACTGGACCGCGTACGGCCACTCGGCCGGCGGCGACCGCTTTGCGGGCGCGACGCAGATCAATCGCGACAACGTGAAGAACCTGCAGGTCGCGTGGACCTTCCGCACCGGCGACGTGCCGCTCAGTCCGGACGGCGGCGGCTCGGAAGATCAGCTCACGCCTTTGCAGGTCGGCCGCACGCTCTTCCTGTGCACACCGCACAACACGGTGATCGCCGTCGACGCCACCAGTGGCGCCGAAAAGTGGCGCCACGAGTTCCCGACCAAGACGACAGTCTGGGTGCGCTGCCGCGGCCTCGCGTATTTCGATAGCGCAAAGCCGCTGGTGCAGCCGACGGCCGCCGGTTCGACGCCGGTCGCCGCTGCCGACGCCCCGGCCGATCCGGCGATCTGCCGCCGGCGCATCTTCATGAACACGATCGATGCGAAGCTGGTCGCGCTCGACGCGGATACCGGCAAGCTGTGCGCCGATTTCGGCAAGGACGGAGTGATCGATCTGAAGGACGGTCTCGGCAAGGCGACGAGCCCGCTGTATCAGATGACCTCGGCGCCGACCGTCGCCGGCACCACCGTCGTGGTCGGCGGACGGGTCGCCGATAACGTGTCGCTCGACATGCCCGGCGGCGTGGTTCGCGGCTTCGACGTGATCAGCGGCCGGATGAAGTGGGCGTTCGATCCAGGCAATCCGGCGGACCGCAATGCACCGGCCGAAGGCAAGACCTTCACGCGCTCGACGCCGAACGTGTGGGCGCCGATGTCGTACGATCCGACCTCGAACATCGTGTTCATGCCGGTCGGCAACGCGGCGATCGATCTGTGGGGCGTCAAGCGCACCGCGCTCGACGAGTCGTACGGCGCGTCGATTCTCGCGCTCGATGCAACCACCGGCGCCGAGAAGTGGCACTTCCAGACCGTGCACCACGATCTTTGGGACTACGACGTACCGATGCAGCCGACCCTCGTCGACTTCCCGGTCGGCGACAAGCGGGTTCCGGCGCTGATCGTCGGCACCAAGATGGGTCAGCTGTTCGTGCTCGACCGTCTGACCGGCAAGCCGCTCACCGACGTGATCGAACATCGGGTCAAGCCCGCGACGATTCCGAACGAGCCGTATGCGAAAACGCAGCCGCTGTCGGTCGGCATGCCGCAAATCGGCGCGGACGTGCTGAAGGAATCGGACATGTGGGGCATGACGGCGATGGATCAGCTGATGTGCCGGGTGGTCTTCCGCGGGATGCGCTACGACGGCCTGTTCACCGCGCCGGATACCGACCGTTCGCTCAGCTTCCCCGGCTCGCTGGGCGGGATGAACTGGGGCGGGCTGTCCTACGATCCGAACTCGGGGATGGTGTTCTCGAACGACATGCGCCTGGGTCTGTGGGTACACCTCGTCAAGGAAGCGCAGCGCGGCGGCAGCTCGGACGGCAATGAAGCGGTCAATGCCGGGATGGGCGCGGTGCCGCTCGGCGGCACGCCGTACTCGGTGACCAAGGATCGCTTCTTCTCGCCGATCGGCATTCCGTGTCAGAAGCCGCCGTTCGGCTCGCTGACCGCGATCGATCTGAAGACCCGCAGCATCGCGTGGCAGGTGCCGCTCGGCACGGTGCGCGACAGTCGTCTGCATGGCGTGAAGATGTCGCTGCCGACTCCGGTCGGGATGCCGACCATCGGCGGCTCGCTCGCGACCGGCGGCGGCCTCGTGTTCTTCGCGGCCACCCAGGACTACTACCTGCGCGCGTTCGACAGCTCGACCGGCAAGGAAGTGTGGAAGGCCCGTCTGCCGGTCGGCAGCCAGGGCACGCCGATCAGCTATGTGATCGACGGCAAGCAGTACATCGTGATCTCGGCCGGCGGCGCGCGGCAATCGCCGGATCGCGGCGACTATGTGATCGCGTTTGCATTGCCTGACGGCAAGTAAGCGGGCGTTGGAGCGGATGCGGTGTTAATCGCCGCATCTGCCCCGCTGCATTAAACGAAGCCGGTGGCGCGAGCCGCCGGCTTTTGTTTAAGTGCGACGCACTCGACGCCTGGCAAGCCCACTTCGCTTTACTTCGCTTTATCCCGGCTTTCTCATCTCGTTGCTTGCGGCCCGACTGCCTGCCGAGCCATCGCAAGCCGTGAGTTCGACATCCATCGCTTAAGCATGAATCACTCTTTCCGAGCCGCCAAAGCGCTCATCAAGCGGCGCCATTTCCCGCAGCCAGGTTTGGCCGTCATCGCCGCGCTGCTCGCGATTCACGGGTCCACCGCCCATGCGCAAAGCAGCGTCACGCTATACGGCGCGATCGACAGCAGCGTCGAAATCACCAACCCCGGCGCCGGCTATGTCGCGCGAATGGACTCGGGCGCGTATCGCGGCTCGCGCTTCGGCGTGCGCGGCGCAGAGGATATCGGCAACGGCGCGAAAATCCTGTTCGATCTCGAGAACGGTTTCAATTCGACGAACGGCGGCTTCGCGGTCGCGAACACGATGTTCAACCGTCAGGCGTGGATCGGCGTGGGCACGCGCTACGGCACGGTGCGGATGGGCCGCCAGTACTCGCCGATCTACATTCCGTTCAAAGGCCAGCTCGATGCGTTCGGCGCGGGCACGCTCGCGTCGGGTCTCGACAATCTGTCGAAGATCACGCCGTACTTCAGCAATGCGGTCAGCTACCTGTCGCCGGAAATCCACGGTTTCTCGACCACGGTGATGACCTCGCTACGCGATGCCAACGACGGCGACGGCAACGGCCTCGCCGGTCACGTCGAAACCTTTACATGGCACGACGGACCGTTGCGCGTGTCGTACGCGCATCAACAGACGCACGGCAGCGGCGCGTTGCGCGCGAATCTCGGCGGCGTGTCGTACGCGTTCGGTCCGCTGACCGGCTTTCTTTCGTATTTCAATGGCGATGGCGGCACGCCGCGCTATCACAACGACGGCGTCTCGGTTTCCGCACGCTATGCGGTGAATCGCGCGTTGCGCGTGTCGCTCGGATACACGTATCTGCGCGACCGCTCCGGCGGCGACGACGATGCCGACCAGTACAGCGCCGCGTGCGAATACGATATGTCGAAAAATCTGCTGCTCTATGCGAGCGCGGGATGGCTGCACAATCGCGGCGCGGCGACGTTCACGCTCAAGGGCGTCAACGTCACCGGCCTGACGCCGTCGTGGCCCGGCGCGTCGGTAAGAGGGGTGCAGTTCGGGATGATCGAGCGCTTCTGAGCGGCGGCTTCCGCAAAGGGCCGCCGCGAGATTTCCGTCAGGCCCGCACCGGCGTACGCGAGCGCCGCTTCGCCGCAGCGGTGGACGCCGGAGCCGCCACCGGCTCCTGGGCAGTCGCCGCTACCGCCGCCGGCGACGGCCGTTTGAACAGCGGCGAACTCAGCGTCGCGGCGCCCATATCCGCCGCCGCGCTCAGCAGCGACGGCGCCAGTTCCTTCAGACGCGCTTCGGGCAAGCGGCTGGTCGGCCCCGCCAGACTGACGATCCCGACCACCTCGCCGGTCACCGGATTTTTCACCGGCGCCGCGATCGACGTCATCCCCGCCTCGTAAGTCTCGATCGCCACCCCGTAGCCGCGTTGCCGCGCGCCGTTTAGATCTTTCAGGAACTGCTGAATGGTTTTCGGCGCGCGCGGCGCGCTCACCGATTTCGGCGCGAGGCCGCCCTGCTTCGACACCAGTTCGATCGCCCGTTCGTCCGGCAACGTGGACAGCCACGCCTGGCCGCTCGCGGTGCAATGCAGCGGCGGCTGGCTGCCCATGTCCGGGTCGTAGCGCAGCCCCGACTTCGCGCCCTGCGCCTTGCCGACGAAGGTCAGGTGATCGTCCTCGACCACGCCGAGCCGCGCCAGCTCGCCCGACGACTCCGCCAGCCGGTCGAGCACCGGTTGCGAAATATCCGACACGCCGCTGGTCGACAGATAGATCAGCCCGAGCGACACCAGCTTCAGCGCCAGCATGTATTCGCCGTGATCCTCGTCCTGGCGCACGAAACCTTCGTCGATCAGCATCGCCAGCAGACGATGCGTGCCGCTGCGCGGAATGTTCAGCGTGTCCGCGATCTCCGCAAGCTGCATGCGGCCGCCGTTTTTCGCCAACAGTTCGAGTACCGCCAGCGCCCGCTCCAGATTGCCTGCCATATCGTTAATCTCATTCAAAACAGTCGAGACGCAAATGAGAACATGATTCCAGTGTGGAATTCAAGCGAAATCGTCTGCGCGGGCGGGCGCCGGAGTGCCTCCTCTAAAGCGGCGCGCTCAAGCGGTGACGCGGGCCTGTTCGAGCACCGCCAGCGTGGCCTCGCGCAGACGGCGCGCGCGCTGCAGCGCGTTTGCGGTCTTCGCCCATTGTTCGTTCGGCACTTCGATGCTGACCGGCAGATGATCGGGCAGCGCGCGCAGGATGCCGACCAGATCGAGACCGCCTTCGCCCGGCGTCATCCGCGCGCAGCGCGCCTGGTACAGCAGCGTGTCGACATCGGCCGGACGCTCGGCCGGCGCGTCGCAGAACTGCACGTAGCCGAAGTAGTCGCGCGGCAGCGCGCGCAGTTCGTCGAGCGACGAGCCGGCGCGGTCGAAGTGAATCGGATCGATGATCAGCCCGGTGTTTTTCTTGCCGCTCGCCTTCACGATGCGCGCGCCTTCGGTGATGTTCTTCACGTCGGTCCACGGCATCGGTTCGAGCGACGGGGTCAGCCCGAGCGGCGCGGCCAGTTCGCACAGCTGAGCGAGCCGCTCGGCGGTACGTGCCGCATCGGGATCGTTGCCGGCAACCAGGATGTAGCGCGCGCCGAGTTCGGCCGCGGTGTCGAGCATCGGCTTGTACGCGTTCACGTCGGTATCCGGCTTCAACCGCAGGATCTCCGCATCGAGCACACGCATGCCGGTGTCCTTCAACACCGCGAGCGTTTCGCGCTTCAGCACGGTATCGCCGACGATTTCATGGCGCACTTCGTGATCGGTCGCGGGCAGCAGGCGCAGGCCGACAAAGTCGTAGCCGGCGTCGACCGCGCACTGCACCATCTGCGGCGGCGACAGTTCGAGCACGGTCAACGCCGACAACGACAGCGCACGTGCGTTGGTCTGATTCATGATCTCTCCTGGTAGCGGTTCATTTCGTATTGCATCCGGATTCGCTTAGCGCAGCGGCGAGAACGGCGCGGGCACGTAGATCGTCGATTCCATCGTGGTCAGATGCGCGGGTCCGCCCTTCGGTGGCCAGATGCCGTCCTTCACCGCTTCCGCGCGAATCCGCGAACGTTCGTCGACACTCGCATACGGCCAGATATTCAGAAAGCGCGGCACGGTGCCGTCGAGCGAATACATCGCGCCGACCAGCGGCGAGCGCTGCGCGCGCTCCGGCACGGCCTTCTGCCATGCATCGATCGTATGCTGAAGGCTCGCGAGTTTGGTGCCGTACACGCGCATTTCATAGATCCCGCCATGCACGGCCGGCTCGATCGGCGGCAGAAACGGAAACAGCGCGTAGCTTTCGACCTTCACGTCGTCGATCAACTCGCCGCAGCCGAATGGATTGCCCTCCAGCAGCAGACGCTTGCGCTCGTTCACGAGCGCCGCTTCCGATTCGAAGCCGCGCAGCACCATCACCTTGCCGAGCGCGCCGATATCCGAATACCAGCAGCCGAGCAGCGTCGTGCCGGGCTGCACGGCGCTCGCGTTGATACGCTCGAATACCTGCGCGTTCGCGCCGATCTTCACCGTCAGTGTGACCGTGTCATACAGTGTCATTGCATTGTCCCTCGATGTGAATGGAAGCCGCGGCGCGCGCTACGTGACGCGCATCCGGCGCGGCGCCGGCCAGAGAAAGTCCCGCGAGATAGCCGAAGGTCATCGCGGGGCCGAGTGTGATGCCGCCGCTCGGGTAACAGCCGCCCATCATGCTGGCGCTGTCGTTGCCGACCGCGTAGAGGCCGGCGATCGCGCGGCCGTTGTCGTCGAGCACGCGCGCGTGCGCGTCGGTCGCCAGTCCCGCGAACGTGCCGAGACTGCCCGGCAACACTTTGACCGCGTAAAACGGGCCTTTTTCGAGCGGCGCGACGCACGGGTTCGGTTGGTGAGACGCGTCGCCCTGCACGCGGTTATACGGTGTCGAGCCGCGGTGAAACTGCGGGTCGAGGCCGCGTTGCGCGTGCCGGTTGTACGCGGAGACCGTGTCCGCCAGAGCGGCCGCGTCGATCCCGCACACGGCCGCGAGTTCGGCGAGCGTCGCGCCTTTTTTCAGGTAGCCGGAGCGCACATAGGCGGACACCGGAAACGGAAACGGCTTCGAAAAGCCGAGCCCGTAGCGGCGCTGAAAAGCGTGATCGCAGATCAGCCACGCGCAGACTTCTTCGCCGGCGCGGGTCGTCGCGAACAGCGCGGACATGAAATCGTAGTAAGACGATGCCTCGTTGACGAAGCGCCGCCCTGCCCTCGTCACCGCAATCACGCCGGGCTTGCCGCGCTCGATCAGATGCGGAAACGCAACCGCGCCGTCGCGTTGCGGCACCAGCGACACCGGCGCCCATGCAGCCGGCGCCTTCAGCGTCGCATCGAAGCGAGCGCCGGCCGCTTCGCCCAGACGAATGCCGTCGCCGGTATTCGACAGCGGCGCGGCGGACCAGTGTTCGTGGCCGGACGGTGTGTACGCAAAAGTGCGCGCGCGCCGCTCGACGTCATGCGGAAAGCCGCCGCACGCGAGCACGACGCCGCGCGCCGCGCGCACCTGATGCACGACGCCGTGGATTTGCACTCGCGCACCGCTCACTCGACCGTGCTCGCGCAGCAGTGCGAGCGCCTTCGCATGGGTGCGCAAGTCGACCTGCCGATCCGCCGCGGACTTCAATAGCCGTGCGACCAGCGCATTGCCGTTGACGAGTTGCATCGAGCGGCCGTAACGCAGCTTTTGCCATGCGAATACCGCGAGCCGGCGCATCACGTAAAGCGCGGATTTCGGCGCGCGAGTCGCGCGAAAGAAATGCGCGAGGTCCGGGCCCGACGCCAGCGCGAGGCCCTTGAGCGTGGTGACCGGCAACGGCTCGCGCAGCTTGCCGATCAGCGGGCCGAGTTCGCGGCCGTCGAACGGCATCGCGCAGACCGAGCGCCCGCCGGTCGCCGCGCCGGGCGACGTATGAAAGTCGGGAATCCGGTTGCCGTCGATGAAACGCACGGCCGTGTTGCGCTCGAAGAACTCGATCATTCGCGGGCCGTGTTCGAGCAGCGCATCGGTTTTGTCCGCGTCGAACCTGGCGCCAAGCTCGTTTTGCAGGTACGTGCGCGGCGCTTCGATATCCTCATGGATACCGGCGCGCGTCGCCAGCGGGTTGCGTGGAATCCACATCCAGCCGCCCGACCACGCGCTGGTGCCGCCGAACACCGCTTCTTTCTCCGCGACGATCACGCGCAAGCCTTGCGCGGCCGCGGTCACCGCCGCGGCCAGTCCGCCGGCGCCGGAACCCAGCACCAGCACATCGCATTCGAGAATCGCTTCACTCGTCTCCACCGTGTTCTTCCAGGCAATAGCAGTTGTTATGGAATGAATTTATTTTGTTGAATACTATTCCACAATAGGGCATCTTGCAAAGACTTTTATGACGACAAGGAGGCGTGACATGCGAGTACTGGTAACGGGCGGCAGCGGTTTTCTGGGGGCGTGGATCATGCGGCGGCTGCTCGCGCGCGGCATCGATTGCGTCGCGTTCGACCTGCACGCGAAGCCGCAACTGCTGGCCGCGCTCGCGCCGGAGCGCGCGGCGACGGTGCAGTGGCGCAGCGGCGACATCGCGCAGGCGGCCGACGTGGCGAACGCGCTACAAGGCTGCGACGCGGTGATTCACCTGGCCGGCATCCTGACGCCCGATTGCGCGGCCAATCCGGTGCGCGGCGCGCAGATCAATCTGCTCGGCACGCTGAACGTCTTCGAGGCGGCGCGCGCGGCCGGTCTGCCGCGCGTGCTGTATGCGAGCAGCGCCGGCGTGTTCGGCCCCGCCGACGGCGCGACGCCGTTTCCGCAAACCCACTACGGCGCGTTCAAGCTCGCGTGCGAAGGCTCGGCGCGCGCGTACTGGAACGACCACGGAATCGCCAGCGTCGGCTTCCGGCCGCTGGTCGTCTATGGCGCGGGCCGCGAGACCGGTTCGAGCGCGGGGCCGAGCCTCGCGTGCCGCGCGGCCGCGCGTAACGAGCGCTACACGATGCCGTTCAGCGGCTCGACCGGCTTCGTGTTCGCCGACGACGTCGCCGCCGCTTATGAGGCCGCGTTGCTGCGCGATATCGAAGGCGCGCACGCGTTCACGCTCGCCGGACAGATCGCTTCGGTAACCGAAGTAATCGACACACTCGCGACGCTCGTGCCGGGTTCGCGCATCGACGCGAGCGGCGCGCCGCTGCCGATCGCCACGGACTTCCCGCGCGATCCCGAACTGGAGCGACTGCTGCCGGGTCTGCCGCGGACATCGCTCGAAGAAGGCCTGCGGCAGACGGTGGCGTTCTATCGCAACGCCACCGTTGCCGTGCAATAGGCATTTCATAGCCGCGCAATCGCGGTGTAAGCGCCGCGTTCAGTGCCCACTCAGTGCCCGCTCAGCGCCCCCTCAACGCCCCGCGCCGTCCACCGCCGCGGGCGCGACCGGCTCGCGCGCCGCCGCCGCGCGCTTGACCGCGAGCGTTGCGGCGAGCGTGCGCGCGGCGTCGTCGACCGAACACAGCGGCGTCTCTTCGCGCGCGATCACCGCCGCGAAGTGACGCAACTGCTCGTGATACGGATCGGCAGCGTGCGGCGTGCTGCGCTCGACGGTCAGCGGTTCGTGCCAGCCCTTGTTCGCGCGGTATTCCCACACGTCCAGTTGCGGCAGCGTCAGCGACGCATCGGTGCCGATCAGGTAATGGGTGTTCACCTGCTGACGCGGATAGTGCGCCGCCTCGCCGGCCGCCAGATCCCAGTTCCACGGCGACGCCGCGCAATCGGACACCGCCAGCGTGCCGAGCGCGCCGTTGGCGAAGCGCAACAACACGGCGGCGGTGTCTTCCACCTCGAAACCGCGCACCGCGTTCGAGCTCAGCGCCTGCACCTCGACGATCTCGCCGAGCAGGAACCGCATGATGTCGATGTCGTGGATCAGGTTGATCAGCACCGGGCCGCCACCCGCGCGACGGCGCCATTCGACGTCGAAATACGCGTCGGGCTTGTAGAACGTCGCGAGCGCGTTGGCCGCGACCGGCGTGCCGAGCCGGCCCGACTGCACGATCTCGCGCGCGCGTCGCAGGATCGGGTTATGGCGCCGGTGATGGCCGACCAGCAGCGGCACGCCCGCTTCCCGCGCGGCGCGGCTCAGGCGCCGCGCTTCATCGATGTCGTCGGTCACCGGCTTTTCGATCAGCGCCGGCACGCCGCGCGCGATGCACGCGAGCCCCACGTCGACATGCGTCGCATTCGGCGTCGCGACGATCGCGCCCTCCGGGCGCATCTCGTCGAGCAGCGCCTGATAGTCGGCGAACCAGCGCAGCCCTTCGGCGCGCGCGAATTCCTGCGCCGCCGGCGACGGGTCCGCGATCGCGACCACCTCGACCTGAGGATGCAGCCGCGCCCGCTCCACGTGCATGCGCCCGATCGCGCCCGCGCCGATCACCGCCAAACGTCTCCGTGCCATCAACTCTTCTCCTTGGGATCAATTGCTTCGTTGAACACATCGTTTCGACTTGTTCCAGGTGAATACCCGGATACTCCGAAACCGGTTTTAATTGTTGAATGCTATTCCAATTACGACACGAGTTCACGAAGTTTTTCGAATTCACCTGCCGACCGGCGCGGAGACAGACCGATGAAAGACCAACCCAAGCAAATCGATACCCCCCACCACCCGGCTGCGGACGCGGCCGCCGGCGGCGGCGTCACGCGCCGCGCGTGGCTCGCCGCCGTGGGCAAGACGCTCGCGAGCGGCGCGGCGGTGCTGGCCGCGCCGGCGATCGTGCGCGCGCAGGGCGAGCAACCGTTGAAGCTGGGCCTGCTGATGGCCAAACAAGGGGTGTGGACCGAACAGGGCGAGGTGATCGCGAACGGCGTGAAGCTCGCGCTCGACGACGCGAACAACCAGGCGCGCGGCCGCCGTCTCGAGCTGGTCTGGTACGACGAACCGAACCCGCAGTCGGCGCAGCAGAACATGCAGAAGCTGGTCGAGCAGGACAAGGTGATCGCGGTGATCGGCGGCACCAACAGCGGCACGTCGCTGGCGATGTCGTCGGTCGCGAATCGCACGAAGACGCCGTATATCGCGCCGAACGCGGCCGCGCGCGAGTTGACCGGCAGCAGCTGCAACCCGTACACGTTCCGCGTGCTGAGCCCGACGCCGGTCACCTGCCGCGCGCTCGCGCCGTCGCTGCTGGCGATCGGCAAGAAGTGGCACTTTCTGGTCGCGAACTACGCGTATGGGCAGGACATCCAGCGTTCGATGTCCGAGCTGCTGAAGCAGTCGGGCGGCACGATGACGGGCGCCGACGTGACGCCGCTGAACACCACCGACTTCAGCTCGTTCATCCTGAAGATCCGCCAGTCGAAG
Organism: Paraburkholderia sejongensis; assembly: GCF_020880815.1. Classification (GTDB taxonomy): domain Bacteria; phylum Pseudomonadota; class Gammaproteobacteria; order Burkholderiales; family Burkholderiaceae; genus Paraburkholderia; species Paraburkholderia sejongensis. The sequence goes on from NZ_JAJITD010000003.1 coordinate 550,580, forward strand.
CCGGACGTCGTACTGCTCGGTCTGCCGGGCGGCGACCTGTCGACCTTCCTCAAGCAGTACGCGGAAATGGGCATGAAGGACAAGATTCCGGTCGCGTGTCCGATCATCGGCGACTCCGATCTGTGGTCGATCAGCGCGGACGCGGCCACCGGCTATTACGGCAAGCCATGGCACTTCAGCGCGCCCGGCCATTCGCCGGAAGAGCTCGCGTTCATCAGGAAGTACACCGCGAAGTACGGCAAGCCGCCCGCCGACAAGGCCTGGATCGGCTGGTTTACGACCCGCGCGCTGCTCGCCGGCATCAATCAGGCGAAGAGCACGTCGGGACAGGACATCGTGCAGAGCCTGGAGACGGTGCAGTTCGGCGACAGCAGCGGCCCCGCGTATTTCCGGCCGTGGGACCACCAGATGTTGCGGCGCTGGACCGTGTTCAAGGTGAAGGATCACATCGCCGACAAATGGGACTGGCTCGATCAGGTGTCGGCGGTGCCGCAGAACCCGGCCGAACTCGACAAGCTGTACGGCTCGAAGCAGGAAATCGGCTGCACGATGGCGGCGCGCTAACGCGCTGACGCGCAGTGACGCTATCACGCCGCCGCTGCGCCCCGCGCGCCGCGGCGGCGAACCGTTCCCCGAGTTTCCCGCAGTCACCTGGAGTACAGGCATGGCAGAAATGGTGTTGTCCCAGATCGCCAACGGGCTGGTGCTGGGCTTTCTTTACGTGTTGCTCGCGATCGGCTTGTCGATCATCTGCGGGCTGCTGGGCATCGTCAACTTCGCGCACGGCGCATTGTTCGCGCTCGGCGCGTACTTCGCGATCGCGCTGTCGCTGCAGTTCGGCTGGGCCGCGGTGGTGGTCGCGCCGATTCTGGTCGCGCTGGTCGGGATGCTGATCGAAGTGGTGTTCATCCGAAGGCTCTACGGCAAGGAGCCGTTGCTGAGCCTGATCGTGACCTTCGCGCTGTCGCTGCTGCTAACCGCGCTGATGCGGCTGGTGTGGGGCGCGGGCGGCCTGCCGTTCAGCCCGCCCGCGTCGCTCGGCGGCATCCTCGTCTATGGGCCGCTGCTGATCACCAAATACCGGCTGTTCGTGCTCGCCGCGACGATCGCGATTCTGCTGGCGTTGTGGTGGTTCATGAAGTTCACGCCTTACGGCCGGATTCTGCGCGCCGGCAGCCGCGATCCGGAAATGGTCGGACTCCTTGGCATCAATCTGCCGCGCGTGCTGACCGGCGCCTTCGGTCTCGGCGCGCTGCTGGCCGGCGCGGCCGGCGTGCTCGCCGCACCGCTCTTGACCGTCACGCCGAGCATGGCGACCGCCGCGGTGATGCCGGCGTTCGTGATCGTCACGATCGGCGGGCTCGGCTCGTTCGCCGGCGCGCTGGTCGCGGGCCTGCTGGTCGGCATCGTCACCGCGCTGGCGGTGCAGTTCTTTCCGGAAAGCTCGTCGGTGGCGATGTACGTATTGATGGCACTCGTTCTGCTCGTGCGTCCGCGCGGGTTGTTCGGCGAACGCTGGGAGCGCTTCGAATGAATCTCAAACTCTTGACCCGGCACCCGGTCGCACTCCTGACGATCTGCCTGATCGTCGTCTCGCTCGCACTCGGCGCGACCGGCACGCCGCTCGAACGCGCGACCCAGATCGCGATCTACACGCTGTACGGGATGGGCGTGAACCTGCTGGTCGCGTACACCGGCCTCGTGCCGTTCGGCGCGTCGGTGTTCTTCGGCACCTCGACCTATCTGGTCGCGATCTCGCTGCAACGGCTGATCGGCAACGAGCTCGTCGCGCTCGCCGCGAGCGTCGCCGTCACCGCGGTGATGGCCGCGTTGATCGGCGCGGTGGTGCTGAAGCGGCGCGGCCTGTATTTCTCGTTGCTGACGCTCGCGTGTTCGCAGATCGCGTTCGAAATCGCGTTCAAATGGACCGACATGACCGGCGGCGAAAACGGCCTGCAAAACGTGCCGCGCCCGAGCTTCGCGACCACCACCGGTTTCCATCTGTTCGCGTGCGCGTCGGTGATCGCGCTCGCGTACGGCTTGTGGCGGCTCGTGCACGCGCCGTTCGGCCGCGCGTTGCAGGCGCTACGCGACAACGAGCAACGCGCCGCCAGCCTCGGCTACGACACCTACCGGCTGAAGCTGTTTGCGTTCGTGATCTCGGCCGCGCTGATCGGCTATGCGGGCGGCCTGCTGTGTCTGATGCTGCAAGGCGCGTATGCGAACAATCTGAGCTGGGAGCACGCGGGCGACAGTCTGTTGATGACCGTGCTCGGCGGCGTCCATCAGTTTCTCGGCCCGCTGTGGGGCGCGATTGCGTTCATCCTGCTCGAAGACAAACTGAGCAGCCTGACCGAGCATTGGTGGCTGATCTTCGCGCCGATCATCATCGCGTTTGCGTTCTTCTCGCCGGAGGGGATTCAGGGTCTCGCGCAACGGTTGCTGCGCCGGCCGCGCTGGACGCTGGTGCGCGACACGATTCCGGCGCGCCCCGAAGCGATCGCGCCGTATCGGGCGAGCCGCATCGAGATGGACGCGAAAACGCCGGTGCTCAGCGTGCGCGGATTGTCGAAGCAATTCGGCTCGCTGGTCACCGCCGACAAGATCGATCTCGACGTCTACCCGTACCAGTTGCACAGCTTCATCGGGCCGAACGGCGCGGGCAAGACGACCTTCTTCAACATGCTGACCGGCGTGCTGCCGCCGTCGTCGGGGACGATCCAGTTTGACGGCAAGGACGTGACGAGGCTCGCGATGTTCCGCCGCGTGCGGCTCGGCATGAGCCGTTCGTTCCAGATCCTCAGCGTGTTCCGCAACCTGACCGTGTTCGAGAACGTGCGCGTCGCGGTGCAGGCCGCGCAGCGCGAACGGCTCGGTCTGTGGCGCGACGCGCATACGCTCGACAAGCAGAACGCGCAGACGTGGTCGCTGCTCGCGGCGGTCGGGTTGGTGGAGCGTGCGGCGGCTTCGTGCGAGAGCCTGTCGCATGGCGAGCAGCGCTTGCTCGAAATCGCGTTGTCCCTGGCGACCCAGGCGCGCCTGCTGTTGCTCGACGAACCTCTGGCGGGTCTCGCGGAAGCCGATCGCAAGATCGTCGCGCGGATCGTGCGCGAACTCGCGAATCATCACGCGGTGCTGCTGATCGAGCACGACATCGACCGCGTGCTGTCGATCTCGGATCGCGTCAGCGTGTTGCATCGCGGCCATCTGATCGCCGACGGCTCGCCCGCCGACGTCGCCGCGCATCCCGAAGTGATCGAAGCGTATATGGGCCATGCGAAGGGCCAGCGGCCGGTCGACGCGCGGCTCGCCGAGCAGCTGGCGAAGAAACGCGCGAGCGCCGCGAACCCGCGGCCGCTGCTGCAATTGCGCAATCTGAAGGCCGGCTATGCGGGCAATACGATTCTCGACGGCATCGATCTGACGCTGCACGAAGGCGAGGTGATTGCTATTTTGGGCCGCAACGGCGTCGGCAAAACGACCGCGTTGCGCGCGGCGACCGGCGTCGCGCAAGTGAGCGCGGGCACGATCACGTTCGACGGCCACGACATCACCGCGCGCCCGATGCACGAGATCAACCGCCTCGGTCTCGCGATGGTGCCCGAGGGCCGCCGGCTGTTCCCGAATCTGACCGTCTATGAAAACCTGCGCCTTGCCGCGCGCAAGGGCGGCGCGAGCGTCGATGAAATGTACGCGCTGTTTCCGCGCCTCGCGAATCGCAAGGACGTGCGCGCCGAGCATCTGTCCGGCGGCGAGCGGCAGATGGTGGCGATCGCCCGCGCGTTGATGGCGCCCGCGAAAGCGATCCTGCTCGACGAGCCGTTCGAAGGTCTCGCGCCGGCCGTCGTGCAGGAAGTGCTCGATGCGGTCGTCAAGCTGCGCGAGCGCGCGAGCGTGGTGATCGTCGAGCATCAGGCGGACATGGTGCTACCGATCGCGGACCGCGTGTACGTGCTCGTCAACGGCCGCATCGCCTACGAAAACACGGCCGACGCGCTGGCACAGGATGCCGCGACACAAGCCAGACTGCTCGGCATCGTGCATGACGATGCCGCGCCTAACCTCGAAGTGAGAACAGCATGAATGCAAAGATTGCAACGGACGTCGCGGTATCGCTCGACCAGGGATTGAGCGGCGCGACGCGGGTGTATTTCATCGTCGGCGATCCGATCGCGCAGGTGCGCTCGCCGCAAGGTGTAACCAACGCGATGCGCGCGGCCGGCCGCGACGCACTGGTGGCGCCGGCGCACGTCGCGCCCGCCGATCTCGCGGCGTTTTTCGCGGGCGTTACGCCGATGCGCAACGTCGATGGCGTGATTGTCACGGTGCCGCATAAATTCAGCGCGGCCGGCTTCTGCACGAGTCTGACCGACGAGGCCGAGTTTCTCGGCGCGGTCAACACGCTGCGCCGCACGCCGGACGGCGGCTGGCATGGCGGGATGTTCGACGGCACCGGCCAGGTCGCCGCGCTGGCCGACGCCGGTTGCGAACCGAAGGGCAAGCGCGCGCTGCTGATCGGCGCGGGCGGCGCGGGTTCGGCGATCGGGCATGCGCTGGTCAGCGCCGGTGTGAGTTCGCTGGCGGTTCGCGATAACGACGCCGCGCGCGCCGCGTCGCTGGTCACGCGGCTGGCCGCGCTGCAACGCGGCGCGGTCGAACTGGCGCCGGCGGATGTCGCCGCGGAGAGCTTCGACATCGTCGTCAACGCGTCGCCGATGGGGATGCGCGCCGAGGACCCGTTGCCGGTCGACGTTTCGCGTCTGCCCTCCTCCACGTTCGTCGGCGATGTCGTCACGAAGCCGCCGCTCACGCCGTTCATCGAAGCGGCGCGCGCGCGTGGCTGCAAAACCGTGACCGGCACGCAAATGTTCCAGCAGGTGTGCGACCGGATGGTCGAGTTCCTGTTGGACTCCGAAGCATGAGCGCAGGTATTAGCGCAACGCAGCGCGTCGCGGTCATTACCGGCGGCGCGGGCGGAATCGGCCGCGCGATCGCGGCGCGGCTGCAACGCGACGGTTTGCGGGTCGCGCTATGGGATCTGGATGAGCGAGCGGCGCACGAAGCCGCAGCCGAACTAGCAGAACTAGCGGACGGTGCGCCGCGCGCGGCGTTAGGCGTACATGTCGACGTGACGGATGAAAAATCGGTCACCGCCGCCATGCAAACCACCGTCGCCCATTTCGGCGCCTGCCACGTGCTGATCAACAGCGCGGGCACCACCGGCCCGATCGCGCCGGTCGCCGACAGCGAACTCGCCGCATGGCAGCGCTGCATCGACGTCAATCTGCGCAGCGTATTCCTGTGCTCGCGCGCCGCCGTCGCGCCGATGCTCGCGGCGGGTTTTGGGCGTATCGTGAATCTCGCGTCGATCGCGGGCAAGGAAGGCAATCCGTCGATGTCAGCGTATTCGGCCGCGAAGGCCGGCGTCATCGCGTTCACCAAATCGATGGGCAAGGAACTGGCGCTCACGCCGGTGCGCGTGAACTGCATCGCGCCCGCGGTAATCGACACGCCGCTGCTGCAGCAGATGACCCCGGCAGCGCTCGCCGCGAGTCTCGCCAAGATTCCGATGCAGCGCGCGGGCACGGCCGGCGAAGTCGCCGCGCTGGCCGCGTGGCTCGCGTCGGACGAATGCTCGTTTTCGAGCGGCGCGACCTTCGATCTGTCGGGCGGCCGCGCCACTTATTAAGGATCCCGGATGATCCGCAAAGAATCGGATGAAACCATGCAAGAGGCAAGCAAATGAATTCAGCTAACGGTTCGGCTTGGGACGATTGGGACGACGAGGTCGATCTGCTCGTGTTCGGCGCTGGCGCGGCGGGGATGACGGCCGCGCTGATCGCCCATCACGAAGGCCTGAACGTGCTGGTCTGCGAGAAGACCGCAGCGGTCGGCGGCATTACGTCGACGTCGGGCGGCACCACGTGGGTGCCGGGCACGCAACTGAGCGTCGATGCGGGCGTGCCGGACAGCGTCGACGATGCGCGGCGCTTTCTGCAATCGGTGGTCGGCGCGCGCGGCGGCGACGCGGCCCGCGAGGCGTTTCTGCAAAGCGGCCCGCTCGCAATCGACGAATTGCAGCGGATCAGCGACGTGAAGTTCGTCGCGGCCGCCGCGCATCCTGACTATGTGACCGGTCCCGGCGCCGCGTTCGGCGGCCGCGCGCTCGCGCCGCTGCCGTTCGATGCGCGCGTGCTCGGCAAGGACTTCGCGCGCGTGCGGCCGCCGCGCAAGGAGTTCATGGGCCTGGGCGGAATGATGGTCAATCGCAACGATCTGGGCGCGCTGCTCAGTCCGTTCGCGTCGGTCGGCAACCTCAAACGCACGCTTGAAGTGGTCGGCCGCTACTGCGTCGATCGCCTCAGTTATCCGCGCGGCACCCAGCTCGTGATGGGCAATGCGCTGGCCGCGCGGCTCTACTACAGCCTGCGCAAACGCGACGTGCCGGTGCGCTTCGATGCGCCGCTGGTCGAACTGATCCGCGAGCAGGGACGCGTGACGGGCGCGGTCGCGGGCAGCGCGGACGGCAGCCGGCGGCGGATTCGCGCGCGTCTGGGTGTCGTGCTCGCGACCGGCGGCCTCACGCGCCATCCGGTGTTGCGCAAACAGCTGTTTCCGGTGGCCGCGCAACCGCTGTCTCTGTCGCCCGACACCCATACCGGCGACGGCATCGCCAGCGCGCTCGCGGCCGCTGCGCGACTCGAAGACGGCGGCGATAGTCCGGGCCTGTGGATGCCCTGCTCGATCCGCCGCGCGCCGGACGGCAACGACCATGTGTGGCCGCACATCATTCTCGATCGCGCGAAGCCCGGACTGATCGCGGTCAACAGCCGCGGCGAGCGCTTCGTCAACGAGTCGAATTCGTATCACGACTTCGTGATGGGGATGCTGCGCGACGCCGGCGACGGTCAGAGCGTGCCCGCGCATCTGATCGTCGATGCCGCGTTCATCCGCGACTACGGTCTGGGTCTGCTGATGCCGGGACGCAGCCGCGCGCGGATCGCGGAGTTCGAGCGTTCCGGTTATCTGGTCAAGGGCGACACGCTGGAGCAACTGGCGTCGAAACTCGGCGTCGATGCGGCGGGTCTCGCGCGCACCGTGCAGGCTTATAACCGTGACGCCGCCGCCGGCAAAGACCCCGCGTTCAACCGCGGCGCAAGTCCGATGAGCCGCTTCAATGGCGATCCCGCGCAAAAGCCGAATCCGTGCATCCGCCCGCTGGGCGACGGGCCGTATTACGCGGTCACCGTGTGGCCCGCCGATCTCGCGTGCAGCGCGGGCCTGAGCGGCACGGCCAATGGCGAGGTCCTCGATGCGAACGGCGCGGTGATTCCGGGTCTGTTCGCGTGCGGCAACGATCTGGCTTCGATCTTTCGCGGCACCTATCCGGGACCGGGCACGACGCTGGGTCCGGCGATCGTGTTCGGCTGGCGGATTGCGAAGTTCGTCGCCGGGAAACTTGATCAGGCGCCGGCCGGTGAACGCTCGCGCGCCACGGCCTGCGCGAATCAGCCATCCTGAGGATTTCGAAGCAAAAAGACAAACGGCTGGGACTTCACGAGTCCCAGCCGTTTTTTATCGAGGCTCCTGTTTTTAGCCGTGCGCGGCTCGCAGTCGCATGGCCAATGCCGAACACCCCGCGCGTCGATCAGGCAACCGGCGCAGAACTTTTCCTCGCTACTGCCTCGGAGTGAGCATGCGCGCTCGCAGGCGATTTACTGGCATCCGCTTCATACCCAATCACATCCGCCGCATGACGGCCCGCGATATACCCGAAGGTCATCGCCGGTCCGAGATTGATGCCCCCCGACGGATAGAAGCCGCCCATCACGCTCGCCATATCGGTGCCGACCGCATAAAGTCCGGCGACCGCTTGACCGTTCGCGTCGAGCACCTGCGCCTGACCGTTGGTCTTCAGCCCGGCGAACGTGCCGAAGCTGCCCGGCTGCACCTTGACCGCGTAGAACGGCCCATGTTCGATCGGCGCGACGCACGGATTCGGCCCGTCGTGCAGCGGATCGCCGCTCTTGCGGTTGTACGGCGTCGAGCCGCGTTTAAATTCGGGATCCTCACCACGGCGCGCGTGCTCGTTGTACGCGGCGACGGTGGCCGCCAGTGCCTCGGCGTGGATCCCGCATTGCCGCGCCAACGCTTCGATCGTCGCCCCCCGCTTCAGATAGCCGTTGCGAATCTGCGCGCCGACCGGCACTGGAAACGGTCGCGCATAACCGAGCCCGTAGCGCCGCAGAAAGCGGTGATCGCAGATCAGCCACGACGCGACCTCTTCGCCCTGCGGCGCCGCCGCGACCATCGCGGCCGCGTAGTCGTAATAGCCATCGGCCTCGTTGCAAAAGCGCTTGCCGTTCGACAACACGCCGATCAGCCCCGGCTTGCCCCGGTCGATGATGTGCGGGAAATGCCCGACCGTACCGTCCGCGTGCATCACCTTCGACACCGGCGCCCACGCGGCCGGCGACGCGACATCGGTGACCAGCACGCCGCCCGCCGATTCGCCGAGACTCACGCCGTCGCCAGAGCAACTGGACGGCGGCAACGCCAGGTGCTCGTGGCCGGTCGGCGTGCGCGGAAACAGCGCCTTGCGGCGCGCGATGTCGTTCGGAAAACCGCCGGCCGCGAGCACCACGCCTTTGCGCGCGCGTATCGTCAGTTCGCCCGCGGCAGTCGACACGACCGCGCCACGCACCGCGGCGCCGTCGAACACCAGCCGTTGCGCGGGCGCCGACTCCATCAGCACGACGCCCAGATCCTGCGCGGACTTCGCGAGCCGCGCGACCAGCGCGACGCCGTTGACCAGCTGCATCGCGCGGCCGTGAATCGCGAGGTCGAGCAGATGGCGGGTAAAACGCCGGGTCACGTGCGCAAACGACGCGACCGAACGGGTCATGCTGAGGAATGCGAGCAGATCCTTGCCCGCCATGATCGGCATCCCCATGAACGAGGTTTCGCGCATCGTTTTACGCAGACGTTTGATCAGCGGACCGACCTCGCGTCCGTCGTACGGCGCGGCGATCACCTGATGGCCTTGCGTCGCCGCTCCTTCGACATTGCCGTGCACGTCCGGGATCGCATTGCCGTCGACGAATTGCAGCGACGTGTGCGCGTCGAAAAACGCCACCATGTGGCCGCAGTTGTCGAGAAACGCGTCGATCCGCTCCGGGTCGTAGCGGCGGCCGAGTTCGTTCTTCAGGTACGTGCGCGGTTGTTGGGCATCCTCATCGATCCCGGCGCGCTTCGCGAGCGGATTGCCGGGCACCCACATCCAGCCGCCGGACCATGCGGTGGCGCCGCCGAACACAGCGTCCTTCTCCACCACCACGACCCTCAGCCCGTGCCACGCGGCCGTGACCGCGGCAGCCAGTCCGGATGCGCCGGAACCGATCACGAGCAGGTCGCAATCCATCTGTTTCGCTGTGTTCATGTTTGCTGTCTCTATGAAACGAGCCTTCACGGCCGTGGCGCGCCGCGCTCGAAATTCGCAACGGCTCAGGGTTCCCGCGCGACGCTTTCCATCTTCCTCTCCTCGTCGCCCAGGCGGGTGGAAAGAAGTGGAAAGCCGATCGTCATCCATATAATTTGAACTTCGTTCTAATTGGAATACTATTCCACAATCCAAAGAGTTGTGTCAATATGCGTTCCCTGCACGTCGCCAGGCGACGCGCGCAAGTCCAACAGCGAAGACACGGAGACGAAATGGAGTCGAGATCACGCGGCGCGCCACGCGCCAGTCAGGCATCGCCGCACGGCGATCAAAGTAGAAAAGCGGCGGCGAGCGGCTGGATCGGTTCGGCGCTCGAATACTACGATTTCTTCATCTACGCGACCGCCTCCGCGCTGGTGTTCCCGCAGATCTTCTTTGCGAAAGGCAATGCGACCACCGCGATCGTCGCGTCGCTGGCAACCTATGGCGTCGGCTATGTGGCGCGGCCGATCGGCGCGTTCGTGCTCGGCCACCTCGGCGACACGCACGGCCGCAAGAACGTGCTGCTGTGGTGCATGTTCCTGATGGGTTTTTCGACGATGGGCGTGGGCCTGCTGCCCACCTACGAGCAGGTCGGCCTGCTCGCGCCGGTGCTGCTGGTGGTGCTGCGTCTGGTTCAGGGCTTCGCGGTGGCCGGCGAAATTTCCGGCGCGAGTTCGATGATCCTCGAACACGCGCCGTTCGGCCGGCGCGGTTTTTATTCGAGCTTCACGCTGCAAGGCGTGCAGGCCGGACAGATTCTCGCGGCGGCGGTGTTTCTGCCACTCGCGCATTACATGCCGGCCGAGCAGTTCAACGCATGGGGCTGGCGCATTCCGTTCCTGCTCAGCTGCGTGGTGATCGTCGCGGGCTGGATCATTCGCCGCAAGGTCGACGAGACGCCCGCGTTCACCGCGCAGGTGCAACGCGACACGCGCGCCCGCTCGCCGGTGCTCGACGCGTTCCGCTACAGCTCGCCGAACATGCTGCGGGTGGTCTGCATGGCGCTGATGAACGTGATTCCGGTCGTCGCGACCATTTTCGGCGCCGCCTATGCGGTGCAACCCGCGTATGGAATCGGCTTCGCGAAAGACGTGTATCTTTGGATTCCGGTGGTCGGCAACTTCATCGCCGTGCTGGTGATTCCGTATGTCGGCAAGCTGTCCGACCGCGTCGGCCGCAAGCCGCCGCTGATCGTCGGGTCGCTGCTGTCGGGCCTGCTCGCGTTTGCGTATCTGTACGCGATCAGCATTCACAACGTGCCGCTCGCGTTCGTGATGTCGCTGCTGATGTGGGGCGTCGTCTATCAGGGCTACAACGCGGTGTTTCCGAGCTTTTTTCCGGAGCTGTTTCCGACCCGCACGCGGGTATCGGCGATGTCGATCGCGCAGAACGTCGGCACCGCGATCACCGCGATGTTGCCGGCGCTGTTCACCGCGCTCGCGCCGCCGGGAGCGGCCAACATCTGGTTGATCGTCGGCGCGCTGGCGTTCGGCGTCACGGTGATCGCCGCGCTGGCCGCGGCGAGCGCCCGCGAGACCTACCGGATCCCGCTGAACCAGCTCGGCCAGGCGGATGCGATCGCGCTCGACAAGGCCGAATACGACCGGCTGCGCGCGCAAACGGCAAGCGGCGGTCGGCTGGCGTGAGTTTGAAGGTGAAGTCGAACGACAACGTGACCTTAAGTGTGCGCGTGAGCTTGAGCAGCCGTCACGCCGATCGCTTCGAGCGCGCGGCGCCGTGCGGCAGGGCCACCTCGCCGCTCTGACGGCTCTCGATCAAGCCGCGCGTGCGTTGGGAAACCCGCGCGGCGGCTTCCTTGATCGACTCGACCAGCCGCTCGAGATTCGCGAACTCGAGGCGCTGGGTCGGCACGATCGCTGCGAGCGAGCCGACCGCTTCGCCGGACTCGTCGGTAAACAGCGGCGACGCGAGCGCCGACACACCGTCCTCCAACTCGTCTTTCGACAGATAAAAACCGGCGCGCCGGATCTTCAGCAGCGACGCGCGGAATTCGTCCAGCGTCGCGCCGAGCCCGCTGTGCGCGATCTCATCGGCGTACTGATCGAACAGCAGCGCGAGCTTGGCCTTCGGGAAAGTCGACAGAATCGCCTTGGGCGCCGCGCCTAAAAACAGCGGCCGCGGCCGCCCGCGGCCGTAGCGCAGATCGAGCGACGCATCGTGCGTCTCGCGATGCGTGTCGACCAGTTCGTTGCCATACCAGCGCGACATCACGATATCGAAGCCCGAGTGTTCGGACAGCTCGCGCATGATCGGCTGACCGACCGCGAGCAGCGGGTCCGACACGCGCAGGTGATAGTCGAGCTTGATGATGCGCGGGCCGAGACCATAGTCGCCGCCCGCGAAACGCACCAGCAGTCCCGCATCGACGAGTTCGCGCACGTAGCGATAAGCGGTCGGCGTCGAACAGTCGAGTTCGGCACCGACGTCTTCGACCGACAGCAACGGCTTCGCTTCCGAGAACAGCTCGAGGATGGATAAGAGTCTGGTGATGCTCGACATGTGAACGATAGGCCCATGAACGTGCAGCGATTATAGCCAGAGCGCCCGCGCTGGCTGCCTCCTCTTCGGCAGCGGATTCAAGCCGGCGACGGCGCCCTTTCACACCCTTCTCCACTCACGCCACCCCCATCCGCTCGGCCATTTCGGCCTGCCACACGCTGCGCGGCCGGAAGCCCGGCAGCGTGCGCGCATGGCGTTCGACCTCGGCCATCAGTTCCGCGTCCGGCAGTTCGAAATCGACCGGCACGCGCATCGGTTGATCGACGTACCACGGCGTATCGACGAATAACTCGAGCCGATTGCCCTCCGGATCGCGCGCATAGATCGACACCGCATTGCCGTGCGTGACCGGATGGATGTCTTCCAGTCCTTCAGCGATGAACGTGCGGTGGAACTGCCGCAACGTCGCGAGGCTGTCGGCCTCCAGCGAGATCTGGTTGATCGGATTGAACGCGAGCTGCGCGGGCCGGCCGCTCGCGAGCACGATCTGATGATGCACAGCCGGATCGCGACTCAGAAACACCAGTTGAACCTCGCCGTTCGGCGTCGGCAGCTTGCCGCGATCGGTCACGGTGAACCGCAACACCCGCGCGTAGAAGTCCTCGACCCGCGCCATATCGGTCACGTAGAAGCCCATGTGGCTCAGCGACAGACCCGGCCGCCGCGCTTTGATCCCGTCCATGCTCGTCTCCAGTACTGATAAACCCTAAGAAAAAACACGTTGTGTTCTTGTGTAAATCCAGTTTATTCTCAAAATACGATAAATGCACAAGTTTTTTATGAGACGTGCGAATCGATTTCAACCACTTTTATCAGCGGAGCATTCATGAAACTCGTCAGCTTCTCGACCTCGCGGGGCCCGTCGTTCGGCATCGTGCGCGACAACGCGGTGTTCGATCTGGGCCAGCGCCTCGGTGGTCGCTACGCCGACCTGAAGGCGCTGATCGCGGCCGACGCATTCGCGCAAGCGGCGCGCGCGATCGAAGGCGCGCAACCCGACTACCTGCTGTCGGACGTGAACCTGCTGCCCGTGATCCCGAACCCCGAGCAGATCTTCTGCGTCGGGCTGAACTACGCGGAGCACGTGAAGGAGACCAATCGAGAAACCACCGAGCAGCCGGTGATCTTCATGCGGCTGTCGGCATCCCAGGTCGCGCACGGCCAGCCGATGCTGCGTCCGCCCGAGTCGCAACAGTTCGACTACGAAGGCGAGATCGCGGTGATCATCGGCCGCGGCGGCCGGCGCATCGCCGAGGCGGACGCGTGGAATCACATTGCCGGGTACGCCTGCTACAACGACGGCTCGGTGCGGGACTGGCAGCGTCATACGACGCAATGGGGTCCCGGCAAGAACTTTTATCGCACCGGCGGCTTCGGGCCGTGGATGGTCACCAGTGACGAGATCGAAGCCGACGCGCTGATGACGCTCGTGACCCGGCTGAACGGCCAGGAAGTGCAGCGCGCCACCACGCAAATGCTGATTCACGGGATCGCCAAACAGATCGCCTATCTGTCGACCTTCACGCCGCTGTCCGCCGGCGACGTGATCGTGACCGGCACGCCGGGCGGGGTCGGCGCGAAGCGCAACCCGCCGCTGTTCATGAAGGCGGGCGACGTGGTCGAAGTGGAAGTGGATCGCATTGGAGTCCTGCGCAACCCGGTCGCCGACGAAGCGTGACGCAAGCATAGAGCTCGTTGCCACGCACGGCTTGATGCGCGTGGCGTCTCATCGGACGGAACTGAACATGTCAGATCAACTCATCGCCGCGCACGCGTGCGACTACGACGTCGCGATCATCGGCCTCGGGCCGACCGGCGCGACGCTGGCCAATCTGCTCGCGCTGCAAGGTTTGCGGGTGCTGGTGCTGGAACGCGACAAGGACATCTTCGCGCTGCCGCGCGCGGTGCATTTCGACGGCGAATGCATGCGGGTGTTCCAGACGATCGGTATCGCCGACACGCTGCTGCCGAATCTGTTCGTCGGTCCCGGCATGAAGTTCGTCAATGCCGCGGGCAAGCTGCTGATCGACTGGCAGCGGCCGACCGGCATCGGCGCGCACGGCTGGTGCGCGAGCTACAAGTTTCATCAGCCCGATCTGGAGAATGCGCTGCGCGAACGTCTCGCGAGCCAGCCGACGGTCGATATCCGGCTGCGCCACGAAGTGTTCGCGCTCGACGAAACCGCCGACGGCGTGCAGTTGCGCTTCGAGCACACGAGCTGTGGCAAGCTCGGCCGCGCGAGCGCGCGCTACGTGGTCGGCTGCGACGGAGCGCGCTCGATTGCGCGCCGCTTCATGGGCACCGAGCTGACCGATCTGCAATCGCACGAGCGCTGGGTCGTGGTCGACGTGCTGCTCGACGCGGCGCGGCCCGATCTCGGCGACTTCTCGATCCAGTACTGCGATCCGGCACGCCCGACCACCTATACGCGCGGCCCGGGCAACCGGCGCCGCTGGGAAATCATGGTGATGCCGGGCGACGACGCTGCCCAGCTGACCTCCTCCGAGTGGCTGTGGGACAAGCTCGCTCGCTGGATCACGCCCGCCGATGCGCGGCTCGAACGCTCGGCCGTCTATACGTTTCATTCGGTCGTCGCGAACGGTTGGCGCCGCGGCCGCCTGCTGCTGGCCGGCGATGCCGCGCATCAGACGCCGCCGTTCATGGGCCAGGGGATGGCCGCCGGGATTCGCGATGCGTCGAATCTCGCGTGGAAGCTCGGCGCGGTGCTGCGCGGCGAAGCGGCGGACACGCTGCTCGACAGCTATGAAGCGGAACGCTCGCCGCACGTGCGCGAGTTCATCGAAACCGCGGTGCAGCTCGGCTCGGTGATCCAGACCACTCATCCCGATCTCGCGAATGCCCGGGATTGCGAAATGGCCGACGCGATCCGCAATTTCGTCACCCCGCAGCCGAAGCTCGGGCCGGGCGAGTGGCGCGACGAACCATCGGGTACGGCGGGCCATATCGCGCCGCAGCCTCGTCTGGACGATGGCGAACTGCTCGACGACCGGGTCGGCTACCGGTTCGCGCTGCTCGCGCGGCCCGAAGTGCTGGCAGACCTGCTGCGCGAAGACCCGGAACTGCGCGGCGCCGCTGAGCGCGCCAACGTCGAACTGGTGGCCGGCGAGCACGCAGCGATTCGCGAGTGGCTGGCGTCGCTCGATGCACTTGCGGTCCTCATTCGCCCGGACCGCTATGTATTCGGCGTCGCGCGCTTCAGGCACGAGTTGGAAGAGTTGCTTCAGCAGGCACTGCCCCGCCTGCATCCCGAAAGCGCATGACCGGCCCATAGCCGTTCGAGCCGCGCGATCACACATAGACCAATAAAGCCATCTATCCCTGGAGACGTCATGGAGACAACCCATCACCCGGCCGGCGCGCCTAGCCCCGCGCAATCCGCCGGTCTGACACGATCGCAATGGAAGATGATTCTGATCGCCAGCCTCGGCGGCTCGCTGGAGTTTTACGACTTCATCGTCTACGGCTTTTTCGCGCATCACATCGCCGCGCAGTTCTTTCCGAACCAATCGGCGCTGCTGAGCATGCTGGCGGCGTTTTCGGTGCTGGCAATCGGCTATGTGATCCGGCCGCTCGGCGGCATCGTGCTATCGAGCTGGGGCGACCGCTATGGCCGCCGGCCGGTGTTTCTCGGCTCGATCGTCGTGGTGACCGCGTCCACCATCTGCCTCGGACTACTACCCAATTTCCAGAGCTGGGGCATCACCGCATCGATTCTGCTGATCGTGCTGCGGATGCTCCAGGGCTTCTGTGTGGGCGGCGAAATGCCCGGCGCGGTGACCTATGCGGTCGAGGCCGCGCCGCGGCGCGCCGGTCTCGCTGCCGGCGTGATCATCTGCGCGGTCAACGCCGGCGTGTTGCTCGCGACGCTCGTCAACCTCGCCATTCAGAGTTCGATGTCGAGCGCGAATGCGGCCGCGTACGGCTGGCGCATCGCGTTTCTATTCGGCGGGCTGTGCGGGATCGTGTCGTACTGGATGCGGCGCAACCTCGACGAATCGCCCGAATTCACGAAGATGCATCGCGCGGTGAACCGCCAGCCGTTTCGCGAGACCTTGCGCGATCATGGCAAAAAGGTGGTGGCTGCCGCGCTGACGATCGCGGTAATGGCCGGTGTCAACGGCATTCTGTATGGCCACATGCCCGCGTTCATGGTCCAGCAACTGCACTACGCGCCGCGCACCGCGGCGCTCGCGCAGAACGCTTATCTGCTCGTCAGCTCCATCGGTCTGCTGGCGGCAGGCTGGCTCGGCGACAAGCTACCGCGCCGCTATCTGCTGCGCGTGTCCGCCGCGCTGCTGGTGATATTCAGCTTTCCTTTCTATCAGGCGCTGGTCGATCACAGCGTGAATCCGGTCTTGCTGTTCGTGCTGGCCGCGCTGGTGTTCTCGCCCGCCAGCGGCACATGGGCGTCGGTGCTCGCCGATCAGTTCCCGGTGCAGGTGCGCTTCAGCGGCATTGCGCTGTCGTACAACGCGTCGGTGCTCGTGTTCAGCGGCTTCGCGCCGCTGCTCGCAACGATGCTGGTGCGCGAGACCGGCTCGCTCGCCGCGCCGGCTTACTTCGTAATCGGCACCTGCGCGATCGCGTTCGTCGCGAGCTTTGCTTTGCCCGCCGGCGGCGCGGCGATGCGCGGACAGTTGCGAGGCGAGCCGTTCAATCGCGAAGCCTCGCGATGACCCGCTACGCACGGCAGTTTGAAAGCGGCTGCTTGACTGCAATGCCAGAGGTGAACGCGCTGCCCGCGCAAACGGGCAGCGTCGGCCGGGGATGCCAGGGAGTACTTCGTTGCGCTTATTGTCGATCGACTCACGCAAGCAAGTTATGCCCTGAGAATCATGGTTGTGGAGCGTAGTCGTCGAGTTCTTTAATCAATGGATCCACTAATGGTAGATGTACCGCAACGACAAAGACCTCGACCTGACTCATCGAGCACTCCTCCGAGCCCGCGTCGCTTGCGGTAATCACGCTGACCCGCTTGCCGCTCTTTTCATGGAAGGTGATGTGATAGACCTGGCGCCAGAGTTGATCGCCGTCCTCGTCTTTGCCGGTCTTCTCGGATGCGAGTCGCACGGCTTTGATTTTGGAATAGTCGATATACCCCGGTTTGAGAAAGCCCGAGTTCCTTAGGGCAATTTCCGCGACGTTGGTTGGGTATCTGTCGCATTGCGGAGATTCCGCCAGACATAACGCGGGAAGGAGGAGCAAGGTCAGAAGAAAAGAGCGCTTCATGGGTACTCCACCGTGAGCCATCTGTCGCCGCTGTTCCAGATTTTCTTGCGGGTTTTTTTCTCGACAACGATACAGCCTTTTGACGCGTTACCGGGGTCACGCTCGCTATCACCATGGATCATAAAGCCCGAGCGTCCGCCTAAGCTCGTTCCTGCGACAGGATTGAGGCGCATGCTAAAAGGCCCCGTGTGAGAGTGTTTGAACGGCGCCCCGATCTCGTACCGTCCAACGGGGATAGGTCCTTTGTCACGTACATATTGCATGCTGTGCAAATTCTTTCCTGGAGTAGCCCCTTGATTCTCAGGACACGTGGCACCCCTTAAAATAAGAGGGAGTCTTGTGACTAGTTTCAAGCCTAGGCAAATCGTGGAAAGCATTGAAGTTCTGACAGAGCCGGAGCGCCGCCGTCGACGTTCGGTCCAGGAGAAAGTGGCCATCGTGCAGGAAACCCTGGAGCCGGGAGCAACGGTTTCA
>NZ_JAJITD010000030.1 GCF_020880815.1 Paraburkholderia sejongensis
CGCACGGCTTCCAGCTTGAACTCGAGCGTGTACTGCGCTCGCTTTGCCTTGCTTGTCATCAATGTTTTCTCCTTGCGTGAGTTTACCGCTCAGCAAGAGATTCGTTTTTCGGGGGCAAGCTCAATCCGGGCCTACGATGGGACCGCAGGAATTCGATCCCCGCTCGTGAAACGCATTATAACCCCCAACTTTCCTCCATTAGATCATCAGTTCGCGTGGCGCTACGACTCCAGACCGCTTACTGTCGCATCGCATCATGATTTTTCAGAGTACGGTAAGGTGAGACACACTGAATCAGCGCACATTCGAGTAAAACGAATCGCATGCGGGACCTGAGCGGAGTACTTGCCGTCGCCATACAGCACATATCTCGGTTGCTGCACCATGCTAGGCGACATGTGGGATTCGCGATTCCTCACCGATAGGTTCTACCGACCTCGATCATCTTAAATAGTGATCGATCTGAAAGATCAACCTTCTCCCGGAGCTGCTCAGCCCGATGACTAACCACAATCAGAAGTTTGAAATTCTAGATGGGCTGCGAGGCATTGCCGCAATAAGCGTTATGCTCATGCATTTCTTGCAGGATCTGTCAATCCCAATGCTACAGAGTGCATATCTCTCTGTGGACATATTTTTTATAATAAGCGGATTCATTCTCACACACTCGTATGGCGAAAAGTTGAGTAAAGAATCATGGAAAGTCGAATATTTGAAACGGAGATTGATACGTCTATATCCGATGGTATTTATTGGACTTACGATCGGAGTTGTGAGTTTAATCGTAATGAAAATTAACG
The DNA here is from genome assembly GCF_020880815.1 of Paraburkholderia sejongensis. Lineage (GTDB taxonomy): Bacteria > Pseudomonadota > Gammaproteobacteria > Burkholderiales > Burkholderiaceae > Paraburkholderia > Paraburkholderia sejongensis. The sequence goes on from NZ_JAJITD010000030.1 coordinate 801, forward strand.
AAAACACCACGTTATCGTTAGGGAATTTGGCATCGGCATCAGGTCAAAATTATCTTCTCATCCCCTACCTCGGCCATTTTTCAGTGGCGGGCTTCGTCGACACCGTCAATCAGAATCTCCCTACAAACAACGACCCGGGCCTATTCCCATTGAATCCGCCGGTCTGGTCGTTATTTTTTGAAATGTTTGCCAGTGTTATCTTAATTGCGGCAATCAGGCTTGGGGAGCAGCAGCTATTAAGAATGGCATACGCATGCCTTATTGCATTTGTGATTTACGGAATCCTGATAAATATCAACGACCATAAAATGGCTATGAATTTCAATCAAGGCTGGTCCGCAGATAATTTCATTGGTGGTTTTTTTAGGGTTGGCTATGGTTTCTCTCTCGGGGTTATTATTCGAAAGATGTATGACACCAAAATTCCAGCTAAGCCGCATTGGTTCCTTGTTAGATTCATTAAAAATGATAAAATACTGTTTCTCGCTTTTTTATTGATTGTCGCGTTCCCGACATCAATTAAGGGGACGTACTCGCTAGCGGTTTTGTTATTCATGGCTCCCGCACTTGTCTACCGGGGTGCCATGCTTAATCCGAGCGAAAAAATTATTGCGAAAATCTGCTCGTTCCTAGGCTGGCTCTCGTATCCACTTTATTGCGTGCATTTTCCGATAGGGCGCTTGGTATTTGCATATATACCGCATAGCGATCTTCATATCGTCAGAACAGCAATGTTCGCCGCATGCCTTTCGATTGCGACCGCCGCGCTGCTGGCAAAATTCGTCGAAGAGCCTATAAGAGCGCACCTCAATAAACGTTTGTTCAGAAAACACCAAGCCGCACCCGGTCGTCCTGTCAATGCCGCTTGAGTTAGTTGATCATCAACGCGTGTGGTAACCTGCTGGGGCACTGTCAACTTGCGAAAGTGAAGCGGCATGACAGCGCGTGTGACGAAAATCAGAAAGCAGTCGACAGAGTAATGAGATGGCCACCCCCGCCCCCCCACGAGCGGGTTACGCTCGCGGAGTATTTCCTCACGCGGAGAAGCCATCATGCAAGAAGTCACGCTGGTTGCGATTGATCTGGGCAAGCATTCTTTTCACCTTCACGGATACGATCGGCACGGTAAAGCCGTGTTTCTCAGGAAGGTGAGCCGCAAGCAACTGGTCGAGCTCTTCATCACTTTGCAACCGTGCAGCGTAGTCATGGAAGCCTGTGCCTGCGTATTTCGGCGAACGTGACAGCGATTTCGGTTGAAGGTGAACGGGCGACCGGGTTGCCGGAATGCTCGGAATATCGGTTAGCGACCGGGATGGAATGGACACCGCCCTCCCTCCGGGGAAGTGGGCACGCTGGAGGGCCCCTAGGACCGAACGGCATCAGTGTGCCAAGGTGGAGTTGCGACTCAACCACTTGAGGAACGGAGGCCCCAGATGGATGCTACGACATATGGACTCGACATTGCAAAGCGGGTGTTCCAGCTGTACTGGGTGGACGCCCAGACCGGCGAGGTCGCAAATCGGCGGTTCGGACGCGACGACCTGATTGCGTTCCTAGCGAAGCGACCCGCGGGTCGAATCGCCCTCGAGGCGTGCGGAAGTGCTCACTGGTGGGCGCGTAAGCTCCGGGCGCTAGGTCACGAAGTTGTGCTATTGCATGCCCAATTCAATCGACCTTTCGTGCAAACGAACAAGTCCGACGCGGCGGACGCCCGGGCCATCTGGACGGCAGTGCAGCAACCCGACATGTGCACTGCTGCCAAGACAGAAGATCAGCAAGTGATGCTGAGCCTTCACCGTATGCGCTCGTTGCTCGTAAAATTCCGGACGATGCAGATAAACCTACCGGTTCGAAGCCGATCGTTGCGCACGTGAGACCCTGCGTCTCACCATCTTCTATCCATCGGCAGCTGCGGCGCGCTTCTCTTCTGGGCCCAACACATCCAGTCAGCCTTGCTCTGGCGGCTGCATCTGGCCGCGCAGTCGTCCGAGACGCTTTTCTTCATGGTGCGGCCACTCGCTACCCTTCAGGATGCGTCGGCGGCGCTGCTGCGCCTGGCTATCAAGCCTTCAGCTGACGGTCTGACGGTCGATATCGTGAAGCGGCGCGGGCCGTCCGCGGCAGATCCGCTCTCGATCCCGTTGCGACTGACGCCGGTTCCCCTTTCCCGGCATAGTCGGGTTTCCCGTCGCTCGCGCACTCCCGTCGCCTCGCGGAGTCTGTCCTGATGCGGTCATATGAATCTGTGGAGCCCATCGGTTCCCATCGGATTTTTACTCCGGAAACCAGATGTGCCGCAGCGCGAGCTTCACGATATTTTCATCACTCATCTTTTTTCGCTGTTGACGTGGTCGGAACTACACTGGATACGAATAGCGCGTCCCAGTGGGAACCCTCGCCGCATGCGGGCGATGCGCGGCAGCGCACACAACCACGATATCTGCAAACGGCAATCGGGTTTCTCAAGGGCTAACCCGTTACACTGTCTTTGGAGCCCGCTCCTTTAGCACCTGAGTAGGCTGAAGGCCCCGATGGACACGTCGCTCTAACGAAAAGATATGGAAATGCGCATCAGTTACGAACACAGCCTTGCTTCGTCTCCAGACCACTTCATCGTTCAGGTCCCATCCCAGCTCGTGAGCGATATTCCTGCGAACGTCCGCGCGCATTGCTGCCCGAGTACATCGCCAACCTCATCATCGAGCGCTCGTCGACAATCGGAATTCGCAACCTCCGGATTCTGTAGTCCTCGAGGCCCGGCATTCCCGTTGCGATCCTTCCATCACATCGCTCACACGCTGGCCATGCCAAAGAGACCTCGGTCAGTGCATTGACGGTTTAGGGCTGCCAAGACCTGCTTGCAGCCCGTCCTCATACTTATGCTTCGGCAGACGTACTCACGACCTCGGACGCCGCTTGCGGTGAAACGCCTTCGACCTGAGCTACCGACTTCGCGGCGCTTTTCGCGGCACGGGGCTTGCGCAATACAGGTGGCTTTGCCCTTGCAATACCAACAGTCCTGCGGCTGTTTTTTTTCGCGGGTGCAGCGGCTTTTTTTACAGGAATTTTCCTGGTCACCGGTTTCGCTGTTGTCGACCTCTTGCCGGCCGGCTTTCTTGCAACCGTGTTGCCGGAGGGGACTGCTTTGCCTGCGCTCGTCTTCGGAGTGCCGGCCGGCTTCGCGGTTGTCGCGGTCAGGAACTTTGTCCGATCCTTTGCGCTGGCGATCCACCCCGGTGCCCGACCACGACCGCTCCACGTCGCGCCCGTTTTGGGATCCTGATACATCGGAGCCTGCGTCGCTTGGCCAGTCTTCCCGGTTTTCGGCGCTTTATTTGCAGCCGCGGTCGAGTTCTCTGTCGTCCCCGCAATCAGGAACCTGCTGCGGTCTCTCGCCTTAGCTATCCACGCGGGAGCCCGACCGTGCCCAGTCCAGGTCGCGCCCGACTTTGGGTCGACGTATTTCGCAGCCGATGCTCGCGGCTTTGCCGACGAACTGGCGCCAGGTTTGCGACCGCGACGCTTGGCCACCGACGCTTCAATATCAGCAACGGTCAGGGCGTGCTGATCCATGAGGCCCCGGATTTGCGCAATCACTTTGGCAGAGGCTTGAGTGGCTACCGCGGCCGCCTGGGCCTCGAGCTTTTTGATTTTTTCCTGAATGGATTCCAGCGTTGCCATAGGTTGCTTTCCTTTGCATTAGATGATGAGCCGCACTATGCCATATCATTCGGCGAATACAACACCCGGAACGAAACCGGAAGAAAGTTAATACGCTGGGGGCGCCCGGCACATCGCTGTTGCAGATATGGATACTCAAATAGTGCGGCTGCGCATGCGAAGGAGTCCGGGTCGTGGGTTGAACAGATTCGCAAGCGCCGGCCACCAAACGTGGTGACCGTTGCGTTGACCGACGCTCCGGGCCAAGGTGCGACGTGTTCCCCGGAAAGGCGGCAAACCGGGCGGCATATTCGTGGAGTTACATCTCGACGCGTCGGATCCTGAGAGCGAATCGCGACTTGAAATACTTGTGGGCTGTCTGAATGTCGAGTTCGCAGGCCGCTTGGCGAAGGCGAATAGCGTTGCGAGAGCAACCAGCCGCGTCGTTGAGCCATCCGTAGATCCGCGCCGGCACTATCTCGTTGAGCAGCAACGGAGACTCAACAGGCCGGTCCCCCTTTCTCGCCTCTCAACACCTCCGCACTTGTCCGGCTCCGTAGGCTCGAACCGTGGCACTGCGAGGCCTCCTGCTGTCGCTCCCGACGATCAATCTGCGCTGGAACATTGGCTGTCTAATTATGGGAACCCAACGACGAGGAACAGGTACCAAAACGAGGTAGAGCGTTTGCTGCTGTGGGCGATTATCGCGAAGGGAAAGCCACTGTCGAGCATTGATGTCACCGATGCAGACGAGTACATCAACCAGTTTGTCGTGGATCCTCAACCGCGCTCGGTCTGGGTAATGAAGGGGCGGCGCTCGCGCGAGGAACCGACTTGGCGTCCCTTCCGTGGACCCCTCTCATACGAGAGCCGCCGGAAAGCATTTGCAACACTGAGGAAGTGCATCGACGATCTGGTCTCAGATCAATACCTTGTAGAGAACCCGTTCGAAACCGTTAAGGTTTGTTGATTTGCGCGGAAGCCTGACCCGCGGGATTACGGACAATCCTGGACTACCTAGAGGTAGTCCGTGTACTCATACCAAGACCGCATTCGAGCAGTTCAGCTTTATCTGCAGTTGGGCAAGCGCATCAGGGCGACCATCAGGCACACGGGTTACCCGACAAAGAATGCGCCGAAGGCATGGCATCGCGAATACCAACGGTCTCATGATTTGCGAACCGGCCATGTCCGTGCCGCACGAAGGTTTTCAACTGAACAGAAACAGACTGGCGGCGATCATTTTCTGAGCCATGACCGATGTTCTGCTGCGACCTGAAGGCTTGACACCCTGAAACAAACCTATCCGTTGCTGGACCTGTTAGCGCAACTGGAAGCGGTTTTTAACGCTGTGATTGGGAAGTTCGACGGGAAGAAGAAATTGCCGGTACCTCCCCGAGCAGGAATGCAGCGGCGCTTGTACGGAGGGAGCGAAGTCTGGACGATTCGAACATATTGGAGGCGTGTCAGGTCTCGCCGCCCGATTCCCGGGAATTAGTTCGCGTTGACGACATCCTTGTCGAACATCTTCGACACGTGCCGGAGTTCGCGTCTTCTACCAGAGCCTCGAATTCGCCACGTGAAGAAAACGGCATAGAAGCATTTGCAACAATCTCTGTAATTCGCACAGCTTAAATCTAGTCGACAACGACTGGGCGACGAGACACTCGCGCGGCCCGTGCTTTCGGCAATCGCTTTGCGGCGACGAAGGATCCGAATGCGCTGTACACCTTGGGATCCGTGAGCTGCGTGAGCAAATCCATGGGATCGGTCTTGATCATTTTTGCAATCAGTATCGCTCCGGGGCTGGTCGCGAATTCTGCAGCTATGCTAGCTTGTTCTTCTGGGACGAGCGCGTTGTAGTGCTCCCATCCCAGTGACACTTCTTTCTGTTTTTTGTCTGCGTCCGCAGCGCTCACCTCGGCTTCTCGAGTGAATGCGTCCTGTCGCGCTACCTGCTGGGCTGACTCGAGTGCCAAGGCCTGCTGATGGATGTCCTTGTCAATCGTACCCAATAGATAATCCTCGCGTAGCGCCTTCATGAAATAGCCGCCAGCGCGCACCTTAACCTTCCCTCGGGCAGCCATGTGGCGAGTATATTCGATGGCCTGCTTGATCCGGTCATCGGTGTATGTCGACCGATTGGCGATGATCTCATTGAACTCAGCCCTGTTAAGCGCGAACTCCGTGCGCAGTGTGTCGTACAGCGATTTCAGAACGATGAGCGCCGTTTTCTGTTCATCGCCGTGTCGCTGTCCTTGCAACCGGAAGCGTAACTGGCCGATGCGCTTGGACCCTGGAACGTTTTGCGTGAGCATGTCGATACGGATGCCTGTAACTTCGAGGATTTCCGTCATCGCGACCTCAAGCACCTTGCTGCGGAAGTGTTTGAAAAGATCGTAGGTCTTGGTCTCACAACCCATCAAGGCTCGCATTGCAGTGACCTCGAACCATGGCGTGATTCCGTCCTCCATGTAAGGCTGAAGTCGGTCGTAGAGAACTTTCGAGTGAATCGACTTGAATACGTATCTCAGACTGAGAAAGTGCGATGCACTCGGATTTTTAATGGCGCGTTGCAGCCGCTCCGCCAATTCAAAGGTGAACTCACCGTCGTCGACGAATGCTGGCCCCATTAACGGAACTGAACCCCAGCGTTCTTTGGTGGGATCGGCGACGTCGATTTCAGTCAATTCGATCGCAGCCTTTTGGGCTTCGCGTATCAGCTTGGTCAGATGTCGTCTGTTTTCGCTCGTGGTGCACATTAACCATTTAAAGAGCCCGAAGTCGACGCGATATTCCTTGCGGATCTCTGGATCATCGGCGACGAGAAAGTATGCAACGTCGACCAGCCGGCGAGCCGCGAGGCTGAGGTCGACGATTTTGACGAACGCGTTGCTTCGTCGAAAACCGAGATCATGCGGGGCGGCAACAATGCTTTCGCCTCTAGCGGTGTAGTCTTCAAACAAAGCCAGAGCCAGTTGATGCGCCGCAGTATCCATACCCTCTCCAAGTCGTCTGGGCGGGAGAGTGACCTGGTAAGGTCGAAATGTCAAAACATTTTCGGTGACTTTGCCTCGCTGATACCGTCTTATCATTCGCCCAATAGGTGTACGGGTGGATGCCCGGGCGTAGGCCTGGATGGCATGAGGGCTCCTCAATGCCGGCGATAGCACAATTTTGGTGACCTTTTGCATTCGGGGGGTTCTTGAGGTTTTGCGTGAATTGAGGTTTCCGCATGTCGACGGTGCGACCTCTCGCGATGGTTTGGTAGTTAGTGTCTTTATGAAAACAAAACATACAAACCAAGCAGATGCCTGGGCTAAAGGAATCAAGTAGTTAGCGCGGCAAAGTCACTCATAAGCCCCGGATGGGTACTGAAATTGTGAGGCAAGGTCACTGTGCACGACTGATACGTCACCGAATTTGTGGTCGGTGCTGATCCGCGGTATCCGAAGGTCACCAAAATTGTTCCGAAGGTCACTGAAATTGTGGAGATGGGCTGACAGCCCGGCTGGACGGCGTGAGCGGGGAGTTGGTCTCGGGAAAGGTCACAAAAATTGTAGGATCGTCGTCCTGTTGGCGCTGCAAGGCCGGGGAACGTGTCGAGCATTCCGATGCTTAGGCACATCAAGAAGGAAAAGGTCACCAAATTTGTGGCGCTCCGCCCGTCCGAACGTTAATACGGTCAGGCAAAGTCACCAAAATTGTGGGATCGGCGGTCGTTTTGAACGGGCCAAGGTCACCGAAATTGTATCCTTCGGGTGAAGGAATGAGCCTGCGCGGTTCCGGTGTGTTAGCGGATGACGGCGCGTTGGTAGCCTCATCCGTGTAGGGACGGGCGCAAAAGCGTGCTAACCGATTGATGCTATTAAAGAAAATTCGCCCGCGGCGCCGCCTTCGGACAAGAGCAGTGCCTTTCTGCAAGGTCACCGAGATTGTAATGAGGTTAATCGGAGGCGGACCAAAGTCACCAAAATTGTGGGGTTGAACGCTCCGGCGCTGTGGGGACCTCTCGCCGTATGCGCAACTCGGGCCAAACCTAGTGACTTTGGCCCGTCGGCGGCCTTAAAAAGCCAACAATTTTGGTGACCTTTGGCCCGGTACCCGATAAGGCAACAATTTTTGTGACTTTGCCTATTGGCAGAAGTACCGGAAGCCATTCGCGCCCCGTTTCCTTGCGCCTTTCCCTGCAAGAACCGACTCGGCGGCCCAACGTGCGCGGCGCCGTTTGGCGCGAAGCTCGCCCTGAGGGTTTAGAAGCCTGTGGCGGGCACAGCGATTCCGCTGATGGTTTGGCCTCCACCCAGCGTCCCGAGGCCTTCTTAAGGCCTTCTAACGCGCCGATTTTTCGCCCGGAATTTAAAGTAAAAGATGAAGTTTTGCGTCCCATCGCTTATTCTACGCAACATCACAAATTTCGAGGGGATCGTTGAATATGCTAGTGAAGAGTGAATTTCCGGAACTGAACAGGACGGTGACTCTTGACGGAGTGGAGGAGCTGTCCAAGAAGCTCGACCAGCTCACGCGCGATTTACGCAAGGACATTTTGACGCCCAATCCGCGCAAACATGCGCCGACCTTTACATCGACGCAGCTTGCTGAGATGTGCGGTATCGACCGTGCGCGACTTCACTACTTGGCGACCCGCGAAGGCAGCACGCTTCCCGTCGGCGAGGTTCAGGGCAATGGCCGTAGCCGCAATTTCAGTCTAGCCGAGGTCCGCGCATGGGTTCAGCAAGTAGCTCCCATTAAGCGGTCGCCGTTGATCGAGAAAGGCGAGGCAGAGGGGCGGATCGTCGTCACGTCGAACTTCAAGGGGGGCAGTTGCAAGACCACCACGACGATGTGTATTGCGCAAGGGCTCAGCCTACGAGGTCGCCGGGTGCTGTTGGTCGACTTGGATCCGCAGGCGTCGCTGACTGAGTTGTGCGGCCTGTATGCGGAAAAAATGTTGGGCGAGGATGACACGGTCCTGCCTTTCATCTACCAACCGAACGAAGCTAGGCTCGAGGACGTCGTGCAGCCGACCTACTGGGACGGGATCGACGTGATTCCCGCTCACCCTACGCTTTTCGCAGCCGAGTTCTGGATCCCCTCGCAAGTGAAGACCGTGAAGGGGTATAAGTTTTGGTCCATTCTTCGTGATGGCTTGGCGCCGCTGCGCGGCAAGTACGACTACATCATTCTCGACACCGCACCGTCGCTGTCGTACCTGACGATCAACGGACTTATGGCCGCCGACAGCATGGTGATGCCGCTCGTCCCGGAAAGTTTGGATTTCATCAGTTCCGTTTCTTTCTGGAGCCTGTTCAATGACATGACGCCGGCGTTCAGAGAAGGCGGCGACAGTGACAAGAAGTTTGACTTTGTCAGTGTCCTTCTTTCGCGCGTTGACAATAGCTCGACCTCCTCTGCGCCGATCGTTCGCAGCTGGGTGCAAGCGGCCTACGGTCACTGGATGAGCCAGACCGAAGTGCCGGCAAGTTCGGTGATGAGCACGGGCGCTGTGGGGTTATCGACAGTGTTTGACGTATCGAAATGGGAGGGCGGCAACAAGACGCTTGCCCGGATACGCGAGCCGCTGGAAGAATACTGCCGCTGGATGGACGACTTCTACGCCAACAAGTGGGGGACCGCAGAATGAACATGCGCGAGCGCCTCAAGGCAAACACACAGAATCTGGTGCCGGCGGCCGAGCGACAAGTCGTAGAGCCGGCAGCGGACAATCGCCCGAAGACGGGCATTGGCTTGATGACTAAGCTTAGTCAGGCTGAACAACGAATTGCTGAACTGGAAGCGCAAGGGGCTCAGAGCGTCTTACCTGTCAGCAAGATTCGGCCGAACCCGTGGCAACCGCGGACAAGGTTCGCTGAGGCCAAACTTCGTGAGCTCGCGGAAAGCATCAAGGAAGTAGGCTTGATGCAGCCAGTTCTGGTCCGGCGTATCACGTTGCAAGTCGGCGAAGAGTATTTCGAACTGATCGCCGGCGAGCGTCGTTGGCGCGCGCACCAGCTGCTGAAACGGGACGACATCAAGGCGATTGTCGTCGAGGTCAGCGACGCGGACATGGCCGTCATGGCGCTGACCGAAAATATCAGCCGGGAAGATTTGACCGACTACGAGATCGGGAAGGCGATGCGACGTGCTGAGAAGGAGTTTCCGGACCGGAAGAAAATGGCTGAAGAGATGGGCTTGAGTCGGAGCTCGCTTTATCGCTACATGGCGTTCGAGAATCTTCCCCCGTTCATGCTCGAAGATCTGGAACGTAGTCCAGCGCTTTTTAGCGGTAACGCCGCTAGCGACACCAACACGGTGTTGAAAAAGTTTGGTCCGCCGGCGCATGAGGTCGCTGGTGAGCTTTGGAAGCAGCTCGTCAGCGGTAGCGTTGAACAAAGCAAGTTCGCGAAACTTCTTGAGGGCTCGATGCTACGGCGCGGAACCGTGCCGGCGACCACGAACCGGGATATCCATAAGGTATATGCGGGTAAGGCTCACGCGGGCAGCATAACGAAAGACTCGGTCAGCTTCACGGTCAAGTTGAAGAGCGCCATCCTCACCGAAGCCCAGGAGGAACGGATTCGGTCGGTGATCAACGAGCTTTTTGGGGATATTCCGCGATCGTAGTCAGAGGTCGTGGCTTCGAAGCCCCTCTCCGGAGGGGCTTTTTTTTTTGCGTGTTCCTAGTAGGAACAGGACATGTGACGGGTGTCGACGATGCGAGCCCTTCACCGCGATTTCGCAGTCGTGCGCCATGCGCGACATAGGGCACATGCGTTGTTGTCGCGTGCGCGGTTACTAGTAATGGGGTTTTTTAGCGGGTGAAGCGGACTGCTTGGACGGCGCGGCACTGTTTGATGCTCGCAGGAACCAGGCTAACGATCCGTAGCGCGCAGCGTTCACGTGACCGCGGTGCCTGCGGCCCCAACTCTTCCACTGGACGCTGGGCGCGCCATCCGCTGCTGCCGTGTCTCCGTATTTCGCATAGGAGGGCCCATGCTACGACGAATCGGCCAACGGCGGCCTATTTGGATCGTTGTTGTGTTAGGGCCGTGCGGCTGCAGCTTGGGTTTCGCCTTGCGGGTGTTCCTACTAGGAACTCCTTCAGGTCACGGCGCGCTAAACCGGCCGCGCGACACCCACTAGTCGGGCTGCAGTCCGAAATGATGGCCGCGCGCAGTGTCTCACGCGCGTGCCCCGGCTTCGGCGCAGGCCGGTGCCACTGAAGGCCCGTGTTCCTAGTAGGAACACTGAACGCTGCGACAATCGATGGCCGCCAACCGCTGCGCCACGCCGGGCCGCAGGTGGAGGAGCGCACGGGATAAACGACGCACAACGGACACATATGCACGAAGGCTCACTGTGCTTCATTGCATGCCGCTGCCGGCGCGTGTTCCTAGTAGAACAGTGGACCGTCCTGCGATCGAGCACGCCGCCCGGCAGCGTGACGCGAGGCTGGTAGTTTCGAAGCGCGCCTCGTGCACGCGCCACAGTGAATTCACGTAGGCGTACCGTGCTTCGTCGCTGGGCGTCGCCATTGACGGCGGATGCTTCTGGTCGAAACCCTGAGGACTCGACCGGTCGGGCACAGCCGACCCGCAGCGACTCACGGCCTTGCGTCGCGCTGCGCGCAGTGCCCACGAAGAACGACATCTCAAGCGGGGCCCCTTTGACTCACACGCCGCCGCGGCTGCCGGCGCGGGTTCCGAGTAGGAACATGGAAACCTCGTCCACTCAAGCACGCCCGACCGGCAGGGCGAGGGAGAACGAAAACATAAGAACGAATACGCCGCACAAGGAAACTGCACGTCCCCTGTGAGACGGCCGCGTGCCGCGGACACTAAGGAACAGTTACCCGGACGTATCACCGGTTTAAGCGCGCTCTTTCCGGCTGAGGGGCCATGCCGGCGCGCGCATATTGCACTGTCCGAGTTCCCATGATCAAGTGACACTCGATCGCTAAAACCGCGAGACTGGACGACGGCTGCCTAACGCAAGTGCGAAGAGGATATCGGTGCTCGCACGGCAAGGTTGCGGCCCGGCAGTACCTAGCAAACGCCGAAGTCCCATCGGCGTTTGATGCGCCTCGTGAGGCAGCGTCGGATGATTTCCCGCGATAATTGTCGCTCCTTCGTCCAGCACTGAGTGCTTGATAAGGACGTGAGAGTATCGCTGCGGAAAGTCGCTGCTTTCAGTTGGTGAAATCTCCGGCCCCGACCCGAATCGCGCCGAGAGACTGCAAACACGAACGCAATTGCCGCGATCCTATGGGCGCAATAGACGCTGGGGTGTAGGCGGGTTTTCGTTCCTGTTTTGATGGGTGTCCCGTTGGCCCTGATGTGTGCCTTGCGTTCGCTTGGTCTCTTTCCACAGCAGCTGACTGCGCCTCGCCAACTCACGCAACTCGCACGGCTGCACGGTTGGTCCCTCTTGCAAGCACGTCCCGTTAGGGCCACCCACCCCATCGCTACGGCTCCCTTCGCAGAAGCCATCCCGCCGCCAGCAACATGATCAGTTAAGTCCAGGGAGAGCGAGACCATTTGTGGATCGGTTGATAGGCGCCGGACTTTGATGCAGACGCGTGGATGGTACGGGTAATCACCGAAGGTTTGCGCAGTTGCACCTTGTTGCCGTCGCAAGAGGCTACGATGTTCCGGGGAAAACCAACCGCGGCAGGCGCGCATATTCGCTCGCATCAGGAGCGGGACCTGAGAATACCTTTGCCTTCGAAAACAGCGAGCGAGACGGGTAGCCGCAAGTTCCGAGCGCAAGAGCGGCCAATGCAAAGCGCTCAAATGAGGGCCGCCAGGCTTACAGTTGCTGGTCCCGTGAAGAGACGTTTCGTGCATCAAACGGACCACGACGCGGCATGGGCTCGCCCACCGCGCCGGGATAACTCGTCGAGTTGGCCGTGCGGCTGATCGGGTTGGGAATTGACGTGAGCTACCGCCGCGCTTACCACTTGCAGATCAATGGCAAGGATGAACGGTCGCATCGCTCGCTGAACGCCGACGTCTTGCTGCAGCACGCGTTGACCAACAATGCACGCGTGGAGCGGGAACTGGAGCGTTGGCGTCATGTGCGCAACAACGAGCGACGGCACGAAACGTTGGGCATGGCTGCGCTCCTCACGCGTTAATAGACCTCGCCCCCCCCGCCTGCCGCCGACACTGCCCGAGTCGGAGTGCGCCGCCGCGGAGGATATCCTCAAGGTCAATTCGAATGACCTCGTGTGTTTCCTGGGCCACCAGCTGCGCCTGCCGATTGCATTCAAGCGGTTATGAATGGCCGCCACGCCGAGGAGATGCCAAGACCACCTGATCAGTCAGGTTCTACAATCATTGCGATGCCCGACTTGACCCCGAGCAAGCCGAAACCTTAACCATGACCTGTGAACGATGTCCTCGTACCTAGACAATCACGAACAGCGGCTCGCCATTTGATGGGCGTTGAACATTCAATGGTCAGCTCTAGTTCGACCTTCCACCATGCTGATGTATAGAATCAGTTCTTCTAATCTCGGAGCCTCGAAGCAGACCCCCGATCCGGATCCTGAACGATGGGTAACTGCCGGATAACGGTTCGACAGAATGCTTCGGATATCTAATCATTGCCGCTTTCTCAGCATGGCCGGTCGCCGCGTTCGCAAACCAAGCGGTTGCACGTCGCAACGGCGCGTGAAACACTCGGAGAAATTTTAGACATCGCGGGAAAGCACGTCAGGCAGGGCTTTGCGGCCATTATGAACATTTGTTTCACGAGAGTTTCGCAGCGACGCGGAAAAAATGGCGGCACTTCGTCGGCGGAATGAGCAGCTTGTTGATGCTGAGGTCATGCTGTAGTGATCATTACGTGATTTGTAGCGGAAGTGATTGCGTGTCGACGCGCTGTCTTCGCTGGAGCGATCGTGTCGAAACTGAAGCCGGCCGACCATGGTCTCGACAAGGAGCCGATTTCCACCTGCCGCATTCGTCCGCGATCGATTGCTCGGGGCGCTGTACCGGTGAGCATAAGCGCTGGTTTTTCTGCACAGCCTGCTGCCCGTCAGTCGAAAAGTTCGCCGCTTCGTCACGGGGCGTGAAGACGTTGGCGCGTAGGGAAGAACCGAGGGCAGCGTCAATGTGCTAAATCCCGACCCGCTCACGAGAAAAAGAAGGCATCGAATGGATCGAGGGATTGGCGCACCCGTCCGCGCTGGAGACGCGCTGCGAGAGACCCCCTCGCAGCGTGCCGCGAACTGACCGGCGGGCGGACAAGTGCCCTCACTGCACCTCGCGATCTGATGGATCGCCGCATTGGCCGGCTGCCCCAATCGACGTCATGATCCACCATCGGTGCCACGCATCTTGCAAGTTCCCTTCGTCTTGCACGCATTTACCGAAAGGTTTTACATCTTCTGTCCACCCCCCGTAACTTGGACGACAACTCAGCCCTTCAAACGAGTGGCTCGCGCGAACTCGGCAGGCTCCTTGAGGGACGAAAGTGCGGCGTGCGCTGTGCTCGATGTGCTTACGAACGACCCCAATGAGTGCCTCGCTGCACTATGCGATGTAAGACTCCGACGATGAAATTCCGGCGCCATAGCTTGCGCTGGATGCTCGGATGCCTAGCATGTCGTGTAGGAACGGCTTCGGCCGGTCACGCAGCTCGAGAGGGCGTCTTCTTCATCACTAGACCGGACTGCAAGGCGGCGAGCGCTCAGTAAAACTCGACGCGTGCGAACCGGCTCAACTGGCAAAAGTGAAGGGGCGGGTAGTTGGGGCTATCCGACCCTTCGTTTCTGGACCTCGTGTCCGAGGAGCCGGCGACTCCACCGGTTTGCCGCCCGAGGTAGCCAGCTGTGAGGCCGGCGGCGGACACAAGGGCGCCACCGGAGGGCGTCGCGCTGAGTGCGCTCGTTTCCCCCGAGACTCACGTCGCTGGCTGGGTCCTTTCGCTGTAAGATTCGACGAACCACGCCCGTGGGCGGAAGCGGCCGCACGCCCGGACGTGTGGGACGTTCCGGCGGCCGGATGCGCCCACCGTCGCCAAGGCGCGACGGCGATTGCGCGCACACATGCCGATCGGGTAGGGTGGGAACCTCACTCCACCACCGTCGCAGAAAAGACAATGAACAAACAGGAACTGATCGATGTCGTCGCGGCGAAGACGGGCTCCACGAAGACCGAGACCGCCGAAACGCTCGATGCGCTGATCGGCACCATCACGGCAACCGTGAGGAAGGGCGATACCGTGCAACTGATCGGGTTCGGGGCGTTTTCGACAAGGGCGCGGGCTGCGCGCGTTGGCCGGAACCCTGTGACCGGTGCCGAAATCCAGATTTCCGCGGCAAAGACGGTGAAGTTCACCGCAGGCAAGGCGTTTAAGGACGCCGTTAACGGCGCCTGAAACGGATCATCCGGTCGGACAGTGTTGACCAGGACGGTTGTCGCGAGCGAGCATCCGCGAACTTGTGACTGCTCCGGTTGCCGGTTGCGGCGATTTCTCTACGCGGTGTCTCCGCTTAGATCTCGCGATCGCAGCCTCGGAGCCCTGCGACACGTCCATAACCGGTATTCCCAGGGGCGCCGGCGAGGCGCTACGGTGCCGGGTTGATCTCGCAATTGGGGCCCAAACATGAACCCGTCGACGTGGCGGCCGCCGACAGCGGCTAAAGAGCGTCGACCGGGCACTAGACTATGTGTTGGAAGAGTCATGACGCAAGACTGGATCGAGCCGTTTGTGTACGCAGATCTTCAGCAGGACATCGCGGACGTCGTTGCGGCGACACGAGCGGCTGCGGCGCGCAATGTCAACGCGATAATGACCGCGAGCTACTGGGCGATCGGGCGGCGCATTGTCGAGTTTGAGCAGGGCGGAGCAGAGCGCGCCACCTACGGCGAGGCGTTGATTCGACGGCTGGGTACCGATCTTTCGGGGAGGTTCGGCCGAGGTTTCGGCGGCCGCAACCTCGCCCAGATGCGAGCTTTCTATCTGGCGTGGCCCGTCGACCAGATTGTGCAGACACTGTCTGCACAATCGACTGACGCTTTAATGGTGCAGACGCTGTCTGCACTGTCCGCAGGGCAATCGATTTCCAGTCTGGCTGCGAAGAACGGACTCGAGTTCAGCGCCATCGCACGGGCGTTTCCGCTGCCGTGGTCCGCCTATGTTCGCCTCCTCTCCGTGAAAACCGCTGAAGCTCGGACCTTTTACCAAACAGAGGCTCTGCGCGAAGGCTGGTCCGTGCGGCAGCTCGACCGTCAGATCGGCAGCCAGCTCTATGAACGGCTCGCGCTGTCACGGAACAAGACCGCCCTTCTCCGAAAGGCAGCCGATGCCGGGCCGGGAAGGATGCTGACACCTGAGGAGGCGATCCGCGATCCGTTTGTCCTCGAGTTTCTTGATCTCAAAGACGAGTATTCGGAGTCGGACCTTGAGGCCGCGCTGATCGAGCGCCTGACGGACTTCCTGCTCGAACTCGGCGACGACTTCGCGTTTGTCGGCCGGCAGCGGCGGCTGAGAATCGACGACACCTGGTTTCGCGTCGACCTGGTCTTCTTCCATCGGCGCTTGCGATGCCTGGTGATCATCGACCTGAAGGTGGGCAAGTTCAGCTATGCGGATGCCGGCCAGATGCACCTCTATCTGAATTACGCGCGCGAGCACTGGGTCAAGCCTGACGAAAATCCGCCGGTCGGGCTGATATTGTGTGCCGAGAAAGGTGCGGCCGAGGCGCGCTATGCACTCGACAACCTGCCGAACAAGATTCTTGCGGCCGAATACCAGACGGTGTTGCCCGATGAAACTTTGATCGTTGCCGAACTCGAGCGGACTCGCGCCGAACTCGAACAGCGTCGCTCGGTCGCAGGTCCCGGGACCCGCTCAACAGGAGACTGATGAAGGGTCATCCACGGGTTCACCTGTCGGCTGATGCACCAAGATTTGCGAGTCAACAGGAAGAAGATCGCTCGCACGCCTCCCCTTGGGCTGCAAGAGTATGAAAGTTGTGGCTTTCATACCCTTCGTTTCTGGACACTTTGCCCCGGCCGGTCACGCAACTAAATCTGTTACAAGTTGCCAACTAATTTGGTTACTACCGACGGACTGGTCACGGCGTGCGCGGTTTGGCGTCCAGTGCGCCGGACCCATTCCGAACTCACGTGCAGTGACGATTTCTGGTTGCCGGGCCGCCCATCGCGTTGCAACATCGGACGAAACCCGAGCACAACTTTAGTTGACCGGGCGGCAGCCAGTAGAGACAACTTTGGTCGAAACGGAGTTGGCCCCTCGGCCTTGAGCGACAAGGGTCGCCGGGAAATTTTGCGCAACAGCGGTAACAACTTTGGTCGTGCGAGCGATTTGCCAAAAGAAGGGGGCCTGGTTGTCGCTATCCGTCCCTTCGTTTCCGGGTACTCTGTCCCATAACCTGTGACTTCACCGGTTCTGCGCGAGGTATCCGGCTGTGCGGCGGCGGCGGCCACGAGGCGACACGTGTGAGCCCCCAGCGGAGTGCGCGTGTTTTTCGGGAGACCGGCGTCGCTGGCAGGGCCCTGTCGCGCAAGCTCTGTCGCACCCTGGCCGCGGGCGGAAGCGCAGCACGCCTAGACGTGTGCGACGCTCCGGCGGCCGGAAGCGCCCACCGTCGCCAAGGCGCGACGGCGATTGCGCGCACACATGCCGAAACCCAGCGACGTGGAAATCGCGGTTCGGGATTCCAAGGGTAACGCTGTGCGCTATCAGCCCAGACGGGTCCGCGTGGCCGGATCGGGCGCATGAATGTAGCGTTTCCGGCCCTAGTTCTGTTCATCGTCGTTCTTCCCGGCTTCCTCTTCCGGCAATTCTTCCACCGAAACGAAGTTCGCACCTTTTATCACACTCCGTTCAGCGCGGTGGTTCTCAAAGCGCTGCTGGGTGCTGCGCTATTTAATGCCGCCGGCGCTGTCGTCGCCGTGCCGGCGGATACGAGATTGAACTGGGCGATGTTGTTCGGCTTCTCGTCGGCGGACCATCTTCCCTCAAGGACTTGGACGGTCGCCTAATCTGGCTCAATGTGCACCCCATCGCCGGCGCGAGCTATTTCGTGCTCACGAACGGTCTCGCGCTCATCGCTGCTTTCCTGTGGCGCGGCGCTGTGCAGTGCAACTAACTGTCATTGGCCGCAAGCCCTTCCACTAGCTTCGCCACAAACGGTTTGTCAAAAGAGAGGGTGGATTGTTACTCCGCGGATGGCACCGAACCGGGGCGATTTCTGTTAGCCATGCCCGGGGTATCAGCGCCTAGTCGTAGAAGCACTCGCTCCTGGATCGCGAGCCGGTCCTGCCGTCGCATCGCCTGCATGGTCGAACGGACAGGGAGGAGCCCATAGCAGAAATGTGAACGACACCAGACGCAGCGGAATGGCGCTTCGATGACGCTAATGTTGATAATGAACGGACTCTCCCGGTGACATTGCGGACATCGCGTCCGGAGTCTTTGCCGATGGGCCGCGCAACGAGGTTCCTCCGCGAGCTGATGCAGCACACTATGGTAGCCGTGAGCGGCGCACTGCCGGCAATACCTGAACGCCGTGTGATACCGATCACCCGAGGTCCTGTCGAGCAACGATATGCACAGCGAGTTTGATGGTAGGCGCAACAGTCGCCGAAGTTTATTGAAATCGATCGCGCTTCGTAGTGGGACCACTCCTTCAAGTGGATCAGCGTCGGGGCACAACAGGCGCATCAGCACATCACCTGGCAGTGCGTTTGCGCAGGCAAATTTCCACAGAATCGAGACGAGGGATTCGCCCGGCATGAGCCAATCAGGATTGAACCCGCAGCGTGGCCGCCCGCCTTGCTGCCATTCGTCAACTGTCAGAATAGGGGGGCGCACTGCCTCGAGCACTTCGCAGCTAGGCGGTTGCGAGCACGCGTCCGGTTGCATGGCGGGACTGAATATAGCCGCAATGATGAACAGCGTGGGTCCACAATGCTGGCTCAGGGCAGTAACCCGGCGCATCTGTGATCTCGCTTTCCTTGAGGAAAGTCTCGACGGCGCGGACAAACGACTCCATCGGCAGATCGAGGTTGCCGGGCAAGCTCGCCTTGTGATGCGCAGCCTTGAACGTCTGCCACAACTGGCGCGCGTCGCTTACCAGGCGATAGCCGGCGTCAAGCGCCTCGGGTATGTAAAAGCGTGTGAAGCTCCAGGGCGTGCGCTCCGGGTAGGCGGTCTGATCGTAACCGTTCAGGCACGTGGCGACGTCCTGGGCATTACGGATACCGTAGAACGCGAGTTCGTCGACCATGAGCCGAGCAACGATCTGCGTCTTGCCTGCGAGCTGCAAGGCGGTCTTTTGCGCGAGCAGTTCCTCCTGCCCGACGAGAAACGTGAAGAGCTTGATCTGCTGGCGGTCAAGCACATCATGCACGTCACGCAGCCACTCGTATTCATTTTCATTGAGCCTTTGGGCCTCGTCGAGGAACATGAGCACGGCGTTGCTTCCTGAGCGCGCGGCTGCCTCGCGAATGCGCAATGACAGGCGCGAACGTTTGGCCGAACTGGTGCCGGTGCTCGGTGGTGCATGGTCGCCCACCGCCTCCAGCAGAATCGCGAAGAAGGGGCCCTCCGCATGCCGCGGCTTGTGCTCGCACTGCGCATGGTAGGTGGTTATCTTCGGGTACTGACGCGCGAGAAGCAGCCGAACGTATTCAATGGCCCTCGTTTTACCAACCTGCGATGGCCCATAGATGAGCGCGCCCATGATGCGGTAGCGCAGGCAGCGCGTGACGAGCTCATAGAATGCCTCGATCGCTGGTGTTGCCAGACGATAGTTGCCGGTAACGAGTGGGTGCAGCGATGGGTCGACCGGACGGGGAATTTTAGGCGACATGACACACCTCCCAGCTTGAACAGCGGAGTTAAATCACGTGACCGGTACCAATCGAAAAAAAAAGCTTTCGCGGGCGAACCACGATGCGTGGCTTAAGTTCGTTGACCGTGGTCGCTTGCGCATCCACGCCTGATGGTGTGACCGGTGTGTCGGTATTTGTCCCGGGAGGGGGGGCGGACCGACGGGACTGCGAACAGTCGGCGCCGATCCGAGCAGGCGCGTCGCATGAGCGAGCTCCGTCGCAGCTTTGCGGGTTCTCTTCGCCTGCCTCATCTTCTCGTCGACGTAGGCTTCAATCGGGTTGGGAGCGAGGTCAGCGTTGCGTCGCCGCCCGCGCGCCCGATTGCCCGAGAATCTGCTGACGCAGCTTGAGGTTGTGTGGCACAACACGCCACGCGCCTTGCGCCTCGAGTACGCCGAGCTCCATGCCGTCAGCTAGGAAAGCGCGCACGGAGCGAAGGTCGACGGCGTTCATGTAGATCAGCAGATGCTGGCCGATGAGGTGCGCACTCATTGCAAGGACATGGTTTGTATAGCGTACGCCATACAGGTTGATGTGCGGACGCACCCCTGTTGCAGGTAGGCGCGCACGCGGCATTGCCGTGCCGACTGCATCAGGCAAAGCGTCCGACGCTGATGTTCGGCCAGCCAGACGAGCATCGTCTCGCGGCCCCGCACGAAGTATTCCATCGCCTCTAGCGGAGTCGCATTGTTGAGTCCCCGGTGCGGTGTGCCGTTGTAACCTGCGAAGGCGTACTCAACGAGTTCCGCCAGTTCATCGAGGGAGACGTAGAGACGCAGATCGCCTTTTGGATCCGAGAGCGCCCGGCGAAGGTCACGTATATGAGAACCGGTGTATCCCGGCAATCGTGAAGACAGCCGACTGGCAATCGTGCCGAAGAACCGTTCGATGTAGGGCCGCTCGTCCGGACTGTGGTTCGTCCGGCATCAGCGAGGCAGCCGACGAATTCGCACCACGCCGTCATCGTTTCGTCGGCGAGGTTGGCCTTCGCGTTGTCGAGCCTGATCCACTGCCAGGTCACGTAGCCCAGTTCAGGCATCTTCCCTGACGGAAAGCCGTCGTGCGGTCCATACGTGAGGCCTGGTATTGTGAACGTTCGCGGGCAGTGAGGCATCAGTGCATTCTCGATAGTCTTGATGACGTCGTAGCGGCCATATTCCCTCGCTAATGCAATATGAAATCCGATCACGGCACGCGTGCAAACGTCGATGATCACCAGCAGCCACACTCTTTCCATCTCGAATTCATCCGCGAAACCTAGCGGGTCGCGCACGACCACCTTGAGACGGACGTCCAGTCGGTGACCGTCGAACTCGACGACCAGATATGGCCGGACCGCTGCGGGAGCAACAGTGTCGTCAACGCGCGGCAGGCCTTTGAGATGCGTGGCGCCCGCAGAGCGCGCAGCCGAGCCGAAGTTTTGCAGCATCTCGGCCTTCGCCCGTCGCGAAAGCGAACGGATCGCACGGTCTGCCGTGTTCAGCGGGTAGTCCGCCGCTGTCAACCCGACTGACCGGCATTGGCGCAGAAAATTGTCGTGCAGCGATTCCAGACCACGCAGCCGCGTGCGCAGGTGCCCGTCACTATGGATCTGTTCAAGCCATACCTTGCGTTGCTTCACCTGTAGCAACAACCACCCTGTCAGCGTCGGCTAGCGTTCAAGCAACTGAGCGAGCGCACCAGCCGCACCGCGGCTGCCGTGCTCACCGCGCAACTGCACATCACGCACCGTGCGTAGTCTGCGATGCGCACGTAGTGGATGAGTGCCCGGAAGCCGAAGGGGCGGCCGTCAGCGTGAACTGTCTGGGCGCGCTCAAGCCCGCGGTACAACTGCCGGCGATTGAAGTTTGTCGATTTCTCAATGGCCCTGATCGGTTCGCCCGCGACGTAGCGCAGAATGGCCTGCCGCCGCGCCTGGAACATACGGCGGACCGGCTCTTCGAACTCGGTATTGGCGACAGTAGGCCATGCGTTCACATCAATCGCCTGCAACTCCGGCTTGCGGCGGCTCATTATGTCGCCTCCACAGCGGTGAAAGTAGTCAGCAGCGAGAAAGGTTGCGTTTGAATCTCCGGAGCGTTGACGCGACCCATGTGCATAAGGCCGAAGAGGGCAGCGCGAACGATCACCGGGTCGCTGGTCAGGAACTCGCGCTCGATATCGAGCAGTCGCCGTGGCTCCTGCACGAATTGCATGATGGCCGGCGGTAACGTTGTAGGCACGAGGCCCCGGTTCGCAACAAGGTACGGGAGGATGCGCTGCCAGTTGTCCGTCCACGCACGCGCCGCGGCGAGCTCAGCCGATGCAACAAACCGGACCTCCGCGGTGCAAGCGTCAATCTCGGCGCATGGCCCGTCTGGATTGGATGCCCAAAGCAGTTCGCTTAGTATCACTAACTCATCGCGATCAACGTAACGCACCCAGAAATCGGCGAGGTGACGGTCTTCGCTGATCAGCACGTAGCCCGGTCGCTCGCAGAAGGTGATCATCTTCGGGTTCGCCTCGAGCAGTAACCATTGTTCAAGCAACGCACGACGATAGAACATGACGCGGCGTGCGAGCTTGGGGCTGAAGGCTTCGAACCGGTGTGCGCCGCGTGGACGGCCAAGCGCGATCGGCCTGGTTACCTGAAGGGTATCCGCCATGAGGTCAGCCTCCTGCGAACGGGATTCGAAGCGTAGGAGGCGAGCTGACAAATTTAATACGGACATACGTGAGTTGACACTTTTATGCCGATTCGTAGGGCAATAAAAGTGTCAACATGCGCGCGTTCTGGCCCGCGGTTACTGGGAGAGACCGGTGACAGATTTATTACGTCCTGCGGCAGCTCGCGCGCGAAGGCGTACACGTGGGTCGCAAGCGGGTGGCACGTCTCATACGTAGGGCGGGTCTGTGCGGGGCCAGCCGGCGGCGCTGGCCGCGCACCACACGGCCACGCGCAGGCGCGCGGCGGGCGCCTGATCTGGTGCGCCGGCACTTCAGTGCCGAGGCGACAAATGTGCTGTGGGTCGCAGATGCGACCTATGTACCCACGGGCGAAGGATTTCTCTATCTGGCGATCGTGCTGGATGTGTTCAGCCGTCGCATCGTCGGCTGGGCGATGTCAAACCATCTGTATACCGAACTGATGTTGCGCGCGTTGGACATGGCGTTGCAGCAACGACGCCATGAAGGTGTGATTCGACATTCCGACCAAGGCTGCCAAGGCGGATTCAACCGGTCCTCGCAACACTGCATTGTTGAACAGATTTCAGGTAGTCGTCCAGGGCTTCCGCAGGCGTCTTCCATCCAAGAGTTTTTCGTGGCCTTGAGTTCAATGTGTTAGCAACGGCCTGGATCTCCCGGGCACTCCACCGGGACAAGTCTGTGCCTTTTGGAAAGTACTGTCGTAGAAGGCCGTTAGTGTTTTCATTCGTACCACGCTGCCACGGGCTTTGCGGGTCGGCGAAGAATACCTTCACGCCAGACTCGATTGTGAAGCGGGCGTGATCGGAAAGCTCCTTGCCACGATCCCATGTCAATGACCGCCATAATTCGGCAGGCAAGTCAGTCACAGTCTTCTTGAGTGCGTTAGCCATCGTGACGGCCCCGTAGCCGGCTAGTGCAGGCCCGTTCTTCGTCCGCGGAATCAAGCCGTAGCCTTTCTCTCGAGGTAAATGCACGAGCATCGTGAAACGGCTTGATCTTTCCACTAGTGTACCGATGGCGGATCGATTCAGGCCAATGAGGAGGTCGCCTTCCCAATGGCCCGGCACCGCACGATCTTCCGCTTCTGCAGGGCGACTGGAAATCATCACCTGCTCACTGACATGCGCCCACGCCTTGGCACGCGCTCTCGCTCGAGGAACGCGCAACGCGCGCCCAGTGCGCAGGCAGCCCACCAGCTCGCGCTTGAGTGCGCCGCGTCCTTGAATATAAAGCGCTTCATAAATGGCTTCGTGGGAAATGCGCATCGATTCGTCATCCGGGAAATCTACCCGCAACCGGTTGGCAATCTGTTCGGGTGACCAGCCATTGACCCAGGTTCGATCGCCGCGATGGGGCTTATTCCGACCCTTAAACGGTGCCTGTCGAGGCCCAGCAATTGCACGGCCATTAGCGTCATGAACTTTGCCTTCCAGGCGCTCCTGTACATATTGGCGCAGTCGTTCATTAGTTGTCAGCTTCGCCGGCTTCGGTCGTTTCGCGAATCGATCCGCCTTCCACTGCGCGACAGAGGCACGATACTCGAGATACCCACTGCGCGTTGCAGCATTGCGCGTGAGTTCTCGCGGAACGGTCGATGGACTGCGTTCGATACGCCGAGCGATTGCGCGCACTCCGAGGCCTTGGGCAGCGAGCAATGCTATCTCTTCCCGCTCGGGGAACGACAGGTATCGACCAGCGATAGGTTTGGACATGAATAGTGGCATGCCGCCACGATAGCGGAACCAGCGTGAGCCCACCGCCTGAGATG
Organism: Paraburkholderia sejongensis; assembly: GCF_020880815.1. Lineage (GTDB taxonomy): Bacteria > Pseudomonadota > Gammaproteobacteria > Burkholderiales > Burkholderiaceae > Paraburkholderia > Paraburkholderia sejongensis. Next base: position 24,789 of record NZ_JAJITD010000030.1, read on the forward strand.
CGCCTACCCTGCGCTGCCTTCTCGCTTGTAATGCCAGTCGCAATCTGTTGCCAGAAGCGACGCTCGATATCGTTTCCAAGCGATGGCGCGCCTGGCGAGTACATCGCTGCTCGACCGGTCAACCGATACACCTGCTTTGCACTTCGCACCACGCAACACCTCCTCGATTAAAGGTGTTGCGAGGACCGGTTGAATCCGCCCAATATACATCCATTGCCTTTGGACGGCGCTGCCGCGAAGCAGGCTTACAGCCATCGATGGGCCCGGTCGGCGATGCTTACTACAACGCGATGTGCGAGTCGTTCTTCGGCACACTCGAAGCCGAACTGCTCTGTCGCGAACACTTCGCGACCCACGAACAGGCACGGCGGTGCCTCTGCTCGTTTCTGGAGAGCTGGTACAACATACGCCGCCTGCGTAGCAGCATCGGCTACCGTTCGCCGCTCGAGTTCGAAAATCTGCATGCGCAAGATCAAAGCTTATCGCCGCGCGGGTTGTCCACCGCCGGGCAGCGTCGTGGTCGTGACAGGCGACCCGCCGCCCGGCCGTGGACAACCCGCGATTCAACCTTATCAGGAGGTGCCGCACCGCATTAGACTCAACTGCAAATCTATCCGTCGAACCGGGTCAACTTCAGTCAACTTGTTCGGTAGGCGAAAGAGGTGATCCATAGGAATGCATATCTACCGTCTTACGCCGCCTTGCGGGCGCACGAAGCCCAATCCCAGGCCGCGCTGGCCTGAGCACGCGCTTCGCGTTTGTGCTGCGCGTTGCGATTATAGCGACACCCCATGAACAGATTGGAAACCTGTCTGTGAACCGAAGCGAAGCGTTGCAGCTGGTGAGCCGATTTGAAGCGCCCCATCACCTTCTCGCGCACCGGCGTAGGCTAGTGCGAATTCTCCGCCCGGTTGTCCAGCCCCTCGTGCTGCCGGTGTTCGAGGTTCAGGCCGAGTTCTGCATTGGCCGCCGCGTAGCTGCGCAGCCTGTCCGTCACGATCACACGTGGACGTCCGTGGCGCCTGAGCAGCTTGCGCATGAGCCGTTTGGGGGGCCTGGTCGCGCCGGCTTTGCACCAGCACGTCGAGCCGTGCGCCGTGCTGGTCGACCGCCCGCCACAGCCAGTGCCTGCTGCCGTTGATCGTCACGACGACCTCATCCAGGTGCCACTTGCCGCCGCGCCCCAGCGCCGTCGAGCGGATGCGCTTCGCGATCGCCTGGCCGAACTTCGTCGCCCAGCTCCGCGCCGTTTCATGCGTGAGCTCGACGCCCCGCGCGGCCAGCCGTTCCTCGACCATGCGCAGACTTAGCGGGGGAAAGCGGTAGTAGAGCCCCACCGCATAGCTGATGATTTCAGGCGGGAATCGATAGCCTTGAAGGCGATCGATGCGTCGACCGCCGGCAGAATGGTGGCACTGGTTTTCTTCATGCACCATTCTACTCGCCGAACTCGCAACAACCTGACAGTACCCGCCGAGGTCCTTAAGGGAAAGGGCATATTTGGCGGAATCGCTGCTGGAATTCGAAAAGCGTTCGATCACGAGGAGAGCGACAATCTGAGGATGAAGATCGGCCAGAAAAATTTCGCGGGCTTCGGCGAAAAGCTGGTCAACCCGGTGAGAGATTTCGCCATCCCAGCCGGGCTCCTTACCCGGCAGCAAATGCAGGACAACCCTCAGGAGAACGCCCGCCTGCTCAATCGTGCGCCCGTGAAAACGCTCAGCAATCCGATGCCGTCTGAAGTCTCGATCAAAGGCCCGGTACAGGTCGGCACAAAAGGGAAGCTCGGCACCGATCCGCGCATCGCTGCCGATCAAGGGCTGAAAGTCGCTCACAGCGGCGTCGACAAGAGTGGGGCGCCGAATATCGTCGGAGACGGGATGTGTCGACGGTGACGCCGCAACGGGCGACCAGCTTGAGCATTATCTGAAGCCGCCTCGGGCGGTTTTTATTTTTGTACTCCCCACGTCAAGTGGAAGAACTCGCGGCGCCGGCGAGCGCGCTATCTGACAACAGTTAACCTTTTCCCCATCGGAATCCGCCTAGCATTGACCTTGCCGTGCTACTGAAGCGCGGCCTCTCGCATGGTCCACTGCGCGACGATTCCTCCCCCGGTTCGGCGCGCTTTTTTGCGAGAGCGGAGATAACCGTCACGATAACGAGCACCGCGATCTAGAAACGGAGAAGCGAGATGAAAAAAGCAAAATCCCTGCTGCTGGTGACTCTTGTTACTGGCGCTACCTTTGCGGCTCTGGCGCCCGGGATGGCGCAGGCTCATGCTCACCAGGTATGTCACCGGGACCATCCTCATCATCGTGTCTGTCACTGGGTGCGCTGACCAGCGGGGCATCTGCGACCGCCTTCGGGCCGTTTTTGTTTCTGTAGTGCCCTCCGCGCTCGCGCCTGTCGACCCTCCAGTCTGGCGCGCTTTTTGTGGGCAGGCCGCCCCAGCAAGAGCAGTGGCTGGGCTTTTGGATGCCACCAGCCAGAAGGCCCGAGGGAAGACCGTGACCACAAGGCAGAAATGAAGCCAAAAAATTCGCTGAGCAAGCGCATTCAAGAGATCATGTCCGATGGCATGGAGCGTCGTATGACGGAAATCGCGAAGCTGGCGAGGTGCCGGCGGGGTTCGGCAAATAGCGCCATGCTGCAGTTGATCGAGCAAGGCGAACTTTACTTGCGTATTGACTCCCGCACCCAAGCGAAGATTTATCGTTTCGGCTCGCCACCGTGTGCCGTCACACCCGGTTCCGGGTCGATGGCCGAACAACAAGCGGTCAATGCCGCTTTCCATGCGATGGTGTGTGCTGGGCGACGCGATGATTGATGCTTTGCCCCAGAAGCCGCAAATTCCAGCCCGAAGAGTGCGCCTCTAATGTATCTGCCCGGTAACCTTGACGACGATGCCCGCGCTGAGTTGCTGTGCTACCTGCTAGTTTCACAGCTTCTAGCTCGACGTCGCACGGGTAACTGGCTTAGCAGTAATCGCCTAATCGAACGTGCGCGGCGCTGGCTTGGCTTGAATGACGGCTATAGTGGCTGGTTCGACCGCGCCCGGCTGTGCGCACTGTCAGAGGTGCTGGCCGCCGATCTTGAGCCGCAGATAAGCATTGTTGCCTCGAATCGCCTGGCTGCGCTGTTCTACGAGAACCAGCGGCTCAACTACCGCAGACCCCTTACGCGATTCCTGCACAACATTTGCGCAGAACGCTTGCGAAAAACGCCTCCTTATGGCGAGCCGCCGACTTAGTCGCGCCGGGCGTATGCGCCAACGGCGTACATCCACCCCGTATCACGCAAGAAAAAAAGCGCGCCAACCCCGGGGAAGGTGGCGCGCAAAGACGACGTTAGAGAGGATCGCCCACTGGCAGAGAGGGCGATCGATTCCATATTAGGCCCGATCGCAACGGCGAATTGATAAGGATGGTCAGGCGGAGTCTGGATAGCCACGCAGCATCACGACACCGAGTTCGACGCTGCAGTTATTCACAGTTTCGGTGGATAACCCTGTGGACGAAAAAAAGCCCGCACGCGGCGGGCTCAACATACTACGCCGAGGGGGCTGTCCGACGGCTCGGTCAAATTCCAAATCTTCTACGTCAGCGCCGAACATTGAAACGATGTAAGCGCGCATTCCCGCGGCGAGATATGTCGGCCCATCAATATCGTCGTCGCTCAGGAAGATAAATGCTGACCAATATCCGGGTGCATCCGGGTTATCTATTGGACCATACAAACGCTTATCAGCGCGCGCTCGAGGATCGGGCCCCCATGCGCACAATTTGATGAGGGCATAAAAGGTACTCGTTGCTTCACCCCTCAAGCCGCGAGTGAACATACGTGACTCCGCGCCGGTCAAGTCGCAGATCCTCAAGACCGATAGTGCGACCGACCCAATAGTCCGACAGATCCCCTTCCCGTTCAACAGTCTTCATCGTTTTACCTTAGGTCGCTCTTCGCCGTCTGCGCCGATTGCGTCTATCCAATAGACACAGCCGCGCTCTGTTCGATTGGCGCGCAACTTACCTGGACTGACAGCGTTTAAACGTGGGTAGTTCGGACAACCAGACGCCAACGGACCCCCTTGGGCCGCGGTGTGCTGATGATGAATTTGCGGCGGGAGCGGACGCTCTTTCGTGGATACGACGCTCGAATGACAGCCGTCGCAGCGATAGACCCCCGAAAGCGCGGCAATCTGGCCAGGGTGATGCGTGGTGTTGTATTCTGGCCGTTGTTCGTGGGTCAGGAAATCGCCGTTTTGATAGAAAGCCATGGTCGCCTCTTGTGGAGAGACCAGATGCTCTCGTAAACGCCGCTTAATTCCTTTGAGGTACGTCGAAGATGTGCGCCGGACTGTATATTTCTTGGAGTATTTGAAATGAATTTTCTGGAAGGTAGTGATGACCGCCGCTTTATGTGCTTCCGCGCCCACATGGGCCGGGGATTTGACCGGGCCTCAAAACAACGCCGTTAGATCGGCAAAACAGTATCTCAGTATGCGAGGTTTCTCACGGAACGGGCTTATCCAGCAACTCTCTTCGGATGCAGGGGATGGTTATAAGGTTGCCGACGCCACTGTGGCTGTGGACAGCCTGAACGTTGATTGGAATCAGGAGGCAGTGAAGTCCGCGAAGCAGTATTTGAGTATGCAGGGCTTCTCGTGCAAAGGCCTGATCCAGCAACTTTCATCAGGTTCCAGAGACCGGTACACCGTTAGCCAGGCAACCTACGGGGCAAAACAGGCGGGCGCTTGCTAACACGTCTTCGACGCATCGACGTCGGATAACGAGCCATCTGGGCAACCACCTGGGCGAGCAAGTCGTATAAGGAAAAAAGCACGCCGATCCCGAGGAGAGTGGCGCGCGAAGGTACAAATTCCGAGCTGACTGTCCCCATGGACAACAAGCGGTCAACGCAATGTTAAGTGTGATCGCCGTCGAAATACATCAAGAATGGTCAGGCGGCACAGACAAGCGAGACGCGCACGCCGACGGGGTGCGGCTAAAATCTTGGACTGTTTTATGCCACGATTCCGAGACTTTCCCGGTATTCGAGAGGGCTCAGAGAGCCGGGCGAGACTTTGATTCGCGTTGCGTTATACCAGCGGATATAAGCGTCCAGGGCTTCGATGATTGATCGACAGTCGTAGCCGGCCAGTCACGAGGGTAAAACAGTTCGGTCTTGAGCCGACCGAAGAAACCCTCACAGGCAGCGTTATCGGGCTAGCATCCTTTGCGTGACATCGAGCGAACGAGCCTGGCACCGCGCATCCGGGGTAGCCGTCCCGGCCAACGATAGTGCGCACCGCGATCCGAGTGGATCGTAGGCCGCTGATCACTATCAGCCACCGACTCGATGGCCAAATCCAGCATGGTATTTACGAGTTCAGCATCTGGCCGCGTGCCGATTGACCAGCTCACTACGAGACCGTCGAAGCAGTCGATCACCGGCGACAGATACGCCTTGCCTGCCGGAATCTGGAATTCGGTAATGCCGGTGAGCCATTTCTGATTCGGGGCGGCTGCGTGGAAATCACGATTGATGAGGTTCTCCGGCGCTGGGCTTATTTCTCCCCGATATGAGCCATAGCGACGGCGTCTGGTCGTGGCTGCGGTCAGGCCTTCCTGTCGCATCAAACGTCGCACGACCTTCTCTGAGATAAATACCTGCTGCCTGCTCAACGCCGCCCGGATTCGACTATAGCCGTAGCAGCGGTAATTGCATTCGAAGATGTCTGCAATGACGCGACGCTCGCCAGCGTGCCTGTCAGTGACAAGCAGACGTGCACGGTGATAGAAGTAGGAGCTGTGGGCAAGCCTCAGGGCGGATAACCAACTCTGGCAACGGATACGTTTGTTTCAGGGCATCAACCAGCATCGGCTTCTCCTGGTTGCTCAGGAGATGCGGGTCGATGCCCATCCCTTTTTTACCAGTTCGTTCGCTTTCTTGAGGAGATCGCGCTCGAGCTCCAGCTTCCGGATGTCGCGTCGAAGCGATTCGACCTGCTGCTCCCGCTCCGCGCGCTCAAGGTTCGGTGCTGGCTTCTTCTGGCGCCTCATGGATGCTGGAACCTCCCGACCGAGTAGCTGGTTCTTCCAGTTGTACAGCAGAGGCCTGCTTACGCCTGCTCTCTGAGCAACTACGCTTGCGCTCTCATCTCTGGTGCACAGTTCAATGACCGCCGCCTGCCTGGCCTCGCGCGATTTCGGAACGCTGCCAGCCACTCTGCCCACCATACGCTTTCCGACCTCGGGACACAATTCTTCGATCCACTTGGCAAAGGTTCCGCGACTTGGATAGCCCAAAGCCTTCAAGGTCGCAGCAGCACATCGGTCATGACTCAGAAAGTGATCAACGCCAGTCTGTTTCTGTTCAGCCGAATACCTTGGTGCGGCACGAACATAGCCGGTTCGCAAATCACGACACTGTTGGTATTCGCGATGCCGGGCCTTGAGCGAATTCTTTGTCGGGTAACCCAGCTGTCTGATGGTCGCCTTGATGCGCTTGCCCAACTTCAGACAGAGCTGAACTGCTCGAATGCAATCTTTGTACGAGTACACGGACTACCTCCAGGCAGTCCAGGATTTTGTCCGCACCCCCAGTGGGTCAGTTCGCCGTGCAAATCAACGAGCGGGTAATGGAGGCGTTTGAGCACACGGGCTACGGCCGGATTCAGCGTCTTCGTCGAGCTTGCAGTCGTTCCTCTTGTTCCGCACATCATAGCGGAACGCCTGATTACAGCAGAACCCTCCAGACTCAGGATTTTCATTATTTAATAATTACAAATTCATATTTACCAATTCATAACAGTCATCCATCCCTCGTTCAAATAGAGTTAACCCATCTGGTGGACCTAATGGTTTAGTTAAAACGGAGTTGAAAATTGACGGTGCTGACAACGTCGCGTTTGTTGCGTGGCTGCCCATCAAAAATTTTTCATCATTCTACTTAAAGCACATATTTATTATACAAGAAAAGTTTCGGAATTCCTGGAAAACCATTGAAGAGTCTCCATGATCGGAATTTTTAGTGCAATAGACACAGTACACAATCAATACAACTAACGACTTGCCATTTTCCCAACTGGGCGGCACGGATGGCGGCTCATGAATGAGCCTCACCCTTGCCCCGTCAGGTTTTTCGGGTAACCGACGTACGTTTCGAATTAATCGTGAAGGCATCCCTATTGGAACGCCCTTCAGGTCGAGGCATGGATTTGATGAAGTCGACTTTGCGATAACCGTCGTATTGTGGCGATGACTAACTGGATTACTTAATAAAGCTGGGATTATTTGTCAATAATGAACACATCATATAGAAGTGTCTGGAACGAGTCCCTCTGCGCGTGGGTCGCCACGTCGGAAATTACCTCGGCGCGATGCAAGCGAAGCAGGTCATCGGTAGCCAAAGCCATCGCCACCATCGCGCTTCTTGGCGGATTCGGATGTGACGCTGCATTCGCTCAAGTTGTCGGCGCCGGTGGAGCACTCGTTCTCGGCACCAACACTCCTGGTGGTAGTTCAGGTCGTAATAGTAGTGCTACCGGCGTCGGCGCGATCGCGGTGGGCAGCGGAGCCACTGCGATTTCACCAGCGAACGGTGGCTCGAACAATGCGATTGCGATCGGTACGGACGCATATGCGAATCCTGGCGCTACCTCTGTTGGGAACGCCGCAATCGCGATAGGTCAGGGCGCGAGCGCCACCAGCTACTCAGCGATTGCCGTTGGAGAAAATGCCAAGGCTTCCGGAACCGCTTCGCCAGTCGCAATCGGCTGGGGAGCTATGGCTACTGGAACCGGCTCGGCGACGGCCATTGGCGACAATGCCGCCGCGACAGGCGAGAATGCCATCGCCATCGGCGGGAATCCGGGATCTGCCGGAGCCACGGCTAGCGGGGACTTTACAACTGCGATCGGGCAAGGTGTTCAGGCGACCCAGACAGGGGGTGTCGCGATCGGCCACAACGCGACGGCGACCTATCAGAACGACGTCGCACTGGGCTCCAGCAGTATTACTGCGGCTCCGCATATCGGCACGACGGCCATGTTCGGTGGTGTTGCTGCGGGGGTCGAGTCGGCCAAATCGACGAATGGTGTCGTAGCGGTGGGCGCGCCGGGCGCTGAGCGTCAAATCCAGAATATGGCGGCGGGAGTCATCTCGGCAAGCAGTACGGACGCCATCAATGGCTCGCAATTGTTTGTCACGAATGCCGCGGTCACGGCGCTTGGAACGACGGTAACCAACCTCGGCACCAGTGTCGCCACCAACCTCGGCGGTGGTTCAACTTACAACACCACGACGGGCGTGGTGTCGGCACCGAGCTACAATGTATACGGTACGACGGTGAACAATGTCGGTGCGGCGATCACTGTGCTTCAGACCTTGTCGCCAGTGCAGTATTCCGACGCTGCCGGCAACGCGACTCCGCAGACTCCCAGCCAGAGTGTGACCCTCGTGGGCGAGGCTGCCGGTCCGGTGACGGTCAACAATGTGGCGCCCGGCGCGCTCACTTCGTCGAGCACTCAAGCGGTCAACGGCTCGCAGCTCTACGCCGTTGAGCAAACGGCGAACAAGGGCTGGAGTGTGACAACGGCACAGACCGGCAGTGGCACGGTGACCGGCACGACTGTGAGCAACGTCGCGCCGGGCGACACGGCAACGTTTACGGCAGGCAACAACGTTGCCATTTCACAAAACGGATTGAACGTCGCGATTGCGACCAGCATGACGCCGACATTTACGAGCGAAACTATCGGCGCGGCTGGTGCGACCGGAAACACGACGATCGGCGCGATGGGCTTGACGGTCAACAACGGCGCGAACAGTCCGAGCATCACCACGGCCGGTATCAACGGCGGAAATCTTGCCGTGACGAACATCGCGCCCGGAGTGAACGGCACCGATGCGGTGGACGTGAACCAGCTCAATGCTGTGGCGAAGGCCGCTGGAGCAGGCTGGGGTATCAGTGCCCAACACGCTAATGCAACGACAGTTTCCGCAGTGAGTCCGACGGGCGCGAATGTTGACCTGACCAATACCGATGGCAACATCGTGGTGAGCAAGACGGCGGCGAGCAATGACGTGACGTTCGGTTTGGCGCCGACGGTCAATGTCGCGAACGCAGTCAACGTCGGTGGCAGCAATGGTACGTCGATCACCGCGAACGGCGTGACGACGGGTGGCGGCACGGGCCCGAGCCTGACTACGAACGGTATCGACGCGGCAGGCACGCGCATCACGAACGTCGCTCCGGGTGTGAATCCGACCGATGCGGCAGCGGTTAGCCAGTTGCCTGGCCGATGGCAGGGCTCCAACACGTTCGTGATGGGTAATCCCTCGTCTACCGGACCGGTCACCATCACGAACGTTGCGCCGGGCCAGATCAACGCGACCAGCACGGAAGCCGTCAATGGCAGCCAATTGAGCGCCGTATCGCAGGTGGCTAACGCGGGGTGGAACGTCACGACGGCCCAGACCGGTAGTGGCAGCGCAACGGGGACGGCGGTGGCGAACGTGGCGCCGGGCAGCACGATGACGCTGACCGCGGGCGACAACATGGTCGCAACCCAGAACGGCACGGACGTCACCTTCTCGACCAGCGCGACGCCGTCGTTCACCAGCGTGACGACCGGCAATACCGTGATCAACAACAACGGCCTGACGATCGTCTCCGGTCCCAGCGTGACGGTCAATGGCATCGACGCAGGTAACAAGACCATCACCCACGTTGCGCCGGGCGTGAACGGTTCGGATGCCGTGACCGTGAACCAGCTGACCAACACGGTCGCCGCAGGCGCAACGCACTACTACAGCGTCAACGACACGGGCGCCGCACGGGCGGCCGGCACCGGCACCAACTACGACAACCTGGGCGCCACGGGCATCCGGTCGATGGCCGTCGGACAGAACGCCACAGCGACGACCAACGACAGCATCGCGATGGGCTATGGCGCCAGCCTGGGCACCAATGCGAAGAATGTCATTGGCAACTATGCGGTGGCCATGGGCAACAACAGCCTGGCTTACTTGGCCTCCGTGTCCATAGGCTACCAGGCGGGCTACCAGTCCACCTCGCCCGGCGGCCCCAATCACGTCAACGGCGGCGAGAACGTCTTCGTCGGCTTCCAGTCGGGCGCCCAATCGTCGGTCAACGACAGCGTCTTCATCGGTCAGCAGGCCGGTCAGCGCGCCAGCGGCGAACACAACACCGGCGTGGGGGAAGACGCGCAACGCGACACCGTGGGCAACAACAACGCGGGCTTTGGTACGGGCGCGGGCCAAGGCTCCAGCGCTGCAAACCAGGCTGTGGGTAACCAGAACACGGCCACGGGCTATTACGCCGGCACGAACTTCAAGGGCAACAACAACACCGCCGTCGGAACCTATTCCGGGCAGTCTGTCACCGGCAACCGCAACGTGGCCAATGGCGATATGGCCGGAAGCTCGGTAACCGGCGACAACAACGTCGGCACCGGGTATCTCGCGGGATACGGCGTTCAAGGCAACAACAACATCGCAAGCGGCAACGCCGCAGGTTATAGGGTGGTGGCCGACGACACGATCTCCGTCGGCACTCAAGCCCGCGCCAGCGCCAACGACGCGATCGCCATCGGTCACGGCGCGATCGTCTACGGCATCAGCAGCATCAGCATCGGCACGGGCAACGTGGTCAGCGGAAACCGCTCCGGCGCCATCGGCGACCCAAGCTACATCAACGCCGACGACAGTTACGCCATCGGCAACAACAACACCATAAACGCCAGTGCCAAGCAGAGCTTTGTACTGGGCAACAACGTGACGGTGAATAACGCCAACAACGTCGTGCTGGGCAACGCCAGCGCCGACAAGGCCGTGGTTCAAGTCAACAGCGCCACGGTGCCCACCACTATCGCCACCCTCAACCCCGACGGCACGGTGACCTACACCGCCGGGCCGGTGCTCACCTACGGCGGCTTTGCGGGTGCCGCCCAGGCGGCAGGCGTTGTGAGCGTGGGTTCCGCCACGGCCACGCGCCAGATCGTGAACCTCGCTCCCGGCGAGATCAGCGCCACCAGCACCGATGCCGTCAACGGCAGCCAGCTGAACGCCGTCTCGCAGCTCGCGAACGCAGGGTGGAATGTCACGACCGCCAAGAGCGGCACCGGCACCGCCACCGGCACCTCGGTGTCGAACGTCGCACCCGGCAGCACGATGACGCTGACCGCGGGCGACAACATGGTCGCGACCCAGAACGGCACGAACGTCACCTTCTCGACCAGCGCGACGCCGTCGTTCACCAGCGTGACGACCGGCAATACCGTGATCAACAACAACGGCCTGACGATTGCCTCCGGTCCCAGTGTGACGGTCAATGGTATCGACGCAGGCAACAGGACCATCACCAACGTCGCGCCGGGCGTGAATGCGACCGACGCTGCTACGGTCGGTCAATTGCCGGGGCAATGGCAGGGCTCCAACACGTTCGTCATGAACAACACTTCGTCCACCGGCCCGGTCACTATCACGAATGTCGCTGCAGGAAAAAATCCTACCGACGCCGTGAACGTGAGTCAGTTGGCAGACCAGACTTCGGCAGTGACAAGTGCCGGCCTGAATTTCACGGACGCCACGGGTACGAACGTCATTCACGAGAATCTTGGCGGAACGCTTCCGATTATCGGCGCGACCGTGGCACTGTCCGGATTGACATTGTCGACGGTTGCCCCGACGGCTGGCGCTTACAGCTCGAGCAACGTACAAACGGTCGCGGACCCGGTCACCGGTAAATTGCAGGTGCAGATTGCCGACAACCCTGTGTTCCAGAGCGTGATTGTCGGCGGCAATGTATTCAACACGAACGGGATGTACATCGGCGGCGCTGGCAGTGGCGGCCCGAGCATCAGTACCGCCGGCATCAATGGTGGCGGCAAGATGATCACCAATATTGCTGCCGGTCAAAACGGTACCGACGCAGTCGACGTCGATCAACTCAATGCGTTGGCTGGCAAAGTGGACAGCCTGGGCAACACGGTTGCCAATAATTTCGGCGGCAGTTCCACGTACAACTCCTCGACGGGGACTGTTAACGCGCCCTCGTATGGATCGGGCAACATTTCTACCGCGGCGGGAAGCGAGACGAACAACGTCGCTGCGGGATTGCAGACAGCCGCCAACACATGGGTGACCGGGAATCCGACTACCTATACGCCGCCGGTTGCGTCGGGTACGAACAGCACCGCCGTGGGGAACGGCGCTACCAGTTCGGGTAACAATTCGGTCGCACTCGGCAACAACTCGACCGATGGCGGTAGAGCAAACGTCGTCAGCGTGGGCTCACCCGGCGAGGAACGGCAAATCACCAACGTGGCCCCAGGTACGCAATCTACCGACGCGGTCAATGTCGGTCAGTTGAACAATGCCATTGCACAAAACCAGCAACAGTTCAATCAGCTCGGCAACGCCATCAATAGCTATCGCAAGGATGCGATGGCCGGAACGGCCGCCGCGATGGCGATGGCCAATCTACCGCAAGCATATTTGCCGGGCAAGAGTATGGCGTCCGCCGCGGCAGCGACAACGGGTGGTCAATCGTCCATCGCAATTGGTGTATCGACCCTCTCGGACAACGGCAAGTGGGTCGTCAAGATGAGTGGGACAGGAAACACGCGCGGCCAGTTCGGTGTGGCCGCAGGTGCTGGCTTCCAGTGGTAAGCGTGACGCGACGAGGGGGGCTTTCGAGTATCCCCATCGAAACGTGCCATCGCTCCTGATTCGATCGAAATTCTTTACGAGTACCTCAATGAATCTGCAATACTCCAAGCACTTCGCGCCAATTTTGCGTCTGGCCCGGCTGACAGTCGTCGGCCTGGCGGCAGCGGTCTTTTTGACCGCATGCGGTACATCGCGTCTGTCGAACTTCGACGACAATGGCCATCTCGCCGCCAAATCCGCACCCGTCTTTCCGAAAATCGAGGACAACCATTGGCAACCGGAAGGAACGTTTCCAAATCTCGATAATCTGCGGCGCGTCGGTCCGGGGCTGACCAAGAACCAGCTCTATGACCTGCTTGGGCGTCCTCATTTCGACGAGGGGGAATTTAATGTCCGCGAATGGGACTATGTATTTAACTTTCGCACTGGCAAAGGAAACGAATACATCACGTGTCAGTACAAGGTCTTATTTGATCACAACAAGCTCGCGCAGGAGTTCTACTGGAAGCCCGACAGCTGCGCCGATCAATTGACGCCGAAAGTCGCTGCGCCCACAGCGAATATCATTGTTCCCGCGGCAGCCCCCCGCAAAGTGACGCTTTCGGCCGATGCATTGTTTGCATTCGATCGATCGGATCTCGGCAACATGCAAAGAGCCGGCAAGGAAAAGCTCGATCAACTGGCCGTGCAATTGCGTCAGATGAAGTCACTCAAGAACGTGCAGGTACTCGGGTACACCGACCGGCTGGGTTCGGATGCCCACAATCTGTCTTTGTCGCAGGCGCGAGCCGCTACGGTGCGCAGCTATCTGATGCAGCGCGGCGTGCCTGCCGTGGTCATCGACGCACGGGGCATGGGATCCGCTGCTCCAGTCGTAATGTGTAGCCAGAAAAGCAAACGCGCCCTGATCGATTGTCTGCATCCCAATCGACGCGTCGAGCTTCTCATCGCCGGTGAGGATTGAGCTTTCACATGCCAGTTTAAACGCTGATTTCAACTCCCTCCGGGCTTGCATTACCCCCGCAGATCCATGTCATGCTCGACAGTTGTGAATCGATGGATCGCCCGCTCGCCAGCAGGATATCGATACGTGTCGCTTTTCGTTATGTAGATAAAGTCGGTTTTCGTAAACAGACCTTTTTCGGGGAAGCCTACGCGAGCGGCTTCGGAACATACGCGGATGTCGTCCAGAGGGGTGTCAGAATTTGCGTGTTCAAGGCAGGTTGAGATTTACACGGATGGTCGAACGAATCGATCCTATAAAGGATCGCGAACTGGTTCATCGCAGCCTTCCAGTCATGAGCGGCACGCCCCCAATCAGCAGTAATGTTGCGCATTGCCAGCCAGATAAGTTTCGTGGCTGCCTCATCGGTCGGGAAGTGTCCCCGTGTCTTGATGATCTTGCGTAGCTGCGAGTTGATATTTTCAATAGCGTTCGTAGTGTATATAACCTTGCGAACGGCGGGCGGAAAGGCGAAGAACGGAATCACGCGATCCCAGGCGCTGCGCCACGCCGCGCTGACCGGCGGGAATTTCTGCCCCCATGGCCCGTCGGCAAATGCATCGAGTTGCGCCTGAGCGGCTTCGGCGCTGGGCGCGGTGTAGATCGGGCGGATCGCGGCAGCCAGTCCCGTGCGGTCTTTCCAGCTCGCGTAGTCCAGGCTGTTGCGGATCAGGTGAACGATGCAGGTCTGCAATGTGGTCGCCGGAAACACGGCCGACAGCGCCTCGGGCATGCCTTTGAGGCCATCGGTTATGGCGATCAGGATGTCATTGACGCCGCGAGTCCTGAGGTCGTTGAACACTTTCATCCAGAACTTCGCGCCTTCGGTGCTCTCGATCCACAGCCCCAGAATATCGCCGTGTGCCGTCGGGCAGAATGCCCAGCGCAAGGTAGATCGCCTTGTTGCGCACCACGGCGTCTTCGCGGATCTTGACCCGCAACGCGTCGAAGAACACCACCGGATACATCGGCTCAAGCGGGCGGGCCTGCCAGGCCGTCACTTCTGTCATAACCTCGTCAGTCACTGAACTGATGAAGTCGTGAGAGACCGCCGTGTCGTACTGCTCCTGCAGAAATCCCTGAATTTCGCGCACCGTCATGCCCCGGGCATACATGGCGACAATCTTGTCGTCGAATCCGGTAAAGCGTCGATCGTGTTTGGGAATGAGCAGCGGTTCGAAACTGCCGTCGCGATCCCGTGGCACCTCGATGCGGATCGGGCCGTCTTCGGTCGGTACCGTCTTGGCGCCCGTGCCGTTGCGCTGGTTCGTGACGGCGGCCGGCTTGACCGCGCCGGACCGATAGCCGAGATGATGGCTCATCTCGCCGCCCAGTGCCCGCTGGATCAGGGCCGTCATCGGGCCGTTGCCGAACTGCTCAAGCAGCTCGGCGGGAATCGTCGGCAGGTTTGCCGGCGGGGTCTTCGGTTTGCGAGGCATATTTTCTCCTGTGAGCAGGATATGCCTTGAACACGAAATTCCTGACACCCTCCGTTCAGATCATATGCCCTTATCTCCGGCCCGCTGAAATAACCGCAGTCCGCAACAACCTTCAGCTTCGATTTGCCCATCGCGCGCTTCGCGGAAATCGCCATTTTGCAGAGTTGTCCATGATCGTTGCTGACATTGGTTATTGCGTGTTCTACGATCAGATGATGTTTCGTATCAACTGCTACCTGGACGTTGTGCCCACCATGCCGGAGCCTCTTCCACTCGTTGCCATCGAGCGTGCGTCCGGATTCGTCAGCGACAACTGTTTGTCTGGCTGCTCTTCCAGTTGCATGCCGATCTGCTTGAGCTCACGCATCTGCTGGCGCAGCACGGCGATCTTATCGTAGAGCCTGACCGTCTTTACATCGAACCCGGTAGGAGTAGTGCGCTCTGCGCTTTCAATCAGATCGAGATATCGCTGCACGCTTTCCTCGATCAAAGGAGTCGATTACTCTCACCGGACCGTCCTGCCCGACATAGTCATCGACACGTTCGGGAAGTAGTGCGACCTGCTTGCGGTCATCGCCTTCAACGAATTGCTTCATGAGTCCTCCGGTCTCAGCGCGTTAGGCGATCAATGCGTTTTCACACCGACTGGACCCACAAGGGACGGTCAATTGTCCGAAAAGCAGACGCTCTAGGCCATGATCCAATCTGGGGAGAATGCGCTATCCGGTTTAATTCTGAATGGGCAAATCGCTGATGAAGTCGTTATAAGGTAAGCGCCCGGTCATCTCATCTTGAGTTGGGCTAAAAGTCTTGGGAGCATCGTGTTCACTTAAATAGGTGGACACGTGAACACTATTGAAGAAGCAGTGGCACCTGGTCGTCGACGCCGCCGGCGCTACAGTGTCGAGTTCAAGGCTCAGGTTGTGGCAGCTTGCCAGGGGCCCGGGGTATCGCTCGCGGCGATCGCGTTGCACCACAAGTTGAACGCCAATCTGCTTCGACGTTGGGTCGAGCAGGCCGAAACGAACGATTGTGTGCTTGTGGCCCGTAGCGACCTGGCAGCGCCATTGACAGCGGCGCCGGCACCGGAATTTGTACCGCTGCCACTTGAGACGCGAAACACGCGTACAGCTGAGATTCGCGTCGAGGTGCGTCGCGCGGACCTGTCGATAACGGTTAGCTGGCCAACCTCGGAGGCAGCGCAATGCGCCGCGTGGCTACGCGAGTGGCTCGCATGATCCGCATTGACCAGGTGTGGCTGGCAGTTGACCCGCTGGACATGCGGGCTGGCTTTGATACTGCACTGGGTCGGGTGATCGCCGTGTTCGGCGCCGCGCATCCGCACCATGCTTACCTGTTCGCCAACCGGCGGGCCAACCGCCTGAAGGTTCTGGTTCACGATGGAATTGGCATCTGGCTGGCAGCGCGACGGCTCAATCAGGGGCAGTTCACCTGGCCGCACGCTGGTAGCGAGCCAAAGCAACACGCGCTCACACAGGAACAACTGGCCGGCCTGGTGGTGGGTTTGCCATGGCAGCGCATCGGCGCGGACGGTGTGATCCGTGTCATTTGAAGACGCCAGGGACGTAAACTGTCGCGCTTTCGTGCTCTCCGGGGTTCTGGCAGACTCGTCTGCATGGACCTGCCAGCCGACCTCAACGCTCTTAGCCCGGAACAGTTGCGTGCGCTCGCCACACAACTGATTGCGCGCGTCGAGGACCGGGACAGGGAGATTGAAGAGAAGACCCGGGAGGTCGGTGAGAAGGAGCGGGAGCTACGCTACCGGCAGACCCGCATCGACCAGTTGACCCACGAGATATCGATTCTCAGACGTTATCAGTTCGGCAGGCGCAGCGAGCAGCTCAGCAGCGATCAGATGAACCTGCTGGATGAAGCGATTGATGCGGATCTCGCCGCCATTGAAGTCGAGCTCGACCAACTTCAGCCACAGGCCACAGCGGAGCCCTCACCCCAGCAACCGAAGCGCGCAGCGCTGCCGGCGCAACTGCCGCGTACGGAGATTCGCCACGAGCCGGAGAGCACCGTATGCCAATGTGGCTGCGAGCGCGTGCGCATCGGTGAGGACATCAGCGAGAAGCTGGACTACACGCCAGGCGTGTTCACCGTGGAGCGGCATATCCGCGGCAAGTGGGTGTGCAGAAACTGCGAAACACTGATTCAGGCTGCGGTGCCTGCGCACGTCATCGACAAGGGCATCCCGGCCGCGGGACTGCTGGCGTCAGTGCTGGTTGCCAAGTATGCAGACCACCTTCCCCTGTATCGTCAGGAGCAGATCTTTGCGCGAGCGGGCGTTGCGATTCCGCGCTCGACATTGGGCGCATGGGTCGGTGCGTGCGGCGTGCAACTACAACCGCTAGTCGACGCGTTGCATGAGGAAATCCTGCAGCAGGGCGTGCTGCATGCGGATGAGACGCCGGTACAGATGCTCAGTCCCGGCAAAGGCAAGACACATCGCGCGTATCTGTGGGCGTATACGCCGACGCACTACAGTGAGCTGCGCGCCGTGGTCTACGACTTCGCCGACAGCCGAGCAGGCGAACATGCCCGCGCGTTCCTTGCTGGCTGGCAGGGCAAACTGGTATGCGACGACTACAGTGGGTACAAGGCTGGATTCCAGCAGGGCATCACTGAAATTGGATGTGCAGCGCACGCGAGACGCAAGTTCTTCGATCTGCACGCCAATCACAGCAGTCAGATCGCCGCGCAGGCGCTGCCGTTCTTCGCTGCACTGTACGACATCGAGCGCGACGCTGCAGTGCTGCAAGCCGAGGAACGATACACGCTCCGGCAGAGTCGGGCCAAACCGGTCTGCGACGCACTTCACGAATGGATGATGGCGCAACGAAAGCTGGTGTCGGAAGGTTCGGCGATTGCCAAAGCACTGGATTACAGTCTTAAACGATGGGATGCGCTGACCCGCTATCTCGATGACGGTCGTGTGCCTATAGATAACAACTGGGTCGAAAACCAGATACGTCCGTGGGCCATCGGCAGGTCGAACTGGTTGTTCGCGGGTTCGCTTCGAGCCGGTCAACGAGCCGCAGCCATCATGAGTCTGCTACGTTCAGCGCAACTGAACGGGCACGAACCACACGCCTATCTGAAAGACGTCCTGACGCGACTGCCATCCCACCAGGCTAACGATATCGCAGCCTTGCTGCCCCACCGCTGGCAGCCAGCGAATCCTACCCGCTAGTTCAATTCGTCAAGATGGGTTTGCCGGCCGCTTACGTTATAAGTTGGGGAATTCGAGATCTAGATTTTCGCGAATTGCTATGCCGTTTCCGTAGTTGTCAATTTCGACATCCGCTAAATGACCCGAATCATCGGCGAAGAGCAGAATCTCAATCGATCTCCGGCGTCTGGTTCCGCCGAGTGCTTACTTACGAACATTTCGTCCAGGTGCCATGTGCTTTCGGATTTGCGCCGCGCCGATTTCGCGCAACGGAGAAAGCCGGCGCCAAACTTGTCGCACCAGCGACGCATTGTTTCATACGCGACCGCGACACCACGCTCAAGCAACAACTCCTCGATATCACGCAGGCTCAAGCTGAACCGGAAGTACCTCCGAACCGCGCAGCTCGTGAAGACGGTAGGGAAGCGGTGGCGGTGATAACGCGATTTCGTCTTCTTCATCGCTTCATTCTACGTAAGCGCGCAATAAACCGCGTGGCTTGCGCCGGTCGGCCGACTATGCGTCAGTCCGTGGACGTGATCAGCCGCCAGGGCAACAGCGCCTCGTAGTCATCGGCACTCTGGGCAAGCGGCAGTG
>NZ_JAJITD010000031.1 GCF_020880815.1 Paraburkholderia sejongensis
GTTACACTCGACACTCGACTACGTCAGCCCCATGACGTTCGAGAAGAAATGGCTGGCAGCCCAACAAGGCCAGGCCGCATAACTCCCGCGGTTATGGGGTTCGTCAAACAGGGGCAAGGTCATAGAGTATTCTTTTAGAGGATTCGAAAATTATGAGGTATTAAGCAGAAAACCTAGCCATCGATCTAGGTTTGTCGCTTGTGAGTGCAGTTCGATCTGGCGTAATAGCGAGCTGAGGAGTTCGACCTGAGATGCCATCTGCTGAAGTGCCTCTTCAAGTCATCGCCTGGAGAGCAGCCGTAAATAACTTCGTTCCAAGCGGTCAGATTGACGGCAACTTATTTATCGATTCAGATGGGTTGCTTAAAATATTGCTCGTTGACCCCCTCAATACAACTCACCCGCGAACCGCCAGCCCCGCACTACCCGCACCGCTAACCCGTCCATCCAGCTGACATGCGCGCTTACTACGCGCCAGCCATGGGCCATCTTCACCCACGTCTGGCTCTGCCTGCCGACGCGCGGCTCGCCTTCACGGCGAAACCAACGTCAATCCGGTTTGCGGTACGACGCTGCCGAAGTACGGCGGCGGTCGGAGCGGCCTGACGATGGCGCCGCCGATCGCGATGAGCGCATCGGGCGATGCAAGCGGGACCACGAAGAGCGCGATTAGCGGCGTCGAGGTTAACAGGTTGCGTTATGAGTTAGCAGCTCCTATGAACTGTTTTTGAAACCGTCTCTAATTGTCATCGTTAAGCCAAATGAAAACCCTCGGCGCGAGTTACGAGACTCGCGGTCGAACATCGGGGAGAGAACCTCGGGGCCATCGCTCTGGTAACGCAAGTGTCGTACCCGGACTCGTGACGTTCTCGCCCGGCGGCGCAGCACCCCCGGAGAAACCGCGCGGGATACGGGCCCGAGATTTGATGGCGCGATGGTCCTGTTCGGCCAGTTATTCAGAAATTTAGAGGATGCAATATCTCTACGAAGTCGGGCATAAGCGCGCACGCGAACGCCTTTTTCGACCGATCGAGAACGATAGCGTCACTAACATCGCCGTTGAAAATGGTTTCCTTCATCTGGCTGAACTCGCGCATGCGTAAAAGAGCGTGTTCGTTGAAACGCTATTTGAGACGTGCAAGAAAAAGAGGTGGAGCATTGTTTATCGCGAAATTCGCCGGCCGCCTGCGCTTGTTAGGAAAACGCTCGTGAGCGTGCAGTCAGCTACACCGAAAATGGTTATTCCAAAAAACTCAGTGGCGCGGTGCCGACTCTTCTAACCCGACCGTCCGAGCAGAGCAACGTTTTCGCGTAGTACCGCCTCACGCAGTGACGGGCGGTACTACTATGTACCGTTTGAACCATGAATTACACGTGCGACAGTAAGTCTCGCCAGTCTATTCCCGCTACCGCAGGATCTAGAGTAAATTGCTTCTGGATTTTAGAAAAAGGACCTATTTATTCAAAGGCTTGGCGATTAGATACAACAGAAACGGCGAATTGCGAGGCTGAATAGAGCGGCAGCATGCTGCCGTACGGCAGCATAAAACGGATCATTTGTGCAAGATCAAAACTACGTACCGCTGATTGTGGATCTGGATGGAACGCTGACATTGACAGATACGCTGGCCGAATCTGTCGTCAACGTCGTGAAGCAGAACCCATTGAATATCATCCGCTTGCCATTCTGGCTATTGAAGGGACGTTTGGCTTTCAAACAGGCGATTGCGGCCCGCGCGAATCTTGCCGTCGAACACCTTCCGTACCGCGAAGCGTTGATCGACTATCTGGCTGCCGAGAGAAAACGTGGCCGCAAGATTGTTCTCGCAACTGCTGCGCATAGGTCAATTGCGGAACGCGTGTCCGCACACGTAGGACTTTTCGACGTAGTGATAGCCACCGAAAGCGACGCAAATCTGAGAGGGCTTGCCAAGCTCGAGAAGATACGCGCCTGTGTCGGCAAGCAGTTCGTCTACGCCGGCGACAGCCGTCACGATCTACCGATATGGCTCGCTGCGAAGGCTGCCATTTTGACCGGCGTTTCGCCACGTCTTGCCGGTCTGGTCCGCAACAAAGTACCCATTGAGCGTGAGTTCTCTAACAGTAGCGCCACTCTTTCTCTCTGGTCGAAGGCGCTGCGGGCTCATCAGTGGCTAAAGAATTTACTGCTTTTTGTGCCGTTGCTGACGGCATTTTCCTTCTTTTACGTTGAGAAGCTGGCGTCGCTCGCCATGTGCTTTGTTTCGATGTCGCTGGGTGCGTCGGCAACCTACATCGGAAACGATATTTGGGATCTGGAGAGTGATCGAAGGCATCCCCGCAAGCGGCAGCGACCTTTCGCAAGCGGCGCATTGTCATTGTTCAAGGGCGTGCTCTGTGCGACGACGCTACTTGCCGTATCACTAGTATTGGCGTTTGCGACATCGTCAGCGTTTGGCGCGATGCTGGTGCTTTATCTGATCGCAACCACCGCCTATAGCCTGGTCCTGAAAACTCGTGTCATTGTCGACGTCATCATGCTGTCGTTGCTCTACACGCTGAGAATTCTGGCAGGCTCGGTCGCGGTCAATATCAGCATCAGTCACTGGCTACTCGCGTTTTCGGTTTTCGCTTTTCTGAGTCTCGCGCTGGTCAAACGCTGCGCGGAACTGATGTCCTTGCGTACCATTTACGAAGGTGCCATGGTTGGCCGCGACTACCGAGTCGCGGATCTTGAGGTGCTGTGGCCGCTAGGCATTGGCTCGTCACTCGCTGCAGTGATTGTCTTCGGTCTCTTCATCAATGCACCGGAAACAGCGTTGCGGTATGCGACTCCTTCATTGCTCTGGTTTGCCGCGATTGGCCTGATTTCTCTGTTCGCGAGGCTTTGGATCACGACCGTGCGCGGCGAGATGCATGACGATCCGATCGTTCATCTCATCGAAGACCGCGGCAGCCTTCTCGTCATTCTGTTGATGGTCGCCACAATGATGGCTGCACACTGTGTCCGCTTTTAACAGGTCTACAAATGGACGTGAAAAAGAAGAATAGAATTCTGGCATTTTGCAGGTTCTCGATCGTATTCGTTCTGCTGCTCGTTCTCGCCGGAAATATCACCAATAGCGTGCTGCTGAAGTTCGGATTTCGTGACGATCACAAGCTCGATGGCTATGCACAGAGCCTCACCCTGGTCAGCATGATGGAGGGAACCGCGCCGCGGCCCTACGTGTACCGGGCCACGTTCGCGAAAGCGGCGAAGCAGATAGCCGCGCGACTGAGTCCGGAACTGCAGCAAAAATTTTTCAAGTCGATCAGTCGCTATGACTCACTGCGACATAGCTACTTCAGCGGCGTTCCGGACGAGTATTGGACGCCTGTGGTCGCGATTACGTACCACATCGTCTATTTTTTTGTCGTGCTGTCGATGGTGCTTACACTGTTGGTGGTCTACAAGCTCGCGCGCATGCACGGCTTAACATTCGGGCAGACACTTGGGTTCCTGGCTGGCTTTAGCATCGTCTATCCACTTACCTTTCAGCAGGGCGGTTACTACTACGACTTTATCGAAATACTGGGCGTATTCAGTGCGTGTTTTTTCGTGCTCAAGAGGTGGATGATTCCGTGCACGCTGGTTATCGCGCTCTTCTCTTTCAACAAGGAGACGTTTTTTCTTGTGCCGCTCGCACTTTTCTTTCTGCATGAGCGAGACGTTTCAATGAGGAGTCGGATTGGCTGGCTGCTGCTGCAGATCGCGTGCTGTTTTGTGAGCCGGCACTTCGTGATGAACGGCTACGACGCGAATAGCGGTTCTTTCATCGAAGTTCACGCGAAGGAAAACCTGCTTTTCTGGCTTAATCCGGGCTCATATGTCAGGTTTTATAACCTGATCGCCAAGGGCATCTTCACGCCGAGCCTGCAGAACCCGCTGATCCTCGTGCCTTCGATCGTGTTTTTCCGCCACGCATGGCGGCAGGCCGGCACGCGTTACAAGCGGTATTTTTTTGCGGCCTTCCTGCCCGTCGCGGCTCTATTCATGCTTTTCGGCTATACCGATGAGGCCCGTAATCTGTCGTTGGCCTTTCCGGCGATCGTGTTGATCGCACTTGCTGGCGCGCGAGAATTCGGACAAATCTTTTCTGGCGTTGCATCGGATCGGAACCATGCAGTGGCGCAACTGGATTCGAAGGTAGATGCCTGATGTCCGTCGTGATTCTGATTGCCAGTGGAACCCTCGGCGGACTGGCAAGCGTTCTGTTGCGACTTGCCGCGCTCAAGGCAGCAACAGGGTTGCCAAACGAATGGATGCCGCTTTTGTTGCGGGCTGCGGCCCTGTGTTCGTATGGAGTCGGATTTCTGCTTTACGCGCTTGCGCTTCGTAAAGCCAATCTCGGTATCGCCTATCCGCTGATGGTCGCGGTTTCCATCTTCGTCGTACTGACGTTCACGGCGCTGCACGAGCACGCGTTGAAGCCGACGCAATTGGTGGGTGCGGTTCTCATTCTGGGTGGTGTCTGGCTGGTCACACGATAGGCATGAGGATGCCTGCACTCACTTAAACCGACCCGCCTTCACGCTTCCCCGTGGCGGTTCACTTGGCCGCGCCAGGCGGTTCAGGGTCGAACACGGCCCTTGATGTAGTAACGGCGAAGCGATCTCAGACCTCATCTGGCGCTGACTGATAGCCCCACCGCTCACCCATCCATCCAGCTCACATGCGCGCTCACCACCCGCCAGCCATCGGCCATTCTCACCCACGTCTGGCTCTGCCTGCCGACGCGCGGCTCGCCTTCACGGCGGAACTCGATATTGGTGACGGCGCACGCATCGCCATAGGTGGTGACGACGCGCGCCGTCACCGTGCGCGCGAGCCCCTTGCCGGGCCGCGCCGCGCGAAACGCGCGGATCGCGTCGTAGCCGTAGAGGTTTTCGGTGGCGCCGAAACGCAGCGTGTGCGGCGAAGCGAAGAACAGTTCGTCGAGCACCGCGACGTCGTTGCTGACGAGAGCCTGTTCATACGCATCGAACAGTGGCTCGAGTTCGGCAAGCACATCGGGACGATTGATTTCCATCATGCATTGGCTCCCATTGCAAGCGCGCACTCGTCGAACGACGGTGGCGGCGGACAGTACGCGAGTTGCGCCGCTTCGAGCCGGCGCGCGGCGGCGAACGCGAGATCCTCGCGCCACGGCGGTGCGATCAATTGCACGGCGATCGGCAAGCCACCGCTCGTGCGCATCGGCACCGCGACGACCGGCAGGCCGAGGCACGACACCGGCTGCGTCAGCAAGCCGAGATTGGGCCTGACCGCGAGCCGCTCGCCGTTGATCTCCATGAACTCGTCGCCGACTTTCGGCGCGACCATCGGCGTCGCGGGCGCGATCAGCACGTCGTAGTGCTCGAACAATGCGAGCACGCGGCTTCGCAGCGCCGCGCGCACGCGCTGCGCCTGCACGATCCACGCGGCGGGCAACAGCGCCCCCGCAATCAGCCGATCGCGCGACAACGGTTCGCGTTCGTCGTAACGCGAACGCAGGTTCTCCATGTGCAACTGTCCGCCTTCGGCCGCCGTGATCAGAAACGCCGCGCCGCGCGCCGCGTCGGCATCCGGATACTCGACGCTGCGCGCGGCGCCGAGCGCGTCGGCCGCCGCGTGCGACGCAGCGCGCGCGTCGTCGTTCGCATGCGCGTCGAAATAGCCGCCGAGTCGCGCGACCCGCAGCGCACGAGACTCTACATTCGCGCTCTCGAATGGGCGCTGCGCGCACGCGGGATCGAGCGGATCGGCGCCTTGCAGCGCGTCGTAGATCGCGGCGAGGTCGTCCACGTTGCGCGCGAACGCGCCCATGTGATCCAGATCCGCGACGAACGGATAGGTGCCGTGTCGCGACAGGCGCCCGAACGTGGGCTTCACGCCGAACACCCCGCACAGCGACGCGGGCACACGCACCGAGCCGTTGGTGTCGGTGCCGAGCGTGAGCGGCACGAAGCCCGCCGCGACCGCCGCGGCGCTGCCGCCCGAGGAGCCGCCGGCCGAGCGCGTCAGGTCGTGCGGATTGCGGCATGGCCCCGCGTGATGGTTCTCGGTCGTGAAGCCATACGCGAACTCGTCCATGTTGAGCGCGCCGACCACAATCGCGCCGTGATCCACGAGGCGCTTCACGAGGGTCGCGTCGCGCGCGGCGGGCGCCGCATCGGCGAGCACGCGCGAACCGGCGAGCGTCGTGACGCCTTCGAGATCGAACAGATTTTTTGCGGCGAACGGCACGCCCGCGAGCGGCGGCAATGCGTCGCCGCGCGCACGGCGGGCATCGAGCGCGGCTGCCGCGGCGAGCGCGCGTTTGCGCGTGATCGTGGTGAAGGCATTGACGTGGACGTCGTACGCATCGATGCGCGCGAGCGTCGCGTCGATCAGCTCACGCGCACTGAAGCTGCCGTCGGCATAGGCGCGCGCGATCGCGAGCGCGTCGGCGGGGAAGCCGCGTTGTGTGGTCATGGGCGATATACCGGCGCGGGTTCGTCGTTCGCATCGACAGGGTAGGCGAGCACTGGCGCGGCGAGCTGCGCGATGCGCGCGAACTGCGCCTTCACGCGCGCGGCGGCGTCGGCGGGCAAGGCCGGGAAATGCAGCGCGAGCGCGGCATCGGCGTAAGCGTCGAGCGCTTCGTTGGCACTGGAGGACATAGGGTGGCTGCTCACGATAGATGAGGAAAGAGTTCGCGCACGCGCGCGATCAACGCGCGATCGCTGTGCCGCGGACCAATGAACGACAGCGCGAGCGGCCTCGACGCGTCGCTCAGCACGGGCACCGTGACTTGCGGCAAGCCTGCCATCGCCGCGACGCTGTCCATGGTCAGCGCATCGCGATAGAACGCGTCGAGCCGCTGCGGCGCTTCGTCCTTCGCAAGCAGCGCGCGCGGCGTGGTCGGCAACACGATCAGCGCATCGTGCGCGATGCTTTGTGCGCGCTCGGCCAGGGTCTCGCGAAGCGCGCGGCAGCGTGCCACTTCGGCGTCGTCGAGTGATTTCAGCCGTGCGAAGCGCGCCGCGATGTCCGCGCCGAAGCGCGGTGAGGTCGCATCGATCCACGCGCCGAGCGCCGCGCGGATATCGTCGTCCTGCAACTGCTGATACACGTGCAGCCAGCGCGCCGGGTCGCCGGCGAAGACTTCGATGTCGTTTCCCGCGGGGGAAAGTTCGCGCAGACGCCGCGCGTCGTCCGGCTCTGTTGCGGCGCGCGCATCGAACGCTTCCTTGAAGAGTACGAACGAGTTGGGCACGTCGGCGGCGGGCGCGTCGGCGAGCAGCACGTTTGCGACCCGCGCGAGCATCTCGCCCGAGCGTGCGAACCAACCGACCGTATCGAAGCACGGCGCGAAGCGCAGCACGCCGTCGAGCGCGGCGTCGTCGTGGCTCGGGCGCATCCCCCATAGTCCGCAAAATGCGGCGGGCACGCGTACCGAGCCGCCGGTGTCGGTGCCGAGCGCGAAGTCCACCTCGCCGCCTGCGACCGCCGCCGCGGAGCCGCTCGACGAACCGCCCGGCAGCGCGTGCGGCCAGCGCGGATTGAGCGGCGTGCCGTAGTGGGCGTTCACGCCTTCGAGGCTGTACGCGAGTTCATCGGTGATCGTCTTGCCGTCGACGCTCGCGCCGGCGGCGAGCAGCTGCGCGACGCAGCGCGCGTGACGCCCGGCGCTCGCGTGCGTCGCGAGCCAGTCGGGATTGCCGCCGCCGGTCGTCACGCCGGCCACGTCGATCAGATCCTTGACCGCGAAGCGCAAACCGTCGAGCGGGCCGCTGCCGGTCGCGGCGACCCGTAAGCGTGGGCCCGGAACGAACGCGCTCATCGGGCCGCTCCAGTCAACGCAGCGGCCAGTTGCAGCGAATCCGCGACGAAGCCGAAGCACTTCTTCACGTTCCAGATACTCGCTTCCGTGCAGAACGCCGGCGACGAAGTCGCGCAGCAGTCGGTCAGCATCACGCAGCCGTAGCCGAGAAAGTTGGCGTCGGTCAGCGTGTGCAGCACGCATTGGTCGGTATTGACGCCCGCGAAGAAGATCGTGCGCGTGCCCAGGTTACGCAGGATGCTGTCGAGCGGGGTGTCCCAGAAGCCGCTGATGCGGTACTTGTCCACGCAGATGTCCTGCGCTTCGGGCTTCAGTTCATCGACCACGGCCGCGGCCCACGAGTCTTTCTCCAGCACGCGCGCGCCATGTCCGGGCAACGCTTCGCCAAGACCGATGCCGGTGCCTTTCGGCTTGTACAGATGAAGCTGGTTCGGCGGCATGTTCGCCAGATCGGGACGGTTGCCCCAGTTCACCCAGATCACCGGCACGCCGCTTTGCCGCGCGATCGGCAGCAAACGCTGCAGTGGTGCAATCGGTGCGCGGTCTGCACCGTAATCGCCCCCGATGTGGTCCACCCACCCGCCTTTGGTGCAGAAATCGTTCTGCATGTCGATGATCACGAGCGCCGATTTTTCGATGTCGAAGCGCACTTTCTGCGGCTCGGCATCGAGCGTGGTGACGCGCGGCGCGGGCGTTTGCACAGCCATGTCAACCAGTGATTCCGTGGCGTGCCAGCGGCTTTGCGCGAAGCTGCCCAGGATGCCGTCGGGCGTTGTCCGGCTTGGGTTCGAGGGGTGGTTCATCGGGTTCTCCGAAGCGTTGGATCGTTGGGGTTCGAGCGGCGCGGCAGCGCGTGGTCGGAATGCGCTCGACCGGCTCTGTTCAGTTCATCGGCAAGCGGTTTCTCATCGCACCGAACGCGGATTGGCATCGAAGTTGCAATGTGCGTTTCAGTCATGAATAACCTACTTACCGAAACTCAACGCAAAAGGAGTGCCAGTGATGTTCAGCTCGCAACAGACTTCGCGCGAAAAATCGCGCCGCCGGATCGTGTCCCGGCTGATGGTGATGGCGGGTGTCGTTGCGCTCGCCGCGCCCGCGCTGTTCGTCGTCAATGCGCACGCCGCCGATGACGCGATGCGCGTCGGCGTGCTGATTCCCGGCTCGAAGACCGACAAGGGCTGGATGGAATCGGGCTACGACGGCGTCGTGGCCGCACAGAAAGAGTTCGGGCCGAAGCTCAAGACGCAGATCATCGAGAACATCAACTATGCGGACATGGAGCAGGCGCTCACCAATCTCGCGACGAAGAACCAGCTGGTGATCGGCGTCGGCGGACAGACCCAGGCGGCGGTGTTGAAGATCGCAAAGCGCTTTCCGAACGTGAAGTTCTCGATCGTCGGCGGCAACAAGGGCGAGAACATGCCGCCGAACGTCGCCGGCTACGACGTCAAGCAGGCGGAGATCGCGTTCGTCGCGGGCGCGGCGGCGGCGATGCTGTCGAAGAACGGCGCGGTGAGCTATGTGGGCGGGATGGAGATTCCGTCGATCGTCAACGCGGGCAAGGAATTCGGCAACGGCGCGCGCTACGTGAATCCGAAGATCAAGTACTTCGAGAGCTATACCGGCGACTTCGACAATGTCGCGAAGTCGCGTGAAGCGACCGCGGCTGCGATCGCACAAGGCGCGGACGTGCACTATCACATCCTGAACCTCGGCCTGCGCGGACTCGAACAGGCGGCCAAGGAAAAGAACACCCACATCATCGGCAGCTACACGGACCGCTGCGGCAGCGATCCGCTCTATATCGCGTACAGCATTACGGGCGTCGGCTATCAGGCGCAATACGCGATCGAGCAACTGGAAAAAGGCCAGTGGCAGCCGGGCTACAAGGCATTCGGTCTGGCGATGGGGCCGAAGGCGTCCGGCATGGTGGTCTGCAAATCGACGCCGGCGATGGACGCGAAGCTCAAGCAGATCGAAGACGACATCCTCAGCGGCAAAATCAAGGTATCCGAAGGATGAGCACGCTGCCCTCCGTATCGCCCGATGCCGCGCCGATCCTCGCGCTCGACGGTATCGGCAAGCGCTTCGGCACGTTCACCGCGCTCGAGGGCGTGTCGCTCGAACTGATGCCCGGCGACGTGCACTGCCTGCTGGGCGAAAACGGCGCGGGCAAGTCGACGCTGTGCAACGTGATCTTCGGCGTGCATCAGCCCGACGCCGGCGCGATGCGCGTGAACGGCATCCCATACCGGCCGCGCAATCCGCGCGAGGCGCTCGCGCACGGCATCGCGATGGTGCACCAGCATTTCAGTCTGGTCGACGACGCGAGCGTGCTCGACAACCTGCTGCTCGGCCAGGCGCGCGGCTGGCTCAACCGTGAGCGCGAAGCGCGGCGGGTGCGCGAGGTGCTGGCGGGCGTCGGCCTCGACTTGCCGCTCGCCGCGAAGGTCGCGGATCTGTCGGTCGGTGAGCGTCAGCGCGTGGAGATCGTCAAGTGCCTGCTGCGCGAGCCGCGTCTGCTGCTGCTCGACGAGCCGACCGCCGTGCTGTTGCCCGCCGAAATCGACGCGTTGCTCGATACCTGCGAGCGCGTCGCGCAGCGCGGCTGCGCGGTGGTGCTCGTCACGCACAAGCTCAAGGAGATCAGCCGCATCGCCACCCACGCGACCGTGCTGCAGTCGGGCCGCGTGGTCGCGCGGTCGGCGTCGCCGGCGAGCGAGATCGACCGGCTCGTACACGCGATGATCCATCGCGACGGCGACGACACGCCCGACTCGCTGGCCGAGCGTCTGTCGCTCGAGAAACGCGCGTCGCCTTACTCGCGGCCGTTGCACGATGAGGTGCTGCAGCTCGACGGTCTCAGCGCCCGCGATGCCGACGGCGTCACGCGCCTGAAGGACTGCACGCTGGTCGTCAATCGCGGCGAGATCGTCGGTATCGCGGGCGTGGAGGGCAACGGGCAGAGCGAACTGGGCGCGGTGCTCGCGGGCATGCTGAGCGCGTCGGCAGGGCGCTTTTTCATCGCCGGGCGCGACATGACCAATGCGAGCCCGCGCGAGCTGACCGAGGCGGGAGTCGGCATCGTGCCGGAGGATCGTCACGCGGTCGGCTGCGTGAGCGGCATGAGCGTCGCCGACAACCTGCTGATCAATCACCTCGACCGCTATACGCGCGGCGGCTTTCTGCAGCGCCGCGCGATGCGCGCCGCCGCGCTCGACCTGATGCAGCGCTACGACGTGCGCGCGAGCGGACCGGATGCGCTGTTCGGCGGGCTGTCCGGCGGCAATCAGCAGAAGGCCGTGCTCGCGCGTGAACTCACGCTCGACCCGCTGCGGTTTCTGCTCGCCGCGCAACCGACCCGCGGCCTCGATGTCGGCGCGATCGCCGCGGTGTACTCGCACATTCGCGCGGCGCGCGACCGCGGCGTGGGCGTGCTGCTGATTTCCTCCGAACTCGACGAACTGATGAGCGTCGCCGATCGCATCGTCGTGCTGTACCGCGGCCGCATCATGGGCGCGTGCGCGCCGCATGCGAGCAATCGCGGCCAAATCGGCGCATGGATGGCTGGCGCGGGAGACGCTGTATGAACCGGGATCTGAAGCTGCAAACCGCGCTCGCGCCCGCGTCCGGCGCGCCGGGCTGGCGCACGCGTGTGCCGTCATTGCGGGTGGCGGGCGTGATCGCCGCCGCCGTCGGCTTCGCGATGCTCGCCGCACTCGGCCTGATCGCGTCGATGCACGTATCCGTCACCGATGCGCTCGCCGCGTTCGCCGACGGCGCGTGGGGCTCGCCGTATTCGATCGGCGCATCGCTGAACCGCAGCCTCGCGTTCGCGCTGGTCGGCACCGGCTTCGTGATCGCGAATCGCGCGAAGCTGACCAACGTCGGCGGGGAAGGGCAGCTCGCGATCGGCGGGATCGTCGCGACCGCGATGAGCCTGTACGGCGGCTGCGCGCAGCTTCCGTTCGGGCTGTCGTTCATCGTGCCGATGCTGTGCGCGGCCGCCGCGGGCGCGCTGTGGGGGGGCGTGCCGGGCGTGCTGAAGGCGAAGGCGGGCACCAACGAGGTGATCAGCACGCTGCTGCTGTCGTTCATCGCGGTGTGGCTGCTGTATTGGTGCGTGCAAAGCGAGGCGCTGCTGCGCCAGCCGATGACGAGCGGCGCGACGCTGCCCGAATCGCTGGAAATTCCGGAGCTGACCAAGCTGCCGGCGCTGTTCGCCGCGAGCGGGATGAACCTGAACATCGGCCTGCCCGTGACGATCGTGCTCGCGATCGCCGCCGCGCTCGTGCTGACCCGCACGCGCTTCGGTTTCGCGCTGCGCGCGGCCGGTCTGAACGCGGTGGCCGCGAAGCGCGCCGGTTTGCCGATCGCGTCGTCGCTCGTCGGCGCGCTCGCGTTGGCGGGCGCGTTCAGCGGACTGGCAGGCGCGCTGATGCTGCAAGGCGATCAGTATTCGCTGAAGGCGGGTTTCTCGTCGGGCTATGGTTTCGACGGGCTGGTGGTCGGCCTGCTCGCGCGCGGCTCGATCACCGGCGTGTTCGCCGCGGCGCTGCTGTTCGGATTTCTGCGCTCCGGCGGCATCAACATGGAAATGGTCGCGCAGGTGCCGTCGGCGCTGGTGCTGATCGTGCAGGGCATCGTCACGATCGCGCTCGCGGGCGGCGCGTTGTGGCTCGACAAAGGAGACGCACGGCGATGAATCTCGAACTACTTGCGGTCTTCGCGGGCGCCTCCATTCGTCTGTCCGCGCCGTTGCTGCTGGCCGCCACCGGCGAGCTCGTCAGCGAGCGGGCGGGCGTGCTCAACATGAGCGTCGAAGGGATGATGCTCACCGGCGCATTTCTCGGCGCGACGTTCTCGTGGCTCACCGGCAATCCGGCACTCGGTCTGCTGTTCGGGATGCTTGGCGTGATTCCGCTCGCGCTGCTGCAGGCCTTCCTGAGCGTGACGCTGCGCGCGAACCAGATCGTGACCGGCATCGGCATCAATATTCTGGCGCTCGGCGGCACCACGCTCGCCTATCGCGAAATCTTCGGCGAACGTTCGAGCGCGGCGATTCCGGGCCTCGCACACTGGTCGCCGCCGCTGCTGGGCAAGCTGCCGTTGTTCGGCGCAGCGCTGTTCGACCAGGTATGGCTGCTGTACGCGGGGCTGGCCGTGCTGATCGCGACTGCGGTCGTGATGCGCCATACCGCGCTCGGCATCGCGCTGCACGCGGCCGGCGTCGCGCCGCGCGCGGTGGATCAGTCGGGGCTGCCGGTCGCGCGCATCCGCTACGGCGCGGTGATGTTTTCGGGCGTGATGGCAGCGGCGGCGGGCTGCTTCATTTCGATCGGCGACATTCATACGTTCACCGAAGGGATGACCAACGGTTCGGGCTACCTGGCGATCGCGGCGATCATCTTCGGCAACTGGAAGCTCGGCCGCACGGCGCTCGCTTGCCTGCTGTTCGGCGTGGCCACCGCGATGCAGTTCCAGTTGCCGATGTTCGGGCTGCACGTGCCGACCGCACTGCTCGTGATGCTGCCGTATCTGCTCGCGCTGGTCGCGGTGGCCGGGCTGATCGGCCGGCAGACCGCACCGCCCGCGCTGACGCAGCCATTCAAGCGCTAACGGCGCCGGCGCGACGGAGTACCATCGGGTTTCGTCGCGCCGTGTCGAGCGCAGTGTTTAACGCTTCGAGCGAACTCATGCCACGTATTGCCGTATCCGCAACCGCCGGAAAAAAAACCGCAAAAGCCGCAAAAGCAGGAAAGGACGAGCCCACGCGCCGTCAACAGCTCGCCGCGAAAACGCGCGAGCGCATCTTCAGAATCGCGATCCGGGAGTTCGCCGACAAGGGCTTCAGCGGCGCCCGGGTCGAGACCATCGCGAACCGCGCGAAAGTCAACATCCGGATGATCTATCACTACTTCGGCGACAAGGAAGCGCTCTACGTCGAAGTGCTCGAACACGTGCTCGCGCGGCTGCGCGAAGCGGAACTCGCGGTGGCGCTCGATGTGCGGACCGTGCATCCCGCGGACGGAATCCTGCAACTCTACGATTTCACGGAGGGCCATTTCGCCGCGCATCCGGAGCTGCTGTGCCTGCTTTCGTGGGAGAACCTGAACCGCGCGCGCTATCTGAAACGCTCGAAGGTGATTCAGGCGATGTCCTCGCCGGTGCTCGACAAACTGCGCACGCTGATCGAGCGCGGCGAGGCGGCTGGCAATCTGCGCGCGGGAATCGATCCGCTGCATCTGTACGTGACGCTCGTGAGTCTCGCTTATTTCCACAAGTCGAACGCGTACACCATTTCGCGGATGTTCGACACCGACATGCTCGCGCCGTCATGGCAGGCCGACCATAAGGCCGAGGCGCACGCGCTGGTGCGCGCGTATCTGGAAGGCGAGCGCGTGCTCGAACCCGGCTAGTTCAGCGCGCGCGGCTACGCTTGCGCGCGATGGCGCGCACGATCAGCAGTCCGCCGATCATCACCGCGAGCGACATCAACGTGGTCATCGTGCCGAGCGCGTAGATCACCGGCGTCGTCACGGAAGTCGTCAGGCCCTGCAATTCGAGCGGCAGCGTGTTCTGGTCGCCGATCGCTTGCGACGTGCGGGCGATTTCATCCCACGACAGCGTGAAGCCGAACATCCCGACGCCGATCACCGAAGGCCCGATGATCGGCAGCACCACGTGCTTGAACGACTGCCACGGCGACGCGCCGAGATCGCGCGCGGCCTCTTCGTAAGCAGGATTGAAGCGGTTGAACACCGCGAACATCACCAGCAGGCCGAACGGCAGCGTCCACGTGAGATGCGCGCCGAGCGCGGACGTAAACAGACCCATCGAGGTGGTCCAGTTATCCGCGAACGACTGCCAGCCCCATGCGTTCGCGACATATTTGACGAGCGTATCGAGCAGCCGGAAGGTCAGGCCGATGCCGAGCGAGACGATGATCGACGGCATGATCAGACTGGCGACCGACACATAGAACACCGCGGTATCGCCGCGAAAACGGCGCCGGAACGCGAGGCCCGCCGCGACCGAGAACAGCACGGTCAGCACGGTCACCGCGAGCGCCAGTTTCACCGAGCGGCCGAACGCGGCCCAGATGTCGATATCGCCGACGCCGTCGCGCAGCGCCGCGAACCAGTGCAGCGACACGCCGCGCATCGGAAACGTCAGGCCGCCTTCCGGTCCCTGGAACGACAGCACGAAGATCGTGATGACCGGGCCGTAGAGAAACAGCACGAATAGCCCGAACACGAGTGCGAGCCAGTAGAAGCTTGCCGGCCGATGCTCGCGATGCGTGATTGCGCGTCCCATCTCACAACTCCTTTCTGATATCGACGACGCGCGTGAGCGCCCACACGATCATCAGCACGACGGCGAGCAGAATGATCGCGTTGGCCGCGGCGGCGGGAAACTGCAGATAGCCGGTCTGCACCTGGATGATCTTGCCGACCGACGCGATCTGCTGGCCGCCCATCACGCCGACCGTCAGAAAATCGCCCATCACGATCGTGACGACGAAGATCGAGCCGATCACGATGCCGGTCTTCGACAGCGGCAGCACCACGTCGCGGATCACTTGCCAGCCGCTCGCGCCGCCGTCGCGCGCGGCTTCGAGCAGCGAGCGGTCGATACGCATCATCGCGTTGAAAATCGGCACGATCATAAAGAACGTGTACAGATGCACGAACGCGAGCACCACCGAGAAGTTCGAATACAGCAGCCAGTCGAGCGGCTGCTCGACCAGATGCGTCGCGAGCAGCGCCTGATTGACGAGCCCGTTGCGGCCGAGCAGCGGAATCCACGAGATCATCCGGATCACGTTCGAGGTCCAGAACGGGATCGTGCAGACGAGGAACAGCACCGTCTGCATCGCGGTCGTGCGCACGTGGAAGGCGAGAAAGTACGCGATCGTGAAGCCGAGCAGCAGCGTCACCGCCCAGACGATCGCGCAGAACTTCAGCGTCGACCAGTAGGTCTTGAAGGTCACGCAGACATCGGTGACGGACCCGCAGCCGTCGAAGATCGCCGCGTAGTTCTTCAGCGTGAAAGCCGGGATGATCTGATATTCGTTGAAGTCCCAGAAGCTCACGATCAGCGTGATCACGAGCGGCACGATGAAAAACAGCACGAAGGTCAGCGTGAGCGGCGTGGCCTGGAGCCACGCACTCACGCGCCGGTGACGCACCGGCGTTTCCTTCGCCTGCTGCAGATATTCGACGGAAGCCATTGCCGGGCATGCTCCTTCAGGCGCGCTTCATGTGCGCTTCTGTGTGTTTCATTTGTGCTTCATGTGTGCGTCACACGCGGGTTACGCGGCGATGAACTCGTTCCATTTCTGGACCATGTAGATGTTCTCGTCCATCACCGCGTTCCAGCAGGCGATCGCGCCCATGCGCTGGTTGTACGAGCCGCCGTCGCGCACGCTGCCGGCCTTTTCCAGCAATTGGCCGTCGGGCGCCTTGATGTTCTGCGCGGCGGGCTTGCCTTCCATCCAGTAGTCCCACTCGTAAGCCTGCATATGCGAGCGCGCGGTGTCCGTCACGCCGGGGTAGTAGCCCTGGCGCATCAGATACGCGCCGGCCCAGCCGTCCTGGAACCAGTTGACGAATTCGTACGCCGCATCGAGCTTCTTGCCCTGCAACGAGCGCGGAAAACCGAAGCCCGACGCCCACGAGCGATAGCCCTCCTTGAGCGGTTGGAACTTGCACGCGATTCCCATCGTGCGGACCTTGGTGACGGCCGGCGACCACATCGACTGGATCACGACTTCGCCCGAGGCCATCAGGTTCACGCTTTCGTTGAAGTCGCGCCAGAACGCGCGGAACTGCCCGGCGCGCTTCGCGTCGATCAGCACCTTGATGGTCTGATCGATTTCGGCCTTCGTCATGTTGCCCTTGTCGCCGTACTTCACGTGACCCATCGCTTCGATCGCCATCGCCGCGTCCATGATGCCGATCGCCGGAATGTTCAGCAGTGCCGCCTTGCCCTTGAATTGCGGATCGAGCAGGTCGGCCCAGGTGGTGACCGGACGCGCGATCAGATCCGGGCGGATGCCGAGCGTATCGGCGTTGTAGGTGGTCGGAATCAGCGTCATCCATTCGGTGGGCGTTGCGCTGAATTCGGTCGAGCGCGCGCCCTTCAGGAACATCACCTTCTTCGGCGCGGTGCCCTGGTCGCCGATCTTCTTGCCGTTGACCTCGCCCCTCGTGAGCACCGGTGTGATCTTGTCGGCGAGCTTGATGCGTTTGGTGTCCATGCCCGCGAGCGTGCCGGCCGGGATCAGCTTCTTCAGCGCGAAGTATTCGGTATCGACGATATCGAACGAATTGGGCTGGGTGATGATCCGCTTGGCGACGTCGTCGGTAGTGACCGGAATGTATTGAATCTCGATGCCGGTGTCTTCCTTGAACTTCTTCGCGATGTCGGCGCTCTGGTTCACCGCGGTGCCCAGATAGCGCAACGTGATCTTCTCCTGCGCGTGCACGTACGGGAACCCGGCGATGCCGGCCGCCGCCACCGCGCCCTTGATGAAGCTGCGCCGCGACAGCCCCTTGCTGGCGGATGCGGGATCGGCCGCCGCGTTGAGGTTGAGATTGTCGTTGGCGTTGTCGTCGTTCATGGCTTTCTCCTCGAATTTGAAGTTGTGAATGCGTCGGCTCACGCGGCCAGCGGATGCGCGTGCTGTTCGTCCCACCACACCGTCACGCGCGCGCCGGGGCCGGCGCGTTGGGGGTCGTAATCGGCGTCGCCGATCAGCGAGATCAGTTCGGGCGAACCGTCGAGCGGATCGAGCGTCACGCGCAAATGGGTGCCCTGGTATTCGGCTTCGCGCACCGTGCAGGCGATGCCGCCGATGCGCGCGAGGCCGCCGTCGCCCGCGCTGGTGCCCGGCGTGACGCCGGGCGGCGCGACCCGCAGACGATCCGCGCGCACCGTGAAGAGCCGGCCGCCGTTGCCGAGCACGTTGTGGCCGCCGAGAAAGCGCGCGACGAATTCGGTGCGCGGCCGGTTGAACACGTCGAACGGCGTACCGCTCTGTTCGATCCGGCCGTGACTCATCACCACCACCAGATCCGCGAGCGCCATCGCTTCTTCCTGCGAGTGCGTGACGTGCACGAAGGTGATGCCGAGTTGTTTCTGCCAGCGCTTCAGTTCGACCCGCATCTGCACGCGCAGGAACGGATCGAGCGCGGACAGCGGTTCGTCGAGCAGCAGACAGCGAGGTTCGTTGAGCAGCGCACGCGCGAGCGCGACGCGCTGCTGCTGGCCGCCGGACAGTTGCGCGGGCTTGCGCTGCGCGTAGGCCGACATCGCGACGAGTTCGAGCAGTTCGGCCGCGCGCTTGCGGCGCACGTCCTTCGCGACGCCGCGCACCTTGAGACTGAACGCGACGTTGTCGAGCGCGGACAGATGCGGGAACAGCGCGTAGCTCTGGAACACCATCGCGGTGCCGCGCGCGACCGGCTGCTCGTTCGTGACGTTGCGTCCGCCGATCAGCACATCGCCTTCGGACACCCGTTCGTGACCCGCGATCATGCGCAGCGTCGAGGTCTTTCCGCAGCCCGACGGCCCGAGCAGGCAGCAGTACGCGCCGCTGGGAATACGCAGGTCGATCGCGTCGACGGCGAGCGCGTCGCCATAGCGCTTCGAAACGTGCACGAGCTCGATATCGGCTGGGCTCGCGTGTACCACCGTGGATGCCGGCTGAACCATGAAAGCGTGTCCTGTGTTGGCGCGGATGGAGTTCAGCGGGCAAGCGATTGCAAGACATATGCCATTGCCGCGAATCCGCGCGATGTCGTGGGTCTTTCGTCAATCCCGCCGCGCGTGTCGACGAATTGGCGCACATATTGCACACGATCCTGCGCCCCGATCGTCAGCACGTCTGAACGCAGGCCGTGCGCGTTTCAGGTGCGGATCACGTCCGCGTTGGGGCACGACTGTTCAAACCGGTTCATCCAAACTCGAACATGAACGACTTCGATCCGTTGCCTACCCATGGGCGCTTCGCTTATCGCCCGATCCACGACAGCGATGAATATCGCTGGCCCAACGGCACGAGCCTCGCGGTTTATCTGGGCTTCAATCTCGAGCACTTTGCGTTCGGCGAGGGGCTCGGCGCGTCGCTCGGACCACTGTCGCCGCAACCCGACGTGCTCAACTACAGCTGGCGCGAATACGGCAACCGGGTGGGCGCGTGGCGCTGCATCGAGCTGTTCGACGCGCTCGGCTTGCCGGCCGGCACGCTGATCAATACATCGCTTTACGATCATTGCCCGGAACTCGTCGAAGCCTGCGCGGCACGCGGCGACGAGCTGATCGCGCATGGCCACACCAACGCGCGGCGGCAGAGCGAACTCGACGAAGCGGCCGAACGCGCGCTGCTCGCACATTGCCGCGCGCGCATCGGCGAGCTGTCCGGCGCGTCGCCGTCGGGGTGGCTGTCGCCGTGGATCTCGGAGTCGGCGCGCACCCCGGACCTGCTCGCCGAGACCGGCTACCGCTACACGCTGAACTGGTGTCACGACGACCGTCCGGTGCGGATGGACACGCGCGGCGGAGCGCTGTGGTCGATCCCCTATCCGCAGGAGCTGAACGATCTGCCGATGATCATCGGCCGGCAACTCGACATGCGCGACTTCGCCGACATGATCATCGACCAGTTCGACGAGATGCTCGAACAGACGCAACGCGCGCGCAAGCCGCAGGCGCTGGTGATGGGCATCGCGCTGCATCCTTATATAGTCGGGCAACCGTATCGGCTGCGGCATCTGCGGCGCGCGCTCGCGCATATCGCGGCGGCGCGCGAGCGCATCTGGCTGACGACGCCGGGCGCGATCGCCCGGCACGTCGACGAGGTGATCCCGCTGGCGGCGCATCCCGCATGAAAGAACAGCGAGAAAGCGCGGATGCGCGCATCTACCGGTCGATTTTCGAAGGCGTGCTGAACCGCCGGCTGACCCCCGGCACGAAACTTCCGGAGCCCGAACTATGCGCACTGTTCGGGGCGAGCCGCGCGGTGGTGCGACGCGCGCTCGAAAAGCTCGCGTACGACGGCATCGTCGCGCTGCGGCCCAACAAGGGCGCGGTGATCGCGCAGCCGAGCCACGCCGAAACCCGCTCGATCTTCGAGGCGCGCCGCGCGGTCGAGCGCTCGCTGGTCGAACTGGCGATTCAACGCGCGAGCGGCGCCGACCTCGCTGCGCTGCGCGAACAGCTGGCGCAGGAACACGACGCGATGCACCGCTTCGATCAACCGTCGTGGGCGCGGCTTGCGAGCGGGTTTCATCTGCGCATCGCGGCGCTGGCGGGCAACGCGATCCTCGAACACTATCTGACCGAACTGATCTCGCGTTGCTCGCTGATCGTCGGCGCGTATGAGCCGGTCGGCCATGCGCCGTGCGAGCACGACGAACATCGCGGCATTCTCGATTCGCTGGAGGCGCGTGACGCCGAGCGTGCGTGCGCGTGCATGAATGCGCATCTGCGCGAACTGGAGGCGCGCATCGAGACGTCGCGGATGCCGGCCGCGAAAGGGCTCGCGCAACTGCTCGGAATCGATTCCGAGCAACGAACCATGGTGGAGTGAAGATGGAAATCGACTTCGAAGCGATCACCGAATACCAGCGCTACAAGCTGATGGCGAGCCTGATCGTGCCGCGCCCGATCGCGCTGGTGACGACGCTCGGTGCCGACGGCACCGTCAATGCCGCGCCGTTCTCGATGTTCAACATGCTGGGAGAAGAGCCGCCGATCGTGATGATCAGCATCAACCGGCTGACCGACGGCACGCTCAAGGACACCGCGGTCAACATCGCGCGCGAGCACGAGTTCGTCGTTCACCTCGCCGACGAGCCGATCGCGCGGAAGATGCATCGCTGCGGCGAACGCTTTCCCGCCGACGTTTCCGAACTCGACAAAGTCGGCTTCAGCGCGCTGGCCTCGTCGCGCGTGAAGCCGCCGCGTATCGCCGAGGCGCCGGTCGCGTTCGAATGCGCGTTGTGGGAGACGCTGGAAACGGCGAGCCGGCACGTCTTCATCGGCAAGGTGCTGACGCTGCACGCGCGCGACGAGCTGATCGATCTCGACACATGGCGCGTGCGTCTGCAGCACTACTTCCCGGTGGGCCGCTTCGGCGCCAGCGACTACATCACGACGCGCGAGCGCTTCGAGTTGTGAGAATGCTGGCTATTCCACGCCGCGATGCCGATATCCAGCACTCCCGCTCTACCGAGGCCCCAAAACGGAACTGGCCCGCCATCGCATTGAACCGCGATGGCAGGCCAGTGGGGGAAGCTGCGGGAGCACTATGGCGTTGCGCTCCGGCAGGTACAGCTACAACAAATTTTCAGCTAGCGACTCGGCTTACTGCGCTGCCTTGCCTTGCTGCGACGAACCGCTGGTCACACCGCCAACCGCGCTGTTTTGCGCAGCGACGCGAGCTTCGGCAGCCTGGATGTTCGCCGGATATTCATTCGGGTTCGAACGTGCCGGGTTGTAGCCGGCCTTTTCGATCTGGATCAGTTCTTCGCGAACTTCCGCGCGGGTCTTCGGCTGGTTCGATTGCGCGAAAACAGCAACCGGGGCGACCAGGGTAGCAGCGATAACGACGGCTTGAACGAGCGATTTCATGACTATTACCTCCAGATTTATCTTGTTTGGCTGCGAAACTCACTTGTTTGCAGCAGTGATGAGAGTCTAGGGCGCACCGGAACTAGGGTAAATACCTAATTTCCGAACTCACTGTTTCTGAAACTAAAACAATTTCGAGATGGGTCGGGCGCAGCGCGTCGGATTGCGCAGCGATTGGGTATTGGTGAAGCGCCTCAGGCGGTCGTTTCAGCCGACCGCTGCAGCCTGCGCGATCAGCAGCAAGCCGCCGCCGACGGCCAGCATGCCGCTCGTCCGCGCGACGCGAATCCCGTCGGGAAGCAGGCGCTCCGCAGTGATCGCGGCTGTCAGCGCCGCCATCAGGCGCAGATCCGAGACGCCGACGACCACCAGCAACGCCGTCACGCCGGCGCATGAGCAGCAGCAATGGATGCCGGTCCGCACCCCGTACCGGAAGGCGCCGGCCGGACCGGCGGCGAAGCTTGGTGTCGCGCGACAGCAAGCCAGATGGCGCGCCTTCCACGCGCTGCACTGCACGGCGCCGGCCAGCAGCACGACGACGCCAGTGATCGACGGCATCCCGTGCGCGAGCAGCGGCCAACGCAGTTCGAGCATCGCGAACGCGGCGCCGACCATGAACACCGCGAGTCCGAGCGCGCTCCAGACCAGCGCGTAACCGCCGGCGACCAGCAGCGTCAAGCCGGCCAGTCGCCCCGCTTGCACTCGCGCGCCGACGGTCGCGCGATAACGCAGCAGCATCGCGCCGAGCGACGGCAGCATCATCGCCGCCATCATCACGATCCACATGCCGACGAACGACGCCGCCGCGCGTGCCCACGTTCGGCCGCAGGTCGGCATCCACAGCATCGACAGCGAACCGCCGCCGGGCAGCGGCAGTTCCCCCATCGTCGCCATCGACGCGTGCTGCGCGAGCGTCGCCGCGACGCTCGCGGCGAACAGCAGCGCGCAGAGCGCGACGAACGGCAGGTCGGCACGCGCCGCGCGGCGCGGGAGCGTCCGGTCCATCACCGCGCGTACTCGTCGTGACGGCGCCACCAGCTCCCAGTCTCGTTGCGCCCCTTCGGCGCGCGATCGAGCCACTGGTACATGCCCCACAGCCCATCGACCCCGCGCGCGTAGGTCGAGTACGTGTGATAAACCACGCCGTCCTCGAGCACGAACGCGCTCATGCCCGGGCGATCGCGCGAGTAGGTGGCCGCGTCGGTGCCGCAGGTCGCCGCGAATTGCGCGACCGGCTCCGGAGTCGGCGTCGCGTCCATCGCGTGGCCGTTGCGCGCGTAGTTGTAGTCGATCTCGTGGTCGCGCTGCTGCGCTTCGGTGAACGAAACGTTGAAGTCGAAGTTGAA
The DNA here is from genome assembly GCF_020880815.1 of Paraburkholderia sejongensis. GTDB lineage: Bacteria > Pseudomonadota > Gammaproteobacteria > Burkholderiales > Burkholderiaceae > Paraburkholderia > Paraburkholderia sejongensis. The sequence continues at coordinate 22,811 of NZ_JAJITD010000031.1, forward strand.
ATCGCCGTCCGCCGACGATGCCCACGGGAACGTCCAGCCCATCCGTCGCTGGTACTCCTGGAGCTTCGCGAGCGGCGCGCGCGATACCGCCATCAGCATCACGTCGTGATGCGCGAGATGGACCGCGAAGCCGTCGAAGCCGTCCGCGATCGACGAGCACGACGGGCAGCCCGCCTTGTAGTCCGGCCCGAACATGAAGTGATAGACGAGTAGCTGCGAGCGTCCCTGGAACAGATCGGCAAGCGACGCGGTGCCTCGTTCCGTGTCGAAGCGATAGTTCTTGTCGACCCGCACCCAGGGCAGCGCCTGGCGTTGTTGCGCGAGTTCGTCGCCGCGTCGCGTGTGGGCTTTTTCGGCTTCGAGCAGCGCGCGCCGCGCGCTCAGCCACTGCTCGCGTGTTGCGGTCGTATGGGTGGTCATTTCGCGTTCCTCCGTGAGTCGTACCGTGCCGCGCGAGCCCTTGCCGCAACGGCCTCGGTGACGGTTGATGGTCGTGCTAGATTAGTACCGGCCATCGACCCGGCGGGAGTGACAAGTGTGGCGTGATTCGCTTGATGCAGTGACGCGCGGCGCATGCGCGCGCAAGCCGTGGACGCGTTGATCGGCGCGGCGGCGCGCGCGCTCGCGGCCGGCGATCCGCTCGGCGCGCTCGACCGCGTCGCGTTGCGCGACGATGCGCCGGCGCTCGCGCTGCGCGGCATCGCGATGGCGCAGCTCGGCGAGTTCGGGCGCGCGAAGGCGTTGCTGCGCGAAGCCGCGCGCGGCTTCGGCGCGAAGGAGGCGGTCGCGCGCGCAAGGTGCGTGGTCGCCGAAGCGGAGATTGCGTTCGCGTCGCGCGATCTCGGCTGGCCAGCCAAGGCGCTCGATAGCGCCATCGCGACCCTCTACGCGCACGGCGATCGCGTGAATGCCGCGCATGCGCGCTATCTGACGGCCCGTCGTCTGTTGCTGACCGGTCGTCTCGACGAAGCGGAGCGGCGGCTCGCGGTTTTCGACGCGCGGCTGTTGCCGCCCGCGTTGCGCGCCGCGCACGAGCTGGTGGTCGCGGGAGTCGCGCTGCGGCGGCTGCGCAGCCAGGCCGCGCGCGCGGCGCTCGCGCGGGCCGAACGCGCGGCGCGCGAGGCGGGCATTCCGGCGTTGAGCGCGGAAGTCGAAAGCGCGGCGCGGGTACTGCACAAGCCCGCGGCGCGCGTGATCGCCGGTGGCGAACAAAGGCTCGTGCTGCTCGATGAGGTCGAAAAGCTGTTCGCCGAACCCCCGCATCGCGCCCAATCCACCCGCCGCCCGCTGATCATCGACGCCTGCCGCTACGCAATCAGCGATGCGAACGCAACGGTCGCACTCGCCAGCCGCCCGGTGCTATTTACGCTGGCCCGCCTGCTCGGCGAAGCATGGCCCGCCGACGTCCCGCGCGACACACTGATCGCGCATGCGTTTCGCGCGAAGCGCGCGGACGAAACGCATCGCGCGCGTTTGCGCGTCGAGATCGGCCGGCTGCGCGCGGCGCTCGGCACGCTCGCCGGCATCGATGCGAGCTCGCGCGGTTTCGCATTGAAGCCGCGTCACGCGAGCGACGTCGTGGTGCTTGCGCCGCCGGCCGACGGCGAACACGCGGCCGTGCTCGCGTTTCTGTCCGATGGTGAAGCGTGGTCCAGTTCGGCGCTCGCGCTGGTGCTCGGCGCGAGCCAGCGCACCGTGCAGCGCGCGCTCGATTCGCTGGCGGCCGCCGGCAAGGTGCAGCCGGTCGGCGACGGCCGCGCGCGCCGCTGGATGACGCCGCCCGCCGCCGGATTCGCGACGGCTTTGTTACTCCCCGCTCCGTTTCCTTCGTGATTAGGATGACCACCATGAACCGATCAGCCGCCAGAATCGTCCGCGAATATGGGCCCTTTGCGGGCGTCGACAAAGTGCACGGCGTCACCTACGACGGCCGCCAGGTGTGGATCGCGACCGGCGAACGGCTCGACGCGATCGATCCGGCGAGCGGCGCCACGCTGCGCTCCCTGCCGGTCGAGGCCGACGCGGGCACCGCGTTCGACGGCCAGCATCTGTACCAGATCGCGCACGGCCGCATCCAGAAACTCGATCCGCTCACCGGCCAGGTACTCGCGACGATTCCCGCGCCGGGCAACGGCGGCGACTCGGGGCTCACGTGGGCGGAAGGCTCGCTGTGGGTTGGTCAGTACCCCGAACGGAAAATCTATCAACTCGATCCCGAAACCGGCGCGGTGCTGCGCACGATCGAATCGGATCGCTTCGTGACCGGCATCACGTGGGTCGATGGCGAGCTGTGGCACGGCACCTGGGAAGGCGATGAGAGCGAGCTGCGGCACATCGATCCGCGCAGCGGCGAAGTGCTGGAAAGCGTCGCCATGCCGGCGGGGACGGGCATCTCGGGACTCGAATCGGACGGCGCGCAGCTGTTCTTCTGCGGAGGCGGCGGCAGCGGCCTCGTGCGGGCGGTGCAGCGGCCCGCGCGGGACCCTTACCCGGTCGAAACCGTCCCGAGCCCCGTGCTCAAAAAATAAATCGCCAGAAAATAAAGCAGCACATACAGCGCATACGTCTGCCCATTGCCGCTATAAACCCGCCGGATCCGCGCGGCGGCAAGCAGCGCGAAATGCGACGCGCCGCGCCAGAACATCTGCGCGAACGGCGGCACCGTGCGGCTCAGCATCGGCCGATAGAAGTGATAGAAATCGGGCGCGTCGGCCGCGTTGCCGCGCCGGCTGCGGTAGTACCACACGCCGAGCCCGAACACGAGCGCCGCGACGATCAGCACGACGATCACGACCGGCGTCGGATTCCAGAAGCCGTAGATGCTTTCGAGCGACATCCCACCCCACACCAGCGTTTTGGCGAACTGCGGATCGATCGCGGCCGAGACCGGCTCGATCAGCAGCTTCGGGAAGAACGACAGAATCAGGATGCCGAGCACCAGCAGGAACTGCGGCACCAGCAGCGCCAGCGGCGCTTCGCGCACCGGCTCGCGCTGCGGCGGCCACGGCTGCAAAAAAATCCCGTTGACGAAGCGCGTCATGTACAGAAAACCCGCGCAGGTCGCGATCAGCCCGCAGATCGCGACGCCGTACCAGCCCTTGTCGGTCATCGCGCTGAGCAGCAGCCACTTGCCGCCGAAGCCCATCAGCGGCGGCAGACCGGACATCGACACCAGCGCGATCACGACCATCGCGAACGTGAACGGCATCTCGCGCGCGAGGCCGCCGACATCGGCGAAGTTGCGCGTGCCGGTGCGCAGAATCACGCCGGCCAGCGCGAGAAACAGAATGCCCTTCACCAGCATGTGATTGGCGACCAGATACAGCGCGGTGACCCAGCCGAGATGGCTCATCAGGCCGATCGCGGTCACGATGTAGCCGATCTGGCTCATGCTGGAGAGCGCCAGCAGCCGTTTGAAGTCGTTCTGCCGCAATGCCATCAGCGCGCCGGCGAGGGTCGTCAGCATCCCTATCCATGTCATCGCGTGCGCGAGTTCGAGGCCGACTTCCGAGCGGATCGTCAGATAGGTGCCGACCAGCAGGCCGAACACCGCGACCTTGCTGACCACCGACGACAGCATCGCGGTCACGTCGTCTTCGGCCTCGGTATACGCGCCCGGCAGCCACACGTGCACGCCGATCGCGCCGGCCTTGATCAGGAAGCCGGCCGCCAGCAGCACGAATGCGCGGTTCGCCTCCGGTCCCGCGTGAATCAGCGCGGCGAGCTGGATGCTGCCGTCGATCGCGGCGACGCTCGCGAAGCCCGCCAGCAGGAAGAACGCGGACAGCAGCGAGAACAGCAGGAAGGTCAGCACGTGCGGTCCCGCGCGCCGGCATTTGGCGATCAGGAAGCACGACGACAGAGTGATGATTTCCCAGCTATAGAAGAATTCGAGCGTCGTCGTTGAGCGCAGCAGCGCCGGAATCGACAGCGCCAGCACGACCAGCATCGGATAGAAGCCTTCGCGCGGGTCGTCGCGATACAGGCTCGCCGCGGTGATCACGAGGCTGCCGGCCAGCAGCAGCCACGCGAACAGTCCGGCGATGCCGCTCGTGCCGGCGGCGAGCAGCGCGCCGATCAGCGCGATCGCGAGCAGTGCGAGCACGCCCTTGGCCCGCCCGGGCAGCCGGTCGGCCGCGTAGAACAGCGCGCCGGCGAGAAGCGGCGAGAAGATCCACAGCGACGCTACGCCCGAGATCAGTGCTGCCAGATAGCCGGCCGCGATCAGCAGCAGCGCGACGCCGAGCAGCGGCAGCAGCGCGAAGACGTCGGGGCGCGCGTGCGCTTCGCGGCTGGACGGCCGCAGCGCGCGCACGAACCAGCGGAACATGTAGCCCGCTTCGAGCAGCGAGCCGGTCAGGATCAGCACGATCCAGTACGGTTTGCCGGCGGCGGTCAGGCGCATCACCAGTTCCCACTTGGCCCAGAAGCCGGGGAACGGCGGCAGCCCCGCGATCGCGACCATGAAGAGCCCGAGCAGGCCGATCAGCAGCGGGTTGCGCGCCAGCACCGCGCGCGGATCGCGGTGGTAGCGCTGCACCACGCCGGCCAGCCAGAAGAGCCCCGCCTTCGCGAACAGATGGTTGATGAACAGGCCACCGACCACCAGCGGAATCGCCACTTCCGCGCCGATCTGGCGCAGCAGCGCGAGCGCGAGCATCAGCAGCGCCATCTGCCCGATCGACGAATAGCCGAGCACGCGCTGCGGCTTCGATTGTTTCAACGCGAGCAGGTTCGAGAACAGGAAGGTCGCGCCGCCCGATACGGCCAGCAGCGTCAGCTGGCCGTCGAATAGCGGCAGCAGCTTCAGCAGCGCGAAAAACACCCCCGCCGACACGCCGACCGACACCATCGCGGCGACGCCGCTCGGCATCGTCTCGTAGACGTCGAGGCCCCAGCCGTTGGCCGGAAACGGCTTCAGCTCGATCACGAGACTCGCGAACACCAGCAGCACCGCGGTGGTGCCGATCGGGCCGCCCAGCTCGCCGCGCATCGACAGCAACTGGTCGATGTTCAGCGTGCCGCTCACGTAATACAGCAGCACCGCGCCGAGCAGGAAGAACGTCGATGCGATCACGGTCGCGATGATGTACTTGAACCCGGCCGCGAGCGCGGCGGGCTTGCGCTCGAGCCCGAACAGCCCATACGTGGCGATCGAGACGATCTCGAGAAACACGAACAGGTTGAACAGGTCGCGGGTCATCACCATCCCGTCGATGCCCATCACGAGGATCAGATACAGCAGCAGCGCCGCGTAATTGCCGCGCAGCCGGTCCCACAGATGCAGCGCGCCGAGCAGCGCAACCACGTTGACGCTGAACGTGAAGAACGCTTCCCACGGACCGAAGCGCAGATTGATCGAGACCGGCGGCAGCGCGCCGGCGGTCAGCACTTCGATCGTGTCGCCGCCGGCGATCAGTCCATAGAACGACACGCCGCTGACCAGCACGATGCCGGCGAGCGCGACGAAAAAACCGAGTGTGAGCCACGGCTTGCCGAGCCGGTACAGCAGCGGAATGACGAAGCCGCCGCCGAGCCCGAGAATGAAGATATGCAGCGGATGAAAGAGCGCGGCTACCATTTCGACTCGGTGAAGGCGTCGATGGAGAGGGTCTTTTTGGCGGCGTACAGGCGGATCGCGAACGACAGCATGATCGCGGTGACCGACAGCCCGATCACGATCGCGGTGACCACCAGAGCCGACGGGATCGGGTCGATCGCGCGATGAAGGGCGGCGCTTTTGCCGAGCGCGGCGTCGATGATCGGCGCGGTGCCGCCGGTGATGTAGCCCGTCGCGACCATCACGATGTGCAGCCCGGTGTCGAACACCGCGAAGCCGATGATGATGCGCAGAATATTGCGGTGGGTCAGCATCCCCCACAGGCCGATCAGCGACAGACAGAAGCCGGTGATCAGCAGGATCGTCGAAACCGGCAGGCCGGTGCTCATGGGCGGTTCTCCTGTTGTCAGCTTCTGAACCGGTCGATGATGACGCTCAGTTCCGCGCCGACCTTGATCCCGAGCAGCGCGGAAATCAGCGGAATCGCGCCGGCGCTGAAGAACGCGCCCAACTCGCCGCGCGGCAAAAAGCGCGCGTCGAGAAAACCGCCCGCCAGCACCAACCCGAGAATGCCGATACACACATAGAGCACGCCGGCGAGCGACTCGACCACGCTCAGCAGCGCGACGTTCAGCGTCGAGCGGGGCCGCGCGAGCAGCATCAGCATCACCGCCGACGCGACGATCGCGCCGCCCTGGAAGCCGCCGCCCGCGGACAGATGGCCGTTGACGATCACATAGGCGCCGAATGTGAAGATCATCGGCAGCAGCACCTGCTTGCCGGTATGGACGATTTCGCCGGCCGGGCGGCGCGCGGGCGTGGGCGTGGGCGTTGGGTCGTCCAGCGGGGCGGCGGCGCTCGCGCTGCTTTCCTCTTTCAGCAGCACGCCGACGCTCGCCGCGACCATGAACAGCACCGCCACTTCGCCGAGCGTGTCGAAGCCGCGATAGGTGATCAGGATCGCGGTCACGATGTTCGGCGCGCCGAGATCGAGCGGCCCCCGGAGCACGTAGTACTCGGCGAGCGGCCGCAGCGCCTGCAGTTCGGCATAGCCGCCGACCAGCCGCCAGAACACCACCGCGAACAGCAGCACCGTCAATAGAGCGGCCGCGCGACGCATCATGATTGGCTCTCCCGAGCGTCGCGCTCCTGTTCGTCGGCGAGCGCGTCGACCACGGTGGACGCGCTCATCGGCGTACGAATCAGCCACGCCGCGCGCGACAACGCATGCGAGGACACCGGATTGGTCACCAGCACGAAATAGATCAGCAGGATCAGCCGGAAGGTCCAGCTCGGGTGATAGAACGCGAGGCCGATCAGCACCAGCATGTTGCCGAGCGTCGACGCCTTGGTGCCGGCCTGGATGCGGGTGTACGCGTCCGGCATGCGCAGCAGGCCGAGGCCGGCGGAGAACAGAAAGACCGCGCCCACCAGAATGAAGCTGCTGCCGATCAGTTCGAGCATGCGCTAGCCCTTCTGGTAACCGGTTTTGCGGATTGCGTACAGAAAGATGAAGGTCGCCAGTCCCGAGCCGATCGCGGCCTCCGCCATCGCGACGTCGGGCGCGGCCAGCAGCAGGAACGCGACCGCGGCGAACAGGCTCGCGAGTCCCGAGCTGACCATCGCGGCCAGCAGATTTTTCAGGAATATCGCGAGAATGCCGCTCACGAGGATGCTCGCGCACATCAGCAGCAGGAGCAGTTCGAGCATCGCTCACAGCCCCCGTTCGAGAAAGCGCGCGACCGCCAGCACCGCGAGAAAGCTAAGCAGTCCGTACACCAGCGCGACGTCGATATAGACGAAACGGCCGGAGATCTGCGCGTACAGCGCGATCAGGGACAGCGAGATGACCGTCAGCATGTCGATCGCGACGATGCGGTCGACGACGGTCTTGCCGAGCACGAGCCGGATCACGCCGAACAGAATCGCGAGGAAGATTAGCGCGGCGGCGATCCGGAGCATGATCTCAGCCAAAGACTTTCTCCAGATGCTTTTCGAACGGGGCGACGAGCGCTTCGGTGGCGGCGTCGATATCGGTGGTTTTGACGTCGAGCCAGTGGATGAACAGCACGTCGTCGCGAATGTCCATCACCAGCGAACCGGGCGTGAGCGCGATCGAATTGGTGAGCGCGAGGCGCCCGAGCGGCGTTTGCAGGCGGGTGCGCACCTTGACGATGCCCGGCTTGATGTTGAGGTGCGGCGAGTACACGTACGCCATCATGTTCAGATTGGCGCGCACGAGTTCGACGACGAACGCGCCGCTATAGGCGACGAAATGATAAAGCGCGCGGGGCGTTAAACGCAGGCGCTGCCAGGCTTCGCTGGATGATGCGAACGCGTGGGCTATGACGAAGGTGATCACGAGGCCGACCAGCGCGGGTTCGATCGCGAGCGACGCATTGGCGATCAGCCAGATCACGTACAGTACGACCCAAAGGCCGAAGAGTCCCGGGGGGAGCAAAGATGACACTGGTTTTCCGTGGTTTGAAGCCATGTCATCTTTTCCGGAAAGAGGCCGTGCGGAAAATTCTAAGTGACAACTTATGGCAAATCAACCGGCGGGACGCTGTTTATCACGGATTACGCGGAAGATGTAAACACGCTGCCTGAATAAAGAGAAAATCGTGGGAATTAAAACACCCCGCGCGTGGTTCGAGACGACGGGCCGGGAGGGGCGCTGAGCGATGGTTTGCTTGGTGCCAGGCGCGGATGTGTCGTGTTCGAATGGCAGCTCGCCTGCTAATGCGGCGCGTCGAATGGAGTTAGGTTCTCATTGGCAATGGCACTGTAAATCGCGATTAAATGAAGTCAAAAAAAGCGCCCTGTTTACCTCGATTTATTCTGGCGATTTGCCGGCACAGCGAAAAGCCACTTTCCACTTTCGACAAGTGAGCGCCGACGGCTCGCAGCGACCTGAATGACTGCCGCGACGAACGCGCGTCCCGCTCCTATGTGCACGACGCATGAATTGATTTTTTTAATGAATTTGTGCGGACGCACGGAACACGGTCGAATGTCGGGTTTCGCGCGCGGAGCGCGCGACCCGGATCATTCATCAGAAGAGTAAAGGAGTATCCATGAAAGCCATGCTTGCAACCCTGACGATTGCGCTGCTCGCCGCCGCGTCCGGCAGCGCAATCGCCAAGGAATGGTCGACCGTGAAGTTCGGCGTCGACGCGAGCTATCCGCCGTTCGAATCGAAAGCCGCCGACGGCAAACTGGTCGGCTTCGACATCGATCTCGGCAATGAGATTTGCCGGCGCCTGAACGCGAAATGCGTGTGGGTCGAAAATTCGTTCGACGGCATGATTCCCGCGCTGAAAGGGCGCAAATTCGACGGCGTGCTGTCGACGATGTCGATGACGCCCGCGCGTCAGACGCAGATCGCGTTCTCGTCGAAGGTGTTCCGGATTCCGACCCGGCTGGTGGCGAAGCAGGGCGCGGCGATCGAGCCGACGCCCGCGGCGCTGAAGGGCAAGCGGATCGGCGTCGAGCAGGGCTCGATTCAGGAAACCTATGCGAAGACCTACTGGGAGCCGGCCGGTGCGGTGATCGTGCCGTATCAGGACCAGGATCTGGTCTATTCGGATCTGCTGGCCGGGCGCATCGATGCATCGTTGCAGAACGCGGTGCAGGCCGAGATCGGTTTCCTGCGCACCGCGCGCGGCAAGGATTTCGCGTTTGCCGGCCAGCCGCTGTACGACGCGAAAACGCTCGGCAGCGGGACCGCGATCGGTCTGCGCAAGGAAGATACCGAGCTGCAAGCGAAAATCGACAAGGCCATCGCCGATATGCGTGCGGACGGCACCTACGAGCGCATCGCGAAGAAATATTTCGACTTCGACGTATACGGGCAGTAACGGCGGTTCGGCCACGACCGGCCGCAATCGGCCGCACCCGGCCCCGGCCTGGCGCTCGCGCGGGCCGACATCTACACTTGACTGATACCCGTTCGAAGCCGCAGCCGCAGCCGTGCTGCGCCCGCCGGCGCGGCCCGCAGCGAGGAGGCACCGACATGCACGGCTATCAGATCACCTTTTTTACCCAACAGGCGCGCAGCCATCACGGCAAGCCGCTCGCGGACTGGCTCGTGCGTCTGGCGAGCGAACTCGATCTGAGCGGCGCGACCGTGATTCCAGCGTGCGAGGGCGTCGGCCGTCATCACCGGATTCATTCCGCGCACTTCTTCGAACTCGCGGATCAGCCGCTGTCGGTCGTAATGGTGGTGACCAACGACGAAGCGCGCCGCCTGTTCGAACGGCTGCGAGCCGAGCGGCTGCAGCTGTTCTACGTGAAGACGGCGGCCGAGTTCGGGGTCGTCGGCGAAGACGAGCCGCGCGACGACGCGGACAGCGTCAACATTGCGCGCGACTAGCGGGTGACGAGCGGGTGACCAGCGCGTCATCAACGCGCAACCCGCAACCCGCAACCCGCGTGCGACGGGAACCTCAAACCGCCCATTCACGCGACGAAGTCAGCCGCCATATCCGCGTCGGTGCGTGCTTCGAGCCGGCCGCTGCGGCACGCGTCGCGGAATCGTTCGTAATCCTGCTCGACCTGGTCCGCGTACGCGCGCGAGTACAGCACCAGCGCTTCGGTCATCTGTTCGCCATTGCCGAGATAGCCGTCGATCTCGGTCGCGACGCCGCCCGCTTTCGCGTGGGCACGCGCGAGGACCCAGCCGCACACCGCCGCGTATTGCCTGAAGGTCTCCTTCGCGAACAGCTCGAGGGTCGCGGAGATCTTCATGTCGCGCAGCTGGCGGCCGTAGATCGCGCGCCCGAACGGGCCGGTGGTCCAGCCGAGGAACGGATCGCTCGCGCCCTGCATCAGCCGCTGTCCGTCGACCACGCGCTGCCCTTGGTGCTTCGGCCCGCGCGCCTTGAAGAAGCGCGACACGACCGAAGTCGACGCCTCCTTGAACTGGATGAACAACGGCTTCTCGTGCTGATCGACCATCAGCAGAATCAGGCAGCGCGTGCCGACGCTGCCGACCCCGACTACCTTGAACGCCATGTCGTGCATCGTGAAGTGATCGAGCAGCGTACGGCGCACCGTGCCGAGCGATCTCAGATAGCTGTCGTAGAGCGGCTGCATCAACGTGCGCCAGTCGCCGAGGCCGAGCCAGTCGTCGTCGTGCGTAAACAGCGTGTTTTTGCCGTGCACGTGGAACACGGTCGGCGGCGCGTCGCGAATCTGCCAGATCCCTTCGCGGCGGCTCGCAAGCTTGGGCAGGATCGTTTCGTGAGTGCGGCGCGACGCGCGCGAGATGCCGTCGCGGATCCGGCTGCGTGCATCGGCGGTCGGCGACAGCTCTTCAAGACGCGCGAACGTGATCAGCTCGCACCACAGTTCGAGCGGACTCATCTGCGAGTACTCGGCGGTCCAGTGCTGATAGCTCATCACCGCCTCCGCGACGACGTCGTCGGCGAGCCGGTCGCCGTGGCCGAGATGCCGTACGGCGATGTAGAGACTCGCGGTCAGGCGCTTGAGATCCCACTCCCACGGCCCGATCGCGGTTTCGTCGAAGTCGTTGATGTCGAACACGAGCGAGCGCTCGGGCGTCGCGAAGCCGCCGAAATTCATCAGATGGCAATCGCCGCAGATCTGGAAATGAAAGCCGCTGTTCGCAGTGGCCGCGAGATCGTGGGCCTGAATGATCGCGCTGCCGCGAAAGAAAGTGAACGGCGACGCGAGCATGCGGCCGTAGCGCAGCGGCACCAGCGTCGAGACGCGGCCGTGGCTGCTTTCGCGCAGCAGCCGTACCGGATCGCGATCGACGTTGCCGATCGCGGCATGGGCGCTGCGAGGGGTGTTCTTACGGGCGGAGCGGCCGTGCGCGCTGCGATCGGCGAGTGTTTCGGGTGGCGTCATCGTTTGCCTCTTGGCAATGCGGCGTTATTCAATTCGTTTGACTTACGACGTTTGACTCACTACGCAAAACCTTGCCTGCACGGGCGCCGGCGGGGCGCGTGCCGTGTTTGTTGGCAACTCTAGCGTGTCCGTGCGCTTATTGCCATAGTGCGGCGCGCGTGACGTGCGAGGCTGTCATACCGGGGCAAAAGCCGGCACAGGGCGGGGCGCGTCGGCGTGGGTACGCACGTTGGAGCGTGGGTGCGTGGCGAGCGGCGCGGGACGCATCGGCGCATGGGCACGCTCGATGCTCGATTTCATCGGTGTAAGCAGACAACCGAAGGAGAGCGAATCATGCGACAGAGAGTGGCAACGCTGATCGCGCTGGGGGCGCTTGTGTCGATCGCGGGCGTGTCCGGCTGCAAGCGCGCGGACGATAACGGCCAGCAGCCGCTGAGCCAGGGCAGCAGCGGCGTGATGAGCAATTCGGCGAGTGCGAGGGGCACGCCGGGCGATAGCGATGCGGCCAATCGCGCGAACGCTCAGGCCAGTGCGGCGGCCAGCGCGACGCCGGCGGTCAGCGGCGCCGCGGCCGTTCACAGTACGCCCGCGAGCGGCGCGTCAGCGACACAGTAAGACGGAACGGCTCAGTCCGACTGCGTCGAAACCGCGAAGGCTACTTCGGCGCCGCCTGCTGATCCTGCACATTGACCATCCACGGCACGCCGAAGCGGTCGGTCAGCATGCCGAAGCCGCTGGTCCAGAAGGTCTGCTGGAACGGCATCATCACTTGCCCGCCGTCGGCCAGCGCATTGAAATATTTCTCGCCGGCCGCGTGATCTTCGACGGTGACCGACAGGCTGAAGCCCGCATGCACCGCTTTGCCGCCCTCGCCGCAATCGCCATCCGACATCAGCAGGTGCGTAGTTCCGACGACGAGCGTCGCATGCATGATCTTGTCCGCGTGTTCGGGGGGCACCGGCTGCGCCGGATTCGGCGGCGCGTCCTTCATGCGCAACTTCATCAGCTCCTGGGCGCCGAGTGCCGCGCGATAGAACGCAATGGCTTCCTCACAACGGCCATTGAAGAAAAGATAGGGTTGGATTTCCATGCTGATCTCCGGGAACGGGGGCGAAGAAAAGACGGACGGATGACCGCCGGGCGGCGCATGAGCGGCCGCCGACGCCGGCTGATTCTAGCAGCGTGACATGGCGGGCGCATTACATTCAGAACTCCGATCTATTGTCGCGCCCGCAAGCCAGCCGCCCGCGTGAATCGGCCGATCGCGTTTCCCTGAAGGCGTCGTCCAGCTACAGCTTCGGCAGCCCCGGCTGCGGCCGCGCGAACGCGTAGCCCTGCGCCCAGGCCCGCGGGATCGCGGCGACCCACGCGGCCTGCTCAGGCGTTTCGACGCCTTCGATGATCGCCTGCGTGCCCAGGCCTTCGAGAATGCGTAACGCGCCGAGCATGATCTCGGTGGCCGAGCCCACGGCCGGCACGTGCTGCAGCAGTTCGCGTGCGAGCTTGACCGCGTCCACTTCGGTGCGGGTGAGGTCCAGCAGGCTCCATGAGCCGCATCCGAAATCGTCGATCGCGATCCGGAAGCCGAGCGCACGCAGCCGGCGGATTTCTTCGACGAGGCCGTCGCACAGCGGCTGCGGTTCGGTTTCGAGCAACTCGATCAGCAACGCTTCGGGCGCATGGCCGCGCGCGAGATAGCGGCTTTCGAGCAACTGGCGGAGCTTGCCGCCGAGCAGTTGCGACGGATAGACATTGAACGACACGAAGCCGTTGCGGCGCGTTCCCGGCGACGCGCTGAGATCGGCGGCGATTTGCGCTACGACGAACGCGGTGGCCTCCCACGCGATCTCGCGGTCCTGCTCGAGTGTCTGAATGAACGCGCCGGGCCGCAGCCAACCACGCACCGGATGGTGCCAGCGCAACAGCGCTTCGGCCCCGACCGCCGAGGCGCCGCGCGCATCGACGACAGGCTGGTAAGCGAGCGTGAATTCGCGGTTGGCGAGGCCTTCCAGTACGCGGTTGCGCTGCCGCAACGACGGGGTGGAGGCGAGCTCGCCGCTGCGCAATGACGGGGTGGGGCGCGCAAGCTCCCGCAAGATGTTGAGGTCCACGCTCGTTGGTCGTTGAGATTGAATCGGACGTTTTGCGTCGCAAGCGCAACGCGGCGAGAGGGAGTCGTGACGCGCTGCGGAAAATCGCGCAATTGTCCGCGGACCGGTGCTGCGGGCCTATATGACAGGTCCTAAAAGGGTAGCGGGCAGAAGGGATTTAATTGTTAAATCGAGCGTATGTTTGATTATTCCACAGTGCGAAAAAAGGCAGTTCGGATTTCGAATCGTCTTATCCGTGCAAAGCTCATATGCGAAATGAGTGGTAAAGCGGGGGTTGCATGGAGTAAATGCCGTCTTAACAATATTGATCCTTTTTCACGTGCACAGGAAAGCATTCTTCAATGCGGACACGTACGCGTATGTGTAAATAAGAAGGCGGCGCGATTGCGTTTCGCAGCCAATGCCAGGATCCACATAGTGTTGCAACTACGAAAACGGATATTCACGCCGACAGCGATGCGCTATTCTTTTCAGCGTGTCGATAATTCAAATGCGGCGATAGGATAAAAACATCTGAAAATCAACCCAAAAAATAGTGCGATGTCCTATCAACTTGCATAGGGGATAGTCGTGAATCGAGCCTATCGCAGTATCTGGAATGACGCGTTGGGTAGTTGGGTTGCCGTATCGGAGTTGGTTTCATCGCACTCGAAGCGGGGCGGGCGTTCCCGGCAGCGCGCGGCGCATATGCCGGATGCGCCCGACCGAGGCGCGCAATACGCCGCGTTTCGAAAACCGCTTGCCGAACATTATGGCTGCGGCCGGCCTTTACGCTCGCTATTGTTCGCGCAAGCCTCGAGTATGGCGTTTATGTCCGCGGCATTCGCGCAGGTGACCATTCCGGCCGGAACCGATATCGCCACCTATCTGAATAGCGGCACGAACTGGAGCGCGACCAACTACCAGTTCAACATCGGCGCGAATGCCACCTGGAATGCCGCCATCACCGTGAATACCGCCGCGCATTCGACGCTGTCTCTTGACGGTGCCGGCAATACGATCACGCGCACCACTAGTAACCTCATTACGTACAACAGCTCGAGTATCGATCAGAATTCGGTCACGCTGTCGAACATCAATTTCGGGCAAACCGCCAATTCCGGAACCGCGCTTTTCTATAACACCGGGGGAGCGCGGACCTCGAATCTGTTTCTGAACAACGTAACGTTCAACGGGCTGCAGGGTGCATTCGGCAATATTTTTTATATGAGCGGCACGACCGGCAGCACGTTCATGAATATCACCGCCGGCACCGGTGCGAACGGCGTGACGTTCTCTAACAATGTGTCTTCCGGCGACGGCGCCGGGGTGATTTCGATGTACGCCGGCAACATGAATTTCTACGGCGATTACACGTTCAGCGGCAACCGGACCACCAATTATGGTGGCGCGATCTCGATGTACCAGAGCCCGGGCGTGATGACCTTTTACGGCACGACCGCTTTCAACAGCAATTATTCGACCACCTATTTCGGCGGCGCGATCGATATCTGGGGCGGCGCGTCGACGCTGACCTTCAATGGCGTCAGCACGTTTACCGGCAACTACGTGAACACGACCGCCACGGGATCGGGCAACCCGCGCGGCGGCGCGATCAACATCGGCTATACGAGTCCGGGCAGCGGCGCGTCGGTCGTGCAATTCAACGCCCCGGTCACGTTCGACAGCAATTACATCGTCTCGACCGGCTCAGGCGGGATTGCCTATGGCGGTGGGATCAGCGCGTTCGGCAACGGCGCGTCCTACAACTATCAATACATTTTCAACGCCGCCGCGGTCTTCGAAAACAACTACGTCGTGAAGGCGGGCACCGGAAGCGGGGGCGGCTACGGCGGCGCGATCTACTACGACGCGTCAGGCGCGCTGGTCAGCCTCACATCGGGCACGCAGTTTCTGAACAACTATGCATCGACCAGCGGCGGCGCGATCTACCTGCAGTCCGGCACGATCACGATGAGCGCGCTGACCGACAACATCCTGTTTCAGGGTAACCGGCAGGGCGCGACCTTCGGCACGTCGGGCAACTACGCGCCGGTGATCGGCACCGGTACGCCAAATGGGATCTACCTGGGCTCGTCGGGCAGTCTGAATCTGAACGCGAATGCCGGCTACCAGATCCAGTTTTACGATCCCGTCTCGTCGATTGCGGGCTCGACGGTGACCGTGACGAAGGCCGGCAATGGTGAGGCGATTTTTTATGGCGATAACGGCGCCACGACCAATTACGACTCGACGATCCAGGCGAACACCACGGTCAGCGGCGGCTATTTCACGTTGGCCGACGGCGTCAATTACGGCAATACGTCGGGCGGCGTGTTCACGGTGACAACCGACAGCGCCGCCGGCACTGCCGGCACGGTGCGCGGCAGCGGCGGCTCGAGCCTGCGCGGGTTGACCTTCACCGTGCAGAGCGGCGGCACGGTGGAGGTCACCGACGGCACCTTCACCGTCAACGTCGGCACGATCAACGTGCAAAGCGGCGGACAGTTCGCGGGCAACGGCACGCTGGCGGCAACCAGCAACATCAACCTCGCGGGTACGACGATCGCGAACGTGAATGCGGGCGAGACGCTCAATATCAGCGGGCTGCTCGCGAACACCGGCGGAATCACCGTGCAGGGAGGCGGCACGCTCGCGCTATCGAACGCGGGCAATACGTATACCGGCGCGACCACGGTGAGCGCCGGTTCGAGGCTGCTCGGCGGCGTCGCGAATGCGTTCGCGACGAGCGGCAGCGTGGCGGTCGACGGCACGCTCGATCTGAGCCAGAACAACCTGAATCAGACCGCGAACAATCTGTCGGGCAGCGGCTCGATCCTGCTCGGTTCGGCGACGCTGACCGCGGTGAACGGCGCGACCAACACGACGTATGCGGGCGCGTTGTCGGGCGCAGGTGTGCTCGATAAAACTGGCACGGGCGCGCTGACGCTGAGCGGTACGGCCAACGACTACAGCGGCGGCACCACGATCGGTGCGGGTACGCTGATCGCGACCAATGGCGCGGCGCTCGGTAGCGGCGCGGTCAGCAACGCGGCGACGCTGCAACTCGATTTCGCGGCGGACAGCACGCTCGCGAATCAGCTGACCGGCGCGGGTACGCTCAATAAAACCAGCACGGGCATCGCGACGCTGACCGGTTTGAATTCGACGCAAGGCGCCGTGACGGTCACGGCCGGCACGCTCGCATTCCAGCAGAACGGGGTGTTCGCGATCACCGGCGGCTTGACTACGAGCGGTGGCGCGACCACGCAACTTGGCCCGAATTCGCAACTGACGCTCGGCGGTGTGTTGACACAGGCGGCTGGATCGACGCTGAACGTCGACGTTGGCGCGGGCAACGAGCCGCTGATCACTGCGGCATCGGCATCGCTGAACGGCACGTTGAACATCGCGAGTTTCGCGGGCGCGTTGCCGGCGTCGGCCAGCGTGCTGCCTTCCACGCAATACACGCTGATTCATACGACGGGCGGCATCACTGGCGACTTCAGCGCGTTCACGTTTGTCGGCTACGTGAACCCGGTCGACTATCTGACGCTGGGCGCGCAGCGCAGCGCGGACGGTCTGGACTACAACGCGGGCTTCGGCCTGACCTGGCAGGCGGGCGCGACGCTGGGCAACGGCACGTTCACGCTGACGAACGCGACGGATGCGTTCAATGTCGACGTGGCGCTGGCTGACGAAGCTGCGTCGGCGACCGGCTGGAATGGGACCGATCTGACGAAGGCTGGCGCGGGGACGTTGACGCTGTCCGCACAGAACACGTACACCGGCACGACTGCGGTGAATGGCGGCACGCTTGCGATGGGCATCGCCGATGCGATGGCGGCGAGTTCGGCGGTGACGGTGGCGAGCGGCGCGACGCTCGCGCTGAATGATTTTTCGCAGACGTTGAATGATCTGTCGGGAGCGGGGGCGGTGACGTTGGGTTCATCGGCCGCAACCGTGCTGACTGCCAACAACACTGCGGCTACCACTTTCTCCGGCGCGATCAGCGGTGCGGGCAGTGTGGATAAGACGGGCGCCGGTGCGCTGACGCTTTCGGGGATCAGCAACACTTATAGCGGCGGCACGACGGTCTCCGCCGGCACATTGGTAGCCACGAACGGCAACGCGCTCGGCACCGGCGCCGTCACCAACGACGCGGCGCTACAACTGGACTACGCCGCCGACAGCACGCTGGCCAACACGTTGTCCGGCACCGGTGGCCTGACCAAGACCGGCGCGGGCACCGCCACGTTGACCGCGGCAGGTTCGAGCGAAGGCGCCGTCTCGGTCGACGCGGGCACACTGGCATTCGCTCAAAGCGGCGTGTTCATCGCAGCTAGTTACACGACGCAAAGCGGCGCGACGGCCAGCATCGGCGCTTCGTCGCAACTGGCCACGACCGGCGCGTTCACCGAGGCCGCCGGCTCGACGCTGAACGTCGCCATCGGCTCGAACAGCCCGGCGATCAGCGCCGCGACGGCGAGCCTGGCCGGCACGCTGAACGTGACCGGCTTCACGGCGATCGCGCCGACATCGGCAAGCGCGTTGCCCGGCACGCTGTACACGATCGTGCATACGACCGGCGGCATTACCGGCGACTTCGGCACGATCTCGCTGGGCGGTGCATCGAGCCCGGTCGATTATCTGACGCTGGCCGCGCGTGCGAGCGCGAATGGCCTC
>NZ_JAJITD010000032.1 GCF_020880815.1 Paraburkholderia sejongensis
TTATCGGCTGTTAGTTTTTAAAGATCGATTCGCTCAACGCGCTGCGCCATTACTTCAACTACCCGGCGCTGCTTCGTTTTGCGTCGCTGCGTCATCAGCGAAGAAGCGAGATTATGGAGATCCGAACACACACCGTCAAGCCCCTTCTGCATATTTTCTTTCGGCGGCATTGCCGACCACAACCCGGCATTGTTGTAAAGATCGAAAGCCCCTGAATAGATCGACGCCGAAGCCGGCCCGAAATACTTAGACATCCAATCTAATCCGCAAAGACGAAACATCATCCGTTACGGCTGCGCCCACAGGCGCTGCCGTTTCACGACCGCGCCCCAAATTAAAGTTTTATCCTCGGCGGCCGTCAATCAGATCATCCCGTTACTTATCCAAGCTGCCGACCATGGAACACTCCGTCGCGGAACACGTCGCGCAAATCCCGTCCGCCGCCGCGTCGGCGGCACTCGCACCGGATGCGGTGCCGGTCGGCACACCCCTTCCATGGCCGATCGTCGATGGCGACGGCACGCTGCTGTTCGAGCGCGGCACGGCCCTCGCGAGCGCCGACGAGCGCGCGTTCCTGTTCGAACACTTCCAGCCGCAGCGCGGCGATCTGCTCAATTCCGGTACGCCTCACCCGAGCGCATCGGCCATCGCGCCCGACTCCGCCGATCTGACCATCAAGGACATGCATCTCGAGATCGGCGCGTTGATCGGCATGCGCTCGCAACTCGGCAGCGGTGCACCGATGCATCCGTGCCGCATCATCGGCTTTGCGCCGAATCATGCGCTGTTCGTCACACCGCCGCTGCATCAAGGCCAGCCGTTGCCGCTCGCGCCCGGCGACAACGTCGAAGTCGTGGCGATCGCGATTCAGGCGGTGTTCCGCTTCGTCTGCACGGTCGAGGCGGTCTGCCGCCTGCCGTTCGACTACGTGGTGTTGTCGAGGCCGGGGGTGATCCGCCGGCTGCGCGAACGCAAATCGATCCGCGTCCATGCGCATCTCGCGGTGCGTTTCGGTATCGGCGAGACAGGCGATACGTACGACGGGCTCGGGCTTGCGCGCGGCGTCAGTGCGCTCGGCATGTCGCTGAGCGCGTCGTGGACGCTGGGCGAAGTCGGCGAGCGGCTGCGGGTTGCGTTCCGCGTGAAGTCGGCCGGTCATGATACGGAGATCCGGACCACCGCCGTGATCCGTAACGTGCAGAAAGGCAAGGCGCCCGGCGAAGCGACCACGCACGGGCTCGAACTGGATCAGCTCGACGCCACGCAACAAATGGCGATGAAAGTATTCGTGTTCGATCGACAGGAAGACGTGCAGTACTGGTCGAACGGTCTTAAATGATTGCCGGGGCCGCTCACACAGCTGAGCGGGAAACTCACACCACACACCGGTTGCCGCTCAGCCGATCAACTCCTCCGGCGTGATCCAGCGCGCGCCCCACGCGTTCGCCAGCGCTTCGCAACGGCCGAGCCGCAGCGCGCCGTGTTCGAAGTCGACGAACACCACTTCGTCCGCCGCAAGCGGCCTGGCGGGTTCGTCGCGAGTGCGGCCGTCGCTCAGAATCCACAGCCAGCGCTGCTGGGCCGGCCGTCTACGCGCGCTGCGTTCGAGCAGTTGCGTGGCGCGTCGCACCCCGGTGTCGAGCGGCGAGCCGCCGCCCGCGCCGACCGTTTCAAGCCAGCGCTCGTTCCACCAGCGCGGCACGGCTGGGCCGAAACGCACGTCGGCAGACGTGCCGCCGAAGCAGACCAGCGCAACTTCGGCACGCGCGGCGCCGGCACGGTCGAACAACGCGATCAGCAGGCCCTTCGCGAGTGCAAGCCGCCGGCCGCTGAGCATCGAGCCGGAGCAGTCGAGCACGAAGCAATGCAGCACGCCGCCGCGCGGCGTCTCGGCGATGAAGCGCAGATGCTCGCGACGCAGCGTGTCACCCCGCGTCGCGGCGAGCGTGCGCGGCCAGCCGATGCGTCTGCCCGCGGGCCCGCGCGAAACACCACGCGACGAACCTGCGCCCACGCCCTCCCGCCATCGAAAACCGCTGCGCGAGTCAGCGGCGGCGCCCTTCCGATGGCTCAGCGTTTTTTTGCGTCGAGCGGGATCACGCTTTTGACCGGCGTCGCCGCGGTCGGCTCGGGCGCGAGGTAACCCCAGTCGGTGTCGGTGGAAGTCTCGGGGGACGCGCCCGTCGCGTCCGCAGCGCCACCGCCATCTCGAGGCGGCCGCGCGTCGTTCTGCGGCTCGCGACGATTCGAAGGCGGCGCATCCTGCTGACGCCGCCGGTGCATCAACACCGCCTCGGCGACCCGCTCGACATGCCGCACAGTCACCGCATCCGCCTGTTCGAACGCGGCCAGCGCGCGCGCCGCGCGCAGCATCACGAGATCGGCGCGCAGGCCGTCCACGGCTGCCTCGATGCACAGTGCGCTCACCCGCGCGTGCACCGCGTCGTCGAGCGAGAGCAGCGGCAACGCCGCGCGCGCCGCGCGAATCCGCTCGACGTAGTCGGCCTGTTGCCGTGCATAAGCAGTCCGAAAGCCGGCTGGATCGTGGTCGAACGCGAGCCGCGCCTTGACGATCGCCTCGCGCATCCGCGGTTCGAACGCGTTCTGCAATTCGACCATCAGCCCGAAGCGATCGATCAATTGCGGCCGCAGCTCGCCTTCTTCCGGGTTCATCGTGCCGATCAGCACGAAGCTCGCGTCGTGGCTGTGCGATACGCCATCGCGCTCGACGGTATTCACGCCGCTTGCGGCCGCATCGAGCAACGCGTCGACCAATGCGTCGGGCAACAGATTGACTTCGTCGACATAGAGCACACCGCGATGCGCCTTCGCGAGCAGGCCCGGCGAGAAGCGCACGGAGCCGTCGCGCAGCACGGTTTCGAGATCGAGCGTGCCGATCAGGCGATCCTCGCTCGCGCCGAGCGGCAGATTCACCAGTTGCCCTTCCGGCAGCAGCTCGGCGAGCGCGCGCGCCGCGGTGGATTTGGCGGTGCCGCGCGGTCCGCTGATCAGCACGCCGCCCAGGCTCGGGTCGATTGCCGCGAGCAGCAACGCCTGCTGCAACGGTGTCTGCCCGATCAGCGCGGCGAATGGGAAAACCGGACGCGGGGCTGGCTTTGTGCCGGAAGGGGGCAAGCCGGCCGGAGCGGTCCAACTGCTCGCACCATTCGCATCGCCAACGCCATCGGATCTCACCGAACCGTTCGCGCTGCTCGAACCGCCCAAGCCATCCGCCCCTGCGCCCGCGCCAACTCCCGCACCCTCCACATCCCGCGTCGCGTCACTCATGTTCACCTTCCTTCGATCCGCTGTTCACTCGCGAGCAGATGCGTTTCCACCTGCGCGCGATAGTCGCCCGGTTGCTGCCACAGTCCACGCTGGATCGCCTCGAGCAGACGCTCGCAGACCGAATGCAGCGCGTGCGGATTGTGCCCCTGCATGAACTCGCGCGTGTCGGCGTCGTTCAGGTAAGCATCGGCGACGAGCGCGTACTGATGATCGGAGACCACCCGCGCGGTCGCGTCGTACCCATACAGATAATCGACCGTCGCGGCGATTTCGGCTGCGCCCTTGTAGCCGTGCCGCTTCACGCCGTCGAGCCACTTCGGATTGACCACCCGCGAGCGGATCACGCGCGCGATTTCCTCCTGCAGCGTGCGCACGCGCGGCGCGGCAGGATTGCTGTGGTCGGCGTGATAAACGCGCGGCTGCTCGCCGGCCAGATGCCGCACCGCCGCGACCATGCCGCCCTGGAACTGGTAGTAATCGTTCGAATCGAGCACGTCGTGCTCGCGGTTGTCCTGGTTTTGCAGCACCACGTCCAGCGCGGCGAGGCGCGTGCCGAACGCCTGGCGCGCTTCCTCGCCGGCGCTTTTCTGCGTGTACGCGTAACCGCCCCACGCCTGATACGCGTTCGCGAGATCGGCGTCGGTCTGCCATTGACGCGAGTCGATCATCTGCTGCAAACCCGCGCCGTACGCGCCGGGCCGCGCGCTGAACACGCGCCAGCCGGCGCGCTTGCGCGCCTCGGCGGCATCCATGCCGCGCGCGATCAGCGCATCGCGCTCGCGCAGCACCCGCGCGCGAATCGGATTGAGCTCGGCCGGCTCGTCGAGTTCGGCGACCGCCTGCACGGCCGCGTCGAACAGATGCATCACGTTCGCGAACGCATCGCGGAAAAAGCCCGACACGCGCAACGTGACGTCGATACGCGGCCGGTCGAACGCTTCGATCGGCATGATTTCGAAGTCCGTCACGCGATGGCTACCCGGCGCCCATTTCGGCCGCACGCCGAGCAGCGCGAGCGCCTGCGCGATATCGTCGCCGCCGGTGCGCATCGTCGCGGTGCCCCACACCGACAGGCCGATCGCGCGCGGATAGTCGCCGTGTTCCTGCAGATGCCGCTCGATCAGCTGCTGCGCCGATTTCACGCCGAGCGCCCACGCGGCCTGGGTCGGCACCGCGCGGGTGTCGACCGAATAGAAGTTGCGGCCGGTCGGCAGCACGTCGGGCCGGCCGCGCGACGGCGAGCCGCTCGGGCCCGGCGGCACGAACCGCCCTTCGAGGCCGCGCCTGAGTTGGGTCATTTCCTGCGGACCGCAGGCGTCGAGGCGCGGCAGCACGTCGTCGCGCAAACGGGCGAGGACCTGGTGCGCTTGCGGCAAGTCGCGTTCAAGCGCGCTTGCGGCTGGCAATGCGTTTGCCTCGTCATCCTCGCCGCCGCACACGCCGCGCAACAACGCGGCCGCCAGCAATTCCAACCGCTCGCGCGTATCCCCGTAATGCCGCCACGGGGCATCGCTGACCCGTTGCAGCAGGTCCGGCCGCGCATCGTCCCACGCCGCCGCCCAATCGACGCTCAACGGATCGAACAGATGATCGATCCGCAGATCGCGCGCCAGCGCATCGATCAAACCCGCGTGGCGCCCCTGTCCATCGCCGACCGGAAAGCGCCCGAGCGCGAGCAGCGTATCGCGCCGCTGCACGCCACGCGGCGACTGCCCGAACGTGTGCAGCCCGTCGCGAATCTGCGCTTCCTTCAGCTCGCACAGCCACGCGTCGACGCGCGTGAGCAGCACGTCCTCGTCGTCCTGTCCGTTGGGCGCCGCGAGACTGAGCTCCTCGTGCAGCCGATGCTCGACGATCGTCGCCAGAATCGTGCGCCGCAGCAGCTTCGCGCGGCGCGGATCGACCATCAACGCTTCGTAGTACTCGTCGACCTGGCGTTCGAGATCCTGCAACGGCCCGTAGTTCTCCGCGCGCGTGAGCGGCGGCATCAGGTGATCGACGATCACCGCCTGCGCGCGCCGCTTCGCCTGGCTGCCCTCGCCGGGGTCGTTGACGATGAACGGATACAGATGCGGCATCGGCCCGAGGATCAGATCGGGCCAGCACGCATCGCTCAACGCGACGCTCTTGCCGGGCAGCCATTCGAGATTGCCGTGTTTGCCGACATGCACGACCGCGTCGATGCCGAACTGATGACGCAGCCAGAAGTAAAACGCCAGATACGCATGCGGCGGCACCAGCTCCGCGTCGTGATAGCTCGCATAGTCGCCCTGCTCGCGCGAGCGCGACGGCTGGATGCCGACCAACACCTGGCCGCAGCGCCAGCCGGCGATCATGAAGCGTCCGCGGCGCAGCGTCGGATCCTGTTCGGGGCGGCCCCAGCGCGCGTTCAGCGCGTCGCGCACGGCGGCGGGCAACGCATTGAAATGCGCGAGATAGTCGTCGAGCGCGAGGCTTTGCAGCGCCGGGCGCAGATCGCGCACGGCCGGATCGTTGGTCACGCCAGCGGTGAGCCGCGCGAGCAGCGCGGCGCCGTCGTCCGGCAAATCGCCGAGCCGATAGCCTTCGTCGCGCAGCATCGCGAGAATGCCGACCACCGAAGCCGGCGTATCGAGCCCGACGCCGTTGCCGATGCGCCCTTCGCTCATCGGGTAGTTCGCGAGAATCAGCGCGAGCTTCTTGTCGGCGTTGCCTAGCGAACGCAGCCGGCACCAGCGGCGGCTCAGTTCGGCGAGAAAGCGCACCCGTTCGAGGTCCGGCTGATAACGCACCACGTCCACCTGGGTATGCGCGCAGCGATACGCGAGCCCCTTGAAGCTGATCGCGCGCGTGATGATGCGGCCGTCCACTTCCGGCAGCGCGATATGCATCGCGA
Organism: Paraburkholderia sejongensis; assembly: GCF_020880815.1. Lineage (GTDB taxonomy): Bacteria > Pseudomonadota > Gammaproteobacteria > Burkholderiales > Burkholderiaceae > Paraburkholderia > Paraburkholderia sejongensis. The sequence goes on from NZ_JAJITD010000032.1 coordinate 6,164, forward strand.
TGTCGCGCGAATTGAGGCCGTGGTTGTCCTTCAGCCAGTCCTCGCGATTGCCGCCGCTGAGGATCACCTGCAGCACCGGCGCGTCGCCGGCTAGCGCGAGCGGCTCGGGGTCGTCGATCGCGGAAGCGGCGAACGCGGTCGTGTTGAGCACCAGCGCGGCCCGATGCTGCTCGCACAGCGACTGCACGACTTCGCGGCTGACCGCGTCTTTCAGCGACGTGATCGCGAGCGGCAGCGGATTGAGCCCCTGTGCTTCGAGCGCGTCGATCAACGCATCGAACACGGCGGTGTTGGCCGCTTGCAGATGCGCCTTGTAGAACAGGATCGCGACGACCGGCGCGTGTTGCCGCCAGCGCGCCTGCCAGTCGGCGATGGTCGGCAGATCGCGCTGCGGATGATAGAGCGCCGCGGCCGGCAACGCGCGCGGCGGCTCGGGCTCACGGCCCCAGTCGAACGCCCGGTACGCAATACAGCGCAGAAACGCCTCGGCATTTTGCGGACCGCCTTCGCGCAGATAGCGCCACAACTGCTGACACAGCTCCGGGCTCGCGGTGCTGCGCGCGATCAGGTTCGGGTCTTCCTGCAAGTCGCCGGAAAACATCGCGAGCGTCTGGCCGTTGCGCTGCGCGAGCGCGACCACCTGCTCGATCCCGTACGGCCAGTAAGCTTCGCCGCCCAGATGATCGACCACCACGACGCGCGCGTGCCGCAACACGTCGTCGAGATAGAAGTCGACCGAGGCCGGCTGGCGCAGATAGGTGACGTTGGCGAGCCGCACGCTCGGAAAACCGTCGCCCAGACGCGGCACTACGCTCGCGAGCAGCGACAGCGTGGTGTCGGCGGAACTGAGCACGACGATATCGGCGGGCTGCTGATCGATGCGGATCACGCCCTGGGTATCGTCGACGAAACCGCCCGGCGTCGTGCGCAGCAGATGCATGTGCTGGGACCCTTTACTTCGCGGCGGCGGACGCGGCCGAGGCAGCGGTGCCCGCGCTCGACTGCAACGCCGCGTCGAACGCCTGTTGCAGGGCGCGTGCATCGAGGTCTTCGCCGATCAGCACGAAGCGGCTCGGATAGCCGTCGCCGCCTTCGCCGGCCTGCCAGCGGCGGTCGAAATAGCTGTCGAAGCGCCGCCCCACGCCTTGAATCACGAGCCGCATCGGCGCCCCGGGCAGTGCCGCGAAGCCTTTGACGCGGTAAATCGTGTGGTTTTCCACCAGCGTCTGCAACGCGGCGAGCACCGCTTCGCGCGAGCCTGCCTGCGTCTGCACGACGACCGAATCGAATTCGTCATGATGGTGGTCGGGATCGTCGGCCGAGCCGTGATGGTCGCGGCGCAGATGGATCGTTTCCTCCGACGCCGCTTCGAGACCGAGCAGCGTATGCAGATCGAGCTGCCCCTGCTGCGCGTGGACGATTTTCACCTGCGGCGGAATCTCGTCGCGAATCGCGGCTTCGACCGCGCGCTGCTGCGCGTCATCGATCAGATCGGTTTTATTCAGAATCACCAGATCGGCCGCCGACAACTGATCCTCGAACAGCTCGTGCAGCGGCGACTCGTGATCGAGATTCGGATCGGCCTTGCGCTGCGCATCGACGGCGACCGGGTTGTCGGCGAACTGGCCGCTCGCGGCCGCCGGACCGTCGACCACCGTGACCACCGCGTCGACCGTGAAGCCGTTGCGGATCTGCGGCCAGTTGAACGCCTGCACCAGCGGCTTGGGCAGCGCGAGCCCGGAAGTTTCGATCAGCACGTGATCGATCTCGCCGCGCCGCTCGGCGAGCTTTTCCATCACCGGGAAAAACTCTTCCTGCACGGTGCAGCACAGACAGCCGTTCGCCAGTTCATACAATTGCCCTTCGGTCTCGACGCCGTTTTCGTCGCAACCGATTCCGCAGCCCTTGAGGATTTCGCCGTCGATGCCGAGTTCGCCGAACTCGTTGACGATCACCGCGATGCGCTTGCCGTCCGCATGCTGGAGGATGTGCCGCAGCAGCGTGGTCTTGCCGCTGCCGAGAAAGCCCGTGACGATCGTGACGGGAGTCTTGCGCAATTGAGTTTGCATCGTGAGGTCCATCCGTAAGCGCTGCGCCGGCGGCCTGGAAGTTCGAGGGTGGTGCGGCGACGGCCGTCAACGCGCTGCGCGCGAGGCGAGTAGTCACACGAACCACGGGGACGAACGACGGCGTTGCGGCTGCAACGAGAACACAGAAAGCGGAAGTGAGGTCATGAACATGCCGCCGCATCCCCGCGGCGTACGTCCTGCATCTTCGGGCCGGTATCCGGGCTGGCGAAACAGCCGCTTCCCCTTCCCGGTCGAGTGATTTCCCGTCCAGTGGTGATATGCCGACGCGGCCTTGCGCGTGGACATCGAAGCCGGCTTCGCGGTGTCCGGCCATTCGACCGTTACCGCTTTTCGCTTACCGTTGCGGGGACAGCACAGGTTAGCCGCTCCAGAGCAGATGGCTCCCTGTTTCCCGTTTAACTGCCCGCGCACGAACGCGCGGGCGAGCACCCAAAGTGCGTGCGAGTGTAGGCGCGCGGGCTCGCCCAGTCAAGCAACGCGGGGCCGCCCAAACGCCGCCAGCCCTTATCCGGCGGGGCGCCGTGTGCTATCGTATGCGCGCGTTTGGTGCCCGCACATGCGTTCGCGTGTGCAGTTAAACGGGAAACAGGCCGCGCTTTTTTGCGCTCAACCTGTGCTGTCCCCGCAACGGTAAGCGACCTGCGACGCAAGCGCCGTTCCGGCCGCGTCGCGCATGCGTTTTTGATGCCACTGTCCTGAAGGACGCGCGTTCGCGCGAGTCCGCCAGCCGGGACGGGAAGGCAAAGCGCGTGAGGCCGCCAGCCCGGATACCGGCCAGACGCGGAGGCGGCGTCGCTTGCATCGCGTGTGATACGTGGATGCGCGCGGTTGCGTCGCCGGCCGCCGGAATCCGCGGGGAACGGATGTGAAGGCGTTCAAGCCCGGCATCGTGCGTGAGTCGCGTTGGCTGGTTCGTTCATCGCGAACCCGCCGGCACGCAACGCGCGGTGGACCGTACCCGGATTCGCAGTACCGCATGAGTTATTTCTTCACTGCCGCGCGCGCCGACGCGCGCAGGCTCTCTCCCTCCAGCACCGCATGGGCCGCCCCATGCCCGCCGCGATGACGCGCGCGTGGCTGATCGGCGCCGGTCCCGGCGACGTCGAACTGATGACGCTGAAGGCGACCCGCGCGCTCGGCGAGGCCGATGTCGTGCTGGTCGACGATCTCGTGAACCCCGATGTGCTGCAGTTCGCACGCGCCGATGCGCGGGTCGTGTACGTGGGCAAACGCGGCGGCCATCCCTCCACGCCGCAGGCCGAGATCGTCGCGCAAATGCTCGCTCATCTGCGCGCGGGGCGCAGCGTCGCGCGACTGAAAGGCGGCGATCCGTTCGTGTTCGGGCGCGGCGGCGAGGAACTGGAGGCGCTCGAAGCCGAAGGGATCCGCGTCGACGTGATCAACGGCATCACGGCCGGCATCGCCGCGCCGGCTACGCTCGGTATCGCGGTCACGCATCGCGAGCATGCGCAGGGCGTGGTGTTCGTGACCGGCCACGGCGCCGGCAGCGGCAAGCCTGACTGGGCCGCGCTGGTCGCGACCCGCATGACGCTCGTGATCTACATGGGCATGCGCCGGCTCGCCGAAATCACCGCCGCGCTGCTCGCGGCCGGCATGCACGCCGATACGCCGTGCGCGGCGATCGAAGCGGCGACGCGGCCCGAGCAGCGTCATGCGCTTGCGCCGCTCGGCGAGTTTGCCGATACGGTCGCCCGAAAGGGACTCGGCTCGCCGGCGATCGTGGTGATCGGCGGGGTCGCGTCGCTCGCGCTGGCGCGCGACGCGGCGCAGAGCAACAGCGAAACGCGCCACGCGCGACTCGACGATGCAGGCGATGCCGACGACACCGCGGTAGCCGAAGCACGACCGATCCCGTTGCCCGGATCGGCCACATCAGCCGCCGGTCGCACCGACTCCGCACAACGCGCAGGTTTGACGAAAACGCTGAGCGTCGGCATCGGTTGCCGATCGCATAGCACGGCCGCCGATATCGAAGCCGCCGTGCGCGCCGCGCTCGGCACTCATCCGTTCGCGCGGATCGCCGGCGTCGCCACGATCGGCAGCAAAGCCGACGAAGCCGGCCTGCTCGAATTCTGCGCACGCCACGCGCTGCCACTGCAACTGTTTACCCGCGAGCAGATCGCCGCGATCCCGGTGACGTCGCCGTCGGCGGCCGCGCACGCGCATCTGGGCGTTGACGGAGTCTGCGAGCCGTGCGCGCTGCTGGCGGCGAGCCACGCTGTGGCCAGCGCAAACGCTGCGAACACCGCGAATGTTGCGAACACCGCGAACGCCGCCAACCCGGCCACACCCGCATCTCACGCACTGTTGCTCGTGCCCAAGACCGTCCACGCCGGCATCACCGTCGCGATCGCCCGCGCGAGCAACGCTCCGCACGCTGACGCCGCCCCCCAATCCAGCGCCACCCGCCCGGCCCCTCCCAACCAGGACCCTCGATGAAAACCGATACCGAATCGCATCAACGCATGACCGAACGCCGCCGCGAAGGCCACGAAAAGAAGCAGGCGGCCGCGACCGTCGAAAAAGGCCTGCTGATCGTCAACACCGGCACCGGCAAGGGCAAGAGCACCGCCGCGTTCGGCATGGCCGTGCGCGTGCTCGGCCACGGCATGCGCCTGGGCGTCGTGCAGTTCATCAAGGGTGCGTTGCATACGTCGGAGCGCGATTTCCTCGGCGCAATCGCGCAGTGCGACTTCGTCACGATGGGCGACGGCTACACCTGGAACACGCAGAACCGCGACGCCGACATCGCGACCGCGCGCAAGGGCTGGGACGAGGCGCGGCGGATGATCGAAAGCGGCGACTACCAGATGGTGATCCTCGACGAGCTGAACACGGTCCTCAAATACGAGTACCTGCCGCTCGACGAAGTGCTCGCGGTGATCAACGCGCGCGCGCCGATGCTGCATGTGGTCGTGACCGGCCGCCATGCGCCCGACGCGCTGATCGAAGCCGCCGACCTCGTCACCGAAATGCGCGCGATCAAGCATCCATACCGCGAGCAGGGCGTGAAGGCGCAGCGCGGCGTGGAGTTCTGAGCGATGAGCGCGTGCCCCGCGCTGTTCATCAGCGCGCCCGCGTCGGGACAAGGCAAGACCACGATCACCGCCGGGCTCGCGCGCCATCATCGGCGGCTTGGCCGGCGCGTGCGGGTGTTCAAGACCGGTCCGGATTTTCTCGACCCGATGATTCTCGCGCGCGCGAGCGGCGCGCCGGTGCTGTCGCTCGATCTATGGATGGTCGGCGAAAGCGCGTGCCGCAATCTGCTCGCGCAGGCCGCGCGGGAGGCCGATCTGATCCTGATCGAAGGCGTGATGGGGCTGTTCGACGGCACGCCGAGCAGCGCCGATCTGGCGACCGCGTTAGGCGTGCCGGTGCTCGCGGTAATTTCGGCGCAGGCGATGGCGCAGACTTTCGGCGCGCTCGCGTTCGGCCTCGCGCGGTTTCAGCCGCAGTTGCCGTTTCATGGCGTGCTCGCAAACCGGGTCGGCTCCGCGCGGCATGCGCAGATGCTCGAAGAGTCGTTGACGCCCGAGTTGCGCTGGTGCGGCCACATTTGCGCGAGCGAAGAAATCACGCTGCCCGACCGCCATCTCGGCCTGCACCAGGCCGACGAAATCGCCGACCTCGAAACGCGCCTCGAACTCGCGGCCGACATACTCGCGGCCACCGCGCTGGCCGGCTTGCCGCCGCCGGTCGAGTTCGGCACGCCGATCCCCGAAGCGCTGCCGCCGCTGCTGGGGGGCAAACACATCGCGATCGCGCGCGATGCCGCGTTCTCGTTTATCTACCCGGCCAACCTCGCGCTGCTCGAAGCGCTCGGCGCGCGGCTCAGCTACTTCTCACCGCTGGCCGACGACCCGCTGCCCGCCGGGGCCGACGCGCTCTATCTGCCCGGAGGCTATCCCGAACTGCATGCTGCAGCGCTCGCGGGCAACGAAACCAGCGCCGCGTCGATCCGCGCCCACGTCGCAGCCGATAAACCGCTGGTCGCCGAATGCGGCGGCATGCTCTATCTGCTGGAAACACTGATCGACGCGCAAGGGACCCGCACACCGATGCTCGGCCTGCTGCCCGGTCACGCGACGATGCAAAAGCGCTTCACGTCGCTCGGCATGCAGCAGCTCGACGGCCTGCACGGCCCGCTGACCGGCCACACGTTTCACTACTCGAAGCTCGACACGCCGCTCGCGCCGCTGCGCTGGGCGAGCCGCGCGCACAGCGACGCGCCGGGCGAAGCGGTGTTTCGCGCCGGCTCGCTCGTGGCGACCTACATGCACGCTTACTGGCCCTCCAACCCGGCCTTCACGGCCGCCCTCTTTCATGGCGAAGCCTTTTGACGACTCCGAGCGCGACGCGGTCTATCGCGCGATTTACGAACGGCGCGACATGCGCCACTTCGTGCCCGATCCGGTCGACCCGGCCGTGTTGCGGCGGCTGCTCGACGCCGCGCATCATGCGCCGAGCGTCGGCTACATGCAGCCGTGGCGCATCGTGCGGATCACCGATACCGCTCTGCGCGCGGGCTTGTGCGAGATCGTCGAACGCGAACGGCTCGCGACCGCCGACGCGCTCGGCAAACGTCGCGACGAGTTCATGAAGCTGAAGGTGGAAGGCATGCGCGAATGCGCGGAGCTGCTGGTGATCGCGCTGATGGACGGGCGCGAGCGCCATATCTTCGGGCGCCGCACGCTGCCGGAGATGGATCTCGCGTCGGTAGCGTGCGCGATCCAGAACATGTGGCTCGCGGCGCGCGCGGAAGGGCTTGGGCTCGGCTGGGTATCGCTGTTCGACGTCGACGCGCTGCGCGAATTGCTGCGGATGCCGGAAGGCGCACGGCCGGTCGCGATTCTGTGCCTCGGGCACGTCGAACGCTTTTACGACGAACCGATGCTCGAAACCGAGCGCTGGGCAAGCCGTCTGCCGCTCGCTGACTGTGTGTTCGAGAACGGCTGGCCGCAGGCGGAACCGGAGCAGAAGTAGCGCGGCAGCGCGAGCGGCTGCGCCGTTCAGCCGTTCAGCCGTTCAGCCGTTCAGCCGTTCAGCCGCTCACCACTCAGCGCTGCAACGGCTTCATCGACTCGACGCTCGGCTCCCCGCTCGCCTTGTCGACACTGAGCTTCACGCGCCAGTCGCCAGGCGCCTCGAATGGCAGTTTCGCGAGCGCGGTCTTCATCAGCAGCGGCAGCGCATGCAGCGGATCCGCATCGCGATCGACGAATACCGCGTTGACCTTATAGCGTTGCGCACCACTGGCGGAATCGAAGAAGCGCAGCGTCAGCGCGTGCTGATACTGGTTGCCGAACAGCAACGCGCCGAGTCCGTCGCCGCCCTTGCCGCAGTCGGCCGGCGCACACTCGGCGCCGCCGATCCCGATGGACGCCCGCCGCGTGCTATACGCGATCGACACCACATAATGCGCGGGCTTGCCCGCGGTCTCGACGAAACCATGCCGCGCCAGTTCATCGCGCAGCAGCTGTTCGGCTCGCGGATGATCGGCGCTGTCTTCCTGCGGCTGGGTGCGCGCAATCGTATAGGTTTGCTCGCCTTGCAGCGCGGCCTCAGCGCCATCGGCGACGGAATGCACGTTGGCGCTCAGGCCCGCGCAGGCGGTCAGACTCGCCGCGGCCAGCGCGGCACACAGATAGGCGACTTTTGCCATTTTTTGTTTTCTCTCAAGTACATTGGGTACAGCCGGTACTGCGAAATACGTCTGCTACATCAGGCGCGCGGCGCGACCAGTTCATCGAGCTGCGCATCGTCGAGCGCGGGCAGCGAGATCGTGAAAGCGGTTCCCTCGCCCGGCGCGCTGACGACATCGACGCTGCCCCCATGGCGCGTCACGACGGTTTTGACGAAGGCCATGCCGAGCCCCGCCCCTCCCACTTCCGGCCGCTCCGCCTCGTGAAAGCGACGGAACCGTTCGAACAGCCCCGCCTGCTGTTCCTTCGGAATCCCATAGCCCTGATCGCGAATCGTGCATGACACGCGCGACGCCCCGGGCGTGCGCGCCGCCGTCCCGCTCGCGAAGCTGCACTCGATGCGCGTGTCGGGCGGACTGTATTTCACCGCGTTGTTCAGAATATTGACCAGCGCGCGTGTCATCAGCGAGCGGTCCGCGTAAATCCACCGCGCTTCATCGTCCTCGTTGCCGGTCTCGGTATGCAGCGCGATGCGCTTCGCGTGCGCCTGCGGCCAGACTTCGTCGCTCGCGTCGATCACAAGCTCGGTCAGGTTCAGCGGCTCGAGCACGTACGCCTGCGATTCGGCGCGCGCGAGCTGCACGAAGTCGTCGGCGAGGGTCAGCGCGCGTTGCGCATAGCGTTCGATGCGCTCGAGCAGATCGCGCGCGAGCACCGGCTCGGTGCGGGCGCGTTCGATCTCGACCAGCGCGATGATCGACGCCTGCGGCGAGCGCATGTCGTGCGACAGCAGCCGCAGTGCGTCCTCGCGCTGCCGCTCGGCGGCATGCAGCGCCGACACGTCGACGAGGCCGGCGATCCAGCCGGTCGTCTCGCCTTGCGCGTTGGTGCAGGTTGCATAGCGCAGCAGATGATCGCGCTCGTTCGCGTCGCGCACTTCCACGCCCTGCGCCATCAGCGCGGCGAACTCGTCGCGGGTCGGGTCGAGCAGCGCCGGCCAGTGCGCGTGCGCGTACAGGTTGCGCTCGGTGTCGGAGGCCGCGCCGACGTCGATCGTTTTGACCAGCGTCAGGCCGCCGAGCACGGTCTGCATCGGCTGGCCCTCCGGCAGCGGCGCGCCGAGTCGCGCGAAATGCGCTTTCGCCGCGTGGTTCGCAATCAGCACGATGCCGCGCAGATCGCTGACGAGGATCGGCTCGGGCACGCTGTCGAGGCTGTCCCACACGAAACGCTTCATGTCCTGCACCCGCTGCGCGGCGCGCGCCATCAGCGCCATATGCTGCTCGAGCACGTCGCCGCCGAACTCGCGGCGGCGCTGCGGGGTTTCCGGCAACAGATACGGCTCGTCCGCGAGGCGCTGCAACTCGCCGCGCAGATAGGCCATCGTCATTTCGAGGCGGCGCCAGTTCCAGATCGGATACACGATCATCACGCCGAGGATCGCCGGCACCGGCGAGATCCACAACCGCCCGATATCCAGCAGCAGCGCGCTGCCGGCCGCCGCGAGCAGCGCCAGCGCACCGGTCAGCAGCAGCGAGCGGCGCGGCGACAGCACCAGAAAGCCGGCCAGCAGCGCGGCGAGCGCCACCAGCGACACCGCAAACACGAGCCACGCCCGCACCGGCAGGATTTCGCGGCCGGTCAGCAGCGTATCGAGCACGTTCGCGTGAATGTACACGCCGGGCAGCGGACCGAGGTCGCCGGACACCGGTGTCGCGAAGCGGTCGTACAGGCCCGACGCGGTGACGCCGATCACGACGATGCGCCCGCGCAACTGCTCGGCCTGCACCTTGCCGGCCAGCACGTCGGCGAAGCTGAACTTCGGGTAGTCCTCCGCGTTGCGGCCGAACGGGATCAGGAAACGGCCCTCGGTGCCGTCGTCGCGCGCGTCCACCGGCGCGTCGGAACGGCGTGACGGTACCCCGCCGCGCAGTTGCAGTTTGCCGTGCTCGACCGCGTCGGCAACCAGCAGCATCAACTGCGGCCAGCGCGAGCCGTCGTCACCCTGGAAGCGCGCGACGCTGCGCACGATGCCGTCGGTATCGACCTCGAAATTGATGTGGCCCAGTCCGGCCGCCGCCTGCGCGAGCGGCGCGACGGGTTCGACCACCGTGTGCGCGCCGGTCGCGTCGGGCGGCGACAGCAGTACCGGCAGATAGGTCGGGCTCAGCGCGATTGCGTGGGCGAGCCCGGCGTCGTCGGCATTGGTCTCGGTGAACAGCACGTCGAACACCACGGCGGCGGGTTTGGCCTCGGCTAGCCGCTCGAGCAGCCGCGTATGGTCGCTGCGCGGCCACGGCCAGCGGCCGAGTTGCGCGATGCTGGCGTTGTCGATTTCGACTACCACGATGTCGGACAGCAACGGCCGGTTGCGCAGCGTCAGGAAGCGGTCGTAGGCGAGCTGGTCGATGCCGGCGCTAACCCGGCCGAACGACGTCAGCAGGATCACCACGATGCCCAGACAGCCGACGCCCACCCATTCGATCAGAAAACGCCGGCCGGCACGCCGTCCGAGACGGGCGCGCGGATCGAGACTCAAGCGAGGGGGAGTGGTCGGCAAGGGACGATCGGTTCGGGAGGCGATGACGGGCCGGCCGGCGCGTCATCGCGAATCTACCAGCGTCAGCGCGCCAGCGTAAAGGAGCGGACCGGCCCGGTCTTCTCGTAGAAGCGGCCGTTTTCGAACTGCTCGGCGACGATCGTCCAGTAGTAGACGCCGGCCGGCAGATCGCTGACCACCAGTTCGCCGCCCGACAGATCGGTACGGTCGATGACCGGATGGCTCAGGTCGGCGGTCTTTGCGAGCACGAAGCGGAACCGCGTAGGCACGTTGCTGTGGCTGACGAACCAGCGGAACTCGTAATCGCGGCTGCCCGGCCGTTGCGCCCCCGACGCATCGAGCCCAAGCTGACGGCGTTCGAACGCATAGACGCTCGGCAGGCCGTCGAGCCCGTGACTATCGGTCGACGCGATGCGCACGAAATACATGCCGTCGGGCAGATCGCCAAATTCGGCATGCGGCGCGTTCACGCGCTGGTCGCGCACGAGGTCGAGCTGGTCGGCGTCGTGCGAAATCTGCAGGCGGTAGCCGACCGCATGTTCGGCCGGCTTGACGTCGAACGTGACCGTCTTGCCGTCCTGCACGCGCGCCGGTTTGGCCAGCGCCGGCGCCGCCAGCAGTTCGACCGGGCTGCCGACCGAGGAGCCCGAGCGCGTAACGCTGCCGAAACTCGCCTTGACAAGTTGCTCGGACGCCTGCAGCGGCACGCCCTGTGCGGGGGCGGTGCTTTGGCCGCCCCGGCTGGCAGGATCGACGCCGACCGCGCCGTCGAGGACCGCCACTGCGGTGGTCTGGGTAGTGCCGTCGTAGTCGACCCGGAAACGCGTGCCGCGCACCCCCGCCACCACCGACGGCGAACGGATCTGGAAGCGATCGTCGCGCCGCTTCGCATGCGTGACCTGACTCTCGACTTCGCCGCGGCGCAAGTCGAAGATGCGGTCGCCGACGCCCGTCAGCACGGTGTGCCGTAGTTTGTCGATATTGAGTTCGCCGTCCTGCGCGACGGTCACGTAGGAACCGTCGGGCAACTCCAGCGTCGCGAAACCGTTCGGACCGGTGCGAATGCGATCGCCTTCGGCAAGCGTCTCGCCCGTCTTCAGCGGCAGATAGGGAGCCGTGCCGAATGCATGCTCGGCCGGACCGCTGGTCGCCACCACGCGCGCGGTGTCCTGATCCTGACGAAGCCGTTCGGCCGGCAAACGCAACACGAGGCCGGCCGGCATCCGGCGCGGCGCAGGCACGTGGTTCAGGCGGCTGAGCAGCGCCCAGTCGGTCCTATCCGCCATGTAGCGCTCGGCGATGTCGTACAGCGTGTCGCCTTCGCGGGTCGTGTACGACACATAGACCGGCGCCGCCTTCGCGCCGGCTTTGCCGCGCGGCTGCGCGAGCGCGCCCGCGCTCCAGCCCGCTGCACTGGTGGCGAGCACGCAGGCTGCCGCGAGCCATGCCGCCATGCGACGGCCCGGCATCGCGGCGCCGTTCGCCGCTGCCATAGCTGCGGACCGCGTCACGCGTCACCCGCCGCGGAAGCTTCGTTGTCGATGGCCGGCGGCGTATCCGATTCGATCCGCTCGAGACGATAGCCGTAGCCGTAGATCGGCGTGAGCCGGTAGCCGTGCTCCGGACGCAGACCGAGCTTGCTGCGCAGCATCGACACGTGCGTGTCCATCGTGCGCGACGGGATGTCGGTGGCCTGCTTCCAGATCACGTCGAGAATATGCGCGCGCGACAGCGGCCGGCTCAGATGCTGGAACAGCAGCAGCGCAAGCTCGAACTCTTTCTGGGTGACGGCGACCGTCGTGCCGCGTACGACCACGTGCTTGGCGCTCAGATCGAACTCGAATTCGCCGAACACTTCCTTGCTCGCCGGAGGCTTCAGGTAATAAGCGCGACGCAGCAGTGAGCCGACTCGGGCGAGCAGGACCGCGCCGGACACCGGCTTGACGAGGTAATCGTCGGCGCCGGTGTTCAGGATCGACGTGATGTCGGTTTCGCGGCCGCGGCTGGTCATGAACAGAACAGGCAGGCGCTCGGACAGGCTTTCGCGCACCCAGCGCAGCACTTCTTCGCCGGACATGTCGGGAACGTTCCAGTCGAGCACGAGCAGATCGAACGTCTGGCGGCGCAGCTGGCGCACCAGCTCGCGCCCCGCGCTGAACGCGTGACAGACGTGACCGGCCGCCGACAGCGTTTGGCAAACAAGATCGGCTTGAGCCGAATCGTCATCGAGGACTGCAATTCTCATAAAACCCCACAACGCAACAGCGCCTTTCGTAACTGGCGGCCGGCGAACCGGCAGACGACCGGGATGACGGTTTGAGCCGTCGATCCGGCTTCCCTAAAAACTCCGGCGGTTACTTTCTGACTAATGGTCCCTTGCCGTGCCCCCGTTTCGCGCTGCTTCGTGTGAAGCGCGAAAACAGCGCATATATGAAATCGACAGCGATTATGCGGGGCAGATCATCATAATCGAAAACCCTCTTTTTTCCGGCTGCCGTGTGTCGACAATCCGTGGCGATAAACCCTGGTTGAAAGCGGCTCACACATTTTTTTCTTGGCTTTTTCCTGCTCCTGCGGGTCGGGCCGTCCCCGCATAAAAGTCGTCCAGCATACTCAGACCCTTGCTGGGATGGCGTTTGGCCCCGTCCCTGTCTCCCGTTTCAGTGGCCCCGTCGGCGCCCCCGGATTTAACAATTTGCTGCGTAGTATAAGAATAGTCTCAAAATAAATCGTTTAAACATTGTCAGATTTCTGCATCAGATGTCATCGCATTTGATGCCTTCGGCATGCATTTAATTTGAGATAGAAATTTGCTCGAATGCAATACGGATCACGTGCCGATTTGGACGTTTGTTTGCTCAACAACAATTCGCGCCGTTGGGCTGGCGTGACGGCCTGGGCACCGAGTCCCGAAGAGACGCGCGAGACGCTGCGCAACGCAACGCTATCCTTTGCCGCCGCGGCCGTCGCGGCGGGCAAAAAAATACGGCGTTGCCCGACCAAAGGCAACGCCGCTACGAGGACTACACACGCTCGCCGGGGTCTAGCCGCACGAGTACCGCCACGTTAGCGCCGCCGAAAAACGCGCTCAAGATGAAAGAACTTCGTTTGTAACGGCCGGGCAAGTAGTTCTTACGCGCCATCGGACCGTCGCCGGCACGCAAGTCCCGCCCGGCGCGTGTCGGAATTTGGTCTGAACTGAAGCCGTCCCCGCGGCGCATTTACACAGCTAGACGTTTTGTTACAATCCGACCCTTTCTAGCGCCACAGCGCCTTTCGCGATGCCCGTCGCATCTTCGGCGCATCGTCAGCGCATCGCCTCGGCCTCGGGCATCGGCGCGAACAGCGCGTCGAGATCGTCGGCGGAAAACTTCGCGGCGCCGGCCGCGTCCTCGGCGAGAATGCTGTCGGCGAGACTGGCCTTCTGCTCCTGCAATTCGACGATCTTTTCCTCGATGCTGCCCGCCGCAATCAGCTTGTAGACGAACACCGGCTTGTCCTGCCCCAGCCGGTGCGCGCGGTCGGTCGCCTGATTCTCGGCGGCCGGATTCCACCACGGGTCGTAGTGGATCACCGTGTCGGCGGCGGTCAGGTTCAGGCCGACGCCGCCCGCCTTCAGGCTGATCAGAAACAGCGGCACCTCGCCCCGCTGGAAACGCTCGACCGGTGTCACCCGATCGGCGGTGTCGCCGGTCAGCATCACGTACGGGATCGCGGCTTCGTCGAGCGCGGCGGCGATCAGCGCGAGCATGCCCGTGAACTGCGAGAACAGCAGCACCCGGCGGCCCTCCTCGATCAACTCGGGCAGCATCGACAGCAGCAGGTCGAGCTTGGCCGAGCGCGTCCTCCGTTCGTGCTCGCCGGCGGCTGAACCGCCCAGCGCGCCGAGCAGCCGCGGATCGCAACACACCTGGCGCAGCTTCAGCAGCGCGTCGAGCACGATGATGTGACTGCGCGCGAGCCCCTGCGCGCTGACCGCCGCGCGCACCTTGTCCTGCATTGCGGTTCGCACGGTTTCGTACAGATCGCGTTGCGCGCCTTCGAGATCGACCGGGCACATGATCGTCGTCTTCGGCGGCAGCTCCTTCACGACCTCGTCCTTGCGACGGCGCAGCATGAACGGTCGGATCCGGCGCGCGAGCAACGCGCGGCGCACGTCGTCGCCGTTCTTCTCGATCGGATTGCGCCAACGCCGCGTGAAATCCTTCAGGCTGCCGAGAAAACCCGGCAACAGAAAATCGAACTGCGACCACAGCTCGCCGAGATGGTTTTCGAGCGGCGTGCCGGTCAGACACAGCCGATGCCGCGCGTGCAGTCCGCGAATCGCCTGCGCGGCCTTGGTGGAGGCGTTTTTCACGTACTGCGCCTCGTCGAGGATCAGCAGATGGTAGTCATGACCGGCGAGCACTTTCTGGTCGCGCCACAGCAATGCGTAGGTGGTCAGGATCAGCTCGTGTTCGCCGATCCGCTCGAAGCGCTCCTTGCGCTGCGGGCCATTGAGCACCAGCACCTTCAACTCGGGCGCGAAGCGCCGCGCTTCCTCGCGCCAGTTGTGCACCAGCGTGGTCGGCACGACGATCAGCGCGGGACGCACGAGCCGCCCCGCTTCCTTCTCCGCGAGAATGTGCGCGAGCGTCTGCACGGTTTTGCCGAGTCCCATGTCGTCGGCGAGCACGCCGGCCAGATCCTGTTCGCGCAGATACTGCATCCAGTTCAGCCCCTGGCGCTGGTACGCGCGCAACTCGGCCTTCAGACCGCGCGGCAGCGGCACTTCACGCAGACCCGGACCTGCCTGCAGACGGCGCGCGAGGTCACGGATCGACGCGTCGCCGCTGAATTGCCAGCGCCCGGTGTCGTTCAGCGCGTCGAGCCGGCCGGCGTCAAGCGCGGACACGCGCAACGGAGCACCGTCGGCGAGCGTGCCGCCCAGCGAATCGAACAGATCGACCAGCACGCGCACGACCGGCTTCAACCGGTCCGCGCGCAGCCGCAGCCGCTTGTTCTCGTCGGTCTTCAGCTCGATCGGCTCGGCGTCGCCGATCGTCTCGAGCGCGCCCGACAGCCAGCGCCGGTCGCGCCGGAACAGATCGGCGAGCAGCGGTTCGAGTCGCACGTTGCGCTCGCCGACGCGGATGCCCATCTCCAGATCGAACCAGCCGTCGCCTGCCTGCTGCGCGGTGCCGTCGATCGCGTCGATCTCGATCACGTTGTAGCGGAACCCGGGCGCCATCGTCACGCGCCAGCCGTTCGCGCTGAGCCGCGGCAGCGCATCGTTGACGAATTCGGACCATGCGTCGACGTCCGGCAGGCCGAGCAGCGTGTCGGGCAACTGGCGCGTTGCGTGGACACTGCGCGTCGGCACCTTCTGCAGACCGGTCTTGCGCAGTTCGAGCAGGCGCTTTTTCTCCGCCTCGTAGCGCCGGCGGATGTGGATCACGTCGCCGCCCGGCAGCGGCACCAGCGTCACGCTGCTGTCGGCGCTGATGCTGACGCCGTCGTAGTCGAAGCTCACGGCGGCCAGTTCGACCGTGCCGGGGTCGCGCGCCGGCGCGGCCTGCCCGTTCTTGCCGCGGGTCGGTTTCACCGCCTTCGCGGACTTCACCGCGCGAGACAGTTTCGTCGTCGCGGACAGCGCGTGGCTGTCGAGCGTCAGCACCGGCACCGGCTCGACATCGATCACACGCAGCGCGGACGCATCGTGGGTCGGCGGCAGCGGCAAGCCGGGCGCGATCTCGCGCAGCACGGAGGCGACGAGCGGCGCCTCGGCCAGCGAAATCGGCGGCATCGCGAGATAGTCGGGCAACTGCTGGAACGGCAGCGACAGCGGCACGATGCCCGCCTCGTGCGCGACCCCGTCGACGTACCAGACCGGCTCGGTCGGCAGCACCATGCTCGCGCGCGGTTCGGTGCGCAGCACCGGGCGCAGGCGTTGATCGGGCAGCGGCTCCCATTCGATGCGGCCGGGCCGGTCGGCGGCCCGCGCAAGCGGCGTCGGCCCGGCCTGACCGGGGGCGATGCCGAAGTCGCAGAACAGGCGCCCGGTCGCGATCAGTTTCTGCAACGTCTCGGCGCCGCTCGCGCCGCGCAGCACGAACTGGCCGAAATCCTCGCGCGAGCGGCCGAGCCACAGGCCGCGCAGGATCGACAGATCGTCGTCGGAAATAAAGCGCGGCTGGCGCAGCAACGCCGCCTCGACATCGGTCCAGCTGTCGCCGACTTCGACGATCGTGCCATCGGCGTCGCAGCGCGCGCGATGCAGCACGACTTCATGGCGCAGATGGAAGCTCGACCAGTTCAGCCTGTAAGCGAGCGTTTCGGTGCGCCCGCTTTGGCGCGGGCGCTGGTTCGCGCTCGCGGTATCGGCGGCTTCGGCCGCGCGGGCCCGTTCGCGAAACCGTTCCAGCCAGCTGACGAGTTCCGGGCGTACGCCCGGGGATGCAGAAGACGGCGCCGACCACGACGACCCGCTTCGCGCGTTGAGCGGGCGCGCTGCGAACCCGCGCTCTGCGTCCGCTCCATCGCTCCCGCCGCTGTCGACGCTGTCGGCCTGCTCATCCTGCACCCGCGTGATGTGATCCATCTCGTCGTGGTAGTCGAGCTCCGCAAGCAGCAGCGCGGCGACGTGCTTGCAGTCGCGCCCGACCGGGCAGGTACAGTCGCCTTGCGCCCACGGCGAGCCGCCGTCGGTGCGAAAGCTCACCCGCGTGCGGTACGGCTGCGGCCGCGACCCCTGCACGTTGCCCGACAGCGTCGAGCCATGCCATTTCACGTTGCTGACCGCGCCCACCGAGCGCGCCTTGGCGACGGTCCACTCACCGAGCCAGTCCGTAATCCTTTCCCGATCGAAGAAAACTGACGACATCCGCGTGCATTCCTGTTCAAGCCGGCGAAGGCAAGCACGGACGGGACAAAAACACGCGCCGGACGACGCTTTTCAGCAACGTCCGGCCCGCTCCGGCCGGCTGCCGTGTGCCTGTGGTAACCGGCCATTTTACGCGTGGGACGGCGATGGCCGCGCCGCCCTCAACGCCCGCCGCGCGCCATGCTGCTCCACACGCCGTCGCGCAAAATCAGCGCGTGCAGCAGCGCCGCCGCGAGATGCAGCAGCACCGTCGCGAACAGCGCGAACGCGAGCCATGTATGCAGCGCGCGCAGCAGCGCGAACAGCTGGACGTCGTGCGGCGCGATCGGCGGCAGATGCCACGAACCGGCGAGCGTGACCGGATAACCGGCCGCCGACAGCATCGCCCAGCCGATCAACGGCATCGCCAGCATCAGCGCATACAGCACGACGTGCGACGCCTTCGCCGCGAACCGCTGCAACGCCGGCATCTCGCGCGGCAACGGCGGACTGCCGCGCGTGACGCGCACCGCCAGCCGCACCAGCACCAGCGCGAGCAACGCAACGCCGAGCGGCCGATGCAGCGCGACCAGCGCATCGTGCGCGCGCGATACGGTCGCGACCATGCCGACGCCGATAAACAGCATCGCGACGATCAGCGGCGCCATCGTCCAGTGCAACAGCCGCGCGAGCGGGCTGAAATGAGTGCGCGCGGATTTCATGAATGCTCTCCGTTGTGTGCGCCGGCGACCGGCGTTTGATGGACCTCCGGATGCAGCGCCTCCTCGCGCGTGCGCCGTTTGAACGACAGCGCGTAGGCGGCCGAGCGCGCGGCCAGCAGCGGATCGTCGGACGGCGCGATGCCGGCGGGCAGGATCGTCGGATCGAAGTTGATGTCGCGGCAGGTGCCGTCTTCCTGCGAGGTCGTGCGCTCGAGCACCAGCGTGCCCGCGTCGATGCGCTGACGGTCGTCGGGCCATTGCAGCGTCGCGTCGTCGGTCGGGTCGCCCGCTTGCGCGACGGTCAGGATCAGGTGCCAGCGCAACGGTCCCTGTTGCAGCCGTTCATCGAGATCGGCGGCGAGGAAGTTCTTTGCGGCCTGCTGCGCGGCGCTGAGCGGCGCGTACGGCGTGTCGGGCACGACCGACCAGCGCACCGCGCGCGTGGTCCCATGCGCGTCGGTATACAGGAACGCGTTGATGCCGTAATACGCGGCGTTCGCGAGACTCGACGACGGCGCGTGCGCCTTCACCCAGCGCAGGAACGGCTGGGTCTCGGGATTGGCCGCGTAGAACGCCTGCAGTTTCGCCGGGTCCGGTTTGCCGGTTGCGGGATCGGGCTTCGCCGCGAGCAGTTGCTGGTAGAACTGCGCGGGCGTATGCACGACGAACAGCGGCGTCGAGTTCATGCCGGTGCGCCATTGTTCGCCGTTTTGCAGCCGGAACTGCAATGCGAGGCTGCGCACCGGCGAACTCGTATCGGGCGCGGACGGATTGCCGCCCGGCACCGCGAAGCGGCCCGACACCGGGGTGCGGCCCGGTGCGAACACCGCCGCGTGCGACAGCGCGGCGCCGTTGCCGTTGCTGTCGAAATAGCCTTCGACGCAGAGGCCTTTCGCGTGATTGCGTCGATAGCCGGGATGCGGGCCGGCGTTCGCTTCGAAGGTATCGATGATGCGCGGCGCGCTCAAACGCGCGGGAGTGAGCCAGCCCGCGGTGTACGCGAAGCCGCCCGCGAGCGCGAGCACGGCGGCGCCGATCACGGCTAGCCGGCACCGCACGCAGATCGGTCGCTCGCCGGACGGCGGCGTGGGAACGGAGGGTTGTGTCACGAGGACTCCTTACCGGATGGATCTGAGAATCAATCGACGAATGAAGCAACGTTCGGGTGAACACCCGATTCGACGATCTATTCCATCCGGCTCCGGCACGCGCGTTCATGCGAAGTCGCGCGCGCCGGTTGCCCGCGGGTTGCCTGCTGGCTGCAAAGCGCTGCTTCGATTCAATTCGCGCCCGCAGCCGGTGCGCCGGACGTCGCGACGCGGCTCGCGGCGGCTGCCGCCTGCGCGGCGAGCGCCTGTTTGCGCTGCTCGACCAGCGGCGCGAACATCGGGTTGACGTCCGGGTAGGACGCATCGGTGATGTAGTCGAGACCGTTCTGCTGCGCCTCGATCAATTCCTGGTACACCTGAGCACGGGTCTTGCCCTGCGCCAACGCGCCCGCCGAAGCGGTCGATGCGGCGAGAACGACGAAGGACAACGCGGCCAATGAGAACTTGTTCATGATCGACTCCTGTGAGAGTTGTGCGGGTTCGCATCGAGCAGAACCACCGCGCGGCGGCGTTTATTCCTGAATCGACCGCACGTGAAAAAGATCGTTTTCGGCGGGAATAAACGCATCCGCGCGGTGTTTGCCTTCCGATCGCCGCCCTCCTTCGACTACGCCTCACCATGACCTCGACCGATCACCCGTCCGGCGACTCGCCATCGGAAGCCGAGATTCAGGCTTACGCCGATGGCACGTTGACGCCCGAACGCGCGGCGGCGCTGCGCGACTATCTCGGCAAACATCCGGCGGAAGCGCGGCGGGTCGCGTTCTACGACCGGCTCAACGCACAGATCCAGGCGAGCTTTGCGAGCACCGACGAGCCGGACCCGGTGCCGAAGCGGGTCGGCAGCCGGCCGCGCGTGCACCGCAGCCGGCCACCCGTCAGCCGGGCGCGCCGCACGCTCGCGCTGTTCGCCATGCTCGCGCTGACGCTGGCGGCCGGCAGCGGCTGGCTCGCGGCGACCCAGGTCTCAGCGCCGGCGCTCGAGAACGCCGCCGTGATGGCGCTCGCCGAACTCAGCGCGCGGCCCTTTTCCGCCACCTCGCCGACGCAGGTCGATCCGGCCGCGCCGCCACTCGGCGCGATCGGGCTGCGGCTGGTCGGGCAACGGCTGCTGCAACTCGGCCCGCTGCAACGCGCGAACGAGTTCGTCTATCTGAACGGCGACCAGCAACCGGTGGTGGTGCTGTCGGCCGCGGCGCCGTTCGCGCGCGAGCAGCCGCAATGGTCCGCGCGCCGCGTCGGCGAACTGCGGCTGCTGACGTGGACCGCGCAGCGGCAACGCTTCGTGGTCGCGGGCAATGCGCGTACTCACGGGCTGATGCGCGCCGCCGACGTGATGACCGCGCGCTGACCGCAAGCGCAGCGCACGCTACGCGCAGCCCGAAACGCGACGGAATAAAATGCCCGCACAGGTGTTTGCTGGTCGAAGGCGCGATATGCGGGCCGCTTGCGCAACCGCAGCGCAACCGCACCGGCGCGCCTCCTGACCGACCGGACCAAGCCGATGCCGACCTCAAGCCCCAGAACCGGGACCCCTCATGGATGTGCGTGACGAATTGATGGAGCACGTGCCGCGTCTGCGACGCTACGCACGCGCGCTGATCAATAACCGCGAGCTCGCCGACGACCTCGTGCAGGACACGCTCGAACGCGCGCTCGCCCGCACCGGCCTGTTCCAGCCCGGCACCGATCTGCGCGCGTGGCTCTTCACGATCATGCACAACGTGTTCGCGAATCAGGCGCGCAAGGCGTCGGCGCGCGCGGTCCACGTCGCGGTCGACGACGACAGCATCGCCGAAAGCGAGCTGGCCGTGCCGTCCGCGCAGATCCAGTCGCTCGAAATGCGCGATCTCGACTACGCGTTGCAGCGGCTGCCGGTCGAACAACGCCAGGTGGTGCTGCTGGTCGGTCTCGAAGAAATGAGTTATGCCGATGTCGCGCTCGCGCTGAACATTCCGATCGGCACGGTGATGTCGCGCCTGTCGCGCGGCCGCGAGCGGCTGCGGGCGTTGATGGCCGGCACTCAGCCCGGAGCGAAATTACAGGTGGTGCGATGAGCGAGCCGCAAATGCCGATCGGCGAAGAAGATATCCACGGCTACGTGGACGGCACGCTGTCCAGCGAGCGCCGGACCGAGGTCGAGCGCGCGCTCGAACAGAATCCGGAGCTGGCCGCGCGCGTCAGCGATTATTTCTCGCTCAACAGCATGTTCCACGAGCGCTACGACCGCGTGCTCAACGAGCCGGTGCCGAAGCGCCTGCACAGCGGCGCGCCGCGGCGCGCGTGGAGCGCCGCAAACTGGCCGCGTTATGCCGCGCAGTTGGCCGGGATGGCGGCCGCAATGGTGCTGGGCATTGGAATCGGCATGCATCGCGGCGAGCTGATCGGGCCGGTCGCGATCGACACCGCCGATTTGGGTGTTGATCAGCACCTGGACCAGCAAGTCGGCCAGCACGGCGCTCCGCGTGTCGACTCGCGCGCCGACGCGCGCGCGGTCAGCGCGGACAGCGCTGAAGGCTTCGCGCGCCAGGCAGCGGTCGCGCACGTGGTCTACATGCCGTCGATCGAACGCCCCGGCGACATGAGCGCCGAGCACGAACAGGATTTCGTGCAGTGGCTCGCGAACCGGCTTGGCACCCAGGTGCATCCGCCGATGCTGTCGAAGAGCGGCTTCATGCTGTCGGGCGGCCGCCTGCTGCCCGGCGCCGATGGTCCGACCGCGCAATTCATGTATCGCGGGCCGAACGGCGAGCGGGTCACGCTGTGCATCTCGCATCGGCGCGAGAACGCGAACACCACGGCGTTCAAGCTGTATCAGGCCGGACCGGTCAACGTGTTCTATTGGGTCGACGGCGATTTCGGCTATGCGGTGTCGGGCGGGATCGATCGCAAGCAGTTGCTGCAGCTCGCGCATGACGTTTATGCGCAGTTGACCGGCGCGGCGCCGGGATAAGCGAGCCGGCACGCGCTATTCATGCGTGGCGGCCCGTTGCGCGAGTCTCAGGCAGCGGCGTCGTCACTAGCGCTCCCGCGCAATTCGCGCGGCGTCACCCCTAACAGCCGCCCCATCCAGTGCGCCATGTGACTCTGATGCGCAAAGCCGGTATCGAGCGCGATCCGGCTCGCGCTCAGGCGTCCTTGCAGCAGTAGCGCGCGGGCGCGCTCCACCCGGCGCTGCACCACGTATTGATGCACGGGCACGCCGAGCGTCTCGCGAAACAGCGCCTTGAAATGCGGCACGCTCAGCTGCGCGTGCGCGGCCAGGCTCTCCAGGGTCAGGCGCTGGTCGAGATTCGCGTCGATAAACTCGATCACCCGCGCGGCCGTGCGCGGCGCCAGCGTCCGGCGACGCTTGCCTTCCGCCGGCTCGCCGCCGATCAGCCGCACCAGCATCGCCGTGCCCAGACTTTCCGCGTACAGCGGATCGGACGCATCGTTCGCGTCGAGCTCCGCGCGCAGTGCCCACGCGAGATGCTGGAAGCGCGCATCGCGCATCTGGAAGCGGGGGCGCAGTTGCGCATCGGACGGCTTCGACGTCAGTTGTTCCAAGGTCCGTTGCGCGAAGTCGTCGGCGAACCAGACGCTGAAGATCGTGCAGGCCACCTCGTCGGTCCACTGTCCTTCGAGGCCGGCGGGGATCAGGTCGGCGTCGCCGTGCGTCTGGATGCGCGTGAGGCGCCGCGCATCGCACAGGCAGCGCGCGCTCACCGGTGCGCCGACGTGCACGCCGACGCGGTGATGGCGCAACGCCGGCAACCGGTGCAAGCCCGCCGACACGTTGACCAGTTCCGCGCCGAAGCCTTGCCAGCCGAGTCCGTTGCTGGAACGCACGGCGATGCGCGAACCGGTGTGCGGCGCGGGTGCGGGGATCGGGGTGACGGCGTTCATCGCGGGTCTCCTTGACGGCGGCGTGATTCGTGCATTGTGCGGGGTTTCCGGCGGTTTCGCTGAGGCCGGGAAGCTTCCTTATCGCCGGACCTCTGCTTCCAAAGAAAATCATCCGATTCCGCGCAACGCCATCCACGCGTGCGCGCTTTGCTCGCGCCGCGTCCCTACGATGACGTCATACCGATCATCGAGGAGCGCAATGTGTTCGTCATCTTTGGAGCTGCGGGACCTGTCGGCCGGGCCAGCGCGACTGCGCTGCGGCGCGCGGGCCATCCGGTGCGCGCGGTGGTGCGCGATCGAACGCAAGGCGCGGCGCTCGCGGCCCTCGGCTGCGACATCGCGCACGCGGACCTGAACGATGCGCAAGCGCTCGCGCGCGCAATCGATGGCGCGCACGCGGTGCAGTGGCTTTGCCCCGTGCCGCGCGCGCACGACGATCCCGCCGCCGCGATGCGCGCCACGATCGACGCGGGGATCGCCGCCTTCCACAAAGCCCCGCCGCCGAGTCTGCTCGCGCTATCGGACTACGGCGCCGAACAGCCGGAAGGCACCGGCATCACGACGCTGTTTCACTACCTCGAAACGCGCTTACGCGGCGCTGCGTCTTCGCTGACATTCCTGCGCGCCGCCGAACACATGCACAACTGGGCGCGCGTGCTGCCCGTCGCGCTCGAGCGAGGCGTGCTGCCGAGTTTGCACCATCCGCTCGACAAGCTATTCCCGACCGTGGCCGCGCGGGACGTCGGCGAACTTGCCGCGCAATTGCTGCTCGACGGCGCAACGCAAAGGCCCCACGCGACGCCGCGCATCGTCAGTGTCGAGGCCGCGCAGCGGGTGAGCGCGCTCGATGTCGCGCGCACGCTGCAAGAACTGTCCGGGCGGCCAGTCGCCGCTCACGCGGTGCCCCGTAACGAATGGAATGCGGTGCTGCACGGCGCGGGTCTGGGCGAGCGGCATGCGCGGCTGATCGTCGATCTGTACGACGCGCACAACGCGGGCCGCATCGACGTCGAAGGGGTCAGCGAGCGGCGCTTCGGGGCGACGACGTTGAAAGATGAGTTGGCGGCGCTGTTGCCGCGCGCGGCTGGTGTGGAAACGCGGGCGCGGAGCGTGGAATGAAATGCCGCTGACGCTAGCGAACAGCGTCAGCGGATTCCAGCGCGAATGCGAGGAAGCCGTGCACCGGCCTCCTCTGCACGCGTAAAGCAGGACTCGCTCAAGCGGTGAGAAACAGCCTTGAAGGTTCGATCGACCGAGGAGAGAAAGTATGCACACCTGCCCGTTGCGGCGTACGTTCATCGAGGTGCAAGCAAAACAATGCGGGCGTCGCAAAGCATCACGAGTATCGGTCACGTCGCCAGGCGAACCCGCGTCGCTAATTCACCCGAAGCCTCCGGGTGCCCAACGCGGGCTTTCCATCGCGGTAACCGTTGCGAATCTGCTCGGGTGGCGCGAGTTAGCAACTTTGCTCGACACGCTCCCGGACAGCAACGACGATTTCGGCCTGCCCTAAGTTTCAAGTTCTGAATACCGGACAGGCCGCAGCCGCTCACTCGTTCTCGTCGAAGTAATGCCCGAACTTGAGCTGCTTGGTGCGGATATAGCGCTCGTTTTCTTCGCGCATCGGAATCGCCAGCGCGACCCGTTCGCACACCGGAATGCCATGCTTCGACAGCGTGTCGAACTTCTCCGGGTTGTTGCTCATCAGCCGCACCGATGTGACCTTCAGCGTGCGCAAAATGCCCGCGGCCGAATCGTATTCGCGTGAATCATCGGGCAGACCGAGATCGAGATTGGCCTCGACCGTATCGCGACCCTGCTCCTGCAGCGCGTATGCGCGAATCTTGTTGGACAGTCCGATCCCGCGCCCTTCGTGCCCGCGCAGATACAGCAGCACGCCGCAACCCTCGGCCGCGATATAGCGCAGCGCGAGGTCGAGCTGCTCGCCGCAGTCGCAGCGATAGGAACCGAGCACGTCGCCCGTCAGGCACTCGGAGTGCAGGCGCGTGAGCACGGACGACTGGTTCGCGACATCGCCCATCACGAGCGCGAGATGTTCGGCGCCGCTGTCGACCACCCGAAACACATAGGAAGTGAAGGTGCCGTAGCGCGTGGGAAGCGTGGCGGTGGCGTCGAGAACGACACATTCGCCGGTGACGGCGCCGTCCGCTGCGGGCGATGAATCCTGAGACGTGAGCATGGCGTTGAACAATGGTGCTGACATGAACCCGGTCGCGCCGGGGATGAGGTGTGGAGTGCGAGTTTACCGCTAATCCGCATGCGATACGTGGATGCCCCTTCGCGGCGGCGGGAACCGCCAGGCAAAGCCGCCCGCGCCTCGCACCCGCGCCGCGGACCCGCCGCGCATCGTGCGCGCCCGCCCACGTATTCCCGGTGTACCGCGGCCACACGTCCCGCCTATACTTGAAGCGCCTGTCCCACACGACAGTGCGCCATGCCGGCGTACTGCACTGCGAAACGGAGCCGCTCCATGACAAGCGTTGCACAGCTTCTTAAAACGAAACCGAACCCCACCGGCGTGTACACGATCGGAGCCGACGATTCCGTCTACGAGGCGATCCGGCTGATGGCCGACAAGGGCATCGGCGCGCTGGTGGTCACCGACGGCGACCGCATCGCCGGCATCGTCACGGAGCGAGACTATGCGCGCAAGGTGGTGCTGCTGGACCGCTCGTCGAAGGCGACGCCGGTACGCGACATCATGAGCAAGGCGGTGCGCTTCGTGCGCCCGGACCAGACCACCGAAGACTGTATGGCGCTGATGACCGAGCGGCGCATGCGCCACCTGCCGGTCATCGACAACGAGCGGCTGGTGGGGATGGTGTCGATCGGGGACCTCGTGAAGAACATCATCGCGGAGCAGCAGTTCACGATCCAGCAGCTCGAGTTCTACATCCACGGTGAACGGCCCTGAGCCGGGAGCCCGGCCCTGCGACTTGCCACGCGGCAACCGACGCCCGCTGACGCGGACGCAAAAAAAGCCCAAACCTCGTAGAGCTTGGGCCAAGCTACCTTGCGGCAGCGGAGGTTCCTTCGAAAAGGAACTCAACGCGCGCACGACTAACTCCGATACCGGTTCAGTGGTGCGTCGCGCTGGATACGAAAAATCGGGTAATGCAAACGGAGTGCGCTGTTAATCGCGGCGCGCTCCGCTTTTTGCTGCGCGGACGGACGGCCCGCTGCGGCGCTTGCATCTGGAATCAGAAGCCACACGCGCCGGCGCCGCTGTCCAATCAGTTACCGAAATACACGCCGTGCGAGCCGGTCATTGGCTGGGCCACCGCGCCCGACTGCGTCGAACCGCTCATCGGCGCGCCGTAACCGCTGGTGTCGGCGACCGGCTGGGTCTGCGCGAGCGAGGGGTTCTGCGCCTGGACCCGGCGTTCAGCGGCCTGAATGTCGGCCGGGTAGTTCGTGTCGTTCGCCGTTGCCGGGCTGTAGCCGGCCTGTTCCAGCTGGATCAGCTCGTTACGCACTTGCGCGCGGGTGACGGGTTGCTGGCTCGACTGCGCGAACGATACGACCGGTGCGGCGAGGACGGCTGCAATAGCGACTGCCTTGATCAGCGATTTCATGATGACTTACCTCCAATCTGGTTTTATGTGCATCGCCGGCCACGTGTTGTGTCGAGCGAATGATCTGAGTCTAGTCACCGGACTCGCAAGGGAAAACCCTTAATTTCGAGATAGATAATTGTTCTCGTCGCAATAATTCGCGCTGCATTGCCGTCATCGTCCGCCGCAGCGTTGATTTCGCTGTAACAATTGTCGGCTTCGTAAATCTTGCGTCTGACATTTCCGCAATGGGTCTGAACTGAGCGAGTTTCGCCACAACACGCGGCAGGACAGCGCAAATCGCCCCGCGCACCCGTCGTGCGTTCAAGCTCCCGAATGCGGGACCAGTAACAGCTTGCGCGGGCCGCTGACGAATGCGCTGCCCGGCTCGAAGAATCGCAACGGCCGATGCATTTCGCGCGACAAGCCGATTCGCGTCGTCACCCCGAGCGGCGCGGTGTTGGTTTCGATCACGCCGATCCACAAGCCGCGCCCGCTGCACAGATCGCGGCCGTCGAACGCCTGGTCGATGCCGAATGCCGTCGTCAGCCGGCCGGGGCCGCGCGCGAGGTCGCGCAACGGCACACCCGGGCGGCGTGCTTCCATCAGCGCCAGTCCTTCCAGCGGCTCGATTGCCCGCAGCAGAATTCCGGCGCCGACCTCCTCCGCCTCGGCCGACATGTTCAGCATGTACGACACGCCATACGTCAGCCGCACGTATGCGTGACCACGCGCGAGAAACATCGAGCCGTTGTACGGCCGTCGGCCGATATACGCATGACTGGTCGAATCGCCGACCGGATACGCCTCGGTTTCGACGATGCGGCCGCTCAGACGCCCTTCGGGCAGATCGTGCACGAGGTATTTGCCGACCATGAAGCGCGCGAGTTCGATGGTGTCGACCGGCAGATCGGCGCGGCGCAACGGGCGAATCGGCAAAGGTTCGGATCGCATGGGGGAACGTCCTGACGCTGAGAATGGAAAAGTGAATAGCCGGCTTGCAGCGAGCCGCGAACGAGCCAAATCCGCAAGCATGAGACCAACCCGGCGCACGGGTCCAGCACCGCCACGAATCCCAAAATGTGGCCAAACAGACCCGCCGCCCGTGCCGTGCATGTCATCGCCTGTGAGCGATCGGCCCATTCGTTGTACCGACGCCGCACTTTCCCCGCGCGCAAAGGGCAACATGGCACTAATTGCTGTATCGTGTGTTTCCGGCCGTCAACACGGCCGTTTGCGCAGCGGGTCCGCCCGTCGAAGGACGGGCGGACCCGCTGCGCATTCCGGCTGAAGCAAACGCACGGCTGCCGTACCTGTTCCATTCAGATTGAATCCCGCTGTACCCGCTGGTGCATAAAACGTCCCCGTCCGGGGAGAGACATACTTAAGACAACAGGAGAAGTTCAATGAAAGCAATCAAGATGATCGGCGGCGCACTGATCGTGCTCGCATCCCTGAACGCATACGCACAAGACGCGGCTTCGGCGCCGGCAGCGGCGCCCGCGGCATCGGCACCGACCGCCAAGCAAACCGCCAAGGAAACTCGCGCGGCGAACCGCGCGCTGTCGCGCAAGGTCCGCGGCGTGCTCGCCCGCACGAAGGGCCTGACGGTCGGCAACATCACAGTGCGCGCACGCGACGGCGCGATCACGCTGGCCGGCTCGGTGCCGGAAGCAGCGCAGATCGACCTCGCGACCAACGCCGCGCAAGGCGTGCCGGGCGTGACCTCGGTGAAGAACGCGCTGACGATTCGCGCGATCGGCCAGTAAGCTGAACCCGCAGTAACGCAGCAAATTGGCGCCGATGCCGCAACCAGCGCATCGGCGCCACTTCAGGACTCGAGCTCCAGCCGGCCACGGCTTTCATGCAGCACGGTACTCGGACCGCCGCAAGCCAGGATTCCTCTGCGCCCCCGAAACCGCGATACTTTCCCACGCGCGACGTCCGTTCAGACGCCGGCGTCCCTTCCGCAGCACGATGCCCGCGCTCTCGAGCGCCGTTCGGACCCCACCGGTTCGCGTCGTCGCCCAGCAAGGCAAGCGGCTCCAGCGCAGCGCCCGCTCGATCATCGTTAGCCCTTATAATTTAACGGCTTAGCGTATCCTTTTGAGATATTGCTTCAGGTTCGTCCCAGATTGAAAAACAGGTGAGCGCCGGTTCGTCCGCCCTCCACACGCACCCAAGAGGAAGACCGCATGACTTCGCCCACGCCCGTGCTGCCCCGTTGGACCCTCGTCGTGCCATTCGTCGCCTGGATCGTGCTCGGCGCCGCCTATGCGGTGCCCGGCAACGCGCTGCTGCTCGCGGTGGTCGGCCTGGCGCTGTGCGCCGCGGTGTTTACCGCCGTCCACCACGCGGAAGTGGTCGCGCACCGGATCGGCGAGCCGTTCGGCACGCTGGTGCTGGCGGTCGCGGTGACCGTGATCGAGGTTGCGCTAATCGTCTCGGTGATGCTCACGTCGGGCCCGGAAAAGGCCGGTCTCGCGCGCGACACCGTGTTCGCGGCGGTGATGATCGTCTGTAACGGGATCGTCGGGCTGTGTCTGCTGGTGGGCGGCATCCGCCACCTCGAGCAGGACTTCCAGAGCCGCGGCGCGGCGGCCGCGCTCGCGGTGCTCGCGTCGCTGTCGGTGCTGACGCTGGTGATGCCGAACTTCACGACCACCAGTGCCGGCCCGATCCTGTCGAGTTCGCAACTGGCGTTCGCAGGGATTTCGTCGCTGGTGCTGTATTGCGTGTTCGTGTTCGTGCAGACCGTGCGCCACCGCGATTACTTTCTCGCCGGCGTGCCCGACGAGGACGTCCATGCCGATCCGCCCAGCGCCAAACACGCGTTGATCAGCGGCGCGCTGCTCGTGGTCAGTCTGGTGGCGGTGGTGCTGCTGGCGAAGGTGCTGTCGCCGGTGGTGGAAACCGCGGTGCTGAACGCGGGCGCGCCGCCGGCGGTGGTCGGTATCATCATCGCGGCGCTGGTGCTGCTGCCCGAGGGGCTCGCCGCAGTGCGCGCGGCGCGCGGCGATCGTCTGCAGACCAGCCTGAATCTCGCGCTCGGCTCCGCGCTCGCCAGTATCGGGCTGACCATTCCGACCGTCGCGGGCGTGTTCCTGTACATCGGTCAGCCGATCGTGCTCGGCATCAACGGCAAGGAAATGGTGCTGCTCGCGCTGACGCTGGTGGTCGGCACACTGACGCTTAGCACCGGGCGCACCACCATCTTGCAAGGCGCGGTGCATCTGTCGCTGTTCGCCGCCTATCTGTTCCTGTCATTCGCGCCTTGACCGGCGGCCAGCGCGGCGCGCGTGCCACGCGCGCGGCCCGCGCCGCCGTCCTCACTCTTCCCAATGCGCGACGATCCAGTCGCGAAACAGATTGAGCTTCTGCTGCTGCGCGACCGCGTCCGGACACACGAAGTAGTAGCGCCAGCCGGTCTTGAGCACCGTATCGAACGGCCGCACCAGACGCCGCGCGGCGACGTCCTCGTCGATCAGCGCGAGATCGCTGATCGCGACGCCGAAGCCCTGCGCGGCCGCATTGGTCGCCATGTCGAGCGTGTCGAAGCTCGGCCCCAGTTCGGCGTCGATCGCCGCCGCGCCCGCCGCATCGGTTTCCGCCACTTTCGCCAGCCACATCTTCCAGTCGCGATGATCGCGGGTCGGATGCAGCAGCGTGTGACGCGCGAGGTCGGCCACCCGCGCGAGCGGCTTGTCCTTCAGCAACTCGGGCGTGCAGACCGGCGTCAGATGCTCGTCGAACAGCGGCACCGCCTGCACGTCCGCGCCCGGCGACGACCCGTAGATGATCGCCGCGTCGAACGGCTCGCTCTGGAAATCGACGTCGTGTTGCCAGGTGGTCGTGATCTGCACGTGCAGGTCCGGATACTCGGACTGGAAACGCATGATCTTCGGCAGGATCCAGCGCATCACGCAGGTCGGCACCTTCAGCGCGAGATCGGTGCGCTGCCGCGTCAGGCGCAGCGACATCTCCTCGATCCGTCCGAAGCTTTCCTTGACGACCGGCAGCAGCATTTCGCCCTCGGCGGTCAGCGTCAGGCCCTTCGCGTGCCGCTTGAACAGCGGAAACCGGTAGTAGTCCTCGAGCGCGATGATCTGCCGGCTGACCGCGCCCTGGGTCAGGCACAGATGGTCGGCGGCGCGCGTGAAGCTGCGATGGCGCGCGACGGTTTCGAAAATCTGCAGCGCATTGAGCGGCGGTAGGCGTCGCATCGGTATTCCCAGGATCAGAAAAAGTCATTGGGCGGCGGGTACGGCTGCCGCCAAGCCATGAGCATACGTCATGCAACCCATGCGGATATTTCGATTGTTGCGGGATTTTGGCAAACCTACAGTGCGTCGACAGATGACGGATTCGTCACCGCTCACGCTCTCGACCGAGGAACAGACCATGAACCAGCGCCCCACCTCCCAACCGACCCGCCGCGCGCAGCCGCGCCGGGTGTTCGCCACGCTCGCCGCGACGCTCGCGATCAGCGCGCTCGGCGCGTTGGGCGCGCTGCCGTCGACCGCGCATGCCGACGCGCTCGACAACATCGCGAAGTCGGGCACCGTGCGCATCGGCGTGTTCGAGGACTATCCGCCGTTCGGCTCGATCGGCCCGGACATGAAACCGGTCGGCTACGACATCGACGTGGCCAATCTGATCGGCAAGGCCCTCAATGCGAAGGTCGAACTGGTGCCGGTCACCGGCGACAACCGGATGGCCTATCTGGCCGACCGCAAGGCCGACATGCTGCTGTCGGTCGGTCAGACGCCGGAGCGCGAAAAGGTGAACGACTTTTCGCAGCCGTACGCGCCGTACTACCTCGCGGTGTTCGGTCCGAAATCGCTGCAGGTGAAGAGCGCCGCCGACCTCGCCGGCAAATCGGTGTCGGTCGCGCGCGGCACGCTGGAGGACCTGAGCGTGACGAAGATCGCGCCACCGTCGGCGAACATCAAACGCTTCGACGATCCGAACGGCGCGATTTCGGCGTTTCTTTCCGGTCAGGCGCAGTTGATGGTGGTCGGCAACGACGTCGGCGCGACGATTCTCGCGCGCCATCCGGCCAACGATCCCGAACAGAAATTCTCGCTGTTCAGCTCGCCCGATCACGTCGGCCTGAACAAGAACGAGCCGCGCCTGAAGGCCAAGGTCGACGAAACGATCGCCAAGGCGCGCAAGGACGGCACGATGAACGCGATCTCGCAGAAGTGGCTGCGCGCGCCGCTGCCGGCCGATCTGTGAACGCTGACGCGCGAGCCGTCGCGCTCGCGCACGAATCCGAATCAACCATGAGCACGAGGCCATGAGCTACGCGTTCGATTTCAGCGGCTTCGGCCTCTATGCGGACATGCTGGTGCACGGCGCCGCGGTGACCCTCGGGCTCACCGCGGTATCGACGCTGCTCGGCGGCCTCGTCGGCATTGCTGGTGCGAGCATCGCGGCGGCGGGGCCGAAATGGGCACGCTGGCTGGTCGCGAGCTACGTCGAGCTGATCCGCAACACGCCGTTTCTCGTGCAACTGTTCTTCGTGTTCTTCGGACTGCCGACCCTCGGCATCCATATCGACGAAGTGCAGGCCGCGATTCTCGCGATGACCGTCAATCTCGGCGCGTATGCGACCGAAATCGTACGCGCCGGCATCGATTCGATTCCGCGCGGCCAGTTGCAGGCCGCGCAGGCGCTCGGTCTGCACAGGCGCCAGGTGTTTCGTCACGTGGTGCTGCCGCAGGCGCTCGCCAACGTGTTTCCCGCGCTGCTCGGCCAGGTGCTGATCGTGATGCTCGGCTCGGCGGTGGTGTCGCAGATCTCGGTGCCCGACCTGACCTACGCGGCGAACTTCATCCAGTCGCGCAATTTCCGCTCGTTCGAGGCCTATCTGATCATCACCGCGGTCTATCTGCTGATGTCGATCGTGCTGCGGCAATTGCTGAACCGTTTCGGCCGTGGCCTGTTCGCGGGCCGCGCCGCGCGTAGCAGCGGCAACGACAACGGCGCTGCGCCACGTAGATGGTGTCAGCGCCTGCTATGGCGCGGCGGCGCGCGCTCACTGCCGACGGAGCGCTGAGCATGGTCGAATTCACGCTGTGGGACATCGCCCGCAATCTGCTGCTGGCCGCTCGCTGGACCTTGCTGCTGTCGGTGATCGCGTTTGTTGGCGGCGGACTTGTCGGATTGCTGTTGCTCAGGCTGCGGGTGTCGCCGCTCGCGTGGCTGCGGCGCGTCGTCGTGCTGTACGTCGAGGTGTTTCAGGGCACGCCGCTGCTGATGCAGCTGTTTCTCACGTTCTTCGGTCTGCCGCTGCTCGGCATCGACGTGTCGCCGTGGACCGCGGCCGCGGTTACGCTGACGCTCTACACCAGCGCGTACCTGGTCGATATCTGGCGCGGCTGCGTCGAAGCGGTGCCGCGCGGCCAGTGGGCGGCGGGCGCGAGCCTGGGCATGACGTTCGGTCAGCAGTTGCTCTTTATCGTGTGGCCGCAGGCGCTGAAGATCGCGGTGGCGCCGACCGTCGGGTTTCTGGTGCAGGTCGTGAAAAGCACCGCGCTCGCGTCGATCATCGGTTTCGCCGAGCTGACCAAGACCGGCACGATGATCACCAACGCCGCGTTCCGGCCGTTTCCGATCTATGCGATGGTCGCGATGATTTACTTCGCGATGTGCTTTCCACTGACGTGGTATGCGCGGGTGCTGGAGAGGCGGCGGGGGGTTGGGGGTATGGATCGTCGGTGAAATGGTTCGGGTTCCGGTTGAACCCGGTCAACTCTGAGTGGACGAGATCGGGGGAATTGCTGTCGACCTCGCCTCGCGGTCGGTCTGGGTTTTCGTGGACGGCTGGGCGAAGCGGTAAGGCTGGTTTCGCGAGTCGATATCAGGATGGTTCGGCACGTTGCGACGTACCTCGTCGTGAGGTGATGCCGCCGGTGCGATGGTGACGGTCTGTTTCGTGGACATCTGCCGGCCGCGTACCTGGAACCTGTCCGCATTTTTGTGTGCGAGGCGGTTAGCGGAGTTACCCGCGTGCATTGGTGAAGCGCTCGCCAAACAGAATGGCAAACTGGTTCATGGCGGATGACCAGTCAAATGCGGCGCGT
>NZ_JAJITD010000033.1 GCF_020880815.1 Paraburkholderia sejongensis
GACCAACGTGGCGGCCGGTTCGGCTCCCACCGATGCGGTCAACGTCAGCCAGCTGCAGTCACAGGCTGCCGTGGTGAACTCGCTGTCGACGTCGACCGCGACCGGCATGGCCGCGCTGTCGAGCGGGCTAAGCACCACTAGTAATAACCTGACCAGCCTTTCGGCATCTGCGTCGACGGGCATTTCATCGCTGTCGACGGGTGTCAGTTCGCTATCGACGTCGACAGCGGCCGGCATGGCTGCGCTGTCGAGCGGGCTAAGCACCACTAGCAGTAACCTGACGAGCTTCTCGACGTCTGCGTCGACTGGCATCTCGTCGCTGTCGACGGGCGTCAGCTCGCTCTGGACATCGACCTCGACTGGTTTGAGCTCGCTGTCGAGCGGACTGAGCACGACAGACAGTAACCTGACGAGCCTCTCGACGTCCACGTCGACTGGCATCTCATCGCTGTCGACGGGCGTCAGCTCGTTGTCGTCATCGACCTCGACTGGTTTGAGCTCGCTGTCGAGCGGACTGAGCACGACCGACAGTAACCTGACGAGCCTCTCGACGTCTGCGTCGACCGGCATCTCGTCGCTGTCGACGGGCGTCAGCTCGCTCTCGACATCGACCTCGACTGGTTTGAGCTCGCTGTCGAGCGGACTGAGCACGACCGACAGCAACCTGACGAGTCTCTCGACGTCCACGTCGACGGGTATTTCATCGCTGTCGACGGGCGTCAGCTCGTTGTCGACATCGGCCTCGACTGGTTTGAGTTCGCTGTCGAGCGGGCTAAGCACGACCGACAGCAATCTGGCGAGCCTTTCGACGTCGTCATCGATCGGCATTTCATCACTGTCGACGTCGACCTCGACCGGTTTGAGTTCGCTGTCGAGCGGACTAAGCACGACAGATAGCAACCTGGCGAACCTCTCGTCATCCACCTCGACCGGTATCTCGTCGCTGTCGACCACGGTGACTAACGCCGTGATGTACGACTCGCCGGACCACAGCAGCGTGACGCTAGGTGGGGAGGGGGCAAGCGCACCAGTAGCACTGCACAACGTAGCCCGCGGCGACCTCTCGTCGACGAGCACCGATGCGGTAAATGGCTCGCAGCTTTATGAGACGAACCAGAACGTCACGAATCTGGGCGACGAACTCAACGGCGTGATCGCCAACGGCACGAAGTACTTCCACGCGAACTCGACGGGTGTCGATTCGTCGGCGGATGGTCAGGACTCTGTAGCAATCG
This sequence comes from Paraburkholderia sejongensis, assembly GCF_020880815.1. GTDB lineage: Bacteria > Pseudomonadota > Gammaproteobacteria > Burkholderiales > Burkholderiaceae > Paraburkholderia > Paraburkholderia sejongensis. The sequence goes on from NZ_JAJITD010000033.1 coordinate 1,236, forward strand.
GTATGGGCGCGGTGGCGAAGAACACCAACGACGTGGCACTGGGTGCGGGATCGACCACGGAAGCAGCAGTGGGCACGGCCGGCGCGACTATTGGCGGCACGGACTACGCATTCGCCGGGGCCAATCCGACGAGCACGGTGAGCGTGGGCAGCGTGGGTAACGAGCGCACGATCACGAACGTGGCCGCCGGCAGTTTGAGCGCGAAGAGCACTGACGCGGTCAATGGTTCGCAGCTGTATGCGGCGAATCAGGCGATCGAGCAGATCAACATGGGTATTTCGGATCTGGACAACAACGCGGTCAAGTACGACAAGAACCCTGATGGCACGTTGAGCCACAACAGCATCACGCTGCTGGGAGACGCCTACAACCCGACGACGCGCACGGGCGGCACGCGAATCACGAACGTGGCTGCCGGTGTGAGTGGTGGTGACGCAGTGAACAAGGACCAGTTAGACCAGGTCAGCAAGACGGCCAACGCAGGCTGGATCATCAGCGCGCAGAACGACAACGCGACGAATGTCGTGCCGGGTGGCTCGGTCGACCTGAACAACACCGACCAGAACATTGTGGTGAGCAAGAGCGCGACCAGCAATGACGTGACGTTCAACCTGGCGAAAAATCTGAATGTCGACAGCGTCACGATGGGGAACACGCTAGTTAATCAGGGCGGCCTGACGATCCAGGGCGGACCGGGCATCACGACTGACGGCATCGACGCAGGCAACAAGACCATCACGAACGTGGCGGCCGGTGTCAATGGTGGCGACGTAGTGAACAAGGACCAGTTGGACCAGGTCAGCAAGACGGCCAGCGCGGGCTGGACCATCAGCGCGCAGGGCGGCAACGCGACGAACGTTGCGCCGACTGCTGCGGTGGATCTGAGCAGCACGGACAAGAACATCGTGGTGAGCAAGGAAGCGACCAGCAATGACGTGAAGTTTGGCCTTGCACAAGACCTCGAACTCAACAGCATCACGATAGGCAACACGGTGCTGAACCAGGGCGGCCTGACGATCCAGGGTGGCCCGAGCGTCACGACGGGCGGCATCAACGCAGGCACCAAGACGATCACGAATCTGGCCGCGGGTGTGGACGACAGCGATGCGGTCAATGTGGCGCAGCTCGAGGCGGTGAACGACATGGTGAGCAACCTTGGCGCGAGTTCCTTGAAGTACGACACCAACGCCGATGGTACGGTGAACCACAGCAGCATCACTCTGGCTGGCGACACGTACAACGCCGTGACGCACACGGGCGGCACCCGTATCACGAACGTGGCGGACGGTGTGAACCCGAGCGACGCGGTGAACATGTCACAGCTGACCGAGACGAACAGTCAGATCAACAACGTGTACACCAACGGCACGAAGTACTTCCACGCGAACTCGACGGGTGTCGATTCGTCGGCGGATGGTCAGGACTCTGTCGCGATCGGTATGGGCACGGTGGCGAAGAACACCAACGACGTGGCACTGGGTGCGGGATCGACCACGGAAGCAGCAGTGGGCACGGCCGGCGCGACTATTGGCGGCACGGACTACGCATTCGCCGGGGCCAATCCGACGAGCACGGTGAGCGTGGGCAGCGTGGGTAACGAGCGCACGATCACGAACGTGGCCGCCGGCAGTTTGAGCGCGACAAGCACCGACGCGGTGAATGGTTCGCAGCTGTATGCGACGAACCAGCAGGTCGATGCGAACACGACGTCGATCACGAATCTGGGCGACAGGCTCAAGCAGGTGGGCGATAGCGCGGCGACGTACGACGTGGCTAGCGATGGGACGGTGAACCACAACAGCATCACTCTGGCTGGCGACACGTACAACGCCGTGACGCACACGGGCGGCACCCGTATCACGAACGTGGCGGACGGTGTGAACCCGAGCGACGCGGTGAACATGTCACAGCTGACCGAGACGAACAGTCAGATCAACAACGTGTACACCAACGGCACGAAGTACTTCCACGCGAACTCGACGGGTGTCGATTCGTCGGCGGATGGTCAGGACTCTGTCGCGATCGGTATGGGCGCGATGGCGAAGAACACCAACGACGTGGCACTGGGTGCGGGATCGACCACGGAAGCAGCAGTGGGCACGGCCGGCGCGACTATCGGCGGCACGGACTACGGATTCGCCGGGGCGAATCCGAGGAGCACGGTGAGCGTGGGCAGCGTGGATAACGAGCGCACGATCACGAACGTGGCCGCCGGCCGTTTGAGCGCGACGAGTACCGACGCGGTCAATGGCTCGCAGCTTTATACGACCAACGAGGCACTGGAGCGGATCAACAGCAACATCGCGAATCTGGATCAGGGTTCGGTCAAATACGACCGCAGTGTCGACGGCACCGTGAACTACAACAGCGTCACGCTGGGTGGTGGTATGTCGGGAGGACCGGTGGTATTGACCAACGTCGCCAACGGCACGTCAACCTACGATGCGGTGAACTTCGGTCAGTTGTCCGCGCTGCAAAGCCAGGTGTCGATCATCGACAATCGCGTAACGAACCTGGAGAGCAGCAGTGTCGATAGTCGTGGTGCATCCAACCCGTACTTCAACGCAACCGATACGCGCGCGGATTGGACCGACGGAGCGGTACAGCACGCTGCTGCTCCTGGGGCCGGTTCAGGCAGCACTACGGCGGGCTCGGGCGCAACCGTCGCGGGAGATTACGGAACGGCCCTCGGCTCGAGCGCCAATGCGGCGGACGACGCCGTTGCCGTGGGTTCCGACGCGACGGCGACATCGCGCTCGGTGGCGATCGGTCAGGGAGCACAGGCGTCGGCTACGAACGCGGTTGCGCTCGGTCAAGGATCGACGGCTGATCGAGACAATGCCGTGTCGGTGGGGTCCGCGACGCAACAGCGTCAGATCACCAACGTTGCCGCGGGTACGCAAGCCACGGACGCAGTCAATGTCAGTCAGTTGACGACAGTGGTGAACGGCCTGGGTGGCGGTGCGGCTCTCAACTCGGACGGCTCGGTGACCGGCCCGTCGTACCACCTGTCGGGCGGCAATTACTCGAACGTCGGCGATGCGCTCACCGGTCTCGACGAGCGGATTACGGGCCTCGACAACCGGGTGAACGCGGCCGACGCGGCAATCAACGATGTCGCCAAGGGTGCGTACTCGGGCGTCGCCGCCGCTACAGCGTTGACGATGATTCCGGACGTCGACAGGGATAAGACTCTGTCGCTCGGCATCGGCGCTGGAACCTACAAGGGCTACCAGGCTCTCGCGATCGGCGGTACCGCTCGCATTACGCAAAACATCAAGATGAGAGCGGGTTTGGGCTATTCCAGCGGCGGTACCACGGCAGGCGTCGGCGCTTCGTATCAGTGGTAAGCGCATAGCAGGAGAGGGCGCGTGCGCCCTCTCAGCCGCATCGCATTTTTCCAATATTTTTTCGAATTTGCCCAAGTGAACCTGCAAACATGAAAAAGCACTATTCAGCTTATTCCCGCCTCGCGCTGGTGGGCGCGCTGTCCGCATCTATCGCGGCATGCACGACCCAGTCGGGTCCGACCTACACCGCCCATGCGATCGTCGCACCGAATCAAGCGGCGCCAACGTATCGGGTCAGTTGCCGTGGTCTGCTCGAAAGTTCGCAGACCTGTTTCAAAGTGGCGGCCGAAATCTGCAAGGATAAGACCGTCACCCCGCTCGAATCAGTCGATGGAGTGAAATCTGGCGTGAACACCAACAATCCGCGTGAACTGACCTTTATGTGCGGCCAACCTGCCGAGGTGCCGCAGGCCGTCGCGCCGCGGCCGCCCGCGCAACTGTCCGCACCGTTGCAGACCCGGGCGCGCGGCCAGGTGCTGTTGCAAGGTAATGCGAATTTCGCGAAGGACAGTGCCGTTCTGAGTGACGTTGTCAACGCAGATCTCGATCAATTTGTACGTGCGAATCAAGGAGCGAGCTTCCGTAGCATCACGGTCACCGGCCATACGGATTCAAGCGGTTCCCTGATACACAACCGGCAACTGTCGCAGGCACGCGCACAATCCGTGTTGCGCTATCTACGCAGCCACGGAATGCGGGCAGAACAGTTCATCGCCGAGGGAGAGGGCGCGGATAATCCGGTTGCATCGAATGCGACTGCAGAGGGGCGCGCTTTGAACCGGCGAGTAGAAGTGCACGTCGTAGCAATGTAAGCGGGCTGCGGGTCATTGGCTAAAGTGTGCAAACAGTAAGCGGCACAACGGAGTGCTGGTGCCGCTTACAAAGCGGACCAGCTTCCGGAGATCAGGGACACCGGATGGCCTCTGAACTCCCTTGTTGGCGAGGGCGCTTGATCTGCGCCCTTTTCTCGGACTTTAATCAGACGAAGATGTGCGTCTTTCGAAAGATGCATCTCCAAAATTCTCCCGTTTGATCTGCTCGATGAGTTCGAGCCGTCTTTGGGGCGAAGCAAGAAGCAAAAGGTTCATTGTAGTGATGAACTCCCGTTCCTCGCTTTTACGTAGATCCGCGAAAGCGAGCAGTGCTCGAACTGTTGCGGGAATTTTATTGCTTGATTTTTCCATTTCATATTTTCTCAAGGTGACATCGGAGTGGTGAGCGATAAAAGATGTCGATTGAATTCGTCGCAATATGATTTTGTGGCCGAAAAATACAATAAAATAATAAATCGCTTTTATTAAAAATCGTGAACTGAAAATCGGCAATTTTAATTTATCGATGCCTCAATAATGAAGAATCGATAATAAAACAAGAATTTAGAATAATTTTAGATGATTTTCAATATATTAAAATTTGACATGTTATAAATTCCGATCTCCATGCATAAGAAACATCTTATATCTGTAAACCCAAAATTCAAGGTCGCGAAATTGCATGCCGTAAAGCCCCCGGCCTGCTTCGCTTCATCTTTGAGGTGAGACCAGGGAGCCAGTCAAGAAGCCAATCCGTAGCGACAGTGAGGTGCTCGCGCTCGTCTGACAAGTCAGCTGCGATTTGTGTCGCCGACGAGGTGCGACAAGCTCTATCGAGTACATCTCACCGCCATTCTGACAAGTCAAATATCTTTTGAGTCAGATTTTTATCAGTAAGAAACTTTTCTATTTTCACTCTTGTTAAATTAACTGTTCTTTCTAATTTTCACACAAGCCAGCCTGGCGAGAGCGTCATGAAAATCAACCTCATACTTGCGGATGACCATCCCGCGCTGATCGCGGGCGTCAAATATGAACTATCTAGAATTCACACCCTCAATGTCGCTGCAACCGCGCATGACTCCACTGCGCTTGTCGACGTATTGTCGCGGGTGTCGTGCGATATTCTGATTACAGATTTCGCGATGCCCGGCGGGGACTATGGCGATGGAATGGCCATGCTGTCGTTCCTGCGGCGCCGGCATCCGGATCTGAAGATCATTGTCTTCATGACAATCGATAATTTCGCCATCGCGGACAAAATGCGAAGGATCGGTATTCAGTCAGTACTGAACAAGGCAAAGGATGTTGGATACCTGATTACGGCCATCCATGCTGTCCATGCTGGGGCGAATTACTATTCGCCGACTCTGCAAGAGTCGCCGTCGAGCGGTGACCCAGCCGATACATCCAGCAAGCGCATACCCGGACTGTCGAGCCGCGAGCTGGAGGTGATCCGATTGCTGCTTTCGGGTCTTACCGTCAGTAAGATAGCGACCCAATTAAGCCGGACAAAGCAGACCGTCAGCGCGCAAAAAAGATCGGCGATGCGCAAACTGGGCATCGAATCGGACTCCGATCTGTATCGATTCGCGTTCGAAACAGGCCTACCCGCGGACGGCGCGCTTTGACCGGCTTCGCGCCGGCGGCCGGCCCGATTGACCGGGATACCAGCCGGGACTACGCTGAGTGCTCTGCATCGGCCCCGGTCTCCTGCAACGCGGCTTGCACTATCCGCAACAAGCGGCTCGCGGCATTGGCGGGAGCGACCCGCTTCGCGGCGGCCACAAGCATCGACAGCGTTTCGCGCGCGCTTTGCGCGTGACCCAGCATCGTCGCCTGAACCTTGACGTCGAACGCATCGAGCTGAGACGCGGTGACCGCGACGCCTTGCTCACGTACGGCGCTTTGCAGTCGCGCGCAAGCTTCATCCAGCTCAATGTCGCCGAAAAAGCGCAGCGCGCCGCGTAACGAATGCAACTCGGCAAGCACGCACGTCGCATCGTTGTCGCGCTGCGCCGTGGCTAGCGCCGCGAGCGACTGGTCAAACGAAGCCAGGAACGATTCGCGCATCGAGGCCGGCAATGCCCGCTCGCCGAGCAGACCGTCGTCCGCTGCGGGTGTTTCGCGCTCGCTTTCGGCTTGGAGCGACACACTGGGTAAGCCTGTTGCCTGCGTGAGCGCCGCTCGCAAGCGCGCGAGCGACAGTGGCTTCGTGACCACCTGCCCGATACCGGCCTGCTCACAGCGTTTGCGCTCTTCGAGCGTGACCGAGGCGGTTGCCGCGATGATCGGCATCTTCGGCCAGCGCGCGCGGACGTCGTTAGCGAGCGCGTAGCCGTCCATGACCGGCATCCATAGATCCGTGATCAGGACATCGAATCGTCGCGCCAAAAGCTCGTCGAGCGCCTGCTGGCCATCCTCGGCCAGCGTCACTTCGCAGCCGAGCATCGCCAATTGTTCTTCGAACAGTCGGCGGTTTGCCGGATTGTCCTCCGCGACCAGCACCCGAAGGTGACGCGGGAGCACCTGCGGAAGTTCTGTCCCCCGCTCGAGCCGTGCGCCGTGCAGCGAGTGCTGCAACGCCTGCTCGACTCCCTTTAGGCTGAAACTCGATACCCGCACGACGCGGCCGGTGACGACCGGATCGTAGGGGCCCGCGGTGCTGCATTCGATGACCCACGACGCGTCGTCGAAAATCGCACGTTCGTCGTCCGCGTGCCACGTGCCGCGCTCGCCGCAGAAAATCACAGCCTCGACTTGTTCGAGCGTGTCTGGCTCGATCAGCGCCGGGTGCCGGTATGTCATGAACGTTAGCCGCCACTCCTTTAGAGCCAATGCGAGGCCGGCGTCCGACGCGTCGGCAGCGCTCACCAGCGCAATTGCTTCACCGTCAAATTGGGGGATTGCCGGCACGCCGCGCGGCGCGCCGAGCGGCACGCGCATCGTAAAGCAGCTGCCGTTGTCCGGTTCGCTGCGCACCGCGATGCTGCCTCCCATCGCTTGCATCAGTCGGGAACATAGGGTCAGCCCGAGGCCCGTACCACCAAACCGGCGGCTGATCGTCGCGTCGGCCTGGCCGAACGGCTCGAACACCTGTCGCTGTTGCTCGTCAGTCATGCCGATACCCGTGTCCTCAACCTCGATCTGCAAGGTGGCCGCATCGAGCACCGTCATACGCAGCAGTACATCGCCGCGCTCGGTAAACTTCAACGCATTCGAGAGCAGGTTGTTGATCACCTGCATGAGGCGGGTGGGATCGCCTCGCATCGGCAGCGAGGTGGTAGTGCCGAGATTCGCAGCAAGCCGTAGATGTTTGGCGTGCGCCACAGGTGCGAACATCGTCAGCGCGCGCGCAATGACCTCGAGCGCATCGAATTCGATCTGTTCGAGCGTCATTTCGCCGGCCTCGATCTTGGAGAAGTCGAGCACGTCGCTGATGATCGACAGCAGACTATCGGACGACGAACGAATCGTTGTCAGCCGTTCGCGTTGCCGTGTGTCGAGCTGGGTTTGCGCTAGCAGTTCGAGATTGCCGAGCACCGCGTTTAGCGGCGTGCGGATTTCGTGGCTCATGGTTGCAAGAAACACCGACTTTGCGGCGTTCGCCGAGTCCGCGGCCTCGCGCGCCTCCCGCAAATGTTGCTCGAGACGTTTCCGCGCGGTGACGTCGGTGAACGCGACGACTAGCACGTCTTCGCCGCGATACCGCTCGGGTACGACGCTGACGGCGAGATCGACGGGCTCGCTGTCGCACGTGGGGAGGGTAAGCTCCTCATGCATTGACTCTTCGCCCACGCGCGCATCGCGTTGGCGGTGTGCGCGGTAGCGCGCGGCCAGTTCGGACGCGAGCGTCGGCTCCGGCACGACTACGCGCCGGGATGTTTCGACCATGGTCGGGCTGCGCAATAGCGGGGCGCCATCCTTCATGGAAATCAGGCCGAGCCCGACAGGGGCGGTCTTGATCAGTGTCCGGCTCAGGCGTTCGCTCTCGAACACGCGATGCGAGCGCAGCAGCACCGGACGATAGACCCGGTGGTCGAACAGCAGCACAAGCGTCCAGATCAGCACGATGATCGCGGTGGTCGTCAGCAACGACGGCAAAAGAGTGTGCCGCAATCTCGTGGCAAGGCTCGACCACGAATCGACATACACCAGAATCCAGCCGGTGCTGCCGATCGTCCAGCCCGACAGCCAGTAACCCGAACGGTTGACACGCCGTTCGACCGCGCCGATGCCGTTCGCGAGCGCGTCGCGAGCCGCGTCCACCGCGCGCTTGTCGACCGGATATTGCGACGCGGTTGTGACGATGCTGCCGTCGCGCGCGAGCAGCACGAATGCGCCGTCGGTTGCGGACAGGGGCAGCGGGTCGGTTAGCCGCGTGAGCGGCATCTCGGCGACCAGTGCACCAAATGGCTTTTCCTGAGAGTCGATCAACGCGGACGCGAGGCGTACGCTGCGGTTGCCCGATACCGGACTGTCGTAGGGCGGCAGCCAGCGAATCGGGGTGACGAGCATGCCTTGCCTGTTGCGCGTCGGTCGAGTGGCGTCGCCGGAGAGCAATTCTTTGCCAGTAGGATCCGTCAAAGTGGCAAACAGCGCGGCACGGTTCACGAGCAGTTTCGAGAAATATTGGCTCGGAGGAGAGGGTTGCACGATCACGCCCAGTACCGACTGGTCGCGGCTGAAAAGGTAGGCGGTTACTTCGCCGAAGCGTGCTGCGATTCCGCTAGTCGATCCGAGCAGCCTTTCGGTCAGATACGCGAACCGGCGTTCCACGGATGTGGGATGACTTGATGTGGACGAGCCGACCACTACCGACGGCGGCAAATAAGGTGGCGAAGCTAGTTCTAGTGTGTTGCCGTTGCGTTCGTACTGGTCGACCACCGCAGGCGGAGCCTCCGTGCCACTGTTCCATTCGCGTTCGACGCTATGGGCGTTGCCGCGAAGGGACGCTTCGGCCATCTGGATGATGTCCTCGATCGTGCCCACTTCCGGCGATAGCAGGTCGGATTCGCGGACCGTATAGCTGTAGATCAGCGCGACCGAGTTGATTACGAAGGCGACAATAACCGCGAAAGTCAGCGCGGCAGCGCCGCCGTACATCAACATGTGCTGATATCGGTGAAACTGGCCTAGCTCACTGCTTGGTCGGGTACGGCGCATAGGTCGAGCGAAATCGGGCAGGCCGGCGATGGCCGCTTCATTATGCGCTTGCCCGCCCTTGTGCAAAAGAGCTGGAGGATGCTGCCCGATCAGCCGCCCCAAGGGGCGGACGCGGCGCACCCGCCCAGCGGTGCGCAGTGTCAGCACTCCGACAGTTGGCGATCCTGCACGTCACGTAAATGAGCGGCGATGTCGATGCCGCCGAGGTTTTCCAGACCCGCTTGCTTGATACGGGATTGGAGTTCGGCGCAGCACCCGGCGAGCGCGTATTGACGGAATACGCCGAGCGCTCCGGTCAGCGAATGCAGTTCGGCGAGTGCGCGTGGCGCATCGTTGTCGCGCTGCGCGCCGGCAATCGCCGCGAGCGACGCTTCGAATGAATCGAGGTAGGTCTGTCGCAACTCATCTGGCAAGGCCTGGTAGCCGAGCAGGCCGTCGCTATGGGTTGCTAGGTCGGCGGGTTGCGCCGGGTTGTCGGTGCGAACCTGGAACTGCGGCCCGGCAAGGGTTAAGCCGGTTACTTCGGCCAGTGTGGCGCGCAACCTTCCAAGCGACAACGGCTTCGTGACCATTCTTGCAAACCCGGCAGCTTTGCAGCGCTCGCGCTCATCTGCGCTGACCGATGCGGTGGCCGCGACCACCGGCATACACGGCCAGCGCCGGTGGGCTTCGCGCGCGAGCGCGTAGCCGTCCATCAAGGGCATTGACAGGTCGGTGATCAGCACATCGAAGGTTTCGGCCGACAGTTCGGCAACCGCGCGCGCGCCATCTTCGACCACTGTGGCGTTACAGCCGAGCACCGCCATCTGCTCCGCGAAAAGCCGGCGGTTGACCACGTTGTCTTCGGCGACGAGGACCTTCAACCGGCGCGGCAGCAACTGCAACTGCTGTGCTTCGGTAGGCATAGTCAGCGGCTGGTTGCGCAGCGTGTGCTGCAATGCGTTGGCTAGCGCAGCGAGACTGAAACTCGAGGTCCGAACGAGGCGGTCTAGCGCGACCGGATGCAACGGCCCATCGGTGGTACAGTCGATCACTCTCGATGCGTGCCTGATCAAGCGCAATTCGTCGTCCGGATGCCACGTATCGCGCTCGCCGAGCAGGATCAACGTGCCGGTACGCTCGAGCGTGTTCGTATCGACCTGGACCGGGTGCCGGAATGCGTCGACAGCGAGTCCCCATGCATGTAACGCGGCGATCGCGTAGGTGTGCGAAGCCTCCGAGGCCGCCACCAGCGTGACTGTCTCGCCACCGAAGCGCGGCATCGCGGGCGCGGCCCGCGGTGCGCCCTGCGGCACCCGGAGGCTGAAGCAACTACCACCGCCCAGTGCACTGTGCACGGCGATCTCCCCACCCATCGCCCCAGCGAGTCTCGCGCATAGTGCGAGCCCCAGCCCGGTGCCGCCGAAGCGGCGATTGATCGACCGGTCTGCCTGGCTGAACGGCTGGAAGATCGCAGCCTGCTGCTGCGCACTCATGCCAATGCCGGTGTCCTCGATCTCGATCAGCAGTTCCGCGTCATCGCTCGTCTCGACCGGATCGAGGAGCGCCATACGCACCGTTACCTCGCCGCGCGCGGTGAACTTGATTGCATTGGACAGCAGGTTGTTGATCACTTGTGCGAGTCGTGTCGGATCGCCGCGCATCGGGCGCGAGGTGGCGGTGCCAAGGTTCGCGAACAGCTTGAGTTCCTTCGCTTGGGCGGCCGGCGCGAACATGCTCAGCGACCGCGCGACGACGTCGAGCGCGTCGAACTCGAGGTCCTCGAGCGTCATCTCGCCTGCCTCGATTTTAGAAAAGTCGAGCACATCGCTGACGATCTCGAGTAATCCCTCCGACGCCGCTCGGATCGTCGTGAGCCGGTCGTGCTGCAGTGCATCGAGCGATGATTGCGCGAGCAACTCCAGGTTGCCGAGCACCGCGTTCAGAGGCGTGCGAATCTCGTGGCTCATCGCGGCGAGAAACGCAGACTTCGCGGCATTGGCCGAATCCGCGGCTTCGCGGGCTTCGCGCAGATGCTGTTCGACGCGGGTATACGCGGTGACATCGGTGACTGCGACCACCAGCACGTCCTCTCCCTGGTAACGGGACGGGGTGGCCCTGACGGCAAGATCGACCGAATCCTGGTCTCGCGTGGGCAGCGTGATCTCTTCATGCATTACGGGGGCGTCGCCGCGCTCGCCAGTTTGCACGCAAGCCCGATAGCGCATGGCCAGCTCGGCCGCTAGCGTCGCCGCCGGGACGGTAACGCGTCTCGCCCCGGCGACCATCGCCGGGCTGCGCGCCAGCAACCGACCATTCTTCAGCGAGATCAGCGCGAGCCCGACGGGGGCGGTTTCGATCAGCGTACGGCTCAGCTGTTCGCTTTCGAACAGACGTTGCGAGCGATCTAGCGCGGGCCGGAACGCATGCTTTCTGAAGGACATCAGAAAGCTCCACACAGCGATCAGCACGATCAGCGTCAGCGCCGCGCCGAGGGCCAGTTGCGGGCTGATGCCGCCGACGATGTCTTGCCAGTTGCAGGTATGCACGAGCATCCAGCCGGTGTTCCCAACCGGCGCGGAAATTGTCAGGACGCCGTAGTGCCACGATTCGCCGGCCTTTTTACTGTTTGCCAACGCGCGCAGCGGGTCGGCGAGCGCTGCGTCACGCGGCGCATCGCGCGCGCGCGGAAACGAGCGGTCGACGATCGTGCCATCGGCCGCGACGATCATATAGACACCGTCGAAACGCGGGTCGGCCGCGGACGGCGCGGTCAGGAAGCTGGCGTCGTATTCGGTGACGACCGTGGCGAACGGCTTACCGTTGTGCAGCAGCGGTCCAACGAGGCGGATCGTCGGCGTTCCGGTCAGGAGGCTGATTCGCGGCGGCTTCCAGAGCAGTTGCCGACCGGCGTCGGTGTCGGAAGACGGGCCGCTACCGGAGGCGCTGGCGAGGCCGTCGGCAAGCGCCGCTATCAGCTTCTCGCGCTCGGCTGTCGTGGCGGTCGCGGGCCACCGCACGCTGGCCCCCGGCGAAGGCATGAGGCCGGCGATGTCGTGGTCGACGGTATAGAAGTAGCCGGGCAGTTGCCGGCCGCGCGCGAGCGAGTGGATAGTGCGCGAACGACTCAACTGCTCCGCGAGCGCGAGGTAACGGCCGATCGATTCGTCCGGCAGGGTATCGGTGTCGACCGCGAACACACGCTGTGTCCACTCCGCCGGCGCCGGCTGAAGCAGCACCTCGCCGTTCCGTTTGCGGAAATCGTCGACCAGCGGCTGGTCTACTTTCGCGCCGTTCGACCAGGCCAGCTCTGCGTTCACGAGTCCGATGCGAAACGATGCTTCGGCCGCGCGAACCTGCTCCATCACGCGATCGTGGTAAATCACGACGGCCTGACGTTCGGCGGCGATATGTGCTCGCACCGAAGAAAGCATCGCGAACGCGAACGCGATCAGCAGCATCAGGGTTGTCATCAGGCCGCCGCCGAATATGAGTAGCCGCTTGTAGCGGCGCAACTGATTCACCAGGTTGGTCGAGGAGGTGGGCAGCATGACGAGACAGAATGGCGTATGGGAGGACGGTGCGCGATCGAGGCGACGCCGTGCACTGAACGAGTTCGATTATCCCGATCTGGTGAGACCGCGGCATATCGGTCCGGTCGAACGGGACCTGTATCACGGCCTCCCGAACCAATTTCGGATTAATCAACTGATTCGCGCCAGACAAGTCAATGTGTGTGAGTGCTTAAAAGCGGGAGGTGGGAAAAGCAGCCGGGGTCAAAAGCATATCCACCCTAATCCCTTTCAGGTACATTTGGAATTCGTGTCGTCCCAACCCGTTCCTCCTACGGTTGAGGCCCAGATGAGTAACGTGAAAATCCGCATTGTGCTTGCCGACGACCATCCGGTGCTGCTGTCGGGGATCAAGCACGAACTGTCCGTGCTTCCGACGCTCGAAATTGTCGGCACTGCGAGCGAATCCGGAGAACTCATCGCGCTGCTGAAGGCGGCCAAATGCGATGTCTGTGTGACGGATTACGCGATGCCCGGCGGAGAATATGGCGACGGTATGACGCTTCTGTCTTATTTGCGCCGTACCTGGCCGGCGCTGAAGATTGTCGTTTTCACGACGATCGAGAATTCGGCGATCGTGAACGAAATTGCCAAGCTGGGGGTGCAATCGGTCCTCGGAAAATCTCACGATACCGGCCATCTAATTTCTGCGATTCATGCTGTCTATGCAGGTGCCACCTACTTTCGGACAGCGTCAAGTGGCTCCGAGAACGAGACACCTGCCGGATCCTCCACAAATTCCCGTAAGCAAACGCTGACCAATCGCGAAATGGAAGTCGTTAGGTTGTTCGTGTCGGGACTGTCCATCAACGAGATTGCCCAACGGATGCACCGCACGAAGCAGACGATCAGCTCCCAAAAGACTCGCGCTATGCGTAAGCTTGGTATTGATCGTGACGCTGACCTATACCGCTTTGCATTCGAAACAGGGATAGATGTGCCAACTGACGCGTCGAAACGACAAGAATGAAAGCCTCGTTGGCTTAACGATGCGAGTCGCCTTGACACGCGTCGGCTTATTTTATCGTGATAAAACAAGTCAAGCACGCACGTAATAGCCTTGCCTTGTGCCGATGCATCACGCTCGTCCAACGCGACGCGAAATGAATGGGAGAGGGCTGTTCGCTTTTATATCGGACGCTTCAGTGGAAATTCTGTGGTCTATAAAACGATGAATATGACCCATCACCAGTACGCGGCAACTATCTTGTTAAATTAACATTTAACTATGTTTGTACGGAGCGCGTCTCGGGTGCATGATTAACCCGGTAGTTATTTGTCGATCGACCTATTTTAGGCAAAAACAACGACGACCACTGTCGTAATGCTGAAAAATCAATCATCCCGACCAACGAGTATCGCGCGGAGCTAACACCACATTTGGTCGTTGAGCCGAATCGATCAGGGTAAAAATTCGTGCATTCCGAATGCTGATTCCGCGTTCTTGACGCAGCCCGTGCAACGGTCTTCGAGTTGAATACCGAATAATGCAGCTAACCGCTCACACTCACCTCAATCGATCCGATAACCGCTATGAAGGGTATTTTTTCCAACTTCAGCTTGCGCCGGGGCAATACGGACAATGTATTTCGCATGACACTCAGCGCGTATCCGGAGTACACGCACGATATAAAACGTCAGTCCGAGCAGATATTAGGGCAACGTATGCTTATGTCAGCATCTACCTCTTTTTTGGGATATGGAACTCAAGCGTTCATGCTGCGAAACACCGCCTCAACATTGATGCTGGCCGCGTGGGTGGTGGCCCTTTTGGTCGTTGAATCAACCAACGGTACGGTCGCCTACATCATCAGCAGGCAGTCTACTTCGGACGTTTCGCGTAAAAATTTAATTTACTTCTTGATCGCCGGGTTGGGGTGTGTCGGCTCCGTCTGGGGGGCAGTAGTGTTGATGCCAGGTGTCAGCGAGCAACCGACGCAATTGCTCGTACAGAGCATGGGACTTGCTGTGGCGGGGATAATGGGTGTCTATAACCTGAACCTACATCGTATATGTTTAGCTGCATTCAACGTTGGACTGGGGTCGGGGCTTGTCTATGGATGGCTAGTTCTTCACACCGTACCAATGGAACTAGGGATTGCATCAATTGCTGTGACTTTCATGTGCCAAATCTACGGCACAGCGGCGAGACGTTTGGTTCACGGAATGCTGATCTCGAACGCGATCAACTGCAAGATCGCAAAAGAACTGGAAACAGCAAACCTCGAGTTGACGGATATGACGGAGCGATTGCAGAAGATCGCTGCTACCGATCCACTAACAGGCTGCCTGAACCGCCGCGCGTTTTCAATCGAGATGCAAAAAGAACTGGAAAGGTGCAAAAGAACAGGAACGGTCTTTTGCATCATCGCGCTTGACCTGGACCACTTCAAATCAGTCAATGATCAATTTGGACATGCTGGCGGCGACAAGGTATTAATCACAATTTCCACAATCCTTCAGAACGAAATGCGGGCAGTCGACGCTATCGGTCGGTGGGGAGGCGAGGAGTTTATGTGCCTGTTGACCAATGCTGACCAGTCAGCGGGTCGAAAGAAGGCTGAGGCCATTCGAGTTGCGATCGCTCGCACTCCGATTCAAGTGGAAGAGGGATTCGTGAATGTTTCGGTTTCAATCGGCGTCGCAACATATCGACCCGGGGTATCGATTGATGAACTGATTAAGACGGCGGATGACCGACTTTATGAAGCAAAGAGGTCAGGAAGGAATCGAGTCTGCTCGTGAGCTCGGTTAAGACATTAATGCATCAGTTCGATTGTGCCGAATTCCAATGGAGTTTTGCATTTGCGATCCTCAGATCACGAAGAGGAAAGTAGCGCGGGGCCGGACGGCAAGCTGAGAACCCTGCCAAACACCTATCGCGTCAAAATAATCGCGGTACCTTGCTATCGCGTCATTGCAGCGAGCCTGGCGAACGTTTGATACCCCACTGAATGGTGGCGTGGCCAGCCTGCTGCCTTGGAGCACACACCTGCCGATGCACGCGATGGCTCGGAACCGGTTATTGCATCAAGAGCGCGTCGACCGTTGACTACGGATCGACGACGAACTTCCGCGGCGGGAAGCAGTCGCCGAGGCAGTGCGAAAACGCAGAAGTACTCGGTCTTCAGGTGTTACTTTACCCTTCTCAACGCACTAGCAAGCCAACACAGCGCGATTTGAAGGGCCGCTTTTTGCGAATCTCGGGTTTAGCCTGCGTTTTCACACGGGCCTCGTCCGATCACGGACACTGCCGCTGTCGCGGTGAGCACACCGACACCGGGAATTTCTGAGATCCGTTTGCATGCGTTGTCGATGCGGCGCCATTCGAGAATGCGCTGTTCGATTCGTGCGATCTGCTCGTTAAGTGCCCGAAGTCGTGAGAGCTGGTCTTGCATGCTGTCTGTCAGCATGGCTGTTGATGTCCATGCAGAACTGACCCACTGGGGATGCGGACAAAATCCTGGACTACTTTGGAGGTAGTCCATGTATGCATACGCAGACCGCGTTCGGGCGGTCGAGCTGTACCTGAAGCTCGGGAAGCGCGTTAAGGCGACAATCCGCCAGTTGGGTTACCCGACGAAGAATTCTCTCAAGGCGTGGTGTGAGGAATTCGAGAAGAGTGGCGATCTGCAGAAAGAGTATGTTCGCGGAAAGCCGAAGTACTCAGAGGAACAGAAGAACCTGGCACTTGAGCATTACGTCAATCACGGGCGGTGCGTCAGCTTCACCCTCCGGGCATTAGGCTATCCCTGTCGCCAGATACTGACGGCGTGGGTTCGCGAGCGCTATCCTGAAGCCAGGACATACGTGGTTGGCAAGCGAGGGCGACCGGCCGCGTCATTGCCGTCCAGGCAAGCCGCAGTGTACGAACTGTGCACACGACAAGGAAGTGCAGAGGCGGTGGCGCGAAAGCTGGACGTCGACAGGGTGACGCTGTACAACTGGAAGAACCAGTTACTCGGCCGGGAGGCCCCTGCATCCATGAAGCGCGACAACAAGAGATCACCCGCAGACACGGATCGGGACGAACTGGAGCGGCAGGTCGAAGAGCTCCGGCGCGACATCCGCAATCTGCAGCTTGAACACGACCTGTTGAAGAAGGCGAATGAACTCGTAAAAAAAGACCTGGGCGTCGACCTGCCACTCCTGAGCAACCGGGAGAAGACAACGCTGGTTGACGCCCTGAGAAAAGAATACGGTCTGGCTGAACTGCTTGCGCGGTTGGACCTGGCGCGCAGCTCCTATTTCTACCATCGGTCATCCATGCGGGTTGCCGACAAATACGCAGAGGTCCGTTGTACCGTTGCAGAGATCTTCGAGGACAATCACCGATCCTACGGCTATCGTCGGGTGCAGGCAGCGCTCAGCCGACAACGGGTGTTTCTATCGGAGAAAGTCGTGCGTCGCCTCATGAAACAGGGCGGCCTCCACGCGGCTAGGCCCAAACGGCGCCGATACCGTTCTTATATCGGCGAAATTAGCCCTGCCCCAGAGAACATCATCAATCGCGATTTCCACGCTGACGCCCCCCAACGAGAAGTGGGTGACGGACATCTCCGAATTCCAGATTCCCGCCGGGAAGGTATATCTATCGCCCATGATCGACTGCTTCGACGGCATGGTCGTCAGCTGGACGATTGGTACAAGCCCCGACGCAGAGCTCGTGAATACCATGTTAGATGCGGCTATCGAGACCGTGACCGAGGACGATGAGACGCCAATCGTGCACTCCGATCGAGGTGGCCACTACCGATGGCCGGGATGGCTATCGCGGGTTGCAAAGGCTAATCTGGTCCGGTCCATGTCGCGTAAAGCCTGTTCACCGGACAACGCGGCCTGTGAGGGATTCTTCGGCAGGCTGAAGACCGAGATGTTCTATCCAGCAGACTGGCGTTCGACAACCATCGCGGAGTTCGTTGAGGTACTGAACGCCTACATTCGCTGGTACAACGAGAAACGGATCAAGGGCTCGCGTGGCTATCTCGGCCCCATCGAATATCGTGAAAGTCTCGGGCTAACGACGTAAATCAGTCCAGGAAAATGTCCGCATCCCCGGTGGGTTAAGACTGCGTGAAAATCAACAGTCTCGATGGCACAAAGGCGATCCGTGCCGGCTTATCCGCCCGTGTGCCTTCCGATATCGCGAGCCAGAATCTTGTTCTCTTTGACAATGCCGTCCCCGCTCTCCGGGCTCGGTTTGTCAAAGTCCCAGAAGAAATCGCTGAAGCAATTGTTGGAAGAAAAGTCCTCGACCTGTCCTACGACGGAGCGAACGCGGCGGGATGTTTGTTATGGGACGCGTGCACAGCGAACCGCTCCGGGTTTCCGAAGGCAGCTGCGATGCTTCTGCCGTTTGCGATGCGCGAGCCTGGCCGACCGGCGTCGGCCCTAATTGCAGCAACATTTCCTTCTGTGTATCGCGCATTACAGCAAGAGCGCATTCCAGACGTTCTTTCTCTCATGTTCCCTTTCATGGACTGGGACCGTTGCAAGACTGCTCGTCGGGAATTGGCTAGCGGGTTTTCCAATTCCCAATGGCGTCCCATCGACATCGCCGTGGCTGCAGCGCGGGCCGGAGACTCGGCCCGTATCCTCAGGGTCATCGCTCATTCCCGCAACGGGCGCTCGATCATATCTGCAATTGAGCGCGATATCGAAACCATTCAACCACCGTGGCGCAAAGAGGTACAGGTCGCACTTATCGAGCTGAGCAAAGGAACGGGTGATTGAGGTGAACTCAATCGGGGCTCGGCTGTTCGATGGAGATTGCCGTCTGCGGATCGACTACGGTTCGTTTCGGGGCGCGTCCAATCTGATGGCGCCTCGCATTGGACACGTTTGAAGTATAGGCAAAGTGAGCTGTATTGAGAAATGAACTAATTCGCCGATCGCCCGGTGTCCAGCTGGACAGCGATACTGATCGTCCTCCCCGATATAGACGAAGTCCGCTTGATCCAACCGACCGTCGGCCTCGGCACTGGATGTCAATGAGTTTGGCACCGTTGCAGCAATGCCAGCGTCAACGCACGCCGTGATCTCCGGCGCACCAAAGTACCCACGATGTCAGTGCCTTGATCTTCTTCTTTCTTGCCGGAATATTTTAGCGATTGCAGCGAGCAGGCGTTACGGCCATGCGGCAGGATGCGCGGCGGCGCAGACGTGTCATGCGATCAGGTTGCCGGACGCGAAACTCTGGTTCGACGGACCGGTGGAGACTTTTCATAGGCCTTCAGTTGCCCCTGTAACAACGCGACCTGCTGAGCTAGCGCATCACGTTCGCGTCGCAGATCACTAGCTTCCTGTGTGACGCGATCAAGCAGCTTCTCATGCCGCCCGGCGAGGCGACTCTGTTCAGCGGCGTCTGCCGATATCCGATGAGCGTCGCCGACAAGTTGCTCATTGCGCGCCCGGATCTCGGAGAGCGCCGCCTCGGCCCGGCGTTGCGCATCACGTGCCTCCTCGGTCTGCAGCATGACGCGTTTCTGGATGCCCTCAAGCCGGGCCGTCGCCTGATCGACCTCCGCCCGCAAGGCCGCTTCATGCTCTGCGTGGGTGGCGCGCAATGTGTCGAGCTCCTGGCGATGGGCGGATCGCATGTCGTGCAGCGCCTGTTCCGACTGCGTGCGGACAGCGTCCCGTTCGGCTGCGGATGTTTCAGCCAGCCGGAGCGCGGCGTCACGGCCGCCCTGAACCTGCGCGAGTTCCGCAAGCACAGCGGCAAGTCGCGCCTGCTGGTCGTCAAACTGGCCGCGAACGGTGCGAAGTTCGCCCTGAAGTTCTGCGTGGGCAGTCTCGAGGGTCCCGGCGCGGGCGAGGGCGGCGACCGCGTCCGCTTCGAGTTCATCGCCACGCTGCGCAAAGACGCGTTCGCCCTGCTCGACCGCGAGCGCCCACACCGACAGCATCGCACTGGCGACCGCCGGCGGCAGGGCTGCGGCGAGCGCATCGTTGCGCGTCTGCTCGTCCTTCCAGAGCTTCAGTTCGTCATTGATGGTGGTGCGGCTGCCCTGGCGGATTTCCGCATAGATCAGGTCGACGGTGAGCTCATGCGCGGGCCGGCCCGAGGCGACCAGCTGCGCGGCGGCTTCCCGGGTGCGGATGCGGGTATCGCTGATACGGCTCATGGGCGGATTTCACCATGAAAAGTGGGTGAGGAGGGCGCGTCGTCAAACCACCATAGCCGTATATTGCCGTATAACGTTATATCTGTAACGATATCCGAACAAAATTTGTGATAACGCCCATAATCGCAAGTTCTTTATCGTGTACGCTGCGCAAAGCCTCATTCAAAACGCGCCACACCATGAATCTGCCCACCATCGCCCCTGAATCGCCGGAACCGGTGCTCTCGATCGCGCTGCCCGCAGCCCTCGACGGGCGCGACGGCATCAACCGCGCACGCGGGGGGCATCGGCAGATCGCCGCTGACAGCGACGTCGAGGCGGTGCGCCTGTGGCTCGCGGAATATGCCGGCTCGCCGCACACGCTGCGCAGCTATCGCAAGGAAGCGGTACGTCTGCTGCTGTGGGCCACCCAGACGCTGGGCAAGCCGCTCTCGAGCCTCACGCGCGAGGACTTTCTGCTGTACGAGCAGTTTCTCGCGGCACCGATCGGCGACTGGGCCGATCCGGCCCGGCCGCGACGCGGGGGCGCCCGCCGGCTGTTCGACGGGCCGCTGTCCGAACGCAGCCGGCATCAGGCACTCGGCATTGTCTCGGGGCTGCTGTCCTATCTGGTCAGCGCCGGCTACCTCGCCGGCAATCCGCTGGCATTGCGTCGCCGGACGGGCGCGGCGGCAAGACGCACGCGCCGGGTCGAGCGGTATCTGGATCACGCTCTGTGGGATCACGTGGTGGCCAGCGTCGAGCAGTGGCCCCGGCTCACCGTGCGCGATCACCAGCACTATGAGCGCAGCCGATGGTTGATACGCCTGCTATACCACACGGGGCTACGCGTGTCGGAGGCTGCCAATGCGAAGGCAGCGGACTTCTATCAACGTCGCGGGAAATGGTGGCTGCACGTGGTCGGCAAAGGCGGCGCAGACGGAGAGGTGCCCGTGGGCGCGGCACTGATGGCAGACCTCGCTCGGTACCGGGCTTTTCATCGGCTGCCCCCAACCCCGTCGGGGGACGAGTCCACGCCCGCAGTCATGACCGTCGCGGGCGACCCGACCAAACACCTGACGCCGGCCGCGGTCTATCTGATCGTCAAGGAAGTGTTCCGACGGGCAGCCGACGCGCGCGCGACGAACGATCCAGCGGGGGCCGCCAAGCTGCGACGTGCGTCGACTCACTGGCTCCGTCATAGCGCGGCGACACATCAGGCGGACGCCGGTACCGACCTGCGCTTCGTCCAGAAGAACATGCGTCACGCATCGATCCAGACAACCGGGATCTATCTCCATGCCGAGGATGACCGGCGTCATAGCGATACCGTGCACGAATCGGACCCATCCCCGCAACACACAAACATAATGTGAGAGAATCGTCGCGAAATTTAGAATCAAAATATAAGCCGGGGTCAACATGGCGAATGAGAGCGTCGATTTCTGTTTCGACAGGTCCAGAGCAAGGGCCGACGATAATCTGCTGTTCCCTCCCATTCGGGTGATCAATGGAATGCAGCTGTGCCAGCTGCGTACCCCGCCTGCGATTGCGGTAGTGGTGCCATTGGGCGCAGCCGGCAATCGGCCCGGGCCCCGGAATGCATCGCCAGCGCTGCTGTCCTGCTACAGCGCTCCACCAGGTTCTCTGCGTTTCCACCCGAGGGGCACGCACGGGATGCGTTGAGCATCTCTGTGTAAGCCGCGCGCACGGTGAGCAGGAGCGAATACACAATGAAGCAGACGAGTGTCAGTGCTTTCAATGCCGGGCCATCGGTGCTCGGGTATCTCTACCAGGTACGTCTCGCGCTGGTATGGGCAGTTAGGAGAAGCCGGACTACGGACTTCGTTGTCAAGATCGAAGCGCTCGATGACGTGAGTTTTCACGCCGACGGTGATCCTGTTGCGGTGCTGCAAACGAAACATGCATTGAATACCGCTGCGAGCCTTGGAGACCTAAGCGCTGAGCTCTGGAAAACCCTGCGCGTGTGGCTGGTCGGCTCTTCGTCCGGCGAGATCCCGAACGCTGTTGCGCATTTCCTGATCACGACCTCCGCAGTCTCCGAAGGAACGGCATGTGAGGCACTCTCCTGCGACGCGGCGAAGCGCGACATCGAAACTGCCGCGAAGCTCTTGAAGCATGCTGCTTCAACGTCAACGAACGAAGAGCTTTCCGAGGTCTTCAAGGCGTATCTCGATCTGGAAGACAGCGCGAGAAAGGCACTCCTCGAGAACGTTTTCGTGGTGCCCGAGCAGCCGAACGTTGACGAAATCACTGATCAGCTGCAGTCAGAGCTTTACCACGTCTCACTCCATCACCAGAAAGTCGCCGTCCAGATGGTCGAGGGCTGGTGGCTGCGCCGTGTGGTCCACGGACTCGCAAGTGCAGGCGGCGGCATCAGTCGTGCGGAAATAGATGCGCAGATTCAGGAGATACAGGAGTCTTTAAAGCCTGATTCTTTACCGATTGACCACGAGATCGATGCGCTGATGGTCGCGCTCGACTCCTTGCCAGAGTTTGCTCACTATCCCTTCTACAAGCAGGTCGAACTGGTCGGTGGCAGCAAATCCCGCATCCACAATGCGGTAACAAGTTACTGGCAGGCGTTCCGACAGAGATCTCTCTGGACCCGTGACGATCTGCTTTTCGACACTGATTTGAAGCAATACGAGACGCGACTGATTCGCGAGTGGGAGCTTATCCGCGGGCAAGTTTGTGATGAACTGGAAGAGACTGCGGGCGAAAAGGAGATGATGAAGGCTGGTCGGGCGATTTTAAAGTGGGCGGAAGACGGACTGGTGCCTATCAAGGAAGGCGTCAGCGTTCCCTGGGTGTGTCGCGGGTCACTGCATATGCTTGCCGACGAGAGACGGCTTGGCTGGCATCCCGATTTTGCGGGGCGTCTTGAAGCGATTCTCGACCTGCGTGTTGAGGGCTCCACATGATGACGTCATGGCATGAACGAACGATTGAGCAGCGCAATCTCCTAAATCCCGCATTCTGTGCGGTTGTCCTGTGGCACATTGCACTCGGATACAGGGATGAGGCGCGCTCGACGCAATCAGGTGAAACGGGTTTGCCGCTGGACCTGTCGTTTGTTGGGGCAAGCCTCGTGCTTCGTGGCCGGACGCGTTCGCAGCTACCCGGCACAATCCGGACTTCACTCATTGCCTGGCTTCAGGATCACCCGCTTGAGCGATCTGCGATCGCAAGAGGCGTCGGGATACTGCGCCCCTACGTGCGGGAAGCAATCATCTTCGGCGTTCATCACGGGGCGCTGACGACTGCCGGGCCGAGCCTGGCTCCGATGGACAGCGCAAAAACGAAAATGACGGCCTATGTGAAACACTCAGGGCCTGACGTGCTGGATTGCGCCCGCCGGGGCCAGTTTGTAGGCCGCTGGCTGCAAAAAAACGGTACTTCCGCTACCACTCTGGCGCTTCTGGGACTTCAGCCATGATTCAGATACGAGCGATCGTCGCGTATAGCCATGACGGCCGTCACCGGGTTCTACCTTTGGAACCCGGAAAAGTAAACATCATTTCCGGCGACTCACGCACGGGTAAATCCGCAATCCTCGGCGTGATCGACTATTGTTTTGGCTCGTCCGAGCTCGATGTTCCGGAGGGAATCATCAGGCGGGGCGCCGCGTGGTTTGGTCTGCTGCTGCAGACAACGCACGGGCAGGCATTCGTCGCCCGCAAACTACCGGCCGGGAATGGCAAATCGAGTGAGACAGTTTTCATCAAGATCGGTCAATCGCTCGATATTCCACACGCCTCCGAACTTCGACAGACTACGAATTCCGACGGGTTGTCAGCGATGCTGGCGTCCTGGGTGGGTATAACTGAATATCTGCACGAGCCGCCAGCGGGACACTCACGTCCGCCGCTGTCCGCGACCTTTAATCACGCGCTCACGTTCTGCTTCCAGTCCCAGAACGAGATCGGCCAGAAAGCTGTCCTGTTTCATGGTGCCAGCGACCGTTTCGTCGCCCAGGCGATCAAGGACACGTTGCCGTACTTTCTTGGAGCGGTGACTGATGAATACATCCAGAATCAGCAACGGCTGAAACAGGTCCGCGCCGAAATCCGGCAACTTGAAAAGCGGCTGGCCGAAGCATCCGCAATCGTCGGCGACGGCGTGAGCCGTGCCGACACCTTGCTGGCTGAGGCAAAATCGGTCGGGCTGACCGACCTCGCGGATGGGGCATCGTGGGCGGAGAAAGTGGAAGTCCTGAAACGGGTACAGAACTCTCCGATCGCTCGGCCTGTTGTAGAAGGGGGCGAACAGGCCGAATTTCTTCGACTGACCCAGGAGCGCACCGAGTTACTGCAGGCGCAACGCGGTATCCAGGTCGCAATAGACCGGGCTCGCGCATTTGAAGGCAACTCCCGCGGATTCGCAAAAGAAGCCGCAGAGCACGTCGCGCGACTGGACGCAGTTTCCGTTTTTGAACCGTCAGTTCAGGATCATGCGTGCCCACTGTGCCTTCAGGACCTTCCTGCCGCGTCGGCAGCGCCGTCAATTGGCGAGCTGCGTATGGCAAAGGAAACTATCGGAGAGCGCGGTGGTGCGATGGATTCGGCGACGCCACGCATTGAATCCGCGATCGTTGAGATTGAACAAAAACTCATCCTGAACCGTCGCGAGCTTGAGAAAAATCGCGAGTTACTCAACTCCATCAAGCGATCAAGTCAGCGACTACAACTTGCGTCAGATACCGAAGCGCGACGGGCACTGGTAGTCGGCCGTATCAGCCTGTATGTCGAGAACATCCCTGAAATGCCCGACGTAAGTGCACAACGCAACACGCTCGCAAAGCTCAGACAGCAGGAGCTGGAGCTTTACGAAGCCGTTAGTGCTGACGCTATCCAGGAGCAGCTGGAGTCGTGTCTGTCCAACGTCAACCGTAGTCTCTCCGACTACGCTGAGCGTGTCGAGCTCGAATACTCGGATAGTCCGCTGCGCCTCGACCCGAGGGCGCTGACCATTGTTGCAGACACCCCGAATCGGCCGATCCCGATGCGAGAAATTGGCAGCGGAGAAAATCACGTCGGTTATCACATCGTTGCGCACCTTGCCTTGCACAAATGGTTCGCGGAACGGAAACGTCCCGTCCCTTCATTTCTTCTGCTCGATCAGCTTTCTCAGGCGCATTTCTCTCCAGATACCGAACAGCGCACATACCTCGATCCCGCCAAGATCGATACCGACCGGAAGGCCGTCAAGGCGCTTTACAAGCTGATATTCGATGTGATTGAAGAAGAGGAGGGTAACTTCCAGATTATCATCACTGAACACCCGGACTTCAGCGACGACCCACGGTTTCAGGCAGATGTGCGTGAGCGTTGGCGCAACGGTGTGAAGCTGATTCCGCAAGATTGGCCACAATCTAGCTAGCCTTTCAGGTCAACTTCGCGCGACGGTCGGACCGCCTCTTGCATTTTGTTCGTCTGCCCCAGACGACGCGCGGCTCTTCGGCTCCTCTGGACAGTCGAGATTCTTGAGATGGGCCTGACTCAGTTTTTCATACAGGATGCGCGACAGCGTTCGGCGATAGTGAAAGGGCGCGCTCCATGCTTTCCCAGAGCGCAACTGAGGCCTTCTTAAGTGTAAAAGTTCGATCGCGCTGAAAGACATAATAGACGTAGAGGGATCATGTACGTTCGTCGAATTACCGCCTGCAATTTCCGAACTTTCGGTGCGGAGGCGGAAGGAAAAAACCTCAACCTGGTTTTGAACCGGGGCCTCAATGTCCTTGTCGGTGAGAATGATGCCGGCAAGAGCAGCATCGTTGATGCGCTGCGATATGCCCTGTCCACGACTAGCAATGACTATCTGCGCATCGAGGACCTTGATTTCCACGTGTCCAACAATACTCGAGCCGATGAACTGACCATCGAGGTTGAGTTTGCAGACCTATCCAGAGACCAGAAAGCAGCACTGATTGATTGGCTCAGCATTGGACGCGATAAAGAACCTTATCTCGTCGTCCACCTCCGCGCTCGCCGACGGACTGATGCCGTCGGGAGCCGCAATCTTCAACCGATAGTGCGCACTCATTCGGGCCTCGGCGGCAACGGACCGGAAATTGGGGCGGCTGCCCGAGAGCTGATCCGAGCCACCTATCTGAAGCCATTGCGAGATGCCGTATCCGAGTTGCGTCCAAAGAAAGGCTCAAGGCTTTCTCAGGTGCTCCGGGCCCAGACGGCCATTAAAGATCACCAGGTCAACAATTTCGACTCAAAGAACCCCGACGCCCCTCCGAACACGCTCGTCGAGGTCATGGCCCAGGCGCAGCACCGTATCAGTGGATTCCCCGTCATCAAAGATGTCAGAAACAGGCTAAACACGAACTACCTCAATGAGTTGAGCTTCGAAGATGCGCCCCTGCAGTCTGAAATCCAGATGGCGTCTGAGCCATCTCTCGTGCAATTGCTGGAGAAGATGGAACTCACCCTTGGGGCACCTCCCTCCGTTGGCGATGCAGAGGCATGCGAGCGCGGTCTGGGCTACAACAATGTGCTGTTTATGGCAGCCGAGTTGCTTTTGCTTGGCTCGGGCATGGAGTTGGCCCTCCTTCTCATCGAAGAGCCGGAGGCGCATCTTCACCCACAGCTTCAGGCCCGGGTGTTGGAGATGCTTTCTGCCAGGGCTGTCAAAGATGGCATCCAAATTCTCCTGAGCACTCACAGCCCAAATATCGCGGCCAGTGCGGCGGTGGAGAGCATCATTCTGGTGTGCAAGGGCAGTACTTTCCCATTGCGCAAGAGTGAAACAAAGCTTGACGACAGCGATTACAAATTTCTATCCAGATTCCTGGATGTAACCAAAGCTAACCTTTTCTTCGCGCGAGGTGTCCTGATCGTCGAAGGACCCGCAGAAGAACTCCTGCTGCCAGCACTTGCCGAGGCCTGTGGTCGCTCATTCACGGCAAACGGCATCTCCGTTGTGAATGTCGGTTCGGTTGGGTTGTTCCGGTATGCCCGAATCTTTCAGAGCGCAACGGGTGTGGATGCGCCGATTCCCGTGGCATGCGTAACTGACCGCGATATTGTTCCGGATGGTGTCAGCTATATTCAAGGACGGTTGGACAAGGAAAAGGCGGCTGTTCCTGTGCCCAAGGGGCGAAAGAGGCACAGCAATCGAAAAGAGGCCGACTTTACACCAGAGGAAGCGGCGGCTCACGTCAAAACGCGCGTGGATAGGGCGGCAGGCGGCAACACGAAGGTGTTCGTTTCGGACAGATGGACCCTGGAGTATGACCTCTTGATCTCGGGATGCAGGAATGCGATGTTTATTGGAATCCACCTCGCCGACGCAGAAGATTCGAACGGAATACTGAAAGCCGACGTACGCGCCCAAACTAAACAGAAAGCAACCGAATTTCTCGCAGAACAAGATCAGGCACTTGTCGGGAACGAATTGATAGCAATCGATGCATACGAGCTGCTCGCAGATGGCCTGTCGAAAGCGATTTCCGCACAATATACGGCCGAGTTGATCAGAGAGGGGCATTGCGGCAAGGGCGATGAGCTTTTCAAAAAGCTTCCACCGTATTTAATGAATGCGTTCAACCATCTTGTGCCTCACGTGGAGCCACACTGATGCCAGTACAGCTGAGTAACGAGGATCTGAAGCAGTTGAAGGAATGGTTTCCTCTCCTGTCGTTTGATCGCGATGATCAGATCAACGCATTACTTCACATGGATTCGGCGGACTTTCAAGCCGTTCCAGGAAGTGGAAAGACTACCTTGCTTGGGGCAAAACTCGCCTTGATCGCGAGAAAATGGCCATATGCAAATCGCGGAATTTGCATTCTCACACACACTAACGTGGCTACGCAGGAAATCGAGCAACGGCTTCGAAAAATTCCAAATGGCGAAGAACTTCTAGGTTATCCCCATTACATTGGAACGATCCAGACTTTCATCAATAAGTACTTTGCAATTCCTTGGCTCAGGGAAAGCCAAATTGAGCTCAAGGAGATTGATGACGAAGCATACGCAGATAGAATTCTTGGCTTGGCGAAGAAAACCGAAGATATCAAGGGCTGGCTTTTCCAAAAAGGATTTCTGGATGAAAGGTCGAAATCGGTTCGAGGGATTCGATACAGTGGCCCCGAATTGACCCTGACGACAAGCGGGCGGACGCCCCTGCCTGCGAAAGGAAAAACTATAACCGCCCTTAAGCTGATAAAAAGCCGACTGACGCGGGAAGGTTGGCTCCGGTACGACGATATGTTTGCGTTTGCGGAACGCGCAATGCAATATGTTCCGACTCTCGCTGACACCATTGCTCACCGTTTTCCGCTTGTCTTCATGGATGAAATGCAGGACACCAGTGACTTGCAACTGGATGTGCTCTGCAAGGCATTCTTTGGAGACACCATCATTCAGCGCTTTGGAGATATCAATCAATCGATCCTGAATCGTGGCGATGGCACTCACATGCACGCGTTCCCGAAAAAAGAGTTCTTTGAGGTATCTTCCAGCTTGCGTTTCGGGCGCCAGATTGCGGATGTAGCCAATCGGTTGAAATTGGTGGGCGGAAACATGGAAGGGCATGGAGGTGAAGCCATTGCGCAGCCTGCGCTCATTCTCTATTCGGACGCAACAATACAGAGTGTAGTTCATCGATTCGGCGTGTGGACAGCTGAGCATTTCACATCCGAAGAGTTGGCATCGCGGCCCATCAAGGCAGTCTGCGGCGTCAAGCGTGAAGGCAATGCCAAACAGCAGGTGGGCAGGCACATAAAGGACTATGTTCCGAGCTTTGTGATTGATGCAAGCCGCCCAGCAGGTGCTAGAGCAACGATTTGCAGGCTAGTCCGTGATGCTGGAGCGAGCGAAGATATCGGTCGGACGACAATTGCGAGAACTAGCACCGCGCGCCTCGCGGTGCTGAAGCTGCTGGGACATTACGGGCGTCCGGATGTTCGCGGCGTTACCAGCTGGAACCAGTTACGGCGGATTCTCCAGCAAGACTCGCACTCCCTGCAGGCTGCGAACCGTGTAGTGCTCGATATCGTCGAAGGTGTGTACGGTACTGAAACGGAAGATCAATGGATCGCCTCTCGCAATAGGCTACTGTTGGCCCTCGAGAATCTCATTGAGGTCGATGTACCAGCACAGGACATCGCCATCATGAAATTTGAGATCGACACAGGAGCTTCGATCGCCGCACAGCCAGGAGGAGTAAATACTCTGCGCATTGATGCATGCGGAAAGTCATTTGACATGCAGTTGTCTACAATTGCTGGTGTTAAGGGAGAAACACATCTAGCTACGCTGGTGCTCGAGTCATGTGTGAACAAGCAGTATGATCTCAGTGAGCTGATTCCCTATCTTCTGAAACAAGAGGATGCGAACCAGGTGGAGTAGCCCCTTGATTCTCAGGACACGTGGCACCCCTTAAAATAAGAGGGAGTCTTGTGACTAGTTTCAAGCCTAGGCAAATCGTGGAAAGCATTGAAGTTCTGACAGAGCCGGAGCGCC
>NZ_JAJITD010000034.1:0-16228 GCF_020880815.1 Paraburkholderia sejongensis
CACCCGTTCGTTCGCCGCAGAGTAACGGCATGGCCGAATCGTTCGTGAAGACAATCAAGCACGATTACATTGCCTTTATGCACAAGCCCGATGTGCCAACAGCGCTCTCGCATCTGGCCGGCGGCTTTGAACATTACAACGAACGGCACCCGCATAAGGCACTGAAGTACCGTTCCCCCGGGAGTTCCGCCGAACCGCTGCATCATCAACTTAACGGTGTCCGAGTGTCCTGAGTTACAGGGTCAACTCCAGCCGTGTAGATTTCGTCGTTGAGTTTGGCTACCTTGGTGCCCACCAAACGAATGGTGGACTCAACAGTGGACAGCCCTCCACAATCCAGCCGGTCCAAGCGACCAAATTTTCGGTCGAGTTCAAGCGGCAGATCGCCGAGGCGACGCTCAAAGCCAGGCGCGTCGGCTGCGATCATCGCTCGCGAGCACGACATCAACGCCAATCTGCTGTTCAAATGGCGTCGTCATTGTCTTGCCGGCGATTTCGGCATGCCCGACGTTGCGTTGCCAGAGACGCTTGCACTCAACTGGTTACCATTGGCAGTGGGTGAGCCTTTGCCGGAAGTGCCGGCGCGCCCATTGTCGGACAGCGCAGGCGTCTACGAGGTCGAATGTGGCGACGTCCCTCTACGCCTGAGCGCTCACACGCCCATCGCAACCCTGATCAAGATTGTGGGAGGCCTTGCCCGATGAGCCTGCCGATGTTGCCGTCCGGATCCCGAGTGTGGCGGGCTGCCGACGTGACCGACATTCGGGCCGGATTCAACAGTCTTTTTGCCGCCAAGGTGCAGACAGTGCTTGAACGCGATCCGTTCTGCGGGCATGTGTTCGTGTTTCGGGGCAAACTCGGCGACCTGCTCAAAGTGCCGTGGCGGAGCGGCGATGGCATGTGCCTGCTGGTGAAGCGACTCGAGAAGGGCGCTTCGTATGGCATTAAGCCGACGGTGAGGTCATTTGCCTGAGCCCCGCGCGCCTATCAATGCTGCTGGAAGGCATCGACTGGCGGCAACCAACGTGAACGGCTCGACCGAAAAACGCTGAACGCGATGCTGCTCAGCCACGAGGCGGCGCTGCGCGAGCGCGACGCGCAGATGCTCAAGCTGCCGGAAACGATCGACTCGCAACAAGCCACATTGGCTTCACGCGAAGCCCAGACCGAACCCCTGAAGCTGCTCATCGCCAGACTGCGCCGTATGCAGTTCGGTCGCAAGTCGGAGAAGCTGGACCATAAGATCGAGTAACTCGAGCTCACTAGGCGAAGACGTCGTCGAACAACTTGAATACGTACCGGCAAGCTTCCGGGTTATCCGTCAAGTGCGCCCGAAGGTTGCGTGCGTGTGTTGCGACCGCATTTCTGAGGCGCCAGCACCGAGTCGTCCGATCGAACGTGGTCTTGCCGGCCCAGTGCTGCTGACACATGATCTGGTCTCGAAGTTCGCAGACCATATACCGCTTTACCGGCAGTCGGTCATGTACGCGCGAGAAGGCGTCGGGCTGGATTGCTCGCTGTTTGCAAAGTGGGTCGGTCACCCGGCGACGCCGCGGTAGCCGCTCGTCAAGTGATGTCGGTGACGAAATTGCACGCCGACGACACGCCGGTTCCGGTGCTTGCACCGGGCAACGGCAAGACGAAGACCGGTCGCCTGTCGGTGTACGTGCGCGATGATCGTGCATCGGCCACATGACGCCGCCGGCGCTGTGGTTCGCCTATCCGCCAGATCGCAAGGGCATCCGTCCGCAGCAGCACCTCGAGTCATTCAACGGCACGCTGCAAGCCGATGCATACGGTGGCAACCAGGCCATCTACGAAACCAGGCGGGTCACGGAAGCGGCTTGTTGGGCACACGCTCGATGACAGTTCTATGAATTGCACGCAGCGCGTCCCCGTGCGTTGAACACCGAATCGCGGGAGCTTATCGGCGCGCGATACAGGATTGAGGAGACGATCAGTGGCAAGCCGCCCGACGAGCGCCGTGCGCATCGCTAGGCGTTTGCGCGGCCGCTACTCCATCAATCCCAAGCGTGGCTCACAACGACGCTGGAAGCTCTCTCGCGCAAGTCGGACACGAGTCGGGCGATCTTCTACGGGCTGTACCGGTGGGAAGCGCTCACATGCTATTGCGATGACGGCAGTTGGAGATCGACAACCTGCCAGTTGAGCGCCCGTTACGCGGAGTGGCCATCGGTCGTCACAACTCTCATGACCCACGCCCTGTCAAGCGCGATTGGTGAGGTGTGGGTGACGAGATCGTTTGATCGATTGGCTTTCTCCAAAGTTATTGGGCAGAACACATGGACAAACTCGACGGTTGCTAAAACTCTCATTCGGGTGTTGGATAACCCAGGGTAACGATTCGTCGGAGGGCTGCCTTGCCCGGCAGGGCGTCTGACATGAAGTATTTTGAAACACGCAAGGTGCGTATCGAAATCATTCCAATGATCGACATCATGTTTTTCATACTGGTGTTTTTCATCTTGATTACACTGCGCATGATTCCAAACGCAGGTCTACGCACGCAACTGCCGTCGAGCAGGAGCGCGCGGAGACTGCCGCCGCCGAAGGTGACTGTGGCGCTCTGGGCCGATGGAAGCGTGTCGGTCGACGGTCGCCGACTCAGCACGGCAGAGCTGACCTCGATGCTCGTGAAGCGCCCCGATCCGGCCCATACGACTGTGACCATTGCGGGTGCGAAGGACGTGCAATTGCAAAAACTCGTGAACGCGATGGACGCGTGCCGCAGGCCGGAGTTACGCAAGTGTCGCTGGCGGCACAGCCAGAGTAGGTGAACCGACATGTCGTCGATAGAGTCCGTCGCACGGGGCCAACCGAAGCGTGGTACGCGCAGGTCACTTCATATATCAGCCGTGCTTGCACTTCTCGTCGAAGGGCTGTTGCTCCTAGGACTCGGAGTATGGCTGATTCGCCCGCGTATCACGGCCCCGATGCCGCCCGATTCGGTAACGATCGCGCTGACGTCGCCATCTGCGGTCTCGTTTCCGGAGCCTAAGTTTACTCGCTTGCGCGAAGTATCAAAGCCGTCTCAAAAGCCGGTGGTGCGGTCGCGTCGCACTGCGGTGACGCATGAGGCAGGTGTCAACAAAGCGGTACCGGCGAAGTCAACGCCGCTGCGGGTCTCTCCTGATTCTGCGCAGACGGCTCCGGATATGGCGTCAGTACAGCACTCCGCGCCAGTCGAGCCAGCCTCTGCGCCGAGTCTTGCACCAGAACCGCCCCCTCCAGCTTTGACCCACCCTGCGGTGAGGTTTGAGGCTGCGCTGCGCGTCGCGATCGAAGCGGCATTGCGTTATCCGGAATCTGCTCGCATGGAAGGCATAACTGGGCGAACACTCGTCAGATTTGTCTATCGCTACAGTACGACGTCTGACATTCACGTCGCAACGTCTAGCGGCATCGGTCAGCTTGACCGTGCGGCACTCGCAGCCGTTCGGGACGCCACGTGCCAACCTCCGCCGCGTGGGTTTGATGGCAAGAGCCTACCTGAGCAACTCTGGGTCGAGAGTACGCTCGACAGCTAGGAGGAAAGACAAGATGCCGACGTTGTTGGGTCTTCTACAGATAGCCGGTGCGGAGATTCACTAAAGCTCAAAAAAATCTATTTATTTCTCAAACTGCGAGAGTTCACGGATACTGGAAGGGACTGCCAATAGCCAGAGCCATGTGATCGCACAATGTCAGTGTACGGCAAGCTCATTGACAAACGTTTGTCAGATCGCCCTGTATTTTAGGTTGTGGTTAAAACTAGGTAGATGGGCCAGAAATTGCCTGCGTTTTTGAGCCTTCAACGAGCTGAAAAAACCGCCAATTAAACCGAGGGCGAGGTCGTATTGTTGAGGGGCGCGCTGGTGAGACAGAGCTGGCCTTTGCCAATGCGATGCATCAGTTCGATGGCGGAGAGGGCAACGGCGGCACTGCGAAACCGTTTGTGCCCGAGCATCACGTTCACCCGCGATTTGATGTGGCGGTGATCCCACTCAACCAAGTTATTAGGATACTTCGTGGAACGTGATTTCGTTCGCGTGGGCAGCGACCCTTCTGTTTTCGTCTCGCGCGGCGCCCGAGGAGGTGCCACGTAACCGTCCAGCGTGATTGTCTCAAGAGCGCGTCCCCGAGTCCTGATTGCCTTCGCGAAGAACGCCTTTGCTGCCGTTACTTCGCGCCTGGCGCTGAAGCGAAAATCGAACATCGAACATCTTTCCCGCCCGGTCAACTGCGCGGTAGAGATAGGCCCATTTGCCGCGAATCTTCGCATACGTCTCGTCGTTTCGCCACGATGCACCGGCTGTCGTGGCCGACCGATTCCAGCGCTTTACGCACTTCGGCGTGTAGCGGCTCACCCAACGCAGGATCGTAGTGTGGACGAGAGACAGGCCACGTTCAGCGATTATCTCGACAAGGCCGCGTAGACTGAGCTTGTGGTGTGGATGCCAACGCACGCAAAGAGCGATGACTTCGCGGTCGAAATGACGCCGATTGAACAACCATTCGAGATCTCTCAGCTTGCTCATCGGCTCGTGGTCTTCAAAAAATTAAGAGTAACAGACCGACGCAACAGAATTGCACCACAACCAAAAAATACCCGCGCGAAATTCGCGCGGGCTCAAGAGGACAAAACAAAGACATGCTGACGGCTGCAATTGCTAGTAAATAGCCGTCGTGGCCATATTAAGTGCTAGACGTTCGCCGAAGTGCACATATGACAATCGCTAACACTTTCCGATGTCGGCGATCTTCGTACTGCGAAGTTTTACGTGATATCAATAACCGTGTACTGTTTGAATCAGCTGAAGAAACACATTACCGAAGCCGACGCGAACCTTGGAGAGATGAAGTCAGCGCGCGACGAGGCACAGAAGTGAGCCGCTAGGCTTACAAGCAGGCAAGAGTAGATCGCGCGCGGCGGGTGACGCTCGCTGGCGAAACGATGCTGCGTGAAGTCGCGCACGGCGATTGCGACCTGACCAAATTTCGCCAGCTTATGGATGGATATTTATCGCGCCCAGCTGATCGTGCGCGGTTTGATCTCGAGTGAGTGCGATGGCATCACGCCGTTTCAGGGCAGTTTACGCGAGGCTGGCCCGGAACCGCGAACCCGTCGCCAGAGGGGCTCTGATTGCATTCGCCGTCGACTTAGAAATGAGCTGGAGCCGATACTGCGATCATGGCATCGAAGCTTCAATCGCTCATGGGAAATCCCAGAGTTCGCTCAGGCCCGCACGCTGAAGCAGAAGATCCAAGCGGCCAACCGCATTGGCGATGACTTCCAGACGGGTCTCACGCAACTGGCGGTCATACTCATTGACGATGATCTTCAGATCCTCGACGAGGTGCGGCGAAATGTGCCAGCTCCCCGTTTCTCTGCCGGTTTCCAGAATCGCCCGAACGGATTCCAGTGCACGGTTTAGAAAGGGTGTATCCAGCAGGCCGTGACCGGCTTCGGCAATGAGGCCCGTGAGCCATGCGACGCGCGCCATGCAGTACACCAGTGACTGGTCGGCCTCCCCGGCACGTATGCGTTCAAGGGCCATTCGGATGTGTAGCATCATCCCGTCGACGGACTCGCGCGAAAGCGGCAGAAACAACGCTCGTTGACGTTGGCCCCGATTTGGCACCCGCGCACTGGTCTTCCGTTTCCTTGTTCGTGACATTCCTATGCTCCGGTCGGTCTCCCGCCTCCTCAGGCAAGAAAAAACGCGCAACCCGTGAAGAGTGGCGCGTGAAGGGATAAATGCCGAGGTGACCGATTCCAGTGGAAAAGAAGCGGTCAAAGCAATATTAGGTGTGGTCGCTTCTGAAAAATATTAAGAATAGTCAGGTACGGGCGGCGTGTTCAGCCGGTCGCACCAAGCGGAATGATCTGCGCGCTTTCAACTGGTCGAGAGGCTACCTTCACCTTCTAATGTGATGCACGCCCACGTGCGACTCTCTGTCGAATGGTGGACTGATCGAAACATCACCCGGAAAAGCCGCGCAATTACTGGATTATTGGCGGACACCGCCAGAAAGATATCGCCGTTCGACCGGTTGGGCGAATCGGCTCGCCGCGCAGCATGGCGGTCTCGCTCGGGATTGCAGCGCCCAGCGAGCCGTTGCGACTTTATTTCGGTATGGCCGCCAGGTTGTATCTCGCTTGCGCGTCGCTATCGAGAATTCAGACGCCGTGAAGGTGGCATCCACTTGCGGCATCAGCGCAACAGACCATGAGTGGCGGCATCGCGATGAGCACCTAACCGGAATTGAGCGACTTCAACTCGGCGATCGAGCGCTTTACGCGTTCCAGATTGTCAAACATGCGTTTCCCGAGCGGCAGAAACTGCGCGCCGAAATAGGAGAGCCGAACACCGCCGGCGTGCGATGTACCATCTGTACGTCAAGCGCGTGTTTTGAGATCCCTGATCGCCGCGCTGAGCGCGCTTGTCGTCATGTGCAGCCGGGTGGTCCAGCTGGTGAACGCGCAGGTTTCGGCGACGACCTCCAAGCGCTGAGTTGTCGTAGCGTGTTATTCATTTCCAAATCGTTTGTGAGCGCGACCGGAGGGCGAATAGGAAGGCCGTCTGCGCAGAATTACCAGTTAAAACGGCCGGCGCCTTCGTGGGTACCGACCACGGGCGCGCTGACGAAATTTGACAGTTTCCTCCAAGCGATTTAGCAATTCTTGAAACGTTAGATTTTCCCCTGCTGCTAGTCTGGCATTATCGCGATTTACGTAATCGTTGCTTCGCCGTCCGGCCCAGATACGAGGATTCCAGATGATTCAATCGACACGCAAAGCTAGCGCGCTGCGGGCCTTCGCCGCCGCCGCGCTAGCCGCCTGTTGCACGCTCACCGCCGCGGCCGAGCCGGGCGCTTCTGCCGATGAATTGCTCGGCGATGCAAATCGGGTGTTGCAACAGCTCGACGCCGGCCAGTACAACGCGCTGTGGCAGGACGCGGCGCCGTTTATGCGCGAGAAGATGAGCGCGCAGCAGTTTGCGGGCTCGTTGCGACAGGCGCGGCAGACGGTAGGCGCGGTTTCGGAGCGCGGCTGGGCGGCGGTCACGCGGATCCGGTATACCCAGGTCACCGGGGTGCCCGACGGACTGTATGCGAACGTGGACTTTGCGACGACGCTCGCCGACGGCCATACGCTGTTCGAGATGGTCAGCTTCCAACTGGAGAGTGACGGACAGTGGCGTCTGACCGGCTATGCGCCGCGGCAGTCGCAAAACGCCGGCACGGGCCCGGCACAGATCGCGACGCCGTGATAGGCGGCGCAGTGGTAGTACGAGCGCTGGCCGGCGTCGGCCAGCATGCGGCGATACCGGACGGGGCCGCAGCGTCCGTTTGCGATTACGTCGCGGACGGCGTCACATCCGAGCAGGTCGGCTCCGCGCGTCATGGGCTGCTGGCAACGCCGGCATCGGACACGCCGTTCTCGCGTATCGCGCGGCGGCTGACGAGCGGCGATCTGCTTGTGGCGTCCCGTGAGATTGCCGACTGGCTGCAACGCGCACCCGCCGATGCGGGCGCGTTGACCGCGCACGCCATGTTGCTGCGTCTGCTGGGGCGCAACTTGGAGTCAGCCGCCACGCTCGAACGCGCGGTCGCGATCGCCCCCGACTTCGCGCCGGCGCTGCTGGAAATGGCCCGCCACGCGCGTCGCGACGGACGCTTGCAGCAGGCGGAAAGGTGGTACGCGAGAGCGCATCGCCAAGCGCCTGACGCGACCACGTGGTTCGAGGAGTGGTGCGAACTTTTGCAGCAACTGGAGCGCGATGACGAAGCCGCCCAGGTCGCGGTGCGCTGGTGCGAACGGCAGCCGGATGCGCCGAACGCATGGTTTCAGCTGGGTCTGTTGCGTCAGCGCAGCGGCGCGTATGCGGGTGCGCTCGCCGCGTACCAACGCGTACGCTCGCTTGATCCGCAGTATCCGATGCTGAGTAACAATCTGGCCGCGCTGCAACTGGCGCGCGGCGACAGCGAAGCCGCGCTGCGCCTGTGTAACGACGCGCTTCGTGTCGATCCCAATTCGACGTTGTCGTGGACCAATGCGTCGAATGCGTGGTTGATGCGGCATGAGCCCGAGCATGCGTTGCTGGCCGCGCAACGCGCGTGCACGTTGGCGCCTACATATGCATCGGCGCTTCTCGCGCTGAGCAACGCGCTGCGGGAATCGCAACGCCACCGCGAAGCTCTGGACGTGTTGGAGCGTGCCGTGCGGACCGGATCGACCGACGTGAGAACCCAATGGTCAATCGCGATGCTGCAGTTGCTGCTCGGCGATTACCGTAACGGCTGGCTCAATCACGAAGCGCGCTGGGCCGGTGCGCCGGAACTGGAACGGGCCTCGCAGTTGAGCGGCGACAGCCGCTGGCGCGGCGA
Organism: Paraburkholderia sejongensis; assembly: GCF_020880815.1. GTDB lineage: Bacteria > Pseudomonadota > Gammaproteobacteria > Burkholderiales > Burkholderiaceae > Paraburkholderia > Paraburkholderia sejongensis. The sequence continues at coordinate 8,392 of NZ_JAJITD010000034.1, forward strand.
GAGTCTGGCCGGCAGGACGCTGCTCGTGTGGGGCGAGCAGGGCTTCGGCGATGCGATCCAGTTCATCCGCTTCGTGCCGCAGCTCGCCGAGCAGGCGCGGCAAGCGGGCGGCACGTTGATTTACTGCTGCTTTGCGCCGCTACGCGCGCTGTTCGAACGCACGCTCGCGCCACTCGGTGTGCGGGTGTTGCCACATAATACGCAGCCCATGCCGCGCTTCGATTTTCATCTGCCGTTGGGCAGTCTGCCGTTGGCGTTGGGCATCACGCTCGAAACGTTGCCGGCGTCGTGCCGTTACCTTGAAGCAGACCCGCCGAGACTCGCGAAGTGGCGTGAGCGTCTGTCGGGCGACCGCAAGCTCAAGGTCGGGTTGGTGTGGAGCGGCAGTCGCACGCATCAGCGCAATCCCCTGCGCGAGGTGTCGCCAGCGCTGTATGCGCAGGCTTTTGCGGGCTTGCCCAACGTTACCTTTTACAGCCTGCAAATCGATGGCGCCGCCGAGGTCCAACAAATGTCGGCGGAGGGTTTGCCGCTGACGGATTATACGGCGGAACTCGCATCGTTCGACGACACCGCCGCGCTAATCGGCAATCTCGATCTGGTGATTACCGTGTGCACGTCGCTCGCGCATCTGTCCGGCGCGCTCGGCGCGCCTACGTGGCTGCTCGCCGACGTGAATCCGCACTGGGTGTGGATGCTAGAGCGCGACGATTCGCCGTGGTATCCGTCGGTGACGCTCTACCGGCAGCAGCAATACGCGGATTGGGCGCCGGTTTTGCATCTGGTGCGCGCTGATCTGGTGGCCCTGATGCGCTGACGGCGCGCTCGTCAGCTTGACGCACGACTCTTCTGCAAACGGGCGAGATCGTCAGCGATCCTCTCTATCACCGGCGCCCAGTCGCCGGGCTGCTGTTGCCGGTACAGACGCGCGATGTCCGGATACCACGGCGAATCATCGCGCTCGTGCAGCCAGCGCCAGCAACCGTCGAAACGCGACAGGATCCACACCGGTCTGGCGAGCGCGCCGGCTAGATGGGCGACCGACGTATCGACCGAAATCACCAGATCCAGGTTGTCGATCAGCGCGGCGGTATCGGCGAAATCGCCGACCTCGTTCATTGGATCGAATGGTCGAAGCTCTGCGGGAAGGTCCGTCAGTTGCGCCTGCGCGCGTTGCCCCTTTTGCAGACTGACGAAGCGGATGCCAGGCACGCGCAGCAACGGCAGATATGCGGTTAGCGGCAGCGAGCGGCGCTGGTCGATCGCATGCGCGTGCCGCTGATCCGGACGCGGCTCGCCAGACCAGACGAGGCCGACTTTCAGCGCGGGGCTCGTGACGTTCGGCTCGCACGATGCCAGCCGTTCCCGCCAGTACTCGATGCGTGCCGGCGCCGCATGCAGATACGGTAGCCGGCCAGGGATGTTGTCCAGCGTCGTGTCGAAGTGCAGCGGCAGACTCATCATCAGACACCAGTAGTCGTGAGCCGGGATCGCGGCTGGGTGGTCGTCCGAGCAGATCCACGCGTCGACGCCGTCGAGAGTCGCGAACAGTTTCCTCAGAGCGGGTGAACTGGCGACCGTCAGCTTCGATACGCCGCGCGCCTTCAACAGCGGAATAAAACGCGCGAACTGGAGGCAATCGCCAAAGCCCTGCTCGGGCCACACGAGCAGCGATTTACCCTCCAGCGATTCGTGTTGCCACTGCGCAAACGGCAGCGCGGGCCGCCGGTGCGCGAGCAGCTCGTCCTTTCCCCAGTCCGGTGAGCTCTGGTAGCGCGTTTCGTGCAGCGGCCACGCTTGCGCGTAACGGCCGGTCTTCAGCAACACGAGGCTCAGGTTGTAATGCGCCGGCAGATAGCATGGGTTCAGCGCGATCGCACGCGTGAAGCATGCGCCGGCTTCGTCGAGATCCTGCGATTCGTACAGCACGCAGCCGAGCCGGTTGTGCGCGACTGCCGAGTCCGGTTCGAGCGTCAGCGCGTCGCGGTAACACGCTTGTGCTTCGGCGAGGCGCCGGCCGCTGTGCAGCAGACGGCCAAGGCTCGCATATGAATCCGCATGGTCAGGTTCCAGCGCGAGCGCGTGCCGATGCAACGCTTCAGCTTCGTCGGCGCGCGCGGTGGCGGCGAGCAGTACGCCGAGGTTGTTATACGCATCGACATAGGCCGGTGCGAGCGACAACGCGCGCCGGTAACACGACTCAGCTTCGGCCACGGCGCCGGTGTCGGTCAGCAGGTTGGCCAGATTGAATTGCGCGGCAGCATCGGCGGGTTGCAGCGCCGCAGCCTGCCGATAACAGGCTTGCGCTTCGGGCCAGCGCTCCGCTTCGTGCAGCAGGCTGCCGAGATTGCCCCATGCGCCGGCGAAGCCCGGCTGCAACTCCAGCGCGCGGCGATAACTCGCTTCGGCCGCCTCGAGCCGATGTGTTTGCGCGAGCGTCAGAGCGAGGTTGTTGTGGGCCTCGGCATAGTCCGGCGCGAGCGATAGCGCGTGCCGGTAGCAGGCCTCGGCTGCCGCGAGCTCGTTCATGTCGCGCAGCAGATTGCCGAAATTCAGCCGTGCGAGCGGGTTGTCCGGTTGCAGCGAAACGGCATGCTGGTAGCTGGTCAGTGCATCTCGCAGGCGTCCGGTGCGGTGTAGCAGCAGCGCGAGGTTGATATGGGCATCGGCGTAGTCGGGATGTTGCGCGAGCGCCTGACGGTAGTTCGCTTCGGCCTCGGCTAAACGGCCGCTGTCGCTTAGCAGGAGTCCGTAATTGTTGTGTACCTCGGGGTAGTGAGGTGCCAGCAGCAGCGCGTGTCGATAGCAGGTTTCGGCTTCGGCCAGTCGCGCAGTGTTGAATAGCAGATTGCCGAGGTGGAAGTGCGTGTGGACGCGCGCAGGTTGCAGTGAGAGCGCGTGCCGGTAGCAGGCCTCGGCCTCGTCGAGGTGGCCGGCGTTTTCAAGCACGATGCCGAGATTGTCGTGTGCTTCGACAAAATCGGGCTCCAGAACCAGCGCCTGCCGATAGCAGGTTTCGGCTTCCGCGAAACGTTGCAGGCGCTCCAGCGCCACGCCGAGATTGCAGTGAACCGCCGCGCACTCCGGCTCGGATGCGATGCTTCGTTGAAGCAGCAGGCTCGCGTTGTATGCATCGCCGCACTGTAGATGAAGCACGCCGAGCCGATGCAACGCTTCGGCATGCTCAGGATTCGCGGCGAGCACCTGACGGTAGTGATGCTCGGCTTCGACCAACGACATTGCATGGTGTGCCGTCACGCGTTGCTGCAAGTGTTGGGTAATCGGGTCGGCGCTCATCGGTTCCTCGGGGCGGCATCGGCAGACGATAGGGGTAAGCACACCGGCTGGCAACCGGAAAAGCCGCGTGCGGCATCGGCGTGAAAATGCGCCGACACCCGTGAGGTAATTGGGGACTTGATTCTCAAACGGTCTGAAGGTTTTTAATGTACGTATATCGATTTGACTACTTGGCGCTGATTTTTGACATAATTTAACTATTTTGTCATTAACTGTCGATTGTATCCCGGTTGTCAAATTTTTGAAAAGAATAAATATTCTAGGGGTTCGGGGGCGTTCCAATTTTTTGGCAATTAATGGAGTGTTGAATCGGAGTGATGCTCCGGAAGCGAGCGCGCGATTCTTTAAAAAGTATTGCGGGGTCACGCAACGGATCAACGCGAATGCCAACAAGCAATTTTCAATTCCATATTTGTCAGTTCTTTATATTATCGGAAGATTTTTAGAAATTTGACAAAATATTCATGTTTAGTTTGCATTGTTTGCCAGTCCCCGAGAGGTTGAAATCTTAGAATTCGGTCGTCCCGTTCACGCGTGTCTGATTTTCGGTCTCATTCCGACGGATCGAAGTCGTTCTGATAACTAAATTCAGAGCAGTTGTGTCGCGCATTTTCGCTAGAGATGACAGATGAATAAAACTTACCGCTCGATCTGGAATGAGGCCCTCGGCGCATGGGTGGCCGCATCGGAAATTTCGTCCGCGCGCGGCAAACCGAATAAGTCAGCGGTGGCGAAAGCTGTCGTGGTCGTCGCGCTGGTGAGCGGCGCGGGGATGAACGTCGCGCAGGCGCAGTACTCGGCGGGGTTGGGGGCTGCATCGGGGACTGCATCGATCGCGATCGGCGGCAATGAGCCTGCTGGCGGCCCATTGAACACGACTGTTACGACCGCGTCTGGTGCAGAATCGGTCGCACTCGGCTGGAACACCACTGCGAGCGGCTCCTATTCGTTGGCGATCGGGCGTGCGTCGACGGCGACTGCGAATAGTTCGACCGCGTTCGGCTCGGGCTCGAAAGCATTGAACGTCAGCGCCGCCGCGTTTGGCAACGATGCGACCGCCTCTGGCGTTAGCTCGATCGCGCTGGGCGGAGGCAATAACTTGGGGGCAGGTGGCGCGGCGGCATTGGCGGACCAGTCGTTCGCTGTGGGGCGCTTCTCGGTGGTGAACGCGAGTGCGACCAATGGTATTGCTATCGGCACACAGTCGACCGCCTCCGCGGTGAACTCGGTGGCGGTGGGTATGGGCGCGTCGGCATCGGCAGCCAGCGGGTTGGCGCTTGGCGCTAGCGCGACCGCCAGCAACGCCAACGACGTGGCATTGGGCTCAAACTCGAAGACCGCCGCCGCGGTCGGCACGACTGGCGCGACGATCAACGGCACCGCCTATACATTTGCCGGCACCGCGCCGGCCAGCACGGTGAGCGTCGGCGCGTCCGGCGCGGAGCGCACGATCACCAACGTGGCGGCCGGGCGAATTTCGGCGACCAGCACGGACGCGGTTAACGGCAGTGAGCTGTATGCGACGAATCAGGCTGTCAACGCGGTGGGCTTGAGCGTGACCAGTCTGTCCACAGGCGTCAGTTCGCTGTCGACTGGTCTGAGCACGACGAATAGCACGTTAAACAGCCTCTCGAACTCGACTTCGACCGGCGTGAGTTCGCTGTCCACTGGTGTGAGTTCGTTGTCAACGGGTCTGAATTCGCTGTCGACCTCGACGTCCACGACGGCCAGTTCCTTGTCTACGGGCGTCAGCTCGCTGTCTAGCGGTCTTAGTACGACCAATAGCACGGTAAACAGCCTGTCGAGCTCGACTTCGACCGGCGTCAGTTCGCTGTCCACGGGCGTGAGCTCGTTGTCGACTGGCCTGAGCACGACCAATAGCACGGTAAAGAGCCTGTCGACGTCGACCTCGACGACGGCCAGCTCGTTGTCGACAGGCGTCAGTTCGCTGTCGACTGGTCTGAGCACGACCAATAGCTCGGTAAACAGCCTGTCGAGCTCGACGTCGACCGGCGTGAGTTCGCTGTCCACGGGTGTGAGCTCGCTGTCGACTGGCCTGAGCACGACGAATAGCACGGTAAACAGCCTGTCGACGTCGACTTCGACCGGCGTCAGTTCGCTGTCTACAGGTGTGAGCTCGCTGTCGACTGGCCTGAGCACGACGAATAGCACGGTAAATAGCCTGTCGACGTCGACATCGACGGGCTTGAGCTCTCTGTTGAGCTCGACCTCGACGACAGCCAGCTCGTTGTCGACAGGCGTCAGTTCGCTGTCAACTGGTCTGAGCACGACCAATAGCACGGTAAATAGCCTGTCGACGTCGACATCGACGGGCTTGAGCTCTCTGTCGACCTCGACCTCGACGACAGCCAGCTCGTTGTCGACAGGCGTCAGTTCGCTGTCAACTGGTCTGAGCACGACCAATAGCACGGTAAACAGTCTGTCGACGTCGACTTCGACCGGCGTCAGTTCGCTGTCTACGGGTGTGAGCTCGCTGTCGACTGGCCTGAGCACGACCAATAGCACGGTAAATAGCCTGTCGAGCTCGACGTCGACCGGTGTGAGTTCGCTGTCCACGGGTGTGAGCTCGCTGTCGACTGGCCTGAGCACGACCAATAGCACGGTAAATAGCCTGTCGACATCGACCTCGACGGGCTTGAGCTCTCTGTCGACCTCGACCTCGACGACAGCCAGCTCGTTGTCGACAGGCGTCAGTTCGCTGTCGACTGGTCTGAGCACGACCAATAGCACGGTAAACAGCCTGTCGAGCTCGACGTCGACCGGCGTCAGTTCGCTGTCGACTGGCCTGAGCACGACGAATAGCACGGTAAATAGCCTGTCGACGTCGACCTCGACAGGCTTGAGCTCTCTGTCGACCTCGACCTCGACGACGGCCAGCTCGTTGTCGACAGGCGTCAGTTCGCTGTCGACTGGTCTGAGCACGACCAATAGCTCGGTAAACAGCCTGTCGACGTCGACTTCGACCGGCGTCAGTTCGCTGTCTACAGGTGTGAGCTCGCTGTCGACTGGCCTGAGCACGACGAATAGCATGGTAAACAGCCTGTCGACGTCGACTTCGACCGGCGTCAGTTCGCTGTCTACAGGTGTAAGCTCGTTGTCGAGTGGTTTGAGCACAACGAATAGCACGGTAAATAGCCTGTCGAGCTCGACCTCGACGACGGCCAGCTCGTTGTCGACAGGCGTCAGTTCGCTGTCGACTGGTCTGAGCACGACCAATAGCACGGTAAATAGCCTGTCGACATCGACATCGACGGGCTTGAGCTCTCTGTCGACCTCGACCTCGACGACAGCCAGCTCGTTGTCGACAGGCGTCAGTTCGCTGTCAACTGGTCTGAGCACGACCAATAGCACGGTAAACAGCCTGTCGAGCTCGACGTCGACCGGCGTCAGTTCGCTGTCGACTGGCCTGAGCACGACCAATAGCAATCTGACGAGTCTGTCCTCGTCTACATCGTCGGGCATGTCGTCGTTGTCGACGCTGGTTTCGACGACACGCACGCATTATTTCAGCGTGAACGACAACGGCACGCAGGCAGGCAATTACAACAACGACGGTGCTACCGGCGTGAACGCGCTAGCGGCGGGCACCAATGCAACGGCTGCGGGAGCCAGCGGTGTGGCGATCGGCGACAGATCTAACGCAGAGGCGGCGAACAGCGTGGCAATCGGCGCGGGCGCGGTAGCCGCGACCGCTGTCGGCGATGTGGCGCTGGGTGCGGGCTCCGTGACCGGAGTCGCACACCCGACCTCGAGCGCGACGATCGGCGGCGCGACGTACAACTTTGCAGGGACGAATCCGACCAGCGTGGTCAGCGTGGGTGCGTCCGGCGCGGAAAGGCAGATCACGAATGTTGCGGCAGGGCGACTTAGCGCGACGAGCACGGATGCGATCAATGGCTCGCAGTTGTATGCGGCTGATCAGGCGATAGATAGTCTGTCGACCTCGACCGGCTTGATCTCAACGAGTATCAGCTCGCTGTCGACCGGCCTGAGCACGACGAACAGTACGGTGGATAGCCTCTCGACGTCGACTTCCACGGGCCTGAGCTCGCTGTCAACGTCGACCTCGACGACGGCCAGTTCGCTGTCGACGGGAGTCAGCTCACTGTCCACCGGCCTGAGCACGACAAACAGCACGGTAAATAGCCTCTCGACGTCGACCTCGACGGGCCTGAGCTCTCTGTCGAGCTCGACCTCGACGACGGCCAGCTCGCTGTCGACTGGTTTGAGCACGACCAACAGCACTGTGATCAGCCTTTCGACCTCCACGTCGACCGGCCTGAGCTCGCTGTCAACATCGAGCTCAACGACGGCCAGTTCGCTGTCAACGGGCGTGAGCTCGCTGTCGACCGGCCTGAGCACGACGAACAGTACGGTGGATAGTCTCTCGACGTCGACTTCCACGGGCCTGAGCTCGCTGTCAACGTCGACCTCAACGACGGCCAGTTCGCTGTCGACGGGCGTGAGCTCGCTGTCGACTGGTTTGAGCACGACCAACAGCACTGTGAATAGCCTTTCG
>NZ_JAJITD010000034.1:16325-21580 GCF_020880815.1 Paraburkholderia sejongensis
TCGACCTCCACGTCGACCGGCCTGAGCTCGCTGTCGACCGGCCTGAGCACGACGAACAGTACGGTGGATAGCCTCTCGACGTCGACTTCCACGGGCCTGAGCTCGCTGTCAACGTCGACCTCGACAACAGCCAGTTCGCTGTCGACGGGAGTCAGCTCGCTGTCCACCGGCCTCAGCACGACAAACAGCACGGTAAATAGCCTCTCGACGTCGACCTCGACGGGACTGAGCTCTCTGTCGAGCTCGACCTCGACGACGGCCAGCTCGTTGTCGACGGGCGTGAGCTCGCTGTCGACTGGTTTGAGCACGACCAACAGCACTGTGAATAGCCTTTCGACCTCCACGTCGACCGGCCTGAGCTCGCTGTCGACCGGCCTGAGCACGACGAACAGTACGGTGGATAGCCTCTCGACGTCGACTTCCACGGGCCTGAGCTCGCTGTCAACGTCGACCTCGACGACGGCCAGCTCGCTGTCGACGGGCGTGAGCTCGCTGTCCACCGGCCTGAGCACGACCAACAGCACGATCGACAGCCTCTCGAGCTCAACGTCAACGAGCCTGACTTCGCTGTCGACGTCAACCTCGACCACAGTCAGCTCGCTGTCCACCGGCGTCAGCTCCCTGTCGACTAGTCTGAGCACTGCCACCAGCACAATGGACAGCCTGTCGACCTCGACCTCGACCGGCATGAGTTCGCTGTCGACCGGCCTGAGCACAACGTTCAGCAACATTGCTTCGCTGTCGACCGGCGTCGCCAATTCGGTGCAGTATGACAACCCGCAGCACACCAGCGTCACGCTCGGCGGCGCCGGCGCCACCGCGCCGGTCACGCTGACCAACGTTGCGGCGGGCGTCCATCCGACCGATGCTGTGAACTTCGGACAGCTGACTTCGTTGTCGACGACCACGGTGTCGAGCATCAGCTCGCTGTCGACCGGCCTCGTAACGACCAACAGCACGTTGAATTCGCTGTCGACGTCGACCTCGACCGGCTTGGGCTCGCTGTCGACGAGTCTGGCCACCACCGACAGCAACGTCGCGTCGCTGTCGACCGGTCTGACGACGACCAACAGCAACGTCAGCGCGCTGTCGACCGGCCTCGCCAACGGCACCGTCGGTCTGGTTCAGCAGGTCGGCGGCGCGCCGGGCAACGGCGCGATCACGGTCGGGGCGAGTACCGGCGGCACGGTGGTCGACTTCACCGGCACCGACGGCGCCCGGCGGTTGGCCGGCGTCGCGGCCGGCACGAATCCGACCGACGCGGTCAACGTGAGCCAGTTGCAGGCGGTCGCCGCGGTGACATCGAACGCAGTGCTGTACGACAACGCAGCCCACACCAGCGTCACACTCGGCGGCACTGGCGCGACCTCGGCCGTCACGTTGACCAACGTCGCCGCCGGCACGGTCAGCGCGACCAGCACCGACGCGATCAACGGCAGCCAGCTGTACCAACTGCAGAGCCAGTTCGGCGCAATGGTCACGCAGCTGACCCCGGTGCAAATGACGGGCGGCACCGACTTGAAGTACGTCGCGGTGAACTCGACCGGCAACGCGGCAGTTGCTTCGGGTACCGAATCGGTATCGATCGGCGGTAACGCGCAGGCGAGCGGCACCAACACGGTGGCGCTCGGCAGCGGAGCCCAAGCAAGTGCGAACAACGCGACCGCGATCGGCGCGAACGCGGTGGTGTCGGCGACGAACTCGGTCGCGATCGGCGCGGGTTCGGTGGCCAGTTCGGCCAACACGGTGTCGGTGGGCTCGGTCGGTAACGAGCGGACCATCAGCAACGTAGCGCCGGGCGTGAATCCGACCGACGCGGCAAACGTTGCGCAGTTGCAGGGCATGCAGCAGAATATCGACAACGTGGCCCGCAACGCCTATTCGGGCATCGCGATGGCCGGTGCGTTGGCGGGGCTGCCGCAGGTGGAGCAGGGCAAGACGTTCCAGCTCGGCGCCGGCATCGGCAACTACGGTGGCTATACCGCGCTGGCGATCGGCGCCAGCGCCCGCGTCACCGAAAACACCATCGTCAAGATGGGCGTGAGCGCGACGAACGGTAGCCGTCTGCTGATCAACGCCGGCGTCGGTTACTCCTGGTAAGGCGGTCGCGGCGGGGCAGACGCGCTACGGTTTGCGCCGCGCCGTGCGAAAAAGACAGGCTCCCGCAGCGACGCGGGAGCCTGTCTTTACAACTCAAGAACTGAACATGCGCATCGGGATCTCCGTCGTCACGCATTCCGGCCAGAACATCTGGCAGAACGGTCTGGGGCAGAACGTCATCTTTCTCGCCGAGGTGTTTCAACGCCTGCCGTTCGTGCAATCCGTTGTCCTGATCGATGTCGGCGATCAGCGCGCGATGCCGCCGCAGGTCGACACCGACGCCAAGGCGCTGCGCATCATGACGACCGCCGAGGCGACCGACGAAGTCGACGTGATCATCGAAATGGGCGGCGCGCTGAACGTTCAATGGCTGGACCTGATGCGCAAACGCGGCAAGAAAGTCGTGTTCTATTGCTGCGGGCAACCGTTCGTCGGCCTCGTCGAATCGGCCGTGTTCAATAAGCCGGCCCATGCGTCGCGTCCGGATCGCTGCGACGAAATCTGGCTGCTGCCGAAAGACGCGGCATTCGCGCCGATGCTGCGGGTGCTGCATCGCTGCGACGTGCATGAAGTGCCGTTCATCTGGCATCCGCAATTCATCGAGCGACGCATCGGGGAAGTCGCGCAAATCACCGGGCTGCACTATGGTTTCCAGAATAGCGAGGCGGCCGCGGATGCATCGCGCGGTCTGCGCGTTGCGATCTTCGAGCCGAATATCTCGGTCGTGAAGACCTCCAGCGTGCCGATGCTGATCTGCGAGGAGGCCTATCGCGCCGATCCGGATTCGGTGAGCAAGATGAACGTGCTCAATACGCTGCATCTGAAAGACCATCCGACCATGCTGTACTTCGCGAACTCGCTGAACCTCGTGCGCGAGCACAAGGCGCTGTTTCAGGGGCGGCACGATATCGTCGGTTTCATGGTGCAGCATGCGGATGCGGTCGTGTCGCACCAGTGGCAGAACGACCAGAACTACAGCTATCTCGACGCGCTGTACGGCGACTATCCGCTGATCCACAACTCCCCGTGGCTGAAAGACGCCGGCTACTATTACCCGGCCTTCGAAGTGCGCGCGGGCGCCGCGCAACTGCGCCGCGCGCGCGCACAGCACGCGGCGCGGCTCGACGACTATCGCGCGCGCTCCAAACGCGTGTTCGACGCGGTGAATCCGTTCAGTCAGGCCAACCTCGATGCGCATGCGGCGCGGCTCCTGCATCTGTGCCGCGATACGACTTTCACCGCCAACCGCCCGGGCCATTCATGAATTCAGTACCCAGCTCATTGGCCGGCGCCCGCAAGCTGCGAGTCGGCGTATCGATTTATGTGCGCAAAGGCGAGCAGTCGCTGTGGGAAAACGGCATCTATCAAAACTGTATTTTTCTGGTGATGCTGCTGATGCGCTCGCCGCTCGTCGAAGCAACGTACCTGGTGGCTGGCGGCGGCGACGGCAAACCCGCCGACGCGAAGAATTTCCTCGCCGATTCGCCGGTGCCGCTGATCGACATGAACGAAGCGGCGAACACGCTCGACGTGATGATCGAAATGAGCGCGCAGCTGGCGCGCGAATGGGTCGTCGCGTTTCGCGAGCGCGGCGGCAAGATCGTATCGATGCGCGTCGGCAACGACTACGTAATCGACATCGAACGGATGGTGTTCGACAAATCGCACGGACTGCTGATTACCGGCGCGCCTTACCATGAAATCTGGACCTTGCCCGAATACGAGGTGACCTGCCTGCCGTACTTCGAAAGCGTGTTCCGCTGCCCGGTGCGGCTGATGCCGCATCTGTGGAGTCCGCTGGTGCTGGAGCGCGAGGCGGCGAGGCTGCCCGACGGCAAGCGCTTCGGTTACCGGCCGGGCCGCAAGCGCTGGCGCGCGGGCATCTTCGAGCCGAACATCTGCATGGTGAAGACGAGCTACGTGCCGCTCCTCGCCTGCGAGGCCGCGCATCGCGACAACCCGGACATGCTGGAACACGTGTTCGCGTACAACACGTTTCATCTGAAGGAGCACGTGAGCTTCAACGGCTTTGCGCGCAGCCTCGATATCGTGCAGCACGGGCTCGCGTCGTTCGAAGGGCGCTTTCCGTTTTGTCAGGTGGTCGCGACGGACGTCGATGTGGTCGTCAGCCATCAATGGGAAAACGCGCAGAACTACGTGTACTACGAAGCGCTGTACGGCGGCTATCCGCTCGTCCACAATTCGCATCTGATCGGCGACTGCGGATATCGCTATCACGGTTTCGACTGCGAGGACGGCGCTCGGGCGTTGCAGCTCGCGTATGCGAAGCACGATGTCGGTCTGGATGCGTACCGGCATACCGCGAACGCTTTTCTCGCCAGGCTCGATCCGCAAAGCGATGCCAACGTCGCCACCTATACCGAGGCGATCGCCCGGCTTTTCGAGAGCCGCTAACGCCAGCGCGCGCATCGATCGACTTTTATCGACACAGGCCATCCGATCAGCCATGACCTTATTCCATTCAGCTGCTACGACCGGATCCAGAATGCTCGCCGCCGGCATGTTGCTAGCATCGCTGCAGTTCGCCTTCGCGCAGAGCGTGCTGGTGCCGCAGGCCGAGCAGGGGCCGCGCAATTCGGTGGTGCAGGCGGCGAGCGCGATCGGCGCGCGGCAATGCCTGCCGGCGCTGAGCGAATTGTCCGCGCTCGCGATCAAAGGCACGACCGGCAACGACGTGCTATTTGACTGGGATCGCGCGCGCGGCGGCAATAGCGCGATTTTTTCGCTGATCGGGCTCGAAGCGGCCAACGCCAATGCGGCGATGTCGCTGACCGGCGTGCCGGAGGCGGACGGTTCGTGTTCGGTATCGGCCGAACGCATTTCGGTCGAGCCGGCCGATTGCGCGACGGTAGCCCGCAAGCAGTTGCCCGGCTACCAGGGCACGAAGCTGCTGTCGCATATGATGGTCTATACGGACGGCAAAACGCCTGGCTCGTCGGTGTCGCTGATCGACTCGAAGCCGGGCTGTCTGATGATCCGCCGCTTCGTGATGTTCCGTAAAGCTCCGCAGTAAGAAACAGGAAAACTCAGACCATGAACCGTTTGCGCATCGGCATCACGATCGGCCTGCATCAGCCGAACGAAACGCTGTGGAATAACGGCATCAAGCAGAACGCCGCGTTTCTCGCGGACGC
>NZ_JAJITD010000035.1 GCF_020880815.1 Paraburkholderia sejongensis
AACATTACAACGAACGGCACCCGCATAAGGCACTGAAGTACCGTTCCCCCCGGGAGTTCCGCCGAACCGCTGCATCATCAACTTAACGGTGTCCGAGTGTCCTGAGTTACAGGGTCAACTCCATTTCCCTCGCCGTTACCCGAATATCCTCTTTGCTCTTCAGGTACACCGTTGCGAAGAAACTCCCCGCTGGCCTGTTTATAAATCCAAACCATCTTTTTGTTCTCCTTTGTTGTACGGAGCAACGATTACAACAAAGGACCTGTTCTCAATAAATCTTCGCGACAGCGGGTATTTGGGATAGTGGGACAGGGTTCAGCGGCGAAACGCCAGAAAAGTCCGACCGGCTGCGCGCGCCATGCCGATAGCTAAAGGGTTCGACGAGTACGGACCGAACACGTCGCACTGAACTTACGTGAGATAAAATTTATCCTAAACAGTGTCAACAACTGTTGTATCTAGCCGCGCCCGGCACCGGTCCCGCACGGCCTGACGCGCTCTCAACGCTGCTGCGCGTTGCACGCCAGCAAATAATCCGCGCGAGTCCAATCGAGCGTCACCCCCACGCAGCGCGTGCCCGGCCGGATTTTCGGCTTGTGCACGCTGAGCGTCAGCGACTCCAACGCGGGCCATTGCCGAAACGACAGTTTCGCGATGTCCGCGACCAGTGTCTCCAGCAACCGCGTGTGCGGCTTGTGCGCGAGAAAATCCGCGATCGACGTGCAATAGCCGTCGTAGTCGATCCAGCCGTGCTCTTCGCTCGGCGCGCTTGCGTAGCCGAGTCGCGCGTCGATGACGAGCGCCTGCGGCGCACTGTACTCATGCGGGTAAATACCGACGCGCGCGGGCACCCCCAGCGCATCGATAAACACGCTCCAGCCGCGCCCTCGCTGCTGCCCCACGACGGCTGTCGTGAGCGCCATTTCAAACGGTTCTTCAACGGGTTTCATGGTATCGGCGGCTTCTTCGTGGACTAGCGCCAGTACATCAAAGCGATCAATCCGCCGATAGAACAAAAGCGGCATCGAGCCCGGACAGTGCCGCCATCGCGCGATATGCGGGCGCACGAGCGCGTACTAGCGGGATGTCGGAAACGTTCTAGTCGGTCACGCCGCATCTATTTTCAAATGGAGCTGTTTTTTTCGGGCTGCACCTGGCGCGACTCGCGTCCAACAGAAGATCTCTTTGACTTTCAACCGGAATACATCATGTTCAGTCGCGCAAACAGTACCGTCGAAAACGTCGATCCAGAGCTCTGGAACGCGATCCAGAGCGAAAACCGCCGTCAGGAAGAACACATCGAACTGATCGCGTCGGAAAACTACACGAGCCCGGCGGTGATGGCTGCGCAAGGCTCGCAGCTCACCAACAAGTACGCCGAAGGCTATCCGGGTAAGCGCTACTACGGCGGTTGCGAATATGTCGACGTAGTCGAACAGCTTGCGATCGACCGCGTGAAGCAGATCTTCGGCGCGCAAGCCGCGAACGTGCAGCCGAACTCCGGCTCGCAGGCGAACCAGGGCGTGTTCTTCGCGATGCTCAAGCCGGGCGACACGATCATGGGCATGAGCCTCGCGCACGGCGGTCACCTCACGCACGGCTCGCCGGTCAACATGTCGGGCAAGTGGTTCAACGTGGTGAGCTACGGCCTGAACGAAGCCGAAGACATCGACTACGACGCAGCCGAAAAGCTCGCGCAGGAGCACAAGCCGAAGCTGATCGTGGCCGGCGCGTCGGCGTTCGCACTGCGTATCGATTTCGAACGGCTGTCGAAAATCGCGAAGTCGGTCGGTGCGTACTTCATGGTCGACATGGCGCACTACGCGGGCCTGATCGCCGCGGGCGTGTATCCGAATCCGGTGCCGCACGCTGACTTCGTCACCACCACCACGCACAAGAGCCTGCGCGGTCCGCGCGGCGGCGTGATCCTGATGAAGGCCGAGTTCGAAAAGCAGATCAACTCGGCGATTTTCCCGGGCATCCAGGGCGGTCCGCTGATGCACGTGATCGCCGGCAAGGCGGTTGCGTTCAAGGAAGCGCTGTCGCCGGAATTCAAAACGTATCAGCAACAGGTCGTCGAAAACGCGCGCGTGCTCGCCGAAACGCTGGTCAAGCGCGGTCTGCGCATCGTCTCGGGCCACACCGAAAGCCACGTGATGCTGGTCGATCTGCGCGCGAAGAAGATCACCGGCAAGGCCGCTGAAGCCGCGCTCGGCGCGGCTCACATCACGGTCAACAAGAACGCGATTCCGAATGATCCGGAAAAGCCGTTCGTGACCTCGGGCATCCGTCTCGGCTCGCCGGCAATGACTACGCGCGGCTTTGGTGTGAAGGAAGCCGAAGTGGTCGGCAATCTGATCGCCGAAGTACTCGAGAGCCCGGAAGATCCCGCGACGATCGAGCGCGTTAAAGCGAAGGTCGCCGAATTGACCGCGCGGTTCCCGGTGTACGGCTGAGCGGCTGAGCTGCGAAGCGGCTTTCGACCGGCTCCTGATATCGGAAATCGAGGGGCGCTTCGCTCAGGCGGAGCGCCCCTTTGTATATCGCGTCGGCCGGGCCGCACGTCATCCGTATCGACGCAGCACACCGGCACCTGCGCCGGTTCGTTTTACAACATCGGGCGGCAAATTCTGCATCCCGAACGATCTGCCGGTACGCCGCCTGCTACGCGGCGCGAGCGCATCGGCTGCGCCGCGCAAACGTTTTCGCGCTCGACGGCGGCGCCGATGTCGTCAGCTAGCGACTGTTTGGCTCGCCACATGCTTGCCGCATTACCATCCGCACGGTAAAACATCGGCTGCGGCTCCCGAGCCTAACTAACGAGACCGGACCCACCCTGCCGGCGGCGCCAGTTCATCTGGCCGCCTGTGCGCGGCGACGCCGGCGACAGCACGCTATGCAAGATCCCGCTCACTTCCTGCCTTCGTTCGTCTGGCGCGCCGACCGCGACGGCGTGATCCGTTACGCGAATCCGTGGACCGCGCGTTACCTCGGCCGTCCCGCCACCGAACTCGCGGGCTTGCATTGGAAAATCTTCGTTCATCCCGACGACATCGACCCCGTGCTCGACGCGGTCCGGCAGATGCGCGACGGCACGCTGCTCGGCAATGTCGAGGTGCGCCTGCTGCGCGCGGACGGCGCGTATCGCTGGCACACGCTGCATCTGCAGGCGCAGCTCGACGCGAACGGCCGGATCGGCGACACGATGGGCGTCGCGACCGATATCCACGAAGCCCGTCATGCATGGGCGATGTACGAAGCGAGCGAGCGCCGTCTGAAAGCGGCGTTCCAGGGCGCGCGTATGGGTGCATGGGAATGGGACATGAAGAACCGCGTCGTGCGGATGACCTCGCAGCTCGCGCAGCTGTACGGCTTTCCGGCCGGCACCGATGCGATCGGCCTGTCCGATTTGTGGGAGCGGATCGAGCCCGAGTATCGAGAGCTGTTCGCACAGAAGCTCGACGAAGCGCTGCAACACGGCGGCCCGTTCGAACTGGATCTCGTGCTCGACGGCGGCTCGGCCGCGCCGCGCTGGCTGCGCATGCGCGGCCACGCGGAGTTCGACGCTCACGGCACGCTCGCGCATGTGTACGGCGTGAGCTTCGATATCAGCAAGCAGCGCGCCGCCGAACAGCAGTTGAGTCTGAGCGAGCGGCGTTATCGGGCGCTGGTCGAATCGACCGGCGCGCTGGTGTGGTCGGCCGCGCCGAACGGCGACATCCGCGCCCGTGGCGACGACTGGAGCCGCTTCACCGGCGATGAAGTAGTCCATCTGTCGGATTGGGGTTGGCTCGACTACGTGCATCCGGACGACCGCGACAGCGCGCGGCAGACCTGGCTAGAGGTGCTGCGGCGCGGCCAGCCCGGCTCGAGCCAGTTCCGCATGCGCCGTCACGATGGCCAGTACCGGATGGTCAACGCGCAGGCGGTGCCGCTATTCGACAGCCACGGCAAACTGCAGGAGTGGTTCGGCACCACCACCGACGTGACCGCGAAGCACGAAGCGCAAGCGGCGATCGAAGCGCGCAACCTGCGCCTGTCGGTCGCGATGCAGGCGGCGCGCATGGTCATCGTCACGCTCGATCTGGCGAGCGGCACGCTGTCGGTCGAAAGCGGCGCCGCGACGGCGGGCAACCACCCGTTGACTTACGACGACGCGCTGCGCCGGGTGCACCCCGACGATCGCGCGACGCTCGAACACCATGTGCGCACGCTCGTCGCCGGCGGCGAGCCGGCCGCGAACTTCGAATTCCGCGTGCAGCGCGCGGCCGGCGAGCTGTGGATGCAAGGCAGCACGCTGCTGCAACGAGGCGTTGACGGCAAGCCGCTGCGGATCATCGCGAGCGTGATCGACATCACCCAGCGCAAGCAGCTCGAACTGATGTTGCGCGAGACCGACCGCCGCAAGGACGAGTTTCTGGCGATGCTCGCGCACGAGCTGCGCAATCCGCTCGCGCCGCTGCGCACGGCGCTCGCGCTGCTCGACAAGCAGTCCGACGCGCAAGCGCCCGCGCCCGGGCTGATCGATCTGATGCGCCGCCAGGTCGAACACATGACGCGCATCGTCGACGATCTGCTGGAAGTATCGCGCATCACGCACGGGCGCATCGTGCTGCAACTCGAACCGGTGCTGGTCGGCACCGCCGTCTATCACGCGGTCGAGGCGATCGCTCCGATGGCCGAAGCACGGCACCAGCAGTTGCAGGTCAATGTGTGCGATCCGACCACCTGGGTGAACGGCGACATCACGCGGATCGCGCAGATCTTCGTCAACATCCTGAACAACGCGAGCAAGTACACGCCGGAGAACGGCCGGATCACCGTCAATGTCGAGGCCGACGACGAGTCGGTTTACATCGTCACGCGCGATACCGGCACCGGTATTTCGGCCGAGTTGCTGCCGAAGGTGTTCGAATTGTTCTCGCAGGGCGAGCGCACGCTCGATCGGGCAAGCGGCGGCCTGGGCATCGGCTTGTCGCTGGTCAAGAAGCTGGTGGAAATGCACAACGGCACGATTGCCGTGCACAGCGACGGCCCCAACCTGGGCACCACCGTGACGGTCCGTTTTCCGCGTGTGCATCAACAGCAGCGCCACGCGGCGGTCGCGTTGTCGGAGCCCGCGTCCGAAGCCGCGGGAAGCGTGTTGCGCATGCTGATCGTCGACGACAATCGCGACGCCGCCGATTCGCTCGCGATGTTGTGCGAATCGGAAGGACACGCGGCGCGGGTCGCGTACTCGTCCGCCCAAGCGCTCGACGTCGCGCCGCCGTTCGCGCCCGACGTCGCGTTGCTCGATATCGGTTTGCCGGATATCGACGGCTATGAACTCGCGAAACAACTGCGCCGCAAAGGCGAGACGAAGCCGCTGCTGATCGCGATTACCGGTTACGGGCAGACCGAGGACCGCTTGCGCGCGCAGGCGGCCGGCTTCGATTATCACTTCGTCAAGCCGGTCAATATCGACAGTTTGCTGGCGCTGCTCGCTTCAGTGACGGCGGGGGGCGGGAAACGGAGTGGGTTGGATTAGTGGACGGGTTGCTCGATCCGGAAGCCGGCAATTGAAAGGAACTGCCGACTCAGGTCAATTGTCGGATTGGCCGCCTTCGCGGGGCGGCCCCCCTTGCTGTCGCTGCGCGTGCACAACGCGATCACGCTCTGCCTGCGCAGCGATCGTCGCGTCGACCGGGTCATCACGCTGCCGCATCAGCCAGTAGACGGTCCCCAGTGCCACCAGCGCAAATGCAAGCGCCGCGATCTGGGCGGGCGCACTAGCCGGGTCGAGAATGATGAATTTGCGGGCGATAGCCAGCAGCGCAACCAGAAGCACCGTTTTGACCTGCACGATGTGATCGCGCCGCGCCATCACCCGCGTAATCGAATGCTTGAATTCCATCGCGATCAGCAGTGTCATGACCATCCCGAAGATGGTCTGATACACCGCGTGATCCAGCGGGTTCAGCGCGTCCGCAAGCAGTAGCGAAATCACCGCGCGAATCAACTGCCAGAGCGACACGAGAATAATGATAGAGATCACGAAGCTCAGTACATGCGCGACAAGCTGCTCGAATCGTTCATAAAAGGTGAGCATGTCCCACTGCAGACGCAACGCATCGAGATCCTTGCGTAGCCAGCTTTTTTTACGTTCCATCACTTGACTCCCGGACGGCCGTCGCTGCGCCGCGAGCGCACCGCACCTGCTACGGTCTCTCCCGTTTGCGCGGCTTCTTGATGGATAGCTGCATAAAGCAGACCTGAGCCGGGAGCAGCAGATCAGTGCACTGTACCTCGACGAGCGCGAGATGGAATACGCCATTTTTGCGCCGCCGCAGCGCTTGCGTCACTACCCGCCTGACCGGAGATGCGCCGACCGGCCGTACATCCCTGGATTTGCGACTAGACTTGAAGCATCGTCGGTGCATGCTCACCCAGGAGGCCGTATGCGCTATTCAGTCACGATCGGAACATGCGATTGAGGGAGGCAGAACTATGCCAAAGACCGTTCGAACCGCTGAGCAGATTCGCGACGAACTGCAGAACCGCATGGCGAAAATTGCCGCTGACACGCCGGGAGCTTTGCGGGTGCGTATACCGCTACCGGAGCGGCACCCGCCCGATGCATCCGGCCGCAACTGGAACATGGTGCCGCTCAATGACCTAGGCGCAGATTGCGCACAGCATGTTCAGAAGGTGATCGAAGACATGCGCACCGAGTTCGTGCTTCCGGATTGACGCGTTGATACCAAACCGGAGCCGCTCATGCGAACGCATATGTTTGAGCATCGAGGCTACGAGATCGCGGTAATGGAGCCAGCGGCAGAAAGTGACAAAAACGGGCAGTTTCGCGAAAGACACCACCCTCCGATGCGCTTACGGTTTACGAATACGGCCAACCGCCGTTATCCAGGCGGCCGCATGCTCGTGAAAGTGCGGGAAAACGAAACAAGTCGTGACGCCCTCAAAGGTGGATGCATATTCATGGTCAGAATCTATGGACGCATGCGCAGCGCGAATGGCTACGCGATACGCGACTTCCTGCATCGCTGCGACATACCGTTCGAATGGATCGAACTGGGCAGCGACAAGGAAGCGGAGGAGCTGGCGCATGTGCAGCACCTTTCCGACTCGCGCTTGCCGGTCTGCGTTTTCCATGACGGAACGCGGCTGGAATGTCCCACTATCCGGCAGATCACCGAGAAGCTCGGCTGGTTTGCGAGTCCGTCCCGTGAAGCCTACGATCTTGCGATTTACGGCGCAGGACCGGCGGGATTGAGCGCGGCGGTGTACGGTGCATCGGAAGGCCTGCATACCGTCCTGGTGGAGCGCTGGGCACTAGGCGGTCAGGCAGGCAGCAGCTCGAAGATCGAGAACTATCTCGGCTTCCCACAGGGTGTGAGCGGCGCGGAGCTCGCTGAACGTGCCCACGACCAGGCCGTCAAATTCGGCGCCGAAATCCTGCTGGCCCGCGCCGGCGTGCACGCGGAGTTCCCACCCGGCCTCGGCATCGTATATCTGGAAGACGGCACACGTATCACGGCGCGCACGTCTATCTGCGCGACCGGGGTGGCATATCGCACGCTGGCTCTCGAGGGTGAAGAGCGCTTTCTCGGCGCGGGTCTCTACTACGGCGCCGGTGCGAGCGAAGCCGAGCTGATCCATGGCGAAGACGTCTATGTCGTGGGCGGCGGCAATTCGGCGGGACAGGCCGCCTTGCATTTTTCGCAATCCGCCAACCGCGTCCATATGCTCGTGCGTGCCACCTCGCTTAAGAACACGCTGTCCCAGTACCTGGTGGATCGCATCACATCGGCGCCGAACATCGAAGTGCGTACCTGCACTGAAGTTACCGCGCTCGCAGGCAATGACATATTGGAAGAGATCACGCTGACCGATGTCCGCACCGGCCGGCACAGCACGGTAAAAACGAATTGGCTATTCGTTTGCATCGGCGGGATGCCACAGACCGAATGGGCGCAGGAGGTCGGCATTGTCCGCGATGAAGGCGGCTATCTCGTGACCGGTCCCGACCTGCAGGACTATCGGGCGAATTTGAATTGGCCTCTCGAACGCGCGCCGCTGCATCTGGAAACGTCCATGCCCGGCGTGTTCGCAGCGGGCGACGTGCGCCATGCGTCGATCAAGCGCGTGGCGTCGGCAGTCGGCGAAGGGGCAATGGCTGTGGCGCTGGTGCACCGCTATCTGAATAGCGCTTGAGCGCAAGCGCGACCTTGATCTGCGCACATCTGCGCATACCTGTCCGAGGAGCACGATCATGACCCCCGGTTGCACGCACCTGGGCGAGGCCCGCATTCTTCACACGACCATCGACTATTGCGAGGAGTGCGTAAAGCTTGGCCAGCCCTGGGTACATTTGAGGCTTTGTCTTTCTTGTGGACATGTCGGCTGCTGCGATTCGTCGCCCAACCGGCATGCGAGCAGGCATTTTCACGCGACCGGTCATCCGCTGGTACGTTCAATCGAACCGGGCGAGACGTGGATCTGGTGCTATCGCGACGAGCTCGTGGCAGGTGAAGTTGGATCGTGAGCGCAACGCCTCCGCGCGGGCGGGCGGCGTTACGTTGTCGATCGCCCCGGCGTCACGCATGTGCCGGCGCCTCCTTTGACGCTTCGCTGGGCGCTTCTGTGGGCGATGGTTCTTTCTGCACGCGCACCGAGCGTGTACCTGAATCGTAGGTCATTGTGACCTCGTCACCATCGCGCACGTCGCCTCGCAACAACGCATCGGCGAGTTGCGATTCCACCTCAAGACGAATCTTGCGTTTAAGCATCCGCGCGCCGAACTCGGGATCATAGCCAATCTGGGCAAGATGATCGCGCAACGCGTCGTCGAATGACAGATCGATGTTTTGGGCCAGCGCCGTACGCCGTACGCGCGCAAGTTGCAGGTCGACGATACTGCGGATCTGCTCCTTCCCGAGCGCATGGAACACGACGACCTCATCGACCCGGTTCAAAAACTCGGGCCTGAAATGATGCCGCAGCATTTCCATCAACCGGTCGCGCAGTTCAGGGTATTCAAGCTGCCTGGAGTCGGCCTTCATGTTTTCCTGGATCAGTTGCGAGCCGATATTGCTGGTCGCGATGATGATGGTGTTGGTGAAATCGATCAGACGTCCCTTGCCGTCGGTGAGCCGACCTTCGTCGAACAGTTGCAGCAGGAGGTTGTGCACCTCCGAGTTGGCTTTTTCGATTTCGTCGAGCAACACGACGCAATATGGCCTGCGCCGCACGCGCTCGGTGAGTTGCCCGCCCTCCTCGTAGCCAACATATCCGGGCGGCGCGCCAACCAGCCGCGCCACCGTATGGCGCTCGGAATACTCGCTCATGTCGATACGCACCAGCGCGTTCTCGTCGCCGAACACCGAAGCGGCTAGCGCCTTCGCGAGTTCGGTTTTACCCACACCCGTAGGCCCAAGAAAGAGGAAGCTCGCAGTCGGCTTGCCGGCTTCCGTCAAACCGGCGCGCGAAAGGCGCACCGCTTTGGCGACCGCGGAGACGGCCTCATCCTGGCCGACCACGCGTTGCTTCAGATGGTCTTCCAGTCGCAACAGCTTTTCGCGGTCCTCGGCCGTGAGTTCAGATAACGGTACGCCCGTGAGCGACGAAACGATCTGCGCAATGTCTTCCGCCGTCACTTCCTGCGAACTGGTGCCACGCTCCTTCTTCCATGTTTCAGTGGCTTCGTGCAGGCGTTTTTGTTCTGCGACAAGCCGTCCTTCCAGTTCCTTTGCCTTATCGAATTGCTTTGCAGCGCTGGCCGCGTCCTGTTCCTGCCTCATGCGGCGGATGCTCGCCTCGACATCGTGCAATGGCTGCGGACGCGAATTCGACGAAATGCGTACGCGGGCGGCGGCCTGATCGAGCAGATCGATGGCCTTGTCCGGCAAAAACCGTGCGGCGATGTAGCGGTCCGAGAGCTTTGCCGCTGCGGCGATCGCCTCTTCGGTAATTTTCACCTTGTGATGTGCTTCGAGCCGGTCGCGCAGGCCACGCAGGATCTCGATCGTTTCCTCGACGCTGGGTTCAGGCACCGTCACGGGCTGAAAGCGCCGCTCCAATGCCGAGTCCTTTTCAATGTACTTCTGGTATTCGTTCAATGTGGTCGCACCCACCAGGTGCAATTCACCGCGGGCGAGGGCCGGCTTGAAGACATTCCCTATATCCAGGCCGCCTTCGCCGCCGCCCTGGCCGGCGCCGACAATCGTATGCAGTTCGTCGATGAACACAATCAGGCGGTCCTGGTTCTCGATGATCTCATCCAGTACCTGCTTGACGCGCTCCTCGAACTCGCCACGATACTTCGCGCCAGCCACGACACTATTGATATTCAGCTCGACCACGCGCTTGCCGCGCAACACTTCCGGCGCCTGGTCCTGAGCAATGCGTTGCGCCAGACCTTCGACGATAGCTGTCTTGCCCACGCCCGGTTCGCCAATCAGCACCGGCTTGTTCTTGCGCCGCCGTGCGAGCACTTCAATGGTGGTTTCGATTTCCTTGTCACGGCCGATCACCGGATCCAGCTTGCCTTGACGTGCAAGCGCGCTGAGATCGCGCGCGTACTTGTCGAGCGTTGGCGTGGTGGAGCGGCCTTCCATCTTGCCGTCTTCGGCACCCTTGCCGACCACCTTGACTGCTTTTTGCCGCAGCGATGGCGACGACAGCCCGAGCTTGCGCAGCAATTCGCCTGCAAAGCCGTCTTCTTCCTCGACGAGCCCAATCAGAATGTGTTCTGGCCCGACGTAGCTGTGGCCCAGTTCCAGTGACGCCTTCAACGCATTTTCCAGCGCACTTTTGGCGCGTGGCGACACACCGAACTGCTCGTTCGCGCTCGGCTCCTTGCGGGTGCCGCGAGGCGCGCTCTGATCGATGTTCTTCTTGATCTCTTCTGGATCGAGCTTGAATTCGCGCAGGATTTCCTGCACGACATTGTTATCGGCAACCGCCAGCAACAGGTGTTCCGTATCGACTTCGTTCTTGCCGTAGTCGGCCGCTGCTTGCGCCGCCGCTTGCAGGCGGTCCAGACCGCCCTCGCTCAGGTACGTCTGCAGGTCTACCGCTTCGCGCGCCCGGCGATGCCGGCGCGTGCGCCCGCCTGGCTGTCCGCTCGCTGAATCGCCGATTTGCGTGCTACCGGTGCCTGTGTCCCGAGCCGCGCCGCCGGAGTGTTCGGGCGCGCGTCTGATGCGTGACGGGCTACCGCGACCGTCTTCCATTTGTGGCCACATGTCGTCGAACAGACTGTCGAAAAGTCCGCCGTGAAAGAGGGACTCGAGCGGCGACAGGCGGCGCTGATTGCGCGCCATGAACTCCATGTAGTGCTCATCGCACAGCATCAGCTGACGGCGCTGACCGTTTTCGGTGATCGTGATCTGCGAGGTCGCGGGCTTTCCGCAAACACTGCACTCGGCCATGATGATCTCCTGTTCGTCCGTGAGCGCATCGCCTCGCGGGCGGGTATGGGGTGGGTGGAAATAACCGTTCCGCTCGGTGGCGACGCGTACCGCGACTTTTCGCTGCCGCACATCGTCCGCTTGCGCCAGCGCGGCGCAGATTTCATTCGATCTCAATGCGCCGCTTCGCTGCCGGTTGCCCGGCCGCTTTGGGGATGCGCAGCGTCAGCACGCCGTTCTCAAATCTGGCCTCTGCCCGATCGAGATCGACGCCCGCGGGCAGCGGTACCGCGCGCTGAAAGTGTCCAAACGAGCGCTCGACCCGATAGCATCCTTGTTCTTCGCTCGTCGATTCCAGGCGCTTTTCGCCGCTGATGATCAGCATGTCTTCAACCACTTCGAGTTCGACGTCGTCGCGGGTCATGCCTGGCAATTCGGCGACAACACGCAGTGCGTCGCCTTCGTCGGTGACATCGATCCGCGGTTGAAACTCGCTGGCGCTGAAGTCGCCGAACCAGCTTCCGAGCGGCCCGCGGCCGCCGAACGGATCGCGTATCAATTCGGCTAACAGATGAATCGGATCGGGCAGCGGCCAATTGGCAGGCGCAAGTGCGACCTGCGCCGCAGCGGCTGCCGCCGGTGCACCGTCACTTGTTTGCGTGCCGCCAGTCTGTTGCGCATTTGGCCGCGCGCTTTGCTGACTCGCGTGCGGTGCACTGGCGCCGACCGCTGCGGTCTTTTGCGCGGAGTGCGAGCGTAGAAACCGGAACGGGTTCCATTTGTCCAGATCGAGATGCATGTGATTCTCCCTACGTGAGGTACACCAGTGCCAGACCTGAGGCTGGACCACTAGAAAAGACGGCCGGTCCATTCGACCTCCGGATGCACGATTTGCCGCCGGCTTGACCTTCCGGCCCATGAGTTCCGTGAGCGATGCGTTCACGGATGCAATGGTGCGTGTGGCTCGCCGGTCAGGTCGTCATGGTGCCAGGCACGCGCAGTGATGCCGAGTACGAAGAGCAGCGCGCCGGTGAACAACGCATACACGCCGATCAGCCAGACGAGCGCTAGTGCGCCGGCGCCCGGAAAGAGCAACACGAAGATGCCGAAAAGCATGGACAGCACGCCTGTCACCACCAGCATCCACGCATTGCGCAGGCGCAGGCGCAGCCGCGTTGCTGCGATCAGATCGAATGCGCCGGTGATGATCGCATTTGCGCCGATTACGGCGACCAGCACGAGGGTGGTAATCCCCGGCACCAGCGCAGCTATCACACCGGCGCCGATACTGCAGATGCCGAGCAGCAGCGGCACCCACCAGTCGCCGTGCGTCGCACGGTAGCGGATGGCCGCGACTATCGCGACAACGCCGCTGGCGATTGCGTAGGCACTAAAGAGGGTGATAAGCAGCAGAAGAGTAAGAGCGGGCCAGAATAACGCCAGTGTGCCGAACAGCAGCGCTACGGTGCCGCGCACAATGAGCATCCACCAGGCACGTCCAAGCAGTTCATCCATGTACGACTCCATCTGTACGTCAGTGATGAACTTCAGTCTAGACTCCGTGCAGCCGCGATTCTTTCGCGTTTCTGCCATGCGTTTCGCAAAACCGCGTTCATTCAGGACGCGTGCCGAACGGTATCGATATTGGCATCCGGATGCACCGAAGTCGTCCAATCCATCACAGCGTTTTTTATAGCGGCTCGCCGTGAGGAGTTCTAACATGAACTGATGCGTCGCCTCACCTGGCATTGGCGTGTTCATTGCCGGCCCGGTGTCGCACCGTCAACACGAAACCGAGGAACTGTCATGAAAACGAATCTGCTTGTATGGCTAGTCGCGTCGTCGATCGGACTTTCTTTAAGCGCGCACGCGCAGGTGGCCGGCGTTCAGCCGCTTGGTGTCAGCGTGGAACAGTCGACCGCGATCCTGGCAGGCTGGAGCGTGAGAAAGTCGGTCATGGACAAGCCGGTCTTCAACGAGAAGGGTGATCGTGTCGGTGTCGTTCATGACATTATCGTGGCACCCGACCGGTCGGTATCGTTTGCAATCATCGCCGCCAACCAGTTTCTGGGAGTGCCACATCATGACGTGGCCATTCCCGTCGAGCAACTCGATTTCAACAATGGCAAACTGGTGGTTGCCGGAGCGACGAAAGAGGCGATCAAGGCGCTGCCCGAGTTTCAATACGCAAAGGTGCGCGCGACACCTAAGCCGAGGTCCGACTACCGCGAGCATCCCTGACCTACTTCCCGCATCGTCCGTGGACGATGCATTTGACCCGCGGCACATTTGTTCGGCGAGCAGTGCGCCGCCGCGCTACTCGTCGTGCGCCGAAGCCGTCCAATGCCGAGCACGGCGGTGACCCAGATCGAAGCCGCTGTCGTCAAGCCGCCAATCTTGCCGGCGGCGCGGCTTTGCAGAATTTTCCGGCGTCGAGAAAGCCTCTGCCCGCATTGACGCCTTGAGTCGCGCAACCGGCGTCGCTGCCGCCGGTAACAAGCATCGGCACCCCGCAAGTTTTACCGCTAACGGACAACTGCGGCTTTCCGGCAAAAGGGAGTTCCGGGCGTCGTTTGACGCTCGCGCGGTTGGCATCCTCCGAACGCCAGACTGTAGTGAGCAGCGAGGATGCTCGCCGGACGCAACGTTCTCGCGCAGGGTCGCGGCAGTGCTGTCGCATTCCCGATGCTCGACCGCTCGCGCGAATTGCTACCCCGACCGGGGCGCGCGCCTTGCTCATACACGTGGAGGCAGTCACCTGCCCACACGGCCAATCGGTCTTAGGCAGCTGATCTCGGCTTTCTGTCCTGTTCAGGTAGGAGCCCTTTCCATGACGAATCACGGTACGACCCCGTATCACGGATTACGCTGCCAGCCGATGAACGTCGCTTTTTCCGACCGCGGGTCTAGCCTGATGCGGGGATTTCAGCTCGTTGTGCCGACCGGTCCCACTGTTGTGCATGCTGCGGGCTGCGACGACCTCGGAATGAGTCGCTCCATCCGGATCAGTGCACCATTTACCGCGGTTATTCCCACGGGAGCGACATTGGACACGAGCGCTGACAGCGCTCCTAGCGGATGGGTTATCGCACTCAAATCAGACGTACTTGGGCAAGTCTCGCGAGAGGCGTTTTGCGCGGTCCCGAAATGGTCTACGTCCTGGGATCCTTTCTTACGTGAGGCCGTGGATACATTGGGTGCTTTGCATAACGCCGATCTCATCGACGCTGCCTGCGCCAACGCTTTCGCGGATGTCATCTCGGTGCACATCGCTCTGCGCTACGGACACTGTGCCGATGCGGCCGAACCCGACAAACCACTTACACGTCAAATGCTGATCCGGATTCAGGTGTTCGTTCAGGAGCACATAGCCGAAACCATATTGGTCGAGCAACTCGCAGTGCTGGTGCACATGAGTGCCTCGAACTTCGCACGCGTCTTCAAAACAGCGACAGGCAACTCGCCCCATTTGTACGTGACACTCGAACGAGTGAAGTTTGCAAGGACGATGTTATGCGAGGGGACGATTCCCCTGGTTGAGGTTGGCGCGTGCGCGGGATTCCAGACGCAGCAGCATTTCACCGCCGTGTTTCATCGACATACCGGTGTGACGCCTCGCGCATTCCGGCTTGCCCACCGAAACGTCGGTAGCTGATTAGTTCTGGGAAGTTGCACAAGCGCAGAGATTCGACATGTCCTGCAGGAATGAGGAAGAACTGCAAGCCGCAAGAATCTAGTCTTGATGCCATCGTCGTCGCGTCGAAGGAAGATCAGCGACGTCGATCCGAATGTCGTCATGCCGCATTTTTTTATCTGCGGGATGGAGGTGGCGATCTCCGTCTCCGACGACCGGGATTGCATGCACGCAATGCCGGTGCGACAGCGAGATTCCGCTGGTTCCTTATGGAGCGCTATATGACAGAGGAAAGCCGCGTCGATATCCGGAAGTCGAAAGTCGAGGAGCAGGAAGCGCCGATGACCCTCGATGAACAACTCGACGAGGCGCTCGGAGAGACCTTTCCTGCGAGCGATCCAATTGCCGTTCACCCCGAGCCCGAACAACCCGAGAAGACGCAAGTTCAGTCATTGCCGGTACTGAGGGGGATCATCTCGATGTGATCCGACTTCGGGGCGAATCAAAGACACAAGGAGCGAATATGCCCGAGACGGAAATCGCGCCCGGGGACGCCGGGCAGCGCGACGAGCAAGTCCCGCTGCGCAAGCTCTTCCAACCCGTAAAAGTCGGACCCTACGACCTGCGTCATCGTATCGTCATGGCGCCCCTGACGCGTTCGCGCGCGAGCCGGCCAGGCAATCTGCCGTCGCAACTCAACGCCTGCTATTACGGGCAGCGTGCAGGGGCCGCGCTCATCATCAGCGAGGCGACGCAGGTATCGATGCAAGGACAGGGATATGCATGGACGCCTGGGATCCACAGCCGTGAGCAGGTCGAAGGCTGGCGGCTCGTGGCGGACGCCGTGCACGAGGCGGGCGGGTTGATGTTCATGCAGCTGTGGCACGTCGGGCGCATATCGCACCCCTCGTTGCAGCCTGATGAAATGCTGCCCGTTGCGCCCTCTGCTGTTCGGCCGAAGGCGGAGGCGTTCATCGAAAATGAGCGTGGCGAAGGTGTCGTCGCGCCCTGCGTCACGCCTCGCGCGCTGCAGATCGAAGAGATGCCATATCTCGTACGCCAATACCTCAGGGGTGCGCGCAATGCAAAGGCTGCCGGAATGGACGGCGTCGAAGTGCACGCAGCGAACGGGTATTTGCTCGATCAGTTTTTGCTGTCCGGTTCGAACCGCCGCACGGACGAATACGGCGGATCGAGCGAGCGTCGGGCCAGGCTGCTATTCGAGGTGATCGAAACGGTTTGCGAAGTGTGGGGGCCGGAAAAGGTCGGCGTCCGGCTGTCCCCTCTCGGCGCCTTCAACGACATGCATGATGACGATCCCGAGGCGCTCTTTACTTACGTCATCGAGAAGCTCAATCGATACGGGCTGGCTTATTTGCACATCGTCAATCCCGCGCTGGCGGCGACCGGTGAGGATCTCGCTTTCACGGAGCGCGCGAAACGAATGAGCGAGATGATACGCCGCACCTATCGTGGCGTGCTGATGGTCGCGGGCGGGTTCGACGGCGGCAGTGCGGAAAGATGGCTCGAGGACGGCAACGCGGACCTGATCGCGTTCGGACGCTTGTTCATCGCCAATCCCGACCTGCCGGAACGCTTGCGGTTGCGCGCTCCGCTCAATTCGCCAGATCCGTCCACGTTCTATGGAGGTGGCGAGCGCGGATATACGGATTACCCGTCGCTCGCGCAGGAACGAGGGGACGCCCCACGGTCCGTCATCGATGGGCGTTGGAGATAGAGGGTCTCTGGCCGGCGAGCTCGCTAGCGTGACGCGACGATTGGCGATGCCCGCCGAACCGGCGACCAGTCACACTTAGAGGCGCATCATGGCTGTCACTACCTGGGTTGTCGTTGC
Organism: Paraburkholderia sejongensis; assembly: GCF_020880815.1. Taxonomy (GTDB): domain Bacteria; phylum Pseudomonadota; class Gammaproteobacteria; order Burkholderiales; family Burkholderiaceae; genus Paraburkholderia; species Paraburkholderia sejongensis. Next base: position 16,898 of record NZ_JAJITD010000035.1, read on the forward strand.
CGACGGCAGCCGTGCTCGAATCTTCGAGACACTGGGACTTAAACTGGACTTGCGGGAAATCGAAGACCTCGTCAATGTCGTCCCGGGGCGGACGCTGACCGAGAAGGATCGCGAAAAATTCGCCAGGACCGTCGCCGACTACATCGAACAGGGACGGCTTCATCAGCGGTATCAGCGATTGCGATTTGCCGTCGAGCCGAAGTTTCTCGGGATGCTGCACGCGCATCTGAGCGAGGGGACGCGTCACTTGATTTTCGAAGAGATCAACGAAGATCTCTCGGCCCTCGATGCGCGCGAAATTCAAGCGCACCTGCAAAGGCATTGACGGCGACCTGCCCGGGTCATAGCCGCGCATTCAGTGTGCAACTGCAGCTTTGCGCAGGGTTCGATGCCGGCAGCCGGTACTGGCCTGCCGGTGAAGTATCCTTGCGCGGCATTGCACCCAGGTTTCGTGATCATGCGTGGCTTGCTCCGACAAACGCCGACATCGCGCGCTGCCCGGTGACATCGGGTACCAGCGCGGTGATGCCGCCCTCGCAGGGTGCCCGCGCTTCGAACCAGGTATCGAGCGGCGCGTAGAACCCGGATTCTGCAATCCGTCAGCGCGCAAAACGCTCCAGATAATGCTGCGCCGCGCGCGTCACATGGCGCTCGGCGAGCAAAGCCGCGAGCGCCGCATCGCCGGATTGCACCGCGCGCAGGATCGCCACGTGTTCGTGCCAGGTGACGCGCACCTCTTCGTCGTTCGCGTTCACGAACAGCATGCGCGTACGGTCGCGCAGCGAACGCATCAGATCCGACAGCATCGAATTGGCGCCGGCCGTGTACAGCAGGTCGTGAAAGCGCGCGTTCAGTTCGAGCAGACCCGAGGTCTCGCCTGCCGCCACCTTCGCGTTGCCCTCCTGAAGCACCGCCTCGATCTGCGCGACCAGTTCCGGCGTGCAATGCTCGGCGGCGAGGCGCGCGTTGAGTCCTTCGAGGGTCGCGCGGATCTGCACCATCTCGCGCGCCGCCGCGGGATCGAGCGACGCGACCACCGCGCCATGCCGCGGGCGCACCTCGACGAGCCCTTCCGCCGCGAGCGCGCGCAGCGCTTCGCGCACCGGCACGCGCGACACTTCCAGCTCCTCCGCGATCCGGCCTTCGACCAGCCTGTCGCCGGGCGCGTACTCACCCGTTGTGATCGACTCGCGCAAGCGGGCGATCACCAGCTCCGAAAGCTGCTTGTGCATGATCGGCTCACGCCCGTTTGTGCTGATGGCTCCCCGCACCATGTTGACTCTCCACGTCTGACCGTTGCTCCAACTGTTGGCGCAATTCTAGCAGCGCCGGTGTTTTCGTAGACTGTAGACATGATACGAAACGCGAGTCTTGCGCGACGTCAACCATCGCGCTCGTTCAACGCGGCACCGACGCCATGAACGCAAGAATTTCGCGGCCCAGATATTCCTCGCCCGAATTGAAATGCGCGACGATCGACGTGTGGTTGTGGCCGCGCATCTGCACGAAGCGCGGCGGCACGCCGCGATGGCGCAGCAGTTCACGAAAGAACGCCGCGCCGTAGTCATCGAGGAAGCGGTTTTCGTATTCGGCCACCGCGATCATCACCGGCACCGCGCAACATGCCGCGTGCGTGAGCGGCGAGCGCTCTGCGTAGCGCGATTCGTCGGCGCCGAAATACGCGCGCACCGGGCCCGCGTTCGGATTGCGCGGATCGACGTCGGCCAGGAGACGCGCGCTGATCAGCACGAGACCGGCCACATCCCGCGGCCCGACGCTGTCCGAGAGTGCGGGATCGAACAGGCAACTCGCCGCGTGCGCACCGCCCGCCGAATGGCCGATCATGAAGATGCGTGCGGGGTCGATGCGCCAGCGCGCCGCGTGCTCGCGCAGCCAGCGGAGCGCGCTGGCCACGTCCTGCGCGCCGCCCGGCCACGGCGCTTCATCGGCCAGACGGTATTCGACGTTCACCGCGACGAAGCCCTGGCGCGCGAACCAGTGGCACACGTTGTCGTAGATCGCGCCATTCACGCTTTTGCTGCCGCGCACGAATGCGCCGCCGTGCACGAACAGCACGGCTTCGCGCAGCGTATCGGCGGGTGCGTCGAGCGGCTCGAACACGTCGAGCACCTGACGCGGATGCGCGCCATACGCAAGGTCGCGCTCGACGCGCGTTCCGTCCATCGGCGCGGCCATCACGAGCGGCGTGTAGCAGTCGATCACTGCCTTGCGATTCGCGATGATGTCGTCGTTCCAGCGCGGCCCGAGCGCGAGCATGTGCTGACGTTGCTCCGGAGCAAGCGCGCCGAACGGCGTGAACGCGCGATCGTCGTCCGCGCGGCTCACCATGACACGCTCACGTTGCCGTTGACGAACGTCTGGCAAGCCATCCGGTACCCGCTCGCCAGTTCCTCCGGGCTCAGGTGACGGCGCTCCTTCTGCTTGACGTCGTCGGTATGTTCGCGGCCCGCCTCCACCTTGCACTTGCAGGTGCCGCACAGCCCGCCGCCGCATTTGAACGGAATGCCGCCCTGCTCGCGCAGCGACACGCGCAACAGGTTGCTATTGGCGGGCGCTTCGACGGTCTTGCCGCCATTGCTCAGGAAAGTGATCTGCACCATTGCGATTGCGAAATCCTCAGTTATTGCGCCGGCTCACACGCGCCTCTTCGTGGCCTTGAGCGGTCAGGTGTTCAATGGATTGGAGCGCATCGCGCAGCGTCGCGAACTTCTCGAAGAATTTCGTCGGCACGAGATTCACCGTCTGCGGCGCCGATTCCTCGACGATACGCACGCGCGAGTCGCCCTCGAGTTGCGCGACGACGAATTCGGCGACGTGCCGCGCGCCGTAGAAGTAGTCGTGCGTTTCGACCGGAGTGATGCCCGGCGTCGGCTCGCTGCGGTACTGGCCCGGCCGGCTCGTGAGTACGATGTACATGCGATCTCCCCGATGCGGACGCACGCCCGCGCGCTCCGCGTTCATGTTGGCGTTCAAGACTCGACGGGCAGGTCGTCCTGCTCCAGTTCGATGTCGTGCTCGATCCACAGTTGGCACGCGAGCCGGTAGCCCTCATCGAGCCGCGCGCCCAACTGCTTTTTCTCCTTCCAGTTCGGCGCCGGCAAATGCTCGCCGCCCGCCAGCACGCGGCACGCGCAGCGCGCGCATTTGCCCATCCCGCATTCGTAGCGCAAATGCGGAAACGGAAACTGCTTGATGCCCGCGCGAACGACGAGATTGGTGTTTTCCTTCACCTCTGCCCGGTAAATCTCTGCGTTCCTGTGGAACACGACGACTGGCATGCGTCCTCCTACGACCAAGCTACGGATCCTCCGCTTCAGCGCGAAGGCGATGGACTAAGTGTACCGCCTTTTTGAACATTGTATACCGTCGTCAAAAATCCACTGTTGCGGGAAACCCGGGTGCGGTGCATTTACCGCTGGGAGCCAAGGATTATCGAATGCCATCCGAGTCGCCATTTAGTTTTCGGTATACCGTATACTCAAAGTTCACCATTAACAACGGACACCAACCCATGATTCATCTGACCGACGCGCAAATAGACGAAGTCATCGACTTCGAACATGCGATTCCCGTCCTCGAAATCGCATTTCGCCAACACGCGCGCGGGGCCGCCGCCGTCCAGCGGCGCGTGCGAACCGAAGCGGGCGGAACCAAACTCTCCACTCTCGGCGCGGTGCTGCCTGACGCCGATGTCGCCGGCGCGAAGATCTACACGACGATTCGCGGCCAGTTCAATTTCGCGATCATCCTGTTCCGCGCCTCCGACGGCCAATGCCTGGCCACGCTCAACGCGAACGCGATCACCCGCCTGCGCACCGCCGCGACCACCGTGCTCGCGGTGCGGCGTCTCGCACATAGCGGCGCGCACACCGCCGCGATCTTCGGCACGGGCGTGCAAGGCCGCGCGCATGCGCACGCGCTGGCCGCGTTCACGGAGTTGAAGACGCTTCGGATCGTCGGCGTGGAAGGCGACGCGCAGCTTGCGCACGCGCTCAACGAAGCACACCGCGCGCGCGGCGTGGCGGCGAGTGCGATGGACACCGCGCGGGCCCTCGACGGCGCCGATGTGATCGTCACGGCAACGCGCGCGACCACACCGCTCTTCGACGGCAACGCCGTGATGCCGGGCGCGCTCGTCGCGGCGATCGGCTCCAGCCTGCCGCACGCGCGCGAGATCGACGACACTGCGTTGTCCCGCGCGAGCCGCATCGTCGTGGAATTGCGCGATCAATCGCGCGACGAAGCCGGCGATCTCGTGCTGGCCGCACCCGGCGTGGTGGACTGGTCGAAGGTGGTTGAGCTCGGTGAGGTGCTCGAAGACGATACGCTCGCCCGTCAGCGTGACGACGAGATCATCGTGTACAAGGCGGTGGGGATCGGGTTGCAGGACGTTGCGCTCGCGGCGCTGGCGTATCGGCGGTTTGTCGAGCGCAATTGCTAAGGTCTGTGTGGAATGGCTCGGCTGATGAGCCGAACCTGTCCGCATTTTTGTGTGCGAGGCGGTTAGCGGAGTTACCCGCGTGCATTGGTGAAGCGCTCGCCAAACAGAATGGCAAACTGGTTCATGGCGGATGACCAGTCAAATGCGGCGCGT
>NZ_JAJITD010000036.1 GCF_020880815.1 Paraburkholderia sejongensis
ACGACCTTCAGGCACGACGATTCTGAGTGCTGTTCTGTCATAAGGTGTCCACTGAAAATCAGTGGACATAGCCTGCACGGTCAGATCCCTGAGTGCCAGACGTCGGTTTCTGCGCGCTTACCAGAGATTCGTAAGCACTCGATCAGCACCGTAGCGTAGGCCGTTGACGACGGTGAGTCGTGATGCTATCGGATGGGCTCGACGTGAGCAGTAGACGGCAGCGACGGCGCCACGTTCCACGGCAGCAGTTCGTCGATGCGGTTGATCGGATGGTCAGCAATGCGCTTGAGCACGTAGGCGAGATACGCTTCGGGATCGAGGCCGTTCAGGCGTGCCGTGCCGATCAGGTTGTCGATCTCCGCACACCCATCGCTGCGGTAGTAGACGAGCGCCGGCCAGCGATTCGGCGCGTACCGAATCGCCTTGGCCGCGTCAGTTTTTGCTGAGAGCGTGGCAAGCGTCGCTTCGAACCAGTTTTTTGCGACGGCAAGCGCGCACACTCACGCGCGCAGCGGGCGGTGTTCTTGCCGTTCACGTTCATGAAGAGAGTATCTGCGATGCCCGCATAGCTTTTAATGAGGCGTCTGTGGCGTCGTTGCGGTTTTATTAGCATCGCAGCGCAAGATGTCGAACAAGCCGTCTCGCGCATCTTGCAAAGGCCCTATCACTTTTGATCTGTTCAAAAACATAGGGTCCGGCTCGCCTGGGTCAACCGGAGGGTAAAGTTTTGCGAAATCGCTACCAAGCATGGTAAGCAACCAGATATTGCCCTTTACCCCATAAAATCGAGCATGCACTATATTGCTGCTCGTGTATCGATCAATTTCCGGAAGAACCGGACGAAGAAAATCGACTTCCTCATGCAGTTTCCACTCTATATATTCTGGCGTTGAGCGCAGCGCCCTCCAAGCCTCCCGATTTTCTTTGTAATATATCGGCTCGCGACAAAACATTACGTCCGGCACACCAGACTGCGGTATTGGACAATGTTCGGATATTCGATCCTCTTCATCGGATAGTTCTTTAATTTTTTCTGCTGACACGACTGGCGTAGCTTGATTAACAACATCAAGGGCAAGCGTGAATTTCTTCTTCGCGATTGCTACGTAATCTGAATCGCAAACCGATGGCTCAATATTATCGGAGCCGTGTGGCCTCTTATTTGCGCTTGAACGACCGCGGAATATAACAATGTAGCCACTAAGATCAACGATTTTTTCATTTTTCCCCTTCAAATCAGGTCCCGATTTTACCCATTACGCCACTTCTAAGCGCCCCGGTGGGGCGCAGACAACTCTACCGCACTGCCGATGCACTTTCCTCTGGCTCGCGCAATATTCTTCGGCCCGCATTGGCACCTTTATATTTCAGATTGTTGTGCGGCGGGAAGTCGGATGCTATCGGATCGGTTCAACGCGTGCGGTCGACGGCAGCAACGGTGCCACGTTCCACGGCAGCAGCTTGTCGATGCAGTTGGCCTGATGATCCGCGATTCGTTCGAGCACGTAGGCGAGGTATGCCTCGGGATCGAGGCCGTTCAAACGTGCCGTGCCGATCAGGCTGTACATCGCGGCGGCACGTTCGCCGCCAGAGTCGGCGCCGGCGAACAGATAGTTCCGCCGTCCGAGAGCGACGCCTCGCAGTGCGCGTTCGGCGATCAGGTTGTCGATCTCCGCACACCCATCGCTGCAGTAGTAGACGAGCGCCGACCAGCGATTCAGCGCGTACCGAATCGCCTTGGTCGTGTCAGATTTTGCAGAGAGCGTGGCAAGCGTCGCTTCGAACCAGCGCTTCATGTCATCGAGCAGCGGCACTGCCCGCGCTTGGCGCACACCGCGTCGTTCGTCGGGCGGCTTGCCCCGGATCTGCTCTTCGATCTTGTACAGCGCGCCGATCCGGCGCAGCGCCTCCTCCGTCACGGCATTGGGGCGCACCGCATGCAGGTCGTGGATCTTCCGGCGCGCGTGAGCCATACACGCGGCTTCCTGGACGCGGCCGTCGAGATACAGCTCGGCATAGCCAGCGAACGCGTCAGCCAGCAGCACACCGGCGAAGTCAGCGAGATGTTGCTGCGGATGCTCACCGCGGCGATCGGACGTGTAGGCGAACCAGGCCGCCGGCGGTTCGTCGGAGCCGCTCGGCCGATCATCGCGCACGTAGACCCAGAGACGTCCTGTCTTCGTGCGACCGTTGCCCGGCGCCAGCACCGGCAGCGGTGTGTCGTCCGCATGCACCTTACCGCAGGCCAGCGTGTAGCGGCGCACGGCGTCGACCAACGGTGCGAGCAGCGCCGTGATGCTACCCATCCAGTAGCCCATCGCGCCGGGATCGATCTCGACGCCGTCACGCGCGTACATCACCGCCTGGCGGTACAGGGGGAGGTGGTACGCGAACTTCGACACGGCGATGTGGGCGAGCAGCGCCGGACCCGGGATGCCCCGATCGATCGGGCGGCTCGGCGCCGCGGCCTGCACGATGCAATCACAGCGCGCGCAGGCTAGCTTCGGGCGGCGATGACGGATCACACGGAAGTGCGCACGCACGTATTCGAGTTGCTCCGCGACGTCTTCGCCCAACGGCTTGAGCAGCCCACCGCAATCGGTGCAGTCATCATCGGCGGGCAGATGGACGCGCTCTTCGCGTTCAAGATGTTCGGGTAGCGGCTTGCGGCTCGGACCTTCGCGGCGCGGCCGCTTTGCCTCGGGAGCGGCTGCTACATCGGCGGCGCCTTCGTCGGCCTGCAGATCCTCCAGCCGCAATTCGAGCTGTTCGATCTGGCGATCTAGTTTCTCCGATTTCCGGCCGAACTGCATTCGACGCAGTTTCGCGATCGTGAGCTTCAGATGCTCGATTTCGCGTGCCCGCGATGAGAGCTGCTTTCGCAGCTCAGCAACCTGAGCATCACGCTCAAGCAGCAACGCTTTCAGAGCGTTGATGTCGTCGGGCAGCGCGGTCGAGGTCGATTCCATAAGGACAGTTTACGACTGCCCACGATCACGCGAACGCCAGTTAACAATGGTTTACAGCGCACTACGTGGGCGCGCGGCTTCGACCTGCTGTCGCCAATCGAAGCCCTCGAGCAACAACGACAGCTGAGCGGTTGTCAGCGTGACCACGCCAGAGTCGGCACGGGGCCAAGCAAAGCGTCCTTTTTCGAGCCGCTTCGCCAATAAACATAGCCCGCCGTCGCTCCAATACAAGCACTTCAGCAGGTCACCGCGCTTGCCCCGGAACACGAACACGTGTCCAGAGAACGGATCTTTCTCCAGCACCGTCTGTACCTTTGCGGCCAACGAATTGAAGCCGCATCGCATATCGGTGACGCCCGCGCGATCCAGATCCGCGTGTTTTGAGGCAGACCGATCATCGTAAAATGCGATCGAGAACAGAACGCAGCACGTCGGGGTCCGGCGCGCCTTCGATGCGAATCGATGTCTTGCCATGTTGAATCTGAATCGAGCCAGACGATATATCGGTCGCAGTCGACATTTCGAGCGCCGTCGACGGCTGAGAAGTTTCGTTGACGATAACCGGCAGCATTGCCTCTGGAATCGCATCGTCTGTTAGCAGGCCTTGCGCATGGAGGCGGCGCCATGCCCACACCTGATTGGCATTGATGCCGTTCTCGCGAGCAACACGGGCGACCGACGCGCCAGGTTCGAATGTCAGCGCGACGATGTTCCGCTTCCATTCCGTGGGATGTCGGCGAGTTTGCCGTTTCGGCGGGATCTCGACTGTCTGAGTCACTCTGTCCACAACTCCTATCTTGGACACGACCGGTCATTCGTGTCCTTCACAGGACATCATGGCACTCGTCACCGAGCGTTCACAGACGGTACTGGTCTCGTGCTTACAGAGATTCGAACCAGTGCAGGTTCAGGCATTCGTCCCGGAATGAACCATTGAACGTCTCGATGAAGCTGTTATCGGTGGGTTTGCCTGGACGGCTGAAGTCGATCTGTACCTTGTAGTGGTAGGCCCACATATCCAGCAGACGGCCTGAGAACTCGCTGCCGTTATCGGCGAACAGGAACCGTGGCGCCCGACGTTGCGCTACCAGCCGGTTCAGCACCGACACAACGTCTTCTGCGCGCAGGCGCTGTCCGACCTCAATGGCGAGTGCCTCACGGCTGAAGACGTCCACGACCGTGGAGGCGCGCAGGCGGGTGCCATTGGCCAGCTGATCGGCCGCGAAATCCAGACTCCAGACTTCGTCAGGCCGGACCGGCACGCACCTTTCACGGCGCGCCACCACCATCTTGCGTCGTCTGGGCACCTTCGAGCGTAGCTGCAGCTGTTCGTCGGCGTACAGCCGATAGACCCCGTTACGACTCACACGCCAACCTTCGCGTTTGAGCAGCACGTGTACGCGTCGGTAACCGTATCGCACCCGGGCCTGCGCGATCTCGCGCATACGCTGGCGCAATGCCGTCTGCGGATCCTTGACGCTGCGATAGTAGTGGGTGCTGCGCGCCTGTCTGACCAGACGACACGCCTGCTGCGTCGGAAGACCGTAGTGACCCATGATGTAGGTCACTGGGTCCCTCTTCAGCACGGGCGGGGCCACTAATAGGCTGGTCCGCCCCTCCCCGAAGGGGGATACTGAAGCCCCTGAAACCGTCGGAGAATGATCATGCGTATCGTTCCTCACAGCTGCGCCGTCTACGGTGTCGACCTGGGCAAGACGACGTTTCACATCGCCGGAGCCGACCAACATGGACGGCCCACCCTGAGAATCAAGCTTCGTCGCGACGTGTTGCTACAGTTCTTTGCGACAGCTTCTCCCGCGCGCGTGGGCATGGAAGCTTGTCCCGGAGCGCATTGGCTGGCAAGGAAACTGATCGCGCTCGGCCATGACGTAAAACTGATAGCAGCCCAATTCGTCAAACCCTACCTGAAGTCGAACAAGAACGACACGCTCGACGCCGAGGCAATCGCCGAAGCTGTAACGCGCCCAACGATGCGCTTCGTCCCTGCCTAACGCCACGAGCAACTTGACATGCAAGCGCTACATCGGGTGCGTGCCCAATTCGTTCACCAGCGCACGGCTCTCGTGAGTCAGTTTCGCTGCTTTCTGCTCGAATACGGCATCGCAATTCACGCCTGCATCGGTATGTTCCGACGCGATGCCACGCGCATTCTCTCGGATGATTCCAACGATCTGACGCCGACCATGCGACAACTGCTGACGGATCTGTGGTCGGACTTCCTGCGCATAGACGAGCGCGTCGCTGCACTTTCCAGTCAGATCGAAGCGTCCGCCAAGCACGATGTCGTACAGCGCCTCACGACGATTCCTGGAATTGGCCCGCTTGGGGCAAGCGCTTTGTGCGCGGCCATTGGAAACGGCAAGCAGTTCCGCAGCGGACGCGACTTGGCTGCGTGGATCGGCCTCGTTCCGCGTCAGCATACGACCGGCGGCAAGCCAACGCTCCCGGGCATCAGCATACGCGGCAATACGTACCTGCGCCGCTTACTTGTATTGGGCGCTCAGTTCTATCTGATGCATCTGGATCGCTCAAGAGATCGGCTCGGGCAATGGCTCGATACGCTCGAGAGCAGCATACATCACAACAAGGTTGTGATAGCGCTGGCGAACAAACTTGCTCGCGTCGCGTGGGTTGTGCTCACGCGTCCGGGAGCCCTGTACGAGAAGATGGATCCTCGCTTTTAGAACCGAATCGACCTCAAGTTTGCAGGGACGTGGAATCGAGATGACGCAACAGTTGACTGGCGTGCTGTAAGCCTTGGTCAAAAAAGCGGGCTAGCAAGCCCGAGCCAACTTATTAGGAACGGTACGCGCAGATCTCATCATGGCCTGAACGCCAAAAGCGTTCGACTTGCGCGAGGCCGGATACATTTACGCAAACTGACATGCGTCAGATCGACAACGTTCGCCTTGCAAAGCCGGAGCGGACCATACATTTTTTATGGCGATATCCTGCAGGATCGCCTTGTCCAGACTGAGTTCTGCAACCAGCTTCTTGAGCCGCGCATTCTCATCCTGGAGCTGCTTGAGTTCGCGGACCTGATTCGACTCCAGGCCTGCATACAGCCTCTTCCAGCGATAGTACGTCTGCTCGGAAATGCCCAGCTGACGGATCAGGTCCGCCACCGGCATGCCCAGTTCGGCCTGCTTGAGCGCGGCCACGATCTGTTCTACAGAATACTGTTTGCGTTTCATCGCCAACCTCCCATGACAGGGGAAATCGCTCCGAAACACTAACACTCATTTCTGTCCAGGATTTCTGCAGCAGATCAGTTGCCGAGGAGGGCCACAGGCGGAACCGTTTGCACAGTTTGGCTGTTCGATCGAACCGTAAAAAAACGCGCCAACCCCGGGGGAAAGTCGGCGCGCTACAAGACGACAAGTTACTGAGGCAATCGCCCACTGGTAGTGAGGCGACGGGCTCCATACTAGGCCCGATCGCAGCGGACAATTGATAAGGATGGTCAGGCGAAGTCTGGCTAGCTGCACATCATCACGACGCCGAGCTCCAACCTCTAGTTAGTTTCGGAGGATAACCGTGTGGACGAAAAAAGCCAGCACGCGGCGGCCTCAACCCTACGCCGAGGGAGCCATCCATGAGCCTACTAACCAACTCCGTTTGACAACAGTTAACTTTTTCCTCATCTGAATCTTGGGTTGAACGTCGAACACCGGCAGCATAAAGGGTTGGACAACCCGGCGGAGAATTCGCATGAGCCAACGCGGGTTCGCGAGATGGTCATGCGTCGCTTCAAATCGACCTGCCAACTACACCGCTTCGCTTCGGTTCACGGACAACTACATTGAACATGTCGGACCCTGTTCTCAAAGGGGAACAGAATCGAGTCGTCTTCTTATGGCGTTGGTCCGATCGATGTCGCGAACTCAGGCCGCGACGCGACAGCGTCTTCCACAGAAACGCAACGCGCAACTTGCCTGTTTTTAAAATAAAACAGTTATGAGCCATCGCTCGTGGACCGTGTACCAACACGTATGCCTGCCTCAACGCAGTGAGATAACGCCGCAGTGGGCCGACTACCTCGACCAGCCAAAGGCCGGTCCGCAGATCATTCCGCTGAATGCGGCCGGCTGACGTTCCTTATCAATTTCCGCTTGCAGGCGCAGGTAGCATTTCAGCCGTCGCCCCTTGACCGAGCGACCCTTGCAACAGGGAGTTGTCTTTCGCGCGCCACCTCCAACCCGGTCGGCGCGCTTTTTTACGAACCTTACAGCGCACCACATCATGAACAGAATGAAACTTCCTGTCATCGCTTTGGCACTTCCGTTCTTCGTGCTGGCGAACTCCGCCACCGCGGCGGGCTGCATCAAGGGAGCTGTTGCCGGCGGTGTCGCCGGTCACTACGCGGGGCACCATGCCGTCGTTGGCGCGGTAGGCGGGTGCATTGTCGGCCGCCACCTTGCCAGGAAGCACGCACAGGCCCAAGCTCAGGCTCAGGGCCAGCAGGAACTCCGGTCGCAACCGCAGATCCAGACGCAATCGCAACCGGTCAGCGCTCAGTGAAACGTTCAGGCCCCGGCATGAAAAGCGCTATCCCTAGGTTATCGGAAGTCGTGTACCCGTCAGTCGTGGCAGGCGCCCGCCCGGTCGCCGACCGCGCGTGCCGCGGGCGGCCAGCGCCACCGCCCGCGTCCGTCAGGGCGGTGAAACGCGAGGAAACGCGACGGGCTGCCGGTCAGGCACGTGGGGTTTTCATCCGTTGGAAGTGCCGTGCTTATCAAGACCCTCGCGCCGGCCGCGGTGTTCACCGCCGTGCCTGCCATGGGCGTGATCGCGCAGACGCTGGCGGTGACCGGTGTCCCGCTGCTGCAGGTGGTGTCGCCCGCGACCTCTCCGGGTCTGTCAGTGGACGGAAGACAGGTCTAGGTGGCCGGCACACCGCGCTCCCTGAGTAGACCCAGCTGCTCCATGCTGCCTGCCGGGCAAGGCGATCGCGGAAGCCACCGGGATCGCCGATCGCGGCGTTACCCTGCTGGAGCCCATGCTGCGGTCCACCATGCCCATCGCGGTGCACAATTCGCTGTTGATGGACCGCGATCGCCGTGGCCGCAACGCTGCCTGACTCTGCGGCAAGCGTTCCGTCATCGCTGCGTCACCCAGTCGGTCACGGCCGACGTGCCGCCGGATGAGGGCGCCGGCGCATGACCGCGAACCGGGCTGCATACCGGGTTCGCATGAAGTGAATATTCCCGCAGGACTCCCTAGAATGCTTGGAGATGCCAATTACAGATCCGGAGAACCGGAAGGCATGCGCGGAGGGCGCGATGAGAATTGCACTGCTGGAAGACGACCCGGTTCTTGCAGCGTCGGTACTGGAGACGCTGACCGCCGCGGGCCATCACTGTCATCACTTCGACCGGGGCGCCGCGCTGGTTCAGGCCCTGCGCCGGGAAACGTTCGATCTGCTGATCCTCGACTGGCAGCTTCCCGACATGACCGGCCGCGAGGTGCTGCACTGGGCCAGGGAGGGTGGGGCGGCCCGGGTGCCGGTGATCTTTCTGACCTCGTACGGTCGCGAGAATGACATCACCTCGATCCTGAACGAAGGGGCGGATGACTATCTCGTCAAACCCGTTTCATCGCCGGTGCTGCTTGCCCGCGTCGCCGCACTGATGCGGCGGATGTATGCGATCGATCCGAAGGCGACGAAAGAGGTCTTTGACGACATCGAGTTTGACCTGCGTGCGGAACAGGTTCTGAGGAAGGGCGAGGCGGTGAAGCTGACCCAGCGCGAATTCAAACTGGCCCTGCTGCTGTTCCAGCATCTCGGGCGGCCGCTGTCGCGGGCGCACATTGCCGAGCGGGTGTGGAGACAGCCGCCTGACATCCTCTCGCGAACCATGGATACCCACGTGTCGACGTTGCGTCAGAAACTGGGGCTGCGTCCGGAGAGTGGCTATCGGCTCGCTCCTGTCTACGGGTACGGATACCGCCTTGAACGGCTGTGTGGGCCGGATCCGAGCCGTGAAGGCAGGGCACAGGCAGGCCTTGTCAACTTGCGTCCGTAGGGGCGCAAAAGGTAGCCAGGGCGTCGGACTACTCGCACAAAACCGTCGTATCGACGGAGCGTAGCAATGATGAACAATTCGCCTGTGTGCGCCAGTGCATCATGAGCCAGAACGCGAACCGGGTATTTATCGTGGACGACGAGGACAGCGTGCGCGCCGCACTCGCGAGATTGCTGCGCGCGTCCGGTTACAACGTCGAATCGCTGGACAGTCCGGAGACCTTGCTGGCGCGCACCGATCTGACGAATCAGCCCTCGTGCGTCTTACTTGATCTGCAGATGCCAGGAATCGGTTTTGTCAGGCAACGTGGGGCACCTAACGCGAAGGCTTTCTCGTGAACGGCTGGATCGTCACTCGCGGTAATGACGGGCGCGCCAGTCGGCGCCAATGGGGCCCTGCAGTTCCCGCCCGTTAATCCCCGGCATCTGGAAGTCCTCGATTGCGCAGGCGGGCTGAAACCAAGCTGCCGACGACAGCGCGTCAAGAAATGCCTCGCCGTCGGGAAATGTCTCTGCCTCTATTGCGCAGTGCAGAAGACGCTTGAGGGCGCGGCGAACGGATTTGTCATCGACGGCCACCGCGACGATTCGATTGAGGTTCAGGATTTGACGTCGCGGTAGCGTCCAAGGAGCCGATTGTAGCCGCAGCATACCCGGCGATGGAATTCTGCAAGCGGACGCCTACGCGGGCTTCGACGAATTGTTCCGTGCTGGCTCGATACGTGAGGCGGCATGCCACGCCACGCGAGGAGAAAGTTCTACGACATCCACTTGCGCACGCCGTCTGACGCAACACAAAAAGCACTCGAATACTTGCGCGCTCCAAGACATCGAGGCCTCAATTCGCGGCAGGCCCGCAGCCGTTCGGCTGCGAATACGGCAGGAGAAAGCCAGACCGCTGCTTCAAGGCTACGAAGCGTGGCTCAGGGCAAAGCTCGAAACGCTGCTTGAAGAAGTCAAACCTAATTCCCTGGACTTTCTCAGGCATTCAAAGCCAGGCGCTTTACGAAAGTAGGAAGTCTTTCTCCACTTGCCTTCGCCCTTCCGCGTACGCCTTCGCATCCAGTGACGGGCCATCTTTGTATAGAGTATAGTTGAAGAACTGGGCAATGTAGTTCTGGAGACGCCAAATGAACGGCAAATCCCATCCAGGCGGCCACGATCGCGACGATGCCATGCAATTTCTTTGCCATGACTTACGCTCGCCACAATTGTCCATTCTGACACTCCTTGAACTCTATCGCGCAGAACACGGGAAGTTGACGCCCCTTCTGGAACGTATCGGTATGCAAGTCACTAATACGCTACAGCTGGTCGAAGGCTATCTACATCTGGCTCGCGCGCAATCGGAGTCTCCGCAGTTCGAATTGATTAACCTGAACGACCTGCTTATCGTCGCTGCGGATCAGCTTTGGGAACAGGCCTTAGCAAAACGATGCCGGATTTGCGTCGACGTACCCGATACGTCCGTCGAGCGTTATGCTGACAGGATACTGCTGGCTCGCCTCGTCACCAATCTGCTCGACAATGCATTGAAATACGGGCCCAGTGAGTCGACCGTGCACTGCATTTTATCGGGTGTGGCGCAAGGTCTGTTAATTGGCGTGGAGGACGAAGGGACGGGCATACCGGCGTTCGAGGCGGGCCGCGCCGCAGCGCGATTTGTTCAGTTGAATTCCGACGCCGACACTAATATGGGCGGTTTCGGTTTAGGCCTGGCCTTTGTCGCTTTTTCAGCTGCCAAACATCAAGGTCGACTGATTATGAGGCGCACGCAACGGGGGTTCCTGATCGGGGCACTCCTTCCGGAAGTCGATCCGTTTACCCGAAGCTTTCTCACAACCAGCGAAACACGTCCTGTCTCGCGGACAGCGAATCATAATACAAAATATTTCAGTGCGGTTTACATTAGCAACGTTGCGCCAGAAACAGGAAACAATGAGGTACTCTCGATTCTTGCCCAGTCGCGACTGCGCAATCGCGCTGATTCGGTGACCGGCATTCTTATCCTCGCGGGCCACAATTTCATCCAGTACCTTGAAGGGGAACGTGAGGCCGTCACTGCATGTCTTCGCCGGATCGCGGCTGATGTGCGCCACTCCGACATGAGGATTATCGCGGTTAACTCGCACAGTACCCGCCGCTTCTGTGATTGGTCGATGGGTTACTTCAACGGCGACGCCGGCGGCTCGGAGCGACTTGAAGAGATCCTGAAGGCATGGTCGGGAACGGACCAATCTCTTATTGAAAAGTTGTGCCATATCGCTAGTGCCGTCAACTCCATAGACGAAACTGACGGCTTACCTATACAGGCGCGGCCGATTTAATTTGTGGTTTGTCACAACACATCGCTGCCGAGCGACCGTGACGCAAAGGGAAAATGTTCGAGTAACCCGATCGTGCACTGTTGCGGATAAGTGCGGCTTGAACCTGCACTCCGACACCTGTTTATTGGGTTCTGTCGTAGTAAGGAAAGCGGGATAGGCAAGAGAGATATGTGAAGGATAACTTATGAAACCAATGAGTAAAATTGCTTAGGGGAAGATAGCGGAGTGTTGATCAAACATTGCAACTGGCTATTCTTGATCATGTGCATCAAATTCGATGCCACTCAGAATGACGCACGCGCACCTAAGCTCATTGAGCCCGGGCATCGGTCGGGTTCGGGGCGTTGTCAAGTTGAAGGTGGCGCTCGCTAGAATGGCGGGATGAAGAAGAGCCCCTCGCCGTATCACGGCTTCCGTTTTCCATCTGCAGTCGTTAGCCGCGCGATGCGCTGGTACCACCGCTTCAACCTGAGCCTGCGCGACATTGAGGAATTGCTGCTCGAGCGCGGTGTGACAGTCACGTACGAGTCGGTGCGCAACTAGTGTGACCGGTTCGGCTCGATGTTCACCTGTCGGGTGAAAGCGGTGCGGCTGCGCACGGGCACGACGTGGCATCTTGACGAGCTGCTCGTGAAACTGCGCGGTGAGCCTTATGTCTTCTGGCGCGCGGTGGATGAGCACGGTGTCGAACTGGATGTGCTGCTGCAAAAGCACCGCGACAAGGCCGCCGCGAAGCGCTTCTTCAGAAAGGTGCTGAACTCCTACCCAACGAAGAATTCTCTCAAGTCCTGGCATCGCGAATACGAACGGTGTCATGATTTGCCGGCCGGCTATCTCCGTTCGAGGTCGAGGTATTCGATCGAACAGAAGAAGGCGGCCGTCGATCATTATCTGAGCCATGACCGTTGTGCAGATGCTACCTTGAGAGCTCTTGGATATCCGAGTCGTGAGACGCTTGCGGCCTGGATCGAGGAACTTCGCCCCGAGATCGGAAAACGCATTGTCGGCAGGGTAGCTGGCAGTGTTCCGAAGTCGCAGGAGGTGAGGCAGGCGGCAGTGGTCGAACTGTGCACTAGAGAAGGAAGCGTGCGCCTGATTGCCCAGAAGGCAGGCGTGAGCAGGCCGACGCTCTTCAACTGGAAGAACCAGCTACTCGGTCGTGAGGCCCCAGCATCCATGTAGCGCCAGAAGAAGCCAGCACCGGACCATAAGCGTGCGGAACTACAGCAGCAGGTCGAATCGCTTCGGCGCGACATCCGGCAACTGCAGCTCGAGCACGACATCATGAAAAGGCGAATGAACTGACAAAAAAAGAAGTGGGCGTCAACCCGCAGCTCCTGATCAACCGGGAGAATACATGCTGGTTGATGCCCTGGAACAGGCCTACGCGTTGCCGGAGCTGTTAGCCGTGCTGGGACTTGCTCGCAGTTCCTACTTCTATCACTGTGCACGCCTGCTCGTCGCTGACAAGTATTCTGTCGCACGCAGCGTCATCGCGAACATCTTTGAACTCAAACACCACTGCTACGGCTATCGTCGCACACGCGCAGCACTGGGCAGGCAGCAGGTCTTCATTTCGGAGAAGGTCGTGCGACGTTTGATGCGACAGGACGGTCTGGCCGCTGCCACGACCAGGCGACGTCGCTATGGCTCGTACCGCGGCGAAATCGGTCCCGCGCCGGAGAACCTCATCAATCGTGACTTCCGTGCGACCGCACCGAACAGAAAGTGGCTCACCGACATTACCGAATTTCAGATTCCGGCAGGCAAGGTGTATATGTCGCCGGTGATTGACTGCTTCGCCGGTCTTGTCGTGAGCTCGACAATTGGCACGCGGCCGGACGCTGAACTCGTAAATATCATGCTGGATGCGGCGATTAGCACGATGGCCAACAGCGAGGAACGGCTTGTGGTCCATTCCGATCGCGGTGCGCACTATCGCTGGCCGGGATGGCTCTCACGGATGCGCGACGCCAGGCTCATCCGCTCGATGTCACGCAAAGGATGCTCCCCCGATAATGCAGCCTGTGAATGTTTCTTCGGGCGGCTGAAGACCGAACTGTTCTATCCTCGTGACTGGCGGGCTACAACCATTGAGCAGTTCATCGAGGTGGTTGACTCTTATATCCGCTGGTACAACGCAAAGCGGATCAATGTCTCGCTCGCTCCCTCAGCCCGATCGAATACCGAGAGAGTCTCCGAATTGCAGCATAAACCAGTCCAAAAATTTAGCCGCACCCCCGGTGGGTCAGTTTTGCATCGGCGCTAACACGTAAGGATCCTGGTCGCACGAGCAAAACGCAACGCCGTCGCAGAAATGAGATCTGCTCGCACCGCCACGCCGCCTGGCCGCCCGCTGAGGTCTTCAATGAGTTGAAGCAATTTTGCATCTATCTGCTGCCGGTCGAGATTCCTCATTTTGAGTCGACCATGCATTGGCATGAGCTGTACGATGGCGACGAGGCGAATCGTCGGATTCGGGAGTTAATCGTCAGTACCTGATCGGTGCGGCGTCGACGATTACATCAAGCTACGTGATCGTGTTCGCCGGCAGCGAATTTGGTTGCAGGGGTTGGGAAGGGATGTCTCTTATATTTGACATAATATAAATTATCAACATTTTTCATATCAGCTGCAATGATAGGAGAACCAAAGAGGATCAACGCAAAGTTGCTCTGAAAATCGCCTGAAATCCACCTAATGCCATCTGAAATTGCCGCATCGACGCTTCGCAACCAATAAATCATGCTTTAGGTGGAAAGAACGCGCTGGGGACTTTTCATGGTAACTTTAGGTGGTATCGTCGTTTTCTTGGGGGAGCGCTGACCTAGTGAGGCTCGCTTGGCCGATTCCGGTCCGGTCACAGGTTGCCTGGCGCGCTACCGTATTCTCGTTGAATACTCATTTGAAGCAGGTTCCCGAGCGCTAACTTTCTCGTGCCTGCTTTATGTCCGCGGTAGACGGGCGATTCATCAAGCTGATCCGATATGAAAACCTTCTCTCATCTCGAGACCATGGGTGCGCTGAAACGCTACGCCATTTTCTGTGTGCCGACGAAGCAACGGGGCGACGTTTGGATGCGGGTTTCAGAATCGGAGCGTTCGCAATCGGTTGTCGAGGTCGATGCGGCGCGCTTCGTTAATGCCTGGCGTGGCCCAAAAAGCAGTCATCCGGAAATCGCGCACCTGGACGAGGTGGGTTGGCGAAATGACTACAAATTTCACGATGCCGAGGAAGGGTTCGAGTCAGGCTGGGGGAATCCGGTTCCTCTTGCCGAGGTGAATGCAGGGTTTTGGCTCGACGACGAGCTGGCTCATGGCGTTGTCGCATCCGGACGCTTTGTTCGATGGGTTCGGCGCGTATTTCCCGCTGCGAGATCGACTGCTCGGGAGCCTGAACGACATCCATACGTCAGCTTCACGAACGGAATTACACGCACCATCTGGCTGCTGGTGGCTGGCGCCGAACGTTTCCCGGTAATGTGTGGCAAGGAAGATGCAGCGATTCTACATCACATTGCTGGCGCGCGTGAAAGTACGCCCTGCCCTGTTTTAGAGCTGGTTCCGGATATCGGGCACCTTGAGCGTCTTGATCAAAATCGCACCTTCCACGAGAAACTCAAGGCACATGGTTTGCCAATCTGGGCCGCGTGAAATAAGCCGCGTCGCCTGAACAGCCGTCAGACGTCGTAGCGATTTCCTAGTTTGCGTCGGCTCGTCGGCGAAGCAACACATTTGTGCTGGCTTGCGTTCGTAGCGTCGTGGTTCAATCCTGTCCGCGCCAGGTGCCCGGCGACAATACAAGAAATCAGGGAGCAAAGCCATGAGTACGAGTTACAGCCCGCGTCCTCCTATCTGGCAGCTGATCCGCGCCGTGGCGCCACTCGGCCGCGAAACAAGCAACGCGGAGATCAAGCAACTTCTGTTGCACGAGTGGCCGGATCTTAACCAAGCCACCATCAACGCACAGATCGCCATTTGGACAGTGAACCGTGTCGGCCGGGTGAGCTAGACGCACACGTTTGTATGTGCGGCGGCGTCGCGACTGCCACGTGGACATATCGCACGCTGGGCCTGGAGTATCGCGGGAGCACGGCTACACTTCCCGTAAGCGTCCGTCTGGTAGTAGCTTATGGCTGGCGCCGCTTCGCCGTGTCCACTGAGAGCTCACCGATGACGACGCCAACGATCGATCCAACGAATCCAGACGCACTACTAGCCGAACTGTTCGACAATGACCAGTCGGTCAAGGATCAGTTTCGCGCACAACTGAGCGAACCACTCCACGAGCTATGTAACGCGCTCGCCAACTGCTTTCACGTGGTTGGCTTAATCAATGACATGGCCAATCGCGCAGAGACGCAGCGCAATGCGTTGGTCAGCGGCTTTGCAGTTGGCGTCCTTGATGACCTGGTGACCTCGACGAAGTTGCTTCTGACTGGCAAGCTGGCCGCGGCGGGGAACCTGATGCGACAGGTCATTGAGGGGATCGCCATATCCATCCTGTGCTCAACCGACGATCTGCTGGTGCTCGATATGAACAAGAAACAGGGGATGGTCCGCGCGCGTTACTGGGAAAAGTTGTGGGCAGATGATAGGCGTACGGAAGGCGTACGCGCGGTCCAGCAACTTGAGTGGAACGCGGTCGCACTTGGGATTGCGGCCGGCGCTGTCCAACAACTGCGCCGCGCGAAGAAGCACTACAACGCCTTCAGCCACTGCGGCAAGGTGACGATCGGCAGTCGGATGATGCTGGGCGAAGTCGGCCAGATACACCTCGGCGGGCTGTTTGATGCTGCGAAACTTGATGACTATAAGGCCGAACTGACCGGCCGGATAAACCTGTGCCGCGTGCTGCCACCGTTTTTGGAGCGCCTGCTTGCGTCGATGTCGCCGCCGGCTGCACGAGCCGCCGAGGCACGGCCGCCTCAGACGACGTGAGAACGCAGAGCCTAGTGTACGAGCGAGCTGTTTGACTACGGGCGCGGTATTGGCGCCCTCGCCCTTCTCGCGCTGCGAGGACGGCACGACCATGCACAGGCAAGATTTGCCCCCCAATCCTCGATAGCAATCGGGCAGAGACGGGAGCATAAGCAACCGGCAGGCAGGCGTGAGCTGCAAGCCAGATGGCTTAAAAGGCGTATCCCGTTTCCATCAAAAAGCGGACGGCTCCGTCCACGAGACTCACACTCCCTGGCGCTGGCAGACGCTCAGCGACGCTGATCGACGCCGGATTCGGAAGCATTCTGTTCACAACAAAAGTATCTATCAGAGGTAGTGCCGTCTCGTGGAATGTCGTCCATTTTTTGGAGCTAAGTCTCGCTGTAATGCAGTCACGTGCGGCTCCGGCAAGGATATCGGCGATCTGCAACTGTGGATGCTCGCGCGAGTCGGCGAAATCCAAGGTCGAGACCCGCATTGGAAGCACGGCTGTCCGGTTTTCATACCCGATCGTTCGGCTTTCAACGCTACTCGACATCAGTTGCCGTAAGAAGCTCTCGGCCTTCTTCATCGGCTTCGACGTGTCGTGAACCACGCATAGTGGCTCAGTGGTTCCACTCATCCAGGCCTGCACCACCGCGTTGAAGGCGTCGATTGCAGGATCAAATGTACCAAGACCTGCGAGTCCTTCTAGCAAAGTTCCGGCATTGCGGGCGCCAAGCGTCAACGGGACGACAAACACGTCATATCCAGGGGGCGCCTTTCGCGCCGCCTCAAGAACCGCAGCCTCCAGGTTCTGCAGTACAAGATCGCTATCGTCCCGAAGCGTCTTCAGGAAGCTGTCAAGAATGTTCTGCCATCCACCTTCAGGAAAGAGGATTTGCCCTGCTTGGTATAGAACGTTGGCGTATTCAACATGGCGCGCCCCAGCGTAAAGATCGATGCCTTTTACATGAAAAACAGGTTCGATCAATTTATCGACGAGATGCGATATGAGGTAATAACGCTTGTCCGTCACAGCGACCTTCGCTGTCGCTGGGCTCAGATGAGGCGACTTGAAAAGCTCGATGAGTGCGCGCTGACCAGCAGTCGACGCGCTCAGCGATGTATATTTGGCTTCATGCTGGCCAGGGCGCACGAGTGACTCGGCCAAGGAGCGTGCCACGTCGATTTCCAGCGATACCGACGCCAATGCAAATACGGGTTGCGCCGGATCAGACAGATTGACGCCGGTGTTACCAGACTCGTCGAAATAGATGTTCACGTTGTGTCGCGTTTGGAGGTGCTGCATGTCGTTCGGATTTGTCGACTGAGCAGCCGAGCAACATGCTACCAGTTCGAAAGATTGCCATTGAGATGCATCCGTTGATATTCCGCCAAGCCATCTTTGTGATCCACTAGCTCCAGTTCCAGATATCCCACCCTGCACCTTCCATTTTCGGGAGCGCCTCTTTGGGCATCCGGTCCACGTGGAGCGCTATGGCTACCATCCGGGTCGCTCTCGTGACCGCAACAAAGATGTTGTGGAGCTGCGATTTCCGTGCTTGGTCAGTCACCTGGTGGAGTTGACCCTGTAACTCAGGACACTCGGACACCGTTAAGTTGATGATGCAGCGGTTCGGCGGAACTCCCGGGGGGAACGGTACTTCAGTGCCTTATGCGGGTGCCGTTCGTTGTAATGT
>NZ_JAJITD010000037.1 GCF_020880815.1 Paraburkholderia sejongensis
TGAGGCCCTGAGGGGCTTCTTGCGCTCGCGATGCTCGAATAGCGCAAGCTCGACGCATCTAACTTGCTTGGGCCGACCGTCAACCTCGCCCTCAGCCGCGAAAATTGCGTTTCCACACGCCCTTATATGGACACCGCCCGGTTTGCCAAGTTGATCTTCATGTGATGACGTAACAAGGTATCGGCTGCGGTCTTATATCCGGCTTTACGCGAGCCGAAGCCGCAAGCCCTGATGGAATGCGCCAGGAACGTCCTCATCTCGGCCGCGTGCTTCAGGCACAAGGGTGTGTTCAGGTTTGCGTTCCTGCGGTCCGACCTGTTTTGCCATCACTGGGAATCAACCATAGCAACCTACCAGTTCCTCAAGGTTTCAAAGTCTCATACTGCTAAGCTGGTCTCACATTGACGTGATTAGTTTCGTAACTGCTCTCGTGGGCGAGGATGGCCCACGCAGTTCGCGCCATCTTGTTCGCGAGGGCTACGGCGACCACGTTGGCAGGTCGGCGCTCCTGCATTCCTTTCTGCCACGCTGTTGGCACTTTCGCGTGGCACAGGACGGAGCGTGCTCCGTGGATCAGCAGCGTGCGCAGGTATGGATCGCCTCGCTTTGAGATGGCGCCCAATCGAACCTTGCCGCCCGTGCCGCTTTGCCGCGGAACAAGACCGAGGAACGCCGCGAATTCACGTCCCGACTTGAAAGTCCTCGCGTCTCCGATTGTCGCTACCAGAGCAGTTGCAGTCAGGCGACCGATGCCCGGCACGTCGGAGATCGCTCGACATGCAGCTTCGTGTTTCTGCCAGGCGCCAATCCGCTTCTCGAGTTGATTGATGTCTTCCTCAAAAAGATTGATGCGGCGCAACTGTTCAAGAAGGTTAAGAACGATTGATCGCGGCAGTGCGTCTTCGAGTTCTGCCATGCGCGCTCTGATCTCGTCTATCCCTGCTACGCGTCCTGCGCGAAACGTAACGCCGAATTCATATAGCAACCCACGTAGCTGATTTATCTGCATCGTTCGAAACTTCACGAGCAACGAGCGCATACGATGAAGGCTTAGCATCACTTGCTGATCTTCTGTCTTGGCGGCAACTGTGCGCATGCCGGGTTGCTGCACTGCAGTCCAGATTGCCCGGGCGTCCGCCGCGTCGGTCTTGTTCGTTTGCACGAAAGGTCGAATGAATTGGGCGTGCAATAGCACCACCTCGTGTCCGAGCGCGCGGATCTTACGCGCCCACCAGTGCGCACTTCCGCATGCCTCGAGGGCAACTCGACCGGCAGGGCGCTGAGCTAGAAACGCAATTAAATCGTCACGTCCGAACTTCCGGTTCGCGATCTCGCCTGTATGGGCGTCGACCCAGTACAGCTGGAACACCCGTTTTGCAACGTCGAGTCCATAAGTCGTAGCATTCATCAGGGGCCTCCGTTCCTCAAGTGGTTGTGTCGCAACTCCACTTTGGCACATTGATGCCGTTCGGTCCTGGAGGCCCTCAATCGTGGCCACTTCCCCGGAGGGAGGGCGGTGTCCATTCCATCTCGGCCCTTCAGCGACGGACCCGCAGCTCCTTGCGTCGCGCAGTTTCCACTGACAATTTGACCGCGAAATATGAATACTTTCGATGACGTATCGCAGGCGAGTCCCTACAAGGGTCAACAAAATCGTCCGACCCAGTGGCCGTTCAGCACGGATGTTTACGTTTCTCGGAGATTCCCAAACGACAATGCCTCCAAATCCCTGAGAGCAAGGAGATTACGGGGTCTATTGACGCTTGATCAGTCACCATAATCCGCGCAAGCGCGCATCCGCTTGCCGTCACGAACGCCATTCTCAGGCGTTCTGACCAGCGTTCCCCGCCCGATCGTTGAAACAACGAACTGGGAGGCTAGCGACGGCTGCGTGACGTGGATCTCGACCGGCAATCCACTGTCCTCCACGAACATTGCGACCTCATCGAGCATCGCATGCAGGAAGTTCGCAGTACTCGGGTTCTCGATCGTCGTATCCGACGACGTGATGTAATGCCTGACGCCGGGCGCCACATGGCTCGCGCGCCTGACTGCTTCCAGCATAAGGACCATGGCGCACGTACTGTCCTTGCCACCGCTTACACCCACAGCCAGCACATGACCCTGCTCGATGTACGACTGCATCGATGCAATGGCGGTTTCCACGAGGGTATGAATATCAGTGTCCATCTGTTTGCTCCGCAAAGGAACGGGAGCGGCCCTTTCGGGATCGGCTCCCGATTGGGGTAAAAAATTATGTGTTCGTTACAAGGTCAGATCGAGACTTGCTGCCTGTGCCTCTTCGAGCGACTGGTCGGCCGCTGCGAAAAGATCAGGCTGCCGGGTTGCCTTGTCCAACCGGGGCAAGACGTCCGAAAAGCGGCTCGGCCCACTACCGTCGAAGCTGTCCGCACCGGCGGCCGCACAGATGTGAATGCGGCGCGCCGAGTTGACGCGACCGACATGCAGATGGCAATTGCGTCGACGCGCGAGTAGCCCCCACGCTTCGGCTGACGACTCCTTCCACTCCGTTGAGCCCCCGATGAAAATCCCAACGACGGGCGAGAGAAAGGGCGCGACGTCCTCCAGTTGCATCCCGTTCTGCACGGCGATGAGCAGTTGCGAGGGCATGCCTCGCAGACGCTCCATCCACCGCAATGAGAAGTCGAGTGACGCGAGGCCGCCCTGAACGACATCGGGAAGGACGATCCAGTCAGCACGCTCACCGAGCTTGTCGACGACCGCGAGGAACGCGGACTCGTCAAACGGCTCGCCACGCTGGAATGCTGTCCACGCGCCGTTGTCTATCGCGTAGCGCATGCGTTCGGTACGGTGCTCGCCCTTCGCAGAAACCAGGAGACGCCAGCCGGCACGCGCAAGCGCATCGAGGTTGCGGCGTGTGCCAGTATGACTCGCATAGCCCACCATCGGTGGGCGGTGCATGATCAGACGCTCTTCAACATCGGGATCATCATCAGCGCTTCCGTCGACGCCGTAGTATTCAGCGTACGCAATCACCGCTTGCGACCATCCCTGCTTCTCGCCACTGGCATACGGCGCCAGCCAGCGAGGTATTGCGCCCGCCGCGGCCGGTGGTGCTGCATCAACCATATAAACTCCACAAGAGAATGCGGAGCGACCCCAGCGGGATCGCTTACCCGCGAGGTCATAAGGAAATCTGGAAGGCCGATAGCGGTCAGCGGGCGGGGTATGCCTCGCCCTGCACAGCACGGCTTTCCAGTCAGCGACTCCCTGCACATAGCTTGTTGCGCTGAAAGCAGGCTGCATCCACAACAAGCCAGCGCCTGCTACCAGCGCGCCGGCCACCGTCGCAATGACAATCTGTTTTTTCGTTGGAAGCTCCGTTGGCTTGCCGGAAAAAGTCCCGGCCCCTGCAGGGGCGCCGGGGCGTTGCGATGTCCTGCTCAGGTGCAGGTCTTCGGGCGACTGCGCGGATACGTGATCAGGCTGCCATCCGGGCAAATGCGAAAGTCGCCGGGCTCACCTCGCGGCGCCTGAACGACGATCGCGGGACGTGCGCTTGCGGCGTGCGCCTGTGGCTGCGCAGTGCAGGCGCAAAGCGACGACGAGCCTGCTGCGACAAGCAGCATCAAGAGATTTTCCATTGTGGTTTCTCGAAAAAGGGGAAGTGCTCCGCTTACGCGGTGCGCAGATCAGAAGGGTCGGCCGCCTGGACAGTGACCCACTTGCCATCGACAAGAACGTCACGCAACAGCGAGCCGTTCAGGACATGCGCGTGAGTGTTGCCGGACCGAGGCGCGGCAGGACGAACCGACACCGTCACCGTTTCGGTACGGATTCGGGCATTGCGATTGAAGGACATATGCGTTTCTCGTAGGGAAGAGGCGAGAAACGCCCTGTGGGGGCGTTCCCCACAGGGTTAAAAAAGAGTTGCGTCACGCGGCCAGCGCCTGAACGTCGATGACGGCGTCGGCCTCGCTGACGAGGTCGGGCGTGTGCGAGATGAAAAACTCCCGCTCATACCCGCCCTGCTTCAGTACCTCCCGCTTCATCCGCATGAACTGCAGCTTGCGCTGCGGATCGAGCGGACCATCGGATTCGTCACTGAAAAGGGTCTGGTAAGGCTGACCAGTGTTCTGCGCCTGATAGAGCGCGATGCCACGTGTCAGACACTCGTTGATCCAGACCTTCTGGCCACCGGACATCACCGACACCGACTTCGTGCTATCGGCTTCGGCGTCATGCACCAGAATCTCGAAACCCTCCCGCAGTTCGCCATTTGCCAGCGCGCGCTGCGTGCGGATCTCGACCGTGAAACGTGTGCCGTAACAGGCAAGCAGCAGCCTGTTGACGGTGTCAGCCAGTGCGGGACCCGCGTCGTCGATCGTCAACGCAATGACGCCGTCGTTGCCGAGACCTTTCGCGAGCAGCTTCCACTGTGCAATTTCATCGGAGAGCCGGTCGGCGCGCCGTTGCGTAGCAGAAAACCCGTTCAGGTCCGCAGCCAGTCCGTCGGCTTCGGCCTGTAGCACTGTCTGGGCGCGGATCGCACCTTCGATCGTGCCCTCGAGCGCTGCGACAGCTTCGCGATTTGCGGCCAGTTTGCGGTCGGTCTCTGCTATTGCGGCCGTCACATCGACGGCTGCAAGCTGCTTCGACTCCTGCTGGATTCTGGCCATCTCCGCCGTCATACGTGCCTTTTCGGACTCGTATCGGGCAGCTCGCGCAGCCGCTTCTTCCGCGACGTCCCTGAGTTCCGCGTTGGCGGATTCAAGGCCCGTCGCTGCAGCATCAAGCAGTGGCTTGCTGGCAGCGAGTTCAGTCGCCGCCTGCAGGTCACGGCGAGCGTCACTCAGGGTGCGGCTCAACACAGCAAGTTCGCCGCGCTTTGCCGCAAGCTCTGCGACAACCGGAGCAAGCAGGTCGGCCTGCGCTTTCTTTTCGCGATACTGCGCACGAAGTTCGGCCACCGACACACGTTGCTCTTCTGCCTGCGATCTTGCCTGAAGCGCCTGACTGAGCAGTGGACACGTGGCATGCATCGAATGCCCCACGCACGGCACCTGGTCAACGACTGCAGCCTGCTTCGTCAGCGTCTCGAAGTGGGCGGCTTTCGTCTGACCCTGCGTCATGAGGCCCGAAAGCGCGGTCTGAAGCGTCGCATGAGTGACCTGCTTCGCTTCCAGATCGGCAATCACGCGCTGCAGAGGCTCCAGCTTTGCCTCCTCACGACCAATCAGCAGTTGCGCTGCGTCGCGCTTCGCCGCCGCTCCGAGAATCGCCTCCTTGCGGGCAAGCGTCGCCTGATGAGTCGCCAGCGTCTGCTCCAGGGCATTCACGCGCTGCGGGGTCCGAGCGGCGGCTGCCCGCTCATCGCCATCGAGCGTTTCCACGCCCTTGACCAGTTCATGCGCGCGGACCGACAGTTCGCGCAGGCGCGCTTCGGCGGTTGCCGATTCGCCCACCTTCGCTGCCAGCGTCGCACGTTCCTGAGTCAGCTTCGCAGCTTCCTCCAGCTTCAGATCGCGTTGTGCGCGCGTGTCGCGTAGCAGTTCGCCCTGTGCAAGCACGGAGCGTTCGACTTCCGCCTTGCGCTGCCGCTTCCCTGCGAGTGCCGTCAGATCCGTCTGGATTTCATCGAGCGCACGGCCAAGAATCTTCGCGACGTCGCCGGCTTTCGCCGACAGCGCCTTGAGGTGTTCAATGCCGAGCATCTCTGCGAGCAGTGTCTTGATCTCTCCCGCGCCATACGACGCTAGCGGCCGTCGGTTCTGCGCGGAGAAGACACTGGTGAAAAAGCTCTGAAGCGAGCCGTTGATGGCTTCGACACAGCGGTTATACGTCGCCGCCTTGCCGTCCGACACTGTGCCGTCGGGCAGCGTAACGGGATGCCACGCGCCGTCCGATCCAAGCCATGCAAGGTAGTACTCCGCCTTGCCTGTCCTGCCGGGCTTCCTGAAAGAAAACGTCGAGCGGTAACGGATACCGTCGTGCTCCCATTCAAGCTCCTTCAGCGCACTGGTGCCACAGATGTGATCCCAGTACGAAAAGGCATCGACCGACAGCATCGAGGCATGCGACGGCATGATCGGATACGGATGCAGGTTGTCCATGATCGTTGTCTTGCCCGCCCCGTTAGGGCCGACCAGCGCGATCAGGCCTTGCGGCAACGACTCCAGATCGAGTGTGACGCTCTCGCGCCTCATCCCGTCACGAACGCCGTAAAAGCCTTCGAGCGTCAGTTTCAGAGGCCGCATGACGACACCTCCATCGATTCGGACATTGCTGCCATCCGCGAATAGAAGGCGACATCGTCATCGTCGGGAAAACTCTCGACCATCGGGTCGACTCTCTCTGCAACCGCCACAGGCGCATGTAGCTTGCCCGCGATTGCTGCCTCGACTTTTTCACAGGCCCGGGCAAATTCGCGGCGGGCACACGTGAGGAGTTCGTCCCACCCGGCATAGCCGGTCAGGGTACGGATCTCCAGCGGGGACCACTGCGTTGCCATGCCTGCGTGATACGACCAGAGCAGGTGCTGCATTTCAACGGCAGCCGTGACAACGACCTGATTCGCACCGGGCGTCGTAGCACGCAGGACAAGCATCGGGCCCGACTGGGCCAGCACTGCTCCGCGATCCTTCCCGAAGGGTTGGTGAAGAATTGCGGGCGTAAAGCCAGCATGGTCGACGAGTGACTTCTGGATGTCGCGTTCGTGCTGATCGTCCAGGGCGAACACGCGAACCCACTCGGAACCGGCAGGATAAAGACCAAACATGATTGCACTCCGTTGTTGTGAGGCGGAGTGCGCCCGGTAGGGGATCGCTCCCCGCCAGGGTAAAAGAAAATGAAGCTACTGAGAAAGGTGAAGCAACGACTACATCGATGCGTCGCAGGACGCGGTGAAACCTCGTTTCGATAGCTGCGATAGCTATCGGAACAGGGCTACTGTTCCACTGCGGGAGAGCCATACCGGCCTCTCCCGCATTCGGGCAGCAAACTACGCTGCAAACAGATCATCTTCGAGCCACGACTTCTGCGCTGCGGGCACGACCTCGACCGTCGCATCAGGCACCGAAACGCTTTCCGACGAGGAGACTGGCTCAGCCAGCGATGCCACCGCGGCGTCGCCAACGCCGGCACTGCCTGCTTCCTCGTCGGTCAGGCCGGCCAGCACCGCGGCCGCAATCGCCTCCGGATAGCCGGACTCGAGCAGCCGGAACCGCTCAACGATCGGCCCGGCTTCAACGTTCGCATGCTCCGCCCACCGCTCGATCTTCCGGTCGACCGTCGGCTCGATACTGATGCCCTGCGATCGCGAGCGCACCACCGGCAGGATGCGCGGCTCGAGCTTGAGAGCCGACGCGCCAGCGAACAGCGCTTCGATTGCATCCCGGTCTACCGATTGACGATGCTCCTCGTCCACCTGCCAGCGAACACGAACGAACTTGTCGCCTGCGTCAGCGGCAATGGCCGCGAGTCGCACCATGTCGGGCGGCCCGTCGAAGTCAATGCAGATCGTCTCGCGCGCCGGCGTCGGGACAAGCAACGCTCTCGCGCTCCCCGTCTCAACGTCCCACGCCAGATAGCCCTTGTCACCCTCCTCGCCGTAGTGAAACCGGCCGGGCGATCCGGCATAGGCCACAACACGGCCGCCGCGCTCCCACTGCTGCGACTTGTGAATGTGACCCAGCATGAACGCATCGCATTCGGCCTCGAACAGTGCGCCGAGTGAAAACTCGTGATCGAAGCCCGCCATCGTGACGCCATGCTCAGTCGTGCAACCGTTGACCGTGCCGTGCGATACACCGACCGTGCGAATGCCGGCCGCCCGAAGCTCCGCGTTGCTCCGCCCAGCCGCTGCCAGATAGTCACCCAGCACAGCCTCAAGCCCGGTTGCAGCATTCTTCGCACCGACCGCGGCCGCCAGTTGCCCCTTGTTGATGGAGGGCAGGCAGGTGAACACAACGTCGGCGCCAAGCTTCAGCACGCTCGCGAGTTCTTCCTCGTTGAAAACCGGGCCCGCGGATTCGAAGAAACGCCCCTCGAACAGGCTGACCTGCTGCACGCGTTCCGCGATGAAAACCGGGTGAGTGGTTCCCATCAACGCGAAATTGCGCAGCGTGCCGGGTGGCTCATGCGAGAACGTCCCCTGCAGCATGAGAACCGGCATACCAAGTGACAGACGGTTGATGTTCGTCGCCAGGCGGTTCAGCGCCGGCGCATGTGCGTCGAGCCTGTGATCCGTCGAGTCACCGGAAATCACTGCGACATGCATGCAGCGATTGAGCGCATCATCGACCGCGTAGGAGAAACACCGGTCAGCCTCATCGAGGTTTTCCGGCGAATAATGCAGGTCAGAGATGTGAGCGATTTTCACGTCGCCTCCAGAAAAAGAAAAAGGCCGCCCGTGGGCAGCCTCAATGGATGGTGCGCCAGGTGGCGCAGTTAAAGAAATCAGCGGGACAGGGTGTCGCGAACCTTCATCAGCGTGATGCCGAGCAGGTTCATGCCACGCCAGTTCGCCTTGTCAAGAATGAGCGGGTCGCGCTGGCCGAGCCCCACGCCCCAGACAAGGTCGTAAGGACTGGCTTCGACAAGCTCGGTCGGCGCGGTCGCGAGAAGCAGCGAGCGCAATCCCGGGTTCTGTGCGAACTTTTCCCGGCACCCGACATAGACAATCGACTCGCGCTTGCCTTCCCACGTCGCAAGGTCGAAACCTTTTACGCCCCGTCCGATCGACTTCTGATCTTTGGGATGACGCGCCGCGAATTTCTGCCGCTGCATTCTCATCGCCAAACAGCTTGGCTTTGGAAAACATCATGAACTGCTCGACTGAGGTGAAGTCCACGTCGTGATAGCTGAACCGGCACGGATGCCAGTTGCTCAACGCGTCCTCAGCGCCGAAAAACAGCGTGAAGTTTTCTACCTTGCGCATGACCGAATGCTCCTAGAAGACCGTGATGCGCCCGTCGCCTTCGCCCCAGCTGATCTGCAATTTCGCAGGGGCCGGCTCGATAAACGACGTGCTCATGCACTGCTGACATTGGACAACGATCCGCTGCGTTCGATCTGCGGTGAAGACCTTGAAGAGGTCGCCACCACAACCACCGCAACGCATCTGCTGCAGGCCCGTGAGGGCGCCCAGATCGTTCGACATAACGTTGATACTCCATCAGGACAGGAAATGATCCGCCGCCAGGCGGAAGAGTTCGATGCGCAGGATTGCGCCGTCGAAAACGCTTGAGCAAGTGCCGCTTGCTGAAGGGTTCTCGGTACGCGAATAGAAGGAAGGGACGACCAGCCCCGAAGGGGCCGGTCTGAGGTTAGACGTAGGTCTTTGCCTGCATGATCTCGTCGTCAAGCGCAGCGCGATCGTCGAGCGCCGCCGTGAGGCGTGCATTCATCTGATCAACGTCTGCCGGCCTTTCCGCCCAGCCGCGCCCTAATTTCAGGTGCGCGAACCTCCGGAAATCCTGCTGACGATCCGGCTGGCTGAGTCCCAGGCGGTTAAGCAGATCAGACATGCGGTGACGTTTGTCTTCGAGCGACTCACCCTCTTCGGGCTCGCCAACTCCGTCGATACCTGAACTGCCTGCCCCCACCGTTTCGCCCTGCATCTGCGCAACGGTCCCGGAGCCTGCCTCTGTCATGGCCTGCGAGAGGACCTCGACATTGCCACCCGCTTCGATCAGGGCAACTGCCCGGCTCGCCGCTTCGAGCGCTGGCTGCGGCTCATCGCCTGCATCCAGCAATGCGCCGAGATCGATATCCGCGTCGAGCACCGTCAGCATCTGCTTCTGACGTACGGGCTGTCCGTTGTCGTCGATCCGCGTGATGTCGAACTCCTTCTTCGACAGCCAGAAGCGCGTGCCGGTCAGCCTGCCCCGCGCGAGCGAGACCGTCTGCATGGCGGAATACGCTTTCTGCAGGACATAAATCGAATTCGTCGGAAGTTCGATAAGTCCGAGGCCTTTGACGTCGGGGATGGCGAACACGAAGTTCGCGCTCAGGTTGCATTTGCGCTCCTGATACTGCGGACAAACGTGCGGGTCGCAGATTCCGTCGGGAATGTCGTCATCCTGACGCTGGATGACAAGGCGACCACCGAAAGACCGCCGCACCCGCTTCGCGCGCTCGTCGCGCTCGACCGGTGCATACGTCTTGCAGTAGCGCTTGCCGTCACGGCCATACTCGGAAAAGTACTGCCGTCCCGTCGTCGTGTAGGCGGCCATTTGGTTAGGCACGTTGCGCAGCCAGTCGTCGAAGGCAAACATCACCGGGAAGCGGTGCAGCTTGAGGCCGTCGCCACGGTCTTCGCCGTAGAGCCTGAGAATCTCGTCAGCGGTGTCCGGATTCGAGAAGTCAGACCGTCTGCAGGTGAAATGCGGGACATTTCTCGGAATCAGCGCATTGCGCAGATTCAGCTTCGTCTCGATCACCTTTCCGATCGTCTCATACGAGTCGCCGGCGGCCACCATCTCGTTGTACAGCTTCACTGCAGCGGGATTGCCCTGCGCGTTGCGCGTGAGCACCTTGATACCGGGCCGGATCTTGCCGATGATTGGCGGGCGGATGGCGCGCTCTTCGACCAGACTGCGAGGCGCGTTGTCGAACATCTGGACGACTGCATTCATGAGGGCTTCCTTGCGAGTAAGAAGATGGCGTTCGTGCGTAGCGTGCTGGCCTGGGATTCGATCTCCCGGGCCGCGGCGCTGCCGCGTCGTTCGCTGACATGGTGAATAAAGACGGAGCGCTGGGCGTCGCTGTACATCGCGACCTGCGCAACTTCACAGCGGCTGCGCCAGGCGTCGGACGACGTGTCTGAAGCGGCACGCTCGTTATCGATCTGATGCTTGATAGCCTCGGCAATACGCTCGTTGAGGCGGTCGGGCAACAACATAAACACCTCCAGTTGAGAAAGGCCCATCCGCAATGGATGGACGAAAAAAAAGCCCGCTCCGGTCAGGGAGCGAGCTTCGTGAAATCGGGGATAGATGTGACCTACGCGCCACGTCCCTTCTGGGGACGTGGCGTGCAGGGAGCGGCACCGGAAGCCGGAGCGCTCTGTCAGAGGACGTAAAGTCGCCCTCGCGCAGCAGGGTCACGCTGCGCAACAGCCCATTTTCGGAAAATACATTCCGCCGCAGGAATCACGGATCAGCCAACTTCGATCGTTCTACCCAGATCAGGCTCTGGAGAGAGAACACCCGAAAACCTGGGCTCGAACGATGTACCGGCGCAAATGAATGCAGGCCAGGGTACGAGTATCACAGCTGAAATAGGGGAATCTGTAGCGGGCAGATTCAGCACAAGAAGATATCCACACCGGTAGCCATCCGATCGGAGCATGCCCAAAGGCACGACTTGGAGAAAGAAGACGGACTCCGGGCGTGGAGTCGAGGTCGATGCGTCAGAGACGCGGGGAATGGATTGAAGTATCCGGGCAAATGACAGGTGCGGGCATCTTAAAGCTCGCGAAATTGATATAGCTTTTGCCCGCCCGGCAATTCGGTGTTCGTTGAGAATTTATGTGAGAGAGAACACATACACCGAGAACACGTTATGTCTGGCTTCGATACGGAAAAGCCTGAGGCGGCTGACCCTGAACGGCTGATTTCCCCTCCCACTGCGACTGAACCGGTCGCCGGCGTCCTGCGCCCCATCAAGCGCCTCACCAGCGATGACCGCCTCGCGCGCATCCATCCTGAGACGCTCGCAAAAACCGAGTTGTTTTATTACTCGGACTTTGCCCGCACGTTCGTCCGCTCCGACTACAACTTCTGCGCGGCAAAGATGACCGTTGCGCGCGGCGGCAAGCTCCTCGCACTGGAAGCGGAGTTCCACACGGCGGAAGCGTTCTTCCGCAAGGCACTCGCCTGGGCAAACAAGCTGCACGGTCGGAGCACCGGCCTCGCGCCCGAGCGCGTGACACTGGAAATCAAGCACCCGCTGTCGGGACGCCTCGTTCGACTGCTCACGATTTATGACCGGCTTTTCCTCAAGACGATGGAAGCCCTCGCCGGCCGCTCAGTCATGCCTCACGAACGCAAGGCGGCACTTGACGCCGCTGCGGCTCGCGTGAAGCAGATTCCCCAGTTGTGCATTCCTGACAACGACCGGTATGCCCCCGAAGGCGTCCTGCTCCCCGACTCCGACGACACCCACTGATTCCCGCTGGCTCCCGCTCTGCCGGGCCAGGTTCCTTGACTTCAGACAGCCTCGGGCAGGCTGTAACCCAGACAACGAGAAGAGGCATCTTCATGGACATTCGCGAAATCCAGCGACTGCACGCCCAGTTCGCCCCGGATTCGATGGTCATCGACCTTCCCCGCCAGATTGCCGCCTTGCCCGGCCCTGGCGACGTATCAGCTAACGAGTCGTCCCGCCCACTGCGCCAGGGTCTTGCCGGGATTGCGCCGCGCGCACGGCAGGCCGCAATCGCCCTGGCCGTTGCAGCTATGGTCGCGATGGCTGGCGTAGGGGCAGCCTCGCTTTACAAGAACCTGAAGGCGAGTCACTCCGCGGCTTCGACGTTCGTGACCGGCGCGAGCACGAAAGGGGACGCCCTGATCGCGGCTGCAGCGAAGCCGGACGCCTCCGCTTACCGGGAGGTCGACGCAACGCCCGCCCATCCGGTTAGCGCCGCGCCCGCACTGAGCGCGAACGACTTCCCTTCTGCTCGCTCGCTCGGCCTCACAGCAGACCAGTTCCGCGATTCGCTGAAAGCGCCTGCGCG
Organism: Paraburkholderia sejongensis; assembly: GCF_020880815.1. Taxonomy (GTDB): domain Bacteria; phylum Pseudomonadota; class Gammaproteobacteria; order Burkholderiales; family Burkholderiaceae; genus Paraburkholderia; species Paraburkholderia sejongensis. The sequence continues at coordinate 12,722 of NZ_JAJITD010000037.1, forward strand.
CAGCGCGCAGGCCGTCACGGCAGTCACCGCGCCAGCGCTGACGACCGAAGCGCAGCTCGCAGCCGTTTCGCCCATTCATCGTGCGGGACCGAGCCGCGACGTAACCGCGGCCGCGCAACAACCGGCGACGCCTCCACCGGTCGCGCCTAGCCAGCCGGTCGCGGTTCGCGGGCCAGTGGCGCCCGTGCAGAGCGTGCCACAGACCGTACGGGCAGCACCGGCGACGGCCACGACGGCACAAGCGGCCACCCCCGCTATCCAGACGTCACCGGCGACGCAGCAACCTGCCGAAGCAGCCAAACCGGTGCGCGCCGCTCGCCATCACATCTCGCGCCCTCGCGCGGAGCAGAACGCAGAGTCCAGTACAGATGCCAGACCCCCGGCCGAAAGCCGCGCCGGGTCTGCCGAAGTGAAGATGTTCTAGGAAGCCCCCGACATGAAAAACGAACTTTCGATCACCCTTGTTTCCGCCGGCTGCACCATCAGCGGCGACATGATCGTTGATCACGGCATCAGCTATTTCGGCCTGCTCGACGGGGGCCTTATCTCGACGCAAGGCCTCTTGCACGTTGGCGACGGAGGTCTCGTAAAGGGCAACGTCCAGGGTGACCACGTGCGTATCGACGGTCGCGTCGACGGCAACGTCCATGCGCGCGGCACGCTCGAAATCAACGGGCACGTCTCGGGCGACATCATGTACTGCGGCACGATCCGACTGGGACCGCGCGCCGCGCTCAACGGCACGCTCAAGCGCGTGGCCCGCATGCTGACGGTCGAACCGGAAGCCAGCGAGAGCGCAAAACCCGAGCTTGCTTCCGCAGCCCCGGCTGCGGAAGCGGCCGCGCCCGAGCGGGCGGAGTCGAACGTAACCGAAATTTCCCGAGCAAAGGCCTGAACATGAAACTGCGCACACTCGCGGGCTGCGTGTCGATTGTTGTTGCGGTTGCAATGCCTTTTACGGTCATCAGCATGACAAGTGCATTGTTTGACAACGGCGCGGCGCGCGCCACGCTCGACAATCGTCAGGATGAGGTCCGGCGACTCGCTGAACTTGATGGCGACATTCGCAGCATTGAGCCCTCTCAGGCGTTGACGATCCTGGCGCGCCACCGCCTGTCGGGCGCCGGCGAACTCTCCAACCGGCTTAACGCGGCGCGCGGCGACCTCGCGATTGCACGCGCAGAGTACGTCAGATCAACCGCACGACTGCAGCGTTCCATGGTCATCGGCTTTCTCTGCGTCGCCGCGACGAGCTGGGCGGCAGTGAGCCTTGCAACGGTCTGGCCACGGGGTCGCCGCTCGGCTGCTGTGACTGCCTGACGAGATGGACTACCACACTGTCGACTGGAAGGCCACAGCACAGGAAGCCGCTTTCGACGGGCCTTGCTTCTGCATGCTCAGCGACGGCTGCTCTAAGGCGCGACGGCGAAGCGGAAAGGGAGCTGCGGGCTCCCTTTTTTTCGGCTATCTCGCCGTTCCTACGACTTCTGCGCCTCAAACGCCGGCCATCGCTATGACCGCCTGAAAAAAATCGGCATCGGGTTTTTACTTGCCCGGTCTCCTCCATGTTCTCCATGCATGGATTCAAGCCCGCCTTTGCGCGGGCTTTTTCTTTGCTGACGAGTGACCTTGCCCCTGTTTGACGAACCCCATAACCGCGGGAGTTATGCGGCCTGGCCTTGTTGGGCTGCCAGCCATTTCTTCTCGAACGTCATGGGGCTGACGTAGTCGAGTGTCGAGTGTAACC
>NZ_JAJITD010000038.1 GCF_020880815.1 Paraburkholderia sejongensis
GACCAACGTGGCGGCCGGTTCGGCTCCCACCGATGCGGTCAACGTCAGCCAGCTGCAGTCACAGGCTGCCGTGGTGAACTCGCTGTCGACGTCGACCGCGACCGGCATGGCCGCGCTGTCGAGTAGCCTGAGCGCGACCGACAGCAGACTGGCGAGCCTCTCGACGTCCACGTCGACGGAACTATCGGCGCTGACGAGTGGCTTGAGCTTGACCAACAGCAACGTCGCGTCGCTGTCTACCGGTGTTGCCAACTCGGTTCAGTACGACGATCCGGAACATACGAGCGTAACGCTGGGCGGCGCCAACGTTATGGCACCGGTTGCGCTGAAAAACGTGGCGGCGGGTGTCAACGACACCGACGCGGTGAACATGTCGCAGTTGAGCGCGACGAACCGGAACCTGGAGAACATGGGCAGCCAGGTAGCGAAGAATGCAGGAGATATCACCAGTATGCAGGCTGCACTGTCGGACGCGGTGATGTACGACTCTCCGGCACACAACAGCGTGAGCCTCGGCGGCGCAAATGCCGCGGCTCCTGTAGCGCTGAAAAACGTGGCCGCCGGCGTGAACGACACCGATGCAGTGAACGTGGCGCAGCTCAAGGATGCAGGTTTGATCGGTGACAATGGTCAGATGGCTAACGTCCTCGCGTACGACGATGCATCAAAGGGCACCCTCACGCTGAGTGGCGCGAACGGCACAAAGATCGGCAACGTTGCCGCGGGTGACCTGTCGGCAGCGAGCACGGATGCAGTCAACGGCAGTCAGCTTTACGCTACGGCATCCAGCACGGCATCGGCGCTCGGTGGCGGTTCGACCGTGAACCCCGATGGTGCGATCAGCGCGCCCAGCTACAGCGTGGGTGGTACGACGGTCCGCAACGTCGGCGATGCGATCGCCAACATCGATGGCCGCGTCACCCAGAACACGAGCGACATCCAGAACTTCCAGAACCAGATCAACAACGGCGTCATCGGTCTGGTCCGGCAGGATTCGGCAGGCAACATCACGGTCGGCGCGAGCACGGGCGGCATGCTGGTCAGCATGACCGGTACCGCGGGCAACCGGGTTGTCACCGGTGTGGCCAACGGTGCAGTGAACGCCAGCAGCGGGGACGCGGTGAACGGTAGCCAGTTGTACGCATTGCAGAACCAGGTGACGGATCTCAACAGTCAGCTGTCGAACCTGACGCCGACCAATCCGTACTTCACCGCGAGCGGAGTTCAGACGCCGGCGGACGCGGTCGTTCATGCGGCAAACCCGGGCTCACGGGACGGCAACTCCGCCACGGTGACCAATGCGAACCCCAACGCGGCCACCGACAACACCGTCGCAGTCGGTGTCGGCGCAGTGGCAAGCGGCAAGGATTCGATGGCGATCGGCGGTCAGGCACAGGCGAGCAACAACAACTCTGTCGCGCTGGGCCAAGGTTCAACGACTGGGCGCGACAATTCTGTGTCCGTCGGTTCGGGCAACCAGCAGCGTCAGATCACCAACGTTGCGGCCGGTACGGCCGACACCGATGCGGTCAACGTCGAGCAGTTGAACAGCACGGTTGCGCAAGGCGTGCAGCAGGCGAACAGCTACACAGACCTCGCCGTCGGCGCGATGAACCGGGAAATCGATAGCGTGGCGAAGAAGTCCTACGCCGGCACCGCCGCGGCGATGGCCACCGCAAACCTGCCGCAGGCGCCGGCGCCCGGCAAGAGCATCGTGGCAATGGCGGGCGGAACGTATTCTGGACAGTCTGCAGTTGCATTGGGGCTGTCGACATTCACGCCGAAAGGCAAGTGGATCATCAAGGCTTCGGCCTCGACCACCACTGGGCGCACCTTCGCCGCTGGTGCGGGCGCGGGCTACGTTTGGTAAATCGGATCGATGCAGATAAACGGTCCACGCAGTTTTCGAGTAGGATAAAACGACGCGGACCGTGGTGGCACGGCTCATGAATAGATCGCCAGCAGTGCTGATCGGTTCCCGGCGAGCTTTGGAACGATCTCAACCACGTTGCATGAAGCGATCGCCGCCGAGAATCAGCTACCTGCGCGAAGTCGTTGCAGCCGGCGACATCGAAAGGTTCTATCGCGCTAAGGCGATCGCGTAAAATAAGTGGAACGGCAACGCACGACGAAACATGATGGCAAAGACGAAGACGCTCCCCGCTGGCGTCGGCAAGGACTGAAGCGGTTGCATTACCCACTGGACGTGATCGTGCAAGGTGTTCGGTGGTACGTGGCTTACTCGTTGAGCCTGCGTAACCTCGAGGAGATGATGGCGGAGTGTGGAGTTTTAGTCGCCCATTCAACCGTACATCGCTGGGCCATCAAAGTGTTGCCGGTTCTGGAGAAGGCCTTTTTCCGCAAAAAACGAGCCGTCGGTCGGAGCTGGCGAATGGATGAAACGTCTATCAAGGTCCGAGGCCAGTGGAAGTATTCGTATCGCGCAGTCGACAAGGAAGTAAGCGCCCGGCAAACCCGTCTTGACGAATTGAACTATCGGATAGGATCCGCCGGCTGCCATCGATGAGGCAGCAATGCTTCGATGTCGCTGGCCTTTTGAGTCGGCAATCGCGTGAGGACTTCTTTCAGGTAGGCATGCGGTTCGTGCCCATTCAGTTGCGCTGAACGCAGCAGACTCATGATGGCTGCGGCTCGTTTGCCGGCTCGAAGCGAACCCGCAAACAGCCAGTTCGATCTGCCGATAGCCCAAGGGCGTATCTGGTTTTCGACCCAGTTGTTGTCGATAGGCACGTGACCGTCTTCGAGATAGCGGGTCAGCGCATCCCATCGTTTAAGACTGTAATCCAGCGCTTTGGCAATCGCCGAGCCTTCCGACACCAGCTTGCGCTGCGCGATCATCCATTCGTGTAGTGCGTCGCAGACCGGTTTGGCCCGTTGCTGTCGAAGCTTTTGGCGTTCGTCGGCTTGCAGCACTGCAGCGTCGCGCTCGATGTCGTAAAGCGCAGCGAAGAACGGCAGCGCCTGCGCGGCGATCTGACTACTGTGATTGACGTGCAGATCGAAGAACTTGCGTCTCGCGTGCGCCGCACATCCAATTTCAGTGATGCCCTGCTGGAATCCGGCCTTGTAGCCACTGTAGTCGTCGCATACCAGTTTGCCCTGCCAGTCAGCGAGGAACGCGCGGGCATGTTCGCCTGCACGGCTGTCGGCGAAGTCGTAGACCACGGCGCGCAGTTCACTGTAATGCGTGGGTGTATACGCCCACAGATACGCGCGGTGTGTCTTGCCTTTGCCGGGACTGAGCATCTGTACCGGCGTCTCATCTGCATGCAGCACACCCTGCTGCAGGATTTCCTGATGCAGCGCGTCGACCAGCGGTTGTAGCTGCACGCCGCACATACCGACCCAAGCGCCCAATGTCGAGCGCGGTATCGCGACGCCCGCTCGCGCAAAGATCTGCTCCTGACGGTACAGGGGAAGGTGGTCGGCGTACTTGGCAACCAGCACTGACGCCAGCAGTCCCGCAGTCGGGATGCCCTTGTCGATGACATGCGCAGGCACCGCAGCCTGAATCAGGGTTTCGCAGTTTCTGCACACCCACTTGCCACGGATATGCCGCTCCACGGTGAACACACCTGGCGTGTAATCCAGCTTCTCGCTGATGTCCTCGCCGATGCGCACGCGCTCGCAGCCACACTGGCATACGGTGCTCTGCGGATCGTGGCGAATCTCTGTGCGCGGCAATTGTGCCGGCAGCGCTGCTCGCTTCGGTTGCTGGGGTAGCGGCTCGGATGTGGCTTGTGGCTGCAGTTGCTCGAGCTCAACTTCAATGGCGGCAAGATCCGCGTCGATCGCCTCATCCAGCAGGTTCATCTGATCGCTGCTGAGTTGCTCGCTGCGCTTGCCGAACTGATGGCGTCTGAGAATCGATATCTCGTGGGTCAACTGGTCGATTCGGGTCTGCCGGTAGAGTAGCTCGCGCTCCTTCTCACCGACCTCCCGGGTCTTCTCCTCAATCTCCCTGTCCCGGTCCTCGACGCGCGCGATCAGTTGTGTGGCAAGCGCACGCAACTGTTCCGGGCTAAGAGCGTTGAGGTCGGCGGGCAGGTCCATGCAGACGAGTCTGCCAGAACCCAGGAGAGCACGAAAGCGCGACAGTTTACGTCCCCGGCTGTCTCAAACGACACGGATCACACCGTCCGCGCCGATGCGCTGCCATGGCAAGCCCACCACCAGACCGGCAAGTTGTTCCTGTGTGAGCGCATGCTGCTTTGGTTCGCTACCAGCGCGCGGCCACGCGAACTGCCCCTGATTCAGCCGTCGCGCTGCCAGCCAGATGCCAATCCCATCGTGAACCAGCACCTTCAGGCGGTTGGCTCGCCGGTTGGCGAACAGGTAAGCATGGTGCGGATGCGCAGCGCCGAACACGGTGATCACCCGACCCAGCGCCGTATCAAAGCCGGCCCGCATATCCAGCGGATCAACCGCCAGCCACACCTGATCAATGCGGATCATGCGAGCCACTCGCGCAGCCAGGCGGCGCACTGCGCTGCCTCTGAGGTTGGCCAGCTAACCGTTATCGACAGGTCCGCGCGACGCACCTCGACGCGAATCTCAGCTGTGCGCGTGTTTCGCGTCTCAAGAGGCAACGGTACAAATTCCGGTGCTGGAGTCGCTACCAGTGGAGTTGCCATGTCGCTACGTGCCACCAGCACACAATCGTTCGTTTCGGCCTGCTCGACCCAACGTCGAAGCAGATTCGCGTTCAGCTTGTGGTGCAAAGCGATGGCCGCGAGCGATACCCCGGGTCTCTGGCAAGCTGCTACCACCTGAGCCTTGAACTCGATGCTGTAGCGCCGGCGTCGTCGACGGCCAGGTGTTGCTGCTTCTTCAATAGTGTTCACGTGTCCACCTATTTAAGTGAACACGATGCTCCCAAGACTTTCAACGTGACTCAAGATGGGATGGCCGGGCGCTTACACAAGGAAGGCAACACGGTCGATTTTCTGTTGCGCGGCCATCGTGACAAGGCTGCGGCGCGGCGCTATTTCGAAAGTCAATCGACCGCGAACCGGAGACGGTGACAATCAACAGGAGCGGTGCGAACTTGTCCGCGCTGGACGCCCTCAACGCGGAGCGGGAAACACCGATCAGGATTCGCCAGAACAAGTACCTGAGCAATGTTGTCGGGCAAGATCATCGGTCGAACAAGCGACGCACGCGGCCCCTGCCCGGCTTCAAGAATCTTCGTTGTGCCCGCATTCTGTTGAGCGGCGTCGATCTCATGCGCATGATCGCCAAGGGCCAAATGGAAGGCAGAGGCATCGGATACACTCGTACCGAGCAGTTTTACTCACTGGCAGCATAAACATTCCTCCTTATACTGCCGGTCGTTCGCCATCTTGCCGTTACCGCGACGAAACCCTTTTTTTGCCTTTCTTCATCCGCCGTGGCGTCTTCTAAATTTCACGTCCCGTTCTGGGCCGATGTCATCTTCCGTCTTGGCCCAGCATCTTTACCGCAACACAGGCGCGCGACTTCAGCTTTGCGCTCGGACCAATGGGTCAACATCTGAACGCAAAGATCCATCACGGCATTCCTGCCCGAAATTCCGAACAACGCATGATCGAGTTGCGCGACCGTTTCGACGCGAACATGCCGCCAACCGTCGAAAGCTTGATGTGTCCGTCCAAAGTGGCGATGTAGCTCATTGATACCGGGATCGAACTCGCCATAGACCAGCAATGTCGCGACGCCGCGTCGATTCAGTTCCTGCATGACACCGCGCTCGGTAGTGATGGCCGGTCGCCAGCCGAGCCGTTCTGCGATCTGTATCGTGGGCAACCTGAAGCGCGCGATAATGCTCCTCGCGAGGATCCTCGCGATCGGACGCAGATCGCGTCGTTCGCGTAACAAGCGCGTCCATTTACGCCAGCTGCGCGCAGACGCCAAATAGCCGCGAGAAGAATTGATCCGCTGCCGGGTCGCCTCTGCCACGGTCAATCCAGTGGGCCAGACGAACCGCGGCAGATTGATCGCGACGACTCCGGCGAGCGAGGACGCCCTCATAGCTGCGTGCAGGGCCGCGTAGCCGCCGGAGCATATGCCGAATGCGATGACTTCCTGATGCCCTCGCGCAGCCAGCCAGTTTGCTGCCGAGGCCATATCCGTGATCGTCTGATCCGAATACAGAACGCCCGACTGGTCGTCCGGCCCATGCTCGCCACTGTCACCGACACCGCTCACGTCGACCCGCAACGTGACGACACCGTAGCGCGCCATCTCTCTCGCGAGACGGACCGCAAAGCGCCCATCCGCCATGCGCGGATTGGCAGCCGTATTAGCGATCAACCACGCTGGTACGCCGGGCCGCACGGGATCAGTTTCGGCGGGACTGCATAGCGTTCCCACCAATCGGTCGGGACCAATCCAAACCACTTGCTCCTCCACGCCCTCGGCGACAGCGTTGACTAATGAATCTTGAGTAGAAAACTCCGCAGCTATAGTCGGATGGGGTCGTGCGTTCGGGACAGGGAATCGGGAACGCGCGATGATCCAGCGCGTCACCGAGTCGATTGCCTCGAGCGGCAAGCGCGAATGGGCACTGTCCAACATCAGGTTCGACCAGTCCGGCAGCCTGGCGGTCGCAACGTCGATGCCCCGAGTTTGCAGAGTCGTTTTGAGCGCCGGGCTCTCGCCATAGTCGGTGTCTACAAGCAGCACAGATCTCGCCAACGAACTCGCCGTGTTTGCGACATCGCACAGATTCACTGCTTTTATCTGATCCACCAGATCGGGCGGATAGCAATGACCCAACACGCTCATGCAGCCTTCCTCACTTACTGCCCTTCGTACAACCTGCGGAGCCGTTTCGAGCCATCCCTTCCGGATCAGCGATAATTCCCGAAGGTAAGCGCGGCCTCGCACTATTGGCGCAAGCGCAACCACAGCATCGACGTGCGGTGCCGCATTGCCGCCCTCGCCCGCGGCAGCCAGCATCGCAAACATAGCGCCTGCGCGTACGCCCAGCAACGTCACGTCGCACGCGTTCGCCTGCGTGCGCAGCACGTCAATTGCGCTCCGAACGCACGCCAGTGTCTTCGAAAACCGATCGTTATCACTATCTTCGCCGGCCGATTCTCCAGCGCATGGATAGTTGAACCGCAGCACCGATATGCCTTCCCGCACAAGATGTTCCGCCAATGCGCGCAGCAACTTGTGGGTCCATAGGGCTTCATGCCCAAGCGGTTCACAAAGAACGACACCGTACTCGGTATGGCCTTCATACAGCCAACCCACGCAACCATCGAACTGTATCGGCTTCACCTGATATTCCCCACACGTCTGATTGTGCTTTCACTGGCGGCGCACACCTCGATCAAAGCCGGCCGCAGAGGTGCGTCCTATCTGGATGCGTGAATTTGCTTGGGGCTAAAGGGCAGCTCGACCCACGCTGCCTCTTTCGTCGACCCTCGCGCATATCACGACTTCCTGAGGGCTCTTTGGCGATGAACGGCAGAGCTTCATTTAATCCGTCTTTCCCTGATAAATAAAGCAAAGCAGGAGATAGTCAATTATTGCTTGAACCGAATCTCGCAAATAGACATATGCGCGCGACGACGTTTTCTATGCCGTCTTCGAAAATCAGGCCGCAACATGCATCCATTTCCATCGCCATTGCCCACTAACCCCCTCTACTGCGAACCGCTCAACGTTCGTAGCTTCGCCTTGCGCGACTGAATAATACCAATGAGCGGAAGCGCTTCGAGCGCGATCGTTAGGGGATTGTCAATTTAGTAATCTGGCGCACACAAAACATCCCTTCAACTCATCACGGATGCATTTGTCAACATGGAAAATGTGTCGACCGATAAATGTTTGTAGCAAGAATGGAAAATGAATTTCGCTTCGTTCTCCCCCTCGACATCGCAGCGCTCCTGCATTTCTCGCAACGGCAACTCTCACCATTGCTCTTCGCAATAACTCATCTACAATTCGGCGGCCGCATCGCAAGGACGTTTTCCGATGGTGACATACGTTTGCATTTGATAGTCCAGTCTTTCAGATACGGCCGGTGTTGCCAGCGGAGCCGGAGCTCAGCCCGCTTTTTCAACGCAGTCCGACTGGACGGCGCTTCGCATCTGAACGTCAAAATGCGGTTTTGTCGTTCAAACCCTACTGATCGATTTTCTCGATGGGCTGGATCGGCTTATCACCACAAATACGTTCGGCTGCTTTCCTGCACGTATTGGCTCCTTCGTAGACCCCTTGGCATTCGACCCGATACGTCCTGACGCCATTGTTCGTGTCGATCGAATAGGCATTGAACATCGGACCGGATGCACTCAAACATCCTGCAATGAGTGAAACGACAAGCAGCAGGCTTGGGTGGGGGCAGTCGATTGCGTCTATTTGCGCAGAGCTGTTGAAAACGCCGTTGCGGTTTCCCGCCTTGCTTTTCCGCAAAGCAACGCCCGCTGACCTCGGACCGCGGCCCGATACTTCACCTGTTCAGTTCCAGGAAACTTGTGACAGTACGCCGTCGATGAACGTATGCGCGCGGTTCTCCGCATGCCCAAACATGTCGGCCTCAGACACACACCAGGCGCTCGGAAAAGCGTCCAATACTCGCGTCGGTGCGACTCCCGGAACAAACGGTCCATGAGACCTTGTATCGGGAACAACTCCGTGTAATGACGACGTGATCGTTCAGCTAGTCCCGGTCTCGACGACATACTAACGGTACGGCATATAGCAATCGTGAGACATCGCTACTCCCCTAATTAATTGCCATCTGTGCAGACATCTGCGCCAGCCGAAAAACTTCGGAGTACGATTCAGGCCCCGAAAAGATGACCGCCCTATACTCGTTCCTGTGCGGTGTAGTTTTCACTGTTCTCAGCCGGCCGGGCCGACGCCGAAAAAGCAGTCACCGTATGAGACGTTGCCGATCGCACGAAGCACGTTGCGAGCAAAGTCTTCCGCAACTTCTTCATACTCCGGAGTGGCGGGCGACAGAGTGTTAAGCTTCGGCTTCCCCCGAACTTTGCGGATCGCAGTCACAGTCAATCTCAAAGCGTAGACTTCGGCCCACATCGAATGAAATGGCCCAAATCTGAAGTTGTGCCCGTTTTCCATGTCGATATTCTCGATCAAATGATGCAAGACTTATAAAACACGCAGCATGAAACAAATCTTTGCCGACTGCCAGCGCCGTTAACAATGGTTGACCTCGATTTAACCAAATTCGACAAAGATGTCTGTCGAAAAATTACCGGACTGCGCTCGCGTGATGGCGAACCGGGTCCCGCTTATTTCTAGCTCGCTACATCACCTTCACTTCTGACCTTTGTTGACAGTCTTGCCATTCGATCATCGCTAGGATTAACGAGCAGGAGACAATCGCTCGAAAGAACCTACCCTTTCTCTTCGAAAAGTCGGAAAAGCAGAAAGGCTTCGAGCTTTCCTAACGCATCGCTGCGGTTTCGTGTCATTTAAAGCATTGAGTGCTCCAGTACCTCAACAAACCTGTCGAAAACGAACGACGGAAACATCTAAAAACACGGTTGACCGCGCGTGTTATTCGTGCGGCCGGCAATGTGTTCCAATGCTTCTGTTCCGAATTCCGTGAAGCGCGGGGAGATTCAATCTTCAGTTGACTGTCACGAACAGTGTGCCCCTAAACACAAAAGATCTGCCGGTCTGCGAAGGAAATATAAATGAGCGAAGCACTGTGGTGCGTTCACATCATCGAACTGAATGATTTTATTGCAACCTCTTCTAAAGATGCAGCCGAAGCCGAATCGGCCGCAATCAACGCGCACATAAACAAGGCCGCTAACTCCACGAACACTTCCATCTGTCGGGCCGTGGCCACTAGATGGCCGTTCTCTCCCGCCAGTCATATGCGATCGCTGGAGGTCGATTGGGGAGATCTGGAGCGTATGCCGCACAAACTGTAGGGGCCTACATGTCGTGCAAGAGAAAGTCGATCAACCAGCACCTATTTCTATGAATCGTTCCAGATTAAAACAGATGCTGCTGCCCATGAGCACCGCTGTAGCGCAACGGATTTCGCTAGAGAATCACCTTTCTCTTGAAACCCTTCTCTCAGGAAGCGGTGAAGAGCATCATTTCAATGGCATGTGCCAGGCGGCCTGTATTGCGAGCTTTCTGTGTGAGGCCGGCTATGGAGCCGCGAGAGAAGGACTGTTCGGCGACGCCGAGAGAGTGCTGCTCGATTGCCGTAGAGCCGGCATCGAAACAGAAAACTGGCGCTTCGACAACGCCTCCTATTTCATACTTGCGGAGATCTTGACGCTACACGATACGCAGTTCTTCATCACGCCGGTTCGCGAATTGATTCGCGCGAACGAGCGCCTGAAAACTCATAACGCGTTGGCCGCGCAGAAAAAATGAACCCGTAGCGGTCGCAACTGATAGCGGATCAGCCTTGCCATCAAGTCGTCGAACAGCGCGCCATACGTCGCAACCAGTTGCGGGTTCTCGGGCAAATAACTGGCACTCCCGGTACGCTGCCGCTCGCGATACCACGATGCATGCGCATGATGCGTCTTGAGCTTGCCCCCGAAAAACGAATCTCTTGCTGAGCGGTAAACTCACGCAAGGAGAAAACATTGATGACAAGCAAGGCAAAGCGAGCGCAGTACACGCTCGAGTTCAAGCTGGAAGCCGTGC
>NZ_JAJITD010000039.1 GCF_020880815.1 Paraburkholderia sejongensis
CCCAGACCGTTCTGCCAGATGTTCTGGCCGGAATGCGTGACGACGGAGATCCCGATGCGCATGTTCAGTTCTTGAGTTGTAAAGACAGGCTCCCGCGTCGCTGCGGGAGCCTGTCTTTTTCGCGCGGCGCGGCGCAAACCGTAGCGCGTCTGCCCCGCCGCGACCGCCTTGCCAGGAGTAGCCGACGCCGGCGCCGAGCGGGAACGTCTTGCCCTGCTCCACCTGCGGCGGCCCCGCCAACGCACTGGCCATCGCGATGCCCGAATAGGCGTTGCGGGCCACGTTGTCGATATTCTGCTGCACGCCCTGCAACTGCGCAACGTTCACCGCATCGGTCGGATTGATGCCCGCCGCCACGTTGGTCAGCGTGACTGGCGCGGTGGCGCCGACACCGACGCGCTGATCGACAACCTCGATCTGGTGATTTCGGTCGATACATCCGTCGCTCACCTGGCCGGCGCGCTCGCCCGACCGGTGCAAATTCTGTCGCGTTTCGACGGTTGCTGGCGCTGGCTGCACGAGCGAGACGACTCGCCGTGGTATCCGGGCAGCGCGCGTCTGTACCGGCAACAGCAGCCCGGCGACTGGGCGCCGGTGATAGAGAGGATCGCTGATGATCTCGCCCGTTTGCAGAAGGATCGCGCGTCGAGCATCGTCGGCGGTTAGCCGGCCGTCAATGCGCTGGCCGCGACTTACCAACCCGCCGCGCTGCCTTCTACGAGATTCGGCTGAAGTCTGGGGATCGGGCCACCCGGATCGAACCGGCGTTGGGAACGCGGTTCAAAGCGCAGTTCAAACGTGGCCGGTCACGAACTTTTTGGTCGCGTGATAACCGTGGCGGGTCGCGTCGGCGACCGCGTGGCCCGCCGATTTAAAGCCGTGGCCCACCGCGTGGGCGCCATCGCGCACCGCATGGCCGGTGTTGCGGCCGGCCGTCTTCACGTCGTTTTTGAACTGGTGCGCGCCGCTCGACACGCTCGCGTGAGCCAGCGGGCTGAGCGCGGTCAGCGCGACGAGGATCAGGGCAATCCGGGTCTTTTTCATCATTCGATCTCGGCGATTTCAGTCATCTCAACGGTGCCAGCCGTGGCCGCCGCCGAAGCCGATCCCAACGCCGACATCGACGGCCGGCGCTGCGTAGTAGCCGGGTGCATAGCCATAGACGGGCGCCGGCGCGGGCGCATAACCATACGGCGGCGCGACGACACAGCCCGACAGGGTGGCCGCAAGGGCGAGGACAGATAAAAGTTTGAGCATGTTTGTTCTCCGTGACCCGGATTTTAGAAGGCCCGCATATTCCGATGCGCAACGAAGTGTGTCCGAAAGTAACGGGTGCAACCGCGCTCGCGCGGCCCTCGCCTGCTCGCCATGCGTGCGCGATGCACTACCATCGATGAGTGGGTCGAAACCAGGGTTGCCGGCAGCCTGTAAGCCCGCGCTCCATTTTTTTCGACCTCGCTGTCCATCGGCACGCGCCCCGCGCGTCATTGAAGTGGCGGACCGATTCAGTTGACCGCCTCAATCCCATGACGGAGGCTCAGATGCAATACCTGTTGATGATTTATTCGGAAGAAACCCGCTGGAACCAGATGACCGACGCCGAACGGCAGCAAGGCGTGGCCGCGTATCACGCGTACACCGAGTCGTTGCAGAAAGCCGGCGCGCTGGTCGGCGCCAACCGGCTGCAACATTCGGGCACCGCGACCACGGTGCAGCTCGTCGACGGCAAGCCGCAGGTGCTCGACGGGCCGTTTTCCGATTCGAAGGAGCAGCTCGCCGGCTATTACCTCGTCGATGTGCCGAATCTCGATGCGGCGATCACGTGGGCGTCGCGCTGTCCGGGCGCCGCGCATGGACGGATGGAAGTGCGTCCGGTGTGGACCGCGCCGAGCGATGCGCGTACCGCCTGATGAGCCGACGCAGCGGCGCGGGTGACGCGGGCGGCGAAGCAAAGGCGGATGCCAATGCAGACGCAGACGCAGATGCAGATGCAGATGCAGATGCAGATGCAGATGCAGATGCAGATGCAGATGCCAGAGCAAACGCTGAAGCAAACGCAGACGCCACCCACATCGCCCGCGCCACCGCCGAGGCGGTTGCGCGCCGCAGCTACGGCAAGCTCGTCGCGCTGCTGGCGATGCGCACGCGCGACGTCGCCGCGGCCGAAGACGCGCTCGCCGACGCGTTTGCGGCCGCGCTCGCCGACTGGCCGGCGCGCGGCTGCCCGGCCAATCCGGAAGCATGGTTGATGACGGTTGCGCGCCGCCGGGCGATCGACGGCGCGCGCCATCGCCACACCGGCGACGAAGTCGCGAACCAGCTGCTGATCCTCGCCGACGAAATCGACGCACACGAAGCCGGCGCACTCCCCGATCAGCGCCTCGCGTTGCTGTTTGCGTGCACGCACCCGGCGCTCGAACCGGCGATCCGCACGCCGCTGATGTTGCAGGTCGTGCTGGGACTGGACGCGAAGACGATCGCGTCGGCGTTTCTGCTGTCGCCGGCGGCGATCAGCAAGCGGCTCGTGCGGGCCAAGCACAAGATTCGCGCGGCCGGCATCCCGTTCAGCGTGCCCGGGCGCGACGAGTTGCCCGGACGGCTCGCCGCGGTCCTCGAAGCGGTGTATGCCGCGTATGCGGAGGGCTGGACCGATCCGCTCGGCGACGATGTCGAGCGGCGCGATCTCGCTGACGAGGCGCTGTTTCTCGCGCAACTGCTCGCCGAACTGATGCCGGACGAACCCGAGACGCTCGGCCTGCTCGCGCTGATGCTGTACGCGCATGCGCGCCGGGCCGCGCGACGCGATGCGGCCGGCGATTACGTGCCGCTGTCCGCGCAGAATCCGGCGAGCTGGAACGCGCCGCTGCTCGACGCCGCCGACGCGCTGCTCACGCGCGCGAGCACCTTCCACGCCATCGGACGTTTTCAGCTGGAAGCCGCGTTGCAGTCCGCGCACGTGCATCGTTGCCGGACCGGTCGCGCGAACTGGGACGAAGTCGTGCAGCTTTACGATGCGTTGTTTTCGATTACGGCGTCACCGGTCGTCGCGGTGAACCGCGCGCTCGCGCTGGCCGAACGCGACGGCCCGCAAGCGGCGCTCGATACGCTCGCGCCGTATGCCGACGATCCGCGTCTCGCCGAGTACCAGCCGTACTGGGCTGCGCGCGCCGACCTGCTCGCGCGCGCCGGCGCGACCTTCGAAGCGCTCGCCGCCTACGATCTCGCGATCGGCCTCGAACGCGATCCGGCCGCGCGGCGCTTTTTGCAGCGCAGACGCAGCGAGTTGGCAAGGGCCGCACCGATCTGAACTGCTTTGTCCGCCTCACAATTTGTTTATCGCGGCAAGCGCGCCGGACGATAAGACGCTAATCTTGTGCTCCCCGTCCGCCCGGGCCGCCGTCACGCGGCGCATCGGGCGAATCGCTCCTCAATGTCGCGCCACCTTGGGTGGGATCGACGTGTCGAACGTCGATGTATCGATGAACGGGATCGAGTTGCAGGACCACGAATTCGTCGCGGCGATTCTGGAACAGCGCGAGCCCAACGCGAGCCCAACGTGAGCGTCGCGCAGGTGCTGCCGTGCTATGAGGTGCTCGATTCGCCGGAGCGGCAGTTGCGGGAATGACGCGTGCAGGCGCGTGCGTGCCAATGCATTTGCGCCCGCTGAAATGAAACGAAAAGAAATGAAATGTCGAAGCCGGCCGCTTCGCCGCGAAGCGGCCCTTCTGACTTAAACATACGGAGACACGGGCAATTTTTATGGCTATGCAAATCGTTCTGCTGCCGGGTCTACTCTGCGACAAAGCAGTGTGGGCCGATCAACTTTCCGCGCTCGGCGAATACGGGGAGTGCCATGTACCCGACTACGGCTTGCGCGACTCGATCGGCGCGATGGCCGACCACGTGCTCGCCTCGGTGCCCGCCGCTCGCCTACTGGTGGCCGGTCATTCGATGGGCGGCCGGGTCGCGCTCGAAGTGATGCGCCGCGCACCGCAGCGCGTGGCCGGCCTCGCGCTGCTCGACACCGGTTACGAAGCGCGCGCGACCGGCGCGGCCGGCGACGCCGAACGCGCGAAACGGCTCGCGCTGCTCGAACTCGCGCGTGCCGAGGGGATGCGCGCGATGGGCGAACAATGGGCTCCCGGCATGATGCATCCCGACCGGCTGGGCTCGGATCTCTACCGTTCGATTCTCGACATGATCGAGCGCAGCACGCCGGACAAATTCGCCGCGCAGATCGACGCGCTGCTCAATCGTCCCGACGCGAGCGCGCTGCTCGCCGAGATCCGTTGCCCCGCGATGCTCGTGTGCGGCAGCGAAGACCGCTGGAGTCCGCTCGCACGTCACCAAGAGATGCACGCGCAGATGCCGGGCTCGCGGCTGCGCGCGATCGAACACAGCGGCCATATGGCGACGATGGAACGTCCCGCCGAGGTCACCACGGTGCTGGTCGAATGGGTGCAATGGTCGCTCGAACAGGAGGCGGCCCGTGGCTGACGACAGGCTCGACCCTATCGCCGCGCTGCTCGCCGAGCACGCGTGTCGCGCGCTCGTGGTCAAGGCGGCGGAACTGGTCGACAGCGGCCGCTTCAGCGGGCTCGCGGCGGTCTTCTCTAGCGACGCGCTTCTGGTGCGCCCGAACGGTGCGACGCTCAGCGGCTGCGACGCGATCGTCGCATCGTATGCGGCGCGGCCGGTCGATCGCATCAGCCGGCATCTGATTTTCGCGTCGAACTTCACCGGGCTTAACGCGGAGCACGCGGCCGCCACGACCCAGGTGCTGTTGTGGAGCGGCAGCACCGACGACGCCCCCGGCCCATTCGGGCGACCGGCGCGCGGCCAGCAGATCGTCGGCCGCTTCGATGACGAATTCGTGTTCATCGACCGCGCGTGGCGCATCGGTAAACGGGTGGCGTCGTTCGAGCTGTTCGTCGTCAATCCCTGAGGCGGACGCGTCCCGACCTCCTCGCGTCCCCTGAAGCCCGCCCGCCAGGATTGCGATTCCTTTCAGGGGGAATCGAATCTGTTTATCGGGGCGACCTAAACCGGCCTCGCATACGCGCCCGCAACGGGCCCGCCGATGTTGCTCAAAGCCTTATCGGACGCGGTTTGCAGACCCTCAAGCGGAAGCTCCCGGCTATCCGTATCGGCTGACCTTACAGGCGCGGCAATTACGTATGTGGTTAACCCGCTCTTTCAAGCCGCGCTGCGCATGCTTATCGTGCTGGCTGCAGTCGGCCGGCGACCTGGCCGCGCCCCCGAATTACGGGGCAACGCACCGTTATGCCGGATCCCACTGACAGCCTTCCAGAAAAACCGGCGCGGGGATCCGATTTTCAATCGCTGTGACGTGATTTTGTTAGCCAGGAGACCTGATGGAAATCAACAAGCGCACTCTGCTGAAGGCCGCAGCCGCCCTCACGCTCGCCAGTTCGAGCCTGTTCGCCCACGCGGACGATGTCGTCAAGATCGGTCTGATCGTGCCGATGAGCGGCCCGTTCGCATCGACCGGCCGCCAGATCGACGCGGCGGTCAAACTGTTCATGGCCCAGCATGGCGATACGGTCGCCGGCAAGAAGATCCAGGTGATCCTGAAGGACGACACCAACGTTCCCGACACCACCAAGCGTCTCGCGCAGGAGCTGATCGTCAAGGATCACGTCGCGGTGCTCGCCGGTTTCGGCCTGACGCCGCTCGCGCTTGCCGCCGCGCCGCTCGCGACCCAGGCGAAGGTGCCGATGATCGTGATGGCCGCGGCCACCGCGATGATCACCGAGCAGTCGCCGTACATCGTGCGCACCGGCTTCACGCTGCCGCAGAACACGCTCGGCATCGCGCGCTGGGCGCCGAAAAACAACATCAAAAAGGTCGTCACGCTGGTCGCCGACTACGGTCCCGGCATCGACGCGCAGAACTCGTTCAAGAAGGTGTTCGAGTCCGAAGGCGGCAACGTCGTCGAGCAATTGCGCGTGCCGGTCGCCAACCCGGATTTCTCGCCGTTCCTGCAGAAGGTGGCCGATCTGAAGCCGGATGCGCTGTTTATCTTCGTGCCGTCGGGCGCGGGCGCGGTGTTCATGAAGCAGTTCGCCGAGCGCGGGCTCGCCAAACAGGGCATCAAACTGATCGGCACCGGCGACGTGGTGGACGACGACATTCTGAACAGCATGGGCGACGTCGCGCTCGGCGCGGTGACCTCGATGCACTACACGGCCGCGCTCGATAACCCCGAGAACCGTGCATACGTCGCCGCGTCCGAGAAGGCCAACCCGAACCTGCGGCCGAACTTCCACAGCGTCGGCGGCTACGACGGGATGCAGGTGATCTACACCGCGTTGCAGGCCACGAAGGGCGACACCAACGGCGACAAGCTGCTGGCCGCGATGAAGGGCCAGAAATGGGCGAGCCCGCGCGGCCCGGTGCAGCTCGATGCGCAGACGCGCGAAATGATCCAGACCGTCTACATCACCCGCACCGAGCGCGTGAACGGCCAGCTGTTCAACGTGCCGTTCGACAGGATCGAAGCCGTCAAGGATCCGGCCAAAATCAGGTAAGCGCTCGATGGCACGCTTCACAGCAAGCTTCATAGCACGCTTCATAGCAAGCTAAGTCGTACCAGCGTTTTCCGACTTGCCCGCCGCACTGCTCGCACGCATCGCCTCGCGAGCGGTGCGGCGCTTCGGTTTCACACACTTATGCTAACCATTCTCTTCGACGGTATTGCTTACGGCATGCTGCTGTTCGTGCTGGCCAGCGGTCTGGCCATCACGCTCGGGTTGATGAACTTCGTCAATCTCGCGCACGGCGCGTTCGCGATGGTGGGCGGCTACGCCGCCGTGCTCGCGATGTCGCGTCTGGGCGTGCCCTTTCTGTGCGCATTGCCGCTCGCGTTCGTCGCGTCGGCGCTGCTCGGCGGAATTCTCGAACGCACGCTGTACAAGCGCGTATACGGGCAGTCCGAACTGAACCAGGTGTTGTTCACGATCGGCCTGACCTTCATGGGCATCGCAACGGTCGACTACTTGATGGGCTCGACGCAGCAGTTCCTGAATCTGCCGCAATGGCTGCAAGGCCGCACGGTGTTCGCCGGCATCGGCATCGGTCACTACCGGCTGTTCGTGATTCTTGTGTGCGTGGTGCTGGTCGTCGCGCTGCAACTGATCCTCACCAGAACCCGTTTCGGCAGCCGCCTGCGCGCGTCGGTCGACGATCCGCGCGCGGCGAGTGGCCTCGGCATCAACATCAATTTCGTGTTCCTGACGACCTTCGCGTTCGGCTCGGGTCTCGCCGGTCTCGGCGGTGCGCTCGGCGCGAACATGCTCGGTCTCGATCCGATCT
Source organism: Paraburkholderia sejongensis (assembly GCF_020880815.1). GTDB lineage: Bacteria > Pseudomonadota > Gammaproteobacteria > Burkholderiales > Burkholderiaceae > Paraburkholderia > Paraburkholderia sejongensis. Next base: position 7,336 of record NZ_JAJITD010000039.1, read on the forward strand.
TTCCGCTCAAGTTCATGATCTATTTCCTGGTGGTGGTCGCGGTCGGCGGCACGACCTCGCTCACCGGTCCGCTGCTCGCGTCACTGCTGCTCGGCATCGCCGACGTCGCCGGCAAGTACTACATCCCCGATCTGGGGGCATTCATCATCTACGGCGTCATGATCATCACCCTGATGTGGCGGCCACAAGGTCTTTTCGTCAGGGCGGGGGGCAAATGAAGTCGGCAACTTCCACTCAAATAAGCGCCCCGGCGCCGGCGCCCGACGTGCGCACCATCGGCCGGCGCTGGTCGCGCTGGCGGCCCGCGGAAATCGCGTTCTGGGTCGTCGCGCTCGGCGCCTGCGTGGTGCCGAACGAGAACTACCTGCTGCTCAACGAAATGGCGATTCTCGCGCTGTTCGCGGTGTCGCTCGATCTGATCCTCGGCTATACCGGTATCGTGTCGCTCGGTCACGCGGCGTTCTTCGGTCTGGGCGCGTATACGGCGGCGCTGCTGGCCAAGCACTTCAACATGGATCCGCTGTCAGGGATGCTGATTTCGTGCGGGGTCGCGACGTTCGCCGGCCTCGTCACCAGCATGCTGGTGATGCGCGGCTCCGACCTCACGCGGCTGATGGTAACGCTCGGCGTCGCGTCGATCCTGCATGAACTCGCGAACAGGATGGGTTGGCTCACCGGCGGCGCCGACGGCCTGACCGGCGTGCCGATGGTGCCGCTGTTCGGGCACGTCGAGTTCGATATCTTCGGCAAGGTCGCGTACAGCTACTCGATCGTCACGCTGTTCGTGCTGTTCTTGCTGGCGCGCGCGGTGGTGAAGTCGCCGTTCGGGATGTCGCTGCAGGTCATTCGCCAGAATCCGCTGCGCGCGGCCGCGATGGGCGTGCCGGTCAATCTGCGCCGCACCGCCGTCTATACGCTGAGCGCCGCGTACGCGGGCGTGGCCGGCGCCCTGCTCGCGCAGACCACCGGCTTCGCGTCGCTCGACGTGCTCGACTTCCACCGCTCGGCCGACGTGCTGCTGATGCTGATGATCGGCGGCGCCGGTTATCTGTATGGCGGGATCATGGGCGCGGTGATCTTTCGCTTCATGCAGAACTGGCTCGCGGACATCACGCCGCAATACTGGCAATTCTGGATCGGGCTGCTGCTGGTGATCATCGTGATCGTCGGTCACGAGCGGCTCGTGCGGCCGTGGACGTGGTTCCGTCGCAGTGGAGGTCAAGCATGACGATCGCTCTGCAAACTTTCAATCTGATCAAGCGCTTCGGCGGCCTCGTCGCGACCAACGACGTGTCGATCACGGTCGAGAAAGGCGCCCGTCAGGCGCTGATCGGCCCGAACGGCGCCGGCAAGACCACGCTGATCAACCAGTTGACCGGCGTGCTCGCGCCGAGCTCGGGCCGCATCGAACTGGAAGGCCGCGATATCACTTCGCTGCCCGTGCATCGGCGGGCGCGCGCGGGACTCGTGCGCACGTTCCAGATCAATCAGCTGTTCAAGGAGATGACGCCGGCCGAATCGTTGGCGGTCGCGATCTCCGAACGCGACGGTCTCGGCGCGCGCTTCTGGCGCGCGCTCGGTCATCGCGGCGAACTGATGGACGAGGTTGGCGCGCTGCTCGAACAGTGCAAGCTGACCGACTCGATGCATCGCGAAACCCGCGTACTGCCGTACGGCAAGCAGCGGCTTCTGGAAATCGCGCTGGCGCTGGCGGCCAAACCGCGGGTACTGCTGCTCGACGAACCGGTCGCCGGGGTGCCCGACGGCGAGCGTCGCGAGATTCTCAATACCGTGGCCGCGTTGCCCGACGACGTGACGATCGTGCTGATCGAACACGACATGGACCTGGTGTTCAACTTCGCCACGCGCATTTCGGTGCTGGTCAGCGGTGGTCTGCTCACCGAGGGCGGCTGCGCCGAGATCGCCCGCGATCCGCGCGTGAAGGCGGTGTACCTGGGCGAGGAGCTGGCGGGGAGTGAACATGTCTGAGCTGTTGAAAGTGGAAAGAATCGTCGCCGGGTACGGCGAGGCGAAGGTGCTGAAGGACATCGATCTGTCGCTGGAGCAAGGTCAGGCGCTCGCGCTGCTGGGCCGCAACGGCACCGGCAAGACCACGCTGATCAATACGATCGTCGGCCATACGCGGCGCTTTGCCGGACGGATCTGGCTCAACGGCGCGGACATCACCGGCTTCAAGCCGCATCAGCGCGCGTTGGCCGGGATTGGCTGGGTGCCGCAGGAACGCAATATCTTCAAGTCGCTGACGGTCGAGGAGAATCTGACCGCGATAGCTGTGCCGGGGCCTTGGGATCTGGCGCGCATCTACCGGATGTTTCCGCGCTTGCAGGAGCGGCGCGCGAATATGGGTAATCAGCTCTCCGGCGGCGAGCAGCAGATGCTCGCGATTGGTCGCGCGTTGATGCTCAATCCGAAGGTGCTGCTACTCGATGAACCGCTGGAAGGTCTCGCGCCGATCATCGTGCAGGAGTTGATGCGGATCCTGTCGGACATTATTCGCGATGAAGGTTTATCGGTGATTCTGGTCGAGCAGAATGCGCGCAAGGCGCTGAGCATTACGCACAATGCGGTGGTGCTCGAACGCGGCTCGGTGATTCATGCGAGTACCGCGGCGCAATTGCTCGCGCAGGATGAGAAGATCGATACGTTGCTGGCGGTGTCGCAGCATTGAGGGTTTTTTCTTGTTGTTCGGTGGGAGGGGGATTCTGGCGGTGGGCGGGAATCCCCCTTGGTGTGTCCGGGGCTAGCGTTCAGCGTTGGTGAGGTTTCGTGCGCGGTAACGCTGCCACCACTCGACGACCGGAACCTGTCCGCATTTTTGTGTGCGAGGCGGTTAGCGGAGTTACCCGCGTGCATTGGTGAAGCGCTCGCCAAACAGAATGGCAAACTGGTTCATGGCGGATGACCAGTCAAATGCGGCGCGTA
>NZ_JAJITD010000004.1 GCF_020880815.1 Paraburkholderia sejongensis
CGAATACCTTGGCGCGGCACGAACATAGCCAGCTCGCAAATCATGGCACCGTTCGTACTCGCGATGCCACGCCTTCAGCGAATTCTTTGTCGGGTAACCCAGCTGTCTGATGGTCGCCCTGATGCGCTTGCCCAACTTCAGATAGAGATGAACTGCTCGAATGCGGTCTTCGTACGAGTACACGGACTACCTCCAGGTAGTCCAGGATTTTGTCCGCACCCCCATCCGTCGGCCGCGGCCTGTCCCGCGCTCCGTGAGCTTTTGAATGCGCATTGTGCGACGCTCAAATGCCAGTTCGATGCATTCGCGGACTACGTGAGCGAAGCGGAGAAAACGGGCACTGAGAACTTTCCGCTGTATCAATGGACGCGGCAGACCATCGAGAACCCGGAGAAGAGACACAAGTATCTGCATTCATTCACGATCTACGTGAATGGCGACGAGGTGTATGGCAAGGAGGTCGCCGATGCATTGGAAGCCGGCTTATCGAAACTCGCGGATCGAAATGAAATAGTCAGCTTTTCCCGCTACGACACCAATCCCTCGAATAATCCGCAGCCGCCTGCGCAGCAGCTGCATAAATAGCTATTCGACTGCTTAATTGCCACTGGGTGGTGACTAATGTAAAACCCATTAACATTTAGCGACACCGCCGGAAGTTCGTGAGACGATGCGCTTTCACTTATTTTTTGTGGGAGCGCGTCATGGGACTTCTGGACGAAGTGGGCAAGATCGCGGGTGCGGTCGCAGCCGTTGAGGCAGCGGAAAAAGTCGACCCGGAAGCGGGGCTGCTGACCAAAGGTATCGCGGCGATCGCAGGTTTCGAAGGCGCCGGCAAGCTCGAATCGCTGGTGGAGAAGAAGGAAGAAGACAAGCAGGACGCCGACAGCGCACAAGCCGCGGACGATGCGGGCGCACAGGCCTAAAGTGTTGGTCGGGTAGTCGAGCCGGTTGCATGCGCGCAATGCAATAGTGCGATGCACCGGCCGCCCGACGGTTATTTTTTTCAAATACCCTTCAGTTTCACATCCCCTTCGGTTTTACATCTCTTCACGCAGATCGAAACAGAGCGCCGTTTCGGCTTCCGCATTAATTCATTCGTTTTCCTTTCATAGGCTGTCATTCAGATAATGGCAACCGAGTTCGCTCGCTCATTTTCTGTTCCGCAGTTTCATCGGGCTGTCATCGCCGCGCGGCTACGATCGTGCGTCTTCACCGTCCGCGCTCGCGCCGCGGCGCGTTGTTTTGCGCTGGCATTCTTCCACCTCAACGACAACACCGGACATGTCGAACAGAAAGAACACCAACGCTTCATCCGCCGATGAACAGGGCGCCTCGATCGTTTCGCGTCGCGGCTTTCTGAAATTCGCCGGCGTCTCGGGTCTCGCCTCGGCGGCAGGTGCGCTCGCATCGAGCGCGCGCGCTGCGAATAGCGGTGCGCCCGACGGCACGCCCGAACAGATCCATCTGACATGGGGCAACGATCCGACCAGCGAGGTGACGGTATCGTGGTCCTCGCTCGCGCCCGCGGTCAATCCGCAGGTGCGTGTGAGCGGCAACGGCCGCGACCACGGCCGGCACGTCGTGCACGCGGTGCAAAACACCTACACCGACGGTCTCAATGGCGAGGTCGTATTCAACTATCACGCGCGTCTGCGCGATCTGAAGCCCGACACGAACTACCAGTACGAAGTGACGGCCGATAACGACAGCAAAGCGTCGCAGCCTTTCAGCGCGAGTTTCCGCACCGCGCCGCGCGGCCGCATGCCGTTTCGCTGGACCAGCTACGGCGACCTCGCGACGCCGAATACCAACTGGGTGTTGTCGTCGCCGCAAAGCCGCTTCGCGGTGCAGGCGGTCGAACGCTTCCAGCCGCTGTTCCATCTGCTGAACGGCGACCTGTGCTACGCGAATCTGAATCCGCTGCAGCAACCGGAAGTGTGGCGCGACTTCGGCAACAACGCGCAGACTTCGGCGTCGATGCGGCCGTGGATGCCGTGTCCCGGCAATCATGAACTCGAGTTCAACAACGGCGAGCAGGGACTCGCGTCGTATCTGTCGCGCTATTCGCTGCCCGACAATCACACGCGTTTTCCGGGTCGCTGGTATAGCTTCCGGGTCGGCTCGGTGCTGTTCGTATCGCTCGACGCGGACGACGTCGTCTATCAGGATGCCGCAGCGTTCGTCGCGGGCCCCGCGCCGTTGACGCCGGTTGCGAGTACCGGCAATGCGCCGATTCCCGCTGGCACTTCGCTTTACGTGCGCGGCTATAGCAATGGCGAGCAGACGCGCTGGCTCGAAAAAGTACTGCAACACGCGGCGCACGATAACGACGTCGACTGGATCGTCGTGCAGATGCATCAGGACGCGCTCAGTTCGTCGCAGACCGGCAACGGTTCCGATAAAGGCATACGCGAAGCGTGGTTGCCGCTGTTCGATCGCTATGGCGTGGACCTCGTGGTGTGCGGCCACGATCACGATTACGAGCGCAGCTATCCGGTGCGCGGCTGCAATCACAACACGGGCGCGGACATCGCGACGGGCCGCCCGGTCGATACGCTGCAGCCGAAGCCGGTGATGTCGGCGGTATCGGCCGGTGCGTCGACGTTCGATACGAGTCACGGCACGATTCACCTGATCCTCGGCGGCGGCGGCACCAGCGCGCCGCTCGACGTGTACGGCGTCGATGCCGGCACGGGTCTGCCACAGGCGCGCATCTTCACGAAGCCGAATCGTCCGATACCGTCGACCACGGCTGCGGGGACGTTCGTGCGGGCCAGCGCCGATGCGGTCGAAGACGCAATCTGGTCCGCGCAACGCGACACCGGTACCGGCTACGGCATCGCAGTGTTCGACTACGATCCTGGCGAGCACGGCGGCGAGACCACGATCACGATGAGCTATTACCACGCGCCGGGCGCGGATCACACGCCGACGCCGGACTACGAGCTATTCGAGAAGATCGAGCTGAAAAAGAAGCGGCGCGGATGATAGCGCGTAGAGCAACTGAGCGATCTTTTGAGTGATCCGTATTGAGAGGCCGGCCGCATGATGCCGAGCCACAACTGACGTATAGAAACACGCAGCCATCTGCCGAAAAAGGCCACTCGCGATGAGTGGCCTTTTTCTTTTCGTTGTTTTCACGAGTACCAGCGGGCTGTTCCAAAACCGAAAAAATTACCGGCTCCGCTTCATTTTGTTACAGGTCTTACCGGCGTGGAATCGGCTGGTTACAGTCGGCTTTCGGATGCCCCGTTATACTCGGCGCCGTCTCACTCCAAAACACAAAGAGCCGATATGTCGAAGAAAATCATCCAGATGGTTGCCGTGGCTGCATTGACCGCCGCGGCGTCGTTGCCGGCACTGGCCGGCGATCTGAACAACATGCTTGGCGGCGCGGTCGGCGGTGTGGCCGGCGCGGCGCTCGGCGGCGCGGTCGGCGGCAGCACCGGCTCGGTGATCGGCGGCGCGATCGGCGGCGGCGCCGGCGGCGCGGTCACGTCGAATCGTCGCGAGCGTACCGGTGCGATCATCGGCGGCGCGCTGGGCGGCGGCGCGGGTACCGCGGCCGGCAATGCGATGGGCGGCCGGACCGGCGGCCTCGTCGGCGCGGCGCTCGGCGGCGGCGCGGGTTCGGCACTCGGCGGCAACATCTCGCGCTCGAACTCCTACGCGGACGACTACTCGCGCGGCTATCACGGCGGCAAGCGCCATCATAAGCATCGTCGCTACGACGACTAAAAGCGCTTTACAGCGGCGCTACGTGCTCGCGTCTGAATGACGAGCGGGTACGGGCGCCGCCTCTATAATCGGGCGTGTTCAATTCCAATAACGCGCATTCAATACGCCCGACATGAGACGTTCCTCCTCGCTTTTTTCCGCAGCAGTACTGCTGTGCGCATCTCCCGTTTTCGCCCAACAGGTCACGCCTCGCGACGAATTCTTCTGGCTCGGCGAAATCAACAAAGCCACCCTGGTCATCAATACCGACGAAGGTCTGCTCGATAAATCGATGGCGCCGCGGCTTGCCGCGGGTGTCGCGAAAGTCATTGCAGACGGTAATCAGCCCGGCGCGAAACGTCCGTCGACGGTGATTACGTTCGAACCGCTGTTGATCAAGGCGGCCGGTGAAGACGTCACGTTGCTGCACGCGGGACGTTCGAGCCAGGACATGCATGCCACGTATCGTTCGGCGATTCTGCGCGACGATCTGCTCAATCTCGCCGACCAGTTGAACAAGACCACCGCGACGCTGGTCTCTCTCGCGGACCGCTATTCGTCGACGGTCGTGCCGAACTATACGAACGGCGTCGCCGCGCAGCCGAACAGCTACGGCCACTATCTGCTCGGTTTCGCGGCCGGGCTCGACCGCGACGCGCAGCGCATTCGCGAAGCGTACGTGCGGGTCGATCGTTCGTCGATGGGGACGACGGTGCTGAACGGCACCAGCTGGCCGTTGAATCGCGAGCGCATGGCGCACTATCTCGGCTTCAATGCGATCGTCGACAACGCGTACGACGCGGCGCAGATTTCATCGGTCGACGAACCGGTCGAGGCGAGCGCACTTGTCACCAGCGTCGCGCTGCACACGGGCAGTTTCATTCAGGACGTGATGACGCAATACGCGCAATCGCGGCCATGGATTCTGTTGCAGGAAGGCGGCGCCAATACTTATGTGTCGAGCGCGATGCCGCAAAAGCGCAACCCCGGACTGCTGATTCGCACACGCTCGCAGGCGTCAACTGCGTTGTCGCAGGCCGAGGGCGTGGTGTTGCAGGCGCATAATCTGCCGCCGGGCATGGCCGACCCGAAAGACGAGAAGGCGAACACCGAGATGATCGACAGCGCGATCGCGGCGCTGAAGGATTGGCAAACGGTGATGAATGCGCTGGTCATCAATCCCGACCGCGCGCTCGAAGAACTCAATAGCGACTGGACCGCCTCGCAGGAGGTGGCCGATGTGTTGATGCGCAAGTACAAGCTGCCGTTCCGCGTCGGCCATCATTTCGCGTCGAACGTGGTCGAGTATGCGCGGCAGAAGGATATCAAGCCGCTCGATTTTCCATACGCGGACGCGCAGCGTATCTATCGCGAGACCGTCACGAATACACCGTATGCGGGTGAGTTGCCGATGAGCGAGGCCGAGTTCCGCTCGACGCTCGATCCGGCCGCGATCGTCAATCACCGCGCGACGGTGGGTGGGCCGCAGCCCGCGGAAATGGCGCGGATGTTGAAAGAAGCGAAGGCGCGTATTGCGCAACAGCAGAAGTGGATCGATGGGAATCGCCGGCATATTGACGACTCGCTTGCTAAGCTCGATGGCGATTTTAATCGGCAGTTGGGTCGCTGACGGGCGGGGTGGAAGAGCCGACGTCGGGCTGTTGCGTAAGGACGGCGATGTACCTTCGGCCTGAATTAGCGTGCTCGCAGAAAGTACCGGCGTCCGAAGGTCCGTCGGGCGAGCGATATAAGCGACGCTCGAGGCAATTGTTCAACTGACAACGCCCACAGCGAATACGCAACGCTGCGCTGGAATAACAAACCGACAGCGGCGCCAAGCTCGCCCCTGCCCAGCGCGTACGCCGAGTCAGTCACGGCGATGGCGCCGTGCATCAGAACGCTGGCATGTCGATAGCAGCCCATCATGCAGGCATTGCAGGGTTCGCGTTGATCGGGCAGGCGGTCGAGATCGAAGACCGAGCCCATCGGTTCGGGCCATGCCTCGCAACGCCAGACATCAAGATTCCAGTCGATGTAAAAATACTTGCTGCCGCCGATACACGGAATCAGCTGCGGTTCGTCGCGCACGAACCGGGCGACCTCGGCCAGCGCAGCACTTGGGTCCATGACACGAAAGCGTTTCTTGAGGCGCGCGATTGCGCCCAACGCTTCGAGCAGTTCGTCGGTGTTCAGATCGACGAGTGTCGAGTTTTCGTCGTAAACGAGCGATGTGGATCCGAACGCCTCGCGCCGCGGATAGGAAAAAACGACGGCATCGAAGCCAAGCTCGTTGAGCGTTTCGGGAAGCGCTTCGTAACGGACCAGACGGCTCACCGTAATCGACGCGCAGACCTCGATTCCAAAGGTATGCGCCTGAGCGATGCCCTCGCGAATGCGGGCCTCGAGACCGCGCAGGCCGCGATTGCGCTCGTGCTTGCTCATGTCCGCGCTATCGATGGAAATGAGCAGACGCTTGAGGCCAGCCGCCGCCAGTTGCTTGATGTGGCGGGGGAGAAACCAGCCGTTCGTGATCACGCCGCACTGGATGCCGGCGTTGGTCGCCGAAGCGACGAGCGATGCGATCTCCGGGTGAACTAGCGGCTCCCCGCCCTGCAGCGTCATGTAACGAATCCGGCGTCTGCGGAGAATCGGCAGTGCACGCGCAAATTCTTCAGGGTCGAGATAGCGACGTGGCCCCGCCAGATGCTTGTCGCGAGAGAACCCGCAGAAGTCGCATGCGGCATTGCAGACGTTCGTCACCGATACGTCACACACCGCAGGCAGCGGATTGCGCTGTTCGCTGCCGGCACTTTCGTCGTGCGGCCGATTGCGCCACTTGATGACCCGCTCTGACGCATCCATGGAACCCTCCCGGCCAGCCGACGAATTCGGCACGAGGCTTCTTAGGATACGCTCCATAAGCTGGCCGTGATCCATTGTGTTAACCGCGTGGCGGCGCGCACTCGACCCGATACCAGTAGTCGACCAGACGTTGCGCGGCTTGCAGATCGTCCGGATAGTACGGGTCGTACCACGGCGATGGGTCGTAGCCCGCGCGCCGCAGCGCGGCTAGTTCATTCGCGTTGCGTTGCATGGTGGGTGGGGCGTGTGCCTTGATCGCGGTGAGGTCGCGGCATTGCGCGTCGGTCAGGTTTCTGCCGGGATTGGGAGCGGGATACGTCGCGCACGCGCTGCACAATGCGGCGCCGATCAGCGCGGGCAGTAGCGCCCGGGAGCTTGATGCTTTCATGTTGTGCCTCTTTCCAACGATGCAGTGCAGCAGCGGCCTGCGGTGCAAGGTAGCCGCGGCGCAACTTGCGCAGCGGTGCTCGCGCTGTGAACAGTGAAAAGTCTGGCACAACGTGGGACGCCGCGCAGGCGCGCGAGAGGTTTTGCGCAGCGGTCAAGCCACCCCGTTTTCCCGTTGGGCGGTCGGCTCGAACGTCGGGGCAACCCTACCAGTGCACCAGAGCTCGAAGTCCGGATATCACTCGGCGGGTAACTGCGATGGCAAGGTAGATAGCAGCGCGTCGATCGTGACACGCATCTTGTATGGCAGGAACCGCATACGAGGCCATATCAGATGTAATGGTGTTCTCGCCGAAGGCACCTGCGTGAGTACGCGTACTAGTCGCCCATCGTCCAGGGCCTCGCGCACTCGCCATAAAGGCAGGTGCGCCAAGCCCTCACCGCGGATGGCTGCCTCCGCGATCGTGTCGATATCGTCGAATCCTAACTGACCGGAAAATGCGGGCTGCACTATGTCGCCCCGCTCATCCGTGAACGACCATGGCACCCTCCGTCCTGCATGCATGTAGTCGATACAGCGATGGGAGGTCAGGTCGGAGAGGGTGGACGGCGTGCCATGTGTCTCGAGGTAGGTGGTCGATGCGCAGACGGCCATCACCTGCATGCCCAAGGGCCGTGCTACCAGGGTGTCGCTTTCGGGCAAGGCGCCACTGCGCACCGCGAGGTCGATGCCTTCGTCGACAAAATCAGCCACTCGGTCCGAAAAACTAGCCTCGATCCGCAGGGCCGGATGGCGCCGCGCCAGATCGAGGAGCACCGGCGCGACATGGTGGCGCCCGAATACCACCGGGGCGCTGATGCGCAGGCGTCGGCGGCTCAGGGTGGACGCATATCGGTTATCGGTAATCTGCAAGGTGACGAGCTCCGCGGCAATGTCTACCCCGTTCTGCAAGGGCGCCTCACCATTCAGGGGATCGGTGTGTCGCACCGGCGCGCGCTGCAGGATCTCGTTCGAGCAGTAGACTGGCTTGAACTGAAACCGGTCATCGAGCACGAATATGGTTTCGACGAGGTGCCAGCCGCGCTGGATCACCTTGAGCGCGGCAGCTTTGGCAAGTTGGTGGTCCGGCAGGAATGACGCGAAGCTTCGATTGCGGACGTTGCCCCGACGATGCTGCGCTGCGGGTACGCGTAACCCGCATGCGGGTGCTGCAAGCGCACGAACGGCGAGCCTGTGTTTGCTACTATGTGAAACCCCAGCTGCACGGGCCTCACCAACACACAGGAGATTCGAATGAGCAAAGGTTATTGGGTATCGTCGTACCGCAAAACGAACGACCCGCAAAAACTCGCCGCTTACGCACAACTGGCGCCGGCCGCTGTCGCGGCGGCCGGCGGCAAGTTCATCGTGCGTGGCGTGGCGGACGAGGCTCGCGAGCAGGGTCTGAAAGAGCGCACCGTCGTGATCGAGTTTCCGAGTTACGAGGCGGCGGTCGCCGCTTACGAGAGCGACGAATATAAAAAGGCACTCGCCGCGTTGGGCGATGGCGTCGAGCGCGATCTGCGCATCGTGCGCGGCGTCGAATAACGCTCTCGCGCGGCGCCGCTTCCGCCGGCGCCGCGCGAATCTTCTCCGAAACTCACTTCACCGCGCCGAGCGCGAGTCCCTTGACCATATAGCGCTGCAACCACGCGAATACGACCGACACCGGCAACGTTGCGCACAGCGTCGCCGCCATCACCAGATGCCATTCGACCACGTATTTGCCGGCGACCATATCGGTTACCTGCACGGTCAGCGTTTTGTTTTCCGGCGAACGGATCAGCGTATAAACGACTGCGAATTCATTCCACGCATTGATGAACGTGAAGATCGCGGTCACGACGATGGCCGGCACCGTGAGCGGCAGAAATACCTTGAATACCGCGCGGGTGCGGCTGCAGCCTTCTAGCCACGCGGATTCTTCGAGATCTTGCGGGACGGTCTGAAAGTACGACGACAGCATCCACACCGCGAACGCGATATTGAACGCCGCATACGAGACGATCACGCCGATCTTCGAGTCGACCAGGTTGCCGTCGCCCCACGGGATCATCGCGGCCAGCCGGAACAAACCGACCACCAGCAGGATCGGCGAAAGCATCTGCGTGATCAGCAGAAACTGGCTATAGAGACCGCGTCCGCGAAACGGAAAGCGCGCGAGCGCATACGCGGCGGGCAAACTGACCGCGAGCGCGAGCAACGTGGACAGCGTGCTGATGATCACGCTGTTGCGCAGCGCGACGCCGAAATTGGCCGCGGTCCACATATCGATGAAATTGCGCCATTGCCAGTGCATCGGCAGCCAGCGCGCCGGATAAACGAAGATCTCGGAGGCTGGCTTCACTGCTGTGAAGAACATCACCGCGAACGGAAACAGCACGACGATCACCAGCGGCGTCAGTGCGAGCCAGCACCACAGCGAGCGTTTGGCTTTCGCGCTCAGACTCATGACGGCTCTCCTTGTTTCGCGCGTTGCGCACGCAGATAGGCGACCGAGAACACGAACAGCATCACCAGCATGATCAGCGACACCGCCGCCGCTTCGCCCGGACGGCCGAGCCGGAAGCCGAGTTCGTACAGATAGGTGACGAGAATGTGCGTGCTGTTGTCGGGGCCGCCTTGCGTCATGACCCAGATGATCGGAAACGAGTTGAACACGTAAATCACGTTCAGCAGGATCGCCATGTTGATGAACGGGCGCAGCAGCGGCATCGTCAATTGGCGGAATTGCTGCCACGCGCTGGCGCCGTCGATGCGCGCCGCTTCGTAGATATCGCCTGGCACCGACGAAAGGCCGCCGAGAAAGATCGTTACCGTGAACGGGATCGACACGAGGATGCCGACCCCGATTTCGACCGGAAACGCAAACTCCGGCGTCGCGAGCCAATGAATCGGACCACTGATCAACCCGAGCCGCTGCAACGTCACGTTGACCATCCCGTAGTCGTCGTTGAAGGCCCAGCGCCAGACCACGGCGGTCATCGTCAGCGACACCGACCACGGCAGCATCACGATCGTGCGGGCGATGCCGCGGCCATAAAAGTCCTGATTCAGAATCAGCGCGACAGGTACCGAGATCAGCACCGTGCCGCCGACCACGCACACGGTCCAGACGATCGTGCGGCGCGCGGAAGCGACGAACACCGGGTCCTGAAATACGTTGATGAAATTCTGCAGCCCGGTGAAATCGCGAATCGCGCCGAAGCGCGACACGTCGTGCAGCGATTGCCACACGATGTTGAAAATCGGGTAGCTGATGATGAACAGCGCGAGCACGAGGCTCGGCGCAATCAGCAACCAGGGCGTAAGCGGGCGCGTGGAAACGGAACGGCTCATGCGTGCTCGATCGTGAGACGCGCCTTCTCGAAGAGCGGGCGCGACGGAATGGGCGTCGGAGTACTTTCAGATAGAACCGGTATAGCGCGAAAACACGCGCACCGCCGTCGCAACGGCGGCGCGCGTCACGCCTTCAGACAGTCAGCGCTGATTCGCCGCCTATCAGTGCCCGAGCGACTTGTTCGCCTGCGTCGCCGCGGCATTCAACGCGTCGGCCGGTTGCGCCTTGCCGAGGTAGATCGCCTGCATCGAATCGGTCACGGCTTTCGCGGTGTCTTCCCAGCCGGTCACGGTCGGCGCGAAGTGCGCGGTCGGCAGCAGCGCGATAAACGCTTTGGTGTCCGGATCGTTGAATGCCGGGTCGCTCGCTTCGGCCTTGGTGGTCGGCAGGAACCCTTCGGTTTTGGTGAACTCCACGCGCGGTTCCTTCGTGAACAGATAGTCGAGGAACTTCCACGCGCTCTTCTTCACCTTCGAGTTCTTGAACATCACGATCGAGTCGGTGACCGCGTAAGTGGCGTGGGTGGTGCCCATCGGCACCGGGTCGATCCCGTACTTCAGGTTCGGTGCTTCCTTCGCGATCTGCTTGGCGAGGAACGGCGCCGAAATCACCATCGCGACGCGGCCCTGTTTGAACAGGTTCTGCACGTCTTCGCGGCTATAGCCGGTCACGCCCGGTTGCGTCAGACCCTGATCGATCATCTGCTTGTACATCGTCGCGGCCTTCACGCCGGCCGGCGAATTGAACGCGGCCTTGCCGTCCTTGCCGACCACGTCGCCGCCCATCGTCCACAGCGCGTAGTAATAGTAGACGTCGGTTTCGATTTCCTTGCCTTGCAGACCGAAGCCGGCGACACCCTGCGCTTTCAGCTTCTTCGATGCGTCGATGACTTCATTCCAGGTTTTCGGGCCGTCCGGATAGCCGACCTTCGTGAGCAGGTCCTTGTTGTAGTAGAGCGCGCGCGCGGATGCGGCGATCGGCAGCCCGTAGGTTTTGCCGTTGATCTGGCCCGGCGCGAGGAACGGCGCGATGAAACGGCCCTTGAAGTTCGCATCCATATAGCCGTCGAGCGGTTCGGCGACGTCGTCTTTCACGAAGTCGAGCAGCCAGCGCGTGCCGACGATTGCGAGGTCGGCGTTGGCATTGCCGGAGATATCCGTTTGCAGCTTCTGTTGCAGCGTGTCCCAGTTCACGTCTTCGATCTTGATGGTCGTGCCGGGATTGGCCTTCTCGAAGTTGCGGGCCATTCGTTCGAAGTACGGCGCGGTCGCGTCGCTGTAATGAGCGACGGTGACGCGGACCGTTTCGGCATGAGCCGAGACGGCGATACCAGCAAACGCGAGCGCCACGGCGACTTTGCCTAGCGCGAGGGAAGCACGGGCATGCAACGACATTTCTCTCTCTCCTGTGGGTGGTTGCCGCCGTCGCCGGCCGCCGGGGTGGAATTGTTTGAAAAAATCCTACATGACGAAAAATAGCTTGTCACGTAGGGTCTGCGATATTTTTTCTCGGGCGATTTTGTGCATAAGATGCTGTAAAACATGGAGTATTTCGCACTGCGTGATCGATCGAAAACCCACTCTTCGGGATTGAAAAGCAATTCGCATCGTCAGGTTTGTAGGAAATTTACAGCGCTGTGGTGTCGCGGAAGCGGGCGGCCGAACGCGACGGCAAGAAGTCCGAAGTAGCCGGGAAGCGCGCGCGACGCGGGCGAAAAACGGCGAGTAAAAGTCCGCCGCAGCGACGGGCGAGCGGCGGTCGAATCAGCGAGGCTCAGATGAATCGTGTGGTGTTGATAACGGGCGCATGCGGCGGAATCGGCAGCGTGCTGTGCAAGCGTTTTGTCAGCGAGGGCGACACGGTGCTCGCGCTCGACATCGATGCGGCCGCGTTGCAGTCGCTCGCCGCGCAGCTCGGCGCGGACAAGGTCACGCCGGTCGTCGCCGATCTCGGCGACGCCGCCGCGGTGCAGCAAGCGGTGGCCGCCGCGGTCGCGCGGCAAGGTCCGGTCGACGTGCTGGTCGCGAACGCGGGCGCCGCTTTCGGCACGACGCTCGCGAATACGGACGCGGCCAGCTGGCAGCGCGACGTCCATCTGAATCTGAACGGCACCTATCACACAGTCGAAGCGGTGCGCGCGTCGATGATCGAACGGCAACGCGGCGCGCTGGTATTGATCGGCTCGGTGAACGGCCTGGCCGCGCTCGGTCATCCGGCATACAGCGCGGCGAAAGCCGGTTTGATCAGTTATACGAAAGCATTGGCAGTCGAGCTGGGACGTTATGGGATTCGCGCCAACATCGTGTGTCCGGGCACCGTGAAGACTCAGGCGTGGCAGGCGCGTGTCGACAAGAACCCGCAAGTGTTCGAGGACCTGAAAAAGTGGTACCCGTTGCGCGACTTCGCGACACCCGACGATATCGCCGACGCGGTGCTGTTTCTCGCGTCGCCGATGGCGCGCGTGATCACCGGCGTCGCGTTGCCGGTGGACGGAGGCCTGATGGCCGGCAACCGGCTGATGGCGCAGGAGCTGACGCTCGAATCGCTGTGATCGCAAGCACGCTCGACCCGACGCACTCACCCGACGCCCCAACCCAATCCGCGGCAACACAATGAGGACAGCATGGCAGCAGTGCAACTGAGCGGCATCTTCAAACGCTATGGCGACACGCAGGTGGTGCACGGCATCGACCTCGACATCGACGACGGCGAGTTCGTCGTGCTGGTCGGACCGTCCGGTTGCGGCAAGAGCACGTTGATGCGGATGGTGGCCGGGCTCGAGGAGATCAGCGGCGGCGATCTGCTGATCGGCGGCACGCGCGCGAATGCGCTGCCGCCGCAGCAGCGCAATATCTCGATGGTGTTCCAGAGCTATGCGCTGTATCCGCATCTGACGGTCTACGACAACATCGCGTTCGGCCCGAAAATTCGTCGGGAATCCTCTGCGAGCTTCAAGCCGCGGATCGACGCCGCCGCGAAGATGCTGAATTTGAGCGGTTATCTGGACCGGCTGCCGCGCGCGCTGTCGGGCGGTCAACGGCAACGGGTCGCGATGGGCCGCGCGGTGGTGCGCGAGCCGTCGCTGTTCCTGTTCGACGAACCGTTGTCGAACCTCGACGCGAAGCTGCGCGTGCAGATGCGCACCGAGATCAAGGCGCTGCATCAGCGGCTGAAGAATACGGTGATCTACGTCACGCACGATCAGATCGAGGCGATGACGATGGCCGACCGCATCGTCGTGATGAACGCGGGGCGGATCGAACAGATCGGCCGGCCGCTGGAGCTGTACGACCGGCCGGCGAATCTGTTTGTCGCGAGCTTTCTCGGTTCGCCGTCGATGAACTTCGCCGAAGGGACGATCGTCAACCGTTCGCAGGGCCACGGTCTCGCGTTGAAACTGGCCGACGGCAGCGAGGTTGCGCTCGAGGGGGCGCCCGCGTCGGCGACGCCCGGCGCGAAAGTGACGCTCGGCGTGCGGCCCGAACACATCGAGATCACCACGCAGATTCCGGACGCGGAGCTCGAGGTCGAGGTGGTCGAGCCGACCGGCGCGGAGACGCACCTGTACGGGAAAATCGGCGGCACCACATGGTGCGCGACGACGCGCGAGCGCGCGAAGATCGAACCGGGGCAGCGGGTCGCGCTGCGTTTGCCGGCCGAACATATTCATCTGTTCGATACGGAGAGTGGGCGCAGGCTGGTCTGAACCGCGTGTTGCGGCGAGGTGACGACGCGAAGCGAGCGAAGTCGAAGCACGCCGCACAAACTGCGAGCAACGCGGATTCCATACCTAAACAGCCCCAAAGGAACACCGGGTGTCCGCACCGAACTTGATTCCCCACATCCGCGGCGCATTGACGAGTCTGCGGCCCGCCGAGCGCAAGGTCGCCGAGATGGTGCTGGCCGACGTCGACTTCGCGATGCGCGCGAGCATCACCGAACTCGCGCAGCGCGCCGACGTGTCCGAGCCTTCGGTCACGCGCTTTTGTCGCGCAATCGGCGCGCACGGGCTGCGCGACTTCAAGATGCGACTCGCGCAGAGCGTCGCGGGCGGACTGCCTTATGCATCGACCGCGGTCGCGCGCGACGACGATGTGCAGACGCTGATGGACAAGGTCGGCGAGGCAGCGATCGACGGCATCACGCATGCGCGCGGCGCGCTCGATCCCGCGGTGGTCGAGAGTGCGCTGGCCGCGTTGTCGAGCGCAAGGCGGGTGTTTTTCTTCGGCGTGGGCTCGGGTTCGGGGCTGGTCGCACAGGACGCGGCGCTGCGGTTTCTGCGCATCGACATTGCCGCCGCCGCGTTTACCGACGGTCATTTGCAGCGGCTTTACGCGGGGCTGATGGAACCCGGCGATGTCGCGTTCGCGATTTCGCATTCTGGCCGCAGCGTCGAAGTAAACGAAAGCATTCAGATCGCGAAGGAGCGCGGCGCGACGACGATCGCGCTGACCAATGTCGGCTCGCGGCTTGCGTGGCTTGTGGATATTCCGCTGCTGTTGCGGGTGCCGAGCCCGATCGATCCGAATACGCCGGGCGTGTCGCGGCTCGTGCATCTGTGCATCATGGATGCGCTGGCGATCGGCGTCGCGTTGAAGGCCGGGCCGCGGACGCTGGAGAAGATGCGGCACGCGAAAGCGAGGTTGTTGCCGCATGAGCCGGGGGGGACGGGGTAGGGGAAAACATCGCCGCCAATTTGCACATAACGACGTTTTTCGCTATTGACAAATAACCCGCCCCAGCCACACCATCCCTTAACCCCGCCATCGGCATCGCGACCAAACACAACGCGGGGCGAGACATCTCCCCCGGCATCGCCCGCGCTCCGCTGCAAAAGCGGCCCGGCCGTCTCGCCTCACGTCTTCACCCAGACGGAGACAGGCATGGCAAAAGCATTCGCATCGCAGGCAGATCTCGAAGAAAAGAAGATCACGTGGACCCAGCTATCGGAGAACGCATATGCGTACACCGCCGAGGGCGATCCGAACTCGGGCGTGATCGTCGGCGACGACGGCGTGCTGATCGTCGACACGACCGCGACGCCGGCAATGGCGCAGGACCTGATCGCGAAGATCCGCAGCGTCACCGACAAACCGATCAAATACGTGGTGCTGTCGCACTACCACGCGGTGCGCGTGCTCGGCGCGTCCGCGTATTTCGCCGAGGGCGCGCAGCAGATCATCGCGAGTCGCGGCACTTACGAAATGATCGTCGAGCGCGGCGAGCAGGACATGAAGTCGGAGATCGAGCGCTTTCCGCGCCTGTTTGCCGGCGTCGAAACGGTGCCGGGCCTGACGTGGCCGACGCTGGTGTTCGAAAAGGAAATCACGCTGTTTCTCGGCAAGCTCGAAGTACGAATCGCGCATCTCGGCGCCGGCCACACCAAGGGCGACACGGTCGTGTGGCTGCCGTCGCAGAAGGTGCTGTTTTCCGGCGACCTGGTCGAGTACGACGCGGCCTGCTATTGCGGTGACGCGCAACTCGAACAGTGGCCCGCGACACTCGAAGCGCTGCGCGCGCTGAACGCGGAAAAACTGGTGCCGGGCCGCGGCCCCGCGCTGCTATCGCCGGCCGAGGTGAACAAGGGCCTCGACTACACGAAGGATTTCGTCACGACGCTATTGCAGGCGGGCCGCGACGCGGTCGCCGAAAAGCTCGATCTGAAAGGCGCGATGGCGTTGACGCGCAAGTCGATGGACCCGAAGTTCGGTCACGTGTTCATCTACGAGCACTGTCTGCCGTTCGACGTGTCGCGCGCGTACGACGAAGCCAGCGGCCTCACGCATCCGCGTATCTGGACCGCGCAGCGCGACAAGGAGATGTGGGACGCGCTGCAGGCATAACGCCCCAGCGGGATGGAGACACGAAATGAGCATCGACTATCAGGCGCTGGCCTTCGAGTACCGGCCCTGCCGTGACCAGCAACCATCGCGCGACCCACGGCAAACCGGTCAAGCCGAGCCCGCGCGCTACCCGGTGATCGTGGTCGGTGCCGGACCCGTCGGCCTCGCCGCCGCGATCGATCTCGCGCAGCAGGACATCCCGGTGGTACTGGTCGACGACGATTGTTCGTTATCCAGAGGATCGCGCGCGATCTGCTTTTCGAAGCGCTCGCTCGATATCTTCGATCGCCTCGGCTGCGGGCAACGGATGGTCGATAAAGGCATCAGCTGGAACGTCGGCAAGGTGTTCCTCAAAAGCGAGCTGGTGTACACGTTCAATCTGCAGCCGGAGGCCGGCCATCACCGGCCGGCGTTCATCAATCTGCAGCAGTACTACGTGGAAGGTTTTCTGCTCGAACGCGCGCAGGAACTGCCGAATCTGGAAATCCGCTGGAAGAGCAAGGTAGTCGGCATTCGGCAGCAGGGCACGCCTGGCAGCGCCGACGCGAGCGTCACGCTGGATGTCGAAACGCCGGACGGCACCTATGCGCTGCGCGCCCGCTACGTGGTCGCCGCCGACGGCTCGCGCAGTGCGCTGCGCAAGCTGATGGGCCTCGACAGCAAGGGTGTCACGTTTCGCGACCGCTTCCTGATCGCCGACGTGAAGATGGAAGCGGACTTTCCGATCGAGCGCTGGTTCTGGTTCGATCCGCCGTTCCATCCGAATCAGTCGGTGTTGCTGCATCGTCAGCCGGACAACGTGTGGCGCATCGATTTCCAGCTCGGCTGGGACGCCGATCCGGTGCTTGAAAAAACGCCGGAGCGCGTGATGCCCCGCGTGCGCGCGTTGCTCGGCGCCGACGCGAAGTTCGAACTGGAATGGGTTAGCGTCTACACGTTCGCGTGCACGCGGATGGAGCGCTTCCGCCATGGCAACGTGCTGTTCGCCGGCGATGCCGCGCATGGCGTGTCGCCGTTCGGCGCGCGCGGCGCGAATAGCGGCGTGCAGGACGCGGAAAACCTCGCGTGGAAACTGGCGATGGTGCTCGATGGCCACGCGCCCGACGCGCTGCTCGACACCTACGCGAGCGAACGCGAATTCGCGGCCGATGAAAACATCCGCAACTCGACCCGTTCGACCGATTTCATCACGCCGAAGACGCAGGTCAGCCGCGTGTTTCGCGATGCCGTGCTGAAGCTGTCGCGACACTATCCGTTCGCGCGTCAGCTGACCAATAGCGGGCGGCTGTCGGTACCGGCGGTGTTGCGCGATTCGCCGCTCAATACGCCGGACTGCGCGCGTTTCGACGGTGCGATGGTGCCCGGCGCGGCCTGTGTCGATGCGCCGGTGCAACTCGACGACGAGCCGGGCTGGCTGCTGCGCCAGCTCGGCGAGCAGTTCACCGGTCTGCTGTTCTGCGATGAGCGTGGTATCGATCAGGCCACCCGTACCGCACTGAACGTGCTGCGCGCGGGGCCGCTGGCGCTGAAGCTGGTGGTCGTGTTGCAGGGCGCCGCCCGCGGCGGCAGGTTGACCAACATGCGGGTGGTGCGCGATATCGAAGGTCTGGCGAGCGCGCGCTATGACGCGACGCCCGGAACCTTCTATCTGATCCGTCCGGATCAGCACGTCTGCGCGCGTTGGCGGCAACTCGACGCGCGCGCGGTCGAGGATGCGCTCAGGCGCGCGTTATGTATCGACGCGGCGACCGCGGCGCTGTCCGTGAAGGCGGATGTGAGCGCAGCGGCAACGCCGGTCGCGCATTGACAGAAACCGCGCAGGAGACCGAAATGACAGCGACGCGACTGAACACCGAACCGAATCTCACGCGCCCCGACGATTTCTACGAGGCGCTGATCGACATGCATCGCGGCCTCGACGACGCGCAGAGCCAATCGGCCAACGCACAACTGATTCTGCTGCTGGCCAATCACATCGGCGATCACGAGACGCTATTGGAGGCGATGCGTTGCGCGCGCGACGGCGCGCTCGAAGCCTGACCGAACGCCGCGCCTACTGCATCGTCTTCTTCGGCCAGCCGATCAGCGACACCTCGCTCAACGGCTGCGCAACCGCGACGGCCGCGCGCAACTGGCCGTTCATCGGCAGATCGAGCATGTGCCATTCGCCGTATTGCGCGAGATCGAGCGTGAAGCAGGCGGGCCCGTCGAATGCGAGCACCGTGTGATCGAATTCCACGGGCGCATCGCGCAACGCGCTGCGCAGACTGTCGTGGCGCGCGCGCCGGCGCAGTCGTTGCGGCGTTTCGCCGGGCGCGATGCCCGGCGTCGGCATCACCACGCTCAAACCGAGCGCCGACGTCGCGATGCCGACTACGATCCAGATGCCGCCATACACGATGTCGATCGCGATGCCGCGGCCATCGCGCGGATGATGCGCGCGCAGCTTGTCGCCGCCGTCGTCGAACAGCCGGACCTCGCGCGGCTCGCACTCGAACAGATTCCCGACGATCCAGCGCACGACCACGCGCGCGCTGACGAAGCGCTTGCGTAGCGCGGCGTTCGGATGCAGCCGCGCGCGCTCGCGCTCGGATTTCGACAGCCACGTGTCGCCTTGCGGCACGGGCACCGGCAACCACTCGCAGCGAAAGCGCCACAGTTGCAGCTCGCCGGCGCGCGGCATCGCGGTGTGACGCGGAAAGCGTCGGCTCAACGGGACGGGAGTGAACGGCGGGGCGGCCCGTATTTCCGCAACCGCCGCCGCTTCGAGCTCCGGTTCCAATGACATCGGCGGGAATCCTCAGTGCATGTACGAGACCCGACGCGCCTGCACGTCGAGTTCGATGCCGGCGTCGAGCAGGTCGATCGCGAACCAGCGCAGCAGCTTCAGCACGCCGCTGACAGCGGGCGCGGGCAGCCACTCGGCGAGCATCCGCAACGCGGCACCGCTATGCGTTTTTTGCAGCAACGCGATGGTTTGCAGCACCACCGCCTCGTCCTTGCCGAGCTCGGTCGCGCAGCGGCAGCGCGTGTCGAGCGGACGGTACGACACGCGCATCAGCGAGCGCATCAGCAGATCGAAATGTTCGAGGCCGTCCTCGCGCAACCCGGCTTCGCTGAGAACTTCGCGCCAGTGCGAGCTGCCGCGCGCACTTTCGCACGACGGCCGCAGCCACGTGCGCACCGCGTTGAGCACGGTGCGATCGGGCGCGCTGTCGGTGTCGAACGGACGATCGTCGATCAATTCGGGGCGGCTGCCGTGTTGTGAGCGGAAGTTCATCGAGGCTCCTGAGCGGACACAGTCCGGGAAGTTGCGCCGGCCGGGTTGGACAGGGCCGCGTTGCAGGCCAGCGCATCACGCAGGCGACGGATCGGCGGGAACGCAGCGCGTGCGGCGCGAGGCGAAGGGTGGGTCGGGTGAGTTGCCATGCGCTGAATCATGGGGGAAATTCCGCCTTAATGCAAATCATTCTCATTTGCGATTTGTATGAGACGCCGGCAAAAGCCCTGCGCACCGCATCCCCCATCCGCGACTAACGCTAACAAACGCAACTAACTGTCAGTTCGGTTTAGCCCGGCCCAGCTATGATGGCGATCTGCATGCATCCGTTATCGACCCAACCGGCCAGCAGCGTTCTGGCCGCCGACATACCTCAGTCATGTCCTCCAGCTCGCTCGAGACCGCCCCGCATTCCCCCTCCGCCGCTTCGGCGCAGCGCCTGCCAACCCTGTTGCTCGCCGCCGCGCTGTCGCTCGGCAGCGCGATCGCGCTCGGTTTCGCGCGCTTCGCGTACGCGTTGCTGTTGCCGTCGATGAAGCTCGACCTCGGCTGGAGCTTCGCGCAGGCCGGCGCGATGAACACCGCCAACGCGCTCGGCTATCTGCTCGGCGCGCTGGTGTTTCCGCGCCTCGCGCGCCGTTGGTCGGCGGCCGCGCTGTTCGCCGCCGGCTGCGCGCTCACCGCGCTATTGATGGCGGGCAGCGGCCTGCTGGCCGACACGCATTCGCTGCTGATCGTGCGCGTGATCACCGGCGCGAGTAGCGCGGCGATCTTCATCAGCGGCGGGGTGCTGGCCGCGCGGCTCGCGTCGGCGCGGCCGCGCGACGCCGGCTTGATCCTCGGTCTGTATTACGGCGGCACCGGTTGGGGGATCGTCGCGTCGTCGCTGCTGGTGCCGGTGACGATTTTCAATGTCGTGCACGGCTGGGAGTTCGCGTGGTTCGCGCTCGCGGCCGCATGCGCGCTGTTCGCCGCGTTCGCGATCGGCGCGGCGCGCAGGATCGAACGCGCGCATGCGAGCGCGGTGTCAGCCGCGCGTGCTGCCGATAGCGCCGCCGACGTGCCCGCTTGGCCCCGTTTCGCCGCGGCGCTCGCGGGCTATGGGCTGTTCGGCGTCGGCTATATCGGCTACATGACGTTCATCGTCGCGCTGTTGCGCAACGCGGGGATGAGCGCGGCGGTCGTCACCGGCTTCTATCTGCTGCTCGGCGCGGCGACCGTGGTGTCGGCGCGCATCTGGTCGTCACTGCTCGACCGGATGCGCGGCGGCCAGGCGCTCGCGGTGCTCAACGGTTTGCTCGCGGTCGCGACGCTGCTGCCCGCGCTGTTCTCGCAGCCGTGGATCGCGTTCGTGTCGGGCACGCTGTTCGGCGCGACGTTCCTGTCGGCGGTTGCGTCGACCACAGCGTTCGTGCGCCACAACCTGCCGGCCAGCCATTGGACGAAGGGGATCAGCGCGTTCACGATCGTGTTCGCGTTCGGTCAGATCGTCGGGCCGGTAGTGATCGGCTGGGTGTCGGACGGCGCGGGGCTCGCGCGCGGCCTCGTGTATTCGGCGTTGCTGCTCGCGGCCGGCGCGTTGCTGGCCGCGTGTCAGAAGGCGTTACGCGCGGCCTGATCGACCCTAAGCGACGCCTGAGCGAAGCGCAGCGGCGTCGCCCATTCGAGCCGACGCATCACGACGCGCTAGCGCTGTCGCGCTTGCGCAGGATCGCGAACAGCGACACCCCATAGGGCAGCGGCGCCCGCGCGAGCCAGTGGCGTTCGGCACGGAAGATCCGGTACAGCGCGGCGTTCAGCGGCGCGGGCGGAATCGCGTCGCCGCTCGAACGCCGGCGCCGCAGCACTCGATCGGCCCAGCGCGCGGCGACCGCGAGCGGATACAGCAGCGTGTTGAAATAGCTGATGCGCTCCACCTCGTAGCCGGCCGCGGCCGCGCACTGCTGTAGCGACGCGCGGCTGTAGCGGCGGAAGTGGTGCAAAAACACATCGTGCGCACTCCAAAGCTTTTGCCCGGCCGGCACCGTCACGACGATGCGGCCGCCCGGCGTCAGCAGCGTCTGCATACGCGCGAGCGAAGCGGAATCGTCGGCGATATGTTCGAGGCAATCGAAGAAGCAGATCAGATCGAAGCGCTCGCGCTGGAATGGCACGTCGTCGGGACAATGGCCCGCGCGGATGTCGAACTGGCCGCCGGTCTTGCGCGCGCTGAGCGCGCGGGCGGTCGCATCCATTTCGAGGCCGCTGACGGTGCCGAAGCCGGCCAGCATCTCGAGGTTACCGCCGGTGCCCGAGCCGACTTCGAGCACGCGCGCATCGCGCGGCAGCGTCAAGCGATCGAGCAGCGTGCGCAACACGTCGCGGCGCGCGCGAAACCACCAGTGCGCGGCTTCGGTCTCGGCCATTTCGAGGTAGGCATCGGGAGACATGACGGACTCCTGATAGTCAATGACCGACCACGCGCACGCGCGGCGCGGGCCGCCGCCGGCTCAGCTCGACGCGGGCCGGATGCGGCGCCCGCAAGTCCTGGCGCACGCCCGGCAGCGTGCTGACCTTGCTTTTGGCCTGATAGCGGCGCCGGATCAGATAGACCGGCCGCTCTTTCGACTCGTAGTAGATGCGGCCGATATATTCGCCGACCACGCCCAGACCGATCAACTCGATCCCGCCGATGAACAGCATCACCGAGATCGTCGACGCATAACCGGGCACCGGATTGCCCGACCACAGCGTGCTGCCGATGATGTACCCGCCATACACGAACGCGAGCGTCGCGATCAGCAGTCCGATATAGGTCCAGCTGCGCAGCGGCACCGTGCTGAAGCTCGTGATGCCTTCGAGCGCGAAGTTCCACAGCCGCCAGCCGGAGAACTTCGAGTGCCCGGCGCTGCGCGGCTCGCGCTCGTATTCGACGATCACGGTGCGATAGCCGACCCACGCGAACAGCCCTTTCATGAAGCGACGCCGTTCCGGCAGACTGCGCAGCGCATTGACGACCTGGCGATCGATCAGCCGGAAATCGCCGACGTTTTCCGGCAGTTTCACTTCGGACAGCGCGTTGTGCACGCGGTAATAGAGCCCCGCGGCCGTACGTTTGGCGAAGCTGTCGCAGGCGCGATTGGTGCGTTTCGCGGCCACCACTTCGGCGCCCGCGCGCCAGTGTTCGACCATCACCGGAATCAGGGCCGGCGGATCCTGCAGGTCGGCATCGATCGGAATGACCGCGTCGCCGGACGCTTCGTCGATGCCGGCGGTCAGCGCCGCTTCCTTGCCGAAGTTGCGCGTCAGGTCGATCACCCGAATGCGCCGGTCGTGCGCGCTCGCCTCGAGCAGGCGCGCGAGCGTCGCGTCGGTGCTGCCGTCGTTGATGCAGACGATCTCGAAGCGGGTGCCGTCGATCGCTTCGAGCACCGGCACGACCGCCGCGAAAAAGCGCTCGACCGCGTCCTGTTCATTGTAGAAAGGCGCGACCAGCGAGAGCAGTGGTTTGTTGATATAAGCTGACATGACGCTTCCCCGTTAAGCCGATTGTTTTCGCCTGTTTATATTGCGTGCGAGTAGACGAGTGCTGTGCGTCCCGCGCGTGCATCGGCGCCGAGCCGCACGCGGCGCACGACGATCAGCAGCGTCAGCAGCAGAACGACCGGCCCGATCTGCGGCAACTCGGTGATGCGGTTGAACAACTCGTACACCGGCAGCAGCCACGCAAGCGCGATCACGGTCTGTTCGCCGCGCAGCCAGCCGGTGTCGAGGCCGCGAGCGATCAGGCAGGCGAGCGCGATGCCGAGCCACGCGAGTTCGTAATGCCAGACGTACGGATTGGCGAGCAGCGTCGCGACCATCAGGCCGGCCACGCGCAGACGCATGTCGCGGGTGCCGCGCCACACGTACCACGCCGCTGCGGCGGCGATCAGCGCGACGCTGGCCTGGCCGGCATAGGCCCCGGCGATCGGCACGCCGCTGTCGCGCAGCGCGGCGAATGTAGTGGGCGACGCGAGCCAGTAGGAGCGGCTTTGCTCCAGCAGCGTCGCGCGCGCGAGGCCGGTGTTGACCAGAAACTGCTGCGCCGTTTGCACGCCGCACACCAGCACGCTGAGCGCGCCGAAGAGCACCGCGCTGAGCGCGGCGGCGGCGAGCGTGCGCCACGCGCGCGCCGCGATCAGCACCAGCGGAAACAGCACCGCCATTTGCGGCTTGATCGCGAGCAGGCCGATGCACAAGCCGGCGCGCAGCGGCGCGCGGCGCAGCCAGTGCAACGCGAACACCGCGAGCGCGGCGGTC
The DNA here is from genome assembly GCF_020880815.1 of Paraburkholderia sejongensis. Lineage (GTDB taxonomy): Bacteria > Pseudomonadota > Gammaproteobacteria > Burkholderiales > Burkholderiaceae > Paraburkholderia > Paraburkholderia sejongensis. The sequence continues at coordinate 23,754 of NZ_JAJITD010000004.1, forward strand.
AGCAACGAGTTCTGACCGAAGATGGCCGGCACCAGTACGCACGGCGACGCGGCGACGATCAACCACGCGAAGCGCGAGCCCCGCAAGCTGCCGGTCAAACCCGACACGCGCAGCGTCCCCGCGCTGCACAGCACGAGGCCGCTGCCGACGAACACGAAATACATCGCGAGCGGCGGCAGCAGCGCGAGCGGCGACACGAACACCAGAAAGGTGGGCGGATACAGCCACGGCAACAGGTTGCTGCGATGCAGGTCATCGAACAGCCTGCGCTGCAGACCGTCGAACCACACATGGTCGTATACCTGCGCGGCCGAGCCATGCCATAGCCCGTACGACGCGGACCAGAAAATCGAAAAGTCGGTACCGGGGGCGGCGACGCCCCGTTCGGCGAATGCGTGGCTCGACCACGCCCATACCGCCATCATCACGATGAACAGCAGCAGCATGCCGACGCTGTAGAACACGATGCGCTCGGGCGTGAGCCAGTTACGAACCCGCTCGCCGGTGCCGCGCATGCGCAGTTGAGAAACGTCCATGATCCCCGCCCCCTGTGTGATCCGGATCGGGTCCGCTGGACCCGCCGTGCATCTGGTTTTTTGTTTCGGATTCTTAAGTTTCAGTGCGCGGCATCGAATGAAAACCTTGTGAGAAGAGTGCCGTTCGCGCTGAACCGGTCAGATCATTGTTGGCGGAAAAACAGCCGACTTTCAAGTTCGCGTTTTCCTGGGCGTTAGCCGCGCAGCGTCGATTTAGCCAAATAGCGGGTAAAACGGCCCGCCGTGTGTGGGCTAACACACCAAAGCGTCTCGCCGATGAGACGCTTTGGACCGCCTGGCCCCTCCGGCACCCGTCATTTACCGGAGATATTTCTTTTTTGCCGAATCAGGGAAATTCCTGGGAAAAAAATGCCGTGCCTACTGCGGCGGGCTTCTACGCGATTCGCGAAGTATTCGCTTAACAGCCCGCCACGTTGCGAAAGCAGCACATTCAGGGCGCATTGCGGGCAGTACGCTGCGACGGAGTTCGGCGAGACCCTTGTCGTTGCGAGATTCCCGCATTGCTGGCCTCGTCCTTGCGACAGGAAGAGCGCGCAAGTCGACGACACGATGACAGGACGCCTAAAAAAATTACGCAACACGGGGGATGTATGAACCATCAGCTCACGCTGCCGCGCGACACCAACCGGCACAAGCGCATCGCGCACCGTACGCTCACACTGCGCCAGCGCTTCGCGGCCACGCTGCTGCGGGTCGCGCGGCCGGCGCCGTTGCATACCGTGCACCTGACCGCTGCGCGGATGCCGCTGCACTCCACCTGTTTTCCTCCTTTCGTCTCGCCCAGCGTTTCGCTTGTGCGGATCAATCCGCGCCGCACCACGGCTGGACGGGCGAACTAGTCTTCTCCACGTAGTTCCCGCAGTACCCGCAGTGCCTTGCCTCGAGCCGATCCCGGCGAAGGGTTCAATTACTTAGCTATCCAAAGGGAGTCAATCATGAAGAAAATCATCGCTACCGCAAACCGTTTCGCACGCGACGAAGACGGCGTGACCGCCATCGAATACGGCCTGCTCGCGGGCCTCATCGCGCTGGTGATCATCGGCGCCGTCACGACGCTCGGCACCAACCTGAAAAACATTTTCACCAGCATCGGTAACTCGATTTAAGCGCCTGTCGTCGACGGACGAAGCACGCTCGAGGTCTGGATACCTGGCCATTCAAACGGAGTTCCATCATGAACAAAATCATTGCCACCGCAGCTTGTTTCGCGCGCGACGAAGACGGCGTCACCGCGATCGAATATGGGCTGCTCGCCGGCTTGATCGCACTGGTGATCATCGGTGCCGTCACGACACTCGGCACCAACCTGAAGAACATTTTCACCAGCATCGGCAATTCGGTCTAAGGGCCGTCCGTCGGCGGACGAACCGTGTGCTTCGTCCGTCGATCCTCATTCATCGAGAAGGAGTCTGTCATGAACAAACTGATTGCCCGCGCGGCACGTTTCGCTCGCGATGAACACGGCGTGACCGCGATCGAATACGGGCTGCTCGCAGGGCTGATCGCGCTCGTAATCATCGGTGCCGTCACGACGCTCGGCACGAATCTGAGTTCGCTCTTCACCAGTATCGCGTCGTCAGTCTGACGCGGCGCGCGCTCCAATCTTCGACCCTAGCGAGACCGCCATGACGCTTCCACTTTTACCGCCACATCCTGTACCGCTGTGCGTGATCGTGCTGGCGATCGTGGCGGCGAGCACGGACCTCACCGCGCGACGCATTCCGAACCGCCTGATCGCGCTCGGTCTCGCCGCCGCGCTGGCCGTGCAGATTTCGCTGCACGGCGCGCTCGCCGGCGCGCTCGCGTGGCTGGCCGGCGCCGCGTGCGGCTTCGCGCTGCTGCTGCCGTTCTATTTGCTGCGCGGGATGGCCGCCGGCGACGTCAAGCTGCTGATGACGATCGGCGCGTGGGTCGGCCCGGCGCTGAGTTGGCGGATCGCGCTCGCGACCTTTCTGATCGGCGGCGTCTGGTCGCTCGCGCAGGTGTTGTTGCACGGCCGTTTCGGCCGATTACTCGCGAATCTGCGTCAGCTGGCCTGCGGCTGGCTGATTGCGCCGCTCAGACCACCGGCGCTGCTCGATACGCAGTCCGAATCGGTCGGCACGCTGCCGTATGGTGTCGCGATCGCGGCGGGCACGCTCGGCATGCTGTTCGCGGCCGCGCTGTAGCCGTACGTTTCCACTGAATGCAGGAGTCTTGCCATGAAAAACAGTCGTGCTTTTGTGATGCTGGCGATCGCGGTACTGGCCGGCCTCGCGGCCGTAAGTTTCGCGTCGCGCTGGCTGTTGCAGACGTCGTCGAGCGCGATGACGTCGGTGGCGGTGGCGACGAGCGACATCAGTCTCGGCCAGCCGCTCAACCAGAACCTCGTGCATCTGGTCAACTGGCCGAACTCGAGCGTGCCGCCCGGTGCGTTCGCCGACGCGAAAGCGCTCGAAGGCCGCGTGCTGCTGACGAGTCTCGCGCCCGGCGAGCCGGTACTCGAAGCGAAGCTCGCGCCGCAGGGCACCAAGGGCGGCTTGTCCGCGGTGATCGGCGCAGGCCATCGCGCGATCACGGTGCGCGTGAACGACGTGGTGGGGGTAGCGGGTTTCGCGTTGCCGGGCAATTACGTCGACGTGATCGTCAACACGCAGCAGGCCAACAAGACCGACACGCAGCAGAGCATCTCGAAGATCGTGCTCGAAAAGATCCTCGTGCTGGCAGTCGCGCAGCAGGTCAGCCGCGACGACACCGCGCCGAAAGTGGTCAACGCGGTGACGCTCGAAGTCACGCCCGAGCAGGCCGAAAAACTCGACCTTGCGCGCAGCGTCGGCACCTTGTCGCTGGTATTGCGCAATCAGGTCGACAGGCAGACGCCGAATACCGGCGGCGCGACCAAGCTGACGCTGCTCGATCTGCCCGCCTCGGCGCCGGCGGTCGCGACACCCGAGCCGGTGCATCCGGTCCGCGCGCGCTATGCGGCGCGGCCGGCGCCGAAACGCGATTGCGTCGGCGTGCTGTCGGGGGTGACCGGCAGCGTCGAATGTTTCTAGCGCGGTCGCGGCGCGCCAATCCGAACGCGCCGCGAGCCGGATAACAAAGGCAACACAAAACGTCTCGGTTCATCCACATCGAGCGACGGGGGCAGCAACATGAAAACAGAACACGGGTTCTCATCCGGCGGCACGCGTTGCCGCGCGCTCGGCGGCACGATGCTCGCCGCGGCGCTGTGCGCCGGCTTGACGGTCGCGCAGAACGGCGCCGCGCAGAATATGGCGGGCGCGCCGATGCCGCAAGGCTGGGGCATGCAAGCGGCGCCGCTGCCGGCCGGCCGCGGCGCCGCGCCGATGCTGGTCAGCAACACGCCGGTTCCGGGCGGCGCGGGCGGCAGGTCGATCGCGCCCGCGCAACTGACCGGGCCGAACTGCAGCGGCGAGATTCGCGATCAGTCGAGCGTATCGGTCGCGGTCGGCAAGTCGGTGATCGTGCCGCTGATCGAACCGGCGCGCAACCGCACGCTCGGCAATCCGGTGATCGCGGAGGCGGCGCTGGTCTCGCAGCGCAGCCTCTACGTGGTCGGCATGACGGTGGGCACCACCAACATGATCGTGCAAGGCCGCAGCGGCGCCTGCCAGATCATCGACGTGAGCGTCACAGTGGACGGTGACGGGCTGCAGCGCGCGTTGCAGCAACTGCTGCCTAACGAGCGCGGCATTCGCGTGTCGAGCGCGGCCGGCAATCTGGTGCTCGCAGGGCGGGTGTCGAGCGCGCAAGCAGCTGCGCAGGCGATGGGGATCGCCAGCGCATATGCGGGCGCGCAGCCGACCCAGCAACAACAGAACAGCACCGCGAGCTTCGGCAACGGCGGCTCGGTGTCTCAGCAAAGCACGAGCATCAGTAAGGGATCCGAAGTCATCAATATGATGACAGTCGACTCGCCGCAGCAGGTGATGCTCGAAGTGAAGGTCGCCGAGGTGTCGAAGACGCTGCTCAATCAACTCGGCGCGGCGGTCAACATCCAGGGCGGCTTCGGTTCGTGGACCGGCGCCCTGGTGAGTACCCTGCTCGCCGGGGTCGGCAACGGCATCGCGCTCAGCAAAGCCAACAACAAGCCATTCAATCTGGCGATGGACGCACAAAAGAGCGACAGCCTCGGCAAGATCCTCGCCGAGCCGAACCTCGTCACGCTGAGCGGCCAGGAAGCGTCGTTCCTCGCGGGCGGCCGGGTCTTCATTCCGGTGCCGCAGAGCAACGGCACCGGCGGCTCGACGATCACGCTGCAGGAAGAAGAGTTCGGCGTCGGCCTGAAATTCACGCCGACCGTGCTCGCGGGCAGCCGCGTGAACCTGAAGGTCGCGCCGGAAGTGTCGGAGCTGTCGCCGACGGGTGTCACCGTGTCCGCGAGCGGCACCAGCGGCGTGACGGTGCTGCCGCTGATCACGACGCGCCGCGCGTCGACCACGGTGCAGATGAACGACGGCGAGAGCTTCGCGATCGGCGGCCTGATCCAGAACAACATCACCGGTGCGCTGAAAGCGTTGCCCGGGATCGGCGAAGTGCCGGTGCTCGGCGCGCTGTTTCGCAGCACGTCGTTCCAGCAGGATCGCACGGAACTGATCTTCATCATCACCGTGCATCTGGTGAAGCCGATGCCGTCAGGGACCGACTATCCGCTGCCGACCGACAGCTTTAATCAGACGTCCGAAGCAGCGGTCTACGCGACCGGCAACATGGAAGGCCGCCGGCCGGCCGTGCAGCCCGCCGCCGGCGCCGCCGATCCAAACGCGCCGCAGCCGCAAGTCCAGCCGCGGATGCAACCGCAGCCGCAACCCACGCAGCCGACACCGGCGCCCGCACCGACCGGCAGCACGAGCGCACCGGCCGCGCTGTTGCCGCGCGATACCCAGGCGGACCGGCACGCACCGGCGGCGGCACTGCCGAGCGGCGATAAAACCAGCGCCGTCATGCATCGGGGCAGCGGCGCGGCAACCCTGGCCGCTGTGAATACGGCAGCGGATGCCGCCGCCACCAGCGAGCGCGCGCTTGCCAAAGCCGACGCCGCGAGCCCGGCCACCTCGTCCGGCCCGGCGATGCCGGTCAACCCCGCCAATCCCGCCAACCCCGCCAATCCCGCCAACCTCGCCAACCCGTAATGCGCCGCGAAGGAGACTCTGATGAAACTCGAACTTTTTGTGATCACGCGCCGCGCGGCGTTGCTGGCGACGTTGGCGGCACTAGGGGGCGGCTCGCTGAGCGGCTGCATGTCCAGCTCGCCGATCTGGGATGCCCATGTCGGCGACGCGGTTCGCACCGTCACGCGGATGCAGATCATCAATCCGCATGCGGGCGAGGACAACCCGTCGACACCCGGCGTCGACGGCGTCGCCGCGGTGGCCGCGCAGGAGCAGTACGCGAAGTCGTTCCAGACGCCGGCCACCACGGTCAATCCGTTCGTGATCGGCATCGGCAGCAGCGGCGGCAGCCGATGAGTGCAAGCGGCAACGCGCGCGGTGCAGCATCACGCGCCGCGAGCACGTTGCGCCGGCGACGGACCGCCAGGTCCGCCGCCCAACCCCGATAGCTCGGTTGAGAACATCATGATCAACATCCTGGCTCTCTCTGAAGACGGCAAACGGCTCGCGCAGATCGCGCATCTGACCGGCGAATGCGGCGACTACCGGATCACCCGTGCGAGCGGCCGGCCGTCGCTGCTCGGCGAGCGCGGCGACAGTCTCGATGCGTTCGACGTGCTGATCGTCGATGCGGTGTCGCTGCAGGATGCGCAACCCGCGGTGGTCGAAGCACTGCACCGCGCGCACGGGCGGCTCACCTGCATCCTGCTGGTTCCCGACGCGTCGCCCGACACGCTGATCGCGGCGATGCGCGCGGGCTTTCGCGACGTGCTGAACTGGCCGCTCGATCCGCGCCAGTTCGGCGACGCGTTGCAGCGCGCACAGGCGCAAAGCCTGCAAGGCGGCCGCCGCGACACGCGGATTCTGTCGTTCATCTCGAGCAAGGGCGGCGCCGGCACCAGCTTCATCGCAGCGAACGTCGCGCACGCGATCGCAAGCCTCGCGCAGAAAAAGCGCGTACTCCTGATCGATCTGAACCAGCAATTCGCCGACGCCGCGTTTCTGGTCTCCGACCAGACCCCGCCGTCGACGCTGCCGCAAATCTGCGCGCAGATCGAGCGGATGGACGCGGCGTTTTTCGACACCAGCCTCGTGCACGTGACCGACAGCTTCCACATTCTCGCGGGCGCGGGCGATCCGGTGAAGGCGGCCGAGATCAAGGAAGAGCGTCTCGAGTGGCTGCTCGGCGTCGCCGCGCCGCATTACGACTTCGTGCTGTTCGATCTGGGCCAGACGCTGAACCGGCTGTCGATGCTCGCGCTCGATCGCAGCGACCACATTCACATCGTGTTGCAGGCGAGCATGGCGCACGTGCGCGCCGGTCGCCGGCTGCAGGAGATTCTTTGCTCGGTCGGCTTCGCGCAGGAGCAGATGCGGCTGATCCTGAACCGCTACTCGCGGCATGGCGAGCGGCCGCGCGCGGCGCTCGAAAGCGTGCTGGGGATGAGCGCGTATCAGGTGATTCCGGAGGATGCCGATACCGTCGCCGACGCGATGAACCAGGGGCTGCCGGTGTCGAAGACCGCGCGCGGCAGCGGCGTCGCGCGCAGTTTGCAGGCGCTCGCCGAAAACGTGGTGGCCGGCACCGCGACGCCGGGCCGGGGCCGAGCGAAAGGCGAGTCGCTGTTCGGCCGGCTGCTCGGCCGGCAAAACGCGCCGAAACTCGAAACGCTGTAACGCGCCGGCGGCGCAACGATCAGAATCATCGGAACCATCAAAACCAGGGGGACGTCATGTCGCTTCGTGAACAGATTTCCGCGCAACGCGTGCAGTCGTTGGGCGAGCGCCAGGGCCAGGATCCGGCGGGCGCCGGGATGATTCGCGGTGCTTATCAGAAACTGAAACGCGAGATTCATCTGACGGTGCTCGATCGCGTCGAACTCGAACGACTCGCGCGACTGCCGTCCGAGCAGGTCCGTCAGGAAATCGCCGCGCTGATCGCGCGCATTCTCGACGAGCGGAAAGCGCCGGCCAACGATATCGAGCGCAAGCAACTGGTGACCGACGTATACGACGAGATGTTCGGCTTCGGCCCGCTCGAAGCGCTGCTGCGCGACCCAACCATCTCCGACATTCTGGTGAATACGCATCGCCATACCTACGTCGAACGGCGCGGGCGGCTCGAGCAGACCGACGTCAGTTTCTATGACGATGCGCACCTGATGAAGGTGATCGAGAAGATCGTCTCGGGTGTCGGCCGCCATATTGACGAATCGAGCCCGATGGTCGACGCGCGGCTGCCGGACGGCTCGCGCGTGAACGCGATCATCAAGCCCTGCGCGATCGACGGACCGCTGCTGTCGATCCGGCGTTTCGCCACGAACCCGTTGCAGGTCGCCGACATGATCGAACTGCAAAGCATGACGCCGCCGATGGCCGAACTGCTCGACGCGCTCGCGCGCGCGAAGGTCAACATGCTGGTTTCGGGCGGCACCGGCAGCGGCAAGACCACGCTGCTGAACCTGCTGTCGGGCTTCATTCCGAACGACGAACGGATTGTCACGATCGAGGACGCGGCCGAACTGCAACTGCGCCAGGAGCATGTGCTGCGGCTCGAAACCCGTTCGCCGAACATCGAGGGACGCGGCGAGATCACCCAGCGCACGCTGGTGCGCAACGCGCTGCGGATGCGTCCCGACCGGATCATCCTCGGCGAAGTGCGCGGCGCCGAAGCGCTCGACATGCTCAACGCGATGAACACCGGCCACGAAGGCTCGCTGTCGACGATCCACGCGAACACGCCGCGCGATGCGCTGACCCGGCTCGAAAACATGATGACGCTCGGCGGCCTGCCGCTGCCGACCCGCACGATGCGTCAGCAGATTTCTTCGGCGATCTCGGTGATCGTGCAGGCCGCGCGGCTGACCGACGGGCGCCGCAAGATCATCAGCATCTCGGAGCTGACCGGGATGGAGGGCGACATGATCAACATGCAGGAGATCTTCGTGTTTCGCCGCACCGGCGTCGATTCGAAGGGCAACGTGCGCGGCCATTTCTGCGCGACCGGCGTGCGGCCGAAATTCGCCGAGCGTCTGCAGGCGTTCGGCGTCGCGCCGCCCGATCAGATCTACGATCCGGCGCGGCGCTTCGAAACGGCGTAGGGGGACATCGTCATGAATCCGATCTTCTATGCGTCGATCATTCTGCTGTTCGTCGCGGTGGTGCTCGCGACGGGCACCGTCTATGAATACTGGAACAGCCGCCACGGACCGGTCGCGCGGCGGGTCGAATCGCGGATTCGCGCGGTTTCGGCAGGCGGTCATGTGAACAAGGAGCGATTGTCGATTCTGAAATCGCGCATGATGGCCGAGTCGGAACTGTTCACGCGGGTGCTTCTGAAGATTCCGCGCGTGCATGCGCTCGACCTGTTTTTGCAGCAGTCGGGACTGAGCTGGTCGGTGGGCCGGCTTGTCGGCGTCTGCGCGGTGTTGCCGCCGTTCGTGCTGATCATCGGCGCCAGCCTCGCGCTGCCCTGGCACCTCACGGCCGGCGCCGCCGCACTGACGGCGCTGCTGCCGATCGTCTACGTGCAACGCCGCCGCAACAAGCGGATTCGCCAACTCGAACGGCAACTGCCCGATGTTTGCGACATGCTCTCGCGCGCTTTGCGCTCGGGCCATGCGTTCACCGGCGCGATCGATATGGTCGGCACCGAGTTCGCCGAGCCGATGAGCGGCGAATTTCGCATCGTATTCGACGAGATCAACTACGGCGTGTCGATTAGCGAGGCGCTCACCAATCTCGCGACGCGGGTGCCGATTCGCGATCTGCGCTACTTCGTGATCGCGGTGGTGATCCAGCGTGAGACCGGCGGCAATCTGGCCGAAGTACTCGACGGCATCACCGCGATGGTGCGCAACCGCTTCAAACTGTTCGACAAGATTCGCGTGCTGGCCGCCGAAGGCAAGCTGTCCGCGTGGGTGCTCGGCTTGCTGCCGTTCGGCATCGGCGCGGCGATGCTGGTGGTCAATCCCGAGTTCCTCAGCATTCTGTGGCAGGACCCGGCGGGGATGAAGATGGTCACGGTCGCGGCAGCGGGCATTCTGTCCGGGGTCCTGTGGATGCGGCGCATCGTCAGGATACGGGTCTGAGCGGCCGAGCGGCGGCGCGCTGAACCGCGCCGCGCCGCGAAAAATAACGACGAGGAGAGATCATGCAAACGCTGAACCTCACACAGATTCTGTTGCTGCTGGGTGTATTCGCGATCGTGTCCGTCGCCGCGTTCGGCGCGCTGCATCTGGCGACGCCACGCGATATGAGCCGCCGCATCGAACAGGCGGGCGGCCCGAACCTCGCGCCGGCGCTGGAGCAGGCGGGCGGCACCGCGGACACGCCGTGGTACGAAAAGCTGGTGGAAATCTCGCAGCCGATTTCGCGGCTGTCGGTGCCGAAAGAGGGCTGGGAACAGTCCGCGCTGCGGGTGCAACTGATGAATGCGGGCTGGCGCTCGGCCAATGCCGCGCCGGTCTATCTCGCGACCAAGACCGCGCTGGCCGTCGTGCTGCCGTTGCTGGCGCTGGTCGCGCTGTACGGCACCGCGCTGGCGACCACGCTGCTCGAACGGTCGATCGTGCTGATGGCGCTCGCCGCGCTCGGTTACTACCTGCCGAACGTGGTGCTGTCGCGCCGTATCGCAGCGCGCCAGCGCAGCGTCGTCGAGGACTTTCCGGATGCGCTCGATCTGCTGACCGTGTGCGTCGAAGCCGGCTTGAGTCTGGATGCCGCGTTGCTCAAAGTCGGCGAGGAGATCCGGATGCGCAGCGCGGTGGTGGCGAGCGAGCTTGAACTGATGCTGCTCGAAATGCGCTCGGGTTTCTCGAAGGAAAAGGCGCTGCGCAATTTCTCGTTGCGCACCGGCGTGGAAGACATCGATTCGTTCAGCTCGATGCTGATCCAGGCCGAGCGCTTCGGCACCGGGATCGGCGCGTCGCTGCGGGTGCTGTCCGATACGCTGCGCACGCGGCGGCGGATGCGCGCCGAGGAACGCGCGGCGAAGATTTCGCTGAAGCTGCTGTTTCCGCTGGTGTTCTGTATTTTCCCGGCGTTGCTGGTCGTGCTGATGGGACCGGCGATGATTCATATCTACCGCGAACTGTTGCCGAGCATGGCCGGCGGCGCGTGACGGTGGCGCTTACGGCGCGTCGCGCGTATCGGCGGCGCGCCGGCCCTTGAAGATCGGCAGACGCCAGCCGAAGCGCAGCGACGCGAGCCGCACCGCCACGCAGGCGAGCGTGGCGAACCACGGCGTCCACCAGTCGGTCCAGCCCGCATAGGAGAAACCCACTTGCACGGCCGCACCGAACAGCGCGGCCGATGCGTAAATCTCCCGTTCGAGAATTGCCGGCACGCGCGACAGCACGATGTCGCGCATCACGCCGCCGCCTACCGCACTGACGACGCCGAGCAGAATCGCGAGTTCGGCGTTGTGCCCATAGATCAGCGCCTTCTGCGCGCCGGATACCGCGAACAGACCGAGCCCGATCGCATCGAAGAACAGCACCGGCTGACGCAGCCGGCGTACCTGCGGATAGGCGAGAATCGTCACCGTCGACGCGGCCAGCGCGGTGGCCAGATAGCGCCAGTTCCACAGCCCGGCCGGCGGAATCGCGCCGATGCAGATATCGCGCACGATACCGCCGCCGCACGCAACCATGAACGCGATCACCGCGATCCCGAACAGGTCGAGGCGGCGCTGGCGCGCGGCCACCGCGCCGCTGATCGCGAACACGAAGGTGCCGATCAGATCGAGGATCGTATAGACGGCGTGCGAATTCACGGTGCGGGAGTAGCGTGGGCGGATTGATCGAGCCATACGCCGGCCGCGCACAGCATCGCTTCGAGGCCGGCGCGCAGCGTCGGATCGAGCACCGGGGCGAATTTCGGCGAATGGTTGCTGGGAATTTCGTTGAGCTTTTTGGCGGCCAGCGCGGCGCGGAATACTTCGGGGTCCGTACCGCCGACGAACCAGAACGAGTACGGCACGTTCCATTCGCGGCCGAACAGGCTGAAGTCTTCGCTGGCGGCGGCCGGTTGGGTTTCGTATGCGCGCTCGCCGAACTGCGCTTCGAACGCTTCGCGCAGACGTTCGGTGACCGGGTGGTCGTTGACCGTCAGCGGATAGCTCGACAACGTGGTGAACTCCGGCTCGCGCGGCGCGTTAGACGCCGCGCATTCGGCACAGCAGATGCGGCGGATCGCGCCGAGCATGTATTCGCGCACGTCGTCGTCGTAGGTGCGCATGTTGAGCTTCAGCGTCGCGTCGTCGGGGATGATGTTTTCCTTGGTGCCGGCCTGCAGCGAACCGATCGTCAGCACCGCGCTGTCGCGCGGCGAGATTTCGCGCGACACGATGGTTTGCAGCCGCAGCGTAGTCGAAGCGGCCATGATCACCGGATCGATCGAGGTTTGCGGCTGCGAGCCGTGCGAGCCGCGGCCGAACAGCTTGACCTTCAGACTGTCGCCGGCCGACAGGATCGTGCCGCTGCGATAGCCGATTGTGCCGGCCGCGCCGACCATCACGTGCTGGCCGAGAATCACGTCGGGTTTCGGAAAACGTGTGGTCATGCCGTCGTCGAGCATGCTGCGCGCGCCGCGGCCGACTTCTTCGCCGGGCTGGAACACCGCCATCAGCGTGCCGCGCCATGCGTCGCGATGTTCGGCCATCAGGCGCGCGACGCCGAGCAGCCACGTGACGTGCAGATCGTGACCGCACGAATGCGCAACGCCGACTTCGACGCCGTCCTCGTCCTTGGTCCGCACCGTGCTCGCGTAGGGCAGGCCGGTTGCTTCGGCCATCGGCAGCGCGTCCATGTCGGCGCGCAGCATCACGGTCGGACCGTCGCCGTTGCGCATCAACGCGACCACGCCTGTCACGCCGACTTCTCGGGTCACTTCGTAGCCGAGCTTCTCGACGTAATCCGCGACGATGCCGGCGGTGCGCACTTCCTGCATCGACAGCTCGGGGTTTTGGTGCAGATCCTTGTAGATCGCTTCGAGTTCGGGCAGCAGCGTGTCGATCGCAGGCGACAGCGTTTCAATCAGCTTCGACATGAATGGCTCCTTTGGGCGTGGGCGCTATGTAAGTCGGTCAGGTGGCGCGGCGGGGTCGGGTGGCTCAATGCGGCGGCTCGTTCGCACGCCCGCTTGCCGACTCGTTCGCCAGCAGGCTTTTCGACAGCTTGCCGAGCAGGCGTTCGAGGGTTTTGCGTTCGTTCGCGCTCAGGCCTTTCGCGAGTTCGACTTCCAGCGCGGATCCTAATGCTTCGGATGCCTGTGCAACTTCGAGACCGTTCGCGGTCGCGCGCAACGCGATGCTGCGGCGGTCCGATGGATGAGCGTTGCGGCTGATCAGCCCGCGCGTTTCAAGCTCGGCGAGTACTTTGGAGAGCAGCGTTTTTTCGATCAGCGCGCGCTGTGACACCGTTTTCGGGGTGATGTCGGGCTCGGCGCAGACGAGGCGCAATACGCGCAGCGCGCGTACGTCGAGATCCCAGCGCTCGCGATAGACCTCGTTCGCGCGGTTGATCAGCAGCGCACTGGTCAGATCGAGCCGGAAAGTGAGGAAGTCCGAGTACAAGATTGCTCCGCTGTCGTCTGCTACCCTGGGCGGGTAAGCACGCATTATAGGCATGTAGTTGAAATTTTCAACTACATGCGGCGGCAGCGGCGGCAGTGGCGGATGCGCGGTTAAAGCTGTTTGCAGTAAAACGTCGTGCCGCACGGGGCGCCGTCGGGCATCAGCGCGTAATTGGGCACGTGGCCGACGCGCTGCCAGCCGGCGCGTTGATAGAGCCGCTCGGCGTCGCCGCCGGTGACGGTATCGAGCAGCAGCACCGATTTGCGTTCGGCGCGCGCGAGGTGCTCGACCTCGCTGATCAGCGCGTGCGCGATGCCGCGCCGGCGCGCCTTGCGATGTACGAGCATCTTCGCGACGTCGGCGCGATGCGGCTGATTTTCCGGTTGCGCGGTAATCAACTGCACTGTGCCGACGATGTCGCCGCTTTGGTCACGCGCGACCAGCAGCGCGCGCTCGCCGCGCGCGACGCCGTCGCTGACGTTGCGCCAGAACTCGCGTGCGGTGTCGCGCGAGATCGGCAGCATGAAGCTGACCGAGGCGCCGCCTTCCACGCAGTCGATCAGCACGTCGGCCAGCGCTTCGATGCTGGCGGCGGCCTCTGCCGCGTCGATGCGCGCGATGGTTGCGGGTTCGTTCATCCGTTGCTCCGTTGGTTGATCTGATTTGCCCGGTTGCTCTGGTTGCCCTGGCTGCTTTGGTTGACCGGAAAGGTGGTCAGCGCCACCAGATAGCGCGCGTTTTTTCGGGTGGGATTGCGGAATGTGATCGGGCCATCGAGGCGCATCGCGAGACAGTCGCCGGATTTGAGCCGCCAACTGGTGTCGCCGGCGGTGATTTCCATCGATCCTTCGAGCAGCCAGACCTGCTGATGGATGTCCGCGTCGCGTGCGCCGGTTTCGAAGCTGACGCGCTGGCCGGCGGGGAAGTCGACCTCGACCAGTTGGAGCGCCGACGGCGCGGTGGGCGACAGATGCCGGCGCACGTAACCGGAGCTCGGATCGGTCCAGACGGGTTGGTCGGCTGCGCGGCTGACGGGCGATGTCACGACCGCCGGCGTGTCGTCCTGCTCGAATAGCGATGCCAGCGGCACGTTCAGCGCGGTCGCGAGTTTGTCGAGCACGGTCGCGGTGGGACTGCTTTGGCCGCGTTCGATCAGCGAGATGTTCGAGCGGCTTACTTTGCTGCGCTCGGCTAATGCGTCGAGCGACCAGTTTTGCGCGTCGCGCAATGCTCTGACACGTCGGGCGATCAGCGCGTTGATGTCCATGGGTTCCAGTTTTACGGAGGCGGTTTCCAGTAAACTAGAAGAGGACTTTTTTGTTGTCAAGTGGGGCGGTGAGGATGAGAAAGGCCCGCTGGTGGGAGGCGGGCCTTGGGTTTCATTCAACCTCACTTTGGGTTGGAGAGGTTAGGCGAGAAATTACTGCTTCGGGGAGTCGCCGAGTCCTTTAATCAGAGGTTCCAAAGGCTCCAGGTGTAGAGAAACGACAAACACTTCCACCTGACTCATCGAGCACTCTTCCCAGCCAGCGTCGTTCACAGTAATGACGCTTATCGGCTTCCCACTTTTTTCGTAGTAGGTGACGTGGTGAACCTGGCGATAAAGGTCTTTGTGGTAGAGCCGGTCCTTGCCGATCTTCTCCGACGATAGTCGTACGGCTCGAGTTTTCCTCCAATCCAGGTTTTCCCTTTCGAGCAGGCCTGCACGTATGAGCTGGCCGTCGGCTACGTTAATCGGCCAGCTTTCGCATGGAGGGGACTTCGCGAGACATAACGCGGGCAGCGATAACAACATGATGGCGAACGGATTTGCTCGCGCGTTACGCCGCACAAAGCGAGACAACCTTTTGAAGCGTGTCGCGGGTCGGGTCATGAGAATCAACGGGCTACTCCAGAATCAATGCTTCTTAGCGGGGTTGTAGAGTCCTTTAATCAGCGTTTCTGCCGGTCCCATGTGTTGAGAAACGACAAACACTTCAACTTGGCTCATCGAACATTCTTCCCAGCCGGCATCGTTGACGGTAATAACGCTGACTATCTGCTTGCCGCGTTTGTCGTAGTAGGTAATGTGGTAGACCTGACGATAAAGATCTTTGCCGTAAAGCTCGTCTTTACCAATCTTCTCCGACGATAGCCTCAGGGCCCGAGTTTTCGAATGATCGAGGTTTGCTCGCTCGATAAGACCCTCGTCCATCAACCAGCCTTCCGCAATATTGGTTGGCCATCTGTCGCATGGTGGGGGCTTCGCGAGACATAACGCGGGCAGCGATAGCACGAGGACTGCAACGGCGCGTTTCATGGATGCACCACCTTTAATACTCTGTCGCCACTGTTCCAGATTTTTTCCCGTATTCTCCCTGCTAAGACAAGGCAGCCTTTCGACGCGTTACCGGGGTCGCTGCGACTATCGCCGTGGATCATGAAACCACTGCGGCCGAAGGTATGTGTTCCGCTGATAGGGGTGAGACGCATTGAATAGGGTCCCGTATGAGCATGCCTGAACGGTGCCCCTATCTCATACTCGCCGACGGGGATCGGTCCGACGTCGCGCACGTGCTGCATGCTGTGGTTGTTCAGCCCATCGCCGTTTCCGGAATACCCTCGTTGGTCTATCAGAGTGTCGTTGTAATACAGCTTTTTGCTGGTGTGACCGTAAATCCACGCCATTGACTTTCCTCCTTGGTTGTACGAATTAACGACTACACCAGAGGAATGGATCTCATAAAACTTTAGAGATGTCAGATATTCGAGATAGTTAAAGTCAATAAATGGCTATAACGTCGGACGCGTCCGAAGCGCTGCGCGGGAAGTCCCGATAACACGGGGGTGTGAGGGCTGCGGCGACATACACGGCGCGGTGCATTCTCACGCTAAAAATTCTCCTGCCTTTGTCAACAAAGGTTGCAACGGCCACCGGTAGCCGTCAGCATCGGCGCTGCCGTCGCAGTGCAACGCGGCAGGTCAGCGAGCCTTCGCCCGCGCCGGAATTTCCATCAGCTACGCATAAGCAAAGCGAATTCGCCTAACTTTCCGAATTCAATGCAGCGGAATAAAAAATCGAATAAAAATTACGGCGCTATTTTTTATCCTTTCAATTAGCTTATGTAAGAAAAGCCTTACGGCCCATTACGCATAAAAACGCTCGTATTAGTAAAAACACCGATGCTGTAGTCAGACTACATTCTTACATTACTCACCACGGAAGAGTCGCTACAGCCTATCCAGCCGCGTCGATTCTTCTTTCAACAGGCAAACGTTTGCGGTCATCGCCGCCGGCCTGTTTTCGCGTCCGCTGTGCATCCCTTCGACGCGCTCGCAGCCCCACAAAAAGTCCATTTCGGAGAGACATCAATGCAAAAGAAACTTTGGCCGGCCGTCGCAATAGCGGCGGCCGTGAGCGCCGCCGCGCACGCGGAAATTCCCACTTCGGCGCTCGACTTTGCGCCGCTATCCACCGTGCTCAATGCGTTCGCGTCAGCGGCCGCGCATCGTCGCGCGGAATCCCTCGTCGAGAAAATGACGCTCGACGAGAAACTGCAGTTCATTCACTCGCAGTACGCAATGTCGTCGGTGCCGGGCGGCGGCGCGGGCTATATCCAGGGCGTGCCGCGTCTCGGCATCCCGGATCTGAACATGGCCGACTCGTCGACCGGCTCGGGTAGCACGAGCCAACCGTCGACCACCTTCCCGGCGACGATCGCGGTGGCGGCCAGTTGGGACCGTCAACTGGCGTCGAATTACGGCAAGCAGGTCGCGATCCAGTTGCGCGCCCAGGGCTTCGGCATGGGGCTCGGCGGCGGCACCAACCTCGCGCGCGAGCCGCGCGGCGGCCGTCTGTTCGAGTACCTCGGCGAAGACCCGATCCTCGCCGGCGAAATGCTCGCCGAGCGTACCGACGGCACGCAAAGCCAGAAGGTCATCGCGACGATCAAGCACTACATGGGCAACGAGCAGGAGCACGGCCGCGGCGGCGGCAACAGCCAGATCGACGAGCGCACGATGCGCGAGCTCTACCTGCTGCCGTTCGAAATCGCCGCACGCACCGCGCAGCCCGGCAACGTGATGTGTAGCTACAACCGCGTGAACGGCACCTATGCGTGCGAGAACTCGCACATCCTCAATGACGTGCTGAAGAACGAGTGGCATTTCGAAGGCCAGGTGCAGTCCGACTGGGGCGCGGCGCATAGCACCGCGCCTGCGATCAACGCCGGTCTCGACGAGGAAGAAGACGTCGGCTCGACCGTCTATCTGACGCCGGCTCTCGTCAAGCAGGCAATCGCGAACGGTTCGGTCTCGACCGCGCGTCTGAACGACATGGTCGAGCGCAAGCTGTACGTGATGATTCGCGACGGCGTGATGGACGACCCGGCCAAGGGCGGCAAGAGCATAAACTTCGCGGCTGCGAATGCGTTCACTCAATCGACCGCCGAGCAGTCGATGGTACTCCTGAAGAACGCCAGCAATCAGCTGCCGCTCGCGGCGGGTGCACTGTCGCGCATCGCGGTGATCGGCGGCCACGCGGACGCCGCGGTGCTGACGGGCGGCGGTTCCGGCAACACGCGCGATCCGGTGACGGGTGCGTTCTCGGGTTGTGGCGGCCTCACGTTCGGCACCTCGAGCGGTTGCAGCTGGTGGACCAATCCGTGGCTGAAGGTCGAGACGCCGATCGTCTCCGCGATCCAGGCGCTCGCGCCGCAGGCCAAGGTTACGTTCGCCGGCAACAGCGATCAGACCTCGCCGTTCCGCGCGTACACGCAACAGGAGATCAGCCAGGCGGCGACGCTCGCGGCCAACTCCGACGTCGCGGTGGTGGTCGTCGCGCAACCGGCCGGCGAAGACTTTGGCGATCTGCAAAGCCTGAGCCTCGCGAACCCGACCAACCAGGATGCGCTCATCGAAGCGGTCGCGGCGGCCAATCCGCACACGGTTGTCGTTGTCGAAAGCGGCAATCCGGTGCTGATGCCGTGGAAGGACAAGGTTTCGGCGATCGTCGAAGCGTGGTATCCGGGCGAAGCGGGCGGCAAGGCGATTGCGAATGTGCTGTTCGGCAAGGTCAATCCGTCCGGCAAACTGCCGGTCACGTTCCCGGCGCGCGATCAGGACACGCCGACGTGGGGCACGGACGGCTCGTTCCAGACCGATCCCGTCTACGCGGAAGGGCTCGACATGGGCTATCGCTGGTATGACGCGAAGAACATCACGCCGATGTTCGAGTTCGGCTACGGCCTGTCGTACACGCACTTCGGATATTCGGATCTGTCGGTCAAGCGCCTGCCGGGCGGTCTGACCGACGTGTCGTTCGATGTGCGTAACGATGGCCGCGTGGCTGGCGCCGAAGTACCGCAGGTGTATCTGGGCGTGCCGTATCAGGGCGAACCGCCGCGCCGTCTGGTGGGCTGGGACAAGGTTGCGCTGAACCCGGGCCAGTCGCGTCACGTGCACGTGGTCGTCACGCCGCGCATGCAGAGCGTCTGGGATACGACGCACAGCCGGTGGCAATATGTCCCGGGCAGCTCGGTGTACGTTGGGGCGTCGTCGCGCGATATTCGTCTGCAGGGTCGCAGCTAACCGGCTGACGGAGTCGGCGGACCGGGCGCGGCAACTTGCGCGCCCGGACGCCGGAAGTAAAGCAGTTGACCTAACTATTAGGCCGGGAGTATGCCGACGTTGTTGCGCGGCATGCTCCCGGCCTGATTGTTTATCACGCGTTGAGCGTGTTCTTGTAGAACTTCCCGTCCTTCATCACGATGCGCAGGTTCTGCTCCGGATTCGCGATCAGATCGAGATTATCGAGCGGATTGCCGTCGATCAACAGCAGGTCCGCATACGCGCC
The DNA here is from genome assembly GCF_020880815.1 of Paraburkholderia sejongensis. Classification (GTDB taxonomy): domain Bacteria; phylum Pseudomonadota; class Gammaproteobacteria; order Burkholderiales; family Burkholderiaceae; genus Paraburkholderia; species Paraburkholderia sejongensis. The sequence goes on from NZ_JAJITD010000004.1 coordinate 42,834, forward strand.
TTCCTCCAGTACGCCGAGTTTGCGCGGATACGGATTGCGATGACCGGACATCGCTAGCAACTGGCCGTTGGCGCCGGTCGCCATATTCAGTGCTTCCGCGGCGGAGTACCAGCGCTTCAGGTGCGCGAGCATCGTGCCCTGACGCGTTGCCAGCGTCTGCGAAAAAATCAGGTCGGTGCCGAACGCTACCTTCAGTCCGTGCTTGCGCGCGAGCTTGTAGGTGTTATCGGTGCCCGCGGTCACTTCGAGGAATTTTTCGCGGCTCGGGCCGGCCAGCGGCCCGACGTCCTCTTCGCTGAGGAACGGTTGCGTGCTCAACCACGTACCGTGTTTCGCCAATAGCGCGGCGGTTTTGTCGTCCATCAAATGACCGTGCTCGACGCACTGCACGCCAGCGGCGACCGAGCGTTGAACCGATTCGGGTGTATACGCGTGCGCCAGAACGTATGTGCCCCAGTCCGCCGCGGTTTCGACTGCCGCGCGCATCTGCTCTTCGGTAAAAGTGAGCATGTCGAGCGGACTGCGCGGAGTCGACACGCCGCCGCCGCCGACCATCTTGATCTGCGTCGCGCCCTGGATGAACTGCTCGCGCACCCGCATCCGCACTTCGTCTGCGGTGTCCGCGATTGCATTGGCGCCGTCGCGTTCCGCCTGACTGACCTGGTTGGCGGTGCGCGGTAGTTCGGCGAGCGAACGAAAATCGCCGTGACCGCCGGTGGTGGTGATCATCGCACCGGACGGATAGATGCGCGGCCCCGAAATCATGCCGCTGTCGATCGCCTGCTTCAGCGCGAACGACGGGCCGCCCGCGTCGCGTATCGTCGTAAAGCCGCGCAATAGCGTGCGTTCCGCTTCTGCGCTCGCGGCCAGGTGAACGAATGCGATATCGGCCTGGAGAATCACCTGAATCGGCAATGCGGCGAGCAGCGAATGCCAGTGCATGTCGATCAGGCCTGGCATGATCACCTTGCCGCCGCAATCGACGACGGTCTTGCCCTCGCTCGACGCCGGCTGGCCCTGGCCGATCTGGCTGATCGTATTACCCTCGACCACCATAAAGAGGCCGTCGCGCAGCGTCGACGATTTGCCGTCGAACAGACGGAAGTTGGTGAACAGTACCGGTTTGGCTGGTGCCGGCGGCGGTTGGGTGGTTTGCGCGTGACCGACTCCGGGCAGCACGAGGCTTAGCATCGAGGCTGCGAGACCGGCAACGAAACCGCGACGCGACAAGTCAGCACTGATACGGCGGTTCGCGTACTGCGCTTGAGACTTGTCACAGAGACACGAAAACGACGGACTGTCGGTTTTCTTGCCGAGATACTTTCCTGAAGCCATAGCTCACCCGTAAGGTAGATCACTGTGCATCGAAAGCCGCCGCCCGCTTATTGCCGGCGACGATGAAAGTCAAGCCTGCAAAGATTATCGTTTGCGACCGCGAATGGCAAATCCTGGCTATTGGGTAGGGCGGCGTTGGATTCGCGCCACCATTGCGACAATTGCCTGCCTCGAGTTCGCATTTAACAAAAATATGCTTGCGACCGCCGAAATAAACCGGCTATGCTCAAACCACCTTTTGCCATTGCATTTTTCGCAATAGAGCCGATAAGCCAAACCGGTTGGCGAGAGAGAAATGGCGGTGATCTTCGCGGCATTCAGTAATACGGCAGTATCGGTAGTCCCGAATAAACGGCTAGACCGGCGCAATTGCGCGTGGGCTAATCATTTGCCACGGAGAAGCGGAATGATCGATGTATCGAATCCCCGAATGATCAAGGTACTGATGGGCTCCGCGTTGTCGCTGTTCGCGCTCGCCGCGATGGCGGACGACACCCTCGGCCTGTCCGAAGGCCTGTATTCGGTTGGCGCGCCGGAGGTCACTCAGGGGACGGGCGTGAGCACGAGCCCGTGGCGATTCGCGCTGGGCGCCGGCGTCGTGAACATGCCGAAATACCCGGGCGCGAGCGGGACCAAATGGGAAGTAGTGCCCGCCGTGAGCGTGAATTACGACCGCTTCTTTCTCGGCGCGAATCCGGATGCCGCTTCGGTGCTGGCGCTCGGCGCCTATCTGTATCGCGACAGTAACTGGCGCGTGGGCGCCGCGATCACTTATGACTTCATCGAGCCGCGCAGCGAGTCGGACGATGCGCGGCTGCATGGACTCGGCGACGTCAAGCGGACCGCGCATGCCGAACTGTTCGGCGTATATACCTATCAGTTCGTGACCGCGCGCGCGAGCGTGCTGACCGATATCGCCGGCAACGATCGCGGCACCGTGGCGACGTTCGATCTGCTCGGCCGCTACGAGCCGATTCCGCAACTGACGCTGAGCGCCGGTCCGGGTCTGACGTGGGCCAGCAGCAAGTACAACGAAACCTATTTCGGCGTGACGTCGGAGCAAAGCGCCCGTTCTGGCTTGCCGACCTATTCGGCCGGTTCCGGTCTGAATCAGGTGCGCTTCTCGATCAACGGCGTATACCGAATCGCGGCGCGTTGGAATGTCGGCGCGAGCGCTTCGTTCGCGTGGCTGCGCGGCGATGCGACGGACAGTCCGATTACGCAAAAGACCAGTCAGATCACCTACGGTCTGTTCGCCAATTATCTGTTTTAAGCGGATGATTTAAAGCGGTACGAAATTACCGTGTGAAAGCCGGCTCCGCAATAAAAAACCCATCCGAACCTGATTGCTCAGGTGCGGGTGGGTTTTTTTTATAACAGGTACCGCGCTTCAATCTTTTTGCGCGAGCAGTGCCTGAATCTTCGCTTCGGTTTGGGCGTACTCGCCTTCGCCGAAGTGTGAATAGACGATCCGCCCTTTTTTGTCGATCAGGTAAAACGCAGGCCAATACTGGTTGTTATAGGCATTCCACGTCGCGTACTGATTGTCTTGCGCGACCGGATAGGTGATGCCGAGCCGTTTGATCGCCGTCTTGACGTTGCCGGTGTCGCGCTCGAACGGATACTCGGGGGTATGCACGCCGATCACTGTCAGCCCCTGATCCTTGTACTTCTGGTTCCAGCTTTTCACATACGGCAGCGTGTTCGCGCAATTGATGCAGCTATAGGTCCAGAAATCCACCAGTACGACTTTGCCGCGCAATTGCTGCAACTTCAGCGGTTCGCTATTGAGCCATTGCGAAATGCCGGTGAATTCCGGCGCCGTCGACGCGTCGACCTGGGGTGCGGCGAGCGCGGCGGTGCTCGCCGCCATCACGGCGCAGGCGGCGAAGGCCGTAGACAGCACGAATGTCTTGAGTTGGGTAGTCATGTCAAAGTCCTTTCAGTGAAGGGAAAAAAGCGGCGAGCCGGGCGTACAGCAGCACGTCGTATTGCAGATAGATGGCGAGTGCGGTCAGCATCACCAGTACACCGAATACCTGTTGGAGACGTTCCGCGTGGCGCGACACGGCGCGCACGTGGCGAGTTACGTAATGGCCGCCGTAGATGATCGCGAGCATCGGAATCGCTGCGCCGATTGCATACAGCGTGAGCAGCAGCGCCGACCAGCCGAGGTCCTGAGCTTTCACCACCAGCACGAGGATAGATGCCAGCACCGGTCCGGCGCACGGTGTCCACACCGCGCCCAGCGACATCCCGAGCACGAAGCCGCCAGCGTTGCCGGTGCCGGGTTGGCCGCCGGACGAGCCCGGCGTGATCGCCGCGCCGATCCGTTCGAGCGGCGCCTGCAGCTGCGCGACGAGCCAGTCATAAGGACGCGGCCATACGCGCATCAGCCCGGACAGCGCGAGTAACGCGATGCCGGTATTGCGCAGCACCTGCTGCGCGACGTGCACGGTGCTCGATACCGTACCCAGCAGCAGCGCGAACGACGCAAAAGTCAGAATAAAGCCGGCGACGATGAACAGCGGCCGCGTGCGGCTCGGCTGTTCGACGGACGTGCCGAGCAGGATCGGCATGACCGGCAGCACGCAGGGCGAAGCAATTGTCAGCAGCCCGGCGAGCAAGGCGAGTGGCGTTTCGAGAGTACTGTGCATGGTGTGCGCTCCGTTGGCTGGTATGGCCGTATTGGAACGCTCGCGCGTATCTGGTTTATGTCGGCGAGTGGGTTGGTGTGCAAGGTTCTGTGTATCGGGGGCCGGTTGATACATTGCGACACAATTTGCCCGGCGCGTGGACGGCTTGAGTGGTGTAGCAGGCCAGGGGGCGATCTCTTCCCGCGCCAATGTCTGGCCGTGCCCTCGTGAGGCGCGCAGCGGAAAGCGCGAAGTCCATTCAAGTACTTCCTATAACGGGCAGCCTGAGTAACACAATCCCCGAATGCTTTAAGGCCAGTCGACACTGGCATGATGTCGGCCCTGTTTTATTGAGAAGAATGCTAATTCCTTTTTCGGATTAGTCAGAGAGACGCGCGCGCTAATTCTCCGCTACGTTCTGCAAGCAGTCAGACGATTAGGAGGAGAAAACATATGCCGGAGAGGATGCGGCCCGCAGCGGAGATCGTTGCGGAAATGAAAAGGCAATTCGCAGAAGCGTTCGAGGGCTCCGCGGGGCGGGAGTGTCATCGATGCCGCGTGACGTTCGGGATATTCAAGGGATTTCCGGATGTGTCGTACGCACAGACGTCAAGGATGACGAGGGCAATCCGGTCTCAAACGTGCCGTACCGCATTCTCGATAGTGGCAAGCCGATTCAGTCCGGAGTGACGAATTCACAAGGCATGACCGAGCGCATCGAAACCTCGCGATTAGAGCATGTAACTTTGGAATTGGAGAATGAGTTATGAATAAAAATGAGTACGGCTTCAGAGTTCCGACCGAAGTGGAAGATGACGATGGGGTCGTTGTTCATCCTGGGTCATGGACAAACGCGAACCCCAATTCATTGGTGGAAGTGGTCATCAATACTACGCTGATCTGCCCAAACATGAGCAATAAGGTGTTCAGAAAAGAAGTCATGAGGGCACGCGATGTCGGCGTTAGTTTGGTCAAACAACGCATCAAGGCTGTGGCACTCTGGGAAGAAAAGGAGCAGGAGCGCGCGCAAACCTACTTCGGTCGCTCCGATATAGCGCTACGAAATTATCTCGGCGAGAGACTGCCGCGGCTTTTAAAAGCGATGCAGGAGTTGGAGCCCGAAAATCATTCGGTGGGACAGCAGAACAGGTAAGCCGATGTCATGTAGCCTGAGGCCAAGCAAGCCGGAAACCCAAGCCTCGGTGTGCAAGCCAGATTCGGAAAAGCGGATTATTGCGATTCATTCGGCTTTTTGTGGCAGCCCATTTGGTAAGTTGGATGACGCTTGTAAAGTAAAAACGATAATTCACGAATGCACCCACTTTAATGACACATTTGAATCGGAGGATCATATGTATGGAGATAGGGAAAGAGGGATCAGCATATGGGCCCAGCGCGAGCCCCATAAGGCAATCGAGAACGCCGATAGTATCACCGGATACGTAGCAACCTTCGATAGGGTAGTGTCGTAATGAAACGAGGGACGAATTATTGGCGCGTTGCGGTGATTTTCGCATTAGTCATATTCCCCGCCTTCTTCGATGCTGCATACGCTGACCGATCGGATGGCAAGTCCATGCCGTCAACCGCATGCCGCTTCCTGAAGAATATGGGATTTGAGTTGCCGTTCAACACTATTGAACTCACAAAAGAAGATATGGTGATAATTGCAGATGCCGTCGAAGATACAAAGACATGGCCGTCGCCCGCCGTGGGGATTCAGGCAACCGTAAGCGCGGGGGCATATATTGGCGAACGCGATCTGGACGTGTTGAAGAAGCGCCGTGGTGACGCGATAAAAGCATATCTGATGGAGCTTGGCATCCCAAGTAGAAATATCTATGTGGATCCTGTCGTTATGACGGACGATGTCGTGTTCAGGCGTGCTGACGGTGGACTTGCCGTTCAGCAAATAGCGATTGAGCTAGCCCCGATTTGCAAAGGTGGCAGTTGCGCCTGGATGTGTGGCCCTCTGTAACAGAATGGGGCAGAAATGAGAGGGAGCGAGGCGCTCCGCCGGAATCCCTCTCACTTCCGTGACGTTCAGCCGTTCTGGTCGTCCGTTTCATTCAGGCCGTGCGTCGGACGGTCTTCCTTGTTTTTCCGTGTCTTTCTTCGTGCGCGACTTCCCGCAGGCGGGCGAACAGGATAGAGAAGCGAGAACAGAAGATTTGCCCGGAATCAACCGTTGCTGCGCTGACGCTGACGTTTGCGCCCAGCAGACCCCCTGCCGCCCGCCGTTCCAGCCCCTTTCACAACAGGCTGCGCAAACATCGGCATCCTCTCCTGAATCCACCGCAGCAATTCCAACGGACCCGGCGCGAGCGGCCGGTCGGTCTTCACCAGCACGCGTGCCTGCGCGCCGGCAAATAGCGGATGCGCGATAGGTACCGTCGTCAATTCTCCGCTGGCGATTTCGCGGTACGCGGCGAATTCGCCGATCAGCGTCATGAAGTTGTCGACCGTCACGAAGCGCTTCAGCGCGCTAAGCGAGTTGGTCGTCAACGTCGCGCGAATCGAGATGTTTTCGGCCAACTCCGTCATCTTGACGACGTGACCGATTCCGAAGGCGGGCGGCATCAGCGCAAGCGGATAGGCACGCAGATCGTCGAGCGTGGCGGGTCGCCTTTTCCTCGCGAGCGGATGGTCGCTGCGCAGCAACAGTACGACAGGCTGCGGTGAACTCGCGCGATACTCGAGCCGCGCGTGCGGCGGCGGGTTGTACGCGAGCCCGATATGCGCACGGCTTTCCGCCACTTCGTGCTGGATCGCATCGACCGCGAGCATGTCCATGCCAATTTCGAGTTCCGGATATTGCGCGCAGAAAGGCACGAGCACATCGTCGACCAGCGTGTCGACGAAACCCTCGCTGACCGCGAGCCGAATCTGCCCGCGTTGCAGGCCTTTCAGTGCGTGCAGCTGGTCTTCGAGCTTTTCCTGTTGCGAACGATAGCCACGCCAGAATTCGAGCAGATGCGCGGCCGCCTCGGTCGGCTTGACGCCGCGCGGCTGTCGCTCGAACAGCACCGCGCCGAGTTCGTCTTCGAGCAGTTTGATCTGCCGCGTAATGACCGACGGCGACGTATTGATGCTTTCGGCGGCGCCGCGAATGGTGCCGTGCGTGAGCACTTCGTTGAAGTAGCGCAGGCGTTGCTGATTGATCTCTCGCATGTGATAACCCCGACGGCGATTGCCTGTTGCTTATAAGGCAACGAAACGTGAACTTAGTTGCTCTTGCCGATAGTACCTGACGCTGTCACTATTCGCTCCAGATGTTGCGACAGCGTTCACCGCGCGTTGCCGCGCATCCGTAGATCAGGATTAAACCGGCGTCACCGCCGCGCTCAAGGAGAATCAGCATGTCGGATCAGATCAATAGCCGGCGCCGTCGCTTTCTGGGTACGACCGTCGCGGGTGTCAGCCTGCTCGAACTGGGTTTGAGCGGGCTCGCAAAGGCACAGTCGACCGGCACCGCAAACGCGGCCACTCGCATAACCTCGTTCGAGAACATTCGCTCGATCAACGCCGGCACGCTCAACATCAGTTACGCGGAAGCGGGCCCGCAAAACGGCCCGGTCGTGATTTTGCTGCATGGCTGGCCGTACGACATCCATAGCTTCGCCGAAGTGACGCCGTTGCTCGCGGCCGCGGGTTATCGGGTGATCGTCCCTTATCTGCGCGGCTACGGCGGTACGCGTTTCCTGTCGGCAGACACGCCGCGCAACGGCCAGCAGGCGGTGGTCGCGGTCGACATCATCAATCTGATGGATGCGCTGAAAATCGATAAGGCGGTGCTCGGCGGTTTCGACTGGGGCGCGCGCACCGTGAACATCATCGCGGCATTGTGGCCGCAACGCTGCAAGGCGATGGTGTCGGTGAGTGGTTATCTGATCGGCAGTCAGGAAGCGAATCGCGCGCCATTGCCGCCGAAGGCCGAACTTACCTGGTGGTATCAGTTCTATTTCGCCACCGAGCGCGGCCGTGCGGGTTACGAGGCGAACCGTCACGACTTCAACAAACTGATCTGGCACACCGCGTCGCCGCAATGGAATTTCGACGACGTCACTTTCGAGCGGACCGCCGAATCGTTCAATAACCCGGATCACGTCGCGGTGGTCATTCATAACTATCGCTGGCGCCTGGGGCTCGTGCAAGGCGAGCCGCAATACGATGAGCTTGAAAAACGCCTGGCTGCCGCCCCGACCATCGCGGTCCCGACGATCACGATGGAAGGCGACGCGAACGGCGCCGCGCATCCGGACCCGGCTGCTTATGCGAAGAAGTTCACCGGCAAGTACCAGCATCGCAATCTGACCGGCGGCATTGGTCACAACCTGCCGCAGGAAGCGCCGACGGCATTCGCACAGGCGATCCTTGACGTCGTGCGGCTCTGAGCGAAGGGCCGGCTAAGCCGGCTTCCCGCTGCACTCGAAACCCCAGCAATCGGGCATCCGACGGCTGGGGTTTTTTACGCCCGCAATAAATCGCAAAGCGCGTTTGTATCGCAATGTGTCAATTCCCTACACAGACAAACATGCTTGCATAAATAGGGGGTAACGAAAACATTGCAGATACGCTCGCGGGTTCAAATGTAGTCATGCAAGGTTGATTCACAACGTTGCGTTGAAGCAGGCGGGACCCGAGCACTTATCGGCTTTGAACGGTCCTCCGCATGAACTGCTGAATCCCTGATCCCTGAATGCTTTTGATAACCGGAGAAGACTCATGAAACTCGTTCAATCGTTGCTCGTCGCTGCCCTCGTTGCTGCTCCCGTTGCATCGTTCGCTCAATCGCAAACGCAGCACGCGCTCTCGCGTGCCGATGTGCGCGCGGAATTGATCCAGCTGGAGAAGGCGGGCTACAGCCCGGCAAGCGACAACACCCAGTACCCGCAGAACATCCAGGCGGCCGAGGCGCGAGTCAGCGCCGCCAACGATGTGGCTGCCAGCGCCTATGGCGGTGTCGCGCAGCAAGCTTCGGCGACGGGCTCGCGCGCGCCGATCAAGCACGTGCTGGCTCCGCGCGCGGACGACTCGAACGTCGTCGGTCTCGGCTCGATCTACGCGCACTCGTGATCGATGCGACCCGCAGGCCGTCCGCGCGTAAATGCACGGACGGCCGAGCCTGAATAAACGTAAAACGCTATCGCCAACCTGTCGAGACGAACACCATGACCACACTGCTGAAAAAAATCCTCGGGTCCGCATTGCTGCTGGGCGGACTGTTCACGTTGCAGGCGACACAGCTCGCGCAGGCCGCGCCGGGCGACGACCTTCAGGGCAAGAACGTCGTGCTGGTACACGGCGCATTCGCCGACGGCTCCAGTTGGGACAAAGTCATTCCCCTGCTCGAAGCGCGTGGTTTGCACGTGGTCGCCGTGCAAAACCCGCTGAGTTCGCTGGCCGACGACGTCGCGGCCACGCGTCGCGTGATCGAACAGCAGCACGGACCGGTGATTCTGGTCGGTCATTCGTGGGGCGGCGTCGTGGTCAGCGAGGCCGGTAATGACGACAAGGTGAAGAGCCTCGTGTACGTGGCGGCGTTTGCGCCGGACAACGGCCAGTCGATTGCCGACATCACGAAGGGCAAGCCGGCGCCGGTCTGGGCGAGCCAGTTGCAGAAGGACTCGGCCGGCTATCTGACACTGTCGACGCAAGCGATCCTCGACGATTTCGCGCAAGACCTGCCGACCCCGCAAAAACGCCTGATTGCGGCGACCCAAGGGCCATGGGCCGCGAGTTGTATCGATGACAAGGTGAGCAAAGCCGCATGGCACGACAAGCCGTCGTATTTCGTGGTGTCGGGCCGCGACCGGATGATCGATCCGGCTTTGCAACTGGAAATGGCGAAGAACATCGACGCGAAGGTCACACGGGTCGACACCAGCCACGTCGCAATGCTCAGTCAGCCGCAGGCGGTGGCCAATGCGATCATCGCCGCTTCAAAGGCCGCGCATTGAGCGGCAGATAAGAGAATCGCGACGCGAGTTGGCAGATAGAGGGAGCGCCGCAACACAGGGCGCTCTATTCGATGCAGTGCGTGAAAGTCAGATCGCAATCGACGGAATGCTTTTCATACAGCGCAGCGCGAACATCGAGCGGCTATGGCGAATGCCGGCGACCTTGTAGAGCTTTTCGCGCAGAAAACGTTCGTAGCCCGCGGTGCCGTCTACCGCGACCTTCACCAGATAGTCGTAATCGCCCGATACCAGGTACGCTTCGAGTACTTCGCTGAGCGTCGCGAGTTCGGCGCCGAAGCGCGCGAGCGCGTCGTCGTCGTGGCGATCCAGCGTGACTTCCAGCAGCACCACGTCGGCGAAACCGAGCTTCTGCTGATCGAGCAGCGCAACATAGCCGCGAATATAGCCTTCGTTTTCGAGCTGACGGGTACGGTTCCAGCACGCGGTGGTCGACATGCCGACCAGATCGGCGAGTTCCGCGTTGCTGAGGCGGGCGTTCTTTTGCAGCGCGCGCATGATCTTGCGATCGAGCGCGTCGAGCGGGCGGGGTCGGGTAGTCATCGGCGGGCTCGGAAAGTTATTTTGTAGAAACGAATTATAGGTGTAGATAATTCCGCTGCAAGTGGGCTGGCGTCTATCTTTAAGAAGCCTATCCGGCGTGGCTGTCGGTATATTTTCAGTATGCATTCATGCCCGGGACAACCGTCCGGACCGAAGCTATCCAGCCTGCCGGTCTCTTGCAGCCAAAAGCTGCTCGGCGGTGTCTCGCCGTCTTCACAGGAAGAAGCACGCGGGCGGATTCCGGCGTTACCCGCGCCGGGACACGCGCTCGCCGGGCGTGGACGCATGTCTCTCGTATGTCTAGCTCGGCCCTGTGCTTTTTTGCACTTCTGACCGTTGCTTTGCCGGTGCCGATCAAGCTACTTTTGCGGTGGTCATTGCGTTGGGCGTCGCGTTGACGGCGTTCTTTTTTTCACCGGCTGCGAACGGTCCTGTAGCGGCCGACGCGGCTACGCGCGGTGAACCGCCGGATGGGGACTCTGCTGGTGGGATGGGCACGTTAATGGCGGCGGTCCGCTGATTTGAAACCAGCCGGATACCGCCGCCGGAACAACGAATGATTCCAGCCTCCGCGCACCCTCAATGGAAAATCAGATACAGAATCACGAGTACGATCAACGGAACGCCAAGCAGCCAGCCGATCAGATAAGGCATGATGTGTTCTCCTTCGTATCGAATTGGAATACGACGGAGATTCAGCAGTTCGCGTGCCTGAGGGACGTGAAGCGCTCACGTGGCAACGGCGCCTTGCGTCTGACGAAACTAATTGAAGGCGGCCCGGTGAAGCAACTCGCTTAGCCGTTATCCGCAAAGCCCGGATACAGAGTCATTCCACCATCGACGAACAGCGTCGTTCCCACCACGTAGTCGCTTTCGTCGGAAGCGAGCCAGACGGCAGCCTTGCCGATATCGTCCACATCCCCTACGCGTCCATACGGAATCAACTGTAGAAGCTTGTCGAGCGCCGCTTGCGAATCCCACGCATCCTTGTTGATCGGCGTGCGGATCGCGCCCGGCGCAATCGAGTTGACGCGAATGCCCTCCGGCGCCACCTCCTGCGCGAGCGATTTCATCATCATCTGGATACCGCCTTTCGATGCGGCGTAATTGACGTGACCGGCCCACGGAATGACTTCGTGTACCGAACTCATGCAAATGATCTTGCCGAGCGCTTTGGACACGGTACTCGGCCCGCGCCGGCGGAATTCCCTGACGGCCGCCTGGCAGGTCAGAAACTGACCGGTCAGGTTGGTGGACAGCACGAACTGCCAATCGTCGAGCGTCATGTCGGCGATCGCCGCATCCTTTTGCAACCCCGCATTCGCGACGACGATATCGATGCCGCCGAAACGCGCGCGGCACGCGGCGAACAGCTTGTCGACCTGGGCGGGATCCGAGACATCGGCCTGAATCGCGAATGCGGAGCCGCCGGCCTGTTCGATTTCGGCGGCGAGTTGTTCATCCGGTTCCGCGTGCGAATGGTAGTTGAGCGCGACCGCGGCGCCGGCATTCGCGAGGGCCTTGGCGACGCCGTAGCCGATTCCCGAACTCGCGCCGGTAATCAGCGCGACCTGATTGGCGAGTAACTTTTCCATAGACGGCTCCGGCGTGATCGAGCGGAAATGAACGCGGCAACAAGGTGGAATAACAAAGCCGCCGCCAGCCCGCGCATCGCAACGCTCGGGTCCAGCAGCGGCCATCAGGCATTCAGTCGAGCCCGTTAGGCAGGCATCGGCTATATCACGCCGGCAATCAGCAGCACGATCACCACGATCAGCACAACGCCAAGTCCGCCGGTCGGGCCGTAGCCCCAGGCGCGGCTGTGAGGCCACGTCGGCAAGGCACCGATGAGCAGCAGAATCAGCACGATCAGAAGAATGGTTCCTAGCATGTTGTGACCTCCGTGTGGTTGATAGGACCTGCTTTTACAGATTGGCCGCGCAGAGCCGCGGGGTTACTCCTGAAAAGCAAACCATGTGCCTAGCAGAAGAAGATGCTAGCCGGAAGTCGAGCGGCACCCGTTTCGTCCGGAAGCCCCGGGCCGGGTGCCGCATTTCCAATTGCGGACACGTCGCGCGTCCTATAGATAAGTCCCGTGAATGCGCCCTTCGAAGATTGCGGTATTGATTTCGAAATCGTCGACGTGGGCCGTGCTGCCGCCGTCGACTGTGACGACGACAGAGCGGCCGCCGCGCAGCAGTTTCATCTGCTCGACGGTGAGCGTTTTTTCGTGGGGTGCGTCGCCGGCCCGATGCGGCAGATCCTTGATGATGACAGCGGCTTTCATGGCAATACTCCTTGAGATGAATGGGCGCGCACACGCTGGCGCCCGCTCCGATTTCTGCAAGGGCTATGCCAATCGATCCGAAGGTGGTGCGATTTTTAGCGCGCACGCTGACGCGCAAAGCCAGTCAAGGGGGTGGGAGAAGAGCGAAGGCAAGCACGCGCGCGGAGCGCGCGGGATGTCGGATCGAAGTGTCGGCACGCGTCCCACCAATCGGTGGCGAATGGTTGGATTGGCGCAGCGGCCAGCGCAACTATTAGCGCCTCTGCCGCTTGCGCGCCAGACCCACATCGGCAATCCGCTGATGCGCGGCCGCAAAGCCGGGCGGATATTCGACGACCCGCGTCGCGGGCGGCACCAGCGGCGCGCCGATGCTCGAACGCGCGCCGACGCGGGCGCCGCCGACGATCGCGGCCATTGCCTCGCGATCGAGTTCGACGCTGGCGGTCAGATCCTTGATGATGAGCTTGGCCATGACGGCTCCACGAAAACGCTCAGGCGGCCGATCCTGCGATGGAATCGGCCGCCGCGCTGGCACGTTGTTCGGTATGAAGTTCGGTGTGCTGAGGTCTCGACGCACTATAAGTATAGGAAATGCGGGCCCGGCCGGTGTGGCGGCGACGTTGCAGCGGCAGTGGGGCAACCCCGTTCCCATGCTGCTGCGCACGCTTACACCGCGGCGTAATTGCTGCCTTGCAGGTAAGGGGAGACGTCGAGCTTGAGCGGCAGCACGACATTGGCGCCGATCGAGCCGATGTTGTTGAGTGCCGCGACGTTCACGTATTGCTGCTGGACCAGATTCTGGTTCACCGTGACGTTGATGTTGGCGATGCCGGCGAGACTGCCGAGTCCGCCCGACGGCATCGGCACGTTGCTGCCGGTACCACCGGTGATCGCGGACATGCTTCGGCGGTCTAGTTCCCGGGCGGCGGCCAGATCGCGAATCATGAGGGATGACATGGCGTTGCTCCTGAAATGCATTGCGGGCGAACAGATGCGGAACGCGGCGAAGCGAGCTGCGCGAGCAGGTGCTTCGCCGCGCGACGCGTTACTGGTTGGCGCTGTTGCTCGAGACCAGGTACGGGCTCATATTCGTAATGGCGCCGCCGGCCAGCGCAACGTTGTTGCCGTTGGCGTTCTGGAAGTTCAACTCGTTGTTGATCACTTGCGTCGCGGTGAGGGTCTTGCTGTTGTTCGGCGCCGAGAACGGGCTGAAGTTGTAGTACAGGCTCGGGCCGAAGCCGCCGCGCACCGTGCGCATTGCCTTGCTGTCGAGTTGTTCGGTGACGGAAAGGTCTTTGATCATCAGCGTTTTCATGGTCAGTCTCCGGAAAGAAATATTCGCAGTGTTGCGAGTGGTTTTGAGCAACTTGTTTGCTCGGGTATCACTAATGCACAGGCTGTGCCAATGTTATTCAAGTATCCTGAAGAAAATGGCGAAAGCCCGTCGTATAAGGGCTCCGCGGCCGGTGCGGTAACCCGGCACGAGCAGACGATGCGCGCGCGAACGCTCGCAGCGGTGGCGGCGCTCCGACACCTGACCGATTGCTGTTGGCCGATCCACGACACCGCGCCCGCACTCCCGCGATTGCTCGCGCGCGTGATGCCTGGTTTGCCTGGTTTACGAAAGCGCAGACCGGGAGCTAGTATCGAAAGGGCACATGTAACTGGTTACGACAGGTTTTCTATCGACCCGCGTGGCTTCGGTCGCATGCGACACGGCCCAGCGGCAACGGCGGTGCTTCGCACAAATGGCTAGCCTTGCGCGTGTGATTCACGACTTCCAGAGCGGCGAGCTGTCGCGCGACGAATTCGTCGCGCAGCTCGACGGCGCGTTGACGTCCGGCGAGGCCGGCCCGACGCAACTGCTGGATACGCTCGGCGCCGCGCACCAACAAACGCCGTTACCCGAGGATCTCTATCTGGAAGTACGTAGGCGCATCGAGTTGCTGCGCATGTCGAACGTCGCGGCCGGCGGCGACGAAACCGGGTTGCAGACCACGGTCGAGCTGCCTTCGGTAGGCTCGTCGAGCGTCGGCAGCGCGGGCGCCGCGAGTACTTCGCCGCCGCCGTCGGGCGCCGGGCAGGACACGATCAAAGGCATCGGCGACACGCTGAATAACCGCTTCGTGCTCGAAGAGTGTCTCGGCGTCGGCGGAATGGGCACCGTCTATAAAGCACTCGATCTGCGCAAGCTCGAAGCTTCGGATCGCAAACCGTACGTCGCCATCAAGGTACTGAACGTCCAGTTCCGCGGCAATCCGAATTCGCTGGTCGCATTGCAGCGCGAGGCGCGCAAGGCGCAGGTGCTCGCGCATCGGAACATCATCACCGTGTACGACTTCGACCGCGACGGTCCGATCGTCTATCTGACGATGGAGTACCTGAGCGGCAAGCCGCTGAGCCAGCTGCTGCGCACGCCCGGCTATCAGGGTATGCCGGTACGCGCCGCGCTGCCGATCGTGCGCGGGATGTGCGCGGCGCTCGCGTATGCACACGAACGCGGTTTCGTGCATTGCGACTTCAAACCCGCCAACGTGTTTCTGACCACTAACGCCGAAGTGAAGGTGATCGACTTCGGCATTGCGCGGGTATTCCAGCGGCCGGAAGAAGAAAGCGACGCGACCGTGTTCGATCCGGGTAGCCTCGGCGCGTTGACGCCCGCGTATGCGAGCCCGGAGATGATCGAGCATCGCGAACCCGATCCGCGCGACGATATCTACGCGCTCGGCTGCATCACTTATGAGCTGTTGACCGGTCATCACCCGTTCGACCGGCTGTCCGCGACCCAGGCGCGCAACGCGGATTTCAAGCCGCAGCGGCCGGCCAATCTCGACGCGAGACAATGGCGTGCGCTGCGCTCCGCGTTGTCGTTCGATCGCGCGACGCGGATGCCGAGCGTCGCGCGCTTTATCGCTGAATTCGACAATGAGGCGCGCGCGGAAAAGTCCGGCACGCTCGCGAAGGCCGGGCTCGCGAGTTTCGCGCTCGTGTGCGCGGCGGCGGTCGGCGTGTTCGCATTTCGTGCGGGACCGGGGCGGCAAGCCGCGCCGGCGAACGTGGCGGCGACGCGATCCGACCAGGTGGATCGCGCGGGCGGCGCGTCGGCGCTGGCGGCGAATTCGAATGCCAATCCAACTGCCAATCCAAACGGCGGCGGTACGAGCGTAGCGAACGAGCCGGCCAGCTCGATCGCTGCGCCGCCGACCACCTCCGCCGCTGCATCGATTGCCGCGGCGTCCGCGGCGCCATCTGTGACGGCTTCGGCACCGGCTGCGCCGAAGCCCGCGCTGACGCTCGCCGCGGTCGCGCCGGCGCTCGCGCAGGTACCCTGTTCGGCGTTGTCGCCGGCGCTGCACGATCACGCGCTGACGTTGCGCGGTTTCGTCTCGCAGCGTTATGGCGTTACGCATCTGAAAGACACATTGGCCGCGGTGCCGGGTGTCGAGACCGTATCGCTCGACGTGCAGCCGCTAGCCGACGACAAATGCGACATCGTCAAAGTACTGGCGCCGTACTGGGTGCACAACTGGCAGGCGGGTCGAATTGCGTCGCTGCATGTGCGGCCGTCGAGCGGGCTGCTGAGCGAAGGCGATGCACTGGTGGTCGATCTGAGCACACCGGGCTTCGACTCGTACGTGACCGTCGACTATTTCCAGCTCGACGGCAGCGTCGTGCACGTGGTGCCGAGCCCGCGCATGAAAGACAATCAGGCGCCGCCGAACTACTCGGCGACGATCGGCAGTGGCGGCGACTGGACGGTCGCCAAACCGTTCGGCGCCGAAATGCTGGTGCTGTTAATTACGCCGGTGCAGTTATTCGACGCGATGCGCCCGGAAAGCGAGCCGCGCGCCGACTATCTGCACGCACTGGATGCGCGGCTCGCGCAGATCGGCGGCAAGTATGGAGCGGCGCATATCGTCGCGGATTTCGCGCCGATCACGACGAAACCGCGCGCGCGTTGATCCGCTCGCAAGTCGCCGGTGACCGGTTCGATGAAGAAGCGCGGCTCAGTGCAGATCTCTCGCCACGCGAAAACCATCCTGCGATTGCCGCACGCTCGCGCTGTACTTGAAGCGCGTTGCGCTGAGCATGTAGTCGCCGCCTTCGCGCCACGAGCCGCCGCGAATCACGCGCACTTCGCAGCCGGGGCTGTCCCATGCGTGTCCATCGACGGGCGCGCCCTGGTAGGAGTTGTGCCAGCAGTCGGCGGTCCATTCCCACACGCCGCCGTTCATGTCGTGCAGGCCGAGCGGATTCGCGCTGAACGTGCCAACGCTTTCCGGTCCTTCCTTGTGCCACGGATCGCCGCAATCCTTGCAATTGGCCGTGCCTTTACGCATCTGGTCGCCCCACCAGTACGCGGTCGTGGTGCCGCCGCGGTCCGCGTATTCCCACTCGGCCTCGGTGGGCAGGCGGTACGGTTTGCCGGTGGTTTTGGCAAGCCATTTGACGTACTGCTGCGCGTCGTCCCAGCTCAGATCGCGCGCGGGCGCGGCCTTGTTGGTGTTGCTTTCGGGCGTGAGCTTCGGGCACGCATTGGCGGCGACGCAGACATTCCATTGCTCGACCGTCACCGGAAATTTGCCGATCGCGAACGCGGTGCCGATGCTCACGCGATGCACGGGCCTCTCCGAAGGATCGTCAGTATTGCTGCCCATCGCGAACGAGCCGGCGGGCACCGCGATCAGGATCGGACAGGTCGGGCAGTCGCGAATATCGCCGGGCCCGGGTGGATGCGCGACGGTCTTCTGCGCGAGCGGTGCCGGAGCGCTGGCTGTCGCGGCGGCAGGCGGCGGTGCGGGCGCGGCGGCCGACGGACGGGCCGAAGCCGGGGCGGCGGGGGCGGCGGGGGCGTTGGCCGGCGCGGCCGGGCGAGCGGCCTGCGCCGGTGCCGGCGGCGGGGTCTGCGTCTGCGGAGCATGCGTGGCTGGTGCCGCGGGCGGTGCGTTTGCAGCCGGATTGGAAGCGGCGGCCGCCCGCAACCGATCGATCCGCGCATGCGCGAGCGGCGCGAAGCGGCCATTCGGATACGCTTTCAGATAGGCCTCGTAATCGCCCGGGTAGTTGCTGTCCTTGATCGACTCCCAGAACGTGATTTCGTATTGTTCGCTGCTGTCTTTCGGCAAAATGCCGCGACCGTGCAGTGTCAGCGGTTGATGCGCGCTCGTCGCGTCGCGCGGTGTGTCGGCGGTGCTCGCGACCGAAATGGCAGAACCCCGCGCGGCAAGCCACGGCTGCTGAGCGTCGCCGGTCGCGTCGCGAACGTCGCTGGCGACGCGCTCGAACAACGCGCTCAGCGGCTCGGCAGACGCGCGCGCATCGTTCAGCGCATGCAGCCATGCAGCGGTATAGACGCCGTGCCGCGCGCCGTCCGCCGCGAAACCGCCGGCCGTCGTCGCATACGCAATCACGGTATTGGCGCGCAAAGCCGCGCTATCGATCCGCGCGGCGGCCGGCGTAAATGGATTGTCCAGACACGTGTCGAGAATCACGAGATCGAAGCGCTTGTCGCGGCGCGATTCCATTGCCCGCAAAACCGCGTTCAGATCGACACCGCTTTCGAGCCGGGATCCGGGTGCCGAGTCGATGACGGCTCGCGTACTGGATTGCGCCGGCATCAGCAGCGTTCGCGGGCCGATCTGCATTCCGTGTCCGGCGAAATAGAACAGCCCGATATCGGCCGTTTGCAAACGACGCTGAAATTCACCGAGAGCCGCGCGCATTTGCGGCGGCGTCGCATTCATGCGGACGATCACGTCGAAACCGCGCGCGCGGAGCGCGTCGCGCATCGCCAGCGCATCGCGCGGCGCATTGGTGCGGACCGGTGCCGCAGCAGTGGTGGAGTCGCCGTACTCGCCATTGCCGATCACGAGCGCGACGTGGCGCGACTGCGTGTCGGCGTGTAATGAAGCAAATGGCGAGAAACGTTGCGTCGCGTCCGGTGCCAATGCGGAAGTACTCGTCAGCCTGTCCGCAGCGGCCCCGGCATTGCCCGACTGCATCGCGATTGCACCAGCCACGCATATCAGCAGGAATCGTCGCCACATCTTCGTATCCTTGTTCGTATGCTGTTCGCAGCGGACACAATTCAGGCATTCGAGGACCACGCTGCCCGCGCAATGCGCCGGCTGCCGCAAGCGAAATGTCGATGCCGTGACCGGCCATCCACCCGCAACCTTTCATTAACGATAGCACGCGCCCGGCGGCATAACTGTGCGGGAGTCCTTAACGCGTCATACGGTTAACGAGCATTGCATATCTTTTTGGCAAGTTACGTCCTAAGCTGATTCACAAAGTCCGCCATACGGTCGTTTATAACCAGGCGACGGTGCGCCGAGCGACACGCGCGAGCCGCTGCCCGAACACCCGGAAGGCCATCGACAGCCGGGCCCAGCCATGCCTCCTCAACGGGAGAATGCGCTATGCGAAGAACCCGAGTTCCTCTCCTTTTCGGCAACCTGAATACCACGCCGGCCCGCACTGTGCGCTGGCGCGCGGCGCTATGCGCAACCGTCCTGGCGCTATGCGCCGGCCTCGGCTTTGGCGCCACCGGAACCGCGCGCGCGGAACAGACCGCGTCGCCGCCGGGCGCCGAGGAGTACATCATCTGGCCGTCCGACGGCGCGGTGATTCACGGCGGCAAGCTGTGGGTACGGATGGGACTGCGCAACATGGGCGTGTGTCCGAAAGGCGTCGCCGTACCGAATACCGGCCACCATCATCTGCTGATCGACACCGATCTGCCGGCGCTCGATCAGGAGATTCCGTCGGACCGCCAGCATCTGCATTTCGGCGCCGGCGAAACCGACGCGCGTATCGAATTGCCGCCCGGCAAGCACACGCTGCAGTTGATTCTCGGCGATCACAATCACGTGCCGCACGTGCCGCCGGTGTATTCGAAGAAGATCACGATCACCGTGGTGAAAGACTAGCCGCAACGGAGAAAGCTCATGAACAGGATCATTGCGGCTGCGTTGGTCGTCGCGGCGGCCTGCGCGGCAGCGGCGTTGCCCGGGCCCGCATGGGCCGGCGCGCCATCGCCTGCCGGCGCTTATGCGTATATTGGCTATCCGAACGACGGCCAGGTGGTCGCCGCCAATAAACCGTTCCGGGTCTGGTTCGGGCTGCGCTTCATGGGCGTCGCGCCGAAAGGGGTGAAGTACCCGAACACAGGTCACCACCATCTGCTGATAGATACCGACTTGCCGCCGCTCGATCAGGAAATTCCATCGGACCGACATCATCTGCATTTCGGCGCGGGTGAAACCGAAACGATGATCCAGTTGCCGCCGGGCAAGCACACGCTGCAATTGCTGATGGGCGACGACATGCATGTGCCGCACACGCCGCCGGTGTACTCGAAAAAGATCACGGTGATTGCGCGTTGAACGGCTGTTGCCGCGAAGCCGACAATGCGGGATGCAGTGTTGGACGCAAGCCACCAATCAATCACTGTTATCCGCGTAAAGCCGGCCAGTAGAAAATCAACGTCATTGCTGGAAGTCCCTCCGCATAAGGTGCTCAGGACAGGATAGGAAAAACGGCGCACAACTGGCATAGCCCATGCATCGGTAGCGTCCGAGCAGACAAGTTGCTCGAACCCCAACGCAATCCGATGCGCTTTCCTTTTCCCGGAGATTTGCCATGAACACGCTGATGATCAAGGACCTGTCCAACGCCGAACAACTCGACAGCAAGGCGATGAGCGCCGTGCGCGGCGGTAACGCTTACTGCTATCCGATGCCGTCGTTCTCGTACACCTATGCGCCCGTATGCGCGCCCAACAACAGCAAGACCCTCACCGCGACGCAGATGATCAACACGGCAATGAACATCCAGAGCGCGAACGGCAACGACTCGGCACTGACCTACGGCACGACGACCAACATTAATCCGGCCATCTATTCGAGCAACAACATCGATCAGCACTAAGCGTCGCCGCGCCCGCGCGAGTCGACCGCTCGCGCGGGCCGGCCCCGCACCCGGCGGACCATAAAAAAGAGCTTCCGTTCAATCGTCCTGTCCACGCACCCCTCGCGCTTTCGCGCTTTCACGTTTCGGCCGACCCCCGCCCCGACTCCAGCGCCGCTTCAACACCGAAGTCGCGCGGCCGCGGCTCGGCCCGAAGCGGCGCTTTACCCGCGCAGCGGTTGAGTGCAATCGGAGAACATCGTGTCAGCGTTGCCTGATTCATCGCCCGCTTCATCGCCCGCATCGTCGCCCCTGCCGCGCGTGTTGCACGCGTTGCGCGCTGCCTGCGCGGTGACGGTCTGCGCGCTTTCGCTGGGTGCTTGCATCGACCTCAACATGCCCGCGTACCGGCGGCCGGACACGCCGGCCAAGACCGCCTGGACGGATCACAAGGGCGCCCCGGTCAACGCGGCGCAAACGATCGAGGCCGACTGGTGGAAAGGCTTTCAGGATCCCTATCTGAACACGTTGATCGACAAGGCGATTGCCGGCAACTTCGACATTCAGGTGCTGGCCGCGCGGATCGACGTCGCGCGCACACAGATCAGCGAGGCGCAGGCCGGCAAATTGCCGACCGTGAACCTCGGTGCGGGCATCGACTACACCGCGACGACCGGCCAGCCGTTTTCGAAGACGTACAACCTCGCCGCGCAGGTGAATTGGGACATCGATATCTGGGGCAAGGTCGAGAAAGGCGTGCAGGCGCAAAAGGCGGAATTCCACGCGAGCGAGGCCGACTGGCGCGCCGGTTATCTGGAACTGGTCGCGAACGTGTCGAGTACCTATTTCCAGATCCTGCAATTCGACGATCAGATCGCGCAGCAGCAAAAGACGCTCGCGACCAATCAGCAGATCCTGGCGATCTACCAGGGCCAGGCGCGCAACGGCGTGGCGCCGCAAACCCAGGTGCTGCGCCAGCAGGCCGAAATCAACCGGCTGACTCACGACCTGTTCGAACTGCGCCGCTCGCGCGCGGTCGCGAATAACGCGCTGTGCACGCTGCTCGGCGTGCCGGCCGGCGAATTCGAAGTCCCGCAAGGGCATTTGCAGGAGCGGGTGAAATTGCCCGACGTGCCGGACGGCCTGCCCGCGCAATTGCTGTCGCGGCGCCCCGATCTGGTGGCCGCCGAGTTCCGCGTGCTGGAGGCATACGACCTTGTCGGCCAGGCGAAGCTCGCGCAATTGCCGAGTATCGGCCTGACCGCGCAAGGCGGCACCGCGAGTGTCGCGCTTAATCAGTTGCTGAAATCGTTCACGTTCGGGCTGATGCCGAGCATCAACTTCCCATTGTTCGATCCGAATGTGCGCGCGCATATCAAGGTGACGCAGGCGCAGACCAAAGTCGCCGAACAGCAATACCGGGTGGCGGTGATGGGCGCGTTCGAGGAAGTCGAAAACGCACTCGTCAATCTGAGCGCGCATAAGGCGCAGCGGCTCGAATTGCAGCAGCAGGTGGCGCGGCTGCAGATCGTCGCCGCGCAGATCCAGTCGCAATTGCGGCTCGGCGTGGTGTCGCAGCTGGAGGTGTTCGAGGACGAGCGCACTTTGCTCGGCGCGCAGCAGCAGTTGCTCGAAAACCACCAGTTGATTCTGTCCGACACGGTACTGCTTTATAAGGCGCTCGGCGGCGGCTGGCCGAGTGTCGACGTGCAGGCGCAGGCGAACGAAAAGTAACGGAGCATTGAGCTAATCCGCGAGTTGGCGCGCGGCGCGGGTATTTCGGCTGTTGACGACTTATCCGCGTATTTTTCAACCGACGATATCCAAATTGACTCTCGCCATGCGTGACTTACAATCGTTTAGGGGTCAGCGTTCGCGCGGCTCTTTACAACCACGTCGTTGCGCCGTAGTTCTTCGTGCCGTTTCCGCCGCGCTCTCGCCGTGTCGGGTAAACGATTAGTGATCCAGAGAAAATGGCCGCCGGCGAAGCCCCGATTGCAGAGATGCGCGCGACAGAGGACGCTGCGTTCGACGTGGTGTTGACGCCGCGTGTGTCCGCGCAGCGCCCCGCGCTCGACGCGATCCGGATCGTCGACAGTCTGTTCGCGATCGGCCGCAGCGAAGCCCCGTTCAATGACTATCCGCCCCAATGGACCGCCGCTCTGTCGCGCCGGCATGCGCGCGTGTTCGTCGAGCATGGCGCGGTGTACGTCGCCGATCTCGGCAGCAAGAACGGCACGTCGGTCAATGGCGTCGCGGTACGTCAAACGCCGGCACGTGTCCGCTCGGGCGACGAACTGTGTTTCGGCGGCGACCTATGCTATCGGGTTGCGCTGGAGCCGCGCGCGCGGATCGTCGCGAATGCCGGTACGCCCGCCGCGCCGCATCTGCTGCTGGTGCCGCAGCGCGACGACCTCGGTTTGCAACCGCTCGACGTGCTCGCGTTGCCGTTTCTGGTCAGCAAAACCGACGACGTGTTCGCGCGCTATAAAGACCGTTATCCGCACCAGGTCAATTACATTTCGCGCCGGCACGCGCATCTGTTTCTGAAAGGCGGCGAACTGTACGTCGAAGATCTCGGCAGCACCAACGGCACGTTCGTGAACGGCAGGCGGCTCGACGAATCGGCGCAGGCACTCGCCGACGGCGACGTCGTTGCATTTGGCGGCGATCACTTCGTCTACAGGGTGTCGCTACAAAACTCGTCCGACGTCGAACCCACCGTGACCCAACTCGCCCTCAATGCCGCCGCCGAGCACGCCGCCGATGCGGACAAAACCACGTTCGTCGGCACCGCGCATTCGTTCCTCGAGATCTTTTGCGTCGATCCGGCGGTGCAGCGCGAGGACGAAGTGAACGAAGCCGCGCAACCGGCCTCAGCGCGCGCGAAGCGCGACGGAGCCGGCGGCGGGTCGGCGAATGGCACGGCGCGCGGCGCGGGCGCGGGCGCGAATCAAGCGAATCAGGCGAATCAGGCGAATCAGGCGAATTACGCGAACGGCAACGGTACTGGCGCGGCGCACGGCAAAAGCGGTGCGGGCGGCGCGCGCGGGGCAGCGGGTAAAAACGCCGCGACCCGCCAGCCGCGCCGCTGGCGTCTTTTAGCCGGCGAATTGCACAAGGCACTCGCGGACGGCGAACGTATCAACGTGCGCCGCGCGGCGGCCGGCGGCGTCGTCGCGGTCGCGATCGCGGTGGCGATCGGCGCCGGTTTATATCTGCACGGCGCGTCGGAGCGCGAATTGCGCAACCTGCTGGCAAGCGGCGATTACAGCAGCGCGGTCACGGCCGCGCGCGCTTATTTCGCCAGTCATCCGGCCGACACGAAAATCCGCGCGCTGGCGAGCGAAGCACTGTTGAAGGGGAAACTTCCCGGATGGCTCAATGCGCTGGAAAAAGCGCAGTTCGATCAGGCCGACGCACTGCTGCAAGACATGAAGTCGTTGAGCGCCGACAACGTGGATGCCGGCGCGCTGGTCGGCGAATTGCAATGGGTCGGCGATCTCGAACGCTTCGTTGCGGCGCGCGGCGGCGTCGACGCGCCGATCCGCATGTATCAGGACGAGTCGACGATCAGCAATCTGCTGCAACGCTGGGACGACGACCCGCGCACGCATCAGCGCGCGCTCGATCGCATCGCCGGCTATGTGCCGGTGTTCGCGGAGCCGTACGCGCAGGCGCTCAGTCATCTGCGCAAGCTCGAAAGCGACGATTCGGTGTACGTCGCCGCGATCGAGCGGCTCAATGGTGTGATCCGCAGCGAACTCGCGCACGACAAACCGGATGCTCTGCCGCAAATACTCGACGACTATGCGCAGCGTTATCCGCGGCTCGCGGGACTCGACCGGGTGCGTGAGGATTTGCGCCAGTACACCGCGCTGCTAAACGCGGCGCTCGCCCGCCAGCTCACGTCGCTACTGACGATGATGAAAACCGCGCGTTTCAGCACACCGCCGTTTCAGGCGCAGTACCGGCAACTGGCGGCCACGCGCCTGCCGTCGGCGGCGCTCGTCGAACGGGAGAATGCGGTGGACGCCGAATGGCAGCGCGGCGACATGCAGCACGCGCTGGGCGATTTGCAGTCGATGCCGGCGAGTCCGTGGTCGGATGTCGTGGCTGCGCAGGCCGCGCACAAGAAGACGCTCGCGGATCAATACGCCGAATTGCAGAAAACCCGCGGCGGCAAAGATTACGACCAGCGGCTGCTGTCGTTCTACGCGAGTCTCGACCCGCAGGCCGACGCATGGTTCGTGCAGTCGATCCAGAAAGACGTCGCCGCGCTGCACGACAAGGCGCTCACCCGCGCGCAGGATCTGCTGGTGCGCGCGCAGAATCTGTGGAAAGCGTATCGCGCAGCCGGGCCGATCGGCGGCACGCAGCGGCTCGAAGCGGGCCTGTCGGCGGGCTTTCGCAATCAGGCGCGCCTGCTGTCGGACGCGCAAGCGGCGGCGCACCAGGGAATGCGCATCTACACGCAACTGAAGGCCGATCATCCGGCCGACTTCGACCGCCTGCTCGCGGATATCGACGCCGAAGCGGATCTACAGCGCCGCTCGCTGACCGAGTTGCGGATGGTATTGGACCCCGGGCTGCTGAAAGCGAAGCTCGCGCTGATTGGAGGCGATCAGAGTGAAACGCGACCCGCACCCTAGGCCGTTGTCGGAGGCGCTCGAAGATCACAGCGTCGAAGGCATCGCGATTCTGACCTCGGAGCCGGTGCGCATTGCGCGCGCGTTGATCTGGGCGATGGTCGCGCTGGTGGTCGCGGGCTTGCTGTGGTCGTTCGTCGGCCGCGCGGACGTGATCGTCAGCGCACCCGGTACGTTGGCGCCGGATTCGGAGGTACGGCGCATTTATGCGCCGATCGACGGCGAACTCGCGGACGTGTATATCGCCGAAGGACAGCCGGTGTCGAAAGGCGACGTGCTCGCGCGGCTCAATGCGCGCGGCGCGATCGAAGCGGCCAGCAATGCGTTGCAGGCGCAGTTGAAACTCGAAGACGCCGAGCGCGAATGGAAACAGTTTCCGCAGAAAAAGGCATTGCTGGAGCGTAAGGCCGCGGCGCTGAAGGCCCAGCTCGAAGTCGAGGAGAAGCTGCACCAGAACCGCGTGTCGGAAGGCACGACGAAGCTGGCCGAAGGGCAGAAAGCGGAACTGGACGAAGCGCGCAGCTCGCTCGACAACGCACGGCGCACGCGCGAAGCCGCGCATCAGGAACTCGAACGCTATTCGCAGCTATTCGCGCAGCCGGGCGGCGGCGGGATCGCCGAATTGCAGGTCGAACAGAAACGCACGGCCGCGCTCGAAGCGGATAACGCGTACCGGGTCGCGCAATCGAAACTCGCGGAACTGGATTTTCGCCTGAGCCACGAATATGCGCAGGCCAATGCGCAACTGGCGACCAGCGGTCAGCAAAGTACCGACCTCCAATTGCAGTACGACTCCGCGGTGCGCGACGCGAATGTCGCGGAAGACAAGCTGCGCGTGCAGCTGCAAAGCGCGCGTCTGGAAGCCGACGCGGCCGCGCGCGTGCGTTTCGAGAACATCGACAAGGACAATTTCCTGCTGATTCTCGCGCCGGTCTCGGGCGTGATTACCGATGTAACGTCGACCCAGCGCGGCGACAAGATTCAGGCGAATGCACCGCTCGGCGGGATTGCACCGAAAGACGCGAAGCCAATTCTGAAGATCGAGATCGCCGAACACGACCGCGCGTTCCTGCATGAAGGCCAGGCGGTCAAGATGAAGTTCAACGCGTTTCCATACCAGCGTTATGGGCTGATCAGCGGCACGCTCGCGTCGATCTCGCCGGCGACCAAGCCGTCGGTGCTCGACAAGCAACCGGTCTACGAAGGCCGCGTAATGCTGGACAAAGACTATTACCAGGTAGGCGGCACGCGTTATCCATTGCGTTACGGCATGACGGCCAGTGCGGAAATCGTGGTGCGCGAGCGGCGCCTGATCGATCTCGGTCTCGATCCGTTCAGGCAGGTGGCCGGTTAAGCGCGATAGATCGACAACACTCAAGCAAAGGAGCGAATCAAATGACCGCGATTGTGCGAATCGATGACGAAGTTGTGGACGTCGCCGAGTTCATTCGTCTTCTGAAACTGACCGGCCAGTTCGAAAGCCTGATTGAGCAGATCGTGCGCGACAAGCTGACCGTGCATGCGGCGAAAAAGCAGGGCGTGACGGTGAGCGCCGACGAAATCCAGAATCGCGCCGATCAGTTCCGGCGCGTGCGCGGACTGCATCGCGCGGCGGATATGAATCATTATCTGGACGCGCTGCACGTGAGTCTCGACGAGTTCGAGGTGTTCATTACCGATGGTCTGTATCAGGAGAAGATGCTCGATGAAATCGGCAACGATGCGGCGATCCGCGATTACTTCGCGCTCAATTCGCCGAAATTCGATGCGATCGAGGTGAGCCATATCGTGCTCGACAGCGACGGCAAGGCGAAGGAAATGATCTCGTATCTGCGCGACGATCCGGACGCGTTCGCCGAGATGGCGCGCGAGCATTCGATTGCCGATACGCGCGAATCCGGCGGCGTGATCGGCAAGGTATTGCGTGGCTCGCTGAAGCCCGATATCGAGGCGAAGATTTTCAATGCGGCGGTCGGCGATCTGCTGGGGCCGTTTCCGTCCGAGGATCGCTCGTGCTTTGAGATCTTCGCGGTGACCGCGAAATATCCGGCGACGCTCGACGCGGACGTCGCGACCGAGATTCGCCGTTTGCTGCGCGAAGGCTGGCTGATGGCCCGCGCGCAGGAACACGTGATCGAAGCGCGCTGACGCGCTCGCCCGAACCAGGCCTGCCCGACTCATGGACGCTCCCCAGACCGCGCCTTCCGCACCGTCCACCGCCGAGTTTCTCGCGACGGTGGAAATCCTGTCGCCGTTCTCTCGCGACGAGATCGAGCGGCTGGCCGAATCCGCGCAGCAGCGTTTCTATACGTTCGGCGAGACGGTGTGCTCGGCCGGTGACGTGGCCGACGGTCTGTACGTGATCCGCTCCGGCTCGGTGCGAATCTTCATCGAAGAGCACGGCAAGGAAACCAGCATGGGGGTGCGCAAGTCGGGCGAGATCTTTGCCGACATCGCGATGTTGCGCACGTATGTCCATGAAGCGTCGGTGCGTGCGTCGGCGAAAACTGAATTGCTGTTTATTCCGCGCGCCGCGCTCGAACCGGTGATGGCCGGCAATCCCGCCGCGCTGACGTTCGTCGCCAGTTATGTCGCGATCAATTCGGCGGGCGGCTTCGTCGCGCAGCTGTTCGATCTGCGCGGCAAGCTGAACAAGGCGGAACTCGAAGAGTACGTGCGCAGCGTCGGCGCAAAGCGCGTCGCCGCCGGCAAGGAGATTCTCAAGCAGGATGGCCGCGACGATCGCCGGCTCTACGTGGTGCGGCAAGGCCAGGTGCGGATCGTGCGGCACGAGGAAGGGCGCGACTACACGCTCGCGACGCTCGGCGAAGGCGAGATCTTCGGCGAAAAGGCTTGCCTGATGCGCCAGGAGCAGATGGCCTCGGCGGTGGCGACGACCGACACGCGCCTATTGGTGATTCCCGAGCGCACCGTTCATTTCGTTCTCGAACGCAATCCGAAACTGCGCGAAGTACTGGACGAGCGAATTCGCTACGGTGACCGCGAATTGCAGCGGCAAAAGCGCGTCGAACAGCGGCGCAAGCTGCCGTTGATGCTCGACTTGCACAGCAAGCCGGAACTCGGCGAAAAGATCATCAAGCGGTTCGCGCTGGTCGAGCAGGCCGAGGAAATGGACTGCGGCGCCGCGTGTCTGGCGATGATCTGCCGCCACTACGGGGTTCCGATGACGCTCGGCAAGCTGCGCGAACTGGCGAACGTGACCACGCAAGGCGCGACGCTCGACAGCCTCGCGCGCGCGGGCGAGTCGCTCGGCTTCACGACGCGCGGCGTGCAATGCACGTTCGATTCGCTGCGCGGCTTCGATCTGCCGCTCATCGTCCATTGGGAGGGCTACCACTATGTCGTGGTGTATGGGTTGTCGAAAGACTATGTGTGGCTCGCCGATCCGGCGCTCGGTTTCAGAAAGCTGAGCGTCGAGGATTTCGAGCGGGGCTGGAGCGGCACCTGTCTGCTGTTTACCGGCGGCGCCCAGCTATTGCAGATTTCGGCGTCGCGCTCGCCGTGGATTCGTTTTATCGGTTATCTGAAGCCGTATCGCAAGATACTCGGCTACCTGTTTCTCGCGACTTTCGTGATTCAGGTACTCGGCGTGATTCCGCCGCTGATTATCCAGAACATCCTCGACGGCGTGATCGTGCATCAGAACGTCAGTCTGCTGCATCTGCTGATAGGCGGTCTGATCATCTCGAACCTGTTCTCGCAACTGATGTCGACGATTCGCGCGTACCTCGCGAACTTCATGGTGCGCAACATGGACTTCGCGATGATGTCGCAGTTCTTCAAACATACGTTGTCGCTGCCGTTCTCGTTCTTCGCGAAGCGCAAGACCGGCGACATTTTCGCGCGCTTTCAGGAGAATCAGACGATCCGCGCGTTCCTGACCGAATCGACGGTGACCACCGCGCTGAATCTGCTGATGGTATTCATCTACTTCACGATCATGTTCGTCTACAACGTGAAGATGACGCTGGTGCTGATCGCATTCGTGGTGCCGATCATGGCGCTGACCGTGATCGCGACGCCGCGCATCAAGGGTTATGCGCGCGAGGTGTTCACCGCGTCGACCGACGCGAAGTCGTTTCTGATGGAAGCGTTGGCCGGCGTGGAAACCGTCAAGGGGATGGGGATCGAGCGGCCGGTGCGGTTGCGCTGGGAGAAGAAATACGCGAAAGCGCTCGAACTGCAGTATCGCGCGCACGCGTTCAATATTCTGGTCAGCTTCGGCAGCCAGTTGCTCAACGCCGCGACCACGATTGCGATTCTGTGGGTCGGCGCGAATCTGGTGCTCGCGCGCGAATTGACGATCGGCCAGTTGATCGCGTTCAATGCGTTCATGGGCAGCGTGTTGTCGCCGCTGATGGGGCTGGTCGGCTTGTGGAGCATGCTGAACGACGCGGGCGTCGCGATGGAACGGCTCGGCGACGTGCTCGATATCGAGCCGGAGCAGCGGCCGCAGGATTTGCCGTCGCGCGTGATGCTGCCGGAACTGCAAGGCGAGATCAGTTTGCAGGGCGTGTATTTCCGCTACGGCGAGGACGACTCCGCGTATGTGCTGGAGAACATCAGCTTCGAGATCAAGCCGGGAGAGCTGGTCGCGATCGTCGGGCGCAGCGGTTCGGGCAAGACCACGCTCGCGAAGCTGCTGGTGGGGTTTTATCAGCCGAGCGAAGGCAAGATGACGATCGACGGCTACGACGTCGGCGTGGTCGACAAGGCCTATTTCCGCGCGCAGATCGGCTATGTGATGCAGAGCAATCTGCTGTTCTCGGGCACGATTGCCGAGAACATCGCGAGCGGCGACGACGCGCCCGAACGAAGACGCATCGAGGAAGTCGCGAAGATGGCCGACGCGCACGGCTTTATCAGCAAGATGCCGCTCGGCTACGAGCAGATCGTCGGCGAGCGCGGGATCGGTCTGTCGGGCGGCCAGATCCAGCGGCTGTGCATTGCGCGCGCGCTGTACCACGATCCGCGCCTGCTGGTATTCGACGAAGCAACTTCGGCACTCGATTCGCAGTCGGAGAGCAATATTCTCGGCAATATGCACGACATCCTGAAGGGCCGCACCGCGGTGATCATCGCGCACCGGCTCAGTACGATCATGCGGGCGGACAAGATTCTGGTGCTGTACGAAGGCGCGATCGTCGAACAGGGTCGCCATGAAGAACTGATCCAGCGCGGCGGCATGTATTACCAGCTGGTGCAGAAACAGTTGAGCGCATCATGATGAAGATACTCGACCAGACGGAAGAGACAAGTCCCGCGATTTCCTACGCGGGGCTGATCGAGCGGATCGAGATTCTGCGTTCGACGCTGCGCTGGTCGTCGCGGCTCGAACGCGCCGATATCGACAAGCTGCTCAGGCAGGCCACGTCGTTGCGCGACGAGGTGATGCAGCTGTCGCACAAGGAGCGCTTCGTGCAGGCAGCGAGCGCGGCCGAGCCGCAGGACGCGGCCGGTCAATCGCGCGGCGCGCGCCGCAAGGCGCTGCTCGATCGCAGTTTTATTTTCGAGGGGACCTTCGGCGACAACCTGCGTCTGCTCGAATCGCTTGAAATCGCCGAGAAAGCAGCGCCCACCGATTTGCCGGTATTGATCGACGGCGAAAGCGGCACCGGCAAGGAATTGATGGCCAAGGTGATTCATGCGAACGGCGCGCGTTCGGACAAGCCGTTTATTTCGGTGAACTGCGGCGCGATTCCGGACAATCTGCTGGAATCCGAACTGTTCGGCCATCGCAAAGGCGCGTTCACCGGCGCGTCGAACGATCGCAAAGGCAAGTTCGAAAGCGCGCATACCGGCACGATCTTTCTCGACGAAATCGGCGAATTGCCGCTCGCGGGCCAGGTGAAACTGCTGCGGGTACTCGAATCGCACGAGATTCAGCGGGTCGGCTCGGATGAAATGATCGCGGTCGATACGCGGATCGTCGCGGCGACCAATCGCAATCTGCGTCAGCTGAGCGAAGAGGGGAAATTCCGCGAAGACCTGTTTTACCGGCTCAGTGTGATTCACGTTACGCTGCCGCCGCTGCGCGAGCGCCGCGACGAAATTCCGCTGCTGATCGCATGGTTCGGCGACGAGGCGGCCGGTACGCTGAAGCGCCGGCCGGTCAGACTGACGCCGCGCTTGCGCGATTTTCTGCTTGCCTACGCGTATCCGGGCAATATCCGCGAATTGCGTAACGTGATGTATCGGATCTCGTGTCTTGCCGGCGAGATGGCCGACGTCGAGCATTTGCCGCTCGATATCCGGCCGAATGCTGCGGGCGTGGCCGGGGTGGCAGGCGCCAATGTACCGGCGAGCGGAGAGCAGCCTATCAGTGTCGCGAATCTGATGTCGCTCAGCGACGCGAAGCGGGCCGCGAGCGACGACGCGGAGAAAGCATTCCTCGAGCGCGGCTTGCGCGAGGTGAGCGGGACGGTCGCCGAACTCGCGCGACGCATCGATATGAACCGTTCGCACTTGCAGATGCTGTTGAAAAAGCACGGGCTGCATTCGAAGGATTTCCGCAACCGCAACGGCCAGCCGGCGAAATACGGCGCGAACGAGCGGGACGAGGACGACGCCGAAGGCTGAACGCGGTCCAACGCGGATAAGCGGAGACGCGGGGAGCGCGGCGCGGAATATGGCAAGCGGCAAGCGGCAAGCGCGTCAACAATCTCTCATGGCGCGGGATTCAGCAAGGTTTTCTCCGACGCATTCGGGTCCTGAGCTTCGACCACCACCGCGGTGATGTTGTCGCGCCCGCCGCGCGCGAGCGCCAGTTCGACGAGTTCGCCGCACGCGTTCTCGCGCTGCGGGGAGGTCAGCACGCCGGCGATCTCGTCGTCGCTCAACTCGTTGCTCAGTCCGTCGCTGCACAGCAGGAACACGTCACCGTCGGCGACTTCGATCGCGTTGTCGTCGAGTTCGAGCACATCGGTCGCGCCGACCGCGCGCGTGATCATATGCTGCGCCGGATGATGGCGCGCTTCTTCTTCGGTGATCACGCCGAGCGAACGCAGTTCTTCGACCTGGCTATGGTCGCGCGTCAGTTGCCGCAATTGCCCCGCGCGATACAGATAGATGCGGCTGTCGCCGGCCCACAGATAGCCGCAGAAGCGATCGCACGCGAGCAGCACGACCACGGTGCTGCCGATCCGTTGCACCTGGCGGCGCGCGGCTTCGTCGCGCAACTGGCGGTTCGCGCGTTGCAGCCGCGTGCGCGCATCGGCGACCAGCGCCCGGATGCTGCGCGGCGTGCCGAGCTGGCTCAATGCGTCGATGACCGCGCGGCTCGCGACGTCGCCGACCGCGTGCCCGCCCATCCCGTCGGCGACCGCCCAGCGGCCGGCTTCGGGTTGATCGAGGCACGCGTCTTCGTTGATCTCGCGAACGTGTCCGGTGTCCGAACGCGCGCACGAAGTCCAGCGAAATTGGCTCGCGCAAGTCACAACGTCTACACCGAATCGTTGCGGGTGCGTGCGTCGGGCGACACCGTGAGGTTCGAATTCGCGCCGAAGTTGCGCACGTCGACCGACTGGAACTGGTTGATCATCTGGTTCGCGTAGAAGTTGTTGGACACTTCGTACAGGTTGACGACCGGACCGATGCTCGGCGTTTGCGGCACGTAGGGCTGGATCCAGCCATATACCCACGGCGCGCCGCCGCCGCCGCGAATCGCGGCCATCGCCTTGCGATCGAGCGCGAGGTTCAGCGAGAGGTCGTTGATAGAAATGCAGGACATGTCGTTCTCCGGTTGGCCGCGTAGACAACGCAACGCGCGCGGTTCAATGGACTCTGGCGGAGATGGTGCAAAGCGCGTGCCAATCGGGGGGCGGAACGGCGCGCGCGCCGCGGCGCGTTGTGCGGCGGGCCTCGCGTGGATCGGCCGCGAGCAGGGCCGGCGCGAGTGGTCGGTCCGCAACCAACATATCCGCGTTCGAACAGGTGTGCGGGCCAACAGATCGTCCGGGCCGCGCGGCGTCGCTGCGCGGGTCGCCCGGGCGGCCGCACAGCCGGATTGAACTATAGTTTCTGTCGCAAAGCCCGTTCAACGCGCGGGGATGGATTGCCGAACATCCGGCGCGTTGGTGTGAGATCCGTCGATCAGCACCGGAGCAAACTTGGCCAAGCCCGATTTTCCCGCCAGCGCGCGCCATGCCGCGCATGCGCTCGCCGCGCAAGCGAGCCCGTGCGACGAACTCGCGATCCGCGCGCAACCCGCCGCGACCGGCTTCCCGTGCCGGCGCCAACGTCTCGCGCTCGCCGCGACGATCCTCGGTTCGAGCATGGCGTTCATCGACGGCTCGGTCGTCAATGTCGCGTTGCCGTCGATCCAGAGCGAACTCGGCGCGAGCGTCGCGGCGCTGCAATGGGTCGTCAACGCGTATTTGCTGTTGCTCGGCTCGCTGGTGCTGGTCGGCGGTTCGCTCGGCGACGTGCTTGGCCGCCGCACGGTGTTCATCGCGGGCATCGCGCTCTTCACGCTGGCGTCGGCCGCCTGCGGCCTCGCGCCGAACGCGGCGGCGCTGATCGCCGCGCGCGCGGTGCAGGGGATCGGCGCCGCCCTGCTGGTGCCGAGCAGCCTCGCGATCATCGGCGCGGTGTTCGACGATGCCGCGCGCGGCCGCGCCATCGGGACCTGGGCGGGCGTCGGTGCGATCACGTCGGCGCTCGGGCCGGTGGCGGGCGGCTGGCTCGTCGATGTCTGGTCGTGGCGCGCGATCTTCTTCCTGAACCTGCCGCTCGCCGCGTTGACTATCGTGCTCGCACTCGCTGCGGTGCCCAACAGCCACAGCGCGGATGCGACCCGTGCGCTCGACTGGCCGGGCGCGCTGAGCGCGGCGGCGGGACTCGGCGCGCTCACGTTCGGCCTCACGCTGGCGTCGTCGCGCGGCTTCGCGCAGCCGCTCGTGCTCGGCACGCTCGGCGCCGGCGTGCTGATCCTCGTCGCGTTCGTGCTCATCGAAGCGCGCAGCGCCAACCCGATGATGCCGCTCGACGTGTTCCGCTCGCGCGATTTCAGCGGCGCGAATGTCGTTACGCTGCTGCTTTATTTCGGGCTCGGCGGCGCGTTCTTTTTCCTGCCATTCACTCTGATTCGCGCGCATGGCTTCAGCGCGACCGAAGCGGGCGCGGCGCTGCTGCCGGTGCCGGTCATGATCGGTTTGTTGTCGCGTTTTACCGGCGGCCTGACGAGCCGTTTTGGCTCGCGAGCACTTCTAACTATCGGGCCGGCGGTGGCCGGCGCCGGTTTCGCGTTGCTGGCGTTGCCGCTCGTGCATGGCGGCTACTGGAGCGGCTTTTTCCCCGCGCTCACGGTGTTGGGTCTCGGCGTGACGATCGCCGTCGCGCCGCTGACCACGACCGTGATGAGCTCGGTGCCGCGCGAGCGCGCCGGCGTCGCGTCCGGCATCAACAACGCGGTCGCGCGGGTGGCGAGTTTGCTGGCGATCGCGGTGCTCGGCATCGTGTTCGTGTGGTCGCATCACGCGGCGCTGGCGGCGCGTCTCGACGCGTTACCGGTGCCGCCCGGTGCGCGCGAGACAGCGCAGTTGCTGGAGCCGGCTGCGCAAGCGGGGGGCGCGGACGGCAACGCGCCCGCGGCGCGCGCGACGCCGCTGGCGAGCGCGCAAGCCGACGCGATCGTCGACGCGTTGCGCGCCGTTGCGCTCGTGTCGGCCGTGTGTGCGTTCGCCGGCGCGGGGATTGCGGCGGCAACGTTGCAGCCGCGCAAACTTCGTGAGTTGCCTGAGAACCGGGGCTGAGCGAGCGCGAAAGCGTTGCTTAGCTAATCGCTTCGGAGCGGCTCACGCGGCTTCTGTCGTCACCTGCCCACACTCGACACGATGCACCGTCACGCCAAGATGCGCGCTCGACAGTTCGGTCAACCAGGGTTTCGCGGCCAGCGCCGTGCTCAGGTCCGCATAGCCGGCCGCACGCCGCTCGGCGATCGATTCACGCGAGAATTCCGCATCGCTGCCGGGCACCTGATCGGGGCCCGGTCGATACACGACATGCACGACGTCGAGCCGCTGCAGCGCTGGGCCTTTCGGGAGCCCGGAATCCGCTGCCGGGTCACGCGTCGCGAGATGATGCCTGGCTTGCCGCAGACGGGTACACGCGACGGCGGTATTGAGGTGATAACGGCTGCGGCTGGCGTACTGAATCTGTTTCGCTCTCCATAGCACTTCGTTCATGTTGCGCGGCGCTTTCCCCGCGAGGCTCCACAGATCGATCATGAACACGACCAGATGCGCATGCCGCGAGCGCTCGACGATCTCGTCGAGCGGCGTATTCGACACGCACGCGCCATCCCAATAGAGCCGGTCGTCGATCGACGTCGCCGGAAAGCCCGGCGGCAGCGAACCGCTCGCGAGCACGTGCGCGGCCTCGATGTTCTCGCGGTCGCTGTCGAAGAAATGCGGCATGCCGGTTTCGACATTGGTGACACCGACGCTCAGC
Organism: Paraburkholderia sejongensis; assembly: GCF_020880815.1. Taxonomy (GTDB): domain Bacteria; phylum Pseudomonadota; class Gammaproteobacteria; order Burkholderiales; family Burkholderiaceae; genus Paraburkholderia; species Paraburkholderia sejongensis. The sequence goes on from NZ_JAJITD010000004.1 coordinate 78,643, forward strand.
CGCACCGGCGCACCGCGCTCGACCGGCAAGTTCGCGAAGCGCTGCAACGTGGCCAGCATCGGCGAGGTGTCGTAGAAGCTCACGTTTTGCGACGGCGCATCGGGCAGGAACAGCGCGAACGGATTGCGCGGCGAGAAGAACGCCGGTTGCCCGAACAGCACAGCATCGGCATAGCTGAGCGCGTTGTGCAGGTAGCGCAGCACCGTTGCATCGTCCGGCAACGAAAAATCGGGCCGCGAAATGGCGTCCCAGAACCCTGTCAGTTTTTGCAGCCGCTCTTGCGGCGGGTTTGCCGCAATCAAGGCCGCGTTGAATGCGCCGATCGACGTGCCGCAGATCCAGTCGGGCAGCAGACCGGCTTCATGCAGTGCCTGGTACGCGCCGATGTGATACGCGCCGAGTCCGCCGCCGCCTTGCAGCGCGAGCGCGATCGCGGGTGTCGTGCGGGGCGAAGCCGAGTCGCTAGGGGTGGCCATGCGGGAGCTCCTTGCATCTACGGTCGATCGGCGGCGACTGCCTGGGATTCCAATCTATTTCAGTGCGTTCGTGAGCGCCTGTCCGGACAACTTTGCTGCGTCTTCGGCGAACATCTATTTCGCATAGCTATTTTTATTGTCGTGAGTAGAATCGCCGACTGGCTTCGAGAAAAAAATCTTTCGGACAGGAAGCCGAACCGATCCCTTGAGCAGGAGGTCGCGATGAAGCTCTATTTCAGCCGTAATTACAATCCGCGTCTCGCCGTTGCGGTGGCGCGCTATTTGAACTCGCCGGTCGAGTTCGAATTCGCGTCGCCGTTTTCGCCGGGCGAGCGCGACAAGTTCATCAAGCTCAATCCGAATCTCAGCCTGCCCATTCTGGTCGACGGCGACGCCACGCTTTGGGAGGCGGACGCGATCGCGTGCCGGCTCGCGCGTCTGGCCGGCTCGCCATTATGGCCGACCGATGACGCGCAGCCGGACCTGATCCGTTGGCTCAGTTGGGGCCATTGCCACTTCGTACGCGGCTGCGATCACGTGCATTTCGAACGGGTAACCAAACAGCGTTATGGGCTGGGGCCGATCAGGCCAGAGATCGTCGAGGCTGGGCTGAACGAGTTCGCTTCGTCCGCCGCGATTTTGCAGCAGCATCTGGCGCAGCGGGACTGGCTGGTCGGCGATGCAGTCACGTACGCCGATTTCCGCGTCGCCTGCGTGTTGCCTTTTGCGGATCTGGCTGGCCTGCCGCTCGGCGATTTCCCGCGGGTTCAGGCGTGGCACGCGCGACTGATGGAGATACCCGCATGGCGCGACCCGTTCGCCGGGCTCGACGCGCCGGAACTGCCGCCGATCGGCGCGGCGGCGCAATGATCGCGGGCACGCTCGCAGCCTTCAACTGACTGCCGTACGCCAACAGATCGCCTCGAATTCTGTTGGCCGTTCGCTGACAGACACCGCTTCAGGAAACCGCTCGGTAAGCCGTAAACCCCGTAAACAAGGGCTTTTCGGCGCATGGCCCGGATGATGCAAAAGCTGTCGCAACAGTGTTGGAACTTGCGAACGAGGCCAGTCATGAACACCGCAACGCGCGATCCCCGCCACGAAGCTTTCGAAGCTGGCACCGCCGGCGCCGCCAAAGCGTCGACGATCGATCTGCCGATCGGCGCCCATCTGGTCACCCAACGCAACGGCTACGAGCATCACGGCATCTACGTCGGCAATGGCCGCGTGGTGCATTACTCGGGCTTCGCCAGTTCCGCGCATCGCGGGCCGGTCGAGGAAGTCGAACTCGCGCGCTTCGCGGCCGGTCATCCGCTGTCGATCCGCGCGACGCCGTCCGCGCTCTACGTCGGCGCCGAAGCGGTGAGCCGCGCGCGCTCGCGCCTGGGCGAAAACCGCTACCGCCTGCTGACCAACAACTGCGAACACTTTTGCGCATGGTGCCTGCTCGGCGAAAGCCGCAGCGAACAGGTGGATGGGTGCCTGCGCCATCCGCGCGCCGGCATGCGCGCGCTGCTGTGCCTCGTGAAGGCGTTCGTCGAAAGCGGCGCACGGCACGGGGCGGCGCGCGGCGAATCCGCATTCCACGGCGCGCAGTTCGAACAAGCCGCCCAGATCGCGTGAACGCAGCGCCGGCGACGCACACCGCAACACAGCACAAAGCAGTACAGCGCTTCGCGCGCGAGACGATTCGAGGAGAGCATCATGGTTGCCGGAGAAAAAAGCTTGCACTGGGCCGTCGATAAATGGCTCGCGCCCACTCCGTCGATGCCCGCGCGCGTCGTCCAGTTCTGCCACCGCGCATCGCAACATCGCTATGTGTGCGTGCAGACGCTGAAACCGGAAGGATTGCTGTCGATTTTCTTCTTCCGCCATCGCGACGGCTCGTGGAACGTGTTCCCGCCGCAAGCCGAGCGTCCGGCGATGAACGGCCACTGCCGCAGCGCCGCATAGTCGCCCAGGCTCACGCTCCAATTCAGGCTCGAGCTCAGGCGCGAGCGGCCGCCGCCTCCTTGACGATCCACTGACTGAACAGCACCATCGCCGGCGTCATCGGCTTGCCCTTCAGACTGGTCAGCCAGTAACTGCCCGCATGAACCTCCACGTCGAACGGGCGCACCAGCCGCCCGCTGTTGACCTCGTGCTCGAACATCGACACCGGCGCGAGCGCGATCCCGGCGCCCTGCATCGCCGCTTCCACCATCAGCCGCGACGAATCGAACACCGGCCCACGCACCGGCCGCGGCGCGATCCCGGCGGCCGCGAACCAGTTCATCCAGTCATCCGCGCGATACGAGCGCAGCAAGGTTTCGTTCGCGAGATCGTCGGGGCGTGACAGGCGCGCAGCGATTTCCGGCGTGCACAGCAGCGCGAGCGGTGCGTCGAGCAGGCGGGTCGCGAGCGAGCCGGGCCAGGTTCCGTCGCCGAAACGGATCGCGAAGTCGAGGCCCTCGGTCGCGAGATCGACGAGATTGTTGTTGGTCAGCAGCCGGAGTTCGACGAACGGATGCGCGTCGCGAAACGATCTCAGGCGCGGCATCAACCAGCCGACCGCGAAAGTGCCGACCACGCTGATCGTCAGTACTTCGTGGAAGTGGCCGCCCTCGAACTGCTTGAGCACCGCCTCGATGCGATCGAACGCATCGGACAGCACCGGGCGCAGCGCGAGTCCTTCGTCGGTCATCGCGAGGCCGCGCGGCAGGCGCTTGAACAGCGCGGTGCCGAGCCGCTCTTCGAGCGAGCGGACCTGCTGGCTCACGGCCGCCTGGGTCACGTTCAATTCCTGCGCGGCGCGCGTGAAGCTCAGATGCCGCGCGGACGATTCGAACGCGCGCAGCGCGTTCAGCGGGAGATACGGTCTCATGTTCCAGGTATTAGATTTTTTTGTGAGTCGGCTAACTTATCACCGTTTGCCGGCGGCGCGCGGAAAATCGGTGGCCGTGTCCCGCGCCCGTCGACGCTCGTCTGTGCCCGCCGACTGTGCGACACTAGGGGCCGCATCGACGGACGCAGCCGTCCATCGCGCACTGTTTCGCGCGCAGGGTGGACGAGGCGGCGGCAACGAAGTGGCGCTCGTGAGCAACAGCAACGCGCGAACGTGGCCTGCCCCGATGCAGTGGTGAGAAGTTGACTGTGCAGATGGAATGCTCGACAGGTCCTGCCGACGTTCGTCCACGTAAAACGTCGGCCTGTTCAACAGTGCATCATTGCCCTCGTTCAGGAGTCCACTATGTCCGTGTACGTTCTGGCCTTGCTCATCGGTATCGTCGCCGGCCTGCGCGCGATGACCGCTCCCGCCGCTGTCAGCTGGGCCGCGCGGCTCGGATGGTTGCCGCTGCAAGGCACGTCGCTCGCCTTCTTCGGCTTCGCCGCCACGCCGTACATCTTCACCCTGCTGGCGCTCCTCGAACTGATCACCGATCAACTCCCCGAAACCCCTAGTCGCAAGGTGCCGTTGCAGTTCGGCGCGCGCATCGTCCTGGGCGCGTTGAGCGGCGCGGCGATCAGCGGCGTGCATGGCGGGCTGGCGGGCGGCTCGCTGGTCGGTGTGCTGGGCGCGGTGGTCGGGGCGGTCGGCGCGGTGCTCGGCACGCTCGGCGGCGCGAAGGCGCGCGCGGCGCTGGCCAATATGTTCGGGCGCGATGCGCCGGCGGCGCTGATCGAGGACGTGGTCGCGATCGTCGGCGCGGCGCTGATCGTAGTATCGCTGCACGGGTTCTGACAGATGCGCGAAAGCGGCGGGATGCGTAGTGCGTCGCCGCCGCGTTGCTTTGTTTAGCGTGCCGAAACGATCCGGCTGGCCGCTTCGCCGCCTTGCGCGTCGTTATTGAACGCGGGCCACCCGCGGGCTTGTCGCGATGCGCTTCGCCGGACCGGTAGCGGAAGCCGCGGCGGTAGTCGAGGCCGGCGCGCTCGCCGCGGGCGGAATCAGCTTGCCTTGCACCAGCAGTCCCAGCGTCTTTACCACCAGGATCGCGATGATCGCGTTCGCGGCGACGAACAGTACCGGCGCGGCCCATTCGAGCGGACCGGTCGCGCCGCGTTCGAGCAGGCGCAGCACCATCGTCGGCAGCGCGGCGACGCCGAAGCTGAACGCCCAGTAGCCGGCCACGAACGCCTGGCGGCGAATCCACGGCAGCAGACGCAGCAGCAACAAGCCTTGATACAGGCCGTAGCCGAGCAGCGCGTAAGCGAACAGATCGGGTGCGCCGCTGGTCAGGCTCAGGTACGCGACTCCACCGACGACCGGCGGCGCGAGCTGGATGCCGAGCGTCGGACGCAGTGCTTCGGGCAGCGGTTCATGCACGGCGGCGCGCTGCAGGATCATCGATTCGAGCGCGAGCCAGGCCAGCGCGCCGGCGCCGAAAAACAGTTCGCCGAGCTGATGAAAACCGAACGCCGCCGAACTCGTCGCCGCGACGAAGCCGGCGCCGACCGTCGGCAGATAGATCGCCGGGGTGGTCAGTTCGGGTTGGCGGCCGCCTTGCCACAGCTTGCCTTGCAGGTAGACGCCGAGCGCGAGTTGCGCGAGCGTCGCGACGCCGTACAGGCTCAGCGCGAGCGTATGCGCATACGGTTGCAGCAGTTGCGCCGCGAGCAGCGTCGCCACCGGCGCGAGCGCGACGAACGACGATTGCACCGGATGTTCGAGTTCCGCGCGGGCCTCGGCGGTGTGAGCGAACCACTTGTGCGCGTAAGCGGCCAGCAGGACGAGCCAGAGCGCGAGCGCGGCGACCGTCAGCGCGGTTCCCGCGATGGCGGGCAGATCCCACACGCGGATCGCGACGCGCCACAGATTGGCGAACGCGAGCGCGCCCACCGCGATCCCGAAGAAGCCAGCGGGGATTGCACCCCCGTTGGAACCACCTTTAGCACTACGAGTAGCACCACGATTGCCGTTCATGACCGGGCTCCTGAAGTTGCGTCGCGCTGCGCGGTTCAGGCTTCGCGCGAACGATGGCTCACTTTAAGAGGCGGCGGTCAAACGTAGAACGCTGGCGACGCTCGACCAATAGCGCGAGCGTCTCAAGCTGATTGCGGGTTAGCGGGCTGCCGGTGACGCGCAATGACGCGCCGCTCTTACGGGCCCATCCGCACGAGCATGGACAGCAACTGGTCGAACGACAGCGGTTTGCGCGCGTACGCAATGTGGGGATTCGGTTGCGCGGGCAGGTCGGCGGCCGCGCTGCACAGGATGATCGGGATTTCGCGCAAGTCGGCATCCGCGTTTAGCGCCGCGCACAGCTCGGTGCCGGACATCACCGGCATCATGCAGTCGGACACGATGATGTCGGGGCGGCTCGTGCGCACCAGTTCGAGCGCGACCGCTCCGTTGGACGCGGTCAGCACGGTGTAGCCGTGCCGCTCCAGCAGCAGCCGCCAGACCGTCAGGATGTCGAACTCGTCGTCCACCACCAGAATGGTTTTCATGGGCGCCTAGGTTGGGCGCCGCGTTTGCAGCGTGGCCGGCAGTCCGGCCGGCGACGGCGAACCGGCGGTCGTGGGTGGACCGTCGATCACGTCGAGACCTTGCGACGAAATCTCCAGCTCGCGCAGCGATGTGTCGTGCGCGCTTTCGCGTTGCTTGACCACCGAGATCATCCGTCGCAAGCCGTGCTCCGTCGTCTCCGCGTAGCGCAGCAGGATCAGGTTCTCGGTCAGCGCCGAGACCCGCACCGCGCGGCCGTGACCGGGGTCCGCGTAGAGCGGCAGCTCCTCGGTGACGAGCGTCGTGACGGCCGCCTCGCGCAGCTGATGCAGCAGCGCGTTGAGAAACAGCCCGAAACGCTCGGTGCGCAGCGCCGAATCGCGGAAGCCTTCGACCCCGTCGATCACGATGCGCGTCGCGCCGGTCTCGCGGACGGTGGCGAGCGCGTTGGCCGCGACCTCGTCGACCGCGAGTTCGATCGCCGGTTGCCAGTTCACCACGAGGCGGCCGTCCCGCCACGCGTCGGCGAGCGGGATCGATACCGCTTCGGCCTTGCCGATCAGCCGCTGCGGTCCTTCGTAGAAGCCCAGATACACGCAGCGCTCGCCGCGTGCGAGGCCGGCGGCCAGAAACTGCAGACACAGCAGCGTTTTGCCGACCCCGGACGGGCCGATCAGCGTGGTGGTCGAGCCTTGCGCGAAGCCGCCGCCGAGCAGATTGTCCAGGTGCGGCAAGCCGAAGCCGAGGCGCGCTTTCAGATCGACCGGGCCGGGCGGCGCGGCGCACTGCGCCTCGAGCCGCGGGAACATCAGCAGCCCGCTTTCGGCGATGCGGAAGAAGTGCTTGCCCATCAGATGGTTGCGCGCGCGCATCTTGTGCACTTCGATTTCGCGCGCGCGGCGCATCCCGTCGCTGTAGCGGTTCAGCTCGATCAGCCCGTCGACCAGCGTGTGTTCGGGGTGCGGCTCGTTGCCGGACAGCGGCGCGAGCAGCAGCGTCGTGCAGTCGAGCGCGGCGACCAGCGCGTTCAGTTCGTGGATGAACTTCGACAGCGACAGCTCGGTTTCGCTGAATTCGCGCGCGCTGCGAAAGCCGTCGATGATCATCAGGCTCGGCCGGTAGTCGTAGATGCTCGACGCGATCAGCTTCAGAAAGCCGTCGAGGCCGTCCTTCATCAGCTCGTGATAGCCGGACACGAACAGCATTTGCTGCGCGACCGCGGTTTCGTCGAAGAAGCTCAAGCCTTTCAGATGAGCGAGCAGTTTGTCGTGCGACTCGGCGATCAGCGTCATGTACAGCACCTTCTCGCCCTGGCGGACCCGGTGAAAGCCGATCTGGCTCGACAGGATCGTCTTGCCGGCGCCCGCCATCCCTTCCAGCAGATAGACGCCGCCGCTCACCAGTCCGCCGCCGAGAATTTCGTCGAAGCCGGGCACGCCGGTTTCGACATTGCGTCGCGCCGCGTCGCGCCGGGTCTCGCCCGGCCGGTCACGGTCGGGTCGGGCCGCGTCGGACCGCGCCGCTGCGGACGAGGAAGACGGGTTGGATGCGTCGGTAGTCATTGTCGATGTGTAGTTCAAGGTGCACTGAAAACGACGGTTGGTCGTGACCGTCTGATGCTCAACCTAGCGGCGGCAGCAATCCGCGTTCCCGGACGGGCGGCGGCGCGAGGCAACGCGCAATGCGGGGGATTCTATCTGGGGCCGGGACGCTTGGCGAACCGGTGTGCAGGGCGGGGGAAAGGCGGGGGGGAAGGCGGAGGGAAAGGTGCGGGCGGGCAGGGGGCAAAGCAGAGTGAGCGGGCGGCGGTTCTTCGCTACCCGGTCGATCCTGCAAACGCTGTAACGCGGGTGGAACACACTGCCGCGCATGCCGGGTTCGGCATGCGCGAGCGCACTGCTAGTTAACTACAGGTGAAGCTGCTGGCCGAATCGACGTTGCCGCCCGTATAGCGCGCGACCTTCGGATACGGACACAGCGGCCGCGTGCGTCCGGCGCCCCAACTCGACGGCACGTCGCTGTTCGGCACCGCGCTGCTCGCATCGCGCGCGGTCGCGATCACGCTGTCGGGCGCCTTGCCCTGTTCGACCCACGCGATCATCGGCGTCAGCATGTCGAACTGGTCGGTGCTCGGGCCGCCGCTGCAATGGTTCATCCCGGCGATCGTGTAGAGCCGCGCGAAGTTCGTCGCGTCGCCGGCGTTCGCGGTGCTCAGACGCTGATACCAGTCGGTCGTGTCGTTCGACGAAAACACCGGGTCGCTGGTGCCGTGATAGACGATCAGCTTGGCGCCGCGCTGCTTCAGCGCGCTCAGATTGGTCTCGTCCGGCGGCGTCATGAACGACCACGACGACTCGGTGTACACGCCGCCCGTCGCGAAGATTTTCGGCGCGTCGGTGTCCATGCTGAAGTTCAGCGCATAGGACGGCAACTGGCTCAGAATCGACGCGCTTTGCGGCAGCGTCGTGAACGTGAACGCCGCGGCGGCCGGGTCGAGCGTGATCGAGTTCGACTGCTTCCATGCCGACCAGCCGCCGCCGAGCCCGGCGTCGTACGGGAAGCTCGCATACAGCGCGTGGCCGGCGCTGTCGCGCGCGCCCGCGAACAGGTTGCCGATCGCGTCCTTCTGCGCGGTGGTCAGGCAGGTGCCGTCGCGCGTGTTGTTGGTGCAGGTCGGCACGTCGTTGGCGAGGCTGAAGTTCGCCTGGCAGGCCTTGATGTCCTGGATCAGACCGTCGGTCGCGCCGTCGAGCGCATCGCATTTGGCGAGGATTTTTGCCGCGACCATCGCCCGTTCGGCCGCCGTGAAGCCGGTCGTGATGTCGGGCAGCCCGGCCGGGGTCGTGGCGGTCGCGACTTTCGCGAGCTGCTGCGCGCCCCACATTTCGCCGATCGCCGCCTTCGGCAGATGAAAGCCCGGATCGCCGGCGATGATGCCGTCGTATTCGGCCGACGAACGCGCGGCCGCGACCAGCGCGTGCCGGCCGCCGTTCGAGCAACCTTCGAAGTAGCTGCGGTCCGGAGCCTTGCCGTAAGCGAGCTTGATCACCTGCTTGGCCATCGGCGTGAGCGTCGCGACCGCGTTGTAGCCGTAATCGAGACGCGCCTGCGGGTCCAGACCGAACAGCGGATTTTGCGACGAGCTGTGGCCGGCATCCGAGCTGATCACCGCGAAGCCCATGTTCAGCGCGTCGTTGGTCGCGCCGCCGCCGCCGATCTCGCCGGTCGCGGTGACCACGTTGCCGTCCAGACCGCCGTTGGCCTGATAGAAGAAACGGCCGTTCCACGCGAGCGGCAGGCGCATCTCGAAGCCGATCGCGTAGGTCTTGCCGTCGACGCTGCTCACGCGCTGATTCATGTTGCCCTGAATCAGGCAGTGCTCGGCGATCGGTTTGCCGCTTACCGTCAACGTGCCGGCGGCGACGTCGGTGACCGTCGTGAAGGTGGTGTTCGCGAACGACAGCTTCGCGGCGAGCGCCGCGCAGGTGCCGGCGAGCGTGCCGGGCGTGGCCGCGCTCAGTTGCGGCAGCGCGGTCGCGCTGGCGCTGGTGCCGGTGCTGCCGGTGCCGGTGCCGCTAGTGCCGTTGTTGCTCGTGTTCGTCGAGCCGTCGTGATTGCTGCCGCCGCACGCGGCGAGCGCGAGCGCCGCGGCCGCCGCGATTGCGATAGAAGTGCATTTCATCCGATGTCTCCTGTCGTTGTCAGCTGCTTGTCGTTAGAAAGAGTGACGCAGGCCCAGCATCACGCCGGTCTGGTTCGCGCCGGCCGCCGGCGTGGTGCCGCCGCCGCCGCCGCTGACCGAGTAGCGCGCCTTCGCGCTGTTGCCGAGATACGAGGCCTGCGCATAGACCGCGGTGCGCTTGGACAGCAGATAGGTCGAGCGCAGCGTGCCCATCGTCGCGCGGGTGTCGTGCTGCTCGTTGTCGATGTGATAGACCTCGCCGTCGACGATGAACGCCGGCGTCACGTAGTACGACGCGCCGACGAAGAACAGATTCGAGCGCACGTCGGGCAACGCGGCCGCGGCCGTGTCGACGCGGCGGTTCAGCCAGCCGGCGCCGAGCTTGAGCTTGTCGATATTCACGTACGCGCTCACGTGCGCGCGGCTGTCCTTGTCGGCTGCGCTGGTCAGCGGGATCGGCGCGACGCCGTCGAAGAAGTTCGCCGCCGCGGTCGCGCCGCCGCGCAGCTCTTCATACGAGGCCGCGACGCCGAACACCGGCGCGTCGTACTTCAGCATCACCGACCACTCGCGGCACTCGGTCGGACGGCCCGCCACCGAGCCGGTACAGGTGCCTTGGCCCGGCGAGTTGCCGGTGCCCGCCGCGTCGCGGCCGAACGAGTAATTCGCGCCGAACGTGACGCCCGACCACGTGCCCGTATAGGCGACCGAATTGTCGACGCGCGCATTCGGGATGTACGCGTCGAGCGAGCCGAGACCGTAGATGTCCGGACCGATGATGTCCGCGCCGAGCAGCGCGTAGTAGGTCATCGTGTATTGACGGCCGAAGCTGAGCGTGCCGTACGGGCTCTTCACGCCGACCAGCGCCTGGCGCCCGAACAGCCGGCCGCCCTGGCCGGAGTCGCCGCCGCGCAGATTGAAGCCGCTTTCCAGCGTGAAGATCGCGCTGTAACCGCCGCCGAGGTCCTCGTTGCCCCGCAAACCCCAGCGCGACGGAAATTCGCCGGTGACGCCCGGCATGCGGACCACGCTGTTGCCCGCGGCATTCGCGTGCGAAACATATTCGATGCCGGTATCGACGATGCCGTACAGCGTGACGCTCGATTGCGCTGCTGCCGCGCCGCTGACGGCGCACAACGCGCCGCAAAGCAGAAGGCGTGCGGATGCTTGCATGGGTGTAGTCTCCAGACCGTTGATAAAAATGTTGTTGTGTTTGGGTAGTTGTTATGTGTCCACACGCCGTGGGCTGCGCGGCGGGCTTGGTTCAGTCCTCGGCGCGCGGGCGGCGCAGCAACATCAGCGCGGCCCCGGCGGCGATCACGGTGACCGGAATGCTCGCGCCGATCACCGTCGACGAACTGCGGCCCATCGCCAGCAACGCGCCCGCGGCGAGCGGCCCGACCACCGAACCGATGCGGCCGACGGCCACTGCCGCGCCGACTCCGGTGCCGCGCATCGCGGTCGGATAGAACGCGGCGGACAGCGCGTACAGCACCGATTGACCGCCGACCACGAAGGTGCCGGCGAAGAACGCCGCGGCCACCAGCGCGCCGAACCCGGGCGATACAGCAAGCCCCGCGAGCGACGCGATGATCCCGACATACATGCCGGCGACCACGACGCTCTGGCGAATCCGGTCCATCAGCATGCCGATGAAGAGCGTGCCGAGACCGCCGCCGATGTTGAAGAAGATCTGCACGGTGCCGACTTCGGGGCGCGACAGCCCGCGCGAGGCCATTAGCGACGGCAGCCAGTTGAGCAGGAAATACAGCACGATCAGCGTGCAGAAGTAGCTGACCCAGATCTGCACGGTGGACGGGCCGCGGCTGTCGCCGAACAGCACGTTGCCGATCGGCGCGGGCTTCAGGCGGCCGTCGTGCGAGGCCTTCGCGAACGCGCTCGAATCGCGCAGGAACAGCATCAGCAGCGGCACCAGCAACAGCGGTCCGACGCCGCCGACGTAGAAGATGTGGCGCCAGTCGCCGTCGCCCGCGCTCATTACGCCGATCACCGACGCGATCGCGCCGCCGAACGGAATGCCGCAATACATCACGCTGACCGCGGTGCCGCGCCGGTGCGGCTCGACCGCTTCCGACGACAACGCGATCAGGTTCGGCAACGCGCCGCCCAGACCGATGCCGGTCAACACGCGCACCAGCACCAGCGTGTGAAAGTCGCTGACCAGCGCGGTCATGATCGACAGCAGTCCGAACAGAGAGGCCGAGATCAACAGCACCCGCTTGCGGCCGATCCGGTCGGCGAGCCGGCCGCCGAACATCGCGCCGGGCAGCAGCCCGAAGGTGCCGGCGCTGAACGCGAGCCCCATCTGCCCGACCGACAGGCCGAACTCGCGGGCCATGCGCGGCGCGGCGACGCCGACCGATTGCAGATCGAGCCCTTCGAGCAGCGCGATCGCGAAACACAGGCCGAGCGTCAGCGCGACGCCGCCTGGCGCGGAAGCGGACGATGCGGCTGGGTCGGTGGAAGAAAACGTTCCGGCTCTTTTCACGTTAGTGATCCTTATTAAATGGCGTGGCTTTCCGGTGCAGCGTGTGGCGTGGTGCTGCGAACAGCGGCCGGGCGCGTGTGCGCATGGCCGCGCCGCGCCGTCCGGATAAGCGGAGGGCGGCGGTGGTGCGGGATTCAGACTGGCATCAAGGTCGGGGCGCGACGCTTGCGAACCGCGCGGCTCGCCGCGCACCGGTTCGATGCTGGCGGGCTGGCGCGCTTGCTCCGGGACGACGCGGCGAGTAGCCGGCCGTGCCGTCGTGGGATGGATTTAATATCAGGTAGGCTGATAAAACAAGCGTTAGCTGTTCGGTGAAAACACCTAGTAAGCCGGAAGTAGAAGGGGTTGCAGCGGTTAGCCGCGCAGATTGCGCACGAACGCTTCGAGGTGCTGTTGCACGCCGGCGGCGGTGTCGACGCCGATGTCGTCGAGCATCTGTTTTTCGATCGCCTTGACCGCCTGCTCGCATTCGCGCAGCACCGCGCGGCCGTCGTCGGTCAGTTGCAGCAGCACGATGCGGCCGTGGCTCGGGTCCGGTTCGCGGCTCACCCAGTTGCGCGCCGACATCGCGTTCATCACTTCGTTGGCCGATTGCGGCGTGATGAACGAGCGCTCGGCGACCTGCGCGTTCGACGCCCGGCCGTTCGCGTCGAGCACCGACAGCGCGGTGAACTGCGCGAGCGTGAGGCCGAGCGGCGCGAGCGCTTCGCTCATGCGGCGCCGCAAGATGCGGTCGAGACTGCCGATCACGTAGGTCAGGCGCAGGCTCGGGCGGCGGTGGCGGGCGGTGCCCGCATCGGCGGACGGCTTCGGATTCTTGTTCATGGCGTACCGGGGGGAAGGTCTAGCCCGCATCTTAGCGTGTCGCGCGGCGCAAACCGGTGCTAGGGGTTTGCACCGAGGCCCCGAAATTCCACTTTACATATCAGGCAGCCTGATATTAAATGCACTCAACCGGCCGCCGTCGCGGTCACCGTTCACGGAGAAAGCAGATGAATTACGAAGGTCGTTGGAAAGCCGTCAAGGTCGAAGTCGCGGAAGGTATCGCCTGGATCAAGTTCAACCGTCCGGAGAAGCGCAATGCGATGAATCCGACGCTGAACCGCGAGATGATCGAAGTACTCGAAGCGGTCGAGCTCGACGCCGAAGCGCAGGTGGTCGTGCTGACCGGTGAAGGCGATGCGTGGACCGCCGGGATGGATCTGAAGGAGTACTTCCGCGAAGTCGACGCGGGCCCGGAAATCCTGCAGGAAAAGATTCGCCGCGACGCATCGCGCTGGCAGTGGCAATTGCTGCGCATGTACTCGAAGCCGACCATCGCGATGGTCAACGGCTGGTGCTTCGGTGGCGGCTTCTCGCCGCTGGTCGCCTGCGATCTGGCGATCGCCGCGGACGAAGCGGTGTTCGGTCTGTCGGAAATCAACTGGGGCATCCCGCCGGGCAACCTGGTCAGCAAGGCGATGGCCGACACGGTCGGGCATCGTCGGGCGCTCCACTACATCATGACCGGCGACACGTTCACCGGCCCGCAGGCCGCCGAGATGGGCCTCGTCAACAAGAGCGTGCCGCGTGCGCAACTGCGCGAGGAAACGGTCGCGCTGGCCGCCAAGCTGCTCAACAAGAACCCGGTGGTGCTGCGCAACGCGAAGATCGGTTTCAAGCGCAGCCGCGAATTGACGTGGGAGCAGAACGAAGACTATCTGTACGCGAAGCTCGATCAGGCGCAACTGCGCGATCCGGAGCACGGCCGCGAGCAGGGTCTGAAGCAGTTCCTCGACGACAAGTCGATCAAGCCGGGCCTGCAGGCGTACAAGCGCTAAGCCGCCTGTCTGTTTAAATCTGAATAACACCCACCGAGACAGGCGAGGAGACGAGGCGATGCAGGACGTAACTCTATTGATCGACGGCAAGAGCCGCGGCGCGTCGGACGGCAGGACCTTCGAGCGGATCAACCCGGCGAACGGCCGCGTCGCGTCTCGCGCGGCGGCGGCGACGCTGGCCGATGTGGACGCGGCGGTCGAAGCGGCGGCGCGCGCATTCCCCGCATGGTCGGCGCTCGCGCCGGGCGAGCGGCGCAAGCGCCTGCTGGCCGCCGCCGATCTGATGGATGCGCGAGCCGGGCAGTTCATCGAAACCGGCCTCGCCGAAACCGGCGCGATGCCGAACTGGTACGGCTTTAACGTGATGCTCGCGGCCAACATGCTGCGCGAAGCCGCCGCGATGACCACGCAGATCGACGGCGACGTGATTCCGTCGAACGTGCCGGGCAGTCTCGCGATGGCGGTACGCCAGCCGTGCGGCGTGGTGCTCGGGATGGCGCCGTGGAACGCGCCGGTGATTCTCGGCACCCGTGCGCTGGCCATGCCGCTCGCATGCGGCAACACGGTCGTGTTCAAGGCGTCCGAGGGTTGTCCGGGCGTGCATCGGTTGATCGGCGCCGTGCTGCATGATGCCGGTCTCGGCGACGGCGTCGTCAACGTGATCACGCATTCGGCCGAAGACGCGCCCGCGGTGGTCGAGCGGCTGATCGCGCATCCGGCGGTGCGGCGCGTAAACTTCACCGGCTCGACGCGGGTCGGGCGGATCGTCGCGCAACACGCGGCGCAGCATCTGAAGCCGGCGCTGCTCGAACTCGGCGGCAAGGCACCGGTGCTGGTGCTCGACGACGCGGATCTGGACGCGGCGGTCGAAGGGATCGCGTTCGGCGCGTTCTTCAATCAAGGGCAAATCTGCATGTCGACCGAGCGCGTGATCGTCGATCGCAAGGTGGCCGATGCGTTCGTCGAGAAGCTTGCCGCGAAGGCGCGTACGCTGAAGGCGGGCGACCCGGCCGCCGCGGATTCGGTGCTCGGCCTGCTCGAAAGCGAGGCGGCCGCGCGGCGCGTGCAGGCGCTGGTCGAAGACGCGCGCGAGAAGGGCGCGCGCCTGCCGGTCGGTTGCACGGTGGAAGGCGCGGCGATGCAGCCGGTGATCGTCGACGGCATTACGCCGGAAATGAAGCTGTATGCGGACGAATCGTTCGGGCCGGTGGTGACGGTGCAGCGCGTCGATAGCGACGACGAAGCGATTCGCGTCGCCAACGACAGCGAATACGGCTTGTCCGCGGCGATTTTCAGCCGCGACGTCGCGCGCGCGTTCAATCTGGCCAAGCGGATCGAATCGGGCATCTGCCACATCAACGGGCCGACCGTGCACGACGAAGCGCAGATGCCGTTCGGCGGCGTGAAGAAGAGCGGTTATGGGCGCTTCGGCAGCAAGGCATCGATTGCCGAATTCACCGATCTGCGCTGGATCACCGTGCAGACCGGACCGCGCCACTATCCGATCTGAAATCGGCGCGGTACCTGTAGGAACCCGAAGTAATCAAGAGACGGCTCCGCGCGACGACGCGGAGCGCCTGCGCGGCGCCGTTAAACGGCGCGCGTGGAACGGACACAGGAGACAGGCTTTGCATTCCGAGCCGACACAAGTAAACAACGCGTCGAACGCCGCCGGCCGGCCGACGCATTACCGCGACGCGCGCATCGGCACGTCGTCGTTGCGTCTGCGGCGCGAAAACGATACGTGGTATCTGCAGGCGGCCGAAACGCTCGGCGAGCATCCGCAACGGATGACCGAGCGGCTCGAAAGCGGCGCGCGCGCGCATCCCGAACGCTGGCTCGCGGCGCGCCGCGGCAGCGATGGACAGTGGGTCGGCCTGAGCTACGCGGCTGCGTTGCAAGGCGCGCGCGCGATCGGCGAAGCGCTGCTCGCGCGCAAGCTGTCGACCGAGCGGCCCATCGCGATTCTGTCGGGCAACGATCTCGACCATCTGCAACTGATGCTCGGCGCGATGTGGGCGGGCGTGCCGTTCGCCTCGATTTCGCCGGCCTATGCGCTCGCTTCCGGCGATTTCGGCAAGCTGCGCCATACGATCGAGCTGCTGACGCCGGGCCTCGTGTTCGTCAGCGACTACGATACGTTCTCCAAAGCGATCGAAGCGGTGGTGCCGGCCGACGTCGAAATCGTCAGCAAGGTGGCGCCGCGCGAGCCGGGCAGCGCGCGCCCGGTGACCGCGTTCGGCGAGCTGCTGAACACCACGCCGGATAAGGTCGACGCGGTGCACGCGGCGATCAGCCCGGATTCGATTGCGAAATTCCTCTTCACGTCGGGCTCGACCAAACTGCCGAAGGCGGTGCCGACCACCCACCGGATGCTGTGCAGCAATCAGCAGATGCTGCTCGAAACCTTCCCCGAGTTCGCGCAGGAGCCGCCGGTGCTGGTCGACTGGCTGCCATGGAATCACACGTTCGGCGGCAGTCACAACATCGGCATCGCGCTGTACAACGGCGGCACGCTGTATATCGACGACGGCAAACCGGTCCCCGGCAAGTTCGACGAAACGCTGCGCAATCTGCGCGAAATCGCGCCGACGATCTATTTCAACGTACCGAAGGGCTGGGAAGAACTGGCGATTGCGCTGGAGCGCGACGCGGCGCTGCGCGAGACGTTTTTCTCGCGCGTGAAGCTGTATTTCTTCTCCGGCGCGGGGTTGTCGCAAGCGGCGTGGGACCGGCTCGAACGCGTGACCGAAACGTATTGCGGCGAGCGCATCCGCATCATGGCGGGGCTCGGCATGACCGAGACGTCGCCGTCGTGTCTGTTCACGACCGGCCCGGTGATGCGCGCCGGCTATATCGGCCTGCCCGCGCACGGCTGCGAGGTCAAGCTCGCGCCGGTCGGCGACAAGCTCGAGGCACGCTATCGCGGCCCGCACGTGATGGCCGGCTACTGGCGCGCGAGCGCGGAGGAATGCCAGGATTCGTTCGACGAGGAAGGGTTCTTCCGCAGCGGCGACGCGGTGCGTTTCGTCGATGTCGAGCAGCCGGAATTGGGGCTGCTGTTCGATGGCCGCATTGCCGAGGACTTCAAGCTCAGTTCGGGCACTTTCGTCAGCGTCGGGCCGATGCGCGCACGGGTGATTTCGGAGGGCGCGCCGTACGTGCAGGACGTGGTCGTGACCGGCATGAATCGCGACGATATCGGGCTGCTGGTGTTTCCGCGGCTCGACGATTGCCGGCGCCTGGCGGGCCTCGGCGGCTCGGCGAGCGCGCGCGAGGTGATGCAGGCGCCGGCGGTACGCGCGCATTTCGCGGCGCTGCTCGAGCGGCTGAACCGCAACGCGACCGGCAGCGCGACCACGATCGCGCGGCTGCGGCTGATGGATGTGCCGCCTTCGCTCGATCTCGGCGAAGTGACCGACAAGGGCTCGATCAACCAGCGCGCCGTGCTGAAGCACCGGGCCGAACTGGTCGACGCGATGTACGACGCGCCGGGGCAGGACGCGGACGTGATCGTTGTGAAAGCGTGCGGTATCGCTTGATATCCGGGTGACAGGAACCGACCCATGAACCTCGACCAACTCGTCGCGATCGACACGCACGTCCACGCGGAAGTCTCGTGCTGCCAGCCGCCGGATCTGTTCGGCAAGGAATTCGATGAGGCTGCCGACAAGTACTTCGGCACCGTACTGAAGCTCGGCCGCCGCCCGACCATTCCGGAGACGATCGAGCACTACCGGCAACGCAAGATCGGCTTCGTGATGTTCACCGTCGATTGCGAAGCGAACCTCGGCCGCCGGCGGATTCCGAACGAAGAGATCGCCGAATTTGCGCAGAAAAACAGCGACATCATGATCGCGTTCGCCAGCATCGACCCCCATAAAGGCAAGATGGGAGTGCGCGAGGCGCGCAAGCTGATCGAGGAGTACGGCGTGCGCGGCTTCAAGTTTCACCCGACGATGCAGGCGTTTTTCGCGAACGACCGCCTCGCCTATCCGCTCTACGAACTGATCGCCGAGCACCGCTTGACGGCGGTGTTTCATAGCGGCCATTCGGGGATGGGCTCGGGGATGCGCGCTGGCGGCGGGCTGCGGCTGAAGTACTCGGAGCCGATCCATCTGGACGACGTGGCCGCCGATTTCCCCGACATGAATATCATCATCGCGCATCCGTCGTGGCCGTGGCAGGAGCAGGCTTTGTCGATCGCGCTGCATAAGCCGAACGTGTATATCGATCTGTCGGGCTGGTCGCCGAAGTACTTCTCGCCCGAACTGGTTCGCCACGCGAATACGCTGCTCAAGCGAAAGATGCTGTTCGGCTCCGACTTTCCGTTGATCCAGCCGGATCGTTGGCTCGCGGATTTCAAGGAGGTGGGCTTCCGCGAGGAAGTGCATCCGCTGATCCTCAAACAGAATGCGATCGGTGTGCTGGGCCTCGGCGCGGGCTAAGTTCTGGTCGACGCCGCGCTAACAGCACGGTGTTCGAGCAGTTCGGCTAACGGCGGCGCGGGATCGGCGCCGTGCCGTATACAATTCGGCAGCGCCGAAGTCCCAGCGGCGCGCGACCGTCTCCTTGCCAACCGATCCAATCCATGCCGAATCCGACCCGGGCCTTCCTTCTCGGCCCGCTCCTGAAAGGCGTTTCACGCTCCTTTTATCTGACGCTGCGCGTGCTGCCGGCCGGCATGCGCGACCCGATCGGCCTCGCGTATCTGCTCGCGCGCGCGGCCGATACGATCGCCGACACCTCGCTGATCGCGCCGAGCCAGCGGCTCGCGTACCTGCTCGCATTGCGCGACCGCGTCAATGGCGTGGCCGTCGACAGCGCGCTGTTCCAGCGGATCGCTGCCGAGGTCGCGGGTCAGCAGGAGCAGTCCGATGAGAAAGTGCTGCTCGAATCGCTGGAACCCGCGCTCGATGTGCTCGCGCAACTGGACGAATCCGATCGCCACGCGGTGCGCGGCATCGTCACGACGCTGACCGAGGGGATGGAATTCGATCTGCGCACGTTCCCCGACGAGCGTTCCGGGCATATCGCGGCGCTGCGCGAATACGCCGAGCTGGATCGATACACGTATCTGGTCGCGGGCTGCGTCGGCGAATTCTGGACCACGATGACTTACGCGCACATGCCGGGCACGCTGAAAGAGGCGCCCGCCACGATGACGGAGCGCGGCGTGCGTTTCGGCAAGGCGCTTCAGCTGACCAACGTGCTGCGCGATTGCGGCAAGGATCTGCGGATCGGCCGCTGCTATCTGCCGCAAAGCATGCTCGATCGCCACGGTCTGAGCGCCCAGGATTTGCTGCAACCGGCCAACTCGACACGCGCGCGGCCGCTGCTGGTCGAACTGCTGCGCATTACCCTTGAACATTTCCGCGCGGCGCTCGACTACACGCTGGCGATTCCGGCGAGCGCGGTGCGTTTGCGGCTCGCATGCCTGTGGCCGATTCTGATCGGCCTCGACACGCTGGTGCTGCTCGCGGACAACGACGCGTGGCTCGACCCGGCGCGCGTATCGAAGGTGAGCCGCAATAGCGTGTACCGGATTATCGCGGGCTCGCTGTTGCAGGTGCCGTCCAATGCGCTGGTTCGCAGTGCGATCGGGAAAAGAATCGAACAGGTCGAAGCGCGCTTGTAGGCGTAAACGCGCACTCGCGCTTGCCGCGTGACTTCGAGTTGCGAATAAAACCGAATCGCTTCAATGCATTAGGAATGGCGCGGAGTACTACCTGATTTGATCTGGATCATTGAATAGCGAGTAATCGGGAAACCCCTAAGCCCCTCTAATCACGCTTCGCGTTAGTCTTTTCCCAAAGGAGGCGACCTATGCGACAAGCGTTCAATATTGCGTTGGTGCTTTTGCTGGGGTATCTGATGGCGGATCGGGCGTTGATGCGGGCACAGGCCGGCGAGGTCGGCACGATCACGTGTCACCAGGGCGCGGCGCTCGTTAAATCCGGCGCGCTAAAGAAGGGCTTTGGAGACGCGGGCGCGAGCGCGCAGAGCGAAAGTTTCCTGTCGAACTGTCTGGTGACCGGACGCGGTCAGGTCGGTAATCTGATCGCGCGCGACTGACAGTCGAGCTTCTTGAGGTTTCGTCGCGGCGCGCGGGTGGCGCCGCGAAAAAGCGCCCAGACCATGAAGGTCCGGGCGAAGTCATCGGGAGTCCGATGACGGAGGTAACCAGATACGAACTGGCCCGCGTTCGGGGATTCCCGGCCGCGGGCCAGTTTCATTTGAAGCGGGGGGCGCGTCGCGCGGACGCGCTAGTACGGCTTATTGACCGATTACTGACCGAAGTAGATCGACTTCGGACCGGTGGTCGGCGCTGCGTGGCTCGCTTGCGACGAACCGGCGGTCACGCCGCCGAAGCCGCTGTTTGCAGCCTGGCCGACGCCGTTTTGTGCATCGACACGGGCTTGCGCAGCCTGGATGTCAGCCGGGTAGTGCGGGTCGGCGTGGCCCGGCTGATAGCCGGCCTTTTCCAGTTGAACCAGTTCGGCGCGCACTTGCGCGCGGGTCATCGGCTGGTTGGCTTGTGCGAACGAAGCGACCGGAGCGGCGATAGCGGCAGCGATAACAACGGCTTGAATGAGCGATTTCATGATACTTACCTCCAGTTTTGGGTTTGTGTTGCTACGAACTTGCTTGTTCGTAGTCAGTGATTGCATTGTAGATTTGCTAACTGGACGGAGTAAGACGCGATTCAGGTAATGTTTGTTGCTAATTTTGAGATAAAGTGCCGGAACTTATCCGGGTTAACGCGAGGTCTTCCTGCCGACGGGGCCGCGCGGTGAGCGGGCGCTCAGTCGGGCTTCGATTTAACCACCTGTTTGAGGCGGATGACCGCGTCGCTCGTGCGCGCTTCGCGCTGGTCCTTCGCTGCGTAGAAGTCCTTGCTGAGCCACTGGCCGAACCCCATCATCAGTGACCCCAATCCGCTCTTGAAGCGTACCCACGCATTCGCGGTGCGCGCGAGCTGCGCGGACGCGCCGACCGCGTCGGCGGCGAGCCGATCAAGTTCGGCGTGCAGATAATCGGCGAACGTGTGGAGGCCGTGCTGATTGCCGTTCGACGATTTGCGCTCCAGCTCCGCATGTTCGGCAATCAGCGATTGATTCGTTACGCGGATAAAGGCCGGCGTATCGGTTCGCGCCGCGCCGCTATTGCGAATCGCGCCGCCGATACTCGCCGCTTGCGCGGTGCGCCGCCCGAGTGCCGGTGCGAGTTGCCACTTGTCGCTCAGATACTTCAGCAGGCTGCAATGATCGAAGGTGTCGTGACACACGCCGGGTTCGCACCACGGCGACACCAGAAGCGCGGGCACGCGCACGCCGAGGCGTTTGAAATCGAAGCGCCCGGTGTGGTCGTCGGGCGCGATCGCGTCGGCCGGCGGCGACACGTGATCATAGAAGCCGCCGTGCTCGTCGTAGAGGATCACTAACAACGTGCGTTCCCACAGGGCCTGGTTCGAGCGCAGTGCGTTGTAGGTGTCCGCGATCAGCTTTTCCGCCTTCATGATGTTGTGCGGCGGATGATCGTCGTTCTGTGCCTCGCCGAAGTACTTCGGCTCGATCAGCGTGAAGTGCGGAAACGCGTCGGCGGGACCGGCCGCGTCCTGAAAGAACGAATCGAACCGATGGTAGTTCGCGAGATTTTCCGCGCGGCGCTGGTTTTTCAACAGCAGCGACGCGGGGAAGTCGTAGAAATAGACTTTCCAGGTTTTTTGCGCCGCATTCAGCCGGTCGAAGATCGTGTCCTGATCCTGCTCGGTGTACCAGTGCGGATTGAGGCCGTCGAGTCCGGACGGCATTCCGGTCTGGCCTTGCGAAGTCCCGGTCAGCGCGAAAAAACGGTTCGGCCACGTCGGCCCCGGCAACGATGCGAACCAGCGGTCGCATACGGTGAATTGCGCGCCGAGCGTATGCAGCGCCGGCAGAAAGCCGTATGGGTAGTAGCCCATCACGTCCTGCCGGGCGGCGACGCTGCTTTTAGGAAAGTCGTTGACGAACGAGCGCACGAAGCCGCTATTGTTATCGGCGATCTGTTTCATCACCGCCTCGTGCTCGTGATTCGGATCGTGCTTCATTTGCCGCTCGCGCGTCTCGCGCAGGTAATACGTGTGGCCTTTGCCGTCGCTATTGGATTTGCCGGCCGCGTTGCGCACGCCGTCCAGTTCCGGATGCACCGCATCGAGGCAGCCGAGCATCTGGTCGAACGAGTGGTTTTCCATCAGCAGCAGCACCACGTGTTCGATCGGATCGGCGTGGGCGTGCGGTTCGGCGTCACTCATCTGGGTCGCTCCAACGGGGACTGGATGGACTGCGCGGTGCCGTCGCGGCTGTACACGGTTGGCTACGGCGTTGCCAGGTTAGCGCAAAACGCGCTGCCGCGAAAGAGCGCGGCTACACGGCGACATCGCACGCGACGGCGAGGTTTCCGTCGCGTGCCTGGTTCGCCTGACGAAGAATCGACTCAGCTGCCGCCGGAGAAGATCGGACCCTGCCCACCCGGCGCGAACGCGGGAAAGGTATCGGCGGAAGCGGGCGCCGCGGCGGCCGCGCGCGTGCCCGACTGCGACGCCGGTTCGCGCAGCGTCACCGCGCTCGCCGGGGTGATCGGCACGCTCGGCTTCGCCAGCAGTTCGGTCTTGCGCATCGAGCCGACCGAGGTGCCGAAGTAATAGCCGATGATGCTGATCCACGCGGTCCCCAACGCGCCAACCACCACGTTGACGAGATCCTTGTTGTCCCCCGGCAGCGGCTGCAACGCCATCAGCAGCAAAATGCCGAAGAAGCCGGCGGTCACCGCCATCGCGAGTACTTTCGGCACCCAGTCGCGATTGGCGATACCCATCGCGCGCGCGTTCTCGCGATCGCCGGCGGCGATGCGCGCCATGTCGGCGTCGTGCGCGAGGCTGGTTTGCGCGGCGGTGACCATCAACTGCTGCAGTTGCAACGAGTTCGCGCTTTCCGCCTGACGCAGCTTTTCGCGCGCGGCCGGATCGTTCAATGCGGTATCCACCTGACCCGGATCGTTCGATGTGCCAAGCGTATGCGAGATGATCGCGGCGGCGGCCGTGACGCCGAGGCCGACCGGCCCGCCGACGAGGCCGGCGAGAAGCGGGGCGGTGCTGCCGATGTTGTCGGCGACTTTATTCCAGTCCATCATGCTGCTCCCAGAAGAAGATTGTGGGCCATCCGTTCGGTCCAGCCGCGGCTGAAACTTGGCCATGAATGCAGGTTGCGCAGATAGCGCAGGCGATACGCGGCGAAGCGCATCACGAACTTCATCGGGTCCGCGCCTTTGACCGCGTCGAGCGTGTCGGGGCCGAACTTGCCGTCCTCCTTCGCGCCGGACGCTTTCTGCATCCACAGCACGACGAGGCCGCCGTTGTAGTTCGCATCGAAAATCTGGAAGGCCACCCGCGGATCGAGTTCGTCGAGATGCAGCGGATCCCAGTACCTGCGTTTGGCGATCTGATGGGCGGTGTCGAGCGGCAGGTCCTTCATCGCACCGGTATAGCCCTCGCTGCGCGCGACGCGCGCGGTCACGCCCCACATCGTTTCGCCGCCGGGATCGGCCGGATTGAAGCTGTAACCGCCTTCATTTCCGATCAGGGCTTTGAATGCGTCTTCGAAACTGTCCATCGAACTGTCTCCTCTTCGGCTGGGTACCACTCAAACCGCGATTGCATTCGGCTCAGGCCGGGTGCATCGCACTTCCTCCGGTCTCGCGTATTGCATCGAGCGATGCGCGCAACGGATACGCGGCCGGCGGATTCGAAACGGGCCGGACGCGCGCGCCGGGCTCTTTTGTCGGGGTGTCGTCCGGCTCCTGAACCGTAGCGGCGAAGCGCGCCAGCTCGGTTTCACGCGCCGACAACGTGTGGGGGTCCAGATGCAGGGCCATCGCGTATTTGTGCGCGGCGCCGCGCAGATCGCCTTGCCGGTCGAGCGCGCGGCCCCATTCGGCGTACGACGGCGCGAGGTCGGGACGCCGATTGACCGCAAGCTTCAGTTTTTCGATCGCCTGGTTGTAGCGGCCGACGGCGATCAGCGCTTCGCCCCAGTCGTGCAGCGTTTCGACGGAGTCGGGCTTCAGGTCGTACGCCTGTTGAAACGCATCGAGCGCTTCCGGGTAGCGATGCGCGTGCAGCAATACGTCGCCGAGCAGACGCAGGTTTTCGGCGCTGTGTTTTTTGGCTTGCGCGCCGGCCCGCAACGCGTCGATCGCGTCGTCGATGCGTTGCTGCTGTTCGAGCGCAACGCCGAGGCTCGCGCGCAATACCGCCGAATCCGCGTACGTGTTCAGCGCCTCGCGAGTCTCCCGCTCCGCCTGTTCCGATAGTCTTTGACTGGTCAGCAGCCATGCTTTGCCGGCGGTCGCCCATTCGCCCTGTTCGGAAGCCGGCAGCTTCAGCACGTCGTCATAGATGCTGAAAATCTCGCGATAGTCGCATTGTGCGTACGAGCATCTGCTTTTTTGCACCTGGGTGAACAGGTGACTTGCGAGGATGTTCGGTTCGGCGAGCCGCATTGCCTCGACCGCGATCTTGCGGACGAACGTGTCGAGGTCGCGCCCTTCGAACGTCACGGTGCCGTGCTGACCGCTGAACGGACCATGTTCGATCTGCAGGTGAGCGACGTACGCGTTCGCACCGTCGTCGGACCGGGTGATGCCGACGCGCACGGCCACGTCGTCGCGACCAATCACGCCTTTGATGAAACGCACCGTCGAGCCATACGAAATGTCCTGCCCCGGGATCTGGATGTCCGGCCGCGCGTCGCTGTCGGCCATCGTGTCGTGCGGAATCGATTCCGCATCCTGTCCGATCTCGCGCATCGCCGCCATGATCCGCTCGGCCACAAAGCTCGACGTATAGCCGCGCTCGCTCAGCGATTGCGGCGTTTCGACCGGCGGCACCAGCAACTGACGCGTCTGCACGTCGCGCACGATCAGGTAGGCGAGGCCGATCGTCGCCAGCACGACCAGCCAAGGCAACAGGTACGGCCACAATTGTTTCGGACCCCGACCGATCGATACAGCGGTACGCCAGCCGGTTACCACGAAGCCGCTCGAATCATGACGCGGGGCGCGCCGCGCGGCGCTGCTGCGAATGAACGGCGCGCTGCCGCGACCTGACCCGCCGCTGCGCGCGGCCATCGGCCGGCGTTGACTCTGTGCACTCGACATGGCCCACCTCGTTTAGATCCGTAACCGTTGTCGGCAATCGTCCGACTTGCGCGGGGTAACGCACCAAGCGTGCCATCGCGGACAAAACGAGGCGGCAGCGCGCTTTCGGCGCGCGTCGAAGCGGTGGGAAAGAAAGAAGTGTTGCGCCGGGTCCGACGGATCGACGACAAGCGTTTGGCGAGGGGAAACAGTCCGGATGGCGGTGGCTTGAAAAGCCGGCGGGAAAAGACGGGTCAGGCGACAGCGCAAAAAAAGCCGCCCGGTTCGCGTGAACCGGGCGGCAATCATGAAGAGAAGAGGAGGGAAGCGAAGCGAACGAGCGTTGCCTGGCCCGACGCTAGCCGGACGAAGCGAAAAACACTCTGCAACCAGCCGTAGTTAAACCGAACTCGGCCGCCATTTCAGCAAGCGGTTTTCGACCGCGGTCAGCAGATAGTCGGCGGCCAGTGCGACGACGGCCAGAACGATCATCGCCGCGAACACGCCGGCCGCATTGAAGGCGCCCTGCGCGGTCGAAATCAGCAGACCGATACCCTGCTTCGAGCCGAGGAATTCGCCGACCACCGCGCCGACCAGCGCGAAGCCGAAGCTCACGTGCAGGCTGGCGAGAATCCAGCTGAGCGCCGACGGAATCACGACCGAGGTCGTTACCTGGCGGCGCGACGCGCCGAGAATCTGCGCATTCGCGATCATGTAGCGGTCCGCTTCGCGCACACCCTGGAACGCATTCGCGAACACGACGAAGAACACCATCACGACCGCCAGCGCGACTTTCGACGACATCCCGAGACCTAGCGCGATCACGAACACGGAGCCCAGCACGACGCGCGGAATCGAATTGGCGACCTTGATATAGACGCTGAACACATCCGACAGCAGCTTGTTGCGGCCGAGCACGATGCCGCAAAAAATGCCGGCGACCGAACCGATGATAAAGCCGAGCCCGGTTTCTTCCAGCGTGACCCACACCTGGGTCAAAAGCGGGCCTTGCGAGGTGCCGTTCACGAACCAGTCGACGATCTGATCGAAGATCGCGGTCGGCATCGAGAAGAAGAACGGGTCGATCCATTTGAGCCGCGCGGACAGTTCCCAGCCGCCGAGCACGACGACGAGAACCAGAATGCGCAGCGAAATCACCAGCGCCTGACGTTGGCGAATCTTCTGTTGCGCGATGCGTTCGACGTGAGCGAGCGACGCGGCGTCGATGCCGGTGGGCATCATCTGTTGAGATGGGGTGGACATGTTTGCCGTTCCTTGATTAACCGATCTGCACTTCTTCGCGCAGGTCATGCCAGATATCGCGCGAGATTTCGATGAAGCGCGGGTCGTAGCGAATCTCCGAGGTGACGCGCGGACGCGGCAGATCGATCTCGTAGACCTTCTTCAGCGTTGCCGGACGCGCGGTCAGCACGAACACGCGGTCCGCCAGTGCGATTGCTTCTTCCAGATCGTGCGTGACGAACACCACCGAGCCGGCCCCGCCCCACAGTTGCAGCAGTTCGTCCTGCATCAGCGTGCGGGTCTGCATGTCGAGCGCCGAAAACGGCTCGTCCATCAGCAGGATTTCCGGTTTGTTGATGAAGGTCTGCGCGAGCGCGACGCGCTTGCGCATACCGCCGGAGAGCTGATGCGGATAATGCTTGCCGAACTTTTCGAGGCCGACGCGGCGCAGCCATTCGTTCGCTTCTTCGTACGCGGCCGCTTTCGAGCGGCCGCGATACAGCGGACCGGCCGCGACGTTATCGAGCACCGAGCGCCACGGAAACACCGCGTCGGCCTGAAACACGAAACCGATGCGCGGATCGATTCCGTCGACCGGTGCGCCCATTACGCGCACCTCGCCGGTGGTCGGTTTCAGCAGACCGGTGATCATGCTGAGCGTGGTGGACTTGCCGCAGCCGGTCGGGCCGACCACCGCGACGAACTCGCCGCGCGCGACCGACATCGTGAAGTCGCGCAAAGCGATCGTCGCCTTGCCGTCCGGGGAAATGAAACGGCACGATACGTTGCGCAATTCGATCGCTGGCGTCTCGCGTGACAGAGGTTGATTCATCGGCGGGTGCCTCGCAGTTCTATGGGTACTCGGAATCTCGAAAGGGTCTCACTTCGACGCGGTCTTGACCGGCGCCGACACGTAGTCGTTCGTATAGGTCTTGGCCAGATCGATGTGCTTGCCCTTGACCGACGGATTGAACGCCGACAGTACCTTCAACACCGTCTCCGGGCCGTCGGCGGGCATCTTGCCGTCCTTCGTGAACATCGGCAGCGAGGCCTTCAGCGCGCCGACGTATAGGTCCTTGTTGTTGCCGTAGTAGTCCTTGGGCATCTTCGCGGCGATCTCGTCGGCGCTGTGCGTCGCGATGAAGTTCAGCGTCTTCACGAACGCGTGCGAGAGTTTGGCCGCGTCGTCCTTGTGCGATTC
This sequence comes from Paraburkholderia sejongensis, assembly GCF_020880815.1. GTDB lineage: Bacteria > Pseudomonadota > Gammaproteobacteria > Burkholderiales > Burkholderiaceae > Paraburkholderia > Paraburkholderia sejongensis. The sequence continues at coordinate 106,176 of NZ_JAJITD010000004.1, forward strand.
GGCCCACGCACGCTGCACGTAGAAGCTCGACGCCGGATAGGTGCCGCCGAGCGCGGCGCGCGTGCCTTCCACGTTGCGCATGTCGACCAGTACCTTCGCGTCGCCGGTCTTCAGCAGTTGCGAGACGGTCGGCTCGGTGGTCATGCCCGCGTCGATGCGGCTCTGTTTGACCGCCGCGATAAAGCTGTTGTCCGCGCCGACCGGCAGCATCGTGTATTGGGTCGACGGCACGCCCGCGCGCTGCGCGAGGTACTGCGTGAGGAAGCTGGTCGACGAACCGAGGCCGGTCACGCCGAGGGTTTTACCCTTCACGTCGGCCATGCTCTTGAGCGTATCGGCGGCCTTGGTCGAGACCATTTCGACTTCGCCCGGCACCTGGCCGAACACCACCAGCGCCTGTACTTCCTTGCCCTTGCTCTGCAGATCGATCGTGTGATCGTAGAAGCCGACCACGCCTTGCACCGCGCCCGCCAGCAGTTCGTTCTCCGCATCGACGCCGGCCGGTTGCGACAGGATTTCGACGTCGAGGCCTTCGTCCTTGAAGTAGCCGAGCTGCTCGGTCAGTTTTGCCGGCAGGTAGATGATCTTGGTGGCGCCGCCGACCATGATCGTGATTTTTTCCGCATGGGCGGCGGCCGACGCGGCGGCCAGCGCGAACGCAACACCCGACACAACGGCAATCTGGCGCAAGGTACGCATGAAGCAGTCTCCTGAGTTTGGTCGCCGCGGGCTTGATGTGCGGCGCTTTTTGGGTAGGTGCTGGCGATTATAGAAATGCGAAACCTTCTGGCAGCTTTCTGCGACCGGCGCAAAATGTCGGTGTTAACCCGGCACCGCCGCGAGACTTCCCGGCAAGCCGGCGGCGGCGCTGCCGAGCGGCGTCGCCGTGGGCGGGAAACCACAGCGCCTGCGCGCAAACCCCTTGTTTTAAGGCACAATCGTCGACCTGACTTTTGCCGTTGCCGCCATGAAGCTGCTGCTGATCGAAGACAATCCCACGCTTGCGCACTGGCTCGCGAAGATGCTGGAGCAGGAGGCGTTCGCCCTCGACGCCGTGCAGGACGGCGACGAAGCCGACCGCCTGCTGCGCACCAATCACTACGACGTGATCCTGCTCGACCTGAATCTGCCGAAGCTCTCCGGCAAGAACGTGCTGCGCCGCTTGCGCCAGCGCGGCGACGCAACGCCGGTGCTGATCCTGACCGCGAGCGGTTCGATCGACGAGAAAGTCGAACTGCTCGGCGCCGGCGCGGACGATTACCTCGTGAAGCCGTTCGAGGTGCGCGAATTGATTGCGCGCATCAAGGTGGCGATTCGCCGGCAGTCGCCGTCGAAGGCGAGCGAAGTGGTGTGCGGTGACCTGTCGTTCGATATCGATACGCGGCAATTCACGCTGAAGGGCGCGCCGCTGAACGTGACGCCGCGCGAGCGCTCGGTACTCGAAGCTTTGATTCTGCGGCTCGGCAAGACGGTGACGAAGCCGGCGCTGGTCGATGCGATCTTTACGCTGGCCGACGAGCCGAGCGAGGACGCGGTCGAAATCTATATCTCTCGCTTGCGCAAGAAACTTGACGGCAGCTCGGCGGCGATCGTCACGTTGCGCGGGCTCGGCTATCTGCTGCGCAAGAAAGAAGACGACCAGTAACGATGGCCAATAGTCTGCGCGTCCGCTTGCTGTGGTGGTTGCTGGTGCCGCTCGCGCTCTATGTGTTCGTGACCGGCAAGACCGAGTACGACAATGCGCGGCACACCGCCAATCTCGTGCAGGACAACCAACTGATAGCGTCCGCGCGGATGATCGCCGGTGAAGTGGAATGGCGTGACGGCTATTTGCGAGTCGATATTCCGCCCGCCGCGCTCGAGATTTTCGCGTCGCCGTATCGCGACCAGGTGTTCTATAGCGTGCGCGTCGACGACGGCCGCCTGCTCGCAGGCACCCCCGATTTTCAGCCGCGTCCGTGGCTATCGCCCGACGTGCCGGACGCCTATTACACCGACCTCCACGAGCAGCAGGTGCGCGCGGTCGATATCGTGCGGCTGATGTACGACAACGGCGTGACGCGCCGGGTGCGGGTGACGGTCGGCAAGACCGTGCGCTCGCGCGATGCGATGACCCAACAGCTATGGCGGCCGCAGCTGGTGCGTCAGCTCGAAATGATCGCGCTCGCGGTCGCGCTGGTGTGCATCGGACTGACGTTCGAATTGCGGCCGCTGATGAAAGTGAAGGACGAGGTCGAGGATCGCGATCCGATGCAGCTCGAACCGATTCGCGTCGAGCGTCTGCATTCGGAGCTGCGGCCGATCGTCGATGCGATCAATCAGTGCATCGCGCGGCTCGGCCTGCAGGTGGCCGCGCAACGGCGCTTTATCGCCGATGCCGCGCATCAGTTGCGCACGCCGCTCACGCTGCTCGGCACGCAATTGCAATTCGCGCGGCAACAGGACGGGATTCCTCCCGCGCTCGACGAAGCATTGGCCGCCATGCATCGCAGCAATCGTTCGATGGTGGGACTCACCAACAAGCTGCTGTTGCTCGCGCAGGCCGAGGCTGCCGACAACTCGCAACTGGCGATGGAGAGCGTCGATCTGGTGCCGCTCACGCTAGAAGTCGTCGAGGATCTCGCGCTGCTCGCGCAGGCGCGGGAGATCGATCTCGGCGCGGAACTGCACGGCGTGGCACCCGTGCACGGACATCGCGGTTTGTTGCAGGCGCTGATCGCGAATCTGGCGGAGAACGCGATTCGCTATACCGGCAGGGGCGGCCACGTGACGGTTGCGGTGAGCGCCGACGCGAACACCGTGACGGTCAGCGTGATCGACAACGGTCCCGGTATTCCCGCCGAATCGCGCAGCCGTGTGTTCGAACCGTTTTTCCGCGCGTCGACGGATACCGAAGGGACCGGGCTCGGGCTCGCGATCGTGCGTGAAATTGCCGACGCGCATCACAGCGAGATCACGTTGAAAGCCGGCGACGGCGGCAGGGGCGTCGATATCAGCGTGAGGTTTCCGCGTGCGCCGGACAAGTAAGTCGATGCGACTCGGGATAAACCCGTGGTTCACACGAAATTAGCGCGCGTGAAAGCATTGGGAAGGCTTGGCCTCTTCAGAATCACGCGCAGGCGAGCCGTGCGGCGCTTGGCGCGCCTGCTCAATTAACGGAGACACCCGCAATGTTGATGTTCCCGACGCGTTTGCCGCGCCCGGTTCGTGCCGCGCTTGCCGCGACGCTCGCGTTCTGTGCGTTTGCGGCGACCGTTGCGATGCCCGCGCGAGCCGCCGAGCCGGAGCAGCTCGCGATCATGGTCGGCGGAATCAACAAGCTCATTTATCTGCCGGCGCGGCTCGCCGAGCGGCTCGGTTATTTCAGGGACGAAGGGCTCGACGTCGAACTGCAATCGCAACCCACCGGGATCGACGGCGAGAATGAAATGCTGGCGGGCGCGGTGCAGGGCGTAGTGGGCTTTTACGATCACACGATCGATTTGCAGGCGCGCGGTGTAGAAGTCCGAACCATCGTCGTGTTCAGTCAGGTTCCCGGCGAAGTGCAACTGGTCGCGGCGAAGCGGGTCGACACGATCCGCAGCATGGCCGACGTGCGCGGTAAAACCCTCGGCGTGACCGGACTCGGCTCGTCGACGAGTTTTCTGACCAAATATCTCGCGCAGCGCGCCGGCGTGCCGTCGACCGAATACACGCTGCTGCCGGTCGGCGCGGACAGCAGTTTTATCGCGGCGCTGCGGCAGGGACGTATCGATGCGGGCATGACCACCGAGCCGACCGTCACGCAATTGCTGAAAGCGGGCGATGCGAAAGTACTGGTCGACATGCGTAATGTCGACGGCACGCGCGCCGCGTTAGGGGGCACCTATCCGGCGTCGAGCCTCTATGTGCAGACCACGTGGCTCGACGCGCATCCTCGGGAAGCGTCGAAACTCGCGCGCGCGTTCGTCAGAACCTTGCGCTATATGCATACGCATAGCGCCGCGGAGATCGCCGCGCAAATGCCGGCGGAGGATGTCGGCAATGACCGCGAGCTGTATCTGAGTGCGCTGCGCGCATCGCTGCCGATGTACACGGCGGACGGCCGGATGCCCGCCGATGGGCCGCCGACCGTGCTCAAAGTACTGGCGGGTTTCAATCCCGATGTGAAAGGCAGACATATCGATCTGTCGCGCACTTTCACTAACCGGTTCGTCGACGGTGTAAAGCCGTAGACGTAGCGGCCGGCACGTTTTCTTTCACGGCCTCGCGCCTCAACGACACCAGGATTTTCGCATCGTGTTTTCAGGCAGTTTGCGGGGACGCTTGTTGTGGTGGCTGCTATTGCCGCTCGCCGCGTTCGTCTCCATTTCAGGGGCGATTTCGTTTCACTTCGCGCAGGCCACCGCCGATCTCGTGCAGGACAATGCGTTGCAGTCGTCGATGCGCATCATCGGCGAGGATATCGACTGGGACAATGGATCGGTATCGATTCAGGTCCCGCCGGCGGCGCTGGAACTGTTCGAATCGCCTGAACAGGACAGCGTGTTCTACCGGGTCGAGGCCAGCGGCCATCGTCTGCTGGCGGGTACACCGGATCTGCCGTTGCCGGCGCATCTGAGCGACAGCCCGACGCTTTACGCGACTCACCTCGACGACGGCCGTTCCGCGCGTGCGGTCGCGTACGTTCGCCAGTTATACGATTCCGGCCGCAACGAAGAAGTGATCGTCGCCGTGGCGAAGACCGAAGGTTCACGCGATGCGATGCTGTGGCGCCTGTTGCGTCCGCAGTTGTCGAGCGAAGTACTGACGCTGGTGCTGGCGGTGGTGTTCGTCTATCTCGGCCTGACCTTCGAACTGCTGCCGTTAATGAAAGTGAAAGACGACGTTGCCGATCGCAACGCGTTGCAGCTCGAACCGATTCGCGTCGCGCGGCTGCATGTCGAATTGCGGCCGATCGTCGATGCGATCAATCAGTGTATTGCGCGCATGGGTCAGCAGGCCGCGACCCAACGGCAATTCATTTCCGACGCCGCGCACCAGTTGCGTACGCCGCTGGCGTTATTGCTCGCACAGATCCAGTTCGCGCGGCAGCGCGATAACCGCGACTTGCCGCTGGCCGAAGCGCTCGCGGGGATGCATAAGAGCAGTCGCAAACTGACCACGCTGACCAACAAATTACTGCTGCTCGCGCAGGCCGAGTCGGCCGCGCCGTCCGATGCGGGCGAGCGTATCGATCTGTCGGCGCTGATCGCCGGAGTACTCGAAGAACTGATCGCGTTCGCGCAGGCGCGCGACATCGATCTGGGCGCAGAGCTCGAAGACGGCCTGTATGTGCGCGGCGACGAAGCGCTGAGCGCGGCGCTGGTCACCAATCTCGTCGATAACGCGTTGCGCTACACGCAGGCGGGCGGCCGCGTCACCGTACAAACGCAGCGCCGTGACGAGATGGCGATCGTTCGCGTGATCGACAATGGACCGGGACTCAGCGCCGAAGCGCGGGAACGCGTGTTCGAGCGCTTCTATCGTGGCTCGAATCATGCGGACGGAACAGGACTCGGTTTACCGATCGTGCGCGAGATCGCGCACCGGCAGGGTGGGACCGTGTCGCTCGGACCGGGCGAGGGCGGCGCCGGTCTGGTCGTAGCGGTCGCGATGCGTTTGTGGATGGGACAACTCGATGACTGGGCCGATGCGCTGCGCGGTCAGCAAAAGGAGTGAAGAACGATGAAGCTTCTGCTCGTGGAAGACGACGCCGATCTGGCGCGCTGGGTGATGAACCTGATGCAGGTCGAGCAATTCTCGGTTGACTGGGCGCAGAACGGCGAATGCGCGGAGACGCTGCTGGGCTTGCAATGCTATGAGGCGGTGTTGCTGGATTTGCGTCTACCCGGTATGAGCGGCAAGGAGTTGCTCGCGCGCCTGCGTCGCAAGCGCGATAACGTGCCTGTGCTGATGCTGACCGCGAACGGCTCGACCGACGACAAGGTTGCCTGCTTTTCGTGCGGCGCCGACGACTATGTCGTCAAGCCTTTCGACGCGCGCGAACTGGTCGCGCGTATCAAGGCACTGATTCGCCGCCAGGCAGCGGGCGAGAGCGGACAGGCGAGCGAATGCGGCGACCTGCGCTATCTGTTCGATTCGCGCGAATTCGTGCTGCAAAACGAGCGTCTGCCGCTGCGGCGGCGCGAGCATGCGATTCTCGAAGCGCTGATTCTCAGGCAGGGAAAGACGGTGTCGAAAGCGACACTGATGGATAAGGTATTTACGCTCGAAGAAGAGCAGAGTGCCGATGCGATCGATATCTATATCCACCGTCTGCGCAAGCATCTGGCGGCTTCGAGCGCGAAGATCATGACGTTGCGCGGCCTTGGCTACATTCTGCGCGAGGAACAATCGTGCGAGGCATTCGCCGCGAGGTGACCTGAAGTCGTAAAACAGCCCCCCGTCTTCTGGTGTTTTCACCGACGCCTCACGCGGCGACGCGAAAGAGCCGTGAAGGATTGACCTGACTATTCTTGGCGTCGCGATTCAAGCGCGCAAACGAAGGTCGGATCAATTCAACACAGCAGGAGCGGAGGGGACGATGAACAAAAAGACGAGGTTGTTGCTGGCGGCTGGCACCGGTGCGGTGGCAATGGGCAGCGCGCACGCGCAATCGAGCGTGCAGCTTTATGGCTTGCTCGATCTCAGCGCGGTCTCGTATCAGACCAATGCGAATGCCGACGGCAAGCACGTGATTTCGATGGGGATCAACGGAGAGCCGTGGTTCAGCGGCAGCCGCTTCGGTATGAAAGGGGCCGAAGATCTCGGCGGCGGATTGAAGGCGATTTTCCGGCTTGAAGCGGAATTCAGAGTGAGCGACGGCGGGATGGAAGACCCGGGCCAGCTCTTCGACCGCGATGCGTGGGTCGGTTTCGAAAGCGATACGTTCGGCAAGGTCACGGCCGGTTTCCAGAACACCGTTGCCCGCGACGCCGCCGCGATTTACGGCGATCCCTACGGCAGCGCCAGGCTGACGACCGAAGAGGGTGGCTGGACGAATGCGAATAACTTCAAGCAACTGATTTTCTACGCGGGCAGTGCGACCGGCACCCGTTATGAAAACAGCGTGGTGTGGAAGAAGCTGTTCTCGAACGGTGTGTATGCCGCGGCGGGTTACGCGTTCGGCAACCACACGAGCTTCGGCACCGATGCGACCTATACCGGTGCGCTAGGCTACAACGGCGGTCCGTTCAACGTGTCCGCGTTCTATAACCACGTGAACAACGGCGGCTTCACGAACCAGGCGTATTCGATCGGCGGTAACTACACGTACAGCATCGTGCGGGTGAACGCCGGTTACTTCCATTATTCCGGTGATCAGGGGGCGCTGGGTCAACGTCATGACAATGCGTGGACCCTGTCGCTCAAACTGTCGCCGAAGGGGCCGTTCGATTACGCGATCGGCTACCAGCAGATGCACGCATCGAATGCCGCATTCGCCGACAATGGCGGTACCGCCAATGCGAACCTCGCGTTCAATCCCGACGGCGGCACCGGGAGCGGCTACAAGGAGACCTTGTACGCATCGATGTTCTATCACCTGTCGAAGCGCACCGAAGTTTACGTGGCGGGCGATTACATGAAGCTGCACAACGGTTATGTGGTTGCCACGACGTATGGCGCGAAGAATCAGCTCGAATTGACGACGGGTATCCGGACGCGCTTTTGAGAGTGGCGATGCCGATGCGATGACGGCATAGGCTGGCCGCGTGATCGTTCGAGTGTTTTATTCGGCCGCCGCGCGACTGCGCGGCGGTTTTCTTGATTTATCGAGCGTCGACGAACTGTTGGCGTTTAGCTCGATGACAACAGCGACGCGCGGATCTTCCTGAATTCAAACGCCTGTCTGATCGACGTTCAGCAGTTCGTCCACGCGCTGCAAAACCCCGGTATTTTTCCACATCGTATAGCGCAGATAACAGGTCTGTTGCGGGGGAAAGGTGGCAGGGAGCCGGTGCCACTTTTCTTTGTGCTGCCGCTGCCACAGGATCGCATTGAGGATTTCACGGTCGCTGCGGCGTGGACGACCACGCGGAGCATGAAGCTCTGGGAATAGACTCTCGACTTTCGCCCAGTCGGCGTCGGAGAGTGGAATTTCTAACATCGGCGGCTTTGCATGAATTGTTCGTCAAATCCTCGGTCGTCGGTAAATATTGCGCCCCGGCGCATGTTAGTCAAAGTTTTGGTAATGGTCAATTCGCCTTTCAATCGAAAGGTTCATTCAAAGAACTCGCGCCAGTTTCGCCATCACTCCATTTCTGGAAATCCACTCCGCGTAAGCGCGATACTCCGGATCGTTCATCAAATGCCGCTCTTCGGTTCTGGCCCGCACGAAATAAAGCAGATTGACGAACACCAGTCCCGCGCAATGCATGACCGCGATCTTCCACCCAAGCGGCTCGATGAACGGCACCGAGATCAGCCAGTACGCGGAATTCTTCGCGAGATAGGCGGGATGCTTGGTAAATCGATAGGGTCCCGAAGTAATAATCCCGCGATTGGTCAGATTGGAAAAACGCAGGCCGAATGAAATGGTCGCCGCCGCATAACACAGCAGCAACGCGACGATCGCGCAACCCCACGCGATGCGCAGTGCCGGGAAGCCGATCAGCCAGTTGTCCCAGAACACCGAACCTTCATAGCGGATGTACTGGCTCGAGATCAGCGACCAGAACGGTTGATAACAGACGATCGCCACCAGCCAGCCGAGCGTGGTCGGCTCCGCGCTGCGCACGTGGCTGTCGAGCAGGCGGAACGTGCACAGATAACCAACGGTGGCGAACATCAGATCCATCGAGAACGCAAGGTCGTACATGAAGCGGTACGTTGCCAGCGAAAACGGTGCGTTCAGCGCGCTCGTCAGCGATGCGTTCAGATGCTCCGCATTGGTCGACAGATACACGCTCATCAGCGGCAGGAAAAATGCCTTGACCATCCAGCCCGCCAGTAACTCGCGCACGGGCCGCCAGTCGGCGGGGCGCTGGCCGCGCAACAGCAGGCGCGCGAGCACCAGGTAGGAATCGTCGGTGTCGCGCTGATGCCGGTCCATCCACGCGAAATAGAACGGCGCAGCGACGATCACGTACGGCGCGAGCGTGCGCAGCATGGTCCAGAACGGCTCGTAGAACGCGCCGTGATACTCGGGCAGCAGCCAGTAAATCAGGCCGATGCCCGCGTAGATCGAGGTGAGCGCAACGAGTCGTTGCGCGACGCGCGTCACGCTCAGCGGCCGTACCGCGCGGCTCGTGAGACCGGCGCTCGGGCGCAGATGGACGCGCGCGACGAACAGTTCGTAGAGCGCAATCGTCGCGATGATCGCGAGACAAGCGAGCGTGCTGCGGGTCGCGCCGTCGATCGTCGCGCTGTCGCGCACCAGCCAGAGCGTCAACAGTCCCGCGGCGATGCCGAGCAGGCCGATCGAAAAAGGCGTCGCCGAACGCGGACGGGTGTCCTCGACGCGGGCGGCGGTTTGCACAGTGGAGTTCATGTCAGCCTCGTCGTCATGACATAGAAAGCGGCCGGGCTATTGATTTTTTAAGGCCCGGCCGCCGTGCGGAAATAGCGCCCGCGGGCGCCTGTTCAGGCGTAGTCGCGCTTGTCCGCGTGTTACTTGCCGGTCGGGGCGCCGCCGAGCAGGCCGCCCACCAGACTCGTCACCGGTGCAAGCAGCCCCTTGCTACCGGACGTGCCGCTGCCCGAGCCACTCGACGACGAGCTGGCCGTCAAACCGCCGAGCAGACCGGTCAACGGGTTGGTCGCGGTGCCGGCGGTGCTGCCGGTGCCGCCCGAGGTGCCGCCTCGAGACGTGGTCGTCGCGGTCGTCGTGGTCGCGCCGGCGCTGGCGCTGACGGTGCCGGTCACGCTGACGGTCAGCGAGCTGACGAGCGTCGTCACTGAACCGACGGGGTTGCCGCTGCCCGACGTGCCGGCGAGCGAGCCTACCTGGGTGAGCAGGCCGGTGACCGGCTGCAGCAGGCCGCCGAGTCCGCCAATGCCGGTCGTGCCGTGGCTGCCGCCGGAGTTGCCCGAACCGCTCGAACCGGCGAGGCCGCCGAGCGAACCGGGATTGCCGAGCAGGCCGGTGAGTGAGGACAGCGAAATCCCGCCGATGCCGGCGTTGCCGCCGCCGTTGCTGCCCGACCCGCCCGAGCTGCTGGAACCGCTGAGTCCGCTCAGCAGGCCTGTGAGCGGGGCGAGCGGATTGGTGGTCGAGCCGGTCAGCAGGCCGCCCGTGCTGGTGACGGTGTTGCCCAACTGGCTGACGATGCCGCCGACGTCCTTGCCGAGCTGGTTGCCGGTCGAATCGGCGACCTTCGTGCCGGCCGCACTCACGCCGTTGCCGATGGTGCTGAGCAGCTTGTCGAGCGGCGCGCCGAGGCCGGTCGCGTTGCCGAGCGTCTGGGTGGTGTCGGAGACCGCGGTCGTGATCGGGTTGATCACCGTGCTCAGTTGCGTTTCGACCTGCTGGACCGGCTCGCTCGACAGCACCTTGTTCACACCGGAGCCGACCGCGATCACGCCGCTGCCCACGCCGTCGACGAGACCGCCGACCGGCGTCGTGACCGGCGCGAGCGGCTTCAGCGCGCCGCCGCCGAGGCTCGTGACGACGCCGCCAACCGACTTGACCGCGGCGCCCGCGTCCTCGACGACGCCCGAGGTCGACGTGAGCGTCGGGCCGAGCGGATTGGTCGAGCTGCCGAGCGTGCCGAGGCCGGTCGCGGCGCCTTCGCCGAGCGTCTTCACGCCGTTGCCGAGATCGGTGATCGCCCCGCCGAGGTTGCCGGTCGTCGAGCCGTTGACGCCGGGGACCTTTGTTCCGGACACCTGACTGCCGGTGTCGGCGACGGTCGTGCCGACCGCGGTGACCAGGTTGCTCGCTTGCGTGGCGACGTTGCCGAGCGGAGTGGAGGAGGTGGTGCCGGACGAAGAGCCCGAAGAAGAGCTACCGGACGAAGAGCCCGAAGAAGAGCTACCGGACGACGAGCCCGAAGAAGAACTACCGGACGAAGAAGTACCGGACGAAGAAGTACCGGACGAAGAAGTGCCCGACGAAGAGGTACCCGACGAAGAAGTACCCGACGAAGAAGAACCCGACGAAGAAGAACCCGACGACGAAGAACCAGGGGACCCGGAAGACCCAGAGGAACCGGAAGACCCAGAGGAACCGGAAGACCCCGACGACCCGGAAGACCCCGAAGACCCCGACGAAGAAGACGAAGCCCCCGACGAAGAAGACGAAGCCCCCGAACTACCCGACGACCCGATTCCCGACAGCGCGCTGCCGCCGGTGCTGGGAGTTTTGAGAGTCGAGCCGCAGCCGTACAGAGCGAGCAGTGTGGAGGTCGCGAGAGCGATGGCTGTGCGACCGGCGAATTTTTGCATGATGTCCTCGTTGAACGACTATTGGTGGAGGCCAGCAATGCAAGTTATGCGCCAAACGTAATTAATCTTTTAAGTTGAAGATTGGTAAGAATATTCACCGAATAAGTAAGTCAAACAAGCAATCTAAATCGCAAAAACGCCTGTTTAGCAGACTGTGTCCGCGCGTTGTTCCGCGCCGTGCTACGTAACGTCCGGCCCTGTCGTAACGGCTTCTAGCCAACTCGCATAAATCGCGAAATTGCCTTATGGCACCGCTTACGGTGCCGCTCGGCCACCGCTCTCCCCGCCTCTCACTGCGTCGGCTTACTGCGCCGCTCACCCCACCGCTCACGAACGCCGCACGCGTGTGGAAACAGCCGCCACCGCTTTTCCCGCACCTTTGCCGCCCGCCGGCTCCGCTTCCAGCTCCGCGACCATCTCGCGCGCGGCGGTCTGCAACTCCGGCACATAGCGCCGCTTCGCCTCGGCAAGCGACACCGCTCGCGAGAGAAACACCACATTCAGGCTCGCGAGCACGCGTTCCTCGAACACGATTGCAACAGCGACCGCGCCGATCTTCCCCTGATCCTGCCAGTCGCCGTGATTCGAACCGAAGCCGTCAGCGCGGACCCGCCGCACCAGATTGCGGATCAACGCGTCGTTCGACGCGAGCGCCTTCTGCTCTTCGCCGCCGGTGCCCGCGCGCAGCAGATCGAGAATGTCCTCGCGTTCGGTATCGGAGCACATCGCGAAGTACGCGCGGCCCGCCGCGGTCAGCAGGATCGGCAGGCGCCGCCCGACCATCGCGCGATGGAACGACAGCGGACTGAAGCGGTGCGTGGTCTCGCGGATGATCATCGAGTCGCCGTCGGGCGTGGTCAGATCCGACGGCCACGCGACCCGTTGCAGCAGCCGGCCCATCACCGGCGGCGCGATCGTCGCGATTCGTTCGTCATCCGTAAAACCTTCGCTCAGCGCGCGCACCTTCAGCGTGAGCCGGAAGCTGTCGTCCGATGCGCTGCGGCGCACGAAGCCGTCCTCCATCAGCGTTTCGAGCAGGCGCCGCGCGGTGGTGCGGTGCAGGCCGGTCAGCTCGGCGATCTGCTGGCTGGTCGCGCGTCCGCTGTCCATCGAATTGAGCGCCTGCAACACCTGCAGCCCACGCGACAAACCTCTGACATTTGTGTATTTGGTCACCTAAAACCTCAATGGAATCAGCTGTGTGCATTCTATGCACAAATTCGAGATTTTGTTGAGCGGGCGCGGGGCCGGTCCTAGACTGCGAACAAATCAAAGATCTCATGGAGACGCAAGCTGTTGTCCGCAGGCGCTTTTTCGCCGCGGCCACGGCCGGTTGCCGGCCGGCGCGCTCCCTGACTATCTCGACCCAGTTAGGAGACAACATGCCCACAGCTCTCGATTCGACTGCCTCCCAGGCTCCCAACGCAACCGTCGCCACCGACGTCGCGATTATCGGCGCCGGCCCGGTCGGTCTGATGATCGCCAACTACCTCGGTCTGCAGGGCGTGCGCGCCGTGCTGATCGAAAAGCTCGAAAAGATCATCGACTACCCGCGCGCCATTGGTCTGGATGACGAAGCATTGCGCGTGTTCCAGGCGGTCGGTCTCGCCGACGCGCTGCTGCCGCACACGACCCCCGATCACTGGATGCGCTTCGTCACGAGCAACGGTCATTGCTTCGCGTCGATCGAGCCGCGCACCGACGAATTCGGCTGGTCGCGCCGCAACGCGTTCATTCAACCGCTCGCCGATCGCGTGCTGTACGAAGGACTCGCGCGCTTTGCGCACGTCGAGGTGCTGTTCGGTCACGCGGTCGAGTCGTTCACGCAGGACGGCAGCGGCGTCACGATCGAAACCGCGGACGTGAACGGCGCGCGCCGCACGGTGCGCGCGTCGTACATGGTCGGCGCCGACGGCGGCAACAGCTTCGTGCGTCGCACGCTCGACGTGCCGTTCGAAGGCCGCACCAAACCGAATCAATGGATCGTCGTCGACGTGCGCAACGACCCGATCGGCTCGCCTCACGTGTACATGCACTGCGATCCGCGTCGTCCGTATGTGTCGGCCGCGTTGCCGCACGGGATCCGCCGCTTCGAATTCATGGTGATGCCCGGCGAGACCGAAGAGGAACTGTCGAAGCCGGAGAACCTCGCCGCGCTGATCCGCAAGGTGGTCGCCGAGCCGGACAAGGTCGACTACATCCGCAAGCGCGTCTATACGCACAACGCGCGACTGGCCAGCAGCTTCCGCGTGAACCGCGTGCTGCTCGCCGGCGACGCCGCGCACATCATGCCGGTGTGGCAGGGCCAGGGCTACAACAGCGGCATTCGCGACGCGAGCAATCTGGGCTGGAAGCTGTCGATGGTGGTCAAGGGTCTGGCCGGCGACGCGCTGCTCGATTCCTACACCGCCGAGCGTCGTTCGCATGCGCGCTCGATGATCCACCTGTCGGAAGTGGCGGGCGACATCTTCGCGCCGACCCGCCGCTTCGGCATCAAATTCCGCGACGCATTCGTGCGCACCTTCAATCTGTTCCCGGCGGTCAAGCGCTACTTCGTCGAGATGCGTTTCAAGCCGATGCCGCGTTACGAGAGCGGCGTCGTGCTGCTCGCGAGCACGCCGCGCAAGCATGGCTGGCTCGCGCGCGTGCTCGAACGTTCGGGGCACTCGGCGCCGGGACGTCTGTTCGGCCTGATGAGCGAGAAGCGCGAATCGCGGCTCGGCCGCCTCGTCTATGGTCGCGATCCGCACTGTCATTCGCCGGTCGGCCGGATGTTCATCCAGCCGCGCGTGCGCACGGTCGGCGGCGAGGTCGTGCGACTCGACGACGTGCTCGGTAACCGCTTCGCGATTCTCGGCTGGGGCGCCGATCCGACCTTCGGCCTGAGCGAGCAAGCGCGCGCGATCTGGGAGCGCCTGGGTGGCGTGTTCGTGCTTGCGAAGCCGGACACGCAACTGGTCTTCCACGACGACGTGCCTGCCGGCGTGATCGCGATCGGCGACGTCAATACGCGCCTGAAGGACTGGTTTACGCGGATTCCGCAATCGGTCGTGCTGTTGCGCCCGGATCGTTTCGTCGCGGGCGTGTGTTCGCCGCAGCAGGTGTCGCAGTCGATCGTCGAACTGGCGGCGAAGCTGCACCTCGAGATGGCAACGCGCGCGAACGCGGGCAATGCCGCTGGTGCTGCGAGCCACGCAGCGGCAGCCGCCGATAACGGCGTCGTCACTTTCTCAACCGTTGCCGGTAACGCAAGGACCGCAACCGCCGCAACCGCCGCAACCGCCGGAGCCTGATATGCCGATGCTGCTCGAATGTCTGTCGCACACGCCGCTGTCCGGCTATTACGATCCCGCGCCGGAAGTGGTCGCGCAAGTAGAGCGGATCCACGCGGCGGCGCGCGCGCGTGTCGTCGAATTCGATCCCGAACTGGTCGTCGTGTTCGCGCCCGACCACTACAACGGTTTCTTCTATGACGTGATGCCGCCGTTCTGCATCGGCGCGTCGGCGAGCGCGATCGGCGACTTCAAGAGTCTCGCCGGCCCTTTGAGCGTGCCCGCCGATACCGCGCTCGAACTCGCCGAAGCGGTGCTTGCGAGCGACGTCGACGTCGCGGTGTCGTACCGGATGCAGGTCGACCACGGCTGCGCGCAGGCGCTCGAACTGCTGACGGGCGGCCTCGATCGCTACCCGGTCGTGCCGGTGTTCATCAACTCGGTCGCCGCGCCGATGGCGTCGTGCCGCCGCGCGCGGCTGCTCGGCGATGCGCTGGGCCGCGCGCTCGCACGGATGAACAAGCGCGTGCTGGTGATCGGTTCGGGCGGCATCTCGCACGAACCGCCGGTGCCGGAACTGGCCGGCGCGACCGACGAAGTCGCCGAACGTTTGATCGCCGGCCGCAATCCGTCAGCCGAATCGCGCGCCGCGCGCCAGGCCCGCACGATTGCGGCGGCGCGCGCGTTCGCGAGCGGCGACAGCCATTTGCATCCGCTCAATCCCGAGTGGGACCGCGCGTTCCTGAAGCTGCTCGAAGACGGCGAGTTGACCGCGCTCGACGGCTTGACCGACAAAACGATTACCCGCGACGCCGGCAAGTCGGCGCACGAAATCCGCACGTGGGTCGCCGCGTTCGGCGCATTGAACGCGAGCGGCCCGTATCGCGCGTCGCTCGATTACTACCGCCCGATCCCCGAATGGATCGCCGGCTTCGGCGCGATGCATGCGCGTCCCGTCGCCGCCAACGTCTGACCGAATCAGGAACCTGTCATGAGCAATCAGAGCACCATTGAAGCGCTGGCCGTGCGCCTGCGCGAATCCGAACACAGCCGTCAGACCGTCGCACCGTTGCGCGACGACCCGGGCTTCGCCGCCGTGTCGAACCCGGCCGACGCCGAACAGCTCGCATACGCGATCCAGCAGGCCAACGTGGCCGCGCGCGTCGCCGCGGGCGAGCGGATTGTCGGCCGCAAGATCGGTTTGACCTCGCCCGCCGTGCAGCGCCAACTCGGCGTCGCTCAGCCGGACTTCGGCGCGCTGTTCGCGTCGATGGCCTACGGCGACAGTCAGCCGATTGCGCTCGGCGAGCTGATCCAGCCGAAGGTCGAAGCCGAAATCGCGCTGGTGCTCGAACACGATCTGATCCACGAGCGCCATACCTACGCTGATCTGCTGCGCGCGACCGCGTATGCGGTGGCGGCGATCGAAGTGGTGGACAGCCGCATCGAAGGCTGGAACATCCGTTTCGTCGATACGGTCGCGGACAACGCGTCGAGCGCGCGCTTCGTGCTCGGCAGCCGCCCGGTGCTGCTGCGCGATCTGGATCTGACCGCTTGCACGATGACGCTTTCGCAGGAGACCGAAGTACTGTCGCGTGGCAACGGCGCCGCCTGTCTCGGCAATCCGCTGAACGCCGCCGCGTGGCTCGCGGACCGGATGGTCCGGCTCGGCACCCCGCTGCGGGCCGGCGACGTGCTGATGACCGGCGCGCTCGGGCCGATGGTCGCGGTCAAGCAGCCCGGCACCTTCAGCGCGCAGATCGACGGCCTCGGCAGCGTCCGCGCGACTTTCTCCGCATAGCGCAAGCACTCGCAGCACGCGCCGGCAAGCGCATTCACTCGATTGAGGACTCAAATGGCAAGCGAAAAACTCAAGGCCGCGATCATCGGCTCGGGCAATATCGGCACCGATCTGATGATCAAGATCCTGCGGCACGGCAAGCATCTCGAAGTCGCGGCGATGGTCGGCATCGATCCGAATTCGGACGGTCTCGCGCGCGCCGCGCGGCTCGGCGTCGCGACCACCCACGAAGGCGTCGAAGGCCTCACGCGTATGCCGGTATTCGACGACATCGACTTCGTATTCGACGCGACCTCGGCCGGCGCGCACGTGAAGAACGACGCGTTCCTGCGCGCGCGCAAGCCCGGCATCCGCCTGATCGACCTGACGCCGGCCGCGATTGGTCCGTACTGCGTGCCGGTCGTCAATCTCGACGCGCAGCTCGACGCGCTGAACGTGAACATGGTCACCTGCGGCGGCCAGGCGACGATCCCGATGGTCGCGGCGGTGTCGCGCGTCGCGAAGGTGCATTACGCGGAAATCGTCGCGTCGATCAGCAGCAAGTCGGCCGGCCCCGGCACCCGCGCGAACATCGATGAGTTCACCGAAACGACCTCGAAGGCGATCGAAGTGGTCGGCGGCGCGGCGAAGGGCAAGGCGATCATCATCCTGAACCCGGCCGAGCCGCCGGTGATGATGCGCGACACCGTCTACACGCTGTCCGAACTGGCCGATCGCGCGAAGGTGGAAGCGTCGATCGAACAGATGGCCGCCGCGGTGCAGGCGTACGTGCCGGGCTATCGGCTGAAGCAGAAAGTGCAGTTCGACGAAATCAGCGCGAGCGCGCCTTTGAACATTCCGGGCCTCGGCAAATTCAGCGGCCTGAAAACCTCGGTGTTCATCGAGGTGGAAGGCGCCGCCCACTATCTGCCCGCGTACGCAGGCAATCTCGACATCATGACTTCCGCCGCGCTCGCGACCGCCGAGCGCATGGCGCAAGCGCTCGTGCAGGCCTAACGGCATCAGGAGACATTCGCATGGACAAGAAACTCTATATCTCCGACGTGACGCTGCGCGACGGCAGCCACGCCATTCGTCACCAGTACTCGATCCGGAACGTGCAGGTCATCGCGCGTGCGCTCGATAAAGCGAAGGTGGACAGCATCGAAGTCGCGCATGGCGACGGTCTGCAAGGTTCGAGCTTCAACTACGGTTTCGGCGCGCATAGCGACCTCGAGTGGATCGAAGCGGTCGCCGACGTGGTCGAGCACGCGCAGATCGCGACGCTGCTGCTGCCCGGCATCGGCACGATCCACGATCTGAAGGCCGCGTACAACGCGGGCGCGCGCATCGTGCGCGTCGCGACGCATTGCACCGAAGCGGACATCTCGAAGCAGCACATCGAATATGCGCGCGAACTCGGCATGGACACGGTCGGCTTTCTGATGATGAGCCACATGACCACGCCGGAGAACCTCGCGGTCGAGGCGAAAAAGATGGAAAGCTACGGCGCGACCTGCATTTACGTGGTCGACTCCGGCGGCGCGCTGACGATGAACGACGTGCGTGACCGCTTCCGCGCGGTCAAGGCGGTGCTGAAGCCCGAAACGCAAACCGGCATGCACGCGCACCACAACCTGTCGCTTGGCGTCGCCAATTCGATCGTCGCGGTGGAAGAGGGCTGCGATCGTATCGACGCGTCGCTCGCGGGAATGGGCGCCGGCGCCGGCAATGCGCCGCTCGAAGTGTTCATCGGCGCGGCCGAACGGATGGGCTGGAACCACGGCACCGATCTGTACACGCTGATGGACGCCGCCGACGACATCGTGCGGCCGTTGCAGGATCGCCCGGTGCGGGTCGATCGCGAAACGCTCGCGCTCGGTTATGCCGGCGTGTATTCGAGCTTCCTGCGCCATTCCGAAGTGGCCGCGAAGAAATACGGGCTGAAGACCGTGGACATCCTGGTCGAGCTCGGCAAGCGCCGGATGGTCGGCGGCCAGGAAGACATGATCGTCGACGTCGCGCTCGATCTGAAGCGCGCGCAGGCCAACGGAGCTTCGGCTTCATGATCCCGAACGCGGCACGCCGGCACCGAAAGTGCCGCGCGTGCCGCGTTCATTTTCAAGCAGCGAGATCGCCGTCAGAGCGATGCTGAAACAACACTGGAGACTTTTATGCGGCAGTCAACGCAAACGACGCAAACACCCACCAACGGCGCGCTGACGATCGGGCTCTGCCTGATCGTCGCGCTGCTCGAAGGGTTGGACCTGCAATCGACCGGCCTCGCGGCGCCGCGCATGGCGCGCGAGTTTCAGCTGGCGGTCGCGCAGATGGGCTGGGCATTCAGCATCGGCGCCTTCGGCCTGTTGCCCGGCGCCGCGATCGGCGGACGTCTGGCCGACCGGCTCGGGCGCAAGCGCGTGCTGATGTGGTCGGTTGCGCTGTTCGGCATCTTCTCGCTCGCGACCGCGCACGTGTGGGATCTGAACAGCCTGCTGGCCGCGCGCTTTCTGACCGGCCTCGGTCTCGGCGCGGCGATGCCGAACCTGATCGCGCTGTGCACGGAAGCGGCGCCGCCGCATCAGCGCAACACCGCGGTCGGCGCGATGTACTGCGGGATGCCGTTCGGCGCGGCGCTGGCGGCGGTGATCGGGATTCTTAGCCCGAGCGATGCCGGCTGGCGGCATATCTTCTACGTCGGCGGCTTCGGGCCGTTGCTGGTGCTGCCGCTGCTCGCGCTGTTCCTGCGCGAGTCGTCGCAATTCGTCGCGGCCCGCGCGACGCGCGCGTCCGGCGGTTCGCGCCGCGACGGGTCGGCCAGCGTGTCGCGCGCGTTGTGGCAGGAAGGCCGCGCCGGCACCACGATCGCGTTGTGGATCAGCTATCTCGGCACGCTGATCGTGCTGTACTTCCTGATCAACTGGCTGCCGTCGCTGGTGCTCACGCGCGGTCTGACGCGCGTGCAGTCGGGCGTCGTGCAGATGATGTTCAACCTCGGCGGCGGCATCGGCGCGATCGTGATCGCCGGCATGATGGACCGGATGGGCCGGCGCCGCACGGTCGTCGGCATGTATGTCGGCATCGTGGTCGCGCTCGGCGCGTTGCTGAGCGCGAGCGGCGGCACGTCGATGGCATGGGGCGGATTGCTCGCGGGGCTGTTCCTCGTCGGCGGACAGTCGGTGCTGTATGCGCTCGCGAGCAGCCTGTATCCGACCGAAGTGCGCGGCACCGGCGTCGGCGCGGCGGTCGCGATCGGCCGTCTCGGCTCGATTCTCGGACCGTTGATCGCCGGGCAACTGCTCGCAATCGGCCAGGGCGCGACGGTGCTGCTCGGCGCGAGCATTCCGCTGATCGCGGTCGCGGCGCTCGCCGCGTGGCTCGTCGTGCATCGTTCGGCGCCCCGTTATACCCCGGCGGCCGCGCAATAAACCGGCGGCCCGACATATCGCGCGGAGCGGCCGGCGACGGCGCTCCGCTCACTCAACCCGTGACAGAAAGGAATTCGACATGAGCAACACCAACACCCAGGCAGTGGCGATTACCGAAGAAGCGACCAGCCGGTTCGTTCGGATTACCGAAGATGGCCGCGAGATGCAGCTGCATTACAACGACGCCGGGCAGGGGGCGGAAACGGTCGTGATGCTGCACGGCTCGGGTCCGGGCGCGACCGGCTGGGCGAACTTCAACCGCAACGTCGAGCCGCTGGTCGCGGCCGGCTACCGGGTGATCCTGATGGACTGCTTCGGCTGGGGCAAGAGCGATCCGATCGTCTGCAAGGGTTCGCGCTCGGAGCTGAACGCGCGCTCGCTGAAGTCGTTGCTCGATGCGCTCGGGCTCGAGCGCGTGCATATCATCGGCAACTCGATGGGCGGCCATAGCGCGGTCGCGTTCGCGCTCGCCGAGCCGCAGCGGGTCGGCAAGCTGGTGCTGATGGGCGGCGGCACCGGCGGCCCGAGCCAGTTCGTGCCGATGCCGACCGAAGGCATCAAGCTGCTGCAAGGGCTGTACCGCAATCCGACGATCGAGAACCTGCAGCGCATGATGAGCGTGTTCGTGTTCGATTCGAAGGCGCTGACCGAAGACCTGATGCAGGCACGGCTCGACAATATGCTGGCGCGTCGCGATCACCTGGAGAACTTCGTCGCGAGCCTCGCCGCGAATCCAAAGCAGTTCAACGACTTCAACGCGCGCCTGGGTGAAGTGACCGCGCCGACGCTGGTGATCTGGGGCCGCGACGACCGCTTCGTGCCGATGGACGTGGGCCTGCGCCTCGTCGCCGGGATGCCGAATGCGGACATGCATATCTTCACGCGCTGCGGGCACTGGGCGCAGTGGGAGCATGCGGAGAAGTTCAACCGGATGGTGGTGGAGTTTTTGGGGCGGGAGGGGTAAGCCGCCGCTGATCACTAGCGATTCACGGGGACGGACCTCAATCTTGCGCTGCCCGCTGTGCAAGTTTGGTGTCGGAATGAAGGTGCGTCTTTCGATAGTTGCAACGCTCACGTGTGGTCCAATGTACTTGCGAACAACGATCTGTTCCGGTTGCACGTATTTATTGCGGGTCCACATGGGGAGCAGGCGATGAAACTCAAAATTCAGAAGTGGGGCAACTGCGCGGCGGTCCGGCTTCCCGCTTCCCGCTGCGTTGTTGGAGCAAATGCATGCGTCGGTGCACGTTTGAGCGCGCCGAACTGACGCGCGTCATTTGGATCTGACATCTGTTTGCGGAAGGATGTATCATGATATATGATATGTATATCGTTGATGGAGGGTGCAAATGAGTCGAATCCTTATTGACTTGCCTGATGCGCAGGTCGAAGCGTTGGCGGTCGTAGTGGAGACCGAGCACCGTTCCCGTGCGGCTATCATCCGCGACGCGATCGACGCATATATCGCGAATCACAAGCAAGCGCACGGGGCGGAAGTTTTCGGACTGTGGAAGAGCAAAAAAGTCGACGGCCTTGAATACCAGCAGGAGCTTCGCGCGGAATGGTGAAGGCCCTGTTCGATACCAACATTCTGATCGATTACCTTGGCGGTGTTGGCGCGGCGAAGAAGGAACTGGCGCGCTACGACTATCGGGCTATCAGTACGATCACCTGGATGGAAGTTCTCGTTGGCACGACGGCGGACGACGAGGATGCGATTCGCGCGTGGCTCAGTTCCTTTGCGGTCATTCCACTAGACAGCGCGATCGCAAATCGGGCGGTCGAGCTTCGCAAGCAAAAGCGAATCCGCTTGCCCGACGCGATCGTTTGGGCGTCCGCGCAGGTCAATTCCCTGTTGCTGGTTTCCCGCAATACGAAGGATTTTCCCGCGAACGAACCCGGCGTGCGGGTCCCGTACAAGATTTAGAAGAACAGCGAACGCGTACGTTCCGGCGTTACTCCGCCGCCGGCATCCGACTCTCATGCCTGCGCGTGCGCGCATCACCGGCCGCGGCGGCATCGCCCGCCGCAACTTCCCGCCTCACCGTCGATTCCCGCACCACCAGGCGCGGATCGAGCAACGAATAGCTCGCCGCCGTTTCAGCGTTGCCGTGCAATTGATCGAGCAGCTTCGTCATCGCAAGCTCGCCCATCTTCTCGCTCTGAAAATCCACCGTAGTCAGCGCCGGCGCCGTGTACTCCCCATACGGCACGTTATCGAAACCCGCCACCGACACATCGCGCGGCAACTGCAGCCCTAACTCACGCGCCTGCTTGATGAAGCCGAGCGCGATCAGGTCGTTGTAGCAGATCACCGCATCGGGCCGCTTCGGCCCCAGCACCAGCGCCGAGCACGCGCGCTCGCCACCCGCCGCGGACGGACTCGCCGCATCGTGAATGTCGAGCGCCAGCCCGTACTCGTCGAGACAGTTGCGAATGCCGCGAATCCGCTCGTCGTTCCAGCGCGAGCGGCCGAAGCCCAGATACGCGATGTGCCGGTGCCCGAGTTTCACCAGATGATTCGCGAGCATATAGCCGGCGAGGCAACTGTCGGTGCCGACGCTTGCGACCGGAAAACGCGCGCCGCGCCCGAACAGCACCACCGGTTTGCCGAGATCGAGCAGCCATTGCACCGAGTCGTCGGGCATCCGCGAACTGACGATCATCCCGTCGACGCGCTGTGCGAGCGATTCGATCAGCGTCTGCTCGCGCTGCGGGTTCTCTTCGGTATCGACGAGCAGCAGCGTGTAGTCGTGCTGGATCGCGACGCGATTCGCGCCTTTGACGAGGTTGGTGAAGTGCGGATTGCTGATGTCGAGAATCGCCAGACCGATCGCGCGGGTGCGGCCGGTGATCATCGAGCGCGCGAGCGGATTGGAGCGGTAACCGAGTCGCGCGATCGCTTCCTTGAGCCGCGCTTCGACGGCCGCGGTGAAGCGCTGGGTCCCATTCATGTACTTCGAGACGGTTGCGACCACACGCCGGCGGCGGCCGCGACATCGCGAATGGTGGCACCCTTTTTCATTGGTAGCGTTGGTACGGGTAACGTTTTATATCGATTTCTGAATAATATCGGCTGGCCCAAATAGCGTAAAGGCGCGCCACGTCCGCGCCGGCGCCGCATAAAACGCGCGAGACACACGAGGAAATCGATGACGATGAAGGTGAAAGGCCTGCGCTGGTGGATGATCGGACTGCTGACGCTCGGCACGATCACCAACTATCTGGCGCGCAGTTCGCTGAGCGTCGCCGCGCCGACGGTGCTGCATCACCTGAATATTTCCACTCACGAATACGGCTGGATTACCGCCGCGTTTCTCGTCATGTATCCGCTCGGCGCGCCGCTGACCGGCTATCTGATGGACCGGGCCGGCTTGCGGCTCGGCTTTCTGCTGTGTGGGCTCGGCTGGTCGCTGATCTGCTTCGCGCATGGTTTCGCGTCCGGCTGGGTCGGACTGCTGGTGCTGCGCGCGCTGCTCGGACTCGTCGAAGCCGCGTTCATTCCGGGCGGGATGCGCGCGGCCGCGTACTGGTTTCCGCCGCACGAGCGCGGCACCGCGGCGGGCGTGTTCAACCTCGGCACGTCGACCGGCGCGATTCTCGCGCCGCCGCTGATCGCGTGGTCGATCCTGCACTACAGCTGGAACGTTGCGTTCATGATCGTCGGCGCGCTGGGGCTCGCGTGGGTCGTGCTGTGGTTCGCGTTTTACCGCAATCCGGACCGGCATCCGGCGCTGTCCACGCAGGAGGCCGCGTATATCGGCGTGAGCGACGAACACGCGCGGCGCGCGTCGCCGCGTTCGGGGCCGAAAGTCGTCGACATCCTCAAACAGCGCAATTTCTGGGGCATCGCGCTGCCGCGCTTCTGCGCCGATCCGCTGTGGGGCACGCTGGTCTACTGGATGCCGTTGTACCTATATCAGGCGCGCGGCTTCGACCTGAAGGCGATCGCGCTGACCGCGTGGCTGCCGTTCGTCGCCGCCGATCTCGGCTGTATGGTCGGCGGCCCGCTGTCCGCGTGGCTCAAGCGCCGCTTCGACGTGCCGATCGTCGACGGCAAGCGCATCGCGTTCACGCTCGCGGCGGTTCTGATGATCGGGATGGCGGGCGTCGGCTTCGTACGCAGTCCGGCGCTGGCGGTGTTCCTGCTGTGCCTCGGCGGCTTCGCGCATCAGGCGCTGTCGATCGCGGTCATCTCGATGTCGGCCGATCTGTTCCCGCGTCGCGAGGTCGGCACCGTGACCGGGCTCGCTGCGCTGGTCGCGGGGCTCGGCAATTTCGCGTTCACGCTGACGATGGGCTGGTTCGTGAGCCGCGTCGGCTATACGCCGTTTTTCGTCGCGCTCGGCTTCGGCGATCTACTCGGCGCGGCGCTGCTGTGGACGCTGGTTCGTCGTCCGGCGGCTGCGCCGATGCAGGAATTCGCTCAGGACCAGGATCAGGGCGCCGCGGCGGATTCCCCGCGCGAACCCGCCGCGCGCGAAGCACGCGCATGACCACGCCCGCGTACATCGCAAAATGCGATCAATTCTCATTTATCCAAAATTGAGTCTGGCCAAGTCATCTATAAGATATCTGTTCTAAGACCGGGTTAAACGGCCGCAAAGCCTTGCCTGGCGGGGCTCGACCCCTTTGACATAGGGCTGTGGACCTGTTTGTTTAGCCACATTTAGTGGAAAACGCGCATATACTCTCGGTCTTATCGCAAAACGAAACGCGGGGGCGCGTCGGCTTTCCGGACGCCGTAGCCGCCGCCGTGGCGCGCTTTTGCGCTGGCTCCGATTGCCAACGCTCTGTCTAACACTACCTGGCCAAGCACCAATCATGTCCAAGATCATCTACACCCTGACCGACGAAGCGCCCGCACTGGCGACCTACTCGCTGCTGCCGATCGTCAAGGCGTTCACGCGCTCGTCCGACGTGCTCGTCGAAACGCGCGACATCTCGCTCGCCGGCCGCATCATCGCGGCATTCCCCGACTACCTGAGCGCGGAACAAAAGGCTTCCGACGATCTGGCGGAGCTCGGTGGCCTGACCACGCGCCCGGAAGCGAACATCATCAAGCTGCCGAACATCAGCGCGTCGGTGCCGCAGTTGAAGGCCGCGATCGCCGAACTGCGCGACCAGGGCTACAAGCTGCCGTCGTACCCGGACGTCGCGACGACCGACGCCGAGAAGGACGTCAAGGCCCGCTACGACAAGATCAAGGGCAGCGCGGTGAACCCGGTGCTGCGTGAAGGCAATTCGGACCGTCGCGCGCCGCTGTCGGTGAAGAACTACGCGCGCAAGCATCCGCACAAGATGGGCGCATGGAGCGCGGACTCGAAGTCGCACGTCTCGCACATGGACGGCGGCGATTTCTACGGCAGCGAGAAGTCGGCGCTGGTCGCGCAAGCCGGCAGCGTGAAGATCGAACTGACGGCCGCCGACGGCACGACCACGGTCCTGAAGGCGAAGACGCCGGTGCAGGCGGGCGAAATCATCGACGCATCGGTGCTGAGCAAGAACGCGCTGCGCAGCTTCATCGAAGCGCAGATCGCCGACGCGAAGAACAACGGCGTGCTGTTTTCGGTGCACCTGAAGGCGACGATGATGAAGGTCTCGGACCCGATCATCTTCGGCCACGTGGTTTCGGTGTTCTACAAGGATGTGCTCACGAAGCACGCGGACGCGCTCGCGAAGGTCGGCTTCAACCCGAACAACGGTATCGGCGATCTGTACGCACGCCTGAAGGATCTGCCGGCCGACACCGCCGCGGCGATCGAAGCCGATATCAAGGCGCAATACGAACAGCGTCCGCCGCTCGCGATGGTCAACTCCGACAAGGGCATCACCAGCCTGCACGTGCCGAGCGACGTGATCGTCGACGCGTCGATGCCGGCGATGATCCGCGAGTCGGGCAAGATGTGGGGCGCCGACGGCGCGCTGCACGACGCCAAGGCGGTGATTCCGGACCGCTGCTACGCGGGCGTGTATCAGGCGGTGATCGAAGACTGCAAGCAGCACGGCGCATTCGACCCGGTCACGATGGGCACGGTGCCGAACGTCGGCCTGATGGCGCAAGCGGCCGAAGAATACGGTTCACACGACAAGACCTTCCAGATCGCCGCGAACGGCGTGGTCCGCGTGACCGACGAAGCCGGCACGGTTCTGCTCGAACAGGCGGTTGAAGAGGGCGACATCTTCCGTATGTGCCAGACCAAGGACGCGCCGATTCGCGACTGGGTCAAGCTCGCGGTGAACCGCGCCCGCGCGACCGGCACGCCGGCCGTGTTCTGGCTCGACGCGGCGCGCGCGCACGATGCGCAGATCATCAAGAAGGTCGAGCAGTACCTGTTGGACCACGACACCAACGGTCTCGACATCCGCGTGATGACGCCGGTCGAAGCGGCGAAGTTCTCGGTCGAGCGCATTCGTGCCGGCAAGGACACGATCTCGGTCACCGGCAACGTGCTGCGCGACTACCTGACCGACCTGTTCCCGATCATGGAACTGGGCACCAGCGCGAAGATGCTGTCGATCGTTCCGCTGATGGCCGGCGGCGGCATGTTCGAAACCGGCGCGGGCGGTTCGGCGCCGAAGCACGTGCAGCAGCTGGTCGAAGAAGGCTTCCTGCGTTGGGACTCGCTCGGCGAATTCCTCGCGCTGGCGGCGTCGCTCGAACATCTGGCCAACACGTACCACAACCCGAAGGCGCAGGTGCTGGCCAAAACGCTCGATCAGGCGACCGGCAAGTTCCTCGACAACGACAAGTCGCCGGCGCGTAAGGTCGGCGGCATCGACAACCGCGGCAGCCACTTCTACCTCGCGATGTACTGGGCCGAGGCACTGGCCGCGCAAACCGACGACGCTGCGCTGCAGGCACAGTTCGCCGGTGTCGCGAAGGCGATGGCCGACAACGAGGCGAAGATCGTCGCCGAACTCGGCGCGGCGCAGGGCAAGCCGGTGGACATCGGCGGCTACTACCGCCCGAACGTCGAACTGACCGGCAAGGCAATGCGCCCGAGCGCGACGCTGAACGCGATCGTCGACTCGCTGGCCTGAGGCCTGGGGGCCGCGTGAGCCGGTGAACACGCGATAAACCCGCAGCAACGCATTCAGCCCGGCAGCGAGCAGGGCTGTAACTACGACAATGGCGCCGCGAGGCGCCATTGTCGTTTGTACGTCGGAAGGTTCGTCTACGTGCGTATCGGTCATCTCCTGTCCTTACACGTGCACGATTTCCCAGTCGGCGAGCTTTTCCGGAATCTCGAGCGTCGACGTATCGAGCTCGGACAGATGCTCGCAGCTCAGGCCGCGGGCGAGGTCGTCGCAGGCCTGTTGCGGGCTTGGAAATTCACCGAGGGTCTCGTTGCCGTAGGTGGCTGCCCAGCCGTCCTGACCCGGCAGAATGTAGAACGCACCTTGCGTGGAACCAAAGCGAAAGCCTTTCATTTGTCGTCTCCCAGTTGCCAGAAAGTTGCCAATCGATAAACCGTGGTTTGCGACGGCTTCGCTGCAATCTGTGGGATTTGGGCGGGCCTTGCTGGTGACCCCCGCGAATCCGACTGCGTGAAGCGCGTGCTCTTGTGAAAGAGTCTACGTCAGCGACACGGCCTGCAAAGGGGCATCAAACACTTCTTTGGCTGAAATAAATTGCTTTAAAAACAGTGTGTTGCGAGGGTCATTTTGCGATGTGCAACGTGGGGCGACATCGTGAAATGGCCGATTTGTGCCACGCAACATGATTTTTTACGACGCGCGGCAACGTTTCGTATCGCGAAATTTACCGGTCCCGCTCGGCGTGTGAATCGGTAATGTGCGGCCCTATGCCGCGAGCGGGGCGTTTGGCGGGAACGAGGGGAGCGGTGTCAGGCGGCCCTTAGCCGCCGATCCGTCGCAGAAAATCGAGCACCGCCCGATTGAACTGCGCCGGCCGTTGCAGCGGCGCGAAGTGGCTAACGCCGGGCAACCCGATCAACTGCGCGCCGGGGATGCTGCGCGCCAGATAGTCCGCGTGCTCGGGTTTGATGAACTCGTCGTGCTCGCTTTGCACGATCGCGACCGGCACTGCGATGCGCGCGAGGTCGTCGGCGGTGTAATTGGGCTGCGTACGCATCATTTCGCTGACCGCGGCGACGAAATTGTCGAAGTCGTGCGGGGTTGCCGACAGGCTCGCGTAGTCCTTCGAATGCCGGCTGAAGCAGCGCTCGATCACGTCGGTCATGACGAACGGTTTGGTGCCGCCCGGATCCATGTTGCAGCCGAAGAAGAACACGCCCGCGACGCGCTCAGGTTGCCGCGACGCCAGCACCAACGACACGCACGCGCCGTCGCTCCAGCCGACCAGCGCGGCTTTGTCGATGCGCAGGGTATCCATTACCGCCAGCACGTCCGACGCCATTAACTCGTAGCTATAAGGCCGTGCGTCGCGCGTGCTGCGGCCGTGGCCGCGGCTGTCGATCACGATCACCCGATGCCCGGCGGCGACCAACGCCGGCACCTGATAGCCCCAGTTACCGCTATGACCGAGCCCGCCGTGCAGCAGGATCACCGGCGTGCCCGTGCCGGTGCCCGCGTTGGTGTCTTGGTCCGGTCCTTCCCCGCTCTGCGCGCGATACGTCGCGTACCAGATGCGGGCGCCGTCGTGGTCGAGATGGCCGCTCGCGTCGGCCGGCGGCAGCGGCGCGGCGCCGTGCGCGGCGAAATGTTCGAGGGTGTCGTCGTGCTGCTGCGGGGAGGGCTGCATGGCGGGCTCCGGATAGCGGGTAGCGGTTCGGGATCGGGCGGTGCTTCATGCCGATGAGCGCCGGCATGATGCCGGCACGACGCCGGCATGCGCGGACCGGCGAGCGTCACGGCGTTGCGAGCGGATGCGGCAGCCGCTGTTGTATCACGTTGCCGGCGTCGCTTCGATGCGGTCGTCGCCGCCGAGCCGCTCGATCAGCATGCCGACGAAGGTTTCGGTCACCGGCGGCAAGGTCCGGCCGCGCTTGCGGATCAGCGCGATGTGCCGCGTGAACGCCGGTTCGTCGATCGGCCGCGCGACCAGCTCGGGCTCCGCGCGCACCTCGCGCGCCGACGCCGGCAGGATCGTCACGCCGAGCCCGGCGCGCGCCATCGCGACCGCGCTCATCATGTAAGTCGGCTCGCAGGCGATCCGCTGCGCGCACTGCGCGGCGGCGAACGCGCGATCGACCACCGCGCGCACGCTGGTGCCCTGTGCGGTCAGCACCAGTGGTTCGGCGGCGAGATCGACGAGCTTCAACGGCCGGCGCCGCCGCGCGAGCGGATGCTGCTTCGGCAGCACCGCGACCAGCCGGTCGACGCTCATATGCAGCACTTCGAGCCCGCTGTCGTTCAGCTCGCCGCCCGTCAGCCCGATATCGGCCTCCTCGTTGCGCACCAGCGTATTGACCATGCTCGCGACGACATCGCGCACGTCGAAGCCGACCCTCGGCACGCTCTTTCTGAGCTGCTGCACCAGTTCCGGCAGCACGCTCGCCGCGAAGGTGGGCAGACACGCGATTCGCACCGTGCCGCTCGCGCCTTCGCCGAGCGCGCGCGCGTCGAGCAGTACGTGCTCCATGTCGTGCAGCGATTTCTGCAACACCGGCAACAGCTCGCGACCGGTCGGCGTCAGCGCGACGTTGCGGCTGTTGCGATCGAAGAGCCGCAGCCCGACCGTCTCCTCGAGCCGGCGAATCTGCACCGTCAGCGCCGGTTGCGACAGATGCAGCCGGGTGGCGGCGCGCGTGAAGCTGCCCGTTTGCGCGACCGCGATGAACGCGCGGATGTCCCGTAGATTCAGATCCATGATGGCTCGTAATTGCTGCAATCAATTCATTTCAATTGTTTTATCGCTGCGCCGAACTTACGCTCGATCCCACTAAAAAACAACCTTGGAGACAAACACATGCTGCCGTTATTGGGGCTGGCCACCATCGTCGTGCTGCTCGGCGCGATCCTCTCGAAACGGATGTCGCCGCTGGTCGCGCTGATCATCGTGCCGCTCGCGGCGTCGCTGCTCGGCGGCTTCGGTTTGCACACCAGCAAGTTCGTGCTCGACGGGCTGAAGAGTCTCGCGCCGGTCGTCTGCATGTTCGTGTTCGCGATCCTGTACTTCGGCACGATCACCGACGCGGGCACGCTCGATCCGATCATCGACCGCATCCTGAGCGCGGTCGGCACGCGACCGACGCGCATCGTGATGGGCACCACGCTGCTCGCGCTGCTGATTCACCTCGACGGCTCCGGCGCGGTGTGTTTCCTCGTGACGATTCCGGCGATGCTGCCGCTCTACGACCGCCTGAAGATGGATCGGCGGGTGCTGGCCGCGGCGGTATCGATGGCGGCGGGCATCAACTTCCTGCCGTGGACCGGACCGATGATCCGTGCGTCGGCGTCGCTGCATCTGCCGATCTCGGCGCTGTTCAATCCGCTGATTCCGGTGCAGGCGATCGGCCTCGTGTTTGTGTTCTCGATGGCCTACTGGCTCGGCCGGCGCGAAGAAAAGCGCCTCGGTCTGAGCGCGGCGGCCGGCTCGATCCCGATGCCAAAACGCGAACTGACGCCCGAAGAGCAGGCGCTGCGCCGGCCGCGTAATTTCTGGTTCAACATCGTGCTGACGCTGGTCGTGCTCGGCACGATGGTCGTGATGGGCGAGAAGATTCCGCCCGCGATCATGTTCATGGTCGGGCTGTGTATCGCGTTGATGGTCAATTACCCGAACGTCGACATGCAGCGCAAACGGATCGACGCGCATGCGCGCGCCGCGCTGATGATGGCCGGCATCCTGCTCGCGGCCGGCGTGTTTACCGGCGTGATGCAGGGCAGCGGGATGCTGAAGGCGATGGCGCAGGCCGCGGTCGGTTTCGTGCCGCCGGCGATGGCCAGCCATATTCCGGTCGTGCTCGGGCTGCTGTCGATGCCGCTCTCGATGCTGTTCGATCCCGACTCGTTTTACTTCGGGGTCCTGCCTGTGATCGCGGAAGTGGCCGGCCAGCTCGGCGTGCCCGCGGTGCACGTCGGCCAGGCCGCGCTGCTCGGCCAGATGACCACCGGTTTCCCGGTCAGTCCGCTGACGCCCGCCACGTTTCTGGTGGTCGGCCTGTGCGGGATCGATCTGGCCGATCATCAGAAATTCACTTTTCCCTTGCTGTTCGGCGCATCGATCGTGATGACGATTGCCTGCGTCGTGCTCGGGATCTTTCCTCTCTGAGTACCACTGAACGGATTTGACCAGCATGACAGTCACTGATCAACGCGTCGTGCGCATCGGCGCCGGCGCCGGCTATTCGGGCGACCGCATCGAGCCCGCGCTCGAACTGGCCGAGCACGGCCAGCTCGATTACCTCGTGTTCGAATGCCTCGCCGAGCGCACGATCGCGATCGCGCAACAGGCCCGCAGCAAGGACCCGGCGCTCGGCTACGACCCGTTGCTCGAAGCGCGGATGCGCGCTGTGCTGCCGGCGGCGGCGCGCAACGGCGTGCGGATCGTCTCGAACATGGGCGCGGCCAACCCGCTCGCGGCGGCGCGCAAGACCGCTGAGATCGCCCGCGAACTGGGGCTGACCGGGCTGAAGATCGCCGCCGTGAACGGCGACGACGTGCTCGACGTCGTGAGCGCCGGCGAGTTCCAGTTCGTCGAATCGGGTGACGCGGTCGGCGACTATCGCGAGCGGCTGATTTCCGCCAATGCTTATCTGGGTGCCGGCGGAATCGTCGATGCATTGGCGGCCGGCGCGCAGATCGTATTGACCGGGCGCGTTGCCGATCCGTCATTGTTCGTTGCGCCGCTGATCCACGAATTCGGCTGGCGCATGGATGACTGGTCGACGCTTGGGCAGGCTACTGTGATCGGCCATCTGCTCGAGTGTGCGGGGCAGATCACCGGCGGCTATTTCGCAGACCCAGGTATGAAGGACGTGCCGAATCTGGCGCGGCTCGGTTTTCCGATCGCCGAAGTCGCGGGCGACGGTTCGGTCGTGATCACGAAGCTCGCGCAAAGCGGCGGACAGGTGACCGAGGCGACTTGCAAGGAACAGCTGCTGTATGAGATTCACGATCCACGCCGCTATTTGCAGCCGGACGTGGTCGCCGATTTTTCGCAGGTGCGGATCGAACAGCAGGCGCCGGATCGCGTGCGGGTGAGCGGCGGGCAGGGAAGCGAGCGGACCGGGACGCTGAAGGTGTCGGTTGCGTATTTCGATGGCTATATCGGCGAAGGGCAGATCTCGTACGGGGGCCCCGGCGCGGTCGCGCGTGCGCGGCTTGCGCTGGAGATCGTGCGTGAGCGGCTTGCGTTGACCGGTATCGCGACTCGCGAATTGCGCTTCGATCTGATCGGTGTGAATTCGCTGCATGGGGAGACGGCGGCTGTGGGTTATGGCGAGCCGTATGAAGTGCGCGTGCGCGTCGCGGGTCGCACCGCGTCGCTCGACGAAGCGCTGCGGATCGGCAACGAGGTCGAGACGCTGTATACCAACGGACCGGCCGGTGGCGGTGGAGTGACCAAGGCGGCGCGTGAGGTTGTCGCGGTGCAATCGGTGCTGCTGCCGCGCGAGCATGCGGTGCCGGCTTTCTCGTTGGTGGAGGCTTGAGATGAAACTACGTGAGTTCGCGCATTCGCGCACCGGTGATAAAGGCAATACGCTGAATGTTTCGGTGATCTGTTATGACGCGCGCAATTACGAGCGGCTGCGTGCGGCGCTGACGCCGGAGCGGGTGAAAGCGCATTTGCGCGATGTCGTGCGCGGTGACGTGGTGCGCTATGAGTTGCCGACTCTGGCCGCGTTCAATTTTGTGCTGAGCGATGCGCTTGGCGGTGGGGTGACGCGTTCGCTCGCGCTCGATGCGCATGGGAAGTCGGTGAGTTCGGCGTTGATGGATTTTGAAGTGGGGGAGTGAGGGAGGGGGCGCGCGGTAAGCTCACTGAACTGCTGTGCGGGAGTTTTTGACTTCTTTGAGCACGTCTATGAACGCCCGCAGGCCAGCGGGTACGTGGCGATGCCCTGGATAGTACAAACACAGTCCGGGAATGAACGGGCACCAGTCTTCCAGCACCATATGCAGTCGACCATCGTCCAGCCGTTCGCGGGCCGCGGACTCCGGTACGTATGCAAAGCCCAAACCATCGGACGCGGCCTCAACCATGAGTCCGATGCTATCCAGCGTGAGTGCGCCGGGAACGTCGAGCACGATTTCCTGCCCGTGCTTACGGAACTCCCAACGATAGCGCTTGCCGCTCGGTAAGCGCTGGCGAATGCAGTCGTGGCCACGAAGATCGTCGGGCACCTGGGGCGATACTCGCCCCGCAAGATACGACGGCGACGCTACGACGACGAAGCGAAGATCATCACTGACACGCACTGACACCATGTCGCGCGGGACTGACTCCCCGAGCCGTACTCCCGCATCGAAGTCTTTTTCGACGATATCGACGAGCCGTCCTTCCGCGACCAGATCGAGCTCCATGCGGGGGAAGCGCTTCAGATAACGCGGCACCACCGTTCTCAACAACAGCCGGGCCGCACTCTCGTTGGCATTGATCCTGAGCGTGCCGCTCGGACTGCCGCGCGAGTCGGCGACGGCGTCCAGCGCCTCGTCGAGATCGCGCAACACGGGGCCGAGTCGCATGAGCAATGCCTCGCCAGCTTCCGTCGGCGCTACGCTGCGTGTCGTGCGATTGAGCAGGCGCACGCCCAGTTCGCGCTCCAATGCAAGCATGGCGTGACTCAGCGAAGAGCGTGAAACGCCGAGCGCATCAGCGGCACGGCGGAAACTCCGATGCGCTGCGACTGCAGAAAACGCAGTGAGATCGGCAAGTGTCGGCTTGGTCATTGGTGCGGAATTTTCACGGGGTCATACGCACTATAGCGCCTTCTACGACCAATGACGGGCACCTAAACTTGTCGGGAAGCAGTGACATTGACTTACGTAAAGGAGAGAAACATATGACGAAGACGTGGTTCATCACCGGTACGTCATCGGGCCTCGGTCGATTGCTCGCCGAACGTCTGCTGCAACGCGGCGATCGGGTCGTTGCAACATTGCGGCGCGACGGCCCGCTGGTTGATTTGCAAAAACAGTTCGGCGACCGGCTGCATGTACTGAAGCTCGATGTCACTGACTTTCGCGCGGTGCGCGCGAATATCGCCGCCGCTTTCGAAGCGATGGGCCGTATCGACGTGCTCGTGAACAACGCGGGCTACGGGTTATTCGGCGCGGCCGAAGAGCTGACCGATGATCAGATCGACCGGCAGATCGCGACCAATCTAACAGGCTCGATTCAGCTCATTCGAGCCTGCCTGCCGCATTTTCGTCAGCAAGGAGGCGGTCGCGTACTCCAGCTTTCCTCCACGGGCGGGCAAGTCGCGTATCCCAATTTCAGCGTCTATCATGCGACGAAGTGGGGAATTGAGGGTTTTGTCGAAGCGGTGGCTCAAGAGACAGCCGGCTTCGGTATTGATTTCATCCTTGCCGAACCGGGGCCGACTGCGACCAACTTCGGTACCAATCTGGATCGCGCGAGCGCCATGCCGGAGTATGACGCTACGCCATCCGGCGAGATGCGCCGTGCGTTTGCAAACGGCGGCAGTTTCGCAAAACGAGATGACGCGGGAGATATCGTCGCGCAGATGATTGCCGCGGCCGATAGCGAGCATCCTCCGCTACGGCTGGTACTAGGCGATCTGTCATACCAGCATATCGAACACACCCTTGCGGCGAGGCTCGATTCGGTTCGTGCTCAAAGGGCTCCGGCAGCAAGCCAGAACGATGCTTAACAATCCGCAGGATCGAAGAACCGGCGTTATAGCCCCTGCTCCGGTTTCCTGATCGCGGATGGCTCTCCCTGACCGGCGACTGTACCGGTTGCCGTCGCAGCCGTCGCGCTCGACACGATGTGCAATTCGCGCGTGCGCAACGGCAGCGAATAGTGCGCGTCGGTCAGTGTTTGACGCACTTGGCGCGCGAGCTCCCAGCGCATGTTCCAGAACATGTCCGTGTTCGACCAGACGCGGATATTCAGCACCACCGTGCTGTCGTCGAAGCGGATGACCATCACCTGCGGCGCGGGATCGCGGAGCGCACGCGGGTCGGCCGCGGCGAGGGTACGCAGCACCTCGATCGCGCGATCCACATCGTCGCCGATAGAGATCTCCACTTCGAGGTCGAGCCGGCGCATCGGATTACGGCTGAAGTTGCGGATCGAATTGCTCCACAACGCACTGTTCGGCACGTATTCGCAGATGCCGTCGGGTTTGGTGAGGCGCGTCGTGAACAGATTGACTTCGACGACCGTGCCCGCAACACTGCCGGCTCCGCCCTCGATGTAGTCGCCCACCTTGAACGGCCGCAGCACCAGCAACATGATGCCGGCCGCAATGTTCTGCATCGTGCCCTGCAGCGCGAGACCAATCGCAAGACCGGCGGCGCCGAGCACGGCAATGATGCTGGCCGTCTGGATGCCTAACTGCGACAGCGCGCCCACGATCGCGACAGTGCGGATGCTCCACAGACCGATGTCGCAGAGGATCGGTCGTAGCGTGGCGTCCATCCGTGATTGACGCGAGAGGAGCCGGCTCAGCGACAACGAAGCGCGGCGCGCGATCCACCATCCGACCACCAGTATCGCCGCAGCGGCGCACAGACGAATGGAGAACGCGGTAAGCGTATCCAGCAGGAAGGCCCACCTGTCCGGACTGATTTCGACGAGAAGATTCTCCATTTGTCTTGATGATCCCTTTAGTGGACAGCGAGTAAATTGCCGCGCGAGAGCATCGACGATATATGTGGACGAACCCGATTGGCTTCCGGGAATTTAACCAGATAACTGCCATTTTGGGTGTGTTCGGCGTCCCATATGAGCCCTTGCATCCTGCGCAATTCCTTCGGCCACCGGCTACGGCTAAGCGACGGGAGTAGCGAAAACACAAGCCGGCCTTGAGATACGGCAACTGGAAGACACGCTGCGCACTCAGCTGCCAGACCGTTCGTGGCGGAACGTGCGACTCGCGGATGCCGGTGCGGCGTGGATGCGCTATGTGAAGCTCGCGCTACAGGAGCTGGATGCGGGCGTGCGGCGATACATGATGTCGGCGCACTGAGCCGCGGCGATCTGCGCGTTGCCGTAGTTCCGGTGACTACGTCAGCGGCACACTCAAGTTTTTCTCTCCACTGTCGTTTACATGGCATGTAATTTGGAAATGAGTCACGCGGTGTTATCGACGCCGACGATTCCCTCATCGGGAAAACTCGAATTCTGGCCCAAACTTTGACCACTACTTCCACTCCGATCTGTAATGAAAAAGTACATATCAATTTTCGCCATCGTAGGCACGCTGTTGACTTCTGGTTGTGCGACCGTTTCTACAATGTCACCGACGACGACAACGAGTTCCGTTGATACGACGAAGAACTCGTATGCCCTGATGACGGTGACACTAAAGAATGCGTACCACACGAGCTATCAGCCGAGCCCCATCGTGGTGAATATGGAACGCGGAGCAGCAGACAGTCGCGAAGACCGGTTGAATTTCAAGTTTGACGATCAGGCAACAACGACGGGCGACTCCGGTAACCACTATTTCATTCGACTTCCGCTGGCTCCGGGAAAGTATGTGATGCGGGGAATTACCGGTCAAAGTGGCATATTCCCGTTCCACGGCATGTTCTTCACACCGCTTCACGAGGTCGTCGAAATCAAACCGAATTCCATCGTGTACCTTGGACACATTGATGCCACGGTCGTCGAACGCAAAGACGGCGAGTTGCGTGCTGGACCAGTCATTCCGCTAATCGACCAGGCGGCAACTGGCTTCAGCGGCGGGACGTGGGACATAAGTGTGTCAGACCAGTTCGACAACGACGTTACGGCGTTCAAAAAAGACTTCCCTGCGCTGAGCAATGCGTCGATCGAACGTGACGTGCTTCCCGCTTGGGATAAGCAGAAAGCGACCGAATGGTGGACGAGCCACTGACCTTGATGTCGCAGCGTCCTGTGCGCCCTGGAATTCCGTAATCGCGCGCAGTTTGACTATTGATACCTCGCCAGTATCGAGTGCGACGCCGTTGATACGCCGACTTTGGCGCGTCAACGGCCCCGTACCCAGACTACGCTGTGAGCCGTAGGATAGTCGCCAATCCGAACCGTTTGATCGACCGGCCGCTGCTGGCCCGACTAGCGCCCGACGACTGAGCGCGATTATCGCCTCGGGCACGGTCGTTATAAAAAGGCATAAAACGACCGCGGAGCGGACGTACGGCATGACCGAAAGCGGCGCTATTCGACAAGATACCGGCCCCGTTCCACCACATGGCCGCTGCGTCTGTGAAACCGGCCGTTCGCGTGCCGCTGACGGGGTTGGCTGAAACGGGTCTGGTTACGCCTTGCATCGAGCGCCTCCCGGGGACCGTGCTCGCAAACTGCACGTCGATGTTCGGCCGTCGAGGTCATCGATGCATCAACGAGCGACGGCGAGGCCGTCGCCCAAAGCGCGGGGTTTTGAGCGGTTGACGCTCACGGCCGTTTCAGAACTCGACATCCAGCTCGTCGATTTCTTCGGCTTCCTGTTGCGCATCGGCGATCCAGCGGCGCATCTCCGGCATCGCGAGAATGCGCTCGCCATACGCGACGATATCGGCGTCGAGTTTCACGTCGTAGGTGACGAAGCGGGTGACGACCGGCGCGAACATCGCGTCCGCGCAGGTTCGTTCGCCGAACAGATAGGGTCCGCCATACTGCGCGAGGCATTGATGCCAGATCGTCACGATCCTTTCAATGTCGGTCTGCGCGCGCGCCCATACCTTGAAGCCGGGAAAGTGCGCTTTCAGGTTCATCGGCAGGGCGGAGCGCAATGCGGCAAAGCCCGAATGCATTTCGCCGCAGATCGCGCGGCAGTGCGCCCGCTCGGCGCGCTCCTTCGGCAAGAGACCGGCATCGGGGCACACTTCGTTCAGATATTCCGCGATGGCGAGCGTGTCCCAGACCTTAATGCCATCGTGAAAGAGACACGGTACGAGAATCGACGGCGACAGCAGAAGCAGTTCGGCGCGCGCGCCGGGATCGTCTGCGGGCATCAGGACTTCCTCGAATGGCAGTCCACTGAACTTCGTCAGCAACCAGCCGCGCAGCGACCACGACGAATAGTTCTTGCTGCTGATGGTGAGCGTGGCGTTCGCCATGAGTGTTCCTCGCGCGTCGTGCACCAAGATGGATCGAGCGCGGTGCGCGCAAGCACCGAAGCGCGGCAAAACGCGCTCGTGGATGGGATCGGTGCAAAGCCTATGCCAACCGCACGACCAACCGCACGACCGCGCGATGGTCATAGGTACATCGAATGGCATGGCTATTGCGTTCCGTTGCGACCATGAATCCGTACACCTACGCGGGCTACCAGCTCTGGTCCGATGCCATGCTGCCCATGCGCCACGCCGCCTCGCTCGTCGAAGCCGCGCTGCGCGGATGGAAGGAGATGGGCGAGACGCCGCAAGGCCGCGGTCTTGGCGCATTCTGTGAACAGATGGCGCTAGGAGGGCTCACACACGTGCGGCCACCGTTCGGTATCGCGCCGGTGGTAGTCGAAGGCAAAACGATGCGCGTCGTGGAGGAGGTCACGGCTTCGACGCCATTCTGCGATCTGCTCCATTTCCGCAAGCACGATGCGTCCGGCTTGCAGCCGCGCGTGCTCGTCATCGCACCAATGTCCGGCCATTTCGCGACGCTCCTGCGCGGCACCGTGCAGACGATGCTCGCCGATCACGACGTCTATATCACCGACTGGCGCAATCCGCGCGATGTCTCGCTGATGCATGGCCGCTTCGGCTTCGACGAATACGTGCAGCACATCATCGATTTCATCGGGACGATAGGGCCGGGCGCGCATCTGCTCGCCGTGTGCCAGCCGACGGTCGCTGCGCTCGCGGCGGTTGCGCTGATGGCCGAGGACCGGCATCCCGCCGAGCCGGCGAGCATGACCCTGATGGCCGGTCCCATCGATACACGCGTGAATCCGACCCGCGTGAACGAGCTCGCGAAAAGCAAGCCGATCGACTGGTTCGAGCGCAACCTGATCAGCATCGTGCCGTTCGGCTTTGCGGGCGCGATGCGGCGCGTCTATCCCGGCTTCATGCAACTGGGCGCGTTCATGTCGATGAATCTTGCGCGGCACATTGAATCGTTCGAGGAGATGCATCATCAGCGCGCGAAGGGCGAACCTGCGAAGGCCGACGCAATCCGCGTTTTCTACGAGGAATACTTCGCGACGATGGATCTCAGCGCGGAGTTCTATCTGGAGACCGTCGATACCGTGTTTCAGCGGCACGCGCTGCCGTTGAAACAACTCGAAGTACGCGGCCGCCAGGTCGATCCGTCGGCGATCCGGCGCACGGCGCTTTTTACCGTCGAGGGCGAGCGCGACGATATCTGCGCCGTCGGGCAGACGCTCGCGGCGCAGGATTTGTGCGACAGGCTGCGACCGTATCTGAAGGCGCATCACGTTCAGACGGGCGTCGGGCATTACGGCGTATTCAACGGCAAGCGCTGGGAACGGCATATTTATCCGCGTATTCGCGCGTTGATTCACGACAACGAGCCGAGTCCGGCCGGCGTGAACGCGCGCACGCAGCCGATGGTGCCCTTGCACGCGATCGCTCCGCTCGCACGCGAATCGTCGGTCGCCGACGATCAGGCGCAGACGGCGAACGAGGGCGATGACAAACAGGCGATCGACGATCTCGAATAACGCTGGTCGGTAGCGGCAGAACGATGCGTGGTTGCGCACCGCCGTCTTCGCGCGCAATTCGATCGTGCCGCCTTCAGCTGTCGCTCGATAAACGGACATTAAGCCGCGGATTTTTTTGGGTACAGCATCGACTTGCAGCACAGCCGTAGCAAAGGTGGCACTCAGGAAGCTGAAAAAATGAGTTGGCTTGCCCGAGATGATCGATCTATTGGACCGGAGTCAGCGCGCAACTACCATCGAGTACGCGATGAATGTTGTCCAGTGCAAGACGGAGCATGGTATGCCTGGTTTCCTCGGTCGCAGAGCCGGCGTGTGGGGTAAGGACCACGTTGCTGAACGTGGCCAGCCTGGATCCGATCAGTGGTTCTTTCTCGAAAACATCCAACGCGGCGCCACGGATCAAGCCGTTTTCCAGTGCATCGATGAGGGCCGCTTCATCGACTACTGTGCCGCGCGAAACATTTACCAGGAAGCCGCTGGAACCGAGTACGGACAGGACTGCGCCGTCGATGAGATGGCGAGTCCTGTCGCCACCGGGACAGCACACGATCAAGATGTCAGCGAAAGCCGCAAGCTGCTGCACGTCACTGAACATTACGTATGGCACGCCCTCGACCTTCGAGCCGCCATAGGCGATCTCCACGTCGAAGCCAGTCAGACGACGTGCGATACCTTGGCCGATGCGACCGAGGCCCACGATGCCAATCCTTTTGCCAGCCAGGCTCGACGTCAACGGAAAGAGCTCATGAGCCCATGCATCGTCCCTGACAAACCGGTCTGCTGACGGAATACGCCGTAGAAGGGACAGCAGCAGTCCGAGCTTTCTCGCTAGACGGTTCCGTCCGGCTCGTGCTGCTTGCGGTATGCGTCGTCCAACGTTCAAAAGCGTGGTATGAATGCGGCTGTCGAATGCAAACGCTTTTGACTGGAGCAATATATGAAACCGCCATCAGCCACCGTCATCATTGCGTCGGCTTGCATCCTGCTCGGAACCACGATTGTGCATCCGGCTGCGATCGCCGGTAATGAAGCACGCCAGAAGCAGGTGGTGCAGCAGGGTACAGAAGTGATGCCGTTCTCTATCGCAGCCACCACGCACATCTTCACGAAAACGGCAAATGGCGGCATTCAGCAGGTCGTCACGAAGCACCCCGCCCCAGAGCAGGTCGCCATGATTCGCGAGCACCTGACCACGATCGCGAAGCAGTTCTCCGCTGGCAATTTCGCGGCTCCAGAAAAGATCCACGGTGAAAACATGCCGGGTTTGGCGGCGCTGCGGACTGCGAAACCGGGCGAACTGGAAATCCGCTATCGCGATTTGCCCAATGGCGGTGAGATTGAGTACCGTACGCACGAGCCTCGCCTCGTAACCGCGCTGCATGAATGGTTCGACGCCCAATTGTCCGATCACGGCCATGATGCGATGGCCGGACACGATCCGGGCATGATGCATCATCATTCGATGGATGCTCCGACTGCAAACTAGCTCGCGCGGGTGCGGACCTTCGGATGGCGGGCCGATTGTTCGTCTGCTATCGAGTGCGGATTCAACTAGAGCTTCCGTCTCTACGCCCACTGTTAAACTCGCGACTTTATCCTGGGAGCGGCAAATGTCTTGGTTCATCTATGAAGTGCCCGAATACCATGAAGATGGCGCGCGCATCGAACCCTTCAGCGACCTGCGTAGCCGCGTCCTGAAACTAAGTGGACAGGCAATGGTTGACGAACTGGAAAGCGTCCGCGAGAACGCCGCGACGACTGCGGACACGCCCACGCGCCCGCTGCGCGTTGCCGAAAATCCTCACGTATTCCCGATTCCCTATGCCGACTCGATGATCCTGGTCGGGTTCATCTTCGAACTGAAACGCGAGTCCCGACAACTGGTGGTCTCACCCGTGGAAATGCCTTGGCTAAAGGACGCGTAAGAACCAGGGCCGATCGCGCTTGTGCCGAACACGCCTGATACGACCCCTTCGACCATGCGCTCTTCGCCTACCTCAGTCAGCGTTTCGCATCCTCTGCCTTAGCGCTCGCAGCCGACGCAAAGCGACCTTGTAAAGCGACGAGTTGGTCGTCGGTGGTCGCTACCAGCCACAAACTTGCATGCTCCGCCATTTGCCGGTTGTGGTCCTTCAACGGGCCCATTGCGCTCGCCGCCCTCCAGACTACCGGGCCGACCCGGCTGCTCCTGCCAGACGGTGCGCCTACCAGCAGGCAGTAAGGTCCAAGCGGAAGTGACACGAACGGTAGTGCCGGACTCACGCGCATGCGCCAGTCGATAAAGGGCGTCTCGCTAATAAGCAGCGGCGTGGGCAAGCCGTATAGCACACTGAAATCGTACAGTGCCAGTTGCTCGCGCATGCCCGCATAAATCCGCCGGATATCCGTGGCTACAGCCGCGCGGATTTCATCCTCGAACATGGGCTCCTGCTCATAGCGCGCAAATGCATCCCGGACATCCGACTGATACGCGCTGAACAGCCCGAGCTCCACACAGTCCTGCACTGCGCGCTGGACCTGCGCCACGGAGCCGGCCTCTTCTGGCTTACCCAACTGCGCTGCCCGCAAGAACCGGGCAAGTCCCGCCTCCTGGATCGCCGGGCCATCCGCCGACGCATTGACGCCAGCGTTCGTATCGAGCGGCACGTAGACATATTTTTCCGCAGCGAAGCGCGATTTCTTGCCTTCATCGAACTTGATCTCGCCATCGATGCAGTCCAGATAGCGCGTGCCGACTCGTCCATGCTCCCAAATCCAATTCTTCAGGAGCGGCCGTAATGGATGCAACGTCTCGTGGTCAGCCATTGAAACTCCCAACCGTTTTGCAGAGCCTTCTCGCCGTCTTGTTCTCCAACGTTTCCGCAAGAATTCGCTGGACTGCGAATTCGAGGAAGGCAAATTCCAGCGAGGCGACAGGTAAGCGATTGGGCTTATCTCGCTGCAATGCGTTATCCCCCGATCTGCTGAACCCATTGACTCCGCCAAGCCGGTGCTTCAAATGGATCCGAAAAATACTGGGTTTCGTGAACGACCTTGCCGTTGCAGAACTCCATAATGCTTACCGTGTAAGCCGCTCGCCCTTGATAGGTGATGGAGTATTCCGTGATCCATAGACTACCTTCTCCTAGAATTCGCCGGACATCGAAACCTGCAGGCTTGCCTGGATGATGACTCCGGAGTGCCTGCAAATTCATTCGCCCGAGGATTCGCTCTCCTGACTGGGGATAGTCACAGATGGCATCGTCATCGTAAATATCGTGTCCTGCATCGAGATCGCCGGCCGCCGACGCTTGCCAGTGCGCATTCAGGGCTTCACGTATGTTCTCTTCCTGCATGGAGTACCTCCGGATGAGTCGAGCGTAACCGGAAGCCCTACATTCCCGCCAACGCTTCCGGACAATCTGTCGTCGGCAACCGCCAGGTGACCTACGATCGCCGTATGTAAGCCTTTAACGCCGCGGCGATTGCCGCGAACGTCGCGGCACAGCGGTCATTCCAGGCTTACCGCCTGCCGCCGCTCCACCCGGCGCGCTCAAGTGAGGCGATAAACCTTACGCGCGGTTCCCCGGAACAAAGCCTCGCGTTCGCCAGCGCTAGCGTGCGCAGTCAACTTTTTGAAGGCGTTCCAACCGTTGCTGAATGGATAGGAACCCTTGTCAACCGGGAAGTTGCTCTCGAACATGCAGCGCTCGGCCCCGAACGCTTCGATACATGTATGCATCCAGGGCTTCCAGGCTTGCACCAGTTCATCGGAGGACGGCGGACGTTCACCCTTTTCAAACTCGAAGCCATTGATACGCATGCCGAGGCCACCCACCTTCAC
This sequence comes from Paraburkholderia sejongensis, assembly GCF_020880815.1. Taxonomy (GTDB): domain Bacteria; phylum Pseudomonadota; class Gammaproteobacteria; order Burkholderiales; family Burkholderiaceae; genus Paraburkholderia; species Paraburkholderia sejongensis. Next base: position 149,609 of record NZ_JAJITD010000004.1, read on the forward strand.
ATAAACATTCGGCAACTGGGCGAGCGCGCGCATCGAACGGGACCAGGCATCAAACACTTCCGCGCGCTGATTTGCATAGCTGGCAATCCGGACCACGCCCCCGCAATGATTGATGATGAAAGGTGTATCAGGATAGGCCTTCGCCAGATCGAACAGTTCCGGCAACTGCGGAAAGAATAGCCATGCGTCGTACGACAGGCCCAGCGAAGCCAGTTGAGCGACGCCTGCCCGGTAGTCGGGGTCGAGCAGCAACCCTCGGGGCGCCGCCGATAATGGATTGACGAGTGTCTGGTCAGCATCCCAGGTAACGAGATGTCGAACCCCACGGAACCGACCATCGCCGGCATGCAGTTCTGCTTCGAGAACATCGCGAACCGCCGCTCCCCTGCGAAGATCCGCATAGCCGACCATGCCCTTCGCAACCTGCGGCTTGCTTCCTTGCAAAGGCGCCGTGACGCCGGCAACATACTCGATTTCTCCGACCGGGCGCAGAGACTCGGGACCAGACGGGCGATATCGTGTCAGCGCCTGCATGAACACCGACGCGGTGATGTTATGGCCCGATTGCGCGTCCTGAAGATACTCGTCGAGAAGATAGGTCCAGCCCGGACGATCGTAAAAGTGATGATGCGCGTCGACGATCGGCAGGTCGGGTTCGAGCGCCGCTTCGGTGCCGGAAGCGAGCCAGTCAGCCCGAACCGAGAGATAGTTGCTGGTTGTACTCACGGAATGCGTTTCCTCTTTTGCAAATGCCTGACGCAGAGTGACGGCGGGGAAAATCAATGATGCTGCGGTAGCGCCAATCAGCCGCCGGCGCCGCGGCGAAGTGAGTTTGTTCATTCCTGTTCCCCGCTGCCAAAGGCATAAAGCGACAAGGTCAGCAAAGTGGTGATGCCGAGCACAATCGAAAGACCAATCATGCCGGCCGAAAACGTGCCGAAACTGTCCTTCAGATATCCCACCAGGTACGGCCCCGCAAATCCCCCAAGCGCACCAATTGAATTGATGAAAGCGAGACCACCGGCAGCCGCCTGTCCGGAAAGGAACCGGGCCGGGAGCGTGTAGAAGATCGTGCGACCCGCAATCGTGCCGATCAGCGCCAGCGTGATGCCGGTCATGGCCGGGACCAGGTGATGGAAATACGTCGAAACACCCAGCGCGATCGCACCAATCAAAAGCCCTGCGGCGAGATTTGCGATCGGACCGCCGCGACGATCGACTCGCTTTGCCCACCACAGCAACGCGATCGTGGCAAAGAAGTAAGGCACGGCCGACATCCAGCCGGTCTGCGTCACGCTCATTCCGTGAGCCCTCAGCATCTGAGGCAGCCAGATACCGATGCCGTAAGAGCCCATCGTGAAGCCGAAGGAGATCATCGCAAGGATGTAAGTGCGAACGTCCTTCAACGCCGCGACAAAGTTTTTCTTCTTCTGACTGGACGCGCCTTCCCGATCGAACGCGCCTTGAAGAGCTTGCCGTTCTTCCGGGAACAACCACTTCGCATCGGCGGGTTTATCCGCCAACAGTTTCAGCACCAGAAAACCGAGGACGCAGGCGGGCAGTCCTTGAACGATGAACATCCACCGCCAGCCCGCCAGTCCCAGCACTCCGTCCATATGGAGCAGTCCCGCCGACAACGGACCACCGACGAGCGACGACAGCGGCGTGGAGACCGTGAACCATGCGAGCACGCGAGTGCGATAGCTAGCCGGAAACCAGACGGCGAGAAAAAAGATCACGCCCGGAAAGAAGCCGGCCTCACCGATACCGAGCAGCAGCCGGATCACGTAGAAGCTCTTCGGCCCGACGGCGAGCGCCGTTGCCGCTGCGAAAAAGCCCCAGGTGATCATGATGCGGGCAAGCCAGCGGCGCGCGCCGAAGCGGTATAGCGCCAGGTTGCTCGGGACCTCGAACACACAGTACCCGGCGAACATGATGCCCGCACCCCAGCCGAACTGGGTGGCGGTCAATCCTAGATCGTGATTCATCGTCAGCGCCGCGAAACCGACGCTCGTGCGATCAAGGTAGTTGAAGAAGTACGCAAGCGCGAGCAGCGGAATGAAACGCCACGCGGCTTTTCTGACCGCGGATTGCTCGACGGTGGAACCCGCCGTGCTGCCTGTCGCGATGTTCGATGAAATGGATGTCATGTCTCGTCTCCAGACGAATCAGGGCGCGCAGAAGGCTCAGTGGCCTCTGCGGCTCGGTGACTCTTTGCGGGTGTTGCAACGTCAGGCGCTGGCGAGTTCGTTCGCCGACGGGTTCGACGCATCGCCAGGCTGCGCGTCCTGACACTTGACGATCCCGGCCTCGGTCAACTGCCTGAGGTCCTCCGGCGTGTATCCGAGATCCGTCAGCAGCGTTTGGGTATCCTGACCCAGCGAAGGCGGCGCCGCGCGCAGGCGCAGGCGCTCACCGCCAAGCGTCAAAGGCAGCAGGGCAGTGCGCGTAGCAATGGCCTGCGCTGCGCCGCTTGCGTCGGGCGGCAAAGTCACCTCGGCAAGTCCGCCGGTAGCGAGCAGGTGCGGATCATCGAACAGGTCCTGCGGTTTCGTGATCGGCGCATACGGCAGTCCGCAGCGCTCGAAGATTGCGCTGATCTCGGCAGCCGTGAAGGCTTCCAGATGCTTTCGAAGCTGCGGCAACAACCATTCGCGGGCCTGCACGCGCTGATTGTTGGAAGCGATCCGCTCGTCAGCCTTGAGTTCTGCAAGCCCGAAAGCGTCGCAAAACAGCCCCCATTGCGTATCCGAGACAACCGCGAGGAAGATCTGTTCGCCGTTTTTGACCGAGAACACGTCATAGACCGCCCATGCCGAAATGCGGCTTGGCATCGGTGCCGCGGCCTTACCGGTCACCGCGTACTGCATCATGTGCTGGGCGACGAGGAATACATTGTTCTCGAACAGTGCGCTCTGTACTTCCTGACCACGTCCGGTGCGTTCGCGTTGAGCCAGCGCCGCCATCGCACCGATTGCGCCGAACATTCCACCCATGATGTCGTTGACACTCGTCCCGGCTCGCAACGGTCTGCCGTCGGGTCCGGTCATATAAGCGAGGCCGCCCATCATCTGCACAACCTCGTCGAGCGCGGTGCGATGATCGTACGGGCCGGGTAGAAAGCCCTTATGCGACACGTAGACGAGACGCGGATTGAGGCTGGACAGCGCCGCGTAACCGAGGCCGAGCTTATCCATCGTGCCGCTCTTGAAGTTCTCGCTGAAGACGTCCGCGCCGGCAAGAAGCTTGTGAACGATCTCCACGCCGCGGGGATCTTTTACGTCGACCGCGATACTCTTCTTGTTGCGGTTGAAGGTGCTGAAGAAGCCCGCGCCGGACCCGCGCAAAACTCGTGTGCTGTCGCCGGAAATAGGCTCGACCTTGATCACTTCCGCGCCCAGGTCCGCCAGCACCATGCCGCATGTCGGCCCCATCACCATGTGCGTCATCTCGACGACGCGTACGCCGCTATACGGCAAATTCTGGTCTGCTTGCACGTCGTTCATTGCGCTACTCCAATCAGGCAGCCTTCCGGCTGCGGCGCGCTGGGCGCGCGGCCATCTGCATACGCGAATCCCTTTGGAAGACCCGCGTCCTGTACGTGTCCATATAGCGCTTCGCCAGGCAGCGCCTCCGCCAGAATGGCGCGCGCGGCAATGAGCCTGTCGATGTCCACACCGGTGTCATAGCCCATCGCTTCGAGCAGAAACGCCAGGTCCTCCGTCACGATGTTGCCGGTCGCGCCTGGCGCATACGGACAGCCGCCCAGGCCGGCCTGACTCGCATCAATTGTCGTTACACCGACTTCGAGCGCGGCGACGACGTTGGCCAGTCCTTGTCCACGCGTGTTATGGAAATGTGCGCCGCCAGCCTTCGCGCCGAATTCCGCTTGCAGCCGGCGGAACAGTCGACGCACCTGTGCCGGATTCGCATAGCCGCTGGTATCGGAGAGGCCAATTTCGTCGACGCCGCATTCGGCCATCGCCTGGCACATGCGCATCGTTTGATCGTCGGTCACAGTGCCCGCAATCGTGCAGCCGAAGGCAACGGAAACGCCGGCTTCGATCTGCACGTCCGGATACTGTTCGTTGCGAAGCGCGACGATATTGCGGACTTCGTCGATCATCTGCTCATTGGTCTTGCGGATGTTGGCCAGCGAATGTTCGTTGGTCACCGAAACGGGAAGGGTGACCTTATGCACGCCCGCTTCGAATGCGCTCTGGCTTCCACGAAGATTGGGTGCGAGAACCGCGACGTGCAGGTCCGGGATCGAGAGGGCATGCGCCACGACTTCGCGGATGTCAGCCATCTGCGGCAGCAACTTCGGCGGCACGAACGATCCCACTTCGATTTCCCTGATTCCCGCAGCCGCGAGTGCGGAAATCCATCGCAGCTTCGCAGCAGTGGGCATCACGCTCTTGATGCTTTGCAGACCGTCGCGCGGCCCGACTTCGCTGATCAGCACCTTCGGACTGGAAGTGCTCATATTCGGCTCCTTAGTTCTATCTGGCAGACCCATGTTTCGTTAGAAAGAACTATAGGCGTGTTCGAGAACGCGCGAAAGCGGGGTAAACCCACGGAAATAGAACTTGAGTTCTGTCAGATAGAACGATACGATGCCGCTTATGATGAAAACGACCAAAGCCGCCGTGACCGCTGACGCCCCTTCGACGCCTGAGCCTGCCGACACCGCCAATGACAGTTCCAGCGGTGTGGCCGTGCTCGACCGCGCGTTTGCCATCCTCAACGCGTTCGGGCCGACCGACGACCAGTTGACGCTTACCGAACTCTCGCGGCGCACTGGGTTGTACAAAAGCACGGCCTTGCGCCTGCTGGGAGCGTTGGAGCATGGCGGCTTCATCCGCAAAATGAGCGACGGGCAGTATGGCGTCGGCCACCAGCCGCTCCGGCTCGCCGCGCTCTATCAGCGATCCTTCCAGGTCGGTCCCGTTATCGAGCCGTTGCTTCAGCAGTTGAGCCGCGACCTGGGGGAAACAGCGTCGTTCTATGTGCGGCAGGGAGACCATCGACTGGTGCTCTATCGTGTCGAGCCGACGCGAAGCGTGCGTGTGTCAATTCGCGTCGGCGAAGAATTCCCGCTCGACAAAGGCGCGTCCGGCAAGGTGCTGCTCGCTTTCACCGAGGCGCAGGATCCTCGCTGGAACGAAGTGCGCGACGCTCTGTGGGCGGCGTCTTATGGGGAACGCGATCCCGAAACCGCTTCGACGTCCGTCCCCGTGTTCGACTCGACTGGCGAGTTGGTCGGTGCCCTCACGCTATCGGGACCCAGAGAAAGATTTGGTACGCCAGCGACCATCGACGCGGCCGTTGCGGCCTTGCTAGACAGTGCAAAACGCGCGACCGTTGCGCTCGGCGGCAAGGGTGGTCGGTACGATGCCAGCATTGCGGAATTCGCTGACAGAAGCTGACGTGGGGATGCCCACGGTGTTCGCTCGAGCACGCGCATTGACACATTTATCGTCGCAACGTTGACAGATTCGATGCCGTCTACGGCTCAGACCCGGGCAAGCACTCGTGGTATCTCGTCTACGAGCGCGTCGATTGCGACGCGCACCTTCGAGGGCAGATGTCGCGATTGCGGGCGGATGACGTGAACCTCGGCCCCCAGCACGCTGTTGCTATCCATCACGAGCGACAGCCGGCCGTCGCGCAGATAGGGCGCCATGAGCCAGCATGGTAACCACGCGAGGCCTGCGCCCGCGGCCGCTGCGTCGGCGATGGCCTGGAGGTCGTCATAACGCAGGCGCGCGGGCGGTCGACACTCATGCACCTCGCCGTCCGCGCCGAGCACTCGCCAAGGCGTGCTCTGTCCACCGCGGCCGTAAGCGATGCTGACGTGCGAGCCGAGTTCGGCGAGGCCCGACGGGCGCCCGTGTCGCTCGAGCCAGGCCGGAGACGCGCAAATGCCCATCCGCTGAACGCCGAGCCGGCGCCCGACAAGGGTTGCATGGTCCGGCAGCGGTCCAATCCGCACGGCGATATCGAAGCCGTCCTCAACCAGGTCCGAAACGCGATCGCTGAACGACATCTCGACGTCGAGCAACGGATGGCGCTCGACCAGCTTCAGCATCACGGGAGCGACGCACTGCCTGCCGAACAGCACCGGCGCGGTGATGCGCAGCCGCCCGGACGGATCGCGGCGGCCCGCCTCCAGCGTCGCTTCGACCGCGCCGAGTTCGGCCATCACGCGTCGGCACTGCTCATAGTACGCATGGCCTTCGTCGGTCAGGCTCAGATGGCGGGTGGTTCGCTGCAGCAGTCTCACCCCGAGACGCTGCTCGAGCCTCGCGACAATCTTCGCGATCGCCGAGCGCGTGACACCCAGGCGTTCGCCGGCTGCGGCGAAAGTGCCGGCATCCACGACATCCACAAATTCCGCAATGCCTCTCAGTCGATCGTCCATCGTGCGAGCTCCCGATAGCGCAGTTTATGTTTCCTGCCAGGCGACGATAAGTCGTCAAAATCGCGTCAATGCGTCCTTTCCAGCAACACTAACATAAGTGCTTCTACCCGATGAGGAGTTGCTATGAACGCATGGAAACTGAAACCCGGCGCCGGTATCTCCGGTCTGAAGCGCAGCGACGCGACCATTCGATCGCCGGGGCCGACCGAGGTGGTTGTCAAGGTTCACGCGGCGTCGCTGAACTATCGGGACCTGATGTTCGCGCGCGGTGACTATCTCGGCATTGGCGATGCGCCGCTGATCCCGCTGTGCGACGGCGCGGGCGAAGTTGTCGAGACCGGCCGCGACGTGACCCGCTTCAAATCGGGCGATCGCGTGGTCAACACCTATTTCCCGCGGTGGATCGACGGCGCGCCGGCACCGTGGAAAGTCGACGGTTCGCCAGGCGCCAAAGTCAACGGCGTGCTGGCCGAGCGGTTCCTGGTCGACGAGACCGCTCTTGCGGCGATCCCGGCACACCTGGGTTATGAAGAAGCCTCCACGTTGTCGTGCGTCGGCGTCACCGCATGGAACGCGCTATTCGTGGACGGCGACGCGAAACCCGGTTCCACGGTGGTGCTGCTCGGCACAGGCGGGGTGTCGATCTTCGCGCTGCAGCTGGCGCGCGCGGCGGGTCTGCGCACGATCATCACGTCGTCGAGCGATGAAAAACTGGAACGCGCGCGCGAACTCGGCGCCGATGAGACGATCAACTACCGCGCCAAGCCGGAATGGCAGAACGAGGTTCTCCGGCTGACCGATGGGGTAGGCGCGGATATCGTGCTGGAGATCGGTGGACGGGACACGCTGCCGCGCTCGGTGGCCGCGACGAAAATGGGCGGCCTCCTGTCGATCATCGGTGGTGTGAGCGGCTTTAGTGGACCGGAGCTTGGACTCCTGCCGGTGATCGGGGGCATCAAGCGGTTGCACGGAATCATGGTGGGCAGCCGCTCGATGCTCGACGAGGTTGTCAGGCTCGTGTCCGCGCATCAGATCAGGCCAGTGGTCGATCACGTCTTTGGCTTTGACGACGCGCCCGCCGCGTACAGGCATCTCGAGTCCGGACAGCACTTCGGAAAGGTGGTGGTCCGGATAGACGCCTGACGACTCTGAACGGCCGGTGTGGGGAGCGCTTCCAAAGGCCCTGTACGACCCCGCATCGGCCGTTAGCGCACTTCGCCGGTAACGGCCGTCTGCAAATGCGTAGTCGTCATTCCAGTGACCACGTGCAGCAATCGGGAACGGTGGGCCAGGCGCGAAGTATCTCTGCCAGCTCCTGCCCAGCGTCAGCTGATGCGGTCTTCATGAGTTCGCCGCCCGCTCATTGGCCGGTTTCCTGCGATCAAATTGCCAGTGGTATCGCCTCAACGCGGCTATCTACGGTCGTTCGAACTCGCCCCAATCTGCACATTCGAAGGGCGGCTATTCGTCCGGGATTTCCTCGAACTATGCAAGCTGCATCCTTTGGGCGAAGAGATAGATTCTTTGCTCAAGACTTTGAACGTTACATCCGATAACAGAATTATGAATAGACTTAGTTGATCACTTGCGCTGCGACAGACGGGCAAATGAAAAATGACCAACAAGTCGATCGATCATCTTTTGAAAACAAGGTTTCCTTTCTGCCGAGCGGCAGCATTGGCAATAATGGAAAAGAATCGCTCGACAGATGTTCCGCGTGACATAGATACACTTGTAGATGAACTTGTGGATTCTGTTGAATCTCTCCCGATTGTTTCGGCAGACTACTTCCCTGTTTATCTTAAAACGCCAAGAAATGTCATTTCGAAGATAAGCGTCGATCGGCGAGAAAAAGTATTTCTGGACTACAGGCTTGCTCACTCCGCAAATGCTAGCAAGCACTCTTCCGTTTGATCGAAATTTTCGATGATTCGAAGCAGGAAAGCGCGCTATTCAACCGCATCTGCTCGTAACAGTCTATTGGGACTTTATGGAGCTTCTGTCTAAGGAGAATGCGAATGTCCGATCTTTTCGAATCCACCAAGCCCGCCGAAATTGCTCGTTTCGTCGGCAAGCACTTCATCTACACTTATGAAAACGGGTGGCAGTACGAGATGTACATCAAGAACGACCGTACCATCGATTATCGGATCCACAGCGGGATCGTCGGTGGCCGATGGGTCCGCGAACAGTCAGTCCACATCGTGCGGCTGTCCGACGACGTCGTGAAGATTTCATGGGACGAACCGACAGGTACAGCGGTGAGCGTTGCCGTTAACTTTTCCGAGCGCAGATTGCACGGTGTCATTTTCTTCCCGCAATGGATCGCTGAAGCGCCCCAGAAAACTGTTTGCTATCAAAACGACCATCTCGCGCTGATGCAACAGTACCGTGATGCTGGTCCGACTTATCCCAAGCTGGTTATCGATGAGTTCGCGTCCATCACATTCCTGGAGGATTGCGGCGTAAATGACGAGTCGGTCATCGCTTGCGCTCCCGGCGATCTACCGGCCGGCTACGCGAGCCGTCAGCAATAAGCGTCACGCTCACAACTCCGACGACGGTCATCTGCGTTTTCGTGCATGTGATACGGCATCACCAGGTTCACCGTTGCTCACTACCGAGTAGATCGGCCATTGCGAGAATCGCGAGATCATCGCTAACGACGAGCGTCGCCATGGCGCTCGTCGCTTTTTACGTCCAGGTCATCATTCTGAATTTCGGCTTGCGTGAAACGCACCAATTTCATGAGGCTGGAAAGCCACCGACCACACGCGTCAAGCGGTAGTGCCCGTTCGACGAAGAATTCCATGCACCGAATGCCGCCGCGCAAGGCCCACTTCACGTGGACCTTAGGCCGCAGATCAGGCGCACGTTGTCACCGGCGCCTGATGGACAACCAACCGCGCAAAACTTCGTGCGACCGTCAAACCGGCTTCTTGCCCGCTTCATCGATGCGCGTATCCGTCGGGGTTCCTTCCACGCGCTCCACCTGTACTTCGGTACCACGGACGGTATCGTTGACAGTTTCGGTGCGATGGCTCGATTCCTTGCCCACCACAACCTCTTCGACCACCCGTGCGGTCTTTCCTACCACGGCCTGCTCCGATGTCTCGCGAATTTCGACAGAGCCCTCCTTCAGATCGGCCGCAGTCGCGGGCCGGTCGGCTGCTCTGCGTTCGATCGTCGCGTGCTCCTCACGCAGGTCGACCGTCTCACTGACCGGCGTTGCCGTCACTCGCGAGTAGACGCGCACGCCGCCGGTGTTCACTTCGCGCTTGCCGACTTCCAGCGACTCTTCCACGACTGGGAAAGCCTTGCGTTCAGCGGCAATCTGTTCATCGGTGTAGGCCGGCGCATTGCGGTCGTATCCGGTATAGCCGGCGGTACGCCATGCCGCGACGCGCGAATTGATGTCGACGGCACCCGCGGCGTACAACGTTTCACGCACCTTTTCCACAGACGACTCGTCATCGACGTCCACCGACAGCAACGCGCCGCCGCGACGCACCGCTTCCCGATAGTGGCCCGCTTCCTCCGGCTGATCGTCGTCGCCAAAGAGCCGTTTAAAAAAGTGTTCGATACGGCCGACCACGCCTTCCTGCTCGTGAGCCGGGACCGTACCTGGGGTCCCGCCGACTGCCGTCGTGCCGACGCCGGTTTCGGTTGTGCCTAACGTGCCCGACGCTGCGTCGCGCGCGTGGACGGTGATGTCGGCGGGCGCAATGCCTTCTGCCTCGAGGCGGATTTTTGCGTTCTGCGCCTGCTGGAATGAGTCGAAAACACCGACGAGAGTTTGAGTCATTGCAGATCTCCAAAGATATAAGTGGGGCCTGGGCCCGGTCGCATGCGTGCTGCCAGTCGCGCAACGAGCGTTCCCGGCCCCCCCTAAGTGCCGTCCTGTACGGGGCGCCATTCGCCGTCCGCGCCTTCGCGACGCTCGACCACCACTTCTTCGGAGCTCAACGTCACTTCGTGATCCACTTGTTGCACCGATTCTGTCGTCGTGACGTGTACTTCTTCTTTCAACATCAATTGCATTTTTACTACCGGCACATACTCGTACACGGGAACGACAAGCGTGGCGCCTTCCTGACGCGGCGGGTCGCGTTGATCGACAGCGCGATTGACGCTCACGCGTCGAACTTCGACGCGCTGCTGATGCAACTCAATGGAAAGCGGCTGTGTTTCCTGATGAACGACCTTTCGGACGCGGACCGCGCCGGTCTCGACCTCGTCGATGCCGACCTCGAGCTGCTCCTGCACGGCCGCCACGCGCGTTTCATCCGACCTGTTGGGCTGCCCTGGGGGTTCGGACTCCCGTCGCTCAGGATCGGTCGATTCACGAAGGTTCATGTTTTGTCTCCGGAGGATGCACACGCTCGAACGAAAGCGGACGCGCAAAGCCAGCCAAGGTCGACTACCGCAACACCAACTGCGTGTCGTGGAGGCCTACTGCGTCCGCCGGAATCTGTCGGCGCCGAAGCGCCGCTCCATTCCGGCGCAAGCCGCATGCCGATGGCCCTTCCGGACCGTCTGTCGTCGGCCACCGCCAGATGACCTACGCTCGCCGTATATAAGCCTTTAATCCCGCGGCGATTGCGGCGAACGTGGTCGCACAACGCGTGCTCTCGCGTAGATCCTCGTGCATCGCGACCCAGGTATCCATCGTCAAGGAAAAACTGGCCGGTAGCACTCGTACAAGCGCCTTGTCCCGCGCGGCCAACGCCGATTGACATGCTCCAATGCCGAAGCCCGCGCGGATGGCGCCCAGTTGGGCCAGGTCGCTATCGGCACGAAACGCCAGGGCCGCGCGCGAGAACACAGGGAATCGATCCTGGAACTGGCGGATGAACGCATTCTCCTTATCAAAGCCGACGATCGAATGTTGGGACAACTCATCCATCGATTTCGGTGCGCCGTGCGCGGCCAGATAGCGTTCGTGAGCATACAAACCGAGCTCGATGCCGCCTACGCGTTTAGCCACCAATGCTTCCTGCGTGGGCCGAAGCATGCGCACCGCGATGTCCGCCTCGCGATGCAGTAAATCATCCACCTTGTTCGACAACACCAGTTCGATGGCCAGTTCCGGGTGCTCGTTGCGCAATGCAGCGAGGATAGGCGGAAGCACCTCGACGCCAACCACCTCGCTGGCCGTCAATCGCACCGTGCCGCGAACGCCTGCACCGTGGCTGGAGGCCACCCGAAGCAGCGCTGCGGAGGTCGCGGCCACGCCGGCAGCATAGGGCTTCAGTTCGAGCGCGGCGTCGGTAGGCGCGAAGCCATCGAACGAGCGCGTGAAGAGCTTTAACGCCAGTGCCGCTTCGAGACCGTCGATGTGACGGCCAATCGTCGGTTGAGTCATACCCAACGCGCGCCCGGCCGCCGACAGCGAACCTGTCTCCAACACCGCCAGAAAAGTGCGGTACCACTCCCAGTTCGGTTCGCGTCGATTCATGGTATGCATTTTTGTATAGATTCCATGCGATTTTAGGTAATTTTCGTTTGACCGTCTAATGAGCAAACTACGGACTCCAGCAGCAACATCGAAAGGAGAATCTTCATGTCCACCGTAGCCCTATTCGGCGCAGCCGGCGTCATCGGTCAAAGCATTGCCTCCGCGCTTAGCAGCAAAGGCCGTCCTTATCGCGTCGTCGGCCGTACGGAAACCAGCCTGCGCAAGGCATTCGGCGCTGATCCGCTCGCTGAGATCGTCACGTGGAACCCGGATTCGCCCGCCTCCGTGCTGGCCGCAGCAAAGGGAATCGAGACGCTGATCTATATGGTCGGCGTGAACTACTGGCAGTTCGAACTGCATCCCGAACTGATGCGCAAGACGATCGATGGTGCAGTCGCCGCCGGGGTCAAAAACATCATCCTGATCGGCACCGTGTACCCGTACGGCATGACAGAAGCGAACCCGGTGCGCGAAGACCACCCACGTGAGCCGCACACGTTCAAGGGCCGCATGCGCAAGGCGCAGGAGGATCTACTGATGCAAGCGCATCGCGACGGCCGCGTCAACGCAACGGTCCTGCGCCTGCCGGACTTCTACGGCCCTGGAGTGGAAGCCAGTTTGCTGCACCGCGCGGCGCAGGCTGCGGTGAACGGCGGCACCGCAGACATGGTCGGGCCGATCGACCGCCCGCACGAGTTCGTTTTCGTACCCGATGTCGGTCCGGTGGTTGCGCGGCTTGTCGATACTCCCGCGGCGTTCGGGAAGATCTGGAACCTCGCGGGCGCGGGTGTCACGACGCAGCGCGAACTGGTGTCGGAGATGGAACGCCAGACTGGCAAAAAGCTCAAGTTGCGCGTGGCGGGCAAGATGACGCTTCGACTGATCGGCCTGTTCAACCCTTTCATGCGCGAGATGGTCGAGATGAACTATCTGATGACCGACCCACTGATCATGGACGATTCGGCGCTGCAGCAACTGATCGGGCCGATCCGCAAAACGTCCTATGTGGAAGGCATCCGGCAGACGATCGTCGCCGCGTCGAACACCCGTGCGCTGGCCGTCGCAGCGTGAGGATCGCCATGAACGACTTCACTTCGAGCGCAGTCGCGCGCCTCATCACCCGTGCGTCGGTTGGTACGGCACTCGTGGTAGTCGCTGTTGTGCTGCTCGCGGCAAGACAGGCGCATGCGGGCCGTTCAGTAAGTATCGATCAGGCAGCTTCGGTCGTGTCGCGCCATGACATCGACATCGACGCGCCGCTCTCGACCGTGTGGGCGGTTCAGACAAACATCTCGGCCTGGCCGACGTGGCGGCCCACCGTGACTGCAGCCCACTTTGACGGGACGCTGGCGGTCGGATCGGCATTCAAATGGGAGGAGGGGGGCTTGAAGATCACGTCGACGATCCAGCAAATCGTTCCGGAGCGAAGACTCGTCTGGACAGGCCCGGCGCAAGGAATCTTCGCGGTGCATGTGTGGGAGTTCACCGCAACGGGGCGCGGCGTCCACGTGCACACTGAGGAGTCGTGGAGTGGTGACGTCGTGAGGGCCAACGTCACGACTTTGCAACCGATGCTGGACGGAGCCCTGCGGGATTGGCTGGCGCGGCTCAAGCAGGTAAGCGAAGCTGACTCGCCGCAACGCCGGTGAAACGCTTGGTGAGCGCTTGATTCGAGATATTGTTGCAAATCGTGCGACCTTGGGATTCAGACCACGGCCTGTCCTGTAAAACGGCCCTGCGGTCTCAAACTGACCGAGCCGGCGTCCAAGAACTAGACGGCATAGCGAATGATGCTTTGATCTTGAACATTTGCGACCAACTCGTCCGCACGAGATAACAGCGGCGAGGTCGCCCGCTACGTCGCGGCGGCCGGGTCGTAACGGCCACTTTCAAGGTGGAACGGCTAATCGTCAGATCTGGCATCGTGGCCTCCGGCCCTTGTCAGGCGAGGCCAAGATCACCGAAGATGGGTGCTCTGCCCATGCTGGGGACGACATGCATCCGTTCGCGAATTCCGCCAATTCAGCGGCGCACGACGACGTCTTTGCACTCTGGGATCGGCTGGCAGAGTTCTCCGCTGGCGAGGGCGATGCCGCGCTGACCCATTTGCTCACCACGATCTGTGCGATGGTCACGGCACAAAACGCGCTTTGGGCCGTAGTGGTGCGATTGCCTTCGCTCGCGCCAAAGGATCCTTTGTTCGGCTGGCGTCCACGCCTGGTTCGGCTCCTGCATCCGGTACCCGCGATGGTCGCTTCCGTGCAGGAGCAATTCGACACGCTCTGGTCGGGCAACGTCGACGCGTCACACGTCGTGGCCGCGTCGGGAAACGAGCCATTCCGAGCCAACCTGCTCTTCGAGGCGATGCCTGCTGAGTGGTTTGAAGGTGAGCACTATCGCCGCCACTACCTCGAAGTCGGTCATGGCGACAGCATCCAGGTGCGTTGCTCGCTCAACGACGATGTACGGATTCACCTCTTCGTGTTTCGCGATGTGCAGGCGCCGCGATTCTCCGCGCCGGATCTCGAGCTTCTGGGCTTCGTGATGCATGGGCTGAGATGGTACTGCCGGCAGCAACTGCTCAGCCACGGCCTGCTGATCGCCGACGCTCCTCTGACGTCGGCCGAACGAAGGGTGCTACTGGGCGTGCTCGACGGACTCACGGAAAAGCAGATCGCGCAGAAGCTCGGCCAAAGTCCAAACACGACGCATGTCCATATCAGGTCGATCTACACCAAATTCAACGTCGCGAGTCGTTCAACGCTCACCGCACTGTGGCTCGGCAAGTTGAGATAGTGAACTGCAGGCGCTGGTGTTGCAGGCAACGATGCAAAGCCGCCGTCTGCCCGAAGTTTGCGAGTTCATCCGGAGTGCGAACATCGCGTCGCCACGCTGGCCGTCCGAACCAGACGGGAGAGATGCCTCGGCACGCGGTGGACGACGCTCAAGCGATCACCTGTTCAGGTTATGTTCGGACGCCAGCGAATCACCTACGATCAGATCCATACCCGTAGCGTGTTGCAAGGCTTCCGCCGCCATTTCGTCGGGTCTCCCGGACCCGATGGGCTTTGAGGTTATCAAACACGGTCGCCACGGAAAACAGTAGAAGCCGCACGTGTCATTCGCAAGGGAAGTCGCTCTTCGAGCGCTATTGATGACGAGCGCTCAGCGATGTTCCCCGCTTGAGGAGCCGCGAGATGAGCTACCCGACCGGAGCCGTAACCGTTGTGACCTGCTGTGTGTTCACGGCGATCGCCACCGCCGGATTTCAGTGCTGTATTGCCGCGACCGCTAACGCCGATTTCGATTCCGGGCTGGATGACTACGTTCAGGTGTCCCATGCTTCAGGAAACACGCCGTTTCCGCGCATCACCCCGTCGAAGATTCCTTTTGCAACGCAGCCAGCACTTGATGACTCGCTTGCTCTTTGCATGCCCGACCTCTATTGCTCACTCGAAGTGCGATAACACCGTCGGCTTGGGCGCACTCAGCGACAAGACAGGAACATTTAAGGCGGGTCTTTGCTCACAGGCCCGTGCCCAGATCCGCAATTGAATGAGGTTATTAAATCAAGGCGCTCAACGCCGAGCGGTCGACTCGGGTCCGAGCCGCGCGATAGCAGCACCAACTGAGGACCTGTCGCGACACCTTAAAGGAGCGACCATGCTCGCACGCCACATCATGAAGACGTCCGTCGTTACCGCAGCACCGAACATGACGATCCACGAGACCGCAAGACTTCTCATCGTCAACCATATCAGCGGCATGCCGGTCGTTGACGCGATCGGAAGGATCGTCGGCATTGTCTGTCATAGCGACCTGCTGCATCGGGTAGAGAATGGCACCAGCCGTGACAAGCGTCAGCGGTGGACCGAGTTTCTGTGGTCATCGCCTCGCGGGCAGGCGGCAAGGTATGTGAAGGAGCACGGACGTTACGTCAGCGACATCATGTGTCGCAACGTGATCTCGATTCCTGAGGACATGCCCCTCGCGCAGATCGCGGATCTCATGGAGCGCCGGCATCTAAAACTGGTGCCGGTGCTGAAACACGGCAAGTTGGTCGGAATCGTCAGCCGCTCAAATCTGATCTGTACGCTCGTTTCCGTTGCAGCAGCCGTGGACTCGGCGTCTCGCGACGATGCAAGTCTACGCGACGCGATAGCACGGGAAATGCACGGGCAACGCTGGGGGCTTCCGAAGCAGTGCGTGCGGGTCAACGAAGGCGTCGCACATCTATGGGGCGTGATCGAGAGCGAGGAGGAGAAACGCGCGATTCAGATTGCTGCCGAGGGCGTCGCGGGCATCAAGCGCGTGGAATATCACCTTGAGTTTCCAAGCGTGATTCCGGCGCTGTAGCTTTCACACGGCGGAAGCAAGCGTGCAGTCGATTCGATCTGGGTGTGCGGACCAGGAAAGCCCGAATATTGAACGTAGGCAGATCCCGCACGTGGGACGAAAGCTGCAGCGCATGCGTATCGCCCAAATTTCCTTCAGCTTCAGCGGTGGCTTCTGGCCGGTCAATCGCCCCTTATTCCACGGTACCCGCGTCGGGGCGGTGCGTGTTGATGGAACAGCATCTTCCAACATCCTGCGTTGAGTGACAGAACCGCCATTGCCAGATGTTGCGGCTAATAGGCCAGGCGCTTCATATGCGCTTGCTTCATATGCGCTTGCTTCATAAGTTTGCTCGGTCATGGAGCGCGCCCACGCATAGCCAAATAATCCGGATCCGATAACGACGCAGTTGCCGCATTCTTTTGCGGCGCCCGGAATATCTCTTCCTCCAGCCCGTTTATTCCACACGTATCTCACGGCATCCGATTTGCCCATTTCACCCCGCCACATCGTATCGCGGCTTGCCTACCGCGAGGCAGCGTCACGCTCCGTGACAGGCGACCCGCTGCCCCGACCATCGACACCCTGCGAGTCACTTTCAATGGAGGTCAAGCCACACATCATTAGATAACTGCAAATCTGTCCGTCGAAGCGGATCAACCCGAGGAGGAATCATGAAATCGTTATTCAAGCCCCGCAGCTTCAGACCACTGGGTTCTCGTGCTGCCTGCCTGTCCGTTGCCGCGTTCATCGCCACGTTGGCCGCAGGCGAGGCATGCGCGGAACAGCCGCCAGCACCTTGTCATCCAAATCCGAACGCTGCCGCCGACGGTGCTCTGGTGCGCCAGCGCGGCGACATCGCGAACCTGCCGGATCCGCTGCAGGACATTCTCGAAAGAATGGCCGAGCGGCCCCATTCCTATTTGCCGATTCAGGCCTTTGCCGAGGCCGACAAACCAAGCCAGCTATTCCAGTATTACCTGCTGTCCACGACAGGATTCGAACCGAATCCGTTCACCGCCCGATTCCCGGGCATCAACGACAAGGCGATGCTGACGGCAACTGGCGCCGACTGCGGTTTGCCAACCATCGGTGCGGTGCGTCTCGTGGTCGAACCGAAACCTGGGCTGCCCACTGATCCGAACAACGTCCGCGCGTTCATCGATGTCTTTACCGACCTCTCGTATCTGTTTGTGATCAACAACGAAAGCGGCTGGTACGAGGGCTGGATGATCCACGATTTGCGAGTGCCGGATATCGCCCCGCCCCGACCCGACGGACACGCCCAGTTCGGCACGATGACAAGCGCGGACGCGGCTGCCTTGCAGGCGATTGGCAGCCACAACAACCTCCCAGGGCGGCTGTTCACAATGGATGGCAAGGCCCCGCGCTTGCCCGATGCTTACGATCACTTCCCTGACCGCCAGACCAATATCGTGCCGATCCAGCTAAGCATGGGGGCGGTCAACTGCATGCAGCAGTCTGATTGTCATGGCTACTGGGAATTCAACTACACCACCAACTGGACCCATCCACCCTATGAGTTACCTTTTACCGGCGGTATCCCCGGTACCTTCGAGGCGGGCAAACTTGGCGCGCTGTCGTCATTGATTCCGGGCTCGGGACCCGCAGGCGTGAAAAACAGTGCGATCGACTATGGTGACGATCCGAACAATGCGGCTCCGCTCGGTGGTGCGGGTCCGCGCGACCCCGACCGCTTTGACGCGGATGCCGATAACCAGCGGGAGTACCGGCAACGCTTCATCCCGAGCGGACTGGCTCACGAAATTTACCTGGACACCTATGTGCGATTGGCATCGTTCGAGCATGGCACACCGTTCCCGCAGCGCCTGTATGACGCCTATGTGGCCGAAGTCAAACGGGTTGATACCAATGGCGACGGCGTCATATCCGCGAGCGAGGGAGATGTCGATACAGCTAGCGATGGGTTCCCGGACAATTCCCGCCTGTTTTTACCGGCGACTTCGTTCCGTCGCTTTGCCGTGACGCGCGAAATCAATGACGGTTTGCTGGCACCCCGGTTCGCGCCTAGTCAGCGAGCCTGGGTATTGACGGGCGGTGCCAACACCGTCAACCCACCTCGACCGGCATCTACGGGTCGCGATAGCGACGACCGTTGAATCAACTCGTCGACGTGACGGGATGTGTTCTGAGTTGTGAGCGATTACAGTGTCCGTCTGGTCCCGATCAGGAAAAGAACACACATAGGCGGCGCGTCGGGACCCCAGCGTTTGCGCGGCCCGTCGACCTTCACAAAAGTCGATCGCAGGCCGCCCACCCAGGTCTTTGGTGCCGGCCGCTCCCACCGCTAACTACGAAACCTTTCAGCGCGAAACGGACGCGCATCCGCACAGGTCGGTGTCCCGGTCATCATCTCCGCCAGCAGTCGCCCGGTCACGGGCCCCAGGGTCAGGCCGTGGTGGGCGTGACCGAATGCAAACCACAACCCGGGATGACGCGGCGCGCGCCCAATGACTGGACGCATGTCTGGCGTGCAAGGACGCAGGCCGAGCCACGGACTCGCGTCGAGTCGCTCACCCAGACCGAAGCTCGGCCGGGCGGTGCGCTCCGCGCGTTCGAGCTGGATGCCCGTCGGCCTGGCGTCACGCTGTGCGATCTCGACGCCCGTGGTCAGCCGCAGGCGTCCTTCCATCGGTGCCACCACGTAGCCCTGCTCCGCGTCGACGAACGGCATCGACAGCATCTGTCGAGTGGGACGGTAGTGCATGTGATAGCCGCGCTTCGCGCGCAAAGGAATGCGATAACCAAGCGGCGCGAAAACGCGGTCAGACCATGAACCGAGTGCCACCACGACCTCTTTCGCGCTGATCCGGCCCGCCACTGTCTGAACCGTCCACGCGTCCGCTTGTGCCGTCAGCGTGGCGGCGTCGCCGGCGAACACCGTCCCGCCGCCTGCTTCGAAAAGACCCGCATAACCTTTGGTCAGGGCTCCGGGATTGACGATGCTCTTCGGGTCCTGCCAATGCAGCGCGCCACAAAAGCTGTCCGCGAGGCCCGGCTCGCGCGCGGCCAGCGCCGCCGCATCCAGTACCGCGAGCCGCAAGCCATAGGTCCTGGCGGTCGTTGCGGCGACCGCCGCCTGCCGCGAAAATTCCGCCGGGGTGCGATAGGCGTCGATCCAGCCGCTGTCGCGAACGAGATGACCGAGTTGCGCGCGCTCGATGAGCCGATCATGTTCCGCGACGCTTTGCCGGATCAACGGCAACATGTCGCGTGCGGCGGCCACCAATCGCGCGGGCGACGATTCCCACCAGAAGCGCGCCAGCCAGCTCGCAAAGTGCGGCAACGCCCGGTAGTCCCAGTACAGGTCGGTCGAACGATTCTTCGCATAGCGCAGCAACGTGCTGAAGTCGCGCGGAAAACCGTACGGAACGACCGAGGAGCTTTCAAGCAGCCCCGCGTTGCCGAAACTGGTCTCTTCGCCTGGAGCGCGCCGGTCCACCAGTGCCACCCGGCGGCCGCGGTCCTGCAACTGCAGCGCGGCCGATACGCCGACAATTCCGGCGCCCAGCACTATCACATCGAAATCCATAAACTCGCTTCGCTTTTTCTGTCAGGACTGGACGCCCGGCTGCCGCATTTTGCGCGGCAAGCCGGTGCGAAACCTCCGGCGCCGGCTCGTGGATCCGTTACTTCGCAATAATGTCGCTGTTGAAATACTTCTGCGAAAGACTGCTCAATGTGCCGTCTTTCTTCAGCGCGTCGAGCGCGGCATTGACTTTCGCGATCAGCGCCTTGTCGGCCTTGCGCATACCCCAGCCGGTGCCCTCGCCGAGCGTTGCGGGATCGCTGAGCGGCTTGCCGGCGATCGCATACTCGTGACCCGCGGGCTTGCCGAGGAAACCGTCCTGCGCGGTTTGCGCTTCCTGAACGGCGGCGTCGAGGCGCCCACCAACCAGGTCGGCATAGATCTGATCCTGGTCCGGGTACGAGACGACCGTTACGCCGGCATTCGCCCAGTGAGCTTTGAGGAAATCCTCCTGGGACGACCCCTGCAATACGCCCACCCGTTTACCCTGGAGACTTTTCACGTCGGGCAGCAGGCCGGATCCGCGCCGGGCCACCATCACGATCGGCACGATGTAGATCGGCTTCGTGAATTCGATCGACTGACGGCGCTTTTCCGTGATGTTCATCGCGGAATTGATCACGTCGAATTTGCGGGCCTCCAATGCGGGAATCAGCCCATCGAACGCATTTTCGACCCATACGCACTTCACGCCGAGCTTCGTGCAAACGGCATTGCCGAGGTCGACGTCGAAGCCCTGCAGTTGCCCGCTCGGCGACTTGCTTTCGAACGGCGGGTAGGCTGCCTCGATGCCGAAGCGCAAGGTGTCCTGAGCCTGCGCGCCGACGGCCCCGAGCGAGCCCGCCAACGCAGCGGCGACGATAAGTGAAAGTTGAAACTTCCGAAACATGAGAGATCCCCTGGGTGTTTGGTCGACGACAATTGAGGACATGCGTGACGGTTGGCCGACCCGCTCCGAGACATCGCATGAGGCATGCTGACACGCCGGCCTCACATCTGCTCTGGATGGACAGTCTATTCTGGACAAATATAAAAGCAAGTAATTTTCATAATAAATGTCCAGATTGGACTGTTTGACTTAGAATCGCCTCACCGCCGAACCCCGGCAACGTTTTGGAGTGCAGTTCAATGAGCCAGTCAGAAAAAGGGTTGCCCCTGATCGTCAATCAGCACGCCGTTCGCGAAGCGCTACCGCACCTCGACGTGCGGGGCGTACTGGCGCAGATGTTCCGTGCGCTCGGAAGCAACATGGCGGCGCAACCGCCACAGACGCTGACGCTGTTTCCGCAAGCCGCCGGCGACTTCATTACCTATCTGGGCGTGATGGCGGACGCGAAGGTGTTCGGCGCGAAGCTGTCGCCGTACATCGTCACCCAGGCGAAGCCGATCATTACCGCGTGGACGGCATTGATGTCGATGGAAACGGGGCAACCGCTGATGTGGTGTGATTCAGGTCTGCTGACGATCGAGCGCACCGCCGGGGCGACCGCACTCGCGGTAGAGCACCTCGCTGCCGATCATGCTAGCCGACTTGCGATTGTCGGCGCGGGTGCGGTGGGACAGGCTCATTTGCGCCATCTGGTTTCGGTGCGGCCGTGGCAATCCATTCAGGTGTTTTCGCCCAGGCTTGCGAACGATCCGGAAAAACGCGCGCAGTTCGCGGCGATAGATGAAAGAGTCTCCATTTGCTCCAGGATCGAAGACTGCGTCGCCGACGCTGACGTCGTTGCACTGTGCACCTCGTCCGGCACCCCAGTGCTGCACGACAATATGCTCCGCAAGCCAGCGCTCATCACGTCCATTAGCACCAACGTCGCGAACGCTCACGAGATTCCGCCCGCATGGCTTGCCGACATGGACGTCTATTGCGACTACCGCCGCACCACCCCAGCCAGTGCGGGCGAGATGAAGCTGGCTTTGGAACACCATGGCTGGCGTCCCGAAGCCGTGCTAGGCGATCTCTCCGAACTGATGTGCGGCGAAGCGATCAGGCCGTCCTATCGAAAGCACGCGTTTTTCCGCTCGATCGGGCTGGGTCTTGAAGACGTGGCGATTGCCTATGCGCTGTTCAACCATCTGACTGCTCGAACGGGCATGTAAGAGATCGCCGCGATCTTGCCGATCACGCCATGCCGCCGGAGCAATGACAAAGGCTGTCCGCCGGGATGCCGCGGTGCTTGATCTCCAGGCGAGCTGATTCAGTCGCTACGCGTCCGGGTCGTCCTGTCATCGAGCAGAAGTACCGCTTCGCTCGTGGCAAAATGCCGGGCATTCCCGGACCTTCTAAACCGCCCACCCAGGTGGACTTTCAGAAAGCTGCAAGCATCTACTTCTATGCGAAAGCCCAAGACAACGGCCGCACGCCGGCTACTTCTGGATCGCTACAGCCGTGTTGCCGATGGCATTGCGCTGCTGTTTTTCCCTTACGTCGAAATCGTGATTCATGACCTGCAAAGTCAAACGATTGCCTATATCGCCAATAATCTGTCGAAACGGGAACTCGGCGACGACTCCGCTCTGGAAGAGATCGATCATTCCGCGGAGTCCGGTACGGTGGGGCCGTATGAAAAGGTCAATTGGGATGGAAGGCGGATGCGGTGCGTCAGCACGGTGTTGTTCGACGATACCGCCAGCGCTGTCGGCGTGATGTGCGTGAATTACAATATCGCCGTCTTCGAAGACATCAAACATGTGATCGATCGCGTAATCTCCGGCGCCGGCGTGGTGAAACAGCCTGAGGAACTATTCAAGGACGACTGGCAGGAACGCATCAACACGTTCCTTCACACGTGGCTCCAGGAACGTCAGTTGGCGCTAAATTCGCTGACTCGCGACCATCGTCGCGAGATCGTCGAAGCGTTGTGGGAAGAAGGAGCATTCAAGGGGAAAAGCGCTGCAAACTACGTGGCGAATGTGTTGGGGATGGGACGAGCCACCGTCTACCAGCATATTAAAGACTTGCGAGACGCGGACACCTGAGACTAGCTGAACAATTACGACACACATCCGATGGCAACGCTGACCGAGGTTGTGCCGGAGTGGCCGTTATGGAACTGTAGGCGGCCGTCGAAGGCTTGCACCGTATCGTGGAGGGGAGTGCGCAATTGGCCGAGTCGAGGCAGTGCCGACCGCAATTGGCTTGCCGCAAACCGGTCGTTGACCAAGGCGCGTGAGACCTGCGGCATCCAACTGGACGACGACCTCGACCGTCCGATCATGGCCCGGTCACGGTCCGACGCCGGTCGCACGGTGTGCTTACCAGAGATCGGGTGGAGTCGGACCGTCATCGACCCATAACTGCCTCTGCGTCAGAAAGTTCCGAGTGACCGCAATTGAGCAGGGAAGAGACTCCCAACCGCACGATCTTGGCGGCCTGCTGACGGCGAAGCACCTCCCCCTTCCCCCGCAGACCTGTCGGGCAGAAAGAGCAGCGTTTGAGAAGGTGCCGAACTGGCGGCGTGTGCGCATTCCGCGTAGGACCGTCAGGTGGAGGCTGCTGCGTCTCGATGCAAACCAGCACGTCGGCTGCTACCGAACGTGCCGGTCAGTCTCTCAGCAGATCGCCCACCAGCCGGCTGGCTGGCGGTACCCGCAAATCTCACCGCATCCCGCCACTCGCGATGATATGTTCGCCCGTCAACCACTTTGCGTCGTCGGAGGCGAGGAAGACGGCAATCGATGCCACGTCGTCCGGGCGGCCCACGCGTCCGAGCGGCGTCTGGCTCACCGCTGAACTCTCGAATTCCGATCCGATGACCCCGGCGCTTTGGGCGCCTTCGGTCACGATCACGCCGGGATTGATTGTGTTGACACGAATCTTTCGCGGGCCGAGTTCGCGTGCGAGCGCGCCGGTGATGGAATCCACCGCGCCTTTCGTGCCGCTGTAGACGGCGGTCGTGGCCGGCGTGAGCGTCGAAACGACCGAGCTGACATTGATGATGCTGGCGCCTTCGCCGAGATGTTGAACCGCAGCCCGCGTGGTGAGCAGCACACCGAGCACGTTGATGTCGAACTGTTTGCGGTAGTGCGCTTCCGTGAACGCTTCGATGGGCGCGAACTCGTAGACGCCCGAGTTGTTCACGAGGATGTCGAGTCTGCCATACGTTTCGATTGCCGCGTCGACGATACCCTTTGTGTCGGCGGCCTTCGACACGTCGCCGCCCACGGATATCGCCTTGCCTCCGGCCGTGGTGATGGCGGACACGACCTCATCCGCGCCGCTCTTGCTGCTCGCGTAATTCACAACGACCGATGCGCCTTCTGCCGCGAGCGCCTTCGCTATGGCGGCGCCAATTCCCTTCGATGCGCCGGTTACGACGGCCACTTTCCCTGCCAGCTTGCCCATGATGTTCACCTCAGTGTGAATAACTGCGTTGATATAAACCGGCATGTCGTCTTGCACGACACAATCGCCGGTGTTTTCTGCGGAAGCGGACCTGCGTGTCGTCGCGATCGGTAAGCGCGGTGCGACTGCGCGGGTATCGATGCGCAGGACAGGCTTTCTTTATCCCGGCCACGACGAATTGCGGATTACAGAGCAAAAATTCCCGCTGTGGAAATGCGGTTCCTTGTCGGCGATGACGTCGGCTTTCACGTTGCCGAAGGTTGTCTCCGGTTTGTGTTTGATGCCGTCGTAGAAGGCCTGAATGATTTCTTCCTTGAAGTGTGTGGGGCGCGGATGCGCGTGCGTCACGGCTTCGCGTTCCTCGGGGGAAAACTCGTGGTACGTGAGTCCGAGCACATCCATTTCGACGCCGGCCGTCACGAGCGCGACGATCGGGTGCATATGACGCGGAATGCCAGGCGTGGTGTGCAACGCGATGGCGGTCCAGACGAGGTCGATGTCGCCCGCCGTGATGCCTCGGGCTGAGAGAAAGTCGCGAGCCGCATTGGCTCCGTCGACTTCGAATCGTTCGGTGG
Organism: Paraburkholderia sejongensis; assembly: GCF_020880815.1. Taxonomy (GTDB): domain Bacteria; phylum Pseudomonadota; class Gammaproteobacteria; order Burkholderiales; family Burkholderiaceae; genus Paraburkholderia; species Paraburkholderia sejongensis. The sequence continues at coordinate 174,317 of NZ_JAJITD010000004.1, forward strand.
CGCTGCTGTACGCACTGGCGAGCCCCACGTCATGAAACATGGCGCCCGCATACAGCAGTTCCGGATCGAATTTCAGGCCACGGCGCGCGCCTTCGAGTGCGCCGAACAAATACACGCGGCTCGAATGATGAAAAAGCAGAGGGGGGACGTGTCGCGCACGAACTCCGTAATTTCGCGTGCAAGCCGACTGTCGGGCACGGCGACATCCTGAATAAACTGTGACATGACGTTTCTCCATCGAGAGGTGAGCGCAAAGTTGAGCCGTGAAATGAGCGCACGTCGGCCCCCGTTCCGACGTCGCGCGCGAATGGCCTGCTACTTCGTTTCAGTTGTCGCCGCGAGCCGGGCCAGCGCCTCCCGAACCCCCGCTCCGTATGCAGGGTCTGCCTTCGAACAATTAAGAACGTGGCGTTCCTGGATCGACGCCTGAACGGAGGCCATCTGGCGAGCGGTGTTATCGAACAGCACCTGCTGCTGCGCCGCGCTCATCAAACGAAACAGATCGCCGGGCTGCGCAAAATGATCCACGTCCACGCGATGGTCCCAGTGAGCAGCGTCGCCTTCTATGCGCAGCGGCGGCTCGTGAAGCTCGGGTCGCACTTCCCACTCGCCGACACTGTTTGGGTAGTAAGAGGGCGTGCCACCGAGGTTGTCGTCGGTGCGCATGGCGCCGTCGCGGTGGTAGCTGTGTACGGGGCACTTCGGCGCGTTGACAGGAATGTGATTGAAGTTCACGCCGAGCCGATATCGTTGCGTGTCGCCGTAAGAGAAAAGGCGCGCCTGCAGCATCTTGTCCGGCGAAAAGCCAATGCCCGGCACGACATTCGCGGGCGAGAAGGCGGCCTGTTCGACCTCGGCAAAAAAATTACCGGGATTGCGATTCAATTCGAGCACGCCCACTTCGATCAACGGGAAATCGCGTTTCGGCCAGACCTTGGTGAGATCGAACGGATTGAAGGGCAGCGACCTGGCTTCATCGTCGGTCATTACCTGAACGAAGAGTGTCCAGCGCGGAAACTCGCCACGCTCGATGCTTTCGTAAAGATCGCGGCCATGCGTTTCACGGTCCTTGCCCACGAGTTGTTCGGCTTCGCTATCGGTCAGGTTCTCGATGCCTTGCTGCGTGCGGAGGTGAAACTTCACCCACGTCCGGCGATTCTCGGCATCGAGCAAGCTGAACGTATGACTGCCGAATCCGTGCATGTGACGATAGCTGCGCGGAATGCCGCGATCGCTCATGACGATCGTGACCTGATGCAGCGCTTCCGGCAACAGCGTCCAGAAGTCCCAGTTGCTGTTTGCGCTGCGCAGTCCCGTGCGCGGGTCACGCTTGATCGCGTGGTTGAGATCGGGAAAGCGCAGGGGATCGCGGAAAAAGAACACGGGCGTGTTATTACCCACGATGTCCCAATTACCTTCTTCGGTGTAGAACTTCACCGCGAAGCCCCGGATATCGCGCTCCGCATCGGCGGCGCCGCGCTCGCCCGCCACAGTAGAAAAGCGCAGGAATACCGGCGTGGTCTTGCCGGTTTCCGAAAAGAGCTTCGCTTTGGTATAGCGCGTGATGTCGTGCGTCACCGTGAAGGTGCCGTGGGCGCCCGATCCTTTCGCGTGCATGCGACGCTCGGGAATGACCTCGCGGTCGAAATGCGCGAGTTTCTCGATCAGCCAGATATCCTGCAGCAGCGCGGGACCGCGCGGCCCGGCCGTTTCGATGTTCAGATTGTCGACAACGGGTGCACCCGTTGCGTGATCAAGACGCGTAGACGTATCGCGATTTGTCATGCCACGACTCCAGGAAGGTTGTGCGGGACCGGCGCAGCACCGTAGCGTTCCGGGCTGGCGGATGCGCGAGGCTTTGCGGGCAAATTAGCGTGCTGGTACTGCAGGAGCGGCGCGACGAAACCGGACGAAACTGCCGCACTGCAATGGCCACTCGATCAACGCGTGACGAGAGGCGGAGGCATCGACTTGTCGATGTGAGGAAAGCGTACCTGTTGGGTGCCAGATCGATCTTGGATAAAACCACGATTCGATGGACGAATCGTGGGCGATCGTGCGCACCGGAGGCACTCGCTGTTTTGCGAAGGTGAGGGGAATCCGGCGCGCTCGGCGTCGGTGAAAATCAAACGTGCGCGAAAGCATCGATAACGACGCTCGCGCATACCAGGCGCTATCGGTTCTGCTGCCGCCAGTCTTTCGGCCCGCATCCTTCGAGACGCGAAAACACCCGTGAAAAATGGCTCTGATCGAAAAATCCGCAATCCGATGCGATAGTCGCGAGGCTTGCCTCGGTTTCCCGCAACAGGGATTTCGCGCGCTCGATGCGTCGCTTGAGCAGCCACTGATGGGGTGTGCTCCCGGTGGTCTGCCTGAAGGCCTCTCCAAAATAGCTCGTGGAAAGATCGCACTGGCGCGCTAGATCGGCGATGGACGGATTGCCGTGCAGGTGCGCCGCGAAGAAGTCCTCGATGCGCCGCATCTGCCACGGCGCGAGTCCGGAGCGGCGTGGCCGGAGCGAAGGATCGGCGCGGCCATACCGCATGACGACGTGCTCGCAAAATGCGAGCGCGAGATAATCGACGAACAGCGCACTCGTCAGGTCGGGCTGTTGCAGAACGGCCTGCAGCGTGTGTGAAAGACGAAACAGCACCGGGTCGCTCGCGCCGAGATTCTGCTGCACCAGTCCGCCGATACGCCGCCGCTTCTTTTGATCGGTGAATTCTTCGATCGCGCTTTGCGCGAGGTAGAGCCGCATCGTGTCGAATGGCATGTCGAGACGGCGCGTCGGACTTGAGCGCAGATCGAGCAGATAACAGCTACCAGGTCTGGCCGACGCGGAAGCATCCAGGTCGCCGCTCGTATAACGGATGCCCGGATCAGGGCTCAAAATCAACGGCATCTGAAAGACAAACGCTTCTTCCGGTTGCGGCGTGAGCGAGCGCCCCGGTTGCGGACGGGTGTTTGTTAACCGTGTGAACGAGATCGGTTGCCCGTGGGAAAAAACACCGGCCCGCACAGTAGGCGCGTCACGCAACAGAAACCGTTTGGCGAGGACATCGTCTGCAATGGGTTGCCCGAAATCGACATGACTCTTGTCGTTCATTCATTGCGCCTTTGAGTGGGCCCGCGCAGGCGTTGCGTGCCCTTGCCAGGCGACCGGTTCACATGAAGACAGCCGTAATCTAGCGCAGTTCGGTGACTGCCGCGCGACCGGTGTCGTGACGTGTTGGAGTGTGTCCGTTGGTGGCAGCAAGCCGCGCTGCGATGGTGCAATTCACGCCGTGCAATCCCAGAATGTGCGCAGATTTCGTTGCGTGCTCCCGCATTGGGCGGATTTGTCAGCGCGAAGACAGCGACGTCGGCGTCTGGAGCGAATCCGGGTCCCAGCCTCCGCCGAGCGCCTTGAACGTCGATATCGCTGCACGCGCGGATTCCGTTTGCGCTTGTGCGCGCGCGTCGGCGGCCTGGAGCAGGGTTTCGTTGGCGTGCAATACGTCGATGAAGCTCGCCGCACCGCTTCGGTATGCGGTCATCGACGAATCCTTCGCTTTCGATAACGACGATTCCGCGTGCGCGAGCGTGGCCGCCTGTGACTCGCGATTCACCAATGAAGAGAGCGAGTTTTCCACGTCCTCGGTGGCGCGAAGGACGGACTGGCGATACGCCGCGAGCGCCTGCGCGTCGGCGCCTTTCGCCGCGTTGACATCGGCGTTGATGCGCGCGAAGTCGAACAGGCGCCAGCGCAGCCCAACGAGCCCGGCCGCCTGGCTGGCGCCGCCCGAGAACAAGGTGCCGGCCGCGGCCGAGGTCGCGCTGCCGAGGAAGGCGTTCAACGAGACCGTGGGGTAGTACTCGCTGATCGCCGCGCCAATGCGCGCGTTGGCGGCGGCAAGGTGGCGTTCGGCGGCGATCAGATCCGGACGCCTTTGCAGCAGATCGGCCGGCGTGCCCATGTCGGCGAGCGACGGCGCAACGGGGATCAAGGACGGTGGGCTCAACTCGGCGCGGTGTGTGCCCGGCGGCGTACCCAGCATCACGTCGAGGGCATTCGACGCCGCATCCAGCGCCGCGTCGAGCACGGGCACGCTGGCCTGAACCTGGTCAAGCGCGCCCTCCGCCTGCTGAACCTGATAGTCGGCGGCCGCGCCCTTCGAGTACAGGAGGTTCACGTCCGCAAGCAGCGTCTGCTGCGTCTGCACCTGCAGGTTTGCAATATCGAGGCGCGCCTGGAGGCCGCGTATCGTGACGTAGATATCGGCAGTCTGGGCCGCGACGGCGAGTCGTGTGGCGACTGCCGCCGCCTGCGTCGCCGAGTAGTCGGCCAGCGCGGCTTCACGCTGCCGCCGCAGGCCGCCAAAAATGTCGATCTCCCAACCGGCCTCCAGATTGGTCTCGTACTCGGTGCCCCAGCGCTCGTAGCCCGGCGTTGCATTGAGCAATTGGCCCACCGGCGTGTCGATCGATTGATAGGCCCGCGCCGCCGAGGCGGAAACCGAGGCCGAGGGCAGTAGCGCCGCGTTGGCCGTGCCGAGGCGCGCGCGGGCCTGATCGATTTGCGCCACGGCCTGAGCGAGGTCCAGATTCTGGGCCAGCGCCTGTGAAACGTAGTGCGTGAGCAGTGGGTCGTTGAAGCTTTCCCACCACGCAGACAGATCGGCAACCGGCGCTTTTGCCGCGCTGGCGGACGGCGGCTGTGTCACATAATGCTGCGCTAGCGGCGCATCCGGACGGTGGTAGTCGGGACCCACGGCGCAGGCCGACAGGACGGCGGCGCTGGCCAGGAGGTGGAGCGGAACAAGTGGGCGGCGCAAAGACATGATTATCTCGGGAGCGACAACGGGAAGGGTGATGTAGTGACCAATATACAATATGGTCACACGTTGTCAACTATCAGGTGAGCGACTAAGCTTGAGGCATGAACAAGCCCATCCCTTCCGCCTCCCCGTCCCGTGGCCCCTCGGACCACGAAGTGCGCGCCCAGATCGTCGAAGCCGCAACGGAATACTTCAGTCGCTATGGCTATGAAAAGACCACAGTTTCCGATCTCGCGAAGGAAATCGGGTTTTCGAAAGCCTATATCTACAAATTTTTCGACTCGAAACAGGCAATTGGTGAAGTCATCTGCGCCAATCGCCTTGCCGCCATGATTGCCGCCGTCAGCGCGAATGTCGACGACGCACACAGCGCGACGGAGAAATTTCGGCGCATGTTCAAGACGTTACTGGCGTCGGGTAGCCATCTGTTTTTCCAGGATCGCAAGCTCTACGACATCGCCTCTGTGGCGGCTGCCTCGCCCTGGCCTTCCGTCAAAGGCTATGAAGAACAGATTCGCCAACTCATCGCCGATATCCTGCGGCTTGGCCGGGCGACCGGCGAATTCGAACGTAAAACGCCAATGGACGAGGCGGTGAATGCGATCTTTCTGGTGATGAAGCCGTACTTCAATCCCTTGTTGCTCCAGTACAACCTGGATGCCGCGGAAGAGGCAACGGTCCAGCTCGCGAGCCTGGTACTCAGAAGTCTTGCTCCTTAAGTCTAATTGTGACTGTTGACTGATTTGGTCACTGGAATCAGAATGAGGCCTCCTGTTCTTTGCGAGGGGCGACCTCATGTTCCGGCACCATCATTTTGTCTACATACTGAGTCTGGCTTCGCTCGCCCTCGCGGCGTGCGGCGAGCGGCCGGCGACTGATCCGCGTACCGAGGCGCCGCTTGTGCGGACGAGCGCCATTCAGGCCGCGGCGGGCGCGAGCCGGTCGTTTTCGGGCGTCGTCGGGGCCCGCGTTCAGAGCGATCTTGGTTTCCGGGTTCAGGGCAAGGTCATCGAGCGTCTGGTCGATGCAGGTCAGGTGGTCAAGCGCGGCCAGCCGCTGATGCGTATCGATCCGATCGATCTGGGATTGCAGGCCCGCTCGCAGCAGGAACTCGTGGACGCCGCCCAGGCGCGCGCCACGCAGACGGCTGCCGACGAGGCGCGCTATCGCGACCTGGTTGCGGCGGGCGCGGTGTCTGCGTCGACCTACGAGCAACTCAAGGCGGCCGCCGATGCCGCCCGGGCGCAGCTCGTCGCGGCGAAGGCGCAGGCGGTGCTCGCGAGCAACGCGTCCGGTTACGCGCTGCTCGTTGCGGATGCCGACGGCGTGGTGGTCGAGACGCTGGCCGAGCCGGGCCAGGTGGTCGCGCCAGGGCAGATCGTCGTGCGGCTCGCGCATGCCGGGCCGCGCGAGGCCGTCGTCCAGCTTCCGGAGACGTTGCGTCCCGCACTGGGCTCGACGGCCGAAGCGACGCTGTACGGCGCTGGGATGAAGCCGGTGCCCGCCGCGTTGCGTCAGCTCTCCGATTCCGCCGACCGCCTGACGCGGACCTACGAGGCGAGGTACGTGCTCGAAGGCGCGCTGTCGAATGCGCCGCTCGGCGCGACCGTGACGCTCGATCTCGCCGGCGCTGCGAGCCAGGCGCAGGCCGCGATGGAGGTGCCGGTCGGCGCGTTGTTCGATCCGGGCACGGGCACCGGCGTCTGGACTATCGATCGATTGCAGTCGCGCGCGAGCTGGCACAAGGTTCGCGTCACAGCCTTGAGCGACGACACGGCGACGGTGATCGGCGATCTTCGCGACGGCGACCAAGTCGTTGCGCTGGGCGCCCAGTTGGTCCACGAAGGAGAACGCGTGCGCGTCGCCCGCGACGCGGTGACCACGGCGTCGACCTCCGGGGAAGGAGCGGCGCAATGAGCGGCTTCAATTTATCGGCGCTCGCGGTGCGAGAACGCTCGGTCACGCTGTTTCTGATCATTCTGATTTCCATCGCAGGCGTCGTTGCCTTCTTCAAACTGGGGCGGGCCGAAGACCCGCCATTCACCGTCAAGTCGATGACGGTCATCACGGCCTGGCCGGGCGCCACCGCGCAGGAAATGCAGGATCAGGTGGCCGAGCCGCTCGAAAAGCGCATGCAGGAATTGCGCTGGTACGACCGCACCGAGACCTATACGCGCCCGGGGCTCGCTTTCACGACCGTGACCCTGCTCGACAGCACGCCGCCCGCGGACGTGCCCGAGCAGTTCTACCAGGCGCGCAAAAAACTCTCCGACGAAGCGACCAGTCTGCCGCCAGGCGTGATCGGTCCGCTCGTCAATGATGAGTATTCCGATGTGACGTTCGCGCTGTTCGTACTCAAGGCGAAAGGCGAGCCGCAACGCCTGCTGGTGCGCGATGCCGAAGGCCTGCGCCAGCGGCTGCTTCATGTGCCGGGCGTCAAGAAGGTGAACATCATCGGCGAGCAGGCGGAGCGGGTCTACGTGTCCTTTTCGCACGACCGCCTCGCGACCCTCGGCGTGACGCCGCAGGATATCTTCGCGGCGCTGAATAACCAGAATGTGCTCACACCGGCCGGTTCGATCGACACGCAAGGCGCGCAGGTTTTCATTCGCGTCGAAGGCGCGTTCGACAAACTGCAGACCATTCGCGACACGCCCATCGTCGTTCAGGGCCGGACGCTGAAGCTCTCGGACGTGGCGACTGTCGAGCGTGGTTACGAAGACCCGGCCACGTTTCAGATTCGCAATAACGGCGAACCGGCACTGCTGCTCGGCGTCGTGATGCGGGACGGCTGGAACGGGCTGAGTCTCGGGCAGGCGCTCGACAAGGAAGTCGCGTCGGTCAATGCCGGACTGCCGCTCGGAATGAGTCTCACGAAGGTAACCGATCAGGCCGTCAACATTCACTCGTCGATCGACGAGTTCATGGTCAAGTTCTTCGTTGCGCTGCTCGTGGTGATGGTCGTGAGCTTCGCGAGCATGGGCTGGCGGGTCGGCATCGTGGTGTCGGCTGCGGTGCCGCTGACGCTCGCGGGCGTGTTTGTTGTCATGGCTGCAACGGGCAAGAGCTTCGATCGCATCACGCTGGGTTCGCTGATTCTCGCGCTGGGCCTGCTCGTCGACGACGCGATCATCGCTATCGAAATGATGGTCGTGAAGATGGAAGAGGGCTACAGCCGCGTTCAGGCGTCTGCGTATGCGTGGAGTCACACCGCTGCGCCGATGCTTTCGGGAACGCTGGTTACGGCCGTCGGCTTCATGCCGAATGGTTTCGCGCGTTCGACGGCGGGCGAATACACGAGCAATATGTTCTGGATCGTCGGCATCGCGCTGATTACTTCGTGGATCGTGGCCGTTGTGTTCACACCGTATCTCGGCGTCAAGCTGTTGCCCGATATTCCGGTGATCGAAGGCGGCCACGGCGCGATCTACAACACGCCGAATTACCAGCGTTTCCGCGTGTTCCTCGGGCGCGTGATTCGGAGAAAGTGGCTCGTCGCGGGAATCGTGGTGGGTTCGTTCATGATCGCCATGATGGGGATGGGGCTGGTGAAAAAGCAGTTCTTCCCGACCTCCGATCGCCCGGAAGTGCTCGTGGAAGTGCAGATGCCTTACGGCACGTCGATCGAACAGACGTCTGCGGCCACGAAAAAAGTCGAGGCTTGGCTCGCGAATCAGCCGGAAGCGAAGATCGTGACGTCGTATATTGGTCAAGGCGCGCCGCGTTTCTATCTGGCGATGTCGCCGGAGCTGCCCGATTCTTCCTTCGCGAAGATGGTGATCCGCACGAATGACGAGAAGCAGCGCGAGGCGCTCAAGTTCCGCTTGCGCAAAGTCGTCGCTGAAGGCCTGGTGCCCGGGGCGCAGGTTCGCGTCACGCAACTGGTGTTTGGCCCTTACTCGCCTTATCCCGTTGCGTTTCGCGTCATTGGCCCGGACGCCGGCACCTTGCGCACCATCGCCGCGCAGGTGGAGCGGACCATGGACGCCAGCCCGATGATGCGAACGGTGAATGCCGACTGGGGTCCGCGCGTGCCCACGGTGCATTTCACGCTCGATCAAAATCGGCTCGGTGCGTTTGGTTTGACGTCGAGTTCCGTCGCTCAGCAACTGCAATTCCTGCTGACCGGAATTCCCGTCACGCACGTGCGCGAGGACATTCGCTCGGTAGAACTCGTCGCGAGATCGGCGGGCGAGATACGGCTCGATCCGCAGCGTATCGAGGGATTTACGCTCATCGGCGCGGCGGGTCAGCGCGTGCCGCTCTCGCAGGTCGGCAAGGTCGATATCCGCATGGAAGATCCGATTCTTCGCCGACGCGATCGCACGCCCACGATCACCGTGCGTGGCGACATTGCGGAAGGACTGCAGCCGCCCGATGTGTCGACGGCGATGCTGGCGCAACTTCAGCCCATTATTGCGAAGCTGCCGGACGGATATCGGATTGAGGAAGCCGGGTCCATCGAAGAGGCCAACAAGGCGACGAAGGCCCTCGCGCCGCTGTTTCCGATCATGATTGCGCTGACGCTGCTCATCATCATCTTTCAGACGCGCTCGATTGCCGCGACCCTGATGGTGTTCGCGACCAGTCCGCTGGGTCTGATTGGCGTCGTGCCGACACTGCTGCTGTTCAACCAACCCTTCGGAATCAATGCACTGGTGGGACTGATCGCGCTCTCCGGCATTCTGATGCGCAACACGCTTATTCTGATCGGCCAGATCGAGCAGAACGCGCGCGAAGGCATGACGCCGTTCGACGCGGTGGTGGAAGCCACGATCCAGCGTTCGCGACCGGTGATTCTGACCGCGCTCGCCGCGATGCTCGCCTTCATCCCGCTGACGCATTCTGTGTTCTGGGGCACGCTAGCTTATACGCTGATTGGCGGGACGTTTGCCGGAACGATTCTGACGCTGGTCTTTCTGCCGGCGATGTATTCGATCTGGTTCAGGATCCGGCCCGAAGCCGGGGAGAGTCACTCCGCGCTCGAACCGAGTGCCAGTGCGATGACGTAGAGCGGCCCGCACCCGGGCGATGAGGGGTTCGCCCGGGGCCTGTCGATGCGGCTCGGCAATGAGGCGCTTGGCCCAGGGCGTGACGCGGTGTAGTGGGTTCGATTCTGTCTTCTGAGATTATTTAGACGACCGTCGTTTTGGCAGGAAATGCGAATCGACGTTCGGCCAATGGTACGTGAAGACTGCTGTCGGGCGCTGGTGATATCGCTTTCTGCCCGACTACGGCCCGATGTGCTTCGAGGATGCGAGGCGGCATCGAAGCAGGGCGACCGGCTGAGTGCGACCCGCTGAGGTCGCTTGACCTCACGCGACCGCATTGGCAGCTACCGGAGGCGAAGCGGTCGTTTGAATGACACTTTCCAAGCAATAGCGAACGTCGCTTCATGGCCGCACTGCGTCCCACGACCCCGCACCACAATCGTTTCCGGTGTGCGAATCACGCAAAACGCATAAAACGACCCATGGCAGCCCCCTGAAATGTCCGAAAGGAGACGTTCAACAAAAGAAAGGTATTGGATTCTGGTCCAGTGGAGAACAATATTTGGCGACACACTTGGAGCTACAAAAAGGGGGAATTCCATGACCGGACCTTTTAATCAAAAGCCGACCGGCACCATGAAACCATTTATCCTTGCGACAACACTGATTTTTTCGGCGTGTGTTGTGGCGCAGGAGGCCCCCTCATCCCCCGCAGTCGCTCAGTCGAATGTGGCAACGCGACTGTTCATGGATCTGTGCATCCCATCAGTTGGAAATCGCGAAGCGTTGAATGCGCTGGTTGCGAAGTATGACTTGCGTGACGCTGACCCAGTATTCTCTGCAAAAGTGCTGAGAGGGAAGGCCGGCAAGGTATGGTCAGCACCGAGCCATTTAGGCAATTTCATCATCATCTGGCAAGCCGACAATTCTTGCTCCGTTTGGGCAAGGAGGGGCGACGCTGCCACCTCAATCCAGCATTTCAAACGCATAGTGACTGGCGCGCAACGCCCCCGTCTTCAACTGCGAGTTGTTGCGGATCGGGACATTGAAGGTCACGGTGGAACATACCACTATCTAGCTTACGTTCTGTCGAAGGCCGATCAAGATGTTGGAACGTTCGCGAGCATCGGTGTTACGTCCTCAAACGCGGCGGAAGTCCAGGTGCGATTGAGGATGGAGCGAGCGAAGATTTCAACGCCGGTACAAAACTGATCCGCCGTCTAAGTGAACCCTTCGCCACCCCAATGATTTAGATCTTTCCGTGGCGAATTGCTATGAGTTAGGTTAATTTTTGCGAACCGAGCCAACCCGCGGGAAACAGCAAATGTAGGTCTCTGAGCTAGTTGAGACGCTGACGCCGATCGTCGCCAATCTGGACATCGTCGTCGAGCGTCTCGTATTGGCCCGAACCGAGACAAACAATCCCACCTCATCTGCCCGACCATACCCAATTTCCACCACGAAGATCAGCGAACGTCATTCAACGCCAGCCGACGCCTGCGCGTCCCTCAAACCCCCACCTTCGTCAACTCATGCGCCCGCCGCAGCCGTTCCCGGCTGTTGCTCAAATGCATCCGCATCGCCGCACGCGCATCGTCGGCATCCTGTCGCTCGATCGCGCGATAAATCAGCAGATGTTCCCCGAGCACGTTACGCAGCACCTCGATCTGGTCGAGCTCCGCGATCTCAGCCGACCCAAGCCGCGTACGTGGACTGACCGAGCGGCCGAGCTGACTCAACACATCGAAGAAATAGCGGTTGCCGCTCGCGCGCGCGATCTGCAAATGAAACTCGATGTCGTGCGCGAGCGTGTCGGTGCTGCCGCGCTCCAACTCCGATTCGAACCGCTGGAGCGCGGTGCGGATCTGCTTCAGGTTCTGTTCGGTGCGCCGCGACGCCGCGAGCGCGGCCGCGGCCGCTTCGACGTCGATCCGGAATTCGATGATCGCCATCACGTCGAGCATGCTCGACAGGTCGGCGGCCGCCAGTTGCATCGGTTTTTCGGCGGCCGGCGCGAGCACGAAAGTGCCGATGCCGTGGCGCGTTTCGACGATGTTGGCCGCCTGCAAACGCGAAATCGCCTCGCGCACGACCGAGCGGCTCACGCTGAGCTGCTTCATCATCTCGACTTCGGTGGGGATGCGGTCGCCTGGCCTTAGCGCTCCGCGGCGGATTTCATCGGAAAGGGTGGCCACCACCTTCTCAGTTAGGCTGCTCATTTTTGTGGCTGGTTGACTGATTGCCCGCAAAGTATTGCACAGGACTGTACTCGATTTGCGGGCGCGGGCGGCACGGTTACCGGCTATTTATGTGAGCCGGATATGTGAGCCGGAGGCGCGGTGGGGAGGTACGCGAGCCGGTTGTCGCGGGCGGCAGGAGGGCGGTTCCCGGCATGGCGGACCGCGTGCGCAGCAAGGCACCGGCAAGTCCGCCTCCAAGGTTCAGAAGGCAGGATAAAATCTAAGTCATCAGACGTCCTATTTTTGGCGAATGCAAGTGCCGGCCAGTAAGGGAGGGGCCGCGGCGGTCCACTATAGATCAAGGGAATCAACGAAAATTGACAGGGTAAACACCCGGCTGGTTCTTAATCAAGCATCGATGTAGACTGTCGTCAGACAACGTATGTTACACGGTAAGCGTCCTTCCATCTCGGAACCGCTAAAAGCCGACTCCCGGAGACCCACCTTGACCTCAGCCCTGTCCGCCGTGCTCGATCCGCTGGAATCCGCGGTCGCGAAAGTAAAGCGCAACGTACTGCCGCTGTTCCTGATCATGTTCATCGCGAACTATATCGATCGCGTGAACATCGGCTTCGTCAACACGCATATGAAAGCCGATCTCGGTATCGGCGCGGCCGCGTATGGGCTGGGCAGCGGTCTGTTCTTCATCGGCTACGCGTTGTTCGAAGTGCCGTCGAACGTGCTGATGCAGAAGTTCGGCGCGCGCGCGTGGCTCACGCGGATCATGGGCACGTGGGGCATCGTCGCCGCCGCGATGGCGTTTGTGTGGAACGACACGTCGTTCTACGTGCTGCGCTTTCTGCTCGGCGTCGCCGAGGCGGGCTTCTTCCCCGGCGTGGTGTTCTACTTCACGCAATGGCTGCCGCAAAAAGAACGCGGCAAGGCGATCGCGATCTTCCTGTCCGGCTCGGCGCTCGCGTCGGTGCTGTCCGGTCCGATCACCGGCTCGCTGCTGTCGATTCGCGGCTTCGGCCTGCAAGGCTGGCAGTGGATGTTCCTGATCGAAGGCGGTTTTTCGATCGTGCTGTGCGTGGTCAGCTGGCTGCTGCTGAAGTCGCATATCCGCGACGCGCACTGGCTCAGCGCGGAAGAGCAGCGCGTGCTGTCGCAGTCGATCGCGGCGGAGCAGGCCGAGCGCGAAGCGCAGGGCGGCGCGCATCTGCCGACGCTCAAGCTGCTCAAAGACCCGCAGATCGCGCTGTTCTGTTTCCTCTACTTCGCGATCCAGTTGACCATTTACGCGGCGACCTTCTGGCTGCCGACGATCATCCGCAAGATGGGCGGCCTGTCCGATTTCGAGGTCGGCATGTTCAACGCGATTCCGTGGCTGATCTCGATGGTCGCGATGTACGGCTTCGCGGTGGTGTCGGCGAAATGGCGCTTCCAGCAGGGGTGGCTCGCGGTCGCGCTGGTGATTGCGGCGGCCGGGCTGTTCGCATCGACGTCGGGCAACGCGGTGTTCTCGTTCGTCGCAATCTGTTTTTCGGCGATCGGTTTCAAGGCCGCATCGTCGCTGTTCTGGCCGATTCCGCAGGGCTATCTCGATGCGCGCGTCGCCGCCGGTGTGCTCGCGCTGATCAATTCGGTCGGCAATCTCGGCGGCTTTTTCGCGCCGGCCACCTTCGGTTATCTGCAGCAGCACACCGGCTCGATCACCGGCGGCCTGTATGGGCTCGGCATCGCATCGTTGCTCGCGGCGGCGGCCGGCTTCCTGACTCGCAACAAACCCGGCAACCGCGAACCGGCGCGCGAGACGTTGCGCGGCAACGCACATTGACTACACTGACGGCCGCATGTGGCCGTCATTCCGTTTCCGCCCGGTCGAACACGCGCGCGCTGCGCTGCGAATTCCGCTGGCGGGCTTACTTCATCACACAGGTGCTTTTTCCATGACCACGAAACCTACCGAATCGAACGGCACGCCGATCGTCACCGAACTGCGCGTCGTGCCCGTCGCCGGCCGCGACAGCATGCTGATGAATCTGAGCGGCGCGCATGGTCCGTTCTTCACGCGCAACATCGTGATTCTGCGCGACAGCGCGGGCCATACCGGCGTCGGCGAAGTGCCGGGCGGCGAGAACATCCGCAAGACCATCGATGACGCGCGGCCGTTCGTGGTCGGCCAGTCGATCGGCAATCTGCAAGCAATCCTGAACAAGGTGCGGACCCAGTTCGCGGATCGCGACGCCGGTGGCCGCGGGCTGCAAACCTTCGATCTGCGCACGACGATCCACGCGGTGACCGCGCTCGAAGCGGCGCTGCTCGACCTGCTCGGCCAGCATCTCGGCGTGCCGGTCGCGGCACTGCTCGGCGAAGGCCAGCAGCGCGACGAAGTGGAAATGCTCGGCTACCTGTTCTATATCGGCGACCGCAACAAGACCGACCTGCCGTATGCGAACAACGCCGGCGCGCGCGACGACTGGGAGCGCGTGCGCACCGAAGTCGCGATGACGCCGGAAGCGGTCGTGCGACTCGCGCAAGCCGCACAGGTGCGCTACGGCTTCAACGATTTCAAGCTGAAGGGCGGCGTGCTGCCGGGCGACGCGGAGATCGAAGCGGTGACGGCGCTGGCCGAGCGCTTCCCTGACGCACGCGTGACGCTCGATCCGAACGGCGCATGGTCGCTCGCCGAAGCGGTGCGGCTGTGCCGCGATCAGCATCACGTGCTCGCGTACGCGGAAGATCCGTGCGGCGCGGAGAACGGCTACTCGGGCCGCGAAGTGATGGCCGAGTTCCGCCGCGCGACCGGCCTGCCGACGGCGACCAACATGATCGCGACCGACTGGCGCCAGATGGGTCACGCGATCCAGTTGCAGTCGGTCGACATTCCGCTCGCCGATCCGCACTTCTGGACCATGCAGGGTTCGGTACGCGTCGCGCAGATGTGCAACGACTGGGGCCTCACGTGGGGTTCGCATTCGAACAACCACTTCGATATCTCGCTGGCGATGTTCACGCACGTTGCGGCCGCCGCGCCGGGCAAGATCACCGCGATCGACACGCACTGGATCTGGCAGGACGGTCAGTTCCTGACGCAGGAGCCGTTGCAGATCGTCGGCGGCAAGGTGAAGGTGCCGCAGAAGCCGGGACTCGGCATCGAGCTGGATCTGGATGAGCTGGAGAAGGCGCACGCGCTGTATCAGCAGCATGGACTCGGCGCGCGCGATGACGGTGTGGCGATGCAGTATCTGATTCCGAACTGGAAGTTCGATAACAAGAAGCCGTGCCTGGTGCGGTGAGTGCGCGGTAAATGTGTTGAGAGTGCGCCGCAAGCTCTAACGAACGCTTCGGCGTATTTCACCCGGAAAGTTCTGACGCCCCTTGAAAAAGGGGCGTTTGTATTGCTGCCCGGAAAAACGAAGTCATCGCCGCACGTTATGCGGTGGGCCATCCGAGCTGCTGTGCCCGATCGAGTGTGGCACGCACCACCATCCGATGGAACGGTGCGATCAACGCAATATAGGCCTGCCCCAGCGGGCGATTGTAGAAAACGAGTGTCGTCATGATCAGGCGACGGGGTCGACCATGAGATGCCGGCTGTACGAGCACCGACACGCGGAAATCGAGGTGCCTGTCGTTCTCGCCGAGAACGACCTCGTCATCATGTCGTTCGAACACGCAAAAAAGGCTGATCCGCTCGTCTGCGCTCGCTTGTTTGGTCTGGAGATCGACGGCTCTCTTCAGGCCGAACGGCAACACGAGGATGTCGCGCAATTTCAGCAGCATCGCGATCCACTCGGGTTGCTTTGCAAACGCGTGCCGCGCGAGAGACGCGGCGTCGTCGGCGGCGGTTTCCGACAGGTCCACCGAGAAGGCGTCCGCAAAGTCGGCGTGGCCGTACGACGAACTGAGCCGCGAGGACGGCGGCAAGTCTACCTGCTCGATCTTCGGATAACTTTGCATGTCAGATCCCAGATCCGTTAATTCAGGCGATCAACGAAACGCGGCTCCATCGAGCGATGCCGACCCGCCCCTTACCCCTTCCGAAACACCACGTGCGAAATCCGCTGCACCAGCAGCGCGGCCGCGAGCGACGCCACTGCCGTCAACCATACGCCAATATGAATCGACTGCACCAGCGCATCGCGCGCGTTGTCCAGCAGTGCAAGCGTATTGAGCCCCGACGTTTTCATGTCGGCGATCAATTGCGCGCGCGACGCGTCGTCGATCAGGATGCGCAAATCCGCGAAACGCGGTTGCCATTGCGACGCGGCCGGCTCGCCGAGCACGCTGAGCGTGCGCGAGACGACGTCGCGATAGTGATGCGACACGACCGTCGCGACGATGCTGGTGCCGAGCATTCCGCCGACCATGCGGGTCGATTGCAGCAGCGCGGTCGTGATGCCGAACCGTTCGCGCCCGGCGATCTCCTGGCCGAAGATATTGAGGTTGTTCAGGATGAAACCGAGCCCGATGCCGACCGCGCCCATCGGCAGCACGATGCGCAGATGCGGCGTATCGGGATTCGCGAACGCGAGCGCGATCGATGCGAACATCAGTAAAGCGAAACCAATCGTCAGAATCCGCGTCGGCTTCTTCATATGAATCACGATGCGCGTATTGAGCACGCTGCCGAGCGCGATACACGCGGCGATCGGCGTCGCGAGCAGGCCGGCCTGCTGCGGCGACAGGCCGAAGCCGCCTTGCAATAGCAGCGGCGCGAAGAAGATCAGCGAGAACATCACGAAGCCCGACAGCATGCCGAGCGTAAACAGCGTGACGAGTTGTGCGTCCTTGAACAGGTCGAGCGGGATGATCGGGTGCTGCGCGCGTTTTTCGCACGTATACAGTGCGATCGCGCCGACGATCACACACGCGCCGAGCACCAGATTGCCTGCGGTCAGACCGTGCTTCGGCACTGCCTCGATAAATACCTGCAAGCCGCCGAGCACCGCCGCGACCAGACCCGCGCCGAGCCAGTCGATCTTCACTTCGCCGTCGATCGGTCGGCGGAAATTCGGCAGATGGGCCCAGATGAAATAGAGCGCCGCCGCGCCAACCGGCAGATTGACGAGGAACGTCGAGCGCCAGCCGAGGTGCTCGCTCATCCAGCCGCCGAGCGACGGGCCGGCGGCCGTGCCGATTCCGTACGCGGCGGCCAGCACGACCTGCCAGCGCACGCGCGTGCGCGGATCGGGGAACAGATCCGGGATCGACGCGAACGCGGTGCCGACCATCATCCCGCCGCCGATGCCTTGCAGGCCGCGCGCGATCGCCAGAAACAGCATGCTGTTGGCGAGCCCGCACAACACCGATGCGGCGGTGAACGTGATCACCGCGGCGATCACGAAGCGCTTGCGGCCGAAATAGTCGCCGAGCCGGCCGAACACCGGCACAGTGACGACCGACGCGAGCAGGTACGCGCTTGCAATCCACGCGAAGTATTCGAAGCCATGCAGTTCGGCGACGATCGACGGCAGCGCGGTGCTGACGACGGTCTGATCGAGCGCGACCAGCATGTTGACGAGGCCGATGCCGAGCATCGCGTACAACGCATGGCGGAACGGCAGGGCGGGAGCGGAGGGCGTGGCGGGTGTGGCGGGTGTGGCTGTTACGGCGGGCGTGGCGGAGTCAGGGGCGGTCGAATT
The DNA here is from genome assembly GCF_020880815.1 of Paraburkholderia sejongensis. Classification (GTDB taxonomy): domain Bacteria; phylum Pseudomonadota; class Gammaproteobacteria; order Burkholderiales; family Burkholderiaceae; genus Paraburkholderia; species Paraburkholderia sejongensis. Next base: position 191,953 of record NZ_JAJITD010000004.1, read on the forward strand.
CACGGGGGCAGAGGTGTCGGGAGTGGGCGCTGCGCGTCGGGTCGCGGTCAGACTGCCGACGATTGTACGCAAGTTGTCTGACCTCTTCGGCGATTATATGGGTTTCGCTGGTCTGAATTTAATCGTCGCGTGAAAAACGACAGGGGGCGGGGAAGAGTGATTCGGCCACGTGGGCACGGCCGGGAGGGACGCGAGACGACCTCAATTTCCAACCTCGAAGGTCAGTGAAACCAGAAGTCCGGGGCAATTGTCCTCTAGAACCAGCGTTGCGTGATGAGCTCGCGCTATTGCGGCCACAAGTGCAAGGCCCAATCCGTAACCGGGAGTGGAACGGCTTTGCTCCAGACGTACGAAGCGCCTGAGTACCTTCGCACGATCATCGGGTGCTATGCCTGGTCCATTGTCGGACATAAGTAGCCTTGGACGCCCTCGGTACTGAATCAACGAGACGGTTAGCTCGGTGCCGGCTGGCGTGTGGCGAATACCATTTTCAATCAGATTTGCGAGCAACTGCGACAGTAGGTGCCGATCAGCCAGGATATGGATGCCACTTTCAATTTCCAACCTGAGTTCGTGTTGCGCCATCTCAATATCAGGGCGGAAAGCGTCGACGACGCGCTCAACCAGAGCGGATAGATCAACCATCCGAAACGCTGACCGCACTTGCTGTGTCTCGATCTCTGAAATACGAAGCAGTGCAGAGAACAATTCCAGTGCGTCACGACCGTTTTCGGCCGCACTTTCAATGGCTGAGCGATAGTCGGCAATATCACTCGCTTCGAGCAACGCGCTCTCCAGTCTTTGCTGCATGCGCGCCATCGGTGTGCGTAAGTCGTGAGCCAGGTCACTCGATACCTGCTGAAGGTTCTCCATGAGCTCTGCATTGCGATCGAGCATGCGATTTATCGTTAATGCCAGCCGGTCGAACTCGCTGGCATTACTAGCATTCGCTACGCGACTCGAGAAGTCGCCATTAATGATCGCCTCCGCCGTATCGTTGATGCGCTCCAGGCGGCGGCGGATGACAAGCCCGATCATCCACGCACCCGCGATACCGACGAGCGTCATTGCACCTAGCACGCCGGCGACCATTCGGCCTAGCGTGCGATCGATCATTGCAATAGGCGTGCGCTCAGCGGCGACTACCAATGTCAGTTGGTCTGAAAGGCGGGTGGTGAGCGCCTGGAGGTCAGTCCGTGCAATTTCGTTTGAGCCCCTGACCTGGAGATGCTCTTGTCGACCGATCTCGAGACTGACTACATCCAGAGAGCCCGCAATACGCCGACCTGCTGCATCGAACAGGCCATACCACATGCCGGCAGCACGATGCCAATCTTCATTTTCGCGTTGATCGATCGCCCGGGTGACGGCTGCCGCTCCACCGTCCTGATACCGATGGATCAGCGTTGTTGTTTCGACGTCCACGCGGTGATCCAACTGCTGCTCGAGTGCCTCGTGGGTAACGCCGTATGTCACACAACCGAGCAGCAACGCTGCTGAAAGGAGCATCAGATTGGCGAGTGCAACGAGCCCCTGTGTCGTACGCGGCCACCTCATGCCGTCTTGATCGTGTAACCCGCGCCGCGCACGGTAACGATCGGGTCCTTTTCAAACCCTTCGTTCAACTTGGCGCGAAGGCGGCTAATGTGGGTTTCGACGATGTTGGTACGCGGGTCGAAATTGAAGTCCCATACTTGCTCCAGCAGCATGGTTTTGGTCAAGACGCGATCGACATTGCGCATAAGTTGCTCGAGCATCAGCACTTCTCGCGGCTGCAGATCGATGCGACGGCCGGCCCGCCGCACCGTACGTCTATGTACGTCGAGTTCGATATCGCCGACGCGTAAGCAAAAATCGACTTCTACAGCAGCGGGACGGCGAACCAGCACGTTGAGTCTCGCGTACAGTTCTGAAAACGCGAAAGGCTTAACCAGGTAGTCATCGGCGCCATTTTCGAGGCCCTCGACCCGCTCGGCGATCTTGCCCATTGCCGTGAGCAGTAGAACAGGAACGTTGATTCCACCGGCACGCAGCATTTTTAGCACTGACAGACCGTCCAGCCCCGGCAGCATGCGATCGAGTACGATCACGTCATACGACTCTTCCGTTGCCTGAAAAAGCGCATCTTGACCATTACCGACCCCGGTGGTCGTATGCCCGGCCTGGACTAACCCACGGCTGATAAAGTCCACCGTGTCGCGGTGGTCGTCTGCAATCAAAACCCTCAATACTTTCCCCTGAAACTTGCAATAGACGAATCGGTCGCCTCCCAACCGCCGCCGAGACTACGAAATAAGGAGACCTGAAGTTGAGCGAGTCGAATTCGGCTTCCGGTCAGAAGTTGGGCAGTGTCATTGAGTGTGCGTTCACTGTCAAGCACCGAAAGATAGGGATCGGCACCTGCCTGATGACGGGCTCGAGCGCGCGCCAGCGCCAGTACACTTTCGGCTTGCGCCTTCTCTAATGCGTCACGCCGTCGCACCTCGGCGCTATAGTCTGAGAGAACCGTCTCGACCTCTTGCAATGCACGAAGCACCGTGCCGTCCCATTGCGCCAGAGCAGCTTGTTCTCCGCTGCGAGCGATAGCGACCTTCGCGTGAATTGCCTCACGATTCAAAAAGACCCAGCTAACGAGGGGCGTCGCGAATATGTCGATAGCACCTCCAAGCAATCCCGTCGAAGCGCCGAATGAGATTTTCGGATAGAGCTCGGCTGTCGCAATCCCGATGCGCGACGTCGCAGCGGCTACTCGCCTTTCTGCCTCGCGGATATCCGGCCGGCGCGCTAGCAACGCGGCCCCATCGCCTACAGGTAGAGGCGAACTGATTGTCGGCAGAGCCGTGCAATTTATCGCACGGGCCGCGCTGGCTGTTGGCGCCTGCCCCTGAAGCACTGTGAGTCTGTTCCGGGCGCTTTGCAGGCTCGCTTCATATGCGGGCAAACTTGCCTGTACGCGTTCGAGTGCCGCATTGGACTGTGCGAGTTCAAGGGGTGACGCATCACCATGACGCAATTGCTCACTCACCAGATCGCGGCTGCGCAGCAAGGCTTCGATTTGCTCACGCACAAGCGCTATCTGCTCAGTCGCGCCGCAGACATCGATGTAGGCGGCGATTATGTCTGCGACCACGGTAACCTTGACGCCGTCGGCCACAGCCTTCTGGGCCGCTGAATCTGCCATCGCCGCAGCCGCCGTGTCACGTAGTCGTCCGAATAGATCCACCTCATAGGTGACCGCGACGCCGAGTCCATAGCTTGTTTTCGGCACGATCGATGTACTTGGCTGTTTGCCATTGGGATCCGAACCAAGATTGCTCTCGACGATAGCCGCTGGCCACTGCGCTGCCCCTATCCGACGCTGCTCGCCACGAGCCATCTCAAGCTGGGCAAGCGCGACACGCAGGTCCGTATTCGCTGCTAACGCACGCTCGACGTGCCTATCAAGTGCGGGATCGTCGAACAGACGCCACCAGCGAACCGGGACCGGGTCGGAGCTTACGCCGGGTTGCGCGGCAGCTTCGAATGCGCGTGGCAGGTCGGCGGCAGGAGCCGGCGCATGACTTCCTGGTAGGCTCGTACAGCCGGATGTCCCCAATACTGCTGCAAGCAGCAGCGATACGATGCGGCGATTCTTCTTCATGTTTTGCTGTCTCGCTTCGATGCCTTATTTCCAAAGCGTGCGTAAAGTGCGGGCATCAATAGCAGGTTCAATGCCGTCGAACTGACCAGGCCACCGAGAATGACGACCGCCATTGGATACTCGATTTCGTGTCCCGGCAGGTCGCCGCGTGCGACCAGCGGAAGCAATGCAAGCGCCGCGCAAGAGGCCGTCATAAGAATCGGCACGACCCGCTCTTCGGCACCGCGCAGGACCAGGGATAGGCCGAACACTTCGCCTTCGTTTCGCACGAGATGCCGATAATGGCTGAGCAACATCAAACTATTTCGCGCAGTAATACCGAACACTGTGACGAAGCCGACCAAAGAGCCCAGCGACATCACGCCTCCGGACAGCGCGACGGCGACGACGCCGCCCAACAACGCACACGGCAGAGTTGCCGCCAACAGTGCGGTCATTCGCAACGAGCGGAATTCCAGCCAGACGAGGAACAGCACGCCAATCAGGCAGAGACCTCCGAGCACCATCAACTGCCGCTGGGACGCCCGCAGCGCCGAGTACTCGCCCAGAAACTCGGGGTAGTAACCGCGCGCAAACTCAAGCCCTCGCACGCGCGCCTCGACATCGCGAGCCACCCTGCCCAGATCGGTACCTTTCAGATTCATCGTTACGTCAATACGGCGCGAGCCATTTTCCCGTTTGATCTCGTTGGCGGCGGGGTTGATGCTCACATCCGCTACGCTCTCCAGCGGCACTTGCGCGCCAGACTGGTTCGACAGCTGGAGTTGCCGCAATGCTGACAAGTCGTTGCGGACATCGGGTGTGCCCCATACGGACACATCGAAGATCTTTTGATCACGATAGATTTCACCCACTTTGCTTGCCTGAACCACCGTCGTAACGGCTCGCCGTACCTCGCCGGCCGTTAGCCCATGCGCTGCCAGAGCATCCGGTTTGAGGCGGATATGGATTTGTGGAATCAGGCTTTGCTGTTCGACCTTCAAGTCGGAAACACCCGGTATCGATGCAATCGCCGCCTTTACCGCTTCTGCTGACATACGCAGACCGTCGACCTCCGGTCCGAAGATCCGCACGACGATAGTTGCGCCGGCGCCAGTGAGGACTTCTTTAATCCGCTCACGTAAATACGTCAGCACATCTCGATAAAGACCCGGATAGCCATCGATAACATCCTGAATTTTTTTCACACTGGCATCGTAGTCGGCCTGCTCATCCAGACTGATCCATAACTCGGTGAAGTGCGGGCCATAGACTTCGTCGCCACTTTCGGCACGGCCTATGTGCGATCCAAAGTTACGAACACCAGGAATGGCCCTCAGCTCCCCACTGGCTCGCTTCGTAATTCGCTCCATCGCTTCGAGTGACGTGCCGGGCTTCTCAACGAAGTGCATCAAAAAGTCAGTTTCGCGAAAGTCAGGCAGAAATTGATTGTCGAATTGGCTGTAACCGATACCCGCGATCAGAAGCCCTCCTGCCACCGCGCCCATCGCTAGCTCTGGCCGGCCGACAACTGCAGGAAGAATTGCTCGATAACCCCGCTTAAGCGCGCGAACCCAGCGAGGTTCTTCGGTATGTCGAGACAACCGCGGCAAGAGGATCAGGCAGAGCGCGGGCGTCACGGTCAGCGCGACGAGCAGCGATGCACCGATTGCGAGGATATAAGCCGTGGCCAAAGGCCGGAAGAACGTGCCCGCCACACCGTCCAGAAAGAAAATTGGCAGGAACACGAGCATGACTATAAGGCTGGCGAACACCACTGCGCCGCGTACCTCGAGTGACGCCGCAAGTACCACGTTGAAAGCCGGCTTCGGACGAGGCAGGAGACGGTTTTCTCGCCAGCGACGGCCGATATTCTCAACGTCGATGATTGCATCGTCGACGATCTCACCGAGTGCGATGACGAGGCCAGCAATAACCATGGTGTTGAGAGTCTGGCCCGTCCAGATCATTACCAGAACGGCCGCGAGCAGGGAAAGCGGAATTGCTGAAAGACTGATGGCCGCCGAGCGCCAGTCGCGCGTGAAGACGAGCAGTACCAGCGCGACCAATGCGCACCCGAGCCACATCGCCTCTGCCAGGTTACTTAGAGAACGCTCGATAAAAGTGGCTGGACGGAAGATTGACGAATCGATGTCGATACCTTGCAATCCTGGCTTCAAATCCGCAATCGCTTTCTCCACGCCACGGGTCACTTCCAGGGTATTGGCGCCTTGCTGCTTCTCGACGATCAGTAACAAACCGTCGCGCTCGTTGATAATGGCGCTGCCAATCGGAGCCGCATGTCCCTCGACAACTTCCGCGACGTCGCCCAGCCGCACCGGTGCGCCATCCACCAGCTTAACCACGGCCCGCGCGAGATCCTCCGGTGTTTGAACGAATGACGGGTGCCGCACTGCGATGCGCTGGTTTGGCGTATCCACGAAGCCACCGCCGGTTACAACGACGGCATCGGCCGCCGCCTGCTGGACTTCCGCAAGGGTTACACCGATAGCTGCCAAACGCGCCGGGTCCACCAGCACTTGAAGCTGCCGATCACGCAGCCCCCAGATCGCCACGTTTGCAACCCCAGGCACCCCCATGAGCTTTGGACGGACCGTCCAGCGCGCAATCTCGGACATCGACATTGCATCTAGCGATGACGAGGACATACCGATCTTCAGTGCGCGGCTGGTCGCGGAAAGTGGCGGCAGGAGCGTTGGGGGGCGAACGCCCGCGGGCAACCTCGGCGCCGCGGCGGCAACGCGTTCCTGTACTAGCTGGCGCGCACGCAAGACGTCGAAATCGTCTTCGAAGATCAAGACCAGGGAAGACAGACCCAGCACCGATTTCGAGCGCATTGTCTTCATTCCGGGCACCCCGTAAACCCCGGCTTCGAGTGGAACCGTAACTAGACTTTCCACCTCCTCGGTCGACAGTCCTGGAGCCTCGGTCTGGATCTCGACCATCGGTGGTGCGAATTCAGGGAATACATCAAGACTCACATTTTTACTTGCCCGCACTCCGACGATCACGAGCACAACGGCGACGAACAAAACAAGAACTCGCTGTCGCAAGGCGTTGGCTACCAGCCACTTCAGCATACATACACTCCGAATGTCCAACGCACGCAGTTATTTCGTGCCAAACTCAGTGCCAAATAGTTCAGCGGCTCCGGCGTGTACGACGTCCGCGTCCGCCATTGCCGCGCGCGCCAGCAGCGCGCTTCCGTCTTCGGTTTTTGCCACTTCGACGCGACGGCGCTCGTACGTGTGGGGCTGAGTACGCACGTATACCCATTCGCCGCCGTGGATGTCGCGCACGATCGCCGACGCGGGGACGGCCGCCTGCTTCGTGGCGCCTTTGATTGGGATGTCTACCGCAACACGCTGCCCCAATTTGAACGTTTCGAGGTGCTCTTCGAGCGAGTAGTAGAGGTCCACTGTGCCCGCGACCTGGTTGGCCGAAGGTGGCCCGTTCACGCGGCGCACTTCGTATGCACGGTCGCCCGCGCCGAGGCCACGCAGCGATGCCGGCGCACGCAGATCCAGCGCCGACAGATTCGCTGCAAAGACGGGCACCCGCACCCATCGCGAATGGTGCTGGACCATCGAACTCACACTCGGTCCGAGGAGACTTCTCTGCCTCTGTGCGACTTCCAGGTTTGCGCGTGCAACTGCCAGTGCGGACATCGCCTCGTCGTGTGCGCGAACGCTGCCCGCCTCGTGCTGCACAAGGGCCGCCGCTCGATCCGCAGCCTTTTTCGCGACGGTCAACTCAGCCTGCGCCTTGGCCATTTCACCGTCGGCGCGAACCTGATTCGACGCGAGCAAACTCAAATCATTTGTCGTGCTAATGGGCAGGCCGCCGGTGGCCAGCGGGGGAACAACCACCTCCGCCTGAAACATGCGACTGGCGGTCGTGTTACGTATAGTCACGGGGCCATGGGCGATGCCGAGACGTTCTTCCGCGTCCGGCGTCAGCGTGATTCGCAGGAGTTCGGATTCCTTCGCGATCGACTGCGTTTTGACGTGAGCCGATTGGGTAGCGATAGCTGGCGGACGGTCGCCGCACGCGACGAGCGAAAAGCAGCTTCCGAGACTAACGAGTGAAATATAAAAATAACGCTTCATTGGCGCTCCCCAAATGCCGCAATCTAAAAGAACATCCTATCGGGGGTGCGCTTCGCTTTTACTTTCCAGATCTATACAATTTCGCAAGGTTTCCGGCGTTGGACCGCCGGGATCAGATGATGGGCGGGTCTGCTCGACGAAATACCCGCGAGTCGTGCTTGGGCTGGAAGCGTTGCGCCGCGAAATCAATGCTTCCTAGCGGGGTCGTCGAGTTCTTTAATTACCGGATCCCCTGGTGGCAGATGTCGTGAGACGACAAAAACCTCCACGTCGCTCATCGAGCATTCTTCTTCCCCGGCGTTGCTCACGGTAATGACCTTGACTTCAGCGCCGTTTTTTTCTTGAAAGGTAACGTGGTAGACCTCGCGCCATAATTGCGTCCCGTCCTTATATTTGCCGATCTCCCCGGATGCCAGTTGTACGGCCCTGGTTTTGGAAGCGTCGATATCGCCGAGGATGCCAGCGTTTCTTAACTCCACCTGGGCCATGCTGGTTGGCCAGTTGCTACATGGCGGGTTCGGTCTGGTTTCTGCGGGGCATAACGCCGGAAGCGATAGCAGCATGGTTGCAAGAGTACGTTTCATGGATGCTCCACCTTAAGCAGTCTGTCGCCACTGTTCCAGATTTTTTCCCGATATACCAAGCGCAGAACGATACAGCCGTTGGATGTGTTGCCGGGATCGGAGATGCTGTCGCCGTGGATCATAAAACCGGCGCGGCCGCCTAAGTTCGTGCCCGCGACCGGGTTAAGCCGCATCGAATATGGTCCGGTATGGGCGTGGGGAAAGGGCGGACGGATCTCGTACCGGCCAACTGGGATTGGTCCTCTGTCGCGGATATATTGACTACTGTGCTTGTTCTTGTCGTCGCCTTTACCGGAATATCCCCTGGCGATCCATTCGTCGTCGTGATAAAGATCGCCACTTGCGTGTTTGAAAATCCACACCATCATCCGGCCTCCTTGGTTGTACGAGTTGACAAGTACACCAAAGAACCTGATCTCAATAAATTTTCAGAATAAGAATTTGCCTAATGGTTTAAAGCGCGCGGAGCAGCACACCGTCGGACAAGTCCGACGGACCGCCCGCACAAGCCCGATAACTCGCGGGTCGGAAGGTTGCGGACACGCACCTGGCGCGCAGCGAGCCGCGCGCGAAAAGTCGCGCATGGATGTCAACAACTGTTGAATCCACGAACGGTGCAAAAGAAAACGCGTCGTACCGCCAATAAAAAAATGCCGTGCCCCGAAGCGCACGGCATTTGCATCCATCGAAAGAAAGCCAACCCCGCGCGACGCTCAACCTGCAGCGTCGCGCAGCGCACCTTCCACCCACGCACTCACCCGAAGTTCGGCCTTTTGCCAAGCGCCATCGCCATCGCCTGCAACGCCACCAGATATCCGTCGGCCCCAAGCCCGCAAATCACCCCAGTCGCCACCCGCGAAATCAACGAATGGCGATAAGTCTCATCGCGCTTATGAATATTGGTGATGTGCAACTCGATCAACGGCCGCTCGATCAGCTTGACCGCATCGAGCACCGGCACCGACCCGAACGAAAAGCCTGCCGGGTTCAGAATCACCGCCGCGTCGCGTTCGAACGCTTCCTGCAGCCAGTCGATCAGCGTCGCTTCGCTATTGGTCTGGCGAAACTCGCAGCGAAGTTCGAGGCGTGCGGCGAGCGCCTGCATCTGCTGTTCGATCTGCGCGAGCGTGGTGGTGCCGTACAGATGCGGCTCGCGCCTGCCGAGCATGTTGAGATTCGAGCCGTTCAATACATAGACGAGATCAGTCATGGTTCTATTACCTGTTTGCCAAAACGATGGGGCCAAATACATGCGTACTGCGAAGCGATGAAATGCCGAGCGTCACCTTCACAGCCGATGACTATTGCCCGCATGCACGGCCGCGAAATCTTCCGCGCCGCTGACGGCCGCGGCTGAGTCGGTGCGATTCATGTCGATGCCGGCGGTTTCGCGCGCGGTCAGAATCATCACCAGCGAAATAACATTGAACACCACGCACACCGCGACGACGCCCCACGGCGAGCCGTTGCACACCGCGAACAGCCACACCGCGAGCACCGGCATCGGGCCGCCGGCGACCAGGTTCGCGCCGGTATAGGCGAGCGCGGAACCGGAGTAGCGCACGTTGGTCGGAAACGCCTCGGCGAACGCGACCGGCTGGATGCCGCTCTGGAACTGCGTGAAGCCGAGGAAGAAACCCATTGCGGCGAGCATCGGCACAAAGCTGCGGGTATCGAGAATCTGGAAATAGACGAACAGCATCAGCAGCGTCGCGATCGAGCCGATCGCGAGCGCTTTCTTGCGGCCGATCCGGTCGCTCAGCATCCCGCCCGCCAGCGCGCCGACGATCGCGCAGACGTTCGCGCCCATCAAAAGCAGGAAGCCGGTTTGTTTAGGAATCGCCAGCGTTTTGGTGATGTAGCTGAGCGAGAACACCACGATCAGATAGAAGATCGCCGCCGGGCCGCAGAAGAACAGCATCCAGCGCAGCACGGTGCGCCAGTGCAACCGCAGCGCGTCGCGCAGCGGACTGCCGACGTGCACGACCTCGGTCTTGCGCAGCGCGACAAAGGCCGGTGTTTCGCTGACGCGCAGGCGGATATACAGCCCGACGATCACCAGCACGAAACTCATCACGAACGGGATGCGCCAGCCGTAGCTGTCGAACGCGGCGGCGGACATCGTCGACGACAGCAGGAGCAGCACGCCGTTCGCCATGATCTGGCTGAGCGGCGAGCACAGGCCGAGAATCCCCGAGTATTTGCCGCGCCGGTCGGGGCTCGCGTGTTCGATCGCCATCAGCTGCGCGCCGGTCGATTCGCCGCCGAGCGCGAAGCCTTGCAGGATCCGCAGCAGCACGAGCAATACCGGCGCCCACACGCCGATGCTGGTGTAGGTCGGCAAAAAGCCCATTCCCATTGACGCAAGTCCCATCACGGTCACGGTGCCGAGCATCAGATTGCGCCGGCCGAGCTTGTCGCCGAGATGGCCGCAGATGATCGCGCCGAGCGGCCGCGCCGCGAGCCCGACGCCGAAGGTCGCGAGCGACGCGAGCAGCGCCGAGGTCGGGTCCATCGACGGGAAAAACAGCCGCGGCAGGATCGTCGCGGCGAGGGCGCCGTAAAGCGTGAAGTCGAACCATTCGAGCGCGGTGCCGATCGCGGCGGCCGTGACCGCGCGGGTGCGCATTGCGGCGTGCGAGCCGGGCTGTGCAACGTCCATCATGTTGTCTCCTTGTGCGTCTGCCGCGCGGCTGGGCTGCCAGGCTGTGCCCGATACGCGTGCCGCGCTGTTGTGTGAGCGAGAAATGTGATCGGTAGTCCGGAACGATTCGCGTCGATGGACACGTGTCCGCTACCGTCAAAACAGCTTAACACCCGTGGGTGGGACGTCATTCCAGGGTGGAATTTCATCTCATAATGTGCAAGACTCATCGCACAGACGACAACACACGAATACAAGAACCCCCTGGAGACGAAGATGCCCGGCGTCACCGAACGCACCCTCGCGGTACTCGAATTTCTCGCCACCCAGATGGAAGGCACACCGCTCGCGATGATCGCCGATGAACTCGACATCCCGCGCAGCGCGTGTCATCGCCTGCTGGTCGATCTGAAGCAGTGCGGTTACGTGCGGCAGTTGCGCGAGCATGGCGATTACGTGTTGACCACCAAACTCGTCGGCCTCGGGCTCGGTTTTCTCGCGACGTCGGGAATCGTCGATATCGCGCAGACGATGCTCGACCGGCTGGCGGAGAAATCCGGCGAGCTGGTGCGGCTCGCAATCGTCGACGGCGATCGGCTCACGTGGGTCGCGAAAGCGCAGGGCGCGCTGAAGGGTCTGCGTTACGACCCCGACATGGGGATGGACACGATCCTGTCGTGCAGCGCGACCGGTCACGCATGGATGATGACGATGACCGACGAACGCGCGCTCGAACTGGTATCGCGCCAGGGCTTCGGCCAGCCGAAACAGTACGGCCCGAATGCGCCGACCACGATTGCCGGCTTGCTGAAGTTCGTGCACGCGGCGCGCGAGCGCGGCTACGCAACGATCAACGAGGTGTTCGCGCCGGGCATGACCGCGATGGCCGCGCCGGTGCAGCGGCGCGGTTATCCCGCGCTCGGCGTGATCAGCATCGCCGGGCCGCTGGTGCGGCTCGACGAAAAGCGCATGGCGAGTCTCGGTCCGACGCTGCTGGCGGCCGCCGCGGAACTGGCGGCGGCAAGTCATGCGTCGCCGTTGTTCAATCGCGGGCGTTAATCGTTTGGTGCTGCACGAGTCGGCGCGAACGTGATAAGTTCGCTCGCGATAAGCCGATCGATGTGCCCGCGGAGGACCTGATCCTGCGACATGCTCCGGTATTTTTCGTGAAGACCGCCCGCCATCGCGCGCGGGTGGCGGCCAGTTCAAGTGCTTCGCGTGCAGCGCTCCAGGCGAAGCCGGCCGATGCGGCCAATGCGGCCACGTCGCCGCGCACAGTCGTGAAGAACCGCGCGAAGGCGACCCTCATCGGCGGCGCGTTCATGTTCTTCTACACCCACGCTGCAAGCGCGGCCGTCGGCAACGACAGCGGCTTCGTCTCGCTGTACGGCGTGTTCGACACCAGCCTCGAAATCACCGACCCCGGCTCCGGCTGGACCCCCCGGCTCGACTCGGGCGCGTTTCGCGGCTCGCGTCTCGGACTGCACGGCGCGGAGCCGCTCGGCAATGGCACGTCGATCGTATTCACGCTGGAGAACGGCTTTAGTTCCGTCGACGGTTCGATGCAGCTTCCCGGTTCGATCTTCAACCGCCAGGCGTGGCTCGGCGCGAGCGGCGCATGGGGCGAAGTGCGCGTCGGCCGGCAGTACTCGCCGATCTATATCCCGTTCAAGGGCGACCTCGACGCGTTCGGCGCCGGCACCATCGCGTCGGGGCTCAACAACCTGTCGAAGATCACGCCGTATGCGAGCAACGCGATCGCCTATCTGTCGCCGCGCGTCGCCGGTTTCAGCGCGACGCTGATGACCGCGACGCGCGATCCGTCCGAGCACGACGGCAACGGTATCGACGGCTACTACGCGACCGCGACCTATCATCTCGACGGGCTGCATCTGCTGTACGCGCATCAGCAGACGCACGGCAGCGGTGCGCTGCGCGCGAATCTCGGCGGCGCGAGCTACGGCTTCGGCCATCTGCGCGTGTGGTTGGCGTTTTTCAACGGCGACGGCGGCTCGCCGCTCTATCACGGCGCAGGCGGCTCGCTGTCGGCGCAATACAGCTTCTCGGCCCATGCGCGCGCCGCGCTCGGTTATGCGCACGTACGCGACTACACGACCCCCAACGGCAGCGCGGACCAGGTCAGTGCCGCGTTCGAATACGACATGTCGCGCACGTTGCAGCTCTACTTCAGCGCCGCCTATCTGGCCAATCACGAAGACTCGAGTTTCACGCTGCGCGGCGTCAACGTGACCGGACTGCCGGTCGCTTATCCGGGCGCGCCGGTCAAGGGTGTGCAGGTGGGCTTGCTGCAACGTTTCTGATATCGGTTCAACCTGGCCGGCTGCGCTTGCCGTGTGCCCACTAATTGGGTGAAAGCGCGTAAATCGATACGGTTTAAATATGCGCGGGGAGTGTCGGAATTAATCCGCTACAAAATGAACAGATTCCATAAATGGCGCCGTTCTCCGCCAAAGTCCCGCTGGCTTTTGACTTGTCAGGTTGCCGGATAAAAAAAGGCCGGCACGAAGTGCCGGCCTGAAAGATTCTGGCGTCCGAGGATGTTGCCAGAACCTGAGAGACGTGAACATGAAGCGGCGCAGCGGCGCAGCACATGGCCCTGAATGGCCGGCCGATGCACCGCACGGTAAGCACGCCGCGCTTGCCGGCGGCGCCTTCCAACGGAATACGGGTGACGCGACGTGCGCAGGTGGAACGACCGGCGCGGTGCGCGTCGATGAACCAAAACGCATGGCGTCGAGTATAACGTCGTTAATCGGTTTGTGAAATAGAAAGATTGCGAATTAACTTGCACAAAATCGTTCATCTTTTATCGATCTATTGGACGAGTGGAATAAAAGATCGAATTGAATCAGCATGCATTCTCTTGTCGGCGAGTTGAAATGCGGCGCGAGCGGTTCGCGCTCGCGCGCAACGCTGTATTGGCGGGCAGAACAGCGGGTAGTGGCGCTATGCTAGCGGTCTCGTCTACTCAAGGAGCAACCATGACCCAACTCGCAGGTTCGATGATCACGTTCGACCGCCCGGACGGCAAGCAATTGCAGGGCTATCTCGCCACGCCGCAAAAAACCGCCGGCGCGCCCGCGGTTGTCGTGATTCAGGAATGGTGGGGCTTGAACGAGCAGATTCGCGGCGTCGCGGACCGGCTCGCGCAGGCCGGCTATTTCGCGCTGGTGCCCGATCTGTATCGCGGCAAGGCGACCGTCGAGCAGGAGGAGGCGCATCACCTGATGAGCGGCCTCGATTTCGGCGACGCTGCGAGTCAGGACGTGCGCGGCGCGGTTCAATACCTGAAGCAGCATTCGGCGAAGGTCGGCGTGACCGGCTACTGCATGGGCGGCGCGCTTACGCTGCTGGCGCTGTGCAACGTCCCCGAAGCGGCGGCCGGCGTTGTCTGGTATGGCTTTCCGCCGCTCGACTATATCGATGCGTCGAAGATCACCGTGCCGGTGATGGGTCACTGGGCGCTGCAGGACGAGTTCTTCGTGCCCGATACCGTCGATGCGCTGGAGAAGAAGCTCGGCGACGCGAAGGTCGAGTTCGAATTTCATCGCTACCTGGCGCACCATGCGTTCGCGAACGAAACGGCGGTCGGGCCGGGCCGTATCGCGCAGACCCAGTACGATCCGGTGTGGGCGCAGCAGGCGTGGGACCGCACGCTGACGTTCTTCGGCCGCACCTTGTGGAAGTGATGCGCGGGTAGACCGGAGCGGGCGCGCGGCCGGCGCCCGCGACCGCTTCGCAAAAGAGCGGATCGTCATCCTCGCGGCACGCAAAGTGCGGCTATGATCCCGTGCAACTGACGACCCTGCGGAGATACCCTGATGAGCGATCCGGTAGCCGGCCGCGCGACTGCCGCGACCGCCGCGCCGACCGCGACAGCGGCGAAGTGCGATTACAGCCACTTCGATACCTATCGCGCCGCCCCCGAGGCGCAACTGCTCGCGTGGCGCGAGCGCGTCTGCTATGTCCTCGATGTGCCGATCTCGCGCCAGCAGCTGAGCGACGGCTTTCGCGCCAGAGTCGACAGCTATCGCGTCGGCGGCATGGCGTTCATGGATTGCAGCACCGATCCGATTACGCAATCGCGTCCGCTCGCGCGGATTTCGACCGACAGCATGCGCGACTTCGTGTTTCATGTGGCGCTCGACGGCCCGTTCGAAACTACGACTGGTCCGTATCCGAAGCGCACCGCGCTGCAAACCCGGCCTGGCATTCTCGCGCTCGACCTCGATCAGCCGATGCGGATGGCGCGCGGCTCCTGTCATATGCTCGCGCTGTTCGTGCCGCGCGAGATGGTCAACGCGCTGCTGCCCGAAGCCGAATCGATTCATGGCAGCGTGCTCGAATATCACACGCCGCTCGCGCGGATGATTCCCGCGCAACTGGCTGAGCTGGGCCGCACGCTGCCCACGCTGAGCGCGGCCGACGCGCAACAGGCGCTGTACAGCTGCGTGCAGCTGATCGCCACCGCCTTCGGCAGACAGAGCGGGCTCATCGGCAATGCGCGCGCGGTAGCGCGTACCGCGCGCTTTGCGGCCACGCGCCGCTATATCGATGCGCATCTCGGCATGGCGGACCTGACGGTCGAGCGCGTGCTCGCGGTCTCGCAACTGTCGCGGCCCACGCTTTACCGGCTGTTCGAGCAGGAGGGCGGACTCGCCGCGTACATTCGCAACCGCCGGCTGCGCGAAGCGGCTGACGAGTTGCGGCGCTATCCGCACAAGCGGGTGATCGACGTCGCGTACGGCTGGGGCTTCAATAGCGCGTCGGACTTCAATCGTGCGTTCAGGCGTGCGTACGAGATGTCGCCGGGCGATTTTCGGGCGACGGCATCGGCAATCAATCAAAGGAGATGACAACGTGGTGAAGATCGATCCGGACCGGCTGATGGCCGACCTCAAACAGTTGCGCAGTTTTGGCGCGACCGGTCCCGGCGTGGTGCGGCTGTCGCTGTCGCCGGTGGATCTGGCGGCGCGCGAGTGGCTGGCCGGCAGGATGAGCGACGCGGGGCTCGATGCGCGCATCGACGGCATCGGCACCGTGTTCGGGCGTTCGCGCAATCCCGGTCCCGCGTTGCTGATCGGTTCGCACACCGACACGCAGCCGACCGGCGGCTGGCTCGACGGCGCGATGGGCGTGATCTATGGCCTCGAGATCGCTCGCGCGCTCGGCGAACACGACGCGACCCGGAATCTGGCAGTCGACGTCGCGTCGTGGATCGACGAGGAGGGCACGTTCTCCGGACTGCTCGGCAGCCGCAGCTTCGTCGGCGAGGAGGTCGACAGCGCGATTCGCGACGCGGCCAACCGGCAGGGCGAGCGTCTCGAAGATGTGCTGGCGGCCGCGGGACTGGCGGGCCGGCCGCGCGCGCAATTCGAGCCGGGCCGCCAGCTGGCCTATCTGGAGCCGCATATCGAACAGGGCGGGCGGCTCGAAGCGATCGGCAAAGCGATCGGCGTCGTCACGACGATCGTCGGCATGCGCGAGTTGCGGCTGCGCTTTACCGGCCAACGCAATCATGCCGGCACCACGCCGATGGCGATCCGCCGCGACGCGGGCGCGGCGCTGGTTGCGTTCATCGCGACGCTGAACGATGCGTTCAAACAGCTCGCCGATGCCGACACCGTATGGACCGTAGGGCGCATCGATCTCGAACCGGGGTCGATGAGCGTCGTGCCGGGTACAGCCGACATGTACCTGCAATTTCGCGACGCCAATCCGGCGCGGCTACAGGCAATGGAAAGCGCGCTCGCCGAACTGGTGCGCGACTTCAATGCGCGTAACGCGGTCAGTGTCGAATTGCAGACCGTCGATGAACCGATCGACCCTGTCAGCATGGACGCGACGCTCGCTGAGCACATCGCGCGAGCGGCCGAGGCGGTCGCGCCGGGGCAATGGCTGCGCATGCCGAGCGGCGCCGCGCACGACGCGCAGGTGATCGCGCGCTGCATGCCGGCCTGCATGATGTTCGTGCCGAGTATCGGCGGCGTGAGTCACGACTTTATCGAGGACACGGCCGAGCAGCATATCGTGCTCGGCTGTCAGGTCGCGGCGAGCGCGGCCGCTTCGATGCTGCTGGAGTTGGCGGCGAAAGCCGCCTGACAGGAAGAGCGGGGCGGCTGCCGTTCAGTTGCCGAACAGCGATGCCTGGGTGCCGCGGCTCGGCGGATGACGTGCCGGTTGCGCGGCTGCGGCCGGTTCGGCGGCGGGCTTCGGTTGAGCTGCCTGCACGGCGTGCCGCGCCGGCTCGCGCTGGTGTTCGCGTTGTTGTTCGCGCGGTTGTTCGTACCGCGGCTTCTGCTCTTCCCCATCCGCGGCCCCAGCCTCGGCCGCCGCTTCGAGCGAAGTCTGTCCCGCCTCCAGCGCGAGCAACAGCATCTTGTTCGCGAGTCCGCCGGCGAATCCGGTCAACTCTCCCGATGCGCCGATCACGCGATGACACGGCGCGATGATCGAAATCGGATTACGCCCGTTGGCCGCGCCGACCGCGCGCACCGCGTTCAGATTGCCGATCTGCTGCGCGATCTCGGTGTAGCTGCGGGTCTGGCCGAATGGAATGGTCAGCAGCGCGTGCCAGACTTTTTTCTGAAACTCGGTGCCCTGAAACTCGAGCGGCAGATCGAAGCACTGCCGCGTGCCGGCGAAGTACTCGCGTAATTGCCGCTCGGTTTCGAGCAGCACCGCCAGTTCGTTTGCTTCAACCATTTCGCCGAGCCGCACGCGGTTTGGTTTGTCGTGTTCCCACAGAATCGCGGCGAGGCGCTCGCCTTTTGCTACGAGCTTCAACTGGCCGACCGGCGATTCGATCAACTTGAATGCGTACGTCACTTGAATCTACTCCCGACGAGGTGGAGGCGCGCGGCTTGCGGCATGCATTCGCGATCTGCCGCGCAAAGCCGCAGAAAGACTGCGCCGTTATTCTGCAGTGTGTGCTTCACGTGGTCTGAACGCGCTCCGGATCTTGCGGTCTGATTCGCATTCGACTGGCCGCCGGGAACCCGGCGTTTCGCGCCACTGTACCGCACAGAACCGTCAACTCAGTAGAATTGAGTCCTTCGGTACGACGCGCGGCGCTACCCGAACCTTTTCCCCACGACTGTGACCACCACTCTAGAACAACTGCGTACCGGCCAACTGGCCGGTGCACGCGAACTCAAACTGGCGTGCGGCCTGCGCGAATTTCCGCGCGAAATCTTCGAGCTGGCCGATACGCTGGAAGTACTCGATCTGTCGAATAACGCGCTGACCGCGTTGCCCGGCGACCTGCCGCGGCTGCGCAAATTGCGCATCCTGTTCGCGTCCAACAATCCGTTTACGGTACTGCCCGCGGTGCTCGGCGAATGCGCGCAACTGGAGATGATCGGCTTCAAGGCGAACCGGATTCGCGAAGTACCGGCGCGTGCATTGCCGGCGCGCTTGCGCTGGCTGATTCTGACCGACAACGAAATCGAGCACCTGCCCGTCGAGTTGGGCCGCTGCACGCAGTTGCAGAAGCTGATGCTCGCCGGCAACCGGCTGCGTTCGCTGCCCGAGGCGCTTGCCTCGTGCTCGCGGCTCGAACTGCTGCGGCTCGCGGCCAACCGTTTCGACGAATTGCCGCGCTGGCTGCCGCGGATGCCGCGGCTTACGTGGCTCGCGTATGCAGGCAATCCGTTCAATGCGGCGCTCGAACAGACGGCGCTCAGCGATACGCCGATCCGCGCGATTCGCTGGGATGCATTGAAGCTCGAACAGCCGCTTGGCGAAGGGGCGTCGGGCGTGATCTATCGCGCGGCGTTGCGCACCAGCGCCAAAGCGGATGCCGACGCGGATGCCCCGGCGCGTCCGATCGCCGTCAAGCTGTTCAAGGGCGCGGTGACGAGCGACGGCCTGCCCGATTGCGAAATGGCCGCCTGCATCCGTAGCGGCGCTCATCCGAATCTGATTCCGGTACTCGGCAAAGTGATCGACCACCCAGCGGATACGCATGGACTCGTGATGGAACTGATCGAGCCGCGCTTCGTCAATCTCGCCGGCCCGCCGAGCCTCGCATCGTGTACTCGCGATATCTACAGCGACGCCGCGCGTTTCGACCTCGACACGCTGCTCGGGATCGCGCGCGGCATCGCGGAAGTCGGCGGCCATCTGCATCGGCGCGGCGTGATGCATGGCGATCTGTACGCGCACAATATCCTGCACGGCGGCGCCGGGCACGCGTTGCTCGGCGACTTCGGCGCGGCGTCGTTCTATCGCCCGGACGATCGCGAACTCGGCGGCGCGTTGCAGCGGCTCGAAGTGCGCGCGTTCGGCTGCCTGCTCGAAGAACTGGTCGAACGCTGCGCCGAACTCGACGCCCAACCGCGGCTTGCCGCGCAACTGGCCGCGTTGCAGGCGCGCTGCCTGAGCGAGCAGCCCGACCAGCGGCCGCTGTTCGACGAGATCGCCGCCGGCATCGCGGCGCTCGAACGGTCACGCGGCGAAGGAGACATGTGATGACGCAGAACCTGCGCCGCCGCGCGTTGCTCGCGAGCGCGCTGGCCGCGACCGGCCTTGCGGGTCTGACCGGGGTGGCCGGCCTTACCCGTGCCGCGCGCGCTGAAGCGATGCCCGTCGTGAAGCCGAAGATCGCGCTGGTGGTCAAATCGATGACGGACCCGTTCACGGTCGCGATGCTCGATGCCGCGCGCAATTACCAGCAGCACTTCGCATCGCAATTCAGTCTGACGATACGCGGCACCGCGAAGCAGACCGACACCGCCGCGCAGATTCGCATGGTCGACGAAATGATCCGCGCGAAGATGAACGCGATCGTGATCGCGCCGACCGATTCGAAGGCGCTGGCGCCGGTGCTCGCGCGCGCGATCAAGGCCGGCGTCATCGCGATCACGATCGACAATCCACTCGACGAGGGCGCGCAAAAGGCCGCCGGCATTTCGGTGCCGTTCGTCGGGCCGAACAACCGCAACGGCGCGCGCCAGGTCGGCGAATATCTGGCCGCGCGGCTCAAGCGCGGCGATCAGGTCGGCATCATCGAGGGGATCTCGGTCAGCAGCAATGCGCGCCAACGCACCGCCGGCAGCCGCGACGCGATGGAAGCGGCCGGCATGCAGGTGGTGGCGGTCGAGTCCGGCAACTGGGACTACGGCCGCGGCCGCGACGTGGCCGCGAAGATGCTGGTCGATCATCCGCAGTTGCGCGCGCTGCTGTGCGGCAACGACAACATGGCGATGGGCGCGGTCGACGCGATTCGCGACGCGGGCCGCGGCGGCGGCGTCTACGTGACCGGCTATAACGCGATCGACGCGATCAAGCCGCTGCTCGCCGACGGCCGCGTACTCGCAACGATGAACCAGTTCGCCGACCGCCAGGCGGTGTTCGGCATCGACTTCGCGGTGAAGGCGGTCAGCGAGCACCGTAAGCAGCACGAACTGTCGCCGTTCGTCGAGACGCCGCTGCAACTGGTGACGGCGGCGAAGCGTTGAGGTTGCGCCGGTAACGCATTTTTGTCCGTGGCATGATTGCGTGCCGTTCGACCGCATCTAAAAACGACACGCAAGGTCCGTCATGTCATTTCACACCTGGTTGTTATTCGCCGCCGCTTATCTGCTTACCACGATTTCGCCGGGGCCGAACGTGCTGCTGGTGATCCGCAACTCGGTACGCTATGGCAGCCGCGGCGCGGCGGCGACCGTCGGCGGCAATCTGCTTGCGCAAGCGGTGGTGGTGTTGCTGGTGGCGCTCGGCGTCGGCGCGGCACTGGCGGCGTTGCCGCCGCTGTTCGTCGCGATGAAGGTGCTCGGCGCCGCGTATCTGATGTATCTCGGCATCAAGCAATTGCGCGGCGGCAAAACGCAGGCGGCCCAACATGCGCAAACCGCGCAGCCCACAGCAGTCGCTTCGACGGCCCACACGTTCGAATGGAAAAAAGTATTCCGCGAAGCATTGCTCGTATCGGGCAGCAATCCGAAGACGTTGATCTTTCTGTCCGCCTTCATGCCGCAATTCATCGACCATGAGCGCGCTCTGGCGGGCCAGTTCATCGTCATGTATCTGACGGTCGCGGTGATCGTCGCGAGCGTGCACGCGATCTATTCATTCGGCGTGCGCGGCCTTCACCGGCGCTTCGGCGCGAATCGCCGGCTCGCGGCGCTCAAGCGCGCCAGCGGACTGATCTTCGTCGCGCTCGGTCTGAAGCTGCTGGCCGCGCAGCGCGCATAACGGCACGACTGCGCGCGGCTGCATTACACTCGCGATTCCGTCAGTTGCCCGCGAAGCCACCATGAGCCGAATGCAAAGCGTCGTCGACGTCAACGTGCTGTTTCTGAATCCGCAGGGCGAGTGTCTGTTCCTCCAGCGCGCCAACACCGGCTTTCGTGACGGTCAGTACTCGCTGGTGGCGGGGCATCTCGAACCGGGCGAATCGGTGGAAGAATGCGCGATTCGCGAAGCGAAGGAAGAGGCCGGCGTGACGATCGCGCCCGGCACACTGGAATTCAAACTCGTGATGCGGCGCGATTCCGACCAGAACCGCATCAGCTTCTTTTTCGCGTGCCATGCATGGGATGGCGTGCTCGCGAATAGGGAGCCGGATAAATGCTCGGGCTTCGTGTGGGCAAAGCCGGACAATCCGCCGGCGCCGGTGATCGACTATATCGCGGCCGCCCTCGCGCAGATTCGCGAGGGCGTGATGCTGGCCGATTTCAAGGGCTGAACGCCGCGACCTTCACGCCGCGGCTTTTCACACGAAGCACCGCTCAACCGCCCTTCGTGCTGCCTTGCGCATTGGGCGCGAAGTGGCACTTCGGATCGTTCTTTCCCTGCTCGGAGCAGCAGGTCAGCAGATTTCTCACCGACTCCACGTTCGCCGCATTCCACTCATCCTTGCTGCGGTTGTTGTCGATCGGCATCCAGTGAGTGAGCGGATAGCTGCTCGCGAGCTTGTTGCTGCCTTTCGGCGGCGCCAGCATGCCGGCCGCGAGCGGCACATAAATACTGCAACTCTTTTCGTTGCCGATCCGATGGCAACCGATGCAGGTATTGCCCGGCGTGCTGATCGACAGCGTCGCCCACGACTCGAACGCCTCGCCGAGATTGATGTACTTGCCCCACGGATCGGTCGGCACCTTGTTCCACACCTGGCCGATCCACGGGCTGTACATCACCGGGCTCGCGTCGTGGCACGACACGCATTTCTTCGTCGCGGTCGCGGCCGGCGCCCACCAGAAGGTCTCGGCGGACACGTGTCCGGGCGGCGGCGTCTTCTCGTTCGGCGGCGGGACGCGAGTCGCATTGAAGCCGGCCGCGCTGCCCGGGTGCTCGGCATGGAACCAGCAGGTTTTGCCGTTGCCGGTGTTGTGCAGCACGATGTCGACTTCGTCGTAGAACGGACTTTCCTTCGAGCGAATCATCTTGCGGCGGCAGAACGCGGAAATCTCTGTTTCGCCGTGCGACAGGTTCAGGATCTTCGAGTACGGCGTGCACGGTCCGGAGGTCGGCGCTTCGTAGGGCAGCAGCGCGGGCCGGTCGCACGTCATGTTCGCGAAGTAGCGCTCGGGCACGCGGTTGTTCACCGTGATCGGCACCGTCGTACCGGCGTTGCAGTCGAATGCCGGAATCTCGCCGATCTCGTCGACGCATTGCTGACCGTATTGCAGCAGCGTTTGCTCCGCCGTTGCGGCGGCGAAGATCGAGCGCGCCGCGCACATCAGCAGCAGTAGCAGTACGCGCAAACAGGTTGTCATCGTCATGCTCCGTTGCGGGTATAGGGCGCCGCGACCTTGCGGATCGCTTCGAGGTATTTCACATAGCCGGTGCAGCGGCACAGATTGCCGCCGATCCACGACTCGATCGTGTCGTCGAGTTGCGTCGCGTCGACCGGATGCGTGCGCAGATGGTCGAGCATCGCGGTCGCGGCCATCAGAAAGCCAGGCGCGCAGTAGCCGCACTGGAACGCGAACGATTCGAGAAAGCTCTGTTGCAGCGGCGACAGCTTGCCGTCCTGCATCAAGCCTTCGACCGTATAGACGTGCATCCCCTGGACCGCGCTGACCGGCGTCGAGCACGCGAGGGTTTTTTCCATCGGCGCATCGGGCAGGTTGCGGGTGCCGACCGTGCACGCGCGGCACACGCCGATTCCGCAACACAGCTTGGTGCCGGTCAGATCGCGCCGTTCGTGCAGGAAGTCGATCAGGTTCATGTCGGCGTCGTCCGCTGGTGCGTCGACGGCCTCTCCGTTGATGTACAGGCGAATCACGCTGCCCATTGCAATGCCCTCCGAATCTGTTCCGGCGTAACCGGGGTTTCCCTGAAGCGTTGGCCCGTCGCCATCGCGAGGGCATTGAGCAGCGCCGGCGCGATCGGGCACATCACCGCCTCGGCGATGCCGCGCGCGTTGTGCGGATCGTCGGCGGGCGGCGACAGCGCGATCAGCGTTTGCCGTGGAATGTCGGGGAGCCGCGTGATCTGATAGCGGTCCAGATTCCAGCGGCCGTTGCCGGGGCCGTCGTTGCCGAGCGGACAGGTTTCGCTCAGTACGTTGCCGATGCCCATCGCGACCGCGCCCTCCGATTGCCCTTGCACGAGTTGCGGACACAACTGCCGCCCGACGCTCACCGACGACACGACGTGCTCGACCTTCACCCGCCCGTTCGACGGATCGACCGATAGCGCCAGCAACGCGGCCGACGGCGCATAGGTGGTGCGCTGGAACTTCGCGCCGTTGACCGTCGGCTGATGCAGCTCTCGTTGCAGCGGCGTCAGGCTGTCCGGATTCATGCCCACCGCGACGTAGTCGTATTCGATGTCGGCGGGGCCGGACTTGAACGGATAGGTGCCGGTCCAGAACGAGCCCGCGTAACTCGCATGCACGGCCGCGACGGTCGGCAGATTCAGGTTGCGCATCTGTTGCAGCAGATCGGCCCACGGCAGCGGTTTGCCATTCCCGTTCGCGACCAGCGCGCCGTCGACCCACTTCACGTCGGCGGCCTGCACGTTCTGATGCCACAGCGTCTGCGCGGCGGGCAGCACGCTTTCGAGCAGCAGCGCCTGGGCCGCGCCTTTTACTGCGTGGTACTGATGAAATGCGCCGAGGCAAGCGCTCGACGATCCCGAGCCGTAGCGCACGTCGGTCGGTTTCTGCGGATTGCTGGTGGCGGTCAGGCCCAGCGCGTTGAACGGTTCGAACACGCTCATCGCGATCGTCCGCGCGTTCTGGCCGAGGTATTCGGATGGCGCGAGACCGAGCGTGGTCGCCGCGCCGTTGCCCATGTCGGTGTAGGTCGTGATCACGCGCAGGCTGCCGTCGGGCAGCACCTGCACCATCGCGTACATGCCGTCGCCGGAGGTGCCGAACGCTTCGTTGGCCATCGCGAGGCCGACGCCGTATTTGAGGCCCTGGGCCGCGCGCTGCGCGCGCGTCGCCTCGCGCTCCTGCCACAGCGGATGCTGTTCGAGCCCATCGAGCACGCTGTTCAATTGCAGATCGAACAGGATCGGCGCGCCGGTGATCGCGCGGCCGCGTCCGAGCGACGGCGCGCTGCCGAGCAGATTGACGCGGCGAATCTCGAACGGCGACATGCGCAGTTCGGCGGCCGCTTCGTCGAGCAGCGTTTCGATCGCGATGAACGCCTGCGGACCGCCGAAGCCGCGCTGTGAGCCGCCGAATACTTCCGGCGTGTACAGCGACGCGGCGGTCGCATTCGCGCGCGGAATTTCATAGCAGCTCATCGCGCTCAGCGCCGCCAGTTGCGCGACGTACGGCGACAGGTTTTTCTTGCCGCCGCCGTTCATCGTGAAGTCGCAACTGAGCGCCTGGATCTTGCCTTGCCGGTCGAACCACAGCGCTTCGGTAAATTGCGTTTCGCAGCGCTTGAGACCGACCTGGAACTGCTCGTAGCGCGACTGCTGCCAGCGCAGCGGCCCTTGTGCGAACGGCGCGGCGAGCGCGAGATAGAGCGGGAAATACGAACGGTCGCGGCCGCCGAAGCCGCCGCCCGGATAGCACGCGACGATGTGCACGCCGTTGATCGTGACCTTGCTGTTCGCGAACAGCGCGGCAGCGCTGCCCGCGTCCTCGCCGGCCGATTGCGTGCCGAGCACGAGGCGCAGCTGGCCGGCGCTCGCGTCGTACCACGCGAGCCCGCTTTCCGGTTCCATGAATACCGGGTCCATCGCGGGCGTGATGAAACCCTGCGGATTCGACGCGCCGGCCCTGAACCATGTGCCCGCGTCGAGATTGCGCTGGATCGTCGCGTAGATATTTTCGCGGGCCTTCGCGAGCGCCGCCAGATACGCGGGCGTCGGCTTGCCATCGCTGCCGCTCTGGTAGTCCTTCACGTAGTTGAAGTTGGTGTCGTCGTCGCGCACGTAGGTCGTGGTCGGCGAATACGGGACCGGCTTCGGACGATCGCTTGCATTCACCGGTGCGCCGTAGCGGATCGTGCTGTTGTTGAATTCGAGCAGCTTGCGCGCGCGCCGGTACACGTCGAAGTTCGCGAAGATCAGCAGCGCGGCGGGCTGACCGAAGCAGTCCGCCGCGTGGCCTTTGCGCGCGAGCCAGTAGATGTCCTGATTCGCGATTGGATCGGTTTCGGGCGCGAGCGCGATCTGGCGCGCGAGCAGCGCATCGTTGTCGACGATCGCAATCGGCCGCAATTGCGGCGGCAGCATGCTCAGGTCGTAGCCGTCGTACACGCGATCGACGCGGTTGCAGCGCAGCGCATACAGCCAGTTTTCCTGCTTCGGCCAACCGGCGAAATCGCTCGCCTTGAAATCGCGCGCATAGATCTTCTGGCCGGTCACCTTCGGAATGCCGTCGATGCGCCAGCGTGCCTTGCCCGGTTCGGGCGCCCACGGCGGCCCGTTGTCGGGCTCGGTTTGCATCGATGCCGAACTCAGCACCGCCGCCGGCAGATTGCTGATCGAAATCGCGACGAGCGTGCTGCTTCCCATCACTTTCAGGAAGGTACGGCGTGTAACGGGGATATCGAAAGCCATGTGGGGCTCCGGGGATTAATTGTTATTTCGGTTTTTATGCAAAACGATTGAATATTTCGTGTTATTTGGCGCGCATGGCAAGGCGCGCGCTTCCGGTTTTCAGCACTCGCGGAATTAATGGTTCGAAGTGGTCCGCCGGGCGTGCAGACAAGCTGGTAACGCGCCGTCCCGGCACGCGAGAAGCCATAAAGTACGGGCGTTGCCGGCGACCCGGCCGGTCATCGCATTGGCTGCGAACGGTGCGTGGATGGCCCGGTTTGGATACCCCTGTCTCTGATCATGTTGATTGCTCGCGTCGTCTTTCTTTATTGATTTTTGAATCGACTTTTCGGCAATGCTAGGCGGAATGGATTTTTATCGCAAGATAAGTGTGAAGAATATCCGGATTGAATGATTAACGATGCTTTTTAGCGTCGCCACAAGCGCTTTTCGGCGCGCCGGGAATGTCTGCGAGGCCGCCGCAAACGAGCGGGTCGAAGCGGGTGCGCGCGGTATCTCGAAAAGGCCGGGCGTGCGCAAATCTGTCGCTCCGGCGAGATTTGCGTTATTGTGCTGCCACTTAAAAAGGCGGGCGCGGGCAGCCGGCCCGAGCCGCCGCAAATCGACTTGTCCGGGAACGGATGAATAGCGCGTGACCGCAGTATCGGGAACATCAGCAATGCCCAACCACCCGGTTGGCAAGGTAAGCAAAGAGGAGATGTGTCGTATGTCGTTCAATTTTCACAAGCTGCTGCCGGTTAGCGCAGCAGTCGTTGCATTCGCAACTATCGCAGGCACCGCGCACGCGGACCAGGTCGTCAAGATCGGTCACGTCGGCCCGCTGACGGGCGGCTCCGCCCACCTGGGCAAGGACAACGAAAACGGCGCGCGCCTCGCGATCGAGGAAATCAACGCGAAGGGCCTGACGATCAACGGTCAGAAGGTCACGCTGGTGCTCGACGCGCAGGACGACGCGGGCGACCCGCGCCAGGCGACCCAGGTCGCGCAGAAGCTGGTCGACGACAAGGTCGTCGCGGTGGTCGGCCATCTGAACTCGGGCGCGTCGATTCCGGCTTCGAAGATCTATAGCGATGCTGGCATCGTGCAGATCTCGCCGTCGTCGACCAATCCGGCTTACACGCAGCAGGGCTTCAAGACGACGTACCGCGTCGTCGCGACCGATGCGCAGCAAGGTCCGGCACTCGCGACCTTCGCCGCGAAGAACCTGAACGTGAAGACGGTCGCGGTGGTCGACGATTCGACCGCGTACGGCCAGGGTCTCGCGAACGAATTCGAAAAGACCGCGAAGTCGCTCGGCCTGAAGGTCCTGTCGCACGACGCGACCAACGACAAGGCAGTCGACTTCCGCGCGATTCTCACCAAGATCAAGGGCGAGAATCCGGATGCGATCATGTACGGCGGCATGGACGCGACCGGCGGCCCGTTCGCGAAGCAGGCGCGTCAGCTCGGCTTGCGCGCGAAGATGCTGTCGGGCGACGGCGTCTGCACCGAAAGCCTCGCGGACCTCGCCGGCCCGGCGGCCGGCAACGTGGTGTGCTCGCAGGCCGGCATGGCGGTCGAGCGGATGGACGGCGGCGCGCAATTCGCGGCCAAGTACACGAAGCGCTTCGGTCACCCGATCGAATTCGACGCGCCGTTCACGTACGACGCGGTGTATATCGTCGTCGACGCGATGAAGCGCGCGAACTCGACCGAGCCGGCGAAGATTCTCGCGCAGGTTCCGGGCACCAACTTCAAGGGCGTGACCGGCCTGACCGCGTTCGACGCGAAGGGCGACCTTCAGCACGGCGTGATCTCGCTGTACAACTACAAGGACGGCAAGAAGACGCTGGTCGACGTGGTGAAGATGTAAGAAGCGGGTAGCTGCCAATCAGCGGTAAATAGCCAAAGGGCCGATGAAGCATGCTTCATCGGCCCTTTTTGTATCCGGCATCGATGCGTGATGCGCGGATTTAAACCGTTACGGCACCAGCCACAATGCGACCGCGTAAATCACCAGCGACACCGCGAACGTCACCGCGGTATAGCCCATCACGCGCTGGATGCGAATGCCCGCAATCGCGACGATCGGCACCGCCCAGAACGGCTGCAGCATGTTCGACACGTTCTCCGCCATCGCCACGCCCATCGCGGTACGCGGCACCGACGCATGCAGGCTCAGCGCGGCCGGCAGCACGAACGGACCCTGCACCGCCCAGTGACCGCCGGCGCTCGGCACCAGCAGCGTGATGATCAGCGAGCTCAGGAAGCTCCACAGCGGCAGCGTGACCGGCGACGCGATCGTCACGAACGCCTTTGCGATCATCGACGCCAGCCCGGTGCCTTTCATGATGCCCATGATCCCGCCGTACATCGGGTACTGCAGCAGCATCGAGCCGGTCTGACGCGCGGCGCGGCGGATCGAATTCGCGTACGCGATCGGCGTGCGTTGCAGCGCGAGGCCGATCATCAGGAAGATCAGGATCGTGTTGTTGATGTCCAGATCGAAGCCTTCCTTGCGCCACGTGATCGTCAGATAGCCGATGCCGAGTGCGAGCAGCAGCAGCGTGCCGAGCATCGACTGTTCGAGGCGTGAGGCCAGCGACGACGCATTGCTTGCGCGCGCATGCGGATCGTCGCTCGGTGCATCAGCGGCGGCTTCGGCGGTCTGGCGGAACGCAATCACGTTATCCGCTTTCGGATGCATCCTGATGAAGATCGCGGTCATCACGACGACCACCAGCACCGTCGGAATGAACACGAACGGCGCGAAAATCGTTTGGCTGAGCGGCACCACCTGACCGGTCGCTTTCTCGACCAGATTCAGCGCGTTGCCGTGCGACGCCTGCGACAGCGCAATCGAACTCGACAGCCCGCTATTGCAGATCGACCACGCCGAATAACTGCCGGCCACGAGCCACGCGAAATCGACGTCGACGCGCCGCGCGATTTCGCGCGACAGCAACGCGCCGACGATCAGCCCGAGCCCCCAGTTGAGCCACGCGGCGAGCGCGACGACCGGGAACACCAGCAGCGCGGCGCGCGCCGGCGTGTGTGCATGGGCGGCGAGCGCGCGCAGGCCGCGCTGCACGACCGGCGCTTCGGCGATCGCGTAGCCGGTCGCGAGAATCAGGATCATCTGCAGCGCAAAACCGAGGATCCCGAATGTTCCGGTGTACCAGGCATCGAGCAGCGTGGGCAGTGTGCCGCTCGGCGCGATCAGCATCGCCAGTACTGCGACGAAGAACGTCAGGCAGATCGACAGCACGAACGGGTCGGGCATGACCTGTTCGAAAACATAAACCAGCCCTTCGACGATACCGCGCGAGGCGGCAGGCCGGGCGGCATGGGGAGCGGTGTCTCGCTTCATGTGTATGACTCTGTGTGATACCGGCCACTGGCAGGACGGAGCGGACAGGAACGGCGCGCCGGGCCGGTGTGGGGGAGCGGGCGCGTATCGTCGGCAAGTTTTTGTTGCCTTACCTGACCTCGATGACGGAAGGCAGTGCGGCGGGAATTCCAGGCCGGGAAGCCGGGTTTCGGCGCGACTGATGTCGAACGCGGCGAAGTGCCGTGCGAGACTTTCGTTTGCTTTTCGATGTTCTTACAATGAACGGTGTTTCGGTAAGCGAACGCTACATTATTCGTCTTATGCGGATCGAATGTCAAGAAAGGTCCGGCGTGGCGGTCATGCGGTCCTTTCGTCCAGTTCGAAACAGCACGACAATGCGCTCGCGTATTCCACTTAATTTCTCCGAACGGGACTGAAGACTATGACGACCGTCTATCGCGGCATGGATCGACCGACGCTCGATGCCGCCTATAACAACACCCAGGCGATTCCGAACTTTCCGCAAGTGCTGAAGGATTTCCAGCAACGTAGCGCGCAGCTTTACGAGCGCGTGCCCGGCAAGCGCGATCTGCGCTACGGCGAGCGGGCGCGCGAGCGCTTCGACTGGCTGTCGTGCGGCGAGACCGATGCGCCGACGTTCATCTTCATTCACGGCGGCTACTGGCAGAACTGCGTGAAGGAAGACTTCGCGTTCATCGCGGACGGTCCGCTCGCGCTCGGCTACAACGTCGTGCTGGCGGAGTACACGCTGGCGCCGGAAGCGTCCATGACGCAGATCGTCGGGGAAATCACCGGGCTGCTCGATCATCTGCGACGCGATCCTGACGGCCTCGGCACCGCGGGGCGGCCAGTGTGCGTGAGCGGGCACTCGGCGGGCGGTCATCTGAGCGCGCTGCATCGCGCGCATCCGTCCGTCAGCCGAGCGCTGCCGATCAGCGCGCTGGTCGATCTCGAACCGATCAGCCTGTGCTGGCTGAACGACAAGCTGCAACTGAGCGAGCAGGAGATCGCCGCATACAGCCCGCTCCGTCATATCGGCAAGGGCGTGCCGACGCTGGTCGCGGTCGGCGGCGCGGAATTGCCGGAACTGGTGCGTCATTCGGACGACTACGCGGCTGCCTGCGAAGCGGCGGGCGAGCAGGTCGCGCTCGTGCACGTGCCGGGCTGCACGCATTTCTCGGTGCTCGACGATCTGGCGCGGCCGGACGGCGTGCTGCTGAGCGCGCTCGCGAAGCAGGGCTGAGCGGCGTGAGCGGCGCGGCGGCGCGGGTCCATGCCGTCGCTGAATTAATAGCTTTTGCGACCTAATCACGCCGAAAAAATATATTGGACGTCTTACTGGCGTTCTTGCACTATTCGTTCCCAGCGCAAACTGCACGTACCATTGCGATCCCCACGCCCGCGAGCCAGCCGGGGGTAGCGCCGTCGCCTTGACCCGTACGGCGACCCAACGGCAGGCCGGCGCAGGCGCTTACCAAAACCGATAAAGCAATTCTGAGGATACAGATGCCCCACTATCGCTCACGCACCTCGACTCACGGCCGCAACATGGCCGGCGCCCGCGCGCTGTGGCGCGCGACCGGCATGAAGGACGACGATTTCGGCAAGCCTATCGTCGCGGTCGTGAACTCGTTCACGCAGTTCGTGCCGGGCCACGTGCATCTGCGCGACCTCGGCGCGCTGGTCGCCAGCCAGATCGAAGCGGCGGGCGGCGTCGCCAAGGAATTCAACACGATTGCCGTCGACGACGGCATCGCGATGGGCCACGGCGGGATGCTGTATTCGCTGCCGTCGCGCGAACTGATCGCGGACTCGGTCGAGTACATGGTCAACGCGCACTGCGCGGACGCGATGGTCTGCATCTCGAACTGCGACAAGATCACCCCGGGCATGCTGATGGCCGCGATGCGCCTGAACATTCCGGTCGTGTTCGTGTCGGGCGGTCCGATGGAAGCGGGCAAGGTCAAGTCGCCGACCGACGGCCAGGTGATCGCGAAGATCGACCTGATCGACGCGATGATCAAGGCCGCCGATCCGAAGATCAGCGACGCCGAAGTCGCCGAAGTCGAGCGCAGCGCGTGCCCGACCTGCGGTTCGTGCTCCGGCATGTTCACCGCGAACTCGATGAACTGCCTGACCGAGGCGATCGGTCTCGCGCTGCCGGGCAACGGCACGATCGTCGCGACGCACGCATGGCGCAAGGGGCTGTTCGAACAGGCCGGCAGCCTCGTCGTCGACCTGTGCCGTCGCTACTACCAGGAAGAAGACACGTCGGTGCTGCCGCGTAGCATCGCGACCAAGCAGGCGTTCGAAAACGCGATGACGCTCGACGTCGCGATGGGCGGCTCGACCAACACGGTGCTGCACCTGCTGGCGGCCGCGCAGGAAGCGGGCGTCGACTTCACGATGTCGGATATCGACCGCATCTCGCGCCAGGTGCCGTGCCTGTGCAAGGCCGCGCCGATGACCGACAAGTACCACATCGAAGACGTGCATCGCGCGGGCGGCATTATCGGCATTCTCGGCGAACTGGCGCGCGCGAACCTGCTCGACCTGTCGTGCGGCAACGTGCACAGCGGCACGCTCGGCAACGCGATCGCGAAGTGGGACGTCGCCGGCGGCGCGGGCGAGGAAGCGCAGAAGTTCTTCCGCGCGGCGCCGGGCGGCATTCCGACCACGGTTGCGTTCAGCCAGGAGGCGACCTTCAAGACGCTCGATACCGACCGCAAGAGCGGCTGTATCCGCAGCAAGGAAAACGCGTATTCGAAGGACGGCGGTCTCGCGGTGCTGTACGGCAACCTCGCGCAGAACGGCTGTATCGTGAAGACCGCGGGCGTCGACGAATCGCAGTGGCTGTTCTCGGGCCGCGCGCGCGTGTTCGAAAGCCAGGACGATGCGGTCGAAGCGATTCTCGGCGACAAGGTCGTTGCGGGCGATGTCGTGGTGATCCGCTACGAAGGCCCGAAGGGCGGCCCGGGCATGCAGGAAATGCTGTATCCGACTTCGTACCTGAAATCGAAGGGTCTCGGCAAGAGCTGCGCGCTGTTTACCGATGGTCGTTTCTCCGGCGGTTCGTCCGGTCTGGTGATCGGCCATGCGTCGCCGGAAGCGGCCGAAGGCGGCACGATCGGCCTCGTCGAAGACGGCGATGTGATCGAGATCGACATTCCGCAGCGCAAGATGCACCTCGCGGTGTCGGACGAAGTGCTCGCGCAGCGTCGCGCGGCGATGGAAGCGCGCGGTGACAAAGCGTGGCAGCCCGCCAATCGCGAGCGGGTGGTGTCGCAGGCGCTGCAGGCTTACGCGGCGCTGGCCACCTCGGCCGACCGCGGCGCAGTGCGTGATATTTCGCAGTTGAAGCGCAAGTAATCGCGCGGATGAGTGCGGGGGCTTCGGCGCGGCGACGCGCGCGAAGCCCGATGAAAACCGGCAGGCGGGTCACCGCTTGCCGGTTTTTGTTTGGCGGCGGCGTTTGGGTGGAAGGCCCAGCGGATAGGGGGTTGGTGTACTATCGCGTCGAACCAACTGGTAGTCGATCGAGCGTCGGCAAGCCACGCGTTGCACAGGGTGCCGGCAAACCTTGCGCACGCAGCACGTTTTTCGCTTATTGGAACGGTTGAGCCTGCCGGACGGCACGGCGCACCATGGAGGGTTGATCGAAGCATGGAAACCAGGTCCTACCGCGGCTGGCACCTCGCCAAGTCCGGCACGGAACACAAGGCCACCGAGTTCGAGTGGGCGCTGATCCGTTTTTACGAGTCGTTTTCCCGTTTCGTACTGACTACCGGCATGATCACGATCGCGGCGGATGTCGACATCAAATATCAGGAACACGTGATCTTGCACGTGATCCGCATGCAGGATCGCCCCAAGAACAGCGCGACCATCGCGCGGCTGATGAATCGCGACGACATCCCCAACATTCAGTACAGCTTGCGCAAGCTGGAGTCGGCCGGCCTGATCGAAAAGCAGAAGGACAAGAACAGCAAGACCTATTCATATTCGGCAAGCGAGCGTGGCGTGCAGCTCACCGACGAATACAACAAGGTCCGGCAGGAGATTCTCGTCAAGCGCTTCGAGGAGATCAGCGATGTCGACGAAAAATTCGAGCGCTGCGCGCGTTTCATGTCGCTGCTGACCGGAATTTATGAGGAGGCAGCCCGCGATTCGGCGACGATCACGCCGCAGACCGACGAGCCGCCGCCGAAGCCGAAGACTTCACGCAAGTCTGCGTAAGCGGCGGCGGCTGGCGCGCGAGTTACAGCACCGGATGCAACTTGTGCCACTCGCTAGCCTTCTGATAAGCCATGCCGGCGCGGCACAGCAGGGCTTCAGCACCATGAGCCGCAACGAGCTGGAAGCCGATTGGCAGGCCGTCCTCGGTGAGCCCGCATGGCAGCGTGATCACCGGATGGCCGCTGGAATTGAACGGCGCCGTAAACTGGATCAGGCGCGCATTGAGTTCCGGATCCTGCGCGAGCGCGCCCAACTGTTCGTGGGTGGGTGCAGCAAACGGCTGCACCGGCACGATCAGCAGATCGATCCCGCTCATGAGCCGGTTGATCTTGCCTCGTAACGCGGCACGGTTCAGCAGGACCTGCTGATACGCCATGCCGCTGGTTTCACGACCGATCTCGATCAGCCGCGTAAGCGCCGGCCCATAGTGCGCCGCGAGCCGCGGCCAGGTGTCGGCGTGAGCCACCGCTACTTCCACACCGCAGTTGACCTGCCACTCGTCGACTACCGTGCGCACTTCGGGAAAGCGCACCTCCCGCACTTCGCCGCCGAGCGACTTCACCACTTCGACGACCTGCGCGAGCGCGCGCACGATGACGCGGTCGACGCCATTGCTGTTCCACTCTGGATCGACGCCAAATCGCGGCCCGCACAGATCGTGCGCGTCGTCCGGCAATGCGAGCGAGGCGTCGGGCAACGAAGTCGGGTCGAGCGGATCGTGCCCGGCAATCACGCCAAGTAGCAGCGACGCGTCGGCGGCACTGCGCGCCATGGGGCCCGCATGATCGAGGCTGGCGCCCAGTGCGAATATGCCGTGACGGCTCACGCGTCCCCATGTCGGCTTGATGCCAGTGAGCCCGTTGGCTGCCGAAGGGAAACGGATCGAGCCGCCCGTATCGGTACCGAGCGACGCGTAGCACAGTCCCGCTGCCGTCGCGACGCCGGAGCCGCTCGACGACGCGCCCGCCCAATGACCCGGATGCCACGGGTTGACCGGTTCGGCGATCTCGGGATGATGCGTTGCGAACGCGCCCTCCGTGAGCTGGAGCTTGCCGAGCACGATTGCACCGGCATCGCGCAGCCGCTTGACGGCGGTGGCATCTTCGGTCGGCACGAAGTCACGAAAAATCGTCGTGCCGGCCGCAGTCGGAGAACCCGCGCACCAGTACAGATCCTTCACCGCTATCGGTACGCCGAACAGAGGCCCGGTCGCCCCACCGGCCAGCAGTTTCCGGTCAGCTTCTCGCGCGGATGCGAGCGCCTCGTCGCGCATGACGAGCGCGTAGCTGTGAAGCGTGGGGTCGAGCTTCTCGATGCGTTCAAGCATCGCCGTCGTGACTTCGACGGAAGAGAGGGCGCGCGTGGCGATCAGACGCGCCACCTCGCGCGCCTCCAGGTAATGCAGTTCCGATTGGGACATGTTCAATCCGACTCCGTGCTTAAAGTCCAAGCTCCGCGCGCTGCCGTGTCAGCGTGTCGATCACGGCGTACATGATTTTTTGGGCACACGGCATCAGGTCGGGAACGTAGGTCGCGCCCATGCCGCCCAGGCCCTCCGCCACCGGCAGCGGTGAGCCTTCGGCGGGCCATGGCCAGCCGATGCGGGCGGTCGGAATGCCGAAGCGACGCAGTGCGGCGCCGTCGGTCTGGCCGCCAAGCGGGTCGGGCGTCGGATGCGCACGCTGCTCGATGTGCTCCCAGCCACGCCGCGCGGACTGCACGATCCAGTTCGACGGGGAAGTCGTGCCGCCGGGCACGGAGCCGTACATTTCCCAATCGAGTTCGAACTCGGGGCGGCGCTCGCGTAGCGCCGCGACGAATGCGGCAAACTGCGCCTTCACGTCGCCCGGCGAGGTGCGCGGATTGATGCGAACGTCGAAAAATATCTCGGTTACGGCCGAAGGAAACGCCGGCCGTTCAGGCCACCCCGCCCGCACGCCCGAGATCCAGCCGTGCGGCTTGACCGCGCCGGACGAATTGCGTTCGGCGTACTCGATCAGCCATTGCTCGAGTTCGAGTATCACGTGCGCGGCCGGCACGACCGAACTGCGAAAACCCGGCGTGTCGCGCGGCACACCCGCGTAACCGAGCGTGCCCTTGACCTTCAGCTTGAACCAGCCCAGGCCGGGCTCCTCGTGATAGACCCAGTTCCAGGGCTTCATCACGATCGCGAAGTCTGGCGCAACGCCACGGCTCAGCAGGTGCGTGACGCCCCCGGACAGGCCCGCGTGAGCGCGCGCCGCGAGATCGACAGGCATGCCGCCATCGGCCATGGCGACGATCAGGTCGCCGACCAGCGGCACATCGGCTTCGATCAGCGCGGTCGCGACTTCGGTGAGCGTCGCGATCATCCCTTTCGGGTTCGACGCGCCCAGACCGTAGACCCAGTCACTTTCCATGCGTGCACGCGGCTCGAGGTCCGCGAAACCCGGCGGCCCGATCCATGGGTCGTCGCTTCCGTCGCCTTCGAGATGGGTGTCGATGGGTGCGTAGAGCATTAGCGCCGCACCGCCGCCGCTGCCGCGTTTTTCCGCGACGACGTTGCCGGTCCGCTCGTTCATGGGCCGATAGCTTGCGTTCATACCGACGCTCGCCAGATGCCCGGCCATGAACTGGCTCGCGTCGCGCGCCGCGCCGGTCGGGCTGTGAATGTCGGTGAGTTCGAACAGCAGCTTTTGCAGCCGCCGCGCGTCGAGCCTCGCGCATGCCTTGTCGTACCAGGCTTGCTGCTCGGGTGAAAAAGGCAATGGCGTGGTACTGACCACGATGGATACCTCCAGATTGCGTTGCGATGCCGGGTCAGTTCGATGGTGCGAACTGTTCGGCGTAAATGTTTTCCGGGTGCAGGCCCAGATTCACGAGCTTCGTCGTGGCGGCGTCGATCATGCGCGGTGGACCGCACAGATACGCGACGGCGCTTTCGTGTGTCACGTCGGCCTCGCGGATCGCATCGACGGGATTGCCGGCGAGCAATTCGCCGCTCGCGTGGTGGTCCACCGAGATGCGCGTCGTGAGATTCGGCAGCCATTGCCCGCGCAACTCCAGATCGTCGAGGCAGAAGAGCTGTTCGGGCGTTGCACAGCCGAAGCTCAGCAGTATCGGCGGCTTGCGTCCGGGCTGACGACGCAGCGTGTCGATCATCGACAGGATGGGCGCGAGGCCGGTGCCGCCCGCCACCATGATGTGCGGCGCGGCCACCTTCTCACGCAGGAAGAAGCTGCCGAACGGGCCTTCGATTTCGAGGACGTCGTCGGCTTTCGCCTCCTGTTCCAGCCACTTCGACATCACGCCATCTTCGAGCAGGCGAATCAGCAGTTCGAGCTTCGGCAGGTCAGCCGCCGTGCTGGCAGGCGAATAGCTGCGCGTGACATTCGTGCCCGGTACTCGTACCTGAATGAACTGCCCCGGCTTGAAATCGAGCCACGCACCTTCGGCCAGTTCGAGCCGCAGCCGCACGACGTTCGACGCCACCTTCTCGATGCTGTCGACAAATGCGTGCGCCTTGACCGCCTGCACGTTGGCCGCATCGCTCGCATAGTTCAGCGCGAACGTGCAATCCGATTCGGGTTCGGTCAGGCACAGCAGCCGGTCGCCGGCTTCGTATTCGCTGCGCAGGAGCGTCGAACTGGCACCCGCGCGCATGCCGGCGCAGCCTTCGACAAGCTTTGCCGCACAGCTCGAACAGGATCCCGACCGGCACTGGTGGATGACCGGAATACCCGCGGCAAGAGCGGCGTCCAGCACACTTTCGCCCTGCTGCACCGCGACCGATGTCGCTTTACCGTCGCGAAAGCTCAATGTGACGTTTCTAATGGGAGACATTCGGATACCTTCAATACTCGGTAATTAGTGATCCTCTTCGATCTTCTCGACGAAGTACGAAGGACGCTTGCCGTCTGCCGTTCGCTTCATGCGAATGCTCGACGCCTTGATGGTGCCGTCGATGCCGTTGCCGGGCCTTGCAATGCCGCGATTCCAGCGCGAAGCGATCTTGCGCCAGGTGATCGGCGAAACATCGGTCGAAACGAGTTGTTCGTTGTCCCAACCGGTGCCGTCGGCATAAAAATCGTGCATCGCCTCGCGCGCATACAGGTCGCAGTTGTTGAATCCATGCAGGCACAGCGGCTTGAACAGATAGTCGTAGCGATACTTGAAGTCCTTGCGCTCCTTGTCGGTCGGGCATACGCGCGCGAGGATTTCCCAGTACTCGTAGGTGTCGTCGGTGATCGGCACATACCATTCGAACTGGACGACATGCTCTTCCGGCCAGTTCTCGACCATCAGCACGCCAGGCAAAAACACGGAGGTGCGGTACGGGCGGGCATTGACGTTCTCGACCTTGAGGTCGACCTTCTCGTTCTCGAGAACAGGGTTCCACTTCTCCGTGAAAAGCCATTGCACGAGCCCCTTGGGACCGTTCTCGTCTTCGACAGCAGCGATGCAGTCGTCCGCGGTCGGTACGATGCCAAGCGGCAGCACCCAGTCCTTTGCGTGAATGATCGCGTTGTCCTTGTGAACGAGGATGTGCGCGTTATCGAAGCCGTTTTCGCAGGCGATGCGCCAGTTCGCGAAACCCGTGCGGTGCATGCCGTGCGCGACGATGTCCTTGTCCAGCAGGCTCGGTGCGGAGGGCCACAGCGGATGCGGGAAGCGTTCGTCGTTCTCGGGAAAGCGGATCGGCAGGTCGTGCGCGAGCGGCGGTACGTCCTCATCCGGATAGTCGTCTTCGCGCACGAAAACGAAGATCATCCCCGCGACTTCCTCGACCGGATAGGTCGTGAGGCCCGTCGTGCCGATCAGCTTGTCGTCCGGATTGCCGGCGATGGTCGTGAGCTTGCCGCTTCCCAGTTCGTACGTGAAACCGTGGTACCAGCAACTGATCGTGTCCTTGGTCAGACACATCGGCTTGGCGGACAGACGCACGCCGCGGTGAATGCACTGGTCCTTCAGCGCGTAGATCTTGCCGTTCACACGGCGCAACGCGATCTGCACCCCGCAGATCTGGATGCCCTCGACAGCATCTTCCGGCAATTCATGGCTGAAGAGCGCCGGATACCAGTGGTTGATGAAGCCCCATGCCGCGTCCTTGTACGGCTGGTACTGGCTCTGAACTTTCGCGTCGTTGACGCGAGCGTTGCTGATCTCGTTGAGTCGCTGGCCGTTACTGCGCCGGCGAGCGATGGGCGTGTCGCTCATGGAGTGCTCCTGATGTGTGGGCTGGCGCGCATCTCGTTACGGCTCAAGAGCGCTGATTTCTGTACAGCTTTCGCGATTCGATGCGCGTCGTCGCGCGGCTCCCGATCGTTGCTGTGATCGAAGACTACGAAAAGATGAATTGACAGTCAATTTATTTTCAATCAATCTTCGCTTGCCAATTGACTGGAAACAACTCGATCGGCGGTGCGTAGAAATCGACGAACGCCGTTGGGACAGCGCTCAGAGAGCTGTTCGCTGATCCTGCGCAGGTGCGGAAGCAGGCGAGGTAACCCGGGTTTTCCCTGGCCGATGCAGTCGGCCACAACGGGACCTGAACGAAGACGCGCATCGGCGAAGACCGCACGTAGGCAAGAAACGGCCCGACGAAGCGGGCCCAGCAAAGACTATTGACGAAGGGGCGAGGAGAACGCGGTGAATACCAGGCACTCTGCACTACTGATCGGTCTCGTGATGGCTGCAAATGCCCACGCGCAAAGCAGCGTCGAACTCTACGGGATCATCGACACGGGCGTGATGTATGTGTCGAACGTGGGCGGTCACAGCAACTGGCTGGCCGATCCCGGCACGGCGGCGCCGAACCTGTTCGGTCTTCGCGGAACGGAAGATCTCGGCAATGGACTGAAAGCGATCTTCAAGCTCGAAGGCATGTTCAGTCTGAACAACGGCGGATCGGTCAACGGGCTGTTCGGACATGAAACTTATGTGGGCTTGCGTGACGACCGGTGGGGCACGCTGACCGCCGGCAACCAGATCGACTTCATGTTCTATTCGCTTGTGGTCGACCACTGGGGTCCGGCTTTTCCGTTCGTCAATTCGCTAGGTTTGCGGCAAGGGTCGTTTTCGGGGCTAAACATTCCGGGGCCGCCGGGCAACAGTTCGTTCGACTTCGACCGTACACTCGGCGCGCCGATCGAGAACTCGATCAAGTACATGAGCCCCACCGTCGGTGGCCTCTCGATGGGCGCGCAGTACAGCTTCGGCGGGCAGGCTGGTTCGTTTGGTCAGAATAGCGGGCAGAGCTTCGGTCTGAACTATCACATCGGCACGGTCGCGCTGAACGGCGCTTACACGTACATCAAGTACCCCGAACTAAACAACGGCAACAGCGGCATTCGCAACATGGGCCTGGCTGCCTCGTGGCTCGTGGGGCCGGCCGAACTCGCGGCAATGTACACGAGCACGCAAAACACACAGAACGGCGCGCGTGTCGGCGTCTACGAGGCCGACGCGACGTGGACGGTCTCACCGTTGCTGCACGCAAACCTCGCCTACCAGTACATGAAAGGAAACGATGTCCTGAAAAACCAGAAGGCCAGTCAGGAAACGTTGTCGCTCATGTATTCGCTCTCCAGACGCACGAGCATCTATTCGACACTCGCCCTCCAGCAGGCCTCGGGCGGTCCCGCGTGGATTTCGCTCGTGCCGGGACCCGCGTCGGGCGGCCGGCAAACGGCGGTCGATATTGGTCTGCTGCACGTGTTCTGACGACATGCCCTTACCGCGCGGATGCCGTCGCTCAGTACCCCGTAACAGCGGCACCGCGCTTTTCGGCTGGCACTGGCCAGTCATGCCCCACCAAACCTGAACAGGAGACACCACCATGGACACCCGCTCAACCATGCGCGCAATGCGCGTTCACGAACCCGGCGGCCGCTTCGTGCTCGACACGATCCCGCGTCCTGAACTGCTGCGGCCGACCGACGTACTCGTCGACGTGAAGGCGTCCGGCGTGGTGCCGAACCTGCGCAACGTGATGAGCAATTACGGTGAGCGTGCTTACCTCACCGTGGCGGATCTGCCCGCGATCTACGGGTTGGATGCAGCGGGCGTGGTTGCCGAGGTGGGCAGCGCGGTGACGGGCATCGTCCCGGGCGAACGCGTCTATATCAATCCGGGCCGTTCGTGCGGATCGTGCGACGCGTGCCGGACTGGCCAGCCGATCAACTGCGCGGCCTTTACGTTTCAGGGCTACTTCGGCTTCGGTCCGCAATCGAAAACGATGTACCGGCAATATCCGTACGGAGGCTTTAGCGAGTTCGCTACGGCGCCCGCTGACGGCCTCGTCAAGCTGCCCGAGGCCGTGAGCTTCGAGCAGGCCGCGCGTTTCGGCTATCTCGGCACCGCGTATTCGGGTTTGCGCAAGGCGGGCGTCGGCGCGGGTCGCACGGTGCTGATCGTAGGCGCAAGCGGCACGCTGGGTCTTGGCGCCGTGCAGATCGCACGCGCAATGGGTGCGACGCGCATCCTGTGCGTGGCGCGCAACGAAGCGCTGCCCGCCCGTGTGGGCGCACTCGATCCTCAGCGTATCCGCACCTTTTCGTATGGGACGGGGTCGCTGGCTGACTGGGCCCGCGAGCAGACGGATGGTGTGGGTGTCGACGCCGTCATCGACGCGATCGCGCCAGGCGCGTCGCATCAGGTCACGCTCGACAGCATCGCGGCACTGCGGCGCGGTGGCCGGCTCGTCGAAATCGGCGCTATGACCGACCCGCTGCCGCTGAACCTGCACGAGATGATGTGCGCGCAGGTAAGTGTGATCGGCTCGCTGTGGTTCTCGGTTGCCGAAGGCCAGGACCTGGCGGAAATGGCCGCGGCCCGCACTCTCGATCTCGGCGTGTTCGAACACCACCGCTACTCGCTCGACCAGGCCAACGAGGCACTCGCGGAAGCAGAACAGCGCACCGGCGGCTTCGTCAACGTCGTCATCGTTCAATGAAACAGCCCGAGTCGAACAGGAGAGGATCATGGTAAGACGCATCGTGACAGGCGAGCAGGACGGCAAGTCGGTATTCGTCTCCGATGGCCCCGTCGCCAATACGCACGACTATAAAGCTGTGCCCGGCTTCCAGACCACGCTGGCATGGGCAACGCTGCAGGGCATCGCGCCCCTGCCACATGACGGCAACGATCCGGTGGTCGGCATCAAGTCTGTGGTGCCCGATCCGCATGGCACGCGCCTTCTCGTCGTGCAGTTCCCGCCCGACAGCTCGCTCGATTCCGCCGACTTCGACCCGGTTGCGGCCAGCGCGGAATACGCAGCGCATCTGCCCGGCCTCGCCGAGACATTCGAACCCGATGGCGCAGGCATGCACCGCACCGCATCGGTCGACTACGACATCATCGTTTGCGGCGAGCTGTGGCTCGAACTCGACGACGGCGAGATTCGCCACCTGAAGGCGGGCGACATCGTGATCCAGAACGGTACGCGTCACGCGTGGCGCAATCGCGGCACTGTGCCGGCGGTGATGGTGGCGGTATTGATCGGCGCCGGAACGCCCGCCGCGCTGTAACGGCAAATCAAGTGGGAGGGCAAACGATGAGTCAGCAAGCAGAACATCCGCACGACGGGCCGCCCAGGGCTGCACGCGCCGAAACGCTGGAATGGAGCGATGCGATGTTGCTCGGCCATGCGCCGATGGATGCCGCGCATGAAGAGTTTGTCGAAGTGGTGACGGCGCTCGCCGGCTGTACGCAGCATACGGCGCTGGCCTGCCTGCGGGCGGTCCGGGCGCATCTGCTGTCCCACTTCGCAGTCGAGCAGGAATGGATGCAGAAGACGGATTTCCCCGCCGCCGATTGCCATCTTGACGAGCATCAGCGGGTGCTGGATGCCGTCGAGAAGGTCAACGCGCTCGCAGCGGTCGGCGAGGTGGGGCTGCAGGACATCAAGCGTCTCGCGCAGGCGTTGGCGGACTGGTTTCCTGGGCATGCCGACTATATGGATTCAGCGTTGTCGGCGTGGGTCAACAAAAAGATGCATGGGGGCGCCCCTGTCGTTTTGCGACGCCATGTGCAGGTGGCCGAAGTGGCCTGAACAAAGTGAAGGAGCTAAACATGATCATGAAAGACAAGGTGGGACTCGTAACGGGCGGTGGCTCGGGCATGGGGCGCGCGGCAGCGCTCGCGCTGGCGCGCGAGGGTGCGATCGTCGTGCTCGCTGGACGGGGTGAAGCAAAGCTCGCGGCCGTGCGCGATGAAATCCGGCACGCCGGAGGCCGGGCGGAAATCCGCCCGGCCGACGCATCGCGTCGCGAGGATAACGAGGCGCTCGTCGCGTTCGTCGAGTCGCGCTTCGGCAGGCTCGATTTCGCCTTCAACAACGCGGGCGGCCACGCGGACTTCAAGCCGATCGACCAGACGTCGGTCGAAGAGTCGGAGTGGGTGATCGATCTGAACTTCAAGGGCGTCTACTACGGCGTCAAGTATCAGATTGAAGCGATGCTGCGTGCGGGCGGCGGCGCGATAGTCAATAACGCGTCGATCTTCGGCTTGCGTGGGATGAACGGCATCGCTCACTACGTTGCGAGCAAGCACGCTGTAGTCGGTCTGACACGCGCGGTCGCGAAAGAGTACGCCGGCAGCGGTATCCGCATTAACGCGGTGTGTCCGGGCGCAACCGAGACGCCGAACTACATGCACTCGACCAACGGCGACGTGCACCTGCTCGACGACATGATTCCGATGCGTCGCATCGGCCAGCCCCATGAGGTCGCCGACGCGGTGCTGTGGCTGCTATCCGACAAGGCGGCCTACGTGACGGGTACCACTCTTTCCGTCGACGGTGGCATGACGACCTGAACGACAGTTTCTGGCGCACGGGACACAAGGAGATAGAGCGATGAAATCGGATCGTGCAGCACGGTACATCGGCGGCGCGCTTATCGCGCTGATGGCGTTCGGCGCGTACGCGCAGGGCGGCAGCGAGCTGGCTTCGACGCCCGCAGCGAGCGCGGCTCCGGGTGAGAGCAAAGGCGCGAGGCGAGCGGCAAACCGGCTGCTGCAGAACAAAGTGCGCCGCGCGCTGGCCCACGAAAAGGGCCTCAACGCTTCAGGCATTGCGGTGCGCGCCCGTGACGGCGCGGTCGCTTTGCAGGGTTGGGTGCCGGAGCAGTCGCAACTCCAGCTTGCGTTGCGCACGGCGCAAGGTGTGCCCGGTGTCGTGTCGGTGAGCAACCAGTTGACCATACGACCGGTTGGACAGTGAGCAGTCGTCCCGTGCGAGCGATCGGGCGTTGAACGGTTACGCCCGGGACGACGAACCAACAAGGATCAGTGGTTTGAGTGAGTGCCGGGCGGCACCGGGGAAAAGCTTTTCGAACGTGATCGGTAAATGAGGCGCGCAAGCGGATCCTGCTTTCTATCAGTTATACGAACTAAACATTTGTTCCGCCGAAGGGCCGAACGTTTGGAGATAGTCATGCCTGACACGATTGAATTGGCGCAGCAAGGCGAGGTCGATATTTCGACTGTCCGGATGACGGACAGCTCGCGCATGCCGAAGTTCGCGCTCACGATGGCCTGGTGGGCGTTGTGCAGCGCGATGGTGTATCTGATCATCGGCGCAACAC
This sequence comes from Paraburkholderia sejongensis, assembly GCF_020880815.1. GTDB lineage: Bacteria > Pseudomonadota > Gammaproteobacteria > Burkholderiales > Burkholderiaceae > Paraburkholderia > Paraburkholderia sejongensis. The sequence continues at coordinate 236,056 of NZ_JAJITD010000004.1, forward strand.
TGGCGCTTTACTACGGCACGACCAACGCGCTGATCGGGATGCTGATGTCGGTGATCGTTTATTCCGCCGTGAACTATGTACTGACGAACCATGCGATCCGCACGGGTCTTTCCGTCTCGCTTTTTTCCCGCGTGCTGTTCGGCAGCGCGGGCGCGGCGCTGGCCACACTGATATTCGCGGCAACGGTCATCTACTACACCGTGTTTGAGAGTTCGGTCATTGCGGTAGCCTTGAACACTCTCTTTCCGTCCGTTTCCTACCCATTGGCGTGCCTGATCGTGGTCGCCTACAGCGTACCGCTGGTCTTCGGCAGCGTGCAGAACTGGCTCGACAAGCTCAACGGAGTGCTGCTGCCTTTCTACGCGGTGGGCTTGATCGCAGCCGTCGCAATCGCGACGACAGCGCATGGCTATAGTCCGGCATGGATGCATTTCGGCGAGTCGCCAACAGGACCCGCCGCGTCGAATGGCTGGTGGAACTGCTTCGTCTATTACATGGGCGTCTGGCTCTTCATGCTCGCCGCGTTCGACTTTGCCCGTTTCGGCAAAAAGGAGCATGCCCGCTACCACAGCCTGATTAACTTCGGCATGCCGTTCTGGATTGTCACGTTCGTGGTCAACGGCGTCGTGGGGATCTATCTCGTCAGCACGATGCAAGGGCAAAGCACACTGTCCGAGGTGTCGGTGGTACTCGCGCTGCTCAAGTTAATGGGGCTGTGGGGATTCGGGTTTCTCGTCGTCACGCAGACGCGCATTAATACTGCCAATTACTATCTCGCGACAATCAACACCCAGGCACTGTTCGAAGCGGGGCTCGGCCTGAAGCTGCCGAAATTCGTCTGGACGATAGTCGTCGGCGCAATCGTGTACGCGCTGATGCTGTCCGGCATTTTCTCGAAGCTGCTGCTCGCTCTCGCGTATCAAGGGGTGTTTGTCGTCGCGTGGGTGGCGGTGGCGCTCGCTCATATCCTCTCGCACAAATCGGAGCGGACTTCCGACGACGCAGTGGAAGGGGCGCTGCGCGACGCGCCGACTTTCAACGTAGGCGGACTGGTTGCGTGGTTTGCCGGTGTCGCGGCGGGCATTGGCTTGATGAGCGGACCGGAATCGATCCACTCATTCTCCGCACCCGCAACGTTCGTGATCTCGGTCGCGGCGTACCTGACGGTATCGGCGTACGCGAAGCGGTCCATTCCGGTTGGCACGTGATCACGCATCAGGCTTCGATAACGGCCGGGGCGTTTCAGCCCGGCTTGCCCTGACCGGTTTGGTCAACGGGGCTGTGCTTACGACAAGTCCGCAGCCCGTGATTTCATCAAGGAGAGAGATAATGTCAGATCCGACGATCATCCGCCGCCGTACGGTCAGCAGCGGCAACAGTGGTGCATCGACTCAGTATCAGCCCTACAAGGACGCTGCGTGGGGCTTCGTCAATCACTGGTATCCGGCGCTTTTCAGCCACGAGTTGGTGGAGGACCAGGTGGAAGGCGTGCAGATATGCGGTATTCCGATCGTTTTGCGGCGCGCGAACGGCAAGGTTCACGCGCTCAAGGATCAATGTCTGCACCGTGGCGTTCGCCTTTCCGAAAAGCCGACGTGTTTCAACAAGAAGACGATCTCGTGCTGGTACCACGGCTTCACGTTCGATCTCGAAAGCGGCAGGCTCGCGACCATCGTAGCGAATCCGGAAGACAAGCTGATCGGCACGGTCGGTATTACCTCTTATCCTGTCCACGAGGTTGCAGGGATGATCTTCGTCTTCGTGCGCGACGACGATTTCCCGCTCGCGGACGTGCCGCCGCTCGAACAGGATCTGCCGGTGCGCTTTCCGAAGCATAGCGACCGTTACCCGCACCCACTGTGGCCGGCCGTGCCCAGTCTGCTCGACGAGAACGCGGTGGCGATGGGCATTCACCGTATCGGCTTCACGAACTGGCGGATTGCGTGCGAGAACGGCATCGACAATGCCCATCTGCTGCTGCACAAGGACAACAGCATCATTCACGCGATGGAATGGGTCCTGCCGCTTGGCCTGTTGCCAAGCGGCGAAGACTGCGTGGAAGTCCTCGAAGACCCGGAAGGTCCCAAGGGGATGCTGCAATGGCTCGGCACGGACAAGTGGCAACCGGTGCTGGAAAACAAGGAGCTTGGGCTGAAAGTCCCTGGACTCGTAGGCCGACCCTATCGTACTTCCATTGTGCTGCCGGGGCTCGTTGCGGTCGAGAACTGGCCGGGCGAGCATATGGCGCAACTGGAATGGTTCGTGCCCATTACCGACGACACGCACGAGTACTGGGAGGTGATCGTGCGCGTTTGCAATACGCCTGAGGAACTGGCAGCGCACAAGTACCGCTACGAGCGTGTCTACGAGCCGCTGGCACTGCACGGCTTCAACGACTGCGATATTTACGCGCGTGAGTCGATGGAAGATTTTTACGGCGACGGCACAGGTTGGGAAAACGAAAAGATGGTTGCAACGGACATTTCAGCCGTCACCTGGCGCAAGGTGGCATCGCGATGGAATCGCGGCATCGCGAAACCGGGCCGAGGTGTGCCGGGCGCACGAAAGGACAGCAGCCTGCGCTTCAAGCGCGCGGCGGACGGCAAGCGAATCAGCTATAAGACGGAGCAGATCGAAGACTGAACCGTGCCTTGTATCCCTTCCCCGGACGTTGTGCCGGGGAGAGGGCCCTTCATCAAGGCAGGTCCCGTTCGGTTCGGTTTTTTTTCCGCTTTATCGCGCTTTGCGTCGATCCGGTGGCCGGGGCAAGCTGCTCGGTTTGCGAGGTGATGGTGGCGGCGTCGCGAGCCGCTTCATCATAGATCCCGGTAAGAAGAGACATGAAGCGCGCGTAGCGCTCGAACTTCTCGTCGGGGTCGCTAATTTCCCCGAGGCGCTGGATCAGTATCTCGTTTCTGACCTTGTAATACTCGTCCGTCAACCGAATCCCCAGATCGCTCGCACGATAAAGGTAGGTTTTGCTGCTCTTGTCCTGCTGCTTTTCGATCAGTCCTGCGGTTTCCAGCTTTCTGAGGCTGTACTGGATATTTGGAATATCGTCGCGATTCATTAATCGTCCGATCATCGCGCTCGTCTTGGGTCGGTTCTGCATACGGATGACATGAAGGATCACGTGCTCCTGATGTTTGAGGTCGACATTCGCAGTGATCGCAACGATGCCGGTTGCGAGAACGAAGCGAGTGAAGGACTCGTAAAAACGGATCAGTGACCACTCAAACTCAGCGATCTTGAACTCGGTGTCAGACTTTGCGAGATGCCACGATCGGTAGAACTTGGGTTCCATTGCTTGACTCGCTCAAAATTGTCGATGGGAAGTGACGGCTCCCCGGTTCGGCCGTCTGGCATCACCGGCATCGCGAGACAATTTCGTGTGCGTGAGGACTTGCTGCGGCGAGGTGATGTCAATCAATTGTCAATCGACAATATATTTAATCACACTGGATGATCTACCAATTTCCGAAAAATTTCTGCCGACGTTGGGGTGTCCGGGATTGTTTGCGTAAGCTCATTGTCGGCTTGCCCGGATTGGGGCTAGTTCACATCCTGCAAACCGGGGCCGAGAACCTATCCCTATAGAGACGCGAAGTCGTATCAGTCGAACGCACCTGCGAGCAGCGCCCCATAGCCGCGCGGCCGATCGGCGAGTCCGAGCGTGCGCAAGCAATGCCACAGCAGCGCCTGGTTGCTGGTCACGACCGGTTTGCCGCGCGCTTCGATGGCGCCGATGACCGGCGCCAACTGAATCCCCGCGCAACTGATCAGGAACGCGTCCGCATCGGCGAGATCGACGCGGTTGGCGAGCGCCGCCCAATGTTCCGGCGGCAACATGCCTTGCTCGACCGGCGTGGACTGCGGGTCCGAAATTTCACTGACGATCTCGATGCCGGCGCGCGCGAGGAACGCACTTTCCATCTCGACGACCTCGGCCGGGTAGGGTGTCAGCAACGCAATGCGTTTCGCGCCGCAGGCGGCCAGCGCGGCGAGCACAGCGTCGGTGGTGGTGACCGAGCGAATGCCGGTTGCGGCAAGAATGCGCGCGTTGATCGCGTCAGCGCCGACCGCCATGCTCGCGGCCGTGCAGTTCATGGCGATGAGCTCGACGGCGGCCGTGGCGAGCAGGCCGGCGTGCTTTTCCACCTCGGCGACGACAGCGGTATCGCTCTCCAGCGAGGTCCGCGAGAAAGGCATGCGCGTGGTGACGAACTGAACTCCCTCGGGCGCCATCAATTGCACTTCGAAGTCGCACAACCCTCCGGACGGATACAGATGCCCAATGCGTGCCCGAGTTCCAAAGCCGAGACTCATAACCAGTACCTTTAACCGAGAAGCAAATTGCCGGGGCGAGTGCGAGGGTCATGCGTCGCGCGCGCGACGCACATGTTCCGGGGTGGGCGTGAGCATCACGGCAAGCGACGCGATGAGCGCCGTCGTCGCGAACATCACGAAATTCCAGGCTGGAGAAACATTCAGACCTGCCAGGTAACCGCCGATCACCGGGCCGCACATCGCTCCGAAGCGTCCAACGCCGACCGCCCAGCCGGTGCCCGACGCGCGCGCATGCGGAGCGTAGTAGTTCGCCACGTAGCCGAGCAGCACGAGCGCCACGGCAATACTTCCGAACCCCGCGCACGCGACGAGCAGATAATTCAACGCCATCACGTTCTTGTACGACAGCGCGGCAATCGAGAGCGCGCCGACGAGGAACGCCGAAGAGATCGTGAGGCGCGGGCCGAAACGGTCCGCGATACGTCCGATCACCACGCCGCCGACAGCCGCCGCGAGATTGAACACCGCGAAGAACGCCAGGCTCGAACCGAGATCGTAGCCGTTCTTGCGCATGATCTGCGGCAGCCAGGTGCCGAGGCCGTAGACGAGCATGATCGCCATGAACTGCGCGACCCACAGGCACAGGGTGCCCATCGCGTTCTTGCGCGAGAACACCTCACGCAGCACTTCGCGAAACTGCGCCTTTTTCTGCGCGCCCGGCATATCGGGCGCAGGCTCGCTCATGCCGAGCCGCGCTGCGAGCATGCGGGCCTCGTCGTGGCGGCGATTGCGCACGAGAAATTCGAGCGACTCGGGCAGCCACATCATCAGCGCGGGCACGAACAGCAGCGGCGTCGCGCCGATGGCGACGACCGCGCGCCAGCCAAAGCTCTGGATGAACGCAATGCCCGAGAGCGCCGAAACGAGCGCGCCGATCGGATAGCCCGAATACATGATCGCGAAGTTCAGGTTGCGCCGCTTCGGCGGCGAATACTCGATGGTCAGTGCGGCCGCCACGGAAATGACGCCGCCGAGCCCGAGCCCGCCTATGCCGCGCACCAGCGCGAAGATGGCTGGCGTCGGCGCCCATACGGCGCCGAGCATCGAGAGCGAAAAGAGTGCGACGCAGCCGATCAGCAGTTGCTTGCGGCCCGCGAGGTCGCTCAGCAGGCTGATGAAGTAGGCGCCGAAGAGGGTGCCGATGAGCGCAGCGCTGCTCATCTGTCCGAGTTCGAGCGGCGTGAGATGCCAGCGCGTATCGGCCAGCAGCGAGGGCACGATCGTGCCCATTACGCCTATGTCATAGCCCTCGGAGACGATCGCTACCCAGCAAAGTGCGAGGACGAGGCAGGTCGTGCGCAGCGGAATGGTTTGGGCGGGGCTTTCGGCCGCCGCGTCGGCAACGTGCATGGCTTCTCCGGGTGATTCAGGGACATTGGAATTGGAGTCGGCGCTACGCGGAACGTCGGCGCCATGCCAGGACGCGTCAGGCTCAGCGAGCTTAATAAATAGTCGCATTCATTATTGTTGAGATCAAACCGGAGTTAACCCTGAGCTAGATGAAATGTCTCGCTGCCTTGATGTGCGATGAATTCGGAAAAAGCCTAGAAAACAGAGGATTTCGGATCTCCCGCGCGAGGTCGGGGCGCCGCGGCGAGCACGCGGCCCGCACGTTTTTCGAATGGTATTAGTTATACGATTTCCGCGCGCTTGCGACGCGTGCGTGGCGCCGGTGCTTCGGGCCCCAGTATGAGGTCCACCATCAGCGCCGCAACGGCCTCGAGGTCGCGCGTATCGCCGATGCGGCTGTTGATCGCAAAGCCGTCGTGCGCCATCCACAACACATGCGCGAGCAGCTTGTTGGCGGCCACAGGGGCAAGCTCGGGCGGCAGGCTCTCGACGATCAGCTCCGTTACGAAGTCTTCGCAGCGCGCGAGCAGGTCGTTGGGCTTGGGCGTGCCGCGCGGTGCGCTCGCGAGCGCTTCGATCATGGCGTTCGCGAACGAGTAGTCGGCGGCCGGAATATCGCCCCAAAGCCCCAGCACGATGCGGCGCAGGCGCGTGCGCGGCGTGGGGAACTTGCGTACCGCGTCGCGCAGCGTCTCGAGCTGCTGCATCAGCCACGGCGTATAGATCTCGTAGAAGATCAGCAGTTTCGAATCGAAATACACGTACAGGTTCGCGACTGTCATGCCCGAGGCGCGGGCAATTTCCGTCATGGTCGTCGCCGTGTAGCCCTTGCGGCAGAACAGATCGAATGCGGCGGCGACGATTGCGTCGCGCACGTCCGCTTTTTTGACTTGTGCCATCCATGTCCCCTGTGCGGCCGCGCTTCCTGCGCGGCCCTGTCGTTGAGCGGTCGATCCCGGCGCGTGGTTCATGACCGGGTTGCGTTCGTTATTTTACCAGGCTTGTCCCCCGCGTCCTGCCGCCCGGCGTCGAATGGGTGCGCGAATAAATCGGTGCTTGACAAGATCAATCGTTCAAAACAGAATGCCATTTAGTTTTGAACGATGATCGAACGGAGGCATTGCAGCATGAAACCCGAAACGTTTTTCCTCACGGACCGCTATCCCGAGCTTGGCAAAGGCCCGGTTCCGCTCGAGCCCTACGTGTCGCCGGAGTACTACCAGCGCGAGAAAGCGCAGATCTTCAAGAAGACCTGGCTGCAGGTAGGGCGTGTCGAAGAGATTTCGCAGCCGGGCGACTATTTCGTGAAGGAACTGGCTGCTTGCGACACTGAGATCATCGTGGTGCGCAACAAGGCCGGGCAGATTCGCGCGATGCACAACGTGTGCGCGCACCGCATGAACCAGCTCGTGTACGACAAGTGCGGCCACACGCGCAAATTCTTCTGCAAGTTCCATGGCTGGGCCTATGACCTCGACGGCAAGCTGACCGGCGTGCCCGACGAAGACTGCTTTTTCGACATGAAGCGCGAGGACTACGGGCTCGCCCAGGTGTCGTGCGACGTATGGCAAGGCTTTATCTTCGTGAACATGGATCCGCAGCCGGCGCAGTCGCTGGCCGAGTTCATGCGGCCGGTCTATGGCGAAGTGGAGGGCTACCCGTTCGACAAGCTCACCTGCGGCTTTCAGTGGACGAGCGTCGTGAACTGCAACTGGAAGCTCGCGCTCGACGCGTTCCAGGAGGCTTACCACGTCGCCTACGTGCACGGTCGCTCGATTGCCGACGCCATCGACCGCAGCGAAGGCGGCAGCATGCGCCCGCTCGACGTGGTGTGCGGCGACCTGCACCGGCGCCTTTCGCTCGCCGGCAACCAGAAGTCCGTGTATGGCAACCCCAAGGCCGCGACCTCGGGCGGCGCCGCCGCCGAGCAGGCGCTGGCCGAATCCGCGCAAACCCGCCCGATTGCGGCAGCGGCCCTGCGCGCGGCGATCGGCAGCGCGAAACATGAGTTTCCGCTCGACGCGCTGCCCAAGGGCGTGAACTGGACGAACAGCGAAAACTGGCTGTTCGACATCAACGTCGTATTTCCCGACTTCTATGTCTCGCTGCGCCCGAACTATTGCCAGGCGTACAACTTCCGGCCCCTCTCTCACAACAAGACATTGTTCGAAGGCCGCGTGTATTACCCCGAGATGACCACCGCCGGCGGGCGTTTCTTCCTCGAATACATGAAGGTCGCGCTGCGCGACGTGCTGCTGGAAGACATGAGCACGCTGGAGCGCACCCAGCGCGCCGCGGAAACGGGGGCGAAATCGCACATGATTCTCCAGGATAGCGAAATTCTCGTCCGCCATGGCGCGCACGTCGTCGACCGGCTCGTCGCCGCCGCCCTCTGAACTCACGCCTGTCTGGAAATCCCGAGGACCCCTATGGAAACGAAGATCATCAATATCGAGGCGCTGCGCGCCACCTCCGCGCCGGTGCCCGATCTGCCCGCGCAATTCGCGAGCCTGCAGCCGTTCGCCAGCTGGGCACTCGATACGGAAACCGCGCGCAACGTGCGCCGCCATGCCGCGACGATGGACGAGATCCGCGCGTTCGTGGCCGCGATGCTGCCTGAGATGGAGCGCATTTTCGCGTGGCTCGAGCGCTTCGACATGAACGCTCTGCCGCCCGACGCGCGCGCGCTGATGTGCCTGACGCTGTCGCTGGCCGAAGTCGCGCCGGCCGTCGAGTTCTACCAGCAGCAGGCCGTGGTGGACGGGTTCGACCCGCGCCGTTTCGTCGCCGACGAGGCCTTCGTCATGTCGCCCGCGCTGTGAGCGGCGCAAGGAGACAAGCATGAGTCAATGCCGCGTTTTCGCCATCGACGACAACCTCAAGGAAGTCGTGGCTGATGGCCTCTATATGAAGCATCTCTTCGGTCAGACGATGAGCGTTGCGGTCGTGAAGTTCATCGAGACCGCCGGCCGCGCGCTGCCGGCCAAATCGCATCAGCACGGCGAGGAAGCATCGCTGCAGGTGAGCGGCGGCTGCTCGGTGTTCACGGGCGAGGGCGCCGCCACGGACGCCGAATTTCCGATGCACGCGGGCGAAGCGCTGCTGATTCCCGCCGACACGCCGCACTACGGCCGCAACCGCTTCGAGCCCGCTGGCATGAGCCTGCGTCTGAATGCGGTGACGCCGCCGCGCAGGGAATATGGCGCGGAAGACACGGTGCCTTACTATCCGCTCGCCGAGCGCAAGGAGCAGTCATGAGCGAATCGTCCTTGCAGCCCTGCCTGCACGTCAGGCAAGCAGAGCCCGCTACACACGGTTCGGCGTTCGACATGAGCATCCGCGAGTTGCTGGACGGCGAGCGGATCGAAGCGGCCGCCGGACTGGCGGGCGAAGAAGTGGCGGCAATTCTCGAGGGCACCTTCAGTATTGAAGCGGCTGGCGAGCACTATCGCCTCTCGGCTGGCGAAGCCATCATCATTCCGCCGGGCGCGGCGCGGGCATGGACCTGCACGTCCGCCACGGGGGTGCTGTATCGCGTGATCAAGCAGGGCGGCTTCGCGGCCGGCGAGGCGGTCATATCATGAGCGCCGCGCGGCATGTGGTGATCGTCGGCGCGGGGCATGCCGGCGGGCGCGTGGCGCAGCACCTGCGCGCGCTTGGCTATCGCGACCGGCTGACGCTGGTCGGCGATGAGCCGCACGCGCCCTATGAACGGCCCGCGCTGTCGAAAGAGCTGCTGCTCGGCGAAAAGCGCAGTGACGAACTGATGCTCGGCCCCGCTTCGTTCTGGGACGACGCCAGCACCGTCGAGCGTGTGCATGCGCGCGTCACGAGCGTCGACGCGCAGGCGCGGCGGCTCTCGCTCGACGACGGCACGAGCCTCGGCTTCGATGAACTCGTCGTTGCCAGCGGCGGCGTCCCGCGGATGCTCGACGTGCCGGGTGCGACGCTGCCTGGCGTGATCGGTCTGCGCACGCTCGACGACGGCCTCGCGCTTGCCGAAACGTTGCGCAGCGTAAAGCGCATCGCCATCGTCGGCGCGGGCGTGATCGGCATGGAGGTGGCGAGCAGCGCGCGCGCGCTCGGCATCGAGGTCACCGTGCTCGAGGCCGGCGAGCGTATTCTTGCGCGCAGCCTGCCGCCCGCGCTTTCCGCATGGCTGCGCGAGCGGCACGAAGCACAAGGCGTGCGCATCGAAACCGGCGTGCAGGTGCGCGCCATCGCGCCCGCTCAGGGCGAGTCCGGCTATATCGTGCAGGCCATGCGCGAGGACGGTACGACGTTCGCGGTGCCGGCCCAGCGCGTGCTCGTGGCGGTCGGTATTGAATGCGCGGTGGGCTTTCTGGATGGCACAGGCCTCGCCTCGCGCGAAGGGGTAAGCGTGGACGAGCGCTGCCGCAGCCCGCTAGCGCCGTGGTGCTACGCGGCGGGCGACGTCGCGCAAACGTGGCATCCGCTTTACGGAAAGCCGGTGCGCCTCGAAACCTGGCGCAATGCCGAAAATCAGGCCGCGGCCGTGGCGGGCTTCATCATGGGGCGCGACGAGCCCTATATGGAGATTCCGTGGATGTGGACCGACCAGGCCGGGCACAACGTCCAGGTCGTCGGTCTGCCTTCCCGCGACGACGAGGTGTGCGTGCGCGCAACGCGTGATGCTCATCCGTCCACTGTGCTGCTGCTGCGCGAAGGGTGCGTGACGGGAGGCGTGTTGATCGACAACGGCCGCGAGCGCCGCCATCTCGAAGCACTCGTTGCCAGGCGCGCCAAGCCGGCGCCCGAGCGGCTTGCCGACGCGTCGATCCCACTCAGGGAGCTTGCGCAATGAACGACGCAAGCCTGCACGAGCGCGTGGCGCGCCTCGAAGCCCTCGAAGCAATTCGCGAACTCAAGGCGCGTTACGCGGCGCTTGCCGACGCGAAATACACGAGCACCCACGAACGCCAGCCCGCCGACGTGATGGCGCGGGTGGCATGGGATCAGGCGCTGTGCTTTACCGAAGACGCGGTGTGGGAGGGCGGCGCGGGCTTCGGCGACTCGCTGGTGGGCCGCGCGCAGCTGCACGAGTGGTTCAAGCGCTCGCCGTGGTGCTTTGCGGCGCATTACTACGGCAGCCCGCGGCTCGAAATCCGCGCAGACGAGGCGAGCGGCACCTGGCGCCTGTGGCAGCTCGCGATGCGCGAGGACACGCGCGAAGTCGTGCTGCTCGCCGCCGTCACGCGCGAGCGCTACCGGCGCGATGACGACGGCGCATGGCGTTGCACTTACATGAAGTTCGAACAGATCCACCTTGCAGCGCCCGGCGCCGGAACGGCCCCGCTTGCCGCGACGCTCGCGGCGCTCGATGCGGCGCGCGTGGCGCAACCATGATTGCGTGAATTCGCAGAAGGAGTCCTGACTATGTGTACCTTGACCGTTTCTGGAGACGAGACCCTCGGCGTGGCCCAAAGCGAGTCCGATCAGGGCGCCCAGCCGGTGCGCTGGTATCGCGCCGGCGAGGCCGCCGCGCTCTTTGCAGGCGGGGCGAGTTGCGGCGTGCGGATCGATCGGCACGAGCTGGCGCTGTTCGACGTGGACGGCACGGTCTATGCGCTCGACGACATCTGCACGCACGGCCACGCGCGCCTTTCCGAAGGTGAATTCGAGGGCCATGAGGTGGAGTGTCCGCTGCACGCCGGCTTGTTCGACGTGCGCAATGGCCGCGCGATGTGCGCGCCGCTCTCTCGGGACGCCCGCTGCCATGCGGTGAAGGTCGAAGACGGCGTGGTGTACGTCAACACCGAAGCCTTGCAGGAGAAAGCGTGATGCAGACGCAACGCAATCGCGGCTCGACGGGCGCGGCGGGCAAGCCGCGCGTCGCGGTGATCGGCACGGGCGGCACCTTTGCGATGCAGGCGCGGCACCGCTTCGACTGGATCGAGTATGGCGAGAGCGGCGTCGTTCGTTCGATCGACGCGCTCATGGACGAGATGGGCGGCCTCGGCAACGTCGCCGACGCCGTGGAACTCGTGCCCGTGCCGTTTCGCGCGCTCGGCAGCACGGCCATCACGCCCGCCGACTGGCTCGCGCTCGCAAAGCTGATCCGGCTCACGGCCGCGGCCGACACCGGCATTGCGGGCTTCGTCGTCACGCATGGCACCGCCACGCTCGAGGAAACCGCGTGGTGCCTCGACCTGCTGCTCGACCTCGATGTGCCGGTGGTCATCACGGGCGCGCAGCGGCCGCTGAACACGGCCGGCAGCGACGCGCCCGGCAACCTGCGCGCGGCGCTCGCGCTCGCGCAGTCCGACGCGGCGCGCGGCGAGGGCGTGCTGGTGGTGATGAACAACCAGATATTCGCCGCGCGCGACGTGACAAAGGCTGCAAGTTTCGAGCTGGGCGCATTCGAGGCGCCGCCTTTTGGTGCGCTCGGTCGGGTGGAAGCGTCGGGCCGCGTCGTGATGCGGCGCCGGCGCGCCAACACCGCGCTGCGCTTGCCGCTGGACCTGGAAGCGCTCGACACGCTGCCGCGCGTGGATATCGTGCTCTCTTACGCGGGCGCCGACGCCGTTGCGATCGAAGCCTTCGTGGCGGCGGGCAGCCGCGCGATCGTGAGCGCGGGCCTCGTGCCCGGCCGCCCGGCCGCCGCGGAGCAGGCCGCGCTCGCGCGAGCGGCGCAACGCGGCGTGGTGGTGGTGCAGTCGAGCCGCGCGCCGCGCGGCGAGGTGCCGCTGCAGGCGTTTCTCGAAGCAGCCGGTGTGCTCGCGGGCGGCGATCTCGCCCCGCAGAAGCTGCGCATTGTGCTGATGCTGGCGCTCAGTTGTACGACCGATCGCTTGCAGATCCAGCGATGGATCGACGAGGCGTAAGACAGGTTCGTGTGAATCCACCGGGAGCGCTATTAGCCATGACCGCCTCGGTGATTGCTCGCCTCAATACAAGGAGAGGGAATAGGAGTGCAAAAGTATTCGACTCGAGGGAGGCGCGGAACCTGCCGAAGGCACACGACGTTCCAGATGTCGTATGCCTCTCTATCGGAAAAGGCTGATATGAAAAGCCTCTTATCAAAAAGCAATCGCCAGCCCAAACATCGCGACAAATTGATTCGGCGTTGAAGACGGAGTCGTATTCTGCGAGTCCCCCACGGCCGGCCTCGCATCGATGATATCTCCGCTGCCGCCAATGCCGAGCGTGTGCCCCGACGCGTGCTGAAACGCCTGCAGCGCATAGAGCGTAGTGCGTTGCGACAGGTGGTACAGCTCCTTGAGCGATACCTGCTGGTAGCGGGCTGCGTCATCAATTCCATTGGCAGACGAAGCGTGCGTGAAGCTATAGCCGGCTGCCAGATCGACCCGGGTACTTGCCTTGTAACTTACCAGCGCACCGTAGGTATTGAACACAGCGGTATCGCTGAAAAGCGAATGACCGTCGGGCTGATAGATCACGTTCGAATAGTTCAGGCCGAACACAATATTGCCCAACGTATAGTTGGCGGCAGCGGCGAGGTGCTGGACGACGCGCGCGGACAGATATCCATTGTTCACCACTGAGTGAGAAAATTGTGCGCTGGCGTTCGGATCGAAGCTCCCCTCGACGTTGCCCGTGTTGTACATGCGGATGTACCCGACGCCGGCTGCAAGCGGACCGCCGTCATAACGCAGTGCCGCACTTATGAGACTGCCGCTTTGCACGCTGCCAGGCACCCCGCCGAAGCCGTACTGCACACTGCCACGAATTCCATATATCGCGGGCGATGCATAGGTTACCGAATTGTTTGCACGAATGTCGGTGTCGAATCCATCGATATCGGCAGGGTGTGCACCGGTTGCGCCAGTCAGGTAGGTCACCGGCCCCAACACCCCCATGAGCAGATAGTACGGCGTGTACTGACGACCCATGGTCAACGTACCGATCTGTGTGTCCTGCAACCCGACATACGCGTACCGGTTGAATGCCAGCCCCGGCGTTTGCTCGGCCCCGGTCCCGGGATCGAAGCCTTGCTGCAGGTCGAAAATCGCGCGCAGGGTCGGGCTGAGCACCTCCGTTCCCTTCAGTCCAAACTTGGACGCATACAGATTGCCTTGCCGCATGTACACGTTCGAATGGCCATTCTGATTATTCGCGTACACGATTGCTTCGTCGACGTTCCCATACAGGGTGACGCTGCTTTGCGAGAATGCCGGCGACGATACGGTCGCGGCGCACAGGATCAACGGCCGGGCAAGAGGAGCAAGTTTGAATTTCACGATACATTTCGTCAGTTGTACTGGTCGTGCGCTTCTCCATACCCCGGAAGCACCCGCAGCGATGTTTTTCGGTTCTTAACGCGGTGGATCGGACCGATCTTTATCACGTCCATCCGAACCGGTCAGATGCTCTCACCATCTGAAGGCGCTGGATGCTACCAAAAAAGCTCCGGCTTTGCGTTCTACCGCGCAGCGCTCTGCCTGGTCCCCAGCGGCGCCTGGGCGCCCAGGCTTTCGCGCGCCCGCTTCACGTCGTCGGCGCTGACGGCCGCCGCGGCATTGCCCATGCTGTTACGCACATAGGTGCCGACCGCAGCGACCTCGGCATCGGAAAGTTTCCAGCTGAAATTCGGCATCGCCGCTCCGGTCGGATTACTGTGCGTCACTGCCCCGCGACTGCCGACGAGGATGGTGCGTAACAGGTTGGTTGTTACCGGCGCCTGAATGCCGGAGTTGCTGCTCAACGACGACACCATCCCGGACACCCCCGTGCCCGACGAGCGATGACACGCGATGCAATTGGCGATGAACAGTTCGTGACCGGCTGCCATCACTGGATTACTCGCATCGAGCGGTGCCGGTGGCCTGTTGTCCGATCCGGGGAAGCTCTTCAGATACACCGCCATCCCATGCAGATCCTGCGTCGTCGCGTACTGGAGCGAGTTGGTTACCGCTTCGGCCATCGGGCCCGACGCGACGCTGCGCGCATTGCCGCCCGTCTGCAGATACTGGACGATCTCTTCCGGCGTCCAGTTGCCCAGGCCGGTGTAGGTGTTGCTCGTGATCTCGGGCGCGAACCACCCCTGCAGCAGACCTCCCTGCAACGGCGCCCTGTCGCCACCGAGGAAATTCTTCGCCGTATGACACGCGCCGCAATGACCCAGGCCCTGCACCAGATACGCGCCCCGATTCCATTCCACTGACTGCGTATCGTCATGCCTGAACGGCGTATTGTCGAAGAACAGCAGGTTCCAGCCGAATATCAGCCAACGGATATTGAACGGGAATGGCAACTGGTTGGACACGACCGGATTGTGAACCGCAGGCACGGTATCCAGATATGCCTTGATATCGCGGATATCCTGATCCTTGATCCTCACGTACGCGGTGTACGGCATCGCGGGGTACAGAAACTCGCCGTGCCGGCCGCGGCCTTGACGGACCGCGCGAATGAACTCTTCGTCGGTCCACTCGCCGATGCCAGTTTCCTTGTCCGGTGTGATGTTGCTCGAAATCAGCTTGCCGAACGGCGTCTGAAGCGGCAGGCCGCCCGCAAACGGCTTGCCGCCTTCGGCGGTGTGACACGCGATGCAGTCACCCAGACGCGCGAGATACATGCCCCGCGCGACAGCGTCATCGCCCGGCTTGGGTGCGGCCGGCCGCGGCGCGGCTGCTGTTTGCGCGTCGACGCTGCCGGCGTGGCCCGCTGCGAACAAAGCCGAGGCGGCGACCGCAAGCGTGGTCACGACGGCAATCAAGGTCTTTTTCCTGTCCATGATCACCCCTTCACCAGAGGACCCGGCGATTTCAGATACGTCGCCTTGATCGCCTCCGCTGCCCACAGCGTCAATGCGGCGACCGTACCTGTCGGGTTGTAGCCGCCGTTATTCGCGAATGCCGACGCACCGACCACGAACGTGTTGTGCACGTCCCAGCTCTGCAGATAGCGATTGAGCGCGCTCGTCTTCGGATCGTCGCCGATGATCGCGCCACCGGTCGTATGCGACGACAAGTTGTCCATCGGCGAAAACGGCTTCGCGGTCGGCTCGCTGCGCACTACTGTCTTTGCCCCCATCGCATGGCCAATCTCCACCGACCTGTCCGCCATGAACCGGGCCGAACGCTTGTCGTTTTCGATCCAGTCGAAGGTCACGCGCAACAGTGGCTGGCCATGGCGATCCTTGTAGGTCGGATCGAGATCGAGAAACACGTCGCGATGCGGATAGCTGTTACCCATGCAGTACACGGAATTGAAGTTCTGGTACGCATGCTGATACGCCTTCTTCCATTCGCTGCCCCACCGGGGCGTCCCCGGCGGAACACCGCCGGCGAGTCCGATCGGTCGACCATTGGTCGAATGGATCAGCGCGACTCCACCACCGATGAAATCGTGGTTCGAATGGTCGAAGTTATCGCCATTGAAGTCGTCGATAGCCTGCGCGAGCGCACCGGCTCCAATGAAGGGATTCAGCCGCTCGTTTTCGAAAAACACCGATGCGCCGGCTATGGTCTGATAGGCGTAGTTTCGACCCACCACGCCTTCGCCGGTATCGCGGTTATACGGCTTGCCGATACCCGAGAGCAGCATCAGGCGCACATTGTCCATCTGGTACGCGGCGATGACGACGATGTCCGCCGGTTGTTCCCACTCGTTGTTCTCGTGATCGATGAAGGTGACGCCGGTGGCGGTCTTTTTGTCATCGGTGAGATTAACGCGCAGTACCTCGGCCTCGCTGATTACGCTGAAGTTCGTGCGCTGCATTAGCGCGGGCAGAATGCACGCCTGCGGGCTGCTCTTCGACCAGTTGCCGCAACCGAAGAACTCGCAGTAGCCGCAATACGTGCAAGGCGCCATCCGCACGCCGAGCGGGTTCACATACGCGCCCGATGTGTTGCCGGCCGGCACCGGAAACGGGTGATAGCCGAGTCCGCGTGTGGCTTTATCGAAGATCATCGCGGCCTGGGTGCGCTCGAGCGGTGGCAGAGGATAGTCGCGATTGCGCGGACCTTCGAACGGATTGCCGCCTTCCTGGATCTTGCCCTGGATGTTGCCCGCGCGACCGGACGTGCCCGCGAGCCGCTCGAATCTGTCGTAGAACGGTTCGAGATCGCTGTAAGTCACGCCCCAGTCCTGCACCTGCATACCCTCGAGAAACCGGCCTTTGCCATAGCGCTCGACGGTATTCGTGTAGGTCTTGAAATCGGTCGGCAGGAAGCGCCACGTCATGCCGTTCCAGTGCGTGCCCGCACCGCCCGCTCCCCAGCCGAACTGATAGGTGTTCAGCTCACGCAACGGCAGCGCGGTCTGATTGACGTTATTGCGGAACGTCAGCGTTTCGACCGCGGGCGGCTGCAGTAGGGCGCGGCGCGTGGCGAAGCGCAACTCGTCGGTACTGATCGTGGTGGGGAAATCGCTGCTGGTGTCACGCCAGGCGCCGCGTTCGATTGCGACCACATTCAGGCCCGCCTGCGTGAGTTCGTTCGCCATCAACGACCCGGCCCAACCCAAACCTATGATGACGGCGTCAACCTTGGCACGCTTGTTTGCCATGTCACTCTCCGCAAAAGCGATGGGGGGTGATGCTCGTTATATCCGCCGACGCCGGCTGCGGCTGCTCAGTTCTTGCTGTTGATGAGGCTGATGGGGATGATCTTCAGGTCTTCGCCGCGGCGGCCGATCACGTCGCGAAAGTCGTATTGCGCGCCGGGAAAACCGAGCATCTTCCAGCCCGCCATGTCTTTGTTGCCACCGTAGATCGGGTCGGCAAAATAGCCTTCGCGCACGTTCTGCAGCAGCATGTTGAAAAATGCCTTTGAATCGACCGAACCGAGTGCGAGCTCGCCCGATTCGAGTTGCGTTAATAGCGCATCCTGCTGGGTCGGAGAAAGCGCCTGAAACGCTTTTCCATCGAATGTTTTCTTGCAGTGCGTGTCGAGTGCGCCGAGGCCGGCGCGGTAGCGCTGCGCAGGTGTGTCGCTAAACTGCGGGCCCTGTTGCGGCGTGCCCTGCGTAAAGGAGCCGAGTCGGTACTGCATCACGGCGTTACCGAAGTCCCCGCTCAACTGGCGATCGATAAACAGCGCACATCCCGCTTCCTTGCCGCCGATGCTGATCTCATCGTGTGGAATCAAACGGTCCGCGATTGCTTCGAGCGCCGCCGCTTCGTCAGCGGTGAGGTATTTCCAGCCATCCGGTGTCACGGGTTCGGGCAGCACGACTGGGTCCTTGACCCATGGCATGCCACCGTAAATTACTTTGGCTTTGGCTACCACCACGGTCGCCGCGAACATCAGCATTGACGAGAGAAATTTTCGCCGTAGCACTTCGTCCTCCAGATAGACGCAGAACGCGACATGCTTTTAACAATGCTGCTGCCAGTCTGACTCGGTCGATAGATATAGTCTCGCGGACAGACCCAGTTTAGTCAGAAGTTAAATTTTTTAAAACAAAAAAATTGCATCTTACTTAGGAGAGTTTTTTATTCTTTCATCCCACTGACTTCTGGGATAGCCGCACGTTGGTTCGTAAAATATATTGGACTCGCCTTGACTCCTTTGTTTGTCTCGCATAAAAGAATCGTCGAAATACTGCACCTCAAAGATATCTTTTCGCACGCTGTCTCGACGGCCGTCCTGTCCTCCTGATCAGGCATCCTCTATATAACAAAATATCGTGTCTATATCGATGATTTGCACCAGAGCCCGATCGGGTACGTGTCAGGCCTTGCAACCGGTACGCGGCAAGATGCCGGCGAGCACGATGTCGCACAGGTTCCGCTCCACCTCGGCGAAGAACTTGCGGTTTTTCAACGTCTTGCCGGTCAGCCCTTCCACCTGGAACGAAAAGTCCGCGTAGTGCTGGGTGGTCGCCCACAGAAAAAATATCAGATGGTGCGGCGTCACCGGCGCGAGCTTGCCGTCCGCGATCCACTGCTCGATGACCGCCTGCTTTTCCTGCACGAGTACCTTGAGATTCGCTAGCAACTCGTTGCCGAACACCGGCGCGCCTTGCATGATCTCGATGCAGAACAGACGCGAGGCGGCCGGATTGTCACGCGACGCAATCAGCTTCTGATGGATGTACGCGGGGATCGCTTCGACCGGGTCCTGCTCGACGCTGAACGCGCGCAGCGGCTCAAGCCAGAGCGCCAACAAATCGCGCAGCAGCGAAGCATACAGATCGTCCTTGTTGCGAAAGTAATAGAGCAGATTGCCCTTGGAAACGTCGGCGCGCTCGGCGATCTGATCGACGCTGGTGCCGTGGAAGCCGAAGGTGGAAAAAAGCTCCAGCGCGGCGTTCAGGATGTTGCGGCGCTTTTCGTCGATCTGCCGTTGACGGCGCGCCTCGCTCGCCTCGCTGCGTTTGCGTCGCGGTGCGCTTGTCAGTTCTTTGCCGGGCGCCTGTGACATCGTCTCGGTGTCGGTATCGAAGTGATTGAAGGGAGCGCCGGAATATAGCACGCGCGTTCCGGCGTTCATGCCAACGGAACGCAACGACTGTGCCAATTTGCACCAAATGGTTAGAACTTCGATGGAACGTCACGCGGACGCGGCCCACCCGCGGTGGCCGATGCGAAGCGATGGTGCGTGAGCGCCCATTCTGCGTGCGGCGATGCGCCAACCATGTGCTCCGTGATGGACCAAATGGTCCAGACAAAACCAGATAAACAGGGCGAACGCCATGATTCTCAAGGGTTTCGGCAAGCTGGCACGAAGTCTGAATAGCTGAACGCCACATACCTCCGGAGCGATGACATGAAAGTTGGCGTCTTTCTTCCCATCGGCAACAACGGCTGGCTGATCTCCGAGCACGCACCGCAGTACATGCCGAGTTTCGAACTCAATCGCGAGATCACGCAACGTGCGGAGCACTACGGCTTCGACTTCGCGCTATCGATGATCAAGCTGCGTGGCTTCGGCGGCAAAACCGGGTTCTGGGATCACAACCTCGAATCGTTCACGCTGATGGCCGGGCTCGCGGCGGTCACCTCGAAGATCAAGCTGTATGCGACCGCCGCTTCGCTCGTGATGCCGCCCGCGATCGTCGCGCGCATGGTGTCCACCATCGATTCGATATCCAATGGCCGCTTCGGCGTCAATCTGGTGACGGGTTGGCAGAAGCCCGAGTATTCGCAGATGGGCATGTGGCCGGGCGACCAGTTCTTCGGTACGCGCTATGCGTATCTGTCCGAATACATCCAGGTGATGCGCGAATTGTGGTCCGAAGGTCGCTCCGATTTCAAAGGCGAGTACTTCGCGATGGACGATTGCCGCCTGAGCCCGCGTCCCGCCGCGCCGGTCGAAGTGATCTGCGCGGGCGCGAGCGATGCGGGCATGGAGTTCTCGGCGAAATACGCGGACTACAACTTCTGTTTCGGCAAGGGCGTTAACACGCCGACCGCGTTCGCGCCCGCCGCGCAACGGCTGATCGACGCGACGCGCGTGACCGGACGCAACGTGTCGACCTATGTGCTGATGATGGTGATCGCCGACGAAACCGATGAACTGGCACGCGCCAAATGGGAGCACTACAAGGACGGCGTCGATCACGAAGCCGTGCAGTGGCTCGGCGAGCAGGCGGCGGCCGACAAGCGCTCGGGCGGCGACACCAACGTACGGCAGATGGCCGATCCGACTTCGGCGGTGAACATCAACATGGGGACGCTGGTCGGCTCGTACGCGAGCGTGGCCCGCATGCTCGACGAAGTTGCGACGGTGCCGGGCACCGAAGGCGTGCTGCTGACCTTCGACGATTTCGTGCAAGGCGTCACGCAGTTCGGCGAGCGCATCCAGCCGCTGATGAAAAGCCGCACTGCGGTTCAGTCGCCGGTCAGCTCGCTTGCCGCCTGATTTCCCATCGACGGAACAGATGATGACAGAAGACACCTTGACTCCGATTCGCACCTTCGGCACGCGCACGCCGCACACGCCAGTCGTTCTGCGATGCCGGCCCGAACCGCTCGCGCTCGATGCGTCGGCGACCGCGCTGATCATCGTCGACATGCAGAACGCCTATGCATCGTTCGGCGGTTACGTCGATACCGCGGGTTTCGATATCTCGGGCGCGCAGCGGGTGATCGCCAACATCGCGGCGCTCGCCGATGCCGCGCGCAATGCCGGCATGCCGGTCGTGTACCTGCAAAACGGCTGGGACGCCGCGTATCAGGAAGCGGGTGGGGAAGGCTCGCCGAACTGGCACAAGTCGAATGCGCTGAAGACGATGCGCCGCCGCCCGGAACTACACGGGCGCTTCCTCGCCAAGGGCGGCTGGGATTACGAACTGGTCGACGCACTCAAACCGTTGCCGGGCGATCTGGTGGTGCCCAAGACGCGCTATAGCGGATTCTTCAACAGCACGCTCGACAGCACGTTGCGCGCGCGCGGCATACGCAGCCTGGTTTTCACCGGCATCGCAACCAACGTATGCGTCGAATCGACGTTGCGCGACGCTTTTCACCTCGAATATTTCGCTGTCATGCTGCGCGACGCGACCCACGACCTGGGCGGCAAGGCGATGCAGGACGCGACCGAATACAACGTCGAAACGTTCTTCGGCTGGACGTCGGATACGCAGACTTTCATCGAGGCCATGCAAGGCCTGCATGAAGCAACGAAAACCGGCCGTCCGTCGCAACCCGAACACTCAGGAGAACTCGCATGAAGCAGTCGATCATTCCCGCAGGCTCCGGCACGCCGATCGCACCGTTCGTTCCCGGCGTGCTCGCGCAGAACACGCTCTACGTGTCGGGCACCTTGCCGTTCGACGATCAGAACAACGTCGTGCATGTCGGCGACGCGGCGGCCCAAACCCGCCATGTGCTGGAGACCATTTCGCGAGTGGTTGCGGAGGCGGGCGGCACGATGGCCGACGTCGCATTCAACATGATCATGCTGCGTAACTGGTCGGACTATGCGGCGATCAACAGCGTGTATGCGGAGTTCTTTCCGGGCGAGAAACCCGCGCGCTATTGCATCCAGTGCGGTCTCGTTAAAGAAGACGCGCTGGTGGAGATTGCGTCGATCGCGCATATCGGCGACGGAGCGTAGCGGATGCGCACGGTCTTTTACGAAGTGCAGCACCGTGGAGTCGCGGATGCGCCCACGGTGCTGCTGTCGTCCGGCCTCGGCGGTTTGGCGTCGTACTGGCGCGAGCAGAGTGCCGCGCTCGGCGCGCGAGGCGCGACGGTGATCGTGTACGACCAGCGGGGCACGGGACGCAGCCGGGACGCGTTGCCGCGCGACTACACGATTGCTCGGATGGCCGAAGATGTGCGGCAAATTCTCGACGACGCCGAGGTCGCGCGCTGCCACTTCGTCGGGCATGCGCTCGGCGGCCTCGTCGGAATGCAACTGGCGCTCGATGCAGCGGAGCGCGTCGCGAGCCTGACGCTCGTCAATGCGTGGCCGAGCATGCGGGCCGCGACGCGGCGCTGCTTCGATGCGCGTCTGCGGCTGCTGCAGCACGCCGGTGTCGAAGCCTATGTCGACGCGCAACCGATCTTTCTGTACCCGCCGGTGTGGATGGAGACGCACGGCGAGCGCGTCGAAGCCGAGGTGCGCCATGCGATCGAATCGTTTCCGGGCGTCGATACCATGCTGGCGCGAATTCGCGCGTTGAGCGCGTTCGACATCAGCGGGCGGCTCGGGTCGATCGCGGCGCCGACACTGCTGGTTGCCGCATCCGACGACGTGCTGGTGCCGTCGAGCGCTTCGGCGCTGCTCGAAGCCGGCTTGCCGCAGGCGACGTTACGCACGATGCCGTACGGCGGACATGCATGCAACGTGACGTGTCCGGAGCCATTCAACGCGATGCTCACGGAGTTCATCGTCGACGCGCATGCGCGCTCGGGGGTGGTACGCGAAGGCTGACGCACAAGGAGAGAGCCACATGACCCAGGCAATCGCGGCCGACGCAGCCGCCGCGCGCGGCATGCCGGTGTGCAAGGCGAGCTTTCGTGACGCGATGTCCAGACTCGGCGCGGCGGTCAACATCGTCACGACCGATGGCGCCGCGGGGCGCGCGGGCTTCACCGCATCGGCCGTGTGCAGCGTCACGGATGAACCGCCGACGCTGCTTGTCTGCGTGAACCGCAACGCGTCGGTGTACGAAGCGGTGACGCGCAACGCGGTGTTGTGCGTGAACGTGCTGGATGCACGGCACCAGGCGCTATCGACGCTGTTCGGCGGCAAGACGCCGATGGCCGAACGATTCGACGCGGCGCACTGGCGTATCGCGGCAACCGGCGCGCCGTTGCTCGACGACGCGACGGTGTCGTTCGACTGCCGCATCGTCGGCGGCACGGCAGTGGGTACGCACGACGTGCTGTTCTGCGAGGTGACGGCGATCGAGACACAGATGCGGGCGGGCGCGCTGATGTATTGCGCTCGCCGCTATCATGAACTGCAGACGGACGGTTCGTAGCGGTGCTGCGGGCGCTGGGGCATAAGATCGCGCTAAGCGACGGGCAGCGTCATGACAAACTCGGCGCCGTGCTGCACGTTAAAGGCATCGAGCGTGCCGTGGTGGCTCTCGACGATGGAGCGGCAGATCGCGAGCCCCATCCCCATGCCCGACGATTTCGTCGTATAGAGCGGATCGAAAATCCGCTCCAGCACGTCGGCCGGAATTCCCGTGCCGCGATCGCGCACGGACATCACGACCTTACCTTCGACAACCCGCGTGGCGATCGCAAGCGTACGCGTTTCAAGCGGCGTTTCGCTCATCGCCTCCACGGCATTGGTAAACAGATTGAGCACCACCTGCTGCAGCTGGATGCGGTCCGCCTGAACGATCGCGTCGCCTGCTTCCAGTTGGGTGGCGACGCTGATTTGCTGCGCCACGGCTCCGAGGTGGAGAAGGTCCAGCACGTCGCGCACGACGTCGTCCATGCGTAGCGGCGCGAGAATCGCGGGTGCCTGCTTGGCGAGTGCGCGCAACGCGCGAATGATCTCGACCGCACGCAGGCTCGTTCGCTTGATATGGACGAGGCCCGCGGCGACTTCCTCGAGATTGGGCGTGGCGCGCTGCAACCAGCGCAGGCTGGCGTCGACCGAAGTAGTGATGGCGGAGAGCGGTTGATTCACCTCGTGGGCTATCGAAGCCGCCACGTTGCCCATCACCGTGAGATGCGAGGTGCGGGCGAGTTCGTCACGCGCGGAGCGCAGGCTGACTTCCGCATTCAGGCGATGCTCGCTTTCCTCGACGAGCCTTTCGTAGAGTCGCGCGGTTTCGAGCGAAACCGCCACCTGCGGCGCGAGCACTTCGAGGTCCGCGACGCGGTTCTGGTCAAAGACGCCCGGCGCGAGACTGTTCTCCAGATAGACGATGCCAACGAGCGAGCCGCCACGCAGGAGCGGCATGCAAAGCACGGAGCGTTGCGTGCGTCCGGCGGAAGTTCGCGCGCGCAGTGATGGCGATTCGACGCTCGCTTCCGCAAACACCAGCGTCTTGCGAGTACGCACGACGCTATTGAGCACGGCCAGCGGCAACGCGTCATCGTCGGGGGCAGCGCCGCTGAGCGTGACGACCACGTGATTCGTTTCCACGCGCGCCAACGCTTCGATTTTCGGCCCGTCGTCGTGCATGAGCAGCAACAGGCCGTATTGGGCCCCGGCGTACATGGTGATGCCGGTGAGCAGCTTCTCGACCAGACGATCGGTCACCGCTTCGCCCGAAATCGCCTTCGCGGCTTCGACGCCCAGATCGACAAAGGGCTGCTGCCGCGCTGCGTTGCGCGGGCTCGCTTCGTCGGTAGCCAGGGACGCCAGTTGCGGGTGGCGCTCGTGAATACGCTCCTCGGGAAACGACGCGCCCCAGCGGCGATAGCAGATCGCCGCCTGACGCAAGTGATGGCGCGCGGAGGAATTTAGCGCATGCGTCATGCAAAGCTCGCCCGCGAATTCGTGCGCGAGCGCCTGTTCGTGCATGAATCCCGCTGCTTCAGCGGCTTGCGCGGACTGCTCGTAAGCCACCAGCGCGCCGAAGGCATCGCCCTGGAGCCGCGCGATTTCGGCGTCGATCAGGAGGAGCTTGTTGCGGAACGTCGCACCGTTTTGATTGGCCCATCGCGCGAACTGGCCGCGCTGCGTGCGAAGCTCGAAAAGCGCGCTGTCGTGCGAGGTGCATTGGCCGCGGGAAATCGCGATCGCGCCATACAAACGGCAATCGGCCACGTTGATATGCGCGGGCACGGTCCAGGCGAGCGCGCTCGCATTGTCGAGGCGAGTGCGCGCGGCGGAATAATCTCCGGCGAATAACTTCCCGAGGCCACCGTAAAAGTAAAGGAAGAAGCGGGCGATTTGCGAAACCGCCGCGCCGGTCTGCTCAGGGCGATCCGTGCTGTCCTTTCCTCGCTGCAACTGGTGGACGAAATCGCGTTGCGCCAGCAGGACCGCTTCGATATCGCGGTACTGGATAATCGCTGTGAGTTCGAGTCCCCGTTCGACCTCTTCGTCGACGAGCGACAAATTCTCGCCCATGGCAATCAGGTCGGAGACGATGTGATTGCACGCGTAACAGGCCATGCCGATGTCGCCCGAGGCTCGTCCCAGCACGCGCGCTCGCCGCACGTGCTCCAGGGCGAAGGAGAGCGGGCGTGTCCATACGCTGACCTGATCGATGGCAACGAGCGTGGCCACGCGCTGCGCTTCGAAACCGTGCTGATCGACCAGCGCCAGCGCGGCCTGTCCGTAGGCGAGCCCTTCGTCGGCGGCTTCGTATATGCCCGCGAAGAGGACGCCGAACCACGCGAGGCCATGCGGCGACTCCGGCGTCACGCCATGTTCGAGCGTGAGTTCGACCATCTTGGCAAGATGCAGGATGCCGAGTCCGTCGGTCACGAAGAACGAGGACGTGAGCGTCGCGAGCAGGCCCATGACAACCTGAATGCGCTGGTCCTCGCAACGCGGAAGATGGCGCACGCTGGCAATCGCGCGGCCCCGCAACGCGATCTGCACCGACTCGCACGCGGCGCGCATCTGCTCGGCGGTCGGCGAGCGGTGCAGATGCACGCCAAGCAGCGAAAGCCCGGTCAGTGCGGTGGACAAAGCGCCTTCGTAATCGGATTGCACGGTCTGCAAGACGGCTTTGAGCCGATGCACGTCGGCCCGGTCGAGAATCGCGAGCGGGTGGGCGAGCAACGCGTCAATGCGTTGTTGGGCGTCCGTGAGTCTGGCTTGCGCCAGCAAACACTCGCAGTGCAGCAGTTGGGCTCCGTAAGTCAGGCCGTAGTGGTTCGACCACCACTGTTCATCGACCATGCCGAGGGCCGCGTTCGCATATTCGGTCGCCTGGTCCAGCGCAGCGGCGTTACGCGCGCGCTTGCCCGCCAGGATCAATACGCGCACATAGGCAATCCGCGTTGCGGGTTCGAGCGCCTCTTTGGGCGCGCGCTCGATCTGACTGGCGATATCGAACGCATACTCGGGAAGACGCGCACGCCAGTAGTCGATCATCACGGAGGCGATACGCTCGTGATAGTGCGGCTTCGTTTGTGCTTCGATGCGCGCGTAAGCGGATTCGAGCACGCGATCGTGCAAAAACGCATAAGCCTCGGGTTGTGCCGCCAGCAGATTGGCGTCGACGAACGGACGAAGACGCTCATGAACCTCGTCTGGTGTCACGCCGCCTATTTGCGCGAGCAATGCCACGTCACAGCGTGTCCCGACGCAGGCGAGCCACTCAACCAGTTTGGTGCTTTCCTGCGCAAATCGATCGAAGCGGCGAATCAGCAGATCGATCACGTTGTCGGAGTAAAGGCGGCGCGCGATGCTCGCTTCGTCCCAGATCCAGGCTGCGGCTTTGACGCTGTAGCTCAGCACATCGTCGTCGATCAGCATGCGCAGGAGCTGGCGCGAGAAGAACGGATTGCCGGCCGTTTTCGCGTGAACGGCGCGCGCCAGAGGCTCGACGCGCTCGGCCGGTTCGTTGAGCGTCGCGCCGATCAGCGCGGCGAGGTCTCGCACCGACAGCGCTTGCAGGCGCACTGGCGTCACCCGCGTCGTCTTGCATGCGTCGAGCTCGCGCCGCCACTGGAGCTGGCCAGGCCGGTCGACGGAGAATTCGCGGTGCGCGCAAAGGAGCAGCACGTTCGACGGCGGTTGCGCAGAGAATGCCCTCAGGAACGTGAGGCTCGCGGGGTCGGCCCACTGAACGTCGTCGAAGAAGATGACCAGCGGTGCGCCCGGCTGCGCGAGCGCCGCGAACGTGTGCAGCAGGGCGCGCACGAGACGCGCCTGGGCGAGCGGCGCGGCTACGTCGGCAAGCGGCGCGCCGGGGCCGATGATGTGTTCGACTTCCGGTACGAGTTCGGCGAGCGCTCGCCCTTGCCCCTCGAGGAGCGCGGTCCAGCGCTCGCGAACGGAAGCGAGCAGGTTGTCGTCCTCGCCGAGCAGCGCCTGCGTCAACGCGCGCACGATCTGAACGATCGGCGCGTAGGGGATATTGGTGCGGAGCTTGTCGGCCTTGCCGGACGCGAATCGAGAGCCGCGCCGCTGCACGTCGTTGAATAGCGATTCGACGAGCGCCGACTTTCCGCAGCCGCCGCTGCCGCAGATCAGCACGATCTCGGTCTTGCCGGTCGTGGCCACGCGCGCAAGGGCATCGTCGAGCAAGGCTTGCTCGGTTGCCCGGCCGAACAACCGGCTCGACATGCCGAGGAGATGAGACGATGACCCGGCATCCACGGCAAAGGGGGCCTCGCCGCCAGGCGCGCACAGCGAGTCGCGGATGCGTTGCAAGTCCGCATAGGCTGCGGCGGCCGTGGCGTACCGTACGCGCGGGTCTTTCGCGAGCAGCCTGAGCAGGACGTCGGAAAGCGGCTCGGGCACGTCCGCGCGGTGGCGGCGCGGATGAACGGGTTCGATTGCCAGGCGCGCGTGATACCAACCCGCCGCGCTTTGCGCGTCGATTGGCAGTTCGCCGGTCAGCAGGGTGTAGAGCGCCACGCCCAGCGCATAGAGGTCCGCGCTTTTGTGATCGGCAGGGGCGTCGTCGAGCGCGGCTTCCGGAGCCAGATACGGCTGCGCGCTCGGGCGCTCCCGGTATGTTTGCGGCGCCGCGGGATCGAAACCGGTCAGGCTGGTCGCGCGGGTTGCAACGTCCGCTTCGATGCCGGCTCGGGCCTCGCCGAGCACGATGCTGGACAGCTTCAGATCGCCGTGGCAAAGGCCCGCTGAGTGGGCTTCGCCGAGTGCGCGCGCGGCGCCGGCGGCTACGGCGAGGAACGCTTCGAGGGTGAGTTGCCGAGGTTCCAGAGACGATGAGAGGGTGCTGCTCGCGCATGCCTCGTACACGACAATGATGCGCTCGCCACCCCAGACGGTCGCGACCGGCGGCAGGCCCCACGGCAGGCGAATTCGCGTGCCTACGACGAGCTCGCGCTTCAGGCGTTCGGTGCCGATTGCCGACGTGTTCAGAGCATGGCGCGCGAGCCAATACCTGCCGTCACCGGGCTCGCAAAGCAGGGAGGTCGTCACGCCGTCGGCATGGTCGAGTTCGCGCTTCTCGCAGCGCTCGAACCATGCGATGTCGAACGGCACGCCCGGGAAAGCGGCGTGCGCTGCCGTGCCATTCTCAATCTGTGCGCCAACCGGGCTGGAGGGCTTGGCGTGCGTGGTCATTTTATGGCCATGCGTATGTCGAATTCCTGAACGATCGATAAGAGATTGGCGGACAAGGCGCGGCCGGCTGCGCCTTGTTTCTCGCCTGCTCGATTTCGATAGATTTTCACCATGACTTCGCTACTGCTTTCTTCACGAAGCGACTGCGTATGAGTTTCCCGTATGAGCAGCCTGTTGGCTTCGCGCTCACCGGCCGCGGATGTGCCGTTGCAAGAACCTCGTGGAGAAGTATGCAAGGAATACCACAATGGACTATTTTTCGCGCTTAAGCGGCGGTATGCAGGGCGGGCGCCGGCATATCGAGCGTTTGCCGCCCGCGTTCATAACATTTAAGAACTTTTAGCGAATTCGGGCGCTGTCGGCGTCGCGCAGGTCCAGGTGGACCTGCTGCCGATGCGCGTCGCCGGACACGAGCGCATCCATGGCCGTTTACACCTCGATGAGCTTGCGCAGCGAGTCGCCGGCCAGCGGCAGGTCGCGAACGCGCTTGCCGCTCGCGTCGAACAGCGCGTTGCCGAGCGCGCCGGCGGTCGGTCCCATGGCCGCTTCGGCCGCGCCGAGGAAGGGGGCGCCGGGGCGGTCGATCAGGTGCACGTTGATCTGTTTGGGCACCGACGAGTAGCGCAGGATGGGGTACGTGCCCCAGTCGAAGCTGCGGATGCGCTGCGTGTCGAATTGCAGGGACTCGTGCAGCGTCCAGCTCGCGGACTGGATGATGCCGCCTGCGATCTGGTTGCGGATGCCGTCGGGATTGACGATCTGCCCGCAGTCGATCGCCGCTTCGGCGTGTTCGAGCGTCACCTGGCCCGTTTCCGGCTCGATCGAGACTTCGACGGCAACGGCCACGTACCCCATGAGGTTCTTGTACTTGGCGAAACCGAAGCCCACGCCATGATTGCGGGCGCGCGGCGCGCGCGGCCAGCCGAACTGTTTCGCGGCGAGCTTGATGACATCCTTCGCGCGCTCGTCATCGAGATGCCGCAAGCGGAACTCGACGGGATCGACGCCGGCCATATGGGCGAGATCGTCCATCGTGCTTTCGATGGAGAACACATTCATGTGCGCGCCGAGCGAACGCATGGCCGAGGTTTGCAGCGGCATGGTCGGCGAGAAGTTGTTCATCACGTAGATGTTCGGCAACACGTAAAGCGGAATGCCGTTGCGGTCGCCGCCGCCTTCGGGTTGCAGCATCGGCGTGGAGGGCGCGGGGACGAACGGCTTTTCCAGCATGCGCGCGGGCAACAGCCGCCCCGCGTTGACGATGCGCTCGTTGTGCGAACTGCTCCACAGCGCGTAGTTCCAGTCGACGATGCGGCCGTTCGCGTCGATGGCGGCTTTCACCTCCGTCACCATGGCAGGTGTGTAGTGATCCCAGGTATGTTCCTGCTCGCGCATCCATTGCACGCGAACCGGATGACCGGGCATGGCCGCCGCGATCAGCGCCGCATGGGCGGCCACGTCGTCGGCGCCGTTGTGTCCGTAGCAGCCCGAACCTTCCACGTGTGCGCAGCGCACGTGCTCCCTGGGCAGCGAGAGCATTTCGGCGAGCGCGTCGCGCAGCGGATACACGCCTTGCGAATGCGTCCAGACGGTCATCTGCGTGCCGTCGAACAGGGCGACCGAGCACGACGGACCAATCGAGCCGTGCATCATGTAGCGCTTCGTGAACTGCGCGCTGAGCGTCTTGACGGCGGGCGCCATGGGCGCGTGGTGATCGGCGATCTTGATGGGCTCCGTGGCGATGACTTTCAGGTCGCGATGCACCGTATGAGGATCGGGCAGCGCGCGGCCGTTCGTCCAGGTGCTGCCTGCCGAGAGCACCCGTTGCGCCTTGACCGCTTGCCATTCGCCTTTCGCCACGACCGCCAGCATGCTGCCGTTGCGCACGATCTTGACCACGCCGGGCATCTTCATGACCGCGGCCTCGTCGTACGCCGTGAGGCGCGCGTCGTAGACCGGCGGCATCACCACGCGCGCGTGCAGCATGCCGGGCAGCTCCATGTCCTGAACGTAGCTCACGCCCCCGGTGACTTTCGAGGGGATATCCACGCGCGGCAGTGAGGTGCCGATCACGCGGAACGTTTTCGGGTCCTTGAGCGGCGAAGTGGGCGTGGCGCTGCGATGGAGGTTGACGAGCCCGACGGCCTCGCCATAGCTCATCATGCGGCCGTCGCGCGCGCGGATCGCCGCGTTGTTCGCGACGAGCGTCGCGCCGTCCACGTTGAAGTGCTTCGCGGCGGCTTCCACAAGAAGGCCGCGTACCTGGGCGGCGGCGTTCAGCAGCGCCGTGCCGCTGTCGGCGATGGTGTGGCTGCCGGCGGTCAGGCCTTCGTCGGGCGACGCGCCGGTGTCGGCGGTCAGGAAGGTGATCAGCGCGGGCGCCATATTCAGCTCTTCCGCCGCGACCTGGAGCAGGGCCGTGCGCACGCCCGTGCCGAGTTCGACCTTGCCCGTGAATACGGTGACCTTGCCTTCGGGCGTGATCTTGATCCACGCGTCGAGCATCGGGTTGGTCTTGAGGCTGCCCGCGAGCGCCTGGTTCTCCTTCGAGACATGCACCGCCGCGCCTTCGTCGGCGATCACTTCCTGGGCGAACAGCTTGGCGCCTGGCGCCATGCTGAAGGCGACGAACAGGGCGCCCGAAATCATGAAGTGGCGGCGGCCTTCGTCGACGAAATCGTCCTGGTGGCTCATCGTTGCGCCTTCGTTTCGGTGTGGGGTTGAGCGACGGACTGCGCAGCGGATTGAACCGCGGGCTGGGGCATGCCCGCGACCTCGCGCACGGCGGCGAGAATGCGCATGTGCGTGCCGCAGCGGCAGAGGTTCGGCTCCATGTGAGCGCGCAGTTCCTGCTCGCCCGGATGCGGGTTCTTATCGAGCAGTGCCTGGGCGCGCATGATCATGCCCGCGATGCAGTAACCGCATTGCGCCGCCTGGTGCTTGATGAACGCGTTCTGCAAGGCTCCGGGATGCGCGGCGCTGCCGAGTCCTTCGAGCGTGCGTACGGGACGCGCGCCAATCGCGCTCACCGGCACGAGGCAGGAAAACGTGGCCTCGCCATCGACGATCACCGTACATGCGCCGCATTGACCGAGGCCGCAGCCGAACTTCGCGCCGTGCAGCTTGAGATCGTTTCGCAGCGCATACAACAGCGGCGTGGACGGGTCGATATCCAGCGCGTGCGGGACGCCGTTAACGTTCAGGGTAATCATCGCGCACTGTCCTCCTTTCTGAGCCTGGCGACGAGCGGGGTGGCGTCGGGCCACGCGGGTTTCGCGGACCACGTCGCGCGTACATAAGCGAGAAGATCGGCGACTTGGCGGTCGTCGTATATGCCGCTGAATGCGGGCATGTAGTTCATCGCGTCCTCGCCGTGCCAGTTGATGCCGTTCAGGATCATCTGGATCGCGTTGCGCGGCGTGTCGGCGTTGATGGCGGTACTGAAGGCGAGCGTGGGGCGCTCGCCGATCGTCTGCATGGGCGAGCCGTTGCCGTGGCACTGCGCGCAGGATGCGTTGAAAAGCACCGCGCCGCGTTGCTCGGCCGGTGTCGTTTCGTGCGCGGCGCTCATCGTGCCCGTGGCGGCCGTTGGCGTCGTATGCGGCGCCTCGGCCTTTTGAAGCGACAGGATGTACGTGGCGATCGCCTCGACGTCCGACTGCGGCACGGTTGCGAGGTCGCGCGTGACGGGCAGCATCGGACCCGCGGCCGCGCCATGCTCGGAAGCGCGGCCCGTGCGCAGATAGGTGACGAGTTGCTCGCGCGTCCACGGTTTCGATGCGGCGTAGAGCGCGTTGAGCGGGGGCGCGTCCCAGCCGTCGACAATGCCGCCGTCGAACGCCTGCCCAGACTTTTCTCCGCCAATGGCGTTGAGCGGCGAGTGACACGACGCGCAGTGGCCGAGCCCGTCCACCAGCAGCTTGCCGCGATTCCATTGCGCGTCTTGCGCGGGGTCCGGCTGGAGTGGGCCGGGGTGCAGGAACAGCACATTCCAGAAGGCCACGAGCGGGCGGAAGTTCAGCGGAAAGACGAGCGCGTTCGCGGGCGCGGTGGCCTGCACCGGCTCGCGGCTCATCAGGTATGCATAGGCCGCCGAAACGTCTTGTTGGGACATGCGCGTGAAGTGCACGTACGGAAAGGCGGGATAAAGCTGATGCCCGTCGCGCGCGATGCCGCGACGCAACGCGCGGGCGAACGCCGCCTCCGACCAGTTGCCGATGCCCGTTTGCGGGTCGGGCGTGATGTTCGTGGCATAGATGGTGCCGAACGGCGTGGCGAGCGGCAGGCCGCCCGCGAACGGCTTGCCGTTCTTCGCGGTGTGGCACACCACGCAGTCGCCCAGAGCGACCACGCGCGCGCCTTCCTGCTTGAGCTGGGCATCGAAGCTGTCGGGGGACGGGCGCGTGACGGGTGCGATCGCAGGCTCGTACATGATGGCGCCCGCCACCGCCAGCCCCACGACCGCGAGCGCGCCAACGGCCAGCGCAATGCGTTTGCGATTCATGCTATCTCCTCGTTTCCGCGTTCATGGGCGCCTTTGCGGTAAGGCTTCACGAGGAGAGGGCGTCGGTCCGGACCGGTTCGCCGGCGGGGGCGCCATGCGGCGGGTAATCGACGTAGCCGACGTTGTCGCCGCCATACCAGCCCACCGGGCGCGGTGCGGCCAGTTCGACGTTCCCGGCGATGCGCTCGACGAGGTCCGGGTTCGCGATATACGCGCGGCCGAACGCGACGAGATCGGCGTCGCCCGTGGCGATCAGGCGATCGGCCGCCGAAGGCGTAATGGAGCCGTTGAGCATCAGCGTGCCTTTGAACGCGGGGCGCAGGGTCTCGATCATGCGGGGCAGGTCGGGCTGACCGCTCCAGCCGTTCGTGTCGGCGGCGTGCAGATACGCGATGCCCGCTTCGTCGAGCATGCGCGCGACGTACGCGTAAGTGCCATCGGGATCGGCATCGCGCACGTTGTTGTAGCCCGCATACGGCGAGACGCGCACGCCCACCTTCGCGAGCGGCATGACTTCGCCGACGGCCTTGATGACTTCGGCGAGAAAGCGCGCGCGGTTGGCAAGCGAGCCGCCGAATCGATCGTCGCGCGTATTCGTCGTCGACGAGAGGAACTGATGCAGCAGATAGCCGTTGGCGGCGTGAATTTCAACGCCGTCGAAACCGGCGGCGAGCGCATTGACGGCGGCGCGCCGGTACTCGGCGATGGCCTGGATGACTTCGTCGGTCGTCATGGCGCGCGACGGCGTGGCGTGGATCTTCGTGTAGTAGCCGTTTTGCAGTTGACCCCACACTTGCAGTTGCTCCAGGTCGTCGTTCAGGCCCGAGGGCGAGAGCGGCTGATTACCGTCGAGCAGCGCCATCGAGCTCACGCGGCCGCTGTGCCAGAGTTGCGCGAACAGGCGCCCGTGCTTCGCGTGCACCGCGTCGGTCACGGGCTTCCAGGCCTGCACCTGGGTGTCGGTGACGAGGCCCGGCGCGAGTTCGAACGCGGCGGAGTGCGGGCTGACGTTCGTGGCCTCGCTGATCAGGAGGCCCGCCGACGCGCGCTGCGCGTAATACTGCGCCATCAGCGCGGTGGCTTCGCCGTGATGCGGCGCGCGGGCGCGCGTCATGGGCGCCATCGCGATCCGGTTGGGCAGCGCGAGGCCGGACAGGTCGTAAGGAGTAAGCAAGGAAGACATGGCGAGTTTCCTGTGGGGCACGTTCTTGGAGTTGAACTGTGGGTACAAACTGCGGTTACGAACTTCGGGTTCTGACTGCGGGTTCTATCGGCCGCTGCGCACGTGGGCGCGTCCGACAAACAGGAAGTGGACGAACGCGATGAGCGGGAAAACCAGCGCGACGCCGGCAACGAGCGTCCAGCCGCCGCGCTCGAACAGCGTGCTCGCGAGCGCCGAGCCGATTGCGCCGCCCACGAAGATGCTCGTCATGTAAAGCGCGTTCAGGCGGTTGCGGCTCGACGCATGCAGCGCGTAGATCTCGCGTTGGCCGAGCACCATGTTCATCTGCACCGCGAAATCGAGCGTGATGCCGGTGACGACGAGGCCGAACACGCCCCATGCCGGATGCACGAGGGCGGGCAGGAAGGACAGCGCCGCCGTGATCAGGGCGACGAGCGTGGCGCGCACGGAATGACCGGCGTCGGCAAGGCGGCCCGCCACGGGCGCGGAGGTGGCGCCGATTGCGCCCACGAGTGCGAACAGTGCGATCTCCGACTGCGTGAGCCCGTACTGGCGCGTCAATTCGATCGGCACCGCGGTCCAGAAGAGGCTGAACGTGGCGAACATAAGGCCCTGGTAGAGTGCGCGATGACGCAGCACGGGCAGGCTGCGCGTGAGCGCGACCAGCGAGCCGAGCAATTCGAGGTAGGTGGCGCGATGCTCGGGACGGCGCTGCGGGATCGTGAGCGCGAGCACGGCCGTGACGAGTGCCATCAGAACCGCCGCGCCGCCGAACACCACGCGCCAGCCGAGGTGGTCGGCGACCACGCTCGCGAGCGGGCGCGAGAGCAGTACGCCGAGCAGCAGGCCGCCCATGATGGTGCCGACGATGCGTCCGCGCGAGTGGTCGGGCGCGAGGTGCGCCGCGAGCGGAATCAGGATCTGCACGGCGACGGAGCTGAAGCCGATCAGGAAGGAGAGCACGAGAAACCAGCTCGCCGAATGCACGAGCGAGGCCGCCGTGAGGCTCGCGATCGAAACCAGTGCGGTCGCGATCATGAGCTTGCGGTTTTCCAGCAGGTCGCCGAGCGGAACGATGAAGAACAGCCCGAGCGCATAGCCGATCTGCGTGAGCGAGACGACGAGGCTCGCGGTGTCGCCGGACATGTGGAGCGACGAGCCGATCAGCAGCGTGATCGGTTGCGCGTAGTACAGGTTCGCGACGATGGCGCCGCAGGCGAAGGCAAACAGCGCGACGAGTCCCGACGTGAGCCGGGCCGATTCTGCTTTACCGCCGAGGGTCGGCGAGGGCGTGGACATGCTAACTCCTTAACGATGGCCTCTTGGTTTGGCGAGGCGGGTCCGGTTACTCCGTATTCGCAGCCGCCGAGCACTTGCGCGGATGAAAGGCAACCTTTGTCAGATCGGAAGGTTAGAAGAGGCGCCTGCCCTGCGGAAGCCGGACGCCACGCAACCCCACGTTGCATGAATCGCAATGAAAACGGGGTTTCGGGAGCAGTGTGCGCACGCCGGAAAGCCCGTGTTTGCGGGCTGCGGCCCGCTTTTCGGATTCGCACGATGACGGTTCGGCATGCGCTGCATGACCGGCTAGTTCCGCGCCGACGGGGTGAGCGTCACCGTGCAGGTCATGCCCATGGCGAGCTTGACGCCCTCGGGAACGCGGTCGAGATGAATCCGCACGGGCACGCGCTGGGCAAGACGCACCCATGTGAAGATCGGATTGA
The DNA here is from genome assembly GCF_020880815.1 of Paraburkholderia sejongensis. Taxonomy (GTDB): domain Bacteria; phylum Pseudomonadota; class Gammaproteobacteria; order Burkholderiales; family Burkholderiaceae; genus Paraburkholderia; species Paraburkholderia sejongensis. The sequence continues at coordinate 271,726 of NZ_JAJITD010000004.1, forward strand.
CGTCGGCGAGCAGGTCGCCTCGGCTCGTGGGGTTGTCGCGATCGGCAATGCCGCTCGCGAGGCTCTCCACATGCCCTTCGATCGGCGTGCCGCCCGAGAGCAGGCGCACCTGCGCGGGGTCGCCCTCACGCACCGAGGGCAGCTTGGTTTCCTCGAAATAGCCGTACACCCAGAAGGAATGCGTGTCGATCAACGCCATGCGCGCAACGCCCGCGCTCGCGAAGTCGCCGGGGTAGAGGTCGAGGTTGGTGATATAGCCGTCGGCGGGCGCGTGCGCTTCGCTGCGCGCGAGATTGAGCATGGCCGTGCGCTGCGCGACCTGAGCCGCCTTCACTTGCGCCTGCGCCGACGCGTAAGCCGCCGCCGCGCCTTCATAGGACGATTTGGATTGCAGGGCAAGCGAGTCGGCGTCGGCGCGGTTTTCCTCGGAAATCGCGTCGCCCGCGAGACTCGCGCGGCGCGACGCCTGGGCGCGCTTCATCCCGTACTCGGTCTGGGCCGCCGACATGCGCGCCTTCGTTTCGGCGAGTTGCGCCTGGGCGCGCTGGAGGTCGGCATCGGCCTGATCGATGGCGTACTGAAAGCGCGCCGGGTCGAGCACGAACAGCACATCGCCCTTGTGCACGTACTGGTTGTCGTGCACGCGCACCTCGCTCACGAGGCCGGACACGTCGGTCGCGATCTGCACGACCTTGGCGCGCACGCGACCGTCGCGCGTCCAGGGCGAGAACATGTAGTCGAGCCAGAGCGCTCGCACGAGCGCGATGGCCACGGCGAGCAGCACGAGCGTGGTGGCGGCGCGCAAGAGGGTTCGGGTATTCATCGTCGATCACACAGGGTGGGCGCGGTCACTGACGCAACAGCAGTGACGCACCGCTGAACAGCGCCGCGAACAGCGCGACGCGAAAGAGGCCGGGATGCCAGACGAAGCGATAGAGGCCGAGCCGCGCGAGGGCGAGATCGACCGCGACGAACAACACCGCGCAGGCCACGAGAATGGGCAGCAAGCCCGGCACGAGCAGCGAAAAAAACTCAATCTCGCGCGGCATCGCTCGCTCCTTGCGTGGCAGATGCGGCATTCGCCGGGCTTGCCGGACCATAGCCGCCGCCCAGCGCGCTCATCAGCAATGCCCACGCGTCGAGCCGCTGCGCCTGCACCTGCGCGAGGCTCTGCTCCTGCTGCAACTGCGCGTTCTGCGCGGCCAGCACGTTGAGAAACTCGCTGATGCCGCTGCGGTAGCCGGCATCGGCCAGGCGGTATGCCGTGCGCGCGGCGTCGAGCGTCGCCTGGGTCGAGGCCTGTTGATCCTCCAGCGCGCGCAGCGACACCGCCTGCGCGGCCACGTCTCGCATCGCGTTCACGACAGTACGGTTGTAGACGTCCACGGCGGCGTCGCGCGACGAGGCCGCCACGCCGTACTGCCCACGCCGGCGCCCGCCGTCGAAGATCGGCAGCGAGATCGCCGCGCCGACGCCATGCCCGATGCCGTCGCTATTGAGGAAGTTGAAGAAGCCGCCGAAGGTGGCCGCCGAGCCGAGCGAAGCCGTCGCGAGCAGATTGATGTCGGGATAGAAGTCGGCGTGCGCGGCGTCGATGCTCTTGTCCGCTTCGAGCACGCGCCAGCGCGCCGCCACGACGTCCGCGCGATGACCGACCAGCTCCGCCGGCAAGGCGGCCGGCAGCGCGAGCGGCACGCTCAGGGCGAGTTGAGGCCGCGCCAGCGCGTCGCCGTAACCGGGGCCTTTGCCGCACAGCGCGGCAATCGCGAGACGATCCAGGGCGATCTGCTGCTGCGCCCGCAGCAGGCGCGTCGCGCTCACGGAGAGTTGCGTTTGCGCCTGGGTCGCTTCGAGGCGGCTGCCGATGCCCGCGCGCCAGCGCTCAGTCGCGATCTCGAAAGTGCGCCGCTCCTCGTCATGAACGGCGCGATACACGTCGGCGAGCGCGTAGTCGAGCGAAAGCTGGACATAGGCGCGCACGACGCTGGTTTGCAACTCGACCTCGGCAAAGCGCGCGTCGGCGGCCGTCGCATGCAGATTGTCGAGCGCGCCCGCGCGGATCGCGCGTTGCTTGCCCCAGAGATCGAGGTCGTAAGACAGCGTCGCGCCGATGTCGTTGCTCCACACCGTCGTGCCGCCCGGCGGCGCGGGCGTGGTGTAGCGCGCGTAGCGGCGGCGCTCGAACGAGCCGTCGATGTTCGCTTGCGGCAGCGCGCTCGCCCCGGCGATTTCCGTCTGAAAACGCGCGGCTTCCACCCGCGCGGCGAGCGCTTGCAGGTCGGGATTGCCGGCCGTGGCGTCGCTCACCACGCGGTCCAGTTGCGCGTCGCCCCAGTGCCGCCACCAGTCGCCTTGCGGCCATTGCGCATCGGCTTGCGTCTGGCGCAGTGCGGCGCCGGGATCGAGCGTGCTCGCATCGACCATCGTCGCGTGCGTGTGGATGCCGCCGCTATCGATGCAGCCGCCGAGCAGGATCGCCGCCGACAACGCCGCCGTGAACGCGATGGTGCGAGGACCCAAAAGGGGGAGTACGGTGCGCGTTTTCATGCGGAACGCTCCGGGCGGGCCCAGAGCGCGAGCGCGCCGTCGCGCAGCGCCAGTTCCGTGAAGTGCAGCAACGCCTGCATGCGGCAACGAATGAGCGCTTCGTGATCGGCCGGGGCGTCGCCCTGCGTGCGCGCGCCCAGATCGATGCCCGGCGGCAGCGCCGCGAGCGCTTGGTCCGTGGCGGTGAGCGCGCGTCTGGCGCGCTCGGGCGCGGGCGCGTCGAACAACTCGGCGAGCGCATCGAGCCACGCTTGCAGACGATCGGCCCACGCGGCGGGCAGCGCGTCGCCAAGCTGCTGCGTGTCGACGCGCATCAGAATCATCGCGCGGCCCGCTTCGAGCACGGCGAACGCCCACGCGATCATGTGCTCGCGATCGACGCGGGGATCGGCGGGCGCCGAGGCGATCTGCATGATGCAGTCGCGTACCTTCTGCTCGAATGCGTAGAGCAGATCGTCGTCCAGTTCGCCGTCGCGCGCGTCGCTGGCAATGAGGGCGCGCAGGTCCACGAGGTAGCGGCGCGCGATCCACTCGCCCGCGCGCGGTGCGAACACGGAAAACGCCACGGCGGCGGTGGCGATCCCGCACAGCAGCGCGAAGCCCGTGTCGAGATACGCGCTCGGGTTATAGACGGCCGGATTCGAAATGCCGACGATGAAGCAGAAGTAGATATTGAAGCCGAGCCCGAGCACGGCCGTCTTCGGGAACGTGTTGAGGTAGGCGCCGACCATCACGACAATGGCGGTCGCCGCCGCGAGCAGCGTGAAGGTGCCGAGGTGCGGCAACGCGAAGAAGCTGAAGCCGAAGCCCGTGAGCCAGCCCGCGAGACAACCCATGAAGATTTGCCACGCGGCTGTGGGCGGATCGGGCACGAGCGCGAACAGCGTGCTCGTGATGGCCACGGCGACGATCGCGGTCGCGCCGCCCACCCAGCCCGAGGCGACCCACACGGCGCCCACCAGCAGCACCGCGAGGGCCGCGCGAGCGCCCGCGACCAGCGCGGCCGTGCGGTTCGCCACCGCGTGCTGGCGGGCGATACCGGCGATGCGGCCGATCGCCTGGAGCACGGAGACGGTCCAGGGCAGACGGTCGGCGTTGCGCGCTTCGATATAGCGGCGGCAGAGCAGGCGCAGATCCGCTGTCATGAAGAGGAGCGCGGCCCCGGTGCTGGCCACCACTCTGCGTTGCGCGGGCGGCAGATCCGCGAGCGCCTGGAGTTGCGCGTCGAGCTGCGCGGGCAGTGCCGCTTCGAATGCGTCGAGCTGCGGCAGCAACGCGGCCACGGCGTCGTCCGCGACGCCTGGCGCGCCCGCCTGAGCGGGCATGAGCGCGAGCGTGGCGTCCGTCAACGTCGCGATCGCGGCCTGCGCGCGGGGATGCGCATCGACGATCGCGTGCGCCTTGAGCCGTTGCAGCGCGTAGAGCCACGTCACCGTATCGAGAAAGCTGCGGTCGAGATCGAGAAAAACCGAATGCAGGAGCCGCATCGACGGATCTTCGAAAAGCGCGCCGGTGCGCAGCAACTCGACGTTTGCACGCTCGCCGATCAGGCCCAGCAGCGCGCCCGCTTGCGGCGCGGTCGGCGGGGGCGTGCGCGGTGTCGCCGGCGCGCGCTCCAGCGTTGTGCGCAAGGCGCCCAGCAGATGCGTGAAGCTTACCCGGCTCGCGGCATAGAGCGCGGGCGCGACGTTGCGCGGCAGCACGATCGAACTCACCACGCTCGCGCACACCACGCCGATCACGACTTCGCTGATCGTGTACACCACATTGTCGAACACGCCGTACGGATTCGATATTGCGGGCATCGCCGTGATCGCCGTGGCAAAGCCGGTGAGCACGAGGCCGTACGACTGGAAATTGCGAAAGTACGCCGAGCCGAACGAGCACAGTCCGATCCACGCCGCCAGCGCGACAAAGAAGGGCAAGGGCTGCTGGGCGAACAACGCGATCAGCACGAGGCCCGCGAGGCTGCCGCCCACCATGCCGAGGCCGCGATAGAAGCCGCGCGCGATCACGATGCCACTTTGCTGGTGCATCATAACGATCACGCAGGAAAGCATGGCCGTGGCCGGCGAGCGCAACTCCAGGCGCATGCACAGGCCCATCGACAGCACGACCGCCAGGCCCACCTTGACGATGTGCAGGAAGCGCGGCGCGTCGTCTTTCCAGTACGCGAGCCATTCGTCGCGCAGGCGCGGCGGTGTGGCGCCAGCGGGCGTCACGTTCATGGGTGTCCTCTTCGATCTTTTCGATGTCGGTCGCGCGTGCGTCACGTCGTCGTGATCCGCAGGGATTTCGATTGAGTCCGGCTCAATTCAAAGCACCCGTCGATGCGCGCACGACAGGATTGCACAGCGCAAAAATGTTTGCGCTTAAGGGACGGGTGGGGCTTCGGGAGCCGTTTCAGTTGCCCCCGCAGTTGTCCTTCAGTTGATCTTCAATACGCGTCGCCCGCGCAGCGAAAATGCTCGATCGACTGGCCCGCCGCCACCGCGCGCTTGAGCCACGGCGGCATCGCGCCCGCGCCGTCCCAGGTGTTGCCATAGGCGTCGCGGTATCGCACGGCCAGCGCGGCGCGCGTGTCCGCCATGAGCGCGTGCTCCAGCGCCTCCAGCGTGATGCCCGCGCGCGCCATCTTCTGGCGCATCCAGACGATGAGGCGCTCGCGTGCTTCGCCGCTCATGGGCAGGGGTGAGGGCGCGTTCGCGCCGTGGGTCGTCAATGCTTCGGAAAGGATCTGCATGGTCGTGTCTCTCTCGTCGGGTTCCTGCCTGCCAACGATAGCAACGCGCTTGCGGCCGCACCATCAGCCCGTGATATGTGCGTTTCAGACCATCGATTGATGTTCCATACCTTGGTTTAGATTCGGTGCGGGGCACGAAAGCCGCGCGCGTGTCGGGCTTGTTCACAAGAGATCGACGTGGCCGTGCGGCGCCCTGCTCCCGCGACACGCGCCGCAGGAAATGGCGCTTGCGTGAGCGCAGCACCGCTCGCCGTTTCAAACCGCTTGAAGCCCGATAAGTGAAAAGGATCGCCGCTCTATACTTAGATATAGTTGTCACACATCGAGATATAGTGTTATTCAACGACGCTCCTGTCTAACATAACGAACATGAGCGGTCAGCACTTCTCGAGCCCCGCCCGAAACGCTGTACTGGACGAGGACCATTCGCTTGCAAACCCCCATGATAGTTTCCATCGTCGACGATGACGAAAACGTGCGTCTCGCGACTTGCAGCCTGCTCAGGTCGCTGGGCTGCGATGTGCGGGTGTATGCATCGGCGGAGGCATTTCTGTATTCTGGCCGCCTTGGCGATGTGAACTGCGTGATTTCCGACGTGCAGATGCCCGGCATGGGCGGCATGGAGATGCAGCGCAAGCTCAACGAACTGGAGTCCGCCCCGCCTATTATTTTTATCAGCGCATTCGGTTCCGACGCGCGTCGCAAGGAAGCGCTTGCCAACGGCGCGTTGTGCTTTCTCGACAAGCCGGTCAATGGGGATGCAATCCTCGCATGCCTGGAAAAACTCAGTCGTTCCACTTGAACACCACTCTCATCCGACCCGACGTCACACGACATCGCTTCGAAGGGGGCCTTGTCTTCTGGCTCGCCGCGCTCGTTGCGCTCGGCGTATTTTGCGTCGATGCGTTCACGCCGCTCGATATCGCCGTCGCCGTGTTCTATGTCGTGGTTGTGTTGCTCGTCGCGTCGAGCGGATCGAGCATGGCCGTGGTGGGCACCACGGTCGCCGTCGGCGTGCTTACGCTGGCCGGTTTCCTGTTCTCGCACGGCAGCGACTACACCGGCAGCTCGATCGCGCGTTGCGTGGTGAGCCTGCTAGCGATCGGTTCGACCTCGATCCTCTCGCTGCGCAATCTCGCGAAAACCGCGCAATTGCACGAGCAGATCGACATGCTCAACCTCACGCACGACGCGATCCTCGTCTATGACCTCGACGGCAAGATCACGTTCTGGAATCACGGCGCCGAAACGCTCTATGGCTGGAGCGCGGCGCAGGCCGTCGGCCAGCGCATCCACGATCTCACGCAAACGCGTGCAGCCGCGCCGCTCGACGAGATTTACGCCACGCTGCTGAGCCACGACCACTGGTCGGGCGAGCTGCAACGCGTGCGCCGTGACGGTCGCGCCGTGAGCGTCATGAGCCGGCTGGCCGTCTGGCGCGACGCGAGGGGCGAGCCGCGCGCGATCCTCGCGACGAACAACGACATCACGCTACAAAAGCAGATGACCGAGGAGCTCGCGGAGCAGCAAAAGGAATTGCGCGCGGCAATCGACGCGATCCCGGGCATGGTCTGGAGCGCTTCGAATGAAGGCGACGTGATGTTCGTGAACCGGCGCTGGCAGGAGTGCGGCATCGACACCAAGGACCGGGGCGCGGACCTGTGGGCGGGGCTCGTGCATCCGGACGACTTGAGCCGCATGCGCGGCGACTGGCGGGCCTCGGTGGCTTCCGGCCGGCCGCTCGACAATCTCTCGCGCGTGCGCCAGCGCGACGGGCGCTACCGCTGGATGCATATCGCCGCCGAGCCTCAACGCGGCGCGAACGGGGCGGTGCGCCGCTGGTATGGCGTGAACACCGATATCGAGGCGCGCAAGCGCGCGGAGGACGCGCTCACGCGCAGCGAAGCTTTCCTCGTCGATGCGCAGCGGCTGAGCAAGACCGGCAGCATTGGCGTCGCGCCCAGGAACGGCGAGATGATCTGGTCGAACGAGGCTTGGCGTATCTTCGGCTACGACCCGGCTTCGGAGGTGACGCCAAGTCTTGCGCTCATTCTCGCGCGCACGCACCCCGACGACCGCGCCCTGGTTGAGGCCGCGCACCGCGGCGGCGACACGCCCGCGCCGCTGATCGATCTGGAGTACCGGCTGGTGATGCCGGACGGCGCGCTCAAATACGTGCACTATGTCGCGCATCTCGGGCCACCCGCATCGACCGATCTCGCCTATGTCGGCGCGCTCATGGACGTCACCGACTCGCGCCAGACCCAGGAGGCGCTTGCGCGCTCGATGGCGGAACTCGCACACGTCACGCGCATGACCACCCTCGGTGAAATGGCGGCCTCGCTGGCTCACGAAGTCACGCAGCCCATGGCCGCCGTGGTCACGTCGGGCGACGCGGCTCTGCGCTGGCTCAACCGTGTCGAGCCCGATGTCGAGGAGGCGGCGCGCTCGATTGCGCAGATGATCAAGTCGGCGCGGCGGGCCAACGAGATCGTGCGCCAGATCCGCGCGATGGCGCAAAAGCGCCCTGCGGCATTCACCAGCATCGCGCTTGACGATGTCGTGGATGGAGCCGTGGAATTGATGGCGCGCGAATTCCAGCGCAACGGCGTGCGCTGCGACGTGCAACGATCGCGGGAAAAGCCGCTCGTTCATGCGGACAATGTTCAGTTGCAGCAGGTGATCATCAATTTGCTGATGAATGCGGTGCAGGCGATAGCCGAACGCGAGGGCGCGCCGCGCCGCGTTGTCGTCGCAACCCATAGGCTGAACGAACAGCAGGTGCAGTTGAGTATCGAGGATTCCGGCCCGGGTATCGTCGAGCAAGATCGCGAACGCCTGTTCAATCCGTTCTTTACAACCAAGGCCAACGGCATGGGCATGGGATTGTCGATCTGCCGCTCGATCGTCGAAGCGCATGGCGGCAGCATTGGCCTTGACGCGGCGGCGGCTCCCCGTGCACGCTTTTTGATTACGCTGCCGCAGGAAACCGCACAAGAGGAGGTCGTCATATGAAAATTCAGCGCGATGCAGGGAGCGGGGCGCCGGGCCGGCTCGTCTACGTGGTCGATGACGACGAGTCGATGCGCGAGGCCGTGGGCACCTTGCTGCGCTCCGTCGATCTGCCGGTGCAGATGTTCGCATCGGCGCGCGAATTTCTCGCTTTCGAGCGCCCCGATGTGCCGAGCTGCCTGATTCTCGACGTGCGTCTCAAAGGGCAGAGCGGCCTTGCCGTGCAGGAGCAGATTGCGCAGTCCGATCTGCGCATTCCCATCATCTTCATGACCGCGCACGGCGACATCGCCATGACGGTCAAAGCCATGAAAGCGGGCGCAACGGACTTTCTCGTCAAGCCGTTTCGCGATCAGGACATGCTCGACGCCGTCGATCACGCGCTCGCGGCCGATGAAAAGCGGCGCAGCGCCGATCGCTCCGTTTCGGATCTGCGCAAATGCTATGGATCGCTCACGCAGCGCGAGCGCGAAGTGATGGCGCTGGTGGCCTCCGGGCTGCGCAATAAACAGATTGCCGCCGAAATGAACCTGAGCGAAATCACCGTGAAGATTCATCGCGGCCAGGCGATGCGAAAAATGGAATCGAATTCATTCGCCGATTTCGTACTCAAGGCGAAGACGCTTGGCATTAGCTGGCCCGCCGACGAATCTGATTTGCAACGCCCGTAGTAGCCCCGTTTTCCACGCTCGCCCGCCCGCCGATTTCCGCTATTGCGCGAATGACGGGCGCGCCGCCGTTCACGACATTATTCTTTTCTCTGTATCAGGTTTTTTATCGGCGGCTTATACCAAGGTATGAGTGGAACGGTGCGCCGCAAATAAACGGCCGCCCGAAACAGCGCATGCGCGCGGTGCGTCGGCCTTCGCTTCGCACTATCAGATATTCCGGCGGGCATTGGATTAAACGTCGGTATGAGTGCTTTAAACATTCACGCCAAGAGCGCAATCCATTGTACGACTAGTGGGCGCAATATTCGTACGGTAACGTGAAGCCTGATCACATTACTCAACTTCGCGGCGCTTCAGGTCGGCAGTTCGACACGATGGCGGCGAGAAAGGAGCGAATCTCATGAGCAATCTGTCCGACTGTCTTCTGCCGCCGCACGCGGCGCACCAGCCGATCGACGCGGAAACCGAATGGCGCGTGCCGGGCGGCAAGCTGCAATCGACGCCCGAGATGCAGGTCCTGCGCTGGTCGCGCAAGCCGCGCGTGCCGCTCGATGTCGTGAGCGATGGGCATGTGTCGATGCATTGCGTGGCGCTCAATCTCAAGTGCACCGTGGTCGACTTCGACTACGGTGCGCGTCCGCTGATTCGCGGACGCGTGTCGGCGGGCGTCGCGCATGTGGGCGCGCCCGGCATCGCCACGCGGGCGTGTTTCTCCTCGCCATGCGATGTGCTCCATCTGTACGTGACGCAAAAAGTGCTCGACGAATGCTATGCGGACCTGTTCGAGCACGCGCACAACGGCGAGCTCGTGCTCGGGGACGGCCGCTTGCTGCGCGACCCCGCGATCGAACGCCTGAGCCAGGCGCTGGCCGTTTCGCAGACCAACGACGCCGCGCTTGGCAAGGTCTTTACGGACAGCGTAAGCCTCGCCATCGTTTCGCGCCTCGTGAGCCGCCAGTACGCGGGAACCTCGCGCCGCGCGCGCGCCGCGGCCGAACTGCCGAAATGGCGCATGACGCGGGTGATGGATTACGTCGACGCCCATCTCGGCGACCCCATCGGGCTCGCGGAAATGGCGCAGAGCGCGGGTCTGACGCGCATGCACTTCGCGGCGCAGTTTCGCCAGGCAAGCGGCCTGCGTCCGCATGAATACCTGCTGCGCCGGCGTATCGACCACGCACAGTCGCTGTTGCTAGGCTCGCAGCACAACGCGCTCGACGTCGCGCTCGCCTGCGGCTTTCGCTCGCAGGCGCATTTCACGACCGTCTTCAAGCGTTTCGTGGGCGAGACGCCGTCTTCCTGGAGGAAAAGCAACAATGGGCTTCGATAGCGACCTCGTGCGCTTCATGGCGCACAGCACGCAGTATCTGCTCGGTCATTTTTCAACGGCTGCAGCGCACGAGCCAGAGGTGGAAACGGCGATGCACCCGTCGCCCGCCGGACGCACATCAGGTCTTGAGTGTCCGCACGGGTTGTCCGCATCGAAGTGGGACCGCTCCCGGTCCAAGGCTTGACCATTGACGCTGCTGCCGCGAATCAAATGTTCGCACGGCGAGTCCAGGAATCCACCACAAAGCCGAACGCGGCAATAACAGGAGTCTGAGCTATGGAACCGCAAGCGCAAGTTGTCGACCCGTGGCAAATGACGATTGGCCTGCTTGGGCAGTTGTCGGGCGAGAAGTGCCCGGGCAGCCCCGTTCCGGCGGCGCCCGAGCAGGCGTCGCGCCGCAGCGCCGACAAGCCGGTACCCGGCCTCACGATCCGCGTGCTGGAGCGCGCCACCGCCACGCGTGTGACGCTCGCCTGGCGCGACCCCTCGCGTTGCGCGTACTGCGATCAGGAGTGGTACCGTACCCGCGCGCGCCGCGCGGGCGTGTGCGTGGTGAGCGGGCGCAAGATGCGCCGCGGTGAGGACGTCTATCGCCCGCGCACGACGCGACCGCAGGCGCTCAACGCCGACGCGATGATCCATAGCGTCGTACTCGACGAAGCGGGGCGCCCTTGAGGGCGAAGCCGCGCCCGGTCGATCTTCATCCACAGTGAAAAGGAGTCAAGCATGGCCAGCAATACCATTGCCGATTACCTCGCGGGCACGCTCGCTGCAGCGGGCGTCGAACGGATCTGGGGAGTGACCGGCGACAGTCTGAACGGGCTCGCGTACAGCCTGAACCGGATCGGCTCGATCCGCTGGATGCACACCCGTCACGAAGAAGCGGCCGCCTTCGCGGCGGGCGCGGACGCGGCGACGAGCGGGCGACTCGCGGTCTGCGCCGGTAGTTGCGGTCCGGGCAACCTGCATCTGATCAACGGCCTGTTCGATTGCCACCGCAATCATCAGCCAGTGCTGGCCATCGCCGCGCACATTCCGTCGACGGAAATCGGCCTGGGGTACTTTCAGGAAACGCATCCGCAGGAGCTGTTCAAGGAGTGCAGTCACTACGTCGAGGTCGTGTCTTCCGCCGCGCAGTTTCCGCGCGTTCTGGCGCGCGCGATGCGCACCGCAATCGAGGAGCGCGGCGTCGCCGTGATAGTGTTGCCCGGCGACGTGGCCTTGAGCGAAGGGCCTAAGGAGGCGCCGTCCTGGACGGAAAGCGCGCCACCGAGAATCCTGCCCGCCGAAGCGGATCTCGATCGCCTGGCCGCGCTGCTGAACGCGTCCGATGCGGTCACGATCATGTGCGGCAGTGGCACGCAAGGCGCGCACGATGAAGTGGTCGCGCTCGCCGATACACTCGGCGCGCCGGTGGTCCACGCGTTGCGCGGCAAGCAGTTCGTCGAGTACGACAATCCGTACGACGTGGGTATGACCGGCCTGATCGGTTTCAGCTCGGGCTATCACGCGATGATGTCATGCGACACGCTGCTGCTGCTCGGCTGCGATTTTCCCTATCGGCCGTTCTATCCGGCGGACGCGAAAATCGTCCAGATCGACTGGAAAGGCTCGCAACTCGGCCACCGTGCGCCACTCTCACTCGGGCTCGTCGGCACGGTGAAGGAAACCATCGCGGCGACGCTGCCCAAGCTGCAGCGCAAAGCGGACCGAGGGTTTATCGACAACGCTCGCAAGCACTATTTGTCGGCCCGCAAAGGTCTGGACGACCTCGCCACGCCGTCCGGTCATGGCCGCCCGATCCATCCGCAGTATCTGGCCAAGATGATCGACGAAGCCGCGAGCGACGATGCGATCTTTACCGCCGATGTCGGCACGCCAACCGTCTGGGCTGCACGTTATCTGACCATGAACGGCAAGCGCCAGCTGCACGGCTCGTTCAATCACGGCTCAATGGCCAACGCGATGCCGCAGGCACTCGGCGCACAAGGCGCGCATCCGGGGCGGCAGGTCGTGTCGATGTCGGGCGACGGCGGCCTGTCGATGCTGCTCGGCGATCTGCTCACCGCGCGGCAACTCGATTTGCCGATCAAGGTCGTGGTCTTCAACAACAGCCTGCTTGGCTTCGTCTCGATGGAGTTGAAAGCGGCCGGTTACCTCGATACCAACGTCGACCTCGCCAAAACCGACTTCGCGGCAATCGCGAAGGGGGCGGGCATTTTCGGCATTCGGGTCGAAGAGTCGGAGGATGTGGCGGCCGCGCTGAAACAGGCGTTCGACCATCCTGGCCCGGCGTTGGTGGACGTTGTCACGTCGAAGCACGAGCTTGCCATGCCGCCAACAATCGAGCTCGCCCAAGCGAAGGGCTTCAGCCTCTACATGATGCGAGCGATCCTCAACGGACGCGGCGACGAGATCGTCGAACTGGCGCGCACGAATTTGCGCTAGGCGCGCGAGGAGGGCTGTCACATGTCACGGCGTCCCGGGATCCCGGGCGCCTCTTCAACGGGCGCTTGTTCGCTTCTCACGCATCTCCCACCTTTTCCGCATTTCGCAACGCGCGGTATGGTCGCGTTCATGGCTCGACAATTTCGCCCCATGGATGCATGTCATCGTGCGAATTTGAAAACGCGGAGCGCGTAATGGATTCAAAGTAGCGCTGAGCGCGACATAGGCAAGCAGCGTCAGATGCCGTAAGCATGTTGCGATTAATTGTTTTTAACCAACGCATCTCCTGGAGAAATCATCATGAAGGCAAAGTGGGCACTCGTATTTCTGGCCGCATCGACGTTCGGCGCGGTATGCCAGCAGGCCAATGCACAGGTAGCGGGTGCGCAGCCCCTCGGCATCAGCGTGGAGCAGTTGCAATTCGTCGTGGAAGGCTGGAGTGTCAAGAAGAGCCTGCTGGGTAAGACCATTTACAACGACAGCGGCGAGAAGGTCGGCGTGCTGCACGACATCATCATTGCGCCGGACAACGCCGTTTCGTTCGCGATCGTGGCGGCTCACCAGTTCCTTGGCGTGTCCCAGCACGACGTTGCGATTCCGATGTCACAACTCGACTATGTGAACGGCAAGCTTGTCTGGGCTGGTGCTACGCGCGACGTGGTCAAGGCGATTCCGGCGTTCCAGTATGCGAAGGTTCGCACGGTTCCTGTCGCCCGCAAGGACTACGGTCACCACTGATCCACAGGCCTGCGCGACGGTCCGGGAGCGGCTGTCGCGCAGGTGGCCCGCTAGAGAAGTGCGATCCCGCCCAGAAACAAAAAACTTCTCTCACCGCGTGAAGGAAGAAAGCTCAGTCACCAGCGTGCACCCCGCTCACTACCTTTCCGCGAAAAATATAGTATTGGTACAGGTTATACCCAATCATCACCGGGAAAATCAGCCCGATCCCGATCAACATGAACACCAGCGTCGAGGTATCAGACGCGGCCTCAACAATACCAAGCTTGCCCGGCACAAAATCCGGAAAGAGGCTAATCGCAAGTCCAGCAAACGACATTACGAACAACGCCACCGATGCGCGAAACGGCCCTCTCGAACTGCCTGGATACAGTGATGCGATGATGTACGCAGAAGCCAGGGCAGACGCCAACCCGAGCGCGATCAGCACATGAAACACGCCCGCTTGGGTCCACCGATCACGTCCCACCTCGCTGATGAACCACGTTGCGGCAGTCAGCACGACCGCCGCAGCCACAGTGATTAATGCGCTCAGCAACGAGAGGCGCCGGGACCATTGCTCGAGCGAGCCCTCGGTCTTCTTCACGAGATAGGTCGAGCCGAGCAGCGAATAGCCGGCTACCACGCCGATCGCGGACACAGCGATGAACACGGCACTCAGACCGCCCGGAACCAACCCCGTTATCACCCTGCCGAGTATCACGCCTTGGGCGATCGCGGCAACAAGACTGCCGATGCCGAACACCTTGTCCCACGTTGGACCATGCGACACGCTGTGACGGAATTCGATCGCAGCGCCGCGCATGATCAATCCGGCAATCAAAAGCATCACCGGCAAATAGAGATCCTGAAGCAGCAAGGCATACGCTGCGGGAAAAGCGCCGAACAGGGCGCCGCCGAGCACGACGAGCCAGGTTTCGTTCGCGTCCCAGACGTGGCCGATCGACTGCACCATCGCGTCGTGATCCTCGCGACGTTTGCGCAGCAGGCTAAGTATGCCGATACCGAGATCGAAGCCATCGGTGACGACGTAGAACACAAGCATCAGTCCGATCAGGCCGAACCAGGTGATCGCGAGCATCGTGTGAGTGGAGCTGTCCATGAGATTTCCTTGCAACGGGAATGATTTAGTACTCTGTGACAGTAGCCGCCGCCGAGGCTTTGACGGCTGCCGGCGGATTCAGCGTGAGGTCGGGGCCGGCGCGCAACCAGTTACGCGCGAGCACGAAGAAGGTCGCGAGCAGCACGGCATAGGAAGCAAAGAACATAGCCATGCGCAAAGTGACCGATGAAGCCGCCGCGGTCGACACGGCGTCCTTCGTGCGCAGCAAGCCGTAGACAACCCACGGCTGGCGTCCTACTTCGCGTACGATCCAGCCCGCTTCCACTGCCACATAAGGCAGCGGAATGCACAGCACCCAGACGAGCAACAGTTTGCGGTGCGCGAGAAATCGTTCGAGGCTGCCGCGAGTTTTGCGCAACACGTAGGCGGTCCAGAACGCCAGCACCATGAACGCAAAGCCGATCCCGGCCATCACGCGGAACGCGTAGTAGAGCAGCGGAAGCATCGGCGGCTGGTCGGCCGGCGCGAAGTCGTGGAGGCCTTTGACCTCGCCGTTCAGCGTATGGGTGGCGAGAATGCTCAACATGCCGGGCACTTCGAGCGACCAGTCGTTGCGCTGTTCCTTCTGATTCGGCCACGCCAGCCGCGACCATGAAGCGGCGGTGCCCGGCTTGTTGGTGGTCCAGTGTCCTTCGATTGCGGCGCCCTTGGCCGGCTGTGTCGCGAACACGCTGCCGCCGCTCGAGTCGCCGAGCCAGATCTGGATCGGCGCCACGAACACGAGCACCAGCAAAGCGATCTTGATTGAAAGTACAAAGAACTCCGGGTTGCGCCGCTTGAACAGATTCCACGCGGAAATACCGGCGATCACGAACATGCCTGTTTCGATCGCTGCCACCCACATGTGCGTCACGCCCCAGACCATATCCGGATTGAAGATCGCGGCCACGTAGTCGGTCACGATGATCTTGCCGTTCTCGACCGTCACGCGCGCCGGTGTCTGCATCCACGAATTGGCGACCATGATCCAGAACGCGGAGATACTGGAGCCGAGCGCGACCATGGAGGTGGCGAACAGATGCACGCCGCGCGGCACACGTCCCCATCCGAGCAGCATTACGCCGATGAAACCTGCCTCCAGCATGAAGGCCATCGCGCCTTCAAAGCCGAGAATGTTCCCGAAGAACTGTCCGCTGTAACGGGAGAAGCCTTCCCAGTTGGTGCCGAACTGAAATTCCATCGGGATACCGCTGACCACGCCCACCGCGAAATTCAGCGCCAGCAGCTTGCTCCAGAAGCGCGCATGCCGGTAATAGCCAACGTTGCCGGTGCGCAGCCACAAGACTTCGACCAGCACTAGAAATGCCGAGAGGCTGATGGTCAAAATCGGCCACAGAATGTGAAAAATAGCCGTCATCGCGAACTGCGCGCGTGACAGATCGAGTACGTCACCGAGATGCATGATGAGCTCCCGTGGCCCCGATGGCGGCCTGATGAGTGGAGTCGGGGCCGACTGCGGCGGCGCGCGCAATCTTCACCGGTACGGATTTGTAGGAAGGGGTGCGGCTTTTCGGATCGAACGCGTAGAGCGGTACGAGCGGATTCGCTTCCGGGTAATAGGCGCCGCAGCACCCGTCGGGCAGCGAGTATTCGACCACCTTGAAACTGCGGATTACACGCTCGATTCCGTCGGTCGACACTGTGAACACATCGACCCGCTCGCCCGGATGCAAACCGCGTTGGTGCAACTCGCGCGGATTCAGGAAGATGACGTCGCGCTGACCAAACACGCCACGATAGCGGTCCGAATGCGAGTAAAGGGTCGTGTTGTACTGGTCGTGGCTGCGCATGGTGGTGAGCCACAGCGCTTCGTGATCGCTTTGAAGCGGGTCTTCGTCGAGTCCCTTGAAAACGAGGAAATTTCCGCGGCCGGTCGGCGTTGCCCAGACGCGTTCGCGCGCGCTCGAGGCGAGATGGAAGCCACCCGGCACACTAATGCGCTCGTTATACGCCTGAAAGATGGGATAAACGATTTCGATCTTGTCGCGGATGCGATCATTGCTCGCAACGAGATGTTCCCAGTCGACGTGAGAGTGTGGTCCCAGCGTCGCGCGGGCAATGCCGGCGATGATCGCCGGTTCGCTCTTCAGATGCGACGAGGCAGGTTCGTTGCGGCCGCGGGACGCGTGCACCATCGACATCGAATCTTCGACCGTAATCGATTGCGGACCGTCGGCCTGAATGTCGATCTCGGTGCGGCCGAGGCACGGCAGAATCAACGCGTCCTTGCCGTGCACCAGGTGGCTGCGATTGAGCTTGGTGGCAATGTGGACGGTCAAGTCGAGTTTGCGGATCGCTGCCTGCACGCGAAACCAGTCCGGCACGGCGGCCGCGAAGTTACCGCCGAGAGCCATGAAGACTTTAGCTTCGCCACGCATCATTGATTCGATCGTGGCGATCACGTCATTACCGTGCGCCGTGGGCGGCCGGAAGCCGAAAGCTCGTTCGATCCCGTCGATCAAGGCCGGCGAGGGTTTCTCCGTGATCCCGACGGTGCGGTTGCCCTGCACGTTCGAATGTCCGCGCACCGGGCACACCCCGGCGCCCGGACGGCCGATATTGCCGCGCAGCAGCGCCAGATTGGCAACTTGCTGAACATTCTCGGTGCCGCGATGATGCTGTGTGAGTCCCATGCCGTACACGAGGATTACGTTCCTGGCCTTCATGTAGATGTCCGCGGCGGTCTGGATATCGGCACGCGACAGGCCGCTTTGCTGCAGGATTGCGTCCCAGCTGGTTGCGCGCAGGTCTGCGAGCAGATCGTCGATGCCGTGCGTGTGGCCCTCGATGAACTCGATATCGAGCGCACGCGGTGTGTCGGCGACGAGTGCCGCATCGTCGGCTTCGATGACAGCTTTCATCATGCCCTTGAGCACGGCGACGTCGCCGCCCACCCGCACCTGATACAGAAACGAGCTGATTTGCGTGAAGCCGAGCGTGGCCATTTCCACCGGATTCTGTGGCGAGGCAAAGCGTTCCAGCGCCCGTTCGCGAAACGGGTTGAACGACACGATCTTCGCGCCGCGCCGCGAGGCGCTGTGCAGATCGCTCATCATTCGCGGGCTGTTGGTGCCGGGATTCTGACCGAAGATGAAAATCGCGTCGGCCTTCTCGAAGTCATCGAGCAGGACGGTGCCTTTGCCGACGCCGATCGACTCCGGCAGGCCGACGCTGGTCGCCTCGTGACACATGTTCGAGCAGTCGGGAAAGTTGTTCGTGCCGAACTCGCGTACGAATATCTGGTAGAGAAACGCGGCTTCGTTCGACGCCCGTCCCGAGGTATAGAAGTCCGCCTGATCGGGACTGTCGAGACCGTTCAGGTGCTTCGCGATCAGCGCGAAGGCGTCTTCCCATTCGATCGTCCGATAGCGGTCGGAGGCTTGGTCGTAGACCATCGGATGGGTCAAGCGGCCGGCCATTTCGAGGTCGTAGTCGTCCCAGGCCGTCAACTCTGAGACGCTGTGAGCGTCGAAAAACTCCGGGGTGCAACGATAGGCGGTGGCTTCCCACGCCACGGCCTTCGCGCCGTTTTCACAGAACTCGAACGACGACGTGTGCTTTGCATCCGGCCACGCACAACCGGGGCAGTCGAAACCTTCCGGCTGGTTCATGCGTAGCAGCGTCTTGGCGCCGTAGACGGCTACGCCCTGCAGCGCGAGCGCCTCGCCGGTTGCCTTCAGCGCGCCCCAGCCGCCGGCGGGCTCGCTGTAGACGCGAATGGTCTTTCGTTTGGACATAGCCGCTTCCCTGATGCTTCGTTGAGGAACATGAGGAGCAAGCATGGGGCGGCGTCCGGCAACGCTCTTGTTCAAATGCCGGTCCGTTTCAGATTCGCACGCCGGATGTGACGCGCTCGATGACATGGCGACGGCACATCGAGTTGCTGTTTGAAACGTGGGTCAGGCTGTCCACGCGCGATGCGGTGGCTTGCGTTACCGCCAAACTGTTTTGGGTCGCCGTGGTGGGCTTCGTGCTCGCGGGCAGCCGCGTGGCGCGCATCGCTTACGCGTTTATGTGCACGGTCGGTGTGATGGCGGTGGCGTTCGGATTGCCTGCATGCGCTCGCGCGCGACCAAGCTGCGCGCGACCGTGGGCGAAGTCGCGACGATGGTGATCGACGCGCACGAGGCGATGGAAAAGCTCGGCCTCGGCAAAGCTTCGTGAGTTCCGCGCGGGGTTGACGAAGCACGCGCTTGAAAAGCCGGCGCAAGTCGAAGAACTTCCGGATCCAGCGGCACTGTCCGATGTGCGTGAAACAGGCGACAGGCAATGCTGCGGTAAGCATACGACTGCTTCTCTCGCTGTGTTCTGCAGTTGATATAAGACTGGTGGATCTGTGCCGACGTAAGCGAGCAAAACTTGGGAATGAAAATGCGATCGTTTTCTCGCGGTACCTCGAATCTCAGAAGCTGCCGCGGGATGAGAAAGATTTGCGACGAGCAATTCGCCGCATAATGGAACGAGAGCCCGATATCCGGCTAGGCAACTTGCTGAACGTGTCGGGATGCAAACGAGCGTCTTTTATTGGAAACTTCCTGATGTAGTTGAGCAAATACGAGCGGGTCGGCTGGAGCGGATGGCGCGTGATCGCTGGAGAGCACATCTAAGTTTCGGGCGGAAGTTGCGTGCTGCCAAACGCCAGCTAGACGAAGCGGGGTGCCAATTTACCACTGTAAGCGTCTTTCGGTTTGTGAGCGTTGTGGAAATTTAAAGCATTTTTTTGAAAAAATTGCGTTAAAGCGGAAGCTGGAATTTGTTTCCAGCTTCCGCTTAATTCGTCAGGCCCGCACACAGCGAAATCCCGCATAAACGAATTGATAATGTGGCTGGAACCAGTTGCGAAATTCCGGCCGCAACATGCATTGCGCGGTGCGCGCCGAGCCGCCCTTCAGCACGTAATGCTGGCCGTCGAAAAAGTTGGCCGAATAACCCGGATAGAACGGAAATGCCTCGAAGCCTGGCAGTGCTTCGAATAGCGTCGAGGTCCATTCCCAGCCATTGCCGAACTGGCCTTGCACGCCGAACGCGCTGATGTTGTCCGGGTGCGCGTCCACGGGCTGCGGGTCCCAGTGGCGGAAATCGAAATTACCCGCGCTCGCGTGCGGCGCGCCCTGCGCCGCGCGCTGCCATTGCGCTTCGGTCGGCAACGCCTTGCCGGCCCAGCGCGCGTACGCGCTTGCCTCGGCGTGGCTCACGTAGACCGGCCAGTCGAGCGGCAGCGGCACTTCGGCGAACATCGTGCGCAGGGTCCACTGACTGGAGCCGTCCGGAGCCAGGCGTTGCGACCAGCCGGCCGGATGCGCGATGCGCTCCGCTTCCTTCCACGCCCAATCTTTCGGCGACCACCACTTCTGCTCGCGATAACCGCCCGCGTCGATAAAGTCGACGAACGCGCCGTTCGTCACCATATAGCGATCGATGTCGAACGCGGGTACCTCCACGCGCATTTCGCCGAACTCGTTGTCCCAACCGAAGCGGCCGGCTTCGCGGGGCATGCCGAGTACGCACGAGCCGGCGGGCACGCTGACCATCGACGCCAACGCGTCGCGCCGCCCCCCCTGCGTGTTCACGGGTTCACGCAACGCGGTGTCCTTCAGTTCGAGCGGCAACTGATGAAGCATGTACGCAAGCGTTTCCGCATGCATCAAGCGATGTTCGATCGCGACGTTCAGCAATTGCGCGGCCGCCTCGTTTCGCGTCGGATCGCCGAGTCCGGCGAGCGCGGCATCGATCTGCCGGCGTGCGCGCGTCGCATATTCGCGCACCGCTTCGAGCGACGGCCAGTCGGCGGGTTGATCGGTCGGAAAACCGCCGTCGACCGGATCGATGCCGAATGCGAAGAGCTGGTCGAGTTGCGCCGAGAAGGCCGGCAGATCGAATAGGCGCTGGTCGAAAAGATTGCGATCGAACGCTTCAAGATGGCCGATATAGAACACGATCCGGTGACGCTCGCGGATCGGCCTTTCATACAGATAGTCGGGTTTGACGATCGCAAACAGGGCGTCGGTGACTTGACGCGCATCGATCAGGCGCTGCACGAGCGGGTGATGTGGGGCGGGGTCGCGATTCATTTCGCCGGGTCTCCTTGTGGGGGACGGTCTGAAGACTGTACCCGCTCGCAGGGGCCATGCCAAGGCGAAATGAGCGCCGCGCGTGAGCCCGGTGGAACCGGCGGACCAGCCGATCCAATGAGATGGAGGACTGCATGGGCCGCGCGAGGCGGCGCGTCCCGCTCAACCAGGGCAGTTCAGATCTGCTGCAGCCGCGCCAGATCGACAATATGGACGAGCTTGCCCTGGGTGTCGATCAGCCCGCTCTTTTGAAATTTTGACAGCGCGCGGCTGACCGTTTCGAGCGTCATGCCGAGGTAGCTGCCCATCTCCTCGCGGGTCATGCGCAGGTTGAATTCCGACACCGAGTAGCCGCGCTGCGCATTACGCTGCGACACGTCGAGCAGGAACGCGGCGACGCGCTCTTCGGCGGACAACGAGCCGAGCACCATCATCTGCGCGGCCTCGCTGACGATATGGGCGGCGAGCAGCTTGTGCATGCGGTCCTGCATCGGCCCGCTTTCGCGACACAGCGACCTCAACGCCCGATACGGGACGATGCAGACGGTGCTGTCCTCGAGCGCGACCGCGCTGCATGCATACGTGCCGGTACTGATGCCGTCGAGACCGAGCGCTTCGCCCGCGAGGCGCAGTCCGGTCACCTGCTCGCGGCCGGCGCGGTGCAGCATCACCGTTTTCAGCGAGCCGGAGCGCACTGCGTAGATGTTGTCGAAGCGGTCGCCGGTGCGATACAGCGTTTGGCCGCGCTCGAGGCAGCGCGCGCTGCAGATCAGTGTTTCGAGTTGCGATAGTTCGGACGCCGACAGGCCCTGCGGCATGCACAACTGACGCATCGAGCAACTCGAGCAACGGGCTTCGGTACGGGTGGGCGGGCGCGGTGTTGGGACGGCGGGCTCGGCGCGAGCGCTACGCGCCGGCTTGACGGTGGGGCGCTTGGTGCTCCGGGTGGAGCGGGTTGAACGGGGCCGGCGGGTCGGGGTTGGGGTCAACATGGTCTGCGCGCGAATCGTAGTAGGGGTGGATTTTCCCACCCGCTATGACGCGCCTTTGGTGGCAAAGTGACGCGTCTGTCTGCTCGGTGGTCCTGAGCGGCGAAGCGTGCTCTGGCGGGAGGGGCGGGAGCCACTGGATGGTGCGGCGGCGCGCCTCGATCGGTGGAGCGGCTCGATCGAGGCGGGGCGAT
This sequence comes from Paraburkholderia sejongensis, assembly GCF_020880815.1. Classification (GTDB taxonomy): domain Bacteria; phylum Pseudomonadota; class Gammaproteobacteria; order Burkholderiales; family Burkholderiaceae; genus Paraburkholderia; species Paraburkholderia sejongensis. Next base: position 293,592 of record NZ_JAJITD010000004.1, read on the forward strand.
GCGTGGCGCGCCGCCCCGTGTATAGAAAAATCAGGCGCGGTCTTTGTCTGCGCCCGCAGCGGAAGGGATCAGCAGCACCGGCAGGGTGGCCTGGCGCACACACCGTTCGGCGACGCTGCCGAGGATCAGCCGCTGGAAGCCGCGCCGGCCGTGGGTGCCCATGACGAGCAGGTCGGCGTTGAATTCGGCCGCGGCCTTCAGCACGACTTCGGATACATCCCCGAGCGACGACGCTTCGGCCACCGCCGGGTCGCCTTGCACGCCGCGCTCGGCCATCGCTTTCGAGAATTCGGCGCGCAGTTCCTGGCCTTCCTCGACCAGCCGGGTGCGCAGAATGGACGGGTCGTAACCGGGGGCCTCAAAGTACATCGGAGTATTTTCCACGACGTAGAAGGGCCTCAGTACCGCGCCGTTGGTTTCGGCGAGGTCGAGCGCTGCTTCGAACGCCCGGCGTGAGGTGTTGCTGCCGTCGACCGCTACAAGAATGCGTTTGTACATATCGGCTCCGCGTGTGAAAAATGCGACTGCCGCGCTGTTCGCACGGCAGGGTTAATTGGTCTTTTATACCAGCGAACTTTAGAGAGTTGCCGAAAAAGATGCACTCGACCTAGACATAGATCAAGCTTTTGCTAAATATATCCGCGTTTAAACATACGGAAAATCGGCGGTGCGCGGGCGCTCGCGCCCGATACAGCGCGCATAAGTTTGCTGAAGCGGCCCGATGCTTGACCGTACAATCAGGCCATTCCCGACCCGCTGCCCAGTCCGCAGATGAACGATCGCAAAACCAAGGGCTTGCCCGACCAGATCTACAGCGACATTCTCAGCCGCATTCTCGAAGGCGAATACAAGGAAGGCGAGCGCCTGCCGACCGAGCATGCGCTGGCCGAGCGTTTCGCGACCTCGCGGCCGACCGTGCGCGAAGCGCTGGCGCGGCTGCGCGCCGACGGCATCATCACCACGCGGCACGGTTCGGGGACCACTGTCGCGCGGCGGCCCGATCCGGACGTGCGCCGCTTCGCGCCGCTGGAAACCCTGTCCGATATTCGCCGCTGCTATGAATTCCGCATCGTGACGGAGGCGGGCGCGGCCGCGCAGGCGGCACTGAAGGCCGATGCCGACGATATCGCCGCGATCCAGCACGCGTGGGAGGAGCTCGAGCGCATCATCGAGACGCAGGGGATCGGCGCGAAAGACGACTTTATGTTCCATCTGGCGGTCGCGCGCGCGTCGAAGAATCCGTTTTTCATTACGGTGATGTCGTTTATCGAAGAGCAGATCATGTTCAGCATGAATCTGTCGCGCAATCTGTCGCTGGTGAAGACGGTCGAACGGCAGCGGCTGGTGCAGGCCGAGCACATGGCGGTGCTCGACGCGATCCGCCGCAAGGATGCGGCGGGGGCGGGGGAGGCGATGCGCGCGCATCTCGAAAATGCGCTGGAGCGGATGTTCGGCTCCTGAGTCTGCGCGCGCCCGGCCGGGTTATCGCTACCGCGAGCCCGGGCGCGATCTATCCGGGCTACCGCGGATAGCGGCGGGCAGAGCGGCTTTGCGGTTGCGGCAACAGGCCGTATCCAAACCCGTTCGGACCGCGGTTACGCGGCTGCGGCGACTGGGCCGAACAGTGCGGTCAGGGTTTTTTCACTCACCGCGACGTCGAGCGCCACCGCGCGTTCGACGCCGATGCTCATCGGTTCGCCCAGCCGGCTGATGTCGAGGCCGGCGCGGCGCAGCATCCGCTCGATCGGCGTGGTGGTGACCGTCACGTAGTGAGTGATGCCCATGCGCTGCGCGAAGCGCATGACCTCCTGAATCGCGCGGATTGTCATATCCGTGAAACCAAACGACTGTTCCTCTCCACCGGTTTCGATTGCCCATCGGCTCAATTCCCAGATATGACGTCCGCACGGCGCCGCGGCGCCATGCAGCAGCTGCGGGAAGGTATCTTTCAGCATGTTGGGGCCTTCCGTCGGCATCAGTCGCCAACAGCCCCGTAAGCGCTGCTGTTCGTCCTGAATCAGCATGTAGTGCGGGCCGAGTGCGTCGTAGCCGTCGATCTCCATCCCCGCGATGGTCGGGATCTCCCACCCAAGCCGCCCGTGAAACACCCGCGCCCGTAGGCGGTACATCTCGTTGATCAGCTCGTTGTCGAATTCCTGCCGCATTCCAATACGGATCGTTGTTTGCATGACGTTCTCCTGAACGTGTTGGGGTTGCCAGTACGCAGGAAAACGTATGCACTTTGAATCTTTGTGCCACCTACCTACCTGGATAGGTGTGGATGCTTATCGCGTAAAGGAGAATTCGGACACGTATCGCCAATAACCTACAGGGCTCGAAAATGGAACTTCTTGACAATCACTGGCAACCGCAGACCCATCTCCCGACCGCGTCCCGCGGAGGTTTCCTCGGCAGTGGACCGCGTTCTGATCATTGCCTACCGCAAGAAGAAAAAGGAGAGCCAGCGCCGTTTCTGGGCCCGTTTCGGCGTCACCCAGTCGCGCGGCAGCCGTTTCGAGTCGGGCGCGGAGATTCCGGCACCGGTGTCGATCCTGCTGGGTCTGTATTTCATGAAGACGGTGTCGGACGCGGATCTGGGCCGCGCCGAACGGGTGATGTACAGCCGCGACGCCGCCGCGCTGCTTAACCCGGGTCAATAAGACCCAACTGGGCCGCGATCACTGCGGCCGCACGCCGCGAATTCACGCCGAATTTCGTCCTGATGTTTTTCATATGGAAGTTCACCACGGCTTCCGAACAGTTCAGGATGTGGGAGATCTCCCAGGTGGATTTGCCGCGTGCGGTCCACATCAGACATTCGCGCTCGCGCGGCGTGAGCTTCGGCAGCAGGCTCTGAGCGTGCGTATTCAGATGGCGCTGGCTGGTATCGATCACCAGGTCGCGCAATAGCACCAGGTTCGGCAACGCGGCGTTCACATCGCGCCGGAATTTGTCTGACGGCGTGCTGTCGTTGACAAAGCACATCATGCCGGCTTCCTGATTCGGTCCGTGAATCGGCAGCGAGATCCCCGAGCGCAGGCCGTACCCGCGCGCTTCCTCGTACAGCGACTGTTGCGCGGGGGTGGAGAAAATCTCCGGCGTCCAGATCAGCGGTGCGGAACGCGACAGACAATGCGCGACCGTCGGGTCGAAATGGACCATCCCCTGCTCGTCATAGGTCTGGCGCCATGCCGGCGAATAAGTGCTGCGCAGGTAGGCGTCTTCCAGCCGCATGGTGGGACGCGGCAGCATCGCGACCAGAATCCTGTCGAAGCCCCACGTCTCGGCGAGGCCCGCGATCGCGCCGAACCATTCCGCTTCGTCGGCGGCGTCCAGTAGCGGTGCCATCTGCTCGATAAAATGTAGCGACAATTTTTTGACTCTCTCAGACTCGCAAACAGCCCATTTGCGTTATCGACGGGCAGCTGTGCTGTCCGCCTGTTTTATCCGCGTAATTTATCACTAAAAATTAAAAATCAGCGCGCTGGCTTCCCTCGCGGGGGACGGCTGGACTTGCCGGATCGCGAACGTTACGCCTGGCGACGTCAAATTTAAGCTAATACGGGATGCGTCAGCGCTTAAAAACCGCTCATTTAATCGCGACAGGCGATTTTAATCTGTCTGGTTGACAACAGTATTGCTAGCTGCATTTTCAGTTAATCGTATTCATCCGATTATCTGGTAACGCGGTTAATGTCTACCGACGGTTGCAGATCCCCGGAAATGCCGAGGCGGCCGCGGCGCGGGTAGACGGCCGACAGCCCATATTGTCTTATAGAAGAATAATTTACGACTGGAACGGCTGCTGGCCGATGCGACGAGCCCCGTCACGCGAGTGATTCCGGCGATCGGCCCCCACTACGGCAAGATGCTCGACCAGGCGCGCATCCTCGCGCAGACCCGCTACCGGACCGCGATGGTGCTGCCGCTCGGCGGCTTCACGACGGTCGTGCTGCACGACGCCGTCGCGGTCGCGGGTCTCGCCGACACCGGACCGCTGTTGCCGCTGCTCAGTTCGACGCCGGCCGAGCATCATGCGAAGATCGCGCAGGCCGCGCAAACGCTGCTCGCCCTCGAGCGCGAGTTCGCACAAGCTCATCCCAACCACTCCGACACTCAGCCATCCGCATGATCGACAACAGCCGACGCTATCCCGATCCCTCCATCCGCGTGTTCGATCCGCGCTTCAAGTCGCTGATTCTGGCGTCGGCCTCCGTCGAATGTCTGTATCAGGGCGCGCGCTGGTCGGAGGGGCCGGTGTGGTTCGGCGACGGCCGTTACCTGCTGTGGAGCGATATCCCGAACGACCGCATCCTGCGCTGGGACGAAACGACCGGCGCGGTCAGCACGTTCCGGCAATCGTCGAACAATGCGAATGGCCATACGCGCGATCGCGAAGGGCGCCTCGTCAGTTGCGAACACCTGACACGCCGCGTGACCCGCACCGAATACGACGGCTCGATCACCGTGCTCGCCGATCGCTACCAGGGCAAGCGCTTCAACTCGCCGAACGACGTGATCGTCAAATCGGACGGCTCGATCTGGTTCACCGATCCGAGCTTCGGCATCGACGGCTTTTACGAAGGCGAGCAGCAGCAGTCGGAACTGAGCGCATGCGTGTATCGGATCGACGGGCAGTCGGGCGAGGTGTCGATGGTCGCCGACGACGTGCTCGGCCCGAACGGTCTGGCGTTTTCGCCGGACGAAGCGTTGCTGTACGTGGTCGAATCGCGCGGCGAGCCGACCCGCAAGATTCGCGTGTTCGACGTGAATGGCGACGGCAAGGGCCAACGCGCGACGCTGTCGAACAGTCGCGTGCTGATCGACGCGGGCCCGGGCACGCCGGACGGTTTTCGCGTCGACGTGCACGGCAATCTGTGGTGCGGCTGGGGCATGGGCACCGACGAACTCGACGGCGTGCGCGTATTCAATGCGCAGGGCGAGGCGCTCGGGCATATCGCGTTGCCGGAGCGTTGCGCGAACGTGTGCTTCGGCGGCCGGCATCGCAACCGGCTGTTCATGGCCGCGAGTCATGGGCTGTACTCGCTCTATGTGAACACCCAGGGCGTGCGCGGCGGCTAAGAGGGATAACTAGTCGTCCGCTTGCCTGACAACGTTTGTTGTCAGCGTTTCCGATGCTCGGGTTTGTCCTGGACGCCGCGGACAAACCATTGAGCCGCAAGGATTTCTAGCCGAATCAGTCATGTTCGCGCACCCCCGCCGACCACGACTATTTGCTTGACATCGGCTGTTGCGCTTCGCTATGTTGCGTTGGTAGAAAGACACGCCCGCAGTGCTCTGACCGGCGGGCCTCCATACCAAGAAGCGAGGAGACGCAATGACTGTTTCGCACAGGTTGTCGCTCAAGCTGGTATCCGTCGTATGTCTCGCGGCGAGCGCCGCCTTCACCCCCGCCGCGCACGCGGCCGACCCGGTCACGATCAACATCGTCGACGTGGCCGGCGATCTGCAACTCACGCAAAAAGGCTTCGAGGCGTTCAAAGCCAAATATCCGAACCTGGTCGGCAACATCACCTACACGAACGCGCCGGCACCGCAGTTGCCGGGCAAGATCAAGGCGATGCAGGCGGCCGGCCGCTCCGATATCGATCTCGTGCTGACCGGCACCGACGCGCTCGCCGCGGGCATCGAACAGAGTCTGTGGCTGAAGCTCTTGCCCGACAACGCGGCGCAGTTTCCCGGCGTGCTCGATAAATATGCGCCGGGTCCGCGCAAGATGCAGGAGCTTGCCCAGGGCTACGGGCTCGAGGTCGCGTATATGCCGGCCGGTCCGCTGCTCGAGTACAACCCGGCCAAGGTCAGCGATCCGCCGAAGACACCCGAGCAACTGCTGCAGTGGTGCAAGGCGCATCCCGACAAGCTGATCTATGCGCGCCCGGCCAATTCCGGCCCGGGCCGCACGTTCCTGATGGGCCTGCCGTACATCCTCGGCGACAAGGACCCGCAGGATCCCGTGCACGGCTGGGACAAGACGTGGGCGTTTCTCAAGCAGCTGAACGATTGCATTCCTTACTATCCGGGCGGGACCTCGGCGGTGATGAAGGAACTCGGCGAAGGCACCCGCGATATGACGGTGACGGTGACCGGCTGGGACATCAACCCGCGCGCGCTCGGCATCGTGCCGGCGGAATTTCGCGTGCAGCCATTCGACAACATGACGTGGGTCAACGACGCGCACTACATGGTGATTCCGAAGGGCGTGCCGAAGGAAAAGCTCGACGTGCTCTACAAGATGATGAATTTCATGCTGGAGCCCGCGCAACAGGCGCTGACCTACGACGACGGCTACTTCTATCCGGGCCCGGCGATCAAGGGTGTGACCGTCGAGCAGGCGCCCGCGCATAGCCAGGAAGTACTAACGAAGTTCGGCCGGCCGGAGTACGCGAAGATGCTGACCGACCGTCCGCACGCTTTGCCGCTGAATGCGGCGGCGATGGTCGCGGCCTTCAGGAAGTGGGATAGCGACGTGGGCGCGCAGAAGACGAAGTAGGGCGGCCCGGCGAGAACCGTACCCGTACCCCGCGCGAGGCCCCCGTCACTCGCGCAGCACCGGCCTTAGCGCTCGCGCCAAGCGGATCAGGAAACCGCCATGAAGCATCACTTCGAGCAGTTGCGACTCGACTCGGTGAGCCGCAGTTTCACCAACGCCCAAGGCCACGCGATCGCGGCGCTGCAAGGGCTCGACCTGACGATCCGGCGCGGCGAGTTCATCGCGCTGCTCGGGCCGTCGGGCTGCGGCAAGTCGACCGCGCTGAACTGTATCGCCGGCTTGCAGCCTTTGAGCGGCGGCGGCATCTGGCTCGACGAACGGCGCATCGACGTATTGCCGCCGGAAAAGCGCGGCTTCGGCATGGTGTTTCAGAACTACGCGCTGTTCCCGCATATGAGCGTGCTCGAGAACGTCGGCTTCGGACTGAAGATGCGCGGCGTCGGCAGCAGCGAGATCGCGCGCCGCGCGCGCGAAGCGCTGCAGCTCGTGCAACTGGTCGGCCACGAGCACAAGCTGCCGGGACAACTGTCCGGCGGCCAGCAGCAGCGGGTGGCGATCGCGCGCGCGATCGTGATCGAGCCGCCGCTGATCCTGATGGACGAACCGCTGTCGAATCTCGACACCAAGCTGCGCATCGAAATGCGCGCGGAAATTCGCCGCATTCATACCCGGCTCGAACGCGCGACGCTGTACGTGACGCACGATCAGGACGAAGCGCTGTCGATGGCCGATCGCATCGTCGTGATGAAAGAGGGCGTCGTGCAGCAGGTCGCGACGCCGAAAGAGGTCTATACGCGGCCGCGCAATCTGCACGTGGCGCGCTTCATGGGTTATCGCAACGTCGCCGAGTTCACGCTGGAAGGGATGCAAGGGGACCACGTGGTGGCCGGCGCGAACGGCGTGCGACTCGCCGGCACGCCGATGGCCGCGTTCAACGGCAATCGCGTAAGCGTCGCGCTGCGTCCCGAGGACATGGAGCTTGCCGCGCCCGGCGCGGACAACGCGTTCGACGCGCTGATCGACGCGGTCGAATACGGCGGCCACGATTCCCTGCTGCGCGCGAAGACCGCGTTCGGCGACGTATGGGCGCGCGTGAGCGGCGAATTCGCGCAAGGCGAACGCATCGCGTTGCGGGTGCGGCCGGCGCGCGTGCTGGTCTACGACGCCGAGGCCGCATGAACGCGCCAACCACCCCCGCCACGCCAACCCCGCCGACGCTGTCGCCGCCGTTGCTGGCGCGTACGCCGCGTGACGCGAAAGCGTGGCTCGTCACCCCCGCGCTGCTGTTCATCGTCGCGCTGTTCATCTATCCGTTCGCGTATGGACTCGCGCTGTCGTTCCGCCCGATGAACGGCGGCAGCATCTGGGCCAACTATCTGACGTTCTTCACGGACACGTCGATGTGGCCGACCATCATCGTCACGCTGAAGCTGGCGGTGCCCGCTACGCTGATCAACGTCGGCGTGTCGGTGCCGGTCGCGTTCGCGCTGCGCCGCTACTCGCGCTATCAGAAGATCGTGACGACGCTGCTGGTAATTCCGGTCACGCTCGGCACCGTGCTGATCGCCGACGGCATGCTGACCTACTTCGGCCCGCACGGCTGGTTGCCGCAGGCATTGCAGGCGCTGCATCTGTACACACGCGAAGTGCGGCTCACGCATAACTTCACCGGCGTGCTGCTGTCGCTGATCGTGTCGGGTTTTCCGTTCGCGTTTCTGCTGACGCTGTCGTACGTGACCGGCATCGACCCGACGCTCGCGAGCGCCGCGGCGACACTCGGCGCGAGTCCGTGGCAGCAGTTCCGGCGCATCTATTTCCCGCTGCTGGTGCCGGGACTGACGATGGCCGCGTGCCTGTCGTTCGTGCAGGCGTTCTCGGTGTTTCCGTCGGCGGTGCTGCTCGGCGCGCCGGCCGGCCCGACCAGGGTGATGTCGATTGCCGCCGCCGAAGCCGCGTTCGAGAGCTACGACTACTCGCTCGCCTCCGCGATCGCGATGGTGATGGGCTTCGTGCAACTGCTGGTGGTCGCCGCGCTGCTCGGCGCGCGCCGCTGGTTCTATCGCGGACCCACGAGCGGAGGCAAAGGCTGATGACGACCGATCGCCGCGCGCCGGCGCCCGCCGAACTGAACGCGTCCGCGTTGGCGTCCCGGCAACGACCGGGCGACGGCGCCGGCGAACCCGCGCAACAGGCCCGTCAGCGCGCGAGCGTCGCCGGCCGCCTGTGGCAGACGCTGGTATGGGCGCTGATGGTGTTCTTTCTGCTCAACGTGGTGCTGCTGATCGCCACCGTCGCAGTCAATTCGATCGCGACGCGCTGGTTCGGCACCGCGTTGCCGCAGGGCTTCACGCTGCACTGGTATGCGCAGGCATGGCGTGATTTTCAGCTCGCGAGCGTGCTGTGGGTGACCGTGCAGGTGGTCGGCGCGGTCGTGCTGCTGTCGGTGCTGCTCGGCGTGCCGGCCGCGTATGCGCTCGCGCGCGTGCAGTTTCCCGGCAAGCGTCTGGCGATGCTGATCTTCCTGTTGCCGTTGATGGTGCCGCCCGTCACCTACGGCATTCCGATGGCGACCGTGATGTACAAGATCGGCCTCGCCGGCACGCTGTGGGGCGTGATCCTCGCGAACCTCGTGCCGGCCTTGCCGTTCGTGATCCTCGTGATGACGCCGTTCATCGAGCAGATCGATCCGAACCTCGAAGCGGCCGCGCGCATCTTCGGCGCGAACACGTTCCGCTATTTCCGCTACGTGCTGTTGCCGCTGCTGGTACCGGGTATGCTGGCCGCCGGGCTGCTGGTGCTGGTACGAACGATCGGCATGTTCGAGCTTACGTTTTTCACCGCCGGACCGGCGACGCAGACGCTGGTGGTCGCGCTGTACTACGCTGTATTCTCGACCGGCGTGCGCGCGCCGCAGTCGATCGACGCGATGGCGATGATCTATATGGCGATCACGCTGATCTGGGTGCTGATCGCGCTGCAATTCGTGAGCCCGACGCAGATCGTGTCGCGCGTCAAGGAACAGAGGCGCTGACCGATGCGCGGCGCCAATCGTGGAGTAGACGTTGACGAACAGAAAGACCCCCGAGCAGTTGCGCAGTCATCGCTGGTACGGCGCGAACGATCTGCGCTCGTTCGGCCATCGCTCGCGCACCGCGCAGATGGGCTACGACCGCGAAGAATATGCGGGCAAGCCGGTCATCGCGATCCTCAATACATGGAGCGAAATCAATCCGTGCCACACGCATTTCCGTCAGCGCGTCGAAGAGGTCAAGCGCGGCATCTGGCAGGCCGGCGGCTTTCCCGACGAGCTGCCGGTGCAGACGCTGTCCGAGCCGTTCCAGAAGCCCACCACGATGCTGTATCGCAACTTCCTCGCGATGGAAGCGGAGGAGACGCTGCGCTCGTATCCGGCCGACGGCGTGGTGCTGATGGGCGGTTGCGACAAGACCACGCCCGCATTGCTGATGGGCGCGATCTCGATGGATCTGCCGGCGATCTTTCTGCCCGCCGGCCCGATGCTGCGCGGCAACTGGAACGGCGTGACGCTCGGCTCCGGCTCCGACTCGTGGCGCTACTGGGCCGAGCTGCGCGCCGGCACGTTGAGCGCGGATGACTGGCAGGGCGTCGAGGGCGGCATCGCGCGCTCGCCGGGCCACTGCATGACGATGGGCACCGCGTCGACGATGACCAGCGCGGCCGAAGCGCTCGGCTTCACGCTGCCCGGCTTCGCGTCGATTCCGGCGGTCGATTCGCGGCATGCGCAGATGGCCGCGAAAACCGGCCGGCGCATCGTCGAGATGGTGTGGGAGGATCTGAAGCCGTCGGATCTGATCACCGCCGCATCGGTCGATAACGCGGTGACGACCTGCGTCGCGTTGTCCGGCTCGACCAATTCGGTCGTGCATATGATCGCGCTCGCGCGCCGCGCGGGCATCGATCTGACGCTCGATCGCTTCGACGAGATCGCGCGCCGCACGCCGGTGCTCGCGAATATCCGCCCGACCGGCACCTATCTGATGGAAGATTTTTTCTATGCGGGCGGATTGCGTGCGCTGCTCGCGGAGCTGGGCGAATCGATCGACGGTTCGCAGAAGACGGTGAACGGCCGCACGCTCGGCGAGAATCTGGCCGGCGCGCAAATCTTCAACGACGACGTGATCCGCCGCCGCGACAAGCCGCTGCTCGCCGACAGCAGCCTCGCGGTGCTGCGCGGCAATCTCGCGCCCGGCGGCGCGGTCATCAAACCGGGCGCGGCCGAGCCGCATCTGCTCGTGCATACCGGCCGCGCGGTCGTCTTCAGCGATTACAACGACATGGCCGCGCGGATCGACGACGACTCGCTGGATATCGACGAAACCTGCGTGCTGGTGCTGCAAAATGCGGGGCCGGTCGGCGCGGGGATGCCCGAGTGGGGCCAGTTGCCGATTCCGCGCAGGCTGCTGCAAAAAGGCGTGCGCGACATGGTGCGCATCTCCGATGCGCGGATGAGCGGCACCAGTTATGGCGCGTGCGTGCTGCACGTGGCGCCCGAGTCGTTCGTCGGCGGGCCGCTCGCGCTGGTGCAAAGCGGCGATCTGATCGAACTCGACGTGCCGCGGCGCAGGCTGAACCTGCTGATATCGGACGACGAACTCGCGCGCCGCAAGGCCGCGTGGAACAGACCGGCGGCGCGCTTCGAGCGCGGCTACGGCGCGCTGCATCAGGCGCATGTGATGCAGGCCGATCAGGGTTGCGACTTCGATTTCCTGCAACGCGGCGGGGTCGCCGCTGCCACCGCCGCCCCCGCTGCTGCGGCGGCCGTGGCGAACCCGCGTTCCACCGGCGAGCCGGAGATTCACTAACACCGGCTCAGACCGCGTCGAATTCGCAAATATCGAACCCGCAAAGCACGCACCGGAATCAGGCGGCGCGTGCTCCATTATTTACTGGTCAAACGGAATACCAGCGGTAATTGAAACGCGCGGCGAGCGGCGCGTTATCCGCTCACGTTTATTTCAGCCGCTGTATTTCGATCACGCGTGCGGGGCGCAAATGATTGAGCGCGTAATGAATGCGGCCGCGGTCCTGGCGCTGGCCGACCGGACGCGGGTCGTAGTACTGATGATCGGCCGAATAAGCGCCCAGCGGTTCGACCATGCCCTTGTCGATTACCGCATAGCCCGGTTCGAGCGCGAGCAGTAGATGATTGCCGCCGATCCGGCTGTCGAAGCCGGCCATGCCATCGAGTGCTTCGGGCACGCTGTTGTCGAGCGTCGCATTGCTGGTGGTGATCTCGTCCGGCGAAATCGGGCTGTGGCCCGCGATACGCGCGGCTTCGTGGTTCTTGCCGTCGGTGTCGACCGTGCTGTCGTGCGTGCGGTCGTTGTGCATGTCCGTGCTGTTCGGATCCTTCGCGTCCGGTTTGGTGCCGGCGTTTTCCGGCTTCGTGATCGCGCTGTTCATCGTGCATTCTCCAGAAGAAGACATCGTTGAAAGACCCAGCAAAAGCCGTTCCGAGTTTTCATCGCGGCGCGCTGCGCCGCATGTGCGCGACGCCTGCCGCGCGCTTCATCGCGCCACGCATTTGTCGGTTGATGAAGGGGCGATGACGTTCGCGATTCTTTTCGATTTTTTTAATGAACGCGTATTTTCTACAGAGTATGATCTTACTCCGGCGAGCGCTGCGCGGTTAATTCGACGACATGCGGTTGAGGTTATGTCGGAACCGGAAATAATGAACAAATCACAGGGCCGCGCGACCGAAAACATGTTACGGGGCTTCAGGGGCGGGTGACTCATGCACTTCGATGCTGCATTTACACATCGCGGCTATCTGTTGAATTGCGAACCGGCGCGCGCGGGCGACGGTTCCTGGCAACCGTATGTGGTGATCTCGCGTTCGAGCGACGGCGAACTGGTGGCCAACCGGTTCTTTCCCACCGATTTGCGTTTCTCCGACGAAGCGGCGGCGATCGCCCATGCGCGCGACTGGGCGGTGCGCTGGATCGATATGAGCAGCCTGACTATCTGACTTCCGCCAGACCGGCCGCGCGAAGCGCTCGCCGGTGGCACGCTGAAGCACGTGTCGCGGCACACTGCGCGCAGCCGGTCAGGCGCGCCGCTGTCCCTGTCTCGCGCCGATGCCATCGTCTCGTCGAACTGTGCCATCGCGCACCCCGTCCGTTAAAACGCGGTAATCTCTGCGCAATAACCACTTTGAACCGTGCTTGCCGCGCGGCGCCTTCCCCATGCCCAATGTGCCCTCCCAGAACTGGGGTCTTGAACAGATCGTCGCCGACCTGCGCGCGTCGCGTGAAGAGTTGCATCGCACGCGCCACCCGCTCGGTATTCGCGAGTTGCCGTCGCGCGAGGCGGTGATCAATATCGTCGCCGGTCTGCGCGCCGCGATGTTTCCGACCCACTACGGCGCGCCCGACCTGACCGACGAAACCGTCGATTACTACGTCGGCCATACGCTCGAAAGCACGTTACGTCTGCTGGCCGAACAGATTCGCCGCGCGCTGCGCTTTCTGCCCGAGTTCGGCACCACGCCGGAGACCGAGCTGCGCGAGCGCGCGTTCGCGGTCGCGCGCGAATTCGCGACGCAACTGCCGGGCATTCGCGCGCTGCTCGTCAGCGACATTCAGGCGGCGTTCACCGGCGACCCGGCCGCGCAGCACATCACCGAAATCCTGCTGTGCTATCCGGGCGTGGGCGCGATGACCCATCACCGGATCGCGCATGCGCTGCATCGTCTCGGCGTGCCGCTGCTCGCGCGCTTTATCAACGAGATCGCGCACTCGGCCACCGGGATCGACATCCATCCGGGCGCGACGATCGGGCCGAGCTTTTTTATCGACCACGGCACCGGCGTCGTGATCGGCGAGACCGCGATCATCGGCGAGCGGGTGCGGGTGTATCAGGCGGTGACGCTGGGCGCGAAGAGTTTCGCGGCCGACGAGGACGGTACGCTGATCAAGGGCAATGCGCGCCATCCGATCGTCGAGGACGACGTGGTGATCTACGCGGGCGCGACGATTCTCGGCCGCGTGACGATCGGGCGCGGCTCGGTGATCGGCGGCAATGTGTGGCTCACGCATAGCGTGCCGCCGGGCAGCAGCGTGTCGCAAGGCAAGGTCCGCGAAGGCGAGCGCGATCACGCGGGCCGGCATTGACAGCTGGCTCAAGCCGGCAGCGAAGATTCAATTACAAGGGGCTGCCCGGACTCGCATTCCGGGCACGCGTCAGCCAGCGCACAAATGCCGTAACCACGGCAAGCCATAGGCGTCGTGCAGCCACACGTGCTGGCCGATAAACCACGCGGCCGCCCACGACGCCGCGACGACGATCAGATCGCAGTTCCCGCTATTCCACAGGTTCAACGAGTGGCGCCCGGCGATCCACGGCACGCCGAGCGGATTCGGCCAGTCCGCGAACAGATGCATGAGTCCGCCACATGCGAAGCCGAACGCCGGCGCTGCATAGATCGAATGGCCGAGCAGGTGGTACGACAGCGCGAGCAACGCGAGCCAGCCGATACCCCAATGCGTCAAAGTGCGATGCGTGATCCACAGGCGCCGCGCGCGCGACCACCATGCGACCTCGAGCCAGTCCGGCGCGGTGGCGCCGGCCATGCCGGCGATAAAACTGAGCAGCACGCCCGCCTGAAACGGACCGCCGCCGTGGCGCGCGACGATTGCGGCAGCGATGACGCCGGCCGCGAAGCCGGTCGCTTGATGGGCTTTGCTTGATGCCATTGAAGCTTGCGGCACGAGCGCCGCCCGAAAATCAGAGGGCGGCTATGTTCGCAGATGCGCGCATAAAAAAATAGCCGACGCGAGATAAAAATCGCGCGCCGGCTCGGTGCTGACGAAACTGCTTACGACGCGCAGCGCGCGATGTCGAAGCGCATTTCCTCTTCGGGCGGATCGTCGGGTGCATTGGCCGGGCGCATAACCTTGATCACGGTGCTGCCGTTGAGCGGCGTCAGCGTGATGAAGTACGAGTTGCGTCCATCGGCGCCGACCGCGAGTTCGGTCGCGGCGCCCGCGTGCGAGGTGCGCACACGCGCGAGACGGTCTTCGAGGCACGCGGCAATCGCCGCGGGCGGACGCGACGACGACACGTACACCAACGGCACCGACGCATCGCGCGCGGGGCCGCTGGCGGAACCGCAGGCGGCGAGAGTGGCAGTGAGGGCGACAGCAGGGGCAAGCAGGAAAAGTCTTTTCATGGATCCGATCGTCGGCGTTCCCGGTCGTGCATGGGAAGGTGAGGCGCGGGCGAAGCGTGCCGCGCTGACGGGCAGCGCGATGCTTCGCGACGAAGCCGCGACGCGCGCGTCGTTCGTATTGCACGGCGGCGCATCTCGGCCGGGGGAGTATACCGAGCGCGCCGCGGCATCGTCACTACCCGCCGCCGTTCGTATGCGAGTGCGACTGCGAATCGTAAGGTCCACGAAAAAACCCGCGCCGTGATCGCAGCACGCGCGGGTGCGGGGGCTGCGCGAATCGCCGCACTCGCGCAGCCGCTGCTCGTAGAAGACCTGTCGCTATCAGAAGCGGTGACGCAGACCGATCGCGGCGGCCACCTGATTGTCGGTCGACGCCGGCGCGAGCGTGTTGATCGACGCGACGTTGCGGCCGAAGCTGCCGAACTTGCCCGACGCATGCTGATACACGCCTTCGATATACACGTCGGTGCGCGTGCTCAGCAGGTAATCGCCTTGCAGCGACACCGTATGCCAGCGCGGATCGCCCGAGCCGTTCGCGCCGCTCATCTTGCCGTTGGTGAACGTGTACGAACCGGCGAAGCTCAGCGCCGGCGTCAGTGCATAACGCCCGTTCACTTCATAGTTGTCCAGATGCAGATTGGTGCCGCCGATGCCCGGCAGCGTCGCGCCGCCGACATTCATGCCGGTGATCCCGTCAAGCTGCGAGTGGGTGTATACGAACGCGGCCACCGCGGGGCCGAACGCATAGCTGATACCCGCGCCGAACGAACGCTGCAGATTGGCGCCGATCGCCGAGGTGCCGTCGCCTTGCGACACCGCGCCGTTCAGGTTCGAGCTGCCCGAGTTGTTCAGTTGCAGATAGGCGGCGGCGAAACGCAGCGGGCCGTTGTCGTACGATGCGCCCGCGCTCCACGCGCGATTGTTCGAGAACTCGCCGGCCGCATTGCTGAAGCCGTACAGGCCGCCGAACTTCAGGCCGCCATAGTTCACGCTGGTGTACTTGACCGCGTTCCTGATCGAGAACGAGCTGGCCAGATTGTCGTTGTTGAACGGGTGGGCCGCGAGGTTGTTGCCGAAACCCTCGCCCGCTTCCGACAGCGGCGCCAGATAGTCGCTCACCGAGTCGTACTGACGGCCGAAGGTCAGCGTGCCGAAGTTGCTGCTCTGCAGGCCGACGAACACCTGGCGGTTGAACATTGTGCTGTTTTCGGTGTTGCGGCCGTTGCTCAGATCGAAGCCGTTTTCCAACGTGAACAGCGCGTGCATGCCGCCGCCGAGGTCTTCGCTGCCGCGCAGGCCGAAGTAGGTATTGGACAGCGCGCCGCTGCCTTGCTGCCAGTTGCTATGGCCGCCCTGATTGTTCGAATAGACGATGCCGGCGTCGAGCGAGCCGTACAACGTGACGCTGCTTTGCGCCTGCGCGGTGACGGCGAACGCGCCCAGCAGAGCGGCTGCGATAAGGGTTTTGTTCATCTTCTGATTACTCCGGAAAAGTGCATGGAGAACCCGTGTTCCAGCGATGAGGCGCTCATTGCGCTCGATGACTGGCGATTCGCGGCGCAGTGTATTCCGGTTGCACGGGTACTTGATTGCGCGCATTACAATAATTAATTCCGGTCTTTGGAAATGTAAAACGTAAACCGGTAAGTGCCGGCGTATAAAAGAACTGTCTTTTTGACAATTAAATGCGAGCGGCATTGTCAAGCGAAACGCCGTTGCCGGAGCGCGACGCCGACGGCGCGTATGCGCCTGTCGGCAAGCTTTCACGGCTACTGATTTCTACTATTTTGCGCAACGCAGTCTTGCGATCTGCCTATTAAACCAGGCCGGCCCGCCATTTATAATTCCGCTCGGCCCCTCTGACCAAGTGGGTCTTTTTCATTTTTACGCGCGGCCTGCGGGCCGCGTTTTTTTATCCCAATTTAAAAATGGAATTTATACGCTTTTAATGCGGGATAAAACAGTTTATTAGCGCGCCCGGACGGTTCGCGGTGGCCGCCGCGACTTGTCCGTTCGGCAGGGTGGCGGGGCGGCGCGGTCGCGGGCAGGTAAAATCGCGGGCTCGAATCTGTTTGATGCCTTGCGAAGTGAGTGAACCTGCGATGACCGACACGCCCTTGCCCTCGTCCGACATGGACGCCGAATTGCCGACCGAAGAATCGTCCGGAGCGGACGAAAGCGTGCACGAGGATCGTCTGTGGCGCGACAACGGCTGGACCGCGCGCGTGATCAAGAACGAAGACGACGACGGCTGGGCCGTCGAAATGATCAAGGACGGCGAGGCGGAGCCCGCGCTGGTCGGACCGTGGACGATGGGCCGCAACAAGAAGGACCCGAAGCCGCTCGACGTCTCCGCGTTCAACACGCTGGTGAAGACCGCGGCCGAGGTGCTGCGCCGTCACGAGCAGCAACTGCGCGCGCAACTGCACAAGACGCTGCGGGTGCCGAGCGCGGACGGCAACGACGAACTCGAAATCACGCTCGACATCATCCCCGACGATATCGAACCGTACGCGCTGCTGAGCGCGCTCGATATGTTCGGCGAACAGATCGCGCAGGTGCAGGTCGCGCCGACGTTCAAGCTCAGCAAGGCGAGCGCCGCGGCGTGGGTGGAAAACGAATTTCGCCGGCCGGGGTGAGCGGCAACTGGACAGCGCGGTGGTGAGCGAGCGGGCCGGAAGCGGCGCGGCCTAGCTGCGCTTGCAGAAAATCGCGGTGATCAGCGGCGCGACGTGATGCACGATGGCGGTGCTGCCGGCGTCCTGCAACGCACGTTTCACCTTGTCCTCGCTGCCGAACACGACCGCGCCGTACGCCGATTGCGCGAGCGGCTCGCCGTCGCCGACGCGGAACAGCGGATCGTCTTTTTCGAAGCCGACCACCGCGAACACCCGAAAGCCGAACGCGGTCAGATTGGCGTTGGAGACCGGCGAAAACGCGTTGATCGAATTGCGTTCGACATGGCTCGGCTTCGGGTCGATTAATTGTTGCTGTACAAGATCGGCGATGAACTGGTGGCCGCTCTCGTTGCAGGTCAGCGGCGTATCGAGTTCCACCGCGAACGACGGCAGCGGCAGCGCAAACGCCGCGAGCAACAGGACAGGGACAAGAAAACGGTTCATGAGCGGTTCATGAGCGGTTCATGAGTTTAGGCGACAGGTCCGCTTCGATGTCGTGGATTCACAACGGCCTTTGGCGCAGCGTCGCGGGCGGCGAAACGCCATGCATCGAAGGGATTTCGCTCGGCAGGCGCAACTGGATTCGCACTTTATCGCGATTCCCGCGATTGCGCTTTGTCGCCGGCATCGAAACGTGATTGTTCAAGCGCAAAGAAACGTACAGGATGAAAGCAATCTTTCACGATCCCGTATATATTTCCGGGTTATGACTTCGCAAGCCCAATCTCCATTAAACGTCCCATTGCCACGCACGTGGGACGCCCGGCTCGCCCGCCGGCTCGTGACACCGCTAGTCGATACCTGGGTCACGCCCAATCACCTGACCACGCTGCGCCTGTTGATCGGCGTAGCGGGCGCGTTGTGCCTTGCTCATGGCGGTTTTGCATGGGCCAATGCGGGCGCGCTGCTGATCGTGCTGTCGAACTTCGTCGATCATACGGACGGCGAACTCGCGCGTATCGGCGGCAAATCGAGCCGCATCGGTCATTTTTACGACCTCGCATGTGACGCGCTCGTCACCGTGATGCTGTTCGTCGGCATGGGCATCGGCGTCGGCGGCACTTCGCTCGGCAGCCTCAAGGTCTCGCCGGGCGTGCTCGGCGCAGTCGCCGGCGTGGCCGTCGCGCTGATTTTCTTTTTGCGCATGCGCATCGAGGACATGGCCGGCAAGGCCGGAACCAGGCAGGCGTCGCTCGGCGGCTTCGAGACCGAGGACGTGCTGTATCTACTGCCGATCGTCACGCTGACCAGCGTGACCGAGCCGTTCGTGGTGGTCGCGTCGATCGGCGCGCCGCTCTTCGCCGCGTGGGTCGTGGTCGATTACTGCCGCGTCGCGCGCCGCAGCGCGCGCCCGGCGGCTCCCGGCGCCGAAGCTTCCAAAACTCAACTTTGGGCCAGCGAATGAGTTTCCACGCCGAAGACGACGTGATCGCGCCCGTGTCGTCCGTTGCTCCCGCAGCCGCCCTCACGCCCGCGCCCGATCCGGACCGGGCGGTCGCGAGCCGCACGCGCACGTTCGACAACCCGCGCCTGCGCAAGGATTTCGCCGCTCAGGATGCGTTTCTGTATCTGGAAGACTTTCTCGCGCCCGAAGTCACCGCGCAGCTGATTCATAGCGCCCGCGCGCTGCTCGACGAAGTGAACCGCAACTATCTGCCGGGGCACAAGCAGGGCGGCAGCGTGAGCCGCCATACGATCGACCGGCTCGCGCCGTTCATCGCCGAGCTGTATCGCTCGAAGGAGCTGATCGGCTGGCTCGAGCAACTGAGCGGCGACAAGCTGCAGGTGTCGCCGGCCGACGATCCGCACGCGTATGCGCTGTATTACTACACGCGTCCCGGCGACCATATCGGCTGGCATTACGATACTTCGTACTACGACGGACGCCGCTATACGCTGCTGCTCGGCGTGATAGACGAATCGACTTGCCGGCTCGAGTACGAGCTGCATACGCGCAATCCGGACGTGCCGGACCAACCGGGCTCGGTGCAGATTCCGCCGGGCGGCCTGGTGTTTTTCGACGGCGACAAGCTGCGTCACCGGATTACGCCGGCCGGCGCGAACGAGATGCGCGTGTCGCTGACGTTCGAGTATGTGACCGACCCGAATATGCGGCCGTGGCGCCGCTTTATTTCCAATATGAAGGACGCGATCGCGTACTTCGGTTTCCGCCAGGTGTTCCGTCAGATGACCTCGCGCGCGAAGGACTCGGCATGAGTCGCGCGGCCGTACTTCTGCTGTCGATCGGCACGGCGCTGTTCGTCGGCCTGCTCGCGTGGCAGGGGTTCGGCTCGGTAGCCTCGACGCTGCTCGCGGCCGGCTGGGGGCTCGCGGTGGTCGCGTTGTTTCACCTCGTGCCGCTGGTGCTCGATGCCGGCGCGATTTCAGTCCTGCTCAAGCGTAACGAACCCGCGCGCGACGGCGCGCAGCCGCACCAGCCGTCGCTGCGCGATGCGCTGTTCGCGCGCTGGATCGGCGAATCGGTGAATAGCCTGTTGCCGGCCGGCCAGATCGGCGGTCCGGTCGTAATGGTGCGGCAGCTGTCGCAGCGCGGCATGCTGCTGCGCGACGCGGCCGCGGCGATTACCGTCAGCACGACCTGGCAGGCGCTCGCGCAAATCCTGTTCGCGCTCGGCGGCCTTGCGATGTTCGGCGCGTACGCCGCGCAGGGCACGCTGCACGACGTGCGCACCGCCACCCTCGTCGCGACCTGCGTGCTCGGCGCGCTGATCGCGCTGTTCTACTTCGCGCAGCGGCGCGGCCTGTTCGGCGGTTTGCTCGGGCTCGTGTCGAAGCTGTTCGGCAAGCGCGACTGGTCGTCGCTGATGACCCGCGCGGAATCGGTCGATGCCGCCGTGCAGGCGCTGTATGGCGAGCGCGGCCGGGTCGTCGCGAGCTTTCTGCTGAGCCTGGTCGGCTGGATCGTCGGCACGTTCGAGGTGTGGCTCGCGCTGCGTTTTCTCGGCCATCCGGTCGGCTGGCTCGACGCGCTGCTGCTCGAAAGCATCGGTCAGGCGATTCGCGGCGCGGCGTTTATGATTCCGGGTTCGCTCGGCGTGCAGGAGGGCGGCTATCTGCTGCTCGCGCCGCTGGTCGGTCTGCCGCCCGACGCGGCGCTGGCGTTGTCGCTCGCCAAGCGTGCGCGGGAACTCCTGCTAGGCCTGCCGGGCCTGCTGGTGCTGCATTTCAGCGAACGACGCTGGCAACGGCGGCGCGCCCCACGGCGCGCCCCGGTTGCCCATTGATCTCCGTATTTTTTCAAAGGACCGCGCATGCGCGCCATCATTCTCGCAGCGGGCCTCGGCCTGCGTCTTCAGCAGCCGCCGCAAGCCCAGTTCCCGAAGTGCCTGTTGCAGTTCGACGGCATGAGCCTGCTCGAACGGCATCTGCAGATGCTCGAAACCGCGGGCGTGACCGACGTCGTGCTGGCGCTCGGTTTCCAGCCGGAAGCGGTGCAGGCGGAACTCGCGCGGATCAACTGGCCGCATGCGGTCGAGACCGTGATCAACTCGCGCTTCGATCTGGGCAGCGTGCTGACCGTGCATACGGTGGCCGATGCGCTGACGCGCGGCGGCGATGTGCTGCTGATGGATGCGGACGTGCTGTACGACGAGCGCATCCTAAGCGCGCTGGTAGCCGGTAAAACAGTGAACCGTCTGCTGATCGACCGCGATTTCGAAGCGGGCGACGAGCCGGTCAAGCTGTGTCTGCAAGACGGTGTGCCGGTCGAGTTGCGCAAGCAACTGGCGGTCAATCTGGAGTACGACACGATCGGCGAGTCGGTCGGCTT
The DNA here is from genome assembly GCF_020880815.1 of Paraburkholderia sejongensis. GTDB lineage: Bacteria > Pseudomonadota > Gammaproteobacteria > Burkholderiales > Burkholderiaceae > Paraburkholderia > Paraburkholderia sejongensis. Next base: position 314,783 of record NZ_JAJITD010000004.1, read on the forward strand.
CTTCCGCTTCCAGCAGGACACCGCGCGACGCTTTACGGAGATCGTCGCCGGTTATGTCGACAGCGGCCGGGCGAATATGCCGCACGAAGAAGCGGTGCGCGACCTGCTGCTCGAACGCAGCTCGGTGTTCGATACCGCGGACGTGACCGGCGCGCCGTGGATCGAGATCGACTTTCCGAACGACGTCGCGCGCGCGACCAACGAAATCCTGCCGCAGTTGCAGCCGCTGGTCAGCGCGTCGCGCTAACCATCTCGACGGCGCGCTCCACGAGCCGGTGTTTGCGCCGGCTCGTGGTTCGCGCAGCGCGTGCCGTCCGCGCTGCTAGCCTGCCCCCGCCTTGCCCATCTTGCTCACGTTGCCCGCGCCACTCCTTTGGCTAGCCGCGGCAAAATCCCCTCGCGCAACAACATTTGTTGCCGCCCCAATGCCATAATCGTCGCTTTCCTCCAAAGGCCTGGCCGCCCGTCGTTACGACAATGCTGCTCGCTTTAGGCACTTTCATCGTTCCGCTGATCGTCGCATGCGCGATGTTCATGGAAAACGTGGACGGCACGGTTATCGTGACGTCGCTGCCGGTTCTGGCGCGCGATCTCGGCCACGATCCGATTACCCTGAAGCTCGCGGTCACCGCGTATGTGATCGGCCTCGGCGTCTTTATCCCGATCTGCGGATGGGTCGCCGACCGCTTCGGCTCGCGCACCGTGTTCCGGACCGCGATCGGCATCTTTATGGCGGGCTCACTGATGTGCGCGGCCGCCACATCGCTGGATACCTTCGTGGTCGCGCGCTTCGTGCAGGGGATCGGCGGCGCGCTGATGGTGCCGGTCGGGCGCATCATTATTTTCCGTTCGCTGCCGAAATCGGAATTCATCCGCGCGATGAACTATCTGTCGATTCCGGCGCTGCTCGGCCCGGTGATCGGTCCGCCCCTCGGCGGCTTTATCACCACCTATCTGCACTGGCGGTTGATCTTCGTGATCAATCTGCCGATCGGTCTGCTCGGCATCTGGCTCACCAATAAATACATCGCCAATACGCGCGAGCCTCATCCGGGTCGGCTCGACTGGATCGGCTTCGTGCTGTCGGCGAGCGGCGCGTCGCTGTTTATGCTGGGCTTGTCGCTGGTCGGCGGCGAGCTGGTGTCGACCCGCAATTCGGTCGGTATGTGCGTGACCGGTGTCGTGCTATTGCTGATCTATGTCGCGTACGCGAATCGCGTCGCGTTGCCGGTACTCGATCTGCGTCTGCTGCGCATTCCGAGTTTTCATGCGAGCGTGGCCGGCGGTTCGTTGTTTCGTATCGGTCTCGGCGCGGTGCCGTTTCTATTGCCGCTCGCGTTGCAGGAAGGGCTCGGCATGACCGCGTTTCGCGCGGGCGCGATTACTTGCGCATCGGCTTTCGGCTCGATCTTTATGAAGACGATCGCGTCGCGCATTCTGGGCCATTTCGGCTTTCGCACCGTGCTGATGGCCAATGCCGCTTGCGCGGGTCTCGCAATCATGGTCTATGGGCTGTTTTTCCCCGGCACGCCGCATTCGGTGATCTGGTGCGTGGTGCTGGTCGGCGGCTTTTTCCCGTCGCTGCAATTTACCTCGCTCAATTCGCTCGCCTATGCGGATATTCCGGGTAGCGACGTGGGCCGCGCGACGAGTGTCGCGAGCGTGATCCAGCAGATGTCGCTCGGTCTCGGCGTAACGATTTCGGGCATCGTGCTGCAGATTTCGCATCGTCTGCAGGGCCATCCGAAGATCGTGTTCTCCGATTTCTGGCCGGCGTTTCTGGTGGTCGGCCTGTTCTCGTTTCTATCGATTCCGGTCACCGCGCGGATGCCGCGCGACGCCGGCGACGAGATCGCGCGAGGCAGCCGCGGGCGGGCGTAAGCGCCGCTCGCAGCCTTTCCCGCGTGTTCCTGGCGGCTTCGCAAATCCGGACGGCGCGTGTTATAAGCGCAGGACAGCTGAAATCTTCATACGGATTGCGTTGTCATTGTTCAGGAGGGCTTGAAGTTGTTCGGTCACATCAAATCAGCCAGCGGCCTCGCGCTGGTCGCACTCGTCACCGTTTCCAGCGGTTTTCTCCAGCCGACGCCGGCTAGTGCAAAGACGGCCGCCGCCCAGCCGGCCATTCTGACCGCCGCGGCGGTCGCGGTTCCCGATCGCTATAGCGCCGATACCGCCGAGCGGATTTTCAACGAAGGCGGCAATGCGGTCGATGCGGCCGTCGCGATCGCCTTTACGCTCGCGGTGACTTATCCGGAGGCGGGCAATATCGGCGGCGGCGGTTTTATGACGCTGTATGTCGACGGCAAACCGTACTTTCTCGACTATCGCGAACGCGCGCCGCTCGCGGCCACCAAAAACATGTATCTCGACGATAAAGGCGAAGTCGTGCCGGGCATGAGCCTCGTCGGTTATCGGGCGGTCGGCGTACCGGGGACCGTCGATGGGATGTGGCAGGCCCAGCGTCGGTTCGGCAAGCTCAAATGGAAGCAGGTGCTGGCGCCGGCCATCCACTATGCGCAAGACGGTTTCGAGGTCAGCGAGAAATTGCAGGCGCGCCGCGACGCGGCGGCGAAGAGCTTCGCGGGCAAGACCAATTTCGATACCTATTTCGGCAATCTGAAGCAGGGCGTGAATTTCACGCAGCCCGATCTGGCCGCGGTGCTGGAGCGGATCGCGCAGCAGGGCGCCAAAGATTTCTATACCGGCAAGACCGCCGATCTGATTGCCGCGTCGATGCGCGGCCACGGTCTGATTACCAAGGCCGATCTCGCGCAATACAAGGCCGCGTGGCGCGAGCCGGTGCAGGCCGAGTGGCGTGGCTATCGCGTGATTACCGCGCCGCCGCCGAGTTCGGGTGGCATCGGCCTCGTGCAGTTGCTGAAGATGAAGGCGGATCTTGCGCCGGACTTCAAGGGCGTGTCGCTCAATTCCCCGCAATATGTGCATCTGCTCGCGGAGATCGAGAAGCGCGTATTCGCGGATCGCGCGCAATATCTCGGCGATCCGGACTTCTATAACGTGCCGGTCGCGCAACTGATCGATGACGCGTACGTCGCCAGGCGTGCGGGCGAGGTCAATCCGAATGCGCCTTCCGATACGACGAGCGTGCAGGCGGGGCTCGGCACGTCGATGCCGGAGAAAGCGGAGACCACGCATTTTTCGGTGGTCGATAAATGGGGTAACGCGGTATCGAACACCTATACGCTCAATGGCCCATTCGGCGCGGGCGTGGTGGTCGACCGCGCGGGCATCGTGTTGAACGACGAGATGGACGACTTCTCGGCCAAGCCTGGCGCCGCGAATATGTTCGGCGTGGTGGGCAGCGACGCGAATGCGATCGAGCCGAAAAAGCGCCCGCTGTCGTCGATGACGCCGACCATTCTGACCCGCGACGGCAAGGTTGCGCTGGTGATCGGTACGCCGGGCGGCTCGCGTATTTTTACGTCGATCTTCCAGGTGATCAACAACCTCTACGACTACGAGATGCCGCTGCCCGATGCGCTTGCCGCGATGCGTTTCCATCATCAGCTATTGCCGGCGAATACGATTTTCTGGGAGCCGTATAAGCCGATCGACGGCGAGCTTGCGAAGCAGATCGAAGCGAAGGGCTATACGTTGTCGGGGCAGGGGTTCAACGGCGATATCCAGGTGATCAGGATCGACGGCGATAAGCCGGAGCCGGCGGCAGATCCGCGCGGGCGTGGGGTGGCGCGGGTGGTGAAGTAGGGTTGAGTGTAGGGTTCCGCGACGGCTGGGAAGGCCCATAATGAACTGATTTTTATGGGCTTTTTCGTCGCCGTGCCGGCTGGAATGTAGGGTTCGATGTAGGGTTGACTGTAGAGTCGTAAACCGGCCCCACGCCCCGCTGGCCGCAACGCGGCCAGCCTTGCCGATCACCCCGCCTGCTCCACCGGCGTCACCGTCAGTTCGACCCGCTGCGCGCCGCGCAGCACCGTCACATTCACCGGCCTGTCGATCCGCGAAGCGTCCAACGTGCGTTGCAGGCTATCCACATCGTGCACCGGCTGCGCGTCGATCGCGACGATCGTGTCGTCGGTGCGCAGGCCGCCAAGCGCGGCCGGGCTGCCCTTGACCAGCTCCATCACATGCACGCCGCTCGTCGCGCTCAGACCGAAATAGCGCTGCACGCGCCGCGATAGCGGCGTGGTGGTGCCGGCCACGCCGATATACGCGCGCCGCACCCGGCCATGCGCAAAGATCTGCATGATCACCCACTTCGCGGTATCGATCGCGGTCGCGAAGCAGATCGCCTGCGCGCCGGGGATGATCGCGGTATTCACGCCGATCACCTGACCCGCCGAATTGATCAGCGGCCCGCCGGAATTGCCCGGATTGAGCGCCGCGTCGGTCTGGATCACGTCGTAGATCATTCGACCCGAGTTCGAGCGCAGCGAACGGCCGAGCGCCGAAATCACACCGGTCGTCACCGTCTGTTGCAGACCGAGCGGATTGCCGACCGCAATCGCGATCTGCCCGACCCGCAGCTTCGACGAATCGCCCAGCTCGACATGCGGCAGTGGTTCCGGCGAACCGATCCGCAGTACCGCCAGATCGCTGCCGGGGTCGTCGCCGACCAGATCGGCGTCGAACTTCGTGCCGTCGGCGAGCGTCACCTGGATATGCGTCGCGCCATGCACGACATGACTATTGGTCAGCAGATAGCCGTCGGGCGTGAATAGAAAACCCGAACCGCTGCCGCCGCGCGCGCCGCGGCCTTGCGCGGAAGGCTCGCCGGGCAGCCGGCGTTCGACCGCGATAAACGCGACCGCCTGCTGCACGCGTTCCAGCGCGCCGATTACGGTGCGCGAGTACGCATCGAGCAGCGCGTCGTCGTCGGGGTTGAGTAGGGCGGTGGATTGGGGCCTTGGGGCGTCGGAGGCGGCGCTCGTCAGGTCATCGATGAAGCGTGGGCGGCTTCCCATTGCGATGCTCCGGATAAACGGGTTGCGAAATGCGGGGCGCCGCGCGGCTTTTCAAGGGTACCCTTACGCTCATGCCAACCACCCGCCGCCTGTCACGCGCCACGGAGACCCCGCTATGTCCGCAGCCGCCTTTTCAGCGTCACCCTCCACGCCAACCGAACCGCGTATCGAATCGCTCAGCGCGATCACCCTCGCGACCGCCGATATGCAGCGCGCGGTGCCGTTCTATCTGGCGCTCGGCTTTCCGCTCAAGTTCGGCGGTCCGCGGGAAGCATTCACGTCGTTCGAATTCGGCGGCTCGTATCTGAACCTGATCGCCGATCCCCGCGCGCCGGTCAACTGGTGGGGCCGCGTGATTATCTATGTTTCGGATGTCGATGCGATCTATCGCACGGCGCTCGCGGCCGGATTGCAGCCGTCGTTTGCGCCGGCGGACGCCCCGTGGGGCGAGCGCTATTTCCATATCACCGATCCCGATGGCCACGAACTGAGCTTTGCGCGACCGCTGCGTTAGCGTTGAAAGACGCGGTAACCGACGCGAAGCTTCGGGCAGACGCGGGCTGAACCAGCCGCCGGCGGCGGCTTCGCGCGCAAAACTCGCTATCATGAAGATCGCCCCAGGCGCGCCGGTTGCGGTAATACGCGTGACACCTCGCGCTTCGACAATCGAACGCGCCCGCGTCGCGCTTGCCGCCGCGCGCCATTCCATTCCTGTTGCGAGGAGAGCCGCAATGAAAGAGCCGGACCCGAGATCGGAAGCCGAACTGATGGCGGAGCGGCAGCGCCGTTTCGAGGAAGACCTGATCGATGCCTACGACGAAGAACTCGAAATGGAAGTCGACGATCGGATCCTCGACGGTCCTGACGGCTTTACCGCCGAGTATCGCGAGTCGCGCAAGCACTATTTCCGCGAACTGTTCCGGCTGCAGGGCGAACTGGTCAAGCTGCAGGACTGGATCGTCCACACCGGTCATCGGCTGGTGGTGATTTTCGAGGGCCGCGATGCGGCCGGTAAAGGCGGCGCGATCAAGCGCATCACGCAGCGGCTCAATCCGCGCGTATGCCGCGTCGCCGCGCTGCCCGCGCCGAACAATCGCGAGCGCACGCAATGGTATTTCCAGCGTTACGTTTCGCATTTGCCGGCCGGCGGCGAAATGGTGCTGTTCGATCGCAGCTGGTATAACCGCGCGGGTGTCGAGCGCGTAATGAACTTCTGCACCGACGACGAGTACGAAGAGTTCTTCCGCTCGGTGCCCGAGTTCGAAAAGATGCTGGTGCGCAGCGGCGTGCAGATTCTCAAGTACTGGTTTTCGATTACCGACGAAGAGCAGGAAATCCGCTTCCAGAACCGGATTCACGATCCGCTCAAGCAGTGGAAACTGAGCCCGATGGATCTGGAAAGCCGGCGTCGCTGGGAAGCCTATACGCAGGCAAAAGAGGTGATGCTGCAGCGCTCGCATATTCCGGAGGCGCCCTGGTGGGTCGTGCAGGCGGTCGACAAGAAACGCGCGCGTCTGAACTGCATTCATCATCTGCTTAGCCAGGTGCCGTATCACGAGATCGAGCATCCGCAGATCGAATTGCCGTCGCGTGTTTATCACGAGGACTATAGCCGTCAGCCGGTGCCGCAGGCGATGATCGTGCCCGAAACATATTGATAGCGAGCCGCGCGTCGCGCGGCGGCCCAATAAAAAAGCGCGGTACTTTATGTACCGCGCTTTTTTTGTCCTTGAAGCTACGCTTGTCCGCGCTTAGAACACCGTGCGAAATAACCAGTACAGGCCGGCCGCGAGCCCGATCGACGCGGGCAACGTCAGCACCCAGGCCAGCAGCAGACTGCGCACCGTGCCCCATTGCAGACCCGAACCGTTGGCGGCCATCGTGCCGGCCACGCCGGACGACAGCACATGGGTCGTCGATACCGGCAGGCCATACACATCGGCGGCGCCGATCGTAACCATCGCGACGACTTCGGCGGCGGCGCCTTGCCCATAGGTCAGATGCTGCTTGCCGATCTTCTCGCCGACCGTTACGACGATGCGCTTCCAGCCGACCATCGTGCCGAGCCCCAGCGCGATCGCCACCGCGACTTTGACCCACGTCGGAATAAATTTGGTGGCGCCGTCGATCTGCTTTCTGAAGTTGCCGATGACCTTGGCGTCCTCGGCTGAGAACTGCGGCTGATTGGCCTTTTGCATCAAACGAATCGCCTCGGATGTCACATACATGTTGTTGCGCACGTTATCGACGACGCTCTGCGGCACCGCGGCCATCGAACCATACGAGCCGACCTGCTGGCCGATCTGCGCGGTCAATTGCTGCAAGGCCGGCAGCGTGGCGGGCGTCAGCTGCCGGGTGCGCACGAATTGCTCGACATCGGCACGCGGGTTCGCCGAAGGCGCCGCGCCCTGGGTGTGGCGGGCGAGCATCGCCGACGTCTGCTGCGCGACGGCGATGAAGTTCTGCGTCTGCTCGGTTGTGACCGCCTTGTTCAGCGCATACGCGGTGGGCACCGTGCCGATCAGGATCAGCATGATCAGGCCCATGCCTTTCTGGCCGTCGTTCGAACCGTGCGCGAACGACACGCCGGTGCAGGTCAGAATCAGCAAACAGCGAATCCAGAACGGCGGCGGCTCTTTGCCTTGCGGCTCGGCATAGAGCGCCGGCACCCGCACCAGCGCTTTGAGAATCAGCAGCAACAGACCGGCGAGCAGAAAGCCGATCAGCGGCGAGAACAGCAGCGACTTGCCGACGCCGAGTGCCTGATTCCAGTCGACCCCGCTCGTGCCGTTTGCGCCATGCAGCATCTGGTTCATCAGACCGACGCCGATGATCGAGCCGATCAGCGTATGCGAACTCGACGACGGCAGGCCGAAATACCAGGTGCCGAGATTCCAGATAATCGCGGCGATCAGCAGTGCGAACACCATCGCGAAGCCGGCGCTGCTGCCGACCTGCAGAATCAGTTCGACCGGCAGCAGTTGCAGGATGCCGAATGCAACCGCGCCGCTCGAAGTGAGCACGCCGAGAAAATTCCACGCACCCGACCACACGACCGCGAGATTGGGCGTTAGCGAATGGGTATAGATCACGGTGGCCACCGCGTTGGCCGTATCGTGAAAGCCATTGACGAACTCGAAGCCGAGTGCGATTAGCAGCGCAACGCCCAACAGCAGATACGGCAATACCGAGCTTTCGCGCACGGACTGTAAATCGTCGAGGAGATGGACCGCGCAATATACGATGCCGCCCGCCAGCAGGGCCAGAAAAATAAACAGTCCGAAGTTACGCCCTTTGCCGCTAGCGGCGCCGGGTTGCGGATACGAAAGTTCCGGCATGGCATAAGCCTCAAAAGGTTGTCGCGGACTCCCGATGCTGCTGGCGTGATGTGTCGCAATGATGACAATTGCATGACGGCGCCGCAGCGCCGCCAGAACGGGTGCGGCACGGGGCTTGCGCCGCTTGTCGCAGGGATGAATCGAACCTCCGCTGGGCGGGTCGGAAAAATTCAGAAATCCGAACTACAACAGTGAAAAAACTACACCGGGAAAGGCTATGAAACAAACGGCGAATACGTTGTGCCCCCTACGAGTATTCGCTTGAATCTGCTTGAATTGGGTTGCTGCGCTGCGTGCGCTGGGAACGCGCCGATGCGCATGCGAATCCCCCGCGTGCACCGTTTTTGCTACGCTGAACTTATCGTCATCTGTCGAGGAGCGTCGATGAAGTCTGACAGCGAAAGTACTCTGCAGCCCACTCCCGAAGCCTCCGCGCAACAGGCTTTCGGCGCCTATGCGGGGCCGCTGATCGGCGAGACGATCGCGCTGGCCGATGCGGTCCATGACGATCCGTCGCCCGAAGCGCTGCACAAACTGCGCGTCTCGTTGCGGCGCGTGCGTTCCTTGTGGTGGGCATTCGCGCCGCTGCTGGACAAGGGCGAAAACGCCCGGCAACGCGCGGTCTACCAGTTTCTGGCGACGGCGGCCGGCAAGACCCGCGACTGGGACATCCTGATCGAACTGCTGAAAGATCAACCGGGCGGCGCCAAGGATCTGTTGCCGAAGCTGCAGCAGGCGCGCGGCGAAACGCTCGCGGTCAGCCGCGACACGCTGCTCAATGCCGACGTCAAGCATCTGCTGCGCGACGCGTTCACGACCACGACCGCGCAGCTGAATACCGCGCATATGCCGCGCATTGCACTGCACAAGTTCGCCGCCAAACGCGTGAACGCATCGGAGCGCACGCTAAAAAAACGCATCAAGCGCGCGCGGCGCGCGAAGCGTTCCGACTATGCGGCTTTTCACGAAGTCAGAAAGGCAGGCAAAAAATTGCGCTATCTGTTCGAGTTTTTCGGGCCGCAATTGCAGGGCGGCCATAAGCGCATGCTGAAGCGTCTGAAACGACTGCAAAAGCGCTTCGGGATGCTGAACGACACCGTCGCCAGCGCGACGCTATTGCGCGACAACGCCGCGTTAGTAAGCGCCAGCGGGAGCGGCAGCGGCGAGATAGACGCCGCGCTGGACTGGCTGAACAGGGAGCGCAAACGCCGTCTGCGCGCGGCGGCAAAATTGCTCGACTGAGTCTGCTCGTCGGGGTCTACGCGACTTCCTCACGCGCGTCGCCCGCTGCGGGGCGCGAAGCCGCGTAACGTCACCGCGCCCTGGGTCGCGTCGCGCAGCCAGGGCGCCGCCTGGTTGGCCGTCGCGTCGTTTGCCGCGGCCGGCAGGCCGACCGGAAAGCCGCGCCGTTGCCATGCATCGAGTCCGCCGCGCAGCGCCCGAATCCGCGTATAGCCGTTGCCGCGCATCCGTTGCGACACTTCGGCCGCGGTCGTGTGGTCCGGACAAATGCAGTAGATCACCACGTCATGCGCGCGCAGTGCGCCGTCGAGTTGCTCGGGACTATGGGGATCGAGCGCGAGCGCGCCGGGGAAATAGCGCTGCAGTTCGACGAGCGGTGCGCCGGGGCGCGTATCGAGCACACGCGACGGCGCGATGCGGCCGATCGGGCCGAAGCGTCCCCAGCGACCCGCGACGGGGACGGCGGCCGGCCGCGTGGCTGGCGGCGCGGATTCGTCCGGCGTGGCCGGCCACGACCCGCGCTGCGGCGCGGGCGCCGGCGCGCCCAACATCGGCGCGCTGCGCCGCGCGGCGGCCATCGCCAGCAGACGCCGCTGGCGATGGCGTAGATACAGCCGGTAACCCAGATAGAGGAGCGCCACGCCGACCAGCATGTCGGCCAGCGTGCCGCCGCGCGCGACCACAAATTCGCGCAGCATACGCAGTTCGCGTTCGATCGCGGCGCCGCCGAGCAACCAGACGCTCGCCCACGCGAGCACGCTGGCGAACTCCCACAGCGCGTAGAGACGGACATCGACGGCAGTCGTGCCCATCAGCGGCGGCGTGATCAGCCCGAGCCCGGGCACGAACTTCGAGACCGACACGAGCGGCACGCCATAGCGTTCGAATAGCGAGCGCGCGAGGTCGAGCTTCGCATCGACGGCCGGCGACAGGCGGCCGAGCCATGCCAGCAGCGTGCGTCCATACAGACGCCCGGCGGCGAACCACGTGCCGTCGCCGATCAGCGCGCCGAGCATCGCCGCGCCGAGGATCGGCCAGAACGACAGCGTGCCGGCGGCGATCGCCGAGCCGGCGAACAGCAGCACCGGCACGGCCGGAATCGGCAAGCCGAGGCGCGTCAGCAGAACGTTCGCAAAGACGATCGCGCTGCCCCAGCTGGCAACCGCCGACGTCGGAAACTCGAGCAATTGAGGCGCTCCTGTTGCTGCGGTTGAAGCGGCGGTTGAAGTGGCGGTTGAAGTGGCGGTTGAAGTGGCGGTTGAAGCGGCGTCGAGCCGGCGGTCCGACGCCGTTCAGGTATTGGGCACCGCCATCACGCCGGGACTGCCGACGATCGACAGAAACTCGCGCCGCGTCGACGGATCGGTGCGGAAGGTGCCGATCATGCGCGAGGTGACCATCGTCACGCCGGCCTTGTGCACGCCGCGCGTGGACATGCACTGGTGCGCGGCTTCGAGAATCACGCCGACGCCCGCCGGTTGCAGCACGTCGTTCAGTGTATCGGCGATCTGCACTGTCATCTTTTCCTGGATCTGCAGCCGCTTCGCGAACGCATCGACCAGCCGCGCGAGTTTCGAGATGCCGACCACCCGGTGATTCGGCAGATACGCGACGTGCGCTCGGCCGATGATCGGCACCATATGGTGTTCGCAATAGCTTTCGAAGCGGATGTCCTTCAGCACGATCATTTCGTCGTAGCCGTCCACTTCGGAGAAGGTGCGCGTGAGGATCTCGCGTGGGTCGGTCTGGTAGCCCGCGAAGAACTCCTCGTACGCGCGCACGACACGCGCCGGCGTATCGAGCAGGCCTTCGCGCTTCGGGTCGTCGCCGGCCCAGCGCAACAGCACGCGCACGGCCGCCTCGGCTTCATCGCGGCTCGGACGTTCGACGGCCGCTGCGGGTTTGGTTTTCTTTGCCTTGCTGCTGGTCATGCGTCGCTCCTTCTGGATCGCGCGCCGACGCGGCGGGTTGCGCGCGGGGTCAGTAACTGATTCGGCCATTGTTCCATGTTTTTGCGTCGCGGGGTGCCGCTGCGCCTGCCGGCGTCGCGTACTTCGGCCACTCGTCGAGCGCATCGTTGAACAGTTCGGCGACCACGCCGCGCAGCCAGCCGCCGCGCGGATCGTTATGAAACTTGCGATGCCAGTGCTGGCGCAGATCGAAGTGCGGCAACGGCAGCGGCGGCTCGACCAGCGTGATCGAAGCGTGCTCGGACACATACGCGAAGCCGATCGCGTGCGGGACCGTGGCGAGCAGATCGGTGCGCGCGAGGATAAACGGCAGGCTCATGAAGTGCGGCGTCTCGAGCACCGCGCGACGCTTGATGCGCTTCTTCTCCAGATATTGTTCGAGCACTTCCTGGCTGCGGCCCTCGGCGCGCACCACCGCATGGCCGGACGCGACGTATTGGTCGAGCGTAAGCGGCCCTTCGGCGAGCGGATGGCCGCTGCGCATCAGGCAGATGAAACGATGGGTGAAGAGCCGCTGCTGAAAAAAGTTGGTGCCCGCCAGATCGGGGAAATAGCCGACCGCCAGATCGACGTCGCCCGATTCGAGCCCGCGTTCGACCTGCGCGGGCGACAACGAGACCGAGCGCAGATTCGCGTGCGGCGCGCGCTGCGCAAAAAGCTGCAACAGCCGCGGCAGAAACACGATCTCGCCGACGTCGGAGAGCGCGATCGAGAACGTATGGGTGCTGGTCGCCGGATCGAAATCCTGCACGTCGAGCATGCCTTTTTCGATTCGCAGCAGCGCGTCGCGCGCGGCCGGCAGGATCGCCAGCGCGCGCGGCGTCGGTTCCATGCCTTTCGAGGTGCGCACGAACAGCGGGTCGTCGAAGTATTCGCGCAGCCGGCCGAGCGCGGTGCTCACGCGCGGTTGGCTCACGCCCAATTGTTCGGCCGCGCGGCTCACGTTGCGCGTGTCTTCCATCGCGACCAGGTAGGGGATCAGATTAAGATCCAGGGATGTCTCGGACATGCTTGTTATGTTTGGGCTAGGACAAGCGGGCAGGCAAATGCGGGCACGGGCGGCACGCAGCGCCGTTATCGCTGAACGTTATAAAGCCTAGGTGAAAAATCGCCCGTCAGCATAGTCGGATTTGCCGTAGCCGGCGTTTTCGCGCGCAACCTGGCGCACCTCACGGAGCACGCCCCGGCGCATAGCGGCTCGCTGCCGCCGTCTTTTGACGCCTATCATGAAGGGGGTTTTCCTGCCTTGACAAGCCGGCCGCTGCGCAACCATAATCGCCGCAGCGTTCGCTAAACGAATCACTGTTCATATACCGAACTTTCTGGCTATATCGAGCAACCCGGTGGTGAACCAACCGAAGGCGCCAGCCCGCTTCGCAGCGCGCGAGCCGTCGCCAGCATTGCCCGGAGCCTGTTTCCGCGCGAGCCTTGCCGCGAGCCTGACCGGTGAGGGCTGTCAGCCCTACGGCACGTAGCGCCCCCAAAGGAAATTCGACATGATCAACAAGATTTTCGAGACACTTCAATCGGCGGTCGCCGATGTCCACGACGGCGCGACCGTCATGATCGGCGGCTTCGGCACGGCCGGCATGCCGTCCGAGCTGATCGACGCGCTGATCGAGCAGGGCGCGCGCGACCTGACCATCGTCAACAACAACGCAGGTAACGGCGACATCGGCCTCGCGGCGCTGCTCAAAGCCAAGCGCGTGCGCAAGATCATCTGCTCGTTCCCGCGCCAGACCGATTCGTATGTGTTCGACGCGCTCTATCGCGCCGGCGAAATCGAACTCGAACTCGTGCCGCAAGGCAACCTCGCCGAGCGCATCCGCGCGGCGGGCGCCGGCATCGGCGGCTTCTTCACGCCGACCGCGTACGGCACCAAGCTCGCCGAAGGCAAGGAAACGCGCCTGATCGACGGCAAGCACTATGTGCTCGAAGCGCCGCTGCACGCCGACTTCGCGCTGATCAAGGCGTACAAGGGCGACCGCTGGGGCAACCTGACCTATCGCAAGACCGCGCGTAACTTCGGCCCGATCATGGCGAGCGCCGCGAAGACCGCGATCGTCCAGGTGTCGCAAGTGGTGCCGCTCGGCGCGCTCGATCCGGAAGTGATCGTCACGCCCGGCATCTTCGTGCAACGCGTGATCGAAGTGCCGCAAGCGGCACATGCCCCGGCGCCGAATCCTCACGACGCCGCTGCCTGAACCGGAGACCGACATGAAAAAACTGACCCGCGATGAAATGGCCAAGCGCGTTGCCCAGGACATCCCTGAAGGCGCGTACGTGAACCTCGGCATCGGCGTGCCGACGCTGGTGGCGAACCACCTCGGCGCCGACAAGGAAATCTTCCTGCACAGCGAAAACGGTCTGCTCGGCATGGGCCCGGCACCGGCGAAGGGCGAGGAAGACGACGAACTGATCAACGCCGGCAAGCAGCACGTCACGCTGCTGACGGGCGGCGCATTCTTCCATCACGCGGATTCGTTCGCGATGATGCGCGGCGGCCATCTCGACTTCTGCGTGCTCGGCGCGTTCCAGGTGTCGGCCAAGGGCGACCTCGCGAACTGGCACACCGGCGCACCGGATGCGATTCCGGCGGTCGGCGGCGCGATGGACCTCGCGATCGGCGCGAAGCAGGTGTACGTGATGATGGAACACCTGACCAAGCAGGGCGAAAGCAAGATCACCGCCGAATGCTCGTACCCGGTCACCGGGATCGGCTGCGTGACCCGTATCTATACGGACCTCGCGATGATCGACGTGACGAAGGAAGGGCTCGTCGTGCGCGAGATCTTCACGGATATCGGCTTCGACGAACTGCAGAAGCTGACCGGCGTGCCGATGACCGACGGCACCCAGGCGGCACGCGCGGCCTGATAGCCGCCGTTCTTCCGCTGTACCCACGCGACGCGCAGCGCGTCGCGTTCAGGCCAGCGCCGATGAGATCACGGTCCCGTCAGCGCTGGCCTGGTAACTTCGGCGACGTGCCGGACCTGTTTTGGCGCACAATATGCAGCCATGAACGCGGCACCGGCGCCGCCGTGCTGTAACGGGCGAGCGCCCGCGCGATGCAGCTTCACGCCGCGCCGGCGCGACGCCGTGCAGCGTGATCCGCCGCGCCGCTCCTTCACTTCCGCTTTCCCCGATTCCTCGAAGATCGTCACCATGCTCGACTCCAGCGCCCGTCTGACCGGCCTTCTCTGCGGCACACAGCCGATGAACGATATCTGGTCGCCGCATGCCACGCTGCAGCGGATGCTCGACGTCGAAGCCGCGCTCGCGCGCGCTTCGGCCGCCCACCAGGTGATTCCCGCCGCCGCGGTGCCGGCGATCGAAGCGGCCTGCCAGGCCGATCAACTCGATGCCGAGGCACTCGCGCGCGACGCCGCGCTCGGCGGCAACCTCGCGATTCCGCTCGTCAAGCAACTGACCGCGCGCGTGAAGGCGGCCGATGCCGAAGCCGGCAAATACGTGCACTGGGGCGCGACCAGCCAGGACATCATCGATACCGCGACGGTGCTGCAACTGCGCGACACCTTCGATCTGCTCGACAGCGGCCTGCAAACGACCTGCGATGCAATCGCGAAACTCGCGGCCGCCCATCGCGCGACGCCGATGATCGGCCGCACGTGGCTGCAACAGGCACTGCCTATCACGCTCGGCCTGAAATTCGCGCAATGGCTCGACGCGCTGCTGCGTCATCGCGAGCGTCTCGAAGAACTGCGCGCGCGCGTGCTGGTGCTGCAATTCGGCGGCGCGGCCGGCACGCTCGCGAGTCTGCGCGACGCGGCCCCGCAGGTCAGCCGCTCGCTCGCCGGGGAACTCGGCCTCGCGCTGCCGACGCTGCCATGGCATACGCAACGCGACCGCATCGCCGAAACCGCCTCTTTGTTCGGCATGCTGATCGGTACGCTCGGCAAGATCGCGCGCGACGTGTCGCTGCAAATGCAAACCGAAATCGACGAACTCGCCGAGCCCGCCGCGGCCGGCAAGGGCGGTTCGTCGACGATGCCGCACAAGCGCAACCCGGTCGGCTGCGCGGCCGTGCTGACCGCGGCGACGCGCGCGCCCGGGCTGGTCGCCACCGTGTTTGCCGGCATGGTGCAGGAACACGAGCGCGCGCTCGGTGGCTGGCAAGCCGAATGGGACGCGCTGCCGGACCTCGCGCGTCTGGCCGGCGGCGCGCTCGCGAATATCGAACAGATCGCCGCGGGCCTGAACGTCAATGTTGCGCGCCTCGCCAAGAATCTCGACGTCACGCGCGGACTGATCCTCGGCGAAGCGGTGATGCTCGCGCTCGGCGACAGCATCGGCCGGCTCGACGCGCATCATCTGGTCGAGCGCGCATCGAAGGCGGCGATCGCCGAAGGCAAGACGCTCCATGACGTGCTTGCCGCCGATCCCGCGGTGACCCAGCATCTTTCGTCCGAGCGTCTGCAGCAGTTGCTCGATCCCGCTCAATACGTCGGCCAGGCGCACGCATATGTCGACGCCGCGCTGGCGCTTCACACCTCGCGCGCGCAGCGCGCCCATTCCAAGGAGTAACCGGCATGCCCTACGCCGCAGTCAACGGCACCGAGCTTCACTATCGTATCGACGGCGATCGTCACGGCCACGCGCCGTGGCTCGTGCTGTCGAATTCGCTCGGCAGCGATATGTCCATGTGGACGCCGCAGGTCGCGGCGCTTTCGAAGCACTTCCGCGTGCTGCGCTACGACACGCGTGGCCACGGCCATTCGGAAGCGCCGAAGGGTCCGTACACGATCGAACAGCTGACCGGCGACGTGCTCGGCCTGATGGACACGCTGAAGATCTCGCGCGCGCATTTCTGCGGACTGTCGATGGGCGGCCTGACCGGCATCGCGCTGGCCGCGCGTCATAGCGACCGCTTCGAGCGCGTCGTGCTGTGCAATACGGCAGCGCGCATCGGGTCGCCGGAAGTGTGGGTGCCGCGCGCCGCGAAGGCCCGCAACGAAGGGATGCTGTCGCTCGCCGACGCGGTGCTGCCGCGCTGGTTCACCGCCGAGTTCATCGAACGCGAGCCGGTCGTGCTGGCGATGATTCGCGACGTGTTCGTGCACACCGGTAAGGAAGGCTATGCATCGAATTGCGACGCGATCGACGCGGCCGACCTGCGCCCCGAAGCACCGGGCATCAAGCTGCCGGCGCTGGTGATCAGCGGTACTCACGATCTGGCCGCGACGCCGGCGCAAGGCCGTGAACTCGCACAGGCGATTCCGGGCGCGCGCTACGTCGAACTCGACGCATCGCATATCTCGAACATCGAAAAGGTCGACGAATTTACGAAGACCGTGATCGACTTCCTGACGGAGACGAAATAATGAACGACGAAGACCGTTACGAAGCCGGTATTGCGGTGCGTCGCGCGGTGCTGGGCAGCGCGCACGTCGACCGTTCGCTCGCGAACCGCACCGAGCTGACCGAGGAATTCCAGAACCTGATCAGCCGCTATGCATGGGGCGAAATCTGGACCCGCGAAGGTCTGCCGCGTCATACGCGCAGCCTGCTGACCATCGCGATGATGGTCGCGCTCAATCGCAGCGAGGAACTCGCGCTGCACCTGCGCGCCGCGAAGAACAACGGCGTGACGCGCGATCAGATCAAGGAAGTGCTGATGCAGACCGCGATCTACTGCGGCGTGCCGGCGGCGAACTCGGCGTTTCACCTGGCCGACAAGCTGTTCCGTGAGGACGATGCGGCGGCTGCCGCTGCTGCTACTGCTACTGCTAAGCCGTAAGGGCTGCTTGCGGCAGTTCGATCGTTTCACGCGGCTGCATTCGAACAACGCGCGACGGACATTTCCGTCGCGCGTTTTTTTATGCAGTCGCCTCGCTGACCGGCACCTGCACACACACCGCGCGCCGCACCGTCTCCTTGATTACCTCCCGCCAATGCGCGAGCGCCGCCTTGTCCATTAGCGGCTCGCCGAGAAACGCGCCGAGCGTGTACTGATTGGCGTTGTAGAAATAGCCGAGCGACGCGATCATCAGATAGACGTCGCGTGCTTCTATATCGTCGCGAAACACCTGCTGCGCGCGGCCCGCTTCGAGCAGCTTCTGCACCACCGAAATCGCGTAGCCGGAAATCTCCTTCAGCTTCACCGACTTCTTCGCATGCTTGCCCTGATGCAGGTTTTCGCTCGACAGCAGCGTGACGAACTCAGGGTGATCGAGGTAGTACTGCCAGACGAATTCGACCATCTGTTCGAGCCCATGTATTGGGTCGGCGAGATCGAGATCGAGTTTGCTTTCCGCTTCGTTGAATTGCGTATAGATCGTTTCCAGTACCTCGATAAACAACTGCTCCTTGCTGCCGAAGTAGTAGTAGATCATTCGGTCGTGCGAGCGCGCGGCCTTCGAAATACTTTCGATACGGCCGCTCGCATAACCCTGCTTCGCGAATACCTTGATAGCCGCTTTCAGCAGCTTCGCGCGGGTGTCTTGCGCCTGTTTCGCGCGGATGCCGGGGGCGCCCGGTTTGCGGGCGGCGGTGGGACGCATGGCGGTGTCGGATCTCCGGTCACGAAGTTTTTTCTGCGTCGTTCGGGCTGGCTTCAATGCTTGCCCACGGCGGCTTGCGAACGGAGCGCGCATGCCGATGCGGCATTGCACCATCGCGCCGGCCGATGGAAAAGCCGTTGCACAGTCGATTTTGATCGAGTAGATTTCACTCACGTTTGGTGTAGAAGATACTACATGAACGGTTAGTGGCCGCAACATGAAAATGTGCGGCCCACGGGAAAAGGCCTGCAAACAGCGGCGCTTCGCGGACCGCGCAGCACCCGCCATTGCTTGTGATGTCGTACGGAACCCCACGATGACAGAACATACGAAGGTCGATTTCGGTGCCGACAGCGTCGATCGCGATACCGCGTCGACGCCGGGGCCGACCGTGCTCGAAAAGTCGGCGCCGCGCAGCGAGCGGATGGCGTCGAACAAGATCGAATGCAATGCGTGTCCGGTGCTGTGCCAGATTTCCGACGGGCGCACCGGCGCGTGCGACCGCTATGCGAATGCGGACGGCCGGTTGATCCGGGTCGATCCTGTCGTGTTTCTGTCGCGTGCGGCGGCGTTGCCGGATGCGCGCGGTGACGATGCGGCCATCGCGTTCGGCGCTCCCGGCGCTTGCGAGGACAACGCCGAAGAACCCGCGCTATTCGTCACTGGCGTCGGCGCGTCGTCCACCTATCCCGACTACAAACCCTCGCCATTTATCGTCGCGTCGAAGCTCGACGACGTCGATATGGTCACGGTCGTCACCGAAGGCATCTTCAGCTACTGCAGTTTCAAGGTGAAGATCGACACCGACCGCTTTCTCGGCCCCGAACAGGCGAACGTGCGCTGCAACGGCGAGATCGTCGGCCATGTGACCACTGCCGAATACGGCTCGCAGATGCTGAGTCTTGGCGGTGTCCATCATCTGACCGGCGGCAGCAAGAAAGAAGGCCGCGTGACTTGCGACATGATGCTCGCGCTCGGCAACAAGGAAGCGGTCGAGTTGAGCATCGACGGCGGCGCGGGACTGGTGATTCGCGCGGGCGCGGCGCCGGTCGTCGATGGCGTCGAGGAGCAGCGGATGCGAGTCGGCTGCGGCTCGGCGACGATCGGCATCTTCGCGAAGCAATGGTTCGGGCATGTGGACGAAGTGGTGGTGGTCGACGATCACATCACCGGCGTGCTGACCGAGCATCAGGCGGGCCGCTGTCTGGGCATGACGCGCTCGGGCCTGAAAATTCGCGGCCGCAAATCGACGCCGGGCCGCTATTTTCAGGTGGCGAACCCCGGCACCGGCTGGGGCGGCACGGATATTCAGGACCCGCTAGCCATTGTCGAAGGCTTCGATCCGGCCGTTGCGAAGCCGGGGATGCGCGTGCTGATGGTGTCGACGACCGGCGAGCACGCGCAATGGTACGAACTCGACGAGCAACTGGTGCCGCGCATCGCGCCGATGCCGGACGCGGTGCGCCGCACGGTCGAGCGAATCGGCGAGAACTGCGAACCGTCGCTCGCCACCGTGCTGTTTCTCGGCGGCGCGGGCGGCAGTCTGCGCGCGGGCGCGACCGAAAATCCGGTGCTGCTCACGCGCGCGATCAAGCGCAAACTCGTCAACGTGACCTGCGGCGGCGCGCCGGCCTATGTGTGGCCGGGCGGCGGGATCACCGTGATGGTCGACGTGACGCGGATGCCCGATCGTTCGTTCGGCACGGTGCCGACGCCCGCGATCGTCGCGCCGATCGAATTCACGATGACGTATGACACCTATCGCGATCTCGGCGGCCACGTCGATGCGGTGCGCTCGTTGCAAAGCGTGCTCGCGAACGGGCCGACCCATGCGGACGGCGCGCCGCTCGCGCGCCGCACGCTGGCGCGCGATCCGGACAATCCGTGGCCGGCCGTGCTGCCTGCGTAAGGATTAAGGATCCTGACTAAACGTTGTGAACCTACGAACCCGATGACCCCCACCCGCAACCGGCTCGACGAACATCGCTGGCACTGGCAGCACGGGCCGATCGATCTGATCGTCGGCGCGAATGGCGAGCCGCGCGCGTTGCGAGCTGCGTATGAGGCAGCGTGGGAGCGCTTCGGTAGCGTGTTGCAGGAGCTGGTCGGCGAATTGAAGTTGCTTCGGCAGCCAGTGCAGGCCGCTGCCGCGTTGCACGACTGTCCGCTGCAAGGGCCGGTCGCGCGGCGGATGTGGCACGCGTGTTATCCGCATCGCGCGCGCTTTATCACGCCGATGGCGGCGGTCGCGGGCAGCGTCGCCGATGAACTGATCGGCGCATTCGCGCGCACCGGCATCGAGCGTGCGTTCATCAACAACGGCGGCGATATCGCGCTGTATCTGAGCGAAGGGCAGCGCTACAAGGTCGGCGTATTCGCTGACCTCGCCCAATACTCGCCGGGTTCGCGTTTCGCGCAAGACGCGGCGCTCGACGCGCAACTGACGCTCGCCGCAAGCCAACCAGTTCGCGGCATCGCGACGAGCGGCTGGCGCGGCCGCAGTTTCAGCCTCGGCATCGCCGACAGCGTGACCGTGCTCGCGCGCGATGCCGCGAGCGCCGACGCCGCCGCGACGATGATCGCGAACGCGGTCGATCTCGAACATGCGGGGATCGTGCGGCGGCCGGCTTCGTCGCTGAAAGACGATAGCGATCTTGGCGATCGACTGGTGACCGTCGACGTGCCCGCGCTGCCACTGCCGCTGATCGATTTCGCGCTGGCACGCGGCGTCGAGCAAGCGCGACGGCTGCGCGAGCAAGGTTTGATCGAAGGCGCGGCGCTGTTTCTGCAAGGACAGGTGCGCGTGACCGGCATCGACAAAAACGAGGCGCGGCCCGACACGACGCGCGCTTCACTGACAACGGAGGCTCCGTGTTCGAAATACGCCGCGTGCTGACGCACGTCGAAGACATCTTCCACGAGTTCGGGCCCGCGCCCGCGCAGCCGCTGCGGCGCGGCGCGATCGCCGCGGTGATGACCAATCCGTTCGCCGGCCGCTACGAAGCGGAGATAGCGCCCGCGATGGAGGCGCTGAAGCCGATCGGCTTCGACATGGCGCAGCGGCTGCTGAGCGCCATGGCGGTCCCGCATGCGTCGATCGAAAGTTATGGCAAGGGCGCGATCGTCGGCGCGCGCGGCGAGCTCGAACATGGCGCGCTGTGGCATGTGCCCGGCGGCTATGCGATGCGCGAGCTGCTGGAAAAGCATGGCGTGCCGACCAACGCGATCGTGCCGTCGACGAAAAAAGTGGGCGCTCCGTCCACCGCGCTCGACGTGCCGCTCACGCATGTGAACGCGAGCTACGTGCGCAGCCATTTCGATGCGCTCGAAGTGCGCGTGCCGGGCGCGCCGGCGGCCGACGAAATCGTCTATATCCTCGTGATGAGCACCGGACAGCGCGTGCATGCGCGGGTCGGCGGCCTCGCGAAAGAGGCGATCGCCGGCAAGGACGGGTTGCGCTGAAAGCCACCCGGCGCAACAGCAAAGCACAGCAGCACAACATCGAACTCGGAGAGCGCAAATGGCAATCAGGCTTCGCAAGCTGGTCGTACAGGTCGACGAAACGCGTATCGAAATGGGCCAGCCGATCGAGCCGCCCGCGCGCCGCGCGGTGGCGATCGCGGTGATCGAGAATCCGTATGCGGGCCGCTACGAAGCGAAGCTCGACGCGCTGATCGAAGCGGGCGAGGAGTTGGGCGCGCTGCTCGGCAAACGCTGCGTCGAAGCGCTCGGCATCGCGCCGGGCAACGCGCAAAGCTACGGCAAGGCCGCGATCGTCGGCGAGGCCGGCGAACTCGAACACGCGGCCGCGATCCTGCATCCGAAGCTCGGCGCGCCGCTGCGCGCGGCGGTCGAAAAGGGCGCGGCGCTGGTGCCGTCGGCGAAGAAGATGGGCACGCTCGGCACCGCGATCGACGTGCCGCTCGGCCACAAGGACGCCGCGTTCGTGCGCAGCCATTTCGACGCGATCGAAGCGCGCGTCGCCGATGCGCCGCGCGCCAACGAAATCGTCGTCGCGGTCGCGGTGACCGCGTCGGGCCGGCCGCTGCCGCGCATCGGCGGCCTGCAGGTCGGCGAGATCAAGGGCGAGGACGGTTTGCGGTAAAGCGGGCCGGCGTTTTTTGCAGTGCTTTTTGCAGCGCTTGTTGCCCGGGATGTTTCGCTGGTAGTGTCCTGCCCTTGACGCGGGCGCGCACGGCGCCGCCCGCGCCGCAACGCCTGCCGGACGGGCCGAAATGCGTGTTACGCGGGGTACACGCGCCGCCCTGGCAAGCCGCCGAGGATCACGATGCTTTCGAATCTGCTGGTACAACTGGTCAATGGACTCGCCGACGCGTCGACGCTATTTCTGGTCGCCGCCGGTCTGTCGTTGATCTTCGGCGTCACGCGCATCGTCAACTTCGCGCACGGCTCGTTCTATATGTTCGGGATCTACATCGCGTACAGCATCGCGAGCCGCTATGGCCAGACCACGGCCGGCTTCTGGCTGTCGGTGCTGGCCGCCGCGCTGGCGGTCGCGGTGCTCGGCGCGCTGGTCGAGATCGTCGTGCTGCGCCGAATCTATCAGGCACCCGAACTATTTCATCTGCTCGCCACCTTCGCGCTGGTGCTGATCTTTCGCGATGCCGCGCTATGGCTATGGGGCCCCGACGATCTGTTCGGCCCGCGCGCGCCGCATCTGGCCGGCGCGGTTCAATTCCTTGGCCATCCGTTGCCTACTTACGATATCGCGCTGATCGTGATCGGCCCGCTGGTGCTACTGCTGTTGTGGTACGCGCTGACGCGCACCCGCTGGGGCACGCTGGTGCGCGCGGCGACCCAGGATCGCGAGATGCTCGGCGCGCTAGGCATCAATCAGGCGTGGCTGTTTACCGGGGTGTTTTTCGTCGGCGCGTTTCTCGCCGGGCTCGGCGGCGCGTTGCAGGGGCCGCGGATGTCCGCGAATCTGTCGCTCGATCTGGAGACGATCGGCAATGCGTTCGTCGTCGTCGTGGTCGGCGGGATGGGCTCGATTCCGGGCGCGTTCGTCGCGGCGCTGCTGATCGCCGAGATCAAGGCGCTGTGTATCGGCATCGGGCACGTGACGATCTTCGGCATCGGCCTGTCGCTGAGCCGCTTTACGCTGGTCGCCGAATTCGTCGTGATGGCGATCGTGCTGGTGGTGCGGCCGTGGGGGCTGCTCGGCCGCGCGAGCGCCGCGGTGCGCGCGATGGGCGCGCCGGAAGCGCCGTTGCGGCCCGCGGGCAAGCGGCTCAAATGGCTCGCGGCGTTCGTGCTGCTGGTGCTGTTGCTCGCGCCGCTCGCGGCCAACGCGTTCCCGTATATGCCGGTGCTGCTGGTCGAAATCCTGATCGCGGTGCTGTTCGCGGCGAGCCTGCATTTCATCATGGGTCCGGGCGGGATGCATTCGTTCGGTCATGCCGCTTACTTCGGGCTCGGCGCATACGGCGCGGCGCTGTTCCTCAAGGTGCTGAATCTGCCGATGGAAGCGGCGCTCGTGCTCGGTCCGTTGCTCGCGGTGCTCGGCGCGCTGGTGTTCGGCTGGTTCTGCGTGCGGCTGTCGGGTGTCTATCTGGCGATGCTGACGCTCGCGTTCGCGCAGATCGTCTGGTCGGTCGTATTCCAGTGGGACGACGTGACCGGCGGCAGCAATGGCGTGCTTGGCTTATGGCCGGCGAACTGGCTGTCGTCGCCGGTCGCGTTCTATTACCTGACGCTCGTGTGCGCGGTGCTCGGCGTGTGGCTGCTGCGCCGCATGCTGTTTTCGCCGCTCGGCTACGCAATGCGGGCGGCGCGCGATTCGACATTGCGCGCCGAAGCGATCGGCATCGACGTGAAACGCGTGCAGTGGGCGTCGTTCGTGATCGCGGCAGTGTTCTGCGGACTCGCCGGTTCGTTGTACGCGTTCTCGAAAGGCAATATCTCGCCGGAAGTGATCAGCGTCAGCCGCTCGGTCGACGGTCTCGTGATGGTGCTGCTCGGCGGCATCCAGACGCTGAGCGGACCGATCGTCGGCGCGGCGGTGTTCACGTGGTTGCAGGATACGGTCGCGCGGCAGACCGACTACTGGCAGGCGCTGCTCGGCTTCGCGATCCTGCTGCTGGTGATTGCGTTTCCGCAGGGCATCGTCGGCTTTATTCGCGAGCGCTTCGGCGACGCGAACGCCGATCAGGCCGATAAAACCAACGGGGGCGCCGCGTCGCCGTCGCAACCGGCCGGCGCGGTCAAGGAGGGGCTATGAGCCTGCTGCGCGTGAGCGGTCTGTCGCGATCGTTCGGAGGACTGAAGGCGGTCGACGACGTTTCGTTCGATCTCGAAGCCGGTCAATTGCTGGCCTTGCTGGGCCCGAACGGCGCCGGCAAGTCCACCTGTTTCAACATGGTCAATGGGCAGTTGCAGCCGTCGTCGGGTTCGATCCGGCTCGACGGTCATGAGCTGGTCGGAATGCGGCCGCGCGAGATCTGGCGGCGTGGCGTCGGCCGCACGTTCCAGATCGCCGCGACCTTCAACTCGATGACGGTGCTCGAAAACGTGCAGATGGCGCTGGTGTCGCGCGAGAAAAAGACCTTCGGGCTTTGGAAACCGGCCGGCTCGCGTTACACGGACGAAGCCTACGCGCTGCTCGAACAGGTCGGGATGGGCGCGCACGCGAACCGCGCGTGCGGGGTGCTCGCCTATGGCGACGTGAAGCGCGTCGAACTGGCAATTGCGCTCGCGAACCGGCCGAAATTACTGCTGATGGATGAACCGACCGCCGGCATGGCGCCGAAGGAGCGCAACGAATTGATGGGGTTGACCAAACGTCTGGTGACCGAGCACAAGATCGGCGTGCTGTTTACCGAACACAGCATGGACGTGGTGTTCGCCTACGCGGACCGGATGATCGTGCTCGCGCGCGGCAAGCTGATCGCCGAGGGCGACGCGGACACGATCCGCAACGACGCGCGCGTGCAGGAAGTCTATTTCGGCACCGGCAAGACGTTCAAGCCGCATGCGCCGCTGCACGATACGGCGGACCGCGCGCAAGTCCCGTCGCAAGATGCGTCGCAAGATGCGGCCCGACGGAGCGTGCAATGAGCGAGCCGATGCTGAAAGTCTCCGGCCTCAACGCGTTCTACGGCCGCGCGCATATCCTGTTCGACGTCGGCCTCGAAGTCGGCCGCGGCGAGGTGGTCGCGCTGATGGGCCGCAACGGCGCCGGCAAATCGACCACGATGAAAGCGCTGATGGGCCTGCTGCCGCGCCGCCACGGCGAGGTTACGTTTCGCGGCCAGAGCATCGGCGCGCTGGCGCCGTACAAGATCGCGCGGATGGGGATCGGCTTCGTGCCCGAAGACCGCCGCGTATTCGCCGATCTGACGGTGATGGAGAACCTCGACACCGGCCGTCAGCCGCCGCGCGAAGGCGCGCCGCAATGGACCCCGGAAAAACTGTTTCGCCTGTTTCCAAATCTCGGCGAAATGCCCAGGCGCCCCGGCGGCCAGATGAGCGGCGGCGAGCAGCAGATGCTGACCGTGTCGCGCACGCTGATGGGCAATCCGTATCTGGTGCTGCTCGATGAACCGTCCGAAGGCGTCGCGCCGGTGATCGTCGAGCAGATGGCGAACATGATTCTCGAACTGAAGCGCGAAGGGCTGTCCATTCTGTTGTCCGAACAGAATCTGCACTTCGCCGAGCTGGTCAGCGACCGCGCGTATGTGCTCGAAAAAGGGCAGATCCGTTTCAGCGGCACGATCGGCGAACTGGCGCGGAACGAAACAGTGAGGCGCGCTTATCTGAGCGTGTAAATCCATCCGGTAGTTGTCGTGGCGAAAGGAGAGGCAGATGGCGGCAGAGACGTTGACAGGCTTGTCGGGCAAGGTCGCGGTAACCAACATCGGGCTGCTGTTGTCGGGCGATATCGACCGGCCGATTCTGGACGCGGACACGCTGGTGATCGACGACGGCGTGATCGTCGCGGTCGGCAAGGAGAAGGACTGCGATCTCGAAGGCGCGCGCACCACCGTCGATTGCAAACGCACGACGGTCGCGCCGGGGCTGATCGATTCGCACGTGCATCCGGTGTTCGGCGACTGGACCCCGCGCCAGAATCAGCTCGGCTGGATCGAATCGAATCTGAACGGCGGCGTGACGACGATGATCTCGGCCGGCGAAGTGCATTTGCCTGGTCGTCCGAAAGACGTGCTCGGCGTGAAGGCACTCGCGATTACCGCGCAGCGTTCGTTCGACGGGATGCGCGCGGCCGGGGTCGGCGGCGGCGTGAAGGTGCTGGCCGGCGCGCCGGTAATCGAAAAAGGGATGGTCGAGCAGGACTTCAAGGAGCTGTCGGAAGCGGGCGTGAAGCTGCTCGGCGAAGTCGGTCTCGGCAGCGTGAAGGGCGGCGAGGAAGCGCAGCAGATGGTCGCGTGGGCGCGCAAGTATGGGATTCAAAGCACCATTCATACGGGCGGCCCGTCGATTCCGGGCTCCGGTCTGATCGATCGCGACGTCGTGCTCGCAGCGGATGCCGACGTGATCGGCCACGTCAACGGCGGTCATACGTCGCTGTCGTACCGGCATGTTTGCGACCTATGCGAGCAGTCCACTCGCGCGCTCGAAATCGTCCACAACGGCAACGAGCGGATCGCGCTGCTGACCGCGCGTCATGCGATCGAACTGAAGTGTCCGCACCGGATCATTCTCGGCACCGATAGTCCGGCCGGCTCCGGCGTGCAGCCGCTCGGCATTTTGCGGATGATCGCGCTGATCGCGAGCCTCGCCGACGTGCCCGCCGAAATCGCCTTCTGCTTCGCGACCGGCAATACCGCGCGCCAGCGCAATCTGCGCCAGGGGCTCATTGAAGTGGGCCGGCCGGCCGACCTCGTATTTATGGACCGCGCGCAGCACACGGCCGCCGATACGCTGCTCGAAAGCGTGCAGCTCGGCGATATTCCGGGCGTCGGGATGGTAATGATCGATGGCCACATCCGCTGCCGGCGCAGCCGCAATACGCCGCCGGCGACCGAAGTGCCGGTGGTGCTGTGAACGCGGCACGTCACGCGACGCGCTCATGATGAACCGCCCCGCGCAACTGGTGCTGAACGTGAACGGCGCGACGCACGTGGTCGAAGCGTCGGCGCGCACGCCGCTGCTGTACCTGCTGCGCAACGACCTCGCGCTGAACGGCCCGAAGTTCGGTTGCGGCCTGGGCGAATGCGGCGCCTGTACGGTGCTGCTCGACGGCGTGCCGACGCGCGCCTGCGTGACCACCGCCGAAGTCGCGCTCGGCCACGAGATCACCACGCTCGAAGGGCTCGGAACGCGTAGCGCGCTGCATCCCGTGCAGCAGGCGTTTATCGACGAACAGGCCGCGCAATGCGGTTACTGCCTGAACGGCATGATCATGACGGCGACCGCTTTGCTACGACGCGATCCGCATCCGGAGCTGGCGACGATCCAGCGCGAACTGTCGCGCAATCTTTGCCGCTGCGGTACCCATGTCGAGATCGTGCGCGCGGTGCGGCGCGCGGCCGAATTACTGGCCTTGCAAGCCGGCGCCGACGCGCACGACGGAGCGCGCGGATGACGGGCCCGGACGTCAGCGTCGATCGACGCGGCGCGCCGCCGTCGCGCAAGCAGCTATACGACGCGCACAGCGTGCTGATCGTCGCGCGGCCGCCACAGGCGCCGGCCAAGGCCGCTCCCGGCCAGCCGGGTTCGCGCTCGTCGTTCGTGCCGACCGACGCCGATCTGTTTCTGGTCGTGCGCGACGACGGCAGCGTGGTCGCGTTCAACGGACACGTCGATCTCGGCACCGGGATCGGCACCGCGCTCGCGCAGATCGTCGCGGAAGAACTCGATGTGCCGCTGACCCGCGTGTCGATCGTGCTCGGGCATACCGGCGAGGCGCCGAATCAGGGGCCGACGATCGCCAGCGCGACGATCCAGATCAGCGCGGTGCCGCTGCGCCAGGCGGCCGCGCAGGCGCGCCAGTATCTGTTGAACGAAGCGGCCGCGCGGCTTGGCGTGAACGTGGCAGACCTCGATGTACGCGACGGCCGCGTGTTCGCGCGCAATCGCGGAGGCGACGCGGCGCAAGCGATTCACTATGCAGACCTGATCAAAGGTCGGCGCGTCGAACTGCTGCTCGCGAACGATGCGCCGTTGAAGCCGCCGCGGGATTACCGGATCGTCGGCAAGAGCGCGCCGCGCATCGATATTCCGGCGAAGGCGACCGGCGAGCTGAGTTTCGTGCATGACGTGCGGGTGCCGGGCATGCTGCATGGGCGCGTCGTGCGGCCGCCGTATGCGGGCGTCGCGCAGGGCGAGTTCATCGGCAACAGCCTGCTCGAAGTGAACGACGCGTCGATTCGCGATCTGCCCGGCGTCGTCAAGGTGGTGGTGATTCGCGATTTCGTCGGCGTCGTCGCCGAGCGCGAGGAGATCGCGCAGCAGGCGGCGCAGCGGCTCGACGTGCGCTGGAAAACGGTGGACGGCTTGCCGCCGCTCGATACCAGCGAGCAGGTCGAAGCGGCATTGCGCGCGAATCCGGCGAAGCGGCGCGATCTGGTGATCGAAGGCGATGTCGATAAGGTGCTCGCACAAGAGGCCGCGCAGACGCTCGAACGCACCTACGTATGGCCGTTCCAGTTGCATGCGTCGATCGGGCCGTCGTGCGCGGTGGCCGATTTTCGAAGCAGCGGTGACAACGCCAAGGGCGCCGGCGCGACGCTAAAAATCTGGTCCGGCACGCAAAACCCGCATTCGTTGCGCGCCGATCTCGCGCTGCTGATGGCGCTCGACGAGGCGCACATCGACATCGTGCGAATGGACGCGGCCGGATGCTACGGGCGTAACTGCGCGGACGATGTCGCCGCCGACGCGGCGCTGCTGTCGCGCGCGGTCGGCAGCCCGGTGCGCGTGCAGCTATCGCGCGAGGACGAGCACGCGTGGGAGCCGAAAGGCGCCGCGCAGCTGATGGACGTGCGCGGCGCGCTGAGCGCCGAAGGCGAACTGGCCGCGTACGACTTCGCGACCCGCTACCCGTCGAACGATGCGCCGACGCTCGCGCTGCTGCTGACCGGCACGCTGCCCGCGCAGCCGCAGGTGTTCGAAATGGGCGACCGCACCGCGGTGCCGCCCTACGACTACCGCAGCATGCGGGTGGTCTGTGACGACACTGCGCCGATCGTGCGGGCGGCGTGGCTGCGCGGCGTGTCCGCGTTGCCGAACACGTTTGCGCACGAATCGTTTATCGATGAACTCGCGCAGCAGGCGGGCGTCGATCCGGTCGAATTCCGCCTGAAGCATCTGACCGATCCGCGCGCGGTCGAGCTTGTGAAGGCGGTCGCGGAGAAAGCGGGTTGGCAAGCGCGCGAACCGGCGTTCAAAACGCACGGCAACGAAGGCGGCAACGCAGCGAACGACGAAAACCCCGACATCGCTCGCGGCCGGGGCATCGCGTACGCCCGCTACGTGCACAGCAAATTCCCGGGCTTCGGCGCCGCGTGGTCCGCATGGGTCGCCGACATCGAAGTGAACCGCAGGAGCGGCGAACTCGCGGTCACGCGCGTGGTGGTCGGCCAGGACAACGGCACCACGGTCAATCCCGACGGCGTGCGCCACCAGATTCACGGCAACGTGATCCAGGCCACCAGCCGCGCGCTGAAGGAACAGGTCAGCTTCGGCGGCAACGCGGTAACGAGCCAGGAGTGGGGCGCTTATCCGATCCTGACGTTCCGCGAAGTGCCGGTGATCGATGTGGTGATCATGCCGCGTCACGGCGAGCCGCCGATGGGCGCCGGCGAATCCGCGTCGCTGCCCGGGGCGGCCGCGATTGCTAACGCGCTGTACGACGCGACCGGCGTGCGCTTTCGTCGTCCGCCGTTCACGCCGGAAAAGATTCGCGCGGCGCTCGCCGATGCGCAGGCCGAGGACGCGGCCGCCGCGCGCCGCAAACAGCGCCGCCGCCGCGGGTTTTTTGGCCTGCTGGCGGCCGGCGCCGCGGGCGCGGCCGGGTGGTTAGGCGCACTGACTTTCGCGTCGGTGCCGGCTACGCCGCTCGCGCCGATCGCGCCGCCGCTCGCGAGCGCGTTCGCCCAGGAGCTAGTGGCGCGCGGCAAGCTGCTCGCGTCGCTCGGCAATTGCGCGGTGTGCCATACCGCGCGGAACGGCGTGCCGAACGCCGGCGGCAACGCGCTCGCGACGCCGTTCGGCACCGTCTACAGCACTAATCTGACGCCCGACGGCCTGACCGGGATCGGCAACTGGTCGCTCGACGCATTCGTGCGCGCGATGCGGCACGGGATTAGCCGCGACGGCCATCGGCTGTATCCGGCGTTTCCGTACACGTCGTTCCAGAATATTTCGGACGACGATCTTCACGCGCTGTACGCGTATCTGATGTCGCAAACGCCGGTGCGCAACCGGCCGCCGGAAACGCAGCTGGCGTTTCCGTTCAGCGTGCGGCCATTGATGGCCGTCTGGAACTCGATGTTTCTGCGGCGCACCGCGTTCAGCGAGAATCCCGCGCAAAGCGCGCAATGGAATCGCGGCGCGTACCTGGTGAACGGCCTCGGTCATTGCAGCGCGTGCCACTCGCCGCGCAACGCGTTCGGCGCCGAGAAAAGCGGCGCCGCGTTCATGGGCGGCGGCCTCGCGGAGGGCTGGGAAGCGCCGGCGCTGTCGTCGCTGTCGAACGCGCCGGTGCCGTGGAGCGAGGACCAACTGTTCAGCTATCTGCGCACCGGCCACGCGCCGCTGCATGGCGTCGCGGCCGGGCCGATGGCGCCGGTGATCGGCGATCTCGCGACGCTGCCCGACAGCGATATCCGCGCGATGGCCGTCTATCTCGCATCGCTCAATCCGCTGGAGCCGAATGCCAATCCGGCCGCGACCGCGCGCGAATACGAACGCGCCAGCACGCCGGCCGGCGCGCCGGTCACCGCCGGCGCGCGCCTGTTCGACGGCGCGTGCTCGGCCTGCCATCACACCGGCAGCGGACCGCAACTGTTCGGCGCGCATCCGTCGCTCGCGCTCAACACGAACCTGCACGGCGCCACGCCAGACAACCTGATCCGGGTGATTCTGGACGGGATCGACTCGCCTGCGCGGCCCGAACTCGGTACGATGCCGGCTTATCGCGACAGTTTCAACGACGCCCAGCTGACCGAGCTGGTGTCGTATCTGCGCAAGCAATTCGCGGGCGGCAAGCCGGCCTGGCAGGACGTCGCCGCCAGCGTCGCGCGGATCCGCGCCGAGCCGCGCGAACCCTGAAGCGCTGAGACGCCGGCCGCTCGCTCGCCCGCCCGATAAAAAACCAGCAATCCTTCTGATAACGGAGAAACGCATGACCACGCGCGCAGGATGGATCTCTCGCCTCATGGTGTCGACCGTGTGCTCGTTCGCCGCGCTCGGCGCGAGCGCCCAGCAGACCATCAAGATCGGCGAGATCAACAGCTACAAGGCGCAGCCCGCCTTTCTCGGGCCTTACAAAAACGGCTGGAATCTGGCGCTCGAGCAGATCAACTCGGCGGGCGGCGTGCTCGGCAAACAACTCGAAGTCGTTTCGCGCGACGACAACGGCAACCCGGGCGACACCGTTCGCGTCGCGCAGGAGCTGATCGCGCGCGAGCAGGTGCAGTTGCTGTTCGGCGGTTTCCTGTCCAATACCGGCCTCGCGCTCGCCGATTTCTCGAAGCAGAAGAAGATTTTTTTCCTCGCCGCCGAGCCGCTGACCGACAAGATCGTCTGGGCCGACGGCAACAAATACACGTACCGTCTGCGGCCTTCCACCTATATGCAGGTCGCGATGCTGGTGCCGGAGGCGGCCAAGCTGAAGAAAAAGCGCTGGGCGCTGGTCTATCCGAACTATGAATACGGGCAATCGGCGGTTGCGACGTTCAAGAAGCTGCTGACCGCCGCGCAGCCCGACGTGCAGTTCGTCGTCGAGCAGGCGACGCCGCTCGGCAGCGTCGATGCCGGCGCGGTCACCCAGGCGATCGCCGATGCGAAGCCCGATGCGATCTTCAACGTGCTGTTCGGCGCGGACCTCGGCAAGTTCGTGCGCGAGGGCAATACGCGGGGGCTGTTCAAGGATCGCGCGGTGGTCTCGCTGCTGACCGGCGAGCCCGACTATCTCGATCCGCTCGGCGCCGAAGCGCCGACCGGCTGGATCGTGACCGGCTACCCGTGGTATTCGATCGATACGCCGGCCAACAAGAAATTCGTCCAGGCGTATCAGGCCAAATATCACGACTATCCGCGCCTCGGTTCGGTGGTCGGCTATTCGGCGTTGATGTCGATCGCCGACGGGATCAAGAAGGCCGGCTCGACCGATCCGGACAAACTGGCCGCCGCGTTCAAGGGGCTCAACGTCGAGACGCCGTTCGGGCCGATCGCCTTCCGCGCGCAGGACAATCAGTCGACGATGGGCGCGTATGTCGGCGTCACCGGCGTGAAGGACGGCAAGGGCGTGATGACGACGTACCGGTATATCGACGGCGCGAGCGTGCAGCCGTCCGATGCCGAGGTGAAGAAGCTGCGGCCGGCGGATTGAGCCTGCCGGCTCGCGGGTTCGCTCAGGATGGCGCGCGCGAGTCGCGCGCTGTTACTGCCTTGCAAACCTGCTATTCCTCCGCGTCGTGCTCGGTAACGAAGCGCCGTAGATAAGCGAGCACCGCGGCTTCCATCGCGCGGTGATCCGCGGTGCTTTTCGAGCCCGCGTTTTCCTCGTCGCCGAACAGCGTGGACGGCGCGTTGTGCACATCCACTTCCTGCCCCTCGCGAAACACGCGAATCTCGTGCACGCCCTCGACGTATTCGGCGACCCAGTGCACGCCCTCGATATGCGCTCCCGCGCGAACGTTAGCAATCTTCATGAGTTCTCTCCGATGCAGGGCTGTCGGGGCGGACCCTGCGCCGCCCGTTGTTCTCCACCATACGCCGTAGCGCGACTGTGCGCGAGTCCCGCTGTGAGTCCCGCTGTGAGTCCTGCTGTGAGTCCCGCTGTGAGTCCTGCTGCGCGTGCCGCGCCGCCCGCATGAAGTCGCTTGCGGCTCCGCGCGGCGACCCCGGCACGGCCGTTGCTGAAGGGAAAGTCCACAGCCACAACCGGAGAACTGTCATGCCAGAGCAGAAAACCCTGAAGCGTGCCGCGGCCGATAAGCGTGCCGGCAAGGCGGCGAGTACTCAAGCGGGAGAGTTCGTGAAGGAGCAGGTCGACAAGGTGCGCGCCGGCAAACACGGCGTGCGCTCGCCGAAGCAGGCGATCGCGATCGGCTTGTCCGAGGCGCGGCGCGCGGGCGTCGACGTGAAGCCGCCGAAGAAGGGCGCGACGAGCGAGGCGACCCGCAAGAAAGCGCAGAAGGACAGCGCGGCGGGCAAGCACGACGGCGCCGCGAACAAGACCGCGAGCAAGACCGCGAGCAAGGAGTCGAGCGCGAAGCGCTCGCGTGTCGCGACCAGCGTGTTGAAGCGCGAGAGCAAGGAGGGGGCGTCGCCGCAAGCGATGTCGAAGCAGGCGAAGTCGGCGGCGGCCAAGCGGCCGGCGGCGAGCCGTTCGGCGGCGGCTAAGAAGGCGGCGGCGACCAAGGGCGCGGCCGGGCGCTCGGCGGCCGCGAAGAAGGCCGCGCAGACGCGGTCGTCACGCGCGCATCACTGACCGCGGGCGGTGCCGCAAGCGGGTGCGGCATCCAACGGCGCGCGGCATCGACCTGCCGCGCGCCGGCGCCGCTTATTGCACGGTCGCCAGTACTTCGCTGACCGTATTAAAAAGCCGCGCGATCTGCTCTTCATCGATGATCAGCGGCGGCGAGAACGCGAGGATATCGCCGGTAAAGCGGAGCAGCACGCCCGCCTCGAAGCATTTGACGAAGGCCTCGTAGGCGCGCGCGCCCGGCGCGCCGTCGCGCGATTCGAGTTCGATCCCGGCGACCATCCCCAGGTTGCGCACGTCTTTCACGTGCTTCGCGCCGCGCAGCGCATGCGCGGCCGCCTCGAACTTCGGCGCGAGATTCGCCGCGCGTTCGAACAGCTTGTCGCGGCGATACAGATCGAGCGTCGCGATCGCGGCCGCGGCCGCCGCCGGATGCGCAGAATAGGTATAGCCGTGGAACAGCTCGATCGCGCCCTGCGCGCCGGCGTTCACCACCGTGTCGTGGATCGTGCGGCTCGCGGCGACCGCGCCCATCGGGATCGACGCGTTATTGATCGCCTTCGCGAGCGTGATCAGGTCCGGCGTGACGCCGAAATACTCGCTGGCGGTTGCCGCGCCAACGCGGCCGAAGCCGGTAATGACCTCGTCGAAAATCAGCAGGATGCCGTGCTTCGTGCAGATTTGACGCAGCTTTTGCAGATAGCCTTGCGGCGGAATCAGCACGCCGGTCGAGCCGGCCACCGGTTCGACGATGACCGCGGCGATCGTCGACGCATCGTGCAGCGCGACGATCCGCTCGAGCTCGTCGGCCAGATGTTCGCCCCACGCGGGCTGCCCCTTCGAAAAAGCATTCTGTTCGAGGTTGTGCGTGTGCGGCAGATGATCGATCGCCGGCAGCAGCGCGCCGGAAAAAGTCTTGCGATTCGTCGCGATGCCGCCGACCGAAATGCCGCCGAAGCCGACCCCGTGATAACCGCGCTCGCGGCCGATCAGGCGCGTGCGCTGTCCTTCGCCGCGCGCGCGGTGATAGGCGAGCGCGATTTTCAGCGCGGTATCGACCGATTCGGAGCCCGAATTGGTGAAGAAAATCCGGTCGAGGCCGGCCGGCATCAGTTCGGCGACCTTGCTCGCGGCTTCGAATGCGAGCGGGTGGCCCATCTGGAAGGTCGGTGCGAAATCGAGTTTAGAGAGCTGCTGGGTGATCGCCGCGATGATTTCGTCGCGGCCGTGGCCGGCGTTCACGCACCACAGGCCCGCGCAGCCGTCGAGGATCTCGCGCCCGTCGGTGCTGCGGTAGTACATGCCTTTGGCCGATTCCAGCAGGCGCGGCGCGGCCTTGAACTGACGGTTGGCGGTGAACGGCATCCAGAACGACGACAGATCGTCGATGACGGCGCGCGAATTCATGGCATCTCCTCGAAGTGGGTAACGGGCGGACGTGCTCACGGCTGTTCCCGGGGGACGTCCTGGATAGCCAAAACTCTAGCGCTCGCGGTTTAATGGCGGCATGCACAGTTGTTCAGGTGTGGTGCTAACTGTGCTGGCGGATTCGCGCGAACTGTCGTGGTCTGCGCGCCGGGCCGCTCCGCCCGCTGTCCGCACCGGCGCCCGCGCGCACCCGCTCCACCGAGCCGCCGCCGCGGCCCATTTAATCCGCTTATTTAGCTAGCCTCATGATCGAACTGGACCTTCAACGCGACCGCCGCGCGGCTTCGACGCTCGTCGAACAGGTCGTGCAGGGCTTCGCGCGCGCGATCGATGCGCAGTCGCTGCGCGCCGGCGCGCTGCTGCCGTCGGTGAGGCAGCTCGCGCGCAGTCACGCGCTGAGCACCTTTACGGTGACCGAGGCCTATAACCGGCTGGTCTCGATGGGGCTGGTGGTCGCGCGGCGCGGCTCCGGTTACCGCGTCGCCGCGCGCCCGGTAGCCGGCGCCGCGCCGCGCGCGAGCGCCGCCGGCTGGCAGCCGCCGAGCCTGACCGCGAACTGGCTGCTGTCGGATGTGTTCGCCGATCATTCGGTGCCGATCAAGGCCGGCTGCGGCTGGCTGCCGAGCGAATGGGTCAACGAGAGCGGCCTGCAACATGCGTTGCGCGCGCTGAGCCGGGTGCCGGCCGCGCGGCTCGGCGACTACGGTCATCCGTATGGCTTCGCGCCGCTGCGCGAACGCGTCGCGGAACAGCTCGACCGGCTCGGCCTGCCGGTCGATGTCGGCAATGTGCTGCTGACCCAGGGCGCGACCCAGGGGCTCGATCTGATCGTGCGCACCTTACTGCGCGCGGGCGACGCGGTGATCGTCGAAGACCCGGGCTACGGCAATCTGCTGCAAATCCTGAAGCTTGCCGGCCTTGTCGTGCACGGGGTGCCGCGCACGCTCACCGGCGTCGATACCGACGTGCTCGAAACGCTAATCGCGCGGCACCAGCCGAAGGCGATCTTCGTGAACACGACGCTACAGAATCCGACCGGCGCGACCTACGCAATGGCGGCGGCGTTCCGGCTGCTGCAGATCGCCGAGCGCGCGCGGATGTGGGTGATCGAAGACGATGTCAGCCGCGAACTCGCGCCGCCCGGCGCACCACTGTTCGCGGCGCTGGAGGGCTTGCAGCGGGTCGTGTATGTCGGTGGCTTTTCGAAAACGGTGACGCCGGCGTTGCGCTGCGGTTACGTGGTCGCCGAGCAGGCGGTGCTGCGCGAGCTCGCGCGTACCAAGATGGCGGTCGGGCTGACGTCGTCGGAGGCGATCGAGCGGATCGTCGACAAGGTGCTGGTCGAGGGGCGCTACGCGCGCCACGTCGAAACGGTCAACGAGCGTCTGAAGCTCGCGCATGCGGTGCTCGAAGAACGGCTGGACGCGCTCGGGATCGAGCTGTTTCACCGGCCGCGCGCGGGGCTGTTCGCGTGGGCGCGGCTGCCGATCGACGCCGAGCGCGCCGGCGAGGTCGCGACCGCCGCGCTCGCGCATGGCATCTGGCTCGCGCCGGGCTCCTACTTCCGGCCCGACGATGCACCGAGCGCGTGGTTTCGCTTCAACGCGCCGTATGCGGGCGACGACGCGTTGTGGCGCTTTATCGAGCGGGTCGGCCGCGGCACGCTCTAAATCCACCCCCCCAGCACTGCGCGAATACCCGCAGGCGTAGATGACGTTCAACGTGCGCTGCCCCACAGTGCCGGCGAGTTCGTGTGCCTACATTTGAGACAAAACCGGCTGGGCAGTGAAATCGACAAACGCCGGTCATAAACGCAGAAGCGAGCGTCGCCGCTCAAGACAATGCGTGAATCAGGGGGAAGTATGGACTACAAAAAATACCGGTCCGTGCGCGCGCTTCGGCGCGGCAACGGCAAGCGCCCGTCAGGGCAACGGGGTGTGGCCGCGGTCGAGTTCGCGATCGTGCTGCCGATTCTTCTGCTGGTTCTGTTCGCGACCGTCGAGCTCGGCATCGCGCTCTACGACAAGGCGGTCATCACCAACGCGAGCCGCGAAGGCGCGCGTGCCGGCGTGGTGCTGAAAAGCCCCAAACCGACCTCCAC
This sequence comes from Paraburkholderia sejongensis, assembly GCF_020880815.1. Lineage (GTDB taxonomy): Bacteria > Pseudomonadota > Gammaproteobacteria > Burkholderiales > Burkholderiaceae > Paraburkholderia > Paraburkholderia sejongensis. Next base: position 351,963 of record NZ_JAJITD010000004.1, read on the forward strand.
CGACGTACAGACGGTCGTGACGAACTACACGTCGAGCTATCTGCTCACGTTCGGCACGAAGAGTCCGCCGTCGGTCACCACCACCGGTGCGCAGGGCACGTTCGGTCAGCCGCTGTCGGTGACGGTCACCTATCGCTACACGGGGCTTGGCCTGGGCCGGGCGCTGTCGGCCTTCACGGGACCGGTCACGCTGTCCGCGACCACCGTGATGAACAACGAGTAGGAGGCCGTCATGCGCACGCGGAGCAAAAAGCGGCAGCAGGGCGCGGTCGCGGTGATGGTCGCGCTGATGCTGATCGTGCTGTTGGGGATCGGCGCGCTGGCGGTCGATATCGGCAATCTGATGGTCGCGCGCAACGAGTTGCAGAACGCCGCCGATGCCGCCGCGATGGCCGGCGCCGGCTGTCTGAAACCGCGCAGCGAGTGCAGCAACGCCAGCGCGACGCAGCCGGACTGGACCACTGCGTCGACGACCGCGTCGACGTTTTCGACCTCCAGTACGACTAATAAAGTACAGGGCGCGTATCTGAAAGCGAGTACCGTCGCGACCGGTTACTGGAATGCGACCGGCTCGCCGTATGGACTCGAAGCGTTGCCGTTCACGCCGGGCAGCAACGATATGCCGGCGGTGCAGGTGACGATCCGCAAGGACGGCTCGAACGCGAATGGCTCGGTGTCGACGTTTCTGGGCAAGGTGTTCGGCGTGCAAGTGCTGAAGGCGAGCGCGGTGGCGACCGCGGTGCTGGCGTCGCCGGGCAGCGTCGGGCCGGGCGGGCTGTTTCCGATGGCGATGTCCAAATGTCTGTTCGATACGTACTGGAGTTCGACGACTAATTCGCCGAAGCTTTCACCGACGAGTGGGCTCGTCTCCGGCGGCGGCAGCACTGTCCCGCAGGTCGCCGGGCAACCGTACTATTTTCAGATCGGCTCGGCCTATCAGTATGGGGCATGCCAATCCGGGCAATGGACAACGTTCGATTCGAGCGACAACAGTGCGAGCTACGCTCGAGGCCTGATCACCAACGGCAACAGCACGACGTTTTCGATCGGCTCTTCACCAGGTACCTGGATTCAAACAGGCGAAAAGAACTCACTGTTCAACGACGTCTACGATTGCAGCGCGGCAGGCAATGGACAATGCGCGTGGGAAACGGTCGCGGTGGTCGCGGATCCTTCGACAAGCGGGTTTCAACCGGTCCTCGCGTTCGCTTGTGTTCACATCCTGAATGCGTCGAACGGCTCCAACCCGTACGTGCTCGTGCAGATGTCCAACGACATGAGCCACTGCGAAACGCCGAACTCGGGCGGCGCCGGCCCGAGCTACGGCGCTTATACGCCGCCGCGACTGGTGCAATAGGCTCTGCTTCAACTACCCATCCCAACCAGCTTCAACACGATCGGATACAGCGACCCGACCAGCAGCAACGCCATCGCCACGTTGAAAACACGCAGCCGCTTCGGATTGGACAGCACCTCGCGCATCGCGGTACCAAAGCCGGCCCACAGGCAGATGCACGGAAAGCCGATCACGTAGAACACCACCGCCATCGCGAGCACGTTGATGCCGAAGCTCTCGCTCAGATGGATCGTGGTTGCGGCCGTCAGCACCATCATCCACGCCTTTGGATTGACCCACTGGAACGCGATCGCCTCATGAAAGCGCATCGGCCGGCGCTCGCCGTTGCGCAGCTTCATCTCGCCCGACGTGCCGATTTTCCACGCCAGATACAGCAGATACGCGACGCTCAGCACTTCGAGCACCGTGTACAGCACCGGGAAATGCACGAACGCCTCGCCGAGTCCGATCCCGACCGACAGCATCAACAACACCATGCCGGCGCTGATCCCGGACAGATGCGGCAGCGTGCGGCGAAAGCCGAAGTTCACGCCCGAGGCAAGCAGCATCGTGTTGTTCGGACCGGGCGTGATCGACGTGACGAGCGCGAACAGGATGCCGGCGGGCAGTGCGCTGAGAGTGATGGAAGACATGGGTGGCTCCGGAATCGGCTGCAATTTGTGAGCAGCTCATTCTATCGATATGGCCCGGTACAGTACCTGTACGGTTTTTGGGATGGTGTCCGGTACGGAATGGCAGAAAGTGTCTGTGGGCGAGGTGGGCGGCGTGCGCGTTGCCGTAGTCTCGGTAGTTAACATATGTTGCAATTATTTTTTTAATGGCAACATATGTAGTCGGCTCGACGAGAAGCCCGCAACCCATCAGCAATCTGCCGCACGTATGGAGAAACCTATGAAAGTGATGAACTGGTCCGCTACTGCCAAGCTCGCCATGCTCGCCGCGTTGACCGCCGCGGCCCCGGCCGCGTTCGCGCAGGACGCGACGCCGACGCTCGCGAAGATTCAGCAAAGCGGCGTGATCGCGATCGGCCATCGCGAGACCTCGGTGCCCTTTTCGTACGTCGATGCGAACAACCAGGTGATCGGCTTCTCGCAGGATCTGTGCAACAAGGTGATCGACGCGGTCAAGGCCAAGACCAAACGCGCCGATCTGAAGGTGCGCTTTATCCCGGTCACCTCGCAAAACCGGATTCCGCTGGTGCAGAACGGCACGGTCGATCTCGAATGCGGTGTGACCACCAATCTCGCGTCGCGGCAGAACCAGGTCGCGTTCGCCGATACGTTCTTTGTCGCGACGACCCGTTTGTTGACCCGCAAGGACTCGGGCATCAAGGATTTTCCCGACCTCGCCGGCAAGACCGTCGTAACGAATCAGGGCACTACGTCCGAGCGCATCCTGCGCAAGATGAACGAGGACAAGAAGATGAACATGCAGATCATCAGCGCGAAGGACTACGGCGAAGGGCGGCTTACGCTCGAAAGCGGCCGCGCGGTCGCGTACATGATGGACGACGTGTTGCTGGCCGGCACCCGCACGCTGACCGCGAAGCCGGCGGACTGGATCATCACCGGTACGCCGCAATCGTCGGAAGCGTACGGCTTCATGCTGCGTCGCAGCGACCCGGAGTTCAAGAAGCTGGTCGACGACACGCTCGCGCAGGTGATGAAGGGCCCCGAGTTGCAACCGATGTACGACAAGTGGTTCATGAAGCCGGTCCCGCCGAAGAACATCAGCTTCGATTTCCCGATGACCGATGCGTTGAAGCAGGTTTATGCAGCGCCGAACGACAAGGCGTTTGAATAACGGCGGTTTTTAGCTGCGGCCCATAGTGGCCGACACCGCGCGGCGGTTTTCACGGAATGGATTTTCTCGCCTGCGCGTTCCGATGCGAAAAAGCCGACACCCTCGCGGGCGCCGGCTTTTTCTAATTTGCGCCGGGAAAGTTCAGCCCGTCTTGCGCACCGGCGCAAAGCGCCGCTTGCCGAGCGCCGGCCGGATCCGCCGGAACCGCTCGCGCTTGTGCTCCTCTTCGAAGTGCGCGAGCGACGGCTTCACCAGATCGCTTCGCGACACGATCCCGACCAGCCGCATGCTATTGCGATCCGCGACCACCGGCAGACGTTCGAGGCCGAGCACCGCGAGACGCGTCGCGACCAGCCGGCAAGGTTCGGACGGCAAAGCGAATGCCGGATTTTGCTGCTGCGCGAATACGTCGGCGAGCGTCATCGACCGCTTGCGTTTGCTGTCGTCCGCGCAAAAGCGTTCGAGCAGACCGCGCTCGGCCACGCCGATTACCGCGCCGTCGCGCACCACCGGATACGCGCGGCGCAGCTGATTCGCGCCGAACAGCGTGTGCAGCGTTTCGCCGACGGTCGTGCCGGCATCGACCGCTTCGACCGACGCGGTCATGACTTCATCGACGAAGTGACGCTCGAGCGGATCGACGCCGTACTCGCGATAGATGTGATAACCGCGCCGCGCGATCTTCTCGGTCATGATCGAGCGGCGCATCGCCACCGCCGAGAAGCCGTGCGCGACCAGCGTCGCGGTCAGCAGCGGCAGCAGCGCATTGGCGTCGTGAGTGAGGCCGAACGCGAACACGATCGCGGTCAGCGGCGCGCCGAGCGTGGCGCCGAGCGTCGCGGCCATGCACACCAGCGGCCACAGCGCCGGCTCGCCGCCCGGCAGCCAGTGCGCGAGCACCGTGCCGAGGCCGGCGCCGAGCATCAGCAGCGGCGCGAGCACGCCGCCCGAGGTGCCCGAGCCGAGCGCGACGACCCACATCACCGCTTTTACGCCGAGCAGCAGCAACGCGACCTGCACTGCGATGTTCTGGTGCAGCAGATCGCCGATCACGTCATAACCGACACCGAGCGCGCGCGGTTCGAGCCAGCCGCCGATACCGACGACGATGCCGCCGAGCGCGGGCCACCACATCCAGTGAACCGGCAGCTTGCCGAACAGATCCTCGACCTTGTACAGCGCGGCCGACAAGCCCGACGCCAACGCGCCCGACAACACCCCCGCGATCATGCACGACAGCAGCGACCAGCCGTCCGGCGCGGCGGTTTGCAACGGGAACAGCGGACCGGTGCCGAAAAAGATTGCCCGCGCGAAGCCGGCGACCGCGCAGGCCACCGCGACCGGCAGGAAACTGCGCGGACGCCATTCGAACAGCAGCAGTTCGACCGCGAGCAGCACGGCCGCGACCGGCGTGCCGAACACCGCGGTCATGCCGGCCGCGGCGCCGGCCACCAGCAGCGTCTTGCGTTCCGCCGAGGTGACTTTCACGCACTGCGCGATCAGCGAGCCGAGCGCGCCGCCGGTCATGATGATCGGGCCTTCCGCGCCGAACGGGCCGCCGCTGCCGATCACGATGCCCGACGACAACGGCTTGAGCACCGCCACTTTCGGCGACATCCTGCTCTTGCCGAACAGGATCGCCTCGATCGCTTCGGGAATGCCGTGGCCGCGAATCTTTTCCGAGCCGAAGCGCGCGATCATTCCGACGATCAGGCCGCCGATCACCGGCACGCCGATGACCCACGGGCCGAGCGTATTGGCGGCGGGCGAGCGTTCGACGAACGACAGCGTGCCGAAGAAAGACAGATTGGTGAACAGATGAATCAGGTTCAGCAGTACGAATGCGGCCAGCGTGCTGACGAGGCCGATGCCGGCGGCCAGCGCGAAAATGCCGGGTAGTCGCGCGTTCGCCGAGAAGTCGCGCTTGTGCGAATCCATGCTCATGTTTACTCGAGATCGATCTGTGGAATCCGGAAAGAGCCTTGCAGCGATCTCAACTCGGCGCGGTGCAATTGCGCCAGCCGTTCGAGCACCCGCTCGCCCGCTTTTTCAAGGTGTACTTCAACCTGGCGCCGGTCGGTTTCGCTGATCTGGCGGCGCACCAGATTGAGCGCCTCGCAGCGCGAGACCAGCGCGACCACGCCGTGATGCTGCGCCTGCAGTCGCTCCGCGAGTTCGCCGACGGTCGCCCAGTCGCGCTCCGGATAGCCCTTGATATGCAGCAGCAACAGATATTGCAGCGGCGTGATGCCCTCGTTCTGCGCGGCCTGCTCGGAGAACCGCTCGAAGCGCCGCATCTGGTAACGAAACTCCGACAACTGCTCGAAGTCGTTTTTATGCAGCTTGCGAGTCCGTACTTTCATGGGTATGCGCCGATCTGAAGAAATCGCGAAAATATATCACAGAATGATGTATTCGAGCGGATTGCCGCCTGGTTGTCGGAGCCGCGTGGTTGGCTCGTGATTTGCTTCGTCTGTACAGGTATTTCCCGCTCACGCGGCGTTACGGGCCTGCGCGACGGTTTGCCGGTGCAGGCCCGAAATCAGATCGACCTGGGTGATCATGCCGACCACGCGCCCGGCCTGATCGAGCACCGGCACGTGGTGGTGGCCGAAGTTCGCGAACATCGGCACCAGCTCGGTGATCGGCGCATTCGCGTTGACGGTGCAGACATCGGTGGTCATTAGCTGGCCGACGTTGCGGGTGCGCAGCGCATCGCCGCGCAGCCAGCCGTCGACGTAATCGAGAATCGGCGTCAGCGCGCCGAAACTTTTGCGCTCGACGAAGTCCGCGCGCGTGATGATGCCGAGCAGCTTCTGTCCGCCGTCGACCACCGGCAGCGCCTTCACGTTGTGTCGCTTGAACAGAACCCACGCGGCGCCGGCGCGCGTGCCCGGCGACACCGATACGACATGACGCGACATCACGTCTTCGCAGCGCAGTTCGTCGAAGCTGCGCGAGAACGCCTGCAATTGGGTTTCGCGCAGCAGCGAATACAGATCGTCGGGATCGATGGTGAGCATTTCGTCGCGACGCTGCAGGACCGCGGTCACGTCGTCGCGCGTGAAACCGACTCGCGCCGCTTCGTCGGCGGCTTCGCCCGGCGTCGCGCGATCCTGGCGGCCCGCATGCGGATAGCGGTGGCCGGTCGCGGCGTGATAGACGAGCGCGCCGAACAGCAGCGCGGCCGACTGGATCAGGATCGGTTCCAGCACGAAGCGATAGCCGAGCGCATGAATGACCGGGCCGCCGAGCACCGCAGTCAGCGCGACCGCGCCCGACGGCGGGTGCACACAGCGCAACGCGAACATCCCGCCGATCGCCAGCGCGACCGCGACTGCGGCCGCGAGCGTCGGATCGCCGATCAGCTTCGCGCAGGTCACGCCGACCGTCGCCGACACCAGATTGCCGCCGATGATCGACCACGGCTGCGCGAGCGGGCTGGCCGGCACCGCGAACAGCAGCACCGCGGAGGCGCCCATCGGTGCGACCAGCAATGGAATGCTGGTGGACGGGCCGAGCAGCAGATACATCAGGCCGCCGGTGAACGCGATGCCGAGCAGCGCGCCGACGCAGGAACGCGCACGTTCGTGCCATTTGACGGTGACTGGTACGGGAACGAAGCTGGCGAGCCAGCCGGAAAGGAGGGAACGGGACAAGATAGGAGAGGGAAGTAGTCGATTATGCCGGGCCCGACATTACCGGGGAAACCCTGGCAACGCGAATACAGTGTGGTCATGATTATATTTCAATGTGATATAAAACGCCGCCGCGCGGCTTCGCGGACCGCGCGACTGTCGTCTCCGCGTGATAGTGCACGGCAGTAGCTGTCGTAGGGTTGGCAGTGCGAAGTCGGTGATGGCGGCGCGGTAAGTAGTACCGGTCAACGTCCGCTCGTGTATATCATTTCGTGACATAAAATAGATCGACTACATATACTCGATGAGTGAACCGAGCCCGCGAAACGGTGCAGGGAGACCCGCCATGTTGAGCTTCAAACGCATTCTTCTCTGTTACGACGGAACCCGCGAAGGACAGCACGCGTTGAAGGACGGTGCGGCGCTCGCGCAGAGTCTGGGCGCCGACGTGCATCTGCTGTCGGTGATCAACAATACGGCGTGGATGCAGGGCGCGGACATCACGGCGGCGGTGCCGGTCGAGTTCATCAACGAATCGGCCAGGGCGTTGCTCGACGAGGGCTTGGAGAAGCTGGCCGCGCGCGGCATTCGGGCGACCGGGCATATCGCGATCGGCGAGCCGCTGGAACAGATTCCGTTGTTTGCCAGTGATCTGAACGTCGATCTGGTGGTGGTCGGCCATCGCCGCAGTCACGGACTCGCGCGCTGGTGGGGCGGCCGGCACGACGGTCTGTTGCTCGATCGCGTGACCTGTAGCGTGCTGGTGACGATGGGCGCGGCAGCGGACGTGCCGAAGACCACGGCAGGCGCGGGCAGCGCGAATGATTTCGCGCAAGCGGCCGAGCATCATTCGTAGCATGTAGAGAGAACGCAGCGGGGAACGCAGCGGCGTTCCGTTGCCTGGCAAACAGGCCGCAAGCACTGCTTCAGTCACGCGTCGTGCCGGAGCCGTTCCGGCAGGATGCGCGTCGTTCAGCTCGCGCCGCCGTCCATGATGCTGACGCCGCCGTCGACGAAGATCGTATTGCCGGTCATGCGCCGCGCGTACGGGGTCGCGAGAAATGCGCAGGTGTAACCGACGTCCATGATGTCGACCAGTTCGCCGATCGGCGCGCGCGCGGCCGCTTCGTTGAGCAGCAGATCGAAGTCCTTCAACCCCGACGCCGCGCGCGTCTTCAGCGGCCCCGGCGAAATCGGATGCACGCGGATGCGCCGCGGCCCCAACTCGTGCGCGAGATAGCGGCACGATGCTTCGAGCGCGGCCTTGACCGGACCCATCAGATCGTAGTTCGGCACGACCCGGTTCGCGCCGAGGTAGCTCATCGCGAACAGCGAACCGCCGTCGGTCATCAGCGGCGCGGCGAGCCGCGCCATGCGGATGAACGAGTGGCACGAAATGTCCATCGCCTGTGCGAAGCCGGCCGCCGAGCTGTTCAGCAGGCCGCCTTGCAGATCCTCTTTCGGTGCGTACGCGATCGAATGGACCGCGACGTCGAGCCGGCCCCAGCGGTCGCGAATCGCGTCGAATACCGCTTCGAGTTCGCCTGGTTTGGAGACGTCGAGCGGCATGACCAGCGATGCGCCGAGTTCTTCGGCAAGCGGCTCGACGTAGGTTTTTGCCTTGTCGTTCAAATAGGTGATCGCGAGTTCGGCGCCCAGTTCGCGGAATGCGCGCGCGCAACCGTAGGCGATCGAATGTTCATTAGCGATGCCGATGATCAGCACCTTGCGTTGTGCAAACGGCTGTGCGGACAGCGGGTCCATGCGGGTCTCTCCAGGCGGGTCGTCGGTCGGGTCGAACAACGTTAGAGCGGCGCGCGTCGGGTGGCGCATGACGCGCGGAAACGGCATCTGCTGCACTGCATCAACCTCGGCAGTGTAGACGCTCGGCAGGCGGCTGACAAACGGGCAGAAGGGGGCGCGAGCGCGAAACACACCGCGCATAAAGGGCAAAATGGGATGGGGTCGGATACGGAGATATCTTGCAGCTTGCGTCTGACGAGACGCGGAACGATGCTTGCTAGCAGGCCTGTTAATTTTTATCGCAGGTTCACACGCATGCCTCGAATCCAGTCTACCTGTCAGCGATGGAGCGCCCGCGCGGTGCAGTTATTGCACGAATTACCACGCGTCCTGGTCGTCGACGACAACGAAAACGCGGCCGAAGCGCTCGCGACCTATTTTTCTTACGAGGGTGTCGACGCGCGCAGCGCGAACGGTTGTGCGGCCGCGTTGCGCTGCGTGCGCAACTGGGTGCCCGACGTGGTGGTGCTCGACATCATGATGCCGGGGCGCGACGGCTACGAAACCGCGAGCGCGCTGCGCCGCTATCTGCCTACCCATAGTCTGGGCATCGTTGCGTTCACGTCGCTCGACGAAGATCACGTGAAGGAAACCGGCCGCGAACGCCACAATTTCGACGGCTACTGCCAGAAAGGCACCGCGCCGAGCGCGTTGCTCGCGATGATCCGGGAATTCTGGCGCAGGTGAGGCGAGGTTGAAAAAACGGCGGCGTGGAGCTTAACTCCACGCCGCCGTCGCCGTGCGTCGGCGCTCTGGCCGCTCGCGGTCAGCTTTTCTGCGCGGCCGCGACGAAGCCGGCTTGAGCACCGAACTGCGCGATCTGTTTGGCGACCGCATCGCCGAGGCGCTTCGCATCGGCCGATACGCCCGCGCGCTTCGATTCCGTCACGCCATGCAAGCCGGCTCCGGCGGCCGCTGCTGTCGCGATGCCACCAGCCGCCGCGCCGACCCCGGCGGTTTCCACCATGCCGGGCATCTTGCCGCTGTCGGCGTGGGCGATGAAGCTCTCCACCACGCGCGGCGCGCCGCCCGCCGGCTGATAGACGATCTGCACCGAACTGCTGACCTCGCTCTTGCCGGCGCCCAGGCCGATCAGCGTGCGGCGGCGGCGATTGCCGGCGTCGATCGATGCAAAACTGCCTTGCACGACGAGCGCGTTCTGATCGGCGGGCAGCGGTGCGTCGAGGCGCACTGCGTTCAGACCGAGCGTCTGCAACCGATGGACGATTTCGTCGGCGACCTGCTCACGAACCTGGGCCGCGTCGTCGGCTCGCTGCTGCGCGGCCGACGATCCCGACAACTGCGTTTTCAGCTTGTGCAGCAGGCCGCTGTTGTCGAGCTGCACCTGTTGCGGATCGGCATCGAATGCGGCCACGTAGATCACCTGCGGATGCAGCGTCGCCTGCGTGCCGGCTGCGGCTGCCGCTGTGGTGGCGGTTGGCGCGGCGACCGGGCTGACATTGCTGACGGCTGCGCTCGCGCAACCGCTGAGCAGCGCGCTGCCGCAGACGAGTGCGATGCACGTGAAACGGATGGCGGTTTTTTTGATGCTGTTCACTGAGGTCGACATGATGATCCTGGGTTCCGGTTCGAAGTAATCGGCCGATGATCGGGCAACCGAGGGATCGTCGATCATCGGCGAAGGGATTCGCACGTGGAGCGGTTTCGATCTCATGCGTCGCTTGTTTCGTAACGCACCGGCAGCGAACGAAGTATCGACGAGTCGGCCGGCGAACTCCATTCAACAATTATTTCGCCCGATGTCATGGTGCCAGGGCGCAGCGCGGGCTGGGCGGCAGCGCATAGGAACCGCAGGAAACGCGGCGTAAAAAAAAGCGCAAGAAGAGCGGAAGAACAGAAGAAGCGCGGCGGCGACCCGCGCGAATAGATCGAACGATCAGTTCAATGCGAGTTTGACGATGCAGACGAGAACGAACACGAGCAGCGCGGCCGCGATGGCGATGTCCAGCGGATAGCGCATACCGTTACCCTGTCCTGACGTTATGGTGCTCCTATCCTAATCGGCTGACGGAAGATGAAAAGCGGCAGTGAAGCGGCAATGTGGGACAGCCAACGAAGTCCGCCAAAGCCATACGGGGCGGGGCTGCGGGAGCGCTTCCAGCAGCCCCGCGCGACTTATTGCGCCTTGCATTCGACACCAGTTCTGCCAGGGTGAGCCCGGTGGCGCAACGCGGCCGGATAGCGCATGATGGCCTATACCAACCCCAAGGAGGATCTCGCATGGACCGACCCGAAGCCGCCAATCCGTTTGGCGATCTCACCAAAATGCTGGAGCAGTTCAAGCTCCCCGGCTTCGACGTGCCCGCCATCATGGAAGCGCGCCGTAAGGACATGGAAGCGCTGGTGCAAGCGAATCAGACCGCCTTTCAGGGGATGCAGGCGCTCGCGCAGAAACAGGCCGACATGCTGCGCTCGACGCTCGGCGAGTTGCAGACGCTGACCACCCAGCTGGCGGCCTCGGGCATCAAGCCGTCGACCAATACCGCCGAGCTGGTTCAGCAAAGCCTGCACAAATCGCTTGCCGATATGCAGCAACTCGCGCAAGCCGCGTATCAGACTCAGGCCGAGTCGTATGCGGTGATCGCGAAGCGGGTCGAAGAAAACGTGCAGGAACTGAAGTCGCTGCTGCAACAGCAGAAGAAATAAGCCGGGAAGTAAATCGCGCGACGCGTTCCGCTCGCCCCGATCCGATGCCGCGGATGGCCACTGTGCGATCCGCGGCATTTTTTTGTTGAGTGGTGGCGGCATTGATGCGCTTCGCTTCGGTCTCCCCGCGAGCCGCGAGCTGTAAGCCCCGCGTAGTCTGACGAATACGCATTTTCAAGGCAATTATTCTGCATCCGCTTACATCGTCCAAACAACGTATTTCGCCGCTCGGCCATGCACGCGCCGCGCCCGAGTGTCGTTCCGGCTGTTCGCTTTAAACATCGAAGAACCGCGAAACACGCGGCAAACCACCGTCCATAAAAGAACTCCGTCGCGATAATCAAACGTGCTCAAACGGCATCGCAAAATGCGTAGGTTTAAATCGACTCGCAAACGATTGCCGCGCGCGATTTCGTCATTAAAGTTTCGGCTCGCCGTTCCGTAGACGCATTCACGCAGCCCAACCGGCGTGAAGGCAACCCGGCTCAGCCGGTCAGGTGTGCGCCCCTTAAGTTTTGCGTTTGTGATCGGCTCGCGGCCGGCACGGGCGTTTCACCTCGAAGGAAATCTCTTGAAACCGATGCTTATCACCCGCATTGCGTGCGCAATGCTCGGGGCGAGCTGCGCGTTGCCGTTCGCCGCGCACGCGACGCTCGGCCAGAACGCCAGCACCGTCGACGCCGATCAGTCGCGTCAGCACGCGCTCGCCCGCGTCGAGACTACGCAGCGCGCGTATTCGGTGCAGCAATTGACGCTGCCGTCGGGCACCGTGGTGCGCGAATACGTCGGCGCGAATGGCGTCGTGTTCGGCGTCGCGTGGGACGGCCCGACATTGCCCGATCTGAAGTCGATGCTCGGCGCGTCCTTCGACGCATACGTCGCCGCCAATGCGAGCCGGCGGGGCGCGCCGCTCGCGATATCGAGCGACGAGCTGGTGGTGTTCTCGGGCGGCCATCTGCGCGCCTTCACCGGTTATGCGTATCTGCCGCGGGCGGTGCCCGCCGGCGTCGACGTCAGCGTCATTCAATAACGGGGCCCGTCATGAGATCCACACTGCGATCCAGATCTTCGTGGCTGAGCGTGCTCGGCGCGGCGCCGCTGGTGGCGTTGACCTTGTTGCTGAGCGCGTGCGGCGGCGGCGGGGGTGGCAACTCCGGTGGCTCCGGCGGCGCGGGCACAACCGCCGGTTCGACCAGTTCGTCGGGCTCGACCGTGACCAACACGTCGCCGACGCCCGAGGCGCTGGCCGCGAACGCGGTGCGCGTGACGGTCGACGCGGGCCTGAGCAACGTGCCGAACATGCCGTTCGTCAGCATCACGATCTGCGCGCCGGGCACCAGCAATTGCCAGACGATCGATCACGTGCTGGTCGATACCGGCTCGTGGGGCGTGCGCATTTTCGCGTCGCAATTGCCCGCGTCGGTGAGCCTGCCGCAGCAGAAGGACGGCGCCGGCAACCTGGTCGCCGAATGCATGCAGTTTTTCGACGGCTATACGTGGGGCGCGGTGAAGCTTGCGGACCTGCAGATCGCCGGCGAAAAAGCCGCGTCGCTGCCGGTTCAGGTGATCGATCCGGGCTACGCGTCGGTACCGGCCGATTGCGCGGCGGTCGGCGCGCCACGCAATACGCCGGCGACGTTGCAGGCGAACGGCATTCTCGGCATCGGTGTGTTCAAGCACGATTGCGGCGCGGCCTGCGCGCAGCAGGCGCTGCCCGCGACCTACTACGGTTGCGCGGGTTCGACCTGCACAGTGATCGCACTCGCCGAAACCTACCAGGTCGCCAATCCGGTGCCGTACTTCACGACCGACAACAATGGCTCGATGCTGAGTCTGCCGACCGTGTCGGGGGGCGCGCCGTCGGTGACCGGGCAACTGGTGTTCGGCATCGGCACGCAGAGCAACAATGCGCTCGGCAATGCGCAGGTGATCGGCGTGAGCGCGTCGAACGGGACGTTCACGACAGTGCAGAACGGCACGACGTACAACCACAGCATTCTCGATAGCGGCTCGACCGGGCTGTTTTTCCAGACCTCGTCGCTGGCCGCCTGTCCGAGTCCGAATAGTGCGTACTACTGCCCATCGTCGACGCAGCAGTTGAGCGCGACGATCGAAGGTCTGAACGGCACGACCAGCGCGGTGAACTTCAGCGTCGGCAACGCGACGTCGATCGCGCAGAGCTATCGCGGCGATGCGGCATTGCCGCTGCTCGCGGGGCCGGCGTTCGTGGCCTCGACGGTGTTCGATTGGGGGCTGCCGTTCTTTTATGGGCGCAATGTTTATGCGGCGATCGAACAGCAGCCGACGCCGGGTGGGACCGGGCCTTATGTCGCGTATTGAGGGGGTGGGGGTGTGTGAAGGGAGCCGGTGCTTGGGTTAAATACCCATTGAGCGCGCTGGAAATTTTGCGAGAAGGAGTGAGGAGCTCCGGGCTATGCCCGCTGCCGATTGGGTCGGTGGCGGGCTTTTTTGTGGTTCTTCGAGATTACTGCGGCTCGCCGATTCAACAATTGTTGACACATAAACCGGCTAAATTTTTTCCCGTTTGAGATTCGTGTCGCGTAGGTCTTCGACCATTCAACCCTTGAGTTATCGGGGCTTCCCGAGCAAGTGATCGGACGAGTCCGACGGTATCTCCCGGTGCGCGACCCGATTATCGAGATTGCTTAATATCCCGAAGATTTTTTGAGATCTAGTCCTTTGGTTTAATCGTTGATTCGTACAACTTGGGAGGACAAAAAATGCCTTGGGTTTTCGGCCACACCAGCAAGAAACTTTATTTTAATGGGACCTTCGTAGACGCAAGAGGATATTCCGGTAACGGCGAGGGAAAAGATCAGCACCACCTGCAACACGTACGCGACAAAGGACCAATCCCCGTCGGCGAGTACGAAATCGGAGCGCCATTCAGGCATGCTCATACTGGACCGTACACCATGCGGCTCACCCCCATTAATGGGACAAATACTTTCGGTCGTAGTGGATTTATGATCCACGGCGATAGCCGCAGCGATCCGGGCAACGCATCAAAAGGATGCATCGTTTTGGCTCCTCTGGTGCGAGAAAAAACTGGAACAGTGGAGACAGACTGTTAAAGGTAGTGCATCCATGAAGCGAGCTTTTGCCTTCACGCTTCTATGCTTTTCCGCGCTATCTATCGCGAAGCCCCCGCCGTGCGAAAGCTGGCCAACCAACATAGCCGACGGTTGGCTCATAGACGCGGGTCTGCTTGATAAGGACAAGCTCGATCATGCGAAAACCAGGGCGGTGCGACTTTCATCGGAAAAGATTGGCAAGGACCGGTTTTATGGCAAGGATCTGTATCGTCAGGTCCATCACATTACCTACTACGAAAAAGGCGGCAAGCAGATAAGCGTGATTACTGTCAACGATGCCGGCTGGGAGGAATGTTCGATGAGTGAGGTTGAGGTGTTCGTCGTTTCTCAACATATGGGGCCGGTCGAATCCCTGATCAAAGGGCTCGATGAGCGCAACAAGAAGCATTGAATTCACGGCCTCGCTTACCCACTCGGCACGCAAGCCCAGCGTGCTCAGCAAATCTTAAGCTTGCATTGCCATACTTCGATCTCTCCGATTCCTGACGTAATTGGCCCTCGGAAAGCCGGGAATCGTTTCAACCGACGCCTCGCGTCGGTTTTTTTTATGCGACTACCGCTGGACGCCGTCGCGCGCAGCACACTTGCTCATAACTGCGCGCTAGCCGCTTCACTCAGGTCTGAGCCGCTTGCCGTTCGCCCGTCGTCGACACTTCCCCCGGACGGCGCAGCATCTTGTCGACTTCGCCCGCGTGCAGTTCTTCGACATGGATCATCTGGCGCGCGAATTCTTCCAACGCGACCGAGCGGTCCGCGACCAGCGCGAGCAGATCGCGATACAGCTGCAAAGCGACGTTTTCCGCCTGCAACGACTCGCGCAGGATCGACCCGATATCGAAGGTGTGCGAGTCGAGCAGCGGGCCGATCGTCAGCGACGGATAGGCGCCCAGCGTCGTGATCCATTCGCCGGCCTGCTGCGCGTGCACCAGCGATTCATCGGCCTGCGCGCGCAGCCACGACTGGATCGGAATCCGGCCGAAGCCGAACACCAGAAAGGAATAGTGGGTGTAGCGGACCACGCCGGCCAGTTCGGATTCGAGAATCCGGTTCAGTACCGCAACCACTTCCTGCTTGTCGATCTCTGCCATTTGACGTCTCCTGTAAGGTCGGCGCGCGCGGCGCTGCGTCGCCGGTATCGCGCGCGGGACGGACCTTGATTAAATGTAGTCCGATCGGCAGATCGCGCAAGGCATCAGATTGGGCATGAATTCGTCGCGCCGGCGCGCGCGTCACTGCGGCTTGATTTCCAGCTCGTTACTCACCGATTGGACGCCGGCCACGCCGTGGGCGACGGCGAGCGCTTCGAGAATCTGTGCCTGCGAATCGACGTATCCGGACAACTGCACGACGCCTCGATAGGTGGCCACGCTGATCGTCGCCGAACGCAGCGCCGGGTCCGCTGCCAGCGCCTGCTTGACCCGGCCGGCGAGCGTCGCGTCATCGGTGGTGGCGACTCTCGGCGGGGCGGATCGCGGTGCGGTCGGGGAGGCGGGCGCGTCGCGTGTGGTCGTCGATTTGCAGCCGGCGCTCGACATCAGCGCAGCCAACGCGAATACCGCGACGATCAGTAAGCGGCTGTTCAGGTACTGCGTGTTTCGCATGTGGGTTATTCCCGACGGGACGATAAGCCCTTAGTGTAAGTGCGAGCGAAGCTCCCGGCGGGTCGCGAACACCGTTTTATGCATTCGAACGCGACGCGGGGCCGGCTCAGGACGCGTCGTCGTTGAACTCGCGTTGCGGTGCGCTGCGCTCTTTGGGGACGGCCTTCTTGTCCTCGTCGGGCTCGGTGGCGAGCGGCGCGGGCGACGCGGCCGCGGCGTCAGGCGCGCTTTTATTGCCCGCCGCCGCGATCACCCGATGCACGAACCGCAGCTTGTCGACCACCGGCGCGGCGAGCGTAAACGGATAACCGTCGGGCATCCCGAGACTGCGATTCAGGCTGTTCAACGCATACGTCAGCGGAAACCAGCGCTTCATCAGATTGCCGAAGCTCGCGTCCTCGACCGGTGTGCGGTCGGTCAGCGTCGGCTCGCTCGGATCGTCGGGCAGCAGCGCGAGTCCGTACGACGTCGACGTATCGAGCACGTCGACGATCAGCAGATAGTGCGCCCACGTTTCCGCCCAATCCTCCCACGGATGCATCGTCGCGTACGCGCTGATGGTCGACGCCTGCCAGTCGGGCGGCGCGCCGTCGCGGTAATACGCATTCAGCGCTTCGCCGTAGTCGGCGCGCTCGTCGCCGAACAGCGCGCGAAACGGCTCGAGCCAGCGCGGGTCATTTTCGATCAACTGGCTGAAGAAGTAGTGGCCGGTCTCGTGGCGAAAGTGCCCAAGCAGCGTGCGATACGGTTCGCCCATCGCTGTGCGCACTTTCTCGCGATGCGCATCGTCGGCTTCGGCGATGTTCAGCGTGATCAGCCCGTTGTCGTGGCCGGTCATCACGCGCGCGCCGTCGCCGCTGTCGGCGAGAAATTCGAACGCGAGACCGTGCTCGGGGTCCGCATCGCGGGAACGAACTTCGAGGCCCAGTTCGGTCAAGGTGTACAGCAGGCGCCGCTTCGCGACTTCGAGCCGGTACCAGTACAGACGGTTCTCCGGCTCGGCCAGGTTTGGAATCGTGCGGGTCAGCTGGCACGCGTGGCACAGCGTGTCGGGCGAGTCGGCGGGGATCATCCAGTTGCAGACGTTTTCGACCGCGTAGTTGTGGCACTGGCGAAACAGCGCGCCGTTCGCGCGCGGATGCAGGCTGCGCCAGCGGCCGTCGCCGGCGTCGTCGAACGCGCTGAGTTCGCGCAGATCGGGCAGGAAGCCGAGCAACGATTCGCAGCGTTCGCAGCGCACGTTTTCATAGAACACCAACTGCGCACAGCGGTTGCAGTGGAAGGTTTTCATCGGGCGGGCCTCGTTAGAACGGTAGTGGCGGAGCGGGCTTGGTCGCAACGCGGGTGCAATCTTCATGCCGCGGTTGCCAGCAGTCACCGCTTTAACGCACAGTACGTGCATGATCGTGCAGCGGCGGTGCGCCGGATTGGTGCATCGCGCGATATCCGCCGCTTCATACAACGCAACCGAAGCACGGCATAGAGCTTGCTTTTTTGGCGGGCTGACCATTTCGTCGAGGAGTCCGGAGTGTCCATACGCGTCGCGCTGCACCACGTCACTCATTACCGCTACGACAGGCTGGTCTCGCTGTCGCCCCAGGTCGTGCGGCTGCGGCCGGCGCCGCATTGCCGGACGCCGATCCTGTCGTACTCGCTGCGGGTCGAGCCGGTGAAGCACTTCATCAACTGGCAGCAGGACGCGTTCGCGAACTATCAGGCCCGGCTGGTGTTCCCCGAGCAGACCCGCGAGTTCAAGGTGACCGTCGATCTGATCGCCGAAATGGCGGTCTACAACCCGTTCGATTTCTTTCTCGAGCCGTCGGCCGAGCAGTTCCCGTTCGACTACGCGCCGGCCCTCGCGCTCGAACTCGCACCGTACCGCGTGAAGCGGCCGATGACGCCGCGCTTCGCCGAATTCGTCGCGAGCATCGACCGCACGCCGGCCGCCACCGCGAATTTTCTGGTCGCGCTGAACCAGCGGCTGCAACAGGAAATCCGTTATCTGATCCGGCTGGAGCCGGGCGTGCAGACGCCGGAGGAAACGCTGGTCAACGCGTCGGGTTCGTGCCGCGATTCGGGCTGGCTGCTGGTCGAGACGTTGCGGCAGCTCGGCTTCGCCGCGCGCTTCGTGTCCGGCTATCTGCTGCAACTCGCGCCGGACCTCAAATCGATCGACGGCCCGAGCGGCACCGAAGTCGACTTCACCGATCTGCACGCGTGGTGCGAGGTGTATCTGCCGGGCGCGGGCTGGATCGGCCTCGATCCGACCTCGGGGCTGCTGGCCGGCGAAGGGCATATTCCGGTCGCCTGCACGCCGGAGCCCGGCAGCGCGGCGCCGATCTCGGGCGCGGTCGACGAATCCGAAGTCGAGTTCGAGCACACGATGTCGATCGAACGGGTGCTGGAAACGCCGCGCGTGACCAAACCGTATAACGACGCGGCGTGGAGCGACGTGCTGACCATGGGCGCGCAGGTGGACCGCGAACTCGGCCAGATGGACGTGCGGCTGACCATGGGCGGCGAGCCGACCTTCGTGTCGGTGCGCGACCGCGACGCCGCCGAGTGGAACACGGACGCGCTCGGCCCCACCAAACGCGGCTATGCGGTCGCGCTGATGGAGCGGCTGCGCGAGCGTTACGGCGCGAACGGCTTTCTGCACATCGGCCAGGGCAAGTGGTATCCGGGCGAGCAACTGCCGCGCTGGGCGATGTCGTTGTATTGGCGCGCCGACGGCGAGCCGTGCTGGCACAACCCGGCCCTGTTCGCCGACGAACGCGAGCCGGGCCGCTACACGGCCGGCGACGCGCAGCGCTTCGTCGCGCATCTGGCCGCGAAGTTGTCGCTCGATCCCGGCTGCATCCAGCCCGGCTATGAAGATACCTGGTACTACTTGTGGCGCGAGCGCCGCCTGCCGGTCAACGTCGATCCGTTCGACGCGCGGCTCGACGACGAACTCGAACGGGTGCGGCTGCGTCGCGTGTTCGACGCGGGGCTCGGCAGTCCGACGGGCTACGTGCTGCCGATCGGCCGCGAGCGCGGCGCGGCGGGCAGCGCGCCGCAATGGATCACCGGCCGCTGGTTCTTCCGCGACGAACGGATGTATCTGATCCCGGGCGATTCGCCGATGGGCTATCGGCTGCCGCTCGATTCGCTGCCGTGGGTATCGAAGACCGACTATCCGTATCAGCACGCGCACGATCCGTTCGCGCCGCAAGAACCGCTGCGCACGGCCGCGCAGTTGCGGGTGCAGTACGACGCAAGGCGCGGCGGCGCGCCGGGGCAGGACCTGGACGCGGACGTGGATGCAGCGAGCGCGGGCGCCGCGAATGGCGCGCTGAAAGCCGACCCACGCCGCGCGGCCGCACTATCGCGCTCGGCCGCGGATTTGCTGAGCGGCATGCCGCACGACAACGTGCTCGCATATTCGCGTCAGCCGCACGGCGATGCGCCGCCGGCGCGCGGCCAGTCGTCGAAAGACACGTTACGCACCGCGGTGTGCGTCGAGGCGCGCGACCCCAAACGCGCGGCCGGCCCGCAAGCGGAAAACGCTTCGTTCGGCAGCGGCCGCACGCTGCTGCACGTATTCATGCCGCCGCTGACCGACCTCGACGATTATCTCGACCTGCTCGCCGCGGTCGAGGCGACGGCCGACGACCTGAAGATGCAGGTCGTGCTCGAAGGCTATCCGCCGCCGCGCGACGCGCGCCTGAAGGTGTTGCAGGTGACGCCCGACCCCGGCGTGATCGAAGTCAATATCCATCCGGCCTCGAACTGGGACGAACTGGTCGATCACACCGAGTATCTGTATGAGTCGGCCTCGCACAGCTATCTGAGCAGCGAAAAGTTCATGCTCGACGGCCGCCACACCGGCACCGGCGGCGGCAATCACTTCGTGCTCGGCGGCGCGACGCCGGCCGATAGTCCGTTCCTGCGCCGTCCCGATCTGCTCGCGAGCCTGATTGCGTACTGGCACAACCATCCGTCGCTGTCCTATCTATTCTCGGGGCTGTTCATCGGTCCGACCAGCCAGGCGCCGCGCATCGACGAAGCGCGCAACGATCAGGTCTACGAACTGGAGATTGCGTTTAGCGAACTGCAACGCCAGCTCGATCTGCTTGGCGGCCGCGATAGCGCAACGCTGCCGCCGTGGCTGATCGACCGCGCGCTGCGCAATATCCTGATCGACGTGACCGGCAACACGCACCGCGCCGAGTTCTGCATCGACAAACTGTATTCGCCCGATGGCCCGACCGGCCGCCTCGGCCTGCTCGAATTGCGCGGCTTCGAAATGCCGCCGCACGCGCGCATGAGCCTCGTGCAGCAACTGCTGCTGCGCGCGCTGGTCGCGCGTTTCTGGCGCACGCCGTACACGCAGCGGCTCACGCGCTGGGGCACCGAGCTGCACGACCGCTTCCTGCTCGGCACCTTCGTCAAGATGGATTTCGACGATGTGCTCAGCGACCTGCACGAAGCCGGTTTCGCGTTCGACGCCGCGTGGTTCGCGCCGCACTTCGAATTCCGCTTCCCGCTGGTCGGCGAGCTGACGCTGAGCGGTGTCGAACTGACGATTCGCAACGCGCTCGAACCGTGGCACGTGATGGGCGAGGAGGGCGCGAGCGGCGGCACGGTGCGCTATGTCGATTCGTCGGTCGAGCGGCTGGAGGTGCGCGCGCTCGGGCTGAACGCCAACCGTCACGTGCTCGCGGTAAACGGCCTGCCGCTGCCGTTGCAGCCGACCGGGCGCGTCAGCGAGTACGTGGCCGGCGTGCGCTTTCGCGCGTGGTCGCAGGCCGCCGCGCTGCATCCGACGATTCGCGTGCACGCGCCGCTCACGTTCGATCTGCTCGACAGCTGGAGCGGCCGTTCGCTCGGCGGATGCCAGTATCATGTCGCTCATCCGGGCGGGCGCAATTACCAGACTTTTCCGGTCAACGCCTACGAGGCGGAAAGCCGGCGGCGCGCGCGCTATTTCGCGTCGGGCCATACGCCGGGGCCGCTCGCGGTCGGCACGCCGCAGCGCAGTCTCGAGTTTCCATTCACGCTCGATCTGCGCCGCAGTTGAAAACAATGAAGCACTGACACCACACGACCTTGGCTTTTCAATCGACTTTGCCGTTCGAAGCGTCCGCGCAGCAGACGGACGCTTCGTCCCTGCTGCGTTTGCTGCCGGCGCATGACGGCCATTGGGACGAATTGCGCGACGCGGCCGGCGCGCTGCGCGAACCATGGCGGCAGTTCTTCGCGCTGCTCGGCGAGGACGGCATTGCGCGGCTGGCCGAGCATCGCGCGTCGATCGCGCAGCAGGTGCGCGACAACGACATCAGCTACAACGTCTACGCGGACAACGGCAAGTCGCGGCCGTGGGCGCTCGATCTGCTGCCGTTTCTGCTCGGCGAGGCCGAGTGGGCGCAACTGGAGCGCGGGATCACGCAGCGCGCGCGACTGCTGAACGCGATCGTCGCCGATATCTACGGGCCGCAGACGCTGCTGGAACAAGGCCAACTGCCGCCCGCGCTGGTGTTCGGCCATCCCGGCTATCAGCGCTCGGTGAAGGGCTTCACGCCGCCGGGCGGACAGTACCTGCAGGTCGTCACGCTCGATCTCGCGCGCACGTCGGACGGCGACTGGAGCGTGCTCGCGCAGCGCACCGAAGCGCCGTCGGGCCTCGGCTATGCGCTCGAAAACCGGCTGATCGTGTCGTCGCTATTCGCCGAGCCGTTCCGCTCGCTGCGCGTGCGCCGTCTCGCGCCGATTTACTCGCAACTGATCGCGACGCTGGTGCAGTCCGCCCAGGCGACGCTGCGCGACGACGAGCGCGCGCCAGGTTCGGCCGAAGCGTCGCCGCATATCGCGCTGCTCACGCCGGGGCCGTTCAACGAAACCTATTTCGAGCACACCTTTCTCGCGCGTTATCTCGGCGTCACGCTGGTCGAGGGCAAGGACCTGACCGTGCGCGGCGACCGCCTCTATCTGAAGACGCTGGCCGGCCTCGAACGCGTGCACGTGGTGCTGCGCCGTCTGGACGACGCGTTCTGCGACCCGGTCGAATTGCGCGCCGATTCGACGATCGGCGTGCCCGGCCTGCTGCAGGTGATGCGCGCGGGCAACGTGATCGTGTCGAACGTGCCGGGGTCGGGCTTTATCGAATCGCCGGCGTTGCATGGGTTCATGCCGGGGATCGCCGATGCGCTGCTCGGCGAAACACTGCTGCTGCCCGGTGTGCCGACATGGTGGTGCGGTGAACAGGCGGCGCGCGAGCAGGCGTTCGCGCAACTCGACTCCGCGTTCATCGTGCCGACGTGGCCGCAAACCGGAGCCGATGCGCCGCCCGGCATCGAGCAGGGCAGCCAGCCGCTCACCGCGTGGCGCGAGCGGATCGAAGCATCGCCCGATGCGTTCACGATCCAGCAGGAGCAGCGCTTTTCGTGCACGCCGCGCTACGAGGGCGGCACGATCGGCGGCCGGCCGGCGGTGCTGCGCGTGTATGCGATCGCCGATGTCAACGGCGGCTGGCACGTGATGCCGGGCGGCTTCACGCGCGTGGCCGCCGAACGGCAAGCCACGGTGTCGATGCAGCACGGCGGCAGCAGCGTCGATACATGGGTGCTGTCGAGCCAGCCGAGTTCGACCTTCACGCTGCTGCCGTCGCCGCTGCAACCGGCCGACCTGACGCGCAAACATCGCACGGTGTCGAGCCGCGCGGCGGAGAACCTGTTCTGGGCCGGACGTTACGGCGAGCGCGCGGAGAACAACGTGCGCCTGCTGCGGCTGATTCTCGGCTCGCTCGAAGGCAACGACGCCGATGCGATGTTCCCGGCGCTGGTCGAACTGGCGACGTGGTGCGGACTGGTGCAGCCGGGCGATCTGGCGGCGGCGCCGGCGTCCGACGCCGCGCCCTCGTCGCGCAGCTTCGAGCGTGCGCTGGTCGCGAACCTCGCCGAAGGGCCGGGTAGCGTCAGCATCGGCCAGAATCTGCGCTGCCAGGCGCGCACGAACGGCGAGGTGCGCGGGCGTCTGTCGAACGATCACTGGCGCGTGATTCTCGCGGCGCGCAACGACTTCCAGGATGCGTTGCAGGCGTTGCTGCCGGCCGCGGGTCCGGGTTCGGTTAAAGGCACTGCGGGTACTGCGAGTATCGCGGCTACCGCCGGCGCGGCGGGCAGCAGCAGCGTGTTCGAGCGCTACGACCGCGTGACGCTGTCGAACGCGTTGGAGCATCTGTCGGTGCAGCTGTCGGCGATCAGCGGCGCGCAGGGCGACCGGATGACCCGCGACGAAGCGTGGCGCCTGTTGTTCGTCGGCCGCCATATCGAGCGCGTCGCGACGATGGCCGCGTTCATGCGCGGGGTCGCCGCGAACGGTCAGCTGGCGACGCCGGCCGGCTTCGATCTGCTGCTGCAACTGTTCGACAGCACGCTCACGTATCGCTCGCTGTATCCGGGGCGTTTCGAAGTGCCGGCGCTGCTCGATCTGCTGGTGATCGAGCCGCACAACCCGCGCGGGATTTACGGCGTGTACGAGCGCCTGCGCAGCAAGCTCGACGAGATTGCCGCGGTGGCGAGCGGCGCGCGGCATCGGCCGTTCGCGGAATTACTGCCGCCGGTCGAACTGTTGCCGTCGCTCGAAACGCTGTGCACGCTCGACGCCGATGGTCGCTACGGCAAACTGATCGCGCTGTGCGACCAGATCGGCGGCTTCGCGAACGCGGCCGCGCAGGAAATCAGCGCGCGCTATTTCAGTCACGCGACCACGGTCGCCTCGCAGGTGTGGGTATGAAGCACGCGCCGACGGTGCTGTCCGTTTCGCATCGGACCACTTACCATTATTCGACCTATGTCGAGACCGCCCAGCATCTGGCGACGATCCGGCCGCTCGCGTGTCCGTGGCAGCGGGTGGTCTCGCGCAGCGAGCGGATCGAGCCGGAGCCGTCGTATCTGCACAGCCGCATCGATGCGTTCGGCAACGACGTGCTGTACTTCGCGCTCGATACGCCGCACGAACGCCTGCAACTCGTGAGCGAAACGACGGTGGAGTTGACGCCGCGCTGGAACGAACTGGACCCCGACGCGACGCCTGGCTGGGAAACAGTCGCCGACGCGCTGCGGTTTCGGGTGGGCGGCGAGTTTCAGGCCGAAACGCAGTTCTGCTTCGCGTCGCCGAATATCGCGCTGCGCCCGGCACTGCGCGACTACGCGTTGCCGAGCTTCACGCCGGGCCGGCCGCTGGTCGCCGGCGCGATCGATCTGATGCATAGGATTCACGAAGACTTCGCGTACAAGCCGTCGGCGACGCTGTTCGATACGCCGGCCGAGCGCGCGTTCGAACTGAAAAGCGGCGTGTGCCAGGATTTCGCGCAGGTGATGATCGGCTGCCTGCGCTCGCTCGGTTTGCCCGCGCGCTATGTGAGCGGTTATCTGCGCAACGATCCGCCGCCGGGGCAGCCACGGCTGATCGGCGCGGATGCGTCGCATGCGTGGGTGTCGGTGCATTGTCCGGGCAGCGGCTGGATCGACCTCGATCCGACCAACGACGTGCTCGCCGACCTCGATCATGTGACGCTCGCGATCGGGCGCGACTACAGCGATGTGTCGTTGCTGCGCGGGACGATACTCGGCGGCGGCGCGCACCGGATGGAAGTGGGGGTGACGGTGCTGGCGTTGTGAGGGCTTGGCGTGACGACGCGGCGGCCGTGCTGTAAGCGACGTGCGTATCGAAGCCGCGCGTTCTTCGGCCATAATGGCTGCCAGTCACGTTGCCGGAGTTCACACCCTCATGAAGTCCCTTTGCTTCGCAGCAGCACTCGTCGTCCTCGTTACCGGCTGTACCTCGACCTCGTCGCCGGCGAGCGATCAGCTCGCTCGCCCGCCTTCGGTCGATACGGATACCTACATGCTGCATGCGCCGGACGGCGCGAAGCCCGCCTCCGCCGAGAGAGCGCAACGGCTGACCGTCGGTACCAGCTATTCGGACACGCAACTGATCCTGCCTTGGTTTCTCAACGACATCATCAACTTCGTCAACTATCGCTAGCGTTATTCCAGAACATCTCGGGCCGTTCAATACGCGACAACAACTGCGTTACGTTCGTAGCGATGGCCCCACCGCACGCTTGTCCATGATTCGCGGAACTGCACCGCGGGCTGCTTCGCCCAGATGCCATTGGCCGGATCGCGTTTGCATGGACGAGTGATTGGCTCGAGCGCTGTTGCCCCCAGATCGCCGCTTGCCTTCGCTAGGCTCCGGGGTGCAAGACCACCTTGGTCCAGCCTTGCTCGCGCACGTCGAAGTGTTGATAGGCGTCAGGCGCGTCGGCGAGTTTCAACTCATGCGAAACGATGAACGATGGTTTCGCGCGGCCGGCGTCGATGAGATCGCGCAGCTGCCGGTTGTACGCCTTGACGTTGCATTGCCCGGTGGCGATGCGCTGGCCTTTGAACCAGCACTTGCCCCAATCGAAGGCAATCTTTCCCTTCTTCGCCAGTTCATCCTGCGCGCCCGGGTCCTCCGGAACGAACACCCCGACGACTCCGATCCCGCCGGTGAACTTCACCGACGACACCAGATTGTTCATCGTCAAATTGGGGTTCTCATGGCGATGCGGAGCCGGATCGTGGCACTGGTAGCCGACGCATTCGCAACCCACGTCCGCGCCGAGCCCGTGCGTGAGGTCCATCACCCGTTGTACCGGATCCTCCTTCGAGTAGTCGATCGCGATGGCGCCGATCGACTCGGCAAGCTTGAGCCGGTCGGGATGGCAGTCCACCACCATCACGCTGCGGGCTCCCTTGATCATGGCCGAGTGCGCGGCCATCAGACCCACCGGTCCCGAGCCATAAATCACCACGGCATCGCCGGGCCGCATGCCGGCCAGTTCGGTTGCGTGCCAACCGGTGGGGAAGATGTCCGCGCACATCACGTAGTCGGTCTGCTTCTCCTGCGCGTCCGGCGGCAGCTTCAAAGCCATGAAGTCCGCCCAGGGTACCCGCAGATATTCGGCCTGTCCGCCCGCCCACGGGCCCATGTCGGCAAACCCGAAAGCGCCGCCCGCGATGCCCGGCTGGTTCGCGCTCAGGCAAAACGCGGTGAGGCCGCGCTCGCAGTTGACGCAGTGGCCACAACTTATGTTGAACGGCAGGCACACCCAGTCTCCGGGTTTGAGCCGCTCCACCGCCGGTCCTACTTCCTGAACCACGCCCAGATTCTCGTGACCGAAGATGCGGCCTTGCTCGAAGTCCGTTCGTCCCTCGTACATGTGCAGATCGGACCCGCAGATGTTGGTACTGGTGATCCTGACGATGGCGTCGGTTGGGCGCTCGATCCTCGGATCGGGTACGTCTTCTACGGCGACCTGGCGTGGGCCACGATATACAACCGCTTTCATATCTTTCTCCTGTGAAGGCGACTGAAGCCTGAGCCGCACGAACAGTCCGGCGGCTCATGACGTCGACAAACCCACAGGCAAACCTGTGGGACGGTTGGTCTCTGGTTGGCGATGCGTATCCCGATCGTGTAGCATGCTCCTTCCGTACTCCGGCCGGTCAGCTTGCAACCGCGTCGGCTATGAGCGGTTAGAAGCTGGGAGTCCATAGCTATCCTGATTATTGGTTTCGTGTTCCGGACTCGACTATGGCCATGAGTGCCCACGTTCACAGCTATCCGCGTGCCCGCGCCGGCAACGTATATGTAATGGAGCACCAGGGCGGCGCAGGCACTGGCCGCGGACCATGTGGCGCAGAGGCGGGCAGCGGTTGATGTCGTTTTATCTGCGGTTCTCGAGAAGTCCGCTGAAGGAGTTGGCAAAGCATCGGGCTGGCCCGATGGATTTCTTTGCCGGTGCGCTGCAGATATTGCACAGGGCCTTGACGGGAAATGGT
Source organism: Paraburkholderia sejongensis (assembly GCF_020880815.1). Taxonomy (GTDB): domain Bacteria; phylum Pseudomonadota; class Gammaproteobacteria; order Burkholderiales; family Burkholderiaceae; genus Paraburkholderia; species Paraburkholderia sejongensis. The sequence continues at coordinate 378,822 of NZ_JAJITD010000004.1, forward strand.
TTCCTCAAGGCCGCGTGCTTGCGCCAGTCGTCACGTCCGTTTCTGTATTTCTTCGTAGACTCGAACCGCGCTCGATTCAGTGCGACGAGACATAAGCCGTATCGGCAAATACTGCCGGGATCGCAAAGCTCTCCCGCATACGCTTAGCCTCCGCGGCCGGCGTCAAGCCGAACAGACGCCTGAACTCCCTGCTGAATTGCGACGGGCTCGCGTAACCCACCGCATGTCCGGCCGCCTCCGCGGTCAGTTCCTTGCGTACCATTAACAGACGAGCCTGATGAAGGCGCGTCGACTTCACGTATTGCATTGGCGACACCTGCGTAATTGCCTTGAAGTGACTGTGGAAGCTCGGAATACTCATGCCCGCTTCGTCGGCCAGTCGCCTGACGTCGAGGGGCTCGGCATAGCTCGTATGGATCAGGCGCAGTGAGCGGCCTATCTGGCCGAACTGTCCGCGCATCGCCAACGCTTCGCGCAGCGAGCCTCCCTGCGCGCCGGTGAGCACCCGGAAATACAGTTCACGCAGCAGCCCGGCGCCCAACACAGCAGCTTCGAGCGGCCGATGCATCGCTTCGAGAAAGCGCAGCACGGACGTTTGCATCGCGTCGTCCATCGGCGTCGACATCATGCTGCGAGGCGTCGCTGTGCGCTTTCCCGGACCCGCGAGATCGATCCGCTCCGCAAGCTCGGCGGCCAATGCGAAATCGAGATGCAGATATAGCGCGAGCAGTGGGCGCTCTTCGGTGGCGTCGGTCTCCATGCTGAACGGCACCGGCACGGACACAGCGAGGTAGTGAAACTCGTCATACAGGTAGAGTTGGTCGCCGAAATAACCACGCTTGCGGCCCTGGCAGACGATCACGATACCGGGGTCGTACAGCACGGGCGTGCGCGATAGCGCTCTGTTCGACCGCAGGATGCGGACGCTGGGCAGTGCCGTCAGGTTGTAGCCCTCGTCGGGTGCTAACGCGCGTAGCAGCGCAACCATGCGTTTCTGGCTTTGCGAGGACAGAGCCGGAGGCTGGCTCGACACGCGTGTATCGCTCATAGTTTTGTGCAAGAAAAATAGCGAAATCCGCGTTAATTTACCGCGTTCGTCAGATTAGCATGCACTCTTCAATCGACATTCGGGAGAAGCTTCAATGGCATCCAGCAAAACTTTGCTCATCACCGGCGTCAGCAGCGGCTTCGGCCGCGCGCTCGCACAGGAAGCGCTGGCGGTGGGTCACAAGGTGGTCGGTACAGTGAGAAGTGGCGAGGCGAAGCGTGAATTCGAGTCCCTGTCAGCGAATGCCGCTCGCGCAGTCGTGCTCGACGTAACCGACTTCGACGCGATCGACGCCGTCGTGGCGAAAATCGAGGCCGACGCCGGACCACTCGATGTGCTGGTCAACAACGCGGGCTACGGCCACGAGGGCATCATGGAGGAATCGCCGCTCGCGGCGATGCGCCGGCAGTTCGATGTGAATGTATTCGGCGCGGTCGCGATGATGAAGGCCGTTCTGCCATTCATGCGCGAGCGCCGGCGCGGCCACATTCTGAATATCACATCGATGGGCGGTTACATCACGATGCCTGGAATCGCTTACTACTGCGGGAGCAAGTTTGCGTTGGAGGGCATCTCCGAGGCGCTCGGCAAAGAGGTCAAACCCTTCGGTATTGCGGTGACGGCTGTCGCGCCCGGCTCGTTTCGCACTGACTGGGCAGGTCGGTCGATGACGCGGACCCCTCGCTCGATTGCGGATTACGACACTATTTTCAATCCCATCCGCCAGGCCCGCGAAGAAAAAAGCGGCAAGCAATTGGGCGATCCCACGAAAGCGGCACGCGCAATGCTCGCCGCGATTGCGGCGGATCACCCGCCCTCGCACCTGTTGCTAGGCAGCGACGCACTCGGGCTCGTTCGAGACAAGTTAGCGGCATTGAACGAGGAAATCAGTGCGTGGGAGGCGATCACCGTTTCGACGGACGGCTGAAAACCATCGGCAGGTCGATCGCGCTGTGCGCGAACCGCTGCGCACAGCGTCGCCCGGCTCGGACCCGGGCTACTCCAACGTCAGACCTGCGCCATCCCGCCGTCGACGAACAACTCGATGCCGTTGATAAAGCTCGCCGCATCCGATGCGAGGAACGCAACCACGTTGCCGATTTCCCGCGGTTCGCCGAGGCGGCCGAGCGGCACTTGCGAGGCCAGCGCATCGAACAGACCCTGACGCGCTTCGTCCGGCACGATCCCGGCGAGGCCCGGCGTGCGGATCGGTCCCGGGCTGACGACGTTGACGCGAATGCCGCGGTCCTTCAGATCGAGTGCCCACGAGCGAGCGAAATTGCGCACCGCCGCTTTGCTCGCGCTGTAGACGCTGAAACTGGCGGTGCCCTGCACGGACGTGGTCGACGACGTGAGGATGATCGACGCGCCATCGGTCAACAGCGGCAACGCCTTCTGCACGGTGAACAGCACGCCGCGCACGTTGGTGCCGAAGATGCGGTCGAAGTGCTCTTCGGTGATCGCGCCGAGCGGCAGCATGTCGCCGCCACCCGCGTTGGCGAACAGGATGTCGAGCTTGCCCGCGCTGCTGGCGATCTGCGCATACACCGCATCGAGATCGGACAGCACCGACGCGTCGGCGCGAATCGCGGTGGCGGCCGGGCCGATCGCTTCGACGGCCGCATCGAGTTCGGCCTGGCGGCGGCCGGTGATGAACACCCGCGCGCCTTGAGCCGCCAGTTCCTGCGCAGCCGCGAGGCCGATGCCGGTGCTGCCGCCGGTGACGAGTGCAATCTTGCCGTTCAGTTGCCTGTTCATGATCTGCTCCAATTGTTGACGTGAATCGGTTGGGTTCTCTTCAGTTCAGCGAATCGATGCCTGCCGCGACGGTGCCGCGTCTTTCATTCGTTGCTGCCTGTCGTGCAGTGCATGGGTGTCACTTTAGGGATTTATCGTTTGTTGATAAATAGTGAACGATGAAATGACTATCCACCACTGTGTATAATCGGCGCGTTCTTTTCCGAACCCGAGGCTCGACATGGATCAGTTGCTGGCGATGCGCGCGTTCGCCCGCGTGGTGGAGGCGGGCAGTTTTACCCGCGCGGCCGATTCGCTCGATATGCCGAACGCGACGATGAGCAAACTGGTGCAGGAACTCGAAGCCCATCTGGGCGTGAAGCTGTTGCAGCGGACCACACGGCGGGTCACCGTGACACCGGAGGGGCAGGATTACTACGCAAAGGCGACCCGCATCCTGAACGACCTCGAAGACATCGATTCGTCGTTCAACGTCGCGCAGGGCAAGCCGCGCGGCAATCTGCGGATCGACGTCGGCGGCCTGACCGCCAAAGACGTGCTGATTCCGTTGCTGCCGGACTTCATTGCGCGCTATCCGGAGATTCGCATCGAACTGGGCGTCGCCGATCGCGCGGTCGATCTGGTCGGCGACAACGTCGATTGCGTGATTCGCGGCGGGCCGCTCGATAACTCGTCGTTGATTGCCCGGCATATCGGCGATGCGGTGATGATGACCTGCGCGGCGCCCGCTTATCTGAAGCAGTTCGGCATACCCGCGTATCCGGAAGAGCTGAAAAACGGCCACCGGCTGGTCAGCTATGTGTCGTCGCAGAACGGCAGGGCGATGCCGTTTCGCTTCGAGAACAACGGCGAGCGAATCGAGATCAAGGTCGAGCACCGGATCGGCATCAACGAAAGCAATGCGCATTTCGCGGCGGCGCTCGCCGGCATCGGCATCGTGCAAACTTTCGCGCATACCGCGAAAGCGGCGCTTCGCGAAGGAACGCTCACTGAAATTCTGGCGAAGTGGCGGCCGCCGGCCTATCCGTTTCACGTCGTCTATCCGCACAACCGTTATGTCACGCATCGCTTGCGGGTTTTTATCGACTGGCTGCTCGAATGCTTTCCCGACAAGGTACGGGGTACTGATAAACGCTAGTCGGCTTGCGTGTGATTTTTCACATGGTCGATGAATGCGCGCAGCTTCGGCATGATCTGCCGCCGGTCCGGATAGAACAGAAACACGCCGGGCATCATCGGCGCATACGCTTCGAGTACCTGCACGAGTTTCTGCGTCTGCAACGCCGCGGTGGCCATCGGCGCGGGTAGCTGCGCAAGGCCGACGCCTTCGACGGCCGCGCCGAGCATCGTCGAAAAATCGCTGGCGATCAGCGGGCCTGACACCGCGATCTCGAGCGCGCGGCCGTGGTCGTTGAACGACCACAGTGCGAGTGCGCCGTCGGTGCGCCGCCAGCGCAAACACGCATGTTCGCGCAAATCGTCCGGCGTGGCGGGCCGGCCGCGCGCGGCCAGATAGTCGGGACTACCGACCACGACCGAACGGAACGGCGGCGTCAACGGCACCGCGACCATATCGGCGGCGACGAACTGACCGAGCCGGATACCGGCATCGAAACCTTCCGACGCGATATCGACCAGCTCACGGCTGGCCGACAGCTCCACTTCGACGTCGGGATTGGCCTTGCAGAACGACGCGATCAGCGGTTCAAGCAGCAGCGGGATAACCGCGCGCGGCACCGACAGACGCAGCAGCCCGGCCGGCCGTTGGCCCAGGCCACGGGCGACCTCGCTGGCGGCCAGCAGTTCTTCGAACGCGGGTTTCGCGCGGGCCAGAAAGCGTTCGCCGGCTTCGGTCAGCCCGACGCTGCGCGTGGTGCGCACGAACAGCGCGGCGCCCAGGCGCGCTTCGAGCGCGCGCACCGCCTGACTGACCGCCGACGGCGTGACTCCGAGCTGCGCCGCCGCGCCGCGAAAACTGCGGTGCCGGGCGACGCTCAGAAACACTTCGACGCCGTCGAGCGCGCCCTGCCTGACTGTGAAGTTCTGCTTCATAGCCTGTCAACCTGGTGAGGAATAGTCGCTCGCGCGTGACGATGGTACACCTGTCACCAGCGCGTCCACAGCGGGCAAGCGCGCCGGCCAGTACTTCGGGCCGCGTGCAATCTGTGCGCTCGCGCATTGTTTTTCGTGACGACCGCAGTTCACCCGACAGGAGGCGACACATGTCACCGCGACTTCTTTTTCAATTGCATCTGGTGCTGGGATATGTGGCCTGGCTGCTGTGTTTCGGCACTTACATATGGCCGAAACTCAAGGCGATGAATCCGTTCGATGCGCAACGCGCGATCGCCACCTTGCATAGCTTCCGCTTCTTCGGGCTGGTGTTTGTGCTGCCTGGCGTGGTCGGTAACGGGCTGCCCGCCGGTTTCGCGACGTTCGCCGCGTACGGCGATTTCATCACCGGGCTGCTGGCGATGCTCGCGCTGCTCACCGCGCGGGTGCGGCCGCTGTTCTGGTCGTTCGTCGTCGCGTTCAATCTGGCCGGCGCGATCGATCTGATTGTCGACTACGCGCATGCGGTGCAGGCCGATCTTCCCGCGCACGCGGCCGAACTCGGCGCGACCTACGCGATTCCGATCATTTACGTGCCGTTGCTGATGATCACGCACGGGGCCGCGTTTTATCTGCTGCTGCGGCCGCGCTTTCGAGTTCAGGCGGCGCCAGGCTATTGAGCCCGCGCGCTTCGCGTCATCCACCTGCGTTATGCTGTCGGTCGTCAAGTCGCGGCTGGCGGCCTGAACGGGCAGGTGCGAACAACCCGGCGCAATGCCGCCGGGTGTTTTATTTCACCGGCTCCTCGAGTCTTCCTGCCAGCGATTTGCGCGGCGCGTCGTCGAACTCGCTCTCGACGCGGCCAGACGCCAGGATCATCCACTGAACTCACAGAGGTGCCGACGTGAAATACCGCATGCTATTGCTGCCGCTCGTGCTTGCCGCCTGCGCGCAAACGCCGGAAGCGACCGGACCGGCTTCCACAACGACTGCCACGACTACGACGACTGCGGCGGGCGCCACTACCGCCGCGACCGCAACCGGTGCACCGACAGCCAACAGCGCAGCGCCCGCACCTGCGGCCACCGCCGCGAGCGCGCCCGCGGCGAGCGGGGCCGACCTGCTGAGCCGCTATCACTGGCAACTCAGCAACGCGATCGACAGCAAGGGTTCCCGCATCGATGCGCTGTTCGTGCGTCCCGGTCAGCCTTTGCAACTGGACTTCAACGCGGACCGCATGAACGTCGTCAATAGCTGCAACAACCTGGGCGCCGGCTACAGCATCAGGAAAGGACGTTTGCAGGTCGGGCCGATGGTGAGCACGATGATGGCCTGTCACGATGCCGGCCTCGCCGCGCTCGACGATGCGATCTCCCAGCGTCTGCGTGGCAGCCTCGCCGTCAAACTGCTGGACCGCGACAACGTGCCGAGCCTGCAACTGGTGACCGATAGCGGCGATACGCTGAGCTTTATCGGCATGCCGACCGCGGAAACGCGCTACGGCGGTCCCGGCGAAATTGCGTTCCTGGAGATCGCGCCGCAGACGGTGCCGTGCAACCATCCGTTGATGGCCAACCAGCAATGTCTGCAGGTGCGCGAACGTCATTTCGACGAACAGGGCCTCGCGAGCGGCACGCCCGGGCCGTGGCAACCGCTGAATCAGACGATCGACGGTTATACGCACACGCCGGGCATGCGTAACGTGTTGCGAGTCAAACGTTTCACCGTCAAGAATGCGCCGGTCGACGCGCCGACGGTCGCATATGTGCTCGATCTGGTGGTGGAGTCGGAGAAGGTCGGGCCGTAGAGAGGTGCTGCGCGGCGCGCGAGCCGGCAACCGGTGTACCGGCGCGCTGCAGACCGGCCTATCAGCGTATGGGCTTCGTTATGCAGACGGCGGTCGCCGGACATAGATGCATGAACTGCGCGGTGGCCCGCAGCGCGTCGGGCGCCTTGTCACTTTCACGCGCGACTCATTCGGTTTCGCTGTCGTCGCTATCGTCGCTATCGGCGTTCGACGTGCCTTCGTGCCGCATGGCCGCCCCGGCGAGCGTGCTTGCCACCACGGGGGCTGATTTCGTGCGCTCGCTGTAGCGATTCGTCAGGTAGTCCGAACGATCCCGCACCAACAGCGTGAACTTGAACAACTCCTCCATCACGTCAACCACGCGTTCGTAATAGGCCGACGGTTTCATCCGGCCGGCTTCGTCGAACTCCTGATACGCCTTTGCCACCGACGACTGATTCGGAATCGTCACCATCCGCATCCAGCGGCCGAGCACCCGCAGCGCATTGACCGCGTTGAACGATTGCGAGCCGCCGCAGACCTGCATGACCGCCAGCGTGCGGCCCTGAGTCGGCCGGATGCCAGCGCTCTCCAACGGCAGCCAGTCGATCTGATTCTTGAACACGGCGGTCAGATTGCCGTGCCGCTCGGGGCTGCACCACACCTGGCCCTCCGACCACGCGGACAGTTCGCGCAATTCGACGACTTTCGGATGATCGGCCGGGACGCTGTCAGCGATCGGCAGACCGTCGGGATCGAACACGCGGGTGTCGGCGCCCAGGCGGCGCAGGATGCGCTCGGCTTCGAAGGTCAGCAGCCGGCTGTATGAAGTCGCGCGCAACGAGCCATACAGCAGCAGGATGCGCGGCGGATGCATCGAGTTTTGCGCGGGCGTCAGCTTGCGCAGATCCGGTATATCGAAGCGTGCCGGGTCGAGGTTGGGCAGATCGTCGAGCATGGTCAGTGGTTCCGGGTGGTGGAGGCGATGCCACGGGGCGGGGCTTCGTACATGTGGCCCGGCCACGCAGTGGGCGACGCCGAGCCGGCAATTGAGCAGATACGCGAGCCCCGAGTAGCGCTCAAAAAAAACCGATCGCCGGGCGCGCTTGCGCGCGAAGTTCAAGGCTGCTCATCGTTGTCCCCGGGCGGCCGCGCGCCGATCGCGCGCATCTCGCGCTGGATCGCCGCGCGGTCGAGCTGCTCCAGCGGCAGATTCAGAAACTGGCGCACACGGCTCCCGATCTGTCGATATACCTGCCGAAAAACCTTGCGCTTGTCGTCGTCGCTACCCTGTGCAGCGGCTGGGTCTTCGAAACCCCAATGCGCGGTGATCGGCTGACCAGGCCACAACGGACAGGTTTCGCCGGCCGCCTGGTCGCACACGGTAATCACGAAGTCCATGCGCGGCGCGCCGGGCCCGGCGAATTCATCCCAGCTTTTGCTGCGCATCCGCGCGGTGTCGTAGCCGAGCGTTTTGCATTGCTCGATCGCGAACGGATTGACGGTGCCGGACGGGTGGCTGCCCGCGCTATAAGCGCGCAATCTGCCATTGCCGTGCACGTTCAATAGCGCTTCGGCCATGATGCTGCGCGCGCTGTTGCCGGTGCAGAGAATCAGTATGGAGTACGGTTGATCGTTCACTTGCGCTTCCGGGAATGCTTGACGGTTTCGGCCGGGGGGCGGCACGCCGCCGGATCGCTGGCCGTGCACGGCGCGCCGGCACAACAGTTGTCGGTGAGAAAACCCAGCAGCGACGTCATCGCGTCGAAGTTGGCGGTGTAAATGACGAAGCGTCCTTCCTGCCGCGGACTCACGAGTTCGGCGTGAGTGAGGTCCTTCAGATGAAACGACAGGCCGGACGGCGAGATGCCCAATGCCTGCGCGATGTCGCCGGCGGCCATGCCCTGAGGGCCGGCCACGACGAGTTGGCGAAAGATCGCGAGGCGGGATTCGTGAGCGAGCGCGCCGAGGGCGCGGACGGCGTTGATGGTGTCCATGCGCGCACTCTACACGGTGCGCCTTTATATTTCAATAAATGTTGAAATGAGACGGTTACGCACACCGTTGCCGGCGCTTCTGCGTATCGCTGGGCAATTCATTGAAACGCGCGAAGTAATACGCGGAGAAGCGACCGAGATGGCCGAAGCCGAACGCTAGCGCGGTATCGGTGATGCTGCATGCGGACTCGGTCAGCAGACGAGTGCGCGCCGCTTCGAGGCGGATGTTGCGCAGCAGTTCCATCGGCGTCACGCCATGATGGCGCCGGCACATCACATTCAGCGTGCGAAAACTGACCCCGGCCACCCGCGCGAGATCTTCGAGCGAGATCGGCGCGCACAGCCGCGAGTCGATGTATTCGAGCAATACTTCCATCTGTTTCGCGCCGCCGTTGTGCGGTCGCGTGTCGGCGCCGTAATGGGCCGGCTCGGCTGATTCAAGCGCTGACGCGGGCGCCGGCGCTGCTTGCGGCGGCTGATGCATCAGTAGAAACAGCGCGAGATTGCGTTCGAAATGATCGCTCCACTCGCGCCGCAGATCGCCGCTGCCCGATTGCGCGGCAATGTTCAGCAACGACTGCGTGATCAGGTCCCACTGCGAACCGAGCGACTGCGGCAGCAACCGGCCCGGCACCAGATCGAGTTCATCGTCGGGCGCGCGGCCCGCCACCTCCAGCATCAACGCATCCGGCACTCTGACGATGAACTGCTGGGTCCCCGGCGACCAGCGCAGCCGTACGCTTCGTTGCGGCGACAACACGGCGGTGCGACCCTCGGCGACGCTCATCACAGTACCGTCGCATTCGATTTGCGCGCCCCCTCGCAACGACGTATGCACGAGCGAAAAGCCGTCGAACGGTTGTGGCGTGACCTCGACCTCCGCACCGTATTGCAGCGCGTAGATGCGCAGATGATTCAACTGCACCTTGAATAGCGCGGTATCCGGCACACCACGTTTCCAATGTAGTACGTGATCGCTTAATTCGCGCGCGACGTGCTCATGGCTATCGGCGGCGTTGTCGGAACGGAACAGGCAATTGCGATACAGCGCCGACAGCGCTTCAGATTTCGTTGACAAAGTCATGCCGTCTCCAATGTTGCCTGGTGCGCTTCCCGTCGCATTCCGAACTATCGGAATGCCGCTGTTTCAGGCCTCTTTCGCAGGCGTGAATGTCCCGTGCGGAGGTGGCGATGGGCCGGGCATAGCGCTGCTCTCCGATGCGCCGAATCGGGAAAGCGACTGCTATCGCCGCATGGGTCGGAGCCAGTGTATGTCAGCGAGGAAAAAAGCGGACTGACCTGGATAGCTGATGTGCAATTTCTGGATAGTGGAAACCTTTCTGGATTCATACACTGCGCCCGTTCATACGTAGAAAACCCGCGCCGCCGGCCATCCGGCAAGCGTTCGACTTCAGAGCTGTCGTGCTCCGAAGCGACGCGGCGGCGCCCGATCTGGCCTTGCGTCGTCGCGGTAAGGCTTTGAAAAGGAGCAGACATCCATGCGGGAAATCAATTTGCACGCGCTCGCCGAGAACGCGAAGCTCAGCGCTCTGCACTACATCGTGCTGATCTGGTGCGCGCTCATCATCATCTTCGACGGCTATGACCTCGCGGTCGCCGGCATTGCGCTGCCGTCGATCATGAAGGAGATGGGCGTCAATCCGGCGAAGGCCGGCTTCATGGTCAGCTCCGCGCTGTTCGGAATGATGTTCGGCAATATCGTGTTCGGCACGGTCGCGGATCGCATCGGCCGTCGCTGGGCGATCGCGATCTGTCTCGCGCTGTTCAGTGTTTTCACCGCGCTGGCCGGTCTTGCCGCGACGCCGGTCGAATTCGGCGTTGCCCGTTTTCTCGCGGGGATCGGGATCGGCGGCGTGATGCCGAACGTGATCGCGCAGATGACCGAATATGCGCCGCGCCGTTTGCGCAGCACGATGGTCACGCTGATGTTCAGCGGCTACTCGGTCGGCGGGATGCTGGCTGCGGTGCTCGGCAAGGGGATGATCGAACGCTTCGGCTGGCCGTCGGTGTTCGTCGCCGCGGGCGCGCCGGTTCTGCTGGTGCCGCTGCTGCTCAAATGGATGCCGGAATCGATGGCGTTTCTGATCGGCAAGGGCGACACCGACAAGCTCGCGCGGATTGCCGGCCGGCTCGATCCGAGCTACCAGCAGCGCAGCGGCGACCGCTTCGTGCTGAACCGCGCGGAGCAGAGCAAGGCGTCGATGGGCCAGCTGTTCGCCGACGGCCGCGGCTTCAGCACGCTGATGTTCTGGGTCGGCACGTTCATGTGCCTGTTCATGGTCTATGCGCTCAGCTCGTGGTTGACCAAGCTGATGGCGTCCGCCGGCTATAGCCTGGGTTCGGCGTTGACCTTCGTGCTGGTGCTGAACTTCGGCGCGATGATCGGCGCGATCGGCGGCGGCTGGCTGGCGGACAAGCTGCATATCAAGTACGTGCTGGTCGGCATGTATCTGCTCGCCGCGGTGTCGATCTCGCTGCTCGGTTACCCGATGCCGACCGCTGTGCTGTTCGTGCTGGTGGGTCTCGCGGGTGCGTCGACGATCGGCACGCAGATCGTCAATTGCGCGTACGCCGGGCAGTTCTATCCGCTGGCCGTGCGCTCGACCGGCATCGGCTGGGCGCTGGGCGTCGGCCGCGGCGGCGCGATCGTCGCGCCGATCCTGATCGGCGTGCTGGTCGGCATGGGCCTGCCGCTGCAGCAGAACTTCATGGCCATCGGTCTGCCCGCACTAATCGCGGCCGCCGCGGTCGCGCTGATCGATCATCGCCGCTCGGCCTCGCATCAGGTCGAGGTCAGCGCGCCGGTCGCCGCGCAGCAGGTCGCGCGCAGCTAGATGCAACCGGTTTTAGATCTTCAGTAGTCCGGTGGGAGTCGGCAAAGTTCTTCTGCTTTTCCCGCGCTTTTTTTGCGCGACTCCCTCTAGCAACTCCTCAACTGACGTTGAAATGTACGCGAATGTCTTGCGTGCTTTCGACCGCATGACCGTCGCGTAGTGCCGGGAAGAAGCGCCAGCGCCGTAACGATTCGAGCAGCAAGCCGTTCAGGCGCGGATTCGGGGTGGCCTTCAGTAGTTCGACGTCGACCGAGCCGTCGACGTGAATCGTGAAGCGCGCGGTCGCGACCGTGCGGTACGCCTGTTCGCGCAGGTCGTCGGGCAGTGTCGGGAGAGGCTGCGCGATGGTGCGGGCGGTGGTGGTGGCACCGGTCGCGGTGGCTGATGCGGTTGACGTAGTCGATGCGCTCGACGCAGACGAGGCGGCAGCGGAGGGTGGGGCGTCTGTGGAGGCCGATCGCGCTGTGCTAATCGGCGGACCAGCGGCGGGCGGCGCCTCGGCGGCTTCTTGGCGCGCGTGCGGTGGCGGCTCTGCGGTGACGGCCGGCTTTATTCGCTGCTCTCGCGCTTCACGTTGCGTGGCATGTTGCGTTTCCCGTTGCGCATCGTGACGCGCAACATCGTCACGCGTGCTGACCGGCTTTGATCTGCTCGTGGCGGGCGGCATCGGCGTTTGTACTACAGGCTTCACCGGTGCCGGCGTTTTTTCCGCGGCTGGCGCGGCACCCGTTGCCGCCGGCGCATTCATCAAGACTACGCGCATATCCAACGCAGCCGCCGGCCGACGCGCATCGCTGACGTGCACCATCGACCGCGACGACAGAATCGCGAGCACGCCCACCCACAGCCCCAACGCCAGCACGAACGCAAGTGCACTGCGCGTCGCGTGCAGCCACCGCTCGGAACACCCCTGGAAACAGGCTCTATTCACGATGCACGGCAATCAGAAAATGCTCGGCGCCCGCGCGCCGGGCGGCCAGCATCGCCTGCACGACCGCGCCGTGCCCGGCATGGTCGTCGGCGGCGATCACGACATTGCCGTCCGCGCGCAGCAGACGCTTCACTTCCGCCTCGATCTGCTCCGCGCGCACCGGCTGCCGGTTGATCGACACGGCGTCGTTGCCGTCGACGGCGATCGTCAGCGGTTCGTGCTCGCTGAGCGTTTGCGCGCGGCCGGCGGGCAGGTCGATGCGGACCGCGTCGAGACGCTGCATCGCGAGCGACGCAAGCATGAAGGTCGCGAGCAGAAAGAACATCACGTCGATCATCGGAATGATTTCGATGCGGCCTCGTTTCGAGGTCCGCGAGCGACGCAGTTTCATCGTCAGGCTCCGCTCGTTTCGTCGCGCGCGCGCAGCGCATTCAGGCGCGCGTTCGCGAACAGTTCGAGTTCGTCCATCAGCCGCTCGAGGCGTCGCGAGAAATAGTTGAACGCGAACAGCGCGAATACCGCGACGATCAGCCCGACCGCGGTCGCCACCAGCGCCTGCGCGACGCCGCCGGTCACGCCGGCCGGATCGACGAGCCCGTCGCCGCCGAACAGCTTGAACGACTGCATCATCCCGACGATCGTGCCAAGCAGCCCGAGCAGCGGCGCCGCCGTTACGATCGTCTCCAGCAGCCACAGCCCACGGCTCATGTCGCGTTCGATGCGCGCGGCGATCGCTTGCGCCGACGCTTCGCGCAGCCACAACGGCGTGGTCGCGTCGGGCCGCCACGCAGCGGCCATGCGGCGAAACGCATGCTGCGTCGCCAGCCGCTCGACGCCGTCAGCGGTCTGCGCCGGCATATCAGGCGTATCCGATGTATCCGGCTCGAGCAGCGCCGCCGGCGCCCTCGCGAAGCGCGCGAATACATACGCGCGCTCGAAGATGATCGTCAAAGCGAGCACGCCGAGCAGGCTGAGCGGATACATGATCCATCCGCCGGTGCGCAGCGCCGCGACCAATCCAGTCCATTCATCCATGCTGATTCTCCGTGCGCGTGCTTAGAAGTACTTGGTGATGCCGCCGTAGACCGCGAAGCGCGGGCCGTATTGCGGCGCGCCGACGCCGATGCCGGAACCGTCGCGCAACTGGTACACGCGATTGAACGCATTGATCACGACCAGCCGCGCGTCGACCTTGCCGATCAGCGGCTCGTTGAAATGCTGGATCACGCCGAGGTTCACCTGCGCGTAGACCGGCAGTCGCTCGGTATTGACGAAGCCGCTGCGCAAGCCCGAGCCGACGATGCCGTCGAACGTGAAGGTGGTGTTGCGGAAGTCGTAAGCCGCGCCGAACGACGCGGTCACACGCTGGTCGTGATCGAGATACACCCAGTTGTCCGCGATGTACGCGAGTTCGTCGGCGTCGAAGTTGAACTGCGCGGAGTTGATCTGCTTGCCCCGGGTGCGGCTATACGCGAGATTCAGATACGCGGACAGGTTGCTGCTTTTGTAGTTCGCGGTGAATTCCACCCCATAGGTTTTGCCGTAGCGGTAGTTGAACGGCGCGTAGATCAGCGCGGAACCGAACTGTCCTTCGTCGAGCAGATCGCGCGCCTGCTTGTAGTACGCATCGAGTCCGAGCGTGACGGCCGAATTCAGTTTGTGCGTGACGCCCACGTCGAAATAATGGCTGCGCTCGGGCCGCACCGGATCGTTCTGGCTCGACGGACTTTGATTAGTCGTACCGTCGAACTTCGAGATCGTCGCACCGGACACCAGTTCGAACGGCGGCGGCGTGAAGTAGCGCGCGTAGCCGGCATGCACGGTTGTCGACGGCGTGAGCGTATAGAGCAGGCCGACGCGCGGACTCAACTGGCCGGCGCTGATGTACTGGTTCATCCGGTCGTAGCGCAGCCCGTAATTGAGCGTCAGACGGTCGGTGACTTTCCATTCGTCCTGCGCGTACAGGCCGTACAGATAGCCGGTTTTGCGGCTGCTGTCGTGAATGGTGAACGGCACGTTGGAGAGCTGATCGCCGTCCTCGTCGGCCGCGAAAACGCTGACGTTGTCGTCGAATACCGCGCGTTCCTGCTGGAAAAACAATCCCGCGCGAACGGTATGGCGGTCGTTAAGACGCCACGTCGTATCCGCCTGCACGCCATTGGCCCGATTGCTGTGAAAGTTCTCGGACGCGACACCGTTGAACATCAGGTCGCCGATCGGATCGGGATTGAACTTGGTGCGCGTGTAGCGGGTGAAAAACGCCAGCTGATAATCGAACGCGCCGCCGTTGGTCCCTTGCAGCGCGATCGCCGCGAAGTTGCTCAGCTCGGACTGGTTTTCGTTCAGTTGCGACGAGTCGAACGTGTCGTGACCGGCGAGTTCGAAGTTGGTCGGCAAGCCCGGCGTATTCGGAATCTGGAATTGATTGCCGGTCGCGCCGAACAGCACGCTCACGCGCGTGAGCGGATTGAGCAGATACGACAGATAGCCGAACGCATTGCCCTGGCGCGTGTGATTGTGAATCGCGGTCGCGCTCGAAGTCGGGTTCTCGATGCCGAGATTGTTCATCCCGAGCGAGCCGCTCAGGTAGTAGCTGAACGGTCCCTCGCTGCCGTACACGTCGGCGCTGGTGCGGATGGTCTGATGGCTGCCGCCGTAGACGTCGATCGAGCCGCCGTTGCCGGTGTCGCCGGTTTTGGTGCGGATATCGACAATGCCGGCCGTGCGATAGCCGTACTGCGCGGGCAGCGCGCCGGTCAGCAGATTCATCTGGTCGATGATGCGGGTATCGAGCGACTGGCCGAAGCCGCTGATCGGCTCGGGAATGATGATGCCGTTGATCCGGTATTGCAGATTCGAGTGCTCGCCGCGCACGTGCACCTGACCGTATGAGTCGTTGGTGACGCCGGGCGCCTGCAGCAGCACCTGGTTGAGCGGCGTGTTCGCGCCCGCCGGCAGCGTCGCGATATCGGCCTGGCTGAAGCGGTAGACGCTGCTGCCGGTCTCGGGCAGCAGGCCGTTGCGGGCCGCGTTCAGACGTTGCGCGTTGACCTGTACGTCGAGCGTGTCGCTCTTTTGCAGTTGCACGTCGATGGCGGCCGACGTGCCGGACCCGGCGGTCGCGATGCGGCTGCCGCTGGCAAAACCGGGCGCGCTGACGACGACCGCATAGGTGCCGGGCGCGACGCCGTCGATCGCAAAACGGCCCGCCGTGTCAGTGCTGGCGCTGCCGATCGCCGCGCCGCTCGCGTCCTGCACTTCGACTCTGGCGTGTGAAACCGGTTGGCCGGCGGGATCGGAGACCGAGCCCGTCAGGACTGCTTGAGTGGACGCTCCCCATGCGTTCGAAGCGACGGCGCAGAACAGCAGCGCCGCCTGGGCGGTCAGTGTGCGGTTTTTCATTGTTGTGGCTCGTTGATGACGATGCGTTGGTGGTTCTTTGGCGACCGGCGAAGTCCCGCCTGCCTCGTCCCCGGAGCGGGGCAAGCATGCGATCGGAAAAGTGGTGGCGTGCGCGTGCGCTGCTTTGTGCTGCCGGGTGCTGATTGGCGCGAAGCAGTCGGGTACGGTCGAACAACGCGAGAGATGTTATAACATAACATTCACGACTGACAAGCCTTTAGCGCGGGCTTGCAACGACCGGCAAATCACGAGCGTCGACGCGCCAGTGCGAGGCCACTGCAAAAAAACTTGACTGCGTGCATATGCACACCTATGCTTCGTCGCATGAACCGTCCTCTCTCCTACGACGAATGCAACTGCTTCGCGCTGCGCCAGGCGGCGCGGCACGTCACGCAGATCTACGAGCGCCATCTGAGCGGCGTCGGCCTGACGGCCGCGCAGTTCACGATCCTCGCGAAGCTCGCGCGCACGCCGAATCAACCGGTCGCCGACCTCGCCGACTCGATGGTGATGGAGCGCACCACGTTGGTCCGCGCGATGAAGCCGTTGCAGCGCGATGGCCTGGTGGCGGCCGAGCCGGCGGAGCACGATGGCCGCACGCTGCTGTTCAGCCTGACGGAGCAGGGCGAGACGCGCTTCGATCAGGCTGCGGTTGCGTGGCGCGGCGCGCAGCAAGAGTTCGAAACGAAGTTCGGCCGCGCCCGCGCGAAGACGCTGCGCGCCGAGTTGTTCAGCATCACCGATTAAAACGGTGTGCGCAGACCCGCCGCGGCGGATTTTATTGCGCCGCTAAATGTGCATATGCACTGACCAACCGGGACGTACCGCGACATGGAAGCGCTGTTAGACGACGACTGCTTTGCGATCCGCCAGGCCGCGCGCCACGTATCGCAGCTTTATGACCGGCATCTGTCGAAGGTCGGGCTGACGATCACGCAATTTTCGCTGCTGGTCCGGCTTAAACGCGTCGGCCCGATGACGATGAAGCAGATCGCCGAACAGATGCGCATGCAGCGCACCACGCTGGTTCGCACGATCCAGCCGCTACGGCGCGATGGGCTGGTGACGAGCGACGCGCTCGGCGCCGATGCGCGCACGCTGCTGATCTCGCTGACGGCCGCGGGCGAACAGCGCGTGAGCGCGGGCCGCGCGCACTGGTATGCGGCGCAGGCCGAATTCGAAGACCGCTTCGGCGAACAGCGCGCGGCCGCGTTGCGCAGCGAGTTGTTTGCGATCACCAAAGATTCGCTTTGAACGGGCGGTAGCACCCCAGCAGCACAGCAGCATACGAGCAGAACACCAGCAGTGGAGGCCGGCGCCGCGCGCCGTTTTTTTCAACCTGAAGAGTGCATACGCACATATCGACATCATGTCCACCACCCCTTCGACCGCCGCGCCGCCGAGCGCGCTGCAACCCGCCCGCCAGGCGCGCCGCATCCCGTGGATGCTGCTCGCGGTCCTGACGGTTCTCGTCGCGCTGGCGCTCGCGCTGTCGTACTGGTTTTTCGTCGGCCGCTTTGTCGAGACGACCGACGACGCCTATGTGGGCGGCGACGTCACCGTGATGGCGCCGAAAGTAAACGGCTTCGTCACCGACGTGCTGGTGCGCGACAACGAGTTCGTGCACGCGAATCAGGTGCTGATCCGGCTCGATGCCCGCGACTACGACGCGCGCCTCGCGCAGGCCACTGCCGAGGTCGAGAGCGCGCGGGCCGCGGTCACCGAACTCGAAGCGAGGAAAGCGCTGCAACTGGCGTCGATCAGTGAGCGGGCCGCCGAGGTCCGCGCGTCGGGCGCTGAGTTGACGCGCAGCGCCGCCGATCAGACCCGCTACCGCGAACTGGTCAAGGACGACGCGGTATCGAACCAGGTGGTCGAGCGCGCGGATGCCGATCTGAGCAAGGCGCGCGCGGCGGTCGATCGCAGCGGCGCGGCACTGCTCGCCGCGCAACGCCAGATCGCGGTGCTCGATGCGCAGATCGGCGACGCGAAAGCGCGCATCGCGACCGCCGAAGCCGCGCAGCGGGTCGCCGCGCTGAACGTCGAGTACACGACGATTCGCGCGCCGATCGACGGATATGTCGGCAATCGCAGCGCGCGGGTCGGGCTGCTCGCGAATACCGGCGTGTCGCTGCTGACGGTGGTGCCGGCGAGCGGCCTGTGGATCGATGCGAATTTCAAGGAAGATCAGTTGAAGAAGATGCGCGCGGGCGACAGCGTCGATGTCGAACTCGATGCATCGAGCCGGGCGCTGCATGGCGTGGTCGAAAGCCTCGCGCCGGCGACCGGCGCGACCTTCAGCGTGCTGCCGGCGGAGAATGCGACCGGCAACTTCACGAAGATCGTCCAGCGCGTGCCGGTGCGGGTGCGGCTCGACGTGCCGAGCGACATGCAGGGCGTGCTGCGCCCGGGGCTGTCCGCGACGGTGAAGGTGCACGTCGATTCGGGGCACCCTGCCGGCAACGGCGCCGCCAATCCCACCACGCGCGGGTAAGCCGATCATGACGACCGCTACCGGCAGTCTCGCGGGCACCCGGCCCGCCAACGCGTCCGCCACCACAGCCGCCCACTTCACCGACAACCCCGCCGACCAGCCGACCCGCACCAAGGTATTCGCGTTCGCGCTGATGTGCGTCGGCTTTTTCATGGCGACGCTCGATATCCAGATCGTCGCGTCGTCGCTGCGCGATATCGGCGGCGGCCTGTCCGCGAGCCAGGACGAGTTGTCGTGGGTGCAGACCTCGTATCTGATCGCGGAGATCATCGTGATTCCGATGTCCGGCTGGCTCACGCGGGTCTTTTCGACGCGCTGGCTGTTCACGTTTTCCGCGTTCGGCTTCACGGTCACCAGCATGCTGTGCGGCCTCGCGTGGGACATCAACTCGATGATCCTGTTTCGCGGTCTGCAAGGCGCGCTCGGCGCCGCGATGATTCCGACCGTGTTCACCACCGCGTTCGTGCTGTTTCCCGGCAAGCAGCGGCTGATCGCATCGACGACGATCGGCGCGCTGGCCTCGCTCGCGCCGACCATCGGCCCGGTGATCGGCGGCTGGATCACGTCGCAATGGTCGTGGCACTGGCTGTTCTATCTGAACCTGGTGCCGGGCGTCGCGGTCACGCTGCTGGTGCCGAAATACGTGCATATCGACAGAGTCGATCTGTCGTTGCTGAAGAAGGGCGATTACCTGGGGATCCTGCTGATGTCGGGTTTTCTCGGCTGCCTCGAATACGTGCTCGAAGAAGGGCCGCGCAGGAACTGGTTCGGCGACGGCGTAATCGTGTTGTGCGCGTGGGTCGCGGCGATCTGCGGGTTTCTGTTTCTCGTCCATGCATTCACCGCGAAGGAACCGATCGTCGATCTGCGCGCGCTCGCGGTGCGCAACTTCGGAATCGGCAGTCTGCTGTCGTTCATTACCGGCATCGGGATCTTCTGCACGGTGTTTCTGACGCCGGTGTTTCTGGCCCGCGTGCGCGGTTTCGATTCGTTGCAGATCGGCCTCGCGTTGCTGTCGGTCGGCTGTTTTCAGTTGCTCGCGCTGGGCGCGTATTCGACGCTCGCGCGCTTCGTCGATATGCGCAAACTGATGGTGTTCGGGCTCGTGCTGTTCGGCATCGGCTGCTATCTGTATGTACCGCTGACGAGTCAGTGGGGCTGGCAGCAATTGCTGATTCCGCAGGCGTTGCGCGGGATCGGTCAGCAGTTCTGCATTCCGCCGATCGTCACGATGGCGCTCGGCGCATTGCCGCCGTCGCGGCTGCGCTCCGCGAGCGGCCTGTTCAATCTGATGCGCAATCTGGGCGGCGCGATCGGCATCGCGGTCAGCAGCACGATGCTGAACGACCGCCTGAATCTGCACTACG
Organism: Paraburkholderia sejongensis; assembly: GCF_020880815.1. Lineage (GTDB taxonomy): Bacteria > Pseudomonadota > Gammaproteobacteria > Burkholderiales > Burkholderiaceae > Paraburkholderia > Paraburkholderia sejongensis. Next base: position 398,512 of record NZ_JAJITD010000004.1, read on the forward strand.
AGCGGCTCGACGAGCATCTGAGCGCCGGTCGCCCGGCAGTCGAAGCGCTGCTGCACAAACAGGCCGGCTATCTGGCGGCGCTCGGCGGCAACGCGCTCGATGCGGCCCACGCGGGACTGGCCGAACTGCATGCGCTGCTGATGCGCGAAGCGCTGGTGCAGGCGTTTTCCGATGCGTTTCTCGCGGTGTCGCTGTGCTTCGTGGTCGGCCTGCTGAGCGTGCTGTTTTCGCGGCCGTTCGGCAATACCGCGCCGCCGCCGGATGCCCATTAAACCGAGCCGGGAGCTCAACATGAAACGGATAGTGATGAAGTTGGCGGCGAGCGCCGCATTGTTGGCGCTCGCGGCCTGCGCGGTGCAGCCGGCCACCCACGCGGATTTGCCGCACGCGGTGCAGACGCTCGCGCCGGCCGCGTGGAGCGTCGACGCGCCGCAACAGAACGTGAGCGCCGACGCGTGGTGGAACCAGTTCGGCGACCCGCAGATGCACGAGCTGGTCGAGTCGGTGCTGCGCGGCAATCTCGACGTGCGGATGGCCGCCGAGCGCGTCAAGCAGGCGCAGGACCTGGTCACGCAGAATCGCGCGGCGCTGCTGCCTGAATTGAATGCGAACGCAGGTGCATCGACCGAGCGGCAGAACACGCCGCCGCCGCTCGGCTACGTGCGCCAGGCCGGTTTCGGTCTGTCCGCCAGTTGGACGCCCGACGTATTTGGCGGCGAACGTCTCGCGGTACTCGCCGCGCAGGCCCAGGTGTCGGGCAGCGAAGGGGCGCTGCAGCAGGTGCGGCTCGCGCTCGCCGCGAATACGGCGGCGGCTTACATCGATTTGCGCTGGGCTCAGGCGCAGTTGCGGATCCTCGACGACAACGAACAGATTCGCAGTCGCGCGCTCAAGCTCACGCAGGAGCGTCTGCATTACGGGCTATCGACGCAGCTCGATGTCGCCCGCGCGCAGAATCAGTTGCAGGATTTGCAGGCGCAGATTCCGCGCATGCAGTCGGCCGTCCAGCATCAAATGAGCCTGATCGCCGTCTATTCGGGACGCACTCCGGAAAGCGTCGATCAACTGCTGCTCGCCGACGCGCGCGCGATTCCGGTGCCCGCGCAAAGCGCGCCGCAGGTGCTGCCGTCCGATGCATTGCTGCATCGCCCCGACGTGCGCAGCGCGTATGCGCAGGTCGAGCAGCGCGCGGCGGAGGTGGGCGTATCGAAGGCGCAGCGTTATCCGCAGTTCAAGATCAATCTGGCCGACGGCTTGCTCGCATCGTCGTATCTGGGCCTGCCGACGCTGACCGACAACCTGTTCAGCGCGGCGTTGAGCGCGACCAGCCCGATCTTCAACGCCGGGCGGATCACCGCGAATATCGATGCGAGCGAGAGCCGTATGCGCGAATCGCAACTCGGCCTGCAACAGACGATGCTGCAAGCGCTCAAGGAGATCGAGGACAACCGCAGCGATCTGGTCAGCGGCGCCGCGCAGGTGGAGCGTCTCGGCGGCGCGCTCGATGCGTCGAATCACGCGCTGCGGCTGTCGACCGAGCTGTACAAGGGCGGCGCGACCGATTTTCTCGACGTGCTGGCCGCGCAGGAAGCGTTTCTGCGCGATTCGGAGTCGCTCAATCAGGCGCGGCGCGAACATGCGCTCGCGGCGATCGCGTTGTACCGGTCGCTCGGCGGCGGCTGGGACGACAGCGAGAAGGTGGCCACCGGCATGCAACCGGCGGCTACGCAATCCGCCGCGCGCTAACGCTGCGTCGCAGCACGGTTCACGCGTGAAACGCGCAACCTTCGCGACACGTACGATCGCGCCGGCAGCCGCTCAACCAGACCAGAAGCGATTTTCAATCTTTGCTACATTCCTGAACAGGCACCGCAACGCTCGCATCGACCGCATCGACAACGGCGACGCGCGCGAGCGGTGAGCGGGCAGGCAAGATCGAAATCTTTGAAGAGGCTCAAGATGCGAATTCTGGTAGTGGGGGCTGGCGCGGTAGGCGGTTATTTCGGCGGACGTCTCGCGGCGGCCGGGCAGGACGTGACTTTCCTCGTGCGCGCGGGCCGCGCGGAAAAGCTGCAACGCGACGGCCTCGTCATTAAAAGCGTGCGCGGCGATCTCGTGCTGCACGACGTGAAGACGATTCTCGCCGGCGTGAGCGCCGAACCGTTCGACGTGATCCTGCTCAGCTGCAAGGCCTTCAGTCTCGACGACGCGATCGATTCGTTCGCGCCGCTGGTCGGCGAAGCGACGGTGATCCTGCCGATGCTCAACGGCATGCGCCACATCGACGTGCTGTGCGCGCACTTCGGCAAGGAGCGCGTGCTCGGTGGCCAGTGCGTGATCGCCGCGACGCTCGATGCCGCGCAGCACATCGTGCATCTGAACGAGATGCAGGCGATCACGTTCGGCGAACTCGCGGGCGGCGCGTCCGAGCGCACCCAGCAGATCGCCGACGCGATGGCCGGCGCGAATTTCGACGTGGCGGTCAGCGACAACATCCTGCTGCGGATGTGGGAAAAGTGGGTGTTCCTCGCCACCTTGGCGGGAACGACCTGCTTGATGCGCGGTTCGGTCGGCGATATTCTGGCGGCGCCGGACGGCAAGCGCATCGTCGAAAAACTGCTCGGCGAATGCCGCGCGGTCGCCGAACACAACGGCTATACGATGGACGCGGCGTTCGACACGCGCGCCGCGCAGATGCTGCTCAAACCGTCGGCGCTGACCGCCTCGATGCTGCGCGACGTCGAAAATCACTCGCATACCGAGGCGGATCACATTCTCGGCGATCTGATCGCGCGCGGCGGCGACGAGCACAAAAGCGAGCAGACGTTGTCGTTGCTGCGCATCGCCTATAGTCATCTAAAGACGTACGAAGCGCGTCAGGCCCGCACGTCCTGAGTGTTCGCCGCGCCGGCGGCGGGCACGCGCGCGGCGCAGTCGAACCGCAGTCCACCCGCAGTCGAACCGCAGTCGAACGATCGGAGGTCAAGCATGCCGGCTCCCATTGGCTCGGTGCCCGCGCTCAGCGCCGCTGCGGCAACGGTGTTCTCGATCGGTATCGCGTTTCTCGGCTACTGGGGCATGTACGAGCCGACCGCGTGGCGCGCGGCCGACGTCGTCGTGTTCGTGCTCGCGCTGAGCGGCTTCGCGTGCCTCGGCCTCGTGCCGTGGATGGCCACGAGTCCGGTCGAGCCCGAAGGCAGCGACTCGCGCATCCGCATCGCGCGACATCTGTTTCTCGCCGGCGTCACCGGGCTGTGGCTCGCGGTCGGGATCTCGGTGATCTTCTGAGTCCGGCCGCGCCGCGGCGGTCATCGAGCGGCCTTCAGCGCCGCTTTTCCCCGTTATTCAAGGTAGCCACCCCGCATGGACATTCACATCGCGGTCGAAGGTCATCACGATCTGTCCGGACAGATTTATCGACAGTTGCGCGCCGGCATTCTCGAAGGGCGTCTGGCCGGCGGCACGCGTCTGCCGTCCACCCGCGATCTTGCGACCCAGCTCGGCGTATCGCGCAAGACCACGCTCGACGTATTCGAACGGCTGCTGTCGGAAGGCTACTTGAGCGCGCGCGCCGGCTCGGGCACCTTCGTCGCCGATGGACTCGAACGCCTGCCGGCCGAGCGCTCCGCGCACGCGCGCGCGGCCGACAGCGCGCGCGTACGGGTCGCCGCCGCGAGCCCGCCGGCGGCAGCGCGCGCCCAACCGCTGTGGCAGCAGATGCCCGACAGCCTGCCGTTGCCGCGGCCGTCGGTGGACTCGCCGCAAGACTTCGTCGGCGGCGCGACCGACAAGTCGCTGTTCCCGTTCGACGCATGGCGGCGCTGCGTGAATCAGGCGCTGCGCGCGCAAACGCGCACGCCCGGCACCTATCGCGAACCGGCCGGCGACCAGCAATTGCGGCTCGCGATCTCGCGCTACCTCGCGTTCAGCCGCGCGGTGTCGAGTAATTGGGAAGACGTGATCGTCACTCAGGGCGCGCAGCACGCGCTCGATCTGCTCGCACGCATCACGCTGCGGCCCGGCGACGTCGCAGCGGTCGAGGATCCCGGCTATCCGCCCGCGCATGCGTGTCTGATGGCGAGCGGCGCGCGCGTGGTGCCGGTGCCGGTCGATCGCGAAGGGTTGATCGTCAGCCAGTTGCCCGACACTGCGCGGCTGGTTTACGTGACCCCGTCGCATCAGTTTCCGCTTGGCATGCCGATGAGCCTCGAACGTCGCGTCGAACTGCTCGAATGGGCGCAGCAACGCGGCGCGGTGATCATCGAGGACGACTACGACTGCGAATACCGTTTCGAAGGCCGGCCGATGGAGCCGCTAAAAAGCCTCGATCGCGCTGGTCTGGTCGCCTACGTCGGGACTTTTTCGAAGACCATCTTCCCGGAGTTGCGGATCGGCTATCTGGTGCCGCCCGCTTCGCTGCATGGCCCGCTGCTCAAAGCACGGCAGATCGGCGATTGCCACGGCTGCACGCTCACGCAAACCGCGCTCGCGTCGTTCATGCTGAACGGCGACTTCGCGCGTCACTTGCGGCGCATGCACAAGGCTTACGCGACGCGGCGCGCGCTGCTGCTCGAACATCTGCAAGGGCCGCTCGCGCCGTGGTTCGAACCGATCGTGCCGACCGCCGGCATCCATCTGGCCGCGCGCCTGAAGGAACCGCTCGCGTCGCGCGGCGAAGCGGCGCTGGTCGCCGCCGCGCGCGAAGCGTCGATCGGCCTCTACGGACTCGCGCCGTTTCATCGCAAGGTCGCGCCGCAAGCGGGACTGATCTTCGGCTACGGCAGCATCGCGCGCGAGCATATCGATACCGCGTTGAACACACTCGGCGACATCCTGCCGCGCCTTGCACGCTGAAAAACGTAGTGTGCGGCCAGCATCGCAAAGACAGTAGCGGCGCGTCGCTACACCTGGCGGCAGCCGCTTCACGTTCGCGAAAATGACAAAAGTGTCCTGATTCAAGGGCTGAAAAGGTCGCGAGGCCAACGACGAACGGCGCAAAAGCTTTCCCGAAACGAACTGTAACGTGCGTTACGTAGTCCGGGTGAAAACCCTGCGGCGTGCGTTTTAGCCGCTAAAACAGGGGCTAAAACGTATCGAGCAGTCGGCGCCGCGCAACATTTTTTGCATCAGGCGCGCGAAAGAGTGACGCAAATCGCTTGAGCGCTTGTAGAATCCGGCGTTGAAGCGTGCACATACGGTATGCGCTTCGTGCAATTCACTGACCACAACAGGTAGGAGAAACATGCCGACTTCCGCAAAAAAGGTGGCCAAGAAGGCTGCTGCCCCGGTACCGACCAAGAAGGTTGCTGCAAAGAAAGTTCCTGCGAAGAAAGCCGTCGCAGCCAAGAAGGTCGCCGTGAAGGCGTCTGGCGCACCGTCGCCGATCAAGGACACCTTCACGAAGGCCTCGTTGGCAGCTCACGTTGCTGAACGCGCCGCAGTCGAACCGAAAACCGCCAAGGCCGTGCTGGCCGCGCTCGAAGACACGATCCTCGGCTCGGTGCACAAGAAGGGCGCCGGCGAGTTCACGCTGTCGGGTCTGCTGAAGATCGTCGTGCAAGCTGTGCCGGCGAAGAAAAAGCGCTTCGGCAAGGACCCGTTCACGGGTGAAGAGCGCTGGTTCCCGGCCAAGCCGGCAAGCGTGCGCATCAAGGCACGCGCGCTGAAGAAGCTGAAGGACGCAGCGGCAGCTTAAGCATGTCGCATGCGCCACCCGGGCGCCGGCATAGCGTTGGCCTTGCGAGGTTTGACGTTGCCTGACGTTTGAGTGCTTGTTTTAGCGCCTGCTTGCAGGTACACGAAGATCCCCGTGGATGCGAATCCACGGGGATTTTTTTATGCGCGCGCTGCGTAGACGCGTAGTGGCGTGGACGCGCGTAACGCTAACGGCGAGTTCGTCAGCGAAGCGCGCGGTCATCGGCGCAGCGACGCTCGTGCTCTGATAGTGTGCGCCCCGATGGCGCACGCGCACCGCACTGGCGCATGATGGTCCACGGCAGATCGATCGTTGCGATACGAAGCGGCCCGGATGCGCCGTTGCCGTGCATCGCCGCGTGCCGCAGCAGTATTGCTTCAATGGCATAACGCTTGCTTGATCGTTTGCGAGTACCGAATGCGCATGGCATTCGCCTTCAATTGACAGAACAAGAGTGGGGCTGAGATGCGATGCTATGACGAGATGCGTCATCACGAGGATGGCGTACGGCCGCATTACGCGCGCTTCGAGCGTTGGCTCGAACAGCAGGGCGCCGACGCGATCGCGCGCAAGCGTGCGGAAGCGGACCTGCTGTTCCGGCGCGTCGGCATCACCTTCGCGGTGAACGGCGACCTGTCCGGCACCGAGCGGCTGATTCCGTTCGATCTGATTCCGCGCATCATTCCGCGCAGCGAGTGGCAGACGCTCGAAGCCGGTTTGCGACAGCGCGTGCAGGCACTCAATCTGTTCATCCACGACGTCTATCACGAGCGCAACATCGTGCGCGCGGGCATCGTGCCGGCCGAGCAGGTCTATACCAATGCGCAGTACCGGCCCGAGATGCAGGGCGTCGATGTGCCGCTCGGCGTGTACGCGCACATCGCGGGCGTCGACGTGGTGCGGGCCGGCGACGCCGGCGAGTTCTACGTGCTCGAAGACAATCTGCGGGTGCCGTCGGGCGTGTCGTACATGCTCGAAAACCGCAAGATGATGATGCGGCTGTTTCCCGAGCTGTTCGTGCAGAACCGCATCGCGCCGGTCGCGCATTATCCCGATCTGCTGCTCGATACGCTGCGCTCGGTCGCGCCGGAAGGGGTCGACGATCCGGTCGTGGTGGTGCTGACGCCGGGCATGTACAACTCCGCGTATTTCGAGCACACGTTCCTCGCGCAGCAGATGGGCGTGGAGCTGGTCGAGGGCAAGGATCTGTTCGTCGACGACAACTACGTGTTCATGCGCACCACCCAGGGTCCGCGCCGGGTCGACGTGATCTACCGGCGCGTCGACGACGACTTTCTCGACCCGCTCGCGTTTCGTCCGGATTCGGCACTCGGCGTGCCGGGTCTGCTCAGTTCGTATCGCGCCGGCCGCGTCGCGCTGGCCAATGCGATGGGCACCGGCATCGCCGACGACAAATCGATCTACCCGTACGTGCCGGACATGATCCAGTTCTATCTCGGCGAGCAGCCGATTCTGAACAACGTGCCGACTTACCAGTGCCGCAAGCCCGACGATCTCGCTTACACGCTCGCGCATCTGCCCGAGCTGGTGGTCAAGGAAGTGCATGGCGCGGGCGGCTACGGGATGCTGGTCGGGCCCGCGTCGACCAAGGCCGAGGTCGAGGCGTTCCGCGAACGGCTAATCGCGCGGCCGGCCGGCTATATCGCGCAACCCACGCTTGCGCTGTCCGCGTGTCCGACCTTCGTCGAGTCGGGCATCGCGCCGCGCCATATCGATCTGCGCCCGTTCGTGCTGTCCGGCAAGACCACCACGATGGTGGCCGGCGGGCTCACGCGGGTCGCGTTGCAGGAAGGCTCGCTGGTCGTCAATTCATCGCAGGGAGGCGGGACCAAGGATACGTGGATGGTCGACTGACGCGGCCGCCGCGCCCGGATAACCCGCCCGGTCCTGCGCGAACGACGCGAGGACCGCGCGCCCAGCTCACCGATATGGAACGCCGTCATGCTTAGCCGAACCGCCGATCACCTCTTCTGGATGGCCCGCTATATGGAGCGCGCGGAGAACACCGCGCGCATGCTCGACATCAATCTGAAGGCGCAACTGCTGCCGCAGACGCCCGAACAGGAGGCTCGCGCGCAGCGCTCGGTGCTGCGCATCTCCGAACTCGAAAACGCGTTCGCGCAGCGCTACGACGAAGCGACCCGCGACCACGTGCTCGACTTCATGGTCGCCGACGCGAGCAATCCGTCGAGCATTCATTCGTGCCTGCAGGCCGCGCGCGAAAACGCCCGCGCGGTGCGCGGCACGCTGACCACCGAGTGGTGGGAAACCATCAACGACACGTGGCTCGAATTCAACGAGCGGCTCGCGTCCGGGCAGGACGCCGGCAACCCCGGCGCGCTGTTCGAGTGGGTCAAGTTCCGCTCGCATCTGTCGCGCGGCGTGACGATCGGCACCGCGTTGCAGGACGACGCGTTCTTCTTCACGCAGCTCGGCACCTATCTGGAGCGCGCCGACAACACCGCGCGGATTCTCGACGTGCGTTTCGCGGACGTCGAACCCAATTCGCGCGACGCCGCGCGCCAGCTGGAGGACTTCTATTACTGGACCTCGATCCTAGGTTCGGTGTCGGCGCTCGAAATCTATCGCAAGGTGTATCGCGACGTCGTCACGCCCGCGCGGGTGGTCGAGTTGATGATCCTGAATCAGCAGATGCCGCGCTCGCTGCTCGCGTCGCTCGACGGCGTCTGCACGAATCTGGCGATGCTGCGCACGCCGGGCTCGAACGCGTGCGAACGCTTCGCCGGCAAGCTGCGCGCCGAGCTGTTGTATGCGGATATCCGGCAGATCTTCGAAAGCGGTTTGCACGGCTATCTGACCCAGTTCCTCGCCCGCGTATTCGAACTCGGCAATCTGGTCGCGCGGACCTATCTGATGCTGCCGGTCGCCTGACGGAGTTTTACGATGAATCTGACGATCCGCCACGACACCTCGTATCGCTATGAAGCGACGGTTCATTATTCGATTCAGCAGTTGCGCCTGACGCCGGCGAGCGGCGCCGCGCAGACGGTGCGGCGCTGGAGCATCGACGCGCCGGGCAAACTCGACGCGACGCTCGACGCATACGGCAACGTGCTGCATACGCTGGTCATCAACAAGCCGCACAGCGAGATTCATCTGCACGTGAGCGGCGAGGTGGTCACGCTGCCGCTCGTCGACGGCTGGCTGCGCGAGCCGCCCGGACCGATCCCGCTCGAACATTTCACCTGCGCGACGCGGCTGACCGATGCCGATCCGGCGATCCGCGAACTCGCCGCGACGGTGCCCGACCTCGCGAGCCAGGCGAGCCTGCTCGCGCTGGCCGAACGGATCGTCGAGCGGGTGCAGTACCGTCCCGGGGTCACCGAAGTGACGAGTACCGCCGCCGAAGCGCTCGCGCTCGGCAACGGCGTATGCCAGGACCACGCGCATCTGATGCTCGCGTGCTGCCGCGCGCGCGGCGTGCCGGCGCGCTACGTGAGCGGCTATATCGAACCGGGCGACGTCCCGCACGGCGCGAGCCATGCATGGGTCGACGTGTGGCTCGCCGGCAAGGGCTGGATTTCGATCGACGTCACGCATGCGTCGTTCGCCAGCGAGATCTACTGCCGGCTCGCGGTCGCGCGCGATTACGAAGCCGCGGCGCCGGTGCGCGGGCGACGCATCGGCGGCCTCGAAGAGGAGCTGGACGTGGCGGTGACGGTGAGCGCGGAGCAGGCGCAGTAACGCATGCGAACGCGTCCCCGGGGGGGCGACGCGTGGCGCGAATTTTTCGTAGGGGTGCAGACGAAAACCGGCGAGGTGCGCGGCGCGGCCATCGCGGCCCGCCGCGCGCGCTTCGACCTCCTCAGCGATTTGACATTCCTGACCATCGTGCCCGGGCGACCGGCCGAAAACGCGCAAAGAAGTCCGTAAACACGGATAAAAGGCGCTCCGGCGCCGCATTACAATAGCCCCGTCTCTTTGCTTCCTGCGGATTGCCCATGACTTACTGCGTAGCGATGGCCGTTGAAGACGGCCTCGTGTTCCTGTCCGACACGCGCACCAATGCGGGCGTCGATCACATCAGCACCGCGCGCAAGATGTCGGTGTTCGAGCAGCCGGGCGAGCGCCTGCTGGTGCTGCTCGGCGCCGGCAATCTGTCGCTGACCCAGGCGGTGCTGCACGAGTTGTCCGAGCCCGCCGAGCCGGGGCAGCCGACGCTATGGAGCGTGCCGACGATGGCCGATGCCGCGCGCGTGGTCGGCAACGCGGTGCGTCGCGTGCACCAGCGCGAGGCGGACCCGTTGCAGCAGTTCGGCGTCGACTTCAATTGCAGCTTCATTCTCGGCGGCCAGATCGCGGGCAACCGGATGCGCCTGTTCATGATCTACGCGGCCGGCAATTTCATCGAGGCGTCGGCGGTGAATCCGTATTTCCAGATCGGCGAGGCGAAGTACGGCAAGCCGATCATCGACCGCGTGCTGACGCCGTCCACGCCGCTCGGCGAGGCCGCCAAGTCCGCGCTGATCTCGATGGACTCGACGCTGCGCTCGAACCTGTCGGTGGGGCTGCCGCTCGATCTGCTGGTGTACGAGAAGGATGCGCTGCGCGTCACGCGCTTCGTGTCGATCGATCGCGACAACGCGTACTTCGACATGATTCACCGCACGTGGGGCGAGCGGCTGCGCCAGGTGTTCGCCGAGATTCCGGACCCTGACTGGCAGCAGTCGCTGGGCGACGCGCCGCAGCACCCGGAGCGCGCGCTGGTGCTATATCACGCGCCGGTCGGCGCGGACGGGCGCGAGCACGAACGCGATCTGGCGCCCGCGCAGACGCTCGCGCAGGCCGACAAAGGCAAGGCGCAGCGGCGCTAGGCCCGAAGCCCCACAACCTCGAGACGAAAAAAAACCAGCCATCGGCAATGCCTTTGGCTGGTTTTCGGCTGCGCGGCTCGTCAGCCGCGCAGCGGGTTCCGCTGAAAGTCCGCTTAGAACTTGTGACGGATACCGACGCTGACCATGACCTGGTTGCTCGTGCTCGACTGGTTGCCGTACGAACCGATCGAAGCGGTCGCGCCTTCGAGGCCGCCGGTCGTCGGGTTACGCTGTTCGCCGCTCGCGTGCTGCCATGCGCCGACTGCGTACAGGTCGGTACGCTTGGACAGCGAGTAGTCCGCGCCCAGCGAAACCTGGTTGTACGTTGCCGTTGCGTCGCCCGTGCCGCGCGTGTATGCGTAGCCGAGGCCCAGCAGTGCTGCCGGCGTGACCTGGTAGCCGAGGTAGACACGGCCGACGTTGAACTTCTGCGTCGTCGCGAAGCCCGAGCTTGCGTCCGGCTTGTACTGTGCGTTGCTGTACGACAGGTTACCCGTGAACGGGCCCGTCACGTACTGGATCGCTGCCGAAGCGATGCCGATCGACTTCGATGCGGCGTAAGCCGAGTTGATGCCGGCTGCGGCCGGGAAGTTCGAATCGAACGTACCGCCTGCCGTGCCTGCCCAGCCGCCAGCAGCAGCACGGGTAGCCGGCGAGTGCGCGTTGTCGGCGTGCAGGTAGCCGCCGGCGACGCTGATCGGACCGGTCGCGAAGGTTGCCGCGCCCGACCACGTCTGACCCGAACCGGTCGAGCCCGCGACGCCACCCAGTGCATACAGGCCTTCGACCTGGAAGCCGCCGAACACCGGCGAAACGTACTTCAGCGCGTTGTTGACGCGGAAGCTGTTGTCGTTGTTGTCGACGTCACCCGGCGTAGCGAACGTGCTGCCGAAGTAGTTGTCGCCGGTCAGCGGCTGGACCATGTCGACCAGCGGGTCGTACTGACGGCCGGCCGTGAACGTACCGAATGCGTCGCTAGCCAGACCGACGTATGCCTGACGGCCGAACATCAGACCGCCTTGACCCAGCTTGCCGGTGTTGATGTCAAAGCCGTTTTCCAACTGGAAGATTGCCTTCAGGCCGCCACCCAGGTCTTCCGTGCCTTTCAGGCCGAAACGATTACCCTGGAGGTTGCCGCCGAACAGTTGCACGAGGCTACCGCCCTTCGGGGTAGCGTTGTTCACGTACTGGACCGATTCATCGATCAAACCATAAAGCGTCACGCTGCTTTGCGCGTGTGCCATGCCGGTGACGCCGAGCAGCGCCAGCGAGAGGGTAGACAGTGCGATTCGTTTCATCATTTCTCCACGCGATTAGTGTTCGTTGTTGCGGAAAGCAGAATAGCTCACTGCCTGAAACGGACAGTAGAGGAAAAAAAAGACTGTCTCTAAAAACCGACATTTCGCGCAAGGCCTTGTATTTAAAGCCCATCAAGAATTGTTTCTGTTTTCGCAACATTTGTTGATGCAAGCCGCATTATTGTTGTTTCGTCGATAGTGACTCGACGAATGACCGCGTTTGCGCAACTGAATTGAAGGGCGGATGTAAGTTTGTCGTCTAGTTACGCGCGCGGCGGGGTAACAGCCATGTAAACGGATCTGCCGGGGAGATGACTAGCCAGGCTGGACAGACTCGGCCTGTTATGCGTGCGCGCAATCGGTGCCGGCGGTCGGTGCAACCGCCGCGGGGAATCGAGGATGGCTTGGCGTGAGGTGGGCGACCGGGCTAGCCGTGTCGCCATCTTCGGCCTGAAGCAACGCGCTGTCGGCTCAGCGCCTGCTCGCGGCGCGGCGCGCGACCGCCGCGGCTGCGGTCAGGCCGGCGGCCGCCGCGAGCGCGACCGAAGTCCACGGGTTGCGCCGCACGTAGTGGTCGGCGGCTCGCGCCTGACGGCGCGCTTCGATGAGCGCGGTAGCGGCGAGCCGGGTCGCCTGCGCTTCGGCATCGATCATCTTGCGGGCGAGTTCCACCGCTGTGGCATGGGTGGAAGCGCGGCTGCGCGCGCGAGCCCGCGAGGCCGCCGCCGCTAGCTCCGCGGCTGAGACGCCGGCAGCGCTGGCTGCCGCGCCCGCTGCCGCTTCAGCCGAAAGCCCCGCCGCGCGCCGCTCGCCCGCGCGGCCGGCCAGCGCTTCGGCGCGCGCGCCGGCATCCGAAGCGACCGTCGACGCCGCCAGCACCGACGCGAGTTTCGCGCGGCTGCCCGGCGGCGAACTGGTCTGCATCCCCCAGCCGCCGCGCGGATCGTGCAGCCGCCCGCGCGCCGCCGCGAACTCCGCGCCGAGCAGCAGCACCAGCGCCGAGAAGTACAGCCACATCAGCAGCACCGCGAGCGAGCCGGCCGCGCCGAACGAGCTGGCCATCCCCGCATGCGCGAGATACAGCGCGAACAGCTTCTTGCCGGCGGTGAACAGCACCGCCGCGACGATCCCGCCCACCAGCGCGTCGCGCCATTGCACGCGTGCATCGGGCAGGAACTTCAGCAGGCCGGCGAACGCGAACATCAGCACCAGCAGTCCGACGCCGAGTTGCAGCAGATTGCCGATGATCACGTACGGCGAGTCGCCCCATAGCCAGTTGCCGATCGCGACGATGATCGTATCGAGCACCAGCGACACGATCAGCAGAAACGCGACGCCGAGCACCAGTCCGAACGAGATCAGCCGCACCCGCACTAGCGCGAGCACGCTGGAGGTGCGTGGTCCTTCGTACGGCCACACGATATTGAGCGCGCTGTTCAGCGACGAGAACGTCGCCGATGCGCCGATCGCCAGCAACGCGAACGAGATCACCGCCGCGATGCCGCCTTTGGCGCCCGCGTGATGCGCGTTTTCGACGATGGTCTGCACCCCGGCCGCGGCCTGGTCGCCGATCAGGCCGTTGATATGGCCGTACAGTTCGCCGCGCGCGGCGGCCGGGCCGAAGAACCAGCCGGCCACCGCGATCACCATCACGAGCGTCGGCGCAAGCGAGAACGCCGCGTAGAACGCGATGCTCGCGGCCAGCGCCGGACAGCGGTTGTCGGAAAACTGCCGGAGTGCGCCAATCGCCCAGTTGGCCTGCTGGCGAGCCACGTGCTGCAGGTTCTCGCGGGAAAGGGAGTCGATGTCCATGAGCGTATCTCTACGATGTCGGTGCCTCGTGGGCGGTCGCGTTGGCGGTCGAATTGGCGTTCGAATTGGCGGTCGCGTTGGCGTCGTTATTGCCGAGGCTTTCGCAAAGCTTGTGCCCGTCACTATACAAGTTAACCGGCGCGCGCCGCCCGCTCCCGCACAGGCCCGCGGCGGCGCGGGGCGGCGCTGCCGACGGGGCGCGCGGCCGCTAGAATGCAGCGGTTCCTCTCTCATTAATATCGCCATGCATTCGCACGAACTGATCCAGCAACTGGACGTCATTGCGCCCGAGCAGTGGGGCGCGCATTTGCCCGCACACGTCGTCGAACAATTGCCCGCGCAGGGCGTCACGGTGTTCGGTGTCAGCGCCGACGCGTCCGATACCGCCGCCTTCAGCGAGCGCTACGGCTTCGGTCTCGAAGACTGCGCGAACACCATCGTGGTCCGCTACAAGAAGGACGGCGGCGAGCACTATGCGGCGCTGGTGTCGCTCGGCTCGCGGCGGCTCGACATCAACGGCGCGGTGAAGGCCGCGCTCGGCGCGCAGCGGCTGTCGTTCGCGAAGCGCGAGGCGGCGGTTGAGCATAGCGGAATGGAGTTCGGCGGCATCACCGCGTTCGGCTTGCCGGCCGACTGGCGCATTCTGGTCGACGCCGCGGTGATGGAGCGTCAACAGGTTGTGATGGGCGCCGGCGTGCGTGCGGCCAAACTGTTGCTGGCGCCCGGGCTGCTGCGGCAATGGCCGCGCTGCGAGGTCGCCGCGCTGACGCTGCCGCCGCAGTGACGCGCCGGCCCTGAAGTTTTCCGTCTTCCCGCCGTTAATCCCTGCAACGACACAAAACGTTTGCGGCTCCCGCTCGCGCGGCGGCCGTCGAACCATTCTGAGAGGGATACGGAAGATGGAACGGTTTCGCCTGAAGGTGCGGCTCTGGCTCGCGCTCGCGGTGATGTGCATGGGCATTCTGGCGATCGGCCTGTGGGGCGCATACAAGTCGCGCGAAACGATGATTGCCGACCGCGAAGCGCAGTTGCGCAGCGTGATCAGCGTCGCGACCAGCGTGATCGAGCGCTATCAGACCCAGGCCGCGGCCGGCAAGATGCCGCTCGCGGACGCGCAGCGCGCCGCGATGGAAGACCTGCGGGTGATGCGCTACAACGGCGCCGGCGGCTACGTGGTGATCGAGGACAGCCACTCGAAGGTGCTGATGCACGGCGTGCGCACGGAGCTCGAAGGCCAGGACATGACCGGCGTGGTCGATCCGAGCGGCCGTCACGTGTTCGCCGAGGGCTCGGACCTCGCGCAACGCGACGGCGAGTCGATCGTGCATCTGCAGTTCCCGAAGCCGGGCTCGACCGCGCTCGCGCCGAAGATCAATTACATGCGCTTTTTCAAGCCGTGGGGCTGGCTGCTCGTGACCGGCGTCTATGTCGACGACATCGACACGCTGTTCTACCGGACCCTCATCGAGTACCTCGTCGCGATGGCGGTGTTGTGCGCGCTGGTGTCGCTGGTGATCGGCGTGATCCTGCGCAGCATCCTGCGCCAGCTCGGCGGCGAGCCGGCCTACGCGGCGCAGATCGCGACGCGGATCGCCGACGGCGACCTCGACGTGGTGGTCGACACCAAGGCCGGCGACAACACCAGCCTGCTCGCCGCGATGCGGCGCATGCAGCAGCGTCTCGCGCACGCGATCGAGCAGATTCGCGGCGGCGCGACGCTGATCGCGTCGGTATCGAACGAGATCGCCGCCGGCAACTCGGACCTGTCGCGCCGCACCGAGCAGCAGGCGGCCGCGCTCGGCGAGACCGCGTCGAGCATGGAGCAGATCACCGCGACCGTGCGCCAGAACGCCGATAACGCGCGCCAGGCGAGCCAGCTCGCGCACAACGCGTCGGAGACCGCGGCGCGCGGCGGCGAGGTGGTCGGCCAGGTGATCGACACGATGCGCGGCATCTCGCAGTCGTCGCACCGGATCGGCGACATCATCGGCGTGATCGAGGGGATCGCATTTCAGACCAATATTCTGGCGTTGAACGCGGCGGTCGAAGCGGCCCGCGCCGGCGAGGAAGGCCGCGGCTTCGCGGTGGTCGCGGGCGAGGTGCGCACGCTCGCGCAGCGCAGCGCGGCGGCGGCCAAGGAGATCAAGGCGCTGATCGAGGAATCGGCCGCGCAGATTTCGGGCGGCTCCGCGTATGTGGGCCGCGCCGGCGAAACGATGCAGGAAGTCGTGCAGGCGGTGCGTCGCGTAAACGACATCATGGGCGAGATCAGCGCGGCGTCGGCCGAGCAGACGTCCGGTATCGAGCAGGTCAATATCGCGGTCGCGAGCATGGATCAGACGACCCAGCAGAATGCGGCGCTGGTCGAACAGGCAAGCGCGGCGGCCGACGTGTTGAAGGCGCAGACCGGGCAGCTGACGGCGGCCATTGCCGTATTCACGCTGCCGGAGCAGCGTGCGTAGTCGTAGTTATCGTTAGTGCGGGCGGCGCCGACTCGCGCCGCCTTTTTCATTTCCGCCCGCGCATCACGCGAGCGCGATCCCCGCGCGGCTCAGCAATTGCCGGCTGCGCTCCGACAGATTCTTCATCCGCAACTGCTTGCCGGCCTTGCGATAACGTTCGGCCAGTCCCTGCAACGCAGCGAGCGCCGAATGATCGGCGAGCAGCAGATGACTGCAATCGACCGTCACGCTGGCCGGATCCGCCAGCGGATCGAACAGCTCGTGAAAGCGCGTGGTCGACGCGAAAAACAGCGTGCCGCGCGGCACATAAGTCTTGTGATCGTCGCGATGCTCGGCGTGCGCGTGAATCTCGCGCGCATGCTGCCAAGCGAAGTTCAGCGCCGCGATCACGATCCCGCACATCACCGCGATCGCCAGATCGGCGCACACCGTGATGATCGTCACCGCGACGATCACCAGCGCGTCGTTGCGCGGCACCTTGCCGAGCACCCGCAGCGAGCCCCACGCGAAGGTCTGCTGCGCGACCACGAACATCACGCCGACCAGCGCCGCGAGCGGAATCCGCTCGATCAGCGGCGACAGGAACAGGATGTACAGCAGGATCATCGCGCCGCTGACGATCCCCGACAGCCGCGTGCGGCCGCCCGAATTCAGATTGATCATGGTCTGGCCGATCATCGCGCAACCGCCCATCCCGCCGAACAGTCCCGAGGCGATATTGGCCGCGCCGAGCGCGATGCATTCGCGATTGGGCCGACCGCGCGTTTCGGTGATCTCGTCGGTCAGATTGAAGGTCAGCAGCGTTTCGAGCAGACCGACGATCGCGATCAGCACCGCGTACGGCAGGATGATGTGCAGCGTGTCGAGCGTCAGCGGCACCGCGGGCAGGCTCGGCGTCGGCAGATTGCCGGCGATGTGCGCCATGTCGCCGAGCGTGCGGGTCGGCAGATGCAGCAACTGCGTGAACAGCCCCACACCGACGATCGCGACCAGCGCCGGCGGCGCCGCGCGCGTGATACGCGGCAGCAGATAGACGATCGCCATCGTCAGCGCGACGAGCGCGGCCATCGTCGCGAGCGCGGCGCCGTGCAGCCATTGCTCGCCGTGCGGCGTGAGTTCCTTGAAGTGCGCGAACTGCGCGCTCGCGATCACGATCGCCAGACCGTTGACGAAACCGAGCATCACCGGATGCGGAACCATGCGGATCAGCTTGCCGAGCCGCAACACGCCGAACAGCACCATCAACAGACCGCTGAGGATCACGGTCGCGAGCAGATACTGCGCGCCGTGTTCGACCACCAGCGCGACGATCACGACCGCCATCGAGCCGGCCGCGCCGGAAATCATCCCGGGCCGGCCGCCGAACAGCGCGGTGATGGTGCAGATGAAGAACGCGCCATACAGGCCCATCAGCGGATTCAGATGAGCAACCAGCGCGAATGCGATGCACTCGGGCACCAGCGCGAACGACGAGGTCAGGCCGGCGAGCACATTGCTGCGGATGCCGGCGAGCCGCGAGGGCGATCCGGAGAGGGGACTAGCGGTGTTCATGTTGTCGTGGGGCGAGCGAGCGGGCGATGCCGGCGACTGGCGTGAGCGTGGCCGGCGCGGGCTGCGATTGGTTGGAATTGCGTAGCATCCCCTGGCATTTCCTCGCCTCGCAGCGATCTTGCCGGGCGGCGCACAGGCTGCGCAAAGGGGAGCCCGCGGGGCGCGGGCGGTTTGCGAAAGGCGTGGATTTTACAGCAGTACGATGAGTCGAGTGGGCGTGGCCCCCGTTGTCCGCGGCGCGGGCGCGGGACCACGCGTTCGGCCCGGCGGCCGTTCAGATAATCAGCCGCGACACCTTGGTGCCTTCGAGCGACACCCCGGCCATCAGCCCGCCGTTGGTCAGGACGAAGGCCTGCACCGGACCGGTCGCGGTCGACGAGTCGACCGCGCCGTTCGCGCCGACCTTCAGCACCGCAACCGTCGCATTGGCGCCGACGGCCCAGCCCTGGCTGCGCAGGAATTCGTCGAGCGCCTCCTGGGTCATGAAAAGGAACACCAGCGCCTTCGACTGCGCGCCGATCTGCAATCCGAACGAACCGGCGACGGTGCTGTAGTAGCCGACCGTGCGGCCGCCGACGCGCAGGCCGCCTTCCCCATACTGGCCGCCGACCCAGAAGCCGGCCGCGATCACCGACGGGAACACCAGCACGCCGCGCGCTTTCGCGACCAGTTCGCGCGAGCCGTCGACGTTTTCATAGAGACGCGCGAGCGTCGAGTCGATGCCCGCGTTGATCGTGTCGCGCTTGCCGGCGTTGGCGGCGGGCGAGGCGCTCGAGGACGGCGAAGTCGTCGTGCAACCGGTGAGGCTGAGGCCCGCGACGGCCAATGCAGCGCTGCCGGTCATGATGAACTGTCGTCTGCGCATGAGTGTTTTCCTTTTTGCGTTTCCAACGCGTTTTGTACTTTCTTTTTTGTACGTTACAGGAGAGTGCGGCGGTGTCGCCCGCTTGCGTTTGTGCGCATTTGCGTGCGGGAGGTTCCGCACGCCGGCCGCTTGTCGCAGCGGCAATAGCGCGCGGCGGCGCCCGTCACGCACGGGCGCCGGGGTCGACGCAGCAGCTTGCATGCCTGTCGGCGCGCCGGCCGGGGCGGGCGGCGCGCGAATGCGGGCATGAGTTGGCGAGCGGTTGGGGAATAGCCCGGGCGCGGCGCGGGCCTTCGCGCGCCGGCCGGTTTTCGTGCGGCATGCGGCGCTTGGGCGCGACGCACGCCATTAGCCCGTTATGCGCCGGCTGTGTCCGCGTTACCGCTATACCGTCGGGCGAATGTTCTGGTTGTGGTGAAACAGGTTGTGCGGGTCGTAGCGGTTCTTCACCTCGACCAGCCGGTCATAGTTCGGGCCATACGCTTCCGCGATGCGTCCGCTTTCCTCTTCGGTCATGAAGTTCACGTACACGCTGCCGAGCGCGAACGGTCGTGTCGCGTCGCAGAACTCGCGCGCCCATGCGATGCAGCGCTCGTCGTCGCGCGCGTCGTCCCAGCGGCCGTGCACGTTCATCCCGTAGAGCGTGTTGCGATTCGGATAAGCGGTCGCGTCGGGGGCCGGGCGCTGCGTCGCGCCGCCGATCAGGCCGAAAAAGATCTCGCATTGCGGCGACGGCAGCGTCTCGATCGCCTGGATCAGCGCGTCGATCAGGCCGTCGTCGATCGCGCCGAGATTGTGCGACTTCCAGTAGTTGCGCGCGCCCGGAGTGAGCAGAGGATCGAACGCCTGTTGCCACATTTCGTACGGCATCGGGCCCAGATGCTCGCCGACCGGCGTGCCGAAAGCGCGCACCGCTTCGACGGCCGCCGGGCCGTTTTCGACCGGGCCGTTGAAGCACATCGCGAACACCAGCACCGGCTTGCCGTGCACCTCGGGCGGCAGGAACGGCAGCGGCGGCGCGAGCCGCGCGACCGCCCACACGGCCAGTTCTTCCGGCATCGCGGGCGCCGCCGCGCGGTATTTCAGCAGCGCCTGTTTCGCTTCGGCGAACGGCAGCACCACGAGGCCGCCGTAGACGAGCGGCCCGACCGGATGCAGCGCGAACTCGAATTGCGTGACCACGCCGAAATTGCCGCCGCCGCCGCGGATCGCCCAGAACAGGTCGTCGTTTTGCGTGGCGCTCGCGCGCCGCAATTCGCCGTCGGCGGTGACGACATCGGCGCCGACCAGGTTGTCGACCGTCATCCCATAGCGCCGGCTCAGCCAGCCGAAGCCGCCGCCGAGCGTGAGACCCGCGACGCCGGTCGTCGAGTTGATGCCGAGCGGGGTAGCGAGTCCGAAGGCCTGCGCTTCGTGATCGAAATCGTGCAGCGTCGCGCCCGGTTCGACGTACGCGCGTTGCGCTTGCGGATCGATGCGCACCGATTTCATCGCCGACATGTCCAGCACCAGTCCGTCGTCGCACAACGCGCTGCCGCCGATGTTGTGGCCGCCGCCGCGAATCGCCAGCGGCAGGCCGTTGATGCGCGCGAACTCGATGCCGCGGCGTACGTCGGCGACGCCGGCGCAACGCAGGATCATCGCCGGCGAGCGATCGATCATCGCATTCCAGATGTGACGTGCCGCGTCGAAGTCCGTGCTGTCGGGTAGCAGAAGCTGGCCGCGCAGGCCCGCTTTGAATTCGTCGATCGCGCTGCTGGAAACCGTAACCATGGTGTACCTCATCGAAGGGAAGAAGACGCTCGCGGGAAAGTAATCAGCAGGCCAGACTAAATGGCGGGAGATGCGTGAAAGCGATTCGAGAGCTTGGACTGCGTCCAGTAAACGGGGCGGCGCGCGGAAGTCAAACACTGGTATACCCGCGGCCGCGGGCGATCAGGCGCGAGCGCGCATCCGGCCGGCTTGCGGGGCATGCTCCGGTGCCGTGCCGATGCGTACGGCCGCCGATGGTGGAAGCACTCCGGAAATAGCAGTGTTGGTTGTGCGCGGTGCTGGTGGTCGGGCCGCAACACTTTGCGCTGCATTGCGCTGCGTTGCGTTCCCGGCTGCTGCCGTCGCTGTTTTTCGCGCGACGCGGCCGGCGCGCGCGTTCGATGCGTCCCGCGAGTGTGGGCCAACGCACGCCGCATGACGGTTTTTTTACGCGCATCGCCATTAATTTCCTGAGTGCGGCGATATGCGCGCGCGTTTCGATGTTTTTGTTTGCGCTGTCTGTGGGATTGCGATCATTGGCTTTTCCTGTTTTATTTTTTATGTGCGGAAAAGCACATGAATTAATGCGTGGTTCGATAAATCGCCGATTTGCCACGGGGAAACGCCTGGTTGAATAGAGGCGATTGATTCGACTGCCTCGGTGCGAATAGTTTTAATCGCACGTATGAAGATAGCTTTAAGCGGCCCTTTCAGCCGATGTTGCTATTAACGATGCCGGATTGCCCGCTCGCGGCGCTCACGTGAGCGCCGCGGCGCTATTGCATTGCGTGGGTTAGCGCACGGTGGCGCAATTGCGCTCCGCATAACTTCAACGTCCATCAAGCCTTGCTGTGTCGCGCTATCGATCGAGCGCGCGCACAGCCAACCGATTCTCTCGAATTACGCCAAATCGGACCGGGGATTTTCCGCGAGAGAAGAGCGGAGTGCGACGGGATTAATTCGCGCGAAGCGAAGTCGGTGGCTTTCGAGTTTTCGTTTTCCCTTTCAGGGGGAGATCTGACTCGTTATTGGACCGGTCGTTCCGGATGAAATAATCAGGAGAAGGAAATGAAAAAGCAACGCGGGGATGCGTGGATATTGGGGACGCGCAGAGCGGCTTTGGCCGTGGCAGTTAGTCTTTATGCGGCGATGGCGGGCGCGCAAACCACGACAGCGGGGTCCGACGGCGACGCCGCCAATTCGAATGTGATGGTCGTTGCTCAGGCGCGCGGCGGTTGCCCGTCCGGCGGCGGTCCCGGCTGCACGTCGCAGGGAGGCGCCGCGCCAGGGAACAGCGCCACCGCCGTTGCGGCGGCGCTCGGCGGGACGCCGTCGGCGGGCGCCGGTGCCGGCGCGGGCAATGGAAATAGTTCGGCGAACTCAGGATCGGGCGGAGTGGGTTCGGGAGGGAAGGGCGGGAGTGGTGGTGGCGGCGCTGGTGGCGATGGCGGTGGCGGCGCTGGCGGCGGCGGTGACAGCGGCGGGGATAACGGGTCGGGAAAGGGCGGTAGCGGTGGTGATGGTGGCGGTAATAACGGTGGTGATAGCGGTGGTGGTGGAGGCGATAACGGCGGTAGTGGTGGTGATGGCGGTGGCGATAGCGGTGGCGGTGATGGTGGGCATGGTGGACACCATGGCCACGGTGGACACCATGGCCACGGTCATGGCGGTGATGGCGATGGCGATGGCGGTCATGGTCATGGCGGTG
The DNA here is from genome assembly GCF_020880815.1 of Paraburkholderia sejongensis. Taxonomy (GTDB): domain Bacteria; phylum Pseudomonadota; class Gammaproteobacteria; order Burkholderiales; family Burkholderiaceae; genus Paraburkholderia; species Paraburkholderia sejongensis. The sequence goes on from NZ_JAJITD010000004.1 coordinate 420,511, forward strand.
ATGGTGACGGCGGTCATGGTCATGGTGGCGATGGCGACGGTGGTCATGGTCATGGCGGCGATGGCGACGGTGGTCATGGTCATGGAGGTGATGGCGACGGCGGTCACGGTCATGGCGGTGATGGCGATGGCGGTCACGGTCATGGTGGCGATGGCGATGGCGGTCATGGTCATGGCGGTGATGGCGATGGCGGCCACGGTCATGGCGGCGATGGCGACGGCGGTCACGGTCATGGCGGCGATGGCGACGGTGGTCATGGTCATGGCGGCGATGGCGACGGTGGTCATGGTCATGGCGGCGATGGCGACGGCGGTCACGGTCATGGCGGCGATGGCGACGGCGGTCATGGTCATGGCGGTGATGGCGACGGCGGCCACGGTCATGGCGGCGATGGCGACGGCGGTCATGGTCATGGCGGCGATGGCGACGGCGGTCATGGTCATGGCGGCGATGGCGACGGTGGTCATGGTCATGGCGGCGATGGCGACGGCGGTCACGGTCATGGCGGCGATGGCGACGGCGGTCATGGTCACAGCGGCGATGGTGACGGCGGTCATGGTCACAGCGGCGATGGTGACGGCGGTCATGGTCACAGCGGCGATGGCGACGGTGGCCACGGAGATGGCGGTCATGGTCACAGCGGTGACGGTGACGGCGGCCACGGAGATGGCGGTCACGGCCACAGCGGCGATGGCGACGGCGGCCACGGAGATGGCGGTCACGGCCACAGCGGCGATGGTGACGGTGGCCACGGAGATGGCGGTCATGGTCACAGCGGCGGCGATGGCGGCCATGGTGATGGCGGTCACGGCCACAGCGGTGGCGATGGCGGTCACGGCCCCAGCGGCAATGGTGACGGCGGCCACGGTACGGGCGGCCAAGGTGACGGTGGCCATGGCCACAGCGGTGGTCCGGGCAGCGGCGGCCACGGCGGCAACGGTGGAGACGGTGGTGGCCAAGGCAACAGTGGCCACGGTGGAAATGGTGGCGAGGGCAACGGCGGGCACGGCGGCGGCCAGGGCAATGGCGGTTCCGGAACCGGAGGCCACGGCGGCAGCGGTGGTGGCGAAGGTAACGGCGGCCACGGTGGTGGCCAGGGCAACGGTGGTGCCGGCGGTGGAGGTCAGGGAGGCCACGGCGGCGGCCAGGGCAACAGTGGTGCCGGCGGTGGAGGTCAGGGAGGCCACGGCGGCGGCCAGGGCAACAGTGGTGCTGGAGGCGGAGGCCAAGGCGGTAACGGAGGCGGCCAGGGCAACGGCGGTGCTGGCGGCGGAGGCCAAGGCGGCCATGGCGGAGGCCAGGGCAACGGCGGTGCTGGCGGCGGAGGCCAAGGCGGTAACGGCGGAGGCCAGGGCAACGGCGGTGCTGGCGGCGGAGGCCAAGGCGGTAACGGCGGAGGCCAGGGCAACGGCGGTGCCGGAGGTGGAGGCCAAGGCGGTAACGGCGGAGGCCAGGGCAACGGCGGTCCCGGCGGCGGAGGCCAAGGTGGCAACGGAGGCGGCCAGGGCAATGGTGGTCCCGGCGGCGGCCAAGGCGGCCAAGGCGGCCAAGGCGGCCAAGGCGGCAATGGCGGTCACGGTGGCCATGGCGGTCACGGTGGTCCAGGCAACGGCGGAGGCCAAGGCGCTGGCGGAGGCCAAGGCAACGGCGGACCGGGCAACGGTGGCAATGGCGGCCACGGTGGAGGCTTCGGCGGCGGCTTCGGGAACGGCGGCTTCGGCAACGGCGGTCGCGGCGGTGGTTTCGGCGGCTTCGGCAACGGTGGCCACGGCGGTGGTGGCTACGGCGGCGGCCACGGCGGCAGCAACCACTAACCGGTGTGCCGGAAGCCCCCTGCGACCGGGGGCTTCCGGCGAACGTGGAGGCCGGCGCAAGCCGGCCTCCATGCCACTCCACCCGAAGCAGCGCGGCAATCGGACTGCGGCAATGGCTGCACCAAAAGAAGCACCAAAAGAAGCACCAAAAGAAGCCCCAAACGAGCTACCACGCGAAGAACTAAAAGCACTACCAAAAGAAGTACTAAAAGAACCGCGAAAAGAATCACCAAAAGAAGTCCTGAAAGAACCACTCAACACAGCACTCAAAGCAGTCCGAACCAGTCACCCAGGCGGACGGCCGCGCCCGTCCACTCACCCCGGCAGTTCGATCACCTTCTCCTGCACCACTAGAAAAACGCGCTCGCCGGCAACCCGTCCGGTTTCCCGCGCGCCTCCGGTAAAACTCCCGAACGCGGGCAGTACCCCGCAGCCACTGCTAAAACGGAAGCACGGCACTCGCACCGAATCGGTCCGTGTCGCCAGCCGATACACCGGATGCACATGCCCGGCGAGTACATACGCGTGCTCGACCGCGCGCGGGTGATGACACAACGCCCACGGCCCGATAAGCCACGGTTCGCGCACATGCTCGACGTCCAGCGTGAGCGGTAAGCGACCCGCATGCCGGTCGTGATTGCCTTCGACCAGTACCACCCGCAATAACGGATGCCGCGCGCGCCACGCGTGCAACGCATCGAGCGTGAGCGTCGACAGCGATTCGCGCGCGTGCAGCAGGTCGCCGAGAAACACCAGCAGCGCCGGTTCGTATTCGGCAATCAGTCGATCGATTCGCAGCAGATTGTCCGCGGTCGAACCCGTCGGCACCGGAATGCCGCGTGCGCGAAATACCGCGTCCTTGCCGAAATGCGCATCGGCGATAAAGAGCGCACGCAGCCGCGGATCGAAACTCGCGCGCAAGCTCGACAGCACGAGCGGATGGGAAGCGATTTCAATCGCGAGCGACGCCGGCGTCATCGTTGCGCCGCCTTTTCGAGTTCGGCGAGCATCCGTTCGACCCGGTCCGCGAGCTTCTCGGTGCTCACTTTCTCCCGCAGGCGGCCGACGATCAACGGAAACGCAAACGGCGTCGGCTTTTTCGGCCGGGTCAGCACGACGCGACTCGCATTCATCCGTTCGAGTGCCATCCGGATGCGCCGCACGTCGAGTTCCTGTAGCAGTACTTCGGTATCGGCCTGGCCGAGCAGTAGATTGCCGCGATCGTGTTGCCGGAAGATCTCATAGAAAAGTCCGCTCGACGCCTGCAATTGCCGCGCGCTTTTCTGCTGTCCGGGGTGGGCCTGAAACACAAGTCCGGAGACCCGCGCTATTTCCCGAAAGCGCCGCAACGACAGTTCGGACGAATTCAGGCTGGCGAGAATGTCATGCTCGAGTCCCTCTGGAGAAAGCAGACCGCTATGCAACTGCGCGTCCCAATCGAATGCCTGCGAGCAAAGCAATTCGAAACCGTAGTCGTTCATCGAAATAGAAAACGTGCCCGGACTGTCGCGCGCGACCCGCCACGCGAGCAGCGCGCCGAGACCGATATGCGCGGTCCGTCCCGCGAACGGATAACAGAAGAAGTGCTGCCCCTCGCGCGACTTCAGCAATTCGATCACGAGTACGCCCGGTTCGGGCAACGCCGACCATTTCCGCTGCAATTCGAGCAGCGGTTGAACCGCGCGCATTTCAGGTTCGTCGTAAATGCCGTGCGCGGCGCGCGCGAGCATCGTCAGCGTCGCATCCGCGAGTTCCGACGACAGCGGCATGCGGCTGCCCGCCCACTGCGGCATCGCGCCGCGCGCCGAACTAGCGCGCCGCACCCAGGCGGTCATGTCCTGCACGCGAATCAGTTCGAGCGCGCGGCCGCCGAATGTGAAGACGTCGCCGGGTTTGAGCCGCGCGATGAACGACTCTTCGATCGCGCCGATCCGGCCGCCGGACAGATACGCGACATTCAGCGTGCCGTTCGCGACGATCGTGCCGATGTTGTTGCGATGCCGTCGCGCGAGATCGTTGCGCGGCACACGATAGAAGCCGTCGTGGTCGCGCGCGACCCGATGATAGTCAGGGTACGCGCGCAACGTCGCGCCGCCGCCCTCGACGAAGCCGAGCGCCCAATCGAATTCCGCCTGCGTCAGATGCCGATATGCATAGGTATGCACAATTTCGTCGAATAGCTCGCGTGCATCGAAGCCGCCGCCGATCGCCACGGTCACCAGATGTTGGACCAGCACGTCGAATGGCTTTTCCGGCGTATCGCGGCTTTCGATCTGCCGCTGTTCGACCGCTTCGCGCGCGGCGGCCGCCTCGACCAGTTCGAGCGCATGCGTCGGCACGATCGTCACGCGCGACGGCAAGCCGGGCGCATGGCCGGAGCGGCCCGCGCGCTGCATCAAACGCGCGACGCCTTTCGGCGAACCGATCTGGAAGATCCGCTCGACCGGCAGAAAGTCGACGCCGAGATCGAGACTCGAAGTACACACAACGACTTTTAAAGCGCCGTTTTTCAGGCCGAGTTCAACCCATTCGCGGACCGACTGATCGAGCGAGCCGTGATGCAGCGCGATCAATCCGGCCCATTCGGGACGCGCGTCGAGCAGCGCCTGATACCAGAGTTCGCATTGCGAGCGCGTATTGGTGAAGACGAGCGAGGTCCGCGCGCCGTCGAGCGCGCGCGCAACCGCATCGACCTGGCGCGTTCCCAGATGACCGCCCCACGGAAAGCGCTCGATCGTGTCGGGAATGATCGTGTCGACGATCAGGGTCTTCGGCAGCGCGCCGTGCACGCTGACGCGCGGCGTCGTCACCGGAGCGAGCAGAACTTGCGCCGCAAATTCCAGATTGCCGAGCGTCGCCGATAACCCCCACACCTGCAAAGCGGGCCGCCAATGCGTGAGTCGCGCGAGTGCGAGCTGGGTTTGCGTGCCGCGCTTGTTGCCGAGCAGTTCGTGCCATTCGTCGACGATCACGAGCCGCACCTGCGCAAGCACGTCACGCGCGTCGGCTCGCGTGAGGATCAGCGTGAGGCTCTCGGGTGTCGTGACGAGCGCCGACGGCATGCGCCGGTTCTGTCGTTCGCGTTCGGACGACGAAGTATCGCCGGTGCGCAGGCCGACGCTCCACGGCACCGCGAGTTCGGCCGCCGAGCTTTGCAATGCGCGCGCGGTGTCGGCGGCGAGCGCGCGCATCGGCGTGATCCATAGCACGGTCAGCGGCTGCGGATGCTTGCGCGCGGCCGGCACGTCGCGCGTGAACGCGGCGAGGGCGCCGAACCAGACCGCCCACGTCTTGCCGGCGCCGGTGCTTGCATGCAGCAGGCCGCTCGAGCCGTCCCCGAGCGCGCGCCACACTTCGCGTTGAAACTCGAAAGGCTGCCAGCCGCGTGCGGCGAACCATGCGTCGAGTTTGTCCGCGAACGGACGCTGCGCGGCGGCGTCGTCAGGTGGATAAGCGGGAAACGGCAGCGGCTCGAAAGCGGCTTTGCGTGCATCGAGCCGCGCCTGTTGTGCGCGGCTGCGCGGAATGCGCCGGGGACGCGGCGCGCGGCGCGGTCGATCGGCGTCGGCGTCTGCACCGGCACTGCCGGGCGGCGAGAGAGGGGCGTCGGGATCGGCCGGCTCGGTCATCGAAAGCGCTCCTGATTTACAGATGTATTGGATTGATAGGCCGGCGGGTCGCTCGCAGCCAATCCGCTACAATGACCCGACTCACCCAACTGGAGACTTGCTTTGAAATCACTCGTTGCTTTGCTGGCCGCAACCGTTCTCTCCTCGACCGCGATGGCCGCTGCGCCGACCACGGAAAAGCTCCCGTCCGGCGTCGTCGTCGAGCACCTGACGCAAGGCACGGGCCCGCAGCCGGCCGCAACCGACGTCGTCAAGGTCAATTATCGCGGCACGCTGCCCAACGGTACCGAATTCGACAGCTCCGCGAAGCACGGCGGCCCGGCAACGTTTCCGCTCAATCGCGTGATTCCGTGCTGGACGCAAGGCGTACAGAAGATGAAAGTCGGCGGCAAGGCGCGTCTGACCTGCCCGGCGGCAACCGCTTACGGTGAGCGCGGCGTCGGCCCGATTCCGCCGAATACCGATCTGACTTTCGAGGTCGAACTGGTCGACATCGTCAAGTAAGCGCATACCAATGTATTGAAATACAGGCCTCGCTCCGGCAATCGTAGCGAGGCCTGCTGTTTTTTGGGCGCGGCTCGGCCCAATTGCCGGTCAGGGGACACACGATGAAACACGACAAGAATACGCTGCCGGTTGCGAGTATCGGCTTCACCGGCAAGACCGCCCACAAGTTCTTCGACCTGTTAAAAGAGGCCCGCGTGCGCACGGTGCTCGACGTTCGCCTCAATAACACGTCGCAACTCGCGGGCTTCGCGAAGAAGCAGGATTTGCCGTACTTTCTCGAACACCTGTGCGATGCGAAGTATGTGGAAGTGCCGGAACTGGCTCCCGAACCGGACATGCTCAAACGCTATCAGCGCAAGGAAATGAGCTGGGAGAACATGCGCGACGCGTATTTCGACCTGATCGCGAAACGCCGGGTCGAAAGCAATCTGGATATCGCGCTATTCGAATCAGGCTGCCTGCTTTGCAGTGAACATTTACCGCACCATTGTCACCGGACACTCGCGCTCGAGTATCTGAACCAGCACTGGAATAACCGTCTTTCCGTCACGCATCTGACCTGAATCCGGCCTGAGCGCAATTGCGTCCACCGGTTCGCGGCACCCCGCCGCCGGGTGCTTTATCGGTATTTCCCCGCAGTACTGGCGGGCGCCGGCGGTGTGGGTCCGGACGATGGTTTCCGGCTTCCGTTCTCGCCTTCGCTCCTCCTTCCGTTCAGTAGCCCAAAAGTTTGCATCGTGTGAACAGTCTGGAAATCCGCGGCAAGCGTTGATGCTTTCAAGATACGGCCGGCTCGCTCGTTTAATGTCTATTCGCGCGTGGCCTCCGGAAATACCGCGTCTTTGCGCCGGCGACCGGCCCGGCTATCGTCCCGCGCGAGCGAGGAGCGGCTGCCATGAATATCGACTTTCACTACGGGGTGATCTACATCGCCGCGCGCATCGGCGGGATGACCGCCGCCGATGCGCGGACCGTCGCGCATGCATGCCAGTACGTGGACGACGCGACGACGAGCGGAATACTGCGTTTCAAAGGCGGTGAGACTTTCGAGCGCTTTGCCAGCGCGCACAAGTTATTCGATTACGCGAATACCGAGAATGACCAGAATCGGCTGGTCTGGACGCCGTTTCATTTCCTGCCGGCCGGAGAAGGGATAACCCTTGAAGAAAAGGCGATTTGCCGGCCGGACAGCGAAGTCGCGCGCGAAGTGGTGCGCCGCGCGATCCGTCAGCGCGATGCGCAGACCGGTTTGCACCGGCTCGGCGTGACGCTGCATACGTATGTCGATACGTGGGCGCATCAGGGATTCTCGGGGATCGAAAGTTCCTGGAATCGCGTGCATTTTCTGGAAGCCCAGGACTGCACGCACAAAAGCTGGCTTGCCCGCCTCGAAAGCGTGGCTGGACATCTGTTCGAACATGTCGAAGCGGACCTTCTGACGATCGCGCTACCGGTCGGCCACGGCGCCGCATTGCATTATCCTGACCAGCCGTGGGCGCGCTGGCATTACATCGACGGTCGCAATAACCTCGTTTCGCGACACAATTTGCCGGATTTCGTTCAGGCGGCTGAAATGGCATGCCGCGCGGTACGCGGCTATCTGGCAGGACGCGAAGATTTCGAAACTCAGCCGGGTATGCCGGACGACGTCAGAAACGCGGTGTCCCGGCTGCTCGATACGAGCCGCAATCCGGACGATAACCAACGCCTGCTAACGGTACGCGAATGGGTGAAGGCCGGCCGTATTCCCGGTTTGAAAGAAGCGCTGCCCGGCTATATCGGCAAAGGGCGGAATTCGTGGAAATACCAGGCGACCGGTCTGCTGTGCGATGACGACACCGGGGACAGACCGGAGTGGAGCCACGCATTCGAAAAGAGCGATTACCGTCTCTTTCACGACGCGGTCAAACAGCACCGCTTCGTCACGACTCAGGAAATTCTGCCCGCTCGCGGATTACGGATCGCGTAAATGAGCGGGTAGTGGCGCGGGCGTCTGCCCGCGTGACACTTTATTGCATTCTCATCTGCTCACGCCGGGCGGCCTTCGTGTCGAGTGATCGGCATTGCGTGCGCCGGCACTTTTCCGTCGAAGCTATTGTCCGACCGTTTGTCCCAAAAAGGACCGCCGGCGAATAAAAATGAACTACTTTTCTTTGAATATTCGAATGCTTGCCTATAGTAGAAGCGGCAATTGCCGGTGACACGGCAGGGGCCATCCCGGCGACGGGGCATAAAGTGCCGTTGTCTTTACCCGATCTGGGAATGTGGAAACGAAACAAAAAAACCACCGCCATCAACGGAAGGGCAAAAGGACAGAAAGAGTAGGGCGAGTACCTGAAAGTTTTGTATTAACACGTTGTACCCACGCATCGGATCGTCGCTTTCTCAAATTGTTGATGGTCCGGATAGCTTAATAGACTGCCTTTCTTCCGTTATTCATGGCATAGTTCGACGATTACAACCAAGGAGTAACCAGATGCCTACGTTAGAGCAAATCCAGGCAAAGCTTAAGAAGCTCCAGTCCCAGGCTGACGCACTCATTGCCAAAAAAGCTCAGGCCGCTGTCGATCAGATTCGCGAGTTGATGATCAAACACGGTCTCACTACTGCGGATATCGAAGCACAAGCAAAGGCACGGCGTAACGCTCGCGCGCTCAATGGCGTCGCCAAACGCGGCCCGGGCCGTCCCGCTGGCTCGACTAAAGCCACCAAATCCGCGAGCGCGGCCAAATACCGCGACCCGAAAACCGGCGCGACGTGGACCGGTCACGGCCGCGCGCCCGGCTGGATCGCCGCTGTGAAAGACCGCACCGCGTACCTGATCGCAGGCGCGAGCGAAGCGAAAGCGGCGGTGGCACCGGCCAGCCGCGGCAAAGGTCAGCCGAAAGGCGCGCAGCCGCCGAAGTATCTGAATCCGAAAACCGGCGCGACCTGGAGCGGCCGCGGTCCGGCGCCCGCGTGGCTCGCCACGGTGAAAGACCGCAGCAAATTCCTGATCGATGGCGCGGCGGCTTCGGCTTCGGCCAAACCGGCGGCTAAAGCCGGTAAAGCGAAAGCAACAGCTGGCGCGGTAGGCCGCAAAAGCGCGGCAAAAAAAGCCGGCGCGACTCGCAAGACGGCGGCGAAAAAAGCGACGCCCGCCAGCCGCAAAGCCGCGGTGAAGAAGACCGTCGGCCGTAAGGGCGCGGTGAAGACCGCGCGCAAGACGCCGGGCCGCAAGGCTGCCGCGAAGAGCGTCCCGAGCGCCGCCCCGGCGGCGTCGCAAGCGCCGGCAGCGCAGGGCAGCGCGGCCTGAGGGCGCGCAGTCGCGAAATAGATGGTTAGTACTTGCAACGCATCCCAGCAGGAAGACCAGGTCGTCCTGCTGGGCGATGCTCCCCATCCGGCAGCTGATGCCGCCGAACCGTTTATCGTCGCCAGCGATCGCCGCGTGATTCTTACCTATCCGATCGCGGAGGCGGACTTCGAACGGTTCGGACCATTCGATCCCGACGACGATCCCTATTGCGCGGTGTTGTTTGCCGACGCCGCGTTTCATCGGCTTGGCCCGCCCGGCGAAGCGGATCTCGCGGTTCACCCGCTGGCCGCGCAAGGCCTTTGCCGCGACTGCGTGCATGAGGTCGTCAATTCGTCGTTATGCGCGGAACTTGCCGGTTTGCCCGCTAGCGACGCGTCGATGACCGCAATGTCATCGTCGCGGCGTCATTTCATCATTACGTTTCAAGCGTCGACGTTCGAATGCGTGGCCTCGGATTACACGCTCATTGGCGTATTTGGCGCGGGCGAAATCGCGAGCCGCGAGGCCTTCGCATTGGTCAGATAAAGGCGCGTTAATCGAATAGCGGCCATACCGCAGCGCCCGCCCGGGAGTCATCCCGCGCGGGCCGCGAAGTACTAATAAAACGCTGAGTAGCAAGCCGCGGTCCCGCCACGGGCACGCGCCGTGCGTCTGCTGGCAACCACGAAAGCCAGGCGATTACGCACCGTCCCGTCCGTCTGACCGGACTCGCGTGAATTTCGCCGCTTCGCATCGAGGCCACGCATGCTGACTATTCCGCTTACCGCGTTCGTCACGCTCGTGATTGTTCTGATCATCGCGAATCTGTCGAGTGGCGAGAAGAAAATCGAGCACAAGATCGAACGGCTCTATCCGAGCGACGATCCGCAATTTCTGCGTTCGATGGGTTTGCTATTGGGACCACCGGTGGTGCCCGGCAATCGCTTCGAAATGCTACTGAACGGCGACCGCATCTTTCCGTCGATGCTGGCAGGCATTCGCGCGGCCCGCAAAACCATCACCTTTGAAACGTTCATTTACTGGTCAGGCGAGATCGGCGAACAATTCGCGCGAGCGCTCGCCGACAAGGCCCGCGAAGGCGTCGCCGTGCATGTTCTGCTCGATTGGGTCGGCTCGTCGAAAATGGATAAGCGCTATCTGGATATGCTGCGCGACGCCGGCGCGATGGTCGTCAAATTTCACAAACCGCATTGGACCGGGCTCGGCCGAATGAATGACCGGACCCACCGCAAACTGCTTGTGATCGACGGGCTGATCGGTTTTACCGGCGGTGTCGGTATTGCGCCCGAATGGACCGGCGATGCGCAGGACGAAAAGCATTGGCGCGATACCCATTTTCGCGTCACCGGTCCGGTGGTCGGTCATATGCAAGCGGTATTCATGGACAACTGGATCAAGGCGACCGGCAACGTGCCGCACGGTCCCGAGTACTTTCCGCGGATCGAGCCGGAAGTCAAAGGCGCGGGCGAGGGGTTCGCGCATATGTTCAGCAGCTCGCCGTCGGGCGGCAGCGACGATATGCGATTGATGTATCTGATGGCGATCACCGCGGCGACCCACACGCTCGATCTGGCGAGCGCGTACTTCGTGCCCGACAAACTGACCATCAATGCGATCGTCGAAGCCGCCAAACGCGGCGTGAAAGTGCGGATCATCACACCGGGCAAACGGATCGACACACACACGGTGCGTGAAGCATCGCGCGGCTGCTGGGGCGATCTGCTGAAAGCGGGCGTCGAAATCTACGAGTACCAGCCGACTATGTTCCATTGCAAATTGCTGGTGGTCGACCAATACCTGGTATCGGTCGGCTCGACGAACTTCGATAGCCGCTCGTTCAAGCTGAACGACGAAGCGAACCTGAACATCTACGACCGCGACTTTGCCGCCCAGCAGACCGCCGCGTTGGAAGATGACCTCGCCCGCTCGAAGTGCGTAACGCTCGATGCGTGGATGCATCGTTCGCTGACCGAGAAGCTCATCGAAAAGTTCGTGCGGCTACTAGACCCGCAGCTTTGAAACCGTAACGGGCGCTTTTTACACGCAGAGCACCCGCGTGCACGACGACGTGTCGCGCGAGGCGGATGCGTTGATCGGCAGGATCGTGCGGGAAAACATCGAGCGGGTGGGTGGCAGCGCGGATCAATGAGTGGAGGTAGCGCCGCTCAGGTACGTTTCGATGGCTTCGATGCCGGTGCGTGCCGGCATGGGATGGCTTCGGAGTCCGTCTTCTGAAGAAGCCGCCGCTTGTTCCAAACGCTCTTTCGCATGCCGATAGGCATTCGCAAAGCCGCGCAACTGCTGCGTAACCGGCCGGTCGTCGAGCCGGCGCCGCGTCAACGCCTGCGCGATGCTGCGCTCGATCAACCCAAGCTGGCTGTCGATATAGTCGATGCACAATTGCCGGCTGCGCTCCGACGCCGCGGCGACCGTCAGCAGCGCGGGCACCAGCGAAATCGTCAGAAAGCCGCCTGCGGGAATGCGTGCGAGCGCGGCGGGCGAGTCGAACAGGTCGGCGCGCAGCGCGTCGAACACGGCTTGGGTCCACACTTCGCGCTCTTGTTCGAGCGCTCGGCGACGACGTGCGAGCGCGTCACGCGCGTCGCGGTCGGCCACGCGCCCCTCGTTAACCAGCAACGGCGCATCGTCACGCTCGCCTTCCTGAATGCACGCGCTGCCGAGATACACCGCGCTTTGCGCGCGTTCGGCCAGGACCAGGTGTTGCAGGCTATCGGGCACCAGCGGATCGAGCGGTACGACTTCGCAGGTCAGCGGCTTGCCTTGCAGATGAATCGAGCAGCGGCCGTCGTCCGTGAGGGCGGGGCAGCGCGCGAGCGACGGGTAGTCGAAACCCTGCGCGACGATGCTGAACGTGTCGCCGGCCCGATACAGCAACGCTTCACCGAGCGCGTCGAATTGGGCGCAATCGCTGTCGTCGAGCACGGTTTCATATCCGCCGACCCGCAGCCGTTCGCCGGGCCGCCGCCGCGCCACACGGCCAATCGCGATGCAGCCGATAAAGCGGTCGGGATGACGAAACAGTTCCGCCAGCGTCATCGAAGGCGGGCTGTTGCAGCATTGGCCGCACGCGGAGCAAGAAAAAGAAAACGTCTTCACCACGGCCGGCGCACCGAGTCCTGATAGCGCGTCAGAATGAAATGCGCGACATCGGTCGAGTGATACGCGGCGACGAGTTGCGCGACCCATGGGTTGCCGCGATCGGCGTCGCGCACGGTCAGCACGTTCGCGTACGGCGAACGCGCGTCTTCGAGACTGAGGGCATCGCGCGCCGGCTGAAGGCCCGCGCGCGCGGCCGTGTCGCTGTCGATCACCGCAAAGGCGACGCTATCGAGCGAATCGTACAGACGCGCGCGCGGCAGCCGGCGAATCTTCAGGTTCAGACGATTGCCGGTGATGTCGGCGAGCGTCGCGTGCATTCCCGCGTCGTCCCTGAAAGTCAGCAGCGTTTCGTTCTGCAGCAGGATCAGTGCGCGGGCGATGCCGTCGCGATCGTCAGGAATCGCAATCGTCGCGCCGCGTTGCAATTGGCCGAGATGGGTCAGTTTGCGCGAGTACAGCGCGACCGGAAACGTCACGGTGGTGGCGACGCTGGTTAGCGCATAACCGTGTTGTTTGCGTTGCGCATCGAGCGCCGCTGCGTCTTCGAAGCTCGCCACGTCGATCTGCTTCGCTGCGAGCGCCGCGTCGATGCGCGCCGGCTGATCGAACACGACCACGTCGAGCGCGAGCCCCTGGGTCGCCGCGACGCGCCGCACTTCGTTCATGATCTCGGCCTGCGCGCCGGGCGTCACGCCGACCCTGATCGTCTGCGCGGCGGCCAGCGCGACTTGAAACGGCGCGGCCAGCAACAACAGCGCCGCGAGCAAACCAATCGACCGCCGCGTCATGACGCATCCCTCAACACCGTACGAAAGCCGATATGCGAGGCCGGCAAATCCGCTTCCTGCTGCTCGCGCGACGCCGCGCGATACCTGACGCAATAGTCGCGCGAGCACAGGAACGAGCCGCCCTTGATCACCATCGGCGTGTCGTGCCGGCGGCTCAGCGGCGCGACCAGCGCGGTGTCGCCGTTGGTGTGCGACTGGTGCGCGCCGGTGTAGACGTCGCGGGTCCATTCCCACGCATTGCCGATCATGTCGTAGAGCTTGAAATCGTTCGCCGCGTAGCAGCCGACCGGCGAAAGTCCCGCATGACCGTCCTCGGCGGTGTTGAGCACCGGGAATACCCCTTGCCAGTAGTTCGCGCTCGGCTTGCCGTGCGCGTCGCGCGGCGCGGTGTCGAGATCGGCGCCGTCGTGACCGGCCTTGCCCGCGTATTCCCATTCCGCTTCGGTCGGCAGATCGCGACCGAGCCAGTGCGCGTACGCGAACGCATCGGCCTGCGTGACCATCGTGACCGGCTGGTTCATCAGGCCGTCGAGATTGCTGCCGGGGCCGCGCGGATGATTCCACGCGGCGCCCTTGACCCAGCTCCACCACGCGAGATCGCGCGCGTTCATCTCGTCGCGTGTCGGCGTATGGAAGACGACCGCGCCGCCCTGGCGCTCCGCATCGCTGATATAGCCGGTCGCTTTCACGAACGCCGCGAATTGCGCGTTGGTGACGTCGGTCTGATCGATCCAGAAACCGGCGACATGAGTTTTACCGTCGCCAGCCGGCCGTTCGTCTTCATAGCCGAGCTTGCTGCCGAACACGAACTCGCCGCCATGCAGATGCACCATGCCGGCTTGCGGATCGTCTCGCCAGCGCGCCGGCAAGCCGGAGTAACGCGCGCATTGCTGCTCGGAGCCGAGCGCGGCGAGCGGCCGCGAACGGTTCAACGAATCGAACCCGCCCGGCGCGGCGCCGCCGAATGTGGACAATGCGGACGATGCGGCCGACGCTGCCGTAAACGCCACCGCAAACGCGGCGGCTGCGATCACGGCATAGGTGCCGTACAGCACCTTGCCGCTAGTGAGCTTGAATCTCGACTTCATTGGACGCTCAGTAATAACCGCGCGGACGCAACGGCTCGACGCCGCCGACGCTGCTCATATAGCTGTTCCACTGCTGCACCAGACCATCGATGATCGACGGATTCTGCGTGGCCACGTCCTGGGTTTCGCCGCGATCGGCGGTCATGTCGTACAGCTGCCAGTGACCGTCGACCGGGCCGAGCGGCGGTTCGGTCCACAACGCTTTCCAGCGGCCGTCGGCGCTGCGCAGATAGCCGCGCCCATAGGCTTCGTCGCCGAAGTACGCGCTGTGCACCGGCGCCGTGCTCTGATCGTTCAGCACCGGCAGCAGCGATTGCCCGGTGATCGGATACACATAGCGGTTGTTGTAGACCACCTTGCCCTTGTTCTGATCGACGCCGGTCAGCGTATTGATCAGCGCGGGCGCGGGCGTCGTCGGCGGCGTGATCTGCGCGACCGCGAGGAAGGTCGCGGTGTTGTCGGTCACGTGGGTGAACTCGCGCAACGTCGTCTTCTGCGTGGTCTGGCCCGGCAGATGGACGATCAACGGTGTCGACACGCCGCCTTCGCCGGAGTAGCCCTTGGTCAGCCGGAACGGCGTCGCGCTGACTTCGGCCCAGCGCAAACCGTATTGCAGCCGCTGTGCGTTCTGTTTGCCGTTGTCGGTACCCAGTTGCGAATAGGTCGGTTCGGCCGCGTTCGCGGTGTCGGTCGCGGTCGGGTCCGCGCCCGAATCGATCGGCCAGCCTTCGGCGCCGTTATCCGACTGGAACATGATGAAGGTGTTGTCGTATTCGCCGATGTCCTTCAGATGCTGGATCAGCAGGCCGATATTGTGGTCGAGGTTCTCGACCATGCCCGCGTAGATTTCCATATAGCGGGCCTGCGCTTTCTTCTCGGCCGGCGTCAGGCTGTCCCACTTCTTGTTCACGAAACCGGGACCGTAGTCGGTATAACCCTGCGCGGCGCTATGCACGGCGCTCACGTATTTCGCATTGACGGTGCCGTTGTTCGAGGTCGCGGCGCTCGAGGTCAGCGTTTCCGACGCGCCGCCATACGGTACGAAGTCCTGAGGAATGATTCCGAGTGCTTTCTGCCGCGCAATCCGCGCGTCGCGAATCGCGTCGTAGCCCGCGTCGTATTTGCCGGCGTAGTTGTGCAGATAGGGTTCCGGTACCTGCAACGGCCAGTGCGGCGACGTATAGGCCGCGTATGCGAAGAACGGCTTGCCGTCGGCCTTGTTCGAATCGATGTACGAGATTAGTTTCTGCGTATAGAAGTCGGTCGAATAGAACACCGCCGGGCTGCCGCCGGTGCCGCCCGGCTGGCCCGGTTGCCCTGGCTGCACATAGGCGCCGTCTTCGGTGTAGTTCTTCGAGCCGGCCAGCTCGTGCGCGAAGTGATTGGTCGCGGCGCCGCCGAGCAGCGCATAGCTGTGCTCGAAGCCCCATTGGTCCGGCGTCTGTCCACTGCCGCTCGCGCTGCCGACGATCCCCGAGCCGATGTGCCACTTGCCGGCCATATACGTGTGATAGCCGCCGTCCTTCAGCAACTGCGCGACCGACAGCGCGCGGTCGTTCAGATAGCCCTCGTAGCCGGGCAGTCCCTTGCGCTCGTCGGTCGGCGCGCCCATTGTGCCTTCGCCGACCAGGTGGTGGTCGGTGCCGGAGATCAGCATCGAACGCGTGATCGCGCAGACCGTGCCGGTGTGGTGATTGGTCAGGATGCGGCCCGACTGCACCAGCGCGTCGAGATTGGGTGTATTGATCTCGCCGCCGAACGCGTGGATGTCGGAATAGCCGAGGTCGTCGGCCATGATGTACAGGATGTTCGGGCGTTTCTGCGCGACGACCGGGGCCGACGCGGGCGTCGCGCCGGCGGCCTGCGCGTTCGGCACGGTGCTGTCGCCGCATGACGCGAGCGTAACGAGGCTCGCGACGGCGGCGCCGATCAGCGCAAGACGGAAGGCGGGAAACCCGGAGCGGCGGGATCGATGTGTTGTCATTGTTGTGCGGACCGTTAGATTGGGTCGCCGATGTTAGCAATGGCATTACAAAGACCAAAAGAAGGATTTCTGCGTTGCTATCGACGTTTGTCGATATAGGCCGGCGCCGGTCGCGCGGCGTTAATTGCCGGGTTCGAGTACCGGTTTGCCGGGCGCCGCCTGCGTGCGGTACGGCAGTCGCGCGGCGTGCGGATCGGTTACCGTGTTGTCGATTACGCGTTCCACATCGGCGGTTTTCGCGAGTTCGGCGAGGAAGGTCTTCTTGTCGAAACCGGGCGCGACGCAGCCTTCGACATAAATGAAGCGGCGTTGCAGCGTCAGCCAGAGCGACGACTGTTCGCGCCAGTGCATTGCGGCGTTCAGATTCGCGAGCCGCCGCTGCACGCTGTCGGCGATTTCGTTGTCGTACAGATACGCATTGGGCAAACGGCAGCGGCCCTCGATCCAGCAGCTATTGCCGCGCTCGATCCGGTAATGGCTGTCGTCGAGCCATTCCTGTTCGGTTTCGAACGGCCCGAGCGGTGCAGGGCAAGCGGCGATCGCGCTGGAGATCTGAATGAACGGATCGTGGCCGCGATTCGCGCGGGCGGCGTCCGTTTGCGCGTACGCGGTGGCCGCCCATAGCGGCATACAAATAAGCCCGAGTCCGAGCAAACGATTCATACGGATGCCGCTCCATTCGTTGAACCACGCTCCCCGAAATGTCAGCGCCGCGTGCGCCGATGCTCGACCGCGAACTTGATCAACTCCGCCTGACCTTCGATATCGAGCTTGCGCTTCAGATTCAACCGATGCGTCTCGACGGTCCGCACCGACAGACCGGTGCGCTGCGCAATCTGCTTGCTCGACAGACCGTCGGCGAGGGCATCGAGAATATCGCGTTCGCGCGGCGTCAAACGTTCGACCGGCGATTGCGTCGCCGACGCGTGAATCAGCCTTGCGCTCAATTGCGCGCTGAAGTACGTATTGCCCGCGAGCACCGCGCCGATCGCCTGAATGATTTCGAGCGCCGGCGAGTCCTTCAGCACATAACCGCTCGCGCCCGCGCGCACCGCCTGGGTCACGTACTCTAGATTGTCGTGCATCGACAGCATCAGCACGCGAATCGCCGGAAAGCGCTCGTGAAACAGATTCGCGAGCGCGATGCCGTTCATCCCGTTCATGCCGACATCCATCAGCGCGAGATGCGGCGCCTCGGTTTCGGCGAGCGCGAGCGCCTGCTGCGCGTTGCCCGCTTCGCCGATCACTTCGAACTGGCCGACCGCTTCGAGGCGCGCGCGCAGACCGTCGCGCACCAGCGGATGATCGTCGACCAGCAGCAGGCGCGCGATGGAAGGCGTGATGTGATTCATAGGGTGGTTTCCTGCAGGGGCGCGACTGCTGCGCGCGTGCCGGCTTGCAGCGGCACGCGCGCGGTAACGACGGTATGCCCGGGCTGCGAATTCAACGACAGCGTGCCGCCGAGCGCTTCGAGCCGTTCGCGCATGTTGCGCAGACCGACGCCGGCGCGGCGGCCGACGAACGCGTCGGCGACGTCGAAACCGCGGCCGTTGTCGGAGATCGTCAGCGTGACTGCGTCGTGCGACAGTTCCAGCGCGAGCGCCGCGCTCGACGCCTGGGCGTGCCGCACGATATTGGTCAGCGCTTCCTGGGCGATCCGGAACAGCACGGTGTTGACCGCATCGGGCAGCGTCGCCGCATGCGTGTGCGCGATTTGCGTGAAGCCGATCGCGATACCGGACTCGTCGCCGAGTTCGCGCGTCAGTTGTTCGAGCGCGGCCGCGACGCCGAGATCGTCGAGCATCGACGGACGCAGCGCGTGCGAGATGCGCCGCACTTCGCGCAGCGTATCGCCGAGCCGCGTCAGGCCGGTGGACAGCGCGGCTTCCGCGGCGGGCTCGCGCGCGCTGCCGCGTTCGAGCCGCGCGAGCGCCGATTCGAGCAGCAGCTTCACCGACACCATCATCTGGCTGATGCCGTCGTGCAATTCGCGCGACAGCCGCGCGCGCTCCTGTTCCTGCGATTCGACGACCTGCCGCGCGAGGCGCTTCAGTTTCGCGTCGGCGCTGCGGTATTCGGTGACGTTCAGCACCAGCGCGCACAGCGCGATCACCGCGAGTCCGGCCAGCGCGATCGCGTCGATCCACTTCATCGTGCGGCCGATATTGGCGGCGGCTTCGGCGTCGATATGCGCGAGCGCGGTGTCGACATCGTCCAGATAGATGCCGGTGCCGAGCATCCAGCCCCAGCGTTCGAGCGGTACCACGTAGCCGAGTTTCGACGCGACCTTGCCGGTCGACGGCCGGTGCCACAGGTAGCGCACATAGCCGCCGCCGCGCGCGGCGGTCGCGAGCAATTGCTGGATCGTCGGGACACCGTGGCTGTCGCGCAGCGACCAGAGATCGTGGCCGACCAGTTGCGGTTCGCGCGGATGCATCAGCGCGCGGCCGTGCAGGTCGTAGACGAAGAAGTAGCCGTCCTTGCCGAAATCCATTCTTTCCAGCACGTCGAGCGCGCGCAGCCGCAGCAGCGCATCGTCGCGCGCGTTGTCGCGGCCGGCTTCGTAGAGCGGCGCGATCGCGGTGGTTGCAAGCTCGACGTAATGTTTGAGCTCGACCTGTTTGCTCGCCATATAGGCGGCCTGGGTGGTCGCGTGCTGCCGCTCGGCGAGCGCGGTGGCCTCGCGGCGCACGCCGATTTCAATGCTGGCGATGGCGACCAGAAAGGGAACGATCGCCAGCAGCACAATCTTTGCTTTGAGTTTCATCGTCGAAAAACGGCCGGCGGGCTACGTACTATTACGTAGACGGCTTACGTAGTTGCGCGCTTGTGGGCGCGCTCGTGAAGGCGAATACTACATGCCCGCGGCATACCGCGCTTAGCGGGGCCCGGCGCGCGCGACGCCCGCCGCTTCCCGCGCCTTCCGCCTGAGCCCAGGCAACCGGACATCCGCACGCCGGCCACGAGCCGCCGCGCGCGATGTCGATAATAGATAAGGAGATGTTCGTGGAGACCCCCACCTCCGCCGGCCGTTCATGGAGCTGGCTGATTCTGCTGATCCCGTATATCGCGCTGCTGTGGCTGCCGTTCTATAACCACAGCTATCCGTCGCTGATGGGCTTTCCGTTCTTCTACTGGTATCAGTTTCTGTGGGTGCCGTTGACCTCGCTGCTGATTTACATCGTGTATCGAGGTATCAAATGAGCGAGCTCAATCCTGTGAACCCGGTCGCGATGACGGTCTTCATCGCATTCTTCGTGCTCGTCACGGTGATCGGCTTTTTCGCCGCGCGCTGGAAACGGGGCGATCTCACGCAATTGCACGAATGGGGCCTCGGCGGGCGGCAGTTCGGCACGCTCATTTCGTGGTTCCTGGTGGGCGGTGACTTTTACACCGCTTACACCGTGATCGCGGTGCCAGCGCTGGTCTATTCGGTCGGCGCGTATGGTTTCTTCGCGCTGCCTTACACGATCATCGTCTATCCGTTCGTGTTCGCGGTGATGCCGAAACTGTGGAAAATCGCGCACGCGAAGAACCACATCACCGCGGCCGACTACGTGCACGGCGAATACGGCGGCAAGTGGTTCCCGGCGGCGATCGCGCTGACCGGCATCGTCGCGACGATGCCGTATATCGCGCTGCAACTGGTCGGCATGCAGGTGGTGATCAAGGGGCTCGGCGTCACCGGCGAATTGCCGTTGATCGTCGCGTTCGTGATTCTCGCGCTGTATACGTATGCGAGCGGTCTGCGCGCGCCGGCGATGATCGCGTTCGTCAAGGACATCATGATCTATATCGTCGTGATCGCGGCGGTGTGGCTCATTCCGGTCAAGCTCGGCGGTTATGGCCACGTGTTCGAGGTGGCCGACGCGCACTTCCAGGCGAAGGGCGGCGCGACCGGCATTCTGCTGAAGCCGACGCAGTACACCGCGTTCGCCTCGCTCGCGCTCGGCTCGGCGCTCGCCGCGTTCATGTACCCGCATACGATGACCGCGGTGCTGTCGTCGGCGTCGGCGAAGACGGTGCGCAAGAATGCGATCTTCCTGCCCGCGTACACGGTGCTGCTCGGCCTGATCGCGCTGCTCGGCTATATGGCGATCGCCGCCGGCGTGAACGTGAAGTCCGCCAGCGACGTGGTGCCGGCGCTGTTCGCCACGCTGTTCCCGGCGTGGTTCGTCGGTTTCGCGGCGGCCGCGATCGCGATCAGCGCGCTGGTGCCGGCCGCGATCATGTCGATCGGCGCGGCCAATCTGTTCACGCGCAATCTCTGGCGCCCGCTGGTGTCGCCGAATATCTCGCCTGCGGCGGAAGCGGCCAACGCGAAGATCGTGTCGCTGGTCGTCAAGTTCGGCGCGCTGCTGTTCATCGTGTTCCTGCCGACGCAGTATGCGATCGATCTGCAACTGCTCGGCGGCGTGTGGATTCTGCAGATCTTCCCGGCCATCGTGTTTACGCTGTACACGCGTCGTCTGAACACGCCGGGTCTGTTCCTCGGCTGGCTGGTCGGCATCGTGCTCGGCACGGGTCTGGCGATCTCGCAAGGGCTCAAGCCGGTGTATGGGCTGCACTTCGGCCACGAGAACTATCCGCTCTATATCGGGCTGATCGCGCTGGCGGCGAATATCGTCGTGAGCTTCGCGGTGTCGGCGGTGTCGCCGCGCCGCGCGGCGGTGACGGCTTGATTTGAGCCGGACTGAAGGCGGCCTGGCTGCCTGAATGAAAAACGCCGCGAAGTGTTTGGCTTCGCGGCGTTTTTATTGGTTCGGATGGCCGACGGCTTGCGCGCCGCTCACTCACGCGTGCGCCCAGCGACGTAGCAGATTGTGATAGATCCCGGTCAGACTCACGACGGTCGGATCGTTCGAGCCGCGCTCGGCGGCAAGCGTCTGCACATCGTTATCGAGCCGGAACAGCGTCGCCCGCTGGCCGTCGTCGCGCACCATGCTCTGAATCCAGAAGAACGATGCGATCCGCTCGCCACGCGTGACCGGCGTCACGTGGTGCAGGCTCGAAGCAGGGTAGAGCACCATATCGCCGGCCGGCAGTTTCGCGCGATGCACGCCGTAGGTGTCTTCGATACACAGTTCGCCGCCGTCGTAGGTATCGGGCTCGGCGAGAAACAACGTGGCTGACAGATCGCTGCGAATCCGGAAATCGGTGCCGCGCAGCTGCCGGATCGCATTGTCGACATGAGTGCCGAAACCGTCGCCGCCCGTATAGCGGTTGAATAGCGGCGGAAACACCTTCAGCGGCAGCGCGGCGGAAAAGAACCGCGGGTTGCGCCCGAGCGCGTCCTGAATCGCATCGCCGATCGCGCGCGCGGCCGGCGAGCCTTCAGGCAACTGCCGGTTGCGCTTCGCGTGCGCGGACTGCTGACCGGAGGTCGCATTGCCGTCGATCCACTCGGCGGCGTCGAGTACTTCGCGGCATTGCGCGACCTGCTGTTTGCTGAGTACGTTTTGCAGATGCAGCATCATGAGCGGGATTCCTGCGTGAAGTTCGTCGCCGCGCGCGGCGGGGCGGCGAGCTGCTGCGGCGTGGCGCCGAGACTGCGCTCCAACGCGCGGAACGCGCTCACCGGCGAGGCCGCCAGCCACTCGCGCATCTTCGCGACGAACGCGCCGGTCGCGGTGCGCGGCACCTGCCGCAACCACGGCAGCGCCGCGTCGATTTCGCCGCGCGCGGCGAGCAGCCGCGCGTAGTTGAACTGGCCGCGAAAATCGCCGCCTTCGGCCGCGCGCCGGTAAAAGTCGAGCGCGATGTCCGCATCGGCGTCGACGGTCCAGCCGTCCTCGTAAAAGCTGCCGATGAAATTGAGCGACTTCGCGTGACCGAGTTCGCCCGCGCGCCGGAACCACGCCAACGCCTCTACCCGATCGCAGTCGATCCCATTGCCGAGCGTCAGCGCCGACGCATAGTTGTACATTCCCCAGTCGAGCCCGGCCCGGGCCGCGAGCCGATACCAGTACACGGCGACCGGCGCGCACGGGGCGGTGCCCCAGCCGTGCTCGTAGCAGCGCCCGAGCATGTTCATCGCCATCGGATGATCGCGGCGCGCCGCGTGTCTGAACCAGACGAACGCGGCGCCGACGTCTCGCGCGACGCCGTGGCCGTCGAGCAGATACTGGCCATACACCGCCTGGGCTTCGACGATGCCGTTGCGCGCGGCCGCTGCGACCCACTCGGCCGCCCGTTCGGGCGGCCCGGCGAGGATCGCGGCGAACTCGTCGCGCGACACGTTGGCGAGCGCTTGCACCGAGACGCCGGTCGTCGCGCGTTGCATCAGTAGTGCGCGTTGAGCGTCAGGAACGCCGAGCGTCCCGGCGCGATCGACGCGTAATGCGATGCAAACGCCTGGTCGTAATACGTGCGGTTGAAGATGTTCTGCACGTTCAGTTGCAGATCGAGATGCTTGTTCACGCGATACGTGGCCATTCCGTCGAAGCGCCAGTACGACGGCACCGCCCGCAGATTCGCGGTGTCGCCATAGACCTGCGACATATAGAACGCGCCGCCGCCGACCGTGAACTTGGGAAGTACTTCGTAATTGGTCCACAGGCTGATGCTGTTCTTCGGCGTGTTCGGGAACTGGTTGCCGTTGTCCGCGGTGTTCCTGCCGTTGTCGCGCAGCTCGCTCTTCAGATACGTGTAGCCGCCGAACACCTGCCACTTCGGCGTGATCTGACCGGCCACGCCGAATTCGAAACCTTGCACGCGCTTGCTGCCGACCATCGCGTAGCTGGTGTCCGGCAAGGTCACGCGCGCATTGGTGGTGTCGATCTGGAAGATCGCGCCGGTCAGCGACAGCTTGTTGTTCAGCACGTCCCATTTGGTGCCGAGTTCGATGCTGCGGTTCTTTTCCGGCGACAGGTCGGCCGCGTTCAGGCCGACGCCGTTGCGGCCCGGAGTCAGCGACTGGGTTTCGTTGCCCTGGCCGAGCAGCGAGCCGGCCGGCGTCGACGAGGTCGCGATCGACGTGTACACGCTGCCGTTCGAAGCCGGTTTGAACACGAGGCCCACCTGGTAGTTGAACAGCGTGTCATCGCGCGACACGCGGGTCGAACCGTTGGCCGCGGTGTTGCGGAAGTCGGTCGAGTAGTCGTCGACGCGCAGCCCGACGTTGGCCTGCCAGCGTTTGGTCAGCTCGATCGTGTCGAACGCGTAGATCGACTTGGTGACGGTGCGTTGCTCGCTCGGGTCGTTGTTCTTCCTGATCGAGCCGGCCCACGGATCGTTCGGATTCGGGTTCCACAGGCTCGTGCAGTTGTAGCCCGATGCCGCGCCGATGCCGTTGGTCCGGCAGATCGCGCCGGTCCCGGTCGCGACCGTGTACGCATCGTTGACGCTGGTTTCGCGCGACAGCTCGATACCGGTCGTGAAGCTGTGTTTCAGGAAGCCGGTCTTGAACTCGCCGAACAGCTCGGTCTGGTTCGCGAGGCTGTAGACGTCGGCGGCCCGCGTATTCGCGCGGCGCCACACCATGCCGTTGGCGACGTTGCCCTGGCTGTCGTCCGGCTGGGTCCAGATGTAGTCCTGGGTCGACTTCGTGTAGCGGGTGGTGTTGCGGATCGTCAGATCGCGGTTGATGTCGTGCTCGATGCGCACGGTTCCGACATCCGACGTGGTCTTGCGGAAATCGCGGTCGATCAGGCCGTAGAAGTTGTGCCGGTCCACCGGCGCCGGGTAGATCGTGTCGACGTTGGCCGGCTTGTTGGTGGTGGTGTAGAAGTACGGAATACCGCTGTCGGGCAGGTCATCCGTCTGCAGGTGGTAGTAGCTCGCGGTGATGCGGGTCGGCGTGCCGAGACCGTAGGTGAACGACGGCGCGATGCCCCAGCGTTCGTTGTTGACCGCGTCGCGGCCGGCCACGTCGTTGTTGTGGCTCATCACGTTCAGGCGGAACGCCGCGTGATCGGCCATCTGCCAGTTGCCGTCCGCGGTGAAGCGGCGATAGCGGTCGGTGCCCAGACCGACGCTGCCGTCGGCGCTGGTGCCCAGATGCGGGGTCTTGGTGATCAGGTTGATGCTGCCGCCGGCGCCGCCGCGGCCGCCGAACGCGCCGTCCGAGCCCTTGGTCACCTCGATGTTCTCGATGTTGAACACTTCGCGGGTGGTCGCGCCGACGTCGCGCATCCCGTCGACGAAGGTGCTGCCCTGCGCGTCGTAGCCGCGGATGAACGGCCGGTCGCCGAGCGGGTTGCCGCCTTCGCCGGCGCCGAACGTGATGCCCGGCACGGTGCGCAGCGCTTCGGTCAGCGTCGATGCGCCGGTGCTGCGGATCAGTTCCTGCGGAATCACGGTGACCGACTTCGGCGTGTCGACGAGCGGCGCGGTGAATTTGATCGAGGACGACTGATCGACCTTGAAGCCGTCGTCCGACTGGCCCTGCACGGTGATCGGCGCGAGCTGGCCTTCGCGGTCGGGCGGCGCGGCGGCGGTGGTGCTTTGCGCGAGCGCAGGGCCGGCAGCCAGAACGCCGCACAGTGTCGTGCTGATTTTGCTCAGCTTAGGATCGTCGGACCGCAACTTCATGTTCATCCCCGTCAAGTTCAGGACGCCGGGCCGGCTGACATCTCCTTACCCCTGCATTCCATGTTTATTACAAAAATCTTGCGGGACGGATTTTATGCAAACTCTGCGTAATTGAGAAGCGTTCTCAATAAATGGCTTAACAGATCGGGCTTGGAGAGGCTGCGGAAGGGGGCGGGTCAGCGGGGGCGAAGAGGATGGTATGGCGCCAGAAGGCTAAAATTAGCGGATATTTGCGGGCTGAAGCCGCAATGGCAGGAAGTCTGGCGAAGCGTAAAAAGTCGCTGCTCGGAACCTGTGCGGAGCGCAACATCTGTTGCAAAAACAGCACAGCGAGGACGGCGCAGCGACACGTAACCGGGCCGTCCACCTGTCTCGAAGCTTTCGGGAAATTACAGCGCCGGGGGTTAAAACCGCTCGACCCGGAACGGCAGCGGATCCACCAGCGTCGGCTCGCCGGTCATCATTTCGGCGAGCAGCCGGCCCGTCACCGGACCGAGCGTGAGGCCGTGATGCGCGTGACCGAAGGCGAACCACAAGCCCCGATGTTTGGGCGCCGCGCCGATCATCGGCATCATGTCCGGCGTGCACGGGCGGCGTCCCATCCACGGCTCGGCGTCGAGGCGTTCGCCGAGCGGGAACAGCGTGCGCGCGATCGGCTCGACCGCGTCGAGCTGCACCGGCGTCTTCGCGGCCTCGGCGCGCGCGATTTCGGCGCCGGTGGTCAGGCGAATGCCGCGCGCCATCGGCGCGAGCACATAGCCGTGTTCGACGTCGAGCACCGGATGATTGAGTTGCGCGGTTTGGCGCGGCGCGTAATGCATGTGATAGCCGCGCTTGACCGCGAGCGGCAGCCGGTAGCCGAGCCGCTCGCAGACGCGGCCCGACCACGGGCCGAGCGCGACGACCGCCGAGCTGGCGCTCAGCGTGCCCTCCAGCGTATCGACCTGCCAGCCTTCGCGCAGCGTGTCGGCATCGCCGTTATAGAAGCGGCCGCCGAGCGCTTCGAAATAGCGCGCGTAGGCGTTGACCAGCGCGTTCGGATCGTTGACCGAATCGGCTTGCGGATAGCGCAGGCCGCCTTGTAGACGCTTGTCGAGATCGGGTTCGAGCTGTTGCAGGCGCGGCGCGTCGAGCGTTTCGAATTCGACGCCGTATTCGCGCTGCCATTGCTCGGCTAGGCGGGTTTCGGCGTCGCGCGCGGCCGCGCTGCGAAACACCTTGATCCAGCCGATCGGCCGCAGCAGATCGCTCGCATGCGCGGCGGCGGCCAGCGCGCGATGTTCGCTGACGCAATGCTCGATCAGCGTCGCGTACGACTTCGCGATTTCGGCGTGTTTCGCCGGATGCGAATTGCGCCAGTAGCGCCACAGGAACGGTGCGACTTCGAGCAGCGCATCGGCGTGGTAGCGCACGTCGGGCGACTGGTTGCGCGCGTAGCGCAGCAGCGTGCCGAGCCCGCGCGGAAACGCGTATGGATAGACGCCTTCGCGCTGGATCAGCCCGGCATTGCCGAATGAGGTTTCGTTGCCGGGCTGCTTGCGGTCGATCAGCGCAACCTGACGCCCGCGCCGTTGTAGATGCACGGCGACGCAGACACCGACAATGCCGGCGCCGAGCACCACGGTATCGAATTTCATGCTCCCTGTCCGTCTTATGTGTTCACTGCGTGTGAAGCGCTGCCGGAACTCTGCTCGCGGCGAGTCGCGAGCTTTCATCTTATACAGGGATCGGGCTGCTTAGCTATCGGCAAAAAAACGTGCTGCGGAAAACGTGGGCCGGCGCCGGTAACTTCTACACGAACGACGGGTTTAAACGGGCATTGCAACGGGGCACTTCGGTGTCGTACCCGCCAGCGTGTAAACTGCTGACTTTTTTGCTTCCGGTGGTATGTCGCAAGCCCCCCAGCGTAGCGCCCTGAGCGGGCCCGCGCTCGTTCGTTTACTGGCCCGTCTGGGCGAGGCCGACGTCGCCGAATCGACGCAGTCGCTGGCCGACCGGCTGAGCCAGTGGCTCGGCTGGACTGATGCGATCGCGTTGTCGTCCGCGTTGAGCGGCGGCCCACCCGCGGTGGCCGGCGGCGCGCGTCCGTTCGGCCGTGCCGAGGAGGACGAATGCACGCGCGTGCGGCGCGCGCTGGTAAGTTCGATCGCCGGCGACGCGCTATTCGCCAGCTCGCGGCGGCGCGGGACGGTGCCGACGCCGCGGAATGCGGCGATGAATGCGCCGACGAATGCGCCGATGAACGCACCCCGCGCGCCGGCCCGAGCGTCCGCGCTGCTCGACGTATCCCCGCAGGCCGACTACGCGGTGTTTCGCCAGCGCTATCTCGCTTTTCAGCAGTCGATGGAAACCGCAATCGGCACGTTACGCGGTCGGCTGCGCGCGCTGCTCGCCACCCAGGCGCCGGCGCTCGCGCGGCTCGCGGTGGTCGACGCGGTGATGGAGCGGGCGCTCGCCGAGCGCGAGCGCAGTTTGCTCGGCGCGGTGCCGGGGCTGCTGGGCGGACATTTCGAGCGGCTGCGCAACGCGGAGCGGCGGCGGGTGGCGGAGCTTGAAGCGGTTGAAGCAGCAGAAGCAGCAGAAGCAGCAGAAGCAGCAGAAGCCCAGGACGCCGCGCGGTCCGCGGTCATACAAGCGGCCCGCGCAACCGCATCCCCGGGCCACGCCGCGGCGCCCGCGCCCGATGCGTGGCTCGACGTATTCCGCAAGGACATGCAGAGCGTTTTGCTTGCCGAACTGGATGTTCGTTTTCAACCGGTCGAAGGGCTGCTCGCGGCTCTTCGCGCCTGCTAACTGGGACCCCATGTCCAGATATCGTATCGATCTCGTTGTGTTTCTCGCGGGCCTCGCCGCGGCGTGCTGGATCGCCGTCGGTTATGCCGTCGCCAACCCGCTCGCGTTCGCGGTCACGCTGCTGATCGGCGTGTTCTACGTGCTCGGCGCGCTCGAATTGCGTCGCTACAGTCAGGCGACCGCGACGCTGAGCGGCGCGCTCACCAAGTTGTCCGCGCCGCCGCCGAGCCTCGCCGCGTTTCTCGAAGCCGTGCATCCGAGCCTGCGCAATCCGGTGCGGCTGCGCGTCGAAGGCGAGCGCGCCGCGCTGCCCGGACCGGCGCTGACGCCGTATCTGGTCGGCCTGCTGGTGCTGCTCGGGATGCTCGGCACGCTGCTCGGGATGGTGATGACGCTGCGCGGCACCGCCCTCGCACTCGAAAGCGCGAGCGACCTGCAGGCGATCCGCGCGTCGCTGGCCGCGCCGGTCAAGGGGCTCGGCTTCGCGTTCGGCACCTCGATCGCGGGCGTCTCGACGTCGGCGATGCTCGGACTACTGTCGGCGCTGTGCCGCCGCGAACGGCTCGAAGCCGCGCAGCAGCTCGACCTGAAGATCGCCACGGCGCTGCGCATCTATTCGCAAAGCCATCAGCGCGACGAGAGTTTCAAGCTGCTGCAACGCCAGGCCGACGCGACGCCGCTTCTCGTCGAGCGTCTGCAGACGATGATGAGCGCGCTCGAACAGCAGAGCGCGGCGTCGAACGAACAGCAGTTGGCCAGCCTCGATGCGTTCTACGGCCGTACCGAGGCCGCGTATCTGCGGCTGGCCGGCGTGATCGAGCAGTCATTGAAGGACAGCGTGACCGGCAGCGCGCGCGCCGCCGGCGAGGCGTTGCAGCCGGTCGTGCAGGCGACGCTGGCCGGCCTCGCGCGCGAGAGCGCCACGCTGCACGAGTCGGTGACGCAGGCGGTGCAGCGGCAGTTGGCCGGGATGACGAGCGGCTTCGCGGCGACCAGCGCGAACGTCGCGACGATCTGCGCCGACGCGCTCGCCGGCCACCGCCAGGCCAGCGACGCGCTGGCCGCGCAGCAGAGCGCGTCGCTGGAGCGAGTCGCGCAAGCGTTCGAGCAGCGCTCGGCCGCGTTGCTCGACGGCGTGTCCGCGCGCGTCGAAGCGACCGCCAGCCAGATGTCGCAGGCGTGGGGCGACGCGTTGGCGCAGCAGCAGCGGGCCGCCGACAAGCTCGCCGCGAACAACGAACAGGCGCTCGCCGGCGCGGCCGCGACGTTCGAACGGCATTCGGCCGCGCTGCTGGAAGCGCTCGGCCGCTCGCAGTCGAACCTGCAAAGCGAACTGGCCGCGCGCGACGAGCAGCGCCTTGCCGCGTGGGTCGACACGCTCGGCGCGGTGAGCACGAAGCTCGACGAACAATGGCGGCAAAGCGGCGCGCACCACGCGGCACGTCAGCAGGAAATCTGCGACGCGCTCGCGCAAACCGCGCGCGATATCTCCGCGCAGACGCAAACCCACGCGAGCGCGACGCTCGTCGAGATCGAACGTCTCGTGCAGGTAGCCGCCGACGCGCCGAAGGCCGCGGCCAATCTGCAGGCCGAACTGATCGCGCGCGACGAGCAGCGCTTTGCGACGTGGACCGACACGCTCGGCGCGCTGGCCGCGAAACTGAACGAACAATGGCAGCACAGCAGCGTGCAGACCGCGAGTCGCCAGCAGGAGATCTTCGACGCGCTGACGCAAACCGCGCGCGATATCTCCGCGCAGACGCAGACTCACGCGAGCGCCACGCTGGCGGAAATCGACCGCCTCGTGCAGGCGGCAGCCGACGCGCCGAAGGCGGCCGTGAACCTGCAAGCGGAACTGGCGGCGCGCGACGAACAGCGCTTTACCGCGTGGACCGAAGCGCTCGGCGTGCTGACGGCCAAGCTGACCGAACAATGGCAGCAGAGCGGTTCGCAGACCGCGAGCCGTCAACAGGAAATCTGCGACGCGCTCGCGCAGACCGCGCGCGATATCTCCACGCAGACGCAAACCCACGCGAGCGCGACGCTGGCCGAAATCGACCGCCTCGTGCAAGTTGCCGCCGACGCGCCGAAGGCCGCGGCGAACCTGCAAGCGGAACTGGCCGCGCGCGACGAACAGCGCTTCACCACGTGGACCGACACGCTCGGCGCACTGACTGCGAAGCTGACTGAACAATGGCAGCAGACCGGTTCGCAGACCGCGGCGCGCCAGCAGCAAATCTGCGACGCGCTCGCGCAAACCGCGCGGGATATCTCTACGCAGACGCAAACGCACGCAAACGCGACGATTGCCGAAATCGAGCGGCTGGTGCAGGCGGCGTCGGAAGCGCCGAAGGCCGCGGCCGACGTGATCGCGGAACTGCGTCAGAAACTGTCCGACAGCATGGTCCGCGATACCGCGATGCTCGACGAGCGCAGCCGCTTGCTGGCGACGCTCGAAACGCTGCTCGACGCGGTCAATCACGCGTCGACCGAACAGCGCGCGGCGGTCGACGGTCTCGTCACGACTTCCGCCGAGCTGCTCGAACGGGTCGGCAAGCGCTTCACCGATCATCTGGAGCACGAGACCGGCAAGCTCGGTGAGGTGGCCGCCCAGGTCACCGGCAGCGCGGTCGAAGTGGCCAGCCTCGGCGATGCGTTCGGCGCGGCCGTGCGCGTGTTCGGCGAAGCGAACGCCAAGCTGGTCGCGCACCTCGAACGGATCGAAACGGCGCTCGACAAATCGCTCGCCCGCAGCGACGAACAGCTCGCTTACTACGTCGCGCAGGCACGTGACGTGGTCGATCTCAGCGTGATGTCGCAGAAGCAGATCGTCGAAGATCTGCAACTGCTGGCCGCGAAGCGCGCGCGCGCCGGAGCCGACGCGGTATGAGCGAGGACCTCGACGGCGGCGTCGAAACCGCCGCGCCGATCTGGGCCGCGTTCGGCGATCTGATGTCGGTGCTGCTCGGCGCGTTTGTGCTGATTCTGGTCGGCGTGATCGGCGTGCAGCTCGAACTGTCGAGCAAGCTCGAACAGGAAGTGAAGCAGCGCCAGGCCGAAACGCAGCGTCGCAAGACGCTTGAGCAGGCGCTCGCCGGGCCGCTCGCGGCCGGGCGCGTGACGCTCGTCAATGGCCGCATCGGCATCAGCGGCAACGTGCTGTTCGCGCTGAATTCCGATCAACTGCAGCCCGAGGGCCGCGCGCTGCTGAAGAGTCTGGCGGAGCCGCTGTCGACCTATCTGCGCGCGAGCGACCAGATCCTGATGGTCAGCGGCTTTACCGACGACCAGCGCTTGCGCGAAGGCAATCGCCGCTTCGCCGATAACTGGGAGCTGTCTGCGCAGCGCGCATTGACGGTCACACGCACGCTGATCGACAGCGGCGTGCCGGCGGCGTCGGTGTTCGCGGCGGCGTTCGGCTCGCAGCAACCGGTCGGCTCGAACGCGGACGAGGCGGGGCGCGCGAAGAATCGCCGCGTCGAAATCGCGCCGGTGCCGCGGCCGTCGAGCGGGGCGGCGGCGACGGAGAAGGCCGGTGGTTGATGACGCGCGCGAGAAGTCCGGCGATGACGCTAGCGCTGCGTTCGACGTGATCGATGCGAGCAGCGCCGGCGACGCGGTTGACACGAGCAACGCCAACGACGCAATCAACGCCGGCGACATCACGCACGCCGCCGCGCCGCATCCGGCTCGCGCGACGCTCGACGCATGGCGCGCGAGCGGCGCGGACCGGCTCGACCCGCTGCGCTTTCATCTGCTCGACGCGCTCGCGCGGCGCGCGCTGCAGCACAGCGGCGCCGCGCGGCGTGTGCTCGACGAGCGATTGTCAGGATTGCTGGACGAATATGCGGCCGAAGTGGAACGCGCCGCTGCAAGCGAAGCGCACGACGCGCCCGGCGCCATTCCAGACGAAGCGGACCGCGCGACGCTAGCGGCTCTGGTCGAACGCCTGGGCGAGCATCATTGCGGCGCGGATGCGCCCCACGCGGGCGCCTATCCCGAACTGCCCGCGCTCGACTACTTCCGCGATGTCTGGGCGAAAGTGCGCACCGAGAAGCAGCTGCGCCAGTCGCTCGCGCCGGTGGCGGGCAACGCCGGGCCGCTCAATTCGAGCAGCCTCGTGCATCGGGCGTTGTCGTTGATGAGTGAGTTGTCGCCGGGGTATCTGAAGCAGTTTCTGTCGTACGTCGACACGCTGTCGTGGCTCGAGCAGATGAACGGCGGCGCGCCGGCGGAAAAGGAGGCGCCGCGCGCGGCGGCGGCCGGCAAGGGCACGCGCCGCAAGGCGCGCTAGCGCAAAGGCCCGCCGGGCTCGCCGGAACCCGGAGTCGAGATGTCAGCGCGCCATCATTCCCGCACACTGCCCAGCCGCTTGGCCTTCGTGCGCCGCGCCCACATGTTCATCCCCTCGACGAACGCCGAGAACGCCATCGCCGCGTAGATATATGCCTTCGGCACGTGCGTGCCGAACCCTTCGGCGATCAGCGTCATACCGATCACCAGCAGGAAGCTCAACGCGAGCATCACGATGGTCGGATTGCGATCGATAAAACGCGCGAGCGGTTGCGCGGCGAACATCATCACGAGAATCGATACGATCACCGCGCCGAACATGATCGGCATATGTTCGGTCATGCCGACCGCGGTGATGATGCTGTCGACCGAAAACACGATGTCCAGCATGATGATCTGGCCGATCGCGGCCGCCACCGACAACTGCACGGTCGATCCCGCCTTCGCGGCGACGTCGTCTTCGTGCGTGACGTGATGGCGGATTTCTCCGGTCGCCTTCCACACGAGGAACAGGCCGCCGGCGAGCAGGATCAGATCGCGCCACGAGAAGCCGTGATCGAACACGGTGAAAGCGACTTCGGTCAGTTGCACGATCCACGCGACGGTGCCGAGCAGCATCAGCCGCATCACCAGCGCGAGCGTCAGGCCGATGCGCTGGGTGCGCGCGCGCTGCGCTTCGGGCAGCCGGTTGCTGAGAATCGAGATGAAGATCAGGTTGTCGATGCCGAGCACGATTTCCATCACGATCAGCGTGACGAGCGCGGCCCAGGCGGCGGGATCGGCGAACAGTGTGAGCAGAGAGTCCATAGGGGATCGAAAAGTGACTGTGCGCCGGTGCGGCGGAACCGCCATCATCGACTGCTTCGCGGTTCGGATAAACCAGTGATAACCTGAATGAATAATCGATTTTTTCGAAGTGTCAAGCTCACATGCTCAACTATCGCCATTTGTACTATTTCTGGATCGTCGTCAAGGAGGGCGGTTTTGCGCGCGCGGCCGCGCGGCTCGAGATGGCCGTGCAGACCATCAGCGCGCAGGTCCGCGAACTCGAAAAGTCGCTTGGACGTCAGTTGCTGAAGCCGGCCGGGCGGGGCGTTGCGATGACCGAGGCCGGCGAACAGGCGTTCGCTCGCGCCGAGCAGATTTTTCAACTCGGCGAGGCCTTGCTCGACGAGATGCGCGAGGCCGGCGGCACCGGCGCGGTGCGCTTTGCGGTGGGACTATCGGACGGGATTTCGAAGCTCGCCGCGCATGCGCTGCTGGCGCCGGTGCTCGCCACGCCGTCGCTGCGGCTGCTGTGCCACGAAGGCGAGCCCGCGCAACTGCTGTCGGAATTGGCGCTGCACCGGCTCGATCTGGTGCTCGCGTGTCAGCCGGCGCCGCATGGCGCGGATTTGAGAGTGGTCAGTCAGCGCGTCGCCGGTTCGCCGGTCGACTGGTACGGGCCCGCGCAGATCGTGCGCAAAGCGGCGCGCGCCGGTTTTCCGCAAGCGCTGGTGGACCTGCCGGTGCTGCTGCCGACCCGCCACGGCGCGTTGCGCGCGCGGCTCGATCGCTGGTTCGACGCTCAGGGGATCAGTCCGCGCATCGTCGGCGAGTTCGAGGACAGCGCGTTGATGGCGGTGTTCGCGGCGCGCGGGCTCGGGGTGTTTCCACTCGCCGAGCTCGGCGCGGAAGAATTGACGTTGCTGCGGGGGTTGCGCTGGCTCGGCCGCGCGGACGGCGTGATCGAGGAGATTCACGCGATCCGCTCGCGGCGCGGCCAGCATCACGCGCTGGCATCGCAGGTGATCGCGGCCGCGCAGCCGTGACGGCGCGCGCACTGCCGCGCGCACGCCCCCGGACTCAGAACGTCATCAGAACGCGTGACGCATGCCGGCCGTCACCGCGACCTGCTTGTTGGTCGACGACGGCGACAGCGTGTTGATCATCGCGTGCGACAGCACCGAATCGGCCGGCGCGCCGTGCGCGTTCTGGTACACGCCTTCCAGATAGAAGTCGGTGCGCTTGCTGAGCGCGTAGCCGGTTTGCAGCATCGCGGTGTTCCATGCCGGCGACGAACCGTTGTATGCGCCATGCGTGTACGTATACGCGCCCGACACGCTCCATGCCGGCGTCAGCGCGTACTTCGCGTTGACTTCGTAGTTGTCGAGGCGCAGCGAGCCGCCGAGCGTGCCGGTGCCGTCGCTGCCCGCGCCGAGGTAGCCGCCGGTGCCGAACGAGAACACGCCCGCGACGTTATCGATCTGCGTGTGGCTCCACAGCAGGCCGACGGTGGCCGGACCGAACGTGTAGTTGCCGCCGAGCGACCAGATGCGCTGACGTTCGGCGATGAAGTTCGCGCTGGTGTCGCTAGTCGTCACCGCGCCAGCGCCGTTGCCCGCGTTGTTGAACTGCAGGTAGCCGGCCGCGAGGTTCAACGGACCTTGGGCGTACGACAGACCGAAGCTGTACGAGCGGTTGTTCGCGAACGCGCCGGCCTTGTTGCTGAACGAGTACATCGATTCGAACGTGACGCCGTGGTACAGCGGGCTCGCGTACTTGACCGAGTTGTTGATCACGACCGAGTTCGCGGCGAGGTTGTCGTTCTCGAACGGATGGGCGGCGAGGCTGCCGCCCCACGTGTTCCAGCTGGCCGAGAGCGGGCCGACGAGATCGTTCAGCACGTCGAACTGGCGGCCGAACGTGAGCGTGCCGTATGGATCGCTTTGCAGACCGACCCATGCCTGCGAGCCGAACGCGCTGCCGGCGAACGCCTGCGCGCCGTTGTTCAGCAGGAAGCCCTGCTCGAGCTTGAAGACCGCGTGCAGGCCGGCGCCGAGGTCTTCCGAACCCTTCAGGCCGAACACCGTGTTCTGCGTGGTGCCGCTCGCGACTTGCCAGTTGCTGTGGCCGAACTGGTTGTTGGTATAGACGATGCCGGTATCGATCAAGCCGTACAGCGTGACGCTGCTTTGGGCGTGCGCGGAGATCGTGAAGGCGCCGCACAGCGCGGCGGCGAGCAGGGTCTTGTTCATGGCGGGAGGTTCCTGGATAACGACTTGTTTTGGACGATTCGGGCTCGTGGCGGGCGCGGGGCTTGCGGACTGCGCGGGCTGGCGGATCGGCGACCAGGCGACCAGGCGACCAGGCGACCCAATAGCCGCCAGCACGCGGTGTGCTCAGCCCTTCGGTGACGGGCAACGGCGCGCGCCGGCCGCCTGGCGGCGAAAACCCCGCGGGGAGTTTTCGAGCAGCGGCGTAACGGCTGAAACCACGAGGGCTCGAAGCTTACCTTGTTCAGAAATGTTGCGGGAGAGGGCGCGGCGAATGCGCGGCAAAGCGTGGGGAAGCCGCCACACCGGGGCGTTGGCCGCGAATCGCACGAGCCGCCCGAATCCTCGCGAACCCGCCCGAACCCACGCGAACGGCGGCGGCGCGGTCCCGAGCACTTCATCAATGCATGGCATATTGACCGAACCCGTGATCACCGGAGACAGCGATGCGTATCCAGACATCTTTTTTGTTCGATCTCGACGGCACGCTCGTCGATAGCGTCTATCAGCACGTGCTGGCGTGGAAGGAAGCGCTCGACAGCGAGGGCATTGCGCTGTCGGTGTGGCGGATTCACCGCAAGATCGGCATGAGCGGCGGCTTGTTCACGCATCAGCTGCTGCGCGAGACGCATGGCGAGATCAGCGTCGAACGCGGCGAGCGGCTGCGCCACGCGCATGCGGCCGCGTATCAGCGGATGCGCGCGCAGGTTTGTCCGCTGCCCGGCGCCCGCGAACTGCTGGAGGCGCTGACCCAGGCCGGCACGCCGTGGGCGGTCGCGACCAGCGGCCGGATGGAAACCGCCGCGCTCAATCTGGAGGCGCTCGGCGTCGATCCGGCCAAGGCGGTCGTCGTGACGCGCGACGACGTCAAATACGCGAAGCCCGACCCCGACCTCTTTGTCGCCGCGGCCGAGCGGCTCGGCGTGCCGATCGAGCATACGGTGGTGGTCGGCGACAGCATCTGGGACATGCTGGCCGCGCGCCGCTGCCGTTCGCTTGGCGTCGGTTTGCTGTCGGGCGGTTATGGGACCGAGGAGCTGGAGCGCGCGGGCGCGCTGCGCGTCTACGACGACCCCGCCGATCTGCTCGCGCATCTGGACGAAGTCGCGTCGCGGCCCTGAGGGGCGGCGCTGCCGCGCGGCGCGGGTTGGCCACGCCGCGCGGTGTCGCAAGTGGGCAGGTGGGACGAAGGGTGTTGTCGCGAGCGCGATCGACGGCGTTACTGCGGCTTGAGGATGGGCGGCTGCGCCGGCTGTGGCGCCGGCGTCACCCGGGACGATTCGCGCACCAGCTGATCGGTCATCGCCGAGCCGACCGACGGCGGGGTCGTGCGTTCGGACGACAGTGGCACCGTTACGCCGGTGGGCATCGGCAGCGACGGATCGGGTTTCGCCGATTCCTTGACCAACTGGTCGGTCAACATCGCGGCGACCGGGTTCGAGCCGTTCGGGTGCGTAGCGTCGCGCCGGCGGGTCTGCGCCTGGTCGATCCGCGGGCCGGGCAACTGCCGGTCTTGCGCTCTCTGTTGCGCGACCGGCTGCGCCGGCTGTCTCGCCCGGGATGACGCGGCCGCGGCCTGGCCGGCATCGGGCACGGCAAGGCCCGGCACCGCGGCTGTCGTCGCGGCGGACGGCTGCGCGAGCGCACCGGTTTGCGGCAACGTGGCGGCGGCCTGCGGCTGAGCGGATTGCGGCGTCACGGCCAGTTGATTCGTGGTGGAGGGAGCGGGCGGAGCAGGCACGGTAACCGTAGCCGTCGCGGGCGGCGCGCTCGGCACCGGCGTCACCGCCATCACGTTGCCGCCGGCGACACGCGCCGCGCCGCGCTGCGCGTCGGAATCCGTCGCGCCGGTGATCCTGCCGATCACCTCGCTGGTCGCGCTCGGCGTGCGTTCGTCGTCTTTGGGGAGGAGCAGGTAGCCGGCGATGCCCGCATCGATCACGAGCAGGCCGACTATCAGCAATTTGCCGGTATTCGTCATATCTAAGCAACAGTATTCATGAAATGCGAGGGGTCATGATATACGACGACACTGGGTGCGCCGTCCGTAGTCATCAGACGACGCCTGAAGTCGCCGCCTTTGCGTTTCGCCTGGCCCGTCGCACCGAACGGGGGCACGACTGTCGCGAACGTAATACACGCGCGTCACCAACGCCCATTTAGTGCTTGCTTCGATATTCGTTTTTGACCAGATTAACCGTCGCGCATGGAGCCCGGTATACGCCGCCGGCCATGCAAACCGGCTTGTACTATTCGCACGCGGAGCCTGTACTATACGAACCGTTGGAGACGGGCGGCAGCCGTGCTGCGCTTACCTGCGTGCAAGATTGATTCCTGCCGCATCCGCGGCCCGCGCACCGGCACGATGCAGGGCGGCAGGCGCTCAGCAGCGGCGCCCGCCGGTGGTAACTGGCAGTACGGCAAACCCATTGACCATGCGAGACCGCGGGCGAGATTCGTCCGGCATTCGTTGGGCTGTCGCGGCGTCAGATGCAATCCGGATCGACCGGTTCCGGATCTGTAGTGGCGGCGTGAGAACCACTTGAAAAGATGAACAACTTTATTCGACCTCCCGTTTTCTACCCGTCCACGGTTGTCTTCGTCGACGATAACGACAGCTACCTCGATGCGCTGCGCCGCTTTTTCCCCGGCACGTCCACGAACCTGTTTTTCACGCGGCCGCAGGCGGCGCTCAGCTATATCCGGCAGCACGCGCGCGAAAATTCGCTGGAATTCGCGGCCGGCTCCGCGTGCCTGAGCGAGCCGGGCGTCGAGCGCTTCGTCGAGACCTCGGCGGAGCGCGATATCGTCGCGCGGCCGTCGCGCTTTGAGGAAGTGGCGGCGGTGATCGTCGACTACGACATGCCGGGCATCGGCGGCGTGGATTTCCTGTCGTCGATCTCGCATCTGCGCTGCGCGAAGGTGCTGCTGACCGGCGTCGCGGATGAAACGGTCGCGGTCAAGGCGTTCAATGCCGGCATCGTCGATCTGTATCTGCGCAAGACCGACCCGGACTCCGCCAATCGCCTCGTGCATTTCCTGAAGGACGCGAAGAGCCGCCATTGCGCGGAATCGGGCTGGCTCGCGCTCGGCGAGAACGGCATGACCTATTGCGATCCGCGCACCCGCAAGGTGATCGAAGACGTCGTGGCCGAGCAGGGCATCGTCGAGTATTACTGGCGGCCCGAGCAGAACGTGATCCTGATGTTCGACGCCGCCGGCAACCCGAGCGTGTTCGTCGCGTGGGCCGAGAACGACTGGATTTCCCAGGGCGAGATCGTCGCCGATGAAGGCGGCCCGTCCGACTTGCTGCACAAGCTCGCGGTGCGCGAGATGATGCCGCTGTTCTGGCCGGATCTCGCGTATCGCGCGGGCATGACGTTCCGCGAGCTGACGCCGCGCAGCATCCCCGGCTGGGACGACGCGTTCTACGGC
This sequence comes from Paraburkholderia sejongensis, assembly GCF_020880815.1. Lineage (GTDB taxonomy): Bacteria > Pseudomonadota > Gammaproteobacteria > Burkholderiales > Burkholderiaceae > Paraburkholderia > Paraburkholderia sejongensis. The sequence goes on from NZ_JAJITD010000004.1 coordinate 458,827, forward strand.
TGGACCCGCATCGATCCGGCCGAAGTCGGGATCGATCTGGTGACTTTCGCGCAGTGGCGCGCGGAGCGTAACCGCTGACGTTACCTGCGCCGCCGTTTGGGGCTCGGTGACGCTTGGTGATACTCACTGAGGCTCAGGCGGCGCGCGGCAAACCGATCGTGCGTGCCGCGTAGCGAGCCGGCGGCAACTCGCGATGCGCGTGCGCCAGTTCGGTCACGCGCGCGGCGACATCCGGGTCGAACGCGACGCCGCGCGGTCCGCTGGTATCGACGTGCAGCAGCATCTGCTCGCCGGCCGCGACCGGCTCGGCCCGCTTGCCGTCCTCCGCAAACATTTCGAAATACAGATGAATCCGCTTCGCGTCGTGCGCGAGTACGCGCATGTCGACGCGCACCGGCGTGCTCTGTTTGATTTCGTGCAGATAGCTGACGTGTGCTTCGAGGGTGTAGATCGAGCGGCGCCGCGCCTGACGAACCGCATCGGGCAGGCCGATCTGATCGATCAGCACGTCGGTGGCGAGGCTGAATATCAGTAGATAAAACGCGTCTCGCATATGGCCGTTGTAATCGACCCATTCGGCGCGCACGGTGTCGCGATAGGCGGGGAGAACCACGGGCTGTGGCATGGGTGCGGGGCTCCTGGAGCGAAGGAGGTGGGGCGCGTGCGGTTGCTTCGTTCTGGCGTGGGTAGTGTAGGTGACGGGGCTGCCGCGCGCCAGAATGGGGGGCCGCCTTTCCGCTTTCCGCTTCCCGCTTTCCCCGCGAGCGCGAGCGCAGCGCGTTGCTCAGTCGTCCTCCGGCAGCAACGGCGAGCCGCCCGGCCATCGGTCGACCCGGCCATACTCGACCGCCTCGCGAAGCACTTCGTTCTCCCTGGTTTTCTGCCGCAGCAATCGCTGGAGCTTTCTCACCTGTCCCAGCGCGCTGGCCAGCTCCGGCGCCGGGACCGCTTTCACCACGGTTCTTATCGCCGGCGCGCCTGGCTGCTGATGCAGCTTGCGCCACTGGAACAGCTGGCGCGAATTCACGCCGTGCTCACGCGCGACGATCGCGACCGACTTGCCCGGCGCGAAACTCTCGCGCACGATGGCCAGCTTCTGTTCCGCGCTCCAGCGCCGCCGGTGCTTCGGGGATGTCGATACGCCCATCACGTTCCACCTGGTGTGTGCCACTGATGCAGTGTTGATCCAACGGTCGCCCGCGCCGGGGAAATCGCTGGCCGAGGATTCAGCGGGCGGGCAAGCACGGCCGGCCCGGCATCATCCCCGTAGGCCGAGCATCTCGCGCGCTTCACTGGCCGACGCGAGTTCACCCCCGAGCGAGGTCACGATCGCGCGCGCCCGCGTGACCAGCGCCGCGTTGCTTTCCGCCAGCACGCCCTTCGACAGATACAGGTTGTCTTCGAGACCGACACGGATATGCCCGCCCGCGAGCCACGCTTGCGCGACCATCGGAAACTCGTGCCGGCCGATCCCGAACGCCGCCCACGTCGCGCCCGCCGGCAACAGATTGCGCGCATACAGCAGCGTTTCCGGCGTCGCCGCGAAGCCGTACTTCACGCCGTGCACGAAGGTCCACAGCCCGGGACCGTCGAGCACGCCCGCGTCGATCAGGTCGCGGGCGAGATGGATGTCGCCCGAATCGAAGATTTCCAGCTCGGGCTTCACGCCGGCCGCGCGGATGATCGCCGCCATCCGCGTGACGTTTTTCGGCGTATTGATCACCACGTCGTTGCCGGAATTCATCGTGTTCAGATCGAGGCTGCAAATGTCGGGGCGCAGTTGCAGGATGTGCTCGACCCGCTGTTCGGGCGCCATCAGCGTCGTGCCGGCCGCGGCGACCTTGGGGTCGTCGTCGCTCGGGATAAAGCGGCCGCCGGGGCCGGTGGTGAGATTGACGATCAGCTCGGCATCGACCGCCCTGATCCGTTCGATCACCTCGCGATACAGCGCGAGGTCCATCGAAGGACGGCCGGTGCGCGGATCGCGCACGTGAATGTGGACGACCGCCGCGCCGGCCTGCGCGGCATCGAGACAGGCGGTGGCGATCTGCTGCGGTGTGATCGGCAGACCCGGATGCTGTTCCGGCTTCGTGAGGTTGCCCGTGACCGCGCAGGTCAGAATGGTTTTTCGCGCTTGCATATCGGTTCGCACAAGAGTGGCTGCCCGGCGCGGCTTCAACGCGTGGGCGCGTGGGCGCGTGGACGCGCGGCGGCGCCCGCGGTGTCGCGTGGCCGCGCCGAGTATTGCCGAAGGGGGTGAACTGCCGGCGGAGCGTGCCCCGCCGGCGGACCGCATTAACGCGCCGGTTGCACGTTCTGGTTGCGGTTGAAGAAGTTCTCCGGGTCGTAAGAGGCCTTGATGCCCTGCAGACGCCGGTACTTCGCTTCGCCGAACGCCGCGCGGATATCGGCTTCAGTGGTGTCGGAGGCCATGTAATTGGTGTACGCGCCGCCGGCGTTGAACGGCGCGAGCGCCGCCGCGAAGCGTTTGACCCAGTCGTGGTTGGCTTCGTCGTCGGCCACGTCCTTCCATTCGCCGACGATCATCGCGTTATACGGCGCATGGCGGAAATTGATCGCGGCGCTGGCGGGATCGATGCGGCTGATCTCGCCGGCCAGCCGTTCGATCACGATCTTGCCAAGCGGCGACGGGCTGGTTTCGATGAAATGCACGACTGCTTCGACTACTTCGTCATGCATACCATTGAGCGTCTGGGTCTTCCAGTAGTGGCGATCGTCCCACGGCGCCTTCGGATCGAGCAGCTGCTGCGCCTGGCAGTACGGCAGCTCGACGGCCATGTCGGCGATCGGCGTGCCGCACGCGCGAATCCGCTTGAGCGTCGGCTCGGCGGCCGCCATATCGCCCATGAAGCGCACCATGATGCCCAGTTGCGTGCGGCCGTCCTTATTGCGGCCGAAATTGAATTCGGTCGCGCACGCGTCGGGCAATTCCGGCGCGATCCGGCGGAAGTTGGCGATCACCTTGACCGCTTCGTCGAACGAGAAGTAGATCGGTCCGGTGACGGTACGGGTGCCGACCGCATGCACGTTGAACTCGAACGACGTGACGATGCCAAAGTTGCTCGCGCCGCCGTGCAGCCCCCAGAACAGATCGGGTTCGCGATTCGCATCGGCCGTGACGATGCTGCCGTCGGCCAGCACCACTTGCGCGGAACGCAGGTTGTCGCACGCGAGGCCGTACAGCCCGCGCAGCGCGCCGATCCCGCCGCCGAGCGTGAGACCGGCCACGCCCGTCGACGACACCACGCCGCCCGGGCTGGCGAGGCCGTGCAGCTGGGTGGCCGCGTCGTACACGCCCCACGTCGTGCCGGGGCCGCAGCGGGTCAGCTTGCGCGCCGGATCGACCTGCACGTCGCGCATCAGGCGCATGTCGAGCACGATGCCGTCCTGGCACAGCGCGAAGCCGAACGCATTGTGGCCGCCGCCGCGCACCGACAACGGCACGCCGACCGCGCGCGCGGCCCTGATCGCGGCCACCACGACCTGTTCGCTCTCGCACTGGATCACGCCGAGCGGCACCGGATGCGCGGGGGCGGCGGAAAAGCCGTACAGCCGCGTTGCCTCGCGAAACGCCTGGCTGCCCGCCAGATGCAGTGGGCGGTGAGTGATCTGTTCGATTTCCTTGACGACACTGCTGTTCATTTTTATCCCTCGAAGCAACGCGTCCGTAGACGCAATTCAGAAATTGATTGGCGATGCCAGGCATCGCCGCCAGGGGCCGGCGTCAGTCGCGGGGCGGCCCGAAGTCGGGCTCGCCCAGTGCCGGGGTGCTCAGCAAATAGATGCCCGTGTTGCCGAAGGCCCAGATCAGCTTGCGGTCCCATTCGATAAACACGTTTTCCATCGGGGTTGCGTAAGAGTGCGGATCGGCCAGATCGCCGGCCATGCGCGGCACGAAATACGCGGCGATGCTCGCGCGGGCCGGGTCGCGGATGTCGAACACCTGGATGCCGGCGTTCATGAACGGGTAAATGGCGATGCCCGGATGCGCGCGGCCCGGCTGGAAGTAGTAGCCCGGGCGCTTGGGGCCGAACTTGCCGCGGCGCAGTGCGAAATCCGCATACGGCGCGTCGGCGGGCGGCATCGGCCGCGGCAGCACGCCGATGATGGCGGGGTGCGCGGGCTCCTTCACGTCGATCACGAAGATGTCCTTGTACGGCTCGTAGCCGTCCTCGTTCATCGGATAGCCGTTGACGAGCACGATGCCCAGCTCGGCGGCGCGCGACGCATCGACGTTGTCGCCCTCGACGCCGCCGACGTTCAGCGGCAGATCGAGACTGCCGACGGTGACCGGATTGGCGGGGTCGGCGAGATCGATCACGTGAAAGCCGAGTCCGCCCATCACCGCGTAGCCGTAGCGGCCGCCTTGTTCGAGCGGCGGATTGACCGCGATCGGCATGCGCGCGCCGAGCCATGACGTGCGATTGCCGTGCTGACGCAACCGGCGATACGCATCGTCCTCGCCGAGCCGCTGGCCCGGCACCCACCACGCGGAGACGAGGCGCGGTTGGGTCGGATCTTCGAGGTCGTAGATCAATTGGCCCGGCGAATAGACGTAGTTCGGATACTCCTGATTGACGAAGGTGTTGTCCGGCGCCGCGGCGATGAATGCGTAGCGGCCGCCGTGATAGGTCGGCACGTCGAGCGCGCCGGAGCCCTGTTGCACGCGAGCGTGCGGATGCAGCGCATCGGTGCTGACTTCCGCCAGCAGATGCCATTCGGTCGGACTCGTCAGTTCGAACACGCGAAAGCCGCGGAACATCGGCTTCGCAATCAGTTCGGCAACCCGCTCCGGCTCCGCGTATTTGCCGCCGTCGCCCATCACGTTGAGGCCGCGCGGCACTTCGGCCGACTGCAGCATCAGCCACTTGCCGAGTTTCGCGTTGAACGCGATGGTCGACGCGCCGAACGTTTCGCCCGGCGCGAACTTTCGGTCCACCAGTACCTTCAGTTCGCGCGGGTCGGTGATGTCGTAGATGTTCAGGCGCGTCTTGAAGTAGTTGTACATATAGCGCCGGCCATCCCAGTCGATGATCTGCTGCCAGCAGACCGACGGACTGACGACGATCGGCCAATGCGCGTGCACCGTCATGTTGTGGCGATACTCGCGGTCCTCCAGATAGTCGAGGCTGTCGGCGAGCGGGCGCGCATGGGGATAAAACGGTGCGGCATCGGGATGAATGAATTGTCCGGTCGACGCGTCGATCCCATAGTTCGACGGGGATACGTGCGACGGCTCGCGGGCGCCTCGAACATCGGCGGGTTCGAACATGGTGCTGCCTCCTCCATCAAGCTTGCGGAGCTTCAGCAGGGAATGCGGGCTGACGCTTCGAGGTAGGGTACGGCGAAGGATTTATGCAATCGATTGCATTATTAACAGCCGAAATTTGACTGTCAATTTATTTCGCCGGCCTGCGCGGCGCTGCTGAAAATGCCTCAATCGCTTGCTGGGCGGGCCTTCGACGGTCCTGCTATAAGCACAAGGAAAGTAGCTATAAACAAAGGTGGTTCGGGGTTTTCCCGGGGAGCCCCATGGTTGGGCGGTGCTGTGCGGGCGCGCATCGACAACAAGTGCTTGACGCTAACTTTATCGCTGGCTAGCATGCAATCGATTGCAAAACAAATTGCGGAGACGACATGGTCGCGCACGGTTTGGTCGGCGATGAACGGTCCCTGACGGATACGGTCATCAAAGCGTTCGAAGATACCCAGGACCCGCGTCTGAAGACGCTGATGGCGGCGCTCGTCAGGCATGCGCATGCGTTCGTGCGCGAGGTGGACCTGAGCGAGCGCGAACTCGAGGCGGCGCTCGATTTCCTGGTGAGGATCGGCCAGTCGACGCATGACAGCCATAACGAAGCGGTGCTCGCGGCGGACGTGCTGGGGATTTCGACGCTCGTTTCGCTGCGCTGCAATCCGGCCGCGCAGGGCCAGACGGCGGCGGCGTTGCTGGGCCCGTTCTGGCGTGCCGACGCGCCGCTGTGCGAGCCCGGCGCCGACATTGCGCGCGCGCCGATCGACGCCGAGCCGCTGTTCGTCGCCGGTCGCGTGCTGGATCCGGCGGGACAGCCGCTTGCCGGCGCGCTGGTCGACGTGTGGCAGGCCTCGCCCGATGGCCTCTACGAAAATCAGGATGACGGGCAGCCCGACATGAATCTGCGCGGCAGGTTCGTCACGGACGACGCGGGCCGGTTCCGCTTTCGCACGGTGCGGCCGCGCGGTTATCCGGTGCCCACGGACGGCCCGGTCGGCGAGCTGCTCGCCGCGCAGCGGCGTCATCCGTACCGGCCCGCGCATCTGCATTTCATGGTGTCGCGCGACGGCAGCAAAACGCTGATCACGCAGATCTTCGCGGACGACGCCGAGTATCTCGACAGCGACGTGGTGTTCGGCGCGACCGGGAGCACCGTCGGCCGGCTCGTCCGGCATCCGGCTGAAGCGGACCTGCCCGCGCGCTACACGCTCGATTACGACTTCGTGCTGCAAGCCGGCACGCGCACTTTTCCGAAACCGCCCATCAAGTGAGCACGGCAATCCGATGAACACGTCAACCCACGCATCCTCCTCAAGCACTCCTCTGCACGGCCAGGTGGCCGTCGTCCTCGGCGGCAACGGCGGCATCGGCGTCGCCGCCGCGCGGCATCTCGCGGCGGCCGGCGCGACGATCGCGCTGGTGACGTTCCGGCACGACGCGAGTGCCGATCAGGTGCTGCAGGCGTTGCCCGGCAGCGGCCACAAGATTTTCCAGGCAGACCTGACCGATAGCGCATCGCTGACCCGGCTCGCGTCGGCTGTCGCCGCCGAGTGGCAGCGCGCCGACATCCTCGTGAATGCCGCCGGCAAGACCTACGCGGTGCCGCACGCCGATCTGGACGGCCTGAGCGACGCGATGATCGACGAGATCTTCGCGATCAACTATCGCGGCGCGTTCGCCGCGGTGCGCGCGTTCGCGCCGCTGCTGCGCGAGGGCGACGGCGGTCTGGTGGTCAACGTGTCGTCGATCGCGGCGAGTACCGCGGTCGGCAGCAATATCGCTTATTGCTCGGCGAAGGCCGCGCTCGACACGATGACCCGCGCGCTCGGCCGCGCGCTCGCGCCGCAAATTCGCGTGCTCGGCGTGAGTCCGGGCGTCGTCGATACCGGCTTCGTGCCGGGGCGCAGCGCCGATTTCAACCAGCAGGTCGGCGCGCGCACGCCGCTCGGACGGATCGGCAGTCCTGACGATGTCGCCGCCGCGATCGAGGCATGCGCGACGCGGCTGCGTTTTTCGACCGGCGTGACCATCGTGGTCGACGGCGGCCGGCAGCTGTGATGCTGCAATCCGCGGACTGCGCACTCGAAAATTACTTTTGAAGGAACACGCTGCATGAAGGCATTGAAACTGTACCGGGCGGTCGACACCGTCGACGCGCTGCAACTCGAATTGGCCGAGTGCGCGCCGCCGGCGCTGGAGCGCGGCCAACTGCTGATCGAAGTGCACAGCGCCGCGGTCAATCCGAGCGACGTGAAGGCCGCGTTGGGTCTGATGCCGCACGCGGTGTGGCCGCGCGTGCCGGGTCGCGACTACGCCGGCACCGTGCTGGAGGGCCCCGCGGAGTGGATCGGCAAGCAGGTGTGGGGCAGCGGCGGCGAGCTGGGAATCCGGCGCAACGGCAGCCACGCGCGGAATCTGGTGGTCGACGAAGCCGGCGTGCGCGAAAAGCCCGCCGCGGTGCCGCTGCTCGAAGCCGGCGCAGTCGGCGTGCCGTTCGTTACCGCATACGAGGGCTTGCGCCGCGCGGGGCTGTCCGGCGACACGCGCAGCGTGCTGGTGCTCGGCGCCAACGGCAAGGTCGGGCAAGCGGCGATCCAGCTCGCGAGCGCCCAGGCAGTGAAAGTGATCGCGGTCACTCGCAACGGCGAAGCGTATCAGGGGCATGCGAACGGCGAGGTCGAAGTGATCGATGCCAGCACCATGCCGGTGGCGGAGCGCGTGCGCGAGTGCACCGACGGCCGCGGCGCGGACATCGTGTTCAACACGGTCGGCAGTCCGTATTTCGAGGCGGGCAATGCGTCGATGGCCAAGGGCGCGACCCAGGTGTTCATTTCGACGCTCGAGCGCAGCGTGCCGTTCGATATTTTCACGTTCTACCGCGGCCAGCACACGTATGTCGGTATCGACACGCTCGCGCTCGATCATGTCGAATGCGCGGCGATCTTCGACGCGTTGTCCGACGGTTTTGCCCGAGAAGTGCTGCGGCCGTTCCCGGTCAAGCCGGGCTTCGTCTATCCGCTTGCGCAGGCGCACGACGCTTATCGTCAGGTCGCGGCGGGCGCGCGCGAGCGGGTTGTGCTGACGCCATGAAGGTGATCCGTTACACGCAGATGCCGCGTTACGAGGCGGCCCATCACGACGGCATGCATTGTCGCCGCGTGCAGGGCTACGAGGTTTCGCCCGCGCAACTGGGCTGGCAAGGTCTGTCGTGGCTGCTGCCAGGCGGGCGGACCTCGCTGGCCAGCTCGACGGTGGAAAAACTCTATCTGGTGCTGGCGGGCGAGGTGACGATCGGCGACGGCAGCGAAGAAGCGGTGCTGCGCCCGTACGACAGTTGTTATCTGGCGCCCGGCGAGTCGCGGCAGTTGCGCAACGATAGCGCGCTGCCCGCCGCGATCCTGTTGACGATGCCCTACGAAGCGAGGGTTTTGCCTGACGAATGACGGTGCCGGGAAGGTCGCAGAAGATAGCTCAACGAATCTTTATCCGGAGGTAGCTGTGACGAAAAACACGCGAACAAGGTATCTCAAGCTGGTGCTGCTCGGCGCCGTGCTGGCCGCCGCCCAGGCGAGCGCGCAAGTGAAGATCGGTTTTCTCGGCACGCTGTCGGGTCCGGGCGGCGCGCTCGGGCAGGATCAATACGACGGCTTCATGCTGGCGCTCGCGCAAAAGGACAACAAGCTGGGCGGCGTGCCGGTTCAGGTCGTCAAGGCCGACGACCGGCTCAGTCCGGACCTCGCGGTGCAGGCGGCGCGCAAGCTGATCGAGGACGACAAGGTCTCGATCATCACCGGCATGACCTACGGTAATGTGATGATGGCGGCGGCCAAGCCGATCACGTCGGCCGGCGTCGTGCTGCTCAGCTCGAATGCGAGCCCGGCGCCGCTGGCCGGCGGCGGCTGTACGCCGCTGATGTTCTCGGTTTCATCGGGCACGATGGACCAGATCAACGAGTCGGGCGGCCAGTTGACGCAAGACCTCGGCTACAAGCGCGTCTATGTAATGGCACCGAACTATCAGGCTGGCCGCGACGCGGTCGAGGGCTTCAAGCACACATACCGGCAACAGCCGGTCGACGAAGTCTATACGCCGCTGAATCAGCTCGATTTCTCCGCGGAAATCGCGCAATTGCAAGCGGCCAATCCGGACGCGGTCTATGTGTTCTATCCGGGCGGGCAGGCGGTCAACTTCATCAAGCAATACCGCCAGGCCGGTCTGCTGGGCAAGCTGCCGCTGATTTCGGTGGCGACGGTCGACGGCACCACGTTGCCGGCGTTGCGCGACACAGCGGTCGGCGCGATCACCGCGTCCGCGTACTCGCCCGACCTGGACAATCCGCAGAACCGCCAATTCGTCGCCGCGTTCAAGGAGAAGTACGGACGCATTCCGTCGATGTACGCGGCCGCATCGTACGACGCCGCGCAACTGCTCGATGTCGCAATGCGCAAGGTGGGTGGCAACGTTACGGACAAGAACGCGTTGCGCGCGGCGCTGAAGACGGCGGATTTCAAATCGGTACGCGGCAATTTCAAGTTCGATACCAACCAGTTCGGTCTGGTCGACTTCTATCGCGTCGACGTCGTCAAAAACGCAGCGGGCGCCGAGTTGGCGACCCGCTCGAAGATCAAGGTCGACTATCGCAGTCGCGACGCCGGCCAGTGTTCGATGAAGTAAGCAGCCGGGTAGGCCGCATTCACGCAGCCTCCGTCAATACACCGAAGTTTCTTTTTTCTCTAGCGAGTCGCGATTCATGAATCGGAAAACCATCCACGTGATTGCCTTGTCGGGCAGCCTGCGCAAAGCCTCGACCAATACCGCGCTGTTGCGCGCCGCGCGCGAGCTCGCGCCGGACGGCATGGAGCTGGAAATCGTCGAGCTCGGCGATCTGCCGTTCTTCAACGAAGATGTCGAGAAGGCCGGCGTACCGGCCGCGGTGACCGCGTTGAGCGAGAAAATTCGCCGGGCCGACGCGGTGCTGCTCGCGACCCCCGAATATAACTTTTCGTTTTCAGGGGTCCTGAAAAATGCGCTGGACTGGCTCTCGCGTCCGAGCAGCGGAGCTCCGCTCGCCGGCAAGCCGGCGGGCATCGTCGGCGCCGGCGCGGGCTTCGGCACGGCGCGCGCGCAAGCGCAGTTGCGGCTGGTTTGCCAGGCGCTCGACATGGTCACGCTGAACAAACCCGAGGTGCTGGTTACGCAAACCTGGTCGCGTTTCGATGCGCAAGGTCGATTGACCGATGCGCCCACGCGCGACGTTCTGACCGCATTCATGGCTCGCTTCGGCGACTGGATCGAACTGCAGACGCGCGCGGAACAACAACTGAAGGAGGTCGTGGCATGACGCATCAACGCAGCTATATCAAGCGCGATAACGCGCAGGCACGCGCCTATTCGCCGGCGGTCGTCACGCAGGGCGGCCGCATCGTGTGGCTGGCCGGACAGACCGTGGTCGCGGATCGCGAAGGTCGCTCGCTGGCCGGCAATTTCGAAGGCCAGGTGCGCGAAATCTTCGCGCTGCTCGCCGCCACGCTGGAGCAGGCCGGCGGCACGCTGGCGAGTCTGGTGACGATGACCGTGTCGATCACCGATGCGCGCTTCGGCGATGCGTTCACGCAAATCCGCAAAGAGATCTTCGGCGACAACTTTCCGGCCAGCGCGCTGATCACCGTCGCGGGGCTCGCGAAACCGGAAATGCTGGTGGAAATCCAGGGTATCGCGGTGGTCGATTGACCCAGCGGCACACCGGATGGCGCCCGGGTTGACCAGGCGGCATCCGGGCGAGCAGGAGTAAGCCGCTCGTATTGCACCGGGGATAAAATACGGCCTCACGTTTATAACAGGCGCTGCCGGGAATTGGTTGCATGTCCACCACGAAGATCACGTTGCGCGATCTGGCGAAGCGACTTGGGGTCCACCCTTCGACAGTGTCGCGCGCCATCAATCCGAAAACCCGCCAACTGGTCGGCGACAAAGTCGCGGCGCAGGTGCTGGCCGCGGTGCAGGAACTCGGCTACCGGCCGAACAGCATCGCCGCTTCTTTGCGCACCAAACGCTCGAATCTGATCGGCGTGCTGTTGCCGGACATCACCAATCCGATGTTCCCGCTGATCCTGCTTGGAATCGAGGAAGCATTGGGGCCGGCCGGCTACACCGCGCTGGTGGTCAATGCCGGCAGCGGTTACGCGAAGCAGCAGCATATCGTCGAGCAGATGCAGGGGCGCCAGATCGATGGATTGATCGTGGCCTCGGTCGAACGCGACGATCCGCTGATTTCCTATTGCATCGCGCAGGATCTGCCGGTCGTCACGGTCAATCGTTCGGAAGAGCGGGGGCGGGTGTCGTGCGTGGTGAACGACGACGTGCTCAGTATCCGGCTCGCGGTCGATCATCTGGTGGCGCTCGGTCATACGCGGATTGGTCATGTGGTCGGGCCGCTCAATGTGTCGACCAGCTATCACCGCCATCTCGGCTTCCAGACTGCGTTGATCGCGCAGGGGCTGCCGTTCGACGAACGGATGGAAGTTGAAAGCAGCGCGTATACGCGCGAGGCCGGGGTGCTCGCATGCGAGGCGTTGCTGACTCAATTCGACGACGTAACCGCGGTGATCGCCGGCAACGATCTGATCGCGATCGGCTGTCTCGATGTGTTTCATCGGCGCGGCATCGCGTGTCCGGCCGATATCTCGCTCGTCGGTCACAACGATACGCCGCTGACTGACGTGATCGATCCGCCGCTGACGACGGTTCGCATCAAGCAGCGCGAGCTTGGTTTTCAGTCGGCGAGGATTCTGCTGAACACGATCGACGAGGGCGAGAGCGAGCCGCTCGAAGTGCGCCTGAAACCGGAACTCGTCGTGCGCGGGTCCACCGCCGCGCCGCGCCGGCTCGCGCCGAAAAAAACCGGCGCCGGCAGAAAGAAAAAGGCCTGATCGATCGGTGCGGCCCGCGGTAAGCAGCCCGCGTGCACGCGCAGCCGCTGCTTTATCGATGCCATGGCGCGCCGCACACGCATAGTGCGCGCGAATTCAATTCATCAGATGCCGGCGCGAGGCACGGGCCCACGCCGGCCTTTGCGAGGCTTGCATGACTTCAATTCCAGTATCGACCGATATTGCGCGCCAGCGGCCGGAGCAGCAGGGCGGTTCTTCGCTCGCGGATGGACTTAAGCCGCTGACGCTGCTGTGTTTCGAAGGGGCGTTCAATCTGCCGGTTTGGATCGCGCAGCGGCGCGCGCTGTTCGAACAGCACGGCGTGACGGTGACGATGGACTACACCAAAGGCTCCGTCGATATGATCAACCGCTTGCAGAACGGCAGCGCGCAACTGGCGTTGACCAGCATCGACAATGTGTTCGCGTACACGCGCGGCCACGGCGAAACCGACGACGGCCGGATGCACGATCTGACCGCCTTCATGGGCGGCGATGCGGGCTTTCTCGCGCTGGTCGCGCGGCCCGGTCTCGCGTCGATCGACGCGTTGCGCGGGCGAACGTTGTCGGTCGATGCGATGACGACCGGCTTCGCGTTCGTGTTGCGCGACATGCTCGCGCAACACGCGGTCGCGCAGGACGAGGTCACGTTCGTCGCGGCCGGCGGCACCGGCAACCGCTATCGCGAACTGATCGCGGGACGGCACGACGCGACCCTCGTGCGCTCGCCGTTCGACACGCTGGCGCGGCAACAAGGCTTCGTGCCGCTGCGCCAGTCGCGCGATCACTATCCGGCCTATCTCGGGACCGTCGGCGCGGTCCGTCGAACGTGGGCGGACGCGAACCCGGACGCGTTGCAGGGCTTTTTGCTCGGCTATCGCCGTGCGCTGAACTGGATCTTCGATCCGGCTAATCGTCAGGAGTGCATGGCGGTATTGACGACCGAGTTTGCCGGTCTAGAACCCGCCGCGGCGAGCGCGGTGTACGACGAGTTGACCGACCCTGCGCACGGTTTGATTCGCGATATGGAGATGCCCGAAGCCGCCGCGCGCCAGGTGCTGCAATTGCGGGACCGCTATACGTCGTTCGCGAGCGGCGGCGAACTGCCGCCCTGCATCGATCTGCAGTACTTGCGACGTGCTCGCGAGCATGCCGCGTGGGAGGGTGTCGAATAAGCGCCGAATAAGCGTGCCAAAGATCTGAATGACAGCGGAGCGGCGGAATCGCCGCTCCGTTTCCTTTCTCGTCGTAAAAGTAAAAGCCTAGAAGTAATGCCGCAAGCCGAGCCGGAACGATGCCTGGCGGCTGGTCGCGGACGGCGTGAGGCCGTCGATGGAAGCGACCGCGGGTTGATTGAGAGAGTCGGTGCCGCCGGCGGTCTGGAACACCGCGACGCCATAGAGCACGGTGCGTTTGGACAGCGCGTAAGCGGCGCCGGCCGAGTACTGGTTGTAGTTCGCGGTGTCGCCGTAGTTGGCCCGTTTCAGATGCGTGTAGTTGTACGCCGCGCCCAGGCGCAGTGCCGGCGTGACCTGGTATTGAAGATTGACTTCGGGGCTGTCGAATACCGCATTGCCGCTGTAGTTGTACGGGTTCGGGCCCGACGTCGCGGTATCGCCGAGGTCGTCGAATCGGGTATGCGTATAGTTGACGCCGAGCGTGAAGCTGCCGATGTCGTAAGTCGTGGCCGCGCCGAAGATTTGCATCGTGTGAGCCGACGCGAACCCCGCATAGACCGGGTTGTACTGAGCCGCCGTCGCGCTGCCCGCGAAGCCCATGTTGTTGCCGGTGGGGCTGGTGGATGAATTCGGATTCGTGCCGAAGTACGACAGATTCGGATTACGCGCATTCACGTACGCGGTGCCGAACGCGAACGGTCCGTTCACGTAGTTCATGCCGACCGACCAGAACTGATTGCGCCCGGTCGCTCCGGCGATGCCGCCGAGGCTATACATGCCGCCGAACGTGAAGCCGCTGAATTTCGGGCTGGTGTACTTGATCGCGTTATTCAGGCGACGCGAATCGGCCAGATTGTCGAGGTCGTCGGGGCGCGCGCCCATCACGCCGCTCAATTGACCGGTGGCCGCATAGCTTTGCACGAAGTCGCGCAGAGAATCGTACTGGCGGCCGAGCGTCAGCGTGCCGGGCGCGCCGGACATGCCGACAAACGCCTGGCGACCGAACATCGCGCCGCCCTGGCCGAGCGAGCCGTTGTTGAAGTTGATGCCCGATTCCAGCTGGAAGATCGCCTTCCAGCCGCCGCCGAGGTCTTCCGCGCCTTTCAGGCCCCAGCGGCTGCCGCTGAGCCCGCCGAGGCCGCCGTCGAGCATCGCCACCTGGGAGCCGCCGACCGGCGGCCGGCCGGCGGGCTTCGAGGTCTGCACGTTGGTGGTGTAGTTCACGCCAGCGTCGATCAGACCGTACAGCGTGACGTTGCTTTGCGCGCGCGCCATCCCCGCAACCGCGCACGTTCCCGCCACTGCGACCAGCAACTTCTTCATGAGGTCTCTCCAATTCGTGATCGACACGCGACGGAGGCTGTCGGGCGACGTCGCGCTGCCTATCTGTATTTCTTCTATGTATGTCGACCGCTAAGCCGGCTTCCTGATAACGACAGCTTTGCGGTCGACTGCTCAATTGCAGATTGCCGGTTCCGGTTGCAGTGCGTTACTCGTACATGCCGGAGAGACCGTAATGCAATCGATTGCAAAATAAGTTGACGATATTTGTCCGTCAAGTCATTTCGGATGGAATTGGTAGAAACGTCGATATAACCGGCGAATCCTGTTGATTAAGACAGGTGGCTTGTGAGGACGCGTTGGGGTACGCCGCAATCGTTGCGAAAATATTTTTGCAATCGTTTGTTTTACGCTATTCGACGCAAGGCCGGAGCAGCGGCGTACTACGCGTGACGGGAAAAGCGCTGCCCGAGTTCGCGCAGCCACGTCAGGAAGACAGCGATCGCCGGGTCGTCGCGCCGTGCGTCGCGGACGTAGCTGCAGTAGCGCCATGCCGGCAACGCGGGGCCGTCGAACGGAAACACCAGCCGGCCTTCTTCGACATCGAGCGCCACCAGCGCGGTCGGACCCATCGCAATGCCGAGACCGTCGATCGCCGCTTGCAGCGTCAGATAGAAATGATCCAGTTGCTGGGAGTGGCGTGGGACCAGCCCAGCGTGCCCACTCGCCGCCAGCCATTCGGTCCATAGGCCGGGATAGGTCGCCGTGTGCAGCAGCGTGTGCTGCGCGAGGTCAGCCACCGCGCGGATCGGATGAGATTCGAACACCTTGGGCGAGCACACCGGCAGCCGCACTTCCGATAAAAATTCGGATACCTGATAGCCCGCCGATTTCTGCTCGCTGCCGCGAATCGCGACGTCGCAGGTGTCGCCGAGTTTTTCGATCGGTTCGTCCGACGTGGTCAAGCGGACCTCGATCGCGGGATTGGTGAACTGGAAGTTGGACAGTTGCGGCAAGAGCCAGCGCAGTGCGAACGTGGTCGGTGCGTTGACCCTCACGATCTGTTGGCGGGTAGTGCGAAGCTGCTCGTTGGTGGCGAGCGCGATGCGATCGAACGCCGCCGATATTTCGGCCAGGTACGCGCGCCCCGACACCGTCAGCACGACCCTGCGGCCGCGCCGTTCAAACAGCTTGAGCCCCAGCCATGCTTCCAGTTGCGCCACCTGCCGGCTGACGGCGCCGTGCGTGACGCACAACTCGTCGGCCGCAGCCGAGAAACTCTCGACCCGGGCCGCGGCTTCGAACACGCGCAGCGCGTTCAGCGGTGGCAGGCGACGTGCCATAAAGCCAATTCCTATGTGATTTTTCCTGACAAGGCTGATGAGTATATATCTTTTCGGGTTGGCTGGGCTCTCTATAGTGAGCCCGGTCGCAGCAGAGCCGTTGCCGGATCTGTTTGATTAATTCACCAGGAATGTATCGAATGTCGAATGTCGTCGTGGTTGGCGCGCAATGGGGTGATGAGGGCAAAGGCCGGATCGTGGATTGGCTGGCTGAGAAGGCGGACATCGTCGCCCGCTATAACGGCGGCCACAATGCCGGGCACACGCTGGTCGTCGACGGCCGGACTTACAAGCTCGCGCTGCTGCCGAGCGGAGTCGTGCGCGGCAAGCTCGGCGTGATTGGTAACGGTGTCGCGCTCGACCCCGAGGCGCTGCTGGCGGAGATCGGCCGGATGGCGGCGCTCGGCGTTCATGTGACGCCCGACGTGCTGCGCATCGCCGAGACCGCGACGCTCGTGCTGCCGGTCCATCGCGCGATCGATGCCGCCCAGGAACGCCTGCGCGCGAAGCCGCTCGGCACTACGCTGCGCGGCATTGGGCCGGCTTACGAAGACAAGGTTGGCCGCCGTGGTTTGCGGGTTTGCGACCTTGCCGAGCCGGAACTGCTCGCCGCGAAGCTCGACGTGCTGCTCGAACACCACAACGCATGGTTGCGCGGTTTGGGTCTGGAGCCTTTCCAGCGTGAGCCGATGCTGAGCGACCTGCTGGCGATGGCGCCGAAAATCCTGCCGTTCAAAGCGCGCGTCTGGCAACTGCTCGACGATGCGCATTCGTCGGGTAAGCGCGTGGTCTTCGAAGGCTCGCAAGCGGTGATGCTCGACGTCGATTGGGGCAGCTATCCGTACGTGACGTCGTCGAGCACCATTGCCGCCGGCGCGGCTAGCGGCGCGGGCATCGCCGCGTCGAAGTTGGGCCGGGTGCTCGGCGTCAGCAAGGTCTACGCGACGCGGGTCGGCGAAGGTCCGTTCACGTCGGAAGTGGATGGCGCGCTCGGCGACCTGCTCAGGCAGCGTGGCGGCGAGTACGGCGTCAATACCGGGCGGCCGCGGCGCTGCGGTTGGCTGGACACCGTGCAGTTGCGCCAGAGCAGCAAGGTCGCAGGCATCGATCTGCTCGCGCTGACCAAGCTCGACGTGCTCGACGGATTCGATTCGGTGTATCTGTGCGTGGGTTACGAGCTCGATGGCGAGCGCATCGACTACATGCCGGCCAGCGATGCCGAACAGCAGCGTCTGCAACCCGTGCTCAGGCGCTTCGACGGTTGGCAACGCACGACGCGCGGCGTCCGTTCATATAGTGAGCTGCCGCCTCAGGCCGCGGCGCTGATCGAAGCAATTGAGCAGGAAGTCGGTATCGCGGTGGCAATGGTTACCACCGGTCCCGAGCGCGACGACGCGATTGTTTTGCGCCCGCCCTTCGAAGACGCGGACGGCCGAAAAGTCTGACGAAGCGCGTGCTGGCAGGCGTGACCGAGGTTTTCGGCGCCGACTCGCGGGGTTCGCGGCGATGTGAGTTCGCCGCGAAAAACCGTGCGCGGCACAGCCCTTGCGACACTCATGATCAAGCAGACGAAACCCGTCTGTGTCCATTTCAACCCGATCATGGAGGGACGGATCATGAGCAAGCTGACCAGCACGTTAATCGCAGTCGCCGCACTCACGCTGTCGGGTGGCGCATTTGCACAGTCCGCGGGAGGCGGGAACGGCACAGGTGGCGGGGCGGCCGGCAGCACGGCTAGCCCGACGAACCAGGTGAACGGTGCGCCCGGCGGCGCTGCGGCAGGCGGCTACGGCACACCGGGCAATACCGGTGCGGATAGCGGGATGTCTACTCGGGCGCCGAATTCGGGGCTGCCGAGTATGAACAGCAATACCAAGTCCGACGACAGCGCGCCCAAGAGCAATAACACGCTGGCGACGCCGAGCGTGAAGTCGCCGGCGGGGCAATAGGGCGGTTGAAGGCGCTGGCGAACGGGCGCGGATGAGGTCCGCGGGTTTCTCGTTCGTTATTGGGTGAATGAAAAGGCTGCCGTCCGGTGGGACGGTGGCCTTTTTTGTTGTCATAAATCAAATTTAGCTCAGATAAGGTAAAAATTAGTCTGTGTCTGATGGATGTGATGGTGGGTAGTTTCGATACTGTCGGCAGTTCGTTAACGGCAGGTTCGTATGCTCAAGCCATTGCAGGGCCGCACTTTGGAGATTGCCGGGGGCGCTCTGCCTACGTGGGGCGGTGCGCCGGTGCTGGCTGCGCTGCGGCTGCGCGGGACTGAGGCGTTAGGGAAGCTTTATCGGTACTCGCTCGATGTGGCGACCGTTGAGAGCCCGACGCTCACGCGGTGGCAGGCACAGGAACTGGTCGTGCCGGACAGGCTGATTGGGACCGTTGTCGATATCTCGATTGGTTTTTCGGATAACGGATCGATTGGCCTGGCGGGTCGGCTGGAACGCGGCGATGCAAAGGATGCCGGCGCCACCAGCCGGACGGTTTCGGGCCTTATAACTGGCGTCAGACATCTCGGTACTGATGACCGGCGCGGGTATTACCGCTTCATCGTGCGGCCCTGGCTGTGGCTGGCGACAAAGAACCGGGACAGCAGGATCTTCCAGAATTCCACCGTCGTCGAGATCACTGATCGAATATTGTGCGAGCGCTATCCGTATCCGGTCGTGAGAGAACTGGGTGGCCCCGGTTCCAGAGAGCCTTTTCCGAACCGCGATTACGTGCGGCAGATGTGGGAGTCCGACTTTGAATTCCTCACGCGTATCTGGCGGGAATGGGGCATCTACTACCTGTTCGACGGGATGAACCTCGTGCTGTGCGATTGTCCCGGCTCGCACAAACGGCATCGCAATGTGTATGACCGCATCCGGTATCGCGCGCCCGATAGCCGGCACGTCGATGAAGAGCATATCTACAGGCTGAGGGTCTCGCGGCAGATCACGACCGGTAAGGTCAGTCTGAATGACTACGACTACACGCGCTACGGTGAGTGGTTCGACGGTGAATTCGCCGGCCATAGCGGATCGGCTCACGACAACATCGGGCAGTTCGGATGGGGAGATTACTCACAACCCCTCGCGGGGGCGGAGGGGTTATCGGGCAAACCCAACAAGCAGCAGAGCGAAGCGCGATACCTCGCGAGCGTGCGCGTCGATGCGATGCGCTGCCGTGGATTGCGTCTGACCGGTCGCGGCAACCTGCGGGGGTTGACTACAGGAAAGACGTTCTGGCTCGAAGATCATCCGCAGCCGACCGTCAATGCGGAATATCTGGTGGTGGTAACTACGCTCGATATCCGCAATGCGCTGCAGCGTTCGGAGTCGGGTGACTCTGGAGCAGGCGATAGCGGGACTGGCGACGAACCGCGCCAGTGCGTGACCCGCTTCGTGCTGCAACCGGCCAATACGTTCTTCAGGAACCGTCCGAAAAAGAAGGCGCACTGTCCGAACGAAACGGCCGTCGTGGTCGGCCCCGAGAACAAACGGATCTGGGTCGACGGATATGCACGTGTGAAGGTCCGTTTCCTCTGGGACCGGCTCAACCCGAAAAACGACAGCGCCAGCTGCTGGCTACGCGTGTCCTCGCCGTGGCAGGGCAACGGGTTCGGTGCGATCCACCTGCCGCGCACGGGCCAGGAGGTCACAGTCAGTTACCACGAAGGCGATCCGGACAAGCCATACGTGGCCGACCGGATGGTTAATGTATGGAACCAGCCGCCGTGGAAGCTGCCGGCGAACCAGGCACTGTCAGGCGTTCTCAGCTGCGAGCTCGATCGGGGCTTCGATGGCCAGACCAATCACCTCTCGCTCGACGACACCCCCGGCCGCCTTCAGGCCCAACTGGCCAGCGATCACGCGCAGTCCCGGCTCGTACTCGGCTACAACACGCGGATCGTGCGTGAAGCGGGCCGCCAGCAGGCGCGCGGCATCGGCTGGGAACTGGCGACCCACGCATGGGGTGTCGCGCGGGCCAACCGGGGCATGCTGATCACCACCGAGTCGCGCGACGGCGCGAACGCGCCCGCGAAAGACATGGGGGAGACGGTGGCGCGGCTGACTCAGGCGCGCGATATCCATGAAGGCCTGGCAGGGCTTGCGCGGCAGTATGAAGCGCAGGAGGAGCAGACCAGTCAGAGCGATGTGTCGAAGGCGATCAGGACGCAGAACGATTCGATACGTGGAGGCGCTACCGTGCGCGCAGCCGCGGCGACCGGCGAGCAGCCCTTTCCCGAACTGAAACGGCCGGACCTGGTGCTGGCCAGTGCCGCGGGTGTCAGTGTGACGGCGGCAGAAAGCATGCATCTGGCGAGCGTCGAACATGTCGCCGTCACGGCGGGCGGCCACGTCAGCATTGCGGCCGTGAAATCGCTAC
>NZ_JAJITD010000040.1 GCF_020880815.1 Paraburkholderia sejongensis
ACGACCTTCAGGCACGACGATTCTGAGTGCTGTTCTGTCATAAGGTGTCCACTGAAAATCAGTGGACATAGCCTGCACGGTCAGATCCCTGAGTGCCAGACGTCGGTTTCTGCGCGCTTACCATTCTACCGCCGCCTCTCGATCCGCCTGACAGTGCCCACGGTGCCTCTCGGCTACTGCATTCGGTCAGTGCAAGCGAAATCGGCTGCTCGGACGGTCGAGGTTGTTGTTTGCTCACTTGGCAGGCGGCCCGCCAATGAGCGTTAACGATTGCAAAATCTGCATTTATTTCATTGCGTCCATCTTGCGTAGTGCCATATCTTACGAAGGTAGAGTTCACGGCGCGTTAATCTCTTCCATTTAGAAATAGCAACTTCTGAATTCGCATTAGGACGTGGCCGTCTGATGTCTCGTCGCCATGCCGTTAGGCATGTGGTGCTCGTGACTGATGAATTCGGCGTTGGTCGACGATTTGTTGTTTAGTACAAACAAAATCTTTCCTGCCATTCTGACGGTTACATAGATGTTTCCAGGAATTTAACTTATGAAAGTATTGATTGCACTTTTTTCAATCTCAATTTTGACAAGCGTCGGAGCCTGTACGCAAATTCCACCAAGCAGCACCACTCAAACGGATAAATTTTCCCCGAGCTATATTAAGCAACACATTGTTGTGGGGAAGACCACTCAAGCCGAAGTAGTCGCGCTATATGGAAATTCAAATTCGAAGCAGATCAAAGATGATGGTAGAGAAACCTGGTTTTACAATGAAAGTACTGTATCCACCCCAAATGTAATGGAGCGTATGGGAGGGATGCTTAGCGGAGTCACTTCTGGTTTATCCCAAATGGGGTTATCTACAGCCCAAAATAGTGTAGGTGTTGTTAGTGATCAAGTTAATGGCGCAAATAGAAGAGTTAATGGTGCTAAAACGGCCATAAATTCTGCTCGGGATGAAAAGGCAGCGAATGGAAGCGGGTATGCACATCAGTTGTTTATCGATTTTAATAGTAAAGGTATCGTTACTCATTGGTGGTATTGAAAACTATTAAGGATGGTTTGAAAAATCGCCTCCAACCAAAGGGTGGCAGAGGTGTTGAATGAGGATGACGAAAGCGGCGGAAGTCTCGCAACATGCGATAAAGGTTCGCTCACAAGTGCGGCTCGGCGATTTGTTGACCAATCCGCGCATCTATATGATGTTGGCAGTCTTTTGCAGCGTCTTCACGGCACTTAACGCGGTCGGATTTTGGATTCCATCGCTGCTGCGTCAGGTGGGCGTGCATCAGATCAGCGATATCGGGTGTATCAGCGATGCAATTTCGCTGTACACGGCGATCGGCATCCGACTGATTAGGTGAGCTTGGCACGAATTACCTTCTGCTCCTGAGTCATGGCAGACTCCTTGCTGTTCGCAGCGCGCACCGCCGCTACCGGCTACGCCCTCCGCGCCAATGCGCAGATTTAGTCCAGTCCACCGCAGATCATCCCATGCGTGAACGCGAGCGGCCTAAGAGCGGATTCCGCCTGCACGGGCGCACGTAGACGTTTCCGTCGGGCTTGGTCCGATCGGGCAACTTGGCGCTCAAGCGTCATTCGCTGCGCGCTTTTTTCGAAAGCAAATCGCGACCCGGTTTAGGCCTGGCGTCTTCATCGGTCTCACCCAGAATCCGTCTGCTGTTTTCTGAGCGATTGTTTTGTCTACACGCGATTCGTCCTGGTGATCCGCAACGTGACAAAGCCCTGTGCATGGCACATTTACGAAAATCTATTGCGGTGCACCCCCTGTCGGACTTATGCCGCACGGCGTTTGAATCCGTACGGCCCACAATCCAAACAACAATTAATGAGACAACTCGATCGCGTGGTAATAAGAGTGGCATTTAGCGTGGCGCTTCTAGGTGCGACGATTCTGAGTGCGTGCGGAGGCGGCGGCAGCAGTAACAACAACGGCACGACTGGCTCGTGGGCCGGTAGATCAGGCGCATCGCCAGCGGGGAGCGGCTCGTCATCGACCGACGCACCGGTATCGACAACGGGCGCGCTGATTATGCGGCTCAAGGTGATGAGCGCGAGCAGCGGCTAGGTCGTCAGCGCGACGCTCCAGATGCCCGCGGGCGCCTCGGCACAGCTGCTGACGACAGCTTCCGCTTCAACGGCACCGACGGCGTGAGTTCGGGCTCTCGGGTGCTGTCATTCAATCTGCTCGACGGCGCGGGCAACAAGCTGATCGCCGCTTCGAGCTTCGCGCAGGACGACCCGGCCACGTGGACCGCTTCGCTATCCGGCATGAGCGATATCGCCGCCGGCCAGCAGCTCGGGCAAAGCGCGCAGCTAGTCGAATCGCCGCTCAATGCAGGCCATCGGCTACGCGCGCACAGCATGGACTGCCACAGCGCCAGCGCGGCGACCTGTTCAAGTTTAACTACTCGAACAACTCGATCGTCGTGCGTGCGCAGTTTCATGGACTGAGCGCAACCTAGGGCGAGCAGATCGCTAGCTACATCCGCAGCCTGAAGAACCAGTTGCCGGCGCCGGGCGCGAACTGCCGACCGTGGAATCCGCCCTATCAACCCAGTCCCGGACTCGATGCGGCACCGGTCAGCGACTGGACCTGCGGCGTCGGTCTCAGCGCGGTATCGGAGAACGACCTAGACACGCTCACGTCGATCTTCCCGAATGGTGTGGTCGACAGGACCCTCGTCGCGGCCAAAGGCCAGATCAACCTGCGAAAAATCTCGATCGGCCTGCAACTGCCGGACTGGAATCGCTGGGTGCCGCGCATCCATCCGAAGGACGGGTGGGGCGACTATTTCACCAACGGCAACCTGAACAAGCAGTACGCGGGCGAAGGCAACGGCAACGGCAACGGCACCTACAACATGCGGACCCGGCTCGCGCAGGGCAGCGTGAATTACGCGCAAAGCAAGACGGGCAACATCTTCAACGACCTGTACTACTGGGGCGTCGCGTAGGCGAAACTTCGCACCGCCAAACGAGGGCACGAGCGGCAGATACACGATCGCGCAGCTGCAGAACTGCCCCACCGCCTGGGTCAGCGCCGAAGCCGGAAAAACGCGGCTGGTGCAACCACTGGCGCTTCGTCTTCAACGTGTCGCCGCACATCCTTGGCTTTCCGGTCGACAACAGCATGTTCGGTAGCGCGGTCGCACAATACGTGAGATCGAACCAGTGGTACTACCTGCAGATCCTGCTCAATCCCGGCTCGGGCGCGCATCTGATGCAGATACCGATCGACTGGCAATACGCGTACGGCCTGCTCGACAACCTCTCTCACAGCAGCGTTCACCCCGAGCCGGTCCGCAACTTCCTGTATGTGCTCAAGGGCGCGCAGGAGATGGACAACGGCGTCGGCGTCGCCAACGTCAAACGGGGCTGGACCACGCGCGACACCAGCCCGCTCGACGTCGGGAGCGGCGGCCAGAACGGCGTGTGGAAAGGCACCAGCGTCGCGACCGAGCAGGCCGTCGTCAACGTGTTCCTCGCGAACTGGCTCGATACCACCGCGAGCTTTAGTCTGAGCGACTGGCAGCGCGAAGGTCAGCCCAACGCGGTGAGCGGCGAGATCTCCTGCGGCTGGAGCATCCGCAGTCTGTGCGCGCTCGACTATGTGCCCGGTACCCTGTCCGGCGGCACCACCGCGAACTTCCCGACGTGGATGTGGGACCGGGTGCCGCTGATGCGTGGCGAAGGGATCGACGGCACCCAGTTGAACCGGCTGGTGAGCTGGCTCAATGCCGCGTACCCAAGCGGCAACTCTGCGAGTCTGAGCGGAAACTGACGCGCATTCTTTAATACTGATCATCGAAAAAAACTCCAAATCGAACCATACGTGTGCAATTTCTCGCCCACTTACCGAGTTTGCACCACAACCTTTAACACCATAGAACCCTATAGTACGGGTCGAACACTCACATTGACCCTTTCAGGCACCGGCCGCCGTAGGCGGCGGCGAGCATGACGACGTGTGGACGACAGGATCAAGGCCCTTGCCGCCCAACAACGGCGCATCGAGGCAAAGCAGGCTGCACTGAGCGAGAGGGTTCGGACGCTCAAGGCGGAGTTCAACTGCGCTTTCGGAGGTACCACGCTCGGCGGCGCCAGCGACGACGAGACGTTTGAGATTTACTCGTCCGACGACTATTGCTTTGGCGATCTCAGCTACCGGGACGGAAAGCTGACCGTGGGGTTTAGGACTACTGAAGATGACCGGATCGTCCGGTATCGTGGCTACTCTGAAGTCGAAAAGGGCTACACCGTCAGGCCGCTTGCGGAATTCGCGCTGCCCTTTCTGGAACGGCTGCTGAATGAAAAAACTTTGGCGTCGTTGCTCAACAATATCGCCAGCCAGCTGGAGCAAGGGGAGGCGCGGCTGGACCGCCCGCTCGTGGCGCTGCAGGCGATCGTCGCCGGCGAATCTGCGAAGCTGGACGAACAGGTCGATGCGAGCCTCCAGCAACCGGGCTGCGAGACGCTATCCCAAAACCGGCAGGAAGCGCTCGACGCGACGCATCTCGATACAGCCGACGGGCTGACCCGCAGCAGCCGCTTTCTGGAGACGGTCTACTCGACCATCCTGCGCGAGCGCGGCAAAATTTTGCCGAGAGACAAATCGCTGACGCCCCTGCTGGGATGCATGTGTCGCATGCCTGGACTGGCCCGACCCGACCGCATTGGAAGATGCGAGGCGTCTGTTCGCTGGCGTGAAATCGATCAGTGGCGGCGTTGGGGCCTTGCGAAGCCACTTTCGCACCGCGCATGGGGGCGACCGGCCATCTTCCAGCGCTCGATGTGTCCTATGCGATGCTTGCGAAGAACACTGTCGCCGCGGTAGCGATTTTTCTGCTTAGCCGACACGCAGACACCAGCGCGTCGGGCACGCCACCACAAAACTGAAATGGCAGACGCCATGCAGACCACTTCCATCATCGCCCCGAACCTGGGCGAAGTGCGCACACTCGCAACATTCATCAGCGCGATCAACGGGGAACTCACTGGCCACGTGAACACGCTCTACCGGGGACAGCGCGATGCCGCCTGGAGTCTGCGGCTTGCCATTGACCGGCAGGCCCGTCGCCCCCCGGGCCACGAGGAGAAGAGCATGCTCGAGGAATTCAAACGCCGCGCGATTCCGTATCTGGACTCGCCGGCGAGCGACCTCACCGATACGCACTGGCTCGCGATCGCGCAGCACCACGGGATGCCGACGCGCATGCTCGACTGGTCGGGCAGTGCGCTGACCGCCCTCTGGTTCGCCATCCGGCAGCAGCCCCGACAGCAGAAAGCCGCGGCGGTCTGGCTTCTTACTTACGAACCGAAGTACCTGATCTCCGATGCCGAGCGTGAAAAGCCGCTGGAGGTGGGACGTACGACCCTGCTCCGTCCGCGACACATTCCACGCCGGATCACTGCGCAGGATGGCTGGTTTACGCTTCACCGGGGTCACTACGGTAGCCGCAGGTCGCCCGCCTTTGTCTCTCTTGAGACGAATACCGATTACGAGGGCCGTCTGTGCTACGTCACTGTGCCCAGGACCGCATTTGGCGAGATGCGTGTCCAGCTGGCCTAGACCGGTGTGAATAGCACAGTCCTGTTTCCGGATCTTCAGGGCGTAGCGGACTACGGCACCTGGAGTCATTTTTATCCAGAGGACGAACTTAACGTTCGTGGCCTGCCGCTGCTCTGATCCGCTGAACGACATGGCGAACCGACCACAACCGATCGAGCTGCTCCCGCCGCGCACCTGGACACGCACCGAATTCACCGCGCTGCGCGCCCGCGTGAAAGGCGTGCCGGTCCCGACGATCACGCGCCTGTACTTCGACGCCGAGACCACCGGGCCGTCCGACATCGAGCGGCTGCTGCGCACGATGCGCACCGAGCTGGTCGAGCTCGCGCTGCGCGAGGGTTCGTCCGTGCTGGTTGCCCACCTGCGGGCCGCGATCGAGAAATACGGCGAGCCGCGCCTCACGCCCGTGTCGCTGCAGCTGATCGAGCAGGCCGCCGGCGCCTGGGCCACCGCGCGCCCCGAAGCGCAGCACGCGGTCGGCCGCTGGTTCCGCCCCGTCATCGCGACACGCCTGGCGGGGGAGGGCATCGCCACGCTGGGCGAACTCGTCGCGTTCTGCAACCGCCGCGGCGGCAGCTGGTGGCGCTCGGTCCCGCGCATCGGCGTGCACCGGGCCCGCGTGCTGGTGGCGTGGCTGCGCCGGCATGCGCCGTCAATCGGCCAGGATGTCGACGCCGATATCGACGCGGCCGATCCGCTGGTCGATCCGGTCGCCCAGCCGGTAGAGCCGGTCCGCGCGCAACTGGTGCCGCTCGAGCGCATCTCGATGCCGGCGGCGCTGTCGGGCGAGCACGGGACCAACCGCGCGCCGGCGTTCGGCTTCATCCGCGCGCGCCATGATCTCGATGCGATCCGGGCGTACCTCGCCCGCTACACCCGGCAGGAAGCGACCCTGCGCGCGTACCGGCGCGAGCTCGAACGGCTGCTGCTGTGGGCGGTGACCGAGCGCGGCACCGCGCTCTCGTCGATGACGGTGGAGGACTGCGACGCCTACAAGGCGTTTCTCGCCGCGCCGTCGGCGGCGTTCTGTGGAACGGTCGTCCCGCGCAACTCGGGCCGGTGGCGGCCGTTCAAACCGGGCGCGCTGTCGCTCGACAGCCAGCGTTATGCGGTGCGTGCGATTACCGCCGCGTTCGAGTGGCTGGTCCGCGTGCGTTATCTGGCTGGCAACCCCTGGGCCGCGGTCACTACCCCAAAACCGGTGAAACGGGCCAGCGCGATGCAGATCGACCGCGCGCTCCCGCTGGACCTGTGGACGCGCGCGCGGTGGTGTCTGGCCGAACAGGCGCAGGGCTTAGGGCCGGCCGCCGAACGCTGGCGAGCAGCGCGCGCTGCTGCTCATCATGGGCGATGCCGGCCTGCGCATCGCCGAGGCGGCCGGTGCGACCCGCGGCATGCTGCAGTGGCTGCCGCCCGAAGACGGCGTGCCCGCCACCTGGTTGCTGCGTATGGTCGGCAAGGGTAACCGGGAGCGGTTTGTGCCGGTCAGCAAGGAGGCGGTGCTGGCGATCGGAGCCCACTGGCGCGATCGCGAACTGGATTTCGAGGGTGCGGAGGCGGCGATCGCGCCGTTGCCTCTCCTCGCACCCCGGGTCATTCCGCCGACCCCGCGCGCCCGCGCAAAATTCGGCGCGAGGCAGCCTGCCAGCGAGGAGGCGGACGCCGCGCCGGTGGTCGCCGGCGGTTATTCGGTGCGGGGCGCGCGCGGCCTCACGCAGTGGGCACTGCGCGGACAGGGAGCGCATGTGCCCGATCTGACCGAGGCCGAGCGCCGGCAACTCGCGCGCAGCTCGCCCCATGCGTTCCGTCATACCTGCGGTACCCAGTCGGTCGCGGCCGACGTGCCGCTCGACGTCGTGCAGCGGCTACTCGGACACGCGTCGCTGCAGACCACCACCGTCTATGTGACGGCCGAGCAGAAGCGCCTGCGCGCGGAGATGGCGCGCTACCACGCCCGGCTCCGTGCGGCACCCGATGTGCCGCCGGATGATGGCGCCGGCGCATGACCGCGAACCGGGCTGCATGTGGGGTTCGCATGAAGTGAATATTCCTGCAGGACTCCCTAGAATGCCTGGAGATGCCAATTACAGATCCGGAGAACCGGAAGGCATGCGCGGAGGGCGCGATGAGAATTGCACTGCTGGAAGACGACCCGGTTCTTGCAGCGTCGGTACTGGAGACGCTGACCGCCGCGGGCCATCACTGTCATCACTTCGACCGGGGCGCCGCGCTGGTTCAGGCCCTGCGCCGGGAAACGTTCGATCTGCTGATCCTCGACTGGCAGCTTCCCGACATGACTGGCCGGGAGGTGCTGCACTGGGCCAGGGAGGGTGGGGCGGCCCGGGTGCCGGTGATCTTTCTGACCTCGTACGGTCGCGAGAATGACATCACCTCGATCCTGAACGAAGGGGCGGATGACTATCTGGTCAAACCCGTTTCATCGCCGGTGCTGCTTGCCCGCGTCGCCGCACTGATGCGGCGGATGTATGCGATCGACCCGAAGGCGACGAAAGAGGTCTTTGACGATGTCGAGTTCGACCTGCAGGCCGAACAGGTTGTGAGGAAGGGCGAGGCGGTGAAGCTGACCCAGCGCGAATTCAAACTGGCCCTGCTGCTGTTCCAGCATCTCGGGCGGCCGCTGTCGCGGGCGCACATTGCCGAGCGGGTGTGGAGACAGCCGCCGGACATCCTCTCGCGAACCATGGATACCCACGTGTCGACGTTGCGTCAGAAACTGGGGCTGCGTCCGGAGAGTGGCTATCGGCTCGCTCCTGTCTACGGGTACGGATACCGCCTTGAACGGCTGGCCGGATCGGGACCCCCGGACTAACGGTTGTTGTGCAGCGGGCGGGACGCTGACGGCAGAGCCGTGATCGCCCATGCTTCCGCCGAGGCCGGCATTATTTGCGGGAGGTTGCACCACATGACTGACTGGTGGCAGAAGCCATTCGTCGAACTCCTCAACGTTGGGGCGGAGATCCGGGCGCGTACCATCGAGCTGGTGGCCATGGAGGACAGCCGGGAGGAGAGCGGGCCTCACCTGCGCGAAATACTGGGGAAGGCGCGCGCGGAACTCAGTGAGCTGGAGCAGCGCCGGCGGGAACTGCTGCAACAACTTCAGCATCGCCGCGCGCCTGATCCGGCCCGCAACTACCGGCGTCTGCTCTCCTGATTACTATGGTCCCGCGACCGGCCGTGAAGCGCGTCCGGCGCCGCGGGCATGGCCCACGGCTGGCGCGGCCGGCATGCGCGCCTTGGGGTCAACCGTCTGACGCCGATTCAGGAGACCGCCCGTAAGTGGGCTACCCGATCCCGTTCGTCACCCCATGCGGTCGCCGGCACGATCGGGACGGTGATGCGAAGTCCGAGCAGTTCTGCAAGTGAATCCCGCGATTGCACCAGGTCGCCGATCGTATGGCGGTCGAGTTCGTCGAGAAACGCCTGGTTCGCTGCCTGCAGCGCACCGCGCAGCCGGCAGTGCGGCGCGATCACACATTCCCGGCTCCCGCCCAGCCGATCGGGCAGACATGGCGCCAATGCAAAATCGCCCTCTAACAGTCGGACGACGTTGCCGAGCGTCAGATCGAGCGAATGGCCGCTGAGCCGCAGCCCACCGTTGGGGCCGAGCACCGTTTCAATCCAGCCGTGTTCGGCGAGCTGCCAGGCAATCCTCATGAGAGGGTTTTTCGAGATGCTGTACGCGCGGGTAATGTCCCTGATCTTCGATAACTGTGGCCCGCGCACCGCAAGGTAAAGCAGAACACGAAGCGAATAATCGGTATGGTCAGTCAGTTTCATACGGCCTCCGCATTGCGCGGGATTGGGAGACCGGGCGTGAGCTGAGGGCGGAATGAGCGCAGTAATAATCAGGACGTGGCTCACGCCCCCAATCCCGTCGTTCCCGACGATAGGCCTTTGCGTTGGACGGGGCAACCCGAGCCGTGCGGATGACCGGTCATGCAACGTGACCTGCTTCTGCTCGATCTCGCGATCGCACGGCAGGAGACGTGTGTGTTGGCCGCTGTTCGTGTCGGGCCATTGTTTGGCCAGGAACGGTCAATCGACGAGGCGACAAAGATAGCCGACAATACGCACGGGTATCCAGCAATAGAGAGACCGAAGGAAGGTAACGATGTCTATAGCTAAGACGAGGGCCACGCCCTACTACGCGGTAATCTTCACGTCCATCCGAACGCCCGATGACAATGGGTATGGAAACATGGCCGACGCGATGGTCGAAGAGGCGTAAGCACCTGATTTGTACCGTTCCCCGCCTGTCGTAGAAGATGCAATCATCGCTGCGACGGACACGAGTGACTGACTCTGTCCACAAACAGCGAGAATGGACACAGTGACTCAGACAGTCG
>NZ_JAJITD010000041.1 GCF_020880815.1 Paraburkholderia sejongensis
ATTCGGGAAGTAGTGCGACCTGTTTGCGGTCATCGCCTTCGACGAATCGCTTCATGAGTCACCCAGTCTCAATGAGTTGATTCAGTTTAGGCGATGACTGCGTTTTCACACAGGCTCGGCCGACCAACGCCCGATGGCCGAACCCGGTGATCGCCTCTGAGGTGGTTTCCATGCAAAACGCATAAATCGACCCGTAAGCGACGTTCAGTATCCCTTGAAGCGGACGTTCGCGCTCGCCGAGTGAGACTTCAGCGTGATCTGCATGGCGCGACGCGGCCATATAATGCCCGCCGAACCAATCGTCGCCGTGCGCTCGGCTACGTGCAGAACGAACCAGAAAGGAGGACGAATGCCCGCCGTAGAGAAGATCACCAAAGGACACTGTCCCGAATGCGGGGCAGGGATAAACGCTGATATCGTTGCTGCATATGAACACAAATGGCAGCATGATGACCACCCTATCTGGGGCCAGGTTGACTATCGCATCCTGAAATGCCGGGGCTGCGACAGCATCTACGTTCAGCGCGCTGAGGTCTTCTCCGAAAACATTAACTACTACTACGACGCCGCCGGTGATACACAGGCAGAATACGAGGTCGACTATTCGTACTGGCCGTCTGCCCTGAAACGCACCCGTCCTTTGTGGTTGGACGAGCTGTTTTCCGTAGACACTGATCTACACAGCATTCTTAATGAGGTGTACTCGGGCCTCGACGGCGATCTGGCGGTTCTCTCCGCTACAGGAATGAGAACCGCCTTCGACCGGGCGACAGAACTTCTGGGCGTTGACCCGGCGAAGACTTTTCAGCAAAAGCTGGAAGATCTTTTCGCCGCTGGCAAAGTGGGCGCAGCGGAGAAGGAGACGTTGGCTGTGCTTGCCGATGCCGGCGGCGCCGCTGCACACCGGGGCTGGAAACCGCAGCCAAAGCAGCTCGGGACGATGATGGATATCGTTGAGGCGTTCTGCCACCGGAACTTTATTCTCGACGGCCAGGTTGGCAAGCTCAAGCCGCAGATCCCGGCGAAGCAGAAGCGCCGACGTGCTGAAGGGGATGCTCCGGTTTGAGGCGCGGACCGTTTCGTAGCCTCTGATCGCAGCATTGTCGACGATCTACGTGGATTGGTCGATCGACCGCGCATGGCCCCGACCGCTGCCCGATGCGGTCGGCGGCAGTCGACCCTCACCGGTCGGTCGCCTGCTTGGAGATGAATGGCTGCTTCCGGAGCGGTTCGGTCCTTCGTCGGCAGATTTCTATCTAAGAAGGGCAAGCATGCGCTCGTAGTCAACAGGCTTCAGCAGGTAATGATCAAACCCCGCGTCAAGCGCGGTCTGCCGGTCCTGTTCCTGACTCCAGCCGGTGAGTGCGATCAGCAGGAGACCACTTCCGCGTGGGCCCGTACGCAGTTTCCGGGCAAGATCGTTGCCTGATATGTCTGGCAGGCTGATGTCGAGCAAAAATGCATCAGGCAGAAACTCCGACGCAAGATTCAAGGCATCCTGGCCACTTACTGCAGTGCGCGTTTCGTAACCGTCGCCTTGCAGCAGCACAGCAAGGCTGGCGGCCGTGTCCTCGTTATCATCAACGATCAAAATTCGACGTCCGTCGCATGGTGTAGGTAAAGCCGGCGCGTCGTCTTCGGGCGCAGCAGTCTGGACGGCTGAAAGCGGAAGACGCACAGTGAACTGGCTACCCTGATTGATTCCGGGACTCGACGCAATCACCGTCCCGCCGTGCCGTTCCGTCATCGCCCGAACAAGAGACAGGCCAATACCCAGACCACCCTGCGATCGCTTCCGCCCAGAGGGTAGCTGGGAGAAGATGGTAAAGAGCGTTTCGAGATTGGCGACGGCAATTCCGATGCCACTATCGCGGACTGAAATGACGGCCTCGCAATCTTCACGCCGCACTTCCAGCTCGATGTCTCCTCCGGCGGGCGTGTATTTCGCTGCGTTGTTGAGCAGATTCTGGACAACCTGGATTAGTCTCACCGGATCGGCATCGAGATAGACGGGGTTGTCCGGCAATATCGCAGTGAAACGATGCGACTCCGCCCGCAACAGATCTCGCGAACCTTCGATGGCTTGCCGCATTACGCCGGACAGTTCGATGTGCTCCTTGCGCAGTTCAAGCTTGCCTTCCGCAATACGCGAGATGTCCATCAGATCGTCGACGAGCCGCACCAGGTGGGTGACCTGTCGTTCGAGCACTCCGCGTGACCAGATAACCTGCTGGTCGGAAAATTCCTTTTGTGCAAACAGCTGCACAGCTGCCTGGATCGGTGCCAGTGGATTGCGTAATTCGTGAGCCAGTGTCGCGAGGAACTCATCCTTGTGCCTGCTTGCCAGTTGCAACGCCTGCTCGGCGACGCTTTTTGCCTCAAGCGCTTCCTCGGCCTGCCGGCGCGTTTGCACCAGTTCCTTCTCATACTTGTGGCGGTCACTGACTACTACGCATGCAAAATCGTCGAATTCGGTATCCGCGATCGAGCGCCGGACGGCGTTAATCAGCATGGGTACCTTATGGCCGTCACCATGGCGGAATTCCAGCTTGACCTCGGCAACAGACCCCTGCATCTGCAGAAGCGGTGCCCAGTGAGTTTGATGAAAGACCTTGCCGCCGACCGTCAACAGATCCTGAATGCGGCGCTGATCCAGTAGCTCCCGTGCGTCAAAGCCAGTCCATCTGCAAAACGTCGTGTTCACCCGCACGATGGTGCCATCGACAGTTGTCGTCACCAGTCCGCATGGCGCGTGCTCAAAGGCGTCACGAATCGGAGGGAGCGATTGACGAATGCCATCCATCAGAGCGCCAGCCTCGTGAGAAAAGCTTCCGTTGCCAATCTGCTTTCCCCCGGTGCGCTCAGCTGCGGGCAATGTCCGACGTTGTTGACGATGCTCAGCTCACTGCCCGATATTGCGTCGTGCATGTATTCGCCGACGCATAAAGGCGCGAGCAGGTCGTCATTCGACTGGACGATTAGCGTCGGGGTTGTAACCCGCGGCAGATCAGCGCGATGATCTGCCAGAAAGGTCACGCGTGCGAAATGCCTCGCGATCTCCGGGTCGGTACGGCAAAAGCTGTTGGTCAGCTCTTGCGCGAGTTCAGGCTGCCCGGGCGCACCCATGATCGCCGGCGCCATCGTGCTCGACCATCCAAGGTAATTGTTCTCAAGGGTTTCAAGCAGCTCTTCGATGTCCTCGCGCTCGAATCCGCCCACGTAGTTTCCGTCGTTGATGAACGAAGGCGATGGGCCGATCATCACGTTCGCCGCGAAGCGCTCAGGTGCCTTGATGGCCGCGAGCATGCCGATGGTCGCGCTCACCGAATGACCCACAAAAATGACCGGTCCAGATGCCGTCTCGTCGATGATGTCCAGCACATCGTCTGCGTAGCCATGCAGCGAATCGTATCGGGATCGATCGTAGGCGAAGAGGTCCGAGTCGCCGCTGCCGACAAGGTCGAACATGACCGTGCGGTATCGATCCTCGAAGCTGGGTGCAAACAGTCGCCACATGTTCTGGTCGCAACCAAAGCCGTGGGCGAAGAGCATCGTTACATTTCCGGTGCCGCGTACACGCACGTTGCTACGCTTCTGTACGTTCATAAAATCGCCTGAAACGAAGTTGGGCCGGGGGCATTTATACCAACAAATATCCCGCTTCCGGGGGATATCCGGCAAGCCCGCGTTTTGCTGACACCAGGCGCAGGAATACTGCTTCGATGGCCGGCCCACGCGCCATCTCCGCTTGTTTCGTCGCCCGGGCATACATCATGCACGGCAAGCGGTAACCCTAAGTCTACAACGCGAGAAATTTTATGGCCCGGTGCGGCATATGGACGAAACGATCGGTCAGATTTGCTGCCAGCGAACTTGCCGTGCTGGTTGTCGACGATAACGAGGCTTCAGGTGTGGCACTGGCCGCCGTGCTGGGACAGGAAACCATGGACGCGCGGTTTGCGGGAAGCAGTGTCCAGGCGCTGGAGTCCATGCGGCACTGGACACCAGACGTTATCGTGTTGGACATCAATATGCCGCTGCATGACGGATTTTCGACGGCACGAGTATTCAGGCGGCTGCCTGCCACACGCGGTGTCGCTATTGTGGCCTTCACTGCACTTGATGAACGCGAGATTCGGGATAAGGGGGTGAGTGCCGGTTTTGATGGATATTGCCAGAAGGGCCAATCACCAGGCGATCTGATCGATGTGATCCATGCGATGACTAGCGTTTGACCAGGCTGCGAAACCTCTCTTGGGGACGCTCCCCGCCACGTGTTAATCGTTCCAAATCAGAGTGATTAACACGTCTATAATTCCCGTCGGGTGGCGATCTGCAGGGGCTGCTGGCCGGGCGCAACCCGCAGCGATTCTTCCGGTTGCACCTGCGTCCTCGTCAACAGCGGCAAACGGAGGGAAAGGTCATGTCCGATGCGACTACGCGCGTGCTCACCTCTCACGTCCCCGTCGCTCTGGCCGAAAAGGTCGATGAGCTTGCCGCACGGCTTGACCGCTCGCGTGGCTGGATCATCCGGCAAGCCCGTATCGCCTGGATCGATCAGGAAGAAGCTCGCAGCAGCGTGGCTGCCGAAATGAAAGCCACTTTCGACGGCTGGCCCGAGAGTAGAAAGGTCCGCGGCGGGTGAGCAGACCAACAATTGCTCGCAAGCACCGCGCGCTGAACGCGGCACTCGTGGCGCGTGAGCTACGGCTCAGGTCATCTATTGCATCGCTGGAGGCGACGTGACCGAATCTGCGACAGCGTCGAGTGTACCGACGTCATCTACCTTCCCGCTCGTCGGGATCGGCGCGTCCGCGGGCGGGCTCGAGGCCATCTCCGAACTCATGGCCGACATTCCTGCCGCGAGCGGCATGGCGTTTCTGGTAGTTCAGCATCTCGATCCGTCCCGCCCCAGCATACTTTCCGAGATTTTGGCCAAACGCGTAGCGATGCCGGTGGTCGAAGCCGCCGAGGGCATGGACATCGAGGTCGACCATCTGTACGTGATTCCTGCGAATACGAGCATGTCGGTGGCAGAACGCCGCATTCGGCTGCGACCGCGCAACGAACTGCTCGGGCCGCCGATGCCCGTCGACGATCTGCTC
Source organism: Paraburkholderia sejongensis (assembly GCF_020880815.1). Classification (GTDB taxonomy): domain Bacteria; phylum Pseudomonadota; class Gammaproteobacteria; order Burkholderiales; family Burkholderiaceae; genus Paraburkholderia; species Paraburkholderia sejongensis. Next base: position 5,106 of record NZ_JAJITD010000041.1, read on the forward strand.
GCCTCTTTCGGGGCGGATCAGGGTTCCAACGCCATTGGCATCGTGCTCTCCGGCGGTGGTTCGGATGGCGCGCTGGGACTGCAGGCGATCCAGCGTGAAGGCGGCATCACATTCGCCCAGGACGAGTCGACGGCGCACTTCAACAGCATGCCGCATGCGGCTATCAGTCTGGGCTGCGTCGATCGCGTGCTTGCACCGCATGAGATCGCGAAAGAGATAATCGCAATTGGGCGTCATCCCTACCTGAGATCAGTACCTGACGCCGCGACGGGAGCCCCGCCCGAGCCCGCTGATGCCAGTCTGCGGACGCTGTTCCGCATGCTCCGGCATGCCTGCAATATTGATTTCAGCCGCTACAAGAATGGCACGGTACAGCGCAGGCTCGCCCGCCGCATGGCATTGCGGCAGGTCACATCGGTCGCGGACTATGTCACCGTGCTGGAATCCGATCCGGCCGAAACGCTCGCGCTTGGCCGCGATCTGCTCATCCAGGTGACCGAGTTTTTCCGGGATCCGGATACCTTCGAAGTGTTGACACAAACGGTCTTTCCGCGACTCGTCGCGGGCAAGGAGTCGACCGCCCCGTTCAGGATCTGGGTCCCGGGATGCGCGACTGGCGAAGAAGTCTACTCAATCGCAATCTGCCTGATCGAATATCTGGGCGAGCAGTCCGCCATTACGACGGTGCAGATATTCGGCACCGACATCAGTACCGAAGCGCTGGAGGCTGCGCGCGCTGGCCGCTACATCGAAAACATCGCCCGGAATGTGTCGGCAGAACGGTTGGAGCGGTTTTTTGTCCGCGATGGCGAGCATTACTGCGTGGATAAAACGGTCAGGGACCTGTGTACTTTCTCACGCCACGATGTGCTGAGTGATCCGCCATTCTCGCGGATGGACCTGGTGAGTTGCCGGAACCTGTTGATCTACCTGAGTGCCCACGCGCAGCGAACCGTGATGCCCCTCTTTCACTACGCATTGCGACCCGAGGGCGTCCTGATGCTCGGACCGTCGGAGACGGTAGGCGCATTTTCAGAGCTCTTTGGCGTCATCGAAAACAGGCGCAGCAAGCTGTATAGCAAAAAGCCGAGGCTGGGTCCGCCCGCACAGGTGCGGCTGAATTCGTCACGGGCTGCGCCTCTGGCTGCTCCGGCAGCAGGCGTACGGGAGAACCGGTCCGAGACCCGCGAAGCGTCGTCGCTTCGATCCGAAGTCGATCGCATTGCGCTCGCGCGGTATGCGCCGTCCTCCGTACTCTGCGACGACGACCTGAACATCGTGGAGTATCGCGGCGATACCTCGGCGTTTCTGGTCAATCCCAGCGGCCCTCCTACCAGCAATCTTCAGCGACTGGCGCGGCCGGAAGTTTTCCTCGCAGTCAATGAAGCAATCCGGCAAGTCCGGCAGGACGGTGTCGCGATACGCAGGACAGGACTGCGGATGCCAGGTACGAACGGGCCGCAGACATCGAACGTGGAAGTTCATCCCGTTCAGATGGCAGGCGTCGAGGGGCGCTGGTTCCTGATTTTTTTCGAGAGCGGTACAGCAGACACGAACGGTCTGGGCGCGCGCGGGCAGGCACCCATCAAGGCGCTGTTGCAGCAGGCGCTGGCTCGACGGCTGGGCCGGGTCGCTGCAAAAGGTGACGATCCGAGGGATGAAGAAATTGCGCGCCTTGTCGCCGAACTGGGCGCGATGCGCACGCAGATCCGAACCATGCTCGAAGAGCACGAAAGCGCGCGCGAAGAGCTCAAATCCAGCGAGGAAGAACTGCTATCGAGCAATGAGGAATTCCAGAGCACCAACGAAGAACTGGAAACCGCCAAGGAAGAACTGCAGTCGCTGAACGAAGAACTATCGACCACCAACGACGAGTTGCGCTACCGCAATCACGAACTCAGGTTGCTTCACGACGACGTCGTTCTTTCGCGCGACTACGCCGACGCGATCATCGACACGATGGCTGAGCCGCTGCTCGTGCTGGAATCGGATCTGCGCGTGGCGCGAGCCAACCATGCGTTCTACAAGACCTTCCAGACTGCCGCCTACGACACGATCGGCGCACTGCTTTATATGCTGGGCAACGGGCAATGGAATATCCCGGCTCTGCGTGAACTGCTTGAAAAGCTTCTGCCCGGGCAGACTGTTGTTCGAGACTTCTTGATTACACACAGTTTTCCGAACATCGGCATGCGTACGATGCGCCTGAACGGCGCACGTGTAGTGGGCCGCGGGCAGGAGCAGATCCTCCTGACCATTGAGGACATCACCGAGCATCAGCTCGCTGTGCAACGTCTGGAAACAGCCGATCATCAGAAGGACGATTTTCTCGCGATGCTCGCGCATGAGTTGCGTAACCCCCCTCGCAGCGATAGCCAACGCAATCGAAGTATGGGGGCGTGCGAACGTCGATCCGGAAACACAACAGCGTGCGCGTGTCGTTGCCCGACGCCAACTGGAACACGAGATTGGCCTGGTTGACGACCTGCTGGACGTATCACGCATCACCCGCGGCATCATCAAACTCAATGTCCTGCCCGTCGATTTTGCGGAACTCGTCCGGCACAGTGTTGCAGCGATGCGTGCGGAAATCGATGCACGTCAGCACGAACTGACGCTCGTATTGCCACAGGCTCTGACAATCGAGGGCGATGCAATCCGTCTCGAGCAAATCGTGACCAATCTGCTCGGTAACGCAGCTAAATACACACCCGCAGGCGGCCGCATTGAATTGAAGCTCGTGCGTAACGGCGAGGAAGCCGTCCTGACAGTGACCGACAACGGCATCGGTATGACCGCAGACTTCCTGCCGACCATTTTTACCCTCTTCGTGCAGGCGGAGCGGCCGCTGGACCGTGCATCCGCAGGGTTGGGACTGGGTCTCGCCCTGGTGCACAAGCTGGTCGGGCTGCATCACGGAACCGTCCATGCCTCTAGCCCTGGTCTTGGCCGAGGCAGCACCTTCGTTATCCGGCTGCCGGCACCACATGGTTTGATTGTGCCGCAGCCGCTGTCGGAGGACGTAACAGGTGACACCGCGCTGACCGTGACACACAAAATTCTCGTTGTCGACGACAACGCCGACGCCGCAGACAGCACCGCGATGATATTGCAGCTCGAAGGACACGAGGTGAAGGTCGCCAGCAACGGTCCAGCCGCATTACAGTATGCGACGGAATTTCGGCCTGGCGTAATCCTGCTCGATATTGGCCTGCCCGACATGGATGGCTACGAGATCGCACACCGGATACGCGCTATCGCCGGCCTTGCACATACCGTGTTGATCGCAGTCAGCGGCTATGCGGGAGAAGATCATCGCGAGCGTGCGAGGCAAGCGGGCTTCGATCACTATTTGGTCAAACCGGCCGGGCTGAGTCGCTTGAATGAGTTGATCGCGACTTCTCGCGGCGATCGATAGCGAGCTTGGAATACTGCCGACGCTAGCTCCTTACACGCGTAATTGCTAAAGGCAGCCGCAAGACGCTCCGGGCGCTGGAAAAGCGCGAATGACCGTTGTCCGCTGTTAATCTGTCGTTTTAGCGACCGAACTCCGGAATGCCCCACCGACCGCTTCTGGCCGAGGGCGTGTGGAAACGCAATTTTCGCGGCTGAGGGCGAGGTTGACGGTCGGCCCAAGCAAGTTAGATGCGTCGAGCTTGCGCTATTCGAGCATCGCGAGCGCAAGAAGCCCCTCAG
>NZ_JAJITD010000042.1:1812-4875 GCF_020880815.1 Paraburkholderia sejongensis
TATGCGAGTAGGTGAATCAGGGTTGTGATTGTATCGATGTATTTTTAAGTGATCGAAAGATTGCTTTGGAATACGGCGCAACACGAATACTCAACCTGTAGCGTGTGTGCACAGCACGATCTTCCCAGTGAAGATGGTGTGAGACATACCCGTTATAGGGTCAAGCGAACAAGTGCATGTGGTGGATGCCTTGGCGATCACAGGCGATGAAGGACGCGGTAGCCTGCGAAAAGCTCCGGGGAGCTGGCAAACAAGCTTTGATCCGGAGATGTCCGAATGGGGAAACCCACTCCTTATGGAGTATCCGTAGCTGAATACATAGGCTGCGTGAAGCGAACGCGGTGAACTGAAACATCTAAGTAACCGCAGGAAAAGAAATCAACCGAGATTCCCAAAGTAGTGGCGAGCGAAATGGGATCAGCCTGTACTCTTTATTCTCATTGTTAGTCGAACGCTCTGGAAAGTGCGGCCATAGCAGGTGATAGCCCTGTAGACGAAAACAGCGGGGAAGAACTGGGTGTACGACAAGTAGGGCGGGACACGTGAAATCCTGTCTGAAGATGGGGGGACCATCCTCCAAGGCTAAATACTCGTGATCGACCGATAGTGAACCAGTACCGTGAGGGAAAGGCGAAAAGAACCCCGGGAGGGGAGTGAAACAGATCCTGAAACCGCATGCATACAAACAGTCGGAGCCTCGCAAGGGGTGACGGCGTACCTTTTGTATAATGGGTCAGCGACTTACATTCAGTGGCAAGCTTAACCGATTAGGGCAGGCGTAGCGAAAGCGAGTCCGAACAGGGCGATTAGTCGCTGGGTGTAGACCCGAAACCAGGTGATCTATCCATGGCCAGGTTGAAGGCACGGTAACACGTGCTGGAGGACCGAACCCACTAACGTTGAAAAGTTAGGGGATGAGCTGTGGATAGGGGTGAAAGGCTAAACAAACCTGGAAATAGCTGGTTCTCTCCGAAAACTATTTAGGTAGTGCCTCGTGTATCACCTTCGGGGGTAGAGCACTGTCATGGTTGTGGGGTCCATTGCGGATTACTACGCCATAGCAAACTCCGAATACCGAAGAGTGCAATCACGGGAGACAGACATCGGGTGCTAACGTCCGGTGTCAAGAGGGAAACAACCCAGACCGCCAGCTAAGGTCCCCAAATATGACTAAGTGGGAAACGAAGTGGGAAGGCTAAAACAGTCAGGAGGTTGGCTTAGAAGCAGCCACCCTTTAAAGAAAGCGTAATAGCTCACTGATCGAGTCGTCCTGCGCGGAAGATGTAACGGGGCTAAGTCATATACCGAAGCTGCGGATGCACATTAATGTGCATGGTAGGAGAGCGTTCCGTAAGCCTGCGAAGGTGCACTGGAAAGTGTGCTGGAGGTATCGGAAGTGCGAATGCTGACATGAGTAGCGATAAAGGGGGTGAAAGGCCCCCTCGCCGTAAGCCCAAGGTTTCCTACGCAACGTTCATCGGCGTAGGGTGAGTCGGCCCCTAAGGCGAGGCAGAAATGCGTAGCTGATGGGAAGCAGATTAATATTTCTGCACCATTGTGAAATGCGATGGGGGGACGGATCGCGGAAGGTTGTCCGGGTGTTGGAAGTCCCGGTCGCTGCATTGGAGAAGGCGCTTTGGCAAATCCGGGCGCAGGATTCAAGGGTGTGGCGCGAGCTTCTTCGGAAGCGAAGCAACTGGAAGGGGTTCCAGGAAAAGCCTCTAAGCTTCAGTTTCACAGTGACCGTACCGCAAACCGACACAGGTGGGCGAGATGAGTATTCTAAGGCGCTTGAGAGAACTCGGGAGAAGGAACTCGGCAAATTGGTACCGTAACTTCGGGATAAGGTACGCCCTTGTAGCTTGACTGGCCTGCGCCAGAAGGGTGAAAGGGTTGCAATAAACTGGTGGCTGCGACTGTTTAATAAAAACACAGCACTCTGCAAACACGAAAGTGGACGTATAGGGTGTGACGCCTGCCCGGTGCCGGAAGATTAAATGATGGGGTGCAAGCTCCTGATTGAAGTCCCGGTAAACGGCGGCCGTAACTATAACGGTCCTAAGGTAGCGAAATTCCTTGTCGGGTAAGTTCCGACCTGCACGAATGGCGTAACGATGGCCACACTGTCTCCTCCCGAGACTCAGCGAAGTTGAAGTGTTTGTGATGATGCAATCTCCCCGCGGCTAGACGGAAAGACCCCATGAACCTTTACTGTAGCTTTGCATTGGACTTTGAACCGGTCTGTGTAGGATAGGTGGGAGGCTGTGAAACGGGAACGCCAGTTTCCGTGGAGCCGACCTTGAAATACCACCCTGATCTGTTTGAGGTTCTAACCTTGGCCCGTAATCCGGGTTGGGGACAGTGCATGGTAGGCAGTTTGACTGGGGCGGTCTCCTCCCAAAGTGTAACGGAGGAGTACGAAGGTACGCTAGGTACGGTCGGAAATCGTGCTGATAGTGCAATGGCATAAGCGTGCTTGACTGTGAGACTGACAAGTCGAACAGGTGCGAAAGCAGGTCATAGTGATCCGGTGGTTCTGTATGGAAGGGCCATCGCTCAACGGATAAAAGGTACTCTGGGGATAACAGGCTGATACCGCCCAAGAGTTCATATCGACGGCGGTGTTTGGCACCTCGATGTCGGCTCATCTCATCCTGGGGCTGTAGCCGGTCCCAAGGGTATGGCTGTTCGCCATTTAAAGAGGTACGTGAGCTGGGTTTAAAACGTCGTGAGACAGTTTGGTCCCTATCTGCCGTGGGCGCTGGATATTTGAAGGGGGCTGCTCCTAGTACGAGAGGACCGGAGTGGACGAACCTCTGGTGTACCGGTTGTCACGCCAGTGGCATCGCCGGGTAGCTATGTTCGGAAGAGATAACCGCTGAAAGCATCTAAGCGGGAAACTCGCCTTAAGATGAGATATCCCCGGGGCTTCGAGCCCCTTGAAGGGTCGTTCAAGACCAGGACGTTGATAGGTCAGGTGTGCACGTACAGTAATGTACTGAGCTAACTGATACTAATTGCCCGTAAGGCTTGATCCTATAACCGGTATGTTTCCGGGTTCGG
>NZ_JAJITD010000043.1 GCF_020880815.1 Paraburkholderia sejongensis
CGGACCTCGGTTACTACTACCGCGGCAACGATGTGGAAGAGGGCGCGCGCAAGGCGATCGAAGCGCTCGAAAATCACGACGCGCATGCGTCGTGGTATCGCGAGAAGCAGCGCACCGGGATTGCCCGCTATCTTCCCGACGATCGCCAAGTGGTCGCCACCTATGCCGCGCTGCTCGACGATCTGATGGCGCGGCCGCTGCGCTAGGAGCGCGCTCGCTTTGATAGATCGATCATCAGGTTTCGCGCGAAGCCCATCCTCCCGCGTCTTGCAAAGTGATTGTACTGAGTCATTTCTATCGTGAGGCGCCCGCCAGCCTCGTGAATCATCGCTGTTACGCGACGTCGCACGGTTATCGCCATGAATGGATTGATGCGTCCGCGATGACGGACCGGCTGCAACTGCGCTGCCTGTACCGTTACGAAGTTTTACTTGGCACGTTGCGGCGCGCGGCCGACGACGAACTCGTGCTGTTGTTGAGCGAGGATGCCGCGATCGTCGAGCCGGTTGCACTCGATACCTTGATGCAGGGGCGCGACTGGTTGCTTGTCACGATCGGCACTCATCCGTTGCCGCAAGTCGACGTGCAGGTCTGGCGCAATACGCCCGCGGTTCGCGAGCGGGTGCTGCAACTGGTGAAACGCTGCCGGTTGGGCGGTGTTGCGCTGGAAGCGGAGGCCGAGCTGTTCGCCGGGTTCGACACGCACCACTATATGCGGATGATCGACGGTGTGTGTCCCGTGATGCAGGCCGGCTTTAACTTCGATCCCGCGTGGAGCCGGCACCCGACGTTCGCGGTAAGCATCGACGACGCGACCGACGACCCGCGCGGGAAGGGCGTGTGCCCGCGTTTCAGAAACGTGCTAGTCGAGCAAATCAACTGGCATCAACGCACGCGCGCACCACTGTTTTCCCGCTGCGCGCCGCGTATTTGCGACGGCGCTGGACGCAGCACTTATAACCCTGGCCGTCCGATTGCTCTTATGACGCTGTACACGCCGAATATCCGCGTATATGCGGGCATCGCCGAACGCAATTTCCGCCGCTATTGCGAGCTGCACGGCTACACGCTGTATGTGCATCGCGAGATTCCGCGCGAGGTCGGGCTCGACGCAAGCGGAAACTGGTTCAAACCGTGGCTGCTGCACGGCTATATGGAGCATCACGACTGGGTCGTCTGGCTCGATGCGGACGTGCTGATCGGCAACATGCAGCAGAGACTCGAACCGTTAATGAAAGGCCGCGACCTGCTGCTCGCGCACGACGTAGGCCAATGGGCGTTCAATTCAGGCGTGATGGCCTTCCGGCGCACCGCGCGCAATGAGAGGATGCTGCACGAACTGATGGCCGATATCGGGCGCTTGCACGACACGTCGTCGGTCTATGCGAGCGACGGCGACCAGTTGTACTTCATCCGCGCGCTCGAACGCTCGGGACAACTCGACGTCGCCGCGCTGCTCGATCTGGTAGCGCTGAATACGCCGTGGCAGTTCCGCCGCGCCGACAGTTTTATCGTGCACTACTACGGTATGTGGACTGAGATGCGCGCGTTGATGATGGCGCATGACGAAGGCTGTGAGTTCCCCGGCCAGCCAATCGAGAGATAACCCCCTTTTTTTGCGACGCGCGATCCCCCATACAGTGTGAATGTACAGTAATATCGCTGAAGCGTGCCGTCAGCGGTTCGCAACTCCAGCGAAGGAACGCTTTTTCGCGATCTATCCCGACCGCAATACCGCGGCCGAAATCGCGAAGTTCGCGCAGCAACTGTGCGCGGACGCGCGCGGGCGCAGCAAGCCGCTCGCGGCGAACCGTCTGCACGTGACGCTGCGGCATCTGGGCAACTTCGCCCACGGCCTGCCGGATGTTGAAGTTCTCAAAAGTCGTTAATCGTGTCCGTAGATTGGGCCAATGTAAGTTTATTCTCTGGCCTTACTCAATATGCCGAAGCCGAAGCATGGATTTTGGACGCGCTTCTAGGCGTAGTGTTTCCACAATATTTGCACGATAGACGTTCGTTAATTTTGCTAACAGAGGTGTCCTGTCTTTTGATTGCGCTAACGCGTCTGACGAAGCTCGATAACGAGCGCCATCGACGGTTTCGGAACAAACAGGTGCCGTGCTGCGAAAGTCGTCGACGTTCTCCGGCCGTTAGGACGAAGTCTACTTTCGAAGAAGCAAGCAGTGGTAGCCGCGAATGTGTCGGGCATCCATTGGACAACGATTTATCGTCTGCGGCAAAGTTTCTCCCACCCTGGTAGCAAGCGCAGTCCGCCTCAAACCGCCGCGGTCCTTCAAAGGGCGGCCATCGGTTGGCTGTGGCTGTCGACAGCGTGATCGACGAAGTAGTGCATGTCTGGCTGCCAACTAAACGACAATTGGCACATCCTGCGACCGATCTGATATTTGAGGTTCGGCGCAAACGTGAACTCGCCGGGTTGCAGCCACCGAGCCGCACCGCAATTGGCCGGCGCTGGGCCCAGCACTGTGAAGCAGACGGGCTCAACCGCGCGGCTCTTCCTGACGCGATGACGGCGCCGGGCTTGCTTGTCGGGAAGCATCCCTTGGGGGTTGTCAAAGTCGGCCATACACAAGCGGATTTAGCTCTGGTTAACGAATTCGACCGAAAGGTAATCGGCTGCCCATGGTTATCCGTCGCGCTGGACGTCGCGACCAGATGCGTGTTGAGTTTTTACTTTGGTATGGGCAGTCCAGGAGAGGCCACCGCTGGTTTGCTTCTCACGCGAGCGGTACTGCCCAAAGCGCCTTGGTGCAAAGATCGATAAACCGCTTGGGTTTCCTGGACAGGGTCCGGTGTTAGTGTTTGGCCTTTCTGATCCGCTTGCGTTTCCTGGACACATTGCAATGTTAGTGCCCGAGTTTCATGAGCCTTCGGCCGTAGGCCGAAGGCTGTACTGCCGGACAAATTCACCCGGTGTCAGGTCGTTGAGCGCCATGTGAGGCCGGCTCTCATTGTAGTCCCGCCGCCAGGCCTCGATCTCGCGTTTCGCTTCCGCCAGAGATTGTAAGCGCGCAATAAACCGCGTGGCTTGCGCCGGTCGGCCGACTATGCGTCAGTCCGTGGACGTGATCAGCCGCCAGGGCAACAGCGCCTCGTAGTCATCGGCACTCTGGGCAAGCGGCAGTG
>NZ_JAJITD010000044.1 GCF_020880815.1 Paraburkholderia sejongensis
GTAAGCGCGCAATAAACCGCGTGGCTTGCGCCGGTCGGCCGACTATGCGTCAGTCCGTGGACGTGATCAGCCGCCAGGGCAACAGCGCCTCGTAGTCATCGGCACTCTGGGCAAGCGGCAGTGCTTCGAACAGCGTCACGAGATAGCCATACGGTTCGACGCTGTTTGCCTTACACGTTTCGATCAGTGAGTACAGGTTGGCCGCCGCGTTCGCGCCAGCGACAGTGTCATAGAAGAGCCAGTTTCTTCGGCCGACGGTAAATGGCCTGATCGCGTTTTCGCACGCGTTGTTCGAGATCGGCCAGGCGCCGTTTTCGACGTAGCGAATCAGCTTCGGCCATTGCCCCTGCAAGTAGGACAGCGCTTTGCCAAACGCACTTTGCGGCAACACAGCGTTCAACTGCTTCAGCAGTAACGCTTCGATTTTTTCGAGCACGGAATGGCTCTCCCGTTGCCGCCCGAGCAAACGGTCCTCAGGCGTCATGTCTTCGCAGCGCGACTCGATCGCAAAGAGCTGCCCGATCAGTCGAATGAATTCGCTGACAGGATGATCGCGGCCACGCTGCGCCTTCGGCAGATTCTCCTCGGCCTCGATCATGTAGCGACGCGCATGCGCCCAACAGCCCAAATGAACGAGCTGGTTGTTGTCGGCGACATCGTTGTACGGCTCATAGCCGTCAGTCATCAATGCCGCGCCGGGCTTGATGCCAGCATAGAGCGCCGCGGCCTGTGCCGCGCTGCGCGTCGGACTGTAACTGAACAATCGAACCGGCGGGCCGGTGCCGCTCATTTGAGCCCACATGTAGCTCTTGCGTTGTGCCGCGCGGCCCGGCTCTTTTAGCACCTGAACCGTCGTTTCATCGCCGTAGACGACGTCGGCCTCTAGCAAGTGATCGCGCATCAAGTTGATCAGCGGCTGCACTGCCGTACCGACGCGCACCACGCTGGCTGCCAGCGTACCGCGCGAGAGATCGCCACCGAAGCGGTGCAGCAGTGCGGCGATGCGATACAGCGGCAGCGCATCGGCGAACTTGCTTACGACCACCCATGCAAGCGCCGATTCGGTGAGTAGTCCCTTGGGGATGATACGCGCCGGCGCCGGTGTCACCTTGATGCCGAGATCACAACAAGGGCATGCGTATTTGACTCGTTGGTGTTGGATGACGCGAACCTGCTGCGGCACGATGTCGAGCTGTTCGCTGATCTCTGCGCCGATCTCAACTAGCGTATGGCCGTCGTGTGCGCAGACGCGTTCAGATTCCGGCAACTCGTGACGCACGATCTCGCGCGGTAGCATCGGGTCCAACGGCTTGCGTCCACGCTTCTTGCGTTCGTGTGCGCCAACCTCGATGCTCTGTTCTGCTTCTGTCTCTTGCGCCGGTTCAGATCCCGTTGCGGTCGCCTCTGCTTCGTTTAAGAAGAGGTCACGTTGCTCGGCACCGCGCACTTCGCTCTTGGCGGCAAACAGTTGCCGCTGAAAGGCCTTGAGCTTCTCGCGCAACAAGTCGCGCTCGACTGTCACCACACGCAACTCGCCCTTCATGGCAGCGAGCTCAGCGCGTAGAGCCTGCAGTTCGTCTGTGGGGGATGAGGATGGTGGCGGCATCGCCGGATTAGACCAGCGATGCTGGTTCGTGTTTCAAGTCACGCGCTGATAATAGCGCGTCGGGTGCGCCCGCATCGCCTCGATGTCAATGCCGTCGAGCAACCAGTGCAGCTGCTCCGTTCCAAGCTTGAGCACGGCTTCTTTGCGAGGCCAAACGAAACGATCTTGCTCGAGCCGTTTCATGAGCAACCAGAAGCCGTTGCGGTCCCACAGCAGCATCTTGATGCGGTCGCGGCGCTGGTTGCTGAACACGTACACGGCCTGCGCGAACGGATCGAGCTTCATCGATTGCTCGACGATGGCTGCAAGTCCGTTGATGCTCTTGCGGAAATCAACGGCGTCGCGATGCACATAGACCTTCAGTTCATCGCCCAGGCGGAACATCGCACCGTCCGAGCGTTTCGATCATTGCTGATAGCAGCGCCGCGTCGCTGCCAGCGCATTCGAGCTTGAGCGTCACGCCGTTTGGCATCTGAACTGTCAACGAGGCTGCTCGATCCGCGTGCGGTCCCGACGTACCTTGTGGCGCAGACAGGATGGCCGATTTGCGCTCGACGACGGAGCGTTCATGGCTTACATCGATAACCGGCACGAACGGCGACTCTATCGTCGGCGATGCTGTCGACTCCGCTAGCCGTTGCTGGTGCAGTTTTATCCATTTGCGCAGAAGGTTCGCATTGACGCCGTGCTTGAGTGCGAGCCCGGCCACCGACGCTCCCGGCGCAAGGCACGCCTCGACTAACCACTGCTTCGTTCGCCGGTCAAAACGACGCTTGCCGTCCTTGCCCACGGTGACGACCTTCAGGCACGACGATTCTGAGTGCTGTTCTGTCATAAGGTGTCCACTGAAAATCAGTGGACATAGCCTGCACGGTCAGATCCCTGAGTGCCAGACGTCGGTTTCTGCGCGCTTACCA
>NZ_JAJITD010000045.1 GCF_020880815.1 Paraburkholderia sejongensis
CCCTGAGGGGCTTCTTGCGCTCGCGATGCTCGAATAGCGCAAGCTCGACGCATCTAACTTGCTTGGGCCGACCGTCAACCTCGCCCTCAGCCGCGAAAATTGCGTTTCCACACGCCCTCGGCCGGTTGCTGCCTGATGGCGTTTAAGGCTGGATCACGTTGCCGCCGAGGATCTGCATCAAGGTCTTCGCGTTTCGCTGCCCCTGGTCTTCCCAATTATTGTTCAGTATCGCGTCGACGCGGGCGGCGATCGCGGCAAGCCGATTGATGTGGTCCGCGAGCTCGGCCAGACCGGGCGTCTGTGGGTTTACGTTCGCGATGACCGGCCTGCTGCCTAACAGGAAGCGCCAGCGGTCTGGTTTGCCTACACGCCCGACCGGCGCGGCGAGCATCCGCAGCAGCATCTGGCCAACTTCACCGGAGTGCTACAGGCGAACGCGTTCGCCGGTTACGCCGAGTTGTATCGCGGCGAGCGCATCGTCGAAGCCGCCTACATGGCGCACGCGCGGCGAAAAATCCATGATCTGCACGCGGTGCGGCCCAACGCCGTGACGGAAGAAGCGTTGCGCCGCATCGGGGCGCTCTACAAGATCGAAGAGCAGGTCCGCGGCAAGCCGCCAGACGAGCGCCGGCGTGTGCGCCAGGTGCAGGCCTTGCCGCTGCTCGACGACATGAAGCGGTGGTTCGACGCGACGGTTACCCCGCATCGTCAAGACGGCATTGATCGCGCGCTTACACAAAAACTGCGAGAAGCGGAAGTGAGGGCGCCACATAAGACCTTCGTTGACGAGTCCCGTAACTGAAGGCACACTCGACACTATGAAAGTGCTCACGTCCTTCTCGATTGCGAGTCGCCATCATGCGCATGCCCATTTGGGACTGCCGCCGGGGACGTGCATGCGCTAAAAATTTGTAGCAATGTGCGGTACGAAGCCCCGCCGGCAACGACGGGGCTTTTTAACATGAAAGATCCGATGAGCATCGACTGGTCAACAATGCCGGCCCCTATGGACGACGGCAGAGCAAGGCATCTGACGGGACGGCGCTTGCCTGGCATTGCGTTGAGCTCGACTGACGGAAACACAGTAGATCTGAGCCGTCTCGCAGGCCGCGCTGTTATCTACGCGTATCCTCGAAAAAAGCTTCCGGATGAGCCCCCGCCCGATGGATGGTTAATGATCCCAGGTGCTCCGGGATGTACGCCTCAGTCGTGTGCCTTCCGCGATCATGCGGCGGAAATCAAGGCAGCAGGCGCGAGCTATATTTTTGGACTTTCAACGCAAGATACGCCCTATCAAAGAGGCGCTGCTGAGCGTCTGCGGCTCCCGTATCCGCTACTGTCAGACGATCGACTCTCGCTGACGAATGCCCTTTCCCTACCGACCTTCACAAGTGCAGGCATGACACTCTTGAAGCGCTTGACGATGGTCGTTAACGACGGCGTGATTGAACGCGTTTTCTATCCAGTATTTCCGCCTGACCGGAATGCCGTTGAAGTGCTCGCATGGCTGGAGAGAAGATGCCGTAAATGAGCGTCCAGGCTCGAACCAGCCGCGGCTTGCGCTGATCGACGTCAGCCGCGGTTACGGCTTTAGCACGAACGATTGTGGGCGATCGGCGCCGTGAAGTCGAGCGACCGGTTATGGCCGATCGCGGGGCGCCGGCGAGCGCACCCAACCGAGCCTGAAGTGCCGTTCGGGTATCGCAGAAGCGGACGCTCCTAAGCCTCAATCAGCGTCGTCATGCAGTCAACTGGCAAGACGCATGAAACTCAGAGTGTCGAGAATTCGTAGTCTCGTTCAACGCGGCAAATACGGGTTTTGTACGACTCGTACCATTTTTCCCGCCCGGCCTGTTGTGCCATGAGATGCATCGGATCCTGCTTCCATGCGGCGATGGATTCGAGGCTGTCCCAATAGGAAACCGTAATTCCCAAGTCCTCCCGCGCAGACTCGACGCCCAGAAATCCCGGCTGTTTTGCGGCCTCTTCGTAAGCAGTCGAACAGTACCGTCGCGGATGACGTTGACGCGCGAGAGGATCGGCTGCTAGCGAATAGGATCGATGTGTGAGGCGGCGGGCAGCAGAGGGGCGACTTTCCAGGGTAGCAGTTC
>NZ_JAJITD010000046.1 GCF_020880815.1 Paraburkholderia sejongensis
ATGCGTTCCGGCTTCAATTCGCTTGCGGCGAAGGTACAGACGGTGCTTGAGAAGGATCCTTATGGCGGCCATGTTTTTATCTTCCGGGGCCGGCGCGGTGATCTTCTGAAGGCGTTGTACTGGAGCGATGGCGGTCTATGTTTATTTGCGAAGCGCCTTGAGACGGGGCGTTTTGCATGGCCCCGCGCCGACGCCGGCGTGGTGGCGCTGACCACCGCTCAACTCTCGCTCCTGCTCGAAGGGTTCGACTGGCGGCAACCGGTCGAAGCGGCACGCCCGCGCAGTGCTTTGTAAACGTCTGTTACCCCATGATCCGCGTGCAGTTGATGGTCGTAAACTGTCGCGATGGATCTGACCGATACCGACCTGCCCGACGACATTGATGCGCTCAAGGCGCTGGTGCGCGCGCATGCGGCGTCGGCTCATGCAAACGCGCAGCGGGTCGTCGAATTGCAGGACCAGCTCAGTTCCCGCGTAATCGAGATTGAACATCTGAAGCTGACGATTGCGAAGCTGCGCCGCATGCAGTTCGGTCGCAAGTCTGAGAAGCTGGAGCGTCAGATCGAGCAGCTTGAACTGCGACTTGAGGACCTGCAGGCCGACGAAGGTGCGGCTGCCCAGGCTGACGGAAAGAAGGCGCAGCAACGCCGCGAGAGTGGCAGTCGCAAACCGCTTCCTGATCACCTCGAACGTGAAGAGCGTGTGCATCTGCCCACCGAGGAGCACTGCCCGGGTTGCGGCGGCACGCTCAAACCGCTGGGCGAAGACGTATCCGAGCAGCTCGAATACGTGCGCGCGCACTTCCGCGTCATCCGTCATCGTCGGCCGAAGTTAGCCTGTTCGTGCTGCAACTGTATCGTGCAGGCCGCAGCGCCGAGCCGTCCGATCGATCGTGGCCTTCCGGGTCCGGCACTGCTCGCACACATCGCGACATCGAAGTTCGCGTACCACATCCCGTTCTACCGGCAGTCTGTCATGTACGCACGCGACGGCGTCGAGATCGAAGCGGGCACCATGGGCCACTGGCTGGGCAGTCTGACCTGGCTACTCAACCCGCTGGTCGACGCGGTGCGCCGCCACGCACTTGGCGGCACGAAGGTTCACGCCGACGACACGCCGCTACCGGTGCTCGCACCAGGCAATGGGAAGACGAAGACCGGCCGTCTGTGGGTGTATGTGCGCGATGACCGGTCCAGTGGTTCGACCGAAGCGCCGGCCGTCTGGTTTGCCTACACACCGGATCGTCGCGGCGAACATCCGCAGCAACACCTTGCCAACTTCACTGGCGTACTGCAGGCAGACGCGTTTGCTGGCTATGCCGAGCTATATGTGGGCGGCCAGATTCGCGAAGCTGCATGCATGGCCCATGCACGCCGAAAGCTGCAAGACCTGCACGCTGTTCGGCCATCGCCGATCACCAGCGAAGCACTCGAGCGCATCGGCGCCCTCTATCGCATTGAAGAGCACATTCGTGGCAAGCCGCCTGAAGAACGACGGCGCGTTCGCCAGGAGAAGGCGGTGCCGCTGCTTGATAACATGAAGCGGTGGTTCGAGGCGACGCTTCTCACACTCTCCGCGAAATCAGACACCACCAAGGCGATCCAGTATTCGTTGAATCGCTGGCCTGCGCTGGTCTATTACTGCAGCGATGGTCAGGCCGAGATTGACAATCTGATTGCCGAGCGCGCATTGCGCGGCGTGGCAATCGGAAGACGGAATTTTTTATTTGCCGGAGCAGACTCAGGCGGCGAACGTGCAGCTGCGATGTACAGCCTGATCGGTTCTGCGCGCCTGAATGGCATTGATCCCGAAGCCTACCTGCATTACGTCATCGAACGCATCGCCGATCACCCAGCGAACCGGATCGACGAACTGCTACCCTGGAAAGTCGCCCCTCTGCTGCCCGCCGCCTCACACATCGATCCTATTCGCTAGCAGCCGATCCTCTCGCGCGTCAACGTCATCCGCGACGGTACTGTTCGACTGCTTACG
>NZ_JAJITD010000047.1 GCF_020880815.1 Paraburkholderia sejongensis
ATCAGGGCGACCATCAGACAGCTGGGTTACCCGACAAAGAATTCGCTGAAGGCGTGGCATCGCGAGTACGAACGGTGCCATGATTTGCGAGCTGGCTATGTTCGTGCCGCGCCAAGGTATTCGGCTCGACAGAAACGGGCTGCTGTCGATCACTATCTGAGCCACGACCGATGCGCTGCTGCGACCTTGAAGGCGTTGGGCTATCCGAGTCGCGGTACGTTTGCCAAATGGATCGAGGAATTGTGTCCCGAGATCGGCAAGCGTACTGTAGGAAGGGTGGCTGGAAGCGTTCCGAAATCGCGCGAGGTTCGGCAGGCGGCCGTCATTGAACTGTGCACCAGAGAGGAAAGCGCGAGCGCAGTCGCTCGGAGGGCTGGCGTGAGCAGGCCTCTGCTGTATAACTGGAAGAACCAGCTACTCGGTCAGGAGGTTCCAGCATCCATGAGACGCCAGAAGAAGCCGGCACCGAACCTTGAGCGTTCGGTGCTGGAACAGCAGGTCGAATCGCTTCGACGCGACATCCGGAAGCTGGAGCTCGAGCGCGATATCCTCAAGAAGGCGAACGAACTGATAAAAAAAGAGATGGGCGCCAACCCGCAACTCCTGAACAACCGGGAGAAAACGATGCTGGTTGACGCCCTGAAGCAAACCTACGCGTTGCCGGAGTTGCTGGCCGTCCTAGGGCTTGCCCGCAGCTCCTATTTCTATCATCGCGCACGCCTGCTATTGGCCGACAAGTATGCGGCTGCACGTGGCGTCATCGCCAACATCTTCGAGCTCAATTACCGTTGCTACGGCTATCGTCGAATCCGTGCAGCATTAGGCAGGCAGCAGGTATTCATCTCGGAGAAGGTGGTGCGACGTTTAATGCGGCAGGAAGGTCTGGCTGCTGCCACAACCAGGCGACGCCGCTACGGCTCCTATCGTGGAGAAATCAGCCCCGCGCCGGGGAACCTCATCAATCGCGATTTCCGGGCGACCGCTCCGAATCAGAAATGGCTCACCGATATCACTGAATTCCAGCTCCCGGCGGGCAAGGTCTATCTGTCGCCGCTGATCGACTGCTTCGACGGTCTCGTCGTGAGCTGGACGATCGGGACGCGGCCAGATGCTGAACTCGTCAATACCATGCTGGATTCGGCCATCGAGTCGATGGGTGATAGTGATGATCGGCCAGTGGTCCACTCCGATCGCGGTGCGCACTATCGTTGGCCTGGATGGCTATCGCGGATGCGCGATGCCAAACTTGTTCGCTCGATGTCACGCAAAGGATGCTCACCTGATAACGCGGCCTGTGAAGGCTTCTTCGGCCGGCTCAAAACGGAACTGTTCTATCCTCGTGACTGGAGGGCTACGACGGTTGATGACTTCATTGAAGTCCTTGACTCGTATATTCGCTGGTACAACGCAACTCGGATCAAGGTCTCGCTCGGCTCCCTGAGCCCACTCGAATACCGGGAAAGTCTTGGAATCGTGGCATAACCAGTCCAGGATTTTAGCCGCATCCCC
>NZ_JAJITD010000048.1 GCF_020880815.1 Paraburkholderia sejongensis
TTCGGGAAGTAGTGCGACCTGTTTGCGGTCATCGCCTTCGACGAATCGCTTCATGAGTCACCCAGTCTCAATGAGTTGATTCAGTTTAGGCGATGACTGCGTTTTCACACAGGCTCGGCCACCGGTCGCCGTGCCCATCGATCCAGTATCCGATGTCCAGGGACAACAGGTTTTCCAGATCCGACCGGGTGATTCCCTCCATTAGCGGACTGAACGAGACCGTGAAAGCGGTTGGCACCCGCTTTACCGACGCGCGATCGAATGAGTGGTCGGCGGGATCTTCGTGTGTGTATAGAGTGACGCGTGTGCGCGGTAAAACCGGATTCTCGAAGCGATACTCCATACCAGGCGTTCCCGGAAGAGGTTCCGCAGCAAAATTGTGTCCGAATACCGTATTCGCAGGATTGAACGGCTGGTCGTCCCTGAGGACGGCCATCGCCGTCGTCAAGATACTGCGCGCCACGCTGCGCTGTGCGTCGGTCACTGTCTGTCTCACGTTAGTTCCTTGCCCTGACCGTCCGGAGAGCCTCGGCATACTGGGCTGTGCATGTACCGGGATTACGAACGAGAGGATCACTAGCGTTCTTCCAGTAAGCTTGAACCACCTCCGCACAAGCATAGGCGTCTTCTTCATGGAATTGACTCCTGTATCCTGTTTCAAATTTCGACATCTTCTGCGCGGTTTCTGGTGAAATTTTCAGGAGATCACACACTTTTTTTTCGGCAAATCGAATATCCCGCTTCACAGATTCCCCGCCAGGCTTGTCCTGCATATAGGAAAGGAGCCAGTAGTAGTGGAACACCAGCATCCTGTGCAAACCGATGCGAACGCGTTGATCGTCCGGTAGCGGTGCATCCCGTGCTGCATCGAAAGCGCCTGGAAATGTCGACGATGCATACACTTTCCGTATGTTCGGCAGGTCCCTGTAGTCGTCCGGAAAACTCTGAAGCAGAGAAAACATCCAGAAGTACTGCTGACAGTGGCGGCACTCGTGATACAGCGTGTCCGCAAACGTCCGGAGGCGGTCGTCAAGTCTCTTTTGCTGATCGCTGACCTCAATGATTTGCGCGATCTCGCTTTCGTTGACAGCGATGAGCCAGTGGTTTCTGGAGTTGACCCTGTAACTCAGGACACTCGGACACCGTTAAGTTGATGATGCAGCGGTTCGGCGGAACTCCCGGGGGGAACGGTACTTCAGTGCCTTATGCGGGTGCCGTTCGTTGTAATGTT
>NZ_JAJITD010000049.1 GCF_020880815.1 Paraburkholderia sejongensis
AAGCCTAGGCAAATCGTGGAAAGCATTGAAGTTCTGACAGAGCCGGAGCGCCGCCGTCGACGTTCGGTCCAGGAGAAAGTGGCCATCGTGCAGGAAACCCTGGAGCCGGGAGCAACGGTTTCAGCGGTTGCCCGGCGACACGGAGTCAACCCAAACCAGGTGTTTGCGTGGCGCAAGCAATACGAGGAAGGCAGCCTGGCGGCGGTGAAGGCTGGGGAAGCCGTGGTGCCCGCCTCGCAGTTAGCCACAGCGATGAAGGAAATCAGGGAACTGCAGCGTCTGCTTGGCAAGAAGACGCAGGAGGCAGAAATCCTGAAGGAAGCAGTCGAATATGGCCGCTCAAAAAACTGGATTGCGCGCTCGCCCTTACTGCCCGGGGACGACCAATGAAAACGGTCTGCGATGTTCTCGGCGTGGCGCGCTCTGCTTTGGCAGTCAGAAAAGCCCGCTCGCCGGACTGGCAGGACGGCCGCCGCGCCCGACAGACCGACGACACGGAGCTGGTCGCTGCAATCCACGAGCATGTGGCGGGCTTGCCGACTTATGGATACCGGAGAGTCTGGGCACTGCTGCGACGTAGTCACGAGATGACTGGTGCGCCGTGCGTGAACGCCAAGCGGGTCTATCGCGTCATGCGCGACCATCAGTTGCTGCTTCGGCGCCTTGGCCAACGTCGCGATACCCGCCGACATGATGGACGCATTGCCGTTGAGCGCAGTAATGTCCGCTGGTGCTCGGACGGCTTCGAGTTCCGTTGTGACGACGGCTCGCCGTTGCGCGTGACGTTTGCGCTGGACTGCCATGACCGGGAAGCCATCAGCTGGGCAGCGACTACTGGTGGCCATAGCGGCGACGTCGTACGTGACGTGATGCTCGCAGCGGTCGAGCAACGCTTCGGCACGACGCAGGCAGGCGCTCCCATCGAATGGCTGTCGGACAACGGCTCTGCCTACATCGACCATCGCACGCGCAGTTTCGCTCGCGAGCTGGGTCTTGAGCCGTTGACTACACCCGTTCGTTCGCCGCAGAGTAACGGCATGGCCGAATCGTTCGTGAAGACAATCAAGCACGATTACATTGCCTTTATGCACAAGCCCGATGTGCCAACAGCGCTCTCGCATCTGGCCGGCG
>NZ_JAJITD010000005.1 GCF_020880815.1 Paraburkholderia sejongensis
ACTGTTTTCGGTTTCGTCAGAAACCGGTCGCTCACTCAACGTACTGACGATGATTAATCCGTCTTTCGACAGACAAACCTTCCTCTAATACTGTGTGAGGCTTTTGATACTTTTGCTATCCGGTGGCTCCGAAGAACCACCGCCGCATTCCGCATCAAGTGCCCACACTTATCGGCTGTTAGTTTTTAAAGATCGATTCGCTCAACGCGCTGCGCCGAACTTCAATTACCCGGCGCTGCTTCGTTTTGCGTCGCTGCGTCTGCAGCAGAGAAACGAGATTATGGAGGCTGTTTCTCGTTTCGTCAACACCATTTTCGCTTTCGCTTAAAAAGTCTTGCAGATCACTTCCGGGTTGCGTTCAGGACCGCGTCGAGAGGCACCGCATCCGCCATCGCCGCATAGCCGGCGTCGCTTGGATGGATGTGATCGCCGCTATCGAAAGCGCGCTGCAGACGATCCGGTTGCGCATGATCTCGAAGCGCAGCGTCGAAGTCGACGACGCCATCGAAAGAACGGCTGGTCCGAATCCACTGATTGACAGCAAGCCTGATATCTTCCCGCTCCGGCGGCAGCGATGCCGGCGTCAGCGTCGCGCCGAACACCTTCACGCCCGCGTGCCGAGCGGCGGCAATCACCCGCTGGTAGCCGGAGATCAGGTCGCTAGCCGTCACCGACGTATGCGGAAAGTCGCAATCGAGCCCACTATGAGCCGGCATCGCCGCGAAGTTGATGTCATTGATGCCGATCAGTAGAACGACGGCCTTCACGCCCGGACGCCGCAACGCGTCGCGATCGAAGCGGCTCACGAGCGCATCGCCATAGCAAGGCGAGTCGCTCAGCAGCCGGTTGCCGCTGATCCCGAGATTGACGATCGCGACCGACTGCCCGCCGCTTGCATCCAACCGCCGCGCCAGCGCGTCCGGCCAGCGGCGGTTCCGGTTCAGGCTGGAACGCATCCCATCGGTGATCGAATCGCCGATCGCGGCAACGGTCGCCGCCGGCGCGGACGCATCCACCGACAAGCCGGTCACCCACATATATTGCGTAAAGCGGCCGCGAAACGCCGCAGCGGAAGCGTCGGCAGCGTGATTGCCGGGCGCCGACACGTAATTCACCTGGTTCGACACGCGATGCCACGCGGCCATCCGCTGGTCCGGCCCCATGAATGCGCTGATTGCGTACGGCGTGCCTTCGATGATATCGACCGCGACCGGATCGCTGTCCAGTTCGCCGCCCGGAGGAATACTGACCGCGCCCCGTCCGCCAAACGTCACGCGGGTTCCAGCCCCCTCGGCTGCCGCCGCGCCGCCCGCCGAGCGCGCAATGCGCAGGTCCTCGATCACGAGCGGCGTCCTGCCGTACGCATTGCTCAGGTGAATCCGCGCACTTTTTCCGGACAGCGTCGGATAAACGATCTGCCGAATCGTCCGCCCGGCAACCTCGGGCGCGCGATACAGCGGCGGCAGGTCAGCTCGCTGCGGAATCGGTTGCAGCGCGGTCGCCCACGCCGACACCCATTGCCCGGACGTCTCCGCGGCGACAGCGCTCGACGAAACCGCCAGAGGAGCAAATTGGACAAGCAGCGCAGCGCCGCATGCGGCAGCCAGGTGACGGAGAGTCATTCGGATGGATCGGTTCAAGGCGAAACGCGCATTGTGCCCGATCACGACGGTCACCGCGGGCAGTTGGGGGCAGCTGCGGGCGATCCGCCTCACCCCGGGAACAGCTAGTTCACGCGACGCACACTCAGGCCTTCTGCTGGCTCATGATCTTGAGCGCGACCGCCTCGGCCACCTCGATTCCGTCGATCGCCGCGGAGTAGATCCCGCCGGCATATCCGGCACCTTCACCCGCCGGATACAGCCCCTCGACGTTCACGCTCTGATAATCGTCGCCGCGACGCACCCGGACTGGGGACGATGTCCGGGTTTCGACCCCCGTCAGCACCGCGTCGTGCATCGCAAAGCCGGCGATCTTCTTTTCCATCTGCGGCAGCGCCTCGCGAATCGCCTCGATCGCATAGTCGGGCAGCGCCGTACTAAGGTCGGTCGGCCGCACACCCGGTTTATACGACGGCACCACCGAACCGAGCGACGTAGACGGCCGCCCCGCGATGAAGTCGCCGACCAGCTGCCCCGGCGCCATATAGTTGCCGCCGCCGAGTTCGAACGCCCGCTCTTCCCACTTACGCTGGAACGCAATGCCCGCCATCGGTCCGCCGGGGTAATCCTCGGGCGTAATGCCGACCACAATGCCCGCGTTCGCATTGCGCTCCGCGCGCGAGTACTGGCTCATCCCGTTCGTGACGACGCGCCCCGGCTCGGACGTGGCCGCGACCACCGTACCGCCCGGACACATGCAGAAGCTATACACCGCGCGGCCGTTGCTGCAGTGATGCACCACCTTATAGTCGGCTGCGCCGAGCTGTTTGTGACCGGCAAATTTGCCGAACCGGCTGCGATCGATCACACCCTGCGGATGCTCGATCCGGAAACCCAGCGAAAACGGCTTCGCTTCCATATAGACGCCGCGGTCGAAGAGCATCTGGAACGTATCGCGTGCACTGTGGCCAACCGCCAGCACCACGTGATCGGTGCGCAGCGTCTCGCCGGTCGACAGCTTGAGCCCACGCACCTTGCCGTCTTCGATCTCGATATCCTCGACGCGCGTCTCGAAGCGCACCTCGCCGCCGAGCTCGTGAATCTTCGCGCGCATTTTCTCGACCATGCTGACCAGCCGGAACGTGCCGATATGCGGCCGGCTCAGATACAGGATGTCTTCGGGCGCGCCGGCCAGCACGAACTCGTCGAGCACCTTGCGGCCGTAATGCTTCGGGTCCTTGATCTGGCTGTACAGCTTGCCGTCCGAGAACGTACCCGCGCCACCTTCGCCGAACTGCACGTTCGACTCGGGGTTCAGCACGGATTTGCGCCATAGCCCGAACGTATCCTTAGTGCGTTCGCGCACGGCCTTGCCGCGCTCGAGGATGATCGGGCGGAAACCCATCTGCGCGAGGATCAGTCCCGCGAACAGCCCGCACGGCCCCATGCCGATCACGACCGGGCGCGGCGTGCTCAACTGCTCCGGGGCCCGGGCCACGAACTTGTAGCTCATGTCGGGCGTCACGCCGCAATGCGGCACGTCGGCGAGCCGCCTGAGCGCGGCCGCTTCATCCGTGACCTCGACATCGACGATGTAAGTCAGCTTGATGTCGGCGCGTTTGCGCGCATCGTGGGCGCGGCGAAACACGGTGTATCGGATGAACTCGTCGCCGGCCACCCCGAGTTCCGCGAGACGCGCACGGATGGCGGCTTCGAGGACGCTCTCGGGATGATCGAGCGGGAGTTTGATTTCGCTTAGACGTAACATGAGGTACCGGAGACGCAGAAAGGGCCGTCAATCGCGGCCAATTCGCAATTTTATCGGTTAAGCGTCGGAACGGGGCGACGACGGTTGCCTGAACACTCACGTCGCGCATCCGCGGCCGATCCGTCGAGGCAGCTCCCCGCGCTATCGAACACCACGGCTATCTTTAAAAAATTTATTAACCGACCGGTCGGTTGGTTTATACTACGCCGACCCAGACAACTTCGGCAGAGAGCGTCCCCATGTACACGCAATCCCTCGATATCCCCGGCAATGTCGCCCCGCTCGACGCGGACGCGAATTCGCCGGAGCAGGCCCGCTTCGATGCGGTCATGGCCGCGGACGGCAAGATCGAGCCGCAGGACTGGATGCCCGATGCGTACCGCAAAACGCTGGTCCGGCAGATCTCGCAGCATGCGCATTCAGAGATCGTCGGCATGCTGCCGGAAGGCAACTGGATCACGCGCGCGCCGAGCCTGAAGCGCAAGGCGATCCTGATCGCCAAGGTGCAGGATGAGGCAGGCCACGGGCTCTATCTATATAGCGCGGCTGAAACGCTGGGCGTATCGCGCGATCAGCTGATCGCCGCGCTGCATGCCGGCAAGGCCAAATATTCGAGCATCTTCAACTACCCGACCCCCACGTGGGCCGACGTCGGCGTGATCGGCTGGCTGGTCGACGGCGCGGCGATCATGAACCAGATTCCGCTGTGCCGCTGCACGTACGGTCCGTACGCCCGCGCGATGATCCGCATCTGCAAGGAAGAGTCGTTCCACCAGCGCCAGGGCTTCGACGCGTTGCTCGCGATGATGGCCGGCACCGACGCACAGCGCGAACTGGTCCAGCAGGCGGTGAATCGCTGGTGGTGGCCGGTGCTGATGATGTTCGGCCCGAGCGACAAGGATTCGGTCCATAGCAACCAGTCGGCGAAATGGGGCATCAAGCGCATCACCAACGACGACCTGCGCCAGAAATTCGTCGACGCGACCGTCGAGCAGGCCAGGGTGCTCGGCGTCAGGCTGCCCGACCCCGACCTGAAGTGGAACGAGGCGCGCGGCCACTACGACTACGGCGACATCGACTGGGAAGAGTTCTGGCGCGTGGTCAACGGCGACGGCCCGTGCAACCGCGAGCGCCTCGCGACCCGCGTGAAGGCCCACGACGATGGCGCGTGGGTGCGCGAAGCCGCGCTGGCCCACGCCGAAAAGCAGCGCGTGCGCGAGCATCAACAGGCGGCTTGACGCACTGGCGCGGACGCAAGCGCATCGACGAATTCACAGGCGCCAGCGCGCCGCCCGAACAGCACCGCATATCAAGGAATCAGGAGATCAGCAATGAACAAGGAATGGCCGATTTGGGAAGTGTTCGTGCGCAGCAAGCAGGGACTCGACCATAAACACTGCGGCAGCCTGCACGCCGCCGACGCGCCGATGGCGCTGCGCATGGCCCGCGACGTCTACACGCGCCGCCAGGAAGGCGTGAGCATCTGGGTGGTGCCGTCGGCGGCGATCACCGCGTCCGCGCCGGACGAAAAGGCCGAGTTGTTCGAACCGGCGGCCGACAAGATCTATCGCCACCCGACGTTCTACACGCTCCCCGACGAAGTCAACCACATGTAAGCGCGGCCATGTCCATCACGTCCCAACATCTCCAGTACGTGCTGCGCCTCGCGGATACCGCGCTGATCCTCGGACAGCGCAACACCGAGTGGTGCGGCCACGGCCCGATCCTCGAAGAGGACATCGCGCTGTCGAACATGAGCCTCGACCTGATCGGCCAGGCGCGCCTGCTGTACACGCACGCGGCCGAACTCGAACAGCAGCTCACCGGCAAGCAGCGCAGCGAAGACGACTACGCGTACTTCCGCGCCGAGCGCGAGTTCGCGAACTACACGCTCGTCGAGCTACCGCACTGCGGCCCGCTCGCCGGCACCGCGCAGGCCGAAAAGGATTACGCGGTGACGATCGCGCGCAACTTCCTGTACTCGACGCTGATGCTGCACCTGTGGAGCGCGCTGACCGCTTCCACCGATGCCCAGCTCGCGGCAATCGCGGCGAAGTCGATCAAGGAAACGCAGTACCACGTGCACCACGCGAGCGAGTGGCTGATCCGGTTCGGTGACGGCACCGACGAATCGCACCGTCGCGCGCAGGCCGCGCTCGACTACCTGATCCCGTACACGCGTGAATTCTTCAGCGCGGACGAGGTGGAAGACGCGATCGCCGCCGCCGGCATCGGTCCGCGTACCGCGGAACTGGAAGCCGCATGGCTGGCGGACGTCAGCGCGACGCTCGACGAAGCCACATTGATATTGCCCGAACCGGTCAAGCACGTGACGACCGGCAAGCACGGCGAGCACTCCGAGCATATGGGTTTCGTGCTCGCCGAAATGCAGAGCCTCGCGCGCCAGCATCCGGGCGCCAACTGGTAAGCACGCGATGACGACCTCGACCGCCCCGCATCCCGCCGACGTAGCCGACGCCACGCTCACCCACGCGTGGACCGTGCTCGAAGCGGTGCCCGATCCGGAGATCCCGGTGGTATCGATCCGCGAGCTCGGCATCCTGCGCGACGTGCGGCGCGGCGCCGATGGCGCGCTCGAAGTCGTGATCACGCCGACCTACTCGGGTTGCCCGGCGATGTCGCAGATCGCCGAAGACATCGGCCGCGCGCTCGATGCCGCGCAACTCGCGCCGTACCGGATCGCGACCGTGCTCGCGCCGCCGTGGACCACCGACTGGATCACCGCCGACGCCCGCGAAAAGCTGCGCAGCTACGGCATCGCGCCGCCCACCGGCAACTGCGCATCGACGGCGCAGCCGCGCGAGCAGGTGCTGCGCTTCGTGCCGCGCGCGTTGCCGGCGCCGTCCTGCCCGCGCTGCGGCTCCGCGCACACCGAGCGGCTCGCGCAATTCGGCTCGACTGCCTGCAAGGCCCTGTATCGCTGCCTCGACTGCCGCGAACCCTTCGACTACTTCAAACCGTACTGATATGGCCACCCCGCAATTTCATCCGCTGCGTATCCGCGAAGTGCGTCCCGAAACCGCCGACGCTGTGTCGGTCGCGTTCGAAGTGCCGCCCGAGCTGCGCGACCAGTATCGTTTCACGCAGGGTCAGTTCGTCACGCTGAAGACGCATATCGACGGTGAGGAAACCCGCCGCTCGTATTCGATCTGCGTCGGCGTCACCGACTACGATCGCGACGGCGAACTGCGCATCGGCATCAAGCGCGTGCGCGGCGGGCGTTTCTCGAACTTCGCGTTCGACACGCTGCAGCCCGGTCACACGATCGACGTGATGACGCCGGATGGCCGCTTCTTCACCCATCTGAACGCCGAGCAGGGTCAGCAGTACCTCGCGTTCTCGGGCGGCTCGGGCATCACGCCGGTGCTCGCGATCATCAAGACGACGCTCGAAGTCGAGCCGCGCAGCACCTTCACGCTGGTGTACGGCAACCGCAGCGTCGACCAGATCATGTTCGCGGAAGAGCTCGAAGATCTGAAGAATCGCTTCATGAACCGCTTCGTGCTCTATCACGTGCTGTCGGACGATCTGCAGGACGTCGAGCTGTTCAACGGCGTGCTGGATCAGGCAAAGTGCGCGGCGTTCCTCGAGAACCTGCTGCCGGCCGACGCGATCGACGAAGCGTTCATCTGCGGCCCCGCGCCGATGATGGACGCCGCCGAGGCCGCGCTGAAAGCCGCCGGCGTGCCGCCCGCGAAGGTGCACGTCGAGCGATTCGGTTCGCCGCTGCCGCAGGCGGGCGTGCCGGCGGTGGAAATCACCGAAGATACGCCGGCTGCCGACCTCGAAATCGTGCTCGACGGCAAGCGCCGCAAGCTGCGGCTGCCGTACCAGGGTGTCAGCGTGCTGGACGTCGGCCTGCGTGCCGGCCTCGCGCTGCCGTATGCGTGCAAGGGCGGGGTCTGCTGCACCTGCCGCGCGAAGGTGCTCGAAGGCGAGGTGAAGATGGAAAAGAACTACACGCTCGAAGAGCACGAGATCCGCGACGGTTTCGTGCTGACCTGCCAGTGTCATCCGGTCAGCGACAAGCTGGTCGTCAGTTACGACGAACGCTGAGGCGCCGGCATAGCGCGGCAGCCGCCGCCGCTTTCGGCCATTTCGCGATCCGCTTACACTAGGGGCCGCTCATCGACCGGGACCCTCGCTTCCCGGTCGATGAGCGGCCTCTTTTCGTTACAGCCGCTAGCGGCACAGCCAGCCTTAGCCAATGAGCACGATTCACCTCACCAACGGCGACGTCGCCGCCGAATCACTGCGCACCGCGCTGGCCCAGGCCGGCCGCGACGACCGCGTACAGGCGTTGCGCGACGATCTCGCGGTCGGCCCATTGCGCGGCGTCGACGACGGCCCGCAGATCCGCGCCGATTTCTGGGCGCGCGTCAGCGGCGACACGCGGCGCGATTTTGTGCGCGAATTCCGCGAGCAGGCCGCGATACTCGCCAGCCTCGCGAACGGCACCGCGAATCTCGTCGTGTGGCACGGCGCAAGCGCGTCCGACCAGCTGATGCTTCGGCGCGTCTGCTACCTGCTGCGCAACAGCCCGCAGCGCCTGAACGAAGTGCGACTGTCGCTGGCCGATCTCACTGATCCGCACGCATGGGCGCATACGCGCAAGGATCGCGCGACCTCGGTGGGGATGTTCGCGCCGGATGTGCTGCAGGCGCGGGTGCCGGACGCCGCGCCGATTTCGGTGCTGCGCATCAGCCGGCTCGCGCTCGAATGGCAGGAGGTCAAGCACGCGAACGGCGAGACCCGGCGCTGGCGCGACAACACTTTCACCAGCAGCAGCTTCGCCGAACTCGACGCACTGATCCTCGAGCACGCCGGCGCCGACTGGCAGCCCGCATCGCGCGTCGCCGCCAATGTAATGAGCGCCGAGCTGTGGTTTCTCGTCAGCGACAGCATCGTGCTGTGGCGCATGCGCGAACTCGCGGCGCTGCGGCGCATCCGCCTGCGCGGCGACGCGAACGCGTGGCGCTCGCTCGAACTGTGCGCGGCGCTCGCCCCCTGCTCACCTCAATAAAAACAGACCACTATGGCCCGCACCCGAGCCCCCGATCACGAAACCCAACGCGAGCAGATTCTCGAACTGGCCGCGGCGAAATTCGCGCAAACCAGCTATCCGAGTACCTCGATGGCCGATCTCGCCGCGGCGAGCGGTACCTCCAAAGCGCGTCTCTATCACTATTACGAGAGCAAGGAAGCGATTCTGTTCGATCTGCTCGATCGCTATACGAAGCGGCTGATGCTGATCATCGCCGAGGTCGAAGGTTCGAGTCAGCGCCGCGGGCTGAGCGAGCGCGAGACTTTCGCCGAACTGATCCGCGCGTTTCTCTCGGAGTACGAGACCTCGCATAGCCGGCACGTCGCACTGCTGAACGACGTCAAGTATCTGGTCGACACGCAGCGCGAGATCATCCTGAACCGTCAGCGCGACGTGGTCGCGGCGTTCGCGCGACAACTCGCGCGCGCGTATCCGGAGCGTGCGACCCGCGACAACCAGACCGCGCTGACGATGATGGTCTTCGGCATGATCAACTGGACCTTTACGTGGCTGAAGCCGGACGGCCGGATGGGCTACAGCGAGTTCGCCGAACAGGTGGTAAATATGGTCGACCACGGTCTGGGGACGGCGCCGTAAGCGTAAAACAGCGGCCCGGGCCGGCTCGTGAACGCGCTGCGGGGCTGCGGTTGCCCCTCGGATCAATTTCCCGGGGTGCTTGCGTCTCACCGTCACGAACGCGCCGGAATGACGCACAGCAGCAATATCCAGACCGCCTGAAGCCCTGATGCGACCCATGTGGCATCGTGTCACGAATGCACGTTCCATTCAATTTATTCGTTAAAAATCATATAATTAAAAATAGGTCTTTAACGGTTTAGATAGTTCACTCTGATTTTGATACGGGTTTTCCCTAGTGCGCCCCCTAGGTTTCCGGTAAAATTGGTTTTGCGGTGCACAACACCGCCTGATCAAAAGGAGAACCCGACCATGAACCTGCTGCCCCCTAGCACCGCCGAGCTGATCGCCTCGAACGATCGTGCGTCGCTGTCTGCCGGACGTGCGCCCGTTCTGGTCCGCGAGCTCACCACAATCGACCGCGAACGCCTGCTCACCCACTTCCTCGCGCTCAATGAGGAAGACCGTCTGCTGCGTTTCGGCCAGGTCGTCCCGAATCACGTGATCGAAAACTACGTGCGCGCGATCGATTTCACGCGCGACACCGTGTTCGGCGTGTTCAATAGCAAGCTGGAACTGAGCGGCGTCGGCCATCTGGCTTATCTGCCGGCCGAGGGCGACAAGCGCACCGCCGAATTCGGCGTCTCGGTGCTCGAAAGCGCGCGCGGTCAGGGCATCGGCAGCAAGCTGTTCGAGCGCGCGGCGATCCGCAGCCGCAACACGCACGTGACGATGCTGTACATCCACTGCCTGTCGCGCAATTCGACCATGATGCACATCGCCAGAAAGGCCGGCATGAAGATCGAATACGCGTACGGCGAAGCCGACGCCTACCTGACGTTGTCGCCGGCCGACCAGTCGAGCATCCTCGCTGAAATGCTGCAGGAGCAGGCCGCCGTGTTCGACTACGCACTGAAGCGCCACGCGCGCCAGGCATCGCGACTGTTCGAGTCGTTCATGCCGGCCGCTATCGCTGCCTGAATAATCGCTACGGGGAAATGAGAAGGGGGCGGCCGCAAGGTCGCCCTTTTTTCTTTTGGCGGATGCCCGCCACGTCGGACCCACAAGTGCCTACAGAATAGGCAGCGCCGTCGTTTCCTTGATCTTTTCCAGTGAGAAGCTCGACTTCACGTCGATCACCGACGGATGACGCAGCAACTGATCCTGCACGAAGCGCGAAAAGTGCGCCATGTCCTCGACCTGGACGCGCAGCAGGTAATCCATCTCACCGGTCATCGCGTGACAGGCGACTACTTCGGGCCATGTCTGCACGGCGGCGCCGAACAGCTCCGCGTGGGTCGCCTCGCCTTGCGGGCTGAACGCGCGGCCGCCGCCCTTCTCCAGGCGCACGTTCACATACGCGAGCAGATCGAGTCCGAGCCGCTGCGCGTCGAGCAGCGCAACGTAACCGCGAATCACGCCGCTTTCCTCGAGCCGGCGAATCCGCCGCAAGCAGGGACTCGGCGACAGGTTGATCCGCTCCGCGATTTCCTGATTCGACAGCCGGCCGTTCTCCTGAAGAATGCCCAGAATGCGCCGGTCGATCGCGTCTAATTCTGCGTTAGCCATGTTCTGCCGCGTAAGGTTGAAATTGAGACGTAAACTGGCTCAAGCGTAGTCATCCGCGAATAAGTTCGCAAGCTTTTGCCTCCGGTGCAGTCCTACACTTGCTTCATGCGTTCGCGCCATACAGGAGACAAGACCATGCAGGTTGCAACTTGGGACAACCCCGTCGGCACCGACGGCTTCGAATTCATCGAATACACCGCGCCGGACCCGAAAGCGCTCGGCAAGCTGTTCGAGCAGATGGGTTTCACCGCCGTCGCGCGACATCGTCATAAGGATGTGACGCTGTACCGGCAGGGCGGCATCAACTTCATCGTCAACGCGGAAAAGGATTCGTTCGCGCAGCGCTTCGCGCGGCTGCACGGCCCGTCGATCTGCGCGATCGCGTTTCGTGTGCAGGACGCCGCCAAGGCCTACAGCCAGGCGCTCGAAAAAGGCGCATGGGGCTTCGACAACAAGACCGGCCCGATGGAGCTGAACATTCCGGCGATCAAAGGCATCGGCGATTCGCTGATTTATTTCGTCGACCGTTGGCGCGGCAAGAACGGCGCGGCGCCGAACAGCATCGGCGACATCGATATCTACGACGTCGACTTCGAGCCGATTGCCGGCGCGAACCCGAATCCCGTCGGCCACGGCCTCACCTATATCGATCACCTGACGCATAACGTCCATCGCGGCCGCATGCAGGAATGGGCGGAATTCTACGAGCGCCTGTTCAACTTCCGCGAGGTGCGCTATTTCGATATCGAGGGCAAGGTCACCGGCGTGAAGTCGAAGGCGATGACTTCGCCGTGCGGCAAGATCCGCATTCCGATCAACGAGGAAGGTTCGGACACCGCCGGCCAGATTCAGGAATACCTGGACGCGTATCACGGCGAGGGGATTCAGCACATCGCGCTCGGCACCAACGACATCTATCGCACGGTCGACGGCCTGCGCGGCGCGAACATCTCGCTGCTCGATACGATCGACACCTATTACGAACTGGTCGACCGCCGCGTGCCGAATCACGGCGAACCGCTCGACGAGCTGCGCAAGCGCAAGATCCTGATCGACGGCGCGCCGGACGATCTGCTGCTGCAGATCTTCACCGAAAACCAGATCGGCCCGATCTTCTTCGAGATCATCCAGCGCAAGGGCAATCAGGGCTTCGGCGAGGGCAACTTCAAGGCGCTGTTCGAATCGATCGAACTCGATCAGATTCGCCGCGGCGTGGTGCAGGACAAAACCTGAACACACCGCCGCCTCACGGCCGGTCGGCCGGTCGGCCGGCCAATAAAAAAGGGCGAGCATCGCAGGATCCTCGCCCTTTTACTTATTTACGCCGCCGCTCACACCGGAGCCGCGGCCGGTTACAGAAAGACGCTCCGCTCGCGCGGCACGTCAGGAATTTTGCCCGTCCTCGTCGCGGCTGACCGACGCTTGCGTAAGTCGCCCGGCCTGCGCGCGCGCGGGTGCGACCTGGGCGCTACGGCTCATCGCGTTGGAAAGTGCGCCCATGCTGCCCGGGTTCGACCGCGCCGGCGCGCTGATCGCGAAGAAAGCGGCGGAAACCATCAGGAAGGTCTGGATGTTTCTAGTGTTCATGCGTACTCCTTGTTCTAACTGCCCTGCTGCCCCGAAGCCGCGCCGAATGCGCGGCGTTACACGGGCATCGCTCGCAGGTCGGGGATTAGACAGTGGTTTTCACTGCGGTTCCGCAAATTCGTAGGTTTTACAACCTGTTACATGCGAAATTGCGATAGAAGCGCATTCCAGCCAAAACGAAGCGCAATTGAATGGAATTTGCAGGCAACACGCGATGAATCGACTCGAAAACCTGCCGCGCATAGCCATTTCTGAAACGCCTGCGGCGGGTTTCCACCAGTGCTACCATCGGCTAAAACCAGTCAATATGAGCACCCCGGCCCCAGCATTCACAAGATGTCGGGGACCCAAAAAGTTTTGGCGATCCCAAGCTGAGTGGAGGAGTACACATAATGAATGCCCCGCTAGACGCAGGTCAGCGAGCCCGGCTCGAAGCTGCGTTGTCATCCGTCACGCTCGACGACAAATACACCCTCGAACGCGGCCGCGCGTACATGAGTGGCATCCAGGCGCTGGTACGTCTGCCGATGTTGCAGCAGGAACGCGATCGCGCCGCCGGCCTGAACACCGCCGGCTTCATCTCCGGCTACCGCGGCTCGCCCCTCGGCGGACTCGACCAGTCGCTGTGGAAAGCCAAACAGCATCTGGCCGCGCACCAGGTCGTGTTCCAGCCCGGCGTCAACGAAGACCTCGCCGCCACCGCCGTGTGGGGCTCGCAACAGGTCAACCTGTATCCGAGCGCCAAATACGACGGCGTGTTCTCGATGTGGTACGGCAAGGGCCCCGGCGTCGACCGTAGCGGCGACGTCTTCAAGCACGGCAACTCGGCCGGTTCGTCGCGCCACGGCGGCGTCCTCGTACTCGCCGGCGACGATCACGCGGCCAAATCCTCGACTCTCGCGCACCAGTCGGAACACATCTTCAAGGCCTGCGGGCTGCCTGTGCTGTTTCCGTCGAACGTGCAGGAATACCTGGACTTCGGCCTGCACGGCTGGGCGATGAGCCGTTATTCCGGGCTGTGGGTCGCAATGAAGTGCGTGACCGACGTGGTCGAATCGTCGGCATCCGTCGATATCGACCCGCACCGCACGCAGATCGTTCTGCCCGAAGATTTCATGATGCCGGACGGCGGCCTGAACATCCGCTGGCCCGACCCGCCGCTCGTGCAGGAAGCGCGGCTGCTCGATTACAAGTGGTACGCCGGCCTCGCCTACGTGCGCGCGAACAGGCTCGACCGCGTCGAAATCGACTCGCCGCATGCGCGCTTCGGCATCATGACCGGCGGCAAAGCGTATCTCGACGTGCGCCAGGCGCTGACCGATCTCGGTCTCGACGACGAAACCTGCTCGCGCATCGGCATCCGCCTGTACAAGGTCGGCTGCGTATGGCCGCTCGAAGCGCAAGGCGCGCAAGCGTTCGCGCGCGGCCTT
The DNA here is from genome assembly GCF_020880815.1 of Paraburkholderia sejongensis. Taxonomy (GTDB): domain Bacteria; phylum Pseudomonadota; class Gammaproteobacteria; order Burkholderiales; family Burkholderiaceae; genus Paraburkholderia; species Paraburkholderia sejongensis. The sequence goes on from NZ_JAJITD010000005.1 coordinate 13,657, forward strand.
CAGGAAATTCTGGTGGTCGAGGAAAAGCGCCAGATTCTCGAATACGCGATCAAGGAAGAGCTGTACAACTGGCCCGACGCCCAGCGTCCGCGCGTGTTCGGCAAGTTCGACGAAAAGGACGGCGCCGGCGGCGAATGGTCTGTGCCGATGGGCAACTGGCTGCTGCCCGCGCACTACGAGCTGTCACCGGCGATCATCGCGAAGGCGATTGCGACCCGGCTCGACAAGTTCGATCTGCCGTCCGACGTGCGCGCGCGGATCGCCGCGCGCATCGCAGTGATCGACGCGAAGGAAAAAGCGCTCGCGCGCCCGCGCGTCGAAGTCGAGCGCAAGCCGTGGTTCTGCTCGGGCTGCCCGCACAACACGTCGACCAACGTGCCCGAAGGCTCGCGCGCGATGGCCGGGATCGGCTGCCACTACATGACGGTGTGGATGGACCGCAGCACCAGCACGTTCAGCCAGATGGGCGGCGAAGGTGTCGCGTGGGTCGGCCAGGCGCCGTTCACGAACGACAAGCACGTGTTCGCGAACCTCGGCGACGGCACCTACTTCCACTCGGGGCTGCTGGCGATTCGCGCGGCGATCGCGTCGAAGGCGAACATCACCTACAAGCTGCTGTACAACGACGCGGTCGCAATGACCGGCGGCCAGCCGGTCGACGGCGTACTGAGCGTGCCGCAGATCACTCATCAGCTGGCGGCCGAGGGCGCCGCGAAGATCGTGATCGTCACCGACGAGCCGGAGAAGTACTCGGCCAACGTCGGCCTCGCTCCGGGCATCGACATCCACCATCGCGATCAGCTCGACGAAGTTCAGCGCCAGCTGCGCGAAATCCCCGGCACGACGATCCTGATCTACGACCAGACCTGCGCGACCGAAAAGCGCCGTCGTCGCAAACGCGGCGCCTATCCGGATCCGGCGCGCCGCGTCGTGATCAACGAGGCGGTCTGCGAAGGCTGCGGCGATTGCTCGGTGAAGTCGAACTGCCTGTCGGTCGAACCGCTCGACACCGAATTCGGCACCAAGCGCCAGATCAATCAATCGACCTGCAACAAGGACTTCTCGTGTGTGAACGGCTTCTGTCCGAGCTTCGTATCGGTCGAAGGCGGGCAGTTGCGCAAGCCGAAGGTGGCCTCGGGCGTCGGCGCGGATGCGATGCCGCCGGTGCCGGAGCCCGAACTGCCGTCGATCGACCGGCCGTACGGCGTGCTGGTGACTGGCGTCGGCGGCACCGGCGTCGTCACGATCGGCGCGCTGCTCGGGATGGCCGCGCATCTGGAGAGCAAGGGCGTCACCGTGCTCGACGTGACGGGCCTCGCGCAGAAAGGCGGCGCCGTGATGAGTCACGTGCAGATCGCGAACCAGCCGGCCGATATCCACGCGACCCGCATCGCGATGGGCGAAGCGAGCCTCGTGATCGGCTGCGACGCGATCGTCACCGCGAGCGACGAATGCGTATCGCGGATGCAGCCGCAGCACACCCGCGTCGTGCTGAACAGCGCGCACACGCCGACCGCCGAGCTGATCCGGAACCCGAACTGGCGCTTCCCCGGCACCAGCACCGAAGCCGACGTGCGCGCGGCGGCCGGCGACGACAACGTCGCGACCGTCGACGCGAACCAGTTCGCGGTCGCGCTGCTCGGCGACGCGATCTACACGAATCCGTTCGTGCTCGGCTACGCGTGGCAGCGCGGGTGGGTGCCGCTCACCTATCAGTCGCTGATTCGCGCGATCGAGCTGAACAACGTGCAGGTCGAGAAGAACCGCGCGGCGTTCGAATGGGGCCGGCGCGCCGCGCACGACCTCGCCGCGGTGCGCAAGCTCGCGCAGACCCAGGGACGCGCGGACGCAACCGATACCCAAAGCGGCAAGATCATCGCGCTGCATACGCCGAAGGCACTCGACACGCTGATCGACAAGCGCGCCGACTACCTGGCCGCGTGGCAGAACCGCGCGTATGCGGAGCGTTATCGCGCGCTGGTTGGGCAGGTGCGGGCCGCGGAACAGGCGCTCGATCCCGCCGGCAGCCAGTTGCCGCTGACCGAAGCGGTCGCGAAGAACCTGCACAAGCTGATGGCGTACAAGGACGAATACGAGGTCGCGCGGCTATACAGCGACCCGGCGTTCATCGACAAACTGAACGCGACGTTCGAGGGCGACTGGAAGCTGCATCTGCATCTGGCGCCGCCGACGCTGTCGAAGAAGGACGCGCAAGGTCACCTCGTGAAGAAGAAATACGGCCCGTGGATGTTCCGCACGATGCCGCTGCTCGCGAAGCTCAAGTTCCTGCGCGGCACGCCGCTCGACGTGTTCGGCAAGACCGAGGAGCGCCGCACCGAGCGCGCGTTGATCGGCGAATACGAGGCGCTGGTGCGGGAAGTTATCGGCGGTCTCACCGCGCAGAAACGCGAGCTGGCAATCGAACTCGCGAATCTGCCGGACGGCATCCGCGGTTATGGGCACGTGAAGGAGAACAACCTGAAGGGCGTGCGGATCCGCTGGAACGAGTTGCTTGCGCGCTGGCGCGCGCCGGATGCGGGCAAAGCGCGGCACGCGGCGGCCTGACGGGCTCGTCCAGCGTCGTGAGCATGAGCTGCGACGGCTGAAGCCGAAACTGACAAAAGCGGCGGTCCTCACGGATCGCCGCTTTTTTTCACCCATAAAAAACGCCACGAAATCCCAAGGATTGCGTGGCGTTGCTCGCTCAGCGGCGACCTACCGTTTACTTATTGCGCATTCACCGACTTGCGCGCGTTCGCCGAAGCGACCGCCGTCATGTTGATGATCCGGCGCACGGTCGCGGCCGGCGTCAGGATGTGCACCGGCTTTTCCGCGCCGAGCAGGAACGGACCGACGGTCACGCCTTCGCCGCCCACCACCTTCAGCAGGTTGTAAGCGATGTTCGCCGCTTCGACGTTCGGCATGATCAGCAGGTTCGCCTCGCCGGAGAGCGACGTGCCCGGGAACGCGGCCTTGCGGATCGCCTCCGAAAGCGCGGCGTCGCCGTGCATTTCACCGTCGATTTCCAGCGACGGCGCACGCTCGGTGATCAGCTTGCGGGCGGCGGCCATGCGCTGCGACGACGACGACGGCGCGCTGCCGAAGTTCGAGTTCGACAGCAGCGCGACCTTCGGCGTGATGCCGAACTTCTCGATTTCGCGCGCGGCGAGCATCGTCATGTCGGCGAGTTGTTCGGCGGTCGGCACTTCGTTCACGTACGTGTCGCAGATGAACAGATTGCGGCCCGGCAGCATCAGCAGGTTCATCGCCGCGAAGTTCTGCACGTCGTCGGCCTTGCCGAGCACCTGTTCGATGAAGTTCAGGTGCGTGTGGTACTGGCCGATCATCCCGCAGATCATCCCGTCGGCTTCGCCCAGACGCACGAGGATCGCGCCGATCAGCGTGTTGAACTTGCGCATCGCGGCCTTCGCGACGTCCGGCGTCACGCCTTCGCGCGCGCCGAGTTCGTGATACGCCTGCCACGCGCGCTGATAACGCGGATCGTCTTCGGGATCGACGATCTCGACGTCCTCGCCGCACTTGAGCTTCGAGCCCATCTTCTTCAGACGCATCTCGATCACCGACGGCCGGCCGATCAGGATCGGCTTGGCGATCTTCTCGAGCAGCACGAACTGCGCGGCGCGCAGCACGCGCTCGTCTTCGCCTTCCGCGAACACAATGCGGGCCGGCGCCGACTTCGCCGCCGCGAACACCGGACGCATCACCATGCCGGTGCGGTAGACGGTCGTGCCGAGTTCTTCGCGGTACGCGTCCATGTCCTTGATCGGACGGGTCGCAACGCCCGAATCCATCGCGGCTTGCGCGACGGCCGGCGCGATCTTGATGATCAGGCGCGGATCGAACGGCTTCGGAATCAGGTACTCGGGACCGAATTCGAGCGAATGGCCTTCATATGCCTTCGCGACTTCGTCGCCCTGGTCGGTTTCCTCGGCCAGCTCGGCGATCGCGCGCACGCACGCGAGCTTCATTTCCTCGGTGATCGTGGTCGCGCCGACGTCGAGCGCGCCGCGGAAGATGAACGGGAAGCACAGCACGTTGTTGACCTGGTTCGGATAGTCCGAACGGCCGGTCGCGATGATGCAGTCCGGGCGCACTTTCTTCGCGTCTTCCGGGCGGATTTCCGGCTCCGGGTTCGCGAGCGCGAGAATCAGCGGCTGGGTGCCCATTTCGGCGACCATCTCCGGCTTCAGCACGCCGGCGCTCGAGCAGCCGAGGAACACATCGGCGCCGCGGATCGCGTCGGCCAGCGTGCGCGCGTCGGTATTGGCCGCATAGCGTTCCTTCGACGGATCGAGGTTGCCGCGGCCTTCGTAGATCACGCCCTTCGAATCGGTGACGAGGATGTTCTGCTTCGACAGACCCAGGTTGACCAGCAAGTCCAGACAGGCAATTGCCGCCGCGCCCGCACCCGAACAGACGAGCTTCACTTCGCCGAGCTGCTTGCCGACCACTTTCAGGCCGTTCAGGATCGCCGCCGACGCGATGATCGCGGTGCCGTGCTGATCGTCGTGGAAGACCGGAATTTTCATGCGCTCGCGCAGCTTCTTCTCGATGTAGAAGCACTCGGGCGCCTTGATGTCTTCGAGGTTGATGCCGCCGAGCGTCGGCTCGAGCATCGCGATCGCTTCGACGAGCTTGTCCGGGTCCGACTCGCTCAACTCGATGTCGAACACGTCGATACCGGCGAACTTCTTGAACAGACAGCCCTTGCCTTCCATCACCGGCTTCGCGGCGAGCGGACCGATGTTGCCGAGGCCGAGCACGGCCGTGCCGTTGGTGATCACGCCGACGAGGTTGCCGCGCGACGTGTACTTCTGCGCGTCGAGCGGTGTGTCGTAAATCGCCATACAGGCCGCTGCAACACCCGGCGAATACGCGAGCGACAAGTCCAGCTGGTTCGACAGCGGCTTGGTGGGCGTCACCGAAATCTTGCCGGGTTTCGGATTCTGGTGGTATGCGAGAGCGCTTTGCTTGAGTTGTTCGTCCATTTCTAGGCCTGCGAGACGTAAGTAATTGGGCCCGGGGCACCACACCGTTGCTTCGCTTGCATCTGTCAGACGGATAGCCGACCGAGGTGGTTTTCGCACGCGCCGGTTGGCGCGGTGGCTTACCTCGACGAAGTACGGGACGATGTGGAGTGCTTCGCGGGTCGACCAGTGTACACCTGGGACGTGTCGATGCACTGAGTGGTTAACAGGACTAACCAATGGCGAAACAGCGGCTGATAATACTGCCGCGCCGCTGCCCGGCGCCGGGTTCCGCGCGCTGGCTATTTGACATTGCGCCGCGCAGCGGGCGCGGATTCGGAGTTATTCCAGTTCGGCGCCGCGCCGTTCAGGAATCAGAAACAGTGTCGCGACGATGTCGAGCAGATAGATCGATGCGAGCAGCGCCAACGCCGCCGAGAACGAATAGCGCGCGGCCAGCGCGCCCACCACGACCGGCCCGAAACCGCCGACCGCGCGGCCCGCGTTGAACAGCACGTTCTGCGCGGTGGCCCGCGCCTCGGTCGGATAGAGCTCGGAGATCAGCGCGCCGTAGCCGCCGATCATCCCGTTCACGAACACCCCCATCGCCGCGCCGCCGATCAGCAACGCGAGCGGCGTGCTCAACTGCGCGTAGACGAACACCATCACGACCGCGCCCGCCTGATAGAACAGGAAGGTCGGCTTGCGGCCGAAGCGATCGGCGGCGATGCCGAACAGCCAGATGCCGGCCGCCATGCCGAGAATCGTCGCGGCGGTCCACAGGCCCGACTTCGTCAGCGAATAGCCGAAGGTCTTCGACAGATAGCTCGGCAGCCAGATCATCAGCCCGTAATAGCCGAAGTTCTGCACCGAGCACAGGATCGTGACGCCGAGGCTCGCACGGGTGGTGCGCGCATCGGCGAACAGCAGTTTGAGCGGCAGCTTGCGTACCCCGCGCGCGGCACGCTCAGTGAACAGCGCCGGCTCCTCGACCCGCCGCCGCACGAAAAACGACACGAGCGCCGGCAGCAGCCCGATGGCGAACATCCCGCGCCAGCCGATCAGCGGCAGCAGCAGCGGCGTCAGCAACGCGGCCGCCAGCACACCGAGCTGCCAGCCGAGCCCGACATACGACGACACCCGCGCGCGCTGCGCCGCCGGCCACGCTTCGGCGACCAGCGTCATGCCGATGCCGAACTCGCCGCCCAGTCCGATCCCGGCGATGGTCCGGAAAATCAGCAGGTCGGTGTAGCCCTGCGCGAGCGCACACAGCCCGGTGAACACCGCGAAGATCAGGATCGTCCACGTCAGCATCCGCACCCGGCCGAAATAATCGCTGAGCACACCGAAGAGCACGCCGCCGGCGACCGCGCCGATCAGCGTCCACGTGACCAGCGCGCCCGCTTGCGCCGAACTCAGATGCAGGTCGACGGCGATCACCGGCAGCATGAAGCCGAGGATCAGCAGATCGAAGCCGTCCATCGCGTAGCCGAGCACCGCGGCGAGCAGCGCGCGGCCCGCATGGCCCGGTTTGAGCGCCGAAGCGGCGGGTGCGGCGGCGGTCGCGCGAGCGGGAGGGGCGGCGTTCATCGAAAGGATTCCGTAGGTCGGGGAGCGGGCGCGGCGGGTGCCCGCCAAAGTCGCGTGAGTGTAAAGGCGGCCTTGCGCGCTCACAAGACGATGCGCGCGCCGTTGAGCCGCCGACGGCCTCCTCGGCGCCACCCATTTCGGGTAAAATAGCCGCCCACGCGCGCAGCAAACGCCGGTCTGGGTATCACCGCCGGTCGCGTATTCCGCCCGGCATGGCGCGGCATACCTCCGCTTGCTGCGCCACCGGGCCCGCGCCCGCTTCTCCCCCGCTCATTCCGAAGGATCCGCCCATGACAGGCTTCGATCGCCAGACGATCTCCGACACCACCGCCAAAATGCTGCTCGAAGTGCAAGCAGTGCATTTCAACGCGGAGAAACCGTATATTTTCACGTCCGGCTGGGCGAGCCCGGTGTATATCGACTGCCGCAAGCTGATCTCGTATCCGCGCGTGCGCCGCGGCCTGATGGAAATGGCCGAAACGACGATCCTGCGCGACGTCGGCTATGAGCAGATCGACGCGGTCGCCGGCGGCGAGACCGCCGGTATCCCGTTCGCGGCGTGGCTGTCCGACCGCCTGATGGTGCCGATGCAATACGTGCGCAAGAAGCCGAAGGGTTTCGGCCGCAACGCGCAAATCGAGGGTCTGCTGACCGAAGGCCAGCGCGTGCTGCTGGTCGAAGACCTGACCACCGACAGCCGCAGCAAGATCAACTTCATCAACGCGCTGCGCACCGCCGGTGCGACGGTGAACCACTGCTTCGTGCTGTTCCACTACAACATCTTCAAGGAAAGCGTGTCGGTGCTGAAAGACATCGACGTCGATCTGCACGCGCTCGCCACGTGGTGGGACGTACTGCGCGTCGCGAAGGAAAACAAGTACTTCGACACCAGGACGCTCGACGAAGTGGAAAAATTCCTGCACGCGCCGGCCGAGTGGTCGGCCGCGCACGGCGGCGCCACCTCGACGCCGCAGTAAGCTCACAGCCAGCCGCCTGATGCGGGCTGAATGAAAAGCCGCCGGTCTTCGCGACCGGCGGCTTTTTTTATGCGCGTTCAGCAAGCGGCGCGCGGTTCGGGCTTTCCGCGCGACACGCACCACCTGCGCACCACCTGCGGGACACGCCGGACACGCACGCCCCACACGACGATGCATCGCACAGCTAACCAGCGCCGATGCAAGTGTTAGACTTGGTTTCACTTTAGGGCACGATTAAGGACAACAACCATCGCGAGGACGAGCGCCTCGCGCCCTGACAGGAGAGCCGGCACATGCGCGCGCGTTGCCTGGTTGTTTCGCTGACTTCCTCGTGGTGGCATCGATCGATTCTGGTGTGCGCAATGCTCGCGTTGACCGCGGCGCAAAGTTCGGTCGCGCGCGCCGACGGCGCCTTCACACTGACCAGCGCGAATCTGCGCGTGGGCTCGCCGGTGCCGAACGCGCAGGTGTTCGACCAGAACGACTGCAAGGGCGGCAACCGCTCGCCGCAACTCACGTGGCGCGGCGCGCCGGCCGGCACCCGCGGCTTCGCGATCACGATTTTCGACGAGGATGCGCCGGGCCGCGGCTGGTGGCATTGGGCCGTCGCGGGCATTCCGGCCAACGTCGATAGCCTGCCGGAGAACGCGAGTTCATCGGGGTTCCTGAAGAAACTCGGCGCTGTCGAAGCGCGCAACGACTTCGATACCGACGGTTACGGCGGCCCCTGCCCGCCGCCCGGCAAACCGCACCGCTATATCATCACTGTCTATGCGCTGAACTCCGCCGATCTGCGGCTCGCGCAAGGCCGTCCCGCGCTGATGTTCGATCACGAGATCGGCACCGCTGCGATCGGCAGTGCGAAGCTGGTGGTCAGCTACGGGCGCTAACGCCCGCTCACTTTGCTGGAGTACTACATGTCGAAAATCGTCATCGTTTATCACAGCGGCTACGGCCATACGAAGAAAGTCGCGGAAGCGGTACACGCGGGCGTGCTCGAAGCCGGCGCCGACGCGAAGCTGATGCCGGTCGGCGAAATCGACGACGCGGCGTGGGACGAACTCGCCGCCGCCGACGCGCTGATCTTCGGCGCGCCGACCTACATGGGCGGACCGTCGGCCGACTTCAAGAAATTCGCCGACGCGAGTTCGAAGCCGTGGTTCGGCCAGGCGTGGAAAGACAAGATCGCGGCCGGCTTCACCAACTCCGCGACGATGAACGGCGACAAGTTCTCGACGATCCAGTACTTCGTCACGCTGGCGATGCAGCACAGCATGATCTGGGCGGGCACTGGCATGATGCCGGCCAACACGAAGGCGGCGACCCGCAACGATCTGAACTTCGTCGGCGGCTTTACCGGGCTGCTGACCCAGTCGGCGGCCGACGCATCGCCCGACGAAGCGCCGCCGCCCGGCGACCTCGAGACCGCGCGGGCGTTCGGCGCGCGCATTGCGGCCGTGACCGCGCGCTGGATCGCCGCGCGCGGCTAGCCCCGCGATCTTCCGCCAACTTCCCCGCATCCGCTCGGATCTGCCGCGCAACACTTCACGTCGCTGTCACGTTGCGCGCGCATCGTCGTTTTTTCGCGCTGCGCCGCACGAGCGGCGCACTGACGTCTTAAAATAACGTTCCGGCGCGGCGTCGCGCCCCGTTTCCAGCGAGTGAGATCGAGATGAGCACGAAAGTTTTTGTCGACGGACAGGAAGGCACCACCGGCCTGAAGATTTTTGAATACCTGTCGAAGCGCGCCGACGTTGAAATCCTGCGTATCGAAGAAGCGAAGCGCAAGGACCTCGACGAGCGCCGTCGTCTCATCAACGCGTCGGACGTCACGTTCCTGTGCCTGCCCGATGTCGCGTCGCGCGAATCCGCGTCGCTCGTCGAGAACGAGCGCACCGTGCTGATCGACGCGAGCACCGCATTCCGTACCGCGGCCGACTGGGCCTACGGCCTGCCGGAACTGGCGCGCGCGCAACGCGAGCGTCTGCGCAGCGCGAAACGCATCGCGGTGCCGGGCTGCCACGCGTCGGCGTTCGTGCTGGCGATGCGCCCGCTCGTCGAAGCCGGCGTCGTCGCGCCCGAGTTCGCCGCGCACGCATACTCGATCACCGGTTACAGCGGCGGCGGCAAGAAGATGATCGCCGACTACGAAGCCGGCGGTAACGGCAAGCTGAAGAGCCCGCGTCCGTATGCGCTCGGCCTGACCCACAAGCATCTGCCGGAAATGGCCGCGCATACGGGCTTGACGTCGGCGCCGATCTTCACGCCGATCGTCGGCGACTTCTACAAGGGTCTGGCGGTCACCACCTACTTCTCGCCGAACCAGCTGGCCAAGAAGGCGACGCCGCAAGACGTGCAGGCGCTGTTCGCCGAGTACTACGCGGGCGAAGCATTCGTGCACGTCGCGCCGTTCGATGCGGACGCCAATCTCGACAACGGCTTCTTCGACGTGCAGGCGAACAACGACACCAACCGCGTCGACCTGTTCGTATTCGGCAACGAAGAGCGCTTCGTCACCGTCGCGCGGCTGGACAACCTCGGCAAGGGCGCATCGGGCGCGGCGATCCAGTGTATGAATCTGGCGATCGGCGCGGCCGAAGAAACCGGCTTGAAACGCTAAGCGCGTCACATCGCGAACGGTCATCCGCACTCTCCGTTCGCCACTCCCGTCGAAAAGCCGGTCTGCAAAGACCGGCTTTTCTGTTTTAAAACACCCCGCATCCAATTCGCTTGACACCCCTTGTCGGTAGTAGCCCGAATTACTTTAAATATTAAAACCGGACTATTCACCGCATTCCGGTAATTCGTGCCCGCAATTGCCGCGCAATGCATTGTTTTCCGCCTGGGGAAACACCTGATTTTTTTGCGAACGGTCGTGCCAGGATGATAGAGCCTTTTGCCGCGACGCTTGCCCAGCAAGGCGATGCGGCGAAACAACGGCACCGCCTTCAGCTCGAAAAAAGCTTTTGCGTTTAAAAGGACGGCAACTGTCCGTGCCATGCGCGCGCAATGAAAATCACGCTGTTTGAATCAGCCTTTTTAGACGGCTCATTCAATTGACAGCAAATAAACGCACAGCAAAATGACTCCGCACAATTACACGAAGGGAGACAGCAGCATGTCGCACGCGATGACACGCGGCCTGGCAATGGCGATTGCCGCAGCGCCGATCCTGATTGCTTGCGGAGGCGGCAAAGCTGGCGATCCGAGCCCGGTCACGCCGACGCAATGTTCGGGCGTGAGTTGCGGCCCGCAAGGCGCGCCGGCCTCGAGCGCGACGACGGCCACGCTGTGTCCCGCTACCGCCGATATCGTCAAAAGCAAGTACCTCGGCGGCGCCGGCAGCGGCGAAGTCGTGCAGCTGAACATCGACGCCACCGCGATGACCTACACGCTGAAGTGGCTCGAGTCGCCGATTCCGCTGACCAGCGCCAGCGTGTCCGTCACCCGCAAGGGCACGCAGATCGCCGGCCCGGTGATCCACCCGCCGGCCGGGATGCTGCCGACCGACGAACAGACGCGCTGCGCGTTCATCCTCGGCGCGGGCAGCGGCACCGCGTCGAACGGCACGACCTATACGACGCCCAGCTTCGTGAACAACCCGAATCCACCGATGGTGCTGGTCGGCAAGGGCGTGGCGGGCGGCGGCATACCCGGCGCGACGGTCGAATACGCGGGCATCAACCTCGTCGTGACGACGCTCGGCGCGGTCACCAAACGGCACTTCGACTTCTATCCGTTCCTCGGCTTCGCGAGCACGACCACCGACCTGTCGCGGCTGCCCGGCACCTACAACGCGCTGCTGTACCACCTGTCGCCGACCGCGAACTACGAAACGATCGCGACCAACGCGGTCGAGACCTTCGACGCGAGCGGCAACTGCACGTCGTCGAGCTCGACCGGCTGCCTGTCGACCGGCAAACCGCTGACGCTCAACAGCAACGGCTACTTCGACAGCAGCACACCGCCGCAGATCGTGCCCGGCACCGGCGCCGCCGCCAACCCGCTGCGCACCGGCAATTTCGGCACCGCGCACATGATCCTCGGCCAGCTGAACGGCGCGACGGTCCCGCTGGTGGTGCGCACCGGCCTCGCCAATCCGGACACGCTGCAGGTCGACGACGAATCCGGCATCGCGATGCTCGCCGCGGCGACGCCGCTCGCATCGGGCGGCTTCGACGGCGGCTACGTCGGCGCGGATTCGAACTTCAAGTACACGGCGACGCTGGTGCAGGGCGCGGCCGCGACCTTCATCAATCCCTCGACGTCGGCCCCGGAAAGCACGGTCGGCCTCGGCTACGGCGCGTCGACCCCGGGACTCGTCAACGTGCTCGACGGCAACGGCCACACCGGTCTCGCGATCGCATCGGGCGGCCTGTACGCGACCGTGATCCAGGGCAGCGAAAACGGCGGCATCGCGTCGACCTCGGCCAACCCGGATACGCCGAGCGCGCCGTACTTCGGGATCGGCGCGCAGATCAGCAAGTAAGCCGCAAACAGGCGGCACATCAAGGGCAAAGGACCGGCCGCGCGCAACGCACGGCCGCCCCGCTCGCGGCGGGACTCCGCGGTGGGACAGATCAGGCAGAAGGCGGCCGGACGCGGAGCCGGCCCCATACAACGACAACATTGGGAGGCGGTATGAATTGGAGAATCGTTTCGGTGCTGGCGCTGTCCGCACCGTTGGGGGCGTGCGGCGGTGGCGGCGGCAGTGACAACGGCGCCGGACCGATGACCGAGACGCGGCTGTGCCCTTCGGCGCTCGACTACAACACGGTCTTCACCGGCGGCGGCGGCGACGGTGAGCTCGTCAAGCTGCGGCTCGATACGAGCAAGATGACCTGGCAGATCAGCTACATCGAGTCGCCGATTCCGGCGACCGCCGGCACCGTGATGCCGACCCGCGCGGGGCAGACCGCGAGCGGCACGCTGAGCCAGGAAACGCTGCTGCCGACCAACAAGCTCAATCAATGCGCGTTCCGCCTGAACGGCGCAAGCCTCGATTCGAGCCGGCCGGCGCGAATTTTCGTCGGCGAAGGGGTTGCAGGCGGCACGATCCCGGGCGCCGAAATCTCGTTCGGCGGGGTGCTCGGCGTCGGCGCGGTGCCCGACACTACGTTCCCGTACTACCCGTTCATCGGTTTCTCGTCGATTGAAACGAATCTCGCCAATGTCGCCGGCACCTACAACCAGGTCGGCTATCACCAGGTGCCGTCGCAGAAATTCGCGCCGGTCGCGGTCGATTCGAAGATCACGATCAACGCCGACGGCACGTGGAGCGAGTGCGACAACACCGGCGTCCATGCGGGCACCTGCCAGCAGCCGGGCGGCAACTTCAGCGCCGCCACCGACGGCAGCGGCGCATTCCAGACCAATAACTTCCTCGGCCAGGCCAAGCCGACGCTCGCGGCTACACCGAAAGCACGCGGCTACATGATCGTCGGCAAGCTGAAGAACCAGCTGGTGCCGATCCTCGTGCGCACCGGCGCGGCCAACTCTTCGGCGACCACCGCGGTCAACGGCGAAACGGGCCCGTACGCCGACGACGAATCGGGCATCTCGATCCTCGCGCCGCAGATCGCGACCACGGTGAACGCGCAGAACGGCGAGTACATCGGCGTCGACAGCCAGTTCGACTACCGGACCACCGCGCTCGAGGGCACCGAGGCGACGCTGCTCGATCCGTTCAACGCGTCGCAGGCATCGCTCGCGACCGCGCTGAACTTCGACTTCTCGCAGACCGTGCCGGGCGTCGTGACGACTTACAAGGTCGGCGCGTCCACCGGCACCAAGGCGACCGGCAAGATGATCTTCACCGGCGGCGTGTTCGGCTACCTCGACATGACCGACGCGTCATCGCCGTATTTCACGATCGGCGCCTTCGTCCAGTAATGGCCAACCGCGGCGGCGCCGGCCTGCCGGCCGCCGTCCGCACAGCGGTTGCCGCGTTGCGCTGCGCTGCCCTCGCTGGGCGCTCAGCCGGCGACGCGGCGACCGCCGCCCCCCGAATATCCAGCGCGGCGGCCCGCCCGACGCGCGCCGCCGCCCGTCGCGCGACATGCCGGCCGGGCGTCTGAGGAGAAAACACGATGAAAAAACTCTGTCTCGCGATACTGGCGACGCTGTTGTCGGTCAGTGCGTACGCCCAGCGTGCGGGCGACAACGTCGCCGTGCTCGGCTGGTTCCACGTGATGCCGCAGGATTCGAGCACGCCGCTCACCACCCACGTCGCGCCGACGCCGATCAACACGCCGCTGCGGCTGCCGGATCAGTTCACGTCGGCGGGCACGGGTCTGTCGACCAATTCCGCGAACACGGTGGGCTTGGTATTCAGCCACTACCTGACCGACCATATCGCGGTCACCACCGTCGCCGGCATCCCGCCGACCTTCAAGATCTACGGTCACGGCACGATCAAGCCGCCGGGACCGGCCGGCGCGCTCGGCCAGCAGAACCTGGGCGACCCGCAGGCCAATCCGATCGTCAAGAGCGTGCGGCAGTGGAGCCCGGCGCTGATGTTCCAGTACTACTTCAACGAGCCGACCGCGAAGCTGCGGCCGTTTCTCGGCATCGGCGTGTCATATAACTGGTTCTCCGACATCCAGTTGAGCCCGAATTTCGTCAAAGCGACTCAGGAAAATCTCGGCGCGGTGCTCGCCGCGGGCGCGGGCAAGAGCGGAACGACGCAGGTGTCGGGGAAAGCGTCGTCATCGTGGGCACCGGTGTTCAACGCGGGGCTCGCGTACAACATCACCGATCACTGGGGGCTGGTGGCGTCGGTCACCTATATCCCGCTGAAGACGACCTCGTCGGTGATCATCAAGGCGGCGGACGGGACGGAGCTGGGTGTGTCGAAGGCGGATCTGAGCGCGAATCCGATCATTTCCTTCCTGGCGGTGTCGTACAAGTTCTGACGGCGCTGCCGCGCAACCCAGTGGCCCGGAATAGGGCAAAAAAAAAGCCCGCCTAGGTTGGCGGGCTGAATCCATATCAGAGGAGACATGGAGGAGACAAGAAGAACTATAGCAAACCGCTTGGTGCGACGCAACATGCAAATTAGGGTTGACCCTCAATGTTGCTTACATACAACGGTCATATTTCGTAGTGTCCGCCTGCTCCCCACCTCCCGCTGCCGGCGTGGTGCCTAGTGGCGCACCAGCGCCATCATTGCGCCGAAACCGACGAATACGCCGCCGGTCAGCCGGTTGAAAGCGCGCGCGACGCTGCGGCTCTTCAGCTTCGAGCCGATACGCGTGCCGAAGCCCCCGTAGACCAGATACCAGCTGACTTCGATCGCCGCAAAGGTCGCGACCAGCACGCCGAACTGCGGCAGCTTCGGCTCGCTCGCGTCGATGAACTGCGGCAGCAGCGCGGCCGCGAACAGAATCGCCTTCGGGTTGCTGCCGGCGACCAGAAAACCGTTGCGAAACAGCGCGAAGCGCGAGCGCGCGGGTTTCGCCGACTGTTCGTCGAGATTGTGCGCGGCGGCTTCATCGACCGGCGCGCGCCAGGCCTTGATACCGAGATAGACCAGATAAGCCGCGCCGATCAGGCGCAGCGCGTTGAACATCGTCGGCCACGCGGCCAGCAGCACGCCGAGCCCCGCCGCCGAGACCGCCAGCATCAGCACCAGCGCCGACAGGCAGCCCGCCATCGTCGCGCTGGCGCGGCGCAGGCCGTGCTGCGCGCCGTGCGTCATCACCAGCAGCATGTTGGGACCGGGAATCGCGGACACGACGAAGACGGTGGCGACGAACAGCCACCAGGTATGCAGAGTCATCGGAACTGGGGGAATGTAGAGAAATCGGGCGGCTATTATGCCTTGCCGCCCGACCCGGCCGGATACGCTCGCCCGCGCTCAGCGCTAAGCGGTTAGTGCTTAGCGCTTAGCGCCCAGCGCGCCGCGCCGCGACCTGGCCCAGCACCGCGAAGTCCTTCTCGCCGTCGCCGTGCGCGATCGCTTCGATCAGGCTGTCGCGCACCACGCTCGCGACCGGCATCGGCGTGGTCACCGCGTCGGCGGCGGCCAGCGCGAGGCGCACGTCCTTCAGGCCGAGGCGCGCCTTGAACAGCGCCGGTTCGAACTGCTGGTCGGCGATCAGCTTGCCGTAGCCCGCATACACCGGCCCCGGGAACAGGCCGCTGGTGATCACGTCGAGGAAGTCCTGCATCGCCAGACCGTGGCCGGTGACGAGCGCCGCGGCTTCGCCAAGCGTCTCGATCGCCGCGCCGAGCATGAAGTTCGCGCCGAGCTTTATCACGTTGGCCTGCTGCGGCAGCGAACCGATCCGCCAGGTTTTCTGGCCGATCACGTCGAACACCGGCTGGAGCCGGTCGATCGACTCGGCCGGCCCGCCCGCGACGATCGTCAGCTTGCCGGCCGCCGCGACATCCGGGCGGCCGAGCACCGGCGCGGCGACATAGTGAACGCCGCGCGACGCGTGCGCGGTCGCGAGTTCTTCGGCGAGCGCGACGGAAATCGTCGCCATGTTCGCGTGAATCAGACCGCGCGGCGCGTGCTCGAGCAGCGACGCGGTGATGACTTCGCGCAGTGCGGCATCGTCGGCCAGCATCGAGAACACGGCGTCGCCCGCAAACGCTTCGGCCGGCGTCGCGACGACCTGCGCGCCGAGTGCCGCCAGCGGCTGGGCCTTCTCCGGCGAGCGGTTCCACACGCGCACCTGGTGCCCGGCTTTCAGAATGTTTGCAACCATCGCGGCGCCCATCTCGCCGAGACCGATAAAACCGATGTCCATCTATCGCTCCGTCAACTAAAGAACCCGAAGTAAAGCACACTCATGCGACATGCGCAGGACAACGCGCAGCACGGACGGTGCGATACTGCCATGATGGTCACCGCGACTTTCCGCTTCTACGAGGAGCTGAACGACTTTCTCGCCCGCCAGTTGCGCCGGCGCGAGTTCGCCTGCGTGTGCGCGCGCGGGGCGACCACCAAGCACATGATAGAAGTGCTCGGGGTGCCGCATACCGAGGTCGAGCTGATTCTGGTGAACGGCGTGTCGGTCGGCTTCGATCAGCCGCTCGCGGACGGCGATCGCGTCGCCGTCTATCCGAAGTTCGAAGCGCTCGACATCCAGCCGCTTCTGCGCGTACGCGAGCGGCCGCTGCGGGTGTTGCGCTTCATCGCCGACGCGCATCTCGGCGGCCTTGCGCCGCTGCTGCGGCTGGCCGGCTTCGATACGCTGTACGACAACCACTACCCCGATGCCGACATCGAAGCGCTCGCCGCCTCGCAACAGCGCATCGTGCTGACACGCGACCGCGAACTGCTCAAACGCCGCAATATCACGCACGGCTGCTACGTGCGCGCGCTGCGTCCGCGCGAGCAATTGCGCGAAGTGTTCGAACGGCTCGATCTGGCGCGCAGCGCGCAACCGTTCCGGCTTTGTCTGATGTGCAATGTGCCGCTGCGGCGCATCGCCCGCGAGGAAGCGGGGCCGCGGGTGCCGCACGGCGTGTTGCAGCGGCATAGCCGCTTCGTCACCTGCGACGTATGCCAGCGGATCTTCTGGGAAGGTACGCATTGGCAGAGGATGCGCGCGTTAATGGACAGCGTGTCGGCACCGCCGGCCGAGCGCGCGGACTAACATCGGCGCACTCATGACTCGCTCGCCTGGCGCTCACCCGCGCCCACCCCGCACTCGCGATGCGCACCGCGCCAGGCCGCATGGCGCCACGGCTTGCGCGGCTGCGTACAATGCTGGCTTATTTACCTCGCAGAGGCCTTCCAGATGGCGATGAAAAAAACCGACCTTGAAAAGAACAAGGCGCTGAAACTGAACAACGCAATGAAGCAGGCGGGTGCGAACCGCGCCGGCAAGGGCACCGCGACCGCACCGGTCGCCGACCGGCGCGAACAGCGCAAGCTCGATCAGGCGCAAGGCCTCGTCGCGTTTGCGTGCAAGCTCAACGGCGAACTCGTGAACGAACTGAAGACGCGCGCGGCCACCCATCCGGACGGGCTGAACGGTCTGCTGGACGAAGTAATCCGGCGCGGACTGGCAGGCTGATCGTCCGGGTCGAGCGTGACATAAGCGGCGTAAAACGCGCCGCGGATGCAAAAAGGCCAGAGCGAAAGCTCTGGCCTTTTTGCTGGCAATCCGGTTTATCACCGGCTGCCGCGGGCGGCGAACCGCACGACGCAAGTAACCGCTACGTCGCGTAGCGACGAGCGTGCGTCGGCTTAGTTTGCCGCGCCCTTGTCGTTCGTGCCTGCTGCCGAAGCTGCTGCTGCCACCGGCGCGCGCTTGCCGTGGGTCTTCAGCTGCTTGACGTGGTGCTTCTTCGGTGCGCTAGCAGCAGCGGCAGCCGGCGCAGCAGCTGCGTCCGATGCCTGTGCGAAAGCCTGAACGGAAACCAGCGCGAACGAAGCGGCTGCGAGCGAGACGATGACTTTTTTCATGTGTTGATCCCCAAACCTGACGACTAAGTCGAATGTGAATTGAAAACAACTGCACGGTAGAGCAGGCTGCGAGATGCCTTCGGCTCCCCGCGGGAGAGTATTACCCAAGCGTAGGCGGTTTGTCATGCGTAAAACTCGATATGTATTTTCCGGGAGACACCGTGCTTTCAGCGCGCTTTCAGTTATTCAGTATTCCCTGCCAGGGACAATACCTAGACCGCTGACAGCGGCTTGCGTCGGGCGTTACCGCGGATGCCCGACACCGCGCTGACGCCGCGCGGCGTGCGTGGCGGTCGCCCGGCCCGCGTATCATGTGAGCGGCTGCTTACCGGCAGCGCGCCGTGTGCCGACGTTGCGTGTCTCACCGGCGCGATCCACCGCTCAAGACCACAACAACACCTTGAATCCCGATACCCGCCAACACCTGCGCGCCAACGCGCTGATGCTGATCGCCGCGCTGATCTGGGGCTCCGCGTTTGTCGCGCAGCGCCTGAGTCTCGATGCGATCGGCCCGTTTCTATTCACCGGTCTGCGCTTTCTGCTCGGCGCGCTGGTCGTGCTGACGATGATCGTCTGCGTGCGACGCTCCGCGCTCGCGGAACTCACGAAGCGCGAACCGGCCGGCGCGCGCGAACTGCTCGGCGCGGGCGCGCTGCTCGGCGTCGTGCTGGCGGTGTCGATTTCATTGCAGCAGATCGGCCTGCAATACACAAAGGTCGCCAACGCGGGCTTCATCAGCTCGCTCTACGTGGTGATCGTGCCGCTGCTCGGCGTGCTGTTGCGCCATAAGACCGGTCCCGGCACATGGCTCGGCGCGGTGCTCGCGGCGCTCGGCATGTACTTCCTGAGCGTCGACGAACATTTCTCGATGCTGTACGGCGACTGGTTCCAGCTGGCCGGCGCGCTGGCGATTTCTCTGCAAATGATGCTGGTCGGCCGCTTCGCCGCGCGCCACGACACCCTGATGCTCGCGCTCGTGCAGTTCGTGACCTGCGGGCTCGTCTGTCTGGTGATCGGTCTCGCGCTCGAACCGCTCAGTGTCGCGGTGATCGTGCGCGCGGCGCCGACGATCGTTTACGGCGGAGCGTTGTCGGTCGGTGTCGCGTATACGATCCAGGTGGTCGCGCAGCGCTATGCGGCGCCGTCGCACGCGGCGGTGATCTTCAGCATGGAAGGCGTGTTCGCGGCGCTCGCCGGCTGGCTGGTGCTCGGCGAAACCTTGACGGCGCGCGCACTGTTCGGCTGTGCGCTGATGCTCGCCGGTTTGATCGTGTGTCAGGTGTTGCCCGGCTGGAAACGCAGCCGGGAGCGCGTGTCGAAGACGGCTTGAGCGTGTGGCGCGCGTCGTTCGTCGTTGCGTTCGCCACTGTTGATCCCGGCGCCGCTGCGGTGCGCCGGCTATGCCGCGCGTGGATGCGCGAACAGATTGCGGGTGTCGGCGGTCGGCGGAAACACGCACCAGCAGCCGTCGTCGTGGCGGAAGAAAAACAGTCCGCGGCGGCCCTCCCGTGGTGACGTCTCGACTCGCACGTAGCGTCGCCCACCCATTCGCGTGCGGCTGAATTCAGTCACGTGAACCGGCTCGGATGGCGACGGCGCGAGCCACTTCTCCACCAGAAACCGCAACGAGCGTTCGCTTGCGGCTCTCATGACCGGCTCCGGAACAGCTTGTCGCGATAGGCGTCGCGGGTGGACTCGGTGTTGTCGTCATCGGCGGCGGCGAGGTCTTCGTCGGCCTCGGCGCTTGCCAGCGCTATCGCCCGGTTAGTCGCGGCGGCCCGCAACGTACTGCAATGGGCCGCATGCCGAAGATCCGAAAGAAGCCGGACTAGCTGTCGTGCTGATCTGCGTTTCATACATCCCCCCGCACTGCACCAAGAACCTCACAAAGCACTTTAACTCTATGCCTGTTTTGGCCGTTGGCTAAACGGATTTAGCGAAATAGCAACAGTTGCGTTTGCAAAAAGTAAGCACGCAATCTTTGTTCCGTGTTCTTACTATGCGCGCGGCGTTAACCGGATTCTGTGCGTTAACGAGCGCTTCGCGACCCGCGAATCGTCTGCTCCGCCGCTTTGGGATAAGCGTTGCGAGGGCCAGGTTATCCACAGCGACCTCTGTACAACTCGGGGATAGCACGGCGAATAGCCTGTGTGCGGAATCTTGATAAGAGCAGGGGCCGGTTAACGTGCTTTCAAAGTTATCCCGGCCATGTAGTTTTTCTACAGCCGTGTTCCGCACGGTTATCGTTTCCGCATCGTGTTGATGTAAGACGGGATTTGGGAGTTATCCACAGAAACGAGTGCCCTTTGTTAACTACTACTATGTATGTATACGTTTTAAGTAAACACCATAAGGTAAACGTCGCTGCGTGGGGTTAACGGCTGAACAGTGATTGATCAGCCCAAACACATTCGATGTCCGTGTTGGTTTACCGGTTTACGGAACGCGGGTCGCGCCGCTCGCCGGATCGGCCGCGGCAGCCTGGCCGATCGGGTCCAGGAGTTGGTTAACGGGAGCGGGTGCGGTGGGCTGCGTTGGGGTGAGCGTCGGCGGTTCAGTTGCCACGGATGTGGTGATCTGGACCGGCGCTGGTGATGTGATCTGCGCTGCGGCGGGTGTCGATGATTGAGTTGCCGCGGGTGCTGCGATCTGCGCAGGGATTGTTTGCGTCGGCTGGCTCACTGCGGGCGCAGTTACATGCTCTGGCGCTGCGGCCTGAACCGGTGCGCTCATTTGAGCCGGGCCTCCGGCTGGCACTGCCGCCGGCGCGCTCTGCGTGACCGGCATCTCGGCGGGAATTGTCGTGAGCTGCAGCGGCGTCGCGACCTGCATCGGCAGCGTGCGCGTTTCGATCGCGCTGCTCGTCACCGGCTGCGTGCGCACGACGGTCTGCAGATAGTGATCGACGAGCCCGAAGAACCGTTCATAGAACTTGCCCGACGGAATCGTCTCGCTCGAAATTTTCACCATCGCATCGCTATTCGAGCGGATCGGCAGCGACAGCGAACCGAGCACGCTGAGCCCGACGCTCGCCGACGTATCGCTCTTCTTCAGCGCAAAGCCGTTTTGCACCGCATTCACATACACGATGCTGCTGCTGGCCGCCTCTTCCCCGGGCGTACAGACCACATGAAATTCGACGACCACGTGGGTGTCGCTAGTCGGCTGGAAATTTTTCGTGCCGTCGACGGAATCGGGACGCGACATCGTCGTCAGATAGCCCTGGCTCAGCAGCGCGCGACGCGCGGCTTCGCAGCTATCGATGGTGTTCGAATTGAAATTGCGCGCATACGGACTCGCGCCGGTCTCGAACATCTCCTGAGTGAATTTCGGTTGCGGCGTGCTGCTGCATGCCGCGAGCGCCAGCAGGCCGAATACGGCCGCGGCGGTGGATCGGGAAAACGGGATCTGCATGGTCGATGGCAAGAAGCGCGCGTCGTCAGCGCGAATGGGAATGCATTGTAGAGCGGCGCTGTGAACGTGCGTAAAAAGGGTGCAACGTCAGGCCGGTGTCGCATTACGGCGCATGACAAGGGCGGCACCGGGCGAACTCGCCGGCGCGGAGGCACGGGCCTGTCTTCGGGAAAATGCGCGATGGACCGCGCGAGCGCGATCGGCGGACCAGGTGAACGCGATTATTTCGACGCGCTGCGCGGCGAGCCTGAGGTCGAGGCCGATACGGAACCCGACGACGCCGCGAGCGCGGCCGACGGCGCCCGTGCGCCGCTCGCCGCCGCATTACCGGCGGGCGTGGCCGGCACGCTGAACGCGTCAGCCCACGGATTGGCGTCGTCGCATCGATCTGCTTCACACGACGCCGCCTGGCCGCTGCCGGCTTGCGCTTTGTCCTGAGGCACGGCGATCGCCGAGAAATCCTCGACGCGCAACGTAACCTTCTGCGCATATGCCTTCGAGCCGCCGTAACTTTTCAGCGCAGCGTTCAGATCGCCGTTGGCCGAGCGCATGTAGCCGTACAGGATCGCGGAGCCGGCTTCGATGTTGGCGCCCGGCTCGGTCAGATCCTTCACGTTGCGCAGAAGTCCGCGATGCGCTTGCGGCACGACCTGCATCAGCCCGGTCGCGCCGTTGGCGCCGTGGGCTTTTTCCTTGAAGCGGGATTCGATCGAGATGATGGCGAGCAGCAGCGCCGGCGGGAGGGAGTATTTGGAAGCGGCGGATTGCACCGCGTCGGAGATCTTTTGAGCTTTGTCTTTGTTGAGCCCGAACTTGTGCGTGAGATACGCCGAAATCCGGTCGCTGTTTTCGTCGGCTGCGGCAGTTTGCGCGAGGCCGAGCGACAGCACGATCAGGCAAAGTAACCGGCTCATGGCGGGGCGGAAGGTAACAAAGACCTGCGCATTATAGCGCCGGCATCAGGGCTGTCATCGGACCATCACAATTTTTGTCTTTTAAATCAAGGTTGAACGAAAGGCTCGCGGCTGGGCAGGCGAGTTTTCGACTGAACCGGTGGCTCACGCAAACAGGCCGCAAAAGGTTCGCATGCGCGCCCGCCAGCGCTGCAAGCTGGTTCTTCTAAAAATTGCACGGTTATGCTGTTAGTTGCGTTTGACGGAAAAACCGTCCCGCCGCCCTGTCCTCTCATCGAATCGCGTCGATCCGCGGACCGCATGCAGGCGTCGTGCTTTGCATGGATTTGCGACAATGCAGGTCGCCCGCCTGTCGCGGGCTTCCTGGAGGCCCGAGTTTCGGCCCACCCCAGACGAACCAACCAGCGATGTTTTCACGGATGAGCAAGACCGCGTTTATTCCCAGCGTCCCCGGGACGACGGAGGACGACTTCGAGATTTCGGCGAGCGCGAAAATGACCGGCTACCGACGCTTCTTCGGCGTATTGAAGGTGGTACGCACGACCGACGGCCGCGTGCTGTTTCCGTTCGACGGCGCCCCCGAACTCGGCCCGCACGAGAGTCGGCTCGAAGCGACCGCGGCCGCGCAGGTGTACGGCGAACATATCGTCGAGAGTGATCTGGCGCGGCCGGAGTTATAGGCTTAAAAGAGACGCGCCGCGCTGGTCACGAAGTCGCGGCGCCACCGCGCCAGGGCTTACCACGCGTGCCAGGACAGCGGCCATCACAGCGACAACCTCAGGAGCGAACCATGCGAGCCATCAGCGGTTGGGGCCAAGCAGGACGAACGCTGGGCGCGCTGGGCTGCGCGACCCTCCTCGCCGGCGGCGTCTTCCCTCAGACCGGTTTCGCGCAGAGCGAACCTGTGTCCGCCGCGGCCGTGCAGGCGGCGCTGCGGCAGGCCGACGTCGTACACATGCAAGTACGCGTCGTCGCAATCGATCCCGCCCACAACAACGTCACGTTGCGCAGCCCGCACGGCCAGCTCGCCGATGTCGACGTGAATCCTGCGATAGCCGATATCAGCCGGCTGCGGGTCGGCGACCGGCTGAACGTCGCGTATCAGCAGGCGCTGCTAATGCACGTCGACAAACTCGCGGCGCGAGGCGTGCGCGAGCGCGTCGAAACGACGGTCGCACTGCCGGCTTCGGGGGGCAGCGCGTCGTCCGTGCATCGGGTGCGGGTCGTCGCGACCGTTGTCCACATCGATCGCGATAAGCGCCTGCTGACGTTGCGCGGCCCGAAGCATCAACAGGTGCTGCACGCGGCGCGTGAGATCCCGCTCGCCGACCTGCGCGTCGGCGATAGCGTGCGCGCGGAGTTCGTGTCGGCGGTTGCGGTCGCGCTCGCGAAAGAGTGATCGATTGCTTGACCCCGTTCAGTGCATCGCCGTTTTCCCAACCGGCTGCGCATCGCTGTCGTTCAGCGTGTTCAGAAACGCGATCACATCGCGGATATCCCCTTCCGACCACACCGGTTTGCCGCCCTTGTGATTGGTCAGCGGAGCAGTACGGCGATCGACGTTGTTCTGATACTTCACGGGCAGATCGTCGAACGGCTGCTTGCCGCCGGGATGCGGATACCACTTCTGCGGGTTGGTGTCGCGCTGCACGTAGAAGCGCAGCGACTCTTCCAGCGTGTGGAAGCGCCCGTTGTGGAAGAACACCTTGCGCGTGCTGACGTTGCGCAACGTCGGTGTCCTGAACATTCCGCAGTACCAAGCGGTGTCGGACTTGTCGGTTCGCAGCGGCCCGCACAGCCCCATGTCGTAGTACTTCGGATCCGCATTGGCCGGAATTTCCGGATTGCGCGGCACCCCGAGCGTCTGGAAGTTGTAGTCGGTCAGCACCGGGTGCGCGCCGGCCGCGCCCTTCTCGACCAGATGGCAGGACGCGCAGTTGCCGCGCTCCGGATCGACGAACAGCGCAAAGCCGCGTGCTTCCTGGGTGGTGAACCGCGCCTTGCCGTCGAGCACCTGGTCGAACTTGCTGTCGAACGGCTGAAAGCTCGGGTCATCGAACTGGAAGCGTTCGAGCGCCTTGCCGAGCGCCGCGAGCGCGTCGGCCGGACGCGCGAAGATGTCCTCGCCGAATACCTCGCGAAAACGCACCGCATAGGCGGTTTTGCTCAGGCGGGCGGTAACGTCCGCGGCGTTCGCATTGGCCATCTCGTCCGGATTGAGCAGCGGAAACGCGGCCTGGTCGGCCGGGCGGTCGAAACGGCCATCCCACCCGTAGCCGCCGGACGGCTGATTGTCGCCGTCTTCGAGACGTTCCTTGAAGCTGCTCGCGTACGTGTGCGTCCAGATCGGCACGCGCCGCAGATAGCGCAGCGACGGCACCGCGCGGGTGCCGTAGTGCTTCAGGTCGGCGCCGCCCAGTTGCACCGCGAGCCCGTTCGGCGGACCGTACGCATGCTCGGGGCTATGACAGCTCGCGCACGAAAGTTTGCCCGAGGCGGATAACGACGGATCGAAAAACGCCAGCTTGCCGAGTTGCGCCATGTCCTTGCTGGAAAGCGCCGCCGCTGGCTTCGGCGCGGGCGCCGCAACGGTCGCGGCGCCCGCCGTGTTCAGGGGAGCGTCCTGCTGGCCACATGCCGTGAGGAACACGCTTGCAATGAAAAAAAGGGCCGCCCCCCGGGCGGTCCCTTTCGAACAGTTAAAAAACATCTGTGTTTATTGGGTGAAGATGTCGGACCCGAAGGTCACGAGTTTCGAGTCGTCCGCATATCCCAGGTATTCCGGAATACCGAAGCGGTCTTCCAGGCTCTTGAGCAGCGAGTAGTGGTTGTAGCCGGTGGTGCTGGTCGTGCCCGCCTTGATGAACGGCGACAGCAGCACAGCGCCCGTGCGGTCACCGCCGACGCCGTCATAGTGCATACCGATCTGGATCGTCTTCACCGTCGACGGCAGCGACGAAGCGTTGATGCCGAGAGTCGATGCGTACGCGATCGGCAGAGTCGACATGATCTGATCTTCCGGACGCTTGACGTTCGGGCCGGTCTGCTGGTTGCAGCACGACTCGCCGGTCAGGTTGATCGTCAGATTCATCTGCGTGTAGGCCGAGTTGAACGTCGAGGTCATCGGCGAGCTGGCCGCGTTCGACTCGTCGAAGTTGATGATGATCAGGCCGTCCTGCTTGTAGGCCGCCGATGCCTGGATGAGCGGAATCCACTTCTTCAGGAACGCATCGATCGAGGTCAGGCCGCCGGCCGCGCCGCTCTTGCAGCCCTTGCCCGCCGCGCCGGTACCGTCGCCGTCGTGGCCGTCGTCGCACAGGTTCGGCGTGATGAACACGAAGTTCGGCGTGGTATCGAGCGACTTCAGGTCGTTCTCGAGGTTGTCGTCCAGGTTCACGACGTGCTGGTCGCAGTAGTCGATGTCGTCGATGATCGAGTGGAAGTACACGAACGGGTTGTGACGGGTCGCGTACGCATCGGCCTTCACGTCGCCCGATGCCGAGCTCGCCTGAGCGGACTGGGTGCCGTCGACCGCCTTCGCCGGATCCTTGCCGGCCAGCTTCGCGGTACGGGCGGGGAAGCTGCAGGTCCTGGTGCCGTCGCGGTTCAGGTCGTTGCCCATGTCGCCCATGTAGCCCTTCCACGTCAGCTTCGCGTTATCGAGCTGGTTCGGGAACGTCTTCACGCGCGCCGGGAACACGCAGCCGCCGCCGGCGTGACCGTTCGCGTCGGTGCCGGCCTTCAGGATCTTCGGGTTGGCGCTGTCGTTGCCGGCATCGACGACATCCGACCAGAGGCTGAAGCAGTCGGTTTCGGTATCGACCGTGGACGGCTGGCCGCTCATCATCGAAATGTAGTTATCCAGACTGACGTGGCCGGTGCCGTAGTAGTTGGTCAGCAGCGCGCCTTGCGGCGCGAGCGACTTCAGATACGGGTCCTGGCTGCTGGCAGCGGCGGTTGTGCCGAAGGATTCTTCGTAGTTCTTGTTTTCGAGCGTGATCACGAACACGTGACGAATGCTCTTTGCACCGACGACGGTCTTGATGTAGTTGTCGCTGGCGGTCTTCACGGCCGCGAGGCTGCTGTCGGTGTTGAAGTCGGCGAGCAGCTTGTCGGTCGACACGCCGCCGAACTTCGTCGCCAAGGTGGTCTTCGCGTCGCTTAGCGTCGCGCCGCCGGCCACCAGTTGAGCGAGCTGCGTGGTGATCGCGCTGACGCTGCCGGTCGCGCCGTTCGGGGCGAGGAAGAATGCGCCGTTGCCAAACTTGGTGCCCATGTCGTTGCCGTTGGCATCGTTCTCGCGGGCGTTGGTCAGATCCGCGACGATGTTTTTCCACGCGCCGCCGCTCTTGTCGCCGATCGAGAATTTGCCCTTCGCATCGCTGACTGCCGACGGTTCGTCGCTGTCGCACTTGCCGTTGTCGTTCAGGTCGAGACAGACCTTGGCGTTCTGAATGTAGCTGCCGAGCACCTGGCCGGCCACTTGCGGGGTTTTGTCGACGGAAGCCTGCGGGGTGCTATCCACGCTGTCTCCACAGGCGGCGAGACCAGCCGCCAGACCGATCGCGGTCAGCAGGGCAAAGGTGCCCTTGCGCCACATCGGGTTCTTGTTTTTGTTCGAAGAAGTCACTTGCGCTCCAGTCGCGTGCGAGCGGAGTTGCGCCCTCACGCATCCCCTGCCCGTTTTGTTAGGTGTATTACATCGGGGTAGGAGAGTAAGGCGGGGGTGTGACAGGGGTGTTACAGGGGTGTCGGCGGAGATGGGGGAAGTTTGAAGGGGATGCGGGAAGTGGTGATGCGAGGAAGCCGCGGGCGCGTACCCATTACGTCCTGAAAGCAGAACGCCGTCACAATCCGTCGCCGCCATACGAAACCCATGCGCGCCTTGTCGTACGACCGCGGCAAACTTTCTGGTTTCTTCCTCATGTAATCGGGAACGACGGTCTCATCGACCTTCTTTATATCCTTCAGCGGGGCGTCAGGCGCATCAAATGACCAAGCCTCCCAATGACCGGGGCCCTTCGGAGCGCCCTGACTGACAAGCCTTAGCACATGTAGCACCCTATCTACCGGATTCCAGCATATCGACCTGTATCGGACGTTGTCTCCATCCCGTTCGCGTTGAAAAAGCGCAAACCGATACAACCCTTTCGGCCATTCCTCGTACGGTAGCTGCAGTTGCTCGAGCATCGTCGTATCGGCTACTCGAGGTCGAAGCCGCGAGACGGCGCCGAGCTCTTCAAGTCCACGCTTAGCCATGTTGCCTCTCCCCTTGGAATTGCAATTTACAGTTGGCAGTTGCGTCTGACCAGCTCTAGCCTTTTGTCCGTCCTCAAAGGGTAGTCGTGGTCTATTTCAAGGAAGCCGTAGACGACTGCCGCTGTGAATCGGTGGTAGGCCGCGTCCGAGCTGATGCCCATGTTGCGCGATACCCTAAGCATCACTGCATCGAGGCTTCCCCGATTGCTGCTTCGAAGAACAACCGGCGCAAACAGGCGAGCTGCATTTACGAGGGATGGAAGGTCCTGCTCGCGTGCAATGTTGTAGAGATAGCGCAGATTGACGAACTCGGTCATCGGGACGGCGTTGCCGCGGAGAAGCTCCCACGTCCAGCGGTTCGTATAACCAGATGGTCACGCGTACGCGCTGGAACGGCCGAAACAACGAAACCTATTCGGAGAATATTCGGCGCTCGTGTTCGTCGTGCGGCGGCGGTGGTCGGGTTGTGTGCACGACTTGCGGCGGCTCCGGTAAGCAGACTTGTCGAGCGTGCTCGGGGCACGGATTTTTCACCGACATTTCCAACGTGCGTTCCGTTGCCACGCCGTGGTGGCACGTTCCCAGGCACAGTGGACTCGCTGCGGAAGCACTCGTCGCGGCACTGGAACGTAGAGGCACAGAGACTGCGCGGGAACTGGTACCTTTTAACCTTGCGGGTACTGAATATAACGAAAGCGATAACTGGGTTGTGCGCTACACCGGTACGGCTGATGTCGTAGAGCTCGGCCTTGATGTCGCCGAAACTCCGTATGCTGTGGCTGCCGTCGGCGTGAATGTCATCCCAATCAAGACTCCGCCGATTTTCGACCAGCTTCTACGCGGCGAATTGAAGGACATCGCTGCGACACTGGGGAATGGGAAAGACGGCCGTTCCAATATCCGCCGACAGGCGAAACGGCTCTATGCCGTCTTCCGAAGTGTTCCTGTGCTCGACAAAGCTATGCGGAGTGTTGCCAAGCTCGACAAAGAATCGAGGTCGAATCCTGCGCCAGTCGTGGTTCGTGTTGCAGAAGGCTTCATATCGGCCCAGTCTGCGGAGACCTTCGGTATAGTGTTCCTTCATACCCTCGACAAGGTCTCGCCCGCGAACTCTTGGGTCGCCTGGGCATTGGTCGCGTTGCTTCCCATCCTTGCGGCGTTTGTCTCGGCTGCCAACAACTTCCTTACATTCTCTCCGACACACCCATGGCAGGCCCTGCTGCCGCTTTGCTTTGGTATGGGGTTCGCCGGCGCTGTCATGGTCGTCGTTTCGCCAGTTGGTTGGGCATTGAGCGCCACAGTTAGCTCGCTACTGCGGCTCAAGGTACCGGCTGAATATCGGCAGCGCGGTCGTAACTGGGCACCTCTCAAAACCGCTTGCCTCGTGACGATGTCAGCGTCCTTCACCGGGGCACTCTACGGAGCCGCCGGCGCGATGCATTGGGCTCCGCCCATTACCAGTGCGACAACGCCTATTGCAAGTTATGCGGTCGCTCACACGGCCCAAGAAGGTGGCGTCAACCGGTTCTTCGCGAAATTCTTGCCATCGCGGCAGGCAGATGCAGCGCCCGTTGTCGAGTCGCCCCTAGATTCGCGCCGCGAAGTGCAGCGATTTCTAATAGCACACGGCTATCTTCGCGGGCAGGCAGATGGAACGCTTGGAACGCGTACTAACGCAGCAATTTTGAAGTATGAACGGCATGAGAAGCTTAGTGCCTCGACTCCAATACCCGAGCTTCTGGCGCACATGAAAACTGACACTGCCACCTCATCCGAGACGGTCGAGCCCGGCGGGCAGCTTCCCCCAGCCAACAAGATGGAAGCCGGATTGAAGCCGGCAGGAATTGAACGGCCGGTTGCGCTGCAGAGCATTAAAGCAAACAATCCCGTAGTCGCGCCCCAGGCGACGCACAACGCTCCCAGCGTTCCGTGCAGTCAGGACGGAACGTATTTTGGCAGCAATGTTTGCAATGACGCCCTCTTGTCGAGCACATACCAGCGGGAACTGCAGGCATACGAGGCAGCGCAGAGTCGGCTCGGTCACGTCGACAATGGACTTCGCATCGAGCAGGAACGCTGGA
Organism: Paraburkholderia sejongensis; assembly: GCF_020880815.1. Lineage (GTDB taxonomy): Bacteria > Pseudomonadota > Gammaproteobacteria > Burkholderiales > Burkholderiaceae > Paraburkholderia > Paraburkholderia sejongensis. The sequence continues at coordinate 43,303 of NZ_JAJITD010000005.1, forward strand.
TGGACGCGGTCACGCACAGTTGCGGGGATGCGCAATGTCTGACAACAGCATTCGAAAAACGAGCCGCGGATTTGAATGCACGGTATCGTGGAGGCTAGTGGAAATACTTGCGAGTCGCGAGGCGCTCCGTAATCGAACTATCGAATGGACCTTTGGATTCAGCCTTGCGAAAAGTGCGCCGCCCTTCATGGCGAATCGGCGGCAGGACCTCCGCATCAAGACCTTGTGCTCAGTGGCGTCGGGACGGTTGAAGATTCGCAGCGGGAGGAGCACTACACATGCGCGCGATGCAGCGGAGCGTTTGCTCGCATACTTGCTGGGCCGTCGACAGGCCAGGTTTGGTTGTTGCTGAACGCAGGGCGGTATTGAAGAAATGCCCACCAACCGCTGATGTGCACAAGTAAGGGGGCCGTCGGACCGCGTGCTGGCGAGGCAGCGACGCCAACGCGTCGCCCATTCCAACTACCGTTCCGTCGTCACCTCATGCCGAAGTTATCCGCAGACCACCGACCCCGAACCCGTCTTGTCCAAGCCCGCCGCCTGCTGGCAATCGCGCAGACCGGGCTCCACTACGCTACCAGTGACTTCGACAGGGAACGCTACGAGGAGATTGCGGGAATCGCTCACAACCAGATTGCCGAGCTTGCGTCGATGGAAACTGGCAAGGTCGCTGAGCTTTTCTCATTAGAATCAGGCTACGCGAATCCGAAGCTTGACGTCAGATGTGCAATCTTTGACGAAGTCGGTCGCATTCTGCTTGTCCGCGAGGCTGCCGACGGACTGTGGTCAATCCCGGGTGGTTGGGCCAACGTAGGTTTGTCGCCTGCCGAGAATGCAGCGAAGGAAGCCCGCGAGGAAAGCGGATATACGGTGCGTATCGAACGTCTGCTAGCGGTCTGGGACATGAATAAGCATGCCCATCCGCCGTCCACGTTTCACATCTGGAAGTTAGTGTTCCTTGGCGCGACGGAGAAAGCAGGAGCGATAATCGGCTCGGAGACGGATAGCGTTAATTTTTTCAGTCTAGAAGACCTTCCTTCACTATCGCTTGGGCGCATACTGCCCGAACAGATTGGAAGGTTAGTCGAGCTATATCGTGCCGGGAGTGTGGACTTCGACTAGCACGGCTACCATCGCCACGGCTCGTCTTGTCGCGAAAGCTGACGGGAAAATCATGGTTCTCGCCCTATAACAGATTGCGAACGAAATCACTACGCTGGCGTTTCGCTAATTTTCGCCTTGGGCGATGCTGTCCGTCCGCTAGCTGCAGGCTAGGGCCGTTGACTTCCCGGACAAGCAGCTTCGGTTGAACGCCAGTTACAGAGCCAAGGCTTGGCTTCTCTCCGAAAGTCGTCAGGCACGTTTCGCTCTGCCAGCCCTCGCGCGACGAGCTGCGCGCGCTGTGGGCTGCGCATCGTTCCCCGCAGCGTCCAGGACGAAACTATCCCGCGTCTGATTCTTGAAATCGTCAGCCTTGGGAGTTCTCGGCGTCTTCGATACTGACGAGGACGCGCAGGAAGCAAGACTTGCGTGCGCGTGCACGTCGGTCGACTCGCAGGGTTAGCCTGACTTGGCTGCCTCATTGACCCGATACATAGGTCCGACACAACAGTGGTTTGCTCATGGCGTTGTCCTTCGCCGCAGGAAACCTATGCGCCCGCACACACGGTTTACTCGCGGCCAAAAGAGTTGGCCATGCAGCAAATAGACTTTTACGCCGCCGGAACCGGCTTCGCCAACGTAGGCGGGCGAGCCTGCGTCGAGGGCTCATGAGTTGACGTAGCATGCCGCCCGGCGCTGCAAGCTTGATGCGGATTTGTTGTTGTTCGCTCGACAGAATGCTCTGGCAAGCGCAAAAGAGGGGCGCTGGAAATGGCACCAGCGCCTTTTGGCAATAGTTCCGGTTGCGCCTTGTGCGACTCCCTCGGCGCCAACCCAGCGGAGGGACGGGGACGGCGCGATGATGCGGGGGTTGGAGGCAGGCGAAAGCAGCGGAGAGTGAACGCGCTGAAGAGGAAAAACCGGGGGCGGAGGCCCCGGTCCGGCCGCGCGACGGATTCATTCCGTTGCCGTTTTTCGGAATTTCCCGTCGAAATCGGGCGACTTTGGGCCCCGGAATTAGAAGCGTTTACCTTGCAAAAACAGTCGCTTGGACGCAGAAAAGAGCTTCCGAAGCGGGAGATGCGTTTACGCGTATACGCTTCTAATTCAATCGAGCAGGGCCTGTCAGCCGCCAACCCGATTCACTCCACCGTCACCGACTTCGCCAGATTCCGCGGCTTATCCACATCCGTCCCACGCGCACAAGCAGTGTGATAAGCGAGCAACTGCAACGGCACCACATGCAGGATCGGCGACAGCACGCCGTAATGCTCCGGCATCCGGATCACATGCAGCCCTTCGTCGTTGACGATCTTCGTATCCGCATCGGCGAACACATAAAGCTCGCCGCCGCGCGCGCGCACTTCCTGGATATTCGACTTGAGCTTCTCGAGCAGCGCATCGTTCGGCGCCACCGTCACGACCGGCATCGCCTCGGTGACAAGCGCCAACGGCCCATGCTTGAGCTCCCCAGCCGGATAAGCCTCGGCATGGATATACGAAATTTCCTTGAGCTTCAGCGCGCCTTCGAGCGCGATCGGATAGTGCATCCCGCGGCCGAGGAACAGCGCGTGTTCCTTGCGCGAAAACTCTTCCGACCAAGCGATGATCTGCGGCTCCAGCGCCAGCACGCTGTTGAGCGCAGCCGGCAGGTGCCGCAGCTGCTTCAGATAACCGGCTTCCTGCTCGTCGCTCAAGCGACCGCGCAGCTTCGCGAGCGTCGCGGCAAGCGTGAACAGCGCGACCAGCTGCGTGGTGAATGCCTTCGTCGACGCCACCCCGATCTCGCGACCGGCATGCGTGAGGAACGACAATTCAGTCTGCCGCACCATCGCACTGGTGCCGACATTGCAGATCGCGAGCGTGTGGCGATGGCCAAGCTCCTGCGCATGCTTGAGCGCCGCGAGCGTATCCGCGGTCTCACCCGACTGCGAAATCACCACGACGAGCGCCTTCGGATTCGGCACCGACTCGCGATACCGGTACTCGCTGGCAATCTCGACCTGGGTCGGAATCTTCGCAACCGATTCGAGCCAGTACTTCGCGGTCAAGCCCGAGTAGTAGCTGGTGCCGCAAGCCAGAATCAGCAGGCTGTCGATATCCGCGAACACTTCACCCGCGTTCATGCCGAACAGTGATGCGTCGAATGCATCGCTTTGCGGAATCGTGTCGGTGATCGCGCGCGGCTGCTCGAAGATTTCCTTCTGCATGAAGTGGCGATACGGGCCGAGTTCGACCGCGCCGCCGTACGCCGCGACCTGGCGCACTTCGCGTTGTGCTTCGTTGCCCTGACGATCGGCGATCCGCACGCCGTCGAGCGACAGTTCGCACACGTCGCCTTCCTCGAGGAAGATGAAACGTTCGGTGCTGCCCGCGAGCGCGAGCGCGTCCGACGCGAGGAAGTTCTCGCCATTGCCGAGCCCGACCACCAGCGGCGAACCCTGCCGCGCGCCGACCACGGTGTGCGGCTGGTCCTTATGCAGAACCGCGATCGCATACGCGCCGTGCAATTGCGCGATCGCCTCGCGCACCGCGGCGAACAGATCGCCGCGATACAGGCTGTGGATCAGGTGCGCGATAACCTCGGTGTCAGTCTGCGAGACGAACGTGTAACCCTTGCCGCGCAGCATTTCGCGCAGGGTTTCGTAATTCTCGATGATGCCGTTGTGTACCAACGCGAGCGCATCCTTCGAGAAGATCGGATGCGCGTTGTCGGTGATCGGCGCGCCGTGCGTCGCCCAGCGCGTATGCGCGATGCCGGTCACGCCTTCGAGGCGGCCGTCATGCACCTGCGCGTCGAGGTCGGCGACGCGCGCGACGCTGCGCGCGCGCTTGGGCCCTTCCGCGCCCAGCACGGCGACACCGCACGAGTCGTAGCCGCGATATTCGAGGCGCCGCAGTCCTTCGATCAGGACGGGAACGATATTACGTTGCGCAACCGCGCCGACGATGCCGCACATGGTTTATTCCTTTTCAAGAGCCGGGTTCGACGTGCGCGCCGCGCGCGCCCGCCATCCGCATCACGCCTTCTTTTTGACCGGGCGCACATAGCCCGTTTTGCTCGTTTGAGTCTTGTCGTTCAGGACCAGCGCGTCCGCCGCGACGTCCTTCCAGACCGTCGTGCCGGCCGCGATCGTCGCGCCGCGCTGCACCCGCACCGGCGCAACCAGTTGCGTGTCGGAGCCGACGAAGACGTCGTCCTCGATCACCGTGCGGAATTTGTTCGCGCCGTCGTAATTGCAGGTGATGGTGCCGGCGCCGATATTCACGCGCGCGCCGATGTCGGCGTCCCCGATATAGGTCAGGTGATTGGCCTTCGAGCCGTGGCCGAGCACCGCGTTTTTCACCTCGACGAAATTGCCGACGTGCGCTTCGTCTTGCAGCGCCGCGCCCGGCCGCAGCCGTGCATACGGTCCGAGCACGACGTGCGCGCCGACTTCGGCGCCTTCGATATGCGTGAACGCGTCGACCCGCGTGCCGGCGCCGAGCGTCGCGTTGCGGATCACGCAGTTCGGCCCGATGCTGACGTTGTCGGCGAGCGTCACGCGTCCTTCGAACACGCAGTTCACGTCGATCGACACATCGCGGCCGCATTCGAGCGTGCCGCGCACGTCGATACGGGCCGGGTCGGCGAGCGTCACGCCGGCGACCAGCAGCGCCTCGGCGACGTTGCCCTGATGGATCCGTTCGAGTTCGGCGAGCTGCTGCTTGCTGTTCACGCCGAGCGTTTCCCACTCGTCGTCCGGTTGTGTGGTGACGACTTCGAGGCCCGCTTCGATTGCCATCTCGACCGCGTCGGTCAGATAGAACTCGCCTTGCGCGTTGTCGTTTTTCAGCGCCGCGAGCCAGCCCGCGAGACGCGCGGTCGGCGCGACGATGATGCCGGTGTTGATCTCGGCGATCTTCAGCTGTTCGGGGCTCGCGTCCTTCTGCTCGACGATGCGCTGCACCTTGCCCTGCTGATCGCGCACGATCCGGCCGTAGCCGCTCGGGTCCGCGAGCGTGACGGTCAGCACGCCGTAGCCGTCACGGCCGGCGCTTTCGGTCAGCGCCCGCAGCGTGGCCGCGCGCGTGAGCGGCACGTCGCCGTACAGCACCAGGGTGGGGAGCGTGGGATCGAGCAGCGGCAGCGCCTGCTGCACTGCATGACCAGTGCCGAGCTGCTGCTCCTGCACCGCGAATTGAATATCGGGAGCGGCGACGGCCGTGCGCACCGCTTCGGCACCATGGCCGATTACAACGATGAGGCGCGCGGGCTTCAGCGCGCGAGCGGTGTCGATGACATGAGCAAGAAGGGGCCGGCCGGCGAGGGGATGGAGCACCTTGGGAAGCGCGGAACGCATGCGCTTGCCGGTACCCGCCGCCAAAATCACGATGTTCATGGCGTCGGCATAAGAGGAGTTTTGAGGGACCGATTTTACCATGCGGCACTGCACTAAAAAGGCCGCGAATGCGGCCTTTACCACGTTTCCACCTCTTCAATTCGCGCCGAAATGCCTGCAAATCAGGCGCTTTTCTTCACAGATCGTCGAACTGGACCAGCGGGATGGTCTTCGCGCCGTTCAGCGGCATGCCCTCTTCGCTGCCGGTCGAGCACGGTTCTTCGTCGAACGCGATGTCGCCGTTCGGATCGGCTTCGCCGCTCGCGCGCAGCCCAGCGAACGGGAACAGCTGGTGATCCATCAGATGTGACGGCACCACGTTGGACAACGCATTGAACATGTTCTCGATGCGGCCCGGGAAGCGCTTCTCCCAATCGCGAATCAGCGCCTTCATTTCCGCGCGCTTCAGATTAGGTTGGCTACCGCACAGATTGCACGGAATGATCGGGAACTCGCGCAGCTCCGCGTACTTCTCCAGATCGGTTTCCTTCACGTACGCGAGCGGACGGATCACGATGTTCTTGCCGTCGTCCGATTGCAGCTTGGGCGGCATGCCCTTCAGCTTGCCGCCGTAGAACATGTTCAGCAGCAGCGTCTGCAGAATGTCGTCGCGATGGTGGCCGAGCGCGATCTTGGTCGCGCCGAGTTCGCCCGCCACGCGATAGAGAATGCCACGCCGCAGCCGCGAGCACAGTGAGCAGGTGGTCTTGCCCTCCGGCACCAGTCGCTTGACGATGCTGTAGGTGTCCTGATTCTCGATATGAAACGGGATGTCGAGCTGCTTCAGATACTCGGGCAGCACGTGCTCGGGGAAGCCCGGCTGCTTCTGATCGAGATTCACCGCGACGATCTCGAAATTGATCGGCGCGCGCTCGCGCAGCCGCATCAGGATATCGAGCATCGCGTAGCTGTCCTTGCCGCCCGACAGGCACACCATCACCTTGTCGCCGTCCTCGATCATGTTGAAGTCGCCGATCGCCTGGCCGACCTGGCGCGCAAGGCGCTTGAACAGCTTGTTGTTCTCGTACGCTTCTTTCTGTTCGCGGCGGGTGAGCGGGGATTTGGTCGCGTGAGCGGTCTGGATGTCCGGTGCGTTCATCGCTCAATCCTCCTTCACGCGGAACACTTCGACGCCGACCGCGTCGCAGTCCGGATATACATCCGGCTTCTCGGTCGACACCCGCGCGGCACGCACCTGCGGATGTTCGAGCATCGTGCGCACGAGGTCGTCGCACAGCGTCTCCTGCAGATGGATATGCCCTTGCGACACGCGTTTGGCGATCGTCGAGCGCATGAAGTCGTAATCGACGACTTCGTTCAGTTTGTCCTGCACCGGCGTGGACAGCGCGAGCGGCACGTACAGTTCGACGTTGATCACGACGCGCTGTTCGCCGCGCTTTTCGAAATCGTGTACGCCGATGTTGATGTGCACTTCGTAGTTGCGCAGAAAGAGCCGGCGACAATCGGCGAGCCGGGGATGCGAAAGAGCGGCAAACATGTTCGTTCCAGTCAAAAAAGCGTGCTTGGCACGCAAAGGGGCGCTGCGTCGCGCAGCGCGGCGGCCTCGGCGAGGCGAGGCGTGGCAAACCGCGCGCGGATCAGGCGCCCGTCAAAAACATTACGTCGCGCGGCAACGGCACGAGATGCTGCCCGCCGTCGACCACCAGCGTCGTTCCGGTGACACCGGCTGCATCCGCGAGATACAGCGCGGCGGCGACGATATCCTCGGGCCGCGACGCACGGCCCAGAGGCGTCATTCGATGCGCGGCCGCAAACCCTTCCTGGGTCTGGTCGCCCGATTGCATCGTCAGGCCGGGCGCGAGCCCGACCACCCGGATCTTCGGCGCGAGCGCCTGAGCGAGCGCGACCGTCGCGGTCTGCAGCGCCGCCTTCGACAGCGTGTACGACAGATAGTCCGGGTTCATGTTGTACAGCTTCTGGTCCAGCACGTTGATGACCACGCCGCGCTGGCTTTCGTCATGCACCGCCGCGTCCGGCGTCGCGTCGTACAGCATGCGCGCGAGCACCAGCGGCGCGCCGACGTTCATCGCGGTCAGCTTCAGCAGCAACTCATAGCCGACGTCGCGCGCGGTGTCTTCCTCGAAGCGCGACGCGTTGTTGACGATGCACGACGGCCGTCCCAACGCCTCGGTGCAGGCCGGCAGCAGCCGCGCGACCTGCGCCTCGTCGCCGAGTTCGGCCGGCAACGCGAGCGCGCGGCGGCCGAGCGCGACGATCTGCTCGACGGTTTCGTCGGCCTCTTCACGCGATGCGCCGTAGTGCACGGCCACGTCCCAGCCGCGCGCGGCAAAGCCGAGCGCGAGCGCGCGGCCGATTCGGCGCGCGCCGCCGGTAATCAGCACGACACGGGGCTGCGGCGCCTGTGCGGGCGCCACGGCGGACGCCCCTGAGGACGCCGCTTCGGCCGGGCGGGCAACGTTGTCCGGGGAGACGGTCATTTACAATGCGGGGATGAATCCGAAAGCTCACCAACCCGATAGTTTACCTGCTCCCGGCCCGAGCGCGCTCGCGCAGTCCGACGCGCTGATCGCGCAGATCCGTACGCAGCTCGACGCGGCCGGCGGCTGGCTGCCGTTCGACCGCTACATGGAGCGCGCGTTGTACGCGCCGGGGCTCGGCTATTACAGCGGCGGTGCGCGCAAATTCGGGCTGCGCGGCGATGACGGCAGCGACTTCGTGACCGCGCCGGAACTGTCGCCGCTGTTCGCCGCGACGCTCGCGCGCCCGCTCGCCGAAGCATTGGAGGCGAGCGGCACGCGCGAGCTGATGGAGTTCGGCGCCGGCACCGGCAAGCTCGCGGCGGGCCTGCTGACCGCGCTCGATGCGCTCGGCGCCGGGTTCGACAGCTACTCGATCGTCGATCTGTCGGGCGAACTGCGCGAGCGGCAACGCGACACGATCGCGGCGGCCGCGCCCGCGCTGCTGGCCAAGGTGCGCTGGCTCGATGCGCTGCCGGAGCGCTTCGAAGGCGTGGTGATCGGCAACGAGGTGCTCGATGCGATGCCGGTGCGGCTGTTCGCGCACCGCGGCGGCAGCTGGCTTGAGCGCGGCGTGGTCTGGCGCGACGGCGCCTTCGCATTCGACGACCGGCCGGTCACCGCGGCCACCGACCTCCTGCTGCTAGAGGAAATCGACGCGGCCCGCGAAACCGGCGCCGGCGAAGACTACCTGACCGAGACGCACGAAGCCGCGCTGGCCTTCACGCGCACGATCTGCACGATGCTCGCGCGCGGCGCGATTTTGCTGATCGACTACGGTTTTCCGCGCCACGAGTACTACCACGCGCAGCGCGCGCAGGGCACGCTGATGTGCCACTACCGGCATCGCGCGCACGGCGATCCGTTTCTGTACCCCGGCTTGCAGGACATCACCGCGCACGTCGAATTCACCGGCATCGCCGAAGCCGGCACCGAAGCCGGCGCGGAGCTGCTCGGCTTCACGTCGCAAGCGCGCTTTCTGATGAACGCGGGGATCACCGAGGTGCTCGGCGAAATCGATCCCGCCGACACCGCCCGCTTTCTGCCGGCCGCGAATGCGGTGCAAAAGCTGCTGTCGGAGGCGGAGATGGGCGAGCTGTTCAAGGTGATCGCGTTTTCGCGCGGACTGGACGATACGCTGCGCGCGTTTTCGAGCGGCGACCGATCGCATACGCTGTGACGTGCGGCGCTGACCTCGTTTCCGTGCCGCGCCTTTAAAGACCCGAGAGACTCGCGATGATCCGATGGCTGTTGACCACCTTTGTTGCCGTCGCGATTCTGTCGTCGTGCTGGCCGTGGCTCAGGAAGCTCGGCATCGGCCGGATGCCCGGCGACGTGACGCTGCGGCTGTTCGGCCGCGAGTATCCGTTCCCGTTCATGTCGACGCTGGTGCTGTCGATGCTGTTGTCGTTGCTGGCGCGGGTGTTGTAGCCCGTCCCACGCCAGCGCACGCCTGCGCTGGCTGCGCGGCGCGTCTGCGCTAACCCAGCGCCGCCTCCACCGCCCGCACCCGCTCCTGATGCACGGCGTCCTTGATGCCGGCCGGCGCATCGGCCAAACGCTGCGCAACCGCGCCCGCATCCACCCCCCGCGCGGCCACCAGCGCGACCCGCAAACGCTCCGCCTGCGGATAGTCGCGCGTCTCGAACCCGAGCCGCCCGCGCGCATCCGACTCGCACGCCTGCAACGCCTCGGCGAAGCGCGCCGGCTTGCGCATCGCGTCGCTGCGCTCGAACAGCCGCACCAGCGCGGCCGCGCCCATCTCCATCACGCGATGAATATTGCCGTGCTCGCGGGCGACCAGCAGCGCGAGGTCGCGACACTCGTTCGGCACGCGCAGCCGCTCGCACAGCGGCTTCAGCAGATCGACGCTGCGGCCTTCGTGACCGATGTGACGCGGCAGGATGTCTTCCGGCGTGGTCGCCTTGCCCAGATCATGAGTCAGCGCGGCGAACCGCACCGGCAACGCATAACCGTGCTGCGCCGCGTGGTCCAGCACCATCATCACGTGCACGCCGGTGTCGACTTCCGGGTGATAGTCGGCGCGCTGCGGCACGCCGAACAGCGCGTCGATCTCCGGCAGAATCCGCGCGAGCGCGCCGCATTCGCGCAATACGTCGAACATGCGCGAGGGCTTTTTCTCCATCAGCCCGCGCGACACTTCCTGCCACACCCGCTCGGCGACCAGCGCATCGGCCTCGCCGTCGGCGACCATCTTGCGCATCAGCGTCATCGTTTCCGGCGCGACCGTGAAATCGGCGAAGCGGGCGGCAAAACGCGCGATGCGCAAAATCCGCACTGGATCTTCGAGGAACGCGTCGCCGACATGGCGAAACAGCTTCGCCTTCAGATCGCCCTGGCCGTTGAACGGATCGATGACCGGCCCGGTCAGCTGGCCGTCCGGGCGCACTTCGCGCGCCATCGCATTGATCGTCAGGTCGCGGCGCGCGAGGTCTTCTTCGAGCGTCACGTCCGGCGCGTAGAAAAACTGGAAGCCGTGATAACCGGCCGCGGTCTTGCGCTCGGTGCGCGCGAGCGCGTATTCCTCATGCGTCTGCGGATGCAGGAACACCGGAAAGTCCTTGCCGACCGGCCGATAACCCTGCGCGACCATCTGCTCGGGCGTCGCGCCGACCACCACGTAATCGCGATCCTGCACCGGCACGCCGAGCAACTCGTCGCGGACCGCGCCGCCAACTGCGTAAATATTCATGGGCATTCGTCTTGATAGGGCACTGCGTGCGTTTCCTTGCGCGCGGCGTCGATCCACGCATTGACCGCCGGCAGCGCGGTGAGCCGCTCGACATACGCGGCGGCCGTCGCCGACAACGCCGGCTTCCACGTGTTGAAGCGCATCGCGACCGGCGCGTACATCGCGTCGGCGATGCTGAATTCGCCGAACAGGAACGGCCCGCCGTAGCTTTGCAGGCAGTCGCTCCAGAGCGCCTCAATGCGGGCGATGTCGGCGAGCACGCCCGCGGTCGCGTTCTTGCCCGGAAACGACGCGCGGATGTTCATCCACATGTTCGAGCGCAGTTCGCCGAAGCCCGAATGCATCTCGGCGCTCACGCTGCGCGCGTGCGCACGCGCCGCCGCGTCGCGCGGCCACAGCGCGTGCTGCGGGAAGCGCTCGGCCAGCGTTTCGGCGATCGCCAGCGAATCCCACACCGGCCGGCCCGCGTCGTCGATCAGACACGGCACCTTGCCGGACCCGCGCGGCGCGAGCGCGCGGATCTTCGCGTTGGTGTCCGCCTCGTTCAGATGGATCAGCACTTCGTCGAACGGGATGCCGAAATGCGTGAGCAGCAGCCACGGACGCATCGACCACGACGAATAGTTCTTGTCACCAATGAGCAGCTTCATGCATTGCCTGAAAATGAGTGAAGAAGAAGAGTTCAGCGCCCGGCGCTGGCTCGGAACGAGTCGAGACGCGAACCTTTGGACGCGCCGGTCAGATAGGTCGGCACGATCGCTTCGATGCTGGCCGGTTCGATCCCAAGTTCCGGCGCGAGCGGCCCGCTCAGGATGTTCGGCACTTTCATCGAGTCGAGATTGTCGCGCGAAATCACCGGTTCGCCGGGCGCCAGCTCGAAGCTGAGCGCCTGCAGGCGGGCCAGCGAGTCGGGCAGCCGGATGATCCGCGCGTGCTTGCCGATCACGTCGCCGCAATAGGACACCAGGTCTTCGAGCGTATAGACGGTCGGGCCGCCGAGTTCATAGGTGCGGCCGGTGGCGGCATCGAGATCGAGCACGTTGGCGATCGCCTTCGCGACGTCGCCGACGAAAACCGGCTGGAACTGCGCGTCCGGCATCGCGAGTGGAATGACCGGAAACACCCGTTGCAGGAACGCGAACTTGTTGAGAAATGCGTCCTCGGGACCGAACACGACCGACGGCCGGAAGATCGTCCACGCGACGCTGCCGCCATGCACCGCTTTCTCGCCGTCGCCCTTCGAACGCGCGTACATGCTCGGGCCGTTCGAATTGGCGCCGAGCGCGCTCAGATGAATCAGCCGATGCACGCCCTTGCCTTCGCAGGCGGCGACGATGCGCGTGGGCAGCTCGACGTGCGCGCGCGCGAACGCTTCGCCGTACGGCTTGCCGCGTTTGGAATTGAGCACCCCGACGAGGTTGATCACGCAATCGGCACCTTCGACGAAGCGCGCGAGCTGCACCGGATCGAACACGTCGGTTTCGATCACATCGATGGGCAGCATGGTGAGATGGCGCGCGTTGTAGCGGCGCCGGGTGGCGACGCGCACGTCCTTGCCGAGTTCGACGAGCGCATTGACGACGTAGCTGCCGATAAAACCGGAGCCGCCGATGACCGCGATAGCTTGATGTCGCATTTTTCGACTCCCTGATGGAAGCCGCGGCAACGGCTGATGAGACGCGCCGCGGTGCGGGCCCGCAAGACCCGGCGACCGCGGCGGCACGGCGCTTACGGTGCGATGTAACCCAGACGCGCCTTCAGCGATTGCGGACGGCCTTCGAACAATGCCGCGTAGTAGACCGTGTTGGACAACACATTCTTCACGTAGTCGCGCGTTTCCTGGAACGGGATCGACTCGGCGAAGATCGCGCCTTCGACCGGGCGTTGCAGCGACTGCCGCCAGTTGCGCGGACGGCCCGGACCGGCGTTGTAGCCGGCGGTGGCCAGCACCGCCGAACCGTCGAACTGATTGTAGATCATCGCCAGGTAGTTGGTGCCGAGCAGGATGTTGGTGTTGATGTCGTTCATCTGCTCGCGCGACACCGGGCCCAGGCCGATCTTTTTCGCGACCAGCTGCGCGGTGGCCGGCATCAGCTGCATCAGCCCGCCCGCGCCGACTTCGGAGCGCGCGTTGATGATGAAGCGCGATTCCTGGCGGATCAGCCCATACGCCCACTCGACGTCGAGCCCGCTCGACTGCGCGTCGCGCTCGACGATATCGCGGAACGGCGACAGATAGCGCAGCGAGAAATCGTGCTCGGCCTTCGTGCGGTCCGCGGTGTTGACGGTGCGGTCGTACAGCTGGATGCGGCGCGCGTATTCGGCGGCCGCGAGCAGTTGCCGGTCGCTCATCTGACGCAGCGGCCAGTTCCATTCGCGATTGCCTTCGAGGCGCAGGTTCAGCGCGTAGAACCGCTGGGCGAGATCGAAGCCGGCAGTGGCGCCGGCCTGCTGGATTTCGGCGTCGGTGACCGTGGTCTTCGGCGGCACGGTGATCTTCTGGCCGAGTTCTTCCGCGGCGAGCTGGCCGTAGAAGTTGAAGTTCTGCGCGATCGACTGGAATTCCTGATTGGCCGTGTCGACGTCGCCCGCCTGCTTCAGCGCGCGCGCGTGCCAGTACACCCACGACGGCTGCTTGCGCAGCCCTTCGGGCATCTGCTCGATCGACCAGCGCACCATGTTCCAGTCGCCGGCGAGCAGCGCGCTGCGGGTGCGCCATTCATACGCGGGATTGGACAGCGGCGCGTTGGCCGACAGCCGGAACCAGTCGACCGCGCCCGGCAGCTGCTTGACCGCCGCCTGATAGCCGATCGTGCCCCAGCCGATCGCCCGCTCGGGCGAATTGAGCGACGGCGCGACCGATGCGAAAGTCGCCGCCGCCATTGCCGGATCGTTGCGCGCCATCCGGGTGATCGCGAGCAGCGCCAGTTGATGCGACTGCGAATCGGCGCCGACGCCGCGCGCGAGCAGCAGCGGCGGCGTATTGACCGCCTGACTGAACAGCACCGGGTCGGGCGCCTGATCGCCGAGCGCGTCGACGAGCTTGCTGCCGGTGCTGGTGTAGTTCTGTTCGTACGCGAGGCGGATCTGCTGCCAGATGTCGTCGTTGCTGAACTGACGATTGACGCCGAGCACCGTGATCAGATCGACGCAGCCGTCGCCGTACCACTTCGGATCGACCAGCAGGCCGCGCGCCGCATCCGCGACGTTCTCGCCGCGCGAGGCGCGCGATTCGAGCGCGTAGCACTTGACCTGGGTGTCGTCGTTGAGCACGAACAGCGGGTACTGCTGATCGAAGTTACGCCAGTCGTGACGCGTGCCGAGCACCGTCAGATAGTCGTTGCGCATGCGGTCGGCGATCGCCTGGCCGTCGTACTTCTGCAGGAACGCGAGCACCGGCGCGTCCGGCGCGTCGACCCGCGCATGGCCGGCCGAATCGAACAGCTGCGGTTTGATCTGGAAGTACTCCAGATACGCGGGCGCCGGATAGTCCGGAATCATGCTCGCGAGCTGGGCCGCGCGCGGGGCGTCGTTCTTGCGCGCGGCCTCGCGAAGCTGAACGAAGATCTGATCGTCGTTCGCATTCGTGAGCTGCGAGATGGGGAGAGGTTTGACGGCCGAGGCGGTGCTGCACGCGACGAGCGCCGCGGCGGCCAGCGCGGTACCGGCTGCGCGATATACTCGAAAAAGGCGTTTTGACATCGTTGTTTCTGGAGCGCGAATTGGACCAAAGCATAGCACGCAACCCCGTCCCGATAATGAAAAAGGCATTGCGCCAGACGCTGCTGGAAGCCCGGCTGCAAGCGGCTTCCAGGCCGGCCGTGAATGCCGCGCTGGGGCGTCGCGTGCTCGATGTGCTGAAGCACTTCGGTGTGCCGAGCGTGGGTTTCTACTGGCCGCTAGCCGGCGAGTTCGATGCGCGCGGTCCGGTGTCGCTCTGGCTCGCCGGCGACGACAGCCGCGAAGCGAGTTTGCCGATCATCAAGGAGCGCGGCACCGCGCTCGAGTTCCACGCGTGGCACCCGCAGGTGCCGATGCGGGTCGGCCATCACAAGATCGCCGAGCCGACTTCGGGACGCATCGTGGTGCCCGACCTGCTGTTCGTGCCCTGCGTCGGTTTCGATGCCGACTGCTACCGGCTCGGCTACGGCGGCGGCTACTACGACCGCACGCTGGCTTCGTGGCCGGCGGCGAGCAAGCCGATCACCGTGGGCATCGCGTATGACGCGTGTCGGATCGATGCGCTGCAGCGCGAGGCGCACGACATTCCGCTCGATCTGATCGTCACCGAAACGGGCTTTCACCCGGGCCTGCCCGAGTGAGCCGCCGCAACTGCCGCGAGCCGGGCGTGCGATAGCGTGCGCCCGGCGCGTCGCGCCGCCGCGCGGCCGCGCCAATCCGCTGGTTTGATCATGTACGCTTCAGTTATCGCTGATCCCGCGCCGGACCCGCGCCAATGCGCCGCGCGGTCCGCCTCCTCCGCCGACTCGACCCGGGCCGTCCAGCCATGAGCCAACCCCGCATTTTTCCGCTTGGCGATAACGCGCTGATGTGCGTCGCGCCGCCCCCTGCCACGCTCGACTGCCAGCGGCGCGTGTGGGCCGCTGCCAGCGCCGCGCGCGACTGGCCGCAAGTACTCGAAGTCGTCCCCGGCATGAACAATCTGACGCTCGTGTTCGACCCGCTCGACACCGACGCCGACGCGCTCGCCGCCCAGCTGCTGGCGGCCTGGCACGCGGCGGACCCGAGCGCCGCGCCGACCCGCGAGGTCGAGGTGCCGGTCCAGTACGGCGGCGAGTTCGGCCCCGATCTGCAAGCGGTCGCCGAGCATACCGGGCTGAGCGCGCGCGAGGTCGTCGAGCGTCATGCGGGCGGCGACTACGTCGTGTTCTTCCTCGGCTTCCAGCCGGGCTTCGCCTATATGGGCGGCCTCGAAGCCGCGCTGCACACGCCGCGCCGCGCGTCGCCGCGGCTCGAGGTGGCGGCCGGTTCGGTCGGCATCGGCGGCGAGCAGACCGGCATCTATCCGGCGGTGTCGCCGGGCGGCTGGCAGTTGATCGGCCGCACCGAGGTGCCGCTGTTCGACCCGCTGCGCCGGCCGCCCACGCTGCTGCAACCGGGCGACCGGGTGCGCTTCACGATCGCGGGGATGCACGCATGATCGACGTGATCCGCGCGGGTCTGCAGACCACCATTCAGGACCTCGGCCGCCACGGCTATCGCCATCTCGGCGTCGCGATGGGCGGGGCGCTCGACCGCCTGTCGCTCGAAGTCGGCAATCGCCTCGTCGGCAACCGGCCCGACGCGGCCGGCCTCGAAATCACCTTCGGCCCGACCGTGCTGCGCTTTCTGCGCGCGACGCGGGTCGCGATCACCGGCACCGACTTCGGCGCGACGCTCGACGGCAAGCCGGTCTATGCATGGTGGAGCCTGCCAGTGCAGGCCGGCCAGGAGCTGGTGCTGAACGCGGCGAAGCGCGGGATGCGCGGTTACGTGTGCGTGGCCGGCGGTATCGACGTGCTGCCGGTGCTCGGCTCGCGCGGCACCGATCTGGCCGGCCATTTCGGCGGCCTCGGCGGCCGCGCGCTCGTCGACGGCGACCGTCTGCCGGTCGGCGCGCCGCCGCAGCGGAGCCAGCTCGGCTTCACGCCGGAGGCGCCCGAGTTCGGCGTGAAGGCGCCCGTGTTGTGCAAGTTCGTGCAGGTGCACGAACCGCTGCGGCGCGGCCGGCATCCGTCGGGGGTGCCGTGGGCGGTGCCGATCCGGGTGCTGCGCGGCCCCGAATACGACAGCTTCACCGCTGCCGCCCAGGAGTCGTTCTGGGCCGACGAATGGCTGGTCACGCCGAACAGCAACCGGATGGGCTACCGGCTCGCCGGCACCGAGTTGGCGCGCGCGCGCAAGAGCGATCTGCTGTCGCACGCGGTGTTGCCCGGCACGATCCAGGTGCCGCCGAACGGCCAGCCGATCGTGCTGATGAGCGACGCGCAGACCACCGGCGGCTATCCGAAGATCGGCGCGGTGATCCAGGCCGATCTGTGGAAGCTCGCGCAGGTGCGGTTGAACGCGGCGGTGCGCTTCATCCCGACAACGCCCTACGAGGCGCGCCACGCATTACTCGAAGAACGCGCGTATCTGCGGCAGATCGATGCCGCGATCGCGATGCATGAAGAGCGTTGCGCGCGCCGGGCGGCGCTCGCGACGCGGTAACAGGAAGGAGAGGAATCACCATGGAAATCGATCTGAATGCCGATCTCGGCGAAGGCTGCGGCTCCGACGAGGCGCTGCTCGACCTCGTCAGCTCGGCGAACATCGCGTGCGGCTGGCATGCGGGCGGCCCCAACGCGATGCGCGACTGCGTGCGCTGGGCCGTGCAAAAGGGCGTGTCGATCGGCGCGCATCCGAGCTTCAACGATCCGGAGAATTTCGGCCGCAAGGAAATGGACCTGCCCGCGCAGGACATCTACGCGGGCGTGCTGTACCAGCTCGGCGCGCTGTCGGCGATCGCGCAGGCCGAGGGCGGGCGCATCGCGCACGTGAAGCCGCATGGCGCGCTGTACAACCAGGCCGCGCGCGACGCCCAGATTGCCGATGCGATCGTGTCGGCGGTGCATGACTTCGATCCGTCGGTCGCGGTGTTCGCGCTGGCCGGCAGCGGGCTCGTGAGCGCCGCGCGCAACGCGGGCCTGACCGCGATCGAAGAAGTGTTCGCCGACCGCGGCTATCGCGCCGACGGTTCGCTGGTGCCGCGCAAGGAGCCGGGCGCGCTGCTCGACGACGAAGACCTCGTGCTCGAACGCACGCTGGCGATGATCCGCGAGCAGCGCGTGAAGTCGGTCGATGGACAATGGGTGCCGTTGAATGCGCAGACCATCTGTCTGCATGGCGACGGGCCGCATGCGCTGGCGTTCGCGCGGCGGATTCGCGCCGCGCTCGAGGCGGCGGGCATCGAGGTGCACGCGGCGAGTTCGGCGCGGATTTGAGTTTTTGCCGTGCGCGTGGGCGCCGGCACCGGTGTGAGTAGCGCCGCCGCGCGTCGGCAAACGCGCGGTTGAGCGCTCACCTCGCCAGCCCGATCCAGACCGCGCGCCTCGCCCCCGGGTGAGCCGCGTCGCCGCTTCAACGCGCCGCCTTAGCGCCCTGCTTCAACCCCCGTCTCACCGCGGGGCGTTTTGCCAGCAGCAGCGCTGGTTCTTTCGCGGCGGCCCCGGCAAACCACGGGTGCCCACGCATCCGCCGTACCGATTCTGAGAGTTCAACGCGGCCGCAGCGCCGCGGCAGCAAGCCGGTCCACCAACCCGGTGCGCCGGTTCACCTCAGCCGCCAGCCGCGGCGAAGTCGGATCACTCAAGGAGATCTCGATGCAGACAACCGTCACTTTGTGGCCGCTTATCGGTGTGGCCGTCATCATCGTCGGCTTTCTGTTGCGCTTCAATCCGATGCTGATCGTGGCAGTCGCGGCGATCGTCACCGGCTTCGCCGCGCATTTCCCCCCTGGAAAAATTCTCGCGCTGATCGGCACCGGCTTCATCAAGACCCGCAATATCCCGCTGATCATCCTGTTGCCGCTCGCGGTGATCGGTCTATTGGAGCGGCACGGCTTGCGCGAGCGCGCGCAGGCGTGGATCGGCAGCATCAAGGCGGCCACCGCCGGGCGTCTGCTGATCGTCTATCTGGCGGTGCGCGAGCTGACCGCCGCGGCCGGCCTGACCGGGCTCGGCGGCCACCCGCAGATGGTCCGTCCGCTGATCGCGCCGATGGCCGAAGGCGCGACCGAAAACCGCTTCGGCAAGATCGGCGATGCGGTGCGCTTCCGCCTGCGCGCATTCGCCGCGGCAACCGACAACGTCGGCCTGTTCTTCGGCGAGGACGTGTTCGTCGCGTTCGGCGCGATCGTACTGATGACGACCTTCCTGAAGGAGGCGGGGATCATCGTCGAACCGCTGCACGTCGCGATGTGGGGAATTCCGACCGCAATCAGCGCGTTCATCGTGCATGGTTTCCGGCTGTGGCTGCTCGACCGCTGGCTCGAACGCGAATTGCGCGGCAACCGGCCGGGCGGCGGTGCGGGCGCGGCGAGTTCTTCGTCCACCACTTCATCGCCGGCTTCCTCGGCCGCTACGCGCGCCACGAAGTCCGCCACCGGAGACCAAGCATGACCTTCACGATCACCTATCTGTTCTGGCTGCTGGGCATCGTGCTGCTGATCGTCGGCGGCATGATCGTGCTGGATCGCGAGCATCCGCGCCGCTTCACCGCCGGTGGCTTCTGGATTCTGTATGCGCTGATTTTCCTGATCGGCGACCGGCTGCCGCCCGCGCTGGTCGGTGTCGCGGTGATCGCGATGGCGGTGATCGCGGGCTTCGGCGGAGTGACCGCGGGCAAGCCGAAGACGTTGTCGCTGGAGGCGCGCATCGCGAGCGCCACGCGGCTGCGCAACAAGCTGTTCGTGCCCGCGCTGACGATTCCGGTCGTCACCGTCGTCATCACGCTCTCGGCGAGTCATCTGGTGTTCGGTGGCGTCCCGCTGATCGAGAAAGCCAATGTGACGCTGATCGGTTTCGGGATCGGCTGCGTGATCGCGTTGGCGATCGCGTGCGTGATCACCCGCGACACGGTCGGGCAATCGATGAAGGAAGCGCGCCGATTAGTCGATGCGCTTTCGTGGGCGGCGGTGCTGCCGCAGATGCTCGGCATGCTCGGCCTCGTGTTCTCCGACGCGGGCGTCGGCAAGGCGGTCGCGCACGTGACCACGTCGTATATCAGCCTCGACTACCGGTTCGTCGCGGTCGCGGTGTACTGCATCGGTATGGCGCTGTTCACGATGGTGATGGGCAACGGCTTCGCCGCGTTTCCGGTGATGACGGGCGGCGTCGGTGTGCCGATTCTGGTCGGCGTGTTCCACGGCAACCCGGCGGTGATGGCCGCGATCGGGATGTTCTCCGGCTACTGCGGGACGCTGATGACGCCGATGGCCGCGAACTTCAACATGGTGCCGGCCGCGCTGCTCGAGTTGCCCGACAAGAACGCGGTGATCAAGGTGCAGGTGCCGACTGCGTTGACGATGCTGGTGATCAATATTTTCCTGCTGAATTTTTTGATGTTTTTGTAAGGGGGTGGTTTTGGAGGGGAACGGTGAGGCGCTGGGGGGTGTTTATGCACGTCACCGTTTCTGAAGGGCCGGTCCTGGTTCAAGCGCCGTTCTTCTCGCGCCAGCGGGCTACATAAGAGCGCATTGCGATGACCGTCAGCAGCGAGACGATGAAGCCGAAAATGAGCATCGTAGCGGCGAACACGTCGTCGGAATCTTCGCAGCCGTGCGCATCGAATGCGCCGTTGAGCATGGTAAAGAACGCGTAACTGGCATCGCTGCGAAACCATCCGGTCAGGTCCAGCAACGATACGATCCAGCGTGTGACTGGCAAGAACATCAGCAGTGCGAGCGAGAAGCAGATCAGCGTGCTTTTTATCCAGGACTTCTTTCGCGGTCGTCTCTGCCGGGACCGGCGATACCGGCTGACGGCCGTCCAGCAAAGGTTGGCGATCAACAGCGAGACGAAGAAGCCGACGACGTTCAGCACGGCGCTAACTGCATTCCAGCGGCTGTCGTAACTAAACCTGGCCAACGCGTCGAAAAGCGGCGCGAAGAAGTCCCACTCTGTGATGCCGTAAAGCGAATCCCACACGCCGGGGAGCATGGAAAGAATGTGTCCCGCCGATAGAGACGTCACTACTGCTATTGCTATGCATGCTGGCGTCTTTTTAATTGGTGAAGTCATCATCGCGTCTCCCGATAGCGCCGATGACGCAACCGCATGATGATCGTCCATGCTGCATTGACGGACACCAACGAGACGAAAAAACCGGCAACGGTCAGCGTCCCGATGATGACGTCCAGGTTGCCTTCGTTGCCATACGTATCGAATGCACGGAACAGCGGTTTAAAAAAGCTATAGCCGTCCGCGCTGTAAATCCATTCCCATACACCCGGGAGCCGCGAAATCCCGTAGCCAACGGGAAGAGACATCAGCAGCGCGAGCGTGAGGCAGATCAGCGCCCTTTTCATCGCACCTCCACCGTACCGTAGTAGCGGCTCCCGGTTCCGGGGACGAACGCGGGAGGCTGTGCCTTCAAGTGCGAGCGCAACGCTTCGAACTGCAGCGGCGAAAGAAGCGTTATGCAACCCTCGCTCACCCCGTTCCGGCCTACCGGGTGCAAGCGAAAATTGCCGCGTCGAACGCTCTTCACAAAGGTCCAGTCATCGATGGCTCCGTCATCGCGATACAGACCGAACCAAGTCTCAAGTTTCGTTCCGGAAAATTTGTCGTGGATTAGATCTCTCAACCAACCCAACCGCCCGCCGCTCTCCCGATCGACGATGTAATACCTCCCCTTCGGAATCGCCCCAGCGTTCGGGACATTCGTAAAATCCGGATCATCGACATACCGGCCATTGCCCGAAAATGCCGGCACCGATCCAAACTCCGGACAGACCAGTTCCGACATCGGTCGGCGATTCAACGTGAAAGTGCAGGACACAGGCATCTCGTCACCCCAGCCTGTTGGTGCGCACATCGATCAGCGCGGTCACCGTGCCGCTCGTTCCGCCGAGCCGGTTTTGCAGGATGTATTCATGCTTCATCCGCGCGAACGACAGCCGCACTTCCTCGTAACAGCCTGCCCCCACTCCGACCGGCTCGACATACGCAACGACCACGTCATACAGCGTGATCCGTGCGTACTCGTGCGGCACCCCACCCGCCCGGCGCATCGTCAGCTTCGCCTCGCTGATCCGCTCGCCGGAGAAGCAGAATCGCGCCAGATTGGGACTCGCCCGGTCCAGCTGATGCGAGAACTCCAGATCGGAGACATTGGCCTTCGGCGCCCCCACGCCCGAACCGGTCTGCATCGCCGACTGCTGGCCCACTTTCCAGCGCCACGAAATCACGTCGATCTCGTTCAGATGCGCCGCGTCCTGCGACTCGCCATCGATACCGGCGATCTTGATAAAAATGTCCTGCGTCATCCCCGCCTCTCCAATTTCATGATTGAGCTAAAAACTCAACGACGAAAGCTAAGTCAGCGAACACGCAAAACCTACAGGACGATTCCTAAAAGCGCGAAGATCACAGGTTTTGTTGATCCAGATCGAAGATCAGACAACCCGGCGCGCATCGACCGCCGTCGCGGGAAATCGTCAAAAAAACGCGCACACCCCGCACAAACCCTCCCCGCCCGCACCCTTCAGAAAGCCCCCGAACTGCCGTACTACCGCTCTGACACGGTGAAAAACCTTGTTTCGACACGCGGTTATGCATAGTTCATAAAAAGGAAAATCAAGTGCGGAAGTCTCACATCACGATCAGAATGCGGATCCTGGCGATATTCGGCAGCTGCGTCGCGCTGACCTTGTTCACCGGCCTCGCGGGCATCGTCGCTTTGTCGCAGTTGAACGCCGACGCGGCGGCCCGTCCGCTCGTCGGTGCGCTCGTCGTGATGGCCTGGCTCGGCACCGCGGTTGCGCTGTACGGCGGTTTGCAGCTGCACCGGATCGTCTGCGGCGGTCTGATCCGCCAGCGCAAGAAGTTCGAGGAGATCGCCGCCACGCTCGACGTGTCGCGCCGTGCGGCGAGCCCGCGGATGGACGAGTTCGGACTCGGCGCGGTCGCGTTCGATGCGCTGCTGCGGCGGATCGAGGAAAACATCGTGATCGTGCGTTCGTCGAGCGATTCGGTCAGCACCGCGACCCGCGAAATCGCCGCCGGCAATCTCGATCTGTCCGCGCGCACCGAGGAACAGGCGGCGTCGCTCGAACAGACCGCGGCGAGCATGACGCAGCTCACCGAGACGGTGAAGCACAACGCCGACAACGCCCGCCAGGCCAACTCGCTGGCGACCAACGCGGCGAGCAAGGCCGCCGCCGGCAACGACGCGGTGCAGGCGATGGCCGCGACGATCGGCCGGATCAGCGGCAGTTCGAGCAAGATTTCGGAGATCACCGGCGTGATCGAGGGGATCGCGTTCCAGACCAATATCCTCGCGCTGAACGCGGCGGTCGAAGCGGCGCGCGCCGGCGAACAGGGGCGCGGTTTCGCGGTCGTCGCGAGCGAGGTGCGCAGCCTCGCGCAGCGTTCGGCGGCGGCGGCCAAGGAGATCAAGGAGCTGATCGGTTCGTCGGTGGCGATGATCCAGGACGGTTCGACGCAAGCGGTCGAAGTGAGCACCGTGATGGGCGAGGTTACGACCGTGATCCGCCAGGTGTCGGATATCGTCGGCGAGATCGCGGCGGCGTCGGAGGAACAGAGCCGCGGCATCGAGCAGGTCAATCAGGCGGTCAACCAGATGGACGAGGTCACGCAGCAGAACGCGGCGCTCGTCGAGCAAGCGGCGGCCGCCGCGCAATCGCTGGAGGAGCAGGCGGGCAAACTCGCCGGCGTGGTCGCGACGTTCAAGGTGGCCGGCAACGAGCCGGCGGCACGCGGCGCCGCGCCTCAGGCGCCGAAGCAACGCGCGGCGGTCGCGCCCGCACCGCGCGCCGGGTCGTTTGGGTCGTCCGGGTCGTCCGCGTCATATGAACCGGCGGCATCGAAGCCGGTTTCGAAGCCGGCCGCGCCGGCTGCCGGCGACCGCAACGTTGCGCCGAAAGCCGCCGCCGCGCGACTCGAACCCGCGCTCGCGGAAGGCTCCGACGCCGACTGGCAGACCTTCTAATCCTCCCGCCACGGGCCGGGTTCCCACCCGGCCTCACTCCACCTCGCCTCGCTTCGCTTCACCCCGGTTCAACCACGAACCCGTGCTGCCGCAACAGTTGCAGCACGCCCTTCGGTCCACCCAGGTGCAGCGCGCCGATCGCGACGAACACCGGTTTATTCGGCGCGGCCAACTGCAGCATCCGATTAACGAAGCGCCGATTGCGTTCGTAGACGATCCGGTTATCGATCGACGCTGACACCTGCTTGTCGCGCGCCAGCTTCTCCGATTTCGCGACTTGCCACGCGGCGATCGCATCGGCATCGCCGACCCGCCACAGCCGATGCAGCTTGCGCACGTCCTCGACGTTCTGCGCGGGCGTCTGCACCAGGTCCTGCGCGAGCATTTCGCGCTGCTGCGCGGCCGACAGTCCGGTAAACGCGTGCATCTGCTGCGCGAGCGTCTCCAGCCCGACGATCTTGCCGCGCGTCTTCAGATACACGTTCTGTAGTTGCGCCTCGGTGCCGTACTCGGTCTGCAGACCGGCCGACAGCGAGTCGTAGGTCTCGACGACCAGCGACGCGAGCCACGGCCGCATCTTCTTGATCGCATCGAGCGCGGCCGGATTGCCGCGCAGCCGCAGCGCGAGCTTGTGCCATAGCGCCTCTGGCAACAGCCCGGGCAGACAGTCGCGCTTGCAGACGCCGTACCTGGACACGTCGTCCTGCGACACCAGCAGTTCATCGGGGGAGAGTTCGAGCGCGAGCGTTTGCGACGCCGCCAGCGCGGCCATGATCGGCGGCCGGAACGGTTGCCCGGCCGGATAGTCGACGGGATCGCCGACGTGCAGCGTGCCGAGCACATAGAGGGTGACATTGCCGCGTGTCGCGACATAGAACGGCATGCGCGCCGGCTGCTGGCGCACCGGACCGCTCGCGGTGGTGCCGGGCGTGGCAGGCGGGGCCATCGACGGCGGCGGCTGCGGTGTCTGCGGAGCGGCCGGCGCGGCCGGCACACCGAGTGACGGCCGCCCCGCCTGGCCCGGCGCATCCGCCACGGCGCGGCCGGCATTCGCGGCGTCGAACGGGGTGCCGAAGCTCAGCATCGCGGCCGCCAGCGCACCGATCAGCACACGTCGCCACGCGCCAGCGCACGCGCCGACGCACGCACCGACGCACGCACGATGCCCGCCGCCGGGCGCAGCGCTTGTCAGCACCCGCACCCCGCGGCGCCGCGCAAAAGCGGCCGCGCGGCCGCCCTCACGCAAGCGGCGCGCAAGACGACGCGCCGCCCCCACATCAGGCATCCACGTCCCCCACCTCTTCGGCGCGGTGACACGAGACCTGACGGCCATCCACTTCACGCAGCTTCGGCTCTTCGCTGCGGCATCGGTCGATCACGTACGGGCAGCGCTGATGGAACGTGCAGCCCGACGGCGGATTCAGCGGCGACGGCATTTCGCCTTGCAGCTTGATCTTGATCGTGCGATCCGCCTCGAAGATCGACGGCGTCGCCGACATCAGCGCGCGCGTGTACGGATGACGCGGCTTCGAGAAAATCCGCTGCTTGTCGCCGAGTTCCGCGACGCCGCCGAAGTACATCACCATCACGTCGTCGGCGATATGCTCGACCACCGCCAGGTTGTGCGAGATGAACACGTAGCTGGTCTTGAACTGATCCTGCAGGTCCATGAACAGATTCAGGATCTGCGCCTGGATCGATACGTCGAGCGCCGACACCGGTTCGTCGGCGACCACGATCTGCGGATCGAGGATCATCGCGCGCGCGATCGCGACGCGCTGGCGCTGGCCGCCGGAGAACATATGCGGATAGCGCTTCGCGTGCTCGGGCCGCAAGCCGACCGTGCGCATCATCTGCGCGATCCGTTCCGCGCGTTCGCTCGCGCTCATCTGTGTGTTGATCGCGAGCGGTTCGCCGAGCGTCTGCTCGACGGTCTTGCGCGGATTGAGCGACGCGAACGGGTTCTGGAACACCATCTGCACGCGCCGCCGCAGCGCCGCGATCTTCTCGTGGCTCGCGCCGGCCACGTCCTCGCCGTCGATCAACAGGCGGCCCGCGCTCGGCGTTTCGATCATCGTCAGCTGGCGCGCGAGCGTGGACTTGCCGCAGCCGGACTCGCCGACCACCGCAAGGGTCTTGCCGCGCTCCAGCGCGAACGACACGCCGTTCAGCGCCTTCACGGTGCCCTGCGCGAACATCCCGCGCTTGACCGTGTAATAGCGCGCGAGCTGCTCGGCGACCAGCACGTGATCGGCGCCGCTGCGCGCGTCGCGGCGGGTTTCGGGTACTGCGTTCATCGGGCGCCTCCTTGCGTGTGAACGTTGGCGTCCTTGTCGACGTTCAACGGCTTGATGCAGCGCACCCGCGCGTAGTCCGCGTGAGCCGGCAGCGGCGCGAGCGCCGGCCGGGCCTTCATGCAGTCGTCGACCACGTACTTGCAGCGCGGCGCGAACAGGCACCCCTTGGGCCGGTCGTCGCGCCCCGGCACCATCCCCGGCAACGCGGCGAGCCGCACCGCGCCGACATTGTGCTCGGGAATCGCGGCCAGCAACGCTTCGGTGTACGGATGATGCGGCGCGGCGAAGATATCCGGCACGCGGTTGGTCTCGATCACCTCGCCCGCGTACATCACGGCCACGCGCTGCGCGACTTCGGACACCACCGCCAGATCGTGCGAGATGAGCACCAGCGCCATTCCGCGTTCCTTCTGCAGGCGCATCAGCAGTTCCATGATCTGCGCCTGGATCGTCACGTCGAGCGCGGTGGTCGGCTCGTCGGCGATCAGCAGCTTAGGATTGCAAGCGATCGCCATCGCGATCATCACGCGCTGGTTCATGCCGCCCGACATCTGATGCGGGAACGCGCCGATGCGGCTCTTCGCGTCCGGAATGCCGACCTGGTCGAGCAATTCGAGCGCGCGCTTTTCCAGCGCGGCGCCGCGCAGCCCCTCGTGCAGCTTCAGTACTTCCTTGATCTGATAGCCGACCGTATAGCTCGGGTTCAGGCTCGTCAGCGCGTCCTGGAAGACCATCGCGATGTTCTTGCCGATGATCTTGCGGCGCTGTTTCGCCGACGCGTTCAGCAGGTCCTTGCCGTCGAACGTGACTTCGTCGGCGGTGACCTTGCCGGGCGCGTCGATCAGGCCCATCAGCGCCATCATCGTCACGCTCTTGCCCGAGCCCGATTCGCCGACCACGCCGAGTACTTCGCCCGGCGCGACGTCGAGATTGATGCGGTCGACCGCGGGCAGGCCGCTGAAGTTGACCGCGAGATTGCGGATGGTCAGTAGGTTGTTGCTCATGATCAGGCCATCCGTTTCAGTTTGGGGTCGAGCGCATCGCGCAGCCCGTCGCCGAGCAGGTTGATGCACAGCACCGAGATCAGGATGGACAGGCCCGGCATCGTAACGATCCACCATGCGCTGTCGATGTAATCGCGCGCGGACGCGAGCATTGCGCCCCACTCCGCCGACGGCGGCTGTACGCCCAGGCCCAGAAAGCCGAGCGCGGCGGCATCGAGAATCGCCGACGAAAAGCCCAGCGTGGCCTGCACGATCAGCGGCGCGGTGCAGTTCGGCAGCACCTGCGAGAACATCAGGCGCAGCGTGCCGGCACCGGCGACGCGCGAAGCGGTCACGTACTCCTTCTGCAACTCGCCCTGCGCGGACGCGCGCGTCAGACGCACATAGCCCGGCAGCGCGACGATCGCGATCGCCAGCATCGTGTTGACGAGGCCCGGACCGATGATCGCGACCACCGCGACCGCCAGCAGCAGCGACGGCAGCGCGAGCAGCACGTCCATGATGCGCATGATCGGCGTGTCGGCCCACTTCTCGAAGAACGCGGCGATCAGCCCAAGCACGATGCCCGGAATCAGCGCGAGCACGACCGACACGAAGCCGATCCAGAACGACAGCCGCGCGCCGTACATCAGCCGCGAGAGGATGTCGCGGCCCGCTTCGTCGGTGCCGAGCACGAACTTCCAGTTGCCGCCTTCGAGCCACGCGGGCGGGATCTTGACGAACTCGCGGTACTGCTCGATCGGGCTGTGCGGCGCGATCAGGGGCGCGAAGATCGCGATGAAGACCAGCACCAGCACGATGATGCCCGCGCCGACCGCGCCGCGATTGCGCGAGAAGTTGGCCCAGAATTCGCGCGCCGCGAGTGCGCGGCCGCTCGGAGGTGTGACTGCCTGGGGGACAGTGTTTTGAATGTCAGCCATGATCGTGTCATGCCTCCCGCAGAGCCGCCTCAAGGGAGGCATGCGCCCCCTCGGGGGGCAGTGAACGTAAGTGAGCGTGGGGGTACATGTTTACCTCGTATGGCGAATGCGCGGATTGAGCACGCCGTACAGCAGATCGACGACGAGGTTCACGACGATCACCAACGTCGCGATCAGCAGAATGCCGCCTTGCACGACCGGATAATCGCGCCGGCCGATCGCGTCGATCAGCCATTTGCCGATGCCCGGCCACGAGAACAGCGTCTCGGTCAGCACCGCGCCGGCGAGCAGCGTGCCGACCTGCAGGCCGATCACGGTCACCACCGGAATCAGCGCGTTGCGCAGCGCATGCACGACGATCACGCGGCCCGGCGACAGCCCCTTCGCGCGCGCGGTGCGGATGTAGTCCTCGCGCAGCACTTCGAGCATCGACGAACGGGTCATCCGCGCGACCACCGCGAGCGGAATCGTGCCGAGCACGATCGCCGGCAGGATCAGGTGGCTCAGCGCGGATTTGAACGCGCCTTCGTCGGTCGACATCAGCGAGTCGATCAGCATGAAGCCGGTCACGTGCGGAATGTCGTATTCGACCGCGATGCGGCCCGACACCGGCGTCAGCCCGAGCTTGACCGAGAACACCATGATCAGAATCAGGCCCCACCAGAAGATCGGCATCGAGTAGCCGGTCAGCGCGGTGCCCATCACGCCGTGATCGACCACGGTGCCGCGCCGCAGCGCCGCGAACACGCCGGCCGGCAGCCCGACGATCAGCGCGAAGATCATCGCGCAGATCGACAGTTCGACGGTGGCGGGAAAGCGCGCGAGGAACTCGCCCATCACGCTGGTGTTGGTGATGATCGAGGTGCCGAGATCACCGTGCAGCGCGCGGCCGATGTAGTGGAAATACTGGATGGGCAGCGGCTCGTCGAGCCCGAGGCGGTGCATCGCGGCCGCGTGCATGGCCGGATCGACGCCGCGCTCGCCCATCATCACTTCAATGGGATCGCCGGGGATCAGATGAATCAGCGCGAACGCAAGGATCGTGATGCCGATGAACGTCGGAATCACCATGCCGATGCGGCGCAAAACGAAGCGGAACATGGTTCGCTCCCATGGTACTGGTGATGAAAAAACGCAACCGGCGACGAGGGCTCGTGACCCCGGTCGCCGGACCATTTCGACCAGTTTTCTAACCGTGCGAAAAGCGTACTGCGTGAATGTTACGGCTGCCTTGCCGGCTCAACTGCCGGCTCGGTTGCCGGCTTACTTGAGGCTGACCCCGTCGAAGCGCGCGTAGCCGAGCGGCTCGATGCGCATGTCGACCACCTTCTTGCTGACAGGCTGATAAACGGTCGAGTGCGCGATCGGCGCGAACGGCAACTGCTGCGCGAAGATGTGCTGCGCGTCGCCGTAGATCTTCGTGCGCGCGGCCACGTCGGACGTGGCGCGGCCCTTCTGGATCAGATCGTCGAACGGCTTGTAGCACCACTTCGAGAAGTTGTTGCCGTTGATCGCTTCGCAGCCGAGCAGCGTGCCGAGCCAGTTGTCCGGATCGCCGTTGTCGCCGGTCCAGCCGATCAGCATCGTGTCGTGTTCGCCTGCGTGCGCGCGCTTGATGTACTCGCCCCATTCATACGTGACGATCTTCGCCTTCACGCCGATCTTGGCCCAGTCGGCCTGGATCATTTCGGCCATCAGACGCGCGTTCGGGTTATATGCGCGCTGCACCGGCATCGCCCACAGCGTGAGCTCGAAACCGTTCGGATAGCCGGCCTTCGCGAGCAGCTCCTTCGCCTTGGCCGTATCGAACGACGCGGCCGGCAGGCCCTTCACGAACGACCATTGGGTCGGCGGCATCGGGTTGGTCGCGAGCTGGCCCGCGCCCTGGTACACCGAGTCGATGATCGCCTTCTTGTTGATCGCCATGTCGAGCGCCTGGCGCACTTCGACCTTGTCGACCGGCTTGTGCGTGACGTTGAACGCGAGGTAACCGAGGTTGAAGCCCGGCTGCGACGGCATGTCGATGTTCGGCTCGGCCTTCAGCGGCGCGATGTCGGCCGGGCGCGGATAGCTCATCACCTGGCATTCGTCGCGCTTGATCTTCTGCACGCGCACGCCGGCGTCCGGCGTGATCGAGAAGATCAGCTTCGAGATCTTCACCGCGTCCGGCTTCCAGTAGTCCGGATTGCCGTCGAAGCGGATCGTCGCGTCCTTCGTGTAGCTGCGGAAGATGAACGGACCGGTGCCGACCGGGAACTGGTTGATGTCGGCGGCCTTGCCGGCTTTGAGCAACTGATCCGTGTATTCGGCCGACAGGATCGACGCGTATTCCATCGCCAGATTCTGGATGAACGGCGCGTTGACTTCCTTCAGCGTGAACTTGACCGTGTACGGGTCGACCTTCTCGACCTTGGTGATCAGCTTGTCGAGGCCCATGTCGGTGAAGTACGGGAACTGCACCGGGTACGCCTTGCGGAACGGCTGGTTCGGATCCAGCATGCGCTGGAACGTGAAGATCACGTCATCCGCGTTGAATTCGCGGGTCGGCTTGAAGAACGAGGTGGTCTGGAACTTCACGCCGTGACGCAGATGGAACGTGTAGGTCTTGCCGTCCGGCGACACTTCCCACTTTTCCGCCAGGCCCGGTTCGACCTTGGTGCCGCCGCGCTCGAATTCGACGAGGCGGTTATAGACGGTGAACGTGTTGGCGGTGAAATCGACGCCGGTCGTGTATTGCGCCGGGTCAAAACCCGCAGGGCTGCCTTCTGAGCAGTAGACGAGGGTCTTGTTCGGGATCCCCGCAGCGTGCGCGCTGTTCGCGCCCACGAGGGATGCCGCTGCGGCAGCGACGAGCGTGGTTACACGCGCGACGTGCAACAGTTTGTTTTGCTTCATGTTTCCTCCGGGTACGGGACCGGCTTGCGCCAGCGTAGCGGGATATTACTTGAGCTTGGGCCGGCCACCAAGCGGAGGAAATTCCCCGTGTTGACGATTGGAAACACCTAATGCAAACGTTTCGCGCCGGTCTGCGGCGCTGGTCTGCGGCGCTGGTGTGCGGCGCTTGTGCGGCGGTTGTGCGGCGGTTGTACGGCGGTTGTGCGATGCGCCGCCGCGATCTGCCGTGAGCGGCTTTCGGAGGCTTACGGCCGCTTACGGCAATTCGTGACGGCGCAACCCGGGCCAGCGGCGCAAAAAGCGCGCCGCAGCGCGGCTATTTCACGCCAACTTCCATGAATTGCGTCGGTCCGAACGGATCGATCTTGAAGCCGGTCACGTTCTTGCTGATCGGCTGGTAGACCGTGGAGTGAGCAATCGGCGTGAACGGCACCTGATCCTTGAAGATTTCCTGCGCCTGCATGTAAGCCTTGGTGCGCTCGGCCATATCGGTCGTGCTGCGGCCTTTCTTGATCAGATCGTCGAACGGCTTGTAGCACCACTTCGAGAAGTTGCTGCCGTTGACCGCGTCGCAACCGAGCAACACGCCGAGCCAGTTGTCCGGATCTCCGTAGTCGCCGGTCCAGCCAATCAGCATCGCCTGATGCTCGCCCGAATGCGCGCGGCGGATGTACTCGCCCCACTCGTAGGTCGCGATATTCACCTTGACGCCGATTTTGGCCCAGTCCGATTGCAGCATTTCCGCCATCAGGCGCGCGTTCGGGTTGTATGGCCGCTGCACCGGCATCGCCCACAGCGTCAACTCGAAGCCATCCGGGTAGCCGGCCTGCTTGAGCAGCGCTTTCGCTTTGTCGACGTCGTACGGGGCGTCCTTCAGGTTCTTGTTGTAGCCCCATTGGGTCGGCGGCATCGGGTTGGTCGCCGCCTGGCCGGCGCCCTGGTAGACCGCGTCGATGATCGCCTTCTTGTGTACCGACATATCCAGCGCGCGGCGCACCAGCACGTTGTCGAGCGGCTTTTTGCTGGTGTTGTACGCGATATAGCCGAGGTTGAAGCCCACTTCATTGGGCATCGCCAGCGACGAATCGGCCTTCACGGTCCCGATATCGGCCGGACGCGGGTACGACATTACCTGGCATTCGCCGCGCTTGAGCTTTTGCAGCCGCACCGCCGGGTCGACGGTGATCGCGAAGATCAGCTTGCCGACCTTCACGTCGGCCGGTTTCCAGTAGTCGGGATTGCCGTCGAAGCGGATCGTGTCGTCTTTCGTATAGCTGCGGAAGATGAACGGGCCGGTGCCGACCGGATACTGGTTGATGTTGGACGCCTTGCCCGCCTTCAGCAGCTGATCCGTATATTCAGCCGACAGGATCGATGCGAACGGCATCGCGATCTGTTGCAGGAAAGGCGCGTCGACCTCCTTCAGCGTGAAGCGCACCGTGTACGGATCGAGCTTTTCGATCTTCGCGATGTTCTTCGCGAGCCCGAGGTCGGTGAAATACGGAAACGGCACCGGGTATGCCTTGCGGAACGGGTTCTCCGGGTCGAGCATGCGCTGGTAGGTGAACACCACGTCGTCCGCGTTGAATTCGCGGGTCGGCTTGAAGAACGAGGTGGTCTGGAATTTGACGCCGGGGCGCAAATGGAACGTATAGACGAGCCCGTCCGGCGACACGTCCCACTTTTCGGCGAGGCCCGGCTCGATGTCGGTGCTGCCGTGCGCGAATTCGACCAGCCGGTTATAGACCGTGTACGAGCCGGCGCTGAATTCGACGCTGGTCGTGTATTGCGCGGTATCGAAGCCGGCCGGGCTGCCTTCGGAGCAGAACACCAGCGTCTTGTCGGGTAGCGTGGCCGCCTGCGCCGCGGCGGGCGCAAGGCCGCCCGTGGCGACCGCGAACGCGGCGAGAGCCGGCAGGCAGAACCGATGAAGCGCGAACCGCCGGTGTGCCGCAGTCTTTCTTGTCACTGTCATATCGTCCTCCGCACCGCAGCCGGGTTAGCTGCGTTTCGATCATAGACAGCACAAAAATGAGCTTCAACAGGGACTTACCACGTTGTCGGGAGGGGGAGGCGGGAGTTCTTTTGTCGCGGCGCGGCGCTTGCAGCCTATAGATGCCGGTCGACATCCATGCGTTGGTGAAGGATTCGGCTGACTTCAAGAGCGGCATCGGTCATCCGGTAGAACACGATGTGCGAGCCAACCGCGTATTGGCAATAACCGTCCCGTACGTTGCAAACGCGGCCGATCCGGTCGCCGCGCGCGAGCAGTTCCATGGCGACAATCAGGTCCCTCAGATACTTGTCCGCCTGCTCACTCGACCAATTCTCGAATGTGTAAAGCCAGATTTCTTCCAGGTCGGCTTCGGCGAGGGGCCTCAGCCGGAGTTGGCGGGGCTTAGCGGGCATGTTTAGCCCGCATCCGCCGGAGGAAGGATTCGCCATCGAATGGCGAGGCAGCACCGGATTCTTCGCCGGCCTTCAGCGCATCGTGCAGTGCGCGGACCTGACTTTCGTGATCCTCCAGCATGCGCAGACCGGCACGAACCACTTCGCTCGCCGAGCCATAGCGACCCGAGGCCACCTGCGTATCGACGAAGGCGGCAAAGTGCTCGCCAAGAGAGATAGAAGTATTGCGAGCCACGGTAGACCTCCGCTTCAATGCCTGATGCGAAGAGTGTACCAATTTTTGGTATTTGCTCGCGTAAAGCTGGCGCCGGGAGGATAGCGAGACCGCGCGGCCGTTGCGGCCGCGCGGCTTGGCAGGCACGACTCGTGCGCGTTACGCGCCGAGCCGTTCGCAGATCGCCTTGGTCGACGCGGCGGCGTTCAGCGTGTAGAAGTGCAGGCCCGGCACCTTCGCGTCGACGAGGCGCCGGCACAGGTCGGTCACGACGTCGAGCCCGAACGCGCGGATCGACTCGCGATCGTCGCCGAAGCTCTCGAGCCGGCGCGCGATCCAGCGCGGCACTTCGGCGCCGCACATCTCGGAGAAGCGCATCAGCTGCGAGAAGTTCGTGATCGGCATGATGCCCGGCACGATCGGCACGTCGACGCCGAGCTTGCGGGCGTCGTCGACGAAACGGAAATACGCGTCTGCGTTGAAGAAGTACTGGGTGATCGCCGAATTCGCGCCGGCCTTCACCTTGCGCGCGAAGTTTTCCAGATCGTGACGCGGCGAGCGCGCCTGCGGATGGTATTCCGGGTAACCGGCCACCTCGATCCAGAACCAGTCGCCGAACTCCGCGCGGATGAAGCTCACCAGCTCCGACGCATAGCGCAGCTCGCCGACCGCGCCCATCCCGGACGGCAGGTCGCCGCGCAGCGCGACGATATGGCGGATGCCGTGCGCGCGGTACTCGGTGAGGATCGCGCGCAGATCGTCCTTCGACGAGCCGATGCACGACAGATGCGGCGCCGCCTCGATGCCTTCCTTCGCGATATCGACGACGGCCGCGAGCGTGCCCTGCTGGGTCGAGCCGCCGGCGCCGAACGTGACGGACACGAACTTGGGTTTGAGCATGACGAGTTCCGCGCGGGTCGCGCGCAGCTTGTCGATGCCTTCCTGCGTTTTCGGCGGGAAGAATTCGAATGAGAGTTCGATCGGATTCATATCAGAGAGGTCAACCTAAGCTGCGGTTGCCGAAAATGAGCGCGGACAGCAGCCACGACACGATGCTGTACAGGATCGAGCCGAAGAACGCCGACCAGAAGCCCGACACCTCGAAGCCCTTGAGCAGCGACGCGCACAGCCAGAAGCACAGCGCGTTGACGACGAGAATGAATAAGCCGAGCGTGAGTATCGTGACGGGCAGCGTCAGCAGGATCAGCACCGGGCGCAGCACGGCATTGATCAGGCCGAGCACGATCGCGACGATCAGCGCGGTGCCGAAGCTGCGAATATGGATCGACGGCACGATGTACGTGATGATCAACAGCGCGAGCGCGTTGATCAACCAGGTCAGCAGCACGGTCATGTGAAGCTCCTTGTAAGCACCTGCGGGGGCAGGCTGTCGAGTGAACGGAAAGCGGCGCCGGCGAACAAAGCGGCGCATTGCGCGCCGCCCGGGTCAACCGTGATGCCTGCCTGCGCCGCCGCGTCCGCGAGGCCGGACGCACGTGGCACGCGCGGCGGGCTCGCGAACGCGCGCGTCGCTTAATAGCGGTAGTGGTTCGGCTTGAACGGACCGTTCTTGTCGACGCCGATGTAGCCGGCCTGCGCATCCGACAGCACGGTCAGGTTCGCGCCGATGCGCGCCAGGTGCAGACGCGCGACCTTCTCGTCCAGATGCTTCGGCAGCACGTACACCTTGTTCTCGTACTTCTTGCCTTGCGTGAACAGTTCGATCTGCGCGAGCGTCTGGTTGGTGAACGAGTTCGACATCACGAACGACGGGTGGCCGGTCGCGCAGCCCAGGTTCACCAGACGGCCTTCGGCCAGCAGGATCACGCGCTTGCCATCCGGGAAAATGATGTGATCGACTTGCGGCTTGATGTTTTCCCACTGGTACTGACGGGTCGACGCGACGTCGATTTCCGAGTCGAAGTGGCCGATATTGCAGACGATCGCGTTATGGCGCATCGCCTTCATGTGATCGTGGTTGATCACGTGGTAGTTGCCGGTCGCGGTCACGAAGATGTCGGCCTTGTCGGCCGCGTATTCCATCGTCACCACGCGGTAGCCTTCCATCGCCGCTTGCAGCGCGCAGATCGGATCGATTTCGGTGACCCACACGGTTGCGCCCAGACCGCGCAGCGATTGCGCGCAGCCCTTGCCCACGTCGCCGTAGCCGGCCACGACTGCGATCTTGCCGGCGATCATCACGTCGGTCGCGCGCTTGATGCCGTCGACCAGCGACTCGCGGCAGCCGTACAGGTTGTCGAACTTCGACTTGGTGACCGAGTCGTTGACGTTGATCGCCGGGAACGGCAGGCGGCCTTCCTTTTCCATCTGATACAGACGGTGCACGCCGGTGGTGGTCTCTTCGGTCACGCCCTGGATGTGCGCGAGGCGCTTCGAGTACCAGTTCGGGTCCGCGTCGAGGTGCGTCGCGATCGATTTGTACAGCGCGACTTCTTCCTCGTTGGTCGGCTTGGCGATCACCGAGCGGTCTTTTTCGGCCTTCGAGCCGAGGATCAGCAGCAGCGTTGCGTCGCCGCCGTCGTCG
Organism: Paraburkholderia sejongensis; assembly: GCF_020880815.1. GTDB lineage: Bacteria > Pseudomonadota > Gammaproteobacteria > Burkholderiales > Burkholderiaceae > Paraburkholderia > Paraburkholderia sejongensis. Next base: position 78,992 of record NZ_JAJITD010000005.1, read on the forward strand.
AGGATCATGTTGGCGAACTCGCCGTTCGGCCATTCGAAGATGCGGTGCGAGAACTCCCAGTATTCGTCGAGCGATTCGCCCTTGAACGCGAACACCGGCGTGCCGGCTTCAGCGATCGCGGCGGCCGCATGGTCCTGGGTCGAGAAGATGTTGCACGAAGCCCAGCGCACGTCCGCGCCGAGCGCCGTCAGCGTTTCGATCAGCACGCCGGTCTGGATCGTCATGTGCAGCGAACCGGCGACGCGCGCGCCCTTCAGCGGCTGCTGCGCCTTGTACTCTTCGCGCGTTTGCATCAGGCCCGGCATTTCGGTCTCGGCGATCGTGAGTTCCTTGCGGCCCCACGCGGCGAGCGACATATCGGCGACGACGTAATCCTGCTTCTGGGAATCGATGACTGCGGCGTTCATCACGCCCTCCTTTCTAAGAAATTGACTAGAAATGTGACGTGAGCGCGGTTTGATACGAAGGCCCGGTGCGCGATGCGCGGCGCGATCCTCCGAATTGAAGCCTTCGAGCCTGGCGGGCGGCCGGCGAATAAGAATTCGCGGTACCCGTCGCAACGCTCCTCGAAAGCGAACGGCGATTGTAGCAAATTGGGATAACGGCGTGGTTGCAGGCGGCTAGGCCGGCAGCAGCCCGAGCAGCGGTGCGAGCAGCACCATCGCGACGCCGGCGATCATCATCGTCAGGCTGGACACCACGCCCTCCTCGCTGCCGATCTCGCGCGCCTTCGCGGTGCCCACGCCATGCGCGGCCGCGCCGAACAGCGCGCCGCGCGCGAGCCGCGTGCGCAGCGGCAGCAGCGCGAGCACCAGTTCGCCGAACAGCATTCCGCAGACGCCGGTCGCGATCACGAACAGCGCGCTCAGGTCCTTCGGCGCGTGAATCCTGTCGGAGACGGCCAGCGCGAACGGCGTCGATACCGAGCGCGTCATCAGGCTGCGCTGCAACTCCGGCGACAGATGCAGCAGCTTCGCGAGCAGCAGCGAGCCGCCGACGCCGACCACGATTCCGACCGTCACGCCGACGCTCAGCGAAATCCAGTGGCGCTTGAGCAGCGCGCGGTACTCGTAGATCGGCACCGCGAACGCGACCGTCGCCGGGCCGAGCAGCCACATCAGCCAGCGGGTGTCCTCGAAATACAGCCGATACGGAATGTGCGCGAGCACGACGATCGCGACCAGCGCGGCCGGCACCGTCAGCATCGGCGTGAGCCACGGCGAGCGCACGCGCGCGTAGAGCGCCTTCGACGCGAAATACAGCGCGATCGTCAGCAGCAGGCAGCCGGCCGCGATCAGGCGCGACGCGTTATCGGCGAACAGCGTGGCGATCAGCGGTGAATAGAGCGGGAGCATGGGCGGATGGTGCGGAGCCTAGCGGCGCGCCGGCGAAGGCCCGGCGGTGCGGCGGGTGGCGCGCGCCCGGCGCAGCGCGACGCGCCGTTCGAGACGCGCGGCCTGGTCGACCGCCAACGCCACCGCGACCATCACCATCAGCGTGCCGCCGATCACGACCAGCGCGAGGCGCCAGCCGTCCGCGCGAAACAGTCCGCCATATTGGACGGCGGCGACCGCGGCCGGGATAAAGAACAGCAGCATGTCGGACAGCAGCCAGTCCGCGCCGGCCTTGACCCAGCGCGGCGCGATGCCGCCGCAAAACAGCAGCGCGAGCAATACCAGCAGTCCGACCACGCCGGCCGGCACCGGCAGATGCAGATGACGGACCGCGAAATCGGCGCCGCTCCACAGCGCGGCGATCGCGGCGCTTTGCACGGCGATGCGCGCGATGCGGGCGAGCGCCGACGCGCGGCTGTCGCCGTTCGAACCGCCCGCGCCACCCGAGCCGCGTTCGCCGTCGCCCGCGCGGCTTGCGGCGGAACTGGCTTGACGGGCGAAAACTGGCGTGGACATGGCTTTCAGTGGACTGACGGGCGGAGGAAAACGAGTATAGAGGCCGCTGCGTCATAAACATAATGACTTACAATCATCGAAGTCATTCCAAAACGGAATCTGGAGCAAGGCCTCATGGAACTACGCGCGCTGCGCTATTTCGTCGAAGTGGTCCGCCAGCAGAGCTTCACGGTCGCGGCCGAGCAGATGTTCGTCACGCAGCCGACCATCAGCAAGATGGTCAAGTCGCTCGAAGACGAGATCGGCTCGCCGCTCCTGCTGCGCGACGGCCGCCAGATGGTGCTCACCGATGTCGGCCGGATCGTCTATCAGCGCGGCCAGGACGTGCTCGCCGCGCACGCGCAGTTGCAGGCCGAGCTGAACGATCTCGACACGCTCGGCCGCGGCGAACTGACGATCGGCATCCCGCCGATGGGCGGAGCGCTGTTCACCCCGGCGATCGCCGCGTTCCGCCAGCGTTATCCGAAGATCGAGCTGAAGCTGTTCGAGCAGGGTTCGCGGGCGATCGAAACCGCGTTGATCAACGGCGAGCTGGAATTGGGCGGGGTGCTGCAACCGGTCGATCCCGACAGCATCGACGTGCTGCCGATGAGCCGTCAGCTGCTATGGCTGGTCGCGCGCGCCGGCTCGCGCTGGGACGGCTTGCGCGAAGTGCCGCTCGCGCAACTCGCGAACGAGCCGTTCGTGTTTTACGGCGAGAGTCTCGCGCTGAACGACGTCGTGTTGAATGCGTGCCGGGCGGCGGGCTTTGCGCCGGCCATCGTCGGGCGCAGCGGGCACTGGGATTTCATGGCGGCGCTGGTGCTGGCCGGCGTCGGCATCGCGCTGTTGCCCGCGCCGTATTGCCGGCGGCTCGATCCCGCGCAGTTCACCTGCCTGCCGGTCGTCGAGCCGGAAATTCCGTGGGAAATGGCGATCGGGTGGCGGCGCAACGGGTATCTGTCGCATGCGGCGCGCGCGTGGCTCGAGGTGGCGCGCGAAACGCTGCCGACCCATGTCAGCAATGACTTCATGCTCGGGCCGGGGATCGGCTTCAGTACGATTGCGGCGCCGGAGGATGGGCAAGCGGGGACGCCGGCGGGCGAGTGAGCGGCAGTTGCGAACGCGGCGGTTTTCGCTTGCGCCGCGCCGCGGCCTGCCGCCGACGTGCCGCCCGCCGACCTCAAGCCGCGCGCGCCGCCACCGCAGCCGGACCCGCGCCCGCCACCGTTCTCAACATCCCCACCCCTTCCCGCCGGCTCGCCGCGATCATCTCCGCCGCGCGCTCGCCGATCATCACCGTCGGCGCATTGGTATTGCCGCCGATCAGCGTCGGCATCACCGACGCATCGACGATCCGCAATCCGCTCACGCCGCGCACCCGCAATTGCGGATCGACGACCGAACGCGCATCGCCGCCCATCCGGCAGGTCGCGACCGGGTGATAGATCGTGTCCGCGTGCTCGGCGATGGTCTGCCGCAACTGCGCATCCGACTGGCCCGCCGACGTATAAAGCTCGCGCCCGCCATGCAGCGCGAGCGACGGCGCATCGAGAATCCGCCGCGCCATCCGCGTGCCTTCGACCAGCAGATCCAGATCGCGCGCATCGCTCAAAAAGCGCGGATCGATCCGCGGCGCGACCCGCGAATCGGCGCTCGCGAGCGTGACCGTGCCGCGGCTATGCGGGCGCAGCACGCAGGTATGCAGCGAATAGCCGTGCCCCCAATGCATATGGCGGTTGTGATCGTCGACGAGCGCCGCGCAGAAATGCAGTTGCAGGTCGGGCCGATCGAGCGTCGGCCGGCTCTTCAGAAAGCCGCCGGCCTCGGCGACGTTGCTCGACAGCATTCCGCGCCCGTGCCGCATGAAGGTCATGAACTGCGGCAGCATCCGCGCGATCCCGCGCACCGAGAAGCCGGTCGGCTCGATCGACGACACCCGCTTGTTGATCGTGAAGTCGATATGGTCGATCAGGTTCTGGCCGACCTCCAGCGCGTCGTGCAGCACGTCGATGCCGAACGAGCGCAGTTGTTCGGCCGGCCCGATGCCGGAACACATCAGAAGTTGCGGGGAATTGAACGCGCCCGCGGCGAGCACCACCTCGGCGCGCGCGCCGAGCGTTTCGTGGCGGCCGCCGCGCACGAGCTCGACGCCGCTCGCGCGCTTGCCGTCGAACACGACGCGCAGCACGGTCGCGTCGGCGAGGGTATGCAGATTGGCACGCGGCCGGTCATAGACATACGCGCGCGCGACGCTGCAGCGTCGGCCGTCGCGCTGCGTCACCTGATAGAAGCCGACACCCTCCTGATCCGCGCCGTTGAAATCGGCATTCGCCTTGTAGCCGGCTTCGAGCGCGGCCTGCACGAAACGTTTTGAAAACGAATTCCGAAAGCGCAGATCGGACACGGTCAGCGGGCCGGCGTCGCCGTGCCACGCATCGGCGCCGCGCTGATTGCCTTCCGCGCGACGGAAGTACGGCAGCACGTCGTCCCACCCCCAGCCGGCGCAGCCGAGCGCCGCCCAGTCGTCGTAATCGAGCGGATGGCCGCGCGTGTAGATCATCGCGTTGATCGCGCTGGAGCCGCCGAAGCCGCGTCCGCGCGGCTGGAACCCCTGGCGGCCGGCGAGTCCCGGCTGCGGGGTGGTCAGGAATCCGTAGTTGGTCTTCAGCTTGAACGGCACCGCGGCGGCGACGCCGACCGGCATGTTCACGAACAGATTGCGATCGGTGTGCGGACCGGCTTCGATCAACGCGATCGTCGCGTCGGGACAGCTGTCCGCGAGGCGGCTCGCCAGTGAGCAGCCGCCCGAGCCCGCGCCGACGATGATGTAGTCGTATTGCATGCGCTCCTCCTGGTGGGCCGCGTTGCCCGCGGACCCTGTCTCGTGCACACTTGTCTACGTGTGTTTTACGCGCATTGTAGGGAGCGTTCAGGGGCCGCGGCGGCTTCGTCACAGAGCGATTCCTCTAAACAGCGGCGCGGTCGCGCCCCTATCATGAAAGACGCGCTCGCCCCGCGCGCAAGCCCGCCAGGCAGGCGCGCGCGGGATTCAAACAGCATGCGGCGCAGGTCATCTTCCGCGCATGCGGCCTCGCCCGCGGCGCTCAAACAGCCAACCCATACGACGCCGGCAAACCGGCGCACAATGCATCAAGCACGGAGACAGCAGATGGACTCGCACGGCTTCGGTCAGACTCACGAGGTAACGAATCAGGCGCCGCCGCTCGCGGACTACAACCTGTTCGCGAGCGACATCGCGTTGAGCGAAGCGCTCGCGCGCGACGGCGCGCAGTGGCATCGCGAGGCGCTGCTGCGGCACGGCGCGGCGCTGACCACACCCGACACCCTCGCGCTCGCCGAACTCGCGAACCGCCATACCCCCGAACTGATTACGCATAGCCCGCGCGGCGAGCGCATCGATGCGCTCGAGTTTCATCCCGCGTGGCACTCGCTGCTCGCGCTGCTGCGGCGCGAAGGACTGCACGCGCTGCCGTTTTCCGATCCGCGCAGCGGTGCGATGGTCGCGCGCTGCGCCGGCTATTTTCTGCACGCGCAAATCGAGTCCGGCTCGCTGTGTCCGCTGACGATGACCTTCGCGAGCATCCCGGTGTTGCAACGCGAAGCCGCGCTGTTCGACACGCTGCGCGACCCGCTTTATTCACGCGAACACGATCCGCGCGACGTGCCGCTCACGCAGAAACGCTCGGCGATGATCGGCATGGGGATGACGGAGAAACAGGGCGGCTCGGACGTGCGCAGCAACCAGAGCCGCGCGTATGCGCTCGATGCGGGTGGCCGAGGCGGCGCTTATCGATTGATCGGTCACAAGTGGTTTTTCTCGGCGCCGCAATGCGACGCGCATCTGGTGCTCGCGCGCACCGATACGCACGAAGGGCTGTCGTGCTTTTTCGTGCCGCGTTTCGCGCCGGACGGCAGCAAGAACGCGGTGCAGGTGCAGCGCCTGAAGGACAAGCTCGGCAACCGCTCGAACGCGAGCAGCGAGGTCGAATTTCTCGACGCGTACGGTGTGCTGATCGGCGACGAAGGCCGCGGCGTGCCGACCATCATCGAAATGGCGAACTACACGCGGCTCGATTGCGTGATCGGCAGCGCCGCGCTGATGCGCGCGGCGCTGGTGCAGGCGATCCATCATGCGCGCCATCGCAGCGCGTTCGGCCGGCAACTGGCCGACCAGCCGCTGATGCGCAACGTGCTCGCCGATCTCGCGCTCGAATCGGAAGCGGCGACCGTGCTGTTCATGCGTCTGGCGCGCGCGTTCGAGGCGGCGGACGGCGCTGATCAAGCCGATGCCGCGCCCGCCGAGCGCGCATGGCGGCGCATCGTGACGCCGGCCGCGAAGTACTGGGTCTGCAAGCGCGCGCTCGAATTCACCGGCGAGGCGATGGAGGTCTGGGGCGGCAACGGCTACGTCGAAACCGGGCCGATGGCGCGCTTCTATCGCGAGGCGCCGGTCAACTCGATCTGGGAGGGCTCGGGCAACGTGATGTGCCTCGACGTGCTGCGCGCGATGGAGCGCGAGCCGCAAGCCGCGCACGCGCTGTTCGCCGCATGGCAGGACGACGCGCGCGCCCATCCGGCGTTCGGCGCGGCGTTCGGCGCGGTGCTCGCGCGGCTGACGGCGATGCTGAACGGACCGGCGCAGCAGCGCGAGGCGTCGGCGCGGCGGATCGCGCAGCAGATCGTGCTGATAGCGCAGGCGACGCTGCTCGCGCGACACGCGCCCGCCGAGATCGCCGATGCGTTCATCGCGACACGTCTGGCCGATGGCTGCGGCGAAAGCGGTCGCGTGTACGGCACGCTGCCGGCGAGCTTCGATCATGCGGCGATCATCGCGCGGGCGTTTCCGGAGTGAGTTTTCACGTGTCTATGCCGCGTGAATCCGCTGCGTGAATCTGCTGCGTGGAGTTGCCGCGCAGCTTGATCGCACGGATTTCCATACAAACCGGTGGGCGTCGATTGGCCGCGCTGCGGCCGCATGCCCGCGACGCCGGTCCGGCATACACCGACCAACACCGACACACACGAATAAGCGCTGCACGCGCACCCATCATCGATCAGGGAGTAGATAAAGATGAAGAACGATCTGCCGGACGTCGCCGCGCTCGGAGCGCTGCTGCGCGATCAACGCCATGCGTATCTGCGCGCGCCGTATCCATCGTGGGACACGCGCGCGACGCATTTGCGCGCGCTGCGCAAGCTGATGCTCGACAACCGCGACGCGCTCGCCGACGCGATGCATGCGGACTTCGGCAATCGCGCGAAACAGGAAGTGCTGCTGGCTGAATTTCTGCTGGTGAAGGAAGAGATCGACGCCGCGCTGCGATACGGCAAACGCTGGATGAAGCCGCAGCGCCGCCGCATGAACAAATGGCTGCTGCCGGCGCGCGCGAAGGTGGTGCCGCAACCGCTCGGCGTGGTCGGCATCATCGTGCCGTGGAATTATCCGGTGCTGCTGGCGGTCGGGCCGCTGATCAGCGCGCTGACGGCCGGCAATCGCGCGATCATCAAGATGTCCGAACTCACGCCGCGCACGTCGGCATTGTTCGAGCAGCTGATCGGGCAGACCTTTGCGCGTAATCACATCGCGGTGGTCAACGGCGACGCCGCGCTCGCGGCCGCGTTCAGCGCGCAGCCGTTCGATCATCTGCTGTTTACCGGCTCGACCAGGGTCGGTCACGAAGTGATGCGCGCGGCAGCCGAGCATCTGACGCCGGTAACGCTGGAACTCGGCGGCAAGTCGCCGGCGATCATCGGCGCGCATGCGCGTTTCGATAACGCGGTCGATAACCTGATGGCCGGTAAAACGCTCAATGCCGGCCAGACCTGCGTGGCGCCCGATTACGTACTGGTGCCGCGCGGCAAGGAGCAGGCGTTTATCGAACGGGCGCGCGCGCGGATGTCGAAGATGTATCCGGACTTCGCGCGCAATCCGGATTACACGTCGATTATTTCGGCGCGGCATTTCGAGCGGCTTTTGCGGCTCGCCGAAGAAGCGCGCGATGCGGGCGCGCAGTTGCATCCTCTGACCGATGCCGAGCCCGATGCCGGGAGCCGGCGGTTTCCGTTGATCGTGGTGACGGGCGCGCCGGATGAGTGCGCGCTGATGCAGGAGGAGATTTTCGGGCCGCTGTTGCCGTTGGTGCCGTATGACACGCTCGATGACGCGATCGCGTGGGTGAATGCGCGGCCGCGACCGTTGGCGCTTTATTTATACGCCGACGATGCGCACACGGTTGAGCGGGTGACTCGCGAGACGATTGCCGGCGGGATGGCGGTGAATGAAACGTTGATGCATCTGGCTTGCGAGAGTTTGCCGTTCGGTGGAGTCGGGGCTAGCGGAATGGGGGCTTATCACGGGTATGAGGGGTTCGTGACTTTCTCCAAGATGAAGCCGGTGTTGACGCAGTCGCGGTTCAATACGCGGGGGTTGATTTCGCCGCCTTATGGGAGGCGGGTTAATGCGTTGTTGAAGTTGATGTTTAAGGTTTGAGGGCTTTGCGTGCGTGTTCAACTTTGTCTGGCGGTTGTGGGTACGCGCACGTTACTGATCGCGCCGGCCTTGCCGACTATTGCGAGAAATCCGGGCTATCTGTAGAACAGCAATATCCTGGATTTGGGGTGGAAATAGTCGTTCGACACCTCGGCTGGAATCGTCGACAATCGACCGATCAGACCATTCACTGTGTACCAATGTCGATCGACGTTCCGGGAACCGAAGGTTATGCCGAGCATGCCGAGGCCCTGGCTAACGATTGGCACAAGATTTCATTCCAAGACCACCATCGACCCGTTCTGCACCTGATCCCGAGTGCACCTTCCCGTATCCTGGATGTAGGGGCCGGCATGGGCCGCGACGCTGCAGCATTCGCATCGATGGGGCACTCCGTGGTGGCGGTCGAGCCCGTTGACGCGCTGCGGGCTGCCGCTATCAACTTCTACTCCACCTCCAGCGTTGTCTGGCTAGACGATAGCCTTCCGGAACTCCGCCTCGTCCGCGAAAGGGCGAACACGTTCAACGTCGTCATGGTTACTGCCGTGTGGATGCACCTGGACGAAGTCCAGCGTTGCCGAGCGATGGGCACGATCTCAGATTTATTAGTCGATGGTGGCCTCGTCATTATGTCGTTGCGCCACGGGCCGTTTCCGAAGGGGCGGCGCATGTTTGACGTCTCCGCGGAAGACACGATCGAGCTCGCCGCAGCCCATGGTCTCCACCTTCTGCTCAACGTTTGCAGCGGCTCAGCCCAGCAAGCAAACAGGAACATGGGAATCACATGGACGCGGCTTGCTTTCCGGAAGTGAGGAGCGGTGCGGCGGAGATCGCGCACGGTGACTACCGGCCAGGAAGCGGTGATTGCGCGCCGGTAGAATCGTCAACAATCGGCTCCGGACTGGATGGCCGCTTCCTTTTAGCGAGAAACAGCGATGAAGGTAACGATTGCGTACATCGAAGAACCTCCGTTCGGCTGGACGGAAAACAACCGTATCGCAACCGGCGCAGATATTGAATTGGCCGAAGTCGTTCTTCGAGCGATCGGGGTCACTCGGATCGAGCATCGCCTGACGTCGTTCAGTGAACTGTTGCCCGGCGTTCAAGCCGGCCACTGGGATATGAATGTGCCGCTGTTCGTCACGCCTGAACGTGCCAAGCTCGTCGCGTTCAGCGAGCCGGTTTGGGCGATCGGGGATGGATTCCTCGTCCGGGCTGGAAATCCCAAAGCGCTCTACAGCTATGCGTCACTCGCCAATCGCGACGACGCGCGCCTTGGCATCATTGCCGGACAGGTGCAACACGCATCGGCGAAAGCAGCAGGTGTACACCCGGATCAGATGGTAATTTTCGAACATCAGGCAGATGCGATCGATGCCGTTCTCTCCGGCCATATCGATGCGTATGCGAGCACTGCCGTGGGAAACCGCATACTGGTTGATCGTATCGGCGGTTCGGTATTGGAGGCTGTGGAGCACAAACCGAAAATGAATGGCAAACGACAAGAACTTCCGGTCGGAGCATTCTCGTTCAGCAGAGAAAATAGCGGTCTACTGAACGCGGTAAGCGCTCATCTGCGTTCATATTTAGGCTCGCCGGACCATCGCGCTCGCATGGCGAGATTCGGGCTGACCCGCAATGAGATCGATCCTGTGCTAGCCCGTTGAGCGTGCGACGGGGGACGCGCTTCGGCCGAGGCTGTGTAAAAACGCCCAGAACGGCTCACCGGTGACGCCCGGTTGGGAACGCAGTTGCGTTAGGCCGAGACGCAGGCAAATGAAGTGATCGTGTTTTATGGCAAACGAAGTCGGCGCGCGGGAGTTTATGCACCCGCGAGCTTCATTGCACGCATCGTCTTTGCGAACCCGAGAATCCTGATGACCCGTTTTAGGTTGTAGGCCAGCACGTGCAAACTCATTTCAGCGGCGACATGGCCAAGTCCGCGCGTCTGGAAGTGCGTCGTCCCCATCCAGTGCTTGAGTGTGCCGAACACGTGCTCGACCGTGCGCCGTCGCATCGTCATGGCATCGAGCTGGCGATCCAGCCTGGACTGCATCGCCTCAAGCACCGCTTCGTGTTCCCATCGTCGAATACGCCGGTAGTCAGTGGGCGTGCACCGCTTCTTTATCGGGCATTTCGGGCAAGCGCTGCTCCAGTAGGTACGCAGGGCCATCGGAGTTTCGCGCTCGACGGAAGTAAATCTGTAAATCGCCCGTTGCCCCGCTGCACATAGGTATTGGTCGTCTTTGGCGATGTAGATGAAGTCGGCCCGATCGAACCGTCCATCCGCCTTTGCACTGGAGGTTTGTGTTTTTGGCACCAGCGCTGCAATACTAGCGTCATCGCATGCTTTGATTTCCGTGGCGCTGTAGTACCCGCGATCGGCCAGCGCCTTGAGCTTCTTCTTGCCCATCGCTTCGCGCGCGGCTTTGGCCATCGGGCTTAGCTGAGCGCGGTCACTACCGACGTTCGTCACTTCGTGTGTCACGATGAGGTGGTGCTTCGTATCAACAGCCACCTGAACGTTGTAGCCCACCACGCCTGTGCCCTTGGCTTGCGACATCATCGAACGTGAATCGGGATCAGTCAGCGAAACCTGTTTTTCCGGTAAATCATTCAACAGTTCCGCGGCCCGATCCAGATCGCGCATCTGCTCGCGCAGCGTCTCGATCTTTTCCCGCAGCCGTTCGGTTTTCGCTTCGACCTCTGCGGGTTGCGTGCGATCAGCAGTTTCCAGCGCATCCAGATAGCGCTGGATGCTTTGCTCGATCTGCTCCTGACGCTTTGCAATCTTGTTGGGCGTGAAGTTGTTATCGCGGCTGTTGACCGCCTTGAACTTGCTGCCGTCGATGGCAACGATTGCTTGCGTGAACAGCTTCAGGTCGCGGCATATCACCACGAAGCGGCGGCATACATTGCGAACGCCGGCGCCATTGCTGCGTCTGAACTCGGCAATCGTCTTGAAGTCCGGCGCGAGGCGACCGGTCAGCCACATCAGTTCGACGTTACGCTGGCACTCGCGCTCCAGACGTCGGCTCGACTGCACGCGATTGAGATAGCCGTAGATGTAGAGTTTGAGCAGAACGGACGGATGGTAAGACGGTCGGCCCGTGATCGCCGGCGTGGTGCCTTCGAAGCCCATGGAAGCCAGATCGAGTTCGTCTACGAATGCGTCGACGATCCGCACGGGATTGTCCTCAGCGATAAAGTCTTCGAGACACTCCGGCAGCAACGTGGCCTGATTGCGGCTTGCACCTTCGACGAATCGCCCCATCTCCGCCTCTCGCGCTAACAGGTTGATTCAGTCTAGGCGATCGCGCGGGTTTTGACACACCCTCGGCCAGGAAGGGACGGCAGCAGCGAAGTATCAATGTCTCCAGTTCTCGGCTCTCGGCCGTTCGGGATGGGTCCCAGAAATCCCACCCTATTACACAGGTGATCTCGCGGGTGCTGATTGATTTTCAGGCTTTAGAATTCGCGCGGTTTCACCAACACTCTTCCGATTAGTGTCGCCGCGCCTCTAAGGTTTTTCGGCATCGCGCCGATATGTCGGTATGTTCATATAGATCGGAGAGGGAGATGAGTCTGTCTATCAGTCCAACGAGCGCAACGATAGTGGCGGTCTCCGATTCAAATCTCAGTTCCGTAGCGCTAAACCAGAATTCCACCGCAACAGATGGCATATCAGCGTCGTCGGTGGCATCGATGACGGCAATCGATACGCAGCAGACCTCCGATCGAGTCTCTAAATACCTGAATGCAATGACGATTAATTCGCGCACCGGGGCCGATGCGCAGGATGTCGCCACTGCGCTCGTATCGTCCATGCAGGCATTGGTACTCCAACGGCCCGACCTTGCTAACGCACAATTCGATTTCCAGTCCGACAACGGTTCGATCAAAGTCATTTCCAACAGCCTGAGCAACAGTGATAAAACCTGGCTTCAAAACCTGTTGAACAATAACGGCTCGCTCGTGCAGGCTGTCAATGTGTTTCACAATGACGCGGTGGGCGGATACTCAGCGTGGGCAGATGCGGACGGCACTCCCCTCACCGACGCCCAATCGCGAGCGGTCAGCAAACACGCCGATGGCATGGTGAGCTTCATGCGGTTGTTTCAGCAAATGGGTAGCACGGGTGCGCAAGCGATGTTTAAAGACGGGTCGTACTATGCCCCGGACGGAGCGAAGATCGATCTGACGCAAAACACAGGTAGTGCCGTTGGGTTCCTGAGTTTTATGCACAGTGCCCAGGCGATGGCGAACGGAACCGACGAATATGTGGGCCCGGGCGGGCACTCTCTTTTCGGCGCGGCGAAGTTCAATGTGTTTGAACTGAATGCTTCTGCCGTACCGAATTTTTACCCCACCCACGCTACGTCATTAGGGGTGCATGAAACTGCCTGATTTTCCGAGCACAAAGAAACGCGGCAGTTGCGCGCCTTCGTCACAGCATGGGCGCAACACCCGCCCCATCGCAATCAGGGTCATGCGCGAGCGGTTCAAGCTTATGGCCCGTTCACCCGGTTCCATAGCTGGGAAGGCAGATCATCGCATTCCTCGACGTTTAAATACGGCGTGATAGTTGCTGACGCGAAGACGCCAGCGACCGTCGCCCGGTGGTGTCGTCCCGTATTGCCGTCCCCACCATCCACGCTATAAGCGACGCACGTTCATCCCACCATCCAGCACGTGCATCGCAAGATGCTCACTGCCGCGCCGCCATCCGCAGGCGCTCGCCCGCTTTGGTTCGCGCCGACGCGATCGACATGCCCAGGCCGAGCAACGTCAGGCACACGACGGGCACCAGCATCGGCGCGCTGGCGTTGCCCGCGACCTTTCCTACGTAAGGCATCAGGTTCTGCGCGAAGAAGCCTCCGAGATTGCCAATCGAATTGATCGCCGCGATGCTGGCAGCCGCGCGGGCGCCCGTGAAATATCGCGGGGGCAGCGACCAGAAGCATGGATAGAGCAGCGGAATGCATGCGCCGCCCAGCACGAGCGCGGCAAACTGCAACGGCAGGCCCGGCAGCACGAGACTTAGCGCGAAGCCGATCACGCCGACGCCCGCAACCATCGCCATCGCGCTGAGCACCACACCCTCGCGTTTCAGCTTCGCCGGCAGCCACAGCAGAAGCAGCGCGGAGAGCATCCACGGAATCATGTTAAGCAGACCGTTGAGCGACGAATGCGAGACGCCGCCGCTTTTCAGCAGCGTCGGCAACCAGTACGTCACGCCATAGAGCGACGTGGACATCAGCATGTAGCCGCACGCGAACATCAGCACGCGTTTGTCGACGAGCGCCCGCCACGGATGCCCGGCGGCCGCGTCCGCCGGCGCCTCGCGCCGCAGCGCCGCGATCATCACAGCCTTTTCGTCGTTCGACAGGAACGACGCGCGTTCGACGGACTCAGGCAGAAAGCGCAACGCAACAAGTGCGACGACGACGGCAGGTATCCCCGTTGCCACGAATACCCATTGCCAGCCGGCGAGACCCAGATTGCCGTCCAGCGACAACAGCAAGCCGCCCGCGAGCGAGCCGAGCATGTTGGCAAGCGCGCTGCCGAGCGTGAAGAAGCCAAGCATGCGGGTGCGATGACTCTGCGGAAACCAGAGCGTCAAATAGAAGATCACGCCCGGATAGAAGCCGGCTTCGGCGACCCCCAGCGCGAACCGGAACACATAGAAGAGTCCCGTTGAATGGGTGAATGCCATCGCCACGGTAATGGCGCCCCAGGTCGCCATGATCCGCGCGAGCCAAAGGCGAGCGCCGAAACGATGCAGCGCAAGCGTGCTCGGCACCTCGAACAGCAGGTAGCCGATAAAAAAGAGCGACGCGCCCAGACCATATGACGCTTCCGACATGCCGAGCGCGTGCACCATCTGCAGCTTGGCAAAGCCGACGTTCTGCCGATCGATAAAGGCGATCAGGAACATCACGATCAACAGCGGCATCAGCCGCCACGCGACCTTTTTCACAACGGCCTGCTCGGCGATCAGGGGTTGGCTCACAATCATTCTCCGGTCAAAAATTCATATATATGTTTCGCTGAATCCAGTTTTGAGACAATGCGTACAAACCCTTTTCACCCATTTAAAATGGCCATGTACGGGTTATTACCGATCCGTCACCGACCGTGAGTATGAAATCATCTATATGAATGTGATGGAGACTACGATGCCTGCCGATGACCGTCTGCCCCGTTACCAGCGTTTGCGCGACGAAATGGTCGCTCTGATCGCGGCCCGTCATTGGCGGCCGGGCGAAGCGATCCCTACCGAGCAGGCGCTCGCCAAAAGCTACGACGTGGCGGTCGGCACGGTTCGCAAGGCCGTCGATCTGCTCGTCGCGGAAGGCCTGCTGGAACGCTTTCAGGGCCGAGGGACCTTCGTGCGCCGCGCGAGCTTCGACAGCTCCCTGTTTCGTTTCTTCCGCTTCCAGACCCGGCAAGGTGAACGACGCATTCCGGAGAGCCGCATCTTGCGACGCGAGGTCGTCGATGCGCCGTCGGCTGTCGCCGCGACCTTGCAGATTTCGACTAGCGCGCGCGTGATCCAGATGACTCGCCTGCGGCTGATCGACGGCGTGCCGATGCTCGCTGAAGAAATCTGGCTGCCCTATGTCCGTTTTGCCGCGTTTGCGCAGATGGACCTGAATGAAGTCGGTGACCTGCTGTACCCGGTGTACGAGGCGCAATGCAATCAGGTCGTGGCGTCCGCCACGGAAACGCTGACCGTCGAAGCGATTGGCCCGTTGCATGCACGGCTGTTGCGCATCGAACCGGGCACGCCGGCCGTCGTCATCGAGCGACTTGCATACGGCTACGACAGACAGCCGCTCGAATGGCGCCGCTCACGCGGGCCGGCCAGCGAATTCATCTATCAGGCCGAGATCCGCTAGCGATCGCGCGCCCTCACAAACAAGTCGTTCCCACGCAGGAACGACGATCTGGAGACAGCAATGTTCAAGTGGTTCAGCCAGATTTCGGGCAATGAACGCCGGACGTTCTGGGCGTGCTTCGGCGGATGGGCGCTAGATTCGCTCGATGTGCAGATGTTCAGCCTCGTGATTCCGGCGATCATCGCCGAGTGGTCGATCAACCGCACGCAAGCGGGGCTCGTCAGCGGCGTCACGCTGGTGGCGTCGGCGCTGGGTGGCTGGATCGCGGGCATGATGTCGGACCGGCTGGGGCGCGTAAAGACGCTGCAATGGACCGTCGCGTTTTTTTCCGTATTCACGTTCCTGTGCGCGTTCGCGCAGAACTATCCCCAGTTCCTCGTGCTGAAGACGCTACAGGGATTTGGCTTCGGCGGAGAATGGGCGGCGGGCGCCGTGCTGATGGCCGAGACGATCCGCAACGAGCACCGCGGCAAGGCGATGGGCAGCGTGCAGAGCGCATGGGCAGTCGGCTGGGGCGCAGCGGTGCTGCTGTATGCGTTGATGTTCTCGCTGCTGCCCGCCAATACCGCGTGGCGCGTGATGTTCGGAGTCGGCGTCGTCCCGGCGCTTCTGATTCTGTACGTCCGACGCAACGTGCAGGAGCCTGCCGCGCCGGTCCGCGCGACGCGCGATGCGCGGGCGGGTCAGCAACAGCAGACGCCCGGCGTTGTCGTCGGCATCTTTTCTCCGCAAGTGCTGCGCATGACGCTGATCGGCGCACTGCTCGGCGTGGGTGCGCATGGCGGCTACTACGCGCTGATGACGTGGCTGCCGACCTATCTGAAAAGCGAGCGCCATCTGTCGGTGTTGAGTACCGGCGGCTACCTCGCGGTCGTGATCGTCGCGTTCTTTTGCGGGTGCCTCGTGAGTGCGCAGCTGCTGGATCGCATCGGACGCCGCAAGACCATACTCACGTTTGCGATCTGCTGCGTGATCACGGTGCTCGCCTATCTGTTTCTACCGCTCGGCAATGCCGCGATGCTGTTCCTCGGTTTTCCGCTGGGCTTTTTTGCAGCAGGCATTCCGGCAAGCATGGGCGCGCTGTTCAACGAGCTGTACCCGCGCGGGATGCGTGGCACGGGCGTCGGGTTTTGCTACAACTTCGGTCGCGTCGTGTCGGCGGGATTTCCGGTGCTGGTCGGGCACATGTCCGCGACCATGTCGCTTGGCACGGCGATCGGCATCGATGCGGGACTCGCGTACTCGATCGTCGTGTTGTCCGTGCTGATGCTGCCCGAGACACGGGGCCGTACGCTGGGTGAAACCACGCTCGAACCCGAACACACCGGCGCGCTTTCTCACGCGCAAAGGCATTGACGCATTGACGCATTGACGCGCGAGGTACTCGCCGTAACCGCGCAAGACTGGTGATGAAGGAACGTCCATGATGGAGAAGTCGGCGATAGAGGCGAGTCACCGGCAGGCTGTGTATCGTCCAGCCTACATCGCAGCTGTCGATACGCATGCTCATGTATTCGAGCGCGGCCTGCCGCTCGCCCGGAAGCGTCGCTATGTGCCCGAGTACGACGCCACGCTCGACGCATACCTGGCCCAACTGAACACGCACGGCGTATCGCACGGCGTGCTGGTGCAGCCCAGCTTTCTCGGCACCGATTGCAGCTATCTCCTCGATGCCTTGCGCCGCGCGCCGCAGCGACTACGCGGTGTCGCGGTGATCGAGCGTGATTGTCGGATCGACACGCTGACGGCAATGGCGAATGCGGGCATTGCGGGGATTCGGCTGAACCTGATCGGACATGCCGATCAGCCGCTCGACAGATGGGTGAGCGCGCAAACGCTCGCCGATGTCCGCGATCTGAAATGGCATGTCGAAGTGCATGCGGAAGCTGCGCGGCTGCCGGGCATCGTCGAACCGCTTCTGGACGCGGGCATGAATGTCGTCGTCGATCATTTCGGCAGGCCCGATCCGGATATCGGTGTAAAAGACGCGGGCCTTCGCCGTCTTCTGGAACTCGCCGACACGCGGCGTGTGTGGGTGAAGATATCGGCCGCGTACCGGAATCGACGGCAGCTTCGCGCGGATGACCATGACGCGCATCAGGCGTTTCATTTTCTGAAAGAGGCCTTCGGCGTGCATCGCCTTATGTGGGGCAGCGACTGGCCGCATACGCAGTTCGAGGCGGACGAGGACTTCGGCCAAGCGCTCGAACTTTTGCGTGCACTGGTTCCGGTTGAAGAAGAGCGTCGGGTTGTGCTGGCGGACACGCCTGCGAGACTTTACGGGTTCGACGTTGCGTGATTCGCATCGCGCAGCTTCTATCGCCAGCCGACTCGCTCCACCGGCAATCGGCCACTACACCTGCCGCGCGCCGTGACGAGCCAATGGATTGCAGATGTAGCGGACTGCGTAGTCAGCAATAGGCGAATAGGGAACCAGACAGAGACTGGACAGCATCAGCGTGCCGACCTTCTTCCTTAGACTCCAGAATGGATTTGCCAGGATCGCGTGAAAGTAGGCATGCGAGTCGCTGAACATCCAGCGCCATCGGGTCGTCAATGGCGCCTGATAGACACTTGCACAAAAAATGGCTCTTTCATGCGCAAAATCGTAGAAGTTGGATGGCAATTGCATGCCCAGGCGGTGGGACGCGACTTCGCGCAGGATTGCCCACCGCGACGTAACGGCTCTGGGAGCCTTCTCGGGCTGATCGGAGTTGGCGAACGATACGCCTCGCGCTGAGGATTGAGACACCCGATACCCGCCGAGCGACATCGGTATGTTCGAGACTGGCCCGACGAGGGCGGCTCCATAGATCGCGTAAAAATCTGCGCCATACCGGTTTTCGGCCGTCTCCGGAACGGGGAACACTTTTCTTAGTGCAGTGACGCTATACGCGTTCCCGGAAGCGGGGGGAGACGGATAGAGCCATCCGTCCAGCAGGAGTTTTCCGCAGTCACCGTCGATGCCGGAATTAGGCACATAAACGCCTGTGCATCTGCTCGTGTGGTCGATGATGTCCAGCCGGAACTGAACCTTCGCAGGATTTGCCGTATTAAAGCGCTGCATCACTTCGGTCACGGCGCCCGGATAGAGCACGTCGTCGGCGTCCAGGAACAACACGTATTCCGACCTCACGAGATGAAGACCCAGGTTGTACGCGGACACCTGCCCGCCGTTGCCTTTGAAGATAGATGTTATGCGTGATCCGTAACCCTCCATGATTGCGCGAGACCCGTCCGTCGATCCGTCGTCGATCACGATCACGCGAGTATTTGCATAGTCCTGCGCGAGCGCCGAATTGACCGCCTCCGCGAGGAATCGCTCGTGGTTGTAATTGCAGATCACAATGGTCATTTCTTTCATAACGACCCACGCAAAACAGTAAATTTCGACTTTTTGGGCTGCGTCCGATCAAATGAAACGGCGCCGGATGAGTTTGCTCGCAATGTCCTTGGGTGCGATCAAGGTGGCGACGCTCCACCCCGCGATCAGAATGCGAAAGGCGGGACGCTCGAAACTTTCACGAAATGGAATCGACAACGCATCGCGCAGCGCGCGAATCCGGCTGTCGCCGGGTAATGGATGCTGATCTGGTGTCAGCCGCAGCGATGCAACTCGCAACTGCAACAGATGCGGCGCTGAAAACAGAGTGCTAAGCGGCGGTGGCGGTAGGCCCATCATTTCGCATGCTTCACACGCTGCATTGTGGCGCTTTAGTGCGCGCGTGATCTCGCGCCCAAAATTGCTGACATTCGCACTCATCGCGCTATCGTTCGCGCCGTGCATGCGATACAGAACAAGAGGGGCTGCAATTGTTTCGACGTCGCCCATATAGGGGGCCATCGCAATGCAAGTCGAATCCGTAAATGAATCGTAGTTCTCACCCAGAGGAAAAATTCTTTCGAGGAAGGTTCGCGCGTAGGCGTTTCCAGAGCCAGGCGGGGTGGGATACTCCGCAATTCTGTAAGCCCAGTTGCGAATGGCTTCCGACGACAGTTTCGGTGGAACGTTCGGTATCACGTTTCGAAGCTTTGGAATGGCGCTGTGTAAAGGACGCCCCTGTGCATCGACCCGCTCCATCAGAACCTGCACCTTGCTCAGGCCAGGTCGCCATACTGAAGCGATCGAGCGCAGTGCGCCTGGCACTAGCACGTCGTCCGCATCGAGGAAGATCACGACGTCGCCCGCGCTCCGCTCGAAGCCTACGTTGTTCGCTTCCCGCTGGCCGCCGTTCTTTTTGAAGATGGCCGTGATTTTTTCGCCATAAGAACGTATCACCTCCGCGGAGTCATCGGTCGAACCGTCGTCCACGACGATGACTTCCCTATTCGGCCAATCCTGTGCCAGAGCGCTATCAATGGCCTGGCGAACAAAGCGCCCGTAATTGTAGTTCGCAATGACAACAGAGAAAAACAGTCGATCGCGCTCTGCGAGAGATTCGTTGTATCGGACTTTCATCAGGTACCTCCGGTCTGGTTCATATGGGCGCACCCATTCCACCTCGACACCGATTCATGTATTCCTTCCGCCATGGCGATAAGCGGACGGCTCGATTCTATGTAGTCATCTCATGCAACTCGATGGATCCTCCGTGCCGTGACGCGGCGACGCGATGCTGAAAGAACTATCCCGATCGCTGTCCAGCTCGAACCCTGTCGAGCGAAGTTTGCTGTTGTCGAGTCTACAAAGAGCCATTGGAATGCGTCGGGAAATGCAACGGCTTAGCGCTAGCCCCTTCAATAGATCGAAAGCGAGAGGCACCTGCAGGAGCGCTTTATGGCCAACGCGATGATAAAAATTTTTGTAGCTGGGAGAAGCTGTGTCCGCAATATTGTACGCATCGATTCCATTCGTGCTGCTGCCACGAAGAGCAACTTGCAGCAAATGCACGACGGCCATCGCAACGTTATGCGGGGAGATGTAATGGTTGTTCCGGTACATCTCCATGATCCTGTCAGGCCGCCCGCTCGCGAGGGAGCGCTGAAGAGAGCGTTGTGCCATGGCAATTCTGTAAACATCGACATGCAGATGCGGAGCGTACTTTTCCAGTACTCTTTCCGCTTCCCGCTTGCTGCGCGCGTAATCACGCATGGCGCCGCTTTCAAAATACTGTTTTTCGATCGGGATGTCGGGATTTATCAAAGGGTCACTCTCCGTCACCAGTCGTTTGGTTGGAGACCCATAGACCACCATTGAACTCGCGTGACCGAAGTACTCGATCCCGTGTCGCACGCACGCTCGCACAAGCCGTTCAAGATTGACTTCGTTGGTCACATGCATGTCCGGCGCGCCCGGACCAGTTGCCGCCAGGTGGATTACAGCGCTGACACCATTGAGCAGGCTGTCGAAAGTGGCGTCGACCATATCCACTTTTGAAAAATCCGCATGTACCCACTCGACACGGCTCTCGTTCGGTAGCTTCAAATGGAATTGGCCCCTGACGCGATAGCCCTGCACAAGCAGTTGTTCAACAATAGACGTTCCGAGGTTGCCCGTTGCTCCCGTGACGAGCACGAGGGGACGGCTTCCGTTTTCGCAAAACGCGCTTTTGAATTGCGCAAGCCGCCGTGACGCAAAGCGTTCTCTCAGATGATCCGCGAGGCGCATTGACAGCGCCATTGTCATCACGGCGTGATTCGCAGCACCGCTGGTCGGGAAAACGGAACTGCCGGCTACGTAAAGCCCGTTCATTCCGTGGACCTGAGAAGTCGGGTCCACGACACTTGATGCAACGTCCACGCCCATCCGCGTGGTGCCCGAAAAGCGCCCGATATTGTGCGGGACGATCTTCGCACCGTCGCTCGCCGCAAGCGCCGGTGACAGGCGGAAATCGCTGAATCCGGCAACCGTGAGTTCGCGCGCCAACAACGATCCTAGCGTCGATAGACCGTATCGCACCTGATCACCGACATCCCAGGTCACCTTTGCTTTGGGCAACCCGAAGCGGTCGCAATGGCTGGAAAGCGTGACCCGATTTTCCGGCAATGGCGGCTGCTCGCAGACAACGTCCAGATCGACTTTTTCGATTTTTCTCGCGGGACTGCGGATACGGTTACGGTCCGCAGATGTCGGGTGCAGCAGCGCCGTCGGGTGGGCGAGCCAACCACGCAGCCACGCCGGCGCTTGCGGGTGCTCCAGCAACATCCGCCCAACATGAGTCGTCGCAAGCCCAGGCCGTGCGCTTGCCGCCAGCAAGTCAGCTGCCCGGCGTTCGCGTTGGCCTTTTAACAGCCTGTCCAGGGCTCGGACAGGATCATCTGCGCCGTGGTGCACGGTCGCGTAGACGGTCATATTGGTGAGACGCCACTGATCCTGCACGTTTGGCTTTATCGATAATCCATACGAGTAAATAAACGCACGACGATCAGCAAACAGCGTAAAGGCGCTAAAGGCCGATGCCACCCGGCTCTTTGACGGGCCGTAGAAACTTCCCAGCGTCACGCTCGGGCGATCCATAAGGTAGCGGCCGACCACGTCCTGCCGATTACCTGGTGCGGCCCCTGTGCGATCCCGTGAAAGAAGAAGCAAGCGTGCGTTCTCCACTGCGCCAGCGGCAAGCACGACGTACCCGGCATCGAGCAAGCAATGATTTTTTCCGGATACCGAAGACACAACACCAACCCCGGTGACATTGCGATCGCCGCACTTTATCGACGTCGCTGTCGCGTTAAAAAGAACCGTGACATCCGGATGGTTTTCGCTGCGGAATTTATTCCACAATCTCGCCGCATCAGTCATATCCGCTGTCGATGGCGCTTTTTGATTAAAAGCGGGAGAGAAAGAGTCCAGGCCTTCGATCACCGACGGCACTTGTTGCCCGGTAGTCTTCCATATCCGGTTACTCGCCAGTAATGGCCCACCGTCCAGTCGCCGCACTGCTCGCGCGCAGTAATGTGCGAGTGTGTCCATGTCTAACGGCCACCCTGATCCGGGCACCCAATCGCGCTGAGCCAGGTCGATAGGACCGAATTGCGCCAACTCGTCCGCGCGCGCCGTTGCGGAGTCGCCGGATGCGCCAATGTCATCTTGCAGCTCTGTCGCATCACGTGCTTTCTCATGGGTTGTTTCGTCCCAATTTCCGCTTTCGACGATCAGCAGGCGCAGGCCCTGGCCCGATAGCTCGCGAGCCAAAGTCAGTCCGGCAACACCCGACCCAATGATCAACAGATCAAACGCTGTCCCAACTATTCCTGCGCCGCTGTAGCGCTCAAAATCGATGTAACAACTCATGAGCCTTTCCTCGTGCAGTTCTGGACCGAACCTTGGCAGCCCTTAAAGCGAGAGGACTCCCCATTCGTCCCTAATGCACTATCGCTATCCAACGATGGCTGACGCGCCTCGCAACCAAGTCGTGCCGCCGCACGCCCCAACGGGCGCGATCGACGTTAGATCTACATGGTGCATCGGCTGTGCTAGCGGCGATTGAAGCGTCTTACCACGCAATAAAATATCCAGGGATGGATCTT
The DNA here is from genome assembly GCF_020880815.1 of Paraburkholderia sejongensis. Lineage (GTDB taxonomy): Bacteria > Pseudomonadota > Gammaproteobacteria > Burkholderiales > Burkholderiaceae > Paraburkholderia > Paraburkholderia sejongensis. The sequence goes on from NZ_JAJITD010000005.1 coordinate 101,764, forward strand.
GAGCATGGTCATCACGATGGAAAGCTTCAGATGCCGATCCGCAAACATGCCGAGCAGGTGCTTTACGCGCAGCTTCTCCGATACGCTCCTGAGAATGGGGCTGGCGAGGTAGTACGTCGGCGCTGTGATCGCGGTCTGAAACGCGATCGCGCGGTACGCCCACGCGTATTTAAGCCGGAAAAAAAGGCGTTTGTGGTCAGCGATCGGCAGGGATGCGGTACTCTTTTCCACGCGATCCATGATCGAGAAAAGATCGACGACCTGAGGGTTGAAACGTCTGGAAATGCCGGATTCGCGGACCATGTATGAATAGAGCCTGTCCGGAATGAGGCGAACGACCTTTGCGTTGGCGAGCGTTTGCACCGACACGCAAATGTCTTCGAAAATGAGACCGCACGGATGCTCGGCTGCGACGAAGATTTCCCGGCGCACAAGCTTGTTCCAGCAAAAGGCTGACAGCTTGAGTTCGAGGACTTTTTGCACGGCTTCCACGCCAGTGATGACGCCGTCGCCGGATTCGATTTCGGGCAACGCGGTGCCGTCTGGATAGATGCGCTCCGCAGCGAAATTGACGATGTCGGCGTCGTGCTGTTGCGCCTCACGCAGCACGGTGCGAACCAGATCCGGATGGACACAGTCGTCGCTGTCAACGCACAGCACGTAATCGCCACGCGCTTCCAATGCCGCAATTTTGCGCGTTTCGGCGAGCCCTTTATTTTCAATGTTTCTGACGAGCTTCCAGGGAATGCGACTCTGTTGCGCCAGAACCCGGGCTGCAACTTCACCGGAGCGATCGGGGCTGCAGTCGTCGACCGCGATGATTTCAAAGTCGGTGCACGATTGCGCCAGCAGCGAGTCGAGACAGTGCTCGACGTAGTCCTCGACGTTATACATAGGCAGCAAAACGCTGATTTTCGGTGCGGCCATAAACATTGCTCCTGCAAGTCAAAAATCGTTGCTTCGCGAGAAATTAACTTTTCACGAACGATGCTGTTGGAGCAAACCGGACCGACGTAAAGTGTCGGCCGTCTGGATCAGCCAGGACCGCCACGAATCGAAATAAACAGACGAATAAGCGCGCCTGCGCTGGCGCCGCGCGATCGCGGCGACGTCACGACCATTACGCCACGAAAGGAAGCACTTCGAAGCACTTTGTATATGGCGCTCTGCACCCTTACTTTATAAATCGGCACAAATGGGTTAGGTATTGGCGCATTCCGCCGCGTCGCGGTTCACCCCGCGGACGCTCGTATTTGTATGAAGGTTACGGGCTTTCCCGGTGTTGAATAGGAGAGCCAACTTACGATTGCCCGCGTTGCGTCACACGGCTCTATTCGCGCATTAGTGAAGTTCGCAACAAAGCCCGGCCTGTTCGCGCCAATCAAAACGAAGCTGGGAGATCGAAGTCGATGACGACCGCCCGCGACGGGCCTTGGCCGCGCCGCTGGACCGGGCTTGTGAAGCCGCTGGAATCGACTTCAGCCCATGCGGCAAAGTGGTGGGAGTAAGTGAATACGACGTACGGGTCGCACTGAGTTCGCGCAGTGACGAGGATCGAGAACGCCCGGTAATTGCGCCGACTATTTCGTCGGTGTTTGGTCGCGGCAACGAAAAGAGCGTGGGGGCACGCCCTTCGCGCATGCCGGCATAGACCTGCTCCGCTCAGGCGGCGGTGCGTTCGAGGTACGGTTCGGCTGCATTGGCTCGTGCGCGCGCCACGCGGTGAAAGCGTTTGTCGCCTGACGCCTCAAGCAAACGTATCAACCAATCCCACCGACCGCTGCGTAGCTGCAGCACTCACAACGGTATCGTCAGCGTCCGAAGCACCACCATCGGCAGCAAACCCACGCGCGCGCCCTGAGCCAGAACCGGACCCCGACCCCGCCCCAGTCCCGGCATTCTGCTGCTGCCCGCTCTGCCGCGCGAACCCATCACTGACGCTAGCGCTTCCCAACCCGATCCCGTTCGACTCCATCGCCTCGCGCAACTTCGGCAGCGCCGCCTCGACCGCCTCCCGCACCGATTGATGCTGGGAAACAAACAGCGCATGCGCATGGTTGTCGGCCACCTGCAACACCACCTGTAACGGCCCGAGATCCTTCGGGTTCAACGTCAGCTCCGCGCTTTGCGAATGCGCGTTCGACAGGAACACCACCTTCTGGCTCAACGCCTCTTCCCAGTCGCTGGTGCCGACCTGCGGGCCCAACGCGTTCGATGCCGCCTGCGCCGCGCCCGCGTTGCCGGTGCTCTGCGCCGCCGCGGTCGTGCTCGCGGCGTTCGCCGCCGCCTGGGTCGCGGCCAGTTCGGCGCTGGCCGAGTCGGCCGCGCTGCGCGCCGCGGCCAGCGTGTCCGCCTGGCCGCTGCTGGCCGCTGCCGCCGTCAACGCATCGGCGGTCGCTTTCGCCGTCGACGGATCGGTCAGCGCGGTCGCCGCGGCCGTGGCCGTCGTCGTCGCGTGGCTCGCGCCGCCCTTCGCGTCGCCGAACAGGCCGCTCGTCAGTGTCTTGCCGTCCGAGCCGCCGCTCAGGCCGCCGCTGCTGGACCCGCCGCTGTTCAGCCCACTCTTACCGCTCGCGAGGCCGCTCGCCGTCGTCGCGGCTTTGGTCGCGGCACCGGCCGCCAGCGCCTGCGCGGGCACCGCTCCCTGGCCGCCCGACAACGCCGCCAGCGCCGTGTGCAACGCATCCTGCAGCGTCGTCGGATCGACCGCGCCCTTGCCGCTCGCCGCGCTCCCGGCCAGCGCATCGGCCACACCGCCCGCCACGGTGCTCAGCGCATCGGTGGCGGCGTCGGTGAGGTCGGTCGTGCCGGTGCTATTCGTCTCCGCGCCGTTCGCGGCGGCCTGGGCTTGCGCCTGCGCGGCGGCGGCCGCGGCAGCCAGCGCACCGGCATCGCTCTGCGCTTTGGCGTCGGTCTGCTTCGCCTGCGCGCTGTGCGCCGCGTGCCGCGCATACGCGGTCGCGGCAGCGGGCCTCGCCGTGCCCGACGACGTCGCGCCGCTGCTCTGTTTGCTGTTCGCGCTATCAGACGCCGACGGAGCCTTCGCCATATCGTGCACGCTCGAACCCGAACCCGAGCCCGAACCTGAACCCGAGCCCGAAGCCGAACCCGAACGCGAAGCAGCCGCCGCCGCCCGCGCCGCCGCCGAACCCGCGTCCACGCTCGCGCTCTGCGCGCCCGCGCTGTTCTGCTGGTCGATGCTCTGCTGCAAGGTCTGCGCGAACGGTATCGCGTTGGCTGCGGCGCTGACGGCCGCGCCGTTCGATGAATCGCCGCCCGCGCCAACCAGCGAACTCAGCTGCGAGCCGATCTGTGAAAGAGGGGACATAAGGAATCCTGCCAATCTGGGAAACGGGTGGGTCCGCACGCACGCGGCTGTGCGCCGCGCGCCGGTCCCATGAGTTGTTACGCGCCCTCGGCGCGCATGCGCAACACGCGCGCCGCGAATTCGTCGGCGTCGCGCTGCTCGCGACGCGCGGTGACTTTGGCCTCGGCCGCCTCGCCACGCGCCTGCAGCACTTCATACGAACCGAGCTTCTGCTTCTGACGCTGCCATTCGGGCTTCGCGGCTTCGAGCCGCGCGTTCGCGTTCACCAGCAGATTGCGCTGCTGTTCGATCGCGGAATCGAGCGTGTCGATAAAGGCCTGGAAGTTGCGCATATTGCCGGCCGGCATGCCCGACTGCGCACTCTCGGTAAACCGCGCGTGATACTCGTCGCGGTACTGCACCAGCGCGTCGAGCTGCGCGGCCACGTCGTTGCGCTCGCGCTGCGCGCGGCCCAGGCGCTGCGCGGCGGCGTCGACGTCGTCCTGCGCGAGACCGATCAGCGTCTTGATCGGGAAATGTTTCGCCATCGTCAGCCTCCTCGGGCCGGTTCAGGTAAGTGTTCGAGCATAGGTCGGGCCAGCGAGCGCATGCTCACGCGAACAACGCGTTCAACATCTCGATGCTCGGTTCGAAATTCGCGCACTCGCGAAAGCCCTGTTGCAGAAACTGCTCCATCCGCGGATACAACGCGATCGCGCGATCGAGCACCGCGTCGCGCCCGCTCGAATACGCGCCAACGTTGATCAGATCGCGGTTGCGCTGGTAGCGCGACAGCATCTGCTTGAACATACGCGTTTTATTCAGGTGGTTATCGTCGATCAGCGCGGTCATTGCCCGGCTAATCGACGCTTCGATATCGATCGCCGGATAGTGGCCGGCCTCGGCGAGCGAGCGCGACAGCACGATGTGGCCGTCGAGAATCGCGCGCGCCGAATCGGCGATCGGATCCTGCTGGTCGTCGCCTTCGGTCAGCACCGTGTAGAACGCGGTGATCGAGCCGCCGCCCGCCGGCCCGTTGCCGGTGCGCTCGACGAGCGCCGGCAGCTTCGCGAACACCGACGGCGGATAGCCCTTGGTCGCCGGCGGCTCGCCCACGGCCAGCGCGATCTCGCGCTGCGCCATCGCGTAGCGGGTCAGCGAATCCATCAGCAGAAGCACGTGCTTGCCCTGGTCGCGGAAATATTCGGCGAGCGAGGTCGAATACGCGGCCGCCTGCATCCGCAACAGCGGCGACACGTCGGCCGGCGCGGCGATCACGACCGAGCGCGCCAGCCCCTCCTCGCCGAGAATCTGTTCGATGAATTCCTTCACTTCGCGGCCGCGTTCGCCGATCAGCCCGATCACGATCACCTCGGCGCTGGTATAGCGCGCCATCGTGCCGAGCAGCACCGATTTGCCGACGCCCGAGCCGGCAAACAGGCCCATCCGCTGGCCGCGGCCGACAGTGAGCAGCGCGTTGATCGCGCGCACGCCGACGTCGAGCACCTTGTGGATCGGCTCGCGGTTCAGCGGATTGATGACCGGCGCCGACAGCGGCGCATCGGTGCGGGTGCCGAGCGGGCCGAGGCCGTCGAGCGGCCGGCCCGACGCGTCGAGCACGCGGCCGAGCAGCTCCCAGCCGACCGGCAGACGCTTCGCGCCGGCGAGCGGATCGTCGATCGGCGCGCTTTCGAGCGGATAGACGCGCGCGCCGGGTAACAGTCCGATCACCTCGGTGGTCGGCATCAGGAACAGTTTGTCACCCGAGAAGCCGACCACTTCGGCTTCGGCCATCGGCAGCGAACTGCCGGGCGGCAACTCGATCATCACCTCGGCGCCGACCGACAGCCGCAGGCCGACTGCTTCGAGCACCAGGCCGGCCGCGCGGGTCAGTCGCCCGCATGCGCGCAGCGGCCTGGCGATCGCGTTGCGCGCGCGCAGCGCGTCGAGCTGGCCGCGCCACGCCTCTATGTGCGGATTGGCGTCGAGCGCCGGATCGTAGGGGGCGACGGTCGGCGCATGAGTCACAGTGCGCGCCGCAGCGTCGTTGGCAGGGTTGGCGTGGCGGGCCTTGCTGGCGTGCGCGGCATTGTCCGCATGGGCTGCGCGATCGGCCTTACCAGCGTTAGCGGCTTTACCGTCGTCACCGGCGCGATCGCCGTCCCTGCGATCACCGCTGCCGCCGGCGTCGGCCGCATCGGTAAGCTCGGCAGCCGCACCACCGCGCCCTGCGGCCATCCGGCCGCGCGTCCGCGAATGCGAATGCTCCGAACCCGCCTCCTCGCTGGCCGCCGCGATCGCGTCCTCGAGTTCCGCGAGCGAGCCGTCGTCAGCCGCTTGCGCGAGCGCCTCGGCGCCGAACGACGCCAACGCGAGTTCGCGTTCGAGCGGCGTCAGATCGCTGGCGCGGATTTCTTCGAGAGTCGGCTTCACCATGTACTCACCTTGCCGAGCGCGGCCGCGACGCGCTGCCAGCGCGTCTCGATGCCCGCATCGACTTCGCCGCTGCCGGCCTGCGCGCGGCAGCCGCCGCGTTCGACCGCGGGATCCGTACGCACGGTCCAGCCGCGCGTTTGCAATTCTTCGAGCAGATACGCCTCGACCACCGGCAGATCGGCGGGACTGACGATCAGCGCCGGCGCGCCGGTCAACGCGGGTTCCGCGGCCAGCACTTCGCGCGCGGCCGCGATCAGCGCGGTCGGATCATGCTGCACGTGCTGGCGCACCACCTGTTGCGCGATGTCGAGCGCGAGCGTGACCAGCGTTTCGGAAATCGCGAACTGCGCGCCGTCGAGCGCCGCCTTGAACGTCTGCGCGAGCGCGGCGAGCTGCATCGCCTGTTCGCGCGCCTCGGCCTGGCCTTCTTCGAAACCGCGCGCATGGCCCTGGTCGTAACCGGCCTGGTAGCCGAGCGCCTGACCTGCCACGTGACCGGTCGCGACACCTTGCGCATGCGCGGCTTCGCGCATGCGTTCGAGTTCGGCTTCGAAGGCGGAGCCATCGTCGACTTCGGGTTCCGGCGGCGGAGGCGGCGGCACCGGGTCGAACGAGGCCATCTCCCAGCGCTGGTAGGCCGAGAGGCTTGCCTTCGCCGAGGAGTTCGAATCAGACATATGCGTCTTCCGCCTTGCCGCCTAGCACGATCGCGCCGCTCTCGGCGAGGTTGCGCACGATCTGCAGGATGCGGCGTTGCTGCGTTTCGACTTCGGACACCCGCACCGGGCCGCGCGCGTCGAGGTCTTCGGCGAGCAGTTCGGCCGCGCGTTGCGACATGTTCGACAGGAACTTCTGGCGCAGCGCCGGGGGCGCGCCCTTTAGCGAGATGATCAGCGCTTCGGATTCGACTTCCTTGAGCAGCAGCTGGATCGCGCGGTCTTCCAGGTCGAGCAGGTTCTCGAACACGAACATCTGGTCGATGATCTTCTGCGCGAGCTCCGCGTCGTACTGGCGCACGTTTTCGATCACGCCTTCCTCGTGGTTGCTCGACATGAAGTTCAGGATCTCGGCCGCGGTGCGGATGCCGCCCATCGGGCTGCGCTTCAGGTTGTCGCTGCCGGACAGCAGGCCGGTGAGCACGTCGTCGAGTTCGCGCAGCGCGGCCGGCTGGATGCCGTCGAGCGTCGCGATCCGCAGCAGCACGTCGTTGCGCAGCCGGTCGGTGAAGCAGGCGACGATTTCCGACGCCTGATCGCGGTCCAGATGCACGAGGATCGTCGCGATGATCTGCGGATGCTCGTTCTTGATAAGCTCGGCGACCGCCGCGGAGTCCATCCACTTCAGCCCTTCGATCCCGCTCGTATCGCTGCCCTGCAGGATCCGGTCGATGATCACGCCGGCCTTGTCGTCGCCGAGCGCCTTGGTCAGCACCGAACGGATGTACTCGTTCGAGTCGAGCGACATGCCGGTGTGCTGTTCGGCTTCCTTGACGAACTCCTGCAGCACTTCATCGACCTGTTCACGGGTCACGTTCTTCAGCGCGGCCATCGCGACGCCGATCTTCTGGACTTCGCGCGGCCCGAGGAACTTGAACACCTGCGCCGCCTCTTCCTCGCCGATCGACATCAGCAGCAGCGCGCTTTTCATCACACCTTCAGCGCTCATCGGACACCCAGTTCTTGACGACGGTTGCTACGATCTTCGGGTCCTGGCGCGCGATGCTGCGTGCGAACTCCAGGTTCTTTTCATACTTGTGCTTCGCGTTTTCGAGCGCGAGCGTCTCGGGATCGGCGTCGATCTCGACCACCGCGCCGTCGCGTTCGGCGGCCGGGATGCCGTCGAGCAGGATCGGCTCGTCCGGCGACGGCAGCGCGGCGACCGGCTCCGGCGGCGGCGGAAACGCGCGGCGCAATGCCGGCTTGACCATCACGAAATACAGGAACAGGGCCACCGCGCCGATCCCGAGGTAGGTCGCGATCTGCTTGTAGAGCGCGAGCATCTCGCGGGTGCGCCACCACGGCAGGTTCGCGTCCGGATCGATGTCGGTCGAAAACGCGCTGTTGACCACGTTGACCGAGTCGCCGCGCTGCGCGTCGAAGCCCATCGCGTCCTTCACCAGCTGGGTGATCTGCGCGAGCTTGTCGGCGCTGACCGGCTGCATCGTCACGTGACCCTTCGCGTCGGTGACCTTCATGTAGTTGACGACCACCGCGACCGACAACCGGCGAATCCCGCCCATCGGGCTGTCGATGTGGCGCACCGTTTTGTCCAGCTCGTAGTTGGTGGTCGAATCCTTGTGGTCGCTGATCGGCGTGGTGGTCACGCCGCTCGCGCCGTTGCCGGCGACGATCGGCGCCGACGCCGGCTGCGGCGGCTGGTTCGACAGCGCGCCCGGCACGCCCGACGCGCCGCCCTGCGACATTTCGGTCGCGCTGCTGGACTGCTGGCTGCGAATCGCCGCCTGCTGCGGATTGGCGTTCGGGCCGTAGTTTTCCGAGGTCTGCTCGCTATGCGAGAAGTCGATGTCGGCGCTGACCTGCGAATGGGCGTTGCCCGAGCCGAACAGCGGCGCGAGGATCGCGTCGATGCGCTGCTGGGTATTGCGTTCGATCTGCTGACGGAACTTCAGCTGGGTCGCGTCAAGACCCGTGCCGTTGCTCGGCTGGGTCAGCAGGTTGCCGTCCTGGTCGAGCACGGTCACACCCTTGGCCGGCATCTGCGGCACCGCCGACGCGATCATGTGGGTGATCGCCACCACCTGCCCTTCGTCGAGCACGCGGCCCGGATACAGCTGCACCAGCACCGACGCCGACGGCAATTCCTTGTCGCGCACGAACACGGTCGGCTTCGGGATCGCCAGATGCACGCGCGCGGATTTGACCGACGAGATCGATTCGATCGTCCGTTCGAGCTCGCCCTCGAGCGCGCGCTGATAGTTGATCTGTTCGTCGAACTGACTGATGCCGAACTTCTGGTTGTCCATCAGCTCGAAGCCGACCGAGCCGGCCTTCGGCAGACCCTGCGACGCGAGCCGCAGGCGCGTCTCGTGCACCTGCTCGGACGGCACCAGAATCGCGCCGCCGCTGTCGGATAGCTTGTACGGAATGTTCGCCTGTTGCAGCGCGGCGATGATCGAGCCGCCGTCGCGGTCCGACAGGTTGCTGTACAGCACTTTGTAGTCCGGCGCGCGCGACCACAGGTACAGGCCGGCGACTACCGCGACCAGCAGCGCGACCGCGAACACCAGCGGCGCGCGCGGGTTGCCGCGCATCTGCGCGAGGCCGGACAGACGCTGACCGAGGTTGCCGCCGATGGCGCCGAAGCCGCCGAGACCGCTGGGGTCGGCTGCGCCCGCCTGGCCGGCGGCTTGCCCGGGCGCGGGCTGCGCGCCGGCGAGCCCCATGCGGGCGTCGGGGTTGATCAACGAGTTGGCTGACGAATCCATGCGTCGGGTTTCTCCGGGGGATGCCTTGGCGTTCCGCCGTCACCGCGCGCCGGGTTCGGCGGGCGGACGGACAGAGACTTTCACCGTCGAAATTATCCGGGGCGCGGCCGCCGCCGATTGCTTGAATAGAGCCGGGTTTCCCCCCTAGTTTCGGGACTTTCGCGACGGGGCCGCTTGCTATGCTTTCGGTCAGATCGGTGCGCCTGTCCGCACGCCGGTGAATCAAACAACGGAGAAAACATGAGCATGCCCGTGAACGCGCTATCGTCCGCGCTGCAACAGATGCAGGCGATGGCGGCGCAGGCTGCCGGCGGCGCTGCCCCGGCCGCGGCGGCGGAACAGTCCGGCGCGGCCACCCCGACCGGTTTCGCGTCGGCGCTGAAAGCGTCGCTCGACAAGATCAGCAACGACCAGCAGACCGCGGTCAGCGAATCGCAGGCGTTCGAGCTGGGCTCGTCGAACGTGTCGCTGAACGACGTGATGGTCGACATGCAGAAGGCCAACATCGGCTTCCAGTTCGGCCTGCAGGTGCGCAACAAGCTGGTTTCCGCCTACAACGACATCGCGCAGATGTCGGTCTGAGCGACGTTTCGCGCGAGGCCGCCGCGCGGCATCGGTTCGCAGGCTGCCCGGCAAGTCGCCGGGCGGCCTCGCCGCGCATCGGCGCGCGCTTTCCCGCCCTCCTTACATCGGCCTAAAGCTTTGTCGCCGGCTATCCGATAACCAGCTTACAGGCCCATCGCGGCACGCATGCACGCGCGCCACGCCCATGCCACGAATCAACCGCAGTCAGGATCAACAGGAGGAGCGCCGATGTTTTCCCCGGGACACGCTGGAGCCAACGCATATGCACGCGTGGGTGTCGAGACGGCCGTGATGGGCGCAAGTCCGCATCGTCTCATCGTGTTGTTGTACCAGGGTGCGCGCCAGGCGATCGCCCAGGCGCGCATGCATCTGCAGCAGGGCAACGTGGCCGAGCGCGGAATGGCGATCAGCAAGGCGATCCGGATCGTCGAAAGCGGCTTGCAAAGCTCGCTCAATCTGGAAGTGGGCGGCGAAATCGCGGCGCGCCTGGACGCGCTGTACAGCTATATTTCGCGCCGTTTGCTCGAAGCGAATATCAGTCAGAGCGAGACGATGCTGGTCGAAGTGGACCGTCTGCTCGCGACCCTCGAAGAGGCATGGGTCGGGATCGCCCCGGAGGTCGCGCGGATGGCAGCCCAGCCAGCCGCGGAAAGCCTGAGATGACATCGAACGCAGAATATTTCGCCCGCTACGAGGCGCTCGCCGCGCTGTCCTGCCAGATGTTGGTGGCGGCCCGGCGCGCGCTGTGGAGCGAACTCGCCCATTTGCAGGACGAGTACCGGCAGCTGGTCGACGCGCTGCGCGAAGCCGACGACGGCGTGAAGCTCGACGAAACCGAGCGGCTGCGCAAGTACGCGCTGATCCGCCAGATTCTCGCCGACGACGCCGCGATCCGCGACCTCGCCAATCCGCGCATGGCGGCGCTGTCCGCGCTGTTCGCCGGCCGGCCGACGCGCGTGCTCAAGGAAATGTACGGCGCGCGCTGACCACAGAAATCAAGGCATCGGACGCATTGACGCCGATGCGTCCAGGGAACCGGCATGAACGCAATCGACTCGGTCGCCTCGGTGCTTTCGAGCCGGATCGACAGCCTGCTGAACATCGCGCCGGGCGCCGCGACCACCTCGCAAACCGGCGCGGCCGGCGTCGATACCGCACCGGCCAACGTCACCCCTAACACCACGCCCGCGGCGACTCCGTCTGCGCAGACCGCGCTGTCCGCGGTCGCGCTGACGCTCAATGCGATCGCCGCTTCGGGCGGCGACGCGACGCCCGCCGTGCTCGGCCAGACGCCGATCTGGCCGGCCGCGCCCGCGCTCGACGTGGCCGGCTCCGCGCCCGCGGCTTCCCCTGCTGCCTCCGCTCCCACCCCCAACGCTGCTACCGCAAACACAAACGCTAGCGCGACGTCCGCCGCCGCGCGCGTGGCCGCCGCCGAAGTGCCGGTCGCGGCGCTCGCGGCCGCGCTCGAACGCACGGTCGGCGACAGCGGGCTGTTCTACGAAGCGCACCTTGCCGCATGGCTGAGCGGGCAACGCACGCCGGCCGAACTCGCGGGCGAGCCGCAAAACCGCCTGGTCGCCGGCTCGCCAGCGCCGCCGGGGTGGAACGGCACAAGCGGCACGAGCGGCGATGCCGCCGCGCAGAGCGCCGGCGGCTGGCCGGGTCAGGCTGGCGCGCCGCCCGATGGCGCGTCGCGCGCGATGGCCGGCGGGAATGGCGGGAATGGCGCACAGAGTGGAGCGCCCGCTGCAACGCAAGCCGGCACGCCGAACGGGCCGCCGTCCGAAACCAATACTGGCGCGCACCCGCTACCGTCGATCCTGACCGCGCAGGCCGCGCGTCTTGCGGCCGGCGAACTGCTAGCCAGTTCGATGTCCGATCTGAGCGGGCCGGCGCCGCATCCGGGTCTGCACGGCGGCGCCGCGCCGGGCGCCGAGTCCGCTTCGTCGCAGAATGCGCAGGCGTTGGCGGCCGCGGTGCATCCGGCGACGGTGCCGCTGGTGCGCCAGCAACTCGATCTGCTGGCGACCGGGCAGTTTCGCTGGAGCGGCGAGGCGTGGCCCGGCGCGCGGCTCGACTGGACGGTCGAACAGGACGGCGACGAATGGGACCGCAGCGGCGGCGGCCTCGCGAGCGAAGACGATCAACCGTGGCGCACGCGCCTGACGCTGTCGCTGCCGACGCTCGGCACCGTCGACGCGGAACTGATCCTCACCGGCACGCGCCTGAGCGCGCGGGTGCAGGCGAGTCCGCAGGGCGCGGCGCGGCTCGCGACCCAGGGCGAGAGCTTTCGCCTGCGGCTGGCGGCGGCGGGACTCGACTTGCAGGGACTGACGATCAGGGAGATCGGCGGCGGCATGCCGGGCGCCGCGAGCGGCGCGGCGGCCAGCCAGGCGGCGTCCGCTTATGTGCGCTCGGCGAGCGCGGGTTCCGCCGCGTCCACGGCTGCCGGCGCGCGCCCCACGCCGGGCGGTTCGAGCCCCGCGCGCGACGACTTCGACTGGGAGATCTGATGAGCCGCACGCACCGCCGCAGCGCGGCCGCGCTCGTCTACGACGCTCACGGCGGCGACGCGGCGCCGCGCGTGGTCGCGAAGGGTTACGGGCTGCTCGCCGAGATGATCGTGCAGCGCGCGAAGGAAGCGGGCCTGTACGTGCACGAGGCGCCCGAGATGGTGTCGCTGCTGATGCAGGTCGATCTCGATGCGCGGATTCCGCCGCAGCTGTATCAGGCGGTCGCGGAACTACTCGCGTGGTTGCACCGGCTCGAAAGCGGCGCCGAGGACGCGCCGGCGCACGCTGCCGCCGGCAACGAAGCCGATGTGGTCGACGTGGTCGCCGTCGAGCGGCCCGGCAAGCGCTAACTTTCGAGCCGCGCCTGCTGGTTCACGACACCGTTATCGCAACGCCGCCGCGACCCGCCCCATTTCATCGATCCCGCTATCGAACAGCCGCACGAAGAACGGAATCATGTTCGGCAGCATCAGCTGCACGAGCAGCAGGCCGACCAGCATCGTCAGCGGAAAACCGATCTGGAACACGCCGATCTGCGGCGCCGCGCGATTCAGGATGCCGAGCGCGAGGTTCGCGATCAGCAGCGCGACGACCACCGGCAGCGACAGCAGCAGCCCCGCCGAGAAAATCGTCGCGCCCCAGCCGGCCAGCACCTGCCAGCCGTGCGGCGCGAGCAGGTTGGCCGTCACCGGCACCGACTGGAACGTCGTCACCAGCGCCGCCAGCATTTGCAGATGACCGTCGACCGCGAGAAACACCAGCGTCGCGATCGTCGTCATATAGCGCGAGATCACCACGCCCGAGCCGGTCGCCTGCTGGTCGAAGAAGGTCGCGAAGCCGAGCCCCATGCCCAGGCCAATGAAGTAGCCGGTCGCATCGATCGCCTGGAACACGATCTGCATCGTCACGCCGAGCGCGATGCCGATCAGGAACTGGTTGACCATGATCCACACGCCATCGGCGGAAAACACCGTGACCTGCGGCAGCGCGCCGATGGTCGGCGCGACGATGATGGTGGTGAACGCGGCCAGACCGATCTTCACGCGCGCGGGCATCGACGCGTTGCCGAACACCGGCGCGGTCGCGATCAGCGCGGCGATCCGCGCGAACGGCCACAGGAACGCGGTCAGCCACAGGTTCAGTTGCGCGTAGGTGACCGTGAACATCGCAAGGACGGCGAAGTAAAAGCGCGCGCGCTCAGTTGACCAGCGTCGGAATCGCGCTGAAGGTGTGGCGCAGATAGTCGAGCATCGTCGTCAGCATCCACGGGCCGGCGATCACCATCGTCGCGGCGATCGCGAGCAGCTTCGGGATGAACGACAGCGTCGATTCGTTGATCTGCGTCGCGGCCTGGAACAGGCTCACCACCAGACCGACCACCAGCGCGACCAGCAACAGCGGCGCGGCGAGGATCAGGCCGACGTACATGGCCTCGTGGGCCAGCGTCATCACTGCTTCGGGTGTCATCGTGAGTGCCTCGGAAATACGGTAAAGATCAGACGAAGCTCTGCGCGAGCGAGCCGAGCAGCAACTGCCAGCCGTCCACCAGCACGAACAGCATCAGCTTGAACGGCAGCGAAATCGTGGCCGGCGACACCATCATCATGCCCATCGACATCAGCACGCTCGCGACCACCATGTCGATGATCAGGAACGGAATGAAGATCGTGAAGCCGATCGTGAAGCCGGTCTTGAGTTCACTGGTCACGAACGACGGCACCAGCAGCGACAGCGGCACGTCTTCGGGGCCCTGCATCGGCGCCGCGTGCGAGATGCGCGCGAACAGCGCGAGATCGCTTTCGCGGGTCTGCCGCAGCATGAAGGTCTTGAACGGTGCGACGCCGCGCGCGACCGCCTGGTCCATCGTGATCGTGCCGTCGGAGAACGGCTTGTAGCCGTCGGTATAGGCCTTGTCGAGCACCGGCGCCATCACGAACAGCGTGAGAAACAGCGCGAGGCCGGTCAGCACCTGGTTCGGCGGCGTCGTGGTGGTGCCGAGCGCCTGGCGCAGCAGCGACAGCACGATGATGATGCGCGTGAAGCTGGTCATCATCAGCAGGATCGCCGGCAGGAACGACAGCATCGTGAGCAGCAGCATCGTCTGCACGCTCAGCGAGTAGGTGGTGCCGCCGTTCGGGCCGGGGCTCGTATGGAACGCCGGCAGGCCGGCGGTCTGCGCGAACGATACGTCCGGCAGCGCGAACAGCAGCGCGGCTAGCGCGAGCGGCACAAACCGCAGAAGCGGCAGCGCGCGCTGCAGCAGCGTGACGAAGCGGACGACCCGAACCTCGGGGCCGGTGCGCGCAACCGCGCGGTGGCCGTCGAACTGCATGAAACTGAACTGCATCACCGCTCCCCGCCGCCGTGCGCGTTGAAACGTTTGCCCACTTCGCCTTTCAGGGCGTCGCGAAAGCGTTGACCGAAACTGCCCGACAGCGGCGCGGCGTTACCCGCGACCGCTTCGGCCGCGACCGCGCCTGCCGGCATCGTGTGCAGGAGCCGCACGTTGCCGGGGGCCGCGCCGAGCACCAGCCACGTGTCGCCGATCTCGACCACCGCGACCCGCTCCTTGCCGCCGAGCGATGCGCCGCCGACCGTCTTCACGAGCCCGCCGCGCTGGCCGGACTGCACGCCGAAGCGGCGCGCGAGCCACGCGCAACCGAACACCAGCCCGATCACCACCGCGAGGCCGACCAGCGTTTGCAGCACCGCGCCGACGCCGAGCGCCGGAACCGCGCTGCCCGCGCCGACGCCCGAGGCGATCTGCGTCGCGTGATTGACCGCGTTCATATCGGCGGCAGCGGCGGCCGCCGGCGCCAGCAACGCGGCCGCGCCGAGCACGGCAGCCGGACACAGCGCGCAAACTACGCGTACAGCGCTTCCCGCGCCGAGCCGTTGCAACAGAAAAACATCGCGCGACGCAACGATCACGCCGCGACCGGCCACGCGTTTCATCGGTTCAGCTTCCGGATGCGTTCGGACGGCGTGATGATGTCGGTCAGCCGGATGCCGAACTTGTCGTTGACGACCACCACCTCGCCCTGCGCGATCAGGCAGCCGTTGACCAGCACGTCCATCGGCTCGCCGGCCATGCCGTCGAGTTCCACCACCGAGCCCTGCGCGAGTTGCAGCAGGTTGCGGATCGCGATCTTGGTGCGGCCGAGCTCGACCGTCATCTGGACCGGGATGTCCAGAATCATGTCGATGTCGTTGTGCGTCGTGGTCGGTTCGACCTTCGACAGCGGCTGGAACACGCCAGCGGCGGCCGGATTCACTTCGGCGTTGCCGTTCTGCTCGGCGAGCGCGCTCGCCCAGTCGGCCATCGCCGCCTCATCTTCCTCGGCGCTGATGCCGCCGGCAGGCAGTTCCGCTTCGGCGCTTGCGTTCAGGTCACTCATATCCACCTTCCTTCATCGTGTCGGCTGCGCTGATCATCTTCTGGACCCGCAACGCGTATTGACCATTAAAAATTCCGTAGCCGCATTCCATCACCGGCACCCCGTCCACTTTGGCGGTGATCTTCTCGGGGATGTTGATCGGCAGAACATCGCCCTTGCGCATGTTCAGGATCTGTTCGAACGTGACCGGCACCTCGGCGAGGTCGGCGGTCAGTTGGACTTCGGCCGCCTGCACCTGCTGCGACAGCACCCGCACCCAGCGGCGGTCGACGTCCATCGCCTCGCCCTGGATCGGCGAGGACAGCACGTCGCGGATCGGCTCGATCATCGAGTACGGCATGCAGATATGCAGCGTGCCGCCGGTCGAGCCGAACTCGATCGAGAACTGCGTGACGATGACGATTTCGTTCGGCGTCGCGACGTTGGCGAACTGCGTGTGCATCTCCGAGCGCACGTATTCGAACGCCAGCGGCCGCACGCTTTTCCACGACGCGGCGTAGTGCTCGAACGTCAGGTTCAGCAGCTTCATGATGATGCGCTGCTCGGTCTGCGTGAAATCGCGCCCTTCGACCCGCGTATGAAACCGGCCGTCGCCGCCGAACAGGTTGTCGACCACGAAGAACACCAGGTTCGGGTCGAACACGAACAGCGAGGTGCCGCGCAGCGGCTTCACGTGGACCAGGTTCAGGTTGGTCGGGATCGGCAGGTTGCGGGTGAATTCGCTGTACTTCTGCACCTTCACCGGGCCGACGGAAATTTCCGCCGAGCGCCGCATGAAGTTGAAGATGCCCACGCGCAGCAGGCGCGCGAAACGGTCGTTGATGATTTCGAGGCCGGGCATCCGGCCGCGGACGATCCGCTCCTGCGTCGCGATGTTGTACGGCCGTATCCCGGCGCGTTCGCTCTGTTCGGTTTCGGTGTCGGATTCGCCGGTGACGCCCTTGAGCAGGGCATCGACCTCCTCCTGGGACATGAACTCTTCGTGGCCCATCGGTTATTCCTCGTGCGTCCCTTGGCGGTTGATGAATGCAGCGCTAGACAAGGTCACGTCACTGCACGACGAATTCGGTGAACAGCACGTCCTGCACGCGGATCGGCGCGGAGCCTTTGTCGCCCGGCTGGCTGATCAGCGTTTTCAGTTCGTCGGCGAGCGCGCGCTTGCCGTCGAGCGGCGCGAGCTCTTCCGGATGCTTGTTCGACAGCGCGAGCAGGATGCGGCTGCGCACTTCGGGCATGTGATCGGTCAGTTCCTGCTGGGTCGCGGCGTCGCCGAGCTTGAGCGTCAGGCCGATGCGCAGGAAATGCTGCGCGCCGTCGTCCGACTGCAGGTTGACGGTCATCGATTCGAGCGGGAAAAACAGCGGCACGGCCGGCGGCAGCGATGCGGCTTCGACGCTCGCGGCGCTGTGCACGCGTTTGGACATGAAGAACCACACGCCGGCACCGGCGGCGCCCGCGGCGATCAGCGCGATCAGAACGATCAGGATGATGCGTTTCAACGGGCCCGGCGACGCGGGCGCGGCTTGCTGGGGAGCGGTCGTGGTTGCCATAGTGTTGCTATTGCTAGCCTTTAGTCAGGGTTACGGTGATTGTTGTTGATCTGGACGCGCGGCGATGGCTCGAACAGAAGGGTTATTGCGGGCTATCTCCGGTTTT
Organism: Paraburkholderia sejongensis; assembly: GCF_020880815.1. Taxonomy (GTDB): domain Bacteria; phylum Pseudomonadota; class Gammaproteobacteria; order Burkholderiales; family Burkholderiaceae; genus Paraburkholderia; species Paraburkholderia sejongensis. The sequence continues at coordinate 119,107 of NZ_JAJITD010000005.1, forward strand.
TGCGCGCGCCGGCACGGGCGCGGGCGCGGCCGGACGCAAAAAAGCCGGCTCGCGCCGGCTTTCCGATCGACTGACGATGGCCCGCGATCAGTTCAGGTACTGGAACAGCGACAGGCCCTGGACTTTCACGAACGCCTGTTGCGACGCCGACAACGCGGCCTGCTCCATCGTGTACTTGCTGATCGTCGTGACCATGTTGGTCTCGGTCAGATCCGACAGGTCGCTCGCGTTTTGCAGCGAGTTGGTCTGCGTGACCGTCTGCAGCGCCTTCACTTCCTGCTCGCGCCCGCCGACCGACGCCTGCACCGTCGTCACGTTGGCGAGCGTGTTCGAGAGCTGCGACAGGCCCTTGTTCAGCGCGTTCTGCAAAGTCGCGACGGCCGCCTGACTGCCCTGCACCGGCTGCTGAAGCGCGGAGATCATGTCGTTCAGGTTGGCGAACACGTCGGTGCCCGCCTGCTTCGCCGGCTGCACCGAGAAGCCGTCGCCGGCGGCCGGGGTGCCGGTGATCGCCACCGTCTGCCCGCCCATCGTGATGTTGGCGCCCTCGGTATAGGGTTGCGCGCTGCCCGCCACGCCGGTGGTGGTGTCGGTGATCGTGTAGCTCAGCGTCGAACCGCTGCCGCTGAACGCGATCTGGTACGAGTGAGCATTGGCCGCATTGGTCGGATCGTTGACCGTCACCGCGCCGATCACGCCGGTGCCGGTGTTGGCCGAATTGCCGCTCGCGACCGGTTGGGCATTGACCGAGCCGGCGCTCAGGAACACTGCTGCGCCGTTGTCGCTGGTCGCTACCTGGTTGGTGTCGGTGACCTGCACGGTGCGGGTGCCGGTGTCGCCCGAATACACCACGGCGCCGCTCGCGTCGGTGGTGAACGCCTGCTTCGCGTTCTGAAAGCCCGAGAACAGCGAATTGCCGTTGCTGTCGGTCGCATTCGCGTAGGTCAGCAGCTGGTCGCGCAGGGTCGTCAATTGCGTCGCGATCGCGGAACGGTCCGCGTCGTTGAGCGAGCCGTCGCCGGCGCGAATGCCCAGCGTGTTGATGCTATTGAGCGTGGTGATCACGCTGCCGAGCGTCGAGTCTTCCGCCTGCAGCGACGACAGCGCGGCGCCCTGGTTGGTCGTGTACTGCGACAGCGCGGTCGCCGTCGAGCTGAGCTGCACGGCCTGCGCCGCGCCGAGCGGATTGTCCGCCGGCGTGGTCAGGCTCTTGCCGCTGGAAATCTGCTGGTAGATGTTCGACAGCTGAGCCTGTTGGTCGCTCATCGTCGACACGTTCATGCTGAAATACTGCGCGCTGGAAATTCGCATGATTGAACGCCTTACGAGAAGATGCCGAGCAATGTCTGGAACAGCGTCTGCGCGGTCTGAATGACCTTGCTGTTGGCCTGATAAAGCTGCTGGTACTGAAGCAGGTTCGCTGCTTCTTCATTGAGGTTGACGCCCGACACCGACTGCTGGGCGGACGTGATCTGCGTGACCAGCGTGCTTTGCGCGGTCGCGGAGGTCGAGATCTGCGACGCCTGGTTGCCGATCTGGTTCACGTAGGACGCGTACGCGGTGGTCAGCGTCGAGGTGCCGCCGCCCAGCACTTTCGCCGAGGTCAGGTTCGACAGTAGTTGCGCGTTGCGCCCGTCGGTGGTCGCGCCGGTGTTGGGCCCGATCGTGAAGGTGTCGCCGTCGGCCGGCGCGCCGCTCAGCGTGACCGTCACGTTGTTCATCACGCCGGCATTGGTCGAATTGCCCGGGTTGGTAATGGTCAGCGTCGCGCCGCTGCTCGCCGAGTACGGCACCACGTCGGTCAAGGAGCCGATCGGGTAAGAGGTGGACGGCGAACCGGCCACCGTCACCACCGTGCCGGGCGGGAAGCCGCTCAGGCCGGAGCCGGCGGTATAGGTGATGGTCGAGCTGCTGGTCGGCGCGCTGTAGCCGGCGCTGACCGTGCCCTGCGTGATTTTTGCGCTGCCGGTGTTCGACGCCGACGCCGACGCGAGCACCGGCGCGGCCGCGGCGATCGCCGATGGGGACGTGGCGCTGAGCGCGAAGCCGTTGAGCGCGCCGCGGGTCGGCTGCACCGAGAACGAGTCGCCGGCCTTCAACGAGCCGCTCGCCACCGAGAACTGCAGGCCGCCGATCGGCTTGTTCAGATTCTGCGCGGCGCCGACGATGCTGCCGGTCGCGTTGTCGGTCAGCGTGTAGTTGGTGCCGTCGTACGACAGCGTGTAGTCGCCGGTGGTCGGCTGGGTCGCGTCGGCGAAAGAAACGCCGAGTGTCGCCGTGCCGGTGTTCTGCGAATTCGCGTAGACGGTCGGCGTGCCGACGGTAAACAGCGCGCCGCCGGCGCTGCCCGTCAGCGTCAGGCCGAGTGCGTTCTGCTGGTTCACCTGCGCGGCGAAGCTGGTCGCGATCGCGCCCAGTTGCGCTTCGGCCGGGTCGAGCGTCTGTGAGCGAAATTGCAGCAGGCCGCCGAGCGTGCCGCCGGATACCGCGGTGTCGGACAGCGTCTGCGGGGTCTGCACGGCCTTCGAGCCGGCCTGGCCGAGGTAGGTCACCGACAGCTCGCTCGGATCGCCCGACGAAGTTTGGGTGCCCAGGTTGTAGCTGTTGCCCGACAGCACGAGCGGCTGGCCGTTCGACATGAACAGGCTGTAGCTGCCGTTGTCCTGCACGACCGACACGCCGACCAGTTGCGACAGTTGCGAGACCGCCTGGTCGCGCGCGTCGAGCAGCTGGTTCGGCGGCTGGCCCTGCGCGCTTGCCTGGGTGATCTGGGTGTTCAGCGACGCGATCTGCGCGGTGTAGGTGTTGATCTGCGTGACCGCGTTGGTCAGCTGCGTGTTGACGCTCGCGCGCAGCGAGTCGTACTGGGCGCCGGCCGCGTTGATCTGGTTCGCGAGGGTCTGCGCGTCGCTGATCGCGGTCTGCCGCGTCGAGACGTCCGATGCGTTGTTCGCGACGTTCTGCAGGCCGGTGAAGAAGCTGCCGATCGCGCTCGCAATCCCCGCGGTCGGGCTGCCGACCAGGTTATTGAGCTGCGTGATCATCGTGTTGTACGTGCTGAGCGCGCTGCCCGCCGACTGCGCGTTGTTCAGCTGGGTCGCCAGATACTGGCTGTACTGGCGCTGCACGGTGTCGGTCGACACGCCCATCGGCAGATAGCCGGAGCCGGTGTAGCTGCCGCTCGTCTCCGAGTACACGACGGTTTCCATCGAATAGCCGGGGGTCGACGAGTTGCTGATGTTCTCGCCGGTGGTCGTCAAACCCCATTGGGCCGCGTTCAGTCCGCTAAGGCCGATAGACAAGAGATTGCTGGACATGCGTCATCCTGAAGGGCGGTCGTGCAGTGCTGCCGCCGCGTTGCTGGAATATTCCGTTTAACGGCCCGCGGCAGGAAAAATTAAGGCCCGCCGCCCCTGCGTCGACCGCTGCCGCGCGGGCGGTGCAACGTTTGCTTCGTCGGGCAAAGGCGCGGCACCCGCCGCGGCCGCGGCGCGTGCCTGCGCCGGCTTAACGCACCAGTGAGCGGCGCTTCATTTCGAGCTGCGTGATCAGTCTTTGCAGCGTGTTTTCCGCGCTGCCGGGCAACGTGAGGAAGCGAAAGCCGAGCTGATAGCGCTGCGTGCCGTTCGGCATCGCCAGCGAGCGGTGCGACACCAGCTGCAGATCGAGCGACAGCCGCCCGAGCGCGCCCAGGATCAGTTCGCAGTCGAGCAGGCGCGTGCCCATCGGCAGTTCGGCGACGCGCTCGTCGGCGGTGCGCATGCCGACCCCGCCCAGCGACAGGTCGTGCACCTCGAAGCGGAACGGGTCGCCCTCGGGCAGACGGCCGGTGCACATGAACGGATCGAGAATCGGCGCGCTCACGCGGAAGTACTCGCGGCGCTGCACGTAGAACAGCACTTCGGGGAAGTCGGCCTCGAACGCGGGCAGACCTTCGAAGCGGGTCTCGCGCGGCGTCGCGGTCGCGAACTCGACGCGCACGCCGTCGGGCGACGCGTGGAACTGGCAGCGCGGCGCGCTGAGCAGGCCCCGGTTCTGATCGGACAGCGCGCCCCAATCGAAGGTGAAGGTACGCTCGCGCACGTCGACGTCGAGCAGTCGCGTGACGAGCTGACCGCCCGCGTATTCGACCGTGAGGAAATCGCCGCGATTGACGAGATTGCGCAACTGCACGCCGATCTCGAGCGGGTTGCGGCGGCCGAAGTCGGGGACGCTTTCGTTTTGCGGGACGTGCGGCTGGCCGCGCAGGTCGGCCTGGCCGTTCGACTGGTTCATATTCATGAGCTTGCCGGTTTGCTTGTTCTTGCGGGCGAGTGCCGCAGCCGGACCGGGACATTGACGCTCTGCCGGGTAGCCGCGACCCACGCGTTCGACCGGACCTTACAGCGCTATTCCGGTATCGGGTCTACTTCGTTAGCGGCAGCATCGCGGCAAAATTTAGGGATTTTCACTAAATATTTGCCGCGGATTTTGCGCAAACGTTAAAAACCCCGCGTCGCCGATACGCCCATGGCCGGCATCCGCGCTCAACCCAGTTTCTGCATGATCGACATCAGCTTTTTCGCGTAATGCGGGTCGGTCGCATAACCGGCGCGCTGCATTCCGTGCGCGAAGCCGTTCACGTCGCGCGACGAATTGATCACCTGCGCGTAACGCGGATTGCCCTTGAGCAGACTCGCGTAATCGTTCATCGCCTCCTCGTACGAGTCGTACGAGCGGAATTTCTCGACCGTGCGCTGCGGCTTGCCGTTCACGTATTCGGTCGTGACCGTCGAGACGGTCTTGCCGGTCCAGTCGCCGCCCGCCTTGATGCCGAACACGTTGTGACTCGTGGAGCCGTCGGCCTTCTTGATCTCGCTCTTGCCCCAGCCCGATTCGAGCGCGGCCTGACCGATGATGAAGCGCGCCGGAATGCCGGTCGCGGCGCTCGCGGCCTGGGCCGGCGCGGCCAGCTTGTCGACAAACGCATCGACCTTCGACGAGCTGCCGTCGCCGCGCAGCGGCGGGGTCAGCGCGCTATTGGCCGAGTAGCCCTTGCCGAGCGCGAGTTGGCCGTTGGCCTGCGCATTGCCGTAGGCGCGCGCGAGCGCGTTCAGCGCGGCGCTCTGCCCTTCGTTGCCGCCGCCGGCGCCGCCGAGCGCGTTGGCCATCCCGGCCAGACCGCCCGCCGCGCCGCCGTTCGCGCCGCTCACCTGCATCCCCTGATTGCGCATCAGCTGCTTGAGCATCGCATCGGCGACGCCGATGCCCTTCTTCGACAGCTGCTGCGCCATCTGCTGATCCATCATCGACGTGAAAGTCGCGCTGTCGTGCGAATCGAACGGCCCGTCCTGCGGCGTCGCATCGCGCATGCTTTTGAGCATCATCTGCGTGAAGACCGCGTCGAACTGCTGCGCGGCCATCTTCATGCCGGCCTGCGGCGATGCCTTGGCCTGTGCGCTGAGCGCGCCGAAACCCTGCACGTCGAGCGCGAAGCGGCTGGACAGGTCGCTGCCCGCGGTGAGGGCCTTGCTGGTATCCGCATTCATCTGCTGGACTCCTTAGATGATTTCCAGGTCGGCGCGCAATGCACCGGCCGCTTTCATGGCTTGCAGGATCGACATCAGATCCGCGGGCGTGGCGCCCAGCGCGTTGAGCGCCTTCACCACTTCGGCGAGGTTCGCGCCGGCGTTGACCATCTTCAGCGCGCCGTTGTCCTGCTTCATCTGGATCTGCGACTGCTGCGCGACCACCGTCTGGCCGTTCGAGAACGCGCCGGGCTGGCTCACCACCGGCTGCGTGTTGATCACCACCGACAGATTGCCGTGCGCGACCGCGCAGCTTTGCAGCGTGACCATCTGGTTCATCACGATCGAGCCGGTGCGCGCGTTCAGGATCACTTTCGCGGCCGCCTGGCCGGGTCGCACGTCGAGGTTCTGCAACTGCGCCATGAACGCGACCTGCTGCTGCGGATCGGCCGGCGCGCGCAACTGGATCGTGCGGCCGTCGAGCGCGGTCGCGGTGCCGCTGCCGAACGCGTTGTCGATCGCGGCGACCACCCGCTGGGTGGTGTCGTAGTCCATGTCGTTCAGATCGAGCTGCATCGTGCCGGCCTGCGAGACCGCGGTCGGCACCGCACGTTCGACGATCGCGCCGGCGGTGATGCGCCCGGCCGCGAGCTGGTTCACCTGCACCTTGCTGCCGTTGGCGCTCGCGCCGGCGCCGCCGACCGCGACGTTGCCCTGGCCGAGCGCATACACCTGGCCGTCGGCGCCCTTGAGCGGCGTGAGCAGCAGCGTGCCGCCGCGCAGGCTCTTCGCGTTGCCGAGCGACGACACGGTCAGATCGATCTGTTCGCCGGGCCGCGCGAACGGCGGCAGCACCGCCGTCACCATCACCGCGGCGACGTTCTTCAGCTGGATGTTCGACAGCGACGATTGCGAGTTGCTGGAGCCGGCCGCCTGGTTGTTGATCGAGATGCCCAGGTTCGCCAGCATGTTGGCGAGCGTCTGGGTGGTGAACGGCGTCTGGGTGGTCTGGTCGCCGGTGCCGTCGAGGCCGACCACGAGGCCGTAGCCGATCAGCGGGTTGTCGCGCACGCCCTGGATCTGCGCGAGGTCCTTCAGACGTTCGGCGTGCGCGGGCGCGGCGAGCGGCAGCGCCGCGCAGGCGAGCGCCGTGAGCAGCAACGCGCGGCCCGCGCGCGACACGGTGTTGAGCAAAGTAGCCATCGTCACCACGGCGCCACGTTGAGGAAGAAGCGTTGCAGCCAGCCCATGTTCTGCGCTTCGTCTATGTAACCCTTGGCCGAATACTCGATTTTCGCGTCGGCGACCTGGGTCGAGTACACCGCGTTCAGACTCGAAATCGTGTTCGGATTGACGACGCCGGAGAAGCGCACGAACTCGTTGCCCTGATTGATCAGCATCTGCTTCTCGCCGCTCACGACCAGGTTGCCGTTCGCCTGCACGCCGGTCACCGTGACGGTGATCGTGCCGTTGAAGGTGTTCGACGCGTTGGCGCCGCCGGTGCCGGCAAAGCCGTTGGCGCCGGTCGCGCTCAGGTTGGTCTTCGCGAACAGGCCGCCGAGAAAGCCGGCGGTCGGCACGTCGAAGGCGGTGTTGCCCTTGCGGTTCGCGTTCGCGCCCGAGCTCTTGGTCGCGTTGATGTTCTCGGCAATCACGATCGTGATGATGTCGCCGACGTTGCGCGGACGCTGGTCTTCGAACAGCGGCCGGCCCGCGTAGCCCGGGTTGTAGATCGAGCCCGGCGCCTGCGCCTGCGGCGGCACCGGCGGCTGCGCGATCATCGGCTGCTGGACGATCGGCTGTTTCGGCACCAGCGCGCAGCCGCCGAGCGCGGCGGCCAGCGTCGCGACCAGCGCGAGCTGCGCGAGCGCGTGGCCGGTGCGCGAATGAACCGGAGTACGAGTGGAGTGCGACATCATCATTTACCGCCTTTATTCCCGGGCCTCAAACCTGCATCTGACTCAAGGTCTGCAGCATCTGGTCGGAGGTCGTCACGGCCTTGCTGTTGATTTCGTACGCGCGCTGGGTCTGGATCATGTTGACCAGTTCCTGCACCACGTTCACGTTCGACGCTTCCACGTAGCCCTGATTGAGCGTGCCGGCGCCGTTCAGGCCCGGCTGCGCGACGTTCGGCGCGCCCGACGAAGCGGTTTCCGCGAACAGGTTTTCGCCCTTCGCGTCGAGGCCGGCCGGGTTGATGAAGGTCGCGATCTGCATCGTGCCGAGCTGCTGCGTGTTGCTCGAACCGGCCACCGTGATCGACACCGCGCCGTCGCTGCCGATCGTCAGCGAAGTCGCGTTGGTCGGAATCGTGATCGCCGGGATCACCTGGTAGCCGCTCGAGGTCACGAGCTGGCCCTGCGCGTTGGTCTGGAACGAGCCGTCGCGGGTGTACGCGGTGGTGCCGTCGGGCATCTGCACCTGGAAGAAGCCCGCGCCGTTGATCGCGACGTCTTTCGAGTTGCCGGTCTGCTGCAGGTTGCCCTGGGTGTACAGACGTTCGGTCGCGACCTGCTGCACGCCGGTGCCGAGCTGGATGCCGGACGGCAGTTCGGTCTGTTGCGTCGAGTTCGCGCCGGGCTGGCGGATGGTCTGGTACAGCAGATCCTCGAACACCGCGCGCGAGCCCTTGAAGCCGTTGGTGCTGACGTTCGCGAGGTTGTTCGAGATCACGTCCATCTGCGCCTGTTGCGCGTTCATGCCGGTGGCGGCGATGTAGAGAGAGCGGTTCACTATGGTTCTCCATTTGCGGGCGCGGCGCGCTCGTGCGCTTGCCGCGGCCCGGTGGCAATTCGTTAGCTGAAGCTGAGCAGCTGGTTGGCGGACTGATCGTTCTTGTCGGCGTTTTGCAGCATCTGCGTCTGCATCTGGAACTGCCGCGCGTTGGTGATCATCGACACCATCGCGGCGACCGGATTGACGTTGCTGCCTTCGAGCGACGCCGGTGCGAGCGTGACGGCCGGATCGGCGTCGGCGGGGTTGCCGTCGGCGGTCCTGAACAGGCCATCGTCGCCGCGCTTGAGCGACTGCGGATCGGGGTTCACCAGCTTCAGCTGATCGACGGTGACGACCGCCGTGGGCGGATCGCCGGGCGTCAGCGCGGACACCGTGCCGTCCTTGCCGATCGTGATCTGCGCGCCCGGCGGCACCGACACCGGCCCGCCGTTGCCGAGCACGACCTGGTTGGTCGCGTTCACCAGCTGGCCGTTCTGATCGACGTGCAGGTTGCCGGCGCGGGTGTAGGCCTCGTTGCCGTCGGCGGTCTGCACCGCCAGCCAGCCCGGGCCCTGGATCGCCACGTCGAGCGGATTGCCGGTCTGCTGGATCGGCCCGGGCGTGTAGTCCGCGCCCGGCGTCGACGACAGCACGAAGGTGCGGGTGGTGTCGTCGTTGATCGAGCTGCCGTCGCCGAACGCCAGCGGCACGGCGCGGAAAGTCTCGAGCTGCGCGCGAAAGCCCGTGGTCGATGCGTTCGCGAGATTGTTCGCGACGATCGCCTGTTGTTCGAGCGCCTGCGTGCTGCCCGACATCGCGGTGTAGATCAGCCGATCCATGAGAGGGTCCCGTTGGCTTACAGATTGATCAGCGTCTGGTCGACGGTCTGCTGCGTCTTGATCGTCTGCGCGTTCGCCTGATAGTTGCGCTGCGCGGTGATCAGGTTCACGAGCTCGCTGGTCAGATCGACGTTCGAGTTTTCGACCGCGCCGCCTTGCAGCACGCCGTGATTGGTCGAACCCGGCGCCGAGATCTGCGCGACGCCCGACGCCGAGGTCTGGCCGTACTGGTTGTTGCCCAGATCGACGAGACCGTTCTGGTTCGAGAAGTTCGCCAGCACGATCTGGCCGAGCGCGGCGGTCTGGCCGTTCGAGTAGTTGCCGGTCAGCGTGCCGTCCGAGCCGACCGTGAAGCTGGTCAGCTGGCCCGCCGCGTAGCCGTCGGTCGACAGGCTGTTTACGCCGTCCTTGCCGCCGTACTGGGTGGTGCCGGCGAGGCTCAGCGTGATGTTCTGCGGGGTCGACGAGCCGTCGCTGGTCGGGATCGACACGGTGAACGCGCCGAGCGTCGAGGTCGCGACGCCGTTCGCGTCGGTCGTGCTGACGAGCGTGCCCGACGAATTGAAGTTGGCGGTGCCGACCAGCGATGCGGTGCCGGTCGAGGTGCCCGCATACACGTTCCACGTGCCGGCCGCGGTCTTCGCGAAGTACATGTTGACCGTCTGCGAGCCGCCGAGCGTGTCGTACGCGGTGGTGCTGGTCGAATAGTTGTAGGTCGTCGAGCTGGCCTGGTTGAAGGCGGTCGGATTCGGCGCGATCGTATAGCTGTCGTTGGCCGCCGGCGTGCCGCTGAACGTGATGCTCTGGCCGTTGCCGAGCGCGATCGCGGTGCCCGCCGTGAAGGTGCCGGTGACCGGCGTGGAGTTCGGGTACGTCGTGTCCTGCACCGAGTAGCCGCCGGCGCCGTCGAACGTGATCTTGTAGCTGTCGGTGTTGGTGCCCGCGCTCGCATCCGTGATCGTCGCGCCGGTCGTGTTCAGCGATCCGGTGTTGCCGGTGCCCTTCGTCACGGTCGGCGCGCCGAGCATCAGCGCGTCCTGCGCGTTCAGGTTCAGGCCCGCGCTGATCTTGGTGGTGGCGGTCGGCGCGATGTTCGCGGTCGGCACCTTCAACGGCACGGTCTGCGCGGTGTTGATGACGCCCGCGCTGTTGGCCGCGTAGCCCATCAGATCGAGACCCTGCGCATTGGTGATATAGCCGTTCTTGTCGAGCTGGAACACGCCGTTGCGCGAATAGGTCAACGTGCCGTTGTTCGACATCTGGAAGAAGCCGTTGCCGTTGATCGCGACGTTCAACGCCTGGTTGGTCGTGGCCAGCGTGCCTTGCGAGAACTGCTGCTGCACTTCCGCGAGCTGCGTGCCGATACCGATCTGCTGGCTCGTCGCGGTTGCGACGGAATTCGCGTACATGTCGGCGAATTCGGCGGTGCCGCTCTTGAAGCCGACCGTGTTCGCGTTGGCGATGTTGTTGCCGATCACGTCGAGATCGCTCGACGACGCCGACAAACCGCTCAATCCTTGCTGATAACCCATGAGGTACTCCGTATCTGGAAAGTCGTGACTTGTTTGCTGTGGCCGCGCCGCGTCAGAGGATCGCGGCGACGCTGGTCAGGTCGACGGTCGAGCCGTTCGACAGCACGAGGCCCGCGCTGCCGCTCGCCTGCTGCACGACGCCCTGGACGGTCGCGCCGACCAGCGTGCTGGCGGTCGCCGCCGCGCCGTTGATCGTGCCGGTCGCGGTGATCGTGTAGGTGCCGTCGGCGAGCGTGTTGCCGGCCGAGTCGGTCGGCGTCCAGCTGACCGGAATCGTGCCGGCCGACTGCTTGCCGAGGTCGAGCGTATTGACGATCGTGCCGGCCGAGTTCTTCACGACGACCTGCAGGTCGCTCACCGAATTCGCGAGCGATACGCCGAATTCGCCGGTCTTGCCGCTTGCCACCGAGATCGAGCTGCCGGGCGCGAGCACGGTCGAGCCGATCAGCAGCGCGGCCTGCGACTGCTGGCCGGCGGCGAGCTGGGTCGACAGCGAGCTGAGCGACGTGTTCAGCTGGCTGATGCCCTGCACGGTGCTGATCTGCGCGAGCTGCGAAGTCATCTGCGAGCTGTCCATCGGATTGGTCGGGTCCTGGTTCTTCAATTGCGCGACCAGCAGTTGCAGGAAGGTGTTCTGCAGGTCGGTGGGCGAGGTGCCCGACGAGCCGCTCGAACTCGTCGAGCTGCCGGTGCCGTTCATCGTGTCGAGCAGCGTCTGCGAAACGGTCGTGCCGCTGCTGCCGATGGTGGTGCTGGTGGTCAAGGCGAGTCTCCTCAGGTTCCGATCGTGAGCGTTTTCAGCATCAGCGTTTTGGCGGTGTTCAGCGTTTCGACGTTGGCCTGATACGAGCGCGAAGCCGAGATCATGTTGACCATCTCCTGCACCGGATCGACGTTCGGCAGCGTCACGTAGCCGTTCGCGTCGGCGGCCGGATTGCCGGGCTCGTACGCGGTCTTCATCGGCGACGGATCGTCGATCACGCCGGTGACCTGCACTCCGCCGACCTGTTGGCCCGAGCCCGAGCGCGCGCCGCCGAGCGGGTTCACCGCGAACACGACCTGCTTGGCCTTGTACGGCTGACCGTCCGGGCCGGTCGTGCTGTCCGCGTTGGCGAGATTCGACGCCGTCACGTTGAGCCGCTGCGATTGCGCCGACATCGCGGAGCCTGCAACACCAAAAATATTCATCAGGGATGGCATGTTTCCTGACCTCTCCTGCCGGTTCGCACCGGCTTTGCGTTAAGTCCCGTAGCGGTTTGTTCGGGTGTTTCGTGCTTGTTCGTGCTTTCGTGCGCGGCGCGGGCCTAGCTACCCGAGGTGATCGCCGAAAGCATCGTCTTGATCTGGTTCGACACGGCCGTCATCCCCGATTCGAAGTGCAGCGTGTTGTCCGCGAACTGCACGCGCTCGGTGTCGACGTCGACGGTGTTGCCGTCGAGCGCGGGCTGCGTCGGAATCCGGTATTTCAGGGTGCCGTAGTCGTCGGGGCTGCCGCCCGTCGCGCTCAGCGTGGTCTTGCCGCTCATGTGACCCGGCTCGGTCGCGCTCATCGACATTCCGCTCGTCACGCCGGCCGGTTTCGTCAGCGCCAGCGGCGAGCTGTTCGACGCGCCCTGGCCGGCGCTGCTGCCGCCGCTCTTTTTCAGCGCGCCCGCGAGCGACGACGCGAAGTCGACGTCGCGTGCCTTGTAGCCGGGCGTGTCGGCGTTCGCGATATTCGACGACAGCAGTTCCTGTCGATACGCGCGCACATCCATCGCCTGGCGGCCGAATGCGAATTCGGCATCGAGTTTGTCCAGCATAGAAATCTCCCGAGAACGTTCCCGAGGCCTTTCGATGCATGCGTCACGCGAAGTGCGCGGCGGGCGGAAAGGCCTTTTTGCATGAGGTGCATCTTATGGGCCGGGCGCAAGCGGCAATCGGACGAATAACCGGGAAAGGGGGCTTCTATTCGACGTTTGTCCGCGGGGGCCGCTCTCTAGAATGCAAGGCGTACCGATGCCTTCGATGGAGAACCGTAATGAGCCAGTCCACTTCCGTGTTGCCGCCGCGTGCGAACCGCACTGCCGTGCGTCGCGTGGGTGGCCTGGGCGGCCTCGTTGACGTTGGTGGCGTTGGTGGCGTTGGTGGCGTTGGTGGCGTTGGTGGCGTTGGTGGCGTCACGCTGGCGCGGCGCGCGGGGCGCGCGGCCGTGCGTCGTGGCGGGCGCTTCGTCGCGCGAGTGGCGACGCGGCTGATCGTCAACGTCGCGGTGTGGGTCGCGGGCGGGATCGTGCTGGTGCCGGCGACGAGCCAGGCGCAGGACAGCGGCGGCCCGATCGTGATCGCCGGCCCGGCCGAACAGAATCCCGCCGCGTTGAACGACCTCGCGCAACGGATTCAGAGCCCGGCGCAGAGTCGCGCGTCGGCGGCCTCGCTGGCGGCGGCGACCGCGCAATCGATCGGCCGCGCGCCGGCCGCGCGCGACGCCGATCCGTTCACGCGCGCGGCCAATGCGAGCGGCGCGATCGTGATTGCCGGCGCGGGCGATACCGCTGCCGCGCCCGCCGCGCCGACGATGATCCGCACCAGTTTCAAACCGGACGCGAACGGCGTCGTGACGATTCCGGCGCCAGTTAATACGGGAGCAGCGGCTGGAGCGGCCGCGGTTGCGCGGGTGAATGTCGAAGCGGGCGCGCGGGCGGTGACACCGGTGGTGGTCGCGCCGGCTGCGAATAATCCGGGCGATGCGAACGCCCGCCCGGTGGCCGCTAATCCACCGCGCGGCACTGACGCGAACAGCATCGACAGCCTCGCATCGCGTGGCGAGCCGCCTCAATTCGGCGCGAACGGCAAGCCGCTCGCGAACGCGGCGGCGGCGCAGGCGCGCGCCGCGTCGCTCGCCAGAACGGCGCCGCTCGCCGCGCGTCAGAACACGCCGGCGCCGGCCGCGCCGCAAAGAACTCCGCAAACCGGTGCGCCCGCGCCGGCCGCCGCGCAAGCCGCACCGCTGCCCGGTCAGCAGGACCCCGAAGCAATTCACACCGCCGCGCTCGCGTTCCTGCAACTGCAGGCCGCCGGCCTGCCCGGCAAGGTCGAGATCACCGTCGCGCCGGCGTTTCCGCGCGGCCTCGCCGCATGCACCGCGCTTGAACCGTTTCTGCCGAGCGGCGCGCGCCTGTGGGGCCGTCTGACGATCGGCGTGCGCTGCGCGGGCGAGCGCCCGTGGACCCTTTATCTGCAGGCGCGCATCGCGCTGCACGCCACTTACTACCTCGCGTCTCGCGCGATGGCGCCCGGCGAAGTGCTGAGCGCCGCCGACCTCGTCGCGCGCGAAGGCGACCTGAGCGGCCTGCCGCAGGCGATCGTCACCGATCCGTCGCAGGCGGTCGGCTCGGTGTCGCTGGTGCGGATCGCGAGCGGGATGCCGCTGCGGCGCGACATGCTGCGCAGCGCGTCGGCGGTCACTTTCGGCCAGACCGTGCGGGTCGTGGCGGCCGGCGACGGCTTCTCGATCTCGTCCGAAGGCAGCGCGATGAACAACGCGGCGCCGGGTCAGCAGGTGCGCGTGAAGACCGCGAATGGTCAGATCATCTCCGGCGTCGTCAAGGATGGCGGCACGGTCGAGATCCAGATGTGAACGGAGTCACGGTGAAAGTCGCGGAGAACACGGCTTTGAAGGGGCCGGATGGCCACGCGAACGCGGGCCGGGCAGTGCACGATTGCGCTAAAGTTTTGATCAACGCTTGCCGTTATCAGAATCAAATCGTTCAGGAAGCCCATCGTGAAAGTCGATTCCAACAGCTCTTCGAATCTGCCGACGTTGAAAGACGCCGTGTCCCGCACCCAGCAGGGCGGCGATGCCACGCCGGCGAGCAGCGCCACGCAGGGCGCAAGCACGGCCGCGACGGCCACCGGCAACGCCGCGGGCGACGCGAGCGTGAGCCTGTCGGGTCTGTCGCAGCATCTGCGCAGCCTCGCGGCGACCGGTGCGGCCGACATCGACACGGCGCACGTCGAGTCGATCAAGCAGGCGATCAAGGACGGCACGTTGCAGATCGACTCCGGCAAGATCGCCGATGGCGTGCTGCAGACGGCGCGCGACCTGTTGCAGAACAAATCCTCGTCGAACGGCAACTGACCCGCACTTCGCGGCGCGGTGAGGTGCCGGGCGACGGTCACCCCACCCGGCTCGCGCGATGTGCGAGCCGCCGCGCGTAGCGAGTTGCCGACATGAAAGACGCTCTGGTTGCCACCCTGGTCGAGGAATATTCGACCGTCGAGGCGTTCGCCTCCATCCTCACCCTCGAAACGAAGGCACTGACCGCGCTGTCGCCGCTGGAGCAGTTGCCCGGGATCGTCGAAAAGAAAACCGCGCTGATCGGCGTGCTCGCGAAACTCGAAGCCGCGCGCGACGCGCAACTGGCCGAACTAGGCTTTCCGGCCGGCAGGTCCGGCATGGAACTCGCGGCGAGCAGCGACGCGCGTATCGCGACGCAATGGGATCTGCTGCAGAAAGCGGCCGAGCGCGCGCGGCGCGTG
This sequence comes from Paraburkholderia sejongensis, assembly GCF_020880815.1. Lineage (GTDB taxonomy): Bacteria > Pseudomonadota > Gammaproteobacteria > Burkholderiales > Burkholderiaceae > Paraburkholderia > Paraburkholderia sejongensis. The sequence goes on from NZ_JAJITD010000005.1 coordinate 134,221, forward strand.
AATACCAACAACGGCGAGCTGATCCGCGTGCGGATGGATTACAACCAGCGCGCGTTGCAGGCGCTGCAGGTCAATGTGCCGCGCAAGACCAATTTCTATGGGCCCGATGGGCGGGTGCCGGCGCAGTCGGGGTTGTGATGGTGGGGCTCCGGTCGGGCCCTGCGCTCAGTGCGGTCGCCCGGCATCGATCCAGGCCTGCGTCGCGGTTAGTGTCAGCCGATATCGCGCGCAATTGAACACCTCCAGCTTCTTTAGCTCGTCGAGCAACATGGCCTGAAACCCGGGCGCCTGATCCTCGGTGAGCCCCAATTCCATCACCGCGGCCTGCGCGGATATCCTGTCGCGAACCACGAGGCCGATGGCTTCGCTCAAATGCTCCCGGTAGCGCAATCTCAACGGATTCGGGGCGCTCATCGACTCCAGCACGACGGCATATTTCCTGATCGAGCGCCGATAGGTCCAGGCGAACAGGTCCACCGCGCGAGATACATCCAGAAATTCGTACACGCCCAGCACTGCCTTCGCGTAGTCGCGTGGATCGACGTCCAGAAAGGACAGCGGCGAGCAGTTATAGAGCATCAGCGGGATGTTCGCCGCGAGGCGGCTGGTGCGCTTGTTGCCACCCTCGAACGGCTGCAGATAAGCGAGATTCACCCACAGGAAGAAGGCAGCCTCGACCGGATTCTTGGTGAGCCTGGCCTTGGCCAGGATGGTCTCCAGCATGCCCTCGAGCAGTGCCGGCACTTGCGTGGGCACGTAGACCGTATCGCTGATGTTGACCACCTTCTTGCGAATCGCACCTAGCGCATCGGTGTCGGCAAGCAGGTCCTGCATCAGCACCGCATGCAGGTTGCGGACGAGCGGTATCGACAGGCCCTGCAACGGAACCGCCTCAACCAGGAACTCGATGGCCGTTTTGTGGTTGAGCAGCATGACCGCGTCGGTATCGCTGCCGGCGGTCCCTCGCCGGAACAATTCCTCGGTCGCGAGCAAGGTATAGCGGTTGCCCTCCAGACGGGACGACGACCAGGACAAGTCGATCAGCAACTGTTCCAGCACTTTGCGCGCATAGGTCCCCGCCGGCTGCTGCTCGTGCAGGCGGCCCTCGCGATAGAGCTCTTCGGCCAGATCGGGCGGCATCAGCGAGCTCTGATTGGGCACGTAGTTTTCGACGAATTCGCGGCGGTAGGTAACCGGCTCGCGCGCCCCCAGAGGCAGGTCGAGTTTCCGGCCCAGTTCAACGGCGGCGGGCGACCAGACCGGACTCGGGACAGTGGGAGATTCTTCAGTGGCGGCAGCCTGGCCGGCGCTCGCGCTCTCGGTCAACCGGTAGCGGGTGGCTCGGGCCTGACCGATGCGTACGAGTTGCCCGCTCGCACACAACGCATCCAGGTGACGGCGGACGGTGGCGGAACTGCCGTGCGTCGCACGGACCACCTCGCTCGACGAAACCTCGTGGCGACCGGCTTCGGCGAGGCGTTGGATTGCGACAAGGACAGTCGCTGGACTCAGGTTGCTCATTTATCTGCTCAAATCTGCTCAGTATCTGCTCACGATTGAGCAGATACTAACGCTGCGTGAGCAGATTCGTCAGTCGGTGAGCAGATACTGAGCAGATTTGAGCAGATTCTCGGATGCTGAGCAGATACTGAGCAGATCGAACACTCGCTTTCCCCCGCCCTCCATTACTGAAGCGCGGCCCCGCGCCAGTCGCCATAAGGAAAGAAACGGCGGCCAGAACCGCCGCTACAGCTTCAGCTAGCCTCGGCGTTAGCCCAGGCCATTTCCCGCAGCCGCGTGCGCAACCGCGCCACTGCCTGGCTGTGCAGTTGACACACCCGCGACTCGCTCACTTCCATCACCGCGCCAATCTCGCGCAGGTTCATCCCGCGCTCGTAGTACAGCGACATCAGCAGCTTTTCGCGTTCCGGCAAACGATCGATCGCTTCGACCAGCGCCGAGCGCAGACTGTCGTCGAGCAATGCCGACAGCGGGTCCGAATGATCGACGCAGTAGCGGTCGAGGAACGGTTCGTCGTCGGCCGAACGGTCGAAGTCTTCGTAATAGATCAGCTGGCTGCCGTGCAGGTCCTGCAGCATCGCCTGATATTCGTCGAGCGGCATTTGCAGGTGTTCGGCGACCTCGGCTTCGCTCGCGGAGCGCCCCAGGTTCTGTTCGACCTTGTGCACCGCCGTCTCCACTTCGCGCGACGTGCGCCGCAAGCTGCGTGGCAACCAGTCGTTGCTGCGCAACTCGTCGAGCATCGCGCCGCGAATCCGCTGGCTTGCGTACGTTTCGAATTGCGCGCCCTGGTCTTCCTTGTAACGTCCGGCGGCATCCAGCAAGCCGATCATGCCGGCCTGGATCAGATCGTCGAGATCGACGCTCGCCGGCATCTTCGCAACCAGTTGCAAGCCGAGTCGACGCACCAGCGGTGCGTACTTCGTCAGAACTTCGGCCTGGGAAATCTTTCCCTGAGCGTTATACATCGTGCTCCCCTTGTCCACGGCGCCTTCAGGCGTGCTGCGCGGACGGTTGGTCGGCGTGGTGCGCCGCTGTAACTGTCGCAGGCGCCCGCCAGGGCGTTTGCGACGACATCGCTGGCCGCATCGGCCAGTACTGCAATTCGGCGGCGAGGTGGCGGAAGTCGCGCGCGGCCGGGGTCGACGGAAATGCGTCGACCACACAGCGCGACAACTCCTCGGCCCGCGCGATCCGTGCGTCGGCGGCGATACAGCCAGCGTCTTCGAGCGCCACGCTCAGATAGCGGGCGGCCACGCCCGCCAGATTCGCGAACGCGGCCTGCGCGTCGTGCGGGTTTTGCACGTGAGTCGCGAGCACCCGGAATTGCGGGATCGCATGCGCGTAGTGCAGCCGTTTCAGGCAGGCATACGCATCGGTGATCGCCTGGGCCGACACGCGCGTGACGATCATCACGTCGTGCGCCTGCTTCGCGAATTCCGACAGATGCCCGTGCTCGTCGAGTTGCGCGTCGATCAGCACGATGTCGGCGGAGCCGCCGAGCAGCACGCTGAAGTCGGCCGCCGCGAGGCCCTCGCGGTTGTTGCGCGACGCGCTCAACACCGAAAAGCCGAGCGCATGCCGCGCGGCGGCGAAGTCGACCGGGATTTCGCCACGCATCACCGCGGCGAAATTGCCCGCGCCGCGCAGACCGCCGAGCATCACGCTCACCGATCTTTCGCCAACGCATTCGTCGATCACCAGCACGTCCTTGCCCTGCTGCGCGAGCGCCGCGGCGAGGTTGACGGTCGCCGTGGTACTGCCGACGCCGTTCGCCGCGCCGGCCATCGCGAGCACGCGGGCGCCGCCGCGCGCGAGCATCCGCCGCAGCCCTTCCGCCTGATCCGAAACGAGCTTATCCAAAGCGAACCTCGTGCAGCTCGGCGGTCGAACGGGCGGACAGCGCGGACAGCAACGCGGGAATGTCGTCGTCCTGCGGGACGAACGGCGAGTGGTCGCGCGGAATGCAGAACGCGCTCTTGATCAGGAATTTCTTCGTCGCGACGTACAGGTTCTCCGGCACCTTCTGCCCGGTCGATACGTAGTGCACCGGCAGCTTGTAGCGGATCACCGTGTCGAGCACACCGCCCAGATTGGTCGCTTCGTCGAGCTTGGTCAGGATGCAGCCGGCCAGCGGCTGCTGGTCCGGCGCGCGCTGATACGCCTGCACGACTTCGTTGAGGGTGTCGCCGTGACTCGTTGCGTTCAGCAGCAGCAGACGCTGCACCGGCAGACCGGCACGCCCGAGCATCGCGATCTGGTCGGACACGAGGCGGTCGCGCTGGCTCATGCCGATCGTGTCGATCAGCACGATATGCTTGTTGCGCAGTTCGGAGAGCGCGAGTTGCAAATCGGCGCTGTCTTTCACCGCGTGTACCGACACGCCGAGAATCTTGCCGAAGATGCGCAGCTGTTCGTGACCGCCGATCCGGTAGCTGTCGGTGGTCAGCAGCGCGACCTTGCTCGCGCCGAAGCGCATCACGCAGCGCGCCGCGAGCTTCGCGGTGGTGGTGGTTTTGCCGACGCCGGTCGGGCCCATCAGCGCGAATACGCCGCCGCGCTCCATCAGCGCGTCTTCGTTTTCCATCACTGGCAGGTTCGACGCGAGCACCGAGTGCACCCACTCCATCCCGCCTTCCATCGTGTCGACGCCGGCGGGCAGGTTATCGATCATCATCTGCACCAGCTGCGCGGAGAAACCGGCGGCGAACAGGTGCTTGGTCAACTCGCCGCGCGCCGGATTGCGGCGTTGCCGGTCGCTCCACAGCAGCCCCGCGAACTGTTCTTCCATCATCCCGCGCAGCGACGACAGCTCGTTCATCACGGTGTCCTTGACGACCTGCTCCATACGCAGCTTGATCGCTTCGGCGACCGCGGCGGGGGTGCGGGTTTCGTCGGGCGCGGCCGCCACTGGCGCGACTTTCTGCGCGTTGCGGCGGGCCGCGGCTTCGGCGGCTTCGCGCGCCCAGTCGGGCGTGTCAGTCAGCGGCGCGTTGCCCTTCGGCCGGAGGCCGGCGGCTCGCGCGTCGACCGCGCTGCCGAGCCCGCGCGCGGTCGCGGCGGCCGGGGTCATCGGGGCGGGACGCGCGCTGTACTCGCCGCGCTCCTGCTGCTCGGCCGCGATGCGGCGCGCGTGATCGATCAGCCACGGATTCGATTCGGCCATCGTGCGCGGCGCTGCGCCCGATGTCGCGGCGGCGCCGCCTGGCGGCACCGGCACGCCGGCCGCTTTCAGCAGATCGGCGCGGATGTCCTTCGTCAATCGTGTCGCGGCGGCGCGGGCGCTCGAACCGGCCTGCGGCGGCGCCGGCGCGATTGCGGACGCAGCATTGAATGCATTGGCCGGCGCCTGATTGGCGGCGGCCGCGCTTGCGGCATGGCCGGCCGGGTTGCCCGGCAGCGCGAGCGCCGATGCCGCCATCTGATCGAGCGCGGCTTGCGCGCTCGGATGAATGGCCGGGGCCGCGTCTACATTCGCAGCCGCTTGCAGTGCCGCGTTCGCGCTTGAAGATTCATCGTCGGCGGATTCGCTCAGCGCCGCATTCAGTGCGTCGTTCAGCGAACCATTCAACGAACCCGCGCCATCGGCAACCGTCTTCGCCGCATTCAACGGCGCCGCTTCGGCACCCGCTTCCGGGCTCGCGCCGAACACCGACGAGAACACATCGGGCATCGCGCTCGCGTACGGATTCGCTTGCGCCGCGCTCATGCCGCTCATGCCGCTCAAGCCACGTGCGGCACTGGCCGCGTGCGCGCCTTCGCGCGTTTTCGGCGTGATCGCCGCGAGATCGCGGTCGGCGAGCGCGACGATTTCGACGCTGCCATCGTCGAGAGTCCGGTTCGACAGCACGACCGCGTCGGGACCTAGCGCTTCGCGAACGAGACGCAACGCATCACGACTGGTAGCACCGAGAAATTTACGAATGTTCAAACTAGACCCCCGCTGAGGTAGACGGACTGACGAACCGGCAACACACCGCGTCACATTGAGATCAATTATTGCGAAAGGTGTCGGGCGACGATCGATGGATAAAGACCGTTAAACGTGGGCAATTCGCGCGATGGAAAGCGCGCCGCACCGGAGCGCAAAAGATGCCGCCCAAACGAAAACCGGCGCCCCATCGGAGCGCCGGTTTTGCATCTGGGCCATGGACGCATGGCGCGCTTGGCCAGCGCATTCAGCCGTTCGCGCCGATCACATTGACGACCTTCACGTGGCGCGTCTCGGGAACTTCCGCATACGACAACACCTTCAGTTGCGGCAGGCTGCGGCGCAGGAAGCGCGCGAGCATCGGCCGCAACGCGTGCTGCACGAGCAGCACCGGCGCGAGGCCGGCGTTCTGCTGGCGCACCATCGCTTTCTGCGTCTCCATCAGCAGCGTATTGGCAAGCCCCGGTTCGAGCCCCGGGTTCGCGCCGGTGGACAGCGCCTGCGACAGCACCCGTTCGAGATTCGCGTCGAGCCCCATCACCTGCATGTCGCCGGTGCCCGGGAACCACTGCTGAGTGATCGCGCGACCGAGCGCGAGCCGCACCGCGGCAGTCAGATCGTGAGGATCGCTGATCTTGCCGCCGTGCTCGGCCAGCGCTTCGAGAATCGTGCGCAGGTCGCGGATCGGTACGCCTTCTTCGAGCAGGTTCTGCAACACCTTCTGCAGCGTGGTGAGCGGCAGCAGCTTCGGCACCAGATCGTCGACCAGCGACGCGGTGTCGTTCTGCATCCGTTCGAGCAGCGCCTGCACCTCGCGGCGGCCGAGCAGTTCCGACGCGTGCGTGACCACCAGGTGATTCAGGTGCGTCGCGACCACCGTGCTCGAATCGACCACCGTGTAGCCGTACACCTGCGCCTGTTCGCGCAGATTGGTATCGATCCAGATCGCCGGCAGACCGAACGCCGGATCCTGGGTCGGCGTGCCCGGCAGCGCGGCCGACACCTGGCCCGGATTGATCGCGAGCCACTGGCCCGGATACGCTTCGCCGACGCCGACCTCGACGCCCTTCAACGCGATCCGGTAACCGTTCGGCCGCAGTTCGAGGTTGTCGCGGATATGAATGACCGGCGGCAGGAAGCCGATCTCCTGCGCGAACTTCTTGCGGATGCTCTTGATCCGCTTCAGCAGCTCGCCGTCCGAATTCTTGTCGACCAGCGGAATCAGCCGGTAACCGACTTCGAGGCCGAGCGTGTCGACGAGGGATACATCGTCCCAGCTTGCCTCGGCGTTCTCGACCGGCGCGAGCGCGGCTGGCGTGACGTCGACCAGCGCCGGCGAGTTCTTGCGCTCCTCGGCACGCTTTTTCATCGTGCGGCCGAGCTGGATCAGACCGCCGCCGAGAATCAGAAACGCGAAGTGCGGCATGCCCGGAATCAGGCCCATCAGCACCAGGATGCAGCCGGTGATCATCAGCACCCGCGGATTGGTGAACAGCTGGCCGGTCAGCTGCGTGCCGATGTCCTCGTTGGTCGCGACGCGCGACACGATCACGCCGGCCGCGGTCGAGATCACCAGCGACGGAATCTGCGCGACGAGGCCGTCGCCGATCGTCAGCAGCGTGTAGTTCTTGCCCGCCGCGGCGAAGCTCATGTCGTGCTGGACCATCCCGACGATCAGTCCGCCGATGATGTTAATCACCATGATCAGGAGACCGGCGATCGCGTCGCCGCGCACGAACTTGCTCGCGCCGTCCATCGAACCGTAGAACTCGGCTTCCTGCGAGACTTCCGAGCGGCGCTTGCGGGCGCCCTCTTCGTTGATCAGGCCGGCGTTCAGGTCGGCGTCGATCGCCATCTGCTTGCCGGGCATCGCGTCGAGCGTGAAGCGCGCGGACACTTCGGCGATCCGCCCCGCGCCCTTGGTGATCACCATGAAGTTGATCACCATCAGGATCACGAACACGACGATACCGACCGCGAAGTTGCCGCCCACGAGGAAGTGACCGAACGACTCGATCACCTGGCCAGCCGCGTCGGGTCCGGTGTGGCCTTCGAGCAGCACGATCCGGGTCGACGCGACGTTCAGCGACAGCCGCAGCAGCGTCGAGAACAGCAGCACGCTCGGGAACGCGGCGAAGTCGAGCGGCTTCATCGTGTACATGCTGACCAGCAGCACCATCACCGACAACGCGATGTTGAACGTAAACAGCAGGTCGAGCAGAAACGGCGGCAACGGCAGAATCATCATGCCGAGGATCATGCAGATCAGCACCGGCCCGGACAGGGCGCGCAGATTGGTGCTGCTCAAGGCATCCGGCCGGCGGCCGAGGAAACCGGCGCGAGCGTTCATGCGGAGGCTCCGTTAGTTGGTTTGCCAGCGTCGTCGCTGGCCGGGTTGAGCGTGTCGGCAGCTTCTTCGGCGGCGTCCGCGTCGGATATGCCGCCCTTGTCGAGTTCGGCCGGCACGTCGAGGTCGGTCGGCGCGACCGGACTGTCGCCGCCTTCGGCCTTGAAGCGGCGCAGCTGGAACACCCACGCGAGCACTTCGGCGACCGCGCCGTACAGCGGGCCGGGAATCTCGCGGTTCAGCTCGACGTTGTGATAGAGCGCGCGCGCGAGCGGCGGCGCTTCGAGCAGCGGCACGTTGTGTTCGGCGGCGATCTCGCGAATCCGCGCGGCGACGAGGTTCACGCCCTTGGCGACCACCTTCGGCGCGCGCATCTCGCCGTCCGTGTATTGCAGCGCGACCGCGAAGTGGGTCGGGTTGGTGACCACCACGTCGGCTTGCGGCACCTGCGCCATCATCCGGCGCCGCGCGATCGCGCGTTGCTGCTGGCGAATCTTGCCCTTGATGTGCGGGTCGCCCTCGCTCTCGCGATGCTCGCGCTTCACTTCTTCCTTCGTCATCCGCAGCTTCTTGTGGAAGTTCCAGATCTGATACGGCACGTCGAGCGCGGCCACCGCGAACATGCCGGCCACGGTCATCCCGCAGCACACCGCGATCAGGTGCGCGCCGTTGGCGAGCGCGACCGGCAGCGGCTGGGTCGCCAGCGCGAGCATCTCTTCGCGGCGATTCCAGATCGCGTTGCCGCCGATCAGCCCGACCACCAGTGTCTTCACGATCGACATCCCGAGCTGGATCGGGCCGTTGATCGAGAAAATCCGGCCGAGGCCCTCGATCGGGTTCAGCCGGTTGAACTTTGGCTCCAGCCCCTTCGCCGACAGTTGCCAGCCGCCCAGCGCGAGCGGCGCGAGCAACGCGGCCGCGCCGGTCAGCGCGAGAATCGGCAGCAGCGTGTAGAGGCCCTCGCGCGCGGCCGCGCCGGCGCCGGCCATCACCTGGCGGGTGTCGAAGGTGCTCGCATGGTCGAACGTGAGCGACGCGCGCAGCATGTCCTGCAAATGCTCGCCGATATGGCCGGACATCCCCCACACGCCATAGAAGCCGGCCGCCAGCAGCGCGAACGTCGACAGCTCGCGCGAACGCACGATCTGCCCTTCCTCGCGCGCCTTCTGCAGGCGCCGGGGAGTGGCTGATTCGGTCTTGTCGTCGCTGTCTTGCGCCACCAGGCTCTCCAGTCGGCCGAGGCACCGCGCCTCTTTCCAGTGACAGCGATTATTCCCGCTCGGCGCAAGCGTCGATCGGCGGATAAAGGTGGAGAAACCGGGGTATTTCGACGGATGGCCCGAGGGCCCGCGCAGACGCGCGCGGACCTTCGGGCATCGGCTTGACGTGCGGCCTCAGTAGCCGACGAAGGGGGCAGCGCCGCCGCTGGCGGTCTGGTCGAGGTGGTAGTAGACGTGGCGGCCGTAGAAGAACGGCAGCCCGAGGTCGAAGCTGTTGCCGCCGAGCTGGCCGGCCAGATTGTTGAACGCGTAGTTGTTGCCGTTGTTGAACAGCGTCTGCGCGCTCAGGATGCCGATGCTCGCGCTCTTCGTCACGCTGTCCTCGCCGTGCAGCGTCAGCGTGCGGGTCTGCGCGGACGCCGGGCAATAGAAGCCCGCGAACGCGCCGCCGCATTGCGTGAGCGTGCTGTCGGTGAAGAAGTAGCCGTTCGAGCCCGAATCGAGGAACGCCTGCACCGTCGTGCCTTTGAACACGCTGCGGTTCAAGTTGCCGTACGCATCGGTTGCGAGGATCTGCGTTTGCGACGGGTCGAGCGCGTTGTTCGCCTGGGTCCCGATGCCGAACACCAGCGTGCCGGTCGCCGACGCCTGGCCGAGGTTCGACACCGGCGGCATCTGCACGATCACGCCGTTGTTGTCGACCGGGAAGCTGGCGACCGGGTTGGCCACCTGCTGTGCGAGCGGCACCGCGGTGCGGGTGCACGACGTGCCGTTCGGGCACGCGTAGTAGTTGCTGTAGTTCGCGGCGGTCGACGGGTTCGCGCAGGTCGCGCCGCAGTCGGTCGGCGCGGTGCCGACGCCGAGAATGCCGTTCGCGCCGAGGTCGGCGACGGTGTTCTCCGGCGCGCCGCTGCCGCACGCGGACGGCACGGTGCCCGCGGCCTTGTCGCCGATGATCTGCAGCGGGATGGCGCTGGTCGTCGTTTCGCCGCCGATCGTCACGGTCGCGGTGCGCACCGTGCCCCACGTGAAGCCGTCGGCGAAGGTCGCGCACTGGGCCAGTTGCGCGCCGCCCGGCAGGGTGCTGACCGGCAGCGCGCCCGCCAGCGACGAATTCAGCACCGAGCCGACCACGCGCAGTCCGAACGAACCGGTGTCGAGCTGGATGTTGTTGATGGTCTGGCAGTTGGTGGTCGAGCCGGGCGCGCAGATCGTCACGCTTACGCTCGGGATGTTGATCACGCCGCTCGCGCCCCGGCCGACGGTGACCGCGACCGCATTGGTGTTGTTGACCGCGCTCGGCTGCAACGTCGGGCTGGGCGGCAGCGTGCCGCCGTTCAGCGGATCCGACGAATTGCCGCCGCCGGAGCCGGAATCCGAGCCGCCGCCCCCGCCGCAGGCGACCAGCGTCGCGCTGAGCAGCACCGCGCCCAGCGCCTGCAGCCAGCCTTTGAGTGTCACGCTCGTGTGCATGGTTCGCATCGTCGTCCTCGCCGTTACTGGATGTCGGAACCGCTGACGCCGGACGGCAGCGCCGCCGGCAGCCACGCGACACCGCTGAACGCGCCCATGTGGCCGCCCGAGTGCACGACCAGCGCGCTGTCGTCGACGCTGACCGGACCGCGCGTATTGCCGCGCGCCGCCCGCACCGCCTTCACGCTCGTCACGTACTGCGGGAAATAGCTGCCGAGCAGCTCGCTGAGATCCGGCATCTGCGGACCATGCCACGCGAGCCCGAACACCGCGCCGCTCGTGTCCAGATACTCGCGCACCACGGTGCCGTTGCCGAGCGCGGTTTCGCGCACCGTGTAAGAGGAAGACGAAGACGTAGCGGCGCTCGAGCCCGCCGCGCCCGACGCGGAACGCATCACGCTCTGGCTCGCGCCGCTCGCGGGCTGCACGAGGCGGGACGACACCGACGCGTCGGACGGCGGCGTCATCGGCGTGCCGCCGAGCGCCGCGTGGGCGGGCTGCGCGGCGCTCAGCGCCCACAGCGATAACGGTAAGACCAGCGCCGCAACGGTGCGGGCGCGACGGGTACGACTGCGCATGACGATGCTCCTCCCAGGCCGCGGCGCTTCGCTGATGGCGCGAGGCTGCCGCAATGTAGGCAGATGATACGGCACCGCCGCAATCGCAAGCATTGAGTTGCCCCTGACCCTGCGAGTGCACGGCGCTGCGATGGCGGGCGCCGTACCGCTTCGACCTCGTAGTATGCCCGCGGAACATGACGGCCGGCGGCACGCGCGGCCGCCGCGGCGAGTTACCGTCTCTTGCCGCCAGCAAACTGTCCGGGCTGGACGAGCATCCGAGGTGCCGCGCCGGCGAAAAAAAACCCGGCGCAGGCGCCGGGTCGGATCAGAAGCCGAGGCTCGCGAGCAGGTCGTCGACCTGCGATTGATCCTGCACCACGTCGGCCTTGCCTTCGGGGTTGATCTGCGGACCGTTCAGCAGATGCTCGGGGCTGCCGGTCGGCGACACTTCGGCCGCCAGCGCCGCCGCGTTCGCCGCGAACTGCTCGCGGCGTTCGAGCGCGATGTTCTCGACCAGCACGCCGAGCAGTTGCTGCTCGATCAGATAGACGACATCGGTGATTTTCTTGATCACCTGGCCGGTCAGATCCTGGAAGTCCTGCGCGAGCATGATTTCCATCAGCTGCGCATTGGTCGCGCTGGTCGCGTCGGGAACGCCGCGCAGGAACGTGCGGGTGTCGGCCATCAGCGCGCGCACTTCCTCGCGCTCGATCGGCGCCGAGTACCACTCGCCCCAACGCGCGTCGAGCTCGGCCGCATCCTTTTGCAACTGCTCCTGCACCGGCTTGGCGATATCGATCGCCGACAGCACGCGCTCGGCGGCCTGCTCGGTCATGTTGGCGATGTACTTGAGGCGGTCGCGCGCATCGGGCACGGCCTCGGCCGCGCGTTCGACGTGCTTGTCGATGCCGAGCTCGCGCATCGAATCGCGCAGCGTGCGCGTCAGCTGGCCGATGCGCGCGAGAATGCGGTCCGACGCGTGCTCGGCGCCGTCGAGGGCCGAGTCGGCGCCAGGCGTTTGGGTCGGCGGCGTCACGTCAGCTCCCGGCTTTCGCCATCTTCTCGAGAATCTTGTTGAGCTTCTCGTCGAGCGTCGCGGCCGTGAACGGCTTGACGACGTAACCGCTCGCGCCGGCCTGGGCCGCCGCGATGATGTTTTCCTTCTTCGACTCGGCCGTCACCATCAACACCGGCAGGTGCGTCAGGTTCGCGTCGGCGCGGATTTCCTTGAGCATCGCCAGACCGTCGAGGTTCGGCATGTTCCAGTCGGAGATCACGAAGTCGTAGCTGCCGCCGCGCAGACGCGCGAGACCGGCCGCGCCGTCTTCCGCTTCGTCGACGTTCGCGTAGCCCAGTTCCTTCAGCAGGTTGCGGACGATCCGGCGCATCGTCGGAAAATCGTCAACCACCAGAATCTTCATTCCCTTATCCATTTCTATCCCTTTCTTGATTCATGTGCGGCGTGCCGCCGCGTGAATTCATCCGGCCCGCATCATACTCGTTGAACACGCTCGCCCATCGACGACAAGCGCGCCATCACGCGCCGGCTCATGTCCGGCAGCGCCGCGATCTCGTCGGCGCCGCCGAGCGCGATCGCCTCGCGCGGCATGCCGAACACAATGCAGCTCGCTTCGTCCTGCGCCAGCGTGTACGCGCCGGCTCTTTTCATTTCCAGCAGTCCGGCCGCGCCGTCGCGCCCCATGCCGGTCAGAATCACGCCGATCGCGTTCTTGCCCGCATGCTGCGCGGCCGAGCGGAACAGCACATCGACCGACGGACGATGCCGGTTCACCGGCGGGTCGTCGGACAGATGCGCGATGTAGTTCGCGCCGCTTCGCGCCAGCACCAGATGCGCGTGACCCGGCGCGATATACGCATGCCCCGGCAGCACGCGCTCGCCATGCTCTGCCTCTTTAACGGTAATACGGCACAAACCATTGAGGCGTTGCGCGAAAGATTTCGTAAACCCGGGCGGCATGTGCTGCGCGATCAACACCGCCGGCGCATCGGGCGGCAGCGGCACCAGCACTTCGCGGATCGCCTCGGTGCCGCCGGTCGACGCGCCGACGATGATCAGCTTCTCGGTACTGAGCAGCGGATTGTTGAACATCGGCGCGGCGCCGGGCGGCGCATGCGCGGCCGGCGCGGCCGCGTGCTGCGCGGGCGCGGCCTGGCGCACCCGCGCGCGCGCCGCCGCGCGAATCTTGTCGGCGAGTTTTTCCGCGTAGTCGAGCATGCCGTCGCGGATGCCGACCTTCGGCTTGGTGACGAAATCGACCGCGCCCAGTTCGAGCGCGCGCAGCGTGATCTCGTTGCCGCGCTCGGTCAGCGACGACACCATCACGACCGGCATCGGCCGCAGCCGCATCAGCTTCTCGAGAAAATCGAGCCCGTCCATGCGCGGCATTTCGACGTCGAGCGTCAACACGTCCGGGTTGTGCTGCTTGATGAGCTCGCGCGCGACGAGCGGATCGGGGGCCGTCGCGACCACCGTCATATCCGGCTGGCTATTGATGATTTCCGTCATCAGGCTGCGGATCAGCGCCGAATCGTCGACGCACAGTACCTTGATCTTTTGCATAGCGCTCACGCCTCCTCTGTGGTTCTGGCGTTGTTGGAGTTGATCGGGCGCTCTCTCGCCCCGAACAGTTCGATGCGCGGCCGCGCGGATACGGACCCGGCGCCGGCCGTGGCCGGCGACTTCGGCGACGCGAACAGTTCCACCCGCTTGCGCGCGGCCGCGAGCCGCTCGGCGCGCGCCTCGGCGCTTTGCCGCACGAGCGCCTGTTCGCGCTCGGCGACGCCCGCTTCCTGCTGCAGCCGCAATTTCTTCACCATCACCTGACCGGTGCGCGGCATGAACGCGACCTTGCGCGGATGCGAGCCCTGCAGGTCCTCGGCGATGATGCGAATCTTTTCAGTGGCCAGATAGCGGCGCACGAACGCGGAATTGCGGTCGCCGATGTTCATCGTCGTCATGCCGGCCAGCACCGCGCCGCCGCCGAACACCTTCGCTTCGAAGCGCTCGCGCCGCCCGCCCGCCTTGATCAGTTCGTTGATCAGCACTTCCATTGCGTACGCGCCGTAGCGCATCGAGTCGGACGCCGCGTGCACGACGTCGGCGCCGTCGTCGGGCAGCATGAAGTGGTTCATTCCGCCGATGCCCGCGGTGCGATCCTGAATGCAGGCCGCCACGCACGAGCCGAGCACGGTGACCAGCACCATGTCCTCGCTGGTCGTATAGAACTCGTTCGGCAACAGCTTCACGCCGGGGCGCTGGAAGTGGTTGTCGTAGTACAGGTTGGATGCGATCGGCAGGGCGCTGCTCATGCCGCCACCCCGCTCGCGTGCTGCGCGCCGGCGCGGGCCGGCGGGTGGGCGCCGCCCGCGTCGCGGGTCAGTTCGTAGACGGTCTGGCCGCGCAGCCGGAACGCCTGGGTCACATACGTGAAGTTCTCCGAATGACCGGCGAACAGCAGGCCCCCCGCCTTCATCAGCGGCTCGAAGCGCGTCAGCACCTGGCCCTGGGTCGGCTTGTCGAAATAGATCATCACGTTGCGGCAGAAGATCGCGTCGAACTGCGTGCGCAACTGGTAATCGCGATCGGTCAGGTTCAGCTGCCCGAAGCGCACCAGCGCGCGCACTTCGGGGCGCACCTTGACCATCCCCGCATGCGCGCCGGTGCCCTTCAGGAAGAAGCGCTTGAGCCGCTCGGGCGACAGGTGCTTGACCTGGTCGAACTGATAGACGCCGGCTTCGGCTTTCGCGAGCACTTGCGTATCGATGTCGGTCGCGAACACCGACGCCTGGCGCGCGCCGCTCTCGCCGAGCGCTTCGATCAGCGTCATCGCGATCGAATACGGCTCTTCCCCGGTCGAGGCCGCCGAGCACCATACCGACACCGGCTGCGCGCGGCGCCGCACGAACTCGGCGAGGATCGGAAAGTGATGCGCTTCGCGGAAGAACGCGGTCAGGTTGGTGGTTAGCGCATTGGTGAACGCTTCCCACTCGAGCGGATCGTTTTCCGCTTCGAGCAGATCGAGATACTGGCGGAACGTATCGATGCCGCGCGCGCGCAGGCGTCGCGCGAGCCGGCTGTACGCCATGTCGCGCTTGTGGTCCGACAGCGAGATGCCCGCCACGCGATGAATCAGATCGCGGATACGGGCGAAATCGGCCGTCGTAAATTCGAAATCGCGTCCCGTCTCGGCGGACCGGGCCGGCTCGGACCGGTCGGCTGCCGCACGCGCGGGGCGTTGTGGTGCACGCGTTGCCATCATGAGAATTCCTGTCTGCGATACCAGCGATCACGCTCGCCGCCCAACCGTTGGGCGAGCGCGGAAGGAATTGTCCACGCGGGGTCGCGCCCACCCGCGAATCGAGTCGGCATGCGGTCGGCCCGCCACACGCGTCGTGCGCGTGCTTCGATGCTTCGCCCATTCGCGGGCGCGATGCCGATTGACCACATGTCGTCGTTCTGCCGTTGCCTGAAACTGTTGTTGCCTGAAACTGCCGTTGCCTGACTGCCGTTGCCTGACTGCCGTTGCCTGGACTGCCGTTGCCTGGACTGCCGCTGACTGCACTGCCGCTAACTGAAACTGCCGCTAACCGAAACTGTTGCCGCATCGAACCGCCGGAGCATCACGCTGACGGCGCCTCGACTCGTATTGCCTAAAACGTTTCCCAGTCCGCGTCGGAGCCGGCGCTTGCCGTGCTCTTCGCGCTCGCCGCGCCGCTCGTGCTTGCCGCTGCCGGGCGGGCGGCCGGGGCCGCCTGCTTCGGCTTGAGCGCCGGTTCGGCGCGCGCTGCCGCGTCGTGGCCGGCATGCGACGGGGCCGGTGCCGTGCCGCCGGGCGCCGCGGCTGAGGCCGCGTTCACTGCGTTGCCCGTCTGCGCCGCGCGGTTCGCGCTCGCCGCGGCCTTACCCGGTTGCGAAACCGCCTGAGCGCGGCCGGCGCCATTGCCGCCCGGCTGGGCGAGCGACGGCGCGCGCCGCGCCGAACCCGCCGCGTAATCCACCGCCGCGCCGCCGACCACCGTCCAGCCGGTCAGCACCGCCTGCAACTGACGCGTCTGATCTTCGAGCGATGCCGCCGCGGCGGCCGCCTGTTCGACCAGCGCCGCGTTCTGCTGGGTCACCGAATCCATCTGCACGACCGCGCGATTGACCTGCTCGATGCCGCCCGACTGTTCTTCCGACGCCGCGCTGATCTCGCCCATGATGTCGGTCACGCGCCGCACCGCCTGGACGATCTCGTCCATCGTCGTGCCCGCGCGGCCGACCAATGCCGAGCCGCTATGCACCTTGTCGGCCGAATCGCCGATCAGCTCCTTGATTTCCTTGGCCGCGCTCGCGCTGCGCTGCGCGAGGCTGCGCACTTCGCCGGCGACCACCGCGAAGCCGCGGCCCTGCTCGCCGGCGCGCGCGGCTTCGACCGCCGCGTTCAGCGCGAGGATATTGGTCTGAAACGCGATCCCTTCGATTACGCCGATGATGTCGACGATCTTGTCCGAGCTGGTCGCGATCTCCTGCATCGTCGTCACGACTTCGCTGACCACGTCGCCGCCGCGTTTCGCGATATCCGACGCGTTCACCGCGAGCTGGCTCGCCTGGCGCGCGTTCTCGGCGTTCTGCCGCACGGTGCCGGTCAGTTGCTCCATGCTCGACGCGGTTTCCTGCAGCGACGCCGCCTGCTGCTCGGTGCGCTGCGACAGATCGATGTTGCCGGTGGCGATTTCGCGCGCGCCGGTGTCGATCGATTCGGTGCTCGTGCGCACCGCTCGCACCATCGTCGCGAGACTTTCCTGCATGCGCTTGATGCCCGCAAACAGACGGCCCACTTCGTTGCTGCCGCTGAACTCGACCGGGCGCGACAGATCGCCGGCCGCGATCCGCTCGAAGCACGCGGTCGCATCCTTCAGCGGCTGCACGATCAGCCCGTGCAGCGCGAAGCGGATGCCGACCACCAGTAACAGCGCGAACACGGTGACCGCGACGATCAGCGTCGTCATCAGCGACGCATTCGACTGCGCGCGCGCCTGTTGGTCGACCGCGCTTTGCCGCAACGCCTCGATCACCTTCGCGGCGGCCGCGTCGTAGGCAACGAACAGCGGGCTGATCTTCGTGTCGGCGACCGCGTGATACGCGTCCAGGTCGTTCGCGTTCAACGCGGCGAATTCGACGTCGACGCCATCGTGCATCACCGTGTTGCGTTTGGCCTGCACGTCGTCGAGCAACGCCTGATCGACACCGTGCTTCGGCGCGTTCAGATAGGTCTGCCAGCTCTGGTTGCCCTTGCCGAGCAGCTCCTGCGCGCGCGCGAGCACCCGCTTCGCTTCGTCCGCGTTACCGGCGGCCGTCAGCGTGTTGTAGCGATCGACCGCGAGCCGCGAGCGCAGCAGATACGCGGATGCGTCGTCGAGCGAGTGGATCGCGACCAGCTCGCCGCCCGTAATGCGTTCCAGCGACCCGCTCGCGCGCCCGAGCGCGCTCAGACCCAGCGCGCCGACCGCCACGGTCAACGCCACCAGAACAACCCCCACCATCGTCAACGATGTGCGGATCGACCACCTGCTCAGCATTCTGATGCTCCCTGATCTGTTGCCTGCTTCGTGTTGCCCGTTGCCTGCGCGGCGCGCCGCGCGCTCAAACGCCGAGCGTTTCGGTCAGCGCCATTTCCTGGCTGGTCATCAGCTTTTCGATGTCCATCAGGATCAGCATGCGGCCGTCGACGGTGCCCAGCCCCGTCAGATACTCGGTCGTCAGCGTCGCGCCGAATTCCGGCGCCGGCATGATCTGGTCGATCGCCAGCGTCAGCACGTCCGACACGCCGTCCACCACCATCCCGACCACGCGATGCGCGACGTTCAGGATGATCACGACGGTCTGGTGGTCGTACTCGACGCGGCCCAGATGAAACTTGATGCGCATGTCGACGATCGGCACGATGATGCCGCGCAGATTGATCACGCCCTTGATGAACTCGGGCGCGTTGGCGATGCGCGTGACGCTGTCGTAGCCGCGGATTTCCTGCACTTTCAGGATGTCGATCCCGTACTCTTCCGCGCCGAGCGTGAAGACGAGGAATTCCTGGCCGCCGGCGTCCGCCTGCTGCGCGTCGCGGCGACCATTCGTGCCGCTCGCGCCGGCGACGCTCGAATTGATGGATTGGACTTCTGCCACGTTAGCCCCCAAACGGTTGGGTTGAAACAAGTTGAATGTGTGGTGCCGGGGCGCCCGTTACGCGAGGCTCATTGCGCTGTGTCCATGCGCATGGCGGCTTTCGCGATTGAGCGCGGCGACGTCGACGATCAGCGCGACGCTGCCGTCGCCGAGAATGGTCGCCGCCGAAATGCCGTGCACCTTGCGGTAATTGGTTTCCAGATTCTTCACGACCACCTGCTGCTGGCCGACCAGTTCGTCGATCAGCATCGCGAAACGACGCCCCTCGGTCTGCATGATCGTGACGATCCCCTGGGTCGGCTCCTGCTTCGCTTCGTGCACGTTGAACACCTCGTGCAGCGCGACGAGCGGCAGATATTCGCCGCGCACCCGCACCACGCGCTCGCCGTTGGCGACCGTGTAGATGTCCTCGGCCCGCGGTTGCAGCGACTCCATCACGAAGTTCAGCGGCAGGATGAAGATCTCGTTGCCGACCTTCACCGACATGCCGTCGAGAATCGCCAGCGTGAGCGGCAACACGATCCGCGTGGTGCTGCCCTTGCCCGCGTGCGAGGTGATCTCGACGTGGCCGCCCATCGACTGGATGTTGCGCTTGACCACATCCATGCCGACGCCGCGGCCCGAGACGTCGGTGACCTGCTCGGCGGTCGAGAAGCCCGGCAGGAAGATCAGGTTCCAGACTTCCTCGTCGGTCATCGTGTCGCTGACCTGCATGCCCTGCTTGGCCGCCTTCGCGAGAATCTTGTCGCGGCGCAGGCCGGCGCCGTCGTCGCTGACCTCGATCACGATGTTGCCGCCGTGATGCGCGGCCGACAGCACCAGCTGGCCGGTCGAATCCTTGCCCGCCGCGCGCCGCGCCTCGACCGTTTCGATGCCGTGGTCGAGACTGTTGCGCACGAGGTGGGTCAGCGGATCGATGATCCGTTCGATCAGGCTCTTGTCGAGTTCGGTCGCCTGACCGAAGGTGACGAGTTCGACCTGTTTGCCGAGTTTGGCCGCCAGATCGCGCACGAGGCGCGGGAAGCGGCTGAACACGTAATCCATCGGCATCATGCGGATCGACATCACCGCTTCCTGCAAGTCGCGCGCGTTGCGCTCGAGTTGCGCCATCCCGTTGAAGAGCCGGTCGTGCAGCGCCGGATCGAACGTGCTGGTGGTTTCGGCGAGCATCGCCTGGGTGATCACCAGTTCGCCGACCAGGTTGATCAGCTGATCGACCTTCTCGACGCCGACGCGAATCGAGCTGCCTTCGCCGGCGTTCGCCGCGGCTGCCGGACGCGCCGCCTTGCGGTCATGCTCGGCCGCTTTGGCCGCGGGTGCGGCGACGCTCGGCGGCTCGGCCAGTCCGAGCGAGTTGCCGCCGGCCGATGCCGCCGGCTGCGGTTCGATAGCGGCCGCGGCGATGGGGGCCTCGGGGACCGACGATGCCGCGAGTTCCGGGTAATGCACGGGTTGCGCGCTCGCCGCCGGTGCGGCGCTCGCGCGATGCCCGCTTTGCGCCGGCGTATCGACGGCAGCGGCGGGCGTTCCAGGTTCGCCCTGCTGCGCGTCGTTGGCCGGCGCGGTGCCGCGGCCGATCGTGATCTGACTTTCGTCGATCACGAAACAGCACACGGCGGTGATGTCGTCGGAAGGGACGTCGGTCGACAGCCACAGCATCAGATCGCTGCCGCTCTTGACCTGCCCGACGATATTGCCAAGATTGCCCAGCTCTTCGGCCAGCAGTTCCTGGTCTTTCTCTCCCACGCCCCGTAGCGTAATTTTCAGATGAGGGCCGGCGCCGTCGGCGGCGGCTGACGCCGCGCCCGTTGCCGTGCCCGCGGCTTGCCCGGTCTGCGCCGGTTCGCCGTCGGTCCAGTCTTCGCCCGCCACCAGCACCGCCTGTTCGACGACGTGCTCGGGCGGGGTGCCGTGTTGTTCCGGTGTTGCGGTTGCCGTTGCCGGCGCGGCGGCTTGCGTCGCCGCCGGCGCACCGTCCGCGAGGCTTTCCGCGTTCAGCTGTTCGAGCTTCGCGCAGATCGCGCGTGCCACCGCCGCGTCGGGCTCGGCGCTCGCGCGGTAATCCGCGAGCTGGCCCGACAGCACGTCCTTGGTTTCGAGGAACGTGTCGATCATGTCCTTGCGCAACACCAGTTCGTTGTTGCGCGCGCGGTCGAGCAGCGATTCGAGAATGTGCGTGGTTTCGGTCAGCGCGGTGAAGCCGAAGGTCGCCGCGCCGCCCTTGATCGAATGCGCGGCGCGAAAGATCGCCGCGAGGTCTTCGGGATCGGGACTGGCGACGTCGAGATCGAGCAGCAACTGCTCCATCTGCGCGAGCAGTTCGTCCGCTTCGTCGAAGAACGTCTGATAGAACTGTGTGATATCGAGTGTCATGCCTGGTTCACCGCGAGGAATTCCTGTCTGGCGTGAGCTGCCGTGCAGCCGCGTCGAGAACTGTCTGTACTGGGTTTAAGCCTGCTTTGCGACGCTGCTCAGGCCGGGTCCGGCTCGGCCAGCGCCGCGACCAGCTCGGTCAGCATGTCCGGGTCGAGCGGTTTCTCGATCCAGCCGGTCGCGCCCGCCGCGCGCGCCGCCTCCTTGAACGGCTCGCCCGATTCCGTCGTGAGGACGAGGATGGGCGTCGCCTGATAGGCCGGGTTGTTGCGCAGCGCGGTGATCAGATCGAGGCCGGTCTTGCCCGGCATGTGCTGGTCGGTCAGCACGAGGTCGAACGCCATCGCGAGCGCGTTTTCGAGCCCCTCGTTGCCGTCCGCCGCCAGCGTGACCTCGTAGCCGGCGCCCGTCAGCGTCGCGGCGAGAATCTGCCGCATCGATGCCGAATCGTCGATTGCCAGGATGTGCCTGATCATGAAAACCTCGCTGCGCTTCA
Source organism: Paraburkholderia sejongensis (assembly GCF_020880815.1). Taxonomy (GTDB): domain Bacteria; phylum Pseudomonadota; class Gammaproteobacteria; order Burkholderiales; family Burkholderiaceae; genus Paraburkholderia; species Paraburkholderia sejongensis. Next base: position 155,325 of record NZ_JAJITD010000005.1, read on the forward strand.
TGTCTTGGCCGCCGGACCGGACGCGCCTGACTGGCGCGGGCCGCGGCCCGGCGGCCGCGTTCTGTTACTGGAATGACCTGAGTTACTGGACCGCCGGCGCGGGCGCCGCTACTTTCGGCACCGCCATCGCCGGCTGCCCGAGTTTTTGCAGCAGCGGCTTCGAACCGGCCGCGTCGTCCGACAACGTGGTGGTGGTCGAGTCGTCGTGATTGAGCGCCTCTTCCGACCGCTTGTTCAGCACGATGATGCTGATCCGGCGGTTCTCCGGATCGAGCGGGTCCGCCTTGTTCAGGTTCTGCGTCGACGCGAGGCCGAGCACGCGCATCACCTTCGCCTCGTCCATGCCGCCCGCGATCAGCTCGCGACGCGACGCGTTCGCGCGATCGGCCGACAGCTCCCAGTTGCTATAGCCCTTGTCGCCGCCCGCGTACGGCACCGCGTCGGTGTGGCCCTGCACGATGATGCGGTTCGGCACGTCGTTCAGCGTGTGGCCGATCTCGCGCAGGATGTCGCGCATGTACGGCTCGACTTCGTCGTTGGCGGTCGCGAACATCGGCCGCTTCTGCGAGTCGACGATCTCGATGCGCAGACCCGTCAGCGTCGAATCGATGCGGATCTGCTGCTTGAACTGGCGCAGCACCGGGTTCGCTTCGATCGCGGCCATCAGCTTGACCTGCAGGTCGTGCAGACGAACCTGCTCGCGGCGCTCCAGCTCGCCTTGCAGCTGCTTGACCGCTTCTTCGTCGTTGTGCGCCACGCTGTGCTGCGAGCGGCTACTGCTGCTGCCGTCGGTCGTGCGCGTGATGCCCTGCGCGTCGGTCGAAATATCGCGGCCGCCGCCTTTCAGAATGCTCGAATCTTCCGCGCTGCGATCGCCGCCCCACAGCGTGACCTTCAGCGGCTGGTTGAAGTAATCGGCGATGCCCTTCAACTGCACGGTGGACGCCGAACTGAGCAGCCACATCAGCAGAAAGAACGCCATCATCGCGGTCATGAAGTCCGCGTACGCGAGCTTCCACGCGCCGCCGTGATGGCCGGCCTTCTTCGGCGCGGAGCGCTTGACGACGATCGCGCGGTCTTTGTCCTTGCTCATGGTCCGGTGCCCGCCGCTGCCTTATTTCGCCTTCACGCGCCGCACGTGCTCTTCGAGCTCGGCGAACGACGGACGCTCGGTCGAGAACAGCACCTTGCGGCCGAATTCGACGGCGATCGCCGGCGCATAGCCGTTCAGGCTCGCGAGGATCGTCACCTTGATGCACTGGAACATCTTGGTCGACTCGGTCACGCGCTGTTCGGCGACGCTCGCGAGCGGGCCGATCAGCCCGTACGAAAGCAGAATGCCCAGGAAGGTGCCGACCAGCGCCTGCGCGATCATCTCGCCGAGCACCGCGGGCGGCTTGTCGGCCGAGGCCATCGTGTGGACCACGCCCATCACCGCGGCGACGATCCCGAACGCCGGCATCGCGTCGCCGACCTTGTTCAGCGCATGCGCGGGCGCTTCGCCTTCCTGGTGGTGCGTCTCGATCTCCTCGTCCATCAGGCTTTCGATCTCGAACGCGTTCATGTTGCCGCCCACCATCAGCCGCAGGTAGTCGGTCAGGAATTCGACGATGTGCTGGTCGGCGAGGATCTTCGGGTACTGCGTGAAGATCGGGCTCTTCGACGGATCGTCGATGTCGGCCTCGAGCGTCAGCGTGCCTTCCTTGCGCGCTTTCGCCAGCAGGACGTAGAGGAGCCCCATCAGCTCCATGTAGACGTCCTTGTTGTACTTCGCGCCCTTGAACAGGGTCGGGATGACGCGCAGGGTCGCCTTGATGGTCTTCATTCCGTTGCCGAGAATGAACGCGCCGACGCCGGCGCCAACGATCATCAGCACTTCGACGGGTTGCAGCAGCGCGCCAAGATGACCGCCTTCGAGCGCGTAACCGCCGAAAACGGACAACAACGTCACGAGTGTTCCCACGAAAATCAGCACTGCCGGGCCCCTTACAAAAAGCGACGAAGACCGTCGTTAGTCTGGTTTACGGCAAGCGGGCGGAAAACTTTCGGGGGGAAAAGGTTTGCGCGCCGCCGGTGTAAACCAGAGGGCGCGGGGAAACCGCGCGCGGCGCTCAGAGTTCTGCTGTGGCGAGGGGGGCGGCGGCGGCGGCGTGGCGCCCGGCGGTGGTGATGGGGCTTCGCACGGGGTTGCCCACGGGCGTGGGCACGGGCGCGGGCGTGGGCGTGCCCACGGCCGCGGGTCGCGGTTCGAGCCGCTGCGCGACGGCCAGACTCTGCGCGGCCTTCCTGGTCTTGCCCGCGCGCGACGGCGGCTGGCACAGCCCGCACACGAACGCGTGCTGCGGGTCGTGCGCGTGCGCGACAAAATGACCGCCGCAACGCCGGCACATGCTCGTCTGCAACATGCCCGAGTCGAAGAAACGCACCAGCGTCCACGCGCGCGTGAGACTGAGCACCGGCTCGTCGTCGTGCAATTGCACGTGCTCCAGATACAGCCGGTAGCTCTTCACGATCGATTCGATCGCGCGGCAGCCGCCGTAACCGGCGATGAACCGGTAGATGTTGTAGAACAGCGAAGAGTGAAAATTCGGCTGCCAGGTCATGAACCAGTCGGTCGAAAACGGCAGCATGCCTTTCGGCGGCGATACGCCTTTGAGCTCCTTGTAGAGCCTGATCAGGCGGTCGCGCGACAGGCTGGTCTCGGCCTCCAGCAATTGCAGGCGCGCGCCGAGCTCGATCAGCTCGCTCGCCAGCGTGATTTCCCGGACTTCGAGAACGACGCTTTTTCTGGCCATCAGCCGATCTGTTCGACCGGCTGGCTCGCCATCAAAATCGCCGAATGCGCCTGCGCGACGATGCTCGCCTTGCCCTTGTCGGCCAGCGTGGACAGCACCGTGTGATCGTCGAAGCGAAAGCGGCACAGCATCTGGTTCGACGCCGCCAGCTTGACGGTCTGCGCGAGCGACAGATTGGCCAGCACGTCGGCGAGCTGGTCCGAAATGCCCATCCGGAACATGCCCATCGGCTTGTCTTCGCGCAGCAGACGCTGGGCAAGCAGCAGATAGGAAAGGTTTACTTCCCTGATCTCATTGAGCATATCGCTATTCGTGCTCATGATTTCCCCCGTTTGTATATCCGGCTGGTCAGGCCGTTTTTGGCGAAAACGTTTGCTCGAACGCGCGCACTTTGCCGCGCGAAACGGCTCGTTTCTGATCTTGCGAGCATTGTGTCGAAACGGGGGACTACGGGAAATCGGAGAGACACCCAGCCTGTTCGACGGATTAATCCGTCATTTGTGTAGGAATTTTTCCTACAAACGCGACTGCGGCGAAGGGAGCTGGGTGTTCAGGCGAGACGCACAAAGGAACCGACGATGCGCGCTGGGAATTTGCGTCGGCGCCGCGTGTACCGGATGGTGAATTTTAGGGACCGGCCCGCCGCACCGCTGAACTGCGGGCCAATTATATGACGTTTTGTCGCACCTGCGATCGAACCGCATTGGTCGTCGCGCTCGCCTGTCGGCGCGACCGGGCGCGCCGCTTGCTCACCGGATCGGGCCACTCGGGCGCCCGGTACAACAGTGCGTTCGCTCATATTAAGTGGGTAATGCGGACCGGAACCGCCGCTGTAACGGTCCATGTTTCGCGCTGTAACAACATTAAGCGTTTGAAAAATGACTCGAATTAGCGCGGTCGATCCCGATAATGAAGGTAAGGGATAACCCGATACAGATTCGGCTCACCCCCGGGCGGGGGCACACCGCGCCCAACCGTCCGTCCGGCATTCGCTGCGCGCTGATCGAGCGCCACCGCGCGAAGCCCTGACAAAAAACAGGAGAACCCGTATGCGAATCGCACAAATCGCGCCGCTTTATGAAGCAGTCCCCCCGAAACTCTATGGCGGCACCGAACGCGTCGTGTCTTACCTCACTGAAGCGCTGGTCGACCTCGGCCACGACGTGACGCTATTCGCGAGCGGCGATTCGGTCACCTCGGCGAACCTGGAGGCCTGCTGGCCGCGCGCGCTGCGCCTGGACCCGACGATCCGCGACGCCTTGGCGCCGCACGTGCTGATGATGGAAAAGGTCCGCAAGGTCGCGCACGAATTCGACGTGCTGCATTTTCACCTCGATTACATGCCGTTCCCGCTGTTCACGACGCTCGACACGCCGTTCGTGACGACGCTGCACGGCCGTCTGGACCTGCCGGAACTGCAGCCGGTGTTCGATGCGTTCTCGCACGTGCCGGTCGTGTCGATTTCCGATTCGCAGCGTCTGCCGCTGCAACAGGCCAACTGGCTCAACACGATCTATCACGGCCTGCCGGAGCAACTGCTCACGCCGCAGCCGCACAAGAAGCCCGAGTACCTCGCGTTCCTCGGCCGCATCTGTCCGGAAAAGCGCGTCGATACAGCTATCAGGATCGCTGCGCAAAGCGGCCTGCCGCTGAAGATCGCCGCCAAGGTGGACAAGGTCGACATGGAATACTTCAAGCGCGAAATCGAGCCGCTGCTGTCGATGGCGCACGTGGAGTTCGTCGGCGAGATCAACGAGGCGCAGAAGCCCGAGTTTCTGTCGGGCGCGAAGGCGCTGCTGTTTCCGATCGACTGGTCGGAGCCGTTCGGCCTCGTGATGATCGAGTCGATGGCGTGCGGCACGCCGGTGATCGCGTACAACCGCGGCTCGGTGCCGGAAGTGATCGACCACGGCGTGACCGGCTTTATCGTCGAGGACGTGCAAGGCGCCGTGGCCGCGCTACAGCGTCTGGATGAACTGTCGCGCACGGAAATTCGCGCGCAGTTCGAACGCCGCTTCAGCTCGAAAACGATGGCGCAGAACTATGTCGACGGCTATACGGCATTGATCGAAACGCAGCGGCGCCCGGTATTGCGCCAGGTGGCGCTCGGCTAACTGGTGTGAAAGCGGCCCGCCATTTGCGAGCCGCCGCTTTCCAACCGCTTTCCGACTGCTTTCCCAGTGCTTTGAACCGGCGCTTTGGACCTTCGCTTTAAACGGTCAATAGCCGGATGAATCCGCCAGCTGAATCGTTTGCGCGAGCGCAAATTGCGGATTTTGCCGGAGCCGACGAGAAAAAGCCGCCCCGCATGGGCGGCTTTTTTAATACGCGATTGGCGACACTCGATCTCGTATTAGTACGCGGCGAATACGTATCGGCATCCAACGATCTTCAGCCCGCTTTCACGCATGCGCGAGGCTGACAGACGTGGCGTTCACGCCGAACCGATCAAAAAGCGTTCGCGATTCTTGCCGACGATCCATTTCGGCGGCTTGCCGCGCCCACTCCACGTATTGCCCGTTTTCGGATCCTGGTACTTCGCCGGCAGCGGCGTCTTCTTCGGCGGCCGGCCGCGCTTGGCGGCCACCGCAAAGCCGAGGTCCTGCGCCGTCAGACCATATTCGGCGATCTTCTGGCGGATCTCGGCGATCACATTGTCGACCTCGGTGCGCCGCGCTTCGTCCGCCTGGGCCTGCAATTTGGCAATCTGCGCTTTCAGATCTGCATATTGAGACATTCTGTTCTCCCTCTTTCAGAACTCATTTGATCGCAGACTAGCTGCAATTATAAAAATCCGCAATGGCTGATAATACCGGCATAGCAAATTTCCTCTGATAATTATTAAAGCTTAACGAAATATTAAAGCGATACCTTATCCCGCAATAGTTTCTAAATTCTGTTCACATTGACAATCCTTGACACCCGATTGGGCACTGCCTACCTAGAATTGCGCGCTCAAGGTGCGTACTCGTCGTTATCGATGCGCGCTACCGGCGCAGCCAATTCTTTTCGGGAATACCAATCATGCAGTTGTCAAAACGCCTCGTCGCCGAACTGTTCGGCACCTTCTGGCTCGTGCTCGGCGGTTGCGGCAGCGCGGTCCTCGCCGCGAACTTCGCGGGCCCGGTCCACGGTCTGGGCATCGGCTTCGTCGGCGTGTCGCTCGCGTTCGGCCTGACGGTGCTGACGATGGCTTATGCGATCGGGCATATCTCGGGCTGTCACCTGAACCCGGCCGTCAGCGTCGGCCTGACCGTCGCCGGCCGCTTTCCGGCCCGCGATCTGGTGCCGTACATCATCGCCCAGGTGATCGGCGCGGTGCTCGGTGCGTTCGTGCTGTCGCTGATCGCGTCGGGCAAGCCCGGTTTCGATCTGGTCGCCAGCGGCTTCGCCACCAACGGCTACGGCGAACAGTCGCCTGGCCATTACGCGCTCGGCGCGGCGTTCATCTGCGAAGCGGTGTTGACGGGCTTCTTCCTGTTCGTGATTCTCGGCGCGACCGACCGCCGCGCGCCGGCCGGCTTCGCGCCGATCGCGATCGGTCTGTGCCTGACGCTGATCCACCTGATCTCGATTCCGGTCACCAACACGTCGGTCAATCCGGCGCGTTCGACGGGCCCGGCGCTGTTCGTCGGCGGTGCGGCGGTCGAGCAGCTGTGGCTGTTCTGGCTCGCGCCGATCGTCGGCGCGGTGATCGCCGGTCTCGTGTATCCGCTGGTCGCGCAAGACCACAGCGAGAATGCGCGGACTCTCGCACTCGATTGACGCGGTGGTTCGATGGGGGGCCGGCTGGTCTTTACTACACGGCCGGTGAAAAAACGGGTGCCGCGGCACCCGTTTTTATTGACGAAACGCTGTGTGGCGCGAGGGATGACGAAGCCCGTCCGATTCGCGAGCGCTGCTAGAATCGGGCGACTTCCAGCCTCCTACAGGTCCTAGCGATGAACCGGTTTCGCGTCTTTCTGCATCGCGTCGCACTGTCGCTCGGCGGCTTGTGCGTGGGTGTCGGCGTCAGCGCGCTGGCGGCGCCCGGCGCCGAGGCTGCCACGGCTGTGACGACCAAGGGTGCGGCTGTCACGGCAAACGGCGCGACGCCGACCGCAACTGCCGCTGTGGTCGACGCCAACACCGAGACCCTGGTGTTCGTGCGACACGGCGAGAAGCCGCGCGAAGGCTATGGGCAGTTGAACTGCCAGGGGCTGAACCGCGCGCTCGCGTTGCCCGCCGTGATCGCCGCCAAGTTCGGCAAGCCCGATGCGATCTATGCGCCGGACCCCGGCCAGCAGAAAAACGATAACGGTCATCCGTACTACTACGTGCGGCCGCTCGCGACGATCGAGCCGACCGCGATTCAATTCCAGATGCCGGTGCAAACGCCGTACGGTCTCGACCAGATCGAGCGGCTCGGCAATGCGCTCGTCGCGCCGGCCTATCGCGGCAAGCTGATCGTGATTGCGTGGGAGCATCGGCTGATCGAGCAGTTGCTGCGGCAGATGCTCGCCGCGCATGGCGGCGACGCCGCCGACGTGCCGAAGTGGCAAAGCGACGATTTCGACAGCATCTATATCGTGCGGCTCGACTGGCGCGACGGCACGCCGCGCGCGAGTTTCAGGCATGAGCATCAGGGGCTCGACGGGCGTTCGACCGATTGTCCGTGCGCGGCTTTGCCGGCGGTGGCTGCGTCGGAACCGGCGGCTGTGTCCAATTAGGTGGTGGTTTCGGCCGCTTTGGCTTTGGCCGCTTGGCTTCTGCGGCTTTTGCGACTTCTACGACTGGCGCGATTCGGGCTACTTCAGCAGAGACGACCGATTAATCGGGTAATACAGATGTAAGCCGCGGTTACGCACGGGCTGATACAAACCGCCGCGCATCTGCGAGAAAGCGCCTGATCTGGCTGGGCCGGTCGTCGCAAAGCCTTATAAGACGGGATTTCGCGCTAAGCGACGCCTACCCGCGCCGCCGGCCCGCGCCCTTTTCCATACCCTTTCATTGCTGCGACGATGCTTGCAGTCCGTAACATCTCGTCGCAGTCCGCCTGGCAGCGAGTGCGTACATTGGTCCTGTGCGACACACCTACGTCGCTTCACAGGAGAGCTACATGAAACGCATCGTCACTCACTTGCTGGTTGCTGGCGGTCTTGCGGCGGGCGCATGCGGCGTCGCGCAGGCGCACTCGGGTCTGAACGTCGGGCTGTCGATCGGCGCCCCGGTTTATGCGGCGCCCGCGCCGGTCTACGCGGCACCGCAGCCGGTGTACTACGGCGGCTGGCATCAGCGCTACGGGCGCGGCGACTACTATCGCGACTATCACCGCTACGACCGCTATGACCGCGGCTGGGGTCGCGACGACGGCCGGTGGGGACATGGCGATCGCGGAGAGCATCGCGGCTGGCGCGATTGACGGCGCTGCCGGTTCGCCCCCTCGCAGGCCTGAATGAATGATGGACGGGTGAGCCGGGCGCGGTCGCAGAACGGCCCGCATCCACACGAGTGGCTGCGGGCCGTGGTCATTTCTGGTTGCGTTAAAGCGCGGGCCGCTCAGGACGCCAGTTCGTCGTCGAGCGAGAAAAGCTTGCGCAGATGATGCGCGACGCCCGCCTCGAAGTTGTTGCCGATGCGCGGCACGTGCGGCAGGCGCGTGATCAGATCGGGGTTCGCGTTGTTCATCATGAACGGATGGCCGGCCGTCTCGAGCAGATCGATGTCGTTCATGTTGTCGCCGAACGCGACGCAATCCGCGGCATCGACGCCGAGCCGGTCGAGCACGATCTGCAACGCGCGGCCCTTCGACACGTTGGCCGTCATCACTTCCAGACAGTCCGGCAGCGAATACGTCACGTACAGGCTCTCGCCGAATTCGCGTTCGAGATTGGCGGCGACCTGCGCGAGGTCGGCGGGCTCGCCGATGTACAGCGCCTTCGCGATGTCGTCGCCGTTATGAGCAGGCAGATCGGTGACTTCGTAGGTGAAGCCCGAGTCCTGGTGAAACTTCAGCAGATCCGGCGCATCGCGGTCGATCAGCCACGCCTGGTCGGCGAACAGATTGACGATCACGCGACCATGCGCGCCGACGATTTCCGGCTGCACCAGACGCTGGACGATCGGCGGCGGCAGATCGTCGGCGTGGATCACGGTATGGTCCGGCGCGTGAACGCGCGCGCCGTTCGACGTAATCAGATACGGGCTGATGCCGAGCAGATCGCGGATGCCGGCGACGTCGCAGTAATGCCGCCCGGTGGCGATCACGAACTGCAGTCCGTCGCTTTCGAGCTTGCGCACCGTGGCGATCGTGAACGGGTCCACCTGGTGGTCGGCGTTGAGCAGCGTGCCGTCGAGATCGGTGGCGATGACTTTGTACATGGTGAAGGCCGACGGGGCGAACCGCCGAGGCAGCGTCAAAGTGCGTATTTTACAGACACGCGGGGAGCGGCCGGCGCTGCCTGTGCCTTTGCTCCTGCCTCTGCCGGAGCCTTCGCCGAAGGCCTCCACTGTCCGTGGCCCTATCGCCCGTCGAGCCGCTCCAACTCCAGCCGCGCGAGGTACAAGCCGCCGTGCGCCGAATCGGCCAACGGCTCGCGCAGGCGCCGCTGATACACGCGCGGCACGTAGTCGCGCAGCGGCGCGCCCAGCCCGCCGCACAACGCGACCGGCAACTTGCCGGTCCGGTCCAGCGCCGCGATCATCTTGCCGATTTCGACGCCGGCCTCGTCGAGCAGACGCGCGACGAACGGATTCTTGCGATGTTCGATCGCGAGCGGCGCGAGCCGCGCATAAGCGGTCTGATTCGCCTCGCACAACCAGACGACGAGCCCGTCGTGGTCCTGCGCGCCGGTTTGGGCGAGCAGGTCATGCGCCAGATCGTCCATCGGTCCGCGGCCGTCGAACGCGTGTTGCGCATGGACGATCAGCCGCAAGCCGAGCCACGCGCCGCTCGCTTCGTCGCCCGACGGAAATCCATAGCCGCTGACCGCGCGAAAATCGCCGTCCGCCGATAACGCGGCGGCCACGCTGCCGGTGCCGAGCGCGACCATCACGCCCGGCGCGCCGCCGTGCGCACCGAGCAGTGTCGTGTAAGCGTCCCATTCGATGGCCAGCGCCGCGGTGTTGGGCGCCTGCGCCCGAAACGCTGCGAGCCAGTCGCGATTGTTGACGCCGGCGAGTCCGCAGCCGAGCACGCAGCGCGACCAGTCGAGCGCGATGCCGGCGTGGCCGAACGCTTCGGCGCAGGCGGTCTGAATGGATTGCCATGCGTTGGTCACGCCGAGCCCGAGTCCCGACGGGCCGGCCGTCGCCTGCGCGAGTTCGCGCCCGTGGGTATCGCCGAGCACGACGCGCGTACCGGTCCCGCCGCCGTCGACGCCGATCAAGTAAAGGTCGTGGTTCATCGAATCGAATGCTCTTTTGAGTAAGGAACGGGTAGCGTCGCAGGTCCGCTTCGATCCCGCAATTAGCCGAACGGCCAGGCTTGCGGCACCGAACGCTTCCGCTATGCTGGCGAACGACATCGCCATACGGGAGCGCGACAGTGACACAACGATGCAACTGGGTATCGAGCGAAGCGCTCGCACAGTACCACGACGACGAATGGGGCGTGCCGTCGCGCGACGATCGGCATCTGTTCGAAATGCTCGTGCTCGAAGGCGCGCAGGCCGGGCTGTCGTGGTCCACGATCCTCAACAAACGGGCCGGCTATCGGCGCGCGTTCGCCAACTTCGAGATCGATGAGGTCGCACGCTTCACGCCGCAACAGGTGGACGCGCTGGTCACGGACGAAAGCATCGTGCGTCATCGCGGCAAGATCGAGGCGGCCGTTCTCAACGCGCGCGCGGTGCAGCAGATCCAGGCCGAGCACGGGTCGCTCGCGAACTTCGTGTGGTCGTTCGTCGACGATACGCCGATCCAGAACGAGTGGGCGTCGTACAAGCACGCGCCGGCGTCGACCGAAGTCTCGGACGCGTTGAGCAAGGCGCTCAAACGCTACGGCTGCAAATTCGTCGGCTCGACGATCTGCTATGCGTTCATGCAGGCGGTCGGCATGGTGAACGATCACGAGACGACCTGCATGTGCCGCGCGCGTTGCGCGTCGCTCGGGAAAAAGCGGCAACGGCGCCAGGCCGGTTGACGCGGCAGCGCCCTCTCGCGGCGGCTGGTTCTGGTGTAGTCCCTCTACGGTTTTCGGGCGGGCCGGCCGTTATACGGTTATGAGCGCCGCTGCAGGGCCCGCGCCCGCGCCACGCCGCGCGAGCGCGACCGACGGCGCCGCCGGCAATGGTGCGAATTGAAGCCGTTTCACGGCGCTAGTCCACCCTTCGCCGGGCGACGCACGCCCGATACTAGCGATGATCCGCACACACGCTGCGCTCAACCAACAAGAACCACCGCTCGATGCGCGGGAGACCAACCATGACATCACACAGCTTCCTGACCCATCAGGACATCTTCGATCGCGCGGTCGCACACCTGTTCGGCCAGAAGCGCGCCGCGTTGCTGCCGCGCGGCGGCGGCGCGTATCGCGGCTATTGCGGCGGCTGCCCGGTCGGCAGTCTGATCAAGCCGCGCGACTATATGACCGCCATGGAAGGCGTGCCGGTGCGCTTCATCGGCAAGCCGCCGGCCGAAGTGCCCGCTTATATGGATGTCGGCGTCGCCGCGCTGAAAAAGGCGCTGCTGCGCTCGCGCGTGAACGTGTACGACCGGGCGACCATCGATCTGCTCAGCTGCCTGCAAAACGTGCACGACGTATTCGGCACCTGGGAATGGCGCGAGCGACTGGGTTCGATCGCGAAAGAATTCAATCTGTCCGCCGAGCGGCTCAAAAGCGCGGCGTAATACCCGAAACGGCACCCCATAAAGCAAAACGGCGGTGTGGCTCCTTGCGAAGCTCACACCGCCGTTTGGCGTGCATGAAAAGCGTGCTTAGTGCAGCTTTTTCGGCAGCATCTGGCTACGCAGACGCTTGTGCAGACGCTTGACGGCTGCTGCCTTCTTGCGCTTGCGAGCCGTGGTCGGCTTTTCGTACGACTGGCGCTCACGCAGTTCAGCGATCAGGCCATTCTTTTCGATTGCGCGACGAAAGCGGCGAATTGCCACTTCGAACGGCTCGTTTTCCTTCAGAAGAATCGTCGTCATGTAATTCCTAACTCAATCACTAGATACGGGTTTAATTGCGTGGCGATAACCGCTGTTGGTATCACTCACGCGCCGGCCCTCCGGTCGCTCCGATTCATGGCCAGTAACAGGCAAACGCGAGGCAGATGGACAACCCCGGCCAAACCACGAATGAAGCGAGAGGCTAACGGCCACGGAGGCCGGAAAAGAGAGGTGGGGAGTTCACCGCGGAACGCGGACAGACGTAATGCAAAAGCCGCGTCTGTTGCCGTTTCGCCAACCTTTCATCAATGCGAACACTGACGAAACAGGCAAAGATCTCAATTCACTCCCGATGATATCAGGAAACTCTCCATCCTACCAGGGGTTTACCGATTGCGCCAGGCTTTTCCCTGGCCATCGCGCCACAACTTCCGTGACAAACCGCCTCCCCCCGCCCCGCGCCTAGGCGCTCGCCGTGTCCAGCTCGCGGACGTCTTCCGCGCTCAGCTGGATCCGCACGGCGTCGGCGAGACTGCGCAGTTGTTCCACCGAGGTCGCGCTTGCAATCGGGGCCGTAACGCTCGGTCGCGCGATCAGCCACGCGAGCGCGACCGCCGCCGGCACGCTGCCGTGCCGCTCGGCCACGCGGTCGAGCGCGCCGAGAATCCGCAGACCGCGCTCGTTCAGGTATTTCTCGACCCGGCTGCCGCGCGCCTTGCCAACCAGATCCGCCTGGCTGCGGTACTTGCCGGACAGGAAACCGCTCGCAAGGCTGTAATACACGACCACGCCGAGCCGGTTCGCGAGTGCCACCGGTTCGGTCTCGCGCTCGTATTCGGCGCGGTCGTACAGGTTGTATTCGGGCTGCAGCAACTGGTACTCGGGCAGCCCGTGCTGGCGCGAGAGCGCGAGCGCTTCCTCGACCCGCGCGCCGCTGTAGTTCGACGCGCCGATCACCCGCACCTTACCCGCGTCGATCAGCTTCTGGTACGCGCCGAGCGTTTCGGTCAGCGGCGTCGCGGTGTCGTCGTCGTGGGAGAAGTAGACGTCGATATAGTCGGTTTGCAGGCGGCGCAGCGAATCTTCGACCGCGGCCTCGATGTTCGCGGCCGACAGCCCCTTACGCTGCGGATGCTTCGACACTTTGGTCGCGAGCACGATGCGCTCGCGCTTGCCGCTGCGGCGAAACCATTTGCCGATGATCGTCTCCGACTCGCCGCCCTGGTTGCCCGGCACCCACGCGGAGTAGACGTCGGCGGTGTCGATGAAATTGAGGCCGGCGTCGACGAATGCATCGAGAATCGAAAACGACGTCGCTTCGTCGGCGGTCCAGCCAAATACGTTGCCGCCGAACATAAGAGGTGCGACGTTTATATCCGAGTGACCAATTCTGCGTTTTTGCATGATTTCTCCGGGATCGATTACGGGCGAGCCAATGAGAATACGCTGAGTCGCGCTCACCCGCAGCGCATCCTCCACGCCAGCACGGACGCGGCGGGCGCCCCGCCGACGCCGCGTATGCCGCCACCGGCGCAGATGCGGAGTGTTCTCGTCTTGCAGAAAGTTTCTCAAGTTTCTTTTGATGGCGCCGTCAACCTTAACTGAGGCGGCCAGCAATGAAACAAGGCGTCCGCCGCGGCCAATCAGGCTTGTAACGGGCATCCGCCCGCTTAGGAGAAATTTCCATGCTCGGAATCAATAGCAACATCAACTCGCTCGTCGCTCAACAGAACCTGACGGGCTCGGGTAGCGCACTGTCGCAGGCAATTACGCGTCTGTCGTCGGGCAAGCGCATCAACAGCGCAGCTGACGATGCAGCAGGCCTGGCAATCTCGAACATCATGCAGACCCAGATCAACGGTCTGAATCAAGGTGTGTCGAACTCGAACGACGGCGTTTCGATGGTTCAGACGGCATCGAGCGGTCTCTCGTCGCTGACGAGCAGCCTGCAGCGTATCCGCCAGCTGGCCACGCAAGCGACCAACGGCAGCATGACCGATGACGACCGCGCAGCACTGCAGAAGGAAGTCACGCAGCAAGTGTCGGAAATCAACCGTATCGCTTCGCAAACGACCTACAACGGCATGAAGGTGCTGGACGGCTCGATGGGCACGGTGTCGTTCCAGGTCGGCGCGAACGTCGGTCAGTCGATCACGCTGAACCTGTCGCAAAGCATGTCGGCAGCGAAAATCGGCAGCGGTGTGCCGCAAGCTGGCAACACGCTCGGCTCGTTCACCAACCTGTCGCTGGACTCGGCAGGCGCAATGACCACGAATGCAGGCGCGGCCGCGATCACGACCATCAACGTGATCTCCGACGGCAGCGGCGGTTACTCGCTCACGGACCAGAACAACCAGGCTCTGAACTACAGTTCGGTCTCCGGCGCGTTCGCGTCCGCCGGCGTCACTTCGGATGCCAGCGGCAACGCAGTGATCTCCGCCAGCACCGCAGGCGGCTTGGGCTCGGCCTTCGCATCCGCACTGGATACGGCAATGTCGGGCGCGAGCACCAGCGTCGGCTTCAGCTCGGCCGCGAACGATAAGATCGGCACGCAAATCGACGCGCTCAACAATGCGTCGAGCGTGGCCAACATCGACGTCAGCAGCGCGAGCGGCGCAAGCATGGCGATGGAATCGATCGACAACGCCCTGAATACGTTGAACGGCTTGCAGGCAACGCTCGGTGCGGCACAAAACCGCTTCACCGCAATCAGCACCACGCAGCAAGCGCAGTCGACCGACCTGTCGAGCGCACAATCGTCGATCCAGGACGCTAACTTCGCGCAGGAAACCGCTAACCTGTCCAAGGCGCAAGTGCTCCAGCAAGCAGGTATCTCGGTTCTGGCGCAAGCGAACTCGCAACCGCAGCAGATTCTGAAGCTGCTGGGCTAAAACGCTCCAGTAACGAACGCCGCCCCGCACCCTGCTGTGTCCGGTGCGCGCGGCGCAAACCGGTCGGGAGGCTCGCCTCCCGATTGGTCTTTTTTTGAACTGAACCGATTCCCACGACATCGCCAACGCAGAGAGCCTGTCCATGTCCACCGTAAATACGACCGCCAGCACGATCGCGAGCACCGCCGCCGCCACTACCGCGGCCTCGAATGCCGCGCTACAGCAAGCCGCCCAGTCGATCATCAGCGGATCGACCGGCAACTCGTCAATGGACGTGAGCTCGCTGGTGACGGCGCTCGTGAACTCAAAAATCGCCGGCCAGGCTGCGACCCTTGCAGCTTCGCAATCTACCGACAACACCCAGATTTCCGCTTACGGGACGCTCTCTGCGGCCCTTTCGGCACTCCAGGCCGGCCTCGGCACACTTTCCGACGGCACGACCGTCAACTCGTTTTCCGCGACCGCCAGCGGCACGGGCATCACCGCGACGGCAGCCAGCGGCGCCGTGGCCGGTACGTATTCGCTCGACGTCGCCCAGGTGGCGACCGGTCAGGTGCTCACCTCGAAGGGCTACGACGCTTCGACGGCGCTCGCGAGCGGCTCCGCGACGATGACGCTCACCGTCAACGGCGCCAGCACCTCGATTTCGCTGAACAGTTCGAACAGCACCGTTGCCGGCATCGCGTCGGCCATCAATAGCGCGAGCAACAATCCGGGCGTCACCGCTTCCGTGGTCAATGGCGCCGACGGCGCGCACCTCGTGTTGCACGCGACGAATACCGGCTCGGGCAACGGAATCAGCATTGCGGTCAACGACTCGAACGGTTCCGACGCGCTGAACCATCTCGCCGTGCAGACGACGAACGGGGCGACGCTGACCGGCAAGGCGAACGCAACCTCCACTGATCTCGCGAACAACCAGTCGACGATCGACAACAAGTCGTACTGGACGCAATCTACCGCAGCGCAAGACGCCTATTTCACGATCGACGGCACTGGCGTCACCAGCGCGAGCAACACCGTGAAGTCCGCGTTGTCAGGCGTGACGCTGAACCTGACGGCGGCCTCCGTCGACGCGAACGGCACTGCGCCCCAAACCCTGACGGTATCGCAGAACACCAGCGCGCAGTCGGCCGCGATCAACCAGTTCGTCACGCTGTACAACACGCTCGTCACGACGATGGGCACGCTGACGTCGTATAGCTCGACGGCGACGTCGCAGGGCGTACTGCTCGGCGATTCGACGTTGAACATGATTCGCAACCAGTTGGCCACGAACGTCGCGACCGGTGTGAAGAACGGCAATACGACGACCAGTCTCGAGGCGATCGGCATCACGCTCGGCGCGGACGGCACGATGTCGATCGACAGCACGAAGCTCAGCGACGCGCTGCAGAACAACCAGTCGACGGTCGCCACGCTGTTCAGCTCGACCAACGGGGTGGCCGAGCAGTTGAACGCCAACATCACGAACTATCTGTCGAGCAGCGGCGCGATCGCCACACGTACCAACGCGCTGAACGCGGACCTGACGAGCCTGACGACGCAGCAGAGTTCGCTGTCCAGCTACCAGGCGCAGTTGACGAGCATGTACACGGCGCAATTCACGGCGCTCAACACGCTGATGGCGACGATGAACAACAACAGCCAGTATCTGACGCAGCTGTTCGGCGGCACCAACAGCGCGGGCGCGCTCGCAACCAAGGCGAGCTAACGGAAACAATCCATGGACGCACAGACTGACATCGAACGCATCTGGCAGCTCACCAAGGCCATCGAACAGGCCGCGGCCGTTGACGAATGGGAGCGCGCCGCGCAACTCGTAGACGAACGCTCGCCGCTGCTGATGGCGCTCGGCGCGCAGCAACCGCCGGTGGTGATTGCGCAGCTCAAGGAAATACAGGCGATCGATGCGCGCGTTTCCGCAGCCGCGCAAGATGCGCAGAAAGCGCTAGGAGAGGAGTATCAGGCAGCCATGCTTGCGACTCGTAACGCCAGCCAGTACCAGCGCATCGCACAGTTTTGAAATTCGAATAACTACGACTTTGCGCCCTTCGGGGCGCGTGTAGTCCCTTGCCCGCCTCGTGCGGGCTTTTTACTTTGCGCGCTCTGCAGCGACGACCGCCGCGTCGCCGAGCCGTGATTAACCCCGCAAATTGACCACCATTTTGGCCCCAACTCGACGCATGGGCGCGGTGGCGCGCCCTTCATAATTTCTCTAACTTACCGCTCGAGGACGCCCTCGCCCCTTCGTCATGACCGCTTTGCATACTGCCACCGACACCACCACGCTGCCCCCCGAAGCGAAACGGGAATGGGACATCGACCGCATGATGCAGACAGCGTTCGAACATCACCACAAGCAGGAATACGCCGAAGCCGCGGCGCTCTACGCGCGCGTGCTCGACGCCGACAGCAATCATCTCGACGCCCATTACCACATGGGCGTGCTGCGTCTGCAAACAGACCTGCCTGCTGAGGCTGCTCCGCATTTCGAGGTTGTGCTGGGGCAGACGCCGAGGAATGGGCAGGTGTGGGTCTACTACATCAACGCGCTGGTAGGAAGCGGTCAGTCCGAAGCGGCACAAGCCGCACTGGAACTCGCGCGGCAGCACGGTCTGCCCGACGATGCTGTCCGCACGTTGCGGGCGCGCATCAGCGGCGAGGCAGACCCGCTCACAGTTGCGCAACAGGCGGAAGCCGACGCGGGAGCCGCAGCGCCCCTTGGCGACGGTGATGTGAGTGGCGATGCGCCCGCAGCAGCCGAGTCCGAAGGGACACCGCGATTGAAACTCGACACGCGCCGGGCGAGTTCCAAGGAACTGCGTGCCTTCGAGCAGCTTTACAACAGCGGAAAGCACGATGCGGCGCTCAAACTCGCGCGTCGCTTGACGCAGCGATATCCATCGCACGGCGAGTGCTGGTTCGAGCTCGGGCGTGTCCTGCAGGCGACGGGCCACTACAAGGAGGCCGTCGAGACTGCCGAACACGCAGCGCGCCTGTTGCCCAACAGCATCGTCGCCCAGACGACTCTGGCTGACCGGCTCGTCGCTACGCTCCAGCACAAGCGGGCTGAAGAACACTGCGTGCGGGCACTCAAAAGGTATCCCGAAAGTGCCGCGCTACATCGCGGTTTGGGTGCTGCTCTGCTGGAAACGGGCCGGGCCGAGGAGGGATTCGTCCATTTGCAGCGGGCGGTGGAACTGGCGCCCAACAACGCCCTCGAGCATGATGCGCTGGCGACTGCGCTAGGCAAGCATGGACTGTACGAAGAGGCCGAAGCCGCATTTCGCCGTGCGCTCGAACTCGCGCCGATGCAGCCGGCGACGCATAGCAATCTGCTCTTCTACGTAATGCACAAGCCGGACATCGATGCGAGCGGAGTATTCAAGGAGTTTCGCGAATTTGCGGCACGGCACGAAGCGCCGCTGCGTAGCCATCGCCTGCAGCACACCAATGACCGGGACCCGTCGCGCCGCCTCAGAATCGGCTTCGTTTCGGGCGATCTGCTCAATCATCCGGTTGCCTATTTCCTGCTGTCGGTGCTGGAACAACTGGTGCGCGACCCGAGTCTGTCACTGCACCTGTACTCCAATTACGCGGTGACCGATGGCTTCACCATGCAACTGCGCGAGCATTCGCATGCGTGGACCGAAATCTTTGGCATGACTGATGAAGCCGTCACCCAGAAGATCCGCGACGACCGAATCGACGTCCTCATCGACCTGTCGGGACATACCGGCCGCAATCGGCTGAAGGTCTTCGCGCAAAAGCCCGCGCCAGTCCAGGTGAGCTGGATTGGAAATCCGGCAACGACGGGACTCGACGCCGTCGACTATTACATGTCGGACCGTTTTGTCACGCCGCTCGAACAGTTCGAGCGCTTCTTCTCCGAAAAGCTGGTCTTCCTGCCCGCGCTAGCGCCGTTCAAACCGCATCCGCAGGCGCCGGAAGTGAACGAGCTGCCCGCCCTTAAAAATGGCTTTCTGACTTTCGGCAGCTTCAGCCGGATCGTCAAGATTGGAAAGGAAGTCGTTGCGCTGTGGGCTCGCGTGCTGCGCGAGGTGTCGAACTCGCGCCTGCTGATCGGCGGGATCGCGGCGAAGGATCAGATGCTCAAGCTGACCGATATGCTCGTGAAAGAGGGCATCGACGTCAGCCGGATCAGTTTTCTGCCTCGCGGCAGTGTCACGACTTACCTCGAGCAGCATCACCTGATCGACGTCTGCCTCGACACTTTTCCGTTCGGCAATTCGACCACGACCATGCAAGCGCTGTGGATGGGCGTTCCCACCATGACGCTGCCGGGCGATTCGATGGCGAGTCGCAGCAGCACGGGGTGGCTGTCTCACCTCGGCCTCGATGCGGCCTTCGTTGCCGAAGATAAGGATGATTTCGTGCGCAAGTGCGCGGCGCTCGCGGCCGACCCCCAAGCGCTTGCAGCGGTACGCCGGGAGCTTCGCGAGCACTGCAGAAAATCAGCCCTCATAGACGCGGGTGCAATCGCCAATGCCGCAACGCGCGCATTTCGAATCATGTGGCAGCGGTGGTGTGATGGACAGGAACCAGAGCATTTCGAGGTGCTGGTAGAGCCCACAGCGACGTCTATCGCTGAGCCTTTGGCTGCACGACTACCTGCCTTTACCGATTCCGCCGAGACGAAAAATCGGATTTACCAGATCTACTATTCGGACGCGACGCGCGCGCGCGTCGAACCCGGGTTCGTTGCACTAGACAACACGGGCCAGCGACCCGACTGGCGCGAATACTGGCCAATGCGAAAATTTCTACTCGAGACACAGTTGGACGCCAACGCGCGCTATGGCTTTTTCTCGCCAAAGTTCACAGAAAAGACCGGGCTTCGTTCAAGCGATGTACATGCATTTCTCGACAGCGTGTCCGATGACGTGGACGTCGTAACGTTCTCGCCGTTTTTCGACCAAGGCGCATTCTCTCAGAACGTCTTTGAGCACGCAGCTGAAGTCCATCCAGGCTTGGGGCCGGTTATTGACGAGCTGCTTGCCGTTGTTGCTCCGGGAATCGATACCCGTGCACTGGTGATGACCGCAGCACAGAGCGTCTTCTGCAATTATTTCGTCGCCAAACCCGCGTTCTGGATGGAATGGCTGAAAAAATGCGAGCAAATATTTGCGATCGCCGAAGCCGGCTCTTCGCCCCTCGCCCGGAAGATCAACGATGACGTGAAATACAACACCGACGCGGCTCCCGCGAAGGTCTTCATCATCGAACGCATTGCGTCGTTGCTTCTGGCTACGCAGCCTGAATGGAAAACGCGCCAATTCGACCCTCTTCGCCTACCGATGACGCGCTCGCCCATTGCGCGGTTTCAAGATGGACTACTCATCCTGGACGCGCTGAAGCATGCAATGAGAACGACGGGGTTCTCACACTACCTGGAAACTTACCTGCGCGAACGGGCAGCGCTGCGATCGAAATCAGTCATTCGCAACGCGCTTAAATAGCATTTCAGCCCGGTCCGTTACCCTTGCGAGCGGCCGGGCTCTCGCGCCAATACAGCGACAAATAACTGCGCCGGAGCGAAAGCCAACAGCGCACTGACGGACAGGCATATGACCTTCGATGTAAAGCATTCTGGGCAGTTGGGCGATATCGTCTACGCGATGCCGGCGATGAAAGCACTCGCACGGCTATCCGGCTCGGACAAAGTCAGACTTTCGATTCCACGGAACAAGCAAGCGCACCGCCCTGCTGCGCTGAAACACGTGGGCGGCGACTTCATGATCAGCGATGAAATGTTCGCGTATCTCAAGCCGCTGTTAACCTACCAGGAATGCTTTTCCGAGGTTGTTTCAGTGGACGAGCGAGAAATTCCTTCCGGTGCGGCAGATTTCGATGTAATTCGCAGTGGCTGCATCAACGTGTCGGCAGGAAACATCAAGGATTATTACTTCAAGGTTTTTGGCCTCGTTTCCCGCGGGACGTCACCGTGGATTACCCCCAGCTTCGACGGTCGCCGATCCGGACAATTCGACATCGTGATCGGACGATCGACCCGTTATCTCAATCAGGGCATTGACTACGGAATCCTGGCCGCGCTGGGCTTGCGGATCGGATTTATTGGAACCGCGAATGAGTATCTGGCGTTTGCCAACCGATTTCCGAGCGTCGCGGCCGAATATGTTCCAACCTCGAGTGCGATGGAAGCCTGCGATCTGATCGCAAGTTCGTCGCTTTTTATCGGTAACCAGTCGTTTTTCTTCGCGGTAGCAGAAGCCCTGCAGGCCAACCGGTTACTGGAGGTGTTTGAGCCTGTCCCGAACGTCCTTCCAACCGGAGGTATGTGTGGACAGTTCATTGCGACTCGTGGGTTCGCCACGCTGTTGCGGGACTTTTTCGATCACCCACTTGCTATTTCCAAAGAGTCTCACCAGCTTCAGCCGAATTACTTATTGAGCATCTGATATGCCTCAAGTTATCGAAAATATCGACGATCGGTCCTACAGTAAAGTCATCCCGTGCAAAGTATGCGGCGAATCGTCGTCGTTATTCGGCGTAGTGGATTTCAGCAAAAGCTGCGAAGATCATAAAGGCCGCAGCCTCCCGCTCGCCGGAGTTCCGGTCTACTACCATCGCTGCGATTGTTGCGGGTTGGTTTTCACTGTTGCCCTCGACAAATGGTCAAAGCATGACTACATGGAGAACATCTACAACGACGACTACGTGTGCGTCGATCCAGACTATGTCTCCGTTCGACCAGAAGAGAATTCTGAGGTGACGAAGCGGTTCTGTAGGGAAAACCGGTCGCTGAAAATATTGGATTACGGCGGCGGTAACGGACATTGCTCCCGCCGTCTCGAGGCACAGGGATTCGACGCAAAAAGTTGGGATCCAATGGATTTCAACGCAGAAAAGCCCATTGGGCTACGCGTCGACCTCGTGACGGCATTCGAGGTCATGGAGCACACACCGACCCCAATCGAAACGCTTGCGGAGGCGTCATCTTTTTTGAAAGATGACGGGGTGATGTTCTTTTCGACTCTTGCAATCGACCAGGTACCCAATTCATCTGTCTCGGTACAACACTGGTACGTTGCCCCGAGGAACGGGCATATAACGATTTTCACTCAAAAGTCGCTCGATATTCTCGCGAAAAAATGTGGGCTGCAGATTTTCCATGCAAACCTGTCCCATCATATTGCGTATAGATCGGTACCCGCATGGCTGCGCTAACTGCGGCTCCGCTGAAACCGCCAGCCGCGATGATCGCCTCGTATAGATGGCGTGTAGCAGACCAATTGGAGCTGCAACGCGCTTGCGGGCTCGTTGTCCCCATGCCGATCCTAACCACGACATTCAGACGGGGCAGTCTAAGCTTTGGTGGGAAACGTCTATGACTGGCTACGGACGCTTCAACTCAAAACTGCGTGGACTACGCTAAAGCGCGCCGACCACAGCTGCGAGTCCACCGCCTCCCAACACCCCCGTGACCGCTACGCCCTCCTCGCCCCTATGCGCCAGCACATCCTCCCCGAAGCCACCGCCCTGAGCGCCGCCGGCCAGTTCGCCGACGCGCTCGCGCTGCTGACACCGCTCGTCGGCGAGAACGCCTGCCCCGAAGACGCTGAACACGCCGATGCGCTCAACCTCGCCGCCATGTGCGCGATGGGTGCAGGCCGGCCCGCGCAGGCGCAGGCTCTATGGCTGCGCTGCATGCAGGCGAAGCCGGATTTCGCCGACGCGTATCTGGGCCTGGGCGCGATGCTCGCGACGCTCAACCAGCTTGCCGAAGCCGCGGAAGTTTACGGGCAGCTTGCCGCGCTACGGCCCCACGACGCCGACGTCCACAGCAATCGCGGACTCGTGCTGCATCGCCTCGGCCGGCACGACGCGGCCGAGACCGCGTACCGCACGGCGCTCGCACTGCGCCCGGATCACGTCGACGCGCACTACAACCTCGGCATCGTGCTTCACGAACAGCGCCGCCTCGACGAAGCGCAGGCGGCCTATCGCGCAGCACTCGCCGCGAATCCCCAGTTCGCGAAAGCGCATAACAACCTCGGCAATCTGTTGCGCGAATGCGGCCGCATCGAAGACGCCGAAGAGGCGTATCGGCAGGCGCTGCTCGCGCACCCGCAATACCCCGAGGCACTGAACAACCTTGGCGCTCTATACAGATCGCTCGTCCGGCTTGCCGAAGCCGAACTCGCCTGCCGCCTCGCGCTGCAGATTCGCCCGGCTTACGCGGAAGCGCTCAACAATCTCGGCTGCGTGCTCACCGAACTGAAGCGTCTGCCCGAGGCCGAAAGCGCGTACCGGCAGACGCTCGCGTTGCGCCCCGCGTTCGCCGACGCGCATTACAACCTCGGCTGCGTGCTGCACGCGATGGACCAACCGGTCGACGCCGAAGCCGCGTATCGGGAAGCACTGCGGCTCGCGCCGAACCGCGTCGAAGCGGCCAACAACCTGGGCTGCGCGCTGCTTGCGCAAGCGCGTCTGCCCGACGCACTCGCGGCGTTTCAGCACGCGCTCACATTGCGCGACGACATCGCGGAAACGCACTTCAACATCGGCAGCATCGTCAAAGAACTCGGCGAACTGGAGCAAGCCGAAGCCGCCTACCGCCGCGCGCTCGCGCTGCGCCCCGACTACGGCGACGCGAAGTTCCGTCTCGCCACGCTGCTCATCAGCATGGGCCGCTTCGAGGAAGGCTTTCTCCTATATGAATGCCGCTACGAGATGGTGGGGTTCGCGCATCACGCGACGCAGTCGATGCTGCAATGCCCGCGGTGGCGCGGCGAGCCGCTCGCCGGCAAATCGCTGCTCGTCTGGCAGGAAGATGGACTCGGCGACATGCTGCAGTTCGGACGCTATCTGCGCCTGCTGAAGGCTCAGGGCGCCGCGCACGTCGCGTTTGCGTGTACTGCGCCGTTACAGCGCCTGTTTACCGAGGTCGACGGCGTCGACGCCGTGCTCAGTCACGACGAAGCCGCGGCGCGCGCCGGCGCTTTCGATTGCTGGACCAGCCTGCTCAGCGCACCGCTGTATCTGGGCACGACGCCCGACACGATTCCGCCCGCGCTGCGCGTCGCACTCGAGCCGTCGCGCGTCGAGCATTGGCGCGCGCGCCTTGCCTCACTGGGCGCGGGACACCGGGTGGGTCTCGTCTGGAAGGGCAACCCGAAGCACCACAACGACGCGCATCGTTCGCTGCCGTCGCTGAACACGCTGGCGCCGCTCTGGAGCGTGCCGGGAGTGAAGTTCGTGAGCCTGCAAAAAGGCGCGGGGGAAGACGAAGCACTGTCATTTCCCGCGAGCTTGCCCATCCTGCCTCTGGGCGCCGATCTCGCAGACTTCACCGACACCGCCGCGCTCATCTCGCAACTCGATCTGCTGATCTGTGTGGACACATCGACCGCGCATCTGGCGGCCTCGCTCTGCAAACCGTGCTGGGTGCTCCTGCCGGCACGCGACGTGGACTGGCGCTGGATGCACGAGCGCGACGACTCGCCGTGGTATCCCGGCACGGTTCGGCTATTCCGCCGTGGCCTGGATGAACCGTGGCTCGCCGTCGCGGAGCGCGTGCGGCAGGCTTGCGCCGCGTGGTTCGGCGCGTGACGGCGGCGCGACTTCAGCCAATGCGGTCGCATGCCCTCAACGCGTCAACGTCACCGCGAGATATGTTGCATACAACGCGCCGCACACCAGCAACGCCCACACCGGCACGCCCCGTTCGCGCGCGTTGATACGCAGCCACGCGGCGGCAGCCAGCGTGATCATCACGCCGGTCAGCACCTCGATGCGCGGCGTCCACGGCGTCAGCAAAATGCCGATCGCGGGCAACAGCGTGCCCTGAAACACCATCGCGCCCGTGATGTTGCCGAACGCGAGCGTGTCCTTGCCGCGGCGGATCCACAGGATACTGTTGACCTTCTCGGGCAACTCCGTCGCGATCGGAATGATCAGCAGCGACAGCAGCAGCGGCGACACCTGGAACGCTTCGGACACGCCCCGCACGCCTTCGATAAAGCCTTCCGCGCCCCACACCAGCAAGCCGACCGCGAGCAGCAGCTGCACGCCGATCGTCGCGAGATTGGTCGGGATGCCCAGGCGCGCGAGAAACATCTTGCCGGGCGCCTCGGTGCCATGACCGGCATCGACCAGCCCGCTCGACGCGCGGAACGTCATCACGACATAGGTCACATAGACGCCGACCAGCGCGATGCTGAACAGCGCGCGCACGATCATCTGCTCGTGTGGCACGTACATCGCGACGGCCGCGAGCGCGAACGCGCACAGGAAGTAGTTCAGATCGCGGGTGAAGCCGCTGCGCTCCGGCGCGACCCAACCGTTGACGCCGCGTGTGCGCAGCACCGCTAGCGTCATCAGAAACGTCGACAGGGTGGACAGCATCAGCGGCGCGCCGAGAATCGCGCCGACCCCGATCTCTTCATTGACGGTGCCGCCGGTCCGGCTACCCGCGATCGCGAGCAGCGGCACCAGCGTTTCGGGCAGCGCGGTGCCGACCGCCGCGAACAGCGAGCCGGTCACGCCTTCGGAGATTTTCAGACGCTCGCCGAGATGTTCGAGCGCATTGGTGAAGAGTTCGGCCGCCACCAGGATGACGACCAGCATGATCGCGAGTTCGAGCAGCAGACCGGTCATGCGGCGCTCCCGGCCGACGCGCGGCAAACACGGCTACTCATCGACACCGTCCGGCGGGTCGACGCGAAAGCAAAGGGGGAAACGGCTGACGTGCAACGGTGATTCACAGGGCAACTCCGCGGTCGGACGTAGGTGACGAACCATGACGCACCGCCACCCGTCCGACCAGAACGAGGCAGTACGTCAATGGTCTCGCCAAACCGACCCGGTCGAACGCGCCATGACCCGCAGGCCAAGTATGTTGACGCGCTCTCCTTCATGCGATGAAGGAAGGCTACTCCCCAGTGACCGGTGGATTCTAAAGTGACGCGCGGCTTTCAACAAGCTTTAGGGCGGGATTGGGTGATTGCGGAGTGTTGGGGGAGATAACGTCTGAATCGACGCGATGGCCAGCCTCGCGGGACGCGCAATGCGGATGATCGACCGATCGATGCAAACGGCAATCCGCGCAATCGTGCAGGGTCGAGAAAAGGGGAAATCTGTTGGGAAGGCTTGATACAGATGGCGCGCCCGGCTGGGATCGAACCAGCAACCCCTGCCTTCGGAGGGCAGTACTCTATCCATTGAGCTACGGGCGCTTCAACGCAAAACTGCGTGGACTACGCGAGAGCGCGGCAACCAGAACGGACGCGACGCCAAAGCGAGAGACCGCAAGGATACCCGGTTTCGGTCGAAGCGTCCACCGGCCGGCGACCGCCCATCCCCGCAAGCCTTGCACACAGCCCGTCGTCCGCCGCTTCGCTGCGGGTAAACGCCTGCTGAACAGCCTCCGGAGCCCCCTCGCCGCCGCCGAAATCTTGCGTCTATAATCGTCCGTGCCTGATAAAGAACAAGAAGTTGCCGTCGCGCTGTACCGCTCACAATTCCCACGGAGACGAGACAAGCATGAGCGAAGCACCACACGGAGCCCCGATCAAAACGCCAGCACAGCTCATCGCCGCGGTCATCGCCGGGTTCGCTGTGCCGATCATCATCATTGTTCTGCTAGCGGTCTACGTCGATAACTCGACCCGCACCGGCGCCGGCACCGACTCCCTCTCCGAAGCCGATGTCGCTTCGCGGATCCATCCGCTCGCACAGGTCGAAATCCGCGACGCCAACGCGCCGCGCGTCTACAAGAGCGGCGAGGAAGTCTACAAGGCGGTCTGCTCCGCATGCCACGCATCGGGTGCGGCGGGCGCGCCGAAATTCACCAATACCGCCGACTGGGCGCCGCGCCTCGCGCAAGGCTTCGACACGCTGCTGCACACCGCGCTGTCCGGCAAAGGCGCGATGCCGCCGCGCGGCGGCACCAGCCCCGACGACTACAGCGACTTCGAAATCGCCCGCGCGGTCGTCTATATGGCGAACAACTCGGGCGCGAGCTTTCCCGAGCCAGCCCAGCCGGCGGCCGGCGCGGCCGCGGCACCCGGCGCGGCGGCAGCTTCGGGCCCGGCGGCCGGTGCAGCGGATGCCGGCGCGGCCCAGCAGGCCGCCGCCGCGGTGGCGGCACTGGCCAGCGTGCCGCAAGCCGCGGCTCCCGCGGCGGCTGCCGCAGGCGGCGCGGACGCGGCGCAGGCCGGCAAGGCGCTGTATCAGGCGGTCTGTCAGGCCTGTCACGCGGCCGGCGTGCTGAACGCGCCGAAGTTCGGCGACAAGGAAGCCTGGGCGCCGCGTTTGAAGGAGTCGATGGACACCGTCTACAACTACGCGCTGCACGGCAAGGGCGCGATGCCGCCGAAGGGTGGCTCGAACGCGTCGGACGCGGATGTGAAAGCCGCCGTCGACTATATGGTCAGCGCGGTGAAGTAAGTAAAGCGGCTGGCGCTTCGGCCGCCGGTTTCACCCGCCCAATGAAAAATCCCTGCAGACGCTCACGCACTGCAGGGATTTTTTCATGCGCGTTGCGCAGCAGGCGTGACGGACACGCCGCGTCGTAACCTGGGAGCGTCGAGCCGCGCAGCCGCGAGCCCGCATCAAGCCTTCTGCAACAACGCCTTCAAACTGGCCAACCGGTCCTTCGGCGACATCGGCGCCTCTTCGGCGGTCGGCGGCGGCGCATCGTCGAGCAGCATCTCATTGATAAACCGCGACGGTTCGCAAACGATCGTCTCCCGCGCACGCTTGCGCTTCTTGCACCAGTTCAGATGCAGGCTGCGCTGCGCACGCGTGATCGCCACATACATCAGGCGACGCTCTTCCTCGATGCGCGAATCGTCGATCGGTTCGTCGTCGGCGCCGCCGCGGTGCGGCATGATCCCCTCCTCGACGCCGACCAGGAACACGTGCGGATACTCGAGCCCCTTCGACGCATGCACGGTCGACAACCGCACAGCATCCGGATCTTCCTCGCGGCCTTCGAGCATCGACATCAGCGCGACGGTCTGGATCAGGCCGAGCAGATTCTTGCCGGTGTCGGCTAGGCCATCGGCGGTGTCGTAGCCGGTCGCATCGCTGCCGGCCTGCGGCTCTTCCTTGGTGCCCTTGCGTTTGAGCCACTCGATGAACTCCAGCACGTTCTGCCACTTCGCCTGCGCCTGACGTTCGTCGAACGCGTCGTAAAGATACGCCTCGTAATGGATCGCCTCCATCAGCTCGTCGAGCAGCGTGCCGGCCGCATCCTTCTCCGCGCGATCGGTCAGCCGCTGCATGAAGTCGCAAAACACGCGCATCGGCTCGATCTGGCGCGGCGACAGGCGCGCCTCGATACCGCCCATGTAGACCGCCTCGAACAGCGACACCTTCGCCTGCCCCGCGAACGCGCCGAGCGCCTCCAGCGTGGTATTGCCGATACCGCGGCGCGGCGTGGTGATCGCGCGGATGAACGCGGGGTCGTCGTTGGCGTTGGCGATCAGCCGCAGATACGCGCAGATGTCCTTGATCTCGGCCTTGTCGAAGAACGACTGGCCGCCCGACAGCACGTACGGAATCCGCTCGCGGCGCAGCACCTGTTCGAAGATGCGCGCCTGGAAATTGCCGCGATAGAGGATCGCGTAATCGCGGAAATTCGCGCGCCGCTCGAACTTGTGCGCGGACAGCCGGAACACCACCGACTCCGCTTCGTGCTCCTCATCGTTGCAGCCCGTCACGGTGATCGTGTCGCCCATTCCGTGCTCGGACCACAACTTCTTCTCGAACAGCTTCGGGTTGTTCGCGATCACGTTGTTCGCGGCGGTCAGGATCCGCACCGTCGAGCGGTAATTCTGTTCGAGCTTGATCAGATGCAGGTGCGGGAAATCCTTGCCGAGCTGGCCGAGGTTCTCCAGCGTCGCGCCGCGCCAGCCGTAGATCGCCTGATCGTCGTCGCCGACCGCGGTGAACGCCGCGCGCTTGCCGGCCAGCAGCTTCACCAGTTCGTACTGGCACGCGTTGGTGTCCTGATACTCGTCGATCAGCAGATAGCGCAGCTTGTTCTGCCAGCGGTCGCGCACCTGTTCGTTGCTCGCGAACAGCTCGGCCGGCAGCCGGATCAGATCGTCGAAATCGACCGCCTGATAAGCATGCAGGGTCGCCACGTAGTTGCGATAGACGATCGCGGCCTGGTGCTCGTCCTCGGTCGATGCGGTCGCGATCGCCTGCTCCGGCATGATCAGGCCGTTCTTCCACAGCGAGATGATCGATTGAATTTTGCGGATGAAGCCCTTGTCGGTCGAGCCGACCTGCTCCTGGATCATGCCGAAGCAGTCGTCGGAATCCATGATCGAAAACTGCGGCTTCAGGCCGACGTGCTCCGCCTCCTGGCGCAGGATCTGCACGCCGAGCGAGTGAAAGGTGCACACCGTCAACTGGTTCACCGGCACCTTGCGGCCTTCCTTGCCGGGCGTCGTCAGCGTCTTGCCTTCGAGCAGCTTGCCGACGCGCTCGCGCATTTCCGCGGCGGCCTTGTTCGTGAACGTGACGGCCGCGATGTGGCGCGGTTCGAAGCCTTTCGCTTCGATCAGATGGGCGATCTTCTGCGTGATCACGCGCGTCTTGCCGCTGCCAGCGCCGGCGAGCACGAGACAGGGACCGTCGAGATAACGGACCGCTTCACTTTGAGCGGGATTCAGGCCAGCGGACATCGTGTGTGGATGGGTAATACGGTTGAGGACGGTCGTGGCTACCGGCGGGAGGCGCCGGCCCGACAGCCCGGGGACATGCTGCGCGGCGGCGCGGGGCCGAAGTCGCGGTACGCGATTCGTCCGGGCGCGTCTTGCGCGAGAGGAGCGATGTTAACACGGTTACCTGCGACGGTTACCCCCACCGCTTACCCGCGCCGGCTCCGTGCCGCTTGCCCACGATGGCTCGCGGCACGACTGCGCCCCCAGGTCCATCCCACAAATGCCACAATAACGGCATCGCGCGCCGCCGCCGCGGTGGCAAGGCAGCGCGCCGCTCCTGCAGGAAGACACGCATGTCCGCATCGTTAAAGATTGGATTGATGGGCTACGGTTTCGCCGGCGCGACCTTTCACGCACCGGTGATCGAGCATTGCGGACGCGCGAGCGTCGCCGCGATCGCCACCAGCCAGACCGAACACGCGCACGCGGATTATCCCCACGCGAAGATCGTCGCCGATCTCGACGCGCTGCTCGCGCTCGAGGACATCGACTGCATCGTGATCGCGACGCCGAACGACACCCACTTCGACCTCGCGCGCCGCACGCTCGAAGCCGGCAAGCACGTGGTCGTCGACAAGCCGGTCACGCTGAACGCGGCCGACGCGCACACGCTCGCCAACATCGCGCTCGCGCGCGGCAAGCTGTTCGTGCCGTTTCACAACCGCCGCTGGGATGGCGACTTCCTGACCGTGCGCGATCTGCTCGCGCGCATCGAGCTCGGACGCGTGACCCACTACGAATCGCATTTCGACCGCTTCCGGCCCGGCGTGCGCCAGCGCTGGCGCGAGGACGTGACGCGCGGCGGCGGTCTGCTGTTCGACCTCGGCCCGCATCTGATCGACCAGGCGCTCGCGCTGTTCGGGCCGCCGCAAACGGTGTCGGCGACGGTGCGCGCGCATCGCGACGACGCCAGCGCGCCCGACTACGTGCACATCCAGCTCGGCTACCCGGACTTCGAAGTGATGCTGCACGCGAGTGCGCTGACCGCGATCCCCGGTCCGCGCTTTGCGATCCACGGCACCCGCGGCAGCTATCTGAAGTACGGACTCGACACCCAGGAAGACCAGCTGAAAGCCGGTTTGCGCCCCGGCGACGAAGGCTTCGGCGGCGGCAACACAGCCGGGCGCTTGCGCGTGCTGGAAGGCGAGCAGGAAGTCGAGCGCGAACTGCCGACTCGCGACGGCGACTACGCCGGCTTCTACATCGCATTGGCCGACGCGATCCAGAACGGCATCGCGTTCCCGGTCAGCGCTCAGGACGCGGTCGACGTGATGACGATCATCGATCTCGCCGCGCGTAGCTCCGAACAGGGCGTGCGGCTGCCGTTCGAGCGCATCCGCTGAAGGCCGTCGCGGACTCGTGTCCGCGCGCTGCCGCGCCGTTTTGTGTACCAAAAACGGCGCGGCCCGCCAGGCCAAGAAAGCCCGTCCCACCGGGCTTTTCTGACATTTCCGAAAGGAACATAACGTTACAAATTCGGCCGCTGCCGGGTCAGCGAACAGCCGCCATCAGCCGTTGCTACCGACGTAGCTCCACCCAATCGACAACGACTCCGGGAGAATTCATGTCTCGTTTCATCCGTGCCCTTGCCGCGTGCGCGCTGCTCACGTCCGTCGCCGCCTGCGTGGTGACACCTCCGCCGCCGGCGCATCCGGGTCCGACCGCCCAACAGATCGCCGATCAGCGCCTGCGTCAGGTCAATGGCCGCATCGACAGTCTCGCGCGCCGCATCGACAACCACGTGAATCAGGGCTACTACCCGCCGTCGCAAGGCGCGTCGCTGCATCACCGGCTCGAGACGATCCGCCAGGAAGCGCGCGATATGGCCGCACAGCACGGCGGCGGTCTGACGGCCGAAGAACAGCGGGTGCTGAACCAGGAACTGGACAACGCGGCTCACGCGATCGGCGAGTGATCGGCTAGTAAGCAAGCGAAGCCGCGACACAAGCGCGGGTCCTCACGGTCCCGCGCTTTTTTTTTGGCGTTCGCGCCGCGCCAGGGCCGCGTAACGCCCGCCCCCGCGAACGCCACCGCCTATGCCAGCGCCTTTATTTGACAAGCCCCCGGCCGTCGCGTAAATTCGCCGCACGCGTCGGGAGAGCGCGCTGGCCGCTGAAAAATCGCAGGCCGCGCCGCCGAAGGGGCACACCCGCAAACTCTCAGGCAAAAGGACCGACCGCGTCGAAAAACCCGCTTTCAAGGCGGTTTTTTCGCACTCTGGAGAGCGGCAGTAGCCATCGGCGTCGCACGTCGTGCACCGCTGGCAGGCTGCCCACCGAAGGGGCGCGCGTTTCACCGTGATGTGACCAAGCAGGCTCGCCCGCGAGCACGCCCCCGTCCCGGCAGCGCAATCTCTCAGGTATCGAGGACAGAGGGGTCATGCACCAGCACACTCGCAGGCACAGCGCCGCGAGGCGTTGCGCCGCATGGCCTTTTTTGTTTCGCGAGACGCCCGAGGCCCCATGACCGAACTCAAACACACCCCGCTCAACGCCGCTCACCGCGCGCTCAACGCCCGCATGGTCGATTTCGGCGGCTGGGACATGCCCGTCAACTACGGCTCGCAGATCGAAGAACATCGCGCGGTGCGCACCGACGCCGGCATGTTCGACGTCTCGCACATGTGCGTGGTCGATTTCACCGGCGAGCGCGTGCGCGCGTTCTTCGAATTCGCGCTGGCCAACAACGTCGCGAAGCTGCAAACGCCGGGCCGCGCGCTCTATTCCTGCATGCTGAACCCGAACGGCGGCGTGATCGACGACCTGATCGTCTATTACTTCGCCGAAGACCACTTCCGCGTGGTCGTCAACGCCGGCACCGCGGACAAAGACATCGCGTGGTTCGGCCAGCTCAACGCCGAAGGCGAATACGGACTGACGATCACGCCGCGCCGCGATCTGGCGATCGTCGCGGTGCAAGGCCCGAACGCCCGCGAAAAGTTCTGGCAGACCGTGCCGGCCGCGCGCGCCGCGACCGAAGCGCTGAAGCCGTTCAACGCGGCGCGCGTCGACGGTACGCCGTTCGGCGAGCTGACCGTCGCGCGCACCGGCTACACCGGTGAAGACGGCTTTGAAATCATCGTCCCGGCGACCCACGTCGAAGCGCTGTGGAACGCATTGCAGGCACAAGGCGTGCGACCGGCCGGTCTCGGCGCGCGCGATACGCTGCGCCTCGAAGCCGGCATGAACCTGTACGGCCAGGATATGGACGACAACGTCTCGCCGCTGGACGCCGGCCTCGCATGGACCGTCGACCTCGCCGCGCCGCGCGACTTCGTCGGCAAGGGCAAGCTCGAAGCCGACGGCTCGCGCGCCGCCTTCGTCGGCCTGATCCTGCTGAAGGACAACGGCAAGGCCGCCGGCGTGCTGCGCGCGCATCAGAAAGTCGTCACCGCGCACGGCGACGGCGAAATCACCAGCGGCACGTTCTCGCCGACGATGCAGGAATCGATCGCCTTCGCGCGCGTGCCCAAGGGCGTGCAGCCGGGCGACACCGTGCACGTCCAGATTCGCGACAAAGCCTGTCCCGCAAGCGTGGTAAAACTGCCGTTCGTGCGCAACGGCAAGGTGCTGGCGGTCTGAACGGCCGGCGCACGCCTCCCCTAATTCCAATCAACACCGAACAAACCGCATAGGAGCATCCGATGAGCATCCCGGCCGATCTGAAATACACCGAATCGCACGAATGGGTTCGCACCGAAGCCGACGGCACGCTGACCGTCGGCATCACCGACCACGCGCAGGAAGCGCTCGGCGATATCGTCTTCTTCGAAGTCCAGGAACTGAACAAGTCCGTCACGGCCGGCGACACCGTCGCCGTGATCGAGTCGGTGAAGGCCGCCTCCGACATCTACGCGCCGGTCTCGGGCGAGATCATCGAAGCGAACACCGCCGTGTCCGATTCGCCGGACTCGGTCAACAGCGCGCCGTACGAGAGCTGGCTGTTCAAGATCAAGCCGGCCGCCGACGCGACGCTGGATCGCCTGATCGACGCCGACGCGTACGCGAAGTCGATCGGCGCCTGAGTCAGCATCTAACGCAGCGCCTGAGTCACATTCTGTTTTAACCGTCAGGTGCGGCGCCCGCGAAAAGCGCGCGCCGCATCGCCAGGAACACCCATGAAGCTCGAACACCCGGATCGTCTGATGAACCGCACTCCTCTCTCGCTCGCCGCGCTCGAAGTGCACGACGCCTTCGCCGAACGGCACATCGGCCCGGATGCGGCCGACCAGCAAGCGATGCTCGAAGCCCTCGGCTTCGCGTCGCGCGCGGCATTGATCGACGCCGTCATCCCGAAGACGATCCGGCGCACCGAAACGCTGCCGCTCGGCCCCTTCGCGCAACCGAAGAGCGAAGCCGAAGCGCTCGCCGCGCTGCGCGAGCTGGCGGACAAGAACCAGGTGTTCCGCTCGTACATCGGCCAGGGCTATTACAACGCCCATACGCCGACGGTGATCCTGCGGAACGTGCTCGAAAATCCGGCGTGGTACACCGCGTACACGCCGTATCAGCCGGAAATCTCGCAAGGCCGTCTGGAAGCGCTGCTGAACTTCCAGCAGATGGTCACCGACCTGACCGGCCTCGCCATCTCGAACGCGTCGCTGCTCGACGAGGCGACCGCCGCCGCCGAAGCGATGACGCTGCTGCAACGCGTCGGCAAGCCGAAGTCGAATGTGTTCTTCGTCGCCGACGATGTGCTGCCGCAAACCATCGAAGTGGTGAAGACCCGCGCGACGCCGGTCGGCATCGAAGTGAAGGTCGGCCCGGCCGCCGAAGCCGCGAACGCGAACGCGTTCGGCGTGCTGCTGCAATACCCGGGTGTGAACGGCGACGTGCGCGACTACCGCGCGCTGACCGAAGCAATCCACGCGGCCGGCGGTCACGTGGTCGCCGCCGCCGATCTGCTCGCGCTGACGCTGCTGACGCCGCCGGGCGAATGGGGCGCGGACGTCGCGGTCGGCAATACCCAACGTTTCGGCGTGCCGGTCGGCTTCGGCGGCCCGCACGCCGCGTACCTCGCGGTGCGCGACGAATTCAAGCGGCAGATGCCGGGCCGTCTGGTCGGCGTGACCGTCGATGCGCAAGGCAACCCCGCACTGCGTCTCGCGCTGCAAACGCGCGAACAGCACATCCGCCGCGAAAAGGCGACCTCGAACGTGTGCACCGCGCAGGCGCTGCTCGCGATCATGGCCAGCATGTACGCGGTCTATCACGGCCCGCGCGGTCTGAAGACGATCGCGCTGCGCGTGAACCGCGTCGCCGCGCTGCTTGCCGAAGGCGCGAAGCAACTCGGCTACAAGCTCGTCAACGACACCTTCTTCGACACGCTCACGTTCGATACCGGCGCGCGCACGCAAGCGCTGCTCGACGCGGCGACCGCGAATCGCATCAACCTGCGCCGCGTGAGCGCGACGCAAGTCGGCCTGTCGGTCGATGAAACCACCACGCGCGGCGATCTGGCCGACCTGCTGGCGGTGTTCGCGCAAGCGGCCTTCTCCAGCGACGTGCCGCAAATCGACGCGCTCGACGCCGCGTTGAGCACGGCGAACCGCGCATCGGTGCCGGCCGCGCTCGAACGCACCAGCGCGTATCTGACGCATCACGTATTCAATCGTCATCATTCGGAAACCGAAATGCTGCGCTATCTGCGCAGCCTGTCGGACAAGGACCTCGCGCTCGATCGCTCGATGATCCCGCTCGGCTCCTGCACGATGAAGCTGAACGCGACGTCGGAAATGCTGCCGGTCACGTGGCCCGAATTCGGCCAGATTCACCCGTTCGCGCCGGCCGAGCAAACCGTCGGCTACCGCGAAATGATCGATCAGCTCGAGGAAATGCTGGTCGCCGCGACCGGCTACGCAGCGGTGTCGCTGCAACCGAACGCGGGCTCGCAAGGCGAGTACGCGGGTCTGCTGATCATCCACGCGTACCACGCGTCGCGCGGCGAAGGGCATCGCAACGTCTGCCTGATTCCTGCTTCGGCGCACGGCACCAACCCGGCGTCCGCGCAGATGGCCGGCATGCAGGTCGTCGTGGTCGCGTGCGACGCACAGGGCAACGTCGATATTGAAGACCTGAAGAAGAAGGCCGCGCAACACGCGGACAAACTCGCGGCGATCATGATCACGTATCCGTCGACGCACGGCGTGTTCGAAGAGAACGTCCGTGAAATCTGCGAGATCGTGCACGCGCACGGCGGCCAGGTGTACGTCGACGGCGCGAACATGAACGCGATGGTCGGCCTGTGCGCGCCGGGTCAGTTCGGCGGCGACGTCTCGCACCTGAACCTGCACAAGACCTTCTGCATTCCGCACGGCGGCGGCGGCCCGGGCGTCGGTCCGGTCGCGGTCGGCGCGCACCTCGCGCAGTTCCTGCCGAACCAGAGCTCGTCGGGTTACCAGCGCGCGGAAAGCGGCATCGGCGCGGTCTCGGCCGCACCGTTCGGCTCGGCGTCGATCCTGCCGATCTCGTGGATGTACATCGCGATGATGGGCGCGAAGAACCTGAGCGCCGCGACCGAAACCGCGATCCTGAACGCGAACTACGTCGCCAACAAGCTCGCGCCGCACTATCCGGTGCTGTACTCGGGCCCCGGCGGCCTCGTCGCGCACGAGTGCATTCTCGATCTGCGCCCGATCAAGGAAACCAGCGGCATCACCGTCGACGACGTCGCCAAGCGCCTCGCCGACTACGGCTTCCACGCGCCGACGATGAGCTTCCCGGTGCCGGGCACGCTGATGGTCGAGCCGACCGAGTCGGAGTCGAAGGAAGAACTCGACCGCTTCATCGAAGCGATGATCGCGATCCGCGAGGAAATCCGCGCGGTCGAGGAAGGCCGCGCCGATCGCGAGGACAATCCGCTGAAGCACGCGCCGCACACCGCGGCGGTGGTGGTCGCCGACGACTGGAAGCACGGCTACTCGCGCGAAACCGCCGCGTATCCGCTGCCCACCTTGATCGCGAAGAAGTACTGGCCGCCGGTCGGCCGCGCGGACAACGTGTACGGCGACCGCAACCTGTTCTGCTCCTGCGTGCCGATCGCCGACTACGAGTAAGCGCGACAGCGCGCGCGGCGCCCGTCGCCGGTTCCGGCAGCAGTATGCCGGGGCGGGCGACGGGCGCTTCTGTTGTTCGCGCCCGCAACCGGCTAACATCACACACCGAATCAGCCTAACGAGGAGTTCCGCATGGCGCGACAGGTGCGATCGATGCAAAGCCGGCCCGAAGCCATCCCAGCCCATTCGTGGCGGTCCACCTGCGCGGTGCTGCTGGCCGGCGCGGCAACGCTGCTGCCGCTGCGCGAAGCGCAGGCCGCGATGAATTTCTGCGCGGCGCCCGCGTTGCAGACCAGCGAGCGCACCAATGCCGACCCCGGCGTGAAAGCACTCGTCAGCAACGTGCAGGCCCGTCTGAACGAGCAGCCGCACGCGCTCGCGAAGTTGCATACCGAGGGCACGCTGCCGCACGAAGGCATCTACGATCAGAGCGTCGAAGCGCAAAAGGATCTCGATCTGCTGCGCGACGCCGCGCTCGCGTGGCGCGCGACCAGTGACGAGCGGTTCCTGAAGCTGGTCGACCGGCTGCTGTATGCATGGGTCACGACCTATCAGCCGAGCTTCAATCCGATTGACGAAACCCATTTCGAAGGTCTGATCCTCGCGTACGACATGACCGCCAGCGCGCTGCCGGTGAAAACCCGCAACGCGGCGATGGCGTTCCTGACCAGGCTCGCGAACGGCTACATCGAGCAGATCGACGCGCAGCCACGGCCGCTGACCGGCACCTTCCGCAACAATTGGCAGAGTCACCGGATCAAGCTGATCGCGATGGCCGCGTTCACGCTCGACAACCGCAAGATGATCAATACCGCGCAGCGGCTGTTCGTCGAGCACATCGGCGACAACATCGCGCCGGACGGCGCCACGATCGACTTCGGCGAACGCGACGCGCTGCACTACGTGACCTACGACCTGCAGCCGCTCGTCACTGCCGCGCTCGCCGCGCGCCGTCACAACCGCAACTGGCTGCAGGAAAAGGGCGCCAACGGCGCGACGCTGCTCGCCGCGCTGAACTGGCTGGTGCCGTTCGCGACCGGCAGCCAGACCCACGAGGAATTCGTGCATTCGAACGTGCCGTTCGATGCGAAACGTCGCGAAGCCGGCTTGCCCGGCTATTCGGGTCAGTGGGACCCGAAGAACGCGACGGAACTGTTTCACCTGGCGGCGCGTCTCGATGGACGCTTTACGCCAGTCGCGCTGCAGCTAGCACCGACGCCGCCCGCGTGGCTCGCCGTGTGTCTGCCGCTGCCGGCGCGCTAACCCTTCACTTATCGGCAGGAGCAGTAGATGGCAGTCAGCGTTTTCGATCTCTTCAAAATCGGCATCGGTCCGTCGAGTTCGCATACGGTCGGACCGATGCGCGCGGCGCTGATGTTCGTCCAGGGACTTGAGCGCGACGGGCTGCTCGATAAGGTTGCTTCGGTCAAAGCGGAGCTGTACGGCTCGCTCGGCGCGACCGGCAAGGGCCACGGCACGGATCGCGGCGTGATGCTCGGCCTGCTCGGCGACGCGCCCGATACCGTCGATCCGGACACGATCGCGCAACGGCTCGACGCGGTGCGCACGTCGCGCAAGCTCGCGCTGCTGGGCACGCACGAGGTGCCGTTCGTGCACAAGGAGCACATCGCGTTTTATCGTCAGGCGCTGCCCGAGCATCCGAACGGCCTGAAGCTGTACGCGTTCGACGCCCAACGCGCGACGCTGCGCGAGGCGACCTATCTGTCGGTCGGCGGCGGCTTCGTCGTGACGGCCGGCGCGCCGAATACGAAGGTGCTGTCCGCGGTCGACCAGTTGCCGCATTCGTTTCGCAGCGGGAATGAATTGCTCGCGCTGTGCGAGTCGACCGGCAAGAGCATCGCGCAACTGATGTGGGAAAACGAGCGCGTGTGGCACAGCGAGGAAGAAACCCGCGCGGGGCTGCTGAAGATCTGGGACGTGATGCAATCGTGCGTATCGCGCGGCTGCGGGATCAATAACCCCGATGCCGACGGCAATCTGCCCGGCCCGTTCCAGGTGAAGCGGCGCGCGCCGCAGCTGTATCGCGCGTTGACCGGGCATCCGGAGCGCGCGTTGCAGGACCCGCTGTCGATGGTCGACTGGATCAATCTGTACGCGATCGCCGTCAACGAGGAAAACGCCGCCGGCGGCCGGGTCGTCACCGCGCCGACCAACGGCGCGGCCGGCATCATTCCGGCGGTGCTGCATTACTACACGCGCTTCATGCCGAGCGCGAACGAGCAGGGCGTGATCGACTTCCTGATGACCGCGGCCGCGATCGGCATTCTGTACAAGCTGAACGCGTCGATTTCCGGTGCGGAAGTGGGGTGCCAGGGCGAAGTCGGCGTCGCGTGCTCGATGGCCGCGGGCGCGCTCGCCGCGGTGATGGGCGGCACGCCGAAGCAGGTCGAGAATGCCGCCGAAATCGGCATGGAGCACAACCTCGGGCTCACCTGCGATCCGGTCGGCGGGATGGTGCAGATTCCGTGCATCGAACGCAATGCGATGGCGTCGGTGAAAGCGGTCAACGCCGCGCGCATGGCGCTGCGCGGCGACGGCAGCCACTACGTGTCGCTCGACTCGGTGATCAAGACGATGCGCGAGACCGGCGCCGATATGAAGACCAAGTACAAGGAAACCTCGCGCGGCGGGTTGGCGGTGAATATCGTCGAGTGTTGAGCCGCGTGCGCGGTGTTTGATAGCGGGTGAGAAACGCGGGCCTTCGGGTCCGCGTTTTTGTTTATGCGCTGCGCCATGACAGCGCCCACGTCCGCGGCGTAAGCTGTCGAAGCGCCGATCGGCCGCGGCAACACGTCGCGTCGAGGCGGCTCCATCCATCGCACTGATGCACTGCCAGGAGGTTTCTCCGTAATGTCGCTGCCGAATGCTCCCGCTGCAAATTCCGCCGTCAATTCCTCCGCCAGTTCCGCTCCCACTTCCGCCGATGCTCGTACGACCGGCGCGCGGCTCGTCGTCGATGCGTTGCTCACGCATGGCGTCGAACGCGTCTTCTGCGTGCCCGGCGAAAGCTTTCTCGCGGTACTCGATTCGCTGCACGACGAGACCGGGCGAATTCAGACGATCGTCTGCCGTCACGAAGCCGCGGCCGCCAACATGGCCGAAGCGGTCGGCAAGCTGACCGGGCGCCCGGGCGTTGCGCTGGTCACGCGCGGACCGGGCGCGACGCATGCGTCGATCGGCGTGCACACCGCGTTTCAGGATTCGACGCCGATGATCCTGCTGATCGGGCAGTGCGCGCGCGAGCATCTCGATCGCGAGGCGTTTCAGGAAATCGACTACCGACGCATGTTCGGGCAGATGGCGAAGTGGGTCGCGCAGATCGACGACCCGAAACGGATCCCCGAGTATCTGAGCCATGCGTTTCATACGGCGACGTCGGGACGGCCCGGACCGGTGGTGCTGTCGTTGCCGGAAGACGTGCTGAGCGACGCGTGCGACGCGGTGCCCGGCGCGCCTGCCTATCAGCGCGTGGCGGCGTCGCCGTCGGCCGCGCAGATCGAGAAGCTGCGCGAGTTGCTTGAACGCGCGCAACGGCCGATGGTGATAGCCGGCGGCAGCGGCTGGACTTCGACCGCATGCGCGGACCTGCGTCGCTTTATCGAAACGTGGCAACTGCCGATCGGCCTCGCATTCCGCTTCCAGGATACGTTCGACAACGAGCATCCGAACTACGCAGGCGATGTCGGTCTCGGCATCAATCCCGCGCTCGCGCAACGCATCCGCGATGCCGATCTGCTGTTGACGCTCGGGCCGCGTCTCGGCGAGGCGACCACCAACGGCTACACGCTGCTCGACATTCCGAAAACGAAGCAGACGCTGGTGCATGTGCATCAGGGCGCGGAAGAATTGGGCCGCGTGTATGCGGCCGATCTCCCGATCGTCTCCGGGATGCCTGAGTTGGCGGCAATGCTCGCGGAGCTGAAACCGGCGTCGTCATCCGGGAAGCTCGCGTGGGCCGGGGCCGCTGAGGAAGCGCATCGCGCGTATCTGGAATGGCGCAAGCCCCGCGCGATTCCGGGCGACGTGCAGATGGGCGAAGTGATCCAGCAGCTGCGCGCGCACCTGCCAGACGACGCAATCCTGACCAACGGCGCCGGCAATTACGCGACGTGGCTGCATCGGCATTTTTCGTATCGACACTTTCGCTCGCAACTCGCGCCGACCAGCGGCGCGATGGGCTACGGCGTGCCGGCCGCGGTCGCGGCCAAGTCGCTGTATCCGCAGCGCGCGGTGGTCGCGCTGGCCGGCGACGGCTGCTTCATGATGGCCGCGCAGGAACTGGCGACCGCGATGCAGTACGACCTGCGGGTGCTGTTCATCGTCGTCAACAACAGCCACTTCGGCACGATCCGCATGCACCAGGAGCGGCATTATCCGCATCGCGTGCATGGCACCGGTCTCACCAATCCGGACTTCGCGGCGTTCGCGCGCTCGTTCGGCGCGCATGGGGAAACGGTCGAGCGCACTGAGGATTTTCTGCCGGCGCTGGAACGCGCGCTCGCGTCGCAATTGCCGGCGTTGATCGAGATCCGGATGCCGCAGGAAGCGAGCACGCCGGCGGCGACGCTCGAACAGATTCGCGAGCAGGGGAGGAAGATGCGGGGGGAGTAGGGGGGTGCGCGGCATGCGTGG
Source organism: Paraburkholderia sejongensis (assembly GCF_020880815.1). Lineage (GTDB taxonomy): Bacteria > Pseudomonadota > Gammaproteobacteria > Burkholderiales > Burkholderiaceae > Paraburkholderia > Paraburkholderia sejongensis. The sequence continues at coordinate 196,531 of NZ_JAJITD010000005.1, forward strand.
TGAAGGGGCACACCACGCGCGAAGCCTGCGGGTTAATCACCCGTAGGCGCTTTGGTGAGCCTTGGACGGGCACTACGCTTGAAAGCCGCCTGCGAGCGACGCCTAGGCTCTGACCTGCTTTCGCCGCGCTTCAAGGATCGCGGGAGTCGCCTGTGCAGGCACCGCGATAACTCGATCGCAAATGTCACAAACCGCCGCCAGGACATGCTTCACCTCGCCGCTGCCGTCACTGAATGGCACGTCACGCGGCCGAAACGTCGTGCTCACCAACTGGTTGCAGTGAGAGCAGATGGCGTTGCTCGTTTCGCTCTCGTCGTAGAGCTTCGTCTTCATAGGTTCACTCGTTGATGCACGCTAATGAACGCGTCTTCGTGATGTCAGCGGAGATTGTCACCGAACTTTTTTTCGGGAGAAGCCGAATATCGGAGGGGAGGCGAGCCACAGCCGCACACCCGGACAGCCAATAAAAAAACCCCGCCGAAGCGGGGTTTTTTCATCGTCGCCAAAGCGAACAACACAACAAAGCTTACTTCCCACCCACGCTCTGCAGCGTCGTCCACTTGCCGTCGACCACCTTGTACAGCGTGATGCCGCCGTTCTTCAGATCGCCGCGCGCGTCGTACGCGAGGTTGTTGGTCGTCACCGCCGGCATCGAGGTCTTCGCCAGCACCGGCAGGTACTTCGCCGGATCGGTCGAGTTGGCGTTCTTCATCGCGGTGAACATCGCCATCGCGCCGTCGAATGCATACGGCGAGTAGGTCTGCACGTCCTCGTTGAAGCGCTTCTTGTACTTCTCGACATACGCCTTGCCGCCCGGCATTTCGTCCAGCGGCAGACCCGCCAGCGAAGCCACCGTGCCGTTCGCCGCGTCGCCCGCGAGCTTGATGAAGGTCGGCGTGTGCACCATCTCGCCGCCCATCAGCGGCGCCTTCACGCCGAGCTGCTTCATCTGCTTGACCATCGGCGCCGCTTGCGAATCCGCGCCGCCGTAATAGATCAGATCCGGGTTCGCGGCCTTCAGCTTGGTCAGGATCGACTTGAAGTCGACCGCCTTGTCGTTCGTGTATTCACGATCGACGATCGTCGCGCCGGCCGCCTTCGCCGCCTTCTCGAACTGATCGGCCAGACCCTGGCCGTAAGCGGTGCGGTCGTCGACGATTGCGATCTTCTTCATGCCGAGCGTCTTCACCGCGAACGTGCCGGCCACCGAGCCTTGCTGCGTGTCGGACGTCATCATCCGGAAGGTCGTCTTGAAGCCCTGCTGCGTGTATTCCGGCGCGGTCGCCATCGCGATCTGCGGGATGCCCGCGTTCGCGTAGATGCGCGAAGCCGGGATCGTGGTGCCCGAGTTGAAGTGGCCGAGCATGCCCTTGATGCCGTCATCCACCAGCTTCTGCGCAACCGTCGTGCCGGTGCGCGGGTCGGCCTGGTCGTCGGCCGAGTCGAGCACGATGCGAACCTGCTTGCCGCCGATCGTCGGCTTGGTCGCGTTGAATTCCTCGACCGCCAGCACGATGCCGTTCTGGAAGTCCTTGCCGTAGTGAGCCTGAGCGCCCGTCATCGGACCGGCGAAACCCACCTTCACGTCTTCCGTCGCTTGAGCGTAGGCCGTCCCCGCCACCGACATAGCCGCAACCAGCGCCGCGCCTGTCAGCTGTTTCATTTTGTGTTGCATAGCTTCTCCTTGATACCAGGTGTGGATGAAGCGGTATGGGGTCGCCGTGCCGCTTCCGTACTATTGAGCAATCGCCGAGGTTCGCTCAACCGATCGTCATCAAATTCGCATTGCCGCCTGCCGCCGCGGTGTTCACGCTGACCGAGCGCTCGGTCAGCAAGCGTTCGAGTGCGTAGTCCTCGTCGCCGCTCGCCAGCGCGCCGGCCGCGACGCCCTGCACCGAGACGATCGGGCCCGCGCGTTTCGCGACTTCCTTCACCAGCGCCAGCAGCTCGTCGCTGTCGCCCTCGAACAGCACCGCGTCGAACGTCGCGTCGGCGCCCTTCTTCACGCTCGCATTCGGCTTCAGCGACGCGGGCAGCTGCGCGACCAGTTGCTCGCCCGCCGCGCCTTCGAACAGCGCGCGATTGCCGGTCGCGAGCGCGGCCGCCAGCTGCACGCGCGCGCCGCTTGCGGTCGACGCGATACACAGCACCGTGCCGCGCGGGCCGAGCGTATACGTGTTGCGCTCACCGGTCGGTCCGGCCAGCACCGCGGTCGCGCCCGCCGGCACGTGCGCCAGATAACCGTCGCAACGCGCGGCCAGCTGCGGCTCGCGTTCGTCGATCAGCCAGTCGCGCAGCGCGGTCAGCGCGGCGCCCGGATTGTCGCCTTTTTCGGCGGCCTGCGGTACTTCGACGACGAGCGCCTGCGCGAGCGACTTCGGCAAACCGGCCGGCCGCGTCGCCAGCAGACGTTGCAGATACAGCGCGCCGCCCGCCTTCGGACCGGTGCCCGACAAGCCTTCGCCGCCGAACGGCTGCACGCCCACCACCGCGCCGATCACGTTGCGGTTCACGTAGATGTTGCCGACGTGCGCGCGGCTGATCACGTGGGCAATCGTCTCGTCGATCCGCGTGTGGATGCCGAGCGTGAGCCCGTAGCCTGTCGCGCGAATCTGTTCGAGCAGCTTGTCGAGCTGGCTGCGGCGATAGCGCACCACGTGCAGCACCGGGCCGAACACTTCGCGCTTCAGTTCGTCGATGCTGTCGAGTTCGATCAGCGTCGGCGGCACGAAAGTGCCCTGCGCGGCGCCGTCCGGCAGCGGCAGTTGCTCGATCTTGCGGCCCTTGTCGCGCATCGCCACGATGTGCGCGTCGATCCCGCGCTTCGCGTCGAGGTCGATCACCGGGCCGACGTCGGTCGACAGGCGGTCCGGATTGCCGACCGCCAGCTCGCGCATCGCGCCCGTCAGCATTTCCAGCGTGCGGTCCGCCACGTCCTCTTGCAGACAAAGAACGCGCAACGCCGAACACCGTTGACCGGCGGAGTCGAACGACGATTGCAGCACGTCGGCGACGACCTGCTCGGCGAGCGCCGACGAGTCGACGATCATCGCGTTCTGGCCGCCGGTTTCGGCGATCAGCGGAATCGGCTTGCCGTCCGGGTCGAGCCGGCCCGACAGCGTCTTGTTAATCAGCCGCGCGACTTCGGTCGAGCCGGTGAACATCACCGCGCGGGTGCGCGGATCGGCGACCAGCGCGGCGCCGACCGTCTCGCCGTCGCCGGGCAGCAGTTGCACCGCGCCCGCCGGCACGCCGGCTTCGCGCAGGATCCGCACCGCTTGCGCGGCGATCAGCGGGGTCTGCTCGGCCGGCTTCGCGAGCACCGTGTTGCCGGCCGCGAGCGCGGCGGCCACCTGGCCCATGAAGATCGCCAGCGGGAAATTCCACGGGCTGATACAGACGACCGGACCGAGCGGCCGGTGCGTGTCGTTCGAAAACTCGTTGCGGATCTGCGTCGAGTAGTAGCGCAGGAAATCGATCGCCTCGCGAATTTCGGACACCGCGTTGGCGAGCGACTTGCCCGCTTCGCGCACCACGAGGCCCATCAGCGTGTGCATCTGCGCTTCGAGCAGATCGGCGGCGCGCGCGAGGCAGTCGGCGCGCGCTTCCACCGGCGTCGCCTGCCAGATCGGCGCGGCGGCCACCGCGTAGCCGAGCGCGGCGCTCACGTGTTCGGCGCTAGCCTCGACGACCGTGCCCACGAGGTCGCGCTGATCGGCCGGGTTGCGCACGTCGCGCGCGGTGCCGGCGATGATCTCGTTGTCTTCCAGCATCGGCGCCGCGCGCCACGGATGATGCGCGCTCGCCAGCAGCGCCGACGACAGCGACGCGAGCCGATGCTCGTTCGACAGATCGAGGCCCATCGAATTGAGACGCTCGGCGCCGTACAGATTTCGCGGCAAAGGAATGCGCGCGTGCGGCGCGCCGAGCGGCACGATCTTCGACGCTTCTTCGACCGGATCGGCGACCAGATCCTTGATCGCGACCGATTCGTCGGCGATCCGGTTCACGAACGACGTGTTCGCGCCGTTTTCCAGCAGGCGGCGCACGAGGTACGCGAGCAGCGTCTCGTGCGTGCCGACCGGCGCGTATACGCGGCACGGCCGGTTCAGCTTGTCGCGGCCGGTCACTTCTTCGTAAAGCGGCTCGCCCATCCCGTGCAGGCACTGGAACTCGTACTGGCCCGGGTAGTAGTTGTGGCCGGCGAGGTGATAGATCGCCGCCAGCGTGTGCGCGTTGTGCGTTGCGAACTGCGGATAGACCGCATCGGGCGCGCCGAGCAGCTTCTTCGCGCAGGCGAGGTACGACACGTCGGTGTAGATCTTGCGCGTATAGACCGGATAGCCTTCGAGGCCGTCGACCTGCGCGCGCTTGATTTCGGTATCCCAGTACGCGCCCTTCACCAGACGCACCATGATGCGGTGACGGCTGCGGCGCGCCAGATCGATCAGGTAGTCGATCACGAACGGGCAGCGCTTCTGATAGCCCTGCACGACGAAACCGATACCGTTCCAGCCGGCCAGTTCCTGGTCGAAGCACAGCGCTTCGAGCAGATCGAGCGACAGTTCGAGACGGTCGGCTTCTTCCGCGTCGATGTTCAGGCCGATGTCGTAGCGACGCGCGAGAATCGCGAGCGAGCGCACGCGCGGCAGCAGTTCGCTCATCGTGCGTTCCTGCTGCGCGCGCGAGTAGCGCGGGTGCAGCGCCGACAGCTTGATCGAGATGCCCGGGCCTTCGTAAATGCCGCGGCCGCCGGCGGCCTTGCCGATCGCGTGGATCGCCTGCTCGTACGACGCGTAGTAGCGCTGCGCGTCGGCCTCGGTGGTCGCCGCTTCGCCAAGCATGTCGTACGAGTAGCGGAAACCGCGCGCCTCGTATTTGCGGCTGTTCGCGAGCGCCTCGGAGATGTTCTCGCCGGTCACGAACTGCTCGCCCATCAGGCGCATCGCCATGTCGACGCCCTTGCGGATCAGCGGCTCGCCGCCGCGGCCGATCAGCCGCGTCAGCGCCGACGACAGGCTCGTCTCGCTATTGGTCGTGACCAGCTTGCCGGTGATCATCAGGCCCCACGTCGCCGCATTGACGAACAGCGACGGCGCCTGGCCGACGTGCGAGCGCCAGTCGCCCTTGCTGATCTTGTCGCGGATCAGCGCGTCGCGTGTCGCGCGATCGGGGATGCGCAGCAGCGCCTCGGCGAGGCACATCAGCGCGACGCCTTCCTGGCTCGACAACGAGAATTCGTGGATCAGACCTTCGACGCCGCCGCCCTTGCTCTTCGAGCGCAACGTCTCGACCAGTCTGGCGGCGAGCGCCTGCACGTCGCCGGCGAGGTTGGCGGGCAGCTTCGCCTGACCGAGCAGGAACGGCACGCATTCCGGCTCCGGGCGGCGATACGCGGCGGTGATCGCCGCGCGCAGCACCGACTGCGGTTGCACGTTCTGCGCGAAATCGAGGAACGGGTGCGATGCGCCGTCTTCGTCGCTTTCGACCGTCGCGCCGTCGGCGAGATCGGCATTGCCGGTCGCGCCCGATAGTTCGGCCGGCAGTTGACCATGCTCGATCTTCTCGAGATACGCGAAGATCGCCTGCTTGATCAGCCAGTGGGGGGTGCGCTCGAGGCGAGTGGCGGCATCTTTCAGCCGGGAACGCAGGAGGTCGTCGACCTTGACGCCAAGGGTGGTGCTAGCCATGTTTCCTTCTTCGATACCCGGCGCAAGCCGGAGAAAGACCAAAAGTTGGGCGAATCGTACGCCTCCAAATAAAAAGGTGCAACCAAATGCCGCGCACGGTTGCACCCTCCGCAAAGCTATGTGGGACAAGGCTTTGCGGCCGACGACCCGCCTCGGCGCGAGCGCGGTTGCGATCGGTACTTTCCCTGGCGTGATTCTTTTTGCATTTGGTCTTATTAAACGACTGCACGCGCCGATATACATATGCACGGCGACGAATGGCCCGAAACAGGGTTTCAGGGCACGCAAAAAGATAAACGGGGTTCTCGAGGGGTGGGTGAGATGGAAAAGTGGCTGGTGATACTGGGCGTCTGGGCGATGTGCGCGGCCTGCGCGGTGTTTTTCATTCGAGGTGCGACCGGCGGCTCGAATCGGCAGGCGGACGAGAAGCCCGCGCGCGCGGACGCGCGTAAGTCGGGGAGTAAGGCGCGGGCTGCGCTGCACGATTGAGCGGCTGAGGGCGGCGGGCGCGACAGGCTAGTGCGGCGCCGCTTGCGTGCCCCGGCGGTGGGCCGGCGGCCGTTGGAGCGCGCGTCGCACGCTGGGGAGCCATGCGGGTAGGCGCGCGCGTGGATTGTCGCGCGCCGGCCTTGCGGCGCCTCTTGCCGCGAAGATACGGATCAGCTCAGCGCGCGCGGCCGGGCGGATCACCGCGTCGCAGATTGCGCGCTAGGAGCGCTCGACGCTTGCCTCGAAGCGCGCGCAACGGTCGCCGGGCGACACCAGTTGATCGTGCAGCCGACATAACCGGCTCGCCGCGACGCTCGCACCAAATCCTGAACTGAACGAAACGAGCCCCGGGATCCGCTGCTCGAGCGCATCCCGCTCTTCGAGCCGATGCCGGCACGCCGCGCAGCAGCGCGCCTGCGATAACACGCGTTGGCCGTTGCGGGCAGGCAACGCCACGCTGCTAAAACGCGCGATCAACGATTTCACTGCGGCTCACCCAAGACTGTTCCAGTACGACGCGAACACGTGCGCCGACAGCACATAGCCGATCGCGATATTGACCACGACGCCTGCAGTAAACGCGAGGAACGGCTTCACGCCGGTCGCCGCGAGCGAGCGAAAGCGCGTCGTCAAACCGATGCTGAGAAAGCAGAACGTGAACGCCCAGGTACGCAGTACGGTGATCGGCGCGACGAAATCGGGCGTCACGACCTTGCGGTAATCGGCGAGCGAATAGTGGCTCGCGATCCACGTAACCAGCGCCGACGCGATCACGAAGCCGATCACGAACTTCGGGAACCGCGCCCAGATCTCGCCGGCATTCGCGCGGGCGTTTACGCCGCTGTCCTGCGCCTCCCAGCGCGTGGTCGCGACGATCGCGAGCACGAACGCCCAGATGCCGATCCAGATGTCGCGGCCGACCACCTTCATCAGCGTGAACGACTGCAACGCTGCATCCGGCGCGCCGGCGATCGCACCGCCCGCGTGCCGCGCGAAATCGCCGTACGCTTGTGCGGCGGCGATGCCGGCGGCGTCGGCGAACTCGGAAGTGCCGATCCATGCGCCGGCGATCGCGGTCGACAGCCCGAGCGAACGCGACGCGAACGGCAGCACGAAGATCATCACGATCGCCCACAGCACGACCAGCGTTATCGCGACCGACGCCTGCTCGCGCTTCGCGCGCACCGCGCCGGCTATCGCGATCGCCGCCGACACCCCGCACACCGCGCCGCCGACGCCGAGCACCGCGGCGAAGCGTCGATCGAGTCCGAACCCGCGCGCGGCGAAAAAGATCACGAAGAACGTCACCAGCGACACAATGCTCGCCTGCGCGACCGCGACCGGGCCGGCCCACACGAGCAGCGTGAACGGCAGCGTCGCGCCGAGCAGCACGATGCCGACCTTGATGTAAAACTCGACGCGCAATGCCGCCGCCAGCCACGCCGGCAGAGTAAACAGATTCGACACGATCAGGCCGAGCGCTAGTGCGACCAGCGGCGGTTCGAGGTTGTACCTGGACGCATTGACCCACGCGCCGAGCGTAAGGATCAGCGCGGACGCGACGAACACCACCGCGAAGCCGGCCAGAAACGCACCGACACGCTGTTTCAGCAACGCGACACTCGTGCCGAATAGCAGCGCGAATACAACGAATAGCGCGACGAAGTTAGGCAAATGCCGGCCGATGTCCTGCACCGCTGCGCCAATGCTCGACCATTTCGCCGGCGCCACCGCCAGCCATTTGATACTGCCGCCCGACGCGAACAGCGCCCACGCGATGACGATCAGCAGCAGTCCGACGCCCGCCGCGAGCCAGTCTTCGGTTAACGAAAAGCCGTTGCCACGGGCGCTTTGCGCAGCGGCCCCGCCGTTGCCCTGCACGCTTTGTGTACCTTGCCGTCGCGCCGGCGCGGCGCCGGCCGGCACGCCGTGTCGAGTGTCGCTCATGATGAATTGCCCCGAGAAAATGGAAGTGACATCGGCGCGGTGGATATTGTCGTTTTGCCCGCGAATGCGCCGATTTCGCGACTATAGGCGAGCGCCCGCGCAAAGCGAAACGACCATTCGCTCTATGGATATGACGCAAAGAAGTATGGCGCGCGCGGCCTGGCCGGCTGGCGTCAGATGTCGAGCGGATCGACTTCCAGGTTCCAGCGCAGCACGCCCTTGAGGCCGCGCAACAGCGGTTGCCACGCGCGCAGCGTCGCTTGCAGCGCGGCCCGCGACGCACTTTCGATCAGCAACTGCGCGCGATGCACGTGCATCACTTTAACGATCGTCAGCGGCACGGCGTCATAGGCCGTCACCCGCGCGGCGGCGGGGATCTGCGTGAGCTCGGCGGCGGCCTGCTGGAGAAACGCAAGCGCCGCCTCGAGCGTGCGCCCCTCCGCGCGCAGCAGCGCCTGATAGACGAACGGCGGCAAATGGGCGTCGCGCCGCTCGGCCAGTGTGGCGCTCGCGAAGCCCACGTAGTCATGCCGGCTCAGCGCGTGATACAGCGCGTGACGCGGATAACGTGTCTGGATCAGCACCTCGCCCGGCAAACCGGCGCGCCCCGCGCGGCCGCTCACCTGCATCAGCTGCGCGAACAGCCGCTCGCTCGCGCGGAAGTCGTGCGAGAACAGCGCGGTATCGGCATTGAGCACGCCGACCAGCGACACGCGCTGGAAGTCGTGGCCTTTCGCGATCATCTGCGTGCCGACCAGGATGTCGACCTCGCCCGCGTGCACGTCGGAGAACAGCGCCTGCGCGCTGCCCTTGCGGCGCGTGCTGTCGGCGTCGATGCGCAGCACCCGGGCGCCCGGCACCGCGCTCGCGAGCGATTCCTCGACGCGCTGAGTGCCGCGCCCCATCGGCGCGATATCGACGTTGCCGCACTCCGGACACGAGCGCGGAATGCGCGACTCCCAACCGCAGTGATGGCAGCGCAGCGCGCGCTCAGGCTTGTGCAGCACCACGTAGGCGCTGCAGCGTGGACAACCGGCGACCCAGCCGCACGCATCGCAGGCGAGCTGCGGCGCGTAGCCGCGCCGGTTCAGGAACACGAGGCTTTGCTCGCCGCGTTCGAGCCGGGCCCTCAGCGCCGCGACCAGCGGTCCGGACAGCCCCTCGAACGACGCGCGGCCACGGCGCCGTTCCTCTTCGAGATCGACCAGCTTCACCGTCGGCAGCACCGCGTCCGCGACCGCGCGACGCGACAGCGTGAGCCGCTTGTAGCGCCCCTGATCGGCCTGCCACCAGCTTTCCAGCGACGGCGTCGCCGAGCCGAGCACGACGGGCACGCCGAGCTGCTTCGCGCGATAGATCGCCAGATCACGCGCCGAATAGCGCAGCCCCTCCTGTTGCTTGTAGGCCGGATCGTGCTCCTCGTCGACAACGATGACCGCCAGTTGCGGCAGCGACGCGAGCACCGCGAGCCGCGTGCCGAGCACGATGCGCGCGCGGCCGCTGTGCGCGGCGAACCAGTGGCGGGCCCGCTCGCCTTCCGCGAGGCCGCTGTGCAGCGTGACGATCGCGCTGCTGTCGAGCGCCGCGAAGCGGGCGCGGAACGCGGCCTCGAACTGCGGCGTCAGGTTGATTTCGGGGACCAGCACCAGCGCCTGCGCGGCGGGCTTCGCGGCCAGGATGTCGGCGAGCGCGCGCAGGTACACCTCGGTCTTGCCGCTGCCCGTCACGCCGTGCAGCAGGAAGGGCGCGAAACCGTCGGCGTCGCGAATCGCTTCGACCGCGGCGTCCTGTTCGTCGGTGAGCGTCGGAAGTGCCGGCGCGGGCGCGTTCTCCGCGGCGACCGCGGCGGGCACGGCGGCCGCTTCGATCACGTCGAGCTCGACCCACCCGGACGACTGCCACGTGTCCAGCGTCGGCAGCGCTTTCGGATGCAGGGCCCGCGCATCGGCCGCGAGCAGATAGTCGCTGTCGGCGAGCGCCTGCGCGAGTTTTCTTAGTGCCGACGCACGAGCCGGCAGCGCATCGGGCAATGCCGCGCGGCCTGCGGGTGTCAACCGGTAACGTTCTTCGGGGGCGAACAGCCGCGACCAGCGCGCCGTGTCCCGCAACGCCTGCGGCAATGCGGGCAGCGCGACTTCGCCGAGACCGCGCTGGTAGTAGTCGGCGGCAAATGCGGCAAGGGCGAGCCAGTTTTCCGACAGCGGCGGACAGGCGGTGCAAAACTTATCCACAGCCTTCAGGCGCTCGGCCGGCACGTCGCTGTGAGTAGTCACTTCGCAGACGAGCCCCACCACGTGCCGCTTGCCGAACGGCACGCTGACGAGTGCGCCCGGCACGGCCGCCGCCGCCATCTCGGGCGTCGCGCAGCGATAGTCGAACAGCGTCGGCAGCGGATGATCCAGCGCGACGCGGACAAAGACTTCGTTCACGCGGCGGGGGCAGGCAGGCCGGGGGATGCGGTGTGTAACCGCGGGAGGCGACGTGCTGCGCAGGAGGCGGCTGCGCCGAAGTTAAAGTAATACTTCAATTTCGCCGCTAAGTTTTGGATTCCGCTGAACAATTGCACTTGGGCCCCGCGCCTGTGGATAACTTTGTTAAGAACTTCCCTTCTGAAGCCCGCAAACCGCGTGGCGACGGGCTTGTGTGGGGTTCCGCACGTTTCCTCTTGACTCCGGCAAAGCCTTGCCAGACAAGGCTTAGATCAAATTCGCCGAGAATTTGCAAGGGTCGGGGTGCGATTAAATGCTCTACCGCGCCGCAGCGTGAACAATGTGTATAAGTCAAGTCTTGACAAGCGCGAGAGCGCCATCTGACGCCGGGTGTAGCGAGTTTTTAACCTTAGCCCGAGGGCCCGCTTCGCTGCATTGCAGCAAAAAATGGTAACGATTACAGCTCTACGCCGGCTTATGCGCGCCGCTTCTAATCGCGCGACTGTGACGGTGCACTTCGTCGACCAGTTCGGCCACATGCTCGGGCGGCGTGAACTGCGAAATGCCGTGGCCGAGATTGAAAACGTGACCCGGGTGATTGCCGAAGCTGTCGAGCACCGCGCGCGCTTCCATGCGGATCGCGGCTGGAGGCGCGAACAGCACCGACGGGTCGATGTTGCCCTGAAGCGCGACCTTGCCGCCGACGCGCTCGCGCGCGCGGCCGAGATTCACAGTCCAGTCGAGGCCGACCGCATCGACGCCGCTCGCGGCGATTTCGTCGAGCCACAGGCCGCCGCCCTTCGTGAACGCGATGACCGGCACCTTCTCGCCGTCATGCTCGCGCTTGAGCTGGCTGACCACCTGCTGGATGTAGTGCAGCGAAAAGCGTTGATAGATGCCGTCCGCAAGCGCCCCGCCCCACGTGTCGAAAATCATCACCGCCTGCGCGCCGGCTTCGATCTGCGCGTTCAGATACGCGGCGACCGACTGTGCGTTGATTTCGAGGATTCGCTGCAGCAGATCGGGACGCGCGTACAGCATCGATTTGACGGTCCGAAAGTCCGCTGAGCCGCCGCCTTCGACCATGTAGCACGCGAGCGTCCACGGGCTGCCCGAGAAGCCGATCAGCGGCACCCGCTGGCGCCCTTGCGCGTCCTTCAGCGCGGTGCGGATTTCGCGCACCGCGTCGGTCACGTAGCGCAGCGTAGCGTCGATGTCCGGCACCGCGAGACGCGCGACGTCGTCCTCGGTGCGCACCGGTCGCGCGAATTTCGGTCCCTCGCCGTTGACGAATTCGAGACCGAGGCCCATAGCGTCGGGCACGGTGAGGATGTCGGAGAACAGGATCGCGGCGTCGAGCGGGTAGCGTTCGAGCGGCTGCAACGTGACTTCCGTCGCGTAAGCCGGATTCTTCGCGAGGCCGAGGAAACTGCCCGCGCGACCGCGCGTGGCGTTGTATTCCGGCAGATAGCGGCCCGCCTGACGCATCAGCCAGATCGGGGTGTAGTCGGTCGGCTGGCGCAGCAACGCGCGCAGGAAGGTGTCGTTCAGGAGTTGGTTGGCCACGTTGCGTACGACTGAAGAGCGGAGGACAAGCAGGCATTTTACCGGAGCTGGCTCGCCCCAATGCGGGTGATCGAGGCAATAACGCTTTTGCCGGCGCACGCGCGACGGCGGATTTCCCCGCGCGCGCCCTGGCTGAATGGCCGATGTTCAAGCGCCCGTTGCCAAGCTACTATCCGACAGCCTTATCGACTAAATACACACATCACAAGGAGACTCGATGAACAAGGCAGCACTCGCGATGCTCGGCGCACTCGCCGGCGTTCTGATACAGGTCGGCGCGGCCAGCGCGCAAACCGCCACGGCCACTACCGCGACCGCAGCCGCGGCCGCGCCCTCCCGGCTCGACGACGTCATCAGCCGCGGCACGCTGCGCGCGTGCACGACCGGCGACTACAAGCCCTATTCGTTCTACAAGGGCGATGGCCAGTTCGAAGGGATCGACATCGACATGGCGGAATCGCTCGCCAAGTCGCTTGGCGTGAAGACCGAGTTCGTGAAGACCTCGTGGTCGAATCTGATGAACGACTTCGTCGCGAAATGCGACATCGGCATCGGAGGCGTGTCGCCGATCCTCGAGCGGCAAAAGCGCGCGTTCTTCACGCAGGCTTATATGATCGACGGCAAAACGCCGATCGTCCGCTGCGACGACGTCAGTAAATTCCAGACCGTCGCGCAGATCGACCAGCCGAACGTGCGCGTGATCGTCAATCCGGGCGGCACCAACGAACGCTTCGCGAAGCAGTTCTTCCAGCACGCGAACGTGACCGTCTATCCGGACAACGTGACGATCTTCAAGCAGATCCTCGCGGGCAAGGCGGACGTGATGGTCACCGATGCGTCGGAGACGCTGCTGCAGCAGAAGCTCAATCCGGGACTGTGCTCAGTGCATCCGGACAAGCCGTTCCAGTACGGGGAGAAAGCCTGGCTGCTGCCGCGCGGCGACGTCGCGTTCCAGCAGTACGTCGATCAGTGGCTGCATCTCGCGCGCGCCACCGGCGAATATCAGGCAATTTCCGACAAGTGGCTGAAATAGTCAGGAGCAAGGTCACCTGCTCCGGGTTACGTTTACCGGACGCAGGTGGCCAGTTGAGACTCAAACGATCGTGTAACCATGCGCGACGTTGCAGGATGCGTGCGAGAGGCCCGCACTAGTCCGTCCCTACTCGATGCGACCCTCTTTAATGCGGCAGCCAATGCGGATGAAATTGTTGCGACGCACCACTTTCGTCTGTTCTGACCGACAGAAATTCGGGCCAGTTTTGCGGCTCTTGTAACAGCGCAAACACGCGTTACAGCCGATGCATACGCAACCATTTATGCGCAATCGACTGATCTATTTATGCCGCACTATGCGTCCCGAATAGCATCAATCGGGCGTATGAGATTGCGCACTAGTCATCGGTAAATATTACGTTTCAAACATTTTAGTTTGGCAATAAATCCCGCAGCGCCTTATCTGGCGGGCGTTACAACCTGAAACACTTTGTTACGGCCTTCCTAGAGTAATTCGCCCACAATGCCCTCAACGGTTTCAACACGGATGTGGCGGGGTGCGTGGTGTGAGCGGATACGATGCACTTGCCGGTCGGCGCTTGCCGAAGCCCTGTGAAGGGGCATCCCTGCTGGGGCCGCAGTTCGACGCAGGGTCGTCGTGATAGTCGGTCCCATCTTTGGTCTCCTCGCGCTAACCCCGTAGCGTGTGGTTTTTAGCGGGCTCCAGGCCCGCTTTTTTTTCGCCTGTACAAACGTTTGCGAGGCGGAAAGAAAACCCTCACGACGTTTGCGTATCCCTTCCTTCGCTGTCGCAGCGGGCCCCGGTACCAGCGGCCCGCATCGCGTCACGCGGTCTTGTCCTGCTTCAGCTGGAGTTCACCGATCATCCGTTCGCGCATCACGAACTTCTGCACTTTGCCGGTCACCGTCATCGGCAATTCGTCGACGAAGCGGATATAGCGCGGGATCTTGTAGTGGGCGATCTGCCCCTGGCAGAACTGCTGGATTTCCTCACGGGTCGACTGTTCGCCGGCCCGCAGCACGACCCACGCGCAGACTTCCTCACCGTACTTCGAATCGGGCACGCCGAACACCTGCACGCTCTGGATTTTCGGATGCCGGAACAGAAACTCCTCGATCTCGCGCGGATAAATGTTTTCGCCGCCGCGAATCAGCATGTCCTTCAGGCGGCCGACGATATTGCAGTAGCCCTCGCTATCGAGCGTCGCCAGATCGCCGGTATGCATCCAGCCGTCGATGATGCTCTCTCGCGTCTTCGCTTCGTCGCCCCAATAGCCGAGCATCACCGAGTAGCCGCGCGTGCACAGCTCGCCAGTTTCGCCCACCGGCACGATGTTGCCGAGCGGATCGACGATTTTGACTTCGAGATGCGGCTGGATACGGCCCACGGTCGTCGTGCGCTTGTCCAGCGGGTCGGTGGTCGAGCTCTGAAACGACACCGGGCTCGTCTCGGTCATCCCATAAGCGATCGTGATCTCGCTCAGGTGCATCTTGGAGACGACCTTCTTCATCGTTTCGATCGGGCAGGGCGAGCCCGCCATGATGCCGGTACGCAGGCGCGAGAAGTCGTAGGACGGGAAATCCGGGTGATCGAGTTCCGCGATGAACATCGTCGGCACGCCGTGCAGCGCGGTGCACTTTTCCTCCGCGGTCGCCGCGAGCGTCGCAGCCGGATCGAAGCCCTCGCCGGGGAACACCATGTTCGCGCCGACCGACACGCACGCGAGCACCGCCAGCACCATCCCGAAGCAGTGATAGAGCGGCACGGGGATGCACAGGCCGTCCTGCTCGGACAGCCGCATCGCGATCGCGATATAGCGCGCGTTGTTGACGACGTTGCTGTGGGTCAGCGTCGCGCCCTTCGGATTGCCGGTGGTGCCGCTGGTGAACTGGATGTTGATCGGGTCGTCGCACGACAGCGTCGCGCCGATCGCATCGAGCCGGGCAACGTCGAGCGAGGCGCGGCCGCGCTCCACCAGATCGGAAAAGCTCAGCATCCCCGGCGTGTCCGTGTCGCACATGCGGATCACGTAGCGCAGATCGGGCAGCCGCGCCGCACGCAGCTCACCGGGCGCCTGAGTCGCCAGCTCGGGCGCGAGCTCCTGCAGCATCTCCAGGTACATAGAGGTCTTGAAGCGCTCGGCCGCGATGATCGCCTTGCAACCCACCTTGTTCAGTGCGTATTCGAGTTCCGCGAGGCGATAGGCCGGATTGATGTTGACGAGGATCGCGCCGATGCGCGCGGTGGCGAACTGGGTCAGCAGCCATTCGACGCGATTCGGCGACCAGATGCCGACGCGATCGCCCTTCTCTATGCCGAGCGCGAGAAGCCCGGACGCCAACACGTCGACTTCGTCCGAGAACTCCTGCCATGTCCAGCGAATGCCCTGCTCACGAAACACCACCGCCGGCCGTGCGGGAAAACGCGCGACGGTCTCGCGGAGAAACTCGCCGACGGTCGCCCGACTCAGCGGATTGTCGGTCGACCCGCGTACGTACGAGAGTCCGTCTTTGGGTTCGATCAATGCACCTTCGCCCAAACTATGCGTTGCCATGGTGTTGTCTCCGCGAGCGTGAGCGCGAGCACGCCCGCTCAAAATGAATTTGAAATCGATTGTGCACCGGCGACCACGCAACCGGCATCAAGTGTTACCCGCAGCGCATCGCCGCCGCCGTGCGTGACCCGCGACCTGGTCGTTTTCCAACCACGTGACTCGTCTTACCTTTCCGTAAACGTCAACTGGACGTCAAAAAAAAGCAGCCGCGAGGGCTGCTTTCATCTACTACGTGTTGCTTCAGTGCTGACCGCGCAGCTTGCGCAGACGCTGGATCGCTGCGAGCTGCGCCGTCGCGTACGCGAGTTCCGCTTGCGCGGTCGCGTACTCGAGATTCGAGCCCGTGTTCTGCAGCGCCTCTTCCGCGCGCTTGCGTGCGTCTTCAGCCTTGGCTTCGTCGAGATCCTTGCCGCGGATCGCGGTGTCGGCGAGAACCGTCACTGCGCCCGGCTGGACTTCGAGAATGCCGCCGGCGACGAACACGAATTCTTCTTCGCCGTTTTCGGCTTCGATGCGCACCGCACCCGGACGAATCCGCGTGATCAGCGGCGTGTGGCCCGGCAGAATGCCGAGTTCACCCGCTTCGCCCGGTAGCGCGACGAATTTCGCCTGGCCCGAGAAGATTTCCTCTTCCGCGCTGACGACGTCTACTTTAATGGTTGCCATAAGTGTCGACTCCTGTCGACGAGAGCCGGTGCGTGAGCATCGACTCTCGTCCCATTCAAGGCGGGGTGAGCGTTGTGAGAGGCGCGATAAGTCACGAGTGACTTATCTAACCGGCAAAAAATCTTGCCGCGCCCGCTTCGTTACACCCGACCTTTACTGGATCTTCTTGGCCTTTTCGAAGGCTTCGTCGATCGTGCCGACCATGTAGAACGCCTGTTCCGGCAGGTGGTCGCACTCGCCTTCGACGATCATCTTGAAGCCACGGATCGTTTCCTTCAGCGGCACGTACTTGCCCGGCGAACCCGTGAACACTTCAGCGACGTGGAACGGCTGCGACAGGAAACGCTGGATCTTACGAGCGCGCGCAACGGCGAGCTTGTCTTCCGGTGCGAGTTCGTCCATGCCCAGAATCGCGATAATGTCGCGCAGTTCCTTGTAGCGCTGCAGCGTCTGCTGCACGCCGCGCGTGATCGAGTAGTGCTCTTCGCCGATCACGTTCGGGTCGATCTGACGCGAGGTCGAATCGAGCGGGTCCACTGCCGGGTAGATACCCAGCGAAGCGATGTCACGCGAGAGCACGACGGTTGCGTCCAGGTGGCCGAAGGTCGTAGCCGGCGACGGGTCGGTCAAGTCGTCCGCAGGGACGTACACGGCCTGCACCGAGGTGATCGAGCCGGTCTTGGTCGACGTAATACGCTCCTGCAGCTTACCCATTTCTTCAGCCAGCGTCGGCTGATAGCCCACTGCCGACGGCATACGGCCGAGCAGTGCCGACACTTCCGTGCCTGCCAGCGTGAAACGGTAGATGTTGTCGACGAAGAACAGCACGTCGAGGCCTTCGTCACGGAAATGCTCGGCCATCGTCAGGCCGGTCAGCGCGACGCGCAGACGGTTGCCCGGCGGCTCGTTCATCTGGCCGTACACCAGCGCGACCTTGTCGAGAACGTTCGAGTCCTTCATTTCATGATAGAAGTCGTTCCCTTCGCGGGTACGCTCGCCAACACCGGCGAACACGGAGTAACCGCCGTGTTCCTTAGCGATGTTGTTGATCAGTTCCATCATGTTCACGGTCTTGCCCACGCCGGCGCCACCGAACAGACCCACTTTACCGCCCTTCGCGAACGGGCAGATCAGGTCGATAACCTTGATGCCGGTTTCGAGCAGTTCCGTCGACGGCGACAGTTCGTCGAACGCCGGAGCCTTCTGGTGGATCGAACGCGTGGTGTCGCTCGAGATCGGGCCGGCTTCGTCGATCGGACGACCCAGCACGTCCATGATCCGGCCCAAGGTCGGCTTGCCGACCGGCACGCTGATCGGGTTGCCGGTGTTTTTCACGATCGTGCCGCGGCGCAGACCGTCCGAAGCACCCAGACAGATGGTACGAACCACGCCGTCGCCCAGCTGCTGCTGGACTTCGAGCGTCAGCTCCGAACCTTCGAGAATGAGCGCGTCGTAAATCTTCGGCATGGTTTCACGCGGAAATTCCACGTCGATCACCGCGCCGATGCACTGTACGATCTTGCCTTCTACCAAAGCAGTAGTACTCATCGCTTTTCCTTTAGATACTCAATTCTTCACTCGCGCAAAGGCGCAGTTTCTTCGATGGGTGCGCCGCGAGGGCGCACGCGTTGCGACATGCCTGACTACGATCAGACCGCCGCCGCTCCACCGACGATTTCCGACAGTTCTTTCGTGATCGCGGCCTGACGGCTCTTGTTGTACACGAGCTGCAGATCGTTGATGACCGTCTTCGCGTTGTCCGAAGCGGCCTTCATTGCCACCATCCGGGCCGACTGTTCCGATGCCATGTTTTCCGCGACGGCCTGATAGACCAGCGCTTCGACATAACGCACCAGCAGTTCGTCCACCACGGCCTGTGCATCCGGCTCGTAGATGTAGTCCCACTGGGTGCTCGGCGTCGTGCCGTCTGCTTCCTTGCTCTCGAACTGGTCTGCCGACAGCGGCAGCAGTTGCTCGATCACCGGCTCCTGCTTCATCGTGTTGACGAAGCGCGTGTACGCGAGGTACACCGCCGAAACCTTGCCTTCCGAGTACAGGTCGAGCTGCACCTTCACCGCGCCGATCAGCTTTTCCAGATGCGGGGTGTCGCCCAGCTGCACGACGTTCGACACGACCTTCGCCTGCAGACGGTTCAGGAAACCCAGACCCTTGCTGCCGATCGCCGTTGCTTCGACGGTCTTGCTCTGGCCTTCCAGTTCCTTGAACTTCTGCAGCGTCGCGCGCAGCACGTTGGTGTTCATCCCGCCGCACAGACCTTTGTCGGTCGTAACTAGGATGAAGCCGGCCGCCTTCGCGCCGTCGTTCGCCACCATGAAGGGGTGACGATACTCCGGGTTCGCGCGGCTCATGTGCGCAGCGATGTCGCGGACCTTGTCGGCATACGGGCGAGCAGAGCGCATACGCTCCTGAGCGCGGCGCATCTTCGATGCGGCCACCATCTCCATCGCTTTCGTGATCTTGCGCGTGTTCTGCACGCTCTTGATCTTGCCGCGAATTTCCTTCATTCCAGCCATTGCTTGCTCCTTGTCGGCCCGAGCCGGCGCTTTCGCGCTTACCCGGACCCCGTGCCAAGCGGATCGAAACAGCGCGGGGGCATTCGCATGCGGCCCGCGCCGCTTCAAAATCCGTTTATGCCTTGCGAATCACTCGCGGATCAATAAGCGCCGGACTTCTTGAAGTCTTTGATGGCCGTATGCAGCAGGCCTTCGTCGTCCTTCGAGAGTTCCTTCGTATCTTCGATGCGCTTGATCAGGTCAGCACGGCTCGACTTCAGGAATTCGCGCAGGCCCTTTTCGAACGAGAGGACTTGACCGACTTCCAGATCGTCGAGGTAGCCGTTGTTCGCCGCGAACAGCGAGACCGACAGTTCCCACACTTGCAGCGGCTGATACTGCGGCTGCTTGAGCAGTTCCGTCACGCGGCGGCCGCGCTCGAGCTGCTTGCGGGTTGCTTCGTCGAGGTCCGATGCGAACTGCGCGAACGCAGCGAGTTCACGGTACTGCGCGAGGTCGGTACGGATACCGCCCGACAGCTTCTTCACGACCTTGGTCTGAGCCGCACCACCCACACGCGACACCGACACACCGGCGTTAATTGCCGGGCGGATACCTGCGTTGAAGAGGTCGGTTTCCAGGAAGATCTGGCCGTCGGTAATCGAGATCACGTTCGTCGGAACGAATGCGGTCACGTCGCCTGCCTGGGTTTCGATGACCGGCAGTGCCGTCAGCGAACCGCTCTTGCCCTTCACTTCGCCGTTGGTGAACTTCTCGACGTACTCTTCCGAGACGCGAGCAGCACGCTCGAGCAGACGCGAGTGCAGATAGAACACGTCACCCGGGTAAGCTTCGCGGCCCGGCGGGCGCCGCAGCAGC
Source organism: Paraburkholderia sejongensis (assembly GCF_020880815.1). Taxonomy (GTDB): domain Bacteria; phylum Pseudomonadota; class Gammaproteobacteria; order Burkholderiales; family Burkholderiaceae; genus Paraburkholderia; species Paraburkholderia sejongensis. The sequence continues at coordinate 216,279 of NZ_JAJITD010000005.1, forward strand.
AGCGAGATCTGACGGTATGCCCAAGCCTGCTTGGTCAAGTCGTCATAAACGATCAGCGCGTCCTGGCCGCGATCGCGGAAGTATTCACCCATCGTGCAGCCGGCGTACGGTGCGAGGTACTGCATCGCAGCCGAATCCGAAGCCGAAGCGGCGACCACGATCGTGTATTCGAGCGCGCCCGATTCTTCGAGCTTGCGCACTACGTTCATGATCGACGAAGCCTTCTGGCCGATCGCGACGTAGATACAGACGAGGTTTTTGCCCTTCTGGTTGATGATCGCGTCGACAGCGACTGCGGTCTTGCCGCACTGGCGGTCGCCGATGATCAGCTCGCGCTGGCCACGGCCGATCGGCACCATCGCGTCGATCGACTTCAGACCGGTTTGGACCGGCTCCGAAACCGACTTACGCCAGATCACGCCCGGAGCGATCTTTTCGATCGCGTCGGTCATCTTCGCGTTCAACGGACCCTTGCCGTCGATCGGGTTGCCGAGTGCGTCGACCACGCGGCCGAGCAGTTCCGGACCCACCGGCACTTCGAGAATGCGGCCCGTCGTCTTGACGATGTCGCCTTCCGAAATGTGTTCGTACTCACCCAGAATCACGGCGCCGACCGAGTCGCGCTCGAGGTTCAGTGCGAGACCGAAGGTGTTGCCCGGGAATTCGAGCATTTCGCCCTGCATCACTTCCGACAGGCCGTGGATACGCACGATACCGTCGGTCACGGAGATCACGGTGCCCTGGTTGCGAACGTCTGCGCTCGCGTCAAGGCCCTGGATCCGGCTCTTGATCAGCTCGCTGATCTCAGAGGGATTGAGTTGCATTATTCGCTCCTGATAGTCAATTCTGTTGCGTGCCAGCCGCTAAAGCGCGAGGCGCTTCAGGCCGTCAGGGCCGTCTGCATGCTGGCGAGCCGCGCGCGGACCGAGGTATCGAGCACTTCGTCGCCGACCGTCACGCGCACGCCGCCGATCAACGACTGGTCGACTTCGACCGTCGGCTTCAGCTTGCGTTTGAACTTGCGTTCGAGGCTTGCGACGAGTTCATTCAACTGCGCACCTTCGAGCGGGAATGCGCTGGTAATCAGCACATCTGCCGCCCCTTCGCGGGCGTTCTTCAACTCTTCGAACTGCGAGGCGATTTCCGGCAGCAATTGCAGGCGATGGTTGTCGACCAGCATCTGCACCAGATTCTTCGCTTGCGCGTTGTCCTTGAGCGGCGACTTGACCGCAGCCAGCAGCAGATCGCTAACCTGGGCGCGGCTCACTTTCGGGCTCGAGGCGATCGACAGCACTTCGGGCAGACGCGCAACCTGTGCCAGCTCCTGCACGAGCGTGGACCAGGCGGCGATGTCACCAGCTTCGGCCACGCCAAACAGCGCTTCCGCGTACGGACGGGCGATGGTTGCAAGTTCGGCCATGATCAGAGCTCGGCTTTCAGTTGATTCAGCAGGTCAGCGTGAGCTGCCTGGTCGACTTCGCGCTTCAGGATCTGTTCAGCGCCCTTGACGGCGAGTGCGGCAACTTCACCGCGCAGCGTTTCGCGCGCCTTCACAACCTGCTGGTCCGCGTCGGCTTTGGCCTGAGCGAGAATCCGGGCGGCTTCGGCTTGCGCTTGAGCCTTGATTTCGTCGGCGACTGCGACCGCGCGCTTTTCAGCGTCGGCAATGCGTTGCTGACCGTCGTTGCGAGCCTGGGCGAGTTCCTGATCGACGCGCTTGTGAGCGGCCTCCAGTTCCTGCTTGCCCTTTTCCGCGGCGGACAGCCCGTCCGCGATCTTCTTCGCGCGTTCGTCGATGGCGTTGATCAGCGGCGGCCACACGAATTTCATCGTGAACCACGCGAGGATCAGGAACACGACCATTTGCGCAAACAGAGTTGCGTTGAGATTCACGGTGTTTCCTTAAACGTTGCTAGTTCGGAAAGTGAAACGGCAAGGCGCTCATCGATTCTGTTCGATCAGCGCCCCAGTACCCGTTCCGCCCTGCGCCTTTACCAGTTATAGCTCAGGCGCAAACCTCCGAGGAACCTCAGCCTGCCAGCTTCGAGAGCAGCGGGTTCGCGAACGCAAACAGCATTGCCACACCAACGCCAATCAGGAACGCCGCATCGATCAGACCAGCCAGCAGGAACATCTTGGTTTGCAGCGGGTTCATCAGTTCCGGCTGGCGAGCACATGCTTCGATGTACTTGCCGCCCATCAGACCGATACCGATACAGGCGCCGATTGCACCCAGGCCGATGATGATGCCGATACCGATGGCGGTCAGACCCTGGATGTTGGCGATGAAAGCTTGCATGATCACTCCTTTGTGAAAAGTCTTTTAGAACTGGTTGGAACTGGGATTTAAAAAACTGCGATTCTTTTACTGACAGCGCGGGTTAGTGCGTGTCGTGTGCCTGGCCGATATACACCAGCGTCAGCATCATGAAAATGAACGCCTGCAGCAGCACGATCAGGATGTGGAAGATAGACCACACCGTGCCGGCGAACACGTGGCCGATGAAGCCAAGCACCGTCGTGTCCGCGCCGAAGCTCCACAGACTGCCGAGCAGGGCAATCAGCAGGAACAACAGTTCGCCCGCGTACATGTTGCCGAACAGCCGCATGCCGAGCGAGACCGTCTTCGCGACGAACTCGATGATGTTCAGTGCAAGGTTCGGGATCCACAGCAGCGGATGCGCGCCGAACGGAGCGGACAGCAGTTCATGCACGAAGCCGCCGGCGCCTTTGATCTTGAAGTTGTAGTAAATCATCAGCACGAACACGCCGAGCGCGATGCCGATCGTGCCGTTCAGGTCGGCGGTCGGCACGAGGCGGTGGTGCGGGATGGCTTCCGACAGACCCAGCCAGCCGATCACGCGGCCCGGCAGGTCGACGGGGATGAAGTCGAGGGAGTTCATCAGCGCGACCCAGACGAACACGGTCAGCGCGAGAGGTGCGATGAAGGTGCGCGAGCCGTGGATCATCGCCTTCGATTGATCCTCGACCATTTCGACCAGCATTTCGATCGCGCACTGGAAACGGCCCGGCACGCCGGACGTTGCCTTGCGGGCTGCCAGATGCAGCACGAAGATCGTGACGAGGCCGCACACGATCGACCAGAAGAGGGTGTCGAGATTCCACACATGGATGTCGAAAATCGACGTCTGGTGCGCGGTGGAAAAGTTCTGCAAGTGGTGCGCGATGTACTCGGACGGATCCATTGCGCGCGTGCCTTCGCTAGCTGCCATATCGTTAAAGCCACCCAAATTGTCGAAAATCGTCTCAGGCCGTGCCCGCCGAAATGCTCTATTGCGGGAACGCGCCGGGTGTGGGCCATGTCTGAACCGCACACCGGATACCGGCGCCAGGCGCCGGCCCTAAATTCTTTTTGCCACTATTTTTTTGCTGCTACCTTAGCGCCACGCCAAGGCGATCCAGTAAGTCTTCAGCGCGATGAGGTAGGTCACGAGCAGCGGAATCCAGCGTACGTCGTGGTACCAGAAGGCGATCGCGACAAACATCGCAATCGTTGTCCCCATCTTGAGCGCTTCGCCGATCATCCAGCTCATTACGGTCTCGGCGCCGCCCAATTTCTTCAAACGTGCCGCGAACAACGCGCCCGGCACCCAGCAGATTGCTCCCCCCAGGAACGCGGACAGCGCAGCAGCGCCCGGCGGCTTGTAAAACAGCCACCACGCCAGCGTAGCAACCAGGGACAAAACCATTTGCGCTGCGACGACCCTGAACGGCGTCACTCGCGATGGACGACCCACGTCAGGACCAAACAGCTTTTCCGCTTCGGCCCGCGTGAGCGGAACGATATTGTTGTCTTCCGGCGCGTCATCCCACGCTTCGGCCGGGTCGAACTCTCGACTGGCGGATGGACCGGGTGCGGAGCGTTCAGCGCGGTGTCTGTCGTCACCGTGCTCCGGCGACAGATTCGACGTTTTGAGCGCCATCGCAGTGTTCCGAAAGTCTCGTGCCAGCCCGCGAGTTTACGCGGTGCTTACGGGGTTGCCGTGCAATTAAATCGGGGCGATTGTAAGCGATAGTTGCAGGCAATTCAAGACTTTAGGCCGCCCTATGAGCCGCGTGAAAAGCCTCTCCACGATACGGCAAAGCGCTCGTGCAACGTTCGATACACGTCAAATGTAAGGCGGGCGGGGGGTGGAGAAATCGATTGAGCGGAACGCATCGAGCCAAGCCGGCGAACGGGCCGTTCCGATGCCGCAGCGGACGTGTCGAAAATGCAACAATCGCCATTTTTTTGCGACATCGATTATGCGGCCCGGCGCGTGGCCGGCTGTTAGGTAGCATGGACTGCGACGCAGATCTGCCGCACTGCTGATAGCGGGGCGTAAGGATGTTTACCTGAGGTCGCCCCACCTATATTCGGATTCCTGATCATCACAAATCCGTTTATTTAGGAATCCGTGATAGAAAATTTGGGGCCGGACGTTTGGGGCGCGTGAACGAAGGTGAAAGCGCGGCGAGTCGAAAACCGTAGCGCCCGCTCACCGCCGTATACGTGATCCCGGAGAATGAAAGACAGCTTGCGGCCTTCGTCACACCCGGCCGCAAGCAAATTCCGGTTCTTTACACGTTGGCGTTGCCGCGCAGACGCAGAAGGATCCCTTCGAGCGCATCGAGATCGCCGAAGTCGACCATCACCTGGCCACGGCCGCGGCGGCCGAGCTTGATTTTGACCGTTGCCGACAGCAGGTCCGACAGTTCCTCTTCGAGCCGCCGGGTATCGCGGCCGCCGTCCGGATTCGCGCGCGCCTTCACCGCGGGCGTCACCTTCGTCGTCATCGCCACCAGCTTTTCGGTCTCGCGTACCGACAGGCGCTTATTGACAACCTGGTTGGCTAGCGTGATCTGGGTCGCCGCATCGACGGCGAGCAGCGCGCGGGCGTGGCCCATGTCCAGATCGCCGGCGAGCAGCATCGTTTGCACCGGTGCTGCGAGATTGAGCAGACGCAGCAGGTTCGACACCGCGCTGCGCGAACGCCCGACCGACTCCGCCGCCTGCTCATGCGTGAAATTGAACTCGTCGAGCAGGCGCTGGATACCCTGTGCCTCTTCGAGCGGATTCAGATCTTCGCGCTGGATGTTCTCGATCAGCGCCATCGCGGCGGCAGCCTGATCCGGCACATCCTTCACGAGGACCGGCACCTCGTCGAGTCCCGCCAGCCGCGCCGCGCGAAAACGTCGTTCGCCCGCGATGATCTCATAGCGATCCGCACCGATCGGGCGGACCAGAATCGGCTGCATCAGACCCTGCGCGCGAATGCTTGCCGCGAGTTCCTGCAACGCGCCCTCGTCCATCCGGGTACGCGGCTGATATTTGCCCGCCTGCATCTTGCCGAGCGGCAGCACGTTCGGCGCGCCTTCGATCGTCACTGCTTCGGTGATATCCGCGGTGCCGCCGAGCAATGCCTCCAGACCGCGGCCCAATCCCTTCTTTCTTGCAACTGCGTTCATCGTGCTTCCTCGATCCGCTTAGGATGCCTGGGGCGCGTCGTTCAACGCGCGCACCCGCTCAATCATTTCGGCGCCGAACTGCACGTACGCTTGCGCGCCCCGCGATGCCCGGTCGAACACCACGCCCGGCAAGCCGTAACTGGGTGCCTCGGCAAGCCGCACGTTACGCGGAATCACCGCGTCGAACACCTTGTCGCCGAAATGCTCTTTCAACTGATCCGAGACCTGCTGTTGCAACGTGATGCGCGGATCGAACATCACGCGCAGCAGACCGATTACCTTCAGGTCGCGATTCAGGTTCGCGTGCACCTGCTTGATCGTATTGACGAGGTCGGACAGTCCCTCGAGCGCGAAGTATTCGCACTGCATCGGTATCACGACACCGTGCGCGGAGCACAAGCCGTTCAGTGTCAGCAGCGACAAAGCGGGCGGGCAATCGATCAGCACGAAATCGTATTCGTCTTCCACCGCCGCGAGCGCCGTCCGCAAAACCCGCTCGCGGTTCTGTACGCTGACGAGTTCCACCTCGGCGCCGGCGAGTTCGCGGTTCGCGGGCAGCACGTCATAGCCGACTGCCTCCGGCCGCACGCGCGCGCCGGCCACCGAAACGTTGTCCACCAGCACTTCGTAGACGGTGTTTTCGCATTCGGCCTTGTCGATGCCGCTGCCCATCGTGGCGTTGCCCTGCGGGTCCAGGTCGATGAGAAGGACTCGCTGTCCCTGCGCTGCCAGGCTTGCGGCCAGATTGACTGTGGTGGTCGTCTTGCCGACACCGCCCTTCTGGTTCGCAACGCAGAAGATTTTTGCCATCGTTGGTGTGTCCCTTTTGCTGCTTGAATAAAGTGAAAATCGTTGGTGGTACTGCAAGCCCGCGAAGGCCGTCAGTTTTCGGCGTCCACCCGCACCTTGATCAGATGGCGCTCCGCATCGAGCGACGGCACGTTCAGGCGAATCACCTGTTCCACGTGGGCGCCCGCCGGCAAACGTTCGATCTCGCCGTCCGGCTGCACGCCTTTCATCGCCCAGATCGCGCCCTGCTCCGCAACCAGATGACGGGCCAGTGTAACGAAATCCGTGAGTTCTGCGAATGCGCGCGAAACGATAACGTCGAACTTTGCCGGTACTTCGGCGCCGGGTCGCAGCGTTTCGACCCGGCCGGTCACGACCGACAGATTTGTCAGACCCAACTCGGCCTTGGCCTGCGCCTGGAACGCGGTCTTTTTGTGAACGATGTCGTTGGTGGTGATGGTCCACTCGGGTAGCACGATCGCCAGCACGATGCCCGGCAAACCGCCGCCCGAGCCGACGTCGAGTGCCGACGACGGTCCCAGCGGCGCCAGATGCGGGACGATCGATAGCGAATCGAGGATGTGCTGAATCAGCATCTGACGCGGATCGCGGATCGCCGTCAGGTTGTAGACCGCGTTCCACTTCGCCAGCAGCGCGACGTAATCGAGCAGCTTGCGCTGCTGCGCGTCGCTCAGTTCGAGCCCCAGTTCACGGATACCATCCGCCAGCAGCGGCGCCAACGCCTGCTGGTCCATGCCCCTCTGCCCTGCCGTCATTGCACCACCGGCGTGTTGTCAGCGCCAGGTTCGGCGGGTTTCGACGGACGGCGACCGAGGCCGCGCTTAAGGTGAACCATCAGCAGCGAGATCGCGGCCGGGGTGATCCCCGAGATACGCGACGCCTGGCCGATCGTCTCCGGCCGGAACTGCGTCAGCTTCTGGCGCGCCTCGAACGACAAGCCACGCACTTCGGCATAGTCCAGCCCTTCCGGCAGCCGGGTGTTCTCGTGCGCTTCATTGCGCTCGATTTCGCCGGCCTGACGGTCGATATAGCCCTGATATTTGACACCGATCTCGATCTGCTCCTTGATCTGCGCGAGCAACACCGGATCTTCGGCCAGCGCTTCCGGCGCGCCGCAGGCGCCTGCGCGCAAACCGCACACGCCGTCGTAGGTCACGCCCGGGCGGCGCAGCAGGTCCGCGAGACTGTATTCATGATCGATTGGCTTGCCGAGCAAGGCGGTCGCTTCGTCGGCCGGTAACGTCTTAGGATTGACCCACGTCGTGCGCAGTCGCTCTGTTTCACGTGAAACAGCGTCACGCTTGCGGCTGAATGCATCCCAACGGGCGTCGTCGACTACGCCAAGCTCGCGACCGATCTCGGTCAATCGCATATCGGCGTTGTCTTCCCGCAGGCTGAGGCGATACTCGGCGCGGCTCGTAAACATCCGGTACGGTTCCGACACGCCGCGCGTGACCAGATCGTCGACCAGCACACCCAGGTACGCCTGATCGCGGCGCGGGCACCATGCCTCCTTGCCCTGTACGAACAGCCCGGCATTGATACCGGCCAGCAAGCCTTGCGCGGCCGCTTCTTCATAGCCAGTCGTGCCGTTGATCTGGCCAGCGAAGAACAGCCCGTTGATCACTTTGGTTTCCAGCGACGCCTTCAGGCCGCGCGGATCGAAGTAGTCATATTCGATCGCATAGCCGGGCCGAAGGATGTGCGCGTGCTCGAGGCCGCGCATCGAGCGCACGAGCTCCAGCTGCACGTCGAACGGCAGGCTGGTCGAAATCCCGTTCGGGTAGAACTCGTTCGTCGTCAGCCCTTCCGGTTCGAGATAAATCTGATGCGATTCCTTCGACGCGAAGCGATGAATCTTGTCCTCGATCGACGGGCAATAACGCGGCCCTACCCCTTCAATCACGCCCGTATACATCGGCGAACGGTCGAGACCGCCCCGAATGATGTCGTGCGTTTGCTGATTGGTATGCGTGACCCAGCACGGAATCTGGCGCGGATGCTGCTCGACGCGGCCGAGGAACGAGAAAACCGGCACCGGATCGAGGTCGCCCGGTTGCTCTTCGAGCTGCGAAAAGTCGATGGTGCGGCCATCGATACGCGGCGGCGTCCCGGTCTTCAGCCGGCCTTGCGGCAGCTTCAGCTCCTTCAGACGCGCGGACAGCGACACCGCCGCGGGATCGCCTGCGCGGCCGCCGGTGTAGTTGTTCAAACCCACGTGAATCTTGCCGTCGAGGAACGTGCCCGCGGTCAGCACCACCGCACGCGAGCGGAAGCTGAGACCGACCTGCGTGACAGCGCCGACTACGCGATCGCCTTCGACGATCAGATCGTCGACCGCCTGTTGAAACAGCCACAGGTTCGGCTGGTTCTCCAACCGATGGCGGATCGCCGCCTTGTACAGCACACGGTCCGCCTGAGCGCGCGTCGCGCGGACCGCCGGCCCCTTCGACGAATTCAGGATACGGAACTGGATGCCGCTTTCATCGGTGGCGGCCGCCATGGCGCCGCCAAGCGCGTCGACTTCCTTGACCAGATGGCCTTTGCCAATACCGCCGATCGACGGATTGCAGCTCATCTGGCCGAGGGTTTCGATGTTGTGGGTCAGCAGTAGCGTCTTGTTGCCCATGCGCGCCGACGCCAAAGCGGCTTCGGTGCCGGCATGACCGCCGCCAACGACGATTACGTCAAATTCTGAGGGAAAAAGCATCGCGGGATCTCACGCCAGATCGTCGCGTGAGCCTTCAAAGGAAAAGTATGGGCGAATTATAGCGGGTTCAGTTTCGGCCCGAATTCCGCCGGAACGGTGAAACAAGAAAAAAGCGGTGTGTTTCACGTGAAACACACCGCTTCCACAAACCGCTGGCACGGGGAAAGTGTCGAGCCCGGCTATCGCTACGCGACCTTTTTCGCCAGCCCCAGATAAGTTTCGATCACCCGCGGATTTTGTGCGAGGTCTGCCGCCTGCCCTTCCAGCGCCAGCTCGCCGGTTTCGAGCACGTAGCCGTAGTCGGAGATTTGCAGCGCGGCCCGTGCGTTCTGCTCGATCAGCAGCGTCGCGACGCCCGTCTGCCGCAGCGCGCTGATGATATGGAAAATCTCCTTCACGATCAGCGGCGCAAGACCGAGACTCGGCTCGTCGAGCATCAGCAGATCCGGCTTGCCCATCAGCGCCCGGCCGACTGCGAGCATCTGCCGCTCGCCACCGGACAACGTACCGGCCGCCTGCTTGCGGCGCTCCTTCAGCCGCGGGAACAGCCCGAACACCGGTTCGAGCTGATCGAGAAAGTTACGCTCCCCTGCCCGCTTGCGCCGGTATGCGCCGAGCACGAGGTTGTCCTCGACCGTCATCGACGCGAATAGCTCGCGCTTTTCCGGCACCAGACACATGCCGAGTGCGACGCGTTTTTCGACCGGCACCGCGCTGACGTCGTTGCCTTGGTAAACGACCTCGCCCTTCGCATGACCAGTGGTCGGCAACGCGCCCATGATCGCGTTCAGCAGCGTCGACTTGCCCGCACCGTTCGGCCCGATCACCGATACGATCTGCCCGGCCCGCACCTTGATCGCCGCGTTGTGCAGCGCTTCGACCTTGCCGTAGCGGACCGACAGCCCGTTCACTTCGAGAATCGGCGCGGCCGCCGCCACGCCTGTCGTCATCGTGTTGTTCATCACTCCACCCCGCCCAGATACGCTTCGAGCACCGCCGGGTCCTGCTGGACCTCCTGCGGCAAACCTTCGGCGATCCGCGTGCCGAATTCCATCACCACCAGCCGGTCAGTCAGATTCATCACGAAATCCATGTCATGTTCGACCAGCAGGATGCTCACCCCTTCCGCCTTCAGGCGCCGCAGCAGATCAGCCAGTTGCAGCTTCTCCTGATAACGCAAACCGGCAGCCGGTTCGTCGAGCAATAGCAGAGTCGGATCGCAGCACAGCGCGCGGGCGATTTCGAGAATCCGCTGCTGCCCGAGCGCGAGACTGCCCGCTTCGTCGTACATATGCTGCTCGAGACCGACGCGGCGAATCTGCCGCGCGGCCTCGGCCATCAGCCGCGCTTCTTCCGCGCTGTTCAGGCGCGCGACGCTGCGCCATACGCCCGCGTGGCCGCGCAGATGCGCGCCGATCGCGACATTTTCGAGCACCGTCATGCCGGGCAGCAGCTTGACGTGCTGGAAGGTCCGGCCGATCCCGCGCTTGACGATTTCACGTGAACTGAGCGAGTCGATCCGCTCGCCGCGGAACGTGATCTCGCCGCTGGTCGCCTGCAACACGCCGGTGACAAGGTTGAACGTGGTCGACTTGCCGGCGCCGTTCGGGCCGATTAGCCCGATGATCTGCCCCGCTTTCACCTCGAAGCTAACATCGTTCACCGCGACGAGACCGCCGAACTGCTTGCGCGCCTTGTTGACGGTCAGCAGATCTTCGCCCGCCTGCGGCTTGTTGCGCTGCGGCAAAGGCTCAGCGTGCTCGGCCAGATGCGCGCGCGGCCCGCGCGGGAAAAAGCGCGCGACGAACGGCCAGACGCCCTGCCGCGCGTATTGCAGCAGCAGCACCATCACGATGCCGAACACGATGATTTCGAAGTTGCCGTTTTCGCCCAGCAGCTTAGGCAGCAGCGTTTGCAGATAGTCCTGCAGCACGGTCAGGATCGCCGCGCCGAGCACCGCGCCCCACACGTGCGAGACGCCGCCCACCACCGCCATGAACAGAAACTCGATACCGTGATTCAGCCCGAACGGCGTCGGATTCACCGCGCGTTGCAGATGCGCGTACAGAAAGCCCGACACCGACGCCAGCACCGCCGCGTAGACGAAGATCACCACGCGCATCCAGCCGGTATTCACGCCCATCGCCTCCGCCATCATGCCGCCGCCGCGCAGCGCGCGAATCGCCCGCCCCGGCCGGCTATTAAGCAGGTTCTGAACGGAGATGACCGCGCCGAGCACGACCAGCCAGATCAGGTAATAGATATGGCGGCCGGACTCGAGGTTTATCCCGAAAACATTCAGTACCGGAATGCCGTTGATCCCGTCGTACTTGCCGAGCATTTCGAGATTGCCAAACAGATAGAACAGCGCGAGCCCCCACGCGATCGTGCCGAGCGGCAGGAAGTGACCGGACAGCCGCATCGTCACGAGGCCGAGCATCAGCGCGATCAATGCGGTGACGATCACGCCCGCGATCAGCGCGAGCCACGGCGACACGCCGTAGCTCGTCGTCAGATAGGCGGTCGCATACGCGCCGATGCCGACGAACGCGGCCTGCCCGAAACTCGTCATCCCGCCGATGCCGGTCAGCAGCACGAGCCCGATCGCGACGATCGAATACAGGCCAATGTAGTTCAGCAGCGTGACCCAATACTCGGGCACGCGCAGCGGCTGCGGCAGCACCGGCAACGCGAACAGCACCACGAGGAACAACCAGAAGAACTTCTTTTGCATGATCCGTTTCATCGCGTCACTCCTCTTCCTCTTCGGCATGCGGGCTCGCAAGACTGCGCCACAACAGCACCGGGATGATTAGCGTGAACACGATCACTTCCTTATAAGCACTGGCCCAGAACGACGAATACGACTCCAGCAGCCCGACCAGGATCGAACCGGCGGCAGCGAGCGGATAGCTGACCAGACCGCCGATGATCGCGCCGACGAACCCCTTCAGGCCGATCAGGAAGCCCGAGTCGTAGTAGATGGTGGTGAGCGGCGCGACGAGGATCCCGCACAGCGCGCCGAGGCCCGCCGCGAGCGTGAACGCGAGACGCCCCGCCTGGGTCGTGCCGATACCGACGAGGCGCGCGCCGAGCCGGTTCACCGAAGTCGCGCGCAACGCCTTGCCGGAGATCGAGCGATCGAAGTACAGATAGAGCGCGCCGATCAGCACGACCGCGGTGCCGATCACCCACAGACTCTGGCCGGAGATGGTCAGACTGCCGACGTTGAAGGTCGCATCCGAGAACGCATTGGTGCGCGAGCCTTCCGCGCCGAACATCACGAGCCCGAGGCCGACCATCGCGAAGTGCACCGCGACCGCGACGATCAGCAACAGCAGCGTGGTCGCCTCCGCGATCGGCTGATACGCGAGCCGGTACACGAACGGACCCATCGGAATCACGATCAGCAGCGTCAGCGCGATCTGCACGAGCATCGGCAGCGGCTGCATGAAGATGCCGCGCGTGAGCGCGTAGACCGCGATCGGAAAGAGCAGGTATTTACCTGCCAATACCGGCAGCGTGCGCGCCGCGTAACGACGGCGTTCCGCGTGCCGAAGCACCGCAGCCGTCTCGACGACGAAGCAGGCCGCGCCCATCGCCATCAGCAGCCAGCAGGTGGCCGGAAACTTCTGCGTCTGCAGTGCGGCGAGCGTCAGCGCGCCGTACGAAACAAACTCCCCCTGCGGGATGAAAATCACCCGCGTCACGGAGAACACCAGCACCAGCGCAAGCGCGAGCAGCGCGTAGATCGCGCCGGTGGTGATGCCGTCCTGCGCGAGGATCGCCGCAATTGATAGATCCATACTTCCTCGTCCTGAAGCGTCGAAATCGAAAACCGGGAAACGGTCGTGACGAAGGCCGGGTGGCCGGCCATCGAGCCGCGATGCTGAAAAGGCAACCGCCGCGCCGTATTCCGGCGCGGCGGTCGATGCCATTGTCGTTCAAGCCAACGGCAATGCGGCGTCAGGCACCGCGAGAATGCGCGAGAGGCGCGTACCGCTTGTTGTCGCTTGTTGCTTGTTGTTTGTTATCGCCGGCTGTGTCTGCCATGGTCTGTGCCGTTCAATCGTTCTGCAGTTTCCACTTGCCGTCGACGATCTGCACGATCACGCGGGCACGTTGGTCGAGCCCGTTGTGATCGGTCGCGGTGGTGTTCATGATGCCGTGCGAGACCGGCAGCTCCTTGAGGTTTTCGAGCGCGCCGCGCAGCGCTACGCGAAACTCGGGCGTGCCCGGTTGCGCGGTCTTCAGCGCGACCGGAATCGCCGCCTGCAACATCTGGCCGGCATCCCATGCATGTCCGCCGAAGGTCGCGACCGAGCCCGCGCCATAGGCCTTCTCGTACGCGTTCTTATAGGCTTCCGACGACTTCTTGACCGGGTTCGAATCCGGCAGCTGATCGACCACCAGAATCGGGCCGGCCGGCAGCAGTTCGCCTTCGCAGTCCTTGCCGCACACGCGCAGGAAATCGTTGTTGGCGACGCCGTGGGTCTGATAGATCTTGCCCTTGTAGCCGCGCTCTTTCAGCGCCTTGGCCGGCAGCGCCGACGGCGTGCCCGAACCGGCGATCAGCACCGCATCGGGATTCGCGCCCATCGTCTTCAGCACCTGCCCGGTCACCGACGCATCGGTGCGGTTAAAGCGCTCGTTCGACACGACCTTCAGGTTGTGCGCTTTCGCCGACGCCGCGAACACGTTGTTCCAGCTGTCGCCGTACGCATCCGAGAAGCCGATGAAGCCGACCGTCTTCACGCCGTGACGCGCCATGTAATCGGCGATCGCGTCGCCCATCAGGCTGTCGTTCTGCGGCGGTTTGAACGCCCATGCGCGCTTCGCGTCCATCGGTTGAATGATTGCCGCCGATGCCGCGAGCGAGATCACCGGCGTCTTGCCTTCGGCGGCCGGATCGAGCATGGCCAACGAATTGGGCGTGACGGTCGAACCGATGATCGCATCGACGTGGTCTTCGTCGATCAGCTTGCGGGTGTTCTGCACGGCCTTGCTGGTGTCCGACGCATCGTCGAGCACGATGTACGTGACAGTCTTCCCGCCGATCTCTTTCGGCAGCAACGCGATCGTGTTTTTCTCAGGAATCCCGAGCGATGCGGCCGGCCCCGTGGTCGACAACGTCACGCCGATCTTCACCTGCGCGAGCGCCGCCCCCGCCCCGCACATCAGCGCCATTGCGATGCCGGTGCGTACCCATTGCCTTGTGATTTTCATTGCGAGTCTCCTAACGCCTTGAAAAGCGCCTATCTATAAGCCGGCTTCACGGGCCGGGTGTCTGATCCAGTTATCCGGTCTGGATACGCGGATGCCAAGCATGGTTTTCCCTGCCCGGCGCGGCTACCTTCGCGGTTCTGTTGGCTACCGCTCCTGTCGCGTGGATCGGCTTCGCGCGCACGTGAAACGGGGCGCCCTGCCCCGTCCATTGCGCGCGAATCGTCCACGATGTGCCGCGGCTTCTGCGCCGCGATCTGTGTTTCGTTTTACTATCGATCAACCACTAATATGTTAGTAGTTTGCGTTGCGCATTTTTGCCGGTCAAGTGAGCTTGCCCAAAATGCGGGTTTGTCCTGAAGCAGCGGCACCACATTTTTTCTCGATACGTCCGGGCATGAAACCTTGGCCGTGGGCAATAAAAAAGACGCGTCAACTGCACGCGTCTTTTTTGCGGGGGGTTCCGTAGCGCTGCGCCTCCGCTCAGTCGCCGGCGAGCTTCCACTTGCCGTCGACGATCTGCACCATCACGCGGGCGCGTTGATCGAGACCGGCGTGGTCGTTCACGCTCATGTTGAAGATGCCGTGCGACGCCGGCAGGTCTTTGGTCCCTTCGAGCGCGGCACGCAGCGCCTCGCGGAACGCCGGCGTACCCGGCTGCCCCTTCTTCAGCGCGAGCGGGATGGCGTGCTGCAACAGCAGGCCCGCGTCCCACGCGTGACCGCCGAATGTCGACACCGAACCCGCGCCATAGGCCGTTTCATACGCATGCTTGTACGCGAGCGCGGACTTCTTCACCGGGTTCGCATCGGGCAACTGTTCGGCAACCAGCAGCGGGCCGGCCGGCAGCCACGTGCCTTCGCAATCCTTGCCGCACACGCGCAGGAAGTCGTTATTGGCGACGCCGTGGGTCTGGTAGTACTTGCCCTTGTAGCCGCGCTCCTTCAGCGTTTTCTGCGGCAGCGCGGCCGGCGTACCGGCGCCGGCGATCAGCACCGCGTCCGGGTTCTGCGACATCACCTTCAGCACCTGGCCGGTGACCGACGCGTCGTTGCGCGCGAAACGTTCATTGGCGACGACCTTGATCTTCGCCAGCCCGGCAGCCTTGCCGAATTCCTTGAACCAGCTCTCGCCGTACGCGTCGGAAAAGCGGATGAACGCGACCGTCTTCACGCCGTGGTTAGCCATGTGCTGCGCAATCGCGGTGGCCATCAGGATGTCGTTCTGCGGCGTCTTGAAGACCCATGCGCGCTTCGCGTCCATCGGTTCGACGATGCCGGCGGCCGCGGCCATCGAGATCATCGGCGTGGAGGTTTCGGCGGCGACGTCGATCATCGCGAGCGAGTTCGGCACGACAGTCGAACCGATCATTGCGTCGACGTGGTCTTCGCTGGTGAGCTTGCGGGCGTTCTTGACCGCCTGGGTGGAGTCGGTCGCGTCGTCGAGGACGATGTATTCGATTTTCTGGCCGGCAACTTCCTTCGGCAGCAGCGCAATCGTGTTCTTTTCGGGGATGCCGAGCGACGCGGCCGGGCCGGTTGCCGACACCGTGACGCCGATTTTCACGTCCGCGAACGCATGGCCGCTCCATCCAGCCGAAACCCCGGTAGCGACCAATGCCGCACTGATCCAACGCAATGCCGACTTCATCCTGCTCCTCTATTAACCCCGTTATTCAATTGAATTTAAATCCGTGGATTTAAATGCCGACCCAGCGGTCGGTGAAAAGCGAGTTTAGCGGAGGCTTACGGCGCGCTGCAAGCGTTTTGCAGGCTTTTGACGTTTAAAAACAGCGTTATTGAGAGAATGAAAAATAGCCGGCGGATTAGCGGGATTATTTGGCCATCGCGATTGGAAAGTACAAATAAAAAGCGCTGTTGGATATCAATCCAACAGCGCTTTCGGCTGGGCACTGAGTGCCTCATTGTCTCCTCGTTCTCCACCTGCAAATTCGTGGTGCATCAGAACTGCATGAAGATTAAACGACCACCTAAGCAGTCACAACTAGCAATTACCCTAGTGGTGCACTGCGGCACTAAATTGGGGCACGTCCAGCGGACGCGCGGCGTGGCGTTTCTCACCGCTTCGCGCGGCGGCCCGATGCATCTGAACTCCAGCGCATCGCCGGTTAGATCGGAGACCGAACCAATCCGCTATCGCAGTGCATCAAGCGCGCGCTGATCAGCGCATTGTCACGCTCTCAGCGGCCGCACCCGCGCCACGATCTCGCCGACGATCCCGCGCCGGAACGCCAGCACGCAGGCGATGAAGATCAGCCCCGTGACTATCGTCACCGACTCGCCAAGCGAGCGGAACCAGCCCACTCCAGTCAGCGACGCGAGCGCCCCGCCGATATCGCCGAGCCGGTCTTCGAGCGACACGATCAGCGCGGCGCCGAGCAGCGGTCCGAACAGCGTGCCCATGCCGCCCACCAGCGTCATCAGGATCACCAGCCCGGACATCGTCCAGTACGCATCGCTCAAGGTCTCGAAGCCTTGCACCAGCACCTTCAGCGACCCCGCGAGCCCGGCGAGCCCGGCCGACAGCACGAACGCGAGCAGCTTGAAGCGATCGGTGTCGTAGCCGAGCGACACCGCGCGGGGCTCGTTCTCCTTGATCGCGACCAGCACCTGACCGAACGGCGAATGAACGATCCGCACGATCAGCAGGAACGCAGCGACGATCACGAGCAGCACGACGAAATACAGCGCGACGTCCGACGACAGATCGACGAGCCCGAACAGCTTGCCGCGCGGCACCCCTTGCAAGCCGTCCTCGCCATGCGTGAACGGCGCCTGCAGGAACACGAAGTAGACCATCTGCGCGAGCGCGAGCGTGACCATCGCGAAGTAGATCCCCTGGCGGCGAATCGCGAAGATGCCGACCACGAAGCCGAGCAGCGTCGCGGCCGCGGTCCCGGCCAGCACGCCGAACTCGGGAGACAAGCGGAGCGTTTGCATCGCGTAGCCTGTCACGTAGCCGGCCGACGCGAGAAACATCGCGTGACCGAACGACAGCAGCCCGGTGTAGCCGATCAGCAGATTGAACGCAGCCGCGAACAGCGCGAAGCACAGCACCTTCATCACGAACAGCGGATAGATGCCGAGCACCGGCACCGCGATCAGCGCGACCAGCAGCAGTCCGTAGAGGAGTTTTCTCTGCATCATTTTTCCCTGCCGAAAAGGCCCGCCGGACGTACCAGCAGCACCAGCGCCATGATCACGAACACGACGGTCGCGGACGCTTCCGGGTAGTACACGCGCGTGAGCCCTTCGATCACGCCGAGCAGCAGCCCGGTGAGAATCGAGCCCATGATCGAGCCCATCCCGCCGATCACGACCACTGCGAACACGGTGATGATCATCGACTGGCCCATCAGCGGCGACACCTGGATCACCGGCGCCGCGAGCACGCCGGCAAATGCGGCGAGCGCGACGCCGAAGCCGTAAGTGAGCGTGATCATCAACGGCACGTTCACGCCGAACGCCTCGACCAGTTTCGGGTTCTCGGTGCCCGCGCGCAGATACGCGCCGAGCCGGGTCTTCTCGATCACGAACCACGTCGCGAAACACACGATCAGCGACGCGACTACGACCCACGCACGATAGTTCGGCAGATACATGAAGCCGAGATTGGTCGCGCCGGCGAGCGCCGACGGCACGTCATACGGCTGGCCCGACGAGCCGTAGATCGAGTGGAACACGCCTTCGATCACGAGCGTAATGCCGAACGTCAGCAGCAGCCCGTACAGGTGGTCGAGCTTGTAGAGCCAGCGCAGCATCGAGCGCTCGATCGCGATGCCGAACACGCCGACGATGAGCGGCGCGAGCACCAGCATCGCCCAGTACGGCAGACCGAAATACGACAGCCCCATCCATGCGAGCATCGCGCCCAGCATGAACAGCGCGCCATGCGCGAAATTGATTACGTTGAGCAGGCCGAAGATGATGGCCAGCCCGAGGCTCAGAATCGCGTAGAACGAACCGTTCACGAGCCCGAGCAGAAGCTGGCTCAGCATCGCCGGTAGCGGAACGCCAAAGATGTCCATTGGAGCCTTTCGCCCTTCGAGCGATCGTCAAGGTGAGACCGGTCCCGAAGGACCGGTGGCGCTTACTTCCACAACGCGCAGCGGGTCTGCGCCTTGGTCGTGTACGCCTGCTCGCCCGGAATCGTCGCCGAGATCTTGTAGTAGTCCCAAGGCTCTTTCGATTCCGCCGGCGTCTTCACCTGCATCAGGTACATGTCGTGGATCATGCTGCCGTCCTCGCGGATGTAGCCCTTCGCATAGAAGTCGTCGATCTTCGTCTTGCGCAGCTGCGCCATCACCTTATCCGGATCGTCGGAGCCGACCGCCTGCACTGCCTTCAGATAGTTCATCGTCGCCGAGTAGTCGGCGGCCTGCAGGCTCGACGGCATCTTCTTCATCTTGTCGAAGTAGCGCTGCGCCCATTTGCGGGTGTCGGCGTTCTTGTTCCAGTACCAGCTGTCGGTCAGCACCAGACCCTGGGTGGTTTCGAGGCCCAGGCTATGCACGTCGTTGATGAACATCAGCAGCGCGGCGATCTTCATCGTCTTCGGGATGCCGAATTCCTTCGCGGCCTTGATCGAATTGACCGTATCGCCGCCCGCGTTCGCGAGGCCGAGCACCTGCGCTTTCGACGCCTGCGCCTGCAGCAGGAACGACGAGAAGTCCGACGCCGACAGCGGATGACGCACCGTGCCGAGCACCTGGCCGCCGTTCGCCTTGACGACGTCCGAGGTGGCCTTTTCGAGCGCCTTGCCGAACGCGTAGTCGGCGGTCAGGAAGTACCACGTCTTGCCGCCCTGCTTGGTCACCGCCGAGCCGGTGCCGTTCGCGAGCGCGGTCGTGTCGTACGCGTAGTGGACCGTGTACGGCGTGCACTGCTCGTTGGTCAGCGTATCGGCGCCCGCGCCGACGTTGATATAGACCTTGTGCTTTTCGCCGGCGACGGTGTTCATCGACAACCCGGTCGCCGAGTTGGTGCCGCCGATCAGCATGTTCACGCCTTCGCGGTCGAACCATTCGCGCGCGCGCGACGCGGCGATGTCCGCCTTGTTCTGGTGGTCCGCGTACAGCACGGTGATCGGCTTGCCGTTGACCTTGCCGCCGAAGTCCGCGACCGCCATGCGGATCGCTTCGAGACCGCCCGGCCCGTCGATATCCGCGTATAGCCCCGACATGTCGGTGATGAAACCGATCTTCACCGCGTCATCGGCTGCCTGCGCGCCCGAGAACGTCAAGGCGGTGCCGGCGGCGACCGCGAAACAGAGTGAGGCAAGCCGTGCGAGTGGGTTCTTGGTCATGCGTGTCTCCAGTTCTTCGTTTGTGGTTATCAGAGGCAATCGGGTCGCGGCACGTGGGTCCGGTTAGGTGCCGCAGCCCCGCTCATACGCCCAGCAAATCGTGCAGCACCGGCATCTTGCCTTCGAGCTCCGCAGCCCCGAAATGCTCGACGATCGTGCCGTGCTCCATCACATAAAAACGGTCCGCGAGCGGCGCGGCGAAGCGGAAGTTCTGCTCGACCATTACCACCGTATAGCCGCGCGATTTCAGCGTGACGATCATCCGCGCGAGCGCCTGCACGATCACCGGCGCGAGCCCTTCGGAGATCTCGTCGAGCAGCAGCAGATTGGCGCCGGTGCGCAAAATTCGCGCGACCGCCAGCATCTGCTGTTCGCCGCCCGACAGCCGCGTGCCCTGGCTCATGCGCCGCTCGTGCAGATTCGGGAACATCGCGTAGATTTCCTCGAGCGACATCATGTGCGCCTTGTCGCCGACCGGCGGCGGCAGCAGCAGATTTTCCTCGCACGACAGGCTCGAAAAAATCCCGCGCTCTTCCGGGCAATAGCCGACCCCGCAATGCGCGATCCGGTGCGTGGACAGGTCAATGGTTTCGCGTCCACCGATGCGGATCGAGCCGGTGCGGCGCCCGGTCAGCCCCATGATCGCGCGCAACGTGGTGGTGCGGCCCGCGCCGTTGCGCCCGAGCAGCGTGACGACCTCGCCGCGGCCGACCGTCAGATCGACGCCGTGCAGAATGTGGGATTCCCCGTACCAGGCTTGCAGTCCCGCGATTTCCAGCGCGGGTGCGCCGCTTTTCGTGTCGCTCGTTTCGAGCCCTTCGCGCTCGACCGTCGTATTCATGCGTGAGCTCCGGCGAGCGCCGCGTCGGCGCTGCCCATATATGCCTGCATCACCAGCGGATTCTTCGACACTTCCGCGTAGCTGCCCTCGGCCAATACCTCACCGCGTTGCAGTACGGTGATCGTGTCGGAGATGCCGGCGATCACGTTCATGTTGTGTTCGACCATCAAAATGGTGCGGCCCGCCGATACTTTTTTGATCAGCGCGGTCACGCGGTCGACGTCCTCGTGACCCATTCCCTGAGTGGGCTCGTCGAGCAGCATCAGTTCGGGTTCCATCGCGAGCGTGGTCGCGATTTCGAGCGCGCGCTTGCGGCCGTATGCGAGCTCGACCGTCTGCACGTCGGCGAAATCGGTCAGCCCGACCTGGGTCAGCAGATCCATCGCACGATCGTTCAGACGCCGCAACGAGCGCTCGCTCTTCCAGAAGTGAAACGCGGTGCCGAGCGAGCGCTGCAAACCGATGCGCACGTTCTGCAATGCTGTCAGATGCGGAAATACCGCGGAAATCTGGAATGAGCGGATGATGCCGCGCCGCGCGATCTGCGCGGGACGCTCACCGGTGATGTCGACGCCGTTGAAGACGATCTGACCCGCGGTGGGCTCGAGAAATTTGGTGAGCAGATTGAAGCAGGTGGTCTTGCCCGCTCCATTGGGGCCGATCAGCGCATGGATCGAGCCACGGCGCACGCGCAGGTTCACGCCGTTCACGGCAACGAAGCCTTTGAACTCACGGGTAAGGCCGCGCGTTTCGAGAATCGTATCGCCGAGAATCATGTTCCCTTCCATACGGAGTTAGGCGAAGCATTACGATCTTTCCGCGCGAAAGTCTGCGCGACTTGTTATGACGGCGGCACCCCATGCCGCTCGTTGGCGTACTGCACCAATCGGACGGTAATCCACGGCGCGGCACGCAGCATGGCTGCCATTGTCGCGCCAATGATGCAGCGCATTCATTGGGATTTGCACTTAGTGGCCGAGGCCCGCGCCGTGCGTGCGCAACGCGCGCGCGTCGAGCACGTCGAGCATGCGGCAAACCTGACCGATGCGATGCGTCAGCGACGCGTACGCATGTCCGTTAGCGATTCAGGCTGCACCGTGCGCATGCATTTTTGCGCGCTCGCGGTGCAGCCGTTGTCACACAGCGGACATCGACGCGACCGTCCTCGCCGGCGCGGCTACATTGCCGCTCATGCGCGCGCGACGATCTTCGCGAATCATCTCGCTCGCGCGCTCGGCGATCATCAGCGTCGGCGAATTGGTGTTCCCCGACGTGATGGTCGGCATCACCGATGCATCGACCACGCGCAGGCCATCGACTCCGAGAACTCGTAGGCGGTTGTCGACCACCGTGCCGGGATCGTCGGCCGTACCCATCCGGCAGGTGCCGACCGGATGGAAGATCGTCGTGCCGACCGCGCCCGCGGCCTGCTGCAACTCCGCTTCGCTCTGATACTGCGGGCCCGGCAAAATCTCCTGCGGCTGGTAACGCGCGAGCGCGGGCGCCGCGGCGATCCGGCGCGTCAGGCGCAATGCGTTCGCGGCGACGTGGCGGTCGTAATCGGTGGACAGGTAGTTCGGCGCGATCGACGGCGGCGCCGCTGAATCCGCCGACGCGATATGAATGCTGCCGCGCGAGGTGGGCCGCAGCTGGCACACCGATGCGGTGAACGCATTGAAACGATGCAGCGGCTCGCCGAAGCGATCGAGCGACAGCGGCTGCACGTGATACTCGAGATCGGGACGCGTAAGCGAGCGATCGCCGGGATCGGACTTCGCAAACGCGCCGAGTTGCGACGGCGACATCGACATCGGCCCGCTTTGCAGCAGCGCGTACTGCATGCCGATCATCAGCTTGCCCCACCAGTGCGCGCTCATCGTGTTCAACGTGCGCACGCCCTGCACCTGATAGGCCATCCGCAATTGCAAGTGGTCCTGCAGATTTTCGCCGACACCGCGCAGATCCCTGACGACCTCGATGCCGAGATCGCGCAGACGCGCGCCGTTGCCGACGCCGGACAATTCGAGCAGTTGTGGCGAGTTGACCGCGCCCGCACTGAGGATCACTTCGCAGCGCGCCTTCGCGATGTAATCGACGTCGCCGCCTCGATACTCGACGCCCACGCAGCGGCGTCCGTCGAACACGACGCGCTGCGTGTGCGCGCCGGTGATCACGGTCAAATTGGGACGCCGCAGCGCGGGCCGCAAAAATGCCTTCGACGCATTCCAGCGAATCCCGCGCTTCTGATTGACGTCGAAGTAGCCGACGCCGCTGTTGTCGCCGCGATTGAAGTCGTCGGTCGCGGGGATGCCGGTCTGCTGCGCGGCCCGCGCGAACTCTTCGAGAATCTTCCATTTGAGGCGCTGCTTTTCGACGCGCCATTCGCCGCCCGCGCCGTGCGCCGCGTTCTCGCCGCCGTGATGATCCTCGCTGCGTTTGAAGACCGGCAACACCGCGTCCCACGACCATGAGCTGTCGTTGGTCACGCGCGCCCATTCGTCGTAGTCTTCGCGCTGGCCGCGCATGTAGATCATGCCGTTAATCGACGAGCTGCCGCCGAGCACACGGCCGCGCGGATACGACAACATGCGCCCGTTCAGACCCGGCTCGGCCTGGGTCTTATACAGCCAGTCGGTGCGCGGATTGCCGATGCAGTAAAGGTAGCCGACCGGTACGTGAATCCAGTGATAGTCGTCCTTGCCGCCGGCTTCGAGCAACAGCACGCTGATCTCGCGGTCAGCGCTCAGCCGGTTGGCCAGCACGCAACCCGCGGTGCCGGCGCCGACGATGATGTAGTCGAACTCGCCTTCGAGCCGCCGCGCGGACGCGGACGTGCTATCGCCGTGACTCATCATTCAGTCTCCTAAGCATTTTTGCCGGCGCGCGCATGGCAACGTGTGTGCTGCGTTGCGCGCGCGGCGCTGTGCCTGTGATTGTTTTGCTGGCTGCGTGCCCGATGCAGCACGCGGCCATTAGAGCCGCCCGGTTAACCCGATTATTTGGCGACCGGCATCGTGAATTCAGCACCCTTCGCGATGCTGTCGGGCCAGCGCTGCATGATGCTCTTGTAGCGCGTATAGAAGCGCACGCCCTCTTCGCCGTACGCGTGGTGATCGCCGAACAGCGACTTCTTCCAGCCGCCGAACGAATGCCACGCCATCGGCACCGGAATCGGCACATTGATGCCGACCATGCCGATCTCGATCTGCCGCGAGAACGCGCGCGCGATCCCGCCGTCGGACGTGAACAGCGACACGCCGTTGGCGAACTGATTCGCGTTGATCAGCTCGACCGCGGACGCGAAGTCCGGCACCCGCACCACGCACAGCACCGGCCCGAAAATCTCTTCGCGATAGATCTTCATGTCGGGCGATACATCATCGAACAACGTGCCGCCGAGGAAAAAGCCCTGTTCATGCCCGGCCACCTGGTGACCGCGGCCGTCGACCACCAGCTTCGCGCCGGCCGCCACGCCCGCATCGATATAGCCGACTACCTTGTCGCGATGCGCGCCGGTCACGAGCGGGCCCATCTCGGCGGCCGCTTCCATCCCGTTCAGAATCTTCAGGTTCCGCACGCGCGGTGTCAGACGCTCGATCAGCTCATCGGCGATATGGCCGACCGCGACCGCCACCGAAATCGCCATGCAGCGCTCGCCGGCCGATCCGTAGGCCGCGCCGATCAATGCATCGACCGCCTGATCGAGATCGGCGTCCGGCATCACGACGAGGTGATTCTTGGCGCCGCCGAGCGCCTGCACACGCTTGCCGTGTTTCGTGCCTTCCGTGTAGATGTATTCGGCAATCGGCGTCGAGCCGACGAACGACAGCGCGCTGACGTCCGGATGCACGAGCAACGCATCGACCGCGACCTTGTCGCCGTGCACGACGTTGAACACGCCGTCCGGCAGACCGGCCTCTCTCAGCAGTTCGGCGAGCCGGTTCGCCGCCGACGGATCGCGTTCGGACGGCTTGAGCACGAAGGTATTGCCGCACGCGATCGCGACCGGGAACATCCAGCACGGCACCATCATCGGGAAATTGAACGGCGTGATGCCGGCGACCACGCCGAGCGGCTGACGCAGATTCCAATTGTCGATGCCGCCGCCGATCTGATCGGTGAAGTCGGTCTTCAGCAGATTCGGAATGCCGCACGCGAATTCGACGATCTCGATGCCGCGCATCACTTCGCCCTTCGCATCGGAAAACACCTTGCCGTGCTCGCGCGTGATCAGCTCGGCGAGCTCGTCGTGGTGACGGTCGAGCAACTCCTTGAACTTGAACAGCACGCGGGCGCGCTTGATCGGCGCGGTTTCGCTCCACGCGGGGAACGCGGCTTTCGCGGCGGCAACCGCGGCGTCCACTTCCGCGACGCTCGCAAGCGGCACGCGGGCGCTGACGCTGCCGAGCGCCGGATTGAACACGTCGCCGAAACGGCCGCTGGTGCCTTCGATCGCCTTGCCGTTGATCACATGGGCCAGCGCGCGGGCGCTCGCCGCGGCCTGCTGGACGCTGTCGTTCTGATGTGTCTCGCTCATGTCGTTCCTCTTGCTATCAAATCCTGCGCGCGGCATCGCAGCGGTGCCGCAGCGTATCGGACGTTAAGCGTAAGGTGCTTCGGGCCGACAAATCCAATGAGAATTGCTCAACTGGGCTATAAGCCGCGCTAATATCACCGGATGGATCTCACCTTGCTCCGGGCCTTCGTCACCGTCGCACGCGAGGGCAACCTCACCCGTGCCGCGGTGCAGCTGCATCTGACCCAACCCGCCGTCAGCCTGCAAATCAAGCATTTGCAGGAAACGCTCGGCGTCACGCTGTTTACACGGACCTCGCACGGGCTCGTGCTGACGCGCGACGGCCAGGCGCTGCTGCCGCACGCCGAACGGGCGGTCGGCGCGGCCGCCGACGTGCAACGCGCGGCGCTGGCGTTGCGCCAAGAGGTGCGCGGCCGGCTGCGCATCGGCACGATTCTCGACCCTGAATTTCTGCGCCTCGGCGGATTTCTGAAGCAGCTGGTCGAGACGTGGCCGCGGATCGAGACCGCGCTGCGCCACGGGATGTCGGGCTGGGTGCTCGAGCAGATCCGCGCGGGCGAGCTGGACGTCGGCTACTACATCGGCCTGCCGTCCGACGACGAGAGCCGCGACGGCGCCGCGTTTCACGCGCTGACGCTCACGCAGTTCCAGTACCGGGTGCTCGCGCCGGCCGGCTGGAAAGATCGCGTAAAGGGAGCGCGCGACTGGCGCTCGCTCGCCGCGCTGCCGTGGATCTGGACCCCGCCCGCATCCGCGCACAACCGGCTGCTGTCGCGCTGCTTCGGCGCGGCGGGCGTGAAGCCGGTCAAGGTGGCCGAGGTCGACCAGGAGCCGTCGATGCTAGACCTCGTCAAGTCGGGCGTGGGCCTCACGCTCGCGCGCGACGCGACCGCGATCGCCGAAGCGCATGCGCACGCGCTGACGATCGTCGAAGGCATTACGGTGCCGACCCAGTTGAGCTTCATCACGCTCGACGAGCGCAAGGACGAACCCGCGATTGCCGCCGCGTTGAAGCTGATCGAGCAGCAGTGGATGAATTGAGTGGTGTAATTGCGCGGCTTGCGATGACCCGGCAGAGTTTGCCGCGCTGCGATATGAGCCGTGCTAATGGCATAAACGCGCGTCGGGCGCTCCGACTCTCCCCACGGCCGCTGCCCACTGAAACCATCCGGTCACGAAGTTTTTGCTAGATTGGCGGTTTGCGCTTCGCGCACGTCCTTCCTGCTTTTCCGTTCCGCCTGACTTTGTCTTCCCCGCTGGCGCTGCGTTGCCAAGCCGGCCAGCCCGCCAGCCGCCGCTCACCCGCTCAACCGACAGGAGCCTGACAATGGCACGCAACATCGAAATCAAAGCCCGCGCCCAGCACTTCGAGCAACTGCGCGAGCGCGCCGCGCAACTCGCGACGGACGCGCCGCTGATCTTCCGCCAGCAGGACTTTTTCTACGACGTGCCGCGCGGCCGCCTGAAGCTGCGCCAGTTCGACGACGGCACCCCGGCCGAGCTGATCTTCTACCAGCGCGACGATCGCGACGGCCCGAAGGCGTCGTACTACACACGCAGCCCGGTGACCAATCCCGAAGCGATGCATGCGCTGCTCGCGACCGCGCTCACCACGCGCGGCATCGTCACGAAGGAACGGCACGTATATCTGAGCGGACGCACGCGGATTCATCTGGATCGGGTCGACGGTCTTGGCGACTTCGTCGAACTCGAAGTGGTGCTTGGGCAGGATGACGACGAGGAAGGCGGTCACGCGGAAGCGCAGGCGATGTTCGAAAGCCTCGGCGTGACGGAGGCGGATCTGGTGCCGGTCGCTTATGTCGATCTGTTGAACGCTGACGGCGAGCCGAAACAGGCCGCGTAAATCTCGTATCGCCGGCTGGACCGCGCAAGCCGCATGCGCGCGGTCCACGCGTGTGCTAGCGGGCTTAGCAATCGCTCAGCTGCCCTACCCCTTACCCAGCCGTCGCGCCCGGCGCCAGATGCGCGAGCGGCAACGGCCCGTTGCGTTTGAACGTGGTCAGCACGATATTCGAGCGCACGCTATCGACGCCCGGCACCCGCATCAGCTTTTTCATCACGAACGTCGACAGGTAATTCAGATCCGGCGCGACGATTCGCAACAGATAGTCGGCATCGCCGACCACCGCATGACATTCGAGCACTTCGGGCAGCACGTCGATCTGCTGCTGAAACTGCTCGATGATCGAATCGCCGTGATGCTTGAGCTTCAGGCTCGTAAAAGCGGTGACGCCGAGGCCGAGCTTCTCGGGCCGCAGCACGACCCGATAGCCATCCACGACTCCCACCTGCTCCAGCCGCTGCAAGCGCCGCCCGATCTGCGAAGGCGACAGCGGCACCTGTTCGGCAAGCTGCTGATGAGTGGCACGGCCGAAGCGCTGCAGTACATCGAGCAGCGCGAGATCGAAGTGATCGAGTTCGAGCATATTAATAATCCGCATTAAATGACGTCTTAATGCACGATTATTGCATGCACGAACGTTTTTAAGCCAATATTGCGCCCTTCTCGCGCGGTCACCGCTTTACACTCGCATTCATCGATTTCATCCGTTTTGCGCTGTAAAGCCGCTCGCCATGTCCACCGCCACCCGCACCGCCGCCACGGCCAAACTTCAGGAACAGTTCGACGCCGGCCTCGAAACCCGCGCCGACTTCACGATCGACCAACCGTTCGAGCGCTACCGCGCGGTCGACCACGCGGTCTGGCGGCAGCTTTACGCGCGACAAACCGCTTTGCTCGAAGGCCGCGTCTGCGACGAATTCCTCGCCGGGCTCGTTCGCATCGGCATGCCGGCCGAGCGCGTGCCGTCGTTCGATGAGATCAATGCGAAGCTCACGCCCGCAACCGGCTGGCGCATCGTCGCGGTGCCCGGCCTCGTCCCCGATCAGGTGTTTTTCGCGCATCTCGCGAACCGGCGCTTTCCGGTCACGTGGTGGATGCGCCGGCCGGACCAGCTCGACTACCTGCAGGAACCGGACTGTTTTCACGATCTGTTCGGCCACGTGCCGCTGCTGATCGACCCCGTGTTCGCCGACTACATGCATGCGTATGGCCGCGCCGCGCTCGCGGCCGACGACGCCGGCGCGCTGCCGCTTCTCGCGCGACTTTATTGGTACACAGTCGAGTTCGGCCTGATCCGTGACGCGGCCAGTCCGAACGGTGTGAAGATCTATGGCGCGGGCATCGTGTCGAGTCAGGGCGAGACGCTATACAGCCAGCAGAGCGGCTCTCCGAACCGCCTGGGCTTCGAACTGGAACGCGTGATGCGCACCCGCTACCGGATCGACACGTTCCAGAAAAGCTACTTCGTAATCGATGACTTCGAGCAGCTCTTCGAGGTCGCGCAAACCGATGTCGCGCCGCTGCTGCAACGGCTCGCCACGGCCCCCGCATTCGCGGCCGGCGATCTGCTGCCCGGCGATCGCGTGCTCACCCGCGGCTCGCGCGCCGGCTGGCAGGACGACGGCGACGTGTAGCCGGCAAGCGCCGCGCGCTCGTCGCGCTCGTCGCGCTCGGCAACGCCGCTCACGCATCCGTGAAAAAATAACGGATTGCGCGCGCCGAACCGCGCGCGTCTGATCAATGAGGTCCCACGATGATTCAGAAACTAAGTTCCGAGCAACGCAGCCAGGCGCTGGCGAAGCTGAACGGCTGGCACAGCGCCGCCGATCGCGACGCGATTGAACGCAGCATCGAGTTCGCTGATTTCAACGAGGCCTTCGGCTTCATGACGCGAGTGGCGATCAAGGCGCAGGAAATGGATCACCACCCGGAGTGGTTCAACGTCTACAACAAAGTGGAAATCACGCTGTCCACGCACGAAGCGAACGGCGTTACCGAACGCGACCTTACGCTCGCCTCGTTCATCGACAGCATCGCTGGGTAATTACGAAAAATTCAACGCGCTTTGCACGCGTTTATACGTCGTCTCTAACGCAATCAGCGCGAATTGAAAGGCCAATGCAGGCATTTCCCTGGGTAAACCTTCAGTTCTACAGGCTATTATTAAGTCGAACGTAAGATTCCCACGCCTGCCTGGCAATCGGGTCCAAACGATCCGGCGATAGCGACGTTCGACGCTGTACAATCAGCAGCGCATACGGCTTGGAGAGCGCGCTTGCCTCCTTGCACAGAACGAGTTCGTCGCCGCTCGAAGGTGAGCGGGCCCGCCAGAAGTTGATTGCGGCTTCCAGTTCGTGAATGCTGATCTCGGACATGAGTTCGTGATGGCTTGGCTGGTACGACAGCGCGGCTCGATCGCTGCATCGCGGCCACGTCTTCGGTGTCCGCCGCGTTTGCCACGCGGCTCGCTGGCTGTGTTGCAGGCGCCCCGGCGAACCGCTTGCCCAAACGCCTAAACCCATTGTACTTGAGCGAAATCCATGCGACTCCTTCTGATCGAAGATGACCGCCCCATCGCACGCGGCATCCAAAGCAGTCTCGAACAAGCCGGCTTCACCGTCGACATGGTCCATGACGGCATCTTTGCCGAGCAGGCCCTCACGCAAAACCGCCACGAACTCGTGATCCTCGACCTCGGTCTGCCGGGCATCGACGGCATGACGCTGCTGTCGCGTTTCCGCCAGAGCAACCGTCACACGCCGGTGATCATCCTGACCGCGCGCGACGAACTGAACGACCGCGTGCAAGGCCTCAATTCCGGCGCCGACGACTACATGCTCAAGCCGTTCGAACCGGCCGAACTCGAAGCGCGGATTCGCGCGGTGATGCGCCGCAGCGGTCCGCACGGCGACATGCCGCGTCCCGAAGTGTCGCTCGGCGGTGTGCGTCTGTCGGGCGTCGATCGCCGCATCTTCAACGACGACAAGCCGCTCGAACTGTCGCCGCGCGAATTCGCGGTGCTCGAAATGCTGCTGCTGCGTCATGGCCGGGTGGTCAGCAAGGCGCAACTGCAGGATCATCTGACGCACTTCGGCGGCGACCTCGGCGATACCGCGATCGAAGTCTACGTGCACCGCGTGCGCAAGAAACTCGAGAACTGCCGTGTCGAAATCGTTACCGTGCGTGGCTTCGGCTACCTGCTGCAGGAAATCCGCCAGGCCGCGTAATCGTCGTGCGGGCCGCGCATCGCGTCGCGGCCCGACGGCGCCGGTCCGGCGCCGCGTCGTGGTTGCGCCGACCGCAGCCCGCGCGCGCGGTGCCGCGATCCGCAACCTTTCAAGGCGCCCCGCGCCGTTCCCTCCCTCCCGCGCGTACGACCATGCCCCAGCCGGCCGCCACTAGTTTGCGCCGCACGCTGCTGCGGCGCCTCGCTGCGCCCCTTTCGCTGCTCGCGTTGATGAGCGGCCTGATCGCTTACTGGCTCGCGTGGCAGTACACGCAGCACGTGGTCGACCGTTCGCTCGCCGACCTCGCGACCGCGATTTCCAAGCAGATCCAGATTGCCGGACCCGATGCGCCGATCACGGTGCCGCCGCTCGCCCAGGCGATGTTCTCCGACCCGGTCGAGCACCTCGTCTACCGGATCAGCAACGGCGAAACCGAAATCGCCGGCGACCACAATCTGCCGCTGCGAGGCACCAACGTGCGCCGCATGCATTACGCGTATGTGTTCGAAACGCAGCACGAAGGCGTAACCGTACGCGTCGCGCAGGTGCGGGTCGATCAGCCGACCGGCAATCCGATCGTCGTCGAAGTGGGTCAGCCGGTGCATCACCGCTTCCGGATCGCCGCAGAGTTTCTGGTCGCGATCATGATGCCGCTGCTGTTGCTGCTGCTCGCCGGCTGGGTGATCGTGTGGCGGGTCGTCAATCAGCAGCTCAATCCGCTGACCGCGCTCGCCGACTCGCTGAACCGCCAGACTCATACGTCGCTCGAACCGGTCGACGAAAGCTATGTGCCGGTCGAAATCCGGCCGCTGACCGGCGCATTGAACGCGCTGCTCGACCGTCTGAAGTCCGCGCTCGATGCGCAGCGCAAATTCATCGCCGACGCCGCGCATCAGCTGCGCACGCCGCTGACCGCCGTGAAGCTGCACGCGGAACAGGCGGCAGTCGCGCGCGATCCGCAACAGACGCTGGCCGCCGTGCGCGAGTTGCGCGCCGCGGCCGACCGCGCGGTGCGGCTGTCGAATCAGTTGCTGTCGCTGGCGCGCGCGGAGCCGGGCGAACAGGCCGCGCGTTTCGTCGACGTCGACATGGCCGCGCTCGCGTTCGATACCGGCGCGGAATGGGTGCCGCGTGCGCTCGCGGTGCACGTCGACCTCGGCTTCCAGCGGCTCGACGATCCCGGCAACGAGCACCCGCTGATCGCCCGCGGCAACCCGGTGCTGCTGCATGAAGTGATCGCGAATCTGCTCGACAACGCGCTGAAGTACGTGCCGCCGTCGCGCGTCGATGGCGGGCGGATCACGGTGACGGTGTCGCAAACGGTGATCGACGAAGTGCGGATGGCGGAGATTGTCGTCGAAGACAACGGGCCGGGGGTGCCGCACACGCAGCAGGCCGATCTGTTCAAGCGCTTCTTCCGCGGCGACGGACAGGCCGACTCGGGGGTCGACACCGGCGCAGGTCTCGGTCTCGCGATCGTTCACGATATCATGGTGCTGCACCACGGCAGCGTGCATTACGAACACGCGCCGGAAGGCGGTGCGCGCTTTATCGTGCGGATTCCGCTGCTGCCGGCGGCCACCGCCACCGGCAGCAGCCAGCCCGCCGCTGCCGCCGGCGACGCATCGCGCGGCGCAAAAAAACCGGCGCACTCGGCGCCGGTCGATCTGTAGCAATGCAAAGCGAATGTGAGCGCCGGTGCTGCGCGCTGCGGCGGCGCTGAGGCCGGCGATTCATGCGACGCGTCCGCCGTGCGTGGCGGGTTGAGTTCACCGGCCCACGCGGCAGACGCCGCCTCTCACTTCTTCTTCGCTTTCTTCGACGATTTGCCGGATTTATCGGCCTTCACCGCCTTCTGCGCTTTATCCGCCTTGGCACCGCCCTTGCCCTTCTCCGGAGGTGCCAGCATCGTGCCGCGGCACTTGCGCGCGCCGCAGCGGCATTCGTATTCCTTCTTCAGCTTCCTGGTCTGACGCGCATCGATCACGAGGCCGTAGTCGTAAAACACTTCCTCGCCTTCAGCGATGTCGCGCAGCGCATGCACGTATACGTGCCCGTCGATTTCCTCGGCTTCGCAGTTCGGCGCGCAAGAATGATTGATCCAGCGCGCGCTATTGCCATTCACCTTGCCGTCGATCACCTTGCCGTTGTCGAGCGCGAAATAGAACGTGTGATTCGGCTCGGCCGGGTTGTGAGGATGCCGGCGCAACGCTTCTTTCCACGAGATCCGCTCGCCCTTGTATTCGATCAGCCGCTCGCCGGCCGCGATCGGTTCGAGGGCAAACACGCCTTTGCCGTGCACACCCGAACGGCGCACGGCGATCCTGCGTGAATTCATTGAATGAATCCTTAAGAAGAACTGGGGGATGAAATCGGGCAATCGTCAGGCGCGTCTCGCGCGCGGCTTTTCCTGACGCGGATAGCAAACGCGGCGCCTTGCGAGCGCCGCGTCGACTTGCGACGCGCAATGCGTCACATCCGGCATCCTACACGGTGTGGACGGCTTCGTTCAACCGTCGACCGGTGCGTTCATTTAACGTGCGGCGGGCGTCATCGTTGACCGAACGAGATGTCGCCGAACAGCGCTTTCTGCTCGCGCGGTTGCGAGCGCCAGTACTGCGGCGGCGCTTCGACGGTCGCGCCGAGTTGCGCGGCCGCGTGCCACGGCCAGCGCGGGTTGTAGAGCAGCGCGCGAGCGAGCGCGATCAGGTCGGCGTCGCCCTTCTCGATCAGTTGCTCCGCATGCAGCGGATCGGTGATCAGGCCGACGCCGATCGTGGTGAGTCCGGTTGCGTGCTTGACCGCCTTCGCGAACGGAATCTGATAGCCCGGTTCGAGCGGAATTCGCTGCAACGGCGAGACCCCACCCGACGACACGTCGATCCAGTCGCAGCCGCGCTTTTCGAGTTCGTGCGCGAAAGCGATCGTGTCTTCGAGCGTCCAGCCGCCTTCGACCCAATCGGTCGCCGACACCCGCACGCCAACCGGTTTGTCGGCCGGAAACGCGGCGCGCACGATGTCGAAGATTTCGAGCGGGAAACGCATGCGGTTTTCGAGCGAGCCGCCGTACTCATCGTCGCGTTGATTCGCGAGCGGCGACAGGAACTGATGCAGCAGATAGCCGTGCGCCGCGTGCAC
Source organism: Paraburkholderia sejongensis (assembly GCF_020880815.1). Lineage (GTDB taxonomy): Bacteria > Pseudomonadota > Gammaproteobacteria > Burkholderiales > Burkholderiaceae > Paraburkholderia > Paraburkholderia sejongensis. The sequence goes on from NZ_JAJITD010000005.1 coordinate 249,423, forward strand.
TTCGAGCGCGTCGATGCCGAGCCGCGCAGCACGCCGCGCCGACGCGGCGAATGCTTCGCGAATCCGCTGCAGACCGGCGACGTCGAGCGCGAGCGGCGGCTCCTCGTCGGCTTTATGCGGCAGCGCCGACGGCGCATGCGGCAGCCAGCCGCCTTGCGCGACCGGGATCAGCTGCCCGCCCTCCCACGGCACGTGGCTCGACGCCTTGCGGCCCGCGTGCGAGAGCTGCATCGTCACGTTGATATGCGAATGCTTGCGGATCGCGGCCAGCACCGGCACGAGCGCCGCTTCGGTCGCGTCGTCCCACAAGCCGAGGTCGCCCGGCGTAATGCGGCCATCCGGTTCGACCGCGGTCGCCTCGATGAACAGCATCGCCGCGCCGGATAGCGCCAGACTGCCGAGATGCATGATGTGCCATGCGGTGGCCTCGCCGCGTTCGGCGGAGTACTGGCACATCGGGGACACGACGATACGATTGGGAAGCGTCACGCTACGCAGCGTGAGCGGAGAGAAAAGCGCGCTCATGGATTTGCCCAGTGAAAACCCGAGAGCGATCGAGCATAGCACCGCGAGCGCTTTAATGCATGCAGGCGGCGGCTCAGGCGCGCGGCTCGACGCTGTCGAGCCAGTCGCCGAACATCCGGCGCGCGCATGCTTCGAGCGCGGGACCGTGGCGCGCGGTGTCGGCGCGCAGCGTGCGCGCGTCGACGCCATGGCCGGCCAGTTCGTTCGCATTACCGATTAGCCAGGGCTCGAAGCGATCGGTGCGAATCTCCGGATGACACTGCAAACCGAGCACGTGGCCGCCCCACGCGAACGCCTGATTTTCGCAGTCGGGGGTCGACGCGAGGCGGGTTGCGCCGGTGGGCAGGTCGAAGGTGTCGCCGTGCCAGTGCAGCATCGACGTGTGCGCGCCGTCCAGATGACGCAGCGGCGACGCGCGGCCAGCTTCGGTCAGCGCGAGCGGGGTCCAGCCGAGTTCGGCCTGCGCGGCCGGATAGACGCGGGCGCCCAGCGCCCGCGCGATCAGCTGCGCGCCGAGACAGATGCCGAGCGTCGGCAGACCGGCCGCGATGCGTTTTTCAATCAGGGAGAGGAGCGGCGCGAGCGTCGGATAGCACGCATCGTCGGTGGCGCTGATGGGTCCGCCGAGCACCACCATCAATGAGGCAGAAACCGGATTCGGCGCCTCGATACGGGCTACGCCGACGTCGAGATAACGGACCGGCCGGCCGCGCTCGCCGAGCACGAGCTCGAGACTGCCCAGATCCTCGAAGTGCACATGGCGAATGGCCAATACTTCGCGATTCATCGGCCTGCCCCACCTTCAGGTTAACGAACGACTCGCCGCCCGTGAGCGGGTCCATTACACAACACAAGCCGGCAGGCAGGCGGCGCTGCCGCCCGCCGTTGCCGGCGAGGTCATGTTAGCGGATGACACCAGAAACCGCCGCCTTACGCAGCGAAGATCTTCCAGGTCTTCTTCTGGGTCAGAACGTCCGCCGTTTCGTGCACGGAGCAGTCCAGACGCAGATCGGTATCGGACATGTTCAGGTCGAGCAGCGCGCAGTGATGCGGCGTCTTCTTCGGATTCTTGCTCGGCTGGAAATGCGTGCAGCTCAGGCACATGCGATGCGTGGGGATCGTTTCCTGCGCTTCGAGCTGATAGATGGTCTTGAGCAGCGTGCGGTAGAGCATTGCCTGCTCGTCTTCGCGCAGCGTGCCGACCGCCTTGCTCAGGAAGTCGGGCCATTGCGACGCGCGCTTTGCGGCGGTGCGGCCACGCGAGGTCAGGCGAACGGCGAGAGCACGGCCGTCGTCGAGCGCGCGGCGCTTTTCGACCAGCCCCTTGGTTTCGAGCGTGCTGACTGCGTCGCTGGTGGTAGCAGCGGTCAGTGCCGTTTCACGCGCGATTTCGCCGAGGCGCATCGGCCCTTTGCGCTGCATCAACAGCACGAGGATTTCGCCCTGGGTCGGCGTGAGGCCAGCGCCTTCGGCCCATTCCCAAGCCTGGCTTCGCATCGCCGTGCTCAATCGCAAGAGGCTGTGGGTCACTCGCCCGGTTGCCTGTTCTCCGTATACGCCTTCGCTCATAATCTTCGATTCGTTTATTTACCGCTTTCGTGCACTTCCGGCGACCTGCGTGCCGGGCGTGTCCGCTGCGTGTGTGGGGTAATTCCGTCCAACCCGCGGACGAAATGGTTTCTACTACTCAGAAAATTGACCGCCTACGAAGCCACGCAGGCGGCGAAAACGACATTCTATGCGAGACCGGCAAATCGTACAGCTAACTTATCCAACGACCATTGTGGATAACCAGGGGAAAACGTTTGGACAGCCTGTGTAGCGTTTTGAGACAAACACTTGCGGCAGCTCGAACGTATCTTCGGCCCTGCTTGCCCAAGCTCGCCCGGTGCCTGCTTTTCAAGCCTACTTATCATTTCGCCAGCGCGTTGACTTTGCAAGAAATTATTCAGTTGTCCACAGACATCCGGGACGCCCGCTAGCGGCTTCTACGTTTGTATACGTAAACTTTTACGAAACCTGAAGGGCCGCGCGGGCAAAAATTTTTTGAAAATTTTTTACGAAAAAAAACCCGCACGGGGCGGGTTTCGTTGAAAGCGTCACGTTGTGACGCATGTAGCAGGTGTCACGCGATGCCGCGCGACCAGGCGCGCCGCTAAGCGCACCACTACGCGCGCCACAGCAGGCACTGCTGCCGCACCGCTTCGTGCAAGGACTTTTCCTGCGCGAACAGACTACGCAGCCACGTCGCATCATTGACCTGACCACGGGCAATTGCGCCGATTTCCGCGAGCGCATTGGTCGAGCCGAGCGCTTGCGCATGCGGCTCGATCCGCTCGAGTGTTTCGAGGATGTCTTCGGAGATCGTCTTGCGTTCGCCCGTCTGCGGATTGATGCAGGTGCCGCCCAGTCCGAACCGGCACGCTTCGAAACGGTTGAACGTGTAGACGAGATAGTCGTCTTCCTGCGGCGCGATCGGTTTATCGAGCAGCAGATGGCGCGCGAGCGTCTGGATGTAGCAGGCGATCGCCGCGGCGCGATCGACCGAAAACGGCGTATCCATCACGCGCACTTCGATCGTGCCGAAGCCCGGCTTCGGCCGGATATCCCAGTAGAAGTCCTTCATGCTGTTGACCACGCCGGTGTGGACCATTTTCGAGAAATACTCCTCGAAGCTGTCCCACGTCAGCACGAACGGCGCGCGGCCCGACAGCGGAAACGCGAACACGGAATTCAGGCGTGCCGAATGAAATCCGGTATCGACGCCCTGCACGAACGGCGAGGACGCCGACAGCGCGATGAAATGCGGAATGAAGCGCGACATCGAATGCAGCAGATACAGCGCGCTATTCGCATCCGGGCAGCCGATATGCACGTGCTGGCCGAACACCGTGAACTGCTTGGCGAGATAACCGTACAGCTCGGAAAGATACTGAAAACGCGGGGTATCGACGATCTGCCGTTCGCTCCATTGCTGGAACGCATGCGTGCCGCCGCCGCACAGGCCGACGTTCAGATGATCGGCGGCCGACACCAGCGTGTCGCGGATCTTGCGCAGATCGGCGACCGCCTGTTCGTGCGACGTGCAGATGCCGGTCGAGAGCTCGATCATGCTTTCGGTGATTTCCGGCGTGATGTTGCCGGGGATCGATTCGTCCTTGATGAGACGCAGCAGATCCGTGCCGGCTTTGGTCAGATCATAGTCATGCGTATTGACGATCTGCATCTCCAGTTCGATCCCGAACGTAAACGGTTTCGAATCGATGAAGGCTTCGAGTGACATGGCGTCCCCTGAGTCAGGTCGTTTTTAAGCGAGAGTGTTGAAACGGCTTCTTCAAGTGCGGGTTCGAGCGGCGCGCGGCTTACTCCTCGCGCCGCTCCGCGACCAGCGCAAGGCTGCGATAGACGAGCCACGGCCCGAGAATCTGCAGGACGAAGATCGAGCACATGACGATCGCGCGCAGTTGCGGATCGAAGTTCGGGTACAGGTTGTAGGTGTCGTCGACGAGCAGATAGGCGAGCGCCGACATCGGCGACAGCGACAGCCCGAGCGCCATCCCCTGCTTCCAGTTCAGCCCGCTCGGTTTGGCAAATGCAAGCACGCCGACCAGCTTCGCGACCAGCCGCGTGACGATCAGCCCGAGCGCGGCGACGCCGCCCAGCGCGATGTGTTTCCATTCGAACGAGGTCAGCGTCAACACGAACAGGATGACCGTCAGCAGCCAGCCGGCGGTGCCGAAATGCTGCGGCCACAACTGCGGACGCGCTTCGTGATTTTTCACGATGATGCCGGCCGCGAGCAGCGCGAGAATCGTCGACAGCTTGAACAGATGCGCGATCGCGATCGCGAGCAGCACCATCCCGAACAGCGCGACGAACGAATGCTCGTCCTGCATGCTCAGCCGGCGATAGAAAAACGTGCAGGTGCGCGCGAGCACATAGGCGAGCACGAGCGAGCCGACCAGCAGATACAGCGGTTGCAGGATGGTCGCGAACACGTTGCCGTAGGCCTCCTGATGCAACCAGCTCGACACCAGCTTTTCGATCACCACCGCATACATGCTGTTCAGCGCGGTGAGCGTGAGCAGCCGCTGGGTCACCTGGCCTTCCGCGCGCAGTTCGGTTTTCAGCTGGATCACCATCGCCGGCGAGGTCGCCATCGCGATCGCCGAGAGCACGGTCGCCACCATCAGCGGCACGTTCAGGAACAGCAGCACCGGCAACACCAGTACGAACGTGAGCGTCGCTTCGGCCACGCTCGACAGGATCAGCCACGGATTACGACGAATCCAGCGCAGATCGAGCCGGCTGCCGAGTTCGAACAGCAGTAAACCGAGCGCGACGTCGAGCAGCGGACGCGCGGCATTCGCGGCATCCGCGTCGATCACGCCGAAACCGGCCGCGCCGGCAATCAGACCGATCACCGCATAACCGGAAATGCGCGGTAAACGCCATGCGCGATAACAGAGTTCGCCGCACAAACCGGCGGCAAGCAACGCGAGCCCGGCCCAGAAAATAGCATCGGGAGAAAGCGGCCACGCTGGCAGAAACGAAAACGCCGAATTCATCGTAATGGGTTCTCCTTGGCAGCAACGGCAGACGACACGAACCGGCGCACACGCACACCGGTAAACGAGCGAGCGGTTAACACCGTCGCTGTCGCAAGCGCTTCGCGAAGTCAGCGTTGCGTTTTATCAATGATCGGATGATCGGGAATGCGCCGCGGCCGCAAAGAACCGCCATGAATCCAGCGCTTTCACGGCTGCGGCAGAGGCAACCGGAACGGTGAAAGAACGCCGTCGACCTTGAATCAGATTCTGTTTGACCGGCACCGTTCCGTCGCTGCGCGTGCCGCCCGATGCGGGGGCACGACGCGCAAAAGAACGGCGATTGTGCCACAGCTTGTCCGGTCCCGACGGAAAAGCGGTTAACTCACTGGCAAAACGGTAAAAACGGACGTTAACTTCTTCAGAAGCGGCAAAAGCGACCTTTTGCCCCTTGCTCCCGCGTTAACTGCCGAGCCTACGTAAACGCGGTAAGTGTGATTTCGCTGTGCGTCTTCAAGGTTAACCGGCAATGCTTTGGCGAGGTTTTGACCGAAATCAGCCGCTCGATAGCCGGGGCGTAAGCCCCTGCCGTTGTTGTTTACTGGTTTACCGTATGTATACGTAGTAACAGTTAACAAGCCGGCTCGGTTTATGTGGATAACTCGGGTTTACCGAAACAAATCAGCAATTTGCCGGCCGCATAACCGGATGCACAGCATGTGCGGCGGCAATGGGTATACGCGGGTAACTTTCCAAGCTTTTTTGCGATGGCCAAGTTACCCCGTTTACGTCCACAACGGTTCCACACGACTTGCGCCGGTTAACCGCGCGGTTATCCACAAGTTGCGGTGGATAACGGCAGCAGCAGGTTTACGCGTGGTTTACGTGGCGGCGACGTAAACCAGGTAAACCGAACTCGTGCCGAAGCGCCCGGTTAACCGAGCGTCCCTTGCCGCAACTCGCGTAGCAGAAAACGTGCAACGTCGATGTCTTCGGCGAGATCGCGCTCGAGCGGCCACGGCTCGCCTTCGATCTGCGACGCGATCAGCTCCGCGCCGAGCGCGGCCCATACGAGGCCGCGCGACCCGTACGCGAACGCGCCGTACAGTCCGTCGATGCGCGGCAGATCGAGCGGCCATGCGCCGCGCAGACGCGCCGCGTCGCGGGCGGCCGCGGTTTCGTCGGCGAGCTGGCCGATCATCGGCATGCGGTCGCTCGTCACACAGCGAAACGCGACGCGGCCGGCCAGCGTCGCGACAGGAAGGTCAGTCAGTGCGTCGCGGAACGCCGGCAACATCTGCGCGACGCGTTCGATGTTTTCGCGATGACCGTCCGCGCGCAACGACGTGTCGGGGTCGTCGAGTTCGTAGGTGGCGCCCGTCAGCGTGACGCCGTTAGCGAGCGGCACCGCATAACCTTCACCGATTACCGGCAGGCCGAGCGGCGCGACCGTGCCGGCCGGCAGCAGGCTCAGCTGGCCGCGAATGCTGCGCGTCGGCGCATGCCGCAAGCCGGCCATGCGCGCGGCCTCATGCGCGCCCGCGACGATCACCACCGGCGCCCGTGCGACCACTTCACCAGCGGTATCGAACACGTTCCACTCGTCGCCGTCGCGTTCGAGGCGCGCGACCTCGACGTTAAAGCGCCGTTCGAGCCGGTCGCCGGCCGCGGCGAGCTGCGCCGCGCACAGCGATGCCGGCGCGATCCAGCCGCCGCGTTCGAACCACCAGCCGCCACGCGCGAGCGGCGTGCCGGCGAGTCGCGCCGCGTCGGCAGCCGTGACCGGCGTCACATACTCCCGTGGATAGCGGAAGCCGGCGATCGCGGCGCTCATCGCATGCGCTTCGTCGTCGTCCGCGGCGATCTGCAGCAGGCCGCCGTTGCCGCGCACCAGCCGGTGCCCTGCCCGCTCCAGCGCGTTCCAGCGATTGAGCGCATACAGAAAGCCCGCCCGCGTGACGCGCGACGCGACGCTGTCGTCGCGTGAAATCATCGGGTGGAAGACGCCGGCCGGATTGCCCGACGCATCCTGCGCAACGTCCGCATGCCGTTCGAGCGACGTCAGGTGCCAGCCGCGCGCCGCGAGTCGTTCGATCACCGCGCAGCCGGCGAGCCCGGTGCCGATCACGACCGCGTGCCTTTCGTGATGCGCGAACGGCGCCGGCGGTTCATAGCGGCGCACCCGCCAGCGCGGCGCGAAATGGCCGACCAGCATCGCCCGTTTCCAGCCGAACCCGTCGACCTTCCGATACTCGAAGCCGCATTGCGTCAACGCGCGTTTGACCTCGCCCGCGCTGCTGTAGGTGGCGAAGGTCGCGTCGTCGCCCGCGCAGCGCGCGAGCGACTTGAAGATCGCCGGACTCCATAGCTCGGGGTTTTTCGCCGGCGCGAAGCCATCCAGATAAAACGCGTCGGCGCGTAGCCGCAGCGCGGGCAGGCTTTCAGCGGCATCCGCGAAGATCAGCGTCAGTACGACGCGGCCGTCGTCGAATTCGAGACGATGACTGCCCGGCACGAGCATCGGCCACGCGTTCGCGAGCGTGTCGGCAAGCTCGGCGATCAGCGGCTCGCTTGCCAGCATCGCGTACACGCGACGCAGATCGGCCGCGCTGAACGGATGCTTTTCCGTCGATACGAAATGCAGCCGCTCACATCGCGCCGGGTCGGCGCGCCACGCGGCCCACGTGACCAGAAAGTTGATGCCCATCCCGAAGCCGGTTTCGAGCACGGCGAAGCAGCGACGGTTTTGCCATCGGGCCGGCAGTGAATTACCGCCCAGAAAAACGTATTGAGCCTGTTCGAGCGCGCCGACGGCGCTGTGATAGATGTCGTCGTAGAGCGGCGAGAACGGGCTGCCGTTGGCGCGAAAAGCGAGGACGGCGGGGATCAGCGGTTCGGTCATGCGCGGCGAAAAAGGACGCTGGAAAGAGCGGGTTCGGATCGCGGCGCCGCTGCGCTGGAATTGCGAGATGCCGGAACGGACCCGCGAGGATGCTCGTAAAGCGTTTGCTGCGTTGGCGAAAACCAACGCCAGGCCCCGTCTGGACTGGGTTTGAGCCCTCGTTTGGGGGTGAAAAGCGGGGAAATTCTGATTTCCTTGCGATAACGGCCGGAGAACCTCGCAATTCTTCGAAACCCTTATCCTGATTGGGTTTGCGCTGCGCTATCATAGCAAGCGCCGCGAAGGGAGCGGCAGCACGGCTGGCGGACGGTTTACTCGCCGTCACAGCAGATCTTCTCGATCGGGGCCGCAGCTGCTCGACGGCGCGGTGCGCGCACGTATAATCGGCGCGTTCGCGCTGTTCGTGTCAACCTAAACACAAAGAGGAACCTTAATGAACAAACAGGAACTGATCGACGCTGTCGCAGGACAGACGGGCGCCAGCAAGGCTCAAACCGGTGAAACGCTGGACACGTTGCTTGAAGTGATCAAGAAGGCTGTGTCGAAGGGTGAAGCGGTCCAGTTGATCGGCTTCGGTAGTTTTGGTTCGGGCAAGCGCGCAGCGCGTACGGGTCGCAATCCGAAGACCGGCGAAACTATCAAGATCCCGGCTGCAAAGACTGTCAAGTTCACGGCAGGCAAGGCATTCAAGGATTCGGTCAACAAGCGCTAAGCAGCACGCTGCCAGGCAGTTGACACTCGAGAAACCCGCCGGATGGCGGGTTTTTTTTCGCCCGGTTTTCGCCCACTTTTCGTCCGCTTTGCGGGCGTGCGCGGCGCGATGCGGGTTTGGGCGATGGCTGAAGACGCGCGCGTAACGCGCCAAAAAAAGGCCGCAACACGCGGTTGCGGCCTGCTGTGATCACGTGCGGCCGGCGCCGCGTCCGGTTCGGTCAGTCGTGACGGTGATCGTGGCCGCAGTGCTCGCAGTCGTCGCCGTGTGCGTGGTCGTGATGATGGTGATGACCGTGAGGGTCGTCATGCTCATGGTCGTGATCGTCGAAGTCCCACGCGGGGAACGGGTCGTCGAAGTTCTGCCATCCCTGTGGGCCGAGCGCGTATTCGGCGTCGCTGAGCAGGCACGCGTCGAATTTCGCGCGCCACTGCGCCGGATCGATATCGATGCCGATCAGCACCAGTTCCTGACGGCGATCGCCGATGCTCATATCGTCCGCATCGCCGTACCAGTCGGCAGCGATTTCGGCGCTCAGTTCGTCGTCGCCTTCCGGCCATTCGCTGCGCGCCTGCGCGGCCCACCACATGCCCGCCGGCGCGGGCCGGCAGGCGCCGCCCGCTTGCGACAGCGAACCGCCGATGTCGTTGCGGGTCGCCAGCCAGAAAAAGCCCTTGCTGCGCAGCACGCCCTTCCACTCCTGATGCAGCAGTTCCCACAGCCGTTGCGGATGAAACGGACGGCGCGCGCGGTAGACGAAATAGCCGATTCCGTATTCGTCGGCGTCGCTGTAATGGTGGTGGCCTTGCTCGCTATCTATTTCTTCCTGCTCGTGTTCAAGCGCCGCGAGCCAGCCCGGCGCGCCCGCCGTCGTATCGAAATCGAAGCGGCCGGTATTGAGCAACTGGTCGGGCGCAGCGTCGCCGAAGCGGCTCACCAGTTGCTGTGCGCGCGGATTGACGCGCGCGAGGATCCGCTGGAGTCGCGCGAGGTCGTCCGCATCGACGAGGTCGGCCTTGTTCACGACCAGCACGTCACAGCATTCGATCTGCTCGATCAGCAGCTCGGCGAGCGTGCGGTCGTCGTCTTCATCGGTCGCGAGGCCGCGTTCGGCGAGCGCATCGGCCGAGCCGTAGTCGCGCAGGAAGCTCGATGCGTCGACCACGGTGACCAGCGTATCGAGTCGCGCGAAACCGGCTAGCGGTGCGTTGTCGTTCTCATTGTCGAACGCGAGCGATTCGGCGAGCGACAGCGGTTCGGCGACGCCGCTCGCTTCGACCACCAGCGCATCGAAGCGTCCCGCTTGCGCGAGGCGGCGAATGTCGCCGGGCAGGTCGTCGCTCGACGCGCAGTAAAGGCAGCCGTTCGACAGTTCGATTGCCTGCGCGTCGGCGGCCGACGGGCCGGTCGCGAGCGTCGGCTCGACGCTGACCGCGGCCAGATCGTCGACGATCACCGCGACGCGCAGGCCGGCGCGATTCGCGAGGATGTGGTTCACGAGCGTGGTCTTGCCGGCGCCCAGAAAACCGGAGAGCACGGTGACGGGCAATAGCGGCTGGTTCATCGCGGTACGTAAACGGGAAGATTGGAGGACGGGCCGGGCGCGGGACCCGCTGGATCGCGCCGCTGGCGCGGTGCCCGGCGGCAACATGAAGCCGCATTGTGCATCAAAACCGGCGCGGGCCGCGTGAACGCGCTATCCAAAGAGCGGAGTCGGGATAGCGAGCGCAATACGCGGTAGCGGCAGCGATAAACGCGGGCCGCGCGAGCGCACTATGCAGAAAGCGGGGCTGGAATAGCGGGAGTAACGCGCGGCGGCTAAAGCCATGGCAACGGCGCGAACACTGCGCGGGAAAAACACGCAAACACAGAAGCGAGAGCGGAAAAAGCAGGCGAAATTACAGGAAGTGCGTGTCGGCCGAACAATCACAGGACAGTGGAAGAAAGCGCCCGATAGCGCAGCAAAGCATCAACGGCCGCAGCTACCCCGCCCCACCATCACTGCATCAACTTCCAACTGCGCAGAATCCCGGCGATTTGCTGCGCATACTTATCACGCAACGCCGGCGTCTCCGAGTGATACGCGCCGACCGCCTGCCACGTATTGCCGTACTTATTCATCTGCCGGCGCAGATGCCACGCGGCGATATACACGTTCTTGCACGGCTCCATCAGCGTGCCTTGCGAGATTCCATACTGGGCGAGCACCGGCAGATGCACGGAGTTGATCTGCATCACCCCGTAGTCGATCGAGCCGTTGGCGTTCTTGTGCTGCGCGTCCGGCCGGTTGTGCGACTCCTGCCACGCAATCGCGCGCAGGATCAGCGGGTTCACCTTCTGGTATTTAGCCGCTTCGTCGAAGCAGTCGGCGTGCGCGGTCCCGGCTGCGACGAGCAGCGCGAGGGTGGCGGCGACGGTGACTAACGGACACTTCATCGGTCAAGAGGACTAAGTAAAATCGCGCGGTAAGAATCGGTAAGGTCCGCGGCTGGCCGGCTCCCGGCCGCGAGGGTCATGCTGGCCGGGGCTTTCGCTCAGCATCGGGGAAAACCCGTGTCAGCAATCGCATAACAGCAAGGCGAACGGCTCGTATGATACCGGCAGCCCGGGCACCGTCAAGTTGGCTAACCGACATAAGCCGGTACAAATCCGGATGTTCGCCGTTCCCCCGATATGCCGATTTCCTTTCAATCGACTAACGACAGCACGAACTTTTTACGGAATCGGATCTGGGGCGAGTTTTTTGTTTCAATTCCGACATGAAAAGCTGGTACTGTTCGTTTTTTTCGAACGGCGGGCAGTCGCCTTGACCGGCCCGCAAAGCGTTCGGGCGGTGGCTTGGGGCCGGATCCGCATCGCATGACCGCCAGTGGCGACAGCCGTTGGTATCGATATCACATTCCATGAGAAGAAATTGTATGGCTTTGCGTCGAGTCGCAACGGCGCTGCTGGTGGCTGGCTTGATCACCGCGCAGACAGCACAGGCAGAGGTGACACTGAATTTCGTCAATGCCGACATCGATCAGGTCGCCAAAGCGATCGGCGCCGCGACAGGCAAGACGATCATCGTCGATCCGCGGGTCAAGGGACAGCTGAACCTCGTTTCCGAAAACGCGGTGCCTGAAGACCAGGCGCTCAAGACATTGCAATCCGCGCTGCGCATGCAGGGCTTCTCGCTGGTCCAGGATCACGGCGTATTGAAAGTGGTGCCCGAAGCCGACGCGAAGCTGCAAGGCGTGCCGACCTACGTCGGCAATGCGCCGACCGCGCGCGGCGACCAGGTCGTTACGCAGGTCTTCACGCTGCGCAACGAATCGGCCAACAACCTGCTGCCGGTGCTGCGCCCGCTGATCTCACCGAATAACACGGTCGCGGCCTACCCCGCCAACAATACGATCGTCGTCACCGATTACGCGGACAACGTGCGCCGCATCGCGCAGATCATCGCGGGTGTCGATAGCGCGGCGGGCCAGGCGGTCGCGGTCGTGCCGTTGCGGAACGCCAATGCGATCGACATCGCGCAGCAACTGAACAAGATGCTCGACCCGGGCTCGATCGGCAGCACCGATGCAACGCTGAAGGTATCGATCACGTCGGACTCGCGCACCAATTCGCTGCTGATCCGCGCGTCGAACGCCGCGCGTCTGGCCGCCGCGAAGGAACTCGCGAAGCAGCTCGACACGCCGACCACGATGCCCGGCAACATTCACGTGGTGCCGCTGCGTAACGCCGATGCCACCAAGCTCGCGCGCACGCTGCGCGCAATGCTCGGCAAGGGCGGCGGCGGTGAAGGCGGTTCGTCGGCAGGCTCGAACGAGGCCAATTCGTTCAATCAGAATAGCGGCGGCGGCGGTGGCGGCGGCAGCAACACCTCGACCGGCATTTCGGGCACCGCGCCGTTGCCGTCGGGCGGCCTTGGCAGCGGCAGTTCGATGAATTCGCCGATGGGCGGCGGCTCCGGCTCGGGCAAGGATTCCGGCGGGTTCCTCGGCGGCGACAAGGACAAGGGCGGCGAAGACCAGGGCGGCGGCATGATCACCGCCGACTCCGCGACCAACTCGCTGATCGTCACCGCGCCCGAACCGGTGTACCGCAATCTGCGCGCGGTGATCGACCAGCTCGACGCGCGGCGCGCGCAGGTCTATATCGAGGCGCTGATCGTCGAGTTGAACTCGAACACCAGCGGCAACCTGGGCATCCAGTGGCAGGTCGCGAACAGCTCGATTTTCGCGGGTACCAATCTGCAGACGGGTTCGAGCAACAGCATCGTCAACATTACGGCGGCTGCCGCGGCGGCGGCCGCCGGCGGCGCGACCGGCGGCGCCGCGCTCGCGTCGGGCCTGGGCAGCTTGCAGCAAGGCTTGAACGTCGGCTGGATCCGCAACATTTTCGGCGTCCAGGGCCTCGGCGCGCTGCTGCAGGCGCTGTCGCAGACCGCCGACGCGAACGTGCTGTCCACCCCGAACCTGATCACGCTCGACAACGAGGAAGCGAAGATCATCGTCGGTACCAACGTGCCGATCCAGACCGGTTCCTATTCGAACCTGACCAGCAGCACGACCAGCACCGCGTTCAATACGTATGACCGCGTCGATATCGGTCTGACGCTGCACGTGAAACCGCAGATCACCGACGGCGGCATCCTGAAGATGCAGCTGTACACCGAAGACTCCGCGATCGTGAACGGCACCAACAACGCGTCGACGAACCCGGCGGGCCCGGAATTCACCAAGCGTTCGATCCAGTCGACCGTGCTGTGCGATAACGGCGAGATCATCGTGCTCGGCGGTTTGATGCAGGACAATTACCAGGTCAGCAACAGCAAGGTGCCGCTGCTCGGCGACATTCCGTGGCTCGGCCAGCTGTTCCGCTCGGAGCAGAAGACCCGCGACAAGACCAACCTGATGGTGTTCCTGCGGCCGGTGATCCTCACCGATCGCGACACTACGCAAGCGGTGACCGCGAATCGCTACGACTACATCCAGGGCGTGCAGGGCGCGTTCCGTTCGGATAACCGCGTGATGTTCGATCACGACGATCCGGTGATGCCGCCCAAGCCGATCGGCCCGAGCCAGGGTGGCGTGCCCGCGATGAACCTGTTCAATCTCGATCAGATGCGCCGCCAGCAGGCAACCCCATATCAGGCGCCGCAACAAACCACGCAGCCGGCGGTCGACCCCGCCACTGGCGCGGCGCCGAACACCGTGGCGCCGGGAGCGCGTCCGTGACGCAGACCCCCGCGCAAACCGCGCCCTCGTCACGCCCGTCCAACGACGAGGCCGCTGCCGCCGGCGAGCGCGCGGCGCCCTCGCCGCTCGCGGCCCGGATGGTGCCGTACGGCTTTGCGCGCAGCGGCCAGATCCTGGTCGCGCATCAGCATGCCGACAGCCTCGAAGTGTGGATCAGCGAGCGCACCAGCGAAGCCGCGCTCGCCGAAGTCGCGCGCAATTACGGCGCGGTGTCGGTGGTGCGGGTGCCGGCCGACGAACTCGCGCAGGCGATCAACCAGGCCTACGCACGCCAGGACGGCAGCGCCGCGCAGGTGGTCGGCGAAGTGGAAGGCGAAGTCGATCTGTCGCGCTTGATGCAGGACATCCCCGAGGTCGAGGACCTGCTCGAATCGGAAGACGATGCGCCGATCATCCGGATGATCAACGCACTGCTCACGCAAGCGGCGCGCGAACAGGCGTCGGATATTCACATCGAGCCGTTCGAAAATGCGTCGGTGGTGCGCTTTCGTGTCGACGGTACGCTGCGCGACGTGGTGCGGCCGAAAAAGGCGCTGCACGGCGCGCTGATTTCGCGGATCAAGATCATGGCGCAGCTCGACATCGCCGAGAAGCGTCTGCCGCAGGACGGCCGGATTACGCTGCGAGTCGGCGGCCGCCCGGTCGACGTACGGGTCTCGACACTGCCGACCGGTCACGGCGAGCGCGCGGTGCTGCGTCTGCTGGAAAAGGACGCGTCGCGCCTGAACCTCGAAGCGCTCGGCATGGCGTCGGACACGCTCGGCCAGTTCGACAAGCTGATCGGCAAGCCGCACGGCATCGTGCTGGTGACCGGGCCGACCGGCTCCGGTAAAACCACCACGCTGTACGCGTCGATGTCGCGGCTCGAAACCGAGACCACCAACATCATGACGGTGGAAGATCCGATCGAATACGACCTCGCCGGCATCGGCCAGACCCAGGTCAACGAACGGATCGGCATGAGCTTCGCGCGCGCGTTGCGCTCGATTCTGCGTCAGGACCCGGACGTCATCATGATCGGTGAAATCCGCGACCTCGAAACCGCGCAGATCGCGGTGCAGGCGTCGCTGACCGGCCACCTCGTGCTCGCGACGCTGCACACCAACGATGCGGCATCCGCCGTCACGCGTTTGACCGACATGGGCGTCGAGCCGTATCTGCTCGCGTCGTCGCTGCTCGGCGTGCTCGCGCAGCGGCTGGTGCGGCGGCTGTGTCCGGTGTGCCGCGAAGAGCGCACCGAGGAAGACGGCAGCCGCCGCTGGCATCCGGTCGGCTGCGAGCGCTGCGGCCAGTCCGGTTACGCGGGCCGGCGCGGTGTCTATGAACTGCTGCTGATCGACGAAACGATCCGCTCGCTGATTCACCGCAACGCGGCCGACGCGGAAATTCTCGCCGCCGGCCGCGCGCAGGGAATGCGCACGCTGCGCGAGGATTCGGACCGCTGGCTGGCCTCGGGCCTGACCTCGCTCGAAGAAGTGATTCGCGTGACGGGCGGAGTGTAAG
Organism: Paraburkholderia sejongensis; assembly: GCF_020880815.1. Lineage (GTDB taxonomy): Bacteria > Pseudomonadota > Gammaproteobacteria > Burkholderiales > Burkholderiaceae > Paraburkholderia > Paraburkholderia sejongensis. The sequence continues at coordinate 264,861 of NZ_JAJITD010000005.1, forward strand.
CGCATGCCGGCATTTCGTTTTGAAGCGATCGACGCGGCGGGCAAGGCACAAAAAGGCGTGCTCGACGCGGACAGCGCGCGCAGCGCGCGCACCAATCTGCGCTCGCAGGGCCTGACGCCGCTAGTCGTCGAACCGGCCGCGTCGCGCACACGCGGCGAGCGCAATCAGCGGCTCGCGTTCGGGCGCCGGCTGTCGCAGCGCGAGCAGGCAATCCTGACCCGCCAGCTCGCGAGTCTGCTGATCGCCGGCCTGCCGCTCGACGAAGCGCTCGCGGTGCTCACCGAGCAGTCGGAGCGCGACTACATTCGCGAGCTGATGGCGTCGATCCGCGCGGAAGTGCTCGGCGGTCATTCGCTCGCCAACGCGCTGCAACAGCATCCGAAAGACTTCCCCGAGATTTATCGCGCGCTGGTCGCGGCCGGCGAACACACCGGCAAGCTCGGTCTGGTGCTCTCGCGCCTTGCCGACTACATCGAGCAGCGCAACGCGTTGAAGCAGAAGATCGTGCTGGCGTTCACGTACCCGGCGATCGTCACGCTGATCGCGTTCGGCATCGTCACGTTCCTGCTCAGCTACGTGGTGCCGCAGGTCGTCAACGTGTTCGCGAGCACCAAGCAGCAACTGCCGATCCTGACCGTGCTGATGATGGCGCTGTCCGGCTTCGTGCGGCATTGGTGGTGGGCGATGCTGATCGGCGTGTTCGTGCTGACCTACCTCGTGCGCGCGACGCTGAAGCAGCCGGGCCCACGCCTCGCGTTCGACCGCTGGCTGCTGACCGCGCCGCTGCTCGGCAAGCTGGTGCGCGGCTACAACACGGTGCGCTTCGCGAGCACGCTCGGCATTCTGACCGCGGCCGGCGTGCCGATTCTGCGCGCGCTGCAGGCGGCTGCCGAAACGCTCAGCAACAACGCGATGCGCGAGAACATCGACGATGCGATCGTGCGGGTGCGCGAAGGCACGTCGCTGTCGCGCGCGCTCGGCAACACGAAGACGTTTCCGCCGGTGCTGGTGCACCTGATCCGTTCGGGCGAAGCGACCGGCGACGTGACGACGATGCTCGATCGCGCGGCCGACGGCGAAGCGCGCGAACTGGAGCGGCGCACGATGTTCCTGACGAGCCTGCTCGAGCCGCTGCTGATTCTGGCGATGGGGGGCGTGGTGCTGGTGATCGTGCTGGCGGTGATGCTGCCGATCATCGAGTTGAACAACCTCGTGCAGTAACCGCAAGCACGACGAAGTAAAGGCGGGAAACGAAAACGGCGCGGCGTGAACGGTGTCAGCCGCGCAATCGTTTAGCGCACGTAGATGGTGGGGCCGCCGGTGTTGGCCGGCAGGAAGATTTCGGAATGCGCGCCGTTGCGGTCGATGATGATCGAGCGGGCGCGGACTTCGGAGAGCTTCGTGCCTTGCATCAGCGTGCTGCCGAGCGACACCGCGTGCGGCGGCTCGCCCCCGACGCTGACGATCGCGGCGGCGCCGCGCGTCAACGAGAGGATGCCGAACAGATGGATGTCCTGATTCACGTTGCGGGTGAGCTGTCCGCCGAACAGCGTCGCGGCCTGGTCGGTCGAGACCTGCTGATGCGCGGCGGCGGCCGGCAACGGAGCGCCGGACATCGTAGTGAGCGTGATGACCCAGTAGGTCAGCGTCGCGCAGAAAACGGCGAACAGCGCGAGCGACAGGAGACGGATTTGGATGGCGTTCATGCGCACATTGTACGGACTATTGTGAAAATTTCGCTGAGTTGAAACCCTTCAACTCCATGACATTAAAATGACCCGCCCGGCGTGCTCAACGAGCGCCACGAGTCGAATCTTTCACCTGAAAAGAGGTAAGCAAGCTATGCAACTGTCGACCATCCGCCGCGCTGATAACGCGGTTTCGCAGCGCCGTCGTCAGCGCGGTTTCACGCTGATCGAAATCATGGTCGTGATCGCGATTCTCGGCATTCTCGCCGCGCTGATCGTGCCGAAGATCATGAGCCGTCCTGACGAAGCGCGGCGCGTCGCCGCGAAGCAGGACATCGGCACCGTGATGCAGGCGCTCAAACTCTACCGTCTCGACAACGGCCGCTATCCGACCCAGGAGCAGGGCCTGCGCTCGCTGATCGAAAAGCCGAGTACCGACCCGGTGCCGAACAACTGGAAGGACGGCGGCTACCTCGAGCGCCTGCCGAACGATCCGTGGGGCAATGCGTACCAGTACCTGAATCCGGGCGTGCACGGCGAGATCGACGTGTTCAGCTACGGCGCCGACGGCAAACCGGGCGGCGAAGGCAACGATGCCGATGTCGGTTCGTGGCAATAACGCGGCTCGAACTTTAGAAGCTTCGAACCCGCAACCCGTTAGAGCCCGATGATGCTCCCGCACACGTTCGCTTCGCTTCGCGCCCTGCCCGCCTCGCTGTTCGGGCCGGCCGCGCGGCAGCGCGCGGCGCGCGTGCTCCGCCGATGCGTTGCAGTCTGATTTCCCGTTGATCGTCCCGATGGCCGGCACTCACCGCATGTCCGCTTGCAAGTCCCGTGTGGACACTCCGTGTACGGCTTTGCGGCCGCGCGCGAGCCGCCGCCGCGCGGCCGGCTTCACGCTGCTCGAAATGATGGTGGTGCTGGTGATCGCGGGTCTGCTGGTGTCGCTGACCGCGGTGACGATGACGCGCAATCCGCGCACCGATCTGAACGAGGAAGCGCAGCGCCTCGCGCTGCTGTTCGAATCCGCCGGCGACGAAGCGCAGGTGCGCGCGCGGCCGATCGCGTGGCAGCCGCTCGACGGCGGCTTCCGCTTCGATGTGCGCACCCAGGACGGCTGGCGGCCGCTGCGCGACGATCTGCTCGGCCCGCGTCAGTGGGAAGGCGGCGTGACCGGCGTCGCGATTAGCTATCCGGGCTCCGATTCGCACGCGGAACGAATCGTGTTCGGCACCGAGGCGATCGACGTGCCGGTCCAGGTCACGCTATTTTCGGCGGCCGGTCAGGCGACGATCGTCAGCACCGGCAACGGCCGTTACGAGGTGCGCTGAGATGCTGACGCGCCGTCGCGGAATCGTCCGCACTCCTGCCCTTTTCAAGATGCGTCGCATGAGCACTCGCGCGCAGCGCGGTTTCACGATGATCGAAGTGCTGGTCGCGCTGGCGATCATCGCGGTCGCGCTGGCCGCGTCGATTCGCGCGGTCGGCAGCCTCGCGAGCGGCGAGGCCGATCTGCACCGGCGCCTGCTGGCCGGCTGGAGCGCGGACAACGCGCTCGCGCAATTGCATCTGACGCATACCTGGCCGAACGTCGGCTCGACGACCTTCGACTGCTCTCAAGGCAACCTGCAATTGCTCTGTACCGAACATGTGACGGCGACGCCGAACCCGGTGTTTCGCCGTGTCGAAGTGATGGTGACGATGCCCGGACGTTCCGGCAATCTCGCCCAGATGGTCACGGTGGTCGCCAATGAAAGCAACCGCTCGCTCTGAGCGCCGCCGGCGCCGCGGCGCGCGCGGCTTCACGCTGATCGAACTGCTGGTCGCGATCGCGATTCTCGCGGTGATCGCGGTGCTGTCGTGGCGCGGGCTCGACCAGATCATCCGCGGCCGCACCGCGATCACCAACGCGATGGAAGACGAGCGCGTGTTCGCGCAGCTATTCGACCAGATGCGGATCGACGCGCGCCAGGCCGCCAGCGACGACGAAGCTGGCGGCGCCGCGGTGTCGGTGTCGGGCAACACGCTGCAGTTCGTGCGGCACATGGTGCTGCCGGGCAGCGCGCCGCGTTTGCAGGTGGTGCGCTACCTGATTTCGAACGGCCGCGTGGTGCGTTACACGTCGCCGCCGCTCGGCAATGTCGGCGAGTTGCGCCAGGCGCTGCGCGGCAGCGACGAAAACTGGAACGCGGTGCCGCTGATGGGCGGCGTCGGCGCGATTTCCGCGCGCATGTATGTGCCGAAACTGGGCTGGACCACGCAGATGAGCGACGTGCAGACCGCGCTGACCGAGAACCTGAACAACCTGAAGGTGCCGCAGCTCGGCAATGCACCGCTGCCGCGTTCGGTGACGGGGCTCGAGGTCAGCATCGGCGCGACCTCGCTCGCGCGGCCGATCCGGCGTGTTTTTCTGATCGGAGAATGAAGATGACGTTCTCCTCGCGGTCGAAACGGCGCAACGCGCTGAACGCGCGAGCCGGCAGCCCGGCGCCGGCGCGCGAACGCGGCGCGGCGATCATCAGCGCGCTGCTGGTGGTCGCGCTGTCGGCGATCCTCGTGGCCGGGATGCTGTGGCGCCAGCAGGTGCAGGTGCGCCGGATCGAAAACCAGCGGCTGCTGTCGCAGGCGCAATGGGTCGCGCGCGGCGCGCTCGACTGGACCCGGCTGATCCTGCGCTCCGAAGGCGACACCGCGGCCGGCATCACCTATCTGGGCGGGCTGTGGGGCGTGCCGATCGCGCGCACGCGGCTCTCCGACTTCCTCGGCCAGATCGGCGAGGTGCGCGCCGAGCAAGGCGCGGAAACCTATCTGTCCGGGTCGATCGAAGACGAGCAGGCCAAGTTCAACCTGCGCAATCTGGTGGCGAGCCCCGCGCCCGGCGTGATGCAGATGAGCGCCGAGCAGGTCGCCGCGTACCAGCGCCTGCTGCTGTCGCTGGGCCTGAGCGGCCAGCTCGCGAAGGCGACCGCGCTGCAGATGCGCGCCGGCCTGTCGCAATCGGCGACGCGCTTCCAGACCGGCGCGCCGGGCGGCGCCAGCGCGCCGACCGCGATCGGCGGCGGCACCTCGAGCGGCGCGTTGTCGAGCCGGCCCGGCATCGAAGACGACGACGAAGATCCGGCGGTCGCGCCGCTCCTGATGACCAGCGTCGATGCGCTACTCGACATTCCCGGCTACACGCCGGAGACCGTCGCGCGGCTGCGCCCGTTCGTCACCGTGCTGCCGACCACCACCGCGATCAACATGAACACCGCGCCGGCCGAAGTGATCGCGGCGGTCGTGACGGGCATGAGCCTGTCGCAGGCGCAGACGCTGGTCGCGCGCCGGCAGACGGTCTTTTTCCGCAACGCCAGCGACGTGCAGCTCGCGCTGACGGCCTCCGGCGTGCAGTCGGCATCGATCGATCCGAACCAGTTCGACGTCAATTCGAACTACTTCCTGGTCCACGGCCGCGTGCAGCACGAGCGAGCCGAAGTGGACCGCACCACGCTCGTGTATCGCGATCCATTGACTCACACAACGCGTATCGTGCGGGTAAAAGACCAACTATGAACAACGCAATCCACAGAGAGAGTGGCCTTTGAGCACGCTGATCGTTCTACTGCCGCCGCGTGATCCGGCGGTGCCCTCGCAGGAATGGCAATTGCCCGAACTGCCGTTCGTGCTGCTCGACAAGACCGGGCGCACGCAGCGCACCGGCCGCTCGGCGCTCGCGCTGCTGCCGCGCGCGAACACGGCGGTGCTGATGGTGGCCGCGCGCGACCTGCTGCTGATGCCGGCCACGCTGCCGCCGCTGCGCGGGCCGAAGCTGCGTCAGGCGCTGCCGAATATCGTCGAGGATCAGCTGATCCAGGATCCGCAGACGTGCCATATCGCGGTCGATCCGCAAGCGCTCGGCGACGGCCGGCAACTGCTCGCGATCATCGATCGCGGCTGGTTCCGCTTCATTTGCGACGCGTTCACGGCGGCCGGTCATCGCAGCCTGCGCGCGGTGCCCGTCACGCGCTGCCTGCCGCAGGCGCCGCTGGCCGACACGGTCGCGAGCGTGAGCGAGGCCGCTGAAGCGCATGCGAACGCGCACGCCGATGCGCACGCCAACGCCCGCGAGCCGGTGCTGGCCGCCGCGGCGAGTGCCGCGACCGCGCTGCCGGGCGTGGCGCCGGTGGTCGCGCCGGATGTGCCGCCGGGGGTGCCACCGCTGGTGCCGATGGTCGCCGCGGTGCTCGGCGCGGTCGTGCCAACCGCGCCCGCGCTGCTGCTGGAAGGGGCGGTCGAAAGCGGCGTGCCGCGGGTCGAACTGGCGATTGCGCGCGGCGCGCAGGGCGAAGGCCTGGCGGCGCCGGCCAACGCGGTGAACGCGACGCTCGGCGCGCTCGCGGGCGCGGCGCCGGTGTCGCTGTACATGCTGACCGAGCTGCCCGGCAACGAGCCGGGCGGCGCCGCGACCAGCCCGGCGCGGCTCGCCGCGCACATTCACGGCGCGAGCCCGCTGCCGTTCGAGCAGCTCGCGCGGCGCGCGCTCGAATGCCGCTTCGACCTGTGCCAGTTCGAATTCGCGTCGCAGCCGTGGCGGCTCGATCGCGCGACGCTGCGCCGTCTGCGTCTGCCGATCCTGCTCGGGCTCGGCGCGCTGATTGTCGCGATCGTCGGCGCGAACGTGCAGTGGCTGATGCTGTCGCGCCAGCGCGACGCGATCAACGCGCAGATGACCGAGCTGTTGCTGACCACGTTCCCGAAGACCACCGTCGTGCTCGACGCGCCCGATCAGATGTCGCGCCAGTTGCAGCAGCTGCGGGTCGCGGCCGGCGAGCTGTCGCCGGAAGATTTCCTCGCGCTCTCCGACGGGCTCGCGCGCTCGCTGTCGCCCCTGCCGGTCAACGGGATCGCCGCGCTCGACTATCACGAACATCGCCTCGACGTGACCTTCAAGCCGGCCGTGAAGGTCGACGCGGACTTTCCGAAGCGCCTCGCGCGCAACGGCCTGAGCGGCGCGATCGACAGCAGCACCGGCAAGTGGACCATCAGGAACGGACAATGAAAGCAGAACTCCTTCAGACCTGGGCTGGCTTCTGGGACCAGCGCACCGATCGCGAAAAGGCGCTGCTGACGTGGGGCGGCGGCGTGCTCGCCGTGGTGATCGCGTGGTCGGTGCTGTGGGCGCCGGCGCAGGAAGGCCGCTCGCATCTGCGCGAGTCGTTGCCGAGCCTGCAACGCCAGCTCGCGCAGATGACCGCGCAGGCCAACGAGGCGCGTTCGCTGTCGGCGGCGGCGCAAGGTGTCGCGCCGACCGGCGCGGCGCTCAAGGACGCGCTGTCCGGCTCGCTCGGCGAGCATGGGCTGGCCGCGACCCAGGTGCAGTTCGTCGGCAACGCGGTGCAGGTGCAGATGAAAAACGTGTCGTTCCCGGCGTGGACCGCGTGGGTCGACGACGTGCGCCGGCAATTCAAGGTGCAGGTGTCGGAGGCGCACATCACCGCGCTGAAAGACGACGGCCAGGTCGATCTGACGGTCGCGCTGCAGCCGTCGACCGCCAGATAAGCACCCGCCGCTCGCTACAGGAACTCGCATGAATTACTGGATGTGGCGCCTGCGCAAGGCGCTGCCGTGGCTGGTGGTCGCGCTGCTCTCGGTCGCGGCGGTGACGCTCGCGCTGGCGCCGGCGGCCTGGGTGACCTCGCAGTTCGCGCGGCAGACGCACGGGCACGTGAATCTCGTCGATGCCGACGGCTCGCTGTGGCACGGCTCGGCGACCTTGATGCTGGCGGCCGGCTCCGATCTGAGCACCGCGACGCTGCTGCCCGGCCGGATCGAATGGCACACCGCGTTCTGGCCGCTGTTTACCGGCCGCGTGCGGATGACGATGCGCCACAGCGAGGCGATGCCCGAGCCGATCACCGTCGATGCGAGTCCGCGCAGCGCGACCGTGACGCCGGGCGCGCTGGCGGTGCCGGCCTCGCTGCTGGTCGGGCTCGGCGCGCCGTTCAACACGCTCGATCTGCAGGGCCACGTGCAGCTGTCGTGGTCGGACTGGCGCAGCTTCAACGGTCAGGCGTTCGGCCAGCTGACCATGACGCTCGACGACGTCAGCTCGCGCGTGTCGATGGTCAAGCCGCTCGGCTCGTACCGGGTGGTGTTTCAGGCCGAGGGGGCGTCGTCGACGCTCAATCTCAGTACGCTGAAGGGACCGTTGATGCTGAACGGCAACGGCACGGTATCGGCCGCGTCGACGTCGTTTCACGGCACCGCGAGCGCCGCGCCGGAGCAGCGCGATAACCTCGCCGGCTTGCTGAATCTGCTCGGCCGGCCGAGCGGGCCGGATACGGTGGCGCTGACGTTCGTGCACTGAACGCAGGCGCGACGGTCCGCGCCGGCGCTTCGCTTCCCTCGAATGCTAAAAAAAGAGGCATGGCCGCGAAGTGCGGACATGCCTCTTTTGTTTTGCGGCGGGGTTTTGCGGTGCTTCTTTTGCGGCGCCGTGGTTGCCGCGCCGTGCTTATTTGCTTTGCACTTGCGCTTGGGATTGCGCTTGGGATTGCACTTGCGTCTGCGCCGGCGCGGCCGCGCCACTGAGCGCCGCGGTTTGCGCGGCCGGCGTGGCGATCGCCGCGCTCGGCGGCACAGCCGCCGCCGAGGCCGGCAACGGCGCGGGCGCCGCCACGTCGCCGGTTTCGCGGTTCATCTGCGCCACATCCCAGCCGCCGCCGAGCGCCTTCACGAGCCCGACCGACGACACCATCCGCTGCCCCGCGATGTTTTCGAGCTTCTGTTCGGCGGTGAACGCGGTGGTTTGCGCGGTCAGCACATTGATGAAGCCGACCGTGCCGGATTTGTACTGGTTGGTGACGATCGCGAGCGCCTGGCGCGCCGACTCGACCGCCTGCCGTTGCACGACAATTTCCTGTTCGAGGATGCGCAGCGACGCGAGATTGTCTTCGACGTCCTGGAACGCGGTGAGCACCGTCTGCCGATAGGTCGCGACGTCCTGATCGTAAGTCGCGCGCGCGGCCTCGGTGCGGGCCTTGCGCAGGCCGGCGTCGAAGATCGTCGCGGCCAGTTGCGGGCCGAGCGTCCAGAAGCGCGACGGTACGGTGAACAGTTGCGAGAACACCGAGTTCTCGAAGCCGCCGGACGCGGACAGCGTCAGCGTCGGGAAGAACGCGGCGATCTCGATGCCGATCTGCTCGTTCGCGGCGGCCGCCTTGCGTTCCGCCGACGCGATGTCGGGCCGCCGTTCGAGCAGCGCCGACGGCACCTGCGCGGGCACGGCGGGCGGCGTCGCGGTGAGCGGCATCGGCGGCAGCGAGAACATCGAGGCCGGCACGCCGATCAGCACGGCGATCGCGTGCTCGTCCTGAGCGCGCTGGATGCCGTTCTCGATCGCCGCGGCCTGCGCCGATTGCAGCTGGGTTTGCGCCTGGATCACGTCCGCGCGCGCGGCGACGCCGGCCGCGTACTGGTTTTGCGTGAGTTGCAGCGTGCGTTGATACGCGGCGACGGTCTCGTCGAGCAGCTTTTGCGTGGAGTCGAGCGCGCGCAGCGAGAAGTAGGTTTGCGCGAGCGTGGCCTGGGCGGATAGCCGCGCGTTCGCGAGGTCGGCTGCCGCGCCCTGCTGGCCGGCTTTCTGCGCATTGACCGTGCGCGCTACCGAGCCCCACAGGTCTGGCTCCCAGCTCGCGTCGAGCGACACGTTGTAGCTGTTGCCGATGCCGGCGCGGCTCGTCGCGGTCGTCGCATTGCCGCCGGTCGATGCGCCGTTGCCCGAGCGCGATACGCTGGCCGACGCGCCGATCGTCGGGAAATACGCGGCGCGCGCTTCGCCGACCAACGCGCGGGCCTGCCGGTAGGCCGCCGCGTACTGCGCGATGGTCTGGTTCGCGGCGTTGAGCTTGTCCTGCAGTTCGTTTAGCTGCGGGTCGTCGTAGATCGTCCACCAGTCGCCGCGATCGTGCTGATCGGCCGGTTCGGCGACTTTCCAGCCGGGCGCGGCTTCCTTGAACGACGCGGGGATCGTGGTGTCGGGCCGCTGATAGTTGGGACCGACCGCGCAGGCGGCGAACAGCAACGCGCAGGCCGCGCTGATGGCGAGGGTCGGGACGCGCGATGCAAACGGCCGCGCGCGCGGGAGTCGAACAGACTGCATGCAATGAATTCCTTCTGGACGCCGCGATGCGGCCGGGAGCGGCGCGGCCGGCCGGGCGAACTCTTGGTGTGCCGGAATGTTAGCGTATGAGCCCGCGCGGGCGCGGGAAACCGAAAGCTGAAAGGTTAATGCGAGGCGGTGCGCAGGTGTGTTACTTGCAGTGACGCGACGGTTACGCGTTGTTACCGGGGGCGGGCGGCGGGGCGCTGCGGGGGAATGACGGGGAGCGACGCGAAGGGTCAGCCGCGCGCCTCCCCCGCTTGAGTCTCCTTGCGCCGGCACGTCACTTTTCCAGCGGCGGCCCGGCACGCCGCATCGCCGCGAGCGTGGCAAGCCGAAGTCGGCGCGGCGTTCAATGCCGGTGCCGCGAGCGCTTTGGCCGCGACCTGGATCCGTTCGTCCGTGAGAGCGTTCGTCGCGCTCTGCACGAGCGCGCCATCCACACGCTTCGCCCGCTTGCCGCTGCGCCGATGCTCGACCCACGCGAGCAACGCGACCCCCACCGATCCGCCCGGCAGCACGAACAGTCCCGCGAACAACGCGAGCTTCCACCAGCGGTGCCGGCCCTGGAAGCTATGGAGTGCGGAATCGGTCAGTGAGCGGCTCAGGCCGCCAAGCGTGTTTTTGAGGTACAGCATCGGGAAGATCCAGTGGGACACGCCGCGCGATCGGCGGCGTGTAAATAAACGGTCAGAACATGGTCTCGGAAGGCGCTGGACGCGCGAAACTCATTGCTTGGAATAATATTGACTATGCAAGCAAATTTCAAGATACTGTGCCGCTCGAATGACTGCGGTGTTGTTTTTCTGCCGGCCGGCGCCGCGTCGCAAAATGCGATTTGACTTGTCTGCTTAGGCAGCTAGACTTCGATCTGCCTGTCGATGTTGCGGATACCCCATGGTTGAAGGCCCTTACAAAGCGGACGAGATAGAGCTGACGAGCAGTCTCGGCTACTACCTGACGAAAGCGCGCAACGTGCTGGTCGAACGCACGGATCGCGCGGTGAAACCGCTCGGCCTGACCGCGCAGCAGATCGGCGTGATCCTGATGCTGGCCTCGAAGCGCGCCAGCACGCCGTTCGAGCTGTCGCGAGCGATGTCGTACGACAGCGGCTCCATGACCCGTCTGCTCGACCGGCTCGAAAAGAAGGGCTTCGTGGTGCGCACGCGCAGCAGTTCGGACCGTCGCATGGTGGAGCTGGAATTGACGCCGCAGGGCCACGAGGCCGCGCGGCAGTTGCCGAATCTGGGCGCGACGGTGCTCAACGAGCAATTGCGCGGCTTCAGCGCCGAGGATCACGCGACGCTGATTCGCCTGCTCGCCCGTTTCATCGACAACGGCGTGGACGGCGGCGCCGGAGCGGGCTGCGGACTGGCATTGCCGCAGGACGACCCGCAGTCGTGAGTCGATAAACGCTGCCCAAACGGGCCGCGTGGTTTGAACAGAACACAGGCAGGACCACAACGAGGCGCTGAAAGGCGCCATTGTCTTAGGATATCTGTCTGGGCAGAGGGTGATGCGGCACATAAGCACCGCGTTTGAAACGTGCGATAAAGCTGCCGCGACAAGCTTTCCCGACTGAGGAGAACAACATATGGAAGCCACGGCTCCCGCTGCCGCGCAACCGGCCGCCGAACCGGCGCCGCTGCAAGGCGGCGCACTCGCGCTACTGACCGTCGGTCTGGCGCTCGGCACTTTCATGGAGGTGCTCGACACCTCGATCGCGAACGTCGCGGTGCCGACCATTTCGGGCAGCCTCGGCGTCGCCGCGAGCCAGGGGACGTGGGTGATCTCGTCGTACTCGGTCGCCTCCGCGATCGCGGTGCCGCTGACCGGCTGGCTCGCGCGCCGGGTCGGCGAAGTGCGGCTGTTCACGCTGTCGGTGCTGCTGTTTACGCTCGCGTCGGCGGCCTGCGGTTTCGCGCAGAACTTCGAATCGCTGATCGCGTTCCGGCTGCTGCAAGGGCTCGTTTCCGGGCCGATGGTGCCGCTGTCGCAGACGATCCTGATGCGCTCCTACCCGCTCGCGAAGCGCGGTCTCGCGCTCGGCTTATGGGCGATGACCGTGATCTGCGCGCCGATCTTCGGCCCGGTGCTGGGCGGCTATATCACCGATAACTTCACGTGGCCGTGGATCTTTTACATCAACGTGCCGATCGGCGTGTTCTCGGCGGTCTGCGCGTACCTGCTGCTGCGCGGCCGCGAGACCAAAACCACCCGGCAACGGATCGACGCGGTCGGTCTCGTACTGCTGGTGACCGGCGTGTCGTGTCTGCAGATGATGCTCGACCTCGGCAAGGACCGCGACTGGTTCAACTCGACCTTCATCGTGGCGCTCGCGGTGATCGCGGTCGTCGCGATCGCGTTCCTGCTGGTGTGGGAGTTGACCGACGACGAACCGATCGTCGACCTGTCGCTCTTCAAGGACCGCAATTTCGCGCTCGGGGTCGTGATCATCTCGTTCGGTTTCATGGCGTTCTTCGGCTCGGTCGTGATCTTCCCGCTGTGGCTGCAAACGGTGATGGGCTACACCGCCGGACTCGCGGGTCTGGCGACCGCGCCGGTCGGCCTGCTCGCGCTGTTCCTGTCGCCGATGATCGGCAAGAACATGCACCGGCTCAATCTGCGGATGGTCGCGAGCTTCGCGTTCATCGTGTTCGCGATCGTGTCGTTCTGGAACTCGACGTTTACGCTCGACGTGCCGTTCGGTCACGTGATCCTGCCGCGACTGATCCAGGGGATCGGCGTCGCGTGCTTCTTCGTGCCGATGACGACGATCACGCTGTCGAGCGTATCCGACGAGCGGCTCGCGAGCGCGTCGGGTTTGTCCAACTTCTTCCGCACGTTGTCGGGTGCGATCGGCACCGCGATCAGCACGACGTTCTGGGAGAACGACACGATCTACCATCACGCGATGCTGGCCGACACCGTCAACGTGTATTCGCCGAACACCACTGCGTACACGAGTGCGCTCGCCGGCGCCGGGCTCACCGGCGACAGCGTGACCGCGCAGCTGAACCAGGTGGTGACGAGTCAGGCGTACATGATGGCGACCAACGACTTCTTCCGCATTTCGTGCGCGGCGTTTCTGGTGCTGGCGGTGCTGGTGTGGGTCACGAAGCCGCGCAAGGGCGCCGGCCCTTCGTTAGGACATTGAAGCAAATCGGGACAGTCGCGGCGCGCGTTGCGACGCGGCCCTTCAGCAACGGCTTGGCGGCGAGTCATTGCGACAGCGCCTCGCCGTTCGGCGTGGCGGCCGGCTTGCCGGGCACTGCTGCCGGATGCGCGGCATCGGCTGCGGCCGGCGCGGTTGCGGTGCCGCTTTGCGGCGCGGCGATCGCCGTGCCTCTCACATACTGTTTGAAATCAGCGCCCGCTTCCCACGGATTCGGCTTGCAGCCCAGCGAGCCGTCGCAATGCGCGGAAAAGCCGATCGTCGCGGTGCCGTCGGGATTCGCGGTGCGGGTGATCTGATACGCGAGCGCGCGTTTGCCGCCATCGGGGCCGGCGGTCTGGATCAACGAATCGGTCGCGGTCTCGATCGGGTATTTCGAATGACTCGCGACCCAGCTCTGCGCCCGTTGCCACCACATATCGCACTCAGCCCTGCTCGCACACGTCAACGGTTTGGTTGCGATCTGCATCACGTCCGGGTCGACCTGACCTCGCGATGCGCAACCGGCCAGCGCCGTCAGACACAGCGCGGCCAACAAACTTTTGTTCTTCACGTCGATACCTCCCGCTGTGGAGCGTCTCATGCAAGGTTGGACCGCGCGGCCCTGACGGTGTTTCACGACGGCCGGACAATCGCGGGCGCGCGCGGAGAATTTGCCGATTGGTTACGAGGGCCGCCTCGCTGGCGCGTAGAGCTTACCTGCGCGTTCCTTGAGTGGTCACCAGTAGTTATCCACAGCAAGAAAAAAGCGGCCGCGTGGGCCGCTTTTCTACAGATCACGAGAGCATGCAGCCTCGCGCATCTTCTTCATACGCTGAACCGGTTCAGCGTGTATGCACGATAAGCGGCGACGAACGCATCGAACGAACCGACTTCGTCGCGTTCGAGCTTCGCCTGTTCGTCGAGCGACTGCGCCGCGAGTTTGACGAACGCGTCGTGTTGCGCGGGATCGAGCGGGCGGGCTCGGAAATACGCGGCATGCGCTTCGCTTTGCGCGAGGCCGAACGCGAGAAAGCTCTGCTGCTTGTCGCGCATCGTTTGCAGCACGCGTGCCGACGGCGTCAGCGATACGTCCGCGAGCTTCGCGCGCTGCGTCGCCACCGAGCGCGCGTGTGCATCGCCGCCGTGCAGATCGTCGAGCACCCTGGCGGCCGCGTCGATCCTGATCAGCAGTTCGTTCGCCCAGTCGAGCATCGCGACCGGCTGGCCGTCGCGGATCAGTTCGAGCCCCGGCTTGCGACCCTCCATCGTCACGCGGCCGAAGTTCTGGTTCGCTTCGCAATAGGCGGGCGACGGCAGCGGCGCGCTGTCGTCGAGTGCGCAGACCAGCAGATACGCGTCGAGAAAGCGCGAGGTCTCCAGCGAAATGCCGCTCGGCTCGAACGGATCGATATCCATGCAGCGCACTTCGACGTATTGCACGCCGCGCGCGGCGAGCGCGTGCAGCGGCCGCTCGCCCGGATAGGTAACGCGCTTCGGCCGGATCGTCGAGTAGAACTCGTTTTCGATCTGCAGCACGTTGGTGTTGATCTGCACCCACTCGCCGTCGCGTTGCGTGCCGATCTGCTCGTAGGCCGGATACGGCTGGCTGACGGCCTTCGCGAGCGCGTCGAGGTAACCGGGCAGCGTGTCGTAGTCGGCGTGCAGCGCCGCTTGCGCGGTGGTGTTCGAATAGCCGAGGTCGCTCATCCGCAGACTGGTCGCGTACGGGCGATACAGCGTGTCGGCGTCGAACGTGTCGAGCGTGTGCGCGCGATCGCGCAGGAAGCGCCGGTCGAGCGCCGGCGACGCGCCGAACAGATACATCAGCAGCCAGTTGGTGCGGCGGAAATTGCGGATCAGCGCGAGGTAGCGCTCGGACTGGAAATCGACGGCGCTCGCGGTGGATTGCTGGTCGGCGTGCAGCAGCCGCCACACCTGTTCGTTCAGCGAGTAGTTGTAGTGAATCCCCGCGATGCACTGCATCGTGCGGCCATAGCGCAGCGCGAGGCCGACCCGGTACACGTACTTGAGCCGGCCGATGTTCGAGCTGCCGTATTGCGCGATCGGAATGCCATCGTCGGTGTCGGGCAACAGGCCCGGCATCGAGTTGTTCCACAGGATCTCGTCGCCGAGTTCCGCGTAGACGAAGCGGTGCAATTCGTCGAGCTTCGCAAGCGTGTCGGTGACGTCCTGCTCGGCCGGCGTGATCAGTTCCAGCAACGCCTCGGAGTAGTCGGTCGTCAGCGACGGATGCGTGAGCGCCGAGCCGAGCGCGCGCGGATGCGGCGTCAGCGCGAGCTGACCGTCATGCGTGACGCGCAGGCTTTCCTTTTCGATGCCGCGCAGGCCCCGGATCAGCGCATCGCGCTGCGGGCTTGCGGACAGCACGGACAGGCGGTGCAAAAACGCGTCGGTCGCGCGGGAAGGTGTCGTGTTGGGCATTGATGCGAGTCGCGCGTTGCCGACCGCTGTGAACCGCCTGATGCTGCTCGGGCGGAAACGGGATGGCGACAACACTCGGCAAAATTTTCGGTAGCGGGCACTTTAACATCTCGCCAGAACCCCTGCTTGGGCCCGGCTCGGCGCGGGTTTGGCGCGGGTTTGCCGGTGACTGCGGGCGTTGTTGGCCCGTTGCGGGCCCGTTGTTGGCCGTTTGATTTTTGCGATGAAAGCGACGGCTGTGCAGCAGGCCGAAGGTTGAGCGTGCCCGTCACCGGGAGTGCCTGATTTCGGCGCGGGTGACGGCGCTACCGCGAGTACGCCGCGGCGCGACTCACCCGCCGCGCGCCGCGCCCGCCCGATCCGCCACCTCGTTCCACAGATGCATCGCCGCATACGCGCGATACGGCCGCCAGCCATCGGTGCGGCTGCGCTGTTGCGCGGGCCGCGTGAGCGACGGATCGCGCGCGCAGATCGATTGCATCAGCACGAGATCCGACGCGGGCCACGCGTCCGGATCGCGCCACGCGCGCATCGCGACGTATTCGACGGTCCACGGGCCGATTCCCGCGAGCGCGAGCAGCGCGGCGCGCAGGCTGGCGGCGTCGCTGATGTCGCTATCGAGCGGCACGTCGCCGCTCGCGACCGCGCGCGCGAAGCCCTGCAACGCGGCGACCCGCTTGCCGGGCATGCCGATCTGCGCGAGATCGACCGCGGCAAGCGCGGCGGGCGTCGGAAAACGCCATGCGGTGTTTTCGTGCGGATGTCCATCGATACGCTCGCCCGCGCGCTGCACCAGCCGGCCGATGATCGTCGTCGCGGCCTTCACGCTGACCTGTTGCCCGACGATCGCGCGCACCACCAGCTCGAAGCCGGACCACGCGCCGGGCGCCCGCAAGCCGGGCACCGCCTCGACGAGCGGGGCGAGCCACGGGTCGGCGGCGAGCGCGGCGGCGATCCGCTTCGGATCGGCGCGCAGATCGAACATCTTCGCGACCGGCGCGGCCAGCGCGTCGGCGTGACGGCTGACCGGTCCGTCGATGCTCGCGACGATGCAGTGCTTGCGCGGATGCAGCCGCACGCTGAGCGTGCCGCTGTCGCCGTCCCAGTCGATCGCGCGGCGATACGCGCCGTCTTCGACGGCTTCGACGCCCGGCGTCGCGCGGCCGCCGAAAAAGCGCAGCAGGCGCGGCCAGTCGAACGGGGCTTTGAACGGGAGTTCGAGAGTTGCGACGTCGTTAAGCGTGCTCACGCGGCGTGATCCGGTCGGTGTCGTGGTCGGTGGTCGGGTTCGGGTCGGCGCGGCCGGCGTCGCGGCGCTGTGCGTCGCCGGCGGCTGCGCCGCCCGCATGCCGGGCCTCATTGTCGAGCAACGCGGCCTTGCGCGGCAGCCCCCAGCGATAGCCGGCCAGCGCTCCGCCCTTTTGCACGACCCGGTGACACGGAATCGCCAGCGCGACCGGGTTGGTCGCGCAGGCGCTCGCGACCGCGCGGACCGCGCGCGGCGAACCGACCGCCTCGGCGATCTGCGAATAGCTGCGCGTTTCGCCGTACGGGATGCGTCGCAGCGCGTCCCACACGCGCTGTTTGAACGCGGTCGACGCGATGTCCAGCGGCAGTTCGAAGTCCTGCCGCGCGCCTTGCAGATATGCGTCGATTTGCGCGATGAACGGTGCGAGCCCGTTGGCGTCTTCGCGCAGCTCGGCATTCGCGAACTCGCCGCGCAGTTCATCGACTAGCGGTGTGACGGCGTCGCCGAAACCGATCTTGCAGATGCCCTTATCGGTCGCCGCGACCAGTACGAAGCCGAGCGAACCCGGCGCGCTCGCATAGCGCACCGTGAGCCCCGCGCCCTTGCGGCGATACGCGGACGGCGCCATGCCGAGTTCGGCCGGCGCGCTGTCGTACATCCGCGACGGCGAGCCGAAGCCGGCATCGAGCGTCGCGCGGGTCACGTCGGCGCCCCCCTGCAACGCATCGCGCAACGCGGCGCCGCGCTGCGCGGCCTGATACTGCCGCGGCGATACGCCGACCACGCGCTTGAACAGCCGCTGCAAATGGAACGGGCTCACGTGCACCGCGTCGCTCAGTTGCGCGAGCGTCAAACGTTGCTGCGGATCGGCATCGAGCGCCGCGCACGCGCGATTGACGATGTCCAGCTCGCGCGGCAGGCCGCCCGGCTGGCAGCGCTTGCAATCGCGAAACCCCGCGGCGCGCGCGGCGGCGGCATCGGTGAAGAACGCGACGTTCTCGCGGCGCGGCTGGCGCGACGCGCACGACGGCCGGCAGAACACGCCGGTGGTCCTGACCGCATAGAAGAACGCGCCGTCGGCTTCGCGGTCGCGGCGCAGGACGGCGTCCCAGCGCTCGTCGTCGCTGTGCCAGTGGGCGATGCCGGAGTCGGCCGGGGTATAGGCGGCTTCGGCGGAGTCGGCGGAGTCGGCGGTACTTGCGGCGGAGGAATGACGGGTAGTGGCGTTCATGATGGTCCTATGTACCCCGAACGAGACAGCGGGGCTGGGCAATGTCGATGCTCATCAATGTAGGCCCGAAGGCGACACACTACGCCCCGTTTCTTGCGCTGTCATTCGCGAAGAATTCGAGCCCGCTTGCCCCTACTTCGGGTGGGGTCAAAACCCGGCTGGATCGCAATCCGAAGCTCCTCCAAACGCCTACTGGGCGGGCGTTTTGCCTCAAACTGCGGCAATTGGGCCTGATATCGGGTTTTCCCTTAAAAAGTTATTGCGTCGCACCAAGCCGATGTGTATATTAGGAACTGTCTCCTCCATGTCTCCTCCTGATATGGATTCAGCCCGCTCCACTTGAGCGGGCTTTTTTTCGCCCGCGTTTTCCGCAGCCGCATCCCCGCCTCGCGCGACTTCTGCCCTTTCTCCTACACTTGGCTAATCATCGGTTCTCCGAAACAGCCAGACCAAAGGGCGTTCGCCATGAAAATCCATATTCGCGAGATCGACCATGTGGTGATTCGCGCAACCGACGTCCAGGCGCTCGCGCGCTTTTACTGTGACGTGCTCGGCTGCAGCCTCGAAAAAGAGCAGCGCGAGCTGGGGCTCACGCAACTGCGTGCGGGACGTTCGTTGATCGATCTGCTGCAGGTCGGCGCGAAGATCGACCGGCCGGAAAACGGCGCGGCGGGCACCGGGCGCAACATGGACCACCTGTGTCTGCGGATCGACACGTTCGACATCGATGCGCTCAGCGCGCATCTGGCCGCGCATGGCGCGCGGATCGGCGAACACGGGGTGCGCTATGGCGCGGACGGCTTTGGGCCGTCGCTGTATCTGTTCGACCCGGAGGGCAACATGGTCGAGCTGAAGGGGCCGCCGGACGCGGCGCGACTTACGTCGCTGTGAGTGAGGCTCGCGCCCAACTCGCACAACTAGGCGGCAAACCCGGCCCAAACCGTTTCAGATCTGAACCAGCGAGCCGCTCAGGCTCATCAGGCGTGGGCGGGCGCCTTCAACACCGTCCAGTCGATCTTCACCGCATCGGCTTCGGCGCTGCCGAGCCATGCTTCGCCGTCCTGCACCGTGCATTGGAGCCGCATCGTGCGTTCGGCGAGCGAGCCGAGCGACGCGGCGACGTCTTCGCCGAGCGTCCACACGGTCACGTTGCGCATCCGTTCCACCTTGTTGCGCACGCCCTGCCACCAGATCTCCGACGCGCGGCCGCCATACGCGATCACGATCACGCGATCGGCGCGCCCGCTCGCCTTCGCGATGCGCCGCTCATCGGGCTGACCAACTTCGATCCAGGTTTCGATCGCGCCGGTCAGGTCCTTCTGCCACAGGTCCGGTTCGTCGACGTCCGACAAACCTTTGCAAAACTCCAGACGTTCCTGCGCGAACAGCGCGAACGCGGCGACGCGGACCATCATCCGTTCGTCGGTTTCCGAGGGATGACGGGCGATCGTCAGCGAATGGTCGGCGTAATAGTGCCGGTCCATGTCCGCGATCTGCAGTTCCGCCTTGTAAATAGTCGATTTGAGAGCCATGCCGTTACTGAACCAGGCGCTCGCTCCAGCGGAGCGCAGCGAAAAAGAATCGTCGACGGCGCGTTGCCGTTTCTTGTGTTTGCTATACATCGCACGTACCTCCCGCGCCGTCAGCCGGTGCCTATGACGAAGGAGCGAGCATTTATCGGGCCATCGCCGCTTCCAGCGGCGCGCCGTAAACCTCGCGAGCCGCATCCCGCAGCGCGTCCAGCACCACTGCGGCGGCCGGCGACAGCAGATGCGACTGGCGCGTGATGATACCGAAAGTGTCCATCCTGCACGGCAAATCGATCGGTACGCGTTTGAGCACGCCGTACTGTTGGTATTGACGCGCCACTTCGTCGGGCAGAACCGCCAACATGTCGCTTTGCAGCAGCAGGCTCGAAATCGCGAGGAAGTTGTTGGTATTGACGACGTTCTGCGGCGGATTCAGGCCAATCTGCGAAAACATCAGATCGAAGCGGTGGCGCAGCACGCTGCCCGGCGGGTGCAATACCCAACTCGCGTTGACGATCCCGCGCAGCGTCAAACCTGTTTCATTTTCGAGCGGATGGCCGGGGCGTGCGACCACGCACAGCGGCTCGTCGGCGAGCGGCTCGTAGCGTACGTCGACCTTGAACTGGTTCTGCCGTTCGAGCACGCGGCCGATCATGATGTCCAGCTCGCCTTCGGCGAGGCGCGGCAGCATGACGTCGGAAGTCTCGACCTCGGCCCAGATCTGCAATTGCGGATAGCGCTCCTTCACGCTGGCGATCGCGTGCGGCACCATCGTCGCGGCGGCCGCCGCGATCACGCCGATCCGCACCTGGCCGGCAAGCCCCGAGCGCAATGCGGAGATTTCGTCGTGCGCCTGGCTCAGGTTCGACAGCACCATCCGCGCGTGGCGGATCATCACCTCGCCGTACAGCGTCGCGTGCATGCCGTGCGGCGTGCGGTCGAACAGGCTCACCCCGAGCATGTCCTCCAGTTCCTTCAGCAGCCGCGACGCGGCCGGCTGCGTCATGCCGAGCACGTCGGCGGCGCGGCGCACGTTGCCCTCCTCCTCCATCGCTGCGAGCAGCAGCAACTGGCGCGTTTTCAGCCGGGCGCGCACGAACCAGTTCGAATAACTTCGCGTCATCGCGGGGTCTCCATGTTTTTTGGCGAGCGCTTTTCATGCGCTGCTTGGTGGCCCCCATGATGCCATACCGAAACTGATATCGGGGAGGCCGAAAAAGGGATTGGAAAGTTATTAGGACCGCCAATACCATTCGTTGACTTTGTGAGTTTCGATGAGATTTCTGCCGCGGCGCCGGTAAGGCGCTGTCCGTGCGCCCTTTCCGCCGATGAACCGCGATCCGCTCGTCCCTCTCGTTACCAGCCCGTTTCGCCATTACATCAATGGCGGATGGGAGACCGGCGCGACCGCGGGCGTGTCGCTCAATCCATCGGATCTCGACGAGCCGGTCGGCGAATACGTGCGTGCCGATGTGCGCCAGACCGATAGCGCGATCGAGGCCGCGCACGCGGCGTTTCGCGACTGGTCGCTGGCGTCGGCGCAGCGCCGCGCCGACGCGCTCGATGCGATCGGCAGCGAAATGCTCGCGCGCCGCGACGAGCTGGCTCGGCTGCTCGCACGCGAAGTCGGCAAGGTATTGCCCGAGGCGCTCGCGGAAGCGACCCGCGCGGGACAACTGTTCAAGCTGTTCGCGGCCGAAGCATTGCGCGCTTTCGCGGAGCCGCTCGCGTCGGCGCGGGCCGGCGTCGAAATCGACGTGACCCGCGATCCACTCGGCGTGGTCGGCATCATCGCGCCGTGGAGCGCGCCGCTCGCGAGCGCCGCCGCGAAGATCGGCGCCGCGCTCGCGCACGGCAACTGCGTGGTCTACAAGCCGGCGGAATCGGCGCCGGCCTGCGCGGCCGCGCTGGCGTCGATCATCAGCCGCGCGGGACTGCCGGCCGGCGTGTTCAACCTTGTGATGGGCAGCGGCCGCAAGGTCGGCGCGCGCATCGTCGCGCATCCGCTGGTGGCCGCGGTCAGCTTCAGCGGCTCGAGCGAGATCGGCACGCGTGTGCTGCAAACCGCCGCCGCGCGCCAGGCGCGCGTGCAGCTGGAGATGGGCGGCAAGAACCCGTTCGTCGTGCTGGCCGATGCCGATCTCGACCGCGCGGTCGATGCCGCGCTCACCGGCGCGTACAGCGCGGCCGGCCAGCGCTGCACGGCGGCCGCGCGATTGATCGTCGAGCGCGCGGTGTTCGCGCCGTTCGTCGACGCGTTGCGCTCGAAGCTCGCGAAACTCACCGTCGATCACGCGCTGAAGCACGGCGCCGATCTCGGTCCGGTCGCAAACGCCGCGCAGCTCGAACGCAATCTCGACTACGTGCGCATCGGCGAGCAGGAAGGCGCGCAATTGCTGTGCGGCGGGCGGCAGCTCGAGCGCGCGACGCGCGGCTACTTTTTCGAGCCGGCGCTGTTCGTCGGCGAGCCCGATCAGCGGATCGCGCGTGAAGAAACCTTCGGGCCGCTCGCGGTCGTGCTGCGCGCGCACGACTACGAGCACGCGCTGCATCTGGCGAACGACAGCACCTACGGACTGTGCGCCGGGATCTGCACGCGCTCGCTCGAACGCGCGCGGCATTTCCGCCGGCATGTGCAAAGCGGCCTCGTGACGATCAACCTGCCGACCACGGCCGTCGAGCACCACGGTCCCGGCGGCGGGCGCAAGGCGTCGGCCTACGGCGCCAGCGATGCCGCGTTCTGGACCGCCGTGAAAACGGCCTACGTGGCGGGCTGAGCGCAATGAGTCTGGCGGCCGTGCGCGGGCGCGGCCGCACGGTTTTACCCGGCTTTCACCGCATGTTGCGTGCGTGGCGTGGCGCGCGTTCGACATGGATGTGCGCAATTTCGCGCAAGCGGTCACATGCAGATGACCGCGCGCGCGGACCCCTGCTGCAACTACACGACACCAATGCAGCTTTTCAACCTTAGGAGACACCCGATGACCAGCAAGCTTCGCCGTTTGACCCTGACCGCGATCGCGGCCGCCGCCCTCGCCGCGCCGTTCGCCGCGCAACTGTCCGCGCACGCGGACGAGCCGCTGAAAATCGGCTTCCTCGTGAAGATGCCGGAGCAGGCATGGTTCATCAACGAACAGAAAGCCGCGACCGCGCTCGGCCAGAAGGGCGGCTTCTCGGTGGTGAACATCGGCACGCCGGACGGCGAAAAAGTGCTGGCCGCGATCGACAACCTCGGCGCGCAAGGCGCGCAGGGCTTCGTGATCTGCGCACCCGACGTGCGTCTCGGACCGGCGATTCAGGCGCGCGCGAAGCGCTACAACATGAAGTTCGTGACCGTCGACGATCAACTGGTCGATTCGAGCGGCAAGCCGCTCGCGAACGTGCCGCACCTGGGGATGTCCGCGTTCAAGATCGGCAATCAGGTTGGCACCGCGATCAGCGACGAAATGAAACGCCGCGGCTGGAAGCCTGAAGAAGTCGGCGCGCTCCGCATCACCGACTACGAACTGCCGACCGCCAAGCTGCGCACCGACGGCGCGACGCAATCGCTGCTGGCCGGCGGCTTCAAGAAAGAAAACATCTTCGACGCGCCGCAGAAGACCACCGACGACGAAGGCGGCTTCAACGCGGTATCGCCGGTGCTCGCGCAGCATCCGAACATCAAGAAGTGGGTGATCTTCGCGCTGAACGAGGAAAGCGTGCTGGGCGGCGTGCGCGCGACCGAGCAACTGCACATCCCGTCGGCCGACGTGATCGGCGTCGGCATCAACGGCGCGGGCGAAGCGTTCGCCGAGTTCCAGAAGAAGGAGCCGACCGGCTTCTACGGCACGATCGCGGTGAGCTCGACGAACCACGGCAAGGAAAGCACCGAGAACCTGGTCCAGTGGATCAAGGGCGGCAAGCAGCCGCCGGCCGACACGCAAACCACCGGCAAGCTGATGGTGCGCAGCAACTGGCAGGACGTGCGCAAGGAACTGGGCATTTAAGCGCGGTTCGCGCGGCGGCGCCCGATTGGCCGCCGCGCATGCAGCAAGCGGTAAAGCAGCAAGCGGCGGCCCGCCGCGCGCCTTCACGCGCGCGGGTCCGCCCACGTTCCACCCGTTCGAGGTTTTTCGATGACGTCCATATTCACCGGCGGCGACACGGCGCTTGCGCCCTCGCCCGCCATGCCCGCGTCCGACGCCCCCTATCTCCAGCTCGACGGCATCACCGTGCGCTTTCCGGGCGTGCTCGCGCTCGACCAGGTCTCGCTCGAAGTGCGGCGCGGCGAAGTGCACGGCCTGATGGGCGAAAACGGCGCCGGCAAATCGACGCTGCTCAAGGTGCTGTCCGGCGTCAATCATCCGGTCGCCGGCACGCTGTCGCTCGACGGCGTCGACCAGCAGTTCGCGACCACCAAGGCGGCGATCGCCGCCGGCATCGCGATCATCTATCAGGAACTGCATCTGGTGCCGGAATTGACGGTCGCAGAAAACCTGATGCTCGGCGCGCTGCCGAATCGTTTCGGGGTACTGGACGAAAAAGCGCTGGTCGCGCACGCGCTGCGCGAACTCGAACGGCTCGGCGAAAAAATCGATCCGTCGCAGCAGGTCAAGCACCTGTCGATCGGTCAGCGCCAGATGATCGAAATCGGCAAGGCGCTGATGCGCGACGCGCGCGTGATCGCGTTCGACGAGCCGACCAGCTCGCTATCGTCGCGCGAGACGACGCAACTGTTCCGGATCATCCGCGCACTGCGGGCCGAGGGCCGCGCGATCATCTACGTCACGCACCGGATGGAAGAAGTGTACGAACTGTGCGATCGCGTGACCGTGTTCCGCGACGGCCGCCGTATCGATACGTTCGAAGCCGGCGCGGAGCTCGACCGCGATCGGCTGATCAGCTGCATGGTCGGCCGCTCGATCAGCGACGTGTACGGCTATCGCACTCGCGAACTGGGCGACGTGCAGTTGCAGGTGAACGGTCTGCTCGGCCCGGGGCTGCGTGAACCGGCCTCGTTTGCCGCGCGCAAGGGCGAGATCGTCGGCTTCTTCGGGCTGGTCGGCGCGGGCCGCTCGGAACTGATGAAGCTGATCTACGGTGCGGTCAAGCCGGCCGCCGGCGAAGTCGTGCTCAAGGGCAAGCGCGTGCGCTTCGCGACTCCGCGCGACGCGGTGCGCGCCGGCGTCGCGCTGTGCCCGGAGGATCGCAAGCAGGAAGGCATCGTGTCGATCGCGTCGGTGTCGGACAACCTGAACATCAGCTGCCGGCGCCACTTCAGCCGCTTTCACGTGCTCGACGGCCGCAAGGAAGCGCAGACCACGCGCGAGTTCATCGCCAAGCTCGCGATCAAAACCCGCAACGGCGATACGCCGATCGGCACCCTGTCCGGCGGCAACCAGCAGAAGGTGATCCTGTCGCGCTGGCTCGCCGAAAACATCGACGTCTTTCTGATGGACGAGCCCACGCGCGGCATCGACGTCGGTGCGCGCAGTGAGATTTACGGCCTGCTGTACGGGCTCGCCGAAGCGGGCCGCACGGTCATCGTCGTGTCGAGCGATCTGGCCGAGGTGATCGGCGTTGCCGATCGCGTGATCGTGATGAAGGAAGGCGTGATCGTCGGCGATCTGCCGAAGGCGCAGGCCACCCCCGACGCACTGATCAAACTCGCCTTGCCGCGCTGAGCGTACTGAGCGCCACCGTTATAGCAACATCGCACTGCCAACGGCATTGAATGGAACCGACACCATGAATACACCTTCAACCGATTCGTCATCGCCCGCCGTCGTCTCGGCCGGCATTACCGCGCGCGCCGCGCGCACCTGGGAGCTGATCAACAAATCAGGCATCGTGATGGTGTTCCTGATCCTGTTCGCCGTGCTGTCCTTCACGGTCCCCGGCTTCCTTAGCTCACGCAACATCCAGGGCCTGTTGCTGTCGGTCACGCTGATCGGTTCGATCTCGGTGACGATGATGTTCGTACTCGCGCTCGGCGAAGTCGACCTGTCGGTCGCGTCGATCGTCGCGTTCTCCGGGGTGGTCGCCTCCGTGCTGATTACCGCGACCCATAGCGTGACGATTGGCGTCGTCGCCGGCGTGCTCGCCGGCGGCGCGGTCGGACTCGTGAACGGCACGCTGGTCGCGCGCTACAAGATCAACTCGCTGATCGTCACGCTCGCGATGATGGAAGTCGTGCGCGGCCTCGCGTTCATCACGTCGAACGGCGACGCGGTGATGATCTCCGAAGAGCGCTTTTTCGAGCTCGGCGGCGGCTCCTTCCTTGGCATCTCGTATCCGATCTGGAGCAACATCATCGGCTTCGTGCTGTTCGGCTTCCTGCTGAAGAAAACCGTGTTCGGCAAGAACGTGCTGGCGGTCGGCGGCAATAGCGAGGCGGCCGTGCTCGCGGGTCTGCCCGTGACGCGCATCAAGATCACCGTATTCGTACTGCAAGGTCTCGTGACCGGTTTCGCGGGCGTGATGCTCGCGTCGCGGATGAGCCTGGGCGACCCGAAAACTTCGGTCGGTCTCGAACTCGGTGTGATTTCGGCTTGCGTGCTCGGCGGCGTGTCGTTGACCGGCGGTGTCGCGACGATCTCCGGCGTGCTGGTCGGCGTGCTGATCATGGGTTCGGTGCAGGACGCGATGAGCCTCTTGAACGTGCCGACTTTCTACCAGTACCTGATTCGCGGCGGCATCCTGCTGCTCGCGGTGCTGTTCGACCAGTTCCGCCGCAGCAAACGCGTGCACTGACGCGCGCTTGTTTCGGCTTGTTCCGGGTAGTTTTTCCTGCGCTTTGCGAGAAGGCGACTGCCGATGCGGATCGGGCGATCCGTATCGGCTTTTTTACGGGCAAAGCGAATAAAAAAACGGCCGGGGCTTCATATGCCCAAGCCGCTTTTCAGCTCACGCGTTCACGCTTGCCGCTTTAAAGCCGCAAGTGACACGCATGCAACCGTATTCCGGCTTTTGCCGGAATAACGGCGTTGTTGCTTATCGGTTGCCTATTGCTTGATAAACCGGTCGTTCGCCCATAATCCTTCGGTGTCGCTATTACCGGCATTCACGAATTCGACGTCATGGCCGACTACCCGGACCACGCGGAAACTCGCATCGGACGGCGTCGACACGCACTGATATCCGGAGAAGAATTCCTGCATCTTTTGCTGTTCACCGGCCTGCGCATGCTGGTCGACGGCGTCGAGTTTGTCTTTCGACACGCAGCCATACGCGTTGGCCTTGAACTGAATGGTTTGCTGCGGCTTGATCACGACGTCCTGCGCCTGAACGCTAGCGGCAGCCAAACCCGCAATGGCGAAAACAACGGCAATTCGAGTTTTCATTTTTTCCTCCGGTGCAGGCCGGGATGTCCGGGTTAGCTATGCATTTAACTTTAACGGCGGACCTGCATCTTGCACTCTAGAAGAAGCGGGAAGAACGACAAGCACATCTTGTGTGCGGTCGCAACAGTGGCGAATTGTCGCACCGGCTCGCGCGGCGAATTAAAGCGCCGCCAGATGCCTGCTGGTACGCGAATGAAACAGATAACTAAAAATTAGCTGGAGCGCCCGGCTTTATCTAATAAGGCTGCGCGCTTCGGTTCGCGTAAACGAGTGGGAGCAATTAAGCGATTTAAGAAAATTAAACCAGCTGTTTGGTGCGGCGCACACAAAGTCATTCAATAGACTAATTGCGCCGCGGGAAATAACGGTGCGGATATAGAAAATAAACGATGCCAGCTGAATGAATGGGCGCCGCGGCCGGTTTCACAATGCGCGGCACCGTCCGATGCGGCACCAGGCGCTGCTCTACAATGAATGCAAATCTCCGGCACCTGGAGGCTATCGTGAACGAGCACGTGATACTCGGGATTTTTCTGGTCGTTCCGCTGCTGATCGTCCTGTTTCTTTTCTCGGACGAACTGTGGCAGGAACATCGCCATCTGCACGATGAACGCGGTCTGCATCCACGGCCGCGGCGGCACGACTGGCGTCATCCGCTGCGGCGCTCGCGCGATCGTCTGTGAACGGGTCTGGATCGGGAGCACCAAGAAAAACGCCTGCCGCAATGGGCAGGCGAAAAAAGAGATCCACACTCAATGCCTTGAGCACAAGGCAGTTCGCAGTCTAGCGACGTCGCGCCCGCTAGTGGTTTCAAGCCCTTTTACAGATGTTACGGCGCGTGACCGCTATGCGCGGCGCGTAGTGATGTCTCACGACATCACGTGCTCGACGCGCGGCCAGCGTCGCGCGTTGCTCGCTCAATCGGCGCGCCAGTGCGCGCGAATCCGCTTAGCCAGCGCTTCCAGCGTATCGGCGTCGGCGGTCTCGCGCGCGTGCATTTTCAGCGGCTGACCGTCCCAGCGCGGGATCACGTGGAAGTGCACGTGCGGCACCGTCTGTCCGGCCGCGGCGCCGTTGAACTGACCGATGAACACGCCGTCCGGGCGCAACGCCGCGCGCACCGCGATCGCGAGTTTCTGCGCCATCCGCATCGACGCGATCAGCGACGCGTCCGACAGATCAAAAATTTCCGCGACCGCCTCCTTCGGCACGACCAGCAGATGGCCGTCGGCCTGCGGCATCAGGTCCATGAACGCCAGTGCCTGGTTGTTTTCGGCCACCTTGATGCACGGGAGTTCGCCGCGCAGGATCTTCGCGAACGGGTTGCTGTCGTTGTAGCTCATTTGCGTTTCCTTTCGTCGTCAGGCGGGGTTCGAATTGCGAGTCGATGCCGCGGTAGCGCAGCGCTCCGGCTATTGTCCACCCGCTCGCTTACAACACGCGTGCGGCGCGCCGGATTGCCTGCGGCGGCTGGCCGAATGCGCGCAGAAACGCGCGCCGCATCCGCTCGGGGTCGACGAAGCCAGTGTCGGCCGCGACCGTTTCGATCGAATGACGGCCGGCTTCGAGCATCGCGCGCGCCGCTTCGACGCGCAGCGCCTCGATCGCCTTGGCCGGCGACTGCCGGGTCTCGTCGCGAAACGCGCGGCTGAACTGGCGCGGACTCAGATGCGCGACCTCGGCCAGTTGCTCGACCGTCAGCGGTTCATTCAGATGACTCTTCGCATATGACAGCGCGGTCTGAATCCGGTCGGACTTCGGTTCCAGTTCGAGCATCGCGGAGAACTGCGACTGCCCGCCGGTGCGGCGGTGATAAACGACGAGTTTCTTCGCGATCGCGCGCGAGGTGGCCACGCCGAGATCATTCTCCACGAGCGCGAGGCACAGGTCGATGCACGCGGTCATGCCGGCCGAAGTCCAGACCGTGCCGTCGACGATAAAAATGCGGTCCTCGTCGACCCGCGCGCGCGGAAAGCGCCGTTGCAGATCGCGGGCGTGCGCCCAGTGGGTGGTCGCATGGCGGCCATCGAGAATGCCGGCCTCGGCGAGCACGAACGCGCCGGTGCAAATGCTCGCGGTACGGCGCGACGCCGTCAGCGCATCGTTCAGAAACGCGAGCAGCCCCGGCGACGATGGCGCGACTTGCATCGCGCCGGTGACGATCACCGTGTCGTAGGCCGCGTCGCCGAACGGCTGACTCGCGACCTCGACGCCGGCCGAGCTGCGCACCATGCCGCCCTGCTCGGAGATCACCGTCACTTCGTACGCGGGCTCCGCGCTCTCGAGGTTCGCCAGTTCGAAGATCGACACCGCGAGCAGATCGAGGACCTGGAAACCCGGAAATACCACCACACCGATGCGTTTCATCGCGATGTCCTGAAACGAGGGAAATACGACATTTGAGACAAAAAGGTACGCGCCTACACTGGCTTCGTCAACCCGGTTTCGCCAGCGCAAGACTCCCTCAGCGTTGCGGCGGACGGCGACGGATCCAGCGGTTTTTCTCATTCATCGGCAAGGGCATTCGCGCACGCTGCGCGCGGCCCGCAAGGAGCGATTCAAATGGCAACGCAGACACAGCAGGGCGCGCACACAGGTAAAAACGCAGGCACGAACGCGGGCAAAGGCATCGCGGTGGTCACGGGCGCATCGTCGGGAATCGGCGCGGTCTACGCGGACCGTCTCGCGCGACGCGGCTACGACCTGCTGCTGATCGCGCGCGACGGCAACAAACTGGCGAGCCTCGCCGCGCGCCTGAACGAATCAACCGGCCGCCGCGTCGCGACGCTCAGCGCCGACCTGACCGTGAAGGCCGACGTGCGACGTGTCGAGGAACGGCTGCGCGCCGATCGCGAGATCACGCTGCTGGTCAACAACGCGGGCGTGGGCGCGACCGCGCCGCTGCTCGACTCGGACCTCGATCAGCTCGAAACAATGATCGAGCTGAACGTGACCGCGCTCACGCGGCTGAGCGCGGCGGTGTTGCCGGGGTTTATCGAGCGCGGCGCGGGCACGCTGATCAATATTTCGTCGATCGTTGCGCTGGCGCCGGAACTGTTGAACGGTACCTATAGCGGCACCAAGGCGTATGTGCTGAACCTGACGCAATCGCTGCATCACGAGGTGGGCGGCAAGGGCGTGCGCTTGCAGGCGGTGTTGCCGGGTGCGACCAGCACCGCGTTCTGGGATCGCGCGGGGCTCGCGGTCGAGCACTTGCCCGCCGGTATCGTGATGAGCGCCGACGACATGGTCGACGCGGCGCTCGCGGGGCTCGACCAGGGCGAGCTGGTGACGATTCCGTCCTTGCCCGATGCCGCCGACTGGCAGCGCTTTAACGACGCGCGCCTGCAGTTGCAGCCGAATCTGTCGCGCGACGTGCCGGCCGAGCGCTACACCCGCGCGCCGGCGACGGTCTGAAGAGGCGGCGGCCTGAAAGGACGGAGGCCTCCAGGGCGGCTCAACCGCTCATCGCCACCTGATTCTTGCCGTCCCGTTTCGCCCGGTATAAACCGACGTCGGCCGCTTCGATCAGCGTCGTGACCGGGTCGGCCGCCGACGGCACCAGCGTCGCAGCGCCGATGCTGATCGTCACGACGCCGGCCGCCGAGCCCGCATGGGTGATCGCGAGGTCTTCGATCGCGATGCGGATTTTCTCCGCGAGCAGCCGCAGGCCGCCGGCCGACGTGCCCGGCACGACCACCGCGAACTCCTCGCCGCCGAAGCGCGCGGCGAGATCGGGCGAGCGGCCAAGGCACGATTCGATCGTGTGCGCGACGCTCTTGAGCACTTCGTCGCCGGCGACGTGGCCGTAGGTGTCGTTGTAGGCCTTGAAGTTGTCGACGTCGATCATCAGGAAGCCGAGGCCGGTCCGGTCGCGCATCCCGCGACGCCATTCGGCGGCCAGATACTGGTCGAGATAGCGCCGGTTCGACAGCCCGGTCAGGCCGTCGGAATGGGTCAGCCGCTGCAATTCCAGATTGGTCGCGAGCAGTTGCTGCTGCGACTGCCGCAGCGCGCGATACGCCTCGTCGCGTTGCACGAGATTCAGGTACGAGCGCGAGTGATAGCGGATCCGCGCGATCAGCTCGATCCGGTCGGGCAGCTTCACCAGGTAATCGTTCGCGCCGGACGCGAACGCCGCGCTTTTGACGAGCGGCTCTTCCTTGGTCGACAGCACGATGATCGGAATGTCGCGGGTGGCCGGATTCTGCCGGTACTGCCGCACCAGCGTGAGGCCGTCGGTGCCGGGCATCACGAGGTCCTGCAGGATCACCGTCGCGCGGGTGTCCTCCGCGCAGCGCAGCGCTTCTTCCGGCGACGCGCAGTAGTGAAAATCGACCCCCGGCTCGCCGGCCAGCGCCTGGCGCACCGCCTCGGCGATGATCGCCTGGTCGTCGACCAGCAGCACCATGATCGGGCATTCGGCCGCCGGCGGATTGGCGAGGATGCGCGCGAGCGCGTCGTCGATCGCGAGACTGGGCGCATCCTCCGCGACGAGCGCGTGCGCCGGTGTGTTCGCTTCGTCTGCGACAGGCTGCGCAGCGGCGTTCTGGGGCGAGTCAGGAGTGTCCATGTGGGTCAGCCAGAATGAATAGCGGGAATCAATTCCACGTCAGGCCGCGCTCGGCGTCTGACCTTCGTTGACGGCGGCCGTCAGCGCCGCGGCGATGCGCGGCAGCGGCAGGATCGCGGCGGCGGCGCCGAGCGCGGCGGCCGCCTTGGGCATGCCGTACACCGCGCTCGTCGCTTCGTCCTGCGCGATCGTGTGAAAGCCCTTGGTGCGCATCGCCTTCAGGCCGATCGCGCCGTCCCGGCCCATGCCGGTCAGCAGCACGCCGATCGCGCGCGCGGGCCAGCGCGCGACCACGCTGTTGAAAAACACGTCGACCGAGGGCCGGTACGGCGTTTCCTTTGGCACGGGGGTGTAGCCGAGCACGTTCGGCAGTTTCAGATGCAGATGGTCGTCGGTCGCGGCGAGCAGCGCGACGCCCGCTTGCGGGCGATCGCCGTCGCGCGCGATCCGCACCGGCAGCGCGGCCTGCTGGTTGAGCCAGTCGGCCATGCCCGCGGCGAACGCGGCATCGACGTGCTGCACGATCACGATCGCCGCGCCGAAGTCTTTCGGCAGACCGCCGAGCAGCGTCGCGAGCGCGGCCGGGCCGCCCGCCGACGCGCCGATCGCGACCAGCGGCAGATCGCGGGCGGCCGCGGGCTCGGGGCGCTCGCTCGCGGCGGTGCGCGGCGCATAGCGTTCGCGGACCAAGGCGGCGACGTTATCGATCTTCGCGATCAGCGTCGCAATGCTCTTATGCGCGTCGGGTCCGGACAGCGACGGCGTATCGACCGCGTCGAGCGCACCCGCGCCCATCGCTTCGTAGACGCGCCACGCGTTCGCGCCGACATCGACCGTGACGATCAGGATCGCGCACGGCGCGCGCGCCATGATGCGGCGGGTCGCCTCGATGCCGTCGACGTTCGGCATCACGAGGTCCATCAGCACGATGTCGGGCCGCTGCGCGACGCAGAAGTCGAGCGCCTGCTGGCCGTCCGACGCGACCCACGCAAGCTCGTAGTCGCTGCGGCCGGCGAGCGCGCGGCGCAGGGCTTCGACCGCGAGCGGCATGTCGTTGACGATTCCAATTTTCATCCGTTTTACCCGTAGGCCTCGCCAATCAGGTCACGCACTGCGTCGAGCAGTGCCTCGTCGTGGAAACTGGCTTTGGCCAGATAATAGTCCGCGCCCGCATCGAGGCCGGCGCGGCGGTCTTCCTCACGATCCTTGTACGACACGATCATCACCGGCAGCGCCTGCAACTGCGGATCGCGCTTGATCAGCGTGACGAGTTCGATGCCGTCCATGCGCGGCATGTCGATGTCGGTGATCACGAGGTCGAAGCGCTCGCCGCGCACCGCGTTCCAGCCGTCCATCCCGTCGACCGCGATCGTCACGTCGTAGCCGCGCGTTGCGAGCAGCTTGCGTTCGAGCTCGCGCACCGTCAGCGAATCGTCGACCACCAGCACGCGGCGGGTCGCGCGCCGTGCGCTGTCGGCGCCGCGTTGCTGCGTGTGACTGAGCGTGCCGCCGGCGACCAGCCGTTCGACCGAACGCAGCCAGTCGTCGACGTCGGCGATCAGCACCGGGTCGCCGTTTTCCATCAGCGCGCCCGCGCTGATGTTGCGGATCTTGCCGAGTCGCGCGTCGAGCGGCTGCACCACCAGCATCCGTTCGCCGAGAAAGCGGTCGACCGCGACGCCATAGGTGCGCGGCCCGTCGCCGATCACGACGACGCACACGCTCGCGTCCTCGTGCACGCCCGGCGCCGTCTCCAGAATCTGCTGCGCGGTGACCACGCCGATCCGGCGTCCTGAAAATTCGATGTGCTGATGACCTTCGAGCAGCTCGATGTCCGCGCGGCTCACCCGCAGCGTGCGGTTCACGTGCGCGAGCGGCACCGCGTACGGCTCGCCGCCGACTTCGACCAGCAGGCTGCGGATCACCGACAGCGTCAGCGGCAACTGCATCTGCATGCGCGTGCCGATGCCGGCCTCCTGGGTGATGCGCACGGTGCCGCGCACCCGCTTGACGACGTCGTGTACCGCGTCGAGGCCGACGCCGCGGCCCGATACGTCGGTGACCTGGTCGCGCAGCGAGAAGCCGGGCAGGAACAGGAAGTCGAGCAACTCGGCTTCGGACAGGCGCGCGGCGGTGTCCTCGCTCGCGAGCTTCTTGCGCACGATCGACGCGCGCAGCGCGTCGAGGTCGATGCCGGCGCCGTCGTCCGAGACGGTGATCTGCAGTGCGCCGGCGCTGTGGCGCGCTTCGAGCGTCAGCGTGCCTTCCTCGGGCTTGCCGCGCGCGAGCCGCAGCGCGGGCGCTTCGATGCCGTGATCGAGCGCGTTACGCAGCATGTGGCCGAGCGGCGCTTCGAGCAGATCGAGAATGTCGCGGTCGACCTGGGTCGATTCGCCGATCAGCTGCCAGCGCACTTTCTTGCCGAGCGAACGGGCGACATCGCGCACCATCCGCGCGAGGCCGCCGGTGCCGTCGCCGAACGGGCGCATCCGGCATTGCAGCGCGGCGTCGTACAACTGCTGCGACAGGTGGGTCGAGCGGCGGTCGTAGCTTTCCAGTTCGGCGAGGCGCTCGCCGAGCAGTTGCTGCGCTTCGGCGCTCAGGCGACGCAGTTCTTCGAGCGCACTTTGCGCGAGCGGGTCGAGCCGCAGGTCGGCGAGCGTCGCGTGCAGATGGTCGAGCGCGCGGGCGCTGTCGCGCTGCACGCGTTTGACGCGCAGCATCGATTGCGCGAACGGCTTCAGCCAGCGCGACTCGACCAGCGATTCGCCGGACAGCGATAGCAGGCGGTCGAGGTTGTCGGCGCGCACGCGGAGCATGCGGCTGGTTTCGGTGGCGGCTGCGGTGGAGTTTGTACTGGAGCTGGAGCCTGGGCTGTTGCTTGAGGTCGTGCCGGGCGCTGTGCTCGGAGTCGTAGGGGCCGCATACACCGCAGGCGTAACCGACGTGCCGGCAGCCGTGCCGATGGGTGCCGACCCATCGGCAGGCGCGGCGTTTCGCGTCGTTGCCGCTTCAGCGCGCAGCGCATCGGCCAGCAGTTCGAACGCGGCGTCATCAGCGGAACGCGGCGTTAAGCGGTCCGCACCGCGCGGCGTCGATGGTTCCCGCGCCGGGCCGGCCTCGGGCGCAGGCGAGGGCGAGGGCGAGGGCGAGGGCGAGGGCGAGGGCGAGGGCGCCGCGCCCAGCACCAAACCGCCGGTTCCTCCACCATGCGGCGCCACACCTTCCATCCGCGCCTGCAACGCCGCCACGCATTCGCCCACCTCGACGCGCGCCGCGCCGTCCTCGTCGTTGCCGATCCGCGCGATGATATCGACGCCGCGCAGCAGCACATCGATCCACGCGCCGTCG
Source organism: Paraburkholderia sejongensis (assembly GCF_020880815.1). Lineage (GTDB taxonomy): Bacteria > Pseudomonadota > Gammaproteobacteria > Burkholderiales > Burkholderiaceae > Paraburkholderia > Paraburkholderia sejongensis. The sequence goes on from NZ_JAJITD010000005.1 coordinate 299,543, forward strand.
AGCAGCGCGCGTCCCTCCTGCGCGGCGACAAAACAGTCCTCCATCGCATGCGCGAGTTCGACGCCGGCCTGCACGCCGACGATCCGCGCCGCGCCTTTCAGCGAATGCGCGGCGCGCATGCACGCTTCGAGCGCGGCCGCGTCGGCGGGCGCGCGGTCGAGCACCAGCAGGCCGTCGCTGAGCACGCGCGCCTGGTTGCGCGCTTCCTCGCGAAACAGATCGATCAGCGACGGGCGGCGCGGGTCGTCGATCATCCGAGGCTCCGGTTCAGGGTGTCGAAGAGCGCGTCGGCGTCGAGCAGGCCGACGCTGACGCCGCGCCACCCGACGACCGCGCGCGTGTGCGCGGCCGCGGTGTGCGACAGCGTCGCCGGCGGCGCGCAGAACGTCGATCGCGCGAAGCGCTGCACGCCGTCGACCTGATCGACCGGCAACACCGCGTGCTCGTCGCCGCGCGCGATCACCAGCAGACGCGGCAGATCGAGGCGGGTGCGATCGTCGCGCGCGCCGGCAGCCTCGGGCTCGAAGCCGAGCAGATGCGCGAGCGACAGGCACACCAGCAACTCGCCCTGCACGTTGACCACGCCGAGCACCGCGCGATGCTGCCGATGCGGCAAGGTATGCACGGTGCGCGTCTGCACGATGCGGGCGAAAATCGGCGTCGGCAGCGCGAGCCATTCGCCGCCGATGCGAAACACCAGAAACGATTCGCCATCCTGCTTATCGCGCGAATGCGAGGTGAGGGCGGCATGCGACGCCGCGCCGGCCGCGCGCGGGTCGTGCCAGGTCAGATCGACGAGCGGCATCGGCTGATCGAGCAGCTTCGCCGCGGCCACTTCGAACACCGGGCAGTTCAGGCAGCGCACGTATTCGCTCAGCCGCTCGCACGACATATCGCCGCGCACGCCGATGCGGTTCCAGCAATCGTCGAAGCCGCTCACGCGATCATCACGCACGGGTCGCTCCCTGTGCGCGCGACGCGCGTTGCATCAGCAAACGCGCGCCGTTGCGATCGCCTTCGAGTTCGAGCAGCGTGGCCAGATGCGCGAGCGCTTGCGCGTGCTGCGGATCGAGATACAGCGCCTTGCGATACTGGCCGCGCGCGACGTTGGTCTGGCCGTTCGCATCGGCGAGCACGCCGAGCAGATAGAACGCGTCCGCGTGCGGCGGGTGTTGTTCGAGGTACGCGTTGACCGCGGCGCAGGCTTCGGCAAGGCGGCCGGCGTCCGCCAGTTCGTGCGCGCTGCGCAGCGTGTCGCTCGCGGCGGCGGTGGGTGCGTTCGGCGCGTTCGCTGTGCTCGCGGCGTTCGCGGTGTGGTTCGACGTAGGGTTCCGCGCGGCGATACCGGTGAGATTGTGCGTGGTGTTTAATGCGTTGCCGCGGTGCGCATGATTTCGGGCTCCGAACGATGCGCCGGTCGCGGTGTCCGGTGCGCCGTTGAGCGCCGCGTTGCGATGCGTGCTGGCGAACGGTGCGGCCCCCGCAATCGCATCGACCGGCCCGCGCGCCACCGGATCGGGCCACGCAAACGGCTCGGCCGCGTACACCGGCGCCGGTGCGAGTGCCAGCGCGGGCGGCGGCGTCAGCGCAAGCGCGGCGGCGCTGGCGAGCGGGGCCGCGTGCCAGTAATTCGTCTGCGCGCTGCCCGGCGGCGCGCGATGAAACGCGAACGCAAGCGGAATCTTCGCCGACTGCATCCCATAGCGCATCAGCAAGCCCGTCTCGGCCGGTCCGACGAACAGCGTGCCGCTGTCGGCGAGCACGCTGTCGAGCGCCTGCAACGCGATCTGCTGGGTCTCGCGATCGAAGTAGATCAGCACGTTGCGGCAAAACACGAAGTCGTACACGCCGAGCGCGGCGGCATCGAGCTGCATCAGATTCGCGTGCGCGAAGCGCACCGTGTCGACGATGCGCGGCGCGAGCCGCCAGCCATCCTCGGTGCGGCTGAAGTGCGCGTCGCGAAACGCCAGCGCGTTGCCGCGAAACGAGTTGCGCCCGTAGTGCGCGCGCTGCGCGAGCGCGAGCGAGCGCTCGTTGATGTCCATCGCGTCGATGCGGAACTGCGCGGCGTCGAGCCCGGCATCGAGCAGCGTCATCGCGATCGTGTACGGCTCTTCGCCGGTCGAGCACGGCAGGCTCAGAATTCGCAGCGGCCTCGCGTGACCGGGCGTGCGCAGCCGATCGTTCAGACGCTCGTGCGCGAGCCGCGCGAGCGCGCGAAACGCGTCGGCGTCGCGAAAGAACCAGGTCTCCGGCACGGTCAGCGTTTCGACCAGCGCCTGCAGCAGCGCGGGCGAGGTCTGCACCGCGTTCCAGTAGTCGGCCAGCGTCGCGTCGGCATGACCGTCGGCGCGCCATGCGGCGGCGAGCTGATCGACCGCGCGTTCTATCGAACGATGGCCGAGCGAGCTGGCGTCGAGGCCCATCGTCCGGTGCAGCAGGCCGGTGAAATGGTGGTAGAGCGCGGCGTTGTCGTGATGCGCGTTCATGCGTGCGCCTCGGGAAACAGCAACGCTTTCACGTCGTCCGGCAACAGGTGTTCGACGCGGATCCACTGCACGAGTCCGCCCGCTTCGCTCGCGACCGGACCGAGATAACGCGCGTGCGGCGTGTCGATGCCGGTCGCCTGAAATGCTTCGGGTTCCAGACGAATCGTGCGGGTCGCGCCTTCGAGCAGCAAAGCGAGCAACCGCGCGCGGCCCGCGTGCGGATAACGCACCAGCACCATGCGGGTGGACATCAGCTGCGCGGCCGGGCGGCCGAGCGCGAGCGCGGGGACATCGATCAGCGGCAGCGGCGCGCCGTCGTGTTCGAGCACGCCGGCGACCCACGCCGGTGCGCCGGGGATCGTCTTCGGCGGCGTGCGCGGATCGAGCGGCATCATCCGCTCCACCTGCGTCGCGTCGATCACGTAGCGTTCGTTGTCGAGCGTGAAGAGAATGAAGAGCATCGGCTGGGGCGCGAAGCGTGACTCAGGCGGGCGGCGATGAACCGGACGACGAACCGGACGACCGGCGCGGCGCCGTCATGCCGCGACCTTGAAGCGCGACACGCCGGTGCGCAGACTATTGGCGACGTGAGTCAGATCGTCGATCGCCTGGGTCGACTGACGCAGCGATTCGGCGGTCTGCTGCGCGGCCTCCGACAACTGCGTCAGCGCCTGGGTGATCTGCTCGGCGCCGGTCGCCTGGGTCTGCATCCCTTCGTTGACCATCGAGAAACGCGGCGCGAGCTGCTGCACCTGCTCGATGATCTGGGTCAGATGGCCGCCGACGTTCTGCACGTCGTGCATGCCGCGGCGCACTTCCTCTGAGAACTTGTCCATCCCCATCACGCCGGCGGCGACCGCCGACTGGATTTCCTTGACCATCTGCTCGATGTCGTAGGTCGCGACCGCGGTTTGATCCGCGAGGCGGCGGATTTCGGTCGCGACGACCGCGAAGCCGCGGCCGTATTCGCCGGCCTTTTCCGCCTCGATCGCCGCGTTCAGCGACAGCAGATTGGTCTGATCCGCGACCTTGGTGATCGTCGCGACGACCTGGTTGATGTTGCTGGCCTTCTCGTTGAGGATCGCGAGTTTCGCGTTGACCGAGCCGGCCGCTTCCATCACGTGGCGCATGGTTTCCTCCATGCGCGCGAGCCCCGCGTGGCCGGTGCCGGCGAGCGCGGCCGACTGCCCCGCGACCTCCGATACCTCGTTCATCGTGCGCAGCAGGTCGCGCGAGGTCGCGAAGATTTCGCGCGAGGTCGCGCCGATTTCGGTGGTGGTGGCGGCGGTTTCGTTCGCGGTGGCCTGCTGTTCGCGCGAGGTCGCGGCGATTTCGGTCACCGACGTGGTCACCTGCACCGCCGACTTCTGCGCCTGGCCGACCAGCGCGGTCAGCTCGTCGGTCATCCGGTTGAAGCCCGACTCGAGCGCGCCGATTTCGTCGGAACGGTTCAGTTGCAGACGCTGGGTCAGATCGCCCGTGCGCATCACGTCGACCACCTGCAACACCTTCGCCATCGGCACGGTAACCGCGCGCAGCAGCCAGTAGCCGGCCAGCACCGCGACGATCGCGGCAAGCAGCAGCATCACCAGCAGCACGATGCGGGTGGCCTCGACCGAGTTGCGGATGCTTTCGGCCGACTGATCCGCATAGACCTTGTTGCCCTCGACCAGCTTGCGCACGGCCAGCCGGCCGTTTTCCCAAAGCGGCGTGAGCTGGTTGTTGAAGATGCGCGCGGCGTTCTCCCGCGAAGCCGGCAGGTTATCCAGCAGCGTGGCCTGAAGCGGCGTGTACTGCGCGTGGAACTGGCGGAATTCGTTGAACAGTTCGCGGTCGGACGCGCGAAACACCGTGGCGCCGTAGTCGTTGAAGAGCTTTTGCAGAGTCTGCTGGGTTTCCTGCAGACGCGCGATGTCGCGCTTGATCGAATCGGCGTCCGTGTCGACGAACAGCAGGCGCTGGGTGGTCGAGTAGTTCTCGAACCAGGCCGCGCGCATCGCGGTCGCGTAATACAGGCCGGGCATCGAGTCGTCCTGCTGGCTCTTCGCATCCCGATCGATCGCCCCCAGTTGCTCGAAGGTGACGACCGCCATGACCAGCATCACGATCAGCACGATCCCGAAGCTGCAAAGAATCCGTTGCCGGATGGTCCACTGTTTCACGCGCTGCCCCCTGCTTGACCGTGCCTCGCCCACGTATCGATCCCGTTGGACCGGATCGTCGGATCGGAGCTTTTTGTTCATCGTACAAATTCGATAGTTCTAGCGGCGAATTCTACATGGATAGCAACGGTGTCTTGCACGGAAGAGAAGGCAAAATCCCGCGCATTACGGGCAATCACCGGCCTCGGAAGCGATCGCAGTGTTGTTATTCGACTGTTACATAGTTAATCAGCGGTTACCATCTGCAGCATCTATTTCCGCGCGGGTGGCTCAAAATCCGTTCCATGCCTGAACGGCAGGAGCCAAAGATGAAAAAGATCGCAGTAGCGTTGGTAATGGCGGGTAGTTTGACGATGGCGGGCCAGGCGTCCGCGCACGGACATGGCGGCGGCGACGTGGTCGGCGCGCTGATCGGCGGCGCGGTGCTCGGCGCGGTGGTCAGTTCGGTGCTGAACCCGGCACCGGTGGTCGCTTATCAACAGCCGGTCTACGCGGAGCCGGTATATCAGCAGGCGCCGGCTTACACGGCCCCGCCGCCCGGATATTGCTACGACGATTACCGACGCGCGTATGTCGCCTGCGCGGCGCCGCCGCCGGGACAGTACGGTTGCGCGCAGCCGCCGCAACCGCAGCCGGGCTGGTGATCGATTGAGGCGCTGCGAACGAACCGCGCGCAAACAAAAAGGCCGTCGCTTCACGCGACGGCCTTTTTTCAATTTGGCTACTGGCTAATGCCTGTGATGCAGCCACTCCGCGTAATGCGTATCGAGCCAGCGCTCGAGCTTCGGTGGCTGGGACGGGTCGCGATGGCGCGACGTCATCCAGATGGCCAGGCCGATCACGATCATGACGGCTGGTCCCATCAAATAGGCGAGCAGCGATTCAGACATCGGAACCTCCGTATCGGCTTGCATCCATCTCTCAGTGTAGGCGATGGAAGCGGGGCTAGAACGACGATGTGAAGCGGTTGCTTGAAGCGGCTTCGGCGCGTTCACAGCCGGTTTCGAAACCTGTTTTTCCGGTAGTTTTTCCTTCTTCTGGTTGGTCTTAAGGCGACAGCGTTGTGTCCTGTGTACCCAACCGCCCGTCGCGCCCGCGCGCCCCGTGGATCCCGCCAAAACCCATCACGATGCCGTCAGGCGGCCCCGCGCGCGGCGTGCCGGGCGGCTTCTATCTGGCTATCGACTAAGTCCGCCCAACTCTGGAGCAGGTGATGCTGGCGTGCGGCTTCAGCCGTTGCTTCGGTTTCGGCTTCGGCTGCGGCTTCGCTGTGCGTCGTGTCGAGCGCTTGCGCTTGCTGCGCCGACTCGCGCAGATGCGTCGCCGCAGTGCGACGGAAGTCATGCAGCACGAAGTGCTCAACGTCGAGCCCGAGAGCCTTGACCGCCTGGTTCAGCGTGCTTTTCGCGATCGGCCGGTCGTCGCCGCGCACGCTCGGGAACAGGTAGTTGTCGCTGGCCCGGTCGCGCTGCAACTCGCGCAGCAGCGCGAGCGCCTGGCGCGACAGGTGGACGACGCGGTCCGCGCGCGCTTGCTCGCGCGCGTTCAGGCGCGCGGCGGGGATCGTCCAGCGCGCCCGCTCCAAATCGAATTCGGCCCACTTCGCGTCGACGAGGTCGGACTTGCGCGCCATCGTCAGCACGAGCAGGTGCAGTGCGAGCTTCAGCGGCCGGCGAATGTTCGAGGTGTCGATCGTATGCAGCGTGACGCCGATCTCGGCGCCGGACAGCACGCGGGTGCGGCTGTCGAACGTCGCGATCGAGCGTGCGGGCACGATCTGCGCGGGATTGCTCGTCGCGAGTTGGCGCGCGATCAGATATGCGTACAGGCGCTTGACGACGTTGCGCGTATGCAAGGCCATCTTCGGCGAGCCGCGCCGCTTGATGCGTTCGCAGATCGCGACGATGTCGTCGGCGCTGACCGCGGCGATCGGCTTGTTGCCGATTGCCGGCAGTACGTCTTTGTCGAGCGCGCGGCGGGTGGTGCGGCGGTATTCGTCGGATTTGCCGGCCAGCGCGGTCGCCAGATACAGCTCGGCGGCCTCGCGCAGCACGTCGGCCTTGCTCTCGGCGCCGCGGTCGCGGCGCGCGGTGGCGACCGGCGAGATGCCCTGCGCGACCAGCGCCGCGTATTTCTGCGCTTTTGCGCGCGCGACGCGCAGTGAAATCATCCGGTAGTCGCCGATCGTCGCGAGCGGCTGGCGTTTGCCGTTCAGCGTGTAGCGGAAGCGCCAGATTTTGCTGCCGGTCGTCATCACCTCGATCACGAGACCGTTGCCGTCGGCGACGCAGTAACGGGTCGCGCGCGGTTCGAGGGCGCGGACCTGGGATTCGGTGAGGGGAGTGGCGAGGCGGGGCATGCGGGAGACCTTGAGTACGGACTTCGCCAGCATTTTAAATGCTTATGCTGGCTGTGTACCAAAGTTTCCAGTAGTTTTTGGTAGGCAGAATGCGGTTTCGGGATTGTCGCGGCGACCGGTGATTTTGCCGATTGCCCTTATGAATCAGGCTTCCCGCGCAAACCTTCAGGTCCGGATTTACTTCCCAATACAAAAACGGCTGAAAATCACCCCGAGGAGATCATCCGAACTGAACTCCCCCGTAATCGAGTTCAGTTGATCCTGCGCGAGCCGCAATTCCTCCGCGAACAGATCGAGCGCCTGCGCGTTTTGCTCCGCATGTGCGGCGGCGGTCGCCAGATGTTCTTCGGCCGCGCGCAGCGCAATCAGATGCCGCTCGCGCGCGAGGTACACGCTCTCCGCGCCTGCCTGCCATCCAGCGATGCGCAGCAACTCGTCGCGCAGCAGCGACACGCCTGCGCCCTGTTTAGCCGACAACCGCACCTCGCTGAGTTCGAGATCCGCATCGAGCGCCTGGGTCGCCGGCGCGAGCCCAGTCAGATCGGTTTTGTTCAGCACCCGCACGACCGGCACTGCACGCGGGAAACGCGCGGCGATGGCTTCGTCGTCGGCGGTCATGCCGGTGCGCGCGTCCAGCAGATGCAGCACCACGTCCGCGCGCTCGATCTCGCCCCACGTACGTTCGATGCCGATCTTCTCGACCTCGTCCTCGGTCTCGCGCAACCCGGCCGTGTCGATCACGTGCAGCGGAATGCCTTCGATCTGGATCGTCTGCGCGACCTTGTCGCGCGTGGTGCCGGCGATCGGCGTGACGATCGCGAGCTCCGCGCCGGCCAGCGCATTGAGCAGCGACGACTTGCCGACGTTCGGCTGCCCCGCCAGCACGACCGACAAGCCCTCGCGCAGCAACGCGCCCTGGCGCGCCTCGCTCAGCACGAGCGCGAGACGCTCGCGAATCCGCGCGAGCTTGCCGCGCGCGTCGGCGGCTTCCAGGAAGTCGATCTCCTCCTCCGGAAAATCCAGCGTCGCTTCGACCAGCATCCGCAGCGTGATCACCTCTTCGACCAGCGCGTGAATGTCGCGTGAGAACGCACCGTCGAGCGAGCGGCCGGCCGAACGCGCGGCGGCCTCGGTACTCGCCTCGATCAGATCGGCGACTGCTTCGGCCTGCGCGAGATCGAGCTTGTCGTTCAGAAACGCGCGACGCGTGAACTCACCGGGCTCGGCAAGCCGCAGACCGAACGCGCGACCCGCATCGATACAGCGTTGCAGCACCAGTTGCAGCACGACGGGTCCGCCGTGCCCCTGGAGTTCCAGCACGTGCTCGCCTGTATACGAATGGGGCGCCGGAAAGTACAGCGCGATGCCGCGATCGAGCGGATTGCCGCTCGCGTCGAGAAATGGCACGTAGCTCGCATGGCGCGGCGCGAGCGTCTGACCGGTGAGCGCCTGCATCAGCGGTTGCGCGGCCGCCTCGCCAGCGCGGCCGAATGAAATCCGCACGACGCCGATGCCCCCTCGGCCGGGCGCGGTGGCAATGGCGACGATGGGATCGGAGTCGGTCGTAAGCATGGAAATCCGGCAAAAACACGAGGGGGAGGAGGGCGGTACCGGCCGCGAACATCCGCGACCCAGGCGCGACGCATTGTAACGCGCGTATCTCGAATGCAATCGCGTTCGAAACCGACGCAATCCAGCCGCCGCCGACGCCCAAACGCTTTCGGACTAAATAGGATTTATCCTATCCAAGCTAGGATTGCTACCACAATTTTCGCCATCGACTCACGCTCAAAACGCACTCCACTTTGAGCAAACGCAAGCCAGTCAATAAAAAGATGAAAAAAATCGATTTCTGGCAATGCGTTGCCCGGCGCGCTCTGCAAGCTAAAACTATCTCAAATAAGCAAAATGCTCGCTTGACTGGTTGTCAACTGTGTCGACGTTGAATTGCACAATCTGGCCCATGCCAACCGTCAAAGAAAAAGCTGCGTTCGCCAAGAGGCTGAACGACCTGCTCGAGCCGCTGAAGATTCGCGGCGGAACCGCACTTTCCGAGCAGTTCAATCTCCGTTACCACGGCGACCGTCCAGTGACACCGCAAACCGCGCATAAGTGGCTCAAGGGCACGACGATTCCGAAGCCCGACAAGCTGCGCACGCTCGCCGAGTGGTTGAACGTCAACGAACACTGGCTACATTACGGACCGTCGCCCGGCACCAATGCGCGGCCGATGGCACGCGGCGAGAAATATCCGCCGACGCCGGAAACCATCGAACTCGCGTCGAAGATTGCGTCGCTGACGCCGAAAGACCGGACCCTGGTCGAGGAAATGATCGTGCGCTTCTACGGCGAAGACGCCGACGAAGAGTAAGCAACTGAGAGCAACCGCGCGGCTGACGCGAGAGCCGTCGCGCTATTTCAGCCGCACCAAGTAAAAAAGCCGCCCGGTTCGCACCGGGCGGCTTTTTGTTTTCAGCGTGCGTCGCGGCGACCATCAAACGAGCCGCCGCGCGGGACCGGGTCTCAGGCCGGCTTGACCTTCGACTTGCCCATCATCCGCGTGATGTAGTACTGCTGCGCGATCGACAGCACGTTATTCACCACGTAGTACAGCACCAGACCGGCCGGGAAGAAGAAGAACATCACCGAGAACGCGATCGGCATGAACATCATCATCTTGGCTTGAACCGGGTCCGGCGGCGTCGGGTTCAGCTTGGTCTGCAGGAACATCGACACGGCCATCAGCACCGGCAGGATGAAGTACGGGTCCTGCTGCGACAGATCCTGAATCCACCAGATCCACGGTGCGCCGCGCATTTCCACCGACGACAGCAACACCCAGTACAGCGAGATGAACACCGGAATCTGGATCACCACCGGCAGACAGCCGCCGAACGGATTGACCTTCTCGGTCTTGTACAGCTCCATCAGCGCCGCGTTCATCTTCTGCGGATCGCCCTTGAAGCGCTCGCGCAGCGCCTGCATGCGCGGCGTGATCACCTTCATGCGCGCCATCGACTTGTAGCTCGCGGCCGACAGCGGGAAGAACACCGCCTTGATCAGCACCGTGAGCAGCACGATCGACCAGCCCCAGTTGCCGACATAGCTGTGGATCTTCGACAGCAGCCAGAACAGCGGCTTCGCGATGATCGTGACCATCCCGTAGTCCTTCACCAGATCGAGGCCCGGGGCGATCCCGGCGAGCATCTTCTCTTCTTCCGGACCGGCGAACAGGCGCGCGCTGACGCTAACCGTCTGACCCGGCTGGATGGTCGGCAGCGCCTGCTTCAAACCCACGCGATACAGCGACGGATCGATCTTCTCGGCGTAGTAGTCACGCTTCACGCCGTCCTGCGGAATCCACGCGGTTGCGAAGTAGTGCTGGACCATCGCGACCCAGCCGTCGTTGGCCGTCTTCGCGAAATCTTCCTTGTTCTTGTCGAGGTCGCTGAACGTCATCTTCTGGAAGTGATGCTCGTTCGTATACACAGCCGGGCCGATGAACGTGTGCGAGAAACGCGGCGTTTCGACCGGCTGGTCGTCGCGCACGAGTTCCATATAGACCTGCGGCGTCACCGCCGTGGTGCCGACGTTCTGCACCTTCGTCTCGACGCCGATCACATAGCTGCCGCGCGTGAACGTATACGTCTTGATGACTTTCAGACCGCCCTTTTCCGGCGACTCGAAGCTCATCTGGAACGAGTTCTGACCGTCCGCCAACTGGGTCGGCTGATTCGGCATCAGCGTGAAGACGTCGTTGTGATTCGGGAAATCGCCACCGAGCAGGCCCGTGCGGGCGAGATAGGTGTGATTGTTGGTGCGGTCGAACAGCGTGATCACGAGATCCGGCTGCTTGCCGTCGCCTTCCTTCAGCAGCGACAGGCGCGATACCGTGCCGCCGCGGGTGTCGATTTCGCCGCTATAGACGTCGGTGCTGAACTTGACCAGTTGCGATTGCGTGGCGGCCGGCGCGTTGCCGGGCGCTGCTGCGTTGGTGGCCGGCAGATCGGCCGGCTGGGTTCCCGGCGTCGTGGTTCCCGGTGCGGCGCTGCCCGTGGTCTGGGTCGGCGTCGTGCTCGGGAAGAACATCGACGGGCGTCCGTGGTCGCGTTGCCAGTTGTCGAACAGCATGACAGCTGACATGAAAAAGATGACCCATAGGACGGTGCGTTTGATATCCATGCGTTGTCTCAGTGTCGATGGAACGGCGCGTCAGCGCTTTTCAGAAGTGGGTGGCGGGACGAGATCGATGCCGCCCGCGGAAAACGGGTGACAGCGGCAAACACGCCTCACGGCGAGATAAGTCCCGCGCGCGGCGCCATGATACTGGATTGCCTCGCGCGCGTAATCAGAACAGGAAGGGTAAAAACGGCACCGGTCGCCAAGCATGGGGCTGATGGCGAGCTTGTAAAAACGCAATAAAGCGAAGAGTACCGTTTGCATGGCAGGTGCGGCCGGAGGGCGCCGCGCAACAACGTGGAGTACCGGGCGACGTCCACACCCTGGAAGCTGCCGGCGCAGGATGAATTGCGTCGGAAGGGTGCGGCGATCCCTGCGTCATTCCGTCCTCGGTGCCTCCGCGGGGGGCGCCTGACGACGGGTAATTTCGCGCGCTGCCTTGTCGAGCAACGCCTCGATTTCGCTGCGGCACAGCGCCTTCAACGGCGGCGACGACGCACTCGGCATAGCCTTTTTGTCGAACCGCGTATGCAGACGCAGCAGCACATCCCAACCGCCGAATTCGGCGCGCCGCAGCCGGAACGACTCGCGCGCGATCCGGCGCACCAGATTTCGCGTGGCCGCGCGCGGCGCATACTTCTTGCCGATCACGAGGCCGAGTCGCGCCTCATTGCCGGTGGGCCGCCCGTACACAACGAAGTGCGCGGTACGGCGCCAGGGCCGCAAACGAAAAACGGATGAAAATTCATCCGTTTTTAGCAGCCTTGCGGCTTTGGGGAAGGCGGCTTGCGCTGGCAACGGAACCGAGCCCGGTTGCTGCGCCCCGGCCGTTCCCGCTTCGCCGCGGGCTTCGGTCACAGCGCGCAATCCGCTCGCCTTAGATCGCGAGGCGCTTGCGGCCCTTCGCGCGACGTGCGTTGATGACCTTGCGGCCGCCAGCGGTCTTCATGCGAACGCGAAAGCCGTGGGTGCGCTTGCGACGGGTAACGGAAGGTTGGTAAGTACGTTTCATGTTGCTCTCACTTGATCGAAAAAAACCGCGCGATCATCGCTGAAAGCGCAATGGCCGGTGGTTTACTGAAATTGGTTTTCGCGGAACCCGCTATTTAAGCTGGTTTTTCGTTGGCCGTCAATAGTTTAGCCTGGATCGGGAAGCGCGCGCATCTGTCCGGGCAGGTGATCGGTCCCTGTGGATAACTCACTGGCGACTCCGTTTTGGCGTTAGAATCTCGCCTTACTTCCCAAAAATATTGCACGTCGCTCCGGCACGTTTGTCCCGCAAACCCTTGTGGCACAAGCGCCTGGGGCGTTTACGCCTGGCTGCTCAGGGCCTTGTTGCGCGCTCGCGACAGGGGCAGCGGCGAGCCCCGTGCACACCATAACGACAGCATCTTGATGAACGAATTCTGGCAACACTGTTCCGCATTGCTAGAGCGTGAGCTTACGCCCCAGCAGTACGTGACGTGGATCAAACCATTGGCCCCGGTCGCCTTCGACGCCGATGCGAACACGTTGAGCATCGCCGCGCCGAACCGCTTCAAGCTCGACTGGGTCAAGAGCCAGTTCTCCGGCCGCATCGCGGATATGGCCCGCGATTTCTGGCAAGCCCCGATCGACGTGCAATTCGTGCTGGATCCGAAAGCCGGCATGCGCGGCCCTGCAGCCGCGCCGGCTCCAGCGCCGGTGCGCGCGGCGTCGGCGGCTCCCCAGGGTCACCACGCGGGTGGCTCGGCTGCCGTCGATGCTGCGGTCGGCGCGGTGCAGGCTGCTCATTTTGCGCGCGCGAATCCGGCCGCAGCCGCGGCAGCCGCGGCCGCACAACACGCGAACGCACGCGCCGCGGCCGATGACGCCGCCGACCTCGACTTGCCGAGCCTCGACGCCAACGAAGCCGCCGCCGCGCGGCGCACGTGGCGGCCCGGCCAGGGCGCGGGCGCGCCAGCAGCCGGCGAGAGCGACTCGATGTACGAGCGCTCGAAGCTGAACCCGGTGCTGACCTTCGATAACTTCGTGACCGGTAAGGCGAACCAGCTCGCGCGCGCCGCGGCGATCCAGGTCGCCGATAACCCGGGCATTTCGTACAACCCGCTGTTCCTGTATGGCGGCGTGGGTCTCGGTAAGACCCACCTGATTCACGCGATCGGCAACCAGCTCTTGATGGACAAGCCCGGCGCCCGGATCCGCTATATCCACGCGGAACAGTACGTGTCGGACGTGGTGAAGGCGTACCAGCGCAAGGCGTTCGACGACTTCAAGCGCTACTACCACTCGCTCGATCTGCTGCTGATCGACGATATTCAGTTCTTCTCCGGCAAGTCGCGCACGCAGGAGGAATTCTTCTACGCGTTCGAGGCGCTGGTCGCGAACAAGGCGCAGGTGATCATCACCAGCGATACGTATCCGAAGGAAATTTCGGGTATCGACGACCGCCTGATCTCGCGCTTCGACTCCGGTCTGACCGTGGCGATCGAGCCGCCCGAGCTGGAAATGCGCGTCGCGATTCTGATGCGCAAGGCGCAATCGGAATTCGTGAGCCTGAACGAGGACGTCGCGTTCTTCGTCGCCAAGCATCTGCGCTCGAACGTGCGTGAACTCGAAGGCGCGCTGCGCAAGATCCTCGCGTACTCGAAGTTCCACGGCCGCGAAATCACGATCGAACTGACCAAGGAAGCGCTGAAAGACCTGCTGACGGTGCAGAACCGGCAGATTTCGGTGGAAAACATCCAGAAGACCGTTGCCGATTTCTACAGCATCAAGGTCGCGGATATGTATTCGAAGAAGCGTCCGGCGAACATCGCGCGGCCGCGGCAGATCGCGATGTATCTGGCCAAGGAACTGACGCAGAAGAGCCTGCCGGAAATCGGCGAGCTGTTCGGCGGCCGCGACCACACGACGGTGCTGCACGCGGTGCGCAAGATCGCCGACGAGCGCAGCAAGGACGCGCAGCTGAACCACGAGCTGCATGTGCTGGAGCAGACGCTGAAGGGGTAACGGGGAAGCCGCGGAATTAGCGGGAGTTGGCGAGAAAAAGGCCGGCGAAGCGAGAGAGCGAAGCAGGAAGGGCAGCGGGATCGGGCGGCGCGACGAGCGCCTGAACCGGATAGGAGTCCGGGCGAAAGTGGCGAAATGCGAGGGAAGGCTGATCGAAAGCGGCGCTTCAGATCCGCCGCCGATCGCGCCGGACTTCGCAGTGCCGGCAAGAACCGCCAGCCACCCCGATTCCGCACCGCAAAATCGACCTGTTTATTCCCGAACTCGCCCCCAATTTAGTGAGGCGGTCCCGTTTTCAGGCACAATACAGGTTTAACCGCCCGGCGGCCGCGGGCGGATTTTCACGCCGTGTCGGGCGCTAGCGTGGCGCCGGCGGGGAGCCGCGGCTGCACGCTGGAGCGCTTGTCCCGCAAGGCGTGCAGGCCGTTATATCAACGAAGGAACCTTATGCAACTGGTCAAGACCGAACGCGATAACCTCCTCAGGCCGCTGCAAACTGTGAGCGGCATCGTCGAACGCCGCCATACGCTGCCGATCCTCGCCAATTTGCTGATCACCAAGAACGGCCCCGATGTGTCGTTCCTGTCGACCGACCTCGAGTTGCAGATCACCACGCGCGCCGACTTCGGCGTCGGCAACGACTCGGTTGCAACCACGGTGGCGGCCCGCAAGCTCCTCGACATTCTGCGCGCGATGCCCGACGGGCAGGTCACGCTCACGTTGAACGACAAGCGCCTGACCGTGCAGTCCGGCAAGAGCCGCTTCGCGCTCCAAACGCTCGCCGCGGACGAGTTCCCGACCGTCGCACAGGCTAAAGACTACGGCGCGAGCCTCGTGGTTCCGCAAAAGACGTTCCGCCAGCTGCTCGGCATGGTCCATTTCTCGATGGCCCAGCAGGACATCCGCTACTACCTGAACGGCATGCTGCTGGTGGTGGACGGCGACCAGCTGATGGCGGTCGCGACCGACGGCCACCGTCTGGCGTTTTCGTCGATGAAGATCGAAGGCTCGTTCGCGCGCCAGGAAGTGATCATTCCGCGCAAGACGATTCTCGAACTGCAGCGCCTGCTCGAAGACATCGACGACACGCTGAAGATCGACATCGCGCAAACCCAGGTGAAGTTCACGTTCGGCCAGGTCGAACTGGTCTCGAAGCTCGTGGAAGGCAAGTTCCCCGACTTCCAGCGCGTGATTCCGAAGTCGCACAAGAACAAATTCCTGATTGGCCGCGAAGAACTGCAGCGCTCGCTGCAACGCGCGGCGATTCTGACCTCGGACAAATTCAAGGGCGTGCGCTGCATCGTCGAGCCGGGCCAGTTGAAGATCATGTCGACCAACGCCGATCAGGAAGAGGCGCAGGAAGAACTGGAAATCGCGTACGACGGCGACAGCGTCGATATCGGGTTCAACGTCACGTACCTGCTCGACGTGCTCGCGAACCTGAAGGTCGACATGCTGCAAGTGAGCCTTGGCGACGCCAGCTCCAGCGCACTGATCACGATTCCCGAGAACGATGAATTCAAATACGTGGTGATGCCGATGCGCATCTGACGCGTCTATCACCAAGAAAAACACCAAGGGGCGCAGCGCCCCTTTGGCGTTTTTATGGCGTTTTGAAAAGTCCAGAGCAGCAACTTCGCAGTAATGCAGAACCGGAAAAATCCATGACTGAAACGAACAATACGCAGCCCGATAACAGCTACGGCGCCTCGTCCATTCAGATCCTCGAAGGTCTGGAGGCGGTGCGCAAGCGTCCTGGGATGTACATCGGGGATACATCGGATGGCACCGGTTTGCACCACCTCGTGTTCGAAGTGCTCGACAACTCGATCGACGAAGCGCTCGCCGGGCATTGCAACGACATCCAGGTGATCATCCACGCGGACAACTCGATCTCGATCACCGACAACGGCCGCGGCGTGCCGACCGGCCTGAAGATGGACGACAAGCACGATCCGAAGCGCAGCGCCGCCGAAATCGTGATGACCGAGCTGCACGCCGGTGGCAAGTTCGACCAGAACAGCTACAAGGTATCGGGCGGCCTGCACGGCGTGGGCGTGTCGTGCGTGAACGCGCTGTCCGCGTGGTTGCGCCTGACTGTGCGCCGCGACGGCAAGAAGCACTTCATGGAATTTCACCGTGGCGTGCCGCAGAACCGCGTGCTCGAAGAGATCGACGGCGTGATGACCTCGCCGATGCTGGTGACCGGCGACACCGAAAACCGCGGCACCGAAGTGCATTTCATGGCCGACGAGACGATCTTCGGCAACGTCGAATACCACTACGACATTCTGGCGAAGCGGATTCGCGAACTGTCGTTCCTCAATAACGGCGTGCGGATCCGTTTGCTGGATCAGCGCTCGGGCAAGGAAGAGGATTTCGCGTTCGTCGGCGGCGTAAAGGGCTTTGTCGAGTACATCAACAAGAACAAGACCGTGCTGCACCCAACTATTTTCCACATCATCGGCGAGAAAGACGGCGTCGGCGTGGAAGTGGCGATGCAGTGGAACGACAGTTACAACGAAAACGTGCTGTGCTTCACCAACAACATTCCGCAGCGCGACGGCGGCACGCACCTCACCGGTCTGCGGGCGGCGATGACGCGGGTGCTGAACAAGTACATCGCCGATCACGAAGTCGCGAAGAAGGCGAAGGTCGAGACCTCGGGTGACGACATGCGTGAAGGGCTGTCGTGCGTGCTGTCGGTGAAGGTGCCGGAGCCGAAGTTCAGCTCACAGACGAAGGACAAGCTGGTGTCGTCGGAAGTGCGCGCGCCGGTGGAAGAGGTGGTCGCGAAGGCGCTCGAGGAATTCCTGCTCGAAACGCCGAACGACGCGAAAATCATCTGCAGCAAGATCGTCGACGCGGCGCGTGCGCGCGACGCAGCCCGCAAGGCGCGCGAGATGACGCGCCGCAAGGGCGTGCTCGACGGCGTCGGTCTGCCGGGCAAGCTCGCGGACTGCCAGGAGAAGGATCCGGCGAAGTCGGAGATCTATATCGTCGAGGGCGACTCGGCGGGTGGCTCGGCCAAGCAGGGGCGTGACCGGAAGTTTCAGGCGATCCTGCCGCTGCGCGGCAAGGTCCTGAACGTCGAGAAGGCGCGCTACGACAAGCTGCTGTCGTCCGAGCAGATCGTCACGCTGATCACCGCGCTCGGCTGCGGAATCGGCAAGGAAGACTACAACCTCGACAAGCTGCGCTATCACCGCATCATCATCATGACCGATGCTGACGTCGATGGCGCGCACATCCGGACCCTGTTGCTGACGTTCTTCTACCGGCAGATGCCGGAGATGATCGAGCGCGGCTACATCTATATCGCGCAGCCGCCGCTGTACAAGATCAAGGCGGGTAAGGACGAGCGGTATCTGAAGGATGAGTCGGAGGTGAACGCGCATATTCTGCGGCTGGCGCTGCAGGGCTCGGAGCTGGTGTCGGGTGAAGGCGCGACGCCGATTACCGGCGATGCGCTGGGTGAGCTCGCGCGGGCTTATCTGCTGGCGCAGGCGGTGGTGGACCGGTTGAGCCGGCTGTATGACGCGGGTGCGCTCGAGGCGGTGATGGACGGTGTCGCTGTCGACCTGTCCAGCGAGCAGGCGGCCGAGGCTTCGGCTCGCGCGCTCGAGGCGAAGCTGCGGGATGACGCGCTGAAGCCTGAGGTTTACGTTACGACAATGTATGACCCGGTGCGGGAGCTGCGCTCGCTGCGCGTCGCGCGTACGCATCATGGCAATCAGAAGATTTCTGTGATCGATGAAGATTTTCAGTTGACCGCGGATTATCAGCAGCTTGTTAATACGGCTAATACGTTTAAGGGCTTGATTGGGGCTGGGGCTGTTATCAAGCGCGGCGAGCGGAGTATGGCTGTTACCGACTTCAAGAGTGCCATGAAGTGGCTGCTTGCCGATGCTGAGCGGAATATGTCCAAGCAGCGCTATAAGGGTCTCGGTGAGATGAATCCTGAGCAGCTTTGGGAAACTACTATGGATCCGACTGTGCGGCGGCTGCTTCGGGTGCAGATTGAGGATGCTATTGCGGCTGATGGGATTTTCACCACCCTTATGGGGGATGATGTGGAGCCGCGGCGGGCTTTCATTGAGTCGAATGCGCTTAGGGCGGGGAATATTGATGTTTGAGGGTAGTTGTAGATAGCCGCATAACCTGAGAAAAAAAGACCCATAAGTTGAGAAACTTATGGGTCTTTTTTGTTAATAGCCCGGACCCATGAAAGAGTCGGCGAGGTGGTCGGTGTCTGATAGTCTTGGAGGATGGTGACCACGGGCCGATGACTGGCGGGTAATCAGCTTCATGACAAGAACGGGCGAATACAAGGCACGACCCCGAGCGCAGCGGCCGCACTGTTGACGAGTCGGTCAAGAACGGAGGTACTGGCGATGTTTGACTATCTGCGCGATTTCCCCATACCAGCCGAACTTCTACCACGTCGGCTTCACGACCTGCTGACGGCCGTGGGCACTGGCCACGGGGTGAGAGTCGACGTGTGCCAGACATACGACCATGACCCTCACGGACCGAACCGCGAATACCTTCATATGCTCATGGCGGCTGTCGACGACGATGGGCAAGCCTTGCCGTTCATCGATAACAGTGAAGGCGTGGTCGCACATTCGGTCCCAGTGCTCCGTGAAAAAGGGGCATCCAGGAATTATTCGCCAAGCCTCGATGGCCACGACTACATTATCGCCGCGTGGGGGAGTGGGTCGTTTTACTCCTACAACCTTGCGGAAAAAGTGTGGATGATGCTGGGTCTGACGCCGAGATGCATCGGAAACGACACCCAGCGGCTTGTCTACGATGACCTCGGCGTCCCGGAGATTGCCGTCGCGGAAGGGGAGGTGTCGGGACGCTATCACTGGGAGTCCTCTCGGGACATCAAGTGGAGCATGTCCAATGAGTATCTGCGCAAGTATTTGTGGATGCGCGGGAAACGGGGGGTGCGCGTGTTTTTTTACGAGGCGGTTGTAGAGGACCGTCGCGAACTACGCGACCTGATGGATGGCGAGCAATACGTTGACATCAACCAGGAGGGAGGTTGGTATAGCGCCGATCATACATGGACGACCGCCATTGATTTTCCAACGGGAAGAATTTGCTTGCAGGCTTACTCCCCATATCCAGACACCGATTGGATCAGAAATTGGAAGGAAGCCAAGGGTGAGAATCTGACGAAGTTGATTCCATCAATCGTTCGCGAACTGGCGCAAGGAGCTACCGAGATTGCTCGGCTTGTTGCGGAGGCAGAAGTCCGAGCAGAAGCACAAAGAAGAGAGTGGGAAGTCGAGCGGCAAAAGCGACTAAAGGAGGAGGCTGAACGCCGGGCGGCGACTGCCTTGAAAGAAAGCAAGGCAGATCTGTTGCAGTTCATTGCTCGGTGGGCTGAGGCACGCAACATTGAACAGTTTCTTGCCGACGTAGAGAAGGACTTGTCAAAATTCGATCCTGCGGTCCGAGAGACTTTGAGTGACCGTCTTCGGGCCGCTCGGGAATTGTTCGACGAGGGATCAGCTCTTGAGCATCTCAAGCGCTGGAAAACTCCCCAGGAGCGTTTGGAGGAGTGATGCCGCGCGCGTGCCCGGTCGAAACTTCCGCAAGCCTGACTCAGGCCAAAACAGGACCGAATCCCACAGACCGCGCGCGACCCGGTTCAAAGCACGATCTCATCACCGAAGCGCAGGGCACCCCGCTCGCGGTGACTCTGACAGGCGCCCACCGCAACGACGTTACTCACCTTCAAGCGCTGGTCGAGCTAATTCCGCCAATTCGCGGCAAGCCACTATCAAAGCCTCGGGTCGTTCAGGGCGACAGAGGCTACTCGCCAGCCATTGCCCGCTTCACCCCTTTCACGATAGTCGAGACAGGTGAGCCGTCGTTCTCGAACTGCTCGGCGCAGTACGCCACCTGGATGCCTGCGCGGCGGCAAATGTACTCGTAATACGCGCTCTCGTCGGCATCCTGGAATCGCCCCCAGCGACTCACGTCATAGACGAGGATTACGGAGAAATCGGCTTTGCCGTTGGCAACATCGGAGATGAGATTCTGGAGGGCGTGGCGACCGTCGATGCGAAGACCGCTTTTTCCCTCATCGGCATAGGTGCGGACGATTTCGAATCCGCGGCGAAATGCGTAGTCCCGAATCCGGTCGTGTTGGTTCTCGGTCGAATACTGCTGATGTTCGGTTGACATGCGGACGTACTCAGCTGCCCGTCCGGCCAGGGAGCTGGCTACGACTGCTGCACCCGCGTTGTTGAATGACATTCTCCGCTCCGCAACTCAGACCCAGACACGCGGCAGGCACCGGGCGCAAGGGGAGCCCCAAACGCGAACGCCGCGGTTTCACATCCGGCGGTAGCGTTCCAAAGCGAGCGGTGACAAGGCAAAGGTAGCAGGCCCGAAGCCAATGTCCATCACGTCATCTCTTTGCAATCATATGCGCGGCGCTGCCGGCGCAGACAGGACGGCGATGTGGACGGTCCACGCGTCCATTTTTGCAGCGCCGGCATCATCCGCGTGGCACATCACGTAGAAGCCAGAGCCCAGTGGGCGAGGGAGCCCGATGACATCCATCTTTGCAATCGGCTTGAACGTGCGTCGCGCGTTGCGCGTCCGCTGCAGGCTGCTGTTGCGCTCCCGATACGCTGGATGCGCGTCCCGATATTCGCGCCAGTAGCCAGAGTGTCCCGCGCGCCATCTCGCCTGAGCCCGGGCCTGGTTGTCGCGGTAGTCGCTGTCGATGCGGAGCCGGTGGTTCTGCCAGTCGCGCCGGCGAGCACGCTGGCAGGCGTCCATCGAGCAGTAGCGCTGATGTGGGACATGCGGCAGCGGCACGAACGCGTTGCCACATGAAAGACAAAGGCGGGTCGGTTTCATGGGTCCCTCCGCGCGGGGTGCATGAGCTGAGGGCGGATGCCACGACGAGTTAGCGAAATCATCGGCTGGAGACGGCCATGAAGGGAGACGACTCAGTAACTACTTCGCTAAACCGCGACGCCCGCGGTTTCCTGGGGCGCGACAGTCCTCTTACTCATCTTTGTATTCTCCCCGATGCGGGCTTCCCGCCCACGCCCTGATGGGCGATGGTGATGGGAGATTTCCGTCAGGACGGTCCCAGACGATTATCAGGTTCGACGGCGAGGAAAAAAATCTCACCCGTTGGTTCTAAAAGTCTCACCCGTTGCTTCTCAAGACGGGCGGAGCCTTGTCTGGCGGGACCAAAAATCTCGCATTATGAGTCTCGCTACAGTAGTTGGCGCCGAGGAATGCAGCTGAGACCTTGAGGAACTTGTGGATCACGTCACGCCAGACAGACGCAGTTGGTTGGCGTCCTCGCTCTTGCAAATCAGCGCGGCAAGCACATTGCGCACAACCATCCGCTGCTGCACCGGCATCCGCGCCACAGTTTGAAACCTTCGTCGCCACGGTTCATTACCAGATTGGCTGACACCGAATTCCTTTCGCAACAAAGCCCAACGTCTGCGAAATTGCACGTCAAAAACCAAGGGCGCGAATCAACAAGATACCACTGTAGGTATCGCAAAAAGCCCTATTTCAAGGGCTTAAATCAATGTTTTCACTCAAAACTTTGCCGACCACCACAGTGCGGCGTCACGACCCAACAGCAACTCAAATCACCCGCCGTCGCCCCCAAGTTATCCACACCCCCCTCTTAATAACTCCTGTAAAACAGCCCCAACAAATTGTGGGCGAAACCTGAACAAATCCGGCGCGTATACCAACCGCCCCAAAATTCTCCCAGGCTCCGCCTCTCTGTCCGCTCACGTTCCCAAGGGTTATCGATTCGGCAGCTTGTTGATCTGCAAACGAACTTCGAAGTTATCCACAGACAACAGGGCGCCTTGTTAACTATTACTACGTATACGTATACAAAGAATATAAAAACCAGAGGCAGCGTTAACGTCCCGCGCAACGTATACGCACGCATCGCCCCAAACAACAACCCAGGCAACCAAGAAAAAGCGAGCAAGCACCCGCGTCAACCCAACGGCAAACAAATCTCCGTAACCAGCTCCGCAGACGCCGTCTCCTTCGGATCATTCAAATACTCTTCAAACGCCGGCGCATCCGCCGCTTCCCGTCCGGACTGCACAAGCCACGTCCCATACAACCACTCATAAGCCGCCGGCAAATCGCTATACGGCCCGACGTGCCGCAACACCGCATACTCCCCACCGCGTATACGCGTCACCGAAACCCCATCGCGAGCGTTAACCGCCACGGCCGATCGAACCTCATCCATCACCCGCCCCGGCAACAACACCGCCGCCTTCGACCTCAACTTCTGCTCCTCGACCACCCCCGGATCATCGAAGAACAGCCCGATCATCCGCACCTCCCCAGCCAGCAGATTGTGTTTACCGAGCCACCCGAACAACGCATCGAAAGCCTTGCCGATCTGCATATAAGGCCCGACGTGATCGACCGACACCACCTCCATCGGCTCCACAGAGCGAATCGTCACTTCACGCATCATCGACATTTGATCGTCTCCTGAAAGCGCCGGCCGGAACCGGCTATGCGTGCCTTGTCGGCGATACTGCGCCGGCGGCACTCCGTACACCGCGCGAAACGTGCGCGAAAAGGACTGCAAACTGCTGTAGCCCGAGCGCTCGGCGATCTCGGCAATCGGCATCGAACCATTCGCGAGATGCCCGCCGCGCGATTCCGCCGTAAACGCCGCACCGATGAACCGATTCGATCATGACTGGACAGATAAAAATTGGCGCTTGAACATGCAAACAAAGTAGCACGCTCGAGCAAGGCCGCCGTTTACGAAATCGTGCGAACCTCCCGATCCGACCGACCGTCAGCAAACGAAACGAATTGAGCACGCGCTGATGCAGCGAGCACGCGCGGTCCTCACAACCCGAACTGACCGAATCCAGGCAGGCGCAGCGCCGGGGACACCGTAAACCGACACACCGGTAAACCGGCAAACCCTCAGCCCCATGACACCCCCGCCATTCGGCGTTATCGTGTGATCCACACCCAAGCACGGAAGCTCAGAAGCGCCCAAGCACAGAAAGAAGCCCACCCAGTCCCCAACCCACCCCCAGTCCCCATTCCCCCGCGTCCCCGCGAAGCAATGGAGCCGCAAACATGAGCTACACCGAGTCGATCGGCAGCCGCACCTACCGCTTCGCCGATCTGAAGACCCTGCTGGCGAAGGCCAGTCCGCCGCGTTCCGGCGATCAGCTCGCGGGCATCGCCTCGGCGACTGAAGAAGAACGCGTCGCCGCGAAGATGGCGCTTGCCGAGGTCCCGCTGCGCACCTTCCTGAACGAAGCGCTGATCCCCTACGAGAGCGATGAAGTCACCCGCCTGATCATCGACGATCACTCGCCCCAGGCGTTCGCCGAAATCGCGCATCTGACCGTCGGCGAGTTCCGCAACTGGCTGCTGAGCAGCTCGACCGACACCGACGCACTCACCCGCATCACCCAGGGCCTCACGCCGGAAATGGTCGCGGCGGTCTCGAAGCTGATGCGCAACCAGGACCTGATCGCGGCCGCGCGTAAACGTCCGGTGATCACACGCTTTCGCAACACGGTTGGCATGCCGGGGCGCATGTCGGTGCGTCTGCAGCCGAATCATCCGACCGACGACGTCAAAGGCATCGCCGCGTCGATGCTCGACGGCCTGATGTACGGCTGCGGCGACGCGCTGATCGGCATCAATCCCGCGAGCGACAATCTCGCCGCGATCACGAAGCTGCTGCTGATGATCGACGAATTCCGCCAGCGCTATCAGGTGCCGACGCAATCGTGCGTGCTCACCCACGTGACGAGCACGCTCGCCGCGATCGAAAAAGGCGCGCCGGTCGATCTGGTGTTTCAGTCGATCGCGGGCACCGAGAAAGCGAACGCGAGCTTCGGCATTTCGCTGGCACTCCTGAAGGAAGCGCACGAGGCGGGGTTGTCGCTCAAGCGCGGCAGCGTCGGCGACAACCTGATGTATTTCGAAACGGGGCAGGGCAGCGCGTTGTCGGCGGATGCGCATTTCGGCGTCGATCAGCAGACCTGCGAGGCGCGCGCGTATGCGGTCGCGCGCAAGTTCAAGCCGTTTCTGGTGAACACGGTGGTCGGTTTCATCGGCCCCGAGTATCTGTATGACGGCAAGCAGATCAGCCGCGCGGGTCTCGAGGATCACTTCTGCGGCAAGCTGCTCGGCGTGCCGATGGGCTGCGATATCTGCTACACCAACCACGCGGAAGCGGATCAGGACGATATGGACAATCTGCTGACGCTGCTCGGCGTCGCGGGCGTCAATTTCATCATGGGCGTGCCCGGTGCCGACGACGTGATGCTCAACTATCAAAGCACCTCGTTCCATGACGCGCTGTACGTGCGCGACGTGCTCGGCTTGCGGCGCGCGCCCGAGTTCGAGGAATGGCTGGAGTCGATGCGGATCATCGATGCCAACGGCGCGTTGCTCGGCGCATCCGCGCAGCAACCGCTGCTCGAAGGCGCGCAAGACTGGATGGGCATCGCATGAACGACTCGCTCGATAAAGATCCGTGGAACGCGCTGCGGCGGTTTACCAAGGCGCGGATCGCACTGGGCCGCGCGGGCAATAGTCTGCCGACCGCGCCGTTGCTCGCGTTCGATCTCGCGCATGCGCAGGCGCGCGACGCGGTGCATCATCCGCTCGATGCTCAGGCGCTGCACGAAGCGTTACGGGCGCAAGGGTTCGAATCGATCGACGTGCATAGCGCGGCGCCGGATCGTGAGCATTATTTGCGGCGGCCGGATCTGGGGCGGCGGCTGTCGGACGAGAGCCGCCAGGCGCTCGCACAAAGGCAAACGTCTGGGGACGCCAACGATGTGGTGTTCGTGATTGGCGATGGTCTGTCGGCGTTCGCTGCATCGAAGCAGGCGACTCCGTTGCTGCTGGCAGTGCGGCCGAAACTCAGCGATTGGAACATCGGCCCGGTGATAGTCGCGAGGCAGGCGCGCGTCGCGCTCGGCGATGAAATCGGCGAATTGCTGAACGCGAAGATCGTCGTGATGCTGATCGGCGAGCGGCCCGGTTTGAGTTCGCCGGATAGCCTGGGCATCTACATCACGTACGCGCCGAAAACGGGTTGTAGCGACGCGCAGCGCAACTGCATTTCGAACGTGCGTCCCGAAGGGCTCGACTATCCGTTGGCCGCGCACAAGCTGCACTATCTGCTTACGCAGGCGCGCAAGCTAGGGCTCACCGGTGTCGGCTTGAAAGACGATAGCGACGCGTTGCTGGAAAGCGTCTCGACAACACCGGCGTTGGACAGCGAGCCGCCGGCTCCAGACGCGAAGAAGGCGACGCCGTAAACGTCGCCCGCGTTTACTTCCGCAACAACCTCAACCCATTGCCCACTACCAGCAAACTCGCGCCGACATCCGCAAACACCGCCATCCACATCGTGCCGAGGCCCATCAGCGTCAGCACGAGAAACACGCTCTTGATTCCGAGCGCGAGGGCGATGTTCTGCACCAGCACCGCATGCGTCGCTTTCGAGAGCCGGATGAACGCTGGGACCTTGCGCAGGTCGTCGTCCATCAGCGCGACGTCGGCGGTTTCGATCGCGGTACCGGTGCCCATCGCGCCCATCGCGAAGCCGATGTCGGCGCGCGCGAGCGCGGGCGCATCGTTGATGCCGTCGCCGACCATCCCGACCGTCGCGCCATCGGCCGACCATCCAGCCACGACCTCGAGTTTGTCTTCCGGCAACTGATCGCCGCGCGCTTCATCGACACCGACCTGCCGCGCGATCGCGTCGGCGGTGTGGCGGTTGTCGCCGGTCAGCATCGCGGTGCCGACGCCGAGCCGGCGCAACTCGGCGACCGCGGCGCGGCTCGTATCCTTCACCGTGTCGGCGACCGCGAACAGCGCCAGAACGCGTTGCGCGTCGGCGAGCATCACGACGGTTTGGCCTTGCTGTTCGAGCGCATCGAGGCGCGTTTCGAGTTGCGGCGAGCAGCGGCCGAGTTCTTCGATTAGCCGATGATTGCCGAGCCAGTAGCCAGTGCCGTCGATGTCGCCGCGCACGCCGCGGCCCGCCAACGCTTCGAATGCATCGACGTGCAGGTGTTCGATGCCGTCGTTGTCGGCGGCTGTTGCGATCGCCATCGATACCGGATGATCGGAGCGGCCCGCGAGGCTGGCGGCGAGCGTGCGGTAGTTATCCGCCTCCGCACCTGCGCCAGCAGCAACCTCAACCACCTCGAATCCCACCAACACCGGCTTGCCATGCGTAATCGTCCCGGTCTTATCGAGCGCGAGCCGGCTCAGCTTGCGGCCCTGTTCGAGGTAAACGCCGCCCTTGATCAGAATCCCCTTGCGCGCGGCGGCCGCAAGCCCGCTGACGATCGTCACCGGCGTCGAAATCACCAGCGCGCACGGACACGCGATCACCAGCAGCACCAGCGCCTTGTAGACCCATTCATGCCACGCCCCGCCGAACAGCAGCGGCGGCAGCAACGCAACCGCGAGCGCGACCGCAAACACGATCGGCGTATAAACGCGCGCGAATTGATCGACGAAGCGCTGCGTCGGCGCCTTCGACCCCTGCGCTTCCTCGACCGCGTGAATGATCCGCGCGAGCGTCGTATTGCCCGCCGCGGCCGTCACCCGATAGTCGAACGAGCCGCTCTGGTTGATCGTGCCGGCGAACACGGCGTCGCCGACGGCTTTATCGATCGGCAGACTTTCGCCGGTGATCGGCGCCTGATCGACGCTCGACCGGCCCGCGACGATCTCGCCATCGAGCGCGATCCGCTCGCCCGGCTTCACACGAACCAGCGCGCCGGGCGGGACCGTATCGACCCGCACGGATGACCACGCGCCGTCGCGCTGCTGCACGCTCGCGTGTTCAGGCGTGAGCCGCATCAGCCCTTCGATCGCATTGCGCGCGCGGTCGAGCGATTTCGCCTCGATCAATTCGGCGATCGTGAACAGCACCATCACCATCGCCGCTTCGGGCCACTGGCCGAGCAGCGCCGCGCCGGTCACCGCGATGCTCATCAACGCGTTGATGTTCAAATTCAGGTTGCGCAGCGCGAGCCAACCTTTGCGATAGGTCGTGAGCCCGCAGGAGGCGATCGCGACGATCGCCAGACCCGCGACCACCCAGGCGGGCGCGCCGAGCCAGCCGGCAGCCTCTGAGCCCGCCGCGACGACGGCGGCGACGATCAGCGGCCACCACGGCTTCGACGGCGCACTGGAGACGGCGGAGGGCGCGCCGGACGCATCGGCGGTGCCGGTGCCCACTTCGGGTGTGAAGTCGAGCGAGCGTAGCGCGGCCAGCACCGAATCGAGCGCATCGGACGCGTGAACCACGGTCAGCACTCGCTGGATCAGGTTGAAATCCATGCTGCGCACAGCCGGCATGCGGCCGAGCTTCTTGCGGATCAGCGCTTCCTCGGTCGGGCAGTCCATCTGCATGATGCGGATCGCGGTGCGCAGATCGTCGCCGACCGCTTCGGAGCGGGGCAGCGCGAGCGCGATCGGCGCGGCGGAGGAGGCGCCGCAACAGTCGCCCGCGGCGTGGTCGTGGCCGGCGTGGCTGTGGTCGTGGCCGGAGCGGCGGGGTTCGTGGTCACATTGGCCGTGATCGTGGCCCGAATGGCTGTGATCGTGGCCGCAGCCGTGCTCGTGTCCATGCGCGTGACCATCCCCCAGCGCGCAACTTTCCCCCGTTTCCAGGCGTTCAACTTCGGGGCGGCGAACATCAGGCATAGTGGCTTCCTCGTGCAATTTGTGGTCTAGTAAACACCTTGAAGCCACTACAAGGTCAAGGCCGCGTGGAGGAAAGGTTTATGAAGATCGGCGAACTGGCGAAAATCGCCCATTGCACGACGGAAACCATCCGTTTCTACGAAAAAGAGCGCCTGCTGCCCGAGGCGGAGCGCACCGAAGCCAATTACCGCAGTTACACGGCCAGACACGTCGAGCGCCTGCGTTTCATCCGCAACTGCCGCGCGCTCGACATGACCCACGACGAAATCCGCGCATTGCTGCGTCTGACCGACGCGCCGGAGAACGGCTGCGGCGGCATCAACGCGCTGATCGACGAGCACATCGCTCACGTCGACACGCGCATCGAAGAACTGCAACAGCTGAAAGCGCAACTGACCACGCTGCGCGACCAATGTCACGGCGAGCATCAGGTCGAGGACTGCGGGATCGTCCACGGCCTGACCGACATGGATGTGGCCGTGCCGCGTCCCCGGCATACGCACCTGGGCTGAAGCTGGGCGGGCGTCACCGTGGGCATCGCGAGCCGTGGGCCGCTTTGTGTTCCACCGCGTTCAAGCGCCTGAAGAACTCGTCGGTCCGTGACCTGTAGCAGCAGTTACCCCAAACAAGGCAAGACCGCGCATGCGGCCTTGCCACCCGATTATCGAAAGCATTCCAGTTGGAGAATCAACGTGTTCACCTGTAGAAACCAGTCCTGCGGCGCGCAGTGGGAGCAATCCGACGTCGTCATCAAGAACGAAGGCCAGGGGCTGCTGTTCCGCTGCCCGCTGTGCGGCGCGCGCAATTACGTCGAGCGTTTCGACGGCGACGACGGCGCGGTGCTGTACGAACAGCTGCCCGGTCGCCCCGATCAGGGCCCGATGGCCGAGTAACCGCGCTTCCCGACTAATACCTATGAACAGCCCCTCCACCGGTCCCGCCTCCAGCGGCGCCGCATTCAGCGAACTGCCGCTGCCGCCCGCGACGATCGCGAACCTGACCCAGCTCGGCTACCTCGAGATGACGCCGATCCAGGCCGCGAGCCTGCCGATCGCGCTCGCCGGCCAGGACCTGATCGCCCAGGCGAAAACCGGCAGCGGCAAGACCGCGGCGTTTTCGCTGGCGCTGCTCGCGCGGCTCGATTCGCGCAACTTCGACACCCAGGCGATGGTGCTGTGCCCGACCCGCGAACTCGCCGATCAGGTCACCCAGGAAATCCGCCGACTCGCGCGCGCCGAAGAAAACATCAAGGTGCTGACGCTGTGCGGCGGCACGCCGATGCGTCCACAAACGGCCAGCCTCGAACACGGCGCGCACATCGTGGTCGGCACGCCGGGCCGCATCATGGATCACCTCGAACGCGGCACGCTGGTGCTGCGCTCGCTGAACACGCTGGTGCTCGACGAAGCCGACCGCATGCTCGACATGGGTTTCTTCGACGACATCGCGAAGGTCGCCCGGCAATGCCCGAAAGAGCGTCAGACGCTGCTGTTTTCGGCGACCTATCCCGAAGGCATCGCGAAGCTGAGCCAGCAATTCCTGCGCAATCCGAAGGAAATCAAACTGGCGGAGCGGCACGACAACAGCAAGATCCGTCAGCGCTTCTATGAAGTCAGCGAGGACGAACGTTTGCACGCGGTCGGTCTGCTGCTCGATCACTACCGTCCGGTCAGCACGATCGCGTTCTGCAATACCAAGCAGCAGTGCCGCGATCTGCTCGACGTGCTGCGCGCGCAGGGCTTTCATGCGCTCGCGCTGCATGGCGAGCTCGATCAGCGCGAGCGCGATCAGGTGCTGATCCAGTTCGCGAACCGCAGCTGCTCGGTGCTGGTCGCGACCGATGTCGCCGCGCGCGGCCTCGACATCGCGCAACTCGAAGCGGTGATCAACGTCGACGTGACGCCGGACCCGGAAGTGCACGTGCACCGTATCGGCCGCACCGGTCGCGCCGATCAGGACGGCTGGGCGCTGAGCCTCGCGAGCATGGACGAGATGGGGCGCGTCGGCGCTATCGAGCAGGCGCAGAAGCGCGACGTCGAATGGCACAAGCTCGCCGAGCTGAAAGCGGCCAGCAACGAACCGCTGCTGCCGCCGATGGAAACGCTGCAGATTCTCGGCGGCCGCAAGGACAAGATTCGTCCGGGCGACGTGCTCGGCGCGCTGACCGGCGACGCCGGCTTCGCGGGTTCGCAGATCGGCAAGATCAACGTGACCGATATGTCGACGTACGTCGCGGTGGAACGCAGCATCGCGCGCGAGGCGGTGCGTCGGCTCAGCGCGGGCAAGCTGAAGGGCCGCAAGGTCAAGGTGCGGTTGATGGACGACCTGTGATCGGCGACGGCAAGCCTTGGGTTCCAGCGCTTGCAGCACGATGAACCGTTAAACGGCCGCCCTGTGCGGCCGTTTTCCTTTCCGGTAAAAGCTGCGCATCACATTCCTTCATGCCTTGGCGGTTTGGCGGACTTTCCTGCAGCCCGTTATGTCCGTGCGAATGTTGACCCGGACGGCAAAGCGCGGGGCCAGGCGGCTTCCCGCCAGCCATGAACAAAACGCATGCCGCGCATGACAAAGTTTCGATTGCGACCGCGAATTGGCTGATGCTTAATCAACGCACTGGAAAGACCGCCTCGCAGCCGCCGCCGTCCGCGCGGCCGCTGCCGGTGAAACGGAGAAAGCTTATGCAGAGCGCCACGCAAGCCCGCTCGAAACTGCCGGACGTGGGCACCACCATTTTTACCGTGATCGGTCAGCTGGCCGCGCAACACGATGCGTTGAACCTGTCGCAAGGCGCGCCGAATTTCGCGCCGGACCCGAAGCTCGTCGACGGGGTCGCGCAGGCGATGCGCAGCGGCCACAACCAGTACTCGCCGATGGCCGGCATCGCCACGCTGCGCGAAGCGCTCGCCGAAAAAGTCGAGACGCTGTACGGCGTGCGTTACGACCCGGCCAGCGAAGTGACGGTGATCGCGAGCGCGAGCGAAGGGCTCTATTCGACGATCAGCGCGCTCGTGCATCCGGGCGACGAAGTGATCTACTTCGAGCCGTCGTTCGACAGCTACGCGCCGATCGTCCGCCTGCAAGGCGCGACGCCGGTGCCGATCAAGCTGTCGCTCGCCGACTTCCGCGTGAACTGGGACGAAGTGGCCGCGGCGATCACGCCGAAGACGCGCATGATCATCGTCAACACGCCGCACAATCCGACCGCGACGATTTTCAGCGACGCCGATATCGAGCGCCTGAAAGCGGTCACGCGCGGCACCGATATCGTGATCCTGTCCGACGAAGTCTACGAGCACGTCGTGTTCGACGGCGCGAAGCATCACAGCATGGCGTGTCACGCGGAGCTGGCCGAGCGCAGCGTGATCGTGTCGTCGTTCGGCAAGTCGTATCACGTGACCGGCTGGCGGGTCGGCTATTGCCTCGCGCCCGCCGCGCTGATGGACGAGATCCGCAAGGTCCACCAGTTCATGGTGTTTTCCGCCGATACGCCGATGCAGTACGCGTTCGCCGACGCGCTTGCCGATCGCGACAGCTATCTCGGCCTGTCCGCGTTCTATCAACAGAAACGCGATCTGCTCGCGCGCGCGTTGCGCGAATCGCGCTTCGAACTGTTGCCGAGCGAAGGCAGCTTCTTTATGCTCGCGCGCTTCCGTGGTTTCTCGGACGAAAGCGACAGCGATTTCGTGCTGCGCCTGATTCGCGATGCGCGCGTCGCGACGATTCCGCTGTCGGCGTTCTATACCGACGGTACGGATTCGGGACTGATCCGCCTGAGTTTCTCGAAGGACGACGCGACGCTGCTCGAAGGCGCGCGACGTTTGTGCGAGATCTGAGCGCACGCCGGCGGTCCGCTGAAGCTCATAACAAGGGCCGTAAAAAGCGGCATTTTTGAACGCAGTATGATCGTCGCAGCGTGAATCGTCCGGGTGGACGAATACGTGCGACGGCATATTCGAAGTCATTGAAGCAGTCGAAGAAGGTGGGAGACCCGTTATGAAGTTGCTGCATTCTGTGTTGGCGCTGGCCTGTGCATGCGCGTCGCTGAGCGCGTCGTTTTCCGCGAGCGCGGCCGACCCCGCAACGCTGCGTTTCGGTCTCGAAGCGCAATATCCGCCGTTCGAATCGAAAGGCCCGAACGGCGAGTTGCAAGGCCTTGATATCGACGTCGGCAATGCGGTCTGCAAGGCCGCGCATATGACCTGCAAGTGGGTCGAAACGTCGTTCGACGGTCTGATCCCGGCGCTCCAAGGCCGCAAGTTCGACGCGATCAATTCGGCGATGAACGCGACCGAACAGCGCCGCCAGGCGATCGATTTCACGACGGTCGTCTACCGGGTGCCGAGCCAGCTGATCGCGCGCCGCGACAGCGGTTTGCAGCCGACGCCCGAAGGGTTGAAGGGCAAGCGCGTCGGCGTGTTGCAGGGCTCGATCCAGGAAACCTTCGCGAAGGTCCATTGGGAGCCGGCCGGCGTGGTCGTGCTGCCGTATCAGGATCAAAACCAGGTCTATACCGATCTGACCGCGGGCCGTCTCGACGGCACGCTGGTGCTGGCACCCGCCGGGCAAACGGGTTTTCTGTCGAAACCCGAAGGCAAGGACTACGCGTTCGTCGGTCAGCCGGTGCGTGACGACAAGATTCTCGGCAGCGGTATCGCTTACGGGATTCGCAAGGGCGACACCGCGCTGCGCGATCAGCTCAATGCCGCGATCGCCAAGGTGCAGGCCGATGGCACCGTGAAGACGCTGGCCGCCAAATATCTGGGCAACATCGATGTGAGCGCGAAGTAACCGCGTAGCGTGATTGCACCGTGACGGGCGGCGTCGTTTGCGAACGACGCCGCCCGTTTGCTTGTTGTGCCCGCGTTTGACGACTACGATAGGTGGGCTTCGCGATGTTGCAAGTGACAGCGAAGTCGACGGATCGAGCGGAGAGCGTGGATGGGCGAGATGATGGAAGCGGTGACGACTGCAGCAAGCGAAGCGGAAACCGAAGCGGAAACCGAAGCCACAACGAATGCGGCCGGCGCCCGCGTGCAATCCGCATCCGCGCCGCGCTTCTGGCGCAGCGATGCGCTGCCGTTCATCGAAGCGCGCTCCATCGAAGACGGCCGCAAGGTCTGCTATGCGAAGCATTCGCACGAAACGTTTTCGATCGGCGCGGTGACCGGCGGCCGCAGCGTCTATCTGAACCGCTACGCGCGCGAATGGATCGGCGCGGGCGCGGTCGTGATGATGAATCCGGACGATGTGCACGCATGCAATCCGGTGGCCGGCGAGTGCTGGTCGTATCGGATGCTGCATGTGGACATTGCGTGGTTCACGAAACTGCAGCACGAACTCGGCTTCAACGAGAACCACGCGTTTCGCGCGTTCTCGCAGATCATGACGCTCGATGCCGCGTTGTTCGACGGCCTGAACCGGCTGGGCGCGCTTCTCGTCGACGATCGCGCCGAGACGCTGCGCAAGGAAAGCGCGGCGATCACGTTTTTCTCGGACGTGCAGCAAAAGCTGAATCCGGCGCGCGAGTTGCCGGAGCATGACGCGAGCGCACAGCTCGTACGCGCGGCCGAATTCATCGCTGACAACTGCACGCGCGCTTTGAGACTTGACGATGTGTGCAAAGCCGCCGACCTGTCGGCGTCGCATCTGATTCGCGCGTTCAAGCAGCGCTACGGGATGACGCCGCACGCGTATCTGATCAACCGACGCATCCAGTACAGCCGTGCGCAACTGCGGCGTGGCCGGCTGATCGCCGATGTCGCGCTCGATGCCGGCTTCGCCGATCAGGCGCATTTGCAGCGCACCTTCAAGCGGCTGGTGGCGGCGACGCCGGGGCAGTATCGTCGCTAGTCCACCACCAGATAAACTGCGCTGACCGCCAGCAGCGCCGCCATCACCCGATTGAACACCCTGATGCGCTTCGCTTCGCGCAGATACTTGCGCAAAAACGTGCCGGCATACGCCCAACTTGCGATCGACAGATAGCAGATCACGAAATACAGCGCGGCGAATTGCCAGACGATGCGGCCGTCGCCATTAGCCGCATACGCGCCCATCCCCGCCAGCGACGCAAGCCATGCCTTCGGATTGAGCCATTGCATCGCCGCGCCATGCGCGAACGACGGCCCGCGCGCCGGTTTATCGGCGCCGAGCCGACCGTTATCGATGGCGAGCTTGACGGCCATATAAAGCAGAAACCCGACCCCCGCCCATTTGACGACATCGATCAGATTTGGAAAATGCGCGAGCAATTGATGCAAGCCGAGGCCGATCAACAGCAGCAGTAACGTAAAGCCGACCGTTGCGCCGGTCACGTGCCGCAGACTCGCGACGAACCCATGCTGCGCGCCGGCGCTGAGCGCGACGACGTTCACCGGGCCGGGGGAAATGGAGCAGGCGAGCGCGAAGGCTGCCATCGAAAGTAATGCGGTCATCGGATGCCTCGAATCGTAAATGAGCGAATAGCTCGCGAGGCCCAACGTTAGCGAGGCGGCGACAGCGTGTATTGAAGGAAATTGCTCGGCGAAAAAGAGCGATCGAAATGGGCGGAGGGTTTTAGCTTTTGCGAATTACGCAAACGTTACCGGGAAGATTTGATTTTGAGATTATCCGGTAAATATCGCGATTTGAAAACTGTGAGATGCCCCTATAAAGCGGACGATTATTTTTACCGATAAACAGTTATCGCTCGTCGATGCGACGCCATTGTCGTTCAATCCTTTGCACGACAATCTGCGCGACGGCCTTCGGCCAACGCAGGGCGTGGAGCAATAAACGTAGGGCACATGATCGAGAAGAGAACGAGGCTGCTGCGCGGGGTCGTGGCGGTGGCGGGCAGATTGCGGATGCGCCGCTATGGCGTGATTTACGCGGGCTGCGGCGTGGTGCTGGCGATGCTCGCGCTGTGCGGCTATTCGCTGTACCAGAGCCGCGAGGATGCGATTGCGCGCGCGTACGATTCGTCGCGCGATGTCGCGACGATCACCGAGCGCGACATCGCCCGCAATTTCGAGCTGTATGCGCTGTCGTTGCAGGCGGTCGCCGATGGACTCGCGCGCCCCGGCGTGCTCGATTCGCCGCGCCTGCGGCGCGAGATCCTGTTCGACCGCGCGGCCACCGGACAATATGTCGGCGCGATGGTCGTGATCGATGCGCAGGGCAACGTCGTGATGGACTCGGAGAGCGACGTGCCGCACGGCGCCAATCTGGCCGATCGTCAGTACTTTCAGGTTCATCGCGACAACGCCGGCCTCGGGCTCGATGTCAGCGCACCCTACGACTCGCGACTGCGGCCCGGTTCGCGCAGCGTCGCGTTGAGCCGGCGGCTGTCGCGGCTCGACGGTTCGTTCGCGGGCATCATCGCGCTCGGCGTCGATCAGGAATACTTCGCAAGCCTGTTCGCCGATCTGCGCATCGGGCAGCATGGAGCGGTATCGATCATCAGGACCGACGGCACGATCATCGTGCGACGGCCCGACAATCGACACGCGAGCGGAGTGGACATCGGCGACACGGAGTTTTTCCGGCAACTGCGTGGCAAAGACGAAGGCAGCTTCGTCGCGATTTCGCCGCTCGATGGCGTCGAGCGGCTTTACTCGTTCAAGCGGATTCCGCAATTGCCGCTGCTGGTGCTGGTCGCGGAATCGACCGCCGATATCTACGCGAGCTGGTGGCGGCGCGCGCTGACGATCGGCTCGCTGATGCTGATCTTCGGGATCGGCGTGGTCGCGTTATCGGCGCGGCTCGGCGCCGAGTTGCGACGGCGACAGCGGGTGGAGCGCGAGCTTGAACGGCTCGCCGGCACCGATGGCCTCACTGGTCTGTACAACCGTCGCGCGCTGTGCGAAACGCTCGAGCGCGAATGGCTGCGCGCGCGGCGCACGGGCAACGTGCTGTCGCTGCTGTTCGTCGATATCGATCACTTCAAGGCGTACAACGATACCTATGGCCATCAGGCCGGCGATGCCGCGTTGATGGCGGTGGCCGCGTGTATCCGCCGGGTGATTCAGCGGCCGGGCGATCGCGTCGGCCGGTACGGCGGCGAGGAGTTCGTCGTGGTGCTGCCGGAAACCGATGCGGCGGGCGCGGCGGTGGTGGCCGAGAATGTGCGCGCGGCGATCGACGAGCTGGGGATCGTGCACGTGGGGTGCGAGTTCGGTCACGTGACGGTCAGCATCGGCGTGACCACGTGGCGGCCGGATCTGCAGACGGATGTCGGCGTGGTGATCCGGGCGGCCGACAAGGCGTTGTATTCGGCGAAGGCCGGTGGGCGGAATATGGTCGCGCGGGCGCTTTGATCGGTTTTAGTCTGGGGAGGTGGGGGTGAAGCGGGTTCTTTCTTTCGGATCGGCACGAAGCCCACTTGCTCCTTGTGCTTCATATATGTTGCACGGTGAGGCACTCAACGGGTGATGCGCTTCTTATAAGTGCTTTTTGCCGAATCAAGGCGCTGACTCAGGCGCCCCGCCGTGGACGATGTTCGCCGGAACGCACGTCGACAGTTTGTTGCGACCCAAAGCAAAAAGCCCGGTCAGCTTTCGCTAACCGGGCTTCGTAATGCTTGGTGGGGCGTGAGTGACTCGAACACTCGACCTACGGATTAAGAGTCCGCTGCTCTACCAACTGAGCTAACGCCCCCAACAGAAGCGAGATTATGCAGTAACTTTTCGAGATTGCCAAGCCCTTTTAGCAAATTTATTAAAAAATCTTCACCGCCGGGCTTGGAGCCTTCCCTCGACCACGCCGCCGTCCCGAAAACATCGACGCGTCCGGTCGTCCCGGTATGATGTCGCGAAAATCACGCCGCGCGAAGCGTCGCGCGGTTTTCGATCGGGGATTGCGATGGATGACAAAGAGGTTAACGAGCTGCTGGAACGCGTCCTCGCGCCATGGGTCCAGGCGCTGACGCTGAAGCCGGTCAAGGTCGACGACGAAGGCGTGACGCTGCGTCTGCCGTTTTCCGGCGACTGGCGACATTCGGGCGGGATGATCAGCGGCCAGGTGTTCATGGCCGCCGCGGATACCGCGATGGTGGTCGCGATCACCGCCGCGCTCGGCGGCTTCAAGCCGATGAGCACCGTGTCGCTGAACATCAACTTCATGCGCGCGGTCCGCAAGGGCGACGTGCTGATCAAGGCGCGCGTGCTGCGCATGGGCCGCCATCTGGTGTTCGGCGAAGTCGAATTGTTCGACGACGGCGGCAACATGGCCGTGCAGGCGACCACGACGTACGCGCTGCTCGAATAAGCGTCGGCCCGTCCGGCGCACCGGCACCCGCAGGCAGTGCGAAGCAAGGCCCCTGACGCACCGAGCGAGCCACCGAGCCAGCGAGCCACCAAAGCAACCACCCAACAGCCGCCAAAAAGGAAGCAAGGAAAGCAGCATGTTCGATCAGGTCGTATTCGCCGGCGGCGGCAACCGCTGCTGGTGGCAGGCGGGTTTCTGGGACGTCGTGCAGCCGCAGCTCGACATCCGTCCGCGCGTGATCACGGGCATCTCGGCCGGCGCGGCCACCGCGTGCATGCTCTACACGCGCGATTCCGACTGGGTCATGCGCTATTACGAAGAAGCGCTGCGCGACAACAAGCGCAACGCGTACTGGGGCAACCTGCTGCGCGGCGAATCGGTATTTCCGCATTACCGGATCTATCGAAAGGCGCTGCTCGACATCTACGGCGACAAGTTTTCGAAGCTCGAACACGCGCCCGAGATCCGCATCGGCGTGTCGCACTTTCCTCGCTGGCTCGGCGCGCGTAGCGCGGTCGCGGCGGGACTGATCGCGTACAACGTCGAAAAATACGTGCGCAAGACGCTGCATCCGACCTTGGGCCGCAAACTCGGCTTTCATCCGGAATTCGTGCGCGCGCAGGATTGCGCGAGCGTCGATGAACTCGCGGATCTGATCCTGCAATCGTCGAGTACGCCGCCGTTCACACCGGTTCTGCGGCGCAACGGCCGGCCGGTGCTGGACGGCGGGATGGTCGATAACGTGCCGGTCGACGCGCTCGACGCCGACACACCCGGCAACGTTCTGGTGATGGTCACGCGTCTCTATCCGCGGCCGCAGATGTTCGTCGTGCCGCACGGCGTGCAGCAACGGCTGTATGTGCAGCCGTCGCGCAAGGTACCGATTTCGAGTTGGGATTACACGAGCCCCTCGCAGATGGTCCACGCGTACAACCTGGGTCGCGCGGACGGCGCGGTTTTCGTCGAGCGCATCCCGGCGCTGCTGGAGGCCGGGGCGCACGAAACGCGTTGAAGCTTCGGATTGCAGCGATAGTCTGCAGGTTTTAGAAGACCGTCGAACCTGACGAACGCCAGAGGATCTCGCTGCAAGGTGCCGGCGAAGCACCCACGAAATGCTCGACCGCCGGCCCCCCTGCTACTTACCGCCGCCGTCCACCCTGCAGCGCCTCGGGATTCGCGACACTCGCGGTATCGCCCGCATCGAAGGCCAGGATGTTGTTGAACGCCGCGGCGAAGTACAACTCGTAGCTCTCGCGTTCCACATAGCCGATGTGCGGCGTGCAGATCACGTTTTCCATTCGCAGCAGGCTGTAGCCCTGCAGGATCGGCTCGCTTTCATACACATCGATCGCGACCATTCCCGGACGGTTGTGGGACAGCGCGTTCACCAGCGCATTTTCCTCGAGCAGTTCGGCCCGGCTCGTATTGACGAGCAGCGCGGTCGGCTTCATGCGCATCAGATCGTCCTGCTTGACGATACCGCGCGTGTCGTCGTGCAAACGCAGATGCAGGGACAGTACGTCGCTGGTCTCGAACAGTTGTTCACGGCTTTCCGCGACGCCGTAACCGTCGGCGCGCGCGGCTTCACGCGAATGCTCGCGGCCCCACACCAGCACGTTCATCCCGAACGCCTTGCCATAACCGGCGACGAGGCGGCCGATCTTGCCGTAACCCCAAATCCCCAGCGTCTGACCGCGCAGCACCTGGCCCAGACCGAAGTTCGGCGGCAGCGCGGAAGTCTTCAGCCCCGACTGCTGCCACGCACCTTGCTTAAGGTTTGCCACGTATTGCGGAATCCGCCGCTGAGCGGCCATGATGAGTGCCCACGTCAGTTCGGCGGGTGCGATCGGCGAGCCGGTACCTTCGAGTACGGCGATGCCGCGTTCCGTACAGGCGGACAGGTCGATGTGCGTGCCAGCCTTGCCGGTCTGGCTGATCATGCGCAGACGCGGCAGCTTGTCGAGCAGTTGCGAACTGATGCGGGTGCGTTCGCGGATCAGCACCAGGGCGTCGACTTCGGACAGACGGCTCGCAAGTTGACCGAGGCCGCGCACGGTATTGTTGAAAACTTTTACCTCGTGGTCGGCAAGCAACTGAAAGCAGTCGAGCTTGCGAACGGCGTCCTGGTAATCGTCGAGGATGGCAATCTTCATGGTATGTAATTTGCGCCGCACCGCCGTGGTGCGAACTGAATGTTATGCTCTCTGTCCCATCATGTGGCTTAGGTCACACGGTGGTTTCGCCGGATGCCTTAACGTTGAAGCTGTCGCACAAAAAGAACGGCAGCGCTACGTGAAGGCGAATTGAGGACGTTTTTAGCAGTTTGTTACGTGTTGAGGCAAGCCGCTTTACACAAGGTTGCAGAAGCCTTGCCCGGAGCGCGCCTCCGCCTGACGAGCTGTATGGCCCAGGACGATCTGCGCAATCGAGCGCCGGCAGTGAAATCGACATCGATCGACACGCCCGCGCGCTGAACTAAGTGCCTCTCGCATGCAGCGTCCCCGGGCTTGTACCGTTTTTTTATTGCTTTCAGAACGGAGACAAGTCGATGAATCATCCCTCGTTTGAAGGGCAGCCCGCTATTCAGGCGCCCGAATGGGTCAAACACCGCAAGTTGATCGACTGGGTCCAGCGCATCGCCGCGTTGACCAAGCCGGAACAAGTGGTCTGGTGTGACGGCTCGCAGGAAGAATACGACCGCCTGTGCGCGCAGATGGTCGAAGCGGGCACGATGAAAAAGCTCAATCCCGCCAAGCGTCCCAACTCCTATCTCGCCTGCTCGGATCCCTCCGACGTCGCGCGCGTCGAAGATCGTACCTTCATCTGCTCGCAACGCGCGGAAGACGCCGGCCCTACCAACAACTGGATCGCCCCGGCCGAAATGCGCTCGACGCTCGACGGTCTGTTCGACGGCGCGATGCGCGGCCGCACGATGTACGTGGTGCCGTTCTCGATGGGCCCGCTCGGTTCGCCGATCGCGCACATCGGCGTCGAGCTGAGCGATAGCCCGTACGTCGCGACCAACATGCGGATCATGACGCGCATGGGCCGCAACGTGTACGACGTGCTCGGCGAAGACGGCGAATTCGTGCCGTGCGTGCACTCGGTCGGCGCGCCGCTCGCGGCCGGCGAGAAAGACGTCGCGTGGCCCTGCAACAAGACCAAGTACATCGTCCATTTCCCCGAATCGCGCGAAATCTGGAGCTTCGGCTCGGGCTACGGCGGCAACGCGCTGCTCGGCAAGAAGTGCTTCGCGCTGCGCATCGCATCGACGATGGGCCGCGACGAAGGCTGGCTCGCCGAACACATGCTGATTCTCGGCGTGACCTCGCCGGAAGGGCGCAAGCACCATGTCGCGGCGGCGTTCCCGTCGGCCTGCGGCAAGACCAACTTCGCGATGCTGATTCCGCCGGCGGGTCTGAACGGCTGGAAGATCTCGACGATCGGCGACGACATCGCATGGATCAAGCCGGGCAAGGACGGCCGCCTGTACGCGATCAACCCCGAAGCGGGCTACTTCGGCGTCGCGCCGGGCACCAGCGAAAAGACCAACTACAACGCGCTCGCCACGCTGAAAGAAAACGTGATCTTCACGAACGTTGCGCTGACCGACGACGGCGACGTCTGGTGGGAAGGCATGACGGACGAGGCGCCCGCGCACCTGATCGACTGGCAGGGTCAGGACTGGACGCCGGCCATCGCGAAGGAAACCGGCCGTAAGGCTGCGCATCCGAACGCGCGCTTCACGGCGCCGGCTTCGCAGTGCCCGTCGATCGACGCGGACTGGGAAAACCCGGCGGGCGTCGCGATCGATGCGTTCATCTTCGGCGGCCGTCGCTCGACCACCGTGCCGCTCGTCACCGAAGCGCGCAACTGGGTCGAAGGCGTCTACATGGCGGCGACGATGGGCTCGGAGACGACCGCGGCCGCGGCCGGCCAGCAGGGTGTGGTGCGCCGCGATCCGTTCGCGATGCTGCCGTTCTGCGGCTACAACATGAGCGACTACTTCAACCACTGGCTGAAGACCGGCGAGCGTCTGGAGCAACTGAACGCGAAGCTGCCGAAGATCTTCTGCGTGAACTGGTTCCGCAAGGGCACAGACGGCAAGTTCGTGTGGCCCGGCTTCGGCGAGAACATGCGCGTGCTGAGCTGGATGGTCGGTCGTATCGAAGGCTCGGCCAAGGGCGAGGAACATGCGTTCGGCGTGTCGCCGCACTATGACGACATCGACTGGAGCGGGCTGAACTTCAGCCGCGAACAGTTCGAGCAGGTCATTTCGGTCGACGACGCCGCATGGCGCGACGAACTCGCACTGCACGCGGAGCTGTTCGACACGCTGCAACAAGGCCTGCCACCGGCGCTGACGCAGGCGAAGCGCGCGTTGGAGGAAAAGCTCACCGCTTGATCATGTGAGTGGTCACTTCGCATGCAAAGCCGCCCTCGGGCGGCTTTTTGTTTTGGGGCTCGATCCACTGGGATTTTTTCGGATTCGGCAATGCCGGGAATGCCGTTGCATCTGTTCGAACAAAAAAGACAGTGCAAGGTGCGGCGCAGCAGATTGTCTTGATATTTCGAATAATCGGAGTTCAGAGGCCGCTTAATTCATCGTAGTCGTACCAAAATTGACAATATTTCGGATTTCGCGGGCAACTTATGCACGAAGTTGCGAGTCGTAGGAGAATTCCAGGTTCCGCTTCACTGGTTTTCACTAATTGTCAGGAAGCAGTAACACGGCAGGAGTTGTCCTATGGATCATTTGCAGTCGATGCGAGTTTTCGTCAAAGTGGCGGATCTCGGCAGTTTTGCCCGCGCTGCGAGCGCGATGGATATTTCCAATGCGGTCGCTACCCGTCACGTTGCTGACCTCGAAGGTCGCCTTGGTACGCGACTGCTCAACCGCACCACCCGCAGCTTGTCGCTGACCGAATCCGGTCAGGTCTACCTCGAGCGCGCCCGGCAGATTCTCGATGAACTGGAAGACGTCGAGCAGATGGTCGTCGCACGCAATCACGAACCGGTCGGTACGCTGCGCATCGTCGCGCCCGTCGTGTTCGGGCTGCATAACCTGGCGCCCGTGCTGCAAACGTACGCGGAGCGCTATCCGAAAGTCATTCCGGACGTCACGCTGGTCGATCGCCAGGTGGATCTCGTCGAGGAAGGCTTCGACGTCGGCGTGGTCATTGCGCGGCAGATGCGCAGCGCCAGCATCGTCACGCGGCGTTTGACCACCGGCTGCATGACCGTGTGCGCTACGCCCGACTACCTGGAAAAGCACGGCATGCCGACGCGTCCCGAACATCTGCTCGAGCATTCGTGTCTGAGCCTGCCGTCCGAATACTGGGGCGACGAGCGCGTGTTCACGGGGCCGGACGGCGAGGTGCGGGTGCGACCGTCGAACGTGATCGTCGCGAACAACACGGAGATGCTGCGCCAGTTCGCGCTGCTCGGGATGGGCATCGCGATTCTGCCGAGCTACCTGATCGGTCGCGACATGACCCGTGGCCGGCTGGTGCGGCTGCTGGGCGATTACCGTTTGCCGCAGGTCGAGATCAACATCGCGTATCCCAGCCGCCGTCACCTGCCGGCCAAGGTGCGTACGTTTATCGATCATCTGGTTGAGCACTTTAACCAGACGCCGAACAGCGTGCTCGGCGAGCAGTGGATCAAGGGCGACGGGAGCGGGAGGTCGGCGCAGGCGGGCGCTTTCGACTCCACCGAATCTCGCGCACCGGAAGCGTTCGACGGCGCTGAGCCGCTGTCACGTCTGCTCGACAGCGAGTTGTCGCCGGTTGCAAAGCCGCTGGCGAAAACGACTCGTACCCGGCCGACGGCTTTGTCGCCGTTGTAAATTGCTGGATGCTGGAGCCCGCGTTGTCTGAGGCGGGCGGAAAGTAAAAAAGGCGCAGTCACTTCATGTGACGCGCCTTTTTTGTGGGCGGGTGGCGCGAAGCGCCGGGCCACGCCCCGAACTTAAGACCCGGTTTTACGCGTCGCGGTCTTCTTCGCCGGTGCCTTCTTTGCCGCGGCGGT
The DNA here is from genome assembly GCF_020880815.1 of Paraburkholderia sejongensis. Lineage (GTDB taxonomy): Bacteria > Pseudomonadota > Gammaproteobacteria > Burkholderiales > Burkholderiaceae > Paraburkholderia > Paraburkholderia sejongensis. Next base: position 342,751 of record NZ_JAJITD010000005.1, read on the forward strand.
TTTCGCAGCAGGCGCCTTCTTCGCCGCGACCTTCTTCGCGGCCGGCTCTTCCTTCACCGCGACCGCGGTATCGCCGTCGTCCGATTCTGGCATCGCCTTTGCCGCCGAGCGAGCCGCCGAAGTCTTGGCAGCCGCAGTCTTCGCCCCGGTTTTACCCGCCGCCGGTTCCTTCTTCTCGAACTCGAAGCCGATCTTGCCGTCGTTCTGCTTGACGAGGAACGCCTTGAAGTTGCGCCCCGTACGCGACGACTTGAAGTTCGTCAGCAGATCGGTGCGGCCTTCCTCCAGCAGCTTGGCCATCTGCTCGCGAGCGATTTCCTGCTGCAGGATCACCTTGCCGGAGCGGAAGTCGCACGTTTTCGGATTGGCGACCGAGTTCTCGCACACATAGCTCATGCCGTGCTCGAACACGCGGCCGTTGCACTTCGGGCACGCGCCGACCGGCTGCTGATCGGAGAAGTCGGGCGGTTCGCCGTCTTCGCCGGCGGCATCCTGGCCAAAGTCGAATTCGAGCTTGTAGTTCTTGATCTCGTCGTCGAACGTGAGCTTGAGGATCGCCGAGAACGGCCGGCCCATCTTGCTGCGGAAACCCGACAGCGGTCCGATGGTCTTGTTCTGCAGCAGCTCTTCGACTTCAGGAATTTCGAACTGACGGCCGCCCGGAATCTTCGAGATCGAGAACTCGCACTTCGAGCACGCGAAGCGCCGGTAGTTCTCCTTCACCTGGCCGCCGCAATTCGGGCAAGGCGTCTCCAACGTCGCGTAATCGCCCGGGATCGTGTCGGAATCGTATTCCTTCGCGCGCTTCACGATGGTCTGCGTCATGCGTGCGATTTCCTGCATGAACGCGTCGCGCGGCAGGTTGCCGCGCTCCATCTGCGACAGCTTGTATTCCCATTCGCCGGTCAGTTCCGGTGCGGTCAGTTCCTTCACGCCGAGGCCGCGCAGCAGTGTCATCAGCTGGAACGCCTTGGCCGCCGGAATCAGGTCGCGGCCTTCGCGGATCAGATACTTTTCCGTCAACAGACCTTCGATGATCGCCGCGCGCGTCGCCGGCGTGCCGAGCCCCTTGGCTGCCATCGCTTCACGCAGTTCGTCGTCTTCGACCAGCTTGCCCGCGCCTTCCATCGCCGACAGCAGCGTCGCTTCGTTGTAGCGCGCAGGCGGCTTGGTGACCAGTTGCTGCGCGGCGATCTTGTCGGTCTTGACCTTCTCGTCCTTCTGCACCGGCACCAGGTTCGCGTCGTCGCCGCTGGTTTCGCGACCGTAGATCTGCAGCCAGCCCGGTTCGACCAGCACCTTGCCTTCGGTCTTGAAGTGATGACCCACCACTTCGGTGATGCGGGTCGTCACGCGATATTCGGCGGCCGGGAAGAACACGGCCAGGAAGCGCTTGACGACGAGGTCGTAGAGCTTCTGTTCCGGCTCGGACAGGTTCTTCGGCGCCTGCAGCGTCGGGATGATTGCGAAGTGGTCGCTGATCTTCGAGTTGTCGAAGATGCGCTTGTTCGGCTTCACCCAGCCTTTGTCGAGCACCTGCTTCGCGAACGGCAGATAGTTGTTGCTCTCCTTGAGCATGCCGAGCGTCTGCTTGACCGTGTCCAGATAGTCTTCCGGCAGCGCGCGCGCGTCGGTTCGCGGATAGGTCAGCACCTTGTGCTTTTCGTACAGCGCCTGCGCGAGGCCGAGCGTGTTCTTCGCCGAGAAGCCGAAGCGGCCGTTGGCCTCACGCTGCAGGCTGGTCAGGTCGAACAGCGCCGGCGACAGTTGCGTGGACGGCTTCGACTCTTCGGTCACCGTGCCGAGCTGGCCACGGCAGGCCGCGACGATCGTCTCCGCAGCGGGCAGCGACCACAGACGCGAATCGCGCTTTTCCGGGTCGAACTCGTCACGCTTGAATTTCGGGTCGTACCAGCGGCCTTCGTAGAAACCGCCCGCGCAGACGAACTCTGCCTTCACTTCCCAGTAATCGCGCGGCACGAAGCGGCGGATCTTCTCTTCGCGCTCGACCACGATCGACAGTGTCGGCGTCTGCACCCGCCCGACCGTGGTCAGGAAGAAGCCGCCGCCCTTGCTGTTGAACGCGGTCATTGCGCGCGTGCCGTTGATGCCGACCAGCCAGTCCGCTTCCGAACGGCAGCGCGCCGCGTCGGCGAGCGGCTGCATCTCTTCGTCGCTGCGCAGACGGGCGAAGCCATCGCGGATCGAGCCGGCGGTCATCGACTGCAGCCACAGCCGTTGCACCGGCTGCTTTGCTTTCGCGTGCTGCGCGATCAGGCGGAAAATCAGTTCGCCCTCGCGCCCCGCGTCGCATGCGTTGATCAGACGGTCGATGTCCTTGCGCTTGATCAGCCTGGTCAGCACCTTCAGGCGCGACTCGCTCTTGGCGATCGGATTCAGATCGAAATGCGGCGGAATGACGGGCAGGTTGGCGAAGCTCCACTTGCCGCGCTTGACTTCGTAGTCGTCGGGCGCGGCGATTTCCAGCAGATGGCCCACTGCCGAGGAAAGGACGTAGTCGTCGCTTTCGTAGTATTCGTCATGCTTGGTAAAGCCGCCCAAAGCGCGCGCGATGTCGTTCGCGACGGAAGGCTTTTCGGCGATGATCAGTGCTTTGGACATGACTCGATGTGAGGTTGGTAGATCCGGGTGGGTGGCCTTGGGCTCGCCAAATTGGCGCGCGATGCTCGTTTGCGACCTGTTTCGACCCATTAACGACCGCTTTATAGCACACGGCGCGAAGCGGTCGTGTCAAGTGCCTTGAAAGCGCGCCATCATAAGTGCGTGCCGCGCGGTTGATCAAGCTGCTGCAAACGCCGCTGGTGAAGCGCCTGGCCGGGTGCATCGTCGCGCCCGGGCACCCCTGTCGCAACGCGCGCCACGCGATATCCCGCGGTCGTCGGGTGGCGCGCCGGGGCCGCCTTTTCAGGCGAGCGCCAGCGCGGGTCGCAGCTTCGGCGCGCCGGTCACGCCGGGCAGCGCGGTCAGGTCCGACAACATTCGCTCGACGATCGACACCTGCGGCAAAACCGTACCGAAGAACCGTGTCGTCACCGAGTCTTCGATCAGGATGGTCGGGAAATTCTCGACGTCCAGATCGTCGAAACGGTCCGCATGGGTTTCGATGTCGATCCACGCGAAACAGACTTCCGGGTGCCGCTCGGCCAGCCGGTTGAACGCTTCCTGGTACTCGCGGCAGGTGCCGCACCACTCCGCGCACAGGCAGGCCACAAACAGCGTGCCGGGTTCGTTGACGCGCTCGGCGATCCGGTCCTGGTCGGTGTCGAGGTTCAGCGCGGGCATGGACAGTTTCCTTGTGTACGGTATCGGGTGCTTTGGCGCGAATGTAGCATGGCCGGTCCCGAAGAGTGGCCAATCTCCATTGACGGAGCGCAAGCGCGGCTCACTCATGATGGGCGCGGACGAATCGGCCGCCGGGCAGCAGCGTGACTTCGCCGGCGAGTTCGAGCTGCAACAGCGTGGCGTGCAACGCAGCGTCTTCCATCTCGGTACGGGCGGCGAGAATTTCAAGCGAAGTGGGTGAATGGCCGAGCGCGGCCAGCAGGCGCTCGGCTTCGGGAGCGAGCGCGGGCGCTGCATGCGCAGCGCAGCGGGGCGGCACCGCCCCAGCGGGCACGGACGGCTCAGCGAGCGCGGCGGTGGAACGGGTCGGCTCCGCGAACGTCGCGGTCGCCGATCTAGCCGGCCGTGGTGGCGCTGCCGTTGCGGATGACGACCTGAACTCGCTCGCGGGCGATCGCCGCGCACCGGCAGCTTCCGGCCGACCACACCGCTGCGACGGCCGCCCCGCACCCGCCGTCGCCGGTTTCGCGAACCCCAGCTCCTCCAGCACCTCATCGGGTGTTTCCACCAGCCGCGCGCCCTGCTTGATCATCCGATGGCACCCGCGCGCCAGCGGCGCGTGAATCGACCCGGGTAGCGCGAACACATCGCGCCCCATCTCGTTGGCGAGCCGTGCGGTGATCAGCGAGCCCGAGCGCATCGCCGCCTCGACGACCACGACCGCGCTGACCAGCCCCGCAATCAGCCGGTTACGCTGCGGAAAATTGGCGGCGCGCGCCGGCGTGCCGAGCGGCCATTCGGAGATGATTGCGCCTTGCGCGGCGATCTGCTTCGCGAGCGCGTGATGCGCGGCCGGATAGACGAGGTCCGCGCCGGTGCCGATCACCGCGACCGTCGCGCCGATTCCTTCGAGGCCGCCCCGATGCGCGGCGCCGTCGATGCCGAGCGCAAGTCCCGACACGATCGTCACCCCCGCCACCGACAGCTCCCGCGCGAACCGCTGCGCGTCCTCCAGACCCTGCGGCGTCGCGCTGCGACTACCGACCAGCGCAACCGCCGGCGTGTGCAGCAGATCGAGCCGGCCCTTTATATATAGCAGCGGCGGTGGATCGGGCATCGTCAGCAGCGCGGGCGGATAGGCGGGGTCGTCGAGCGTGACGATCTGATTGCCGGGCAACTCGCGCCACGCGAGCACCGCGTCGAGTTGGGCGTCGAAATCCGCGCCCGCCGGCGCCAGCGCCGCGCGCGCGGCGGCCTCGCCGGCAATCTCGGCGAGCACCTCCGGTGGTCGTTCGAAAATCGCTTCCGGGAGCCCGAACGTGCTCAGCAGCAGCCGCAGCGCGGCGGGTTTGAGTCCTGGCGCGAGCGACAGTCGCAGCCAGGCGGCCAGTTCGACACGGGTTGCGGGCAACGCATGCATGCAGATCGCTCCTCTGGCGGGGCCTGCGGCCAGACCGTCACCATGCTAGAATTTTCATCATCCGAAATAACTGCTGCGCCGCGCCGGTTCGCGCGGGCTCGTCGCCGGGCGCTCGAGTCGAGATGTGTTGAATCGAACCGGTTCGACATCATCTATCCTCTGCGTATTGCGACCGGCTCACAACCTGGCCGAACGGCCAACGCGAGCCTCCCCCGGCTTCGCGGCGTCAAAAAACACACTCGAAATCATGGCTTTACTGAACATCCTCAATTACCCGGACAAACGGCTGCACAAGGTGGCGAAGCCGGTCGCGGAGGTCAACGACCGCATCCGCCGTCTCGTCGCGGACATGGCCGAGACCATGTACGGCGCGCCCGGCGTGGGTCTCGCCGCGACCCAGGTCGACGTGCACGAGCGCGTGATCGTGATCGACGTGTCCGAGACGCACGACGATTTGCTCACGTTCATCAACCCGGAAATCATCTGGTCGAGCAACGAGAAGAAGCTCTCGGAAGAGGGTTGTCTGTCGGTGCCGGGCATCTATGACAACGTCGAGCGCGCCGAGAAAGTGCGCGTGCGCGCGCTGAACGAAAAGGGCGAAACCTTCGAGATCGATTGCGAAGGGCTGCTCGCGGTGTGCATCCAGCACGAAATGGATCACCTGATGGGCCGAGTGTTCGTCGAATACCTGTCGCCGCTCAAGCAGACCCGCATCAAGAGCAAGATGAAGAAGCTCGCCCACGCGATGTAACGCGCGTTCACCTTGCCTACCGCCGTCCATTCATGAGTCATTCGTTGCGCGTCATCTTCGCCGGTACGCCGGAATTCGCCGCGGCCGCGCTGGCCGCGATTCATCGCGCCGGTTTCGCGGTGCCGCTGGTGCTGACCCAGCCGGACCGGCCCGCCGGTCGCGGCATGAAGCTGCAGGCGAGCCCGGTCAAGCGCTACGCGCAGGAGCACGGGCTGGCGGTTGCGCAGCCCACCTCGCTGCGCCGCGCCGGGAAATATCCGCAGGAAGCCGCCGCCGCGATCGAGCAACTGCGCGCGACGCCGCACGACGTGATGGTGGTTGCCGCGTACGGGCTGATCCTGCCGCAGGAAGTGCTCGATATTCCGCGCTACGGCTGCATCAATATTCACGCGTCGCTGCTGCCGCGCTGGCGCGGCGCCGCGCCGATCCATCGCGCGATCGAGGCGGGCGACGCGCAAACCGGCATCACGCTGATGCAGATGGACGCCGGCCTCGACACCGGCGCGATGATTTCCGAAGTGCGTACCCCGATCGCCGCCGACGACACCACCGCGACGCTGCACGACCGCCTCGCGCAGGACGGCGCGCAGCTGATCGTCGAGGCCCTGATCGAACTCGAGCGCAGCGGCAAGCTCGCATCGACGCCGCAGCCGGCCGACGGCGTGACCTACGCCGAAAAAATCGCCAAGCACGAAGCGGCGCTCGACTGGCGCCGGCCGGCCGACGCGCTGGCCCGTCAGGTGCGCGCGTTCGATCCGTTCCCGGGCGGCGCGGGCACGCTCGAAGACGGCAGCGTCGTGAAGATCTGGGCCGCCGCCGCGGTGGCCGCGCCGGTTGCCGCGGCGGGCAAAGCGCCGGGCACGATCCTCGAGGTTTCGCCTGAAGGCGTGAGCGTGGCCTGCGGTGAGGGCGCACTGCGTCTGACGCAGTTGCAGAAACCCGGCGGCAAACGCCTGCCAGTGCGCGAATTTCTCGCCGGTTCGACGCTCGCCGCCGGTCAGCGCTTCCAACTTCCGGTAGCAGGATAAGCGGGGCGCGGACGGGCTGAACATCGACCGTTCGGCCGAGCTTGACGGCCGCCGCCAGGCCCTCGCCGCGCGTTAGAATCCTCCAGGCAACATGCACCGTTTCGAGGGTTCATCACATGTTCGGCATCGTCCATTTCGAGTTTTTCGTCGTTGCGGTTTTTCTTCTGAATGTCACGCCGGGGCCGGACACGGCCTACATCGTCGGGCGTAGCGTCGCGCAGGGCCGCGGCGCGGGCCTGATGTCGGCACTCGGCATTTCGGCGGGCTGCTGCATTCACTCGCTCGCTTGCGCGTTCGGCCTGACCGCGCTGCTGGCCGCATCGGCAACGGCATTCACGGTGATCAAATTCGTCGGCGCGATGTATCTGATCTATCTGGGCGCGCGGCTGATTTTCTCGAAGCCGGCCGACGACGTCCCCGCCGGTGCCGCGCGCGCGTCGTCCGCGTCAGCGCCGAAGTCGCTGCGCCAGCTGTTCCTGCAAGGTTTCTGGACCAACGTGCTGAACCCGAAGGTGGTGCTGTTCTTCGTGTCGTTTTTCCCGCAATTCGTTGCGACCGGCAGCGAGCACAAGACTTTCGCGTTCCTCACGCTCGGCGCGGTGTTCGTGGTGATGAGCATGCTCTGGAATAGTTTCGTCGCGTGGATCGCCGGCAGCGTCACGCAACGTTTTTCGGGCAAGCCGACGGTCAAGCGCTGGCTCGACCGCGGTGTCGGTAGCGCGTTCGTCGGCCTCGGCATCAAGCTGGCAACCACGTCGCGCTGATTGAATTTTCTCGCACCGCCCATATCTAACATTTCGCTTACAATCTCGGCCGCCGCGATCGCGCGGCGTGGAGACGGAGCCCACGTTTGGGGCAAGGAGTTGCAGACATGTTCAATTGGGTAAAAACCGCGATGCTGATGGCCGCCATCACGGGCCTGTTCATCGTGATCGGCGGGATGATCGGCGGGTCGCGCGGCATGATGCTCGCGTTCATCATTGCCCTTGGGATGAATTTCTTCTCGTACTGGTTTTCCGACAAGATGGTCCTGCGGATGTACAACGCGCAGGAAGTCGACGAAAGCAGTGCGCCGCAGTTCTATCGGATGGTGCGCGAGCTGGCCACGCGCGCCAATCTGCCGACGCCGCGCGTCTACCTGATCAACGAAGACGCGCCCAACGCGTTCGCGACCGGCCGCAATCCGGAGCATGCGGCTGTCGCGGCGACCACCGGCATTTTGCGGGTGCTGTCCGAGCGCGAAATGCGCGGCGTGATGGCGCACGAACTCGCGCACGTGAAGCACCGCGACATTCTGATCTCGACGATTTCGGCGACGATGGCCGGCGCGATTTCCGCTTTGGCGAACTTCGCGATGTTCTTCGGCGGCCGCGACGAAAACGGCCGTCCGGCGAACCCGATCGCGAGCATCGCGGTCGCGCTGCTGGCGCCGATCGCCGGCGCGCTGATTCAGATGGCGATTTCGCGCGCGCGTGAATTCGAAGCCGACCGTGGCGGCGCGCAGATTTCCGGCGACCCGCAGGCGCTCGCATCGGCGCTCGACAAGATCCACCGCTACGCGAGCGGTATCCCGTTCCCGACCGCCGAGGCGCATCCGGCCACCGCGCAGATGATGATCATGAATCCGCTGTCGGGCGGCGGCATCGCGAATCTGTTCTCGACCCACCCGGCGACCGAAGAACGGATTTCGCGTCTGATGGAAATGGCGCGTACCGGGCGCTTCGACTGAGTGAGCGAGCGGGCCACAAGGCTCGACCAACGTGGAGTATTCCAGGCGGGCCCGTGAGGCCCGCTTTTTTTTTGCCTGCCGCAACGCCACCGGGTGAGTCCGAAGTTGCCGCCACCGACGCGCGGCAGCGCGCACCCGGCGCCACGCTACAATGTGCGCTGATTGCGCCGCGCGCTCCGCGCGGCGGGCCCCAGCTCCTTTCATGACTTCAAAGCCTTCTTCGCGTTCTGCTTCCTCGTCGGCGCGCTCGCGCGAATCCCGTTTGTCGACGCTGCATCTGTCGCCTGAATCGCTTGGCTTCGCGCTCGACTGCGCGGCCCAGGCCGTTGGCGCCGTGCGCGGCGGCGCGGCGTTACCCGCGGCGCTGCAAAGCGTGCTCGCGGCCGTACCGGAAGGCAGCGCGGCGGCGGCGCGCGGCGCGGTGCAGGACATCGCGTATCGCACGATGCGACGCCTCGCGATCGCCGAATGGCTGGTCGGCAAGCTCGTCAAGAAAACGCCGGTACCGCATGTCGCGCACGTGCTGCAATGCGCGTTCGCGCTGCTGGTGGACGACGAAGCGAGCGCCGCCTATACGCCGTTCACGGTGGTCGATCAGGCGGTTAGCGCGATCGGTGCGCGCCGCGACTTCGCGTTCGCGAAGGGACTCGTCAACGCGGTGCTGCGCAATTTCCTGCGCGAGCGCGATACGCTGCTCGCGGCCGCGCAAGCGGACGAAGTGGCGCGCTGGAACTACCCGGCCTGGTGGATCGACGCGGTGAAGAAGGCGTGGCCCGACGCCTGGCAGTCCGTGCTGGCCGCCGGCAACACGCAAGGTCCGCTCACATTGCGCGTGAACGCGCGCCATTCGACGGTCGATGCGTACCTGCAACTGCTGCAACGCGAGCAGATCGCCGCGACCAGGTCCGGCGAACATGCGGTCACGCTCGCCACGCCGATGCCGGTCGAGCGCATCCCCGGCTTTAGCGACGGCGTCGTGTCGGTGCAGGACGCGGGCGCGCAACTGGCCGCGCAACTGCTCGGCGTGCGCGATGGCATGCGCGTGCTCGACGCGTGCGCGGCGCCCGGCGGCAAGACCGGCCATCTGCTCGAACTCGCGAAGCTCCAGCTCGTCGCGCTCGAAAGCGACGCGGCGCGCGCGCGCCGCATCGGCGAAAACCTGCGTCGTCTGAAGCTCGAAGCGGAAGTGCGGATCGGCGATGCCGGCAATCCCGCGCAATGGCACGACGCGCTCGATCAACCGTTCGACCGCATCCTTGCCGACGTGCCGTGCTCGGCGTCGGGCATCGTGCGGCGTCATCCGGATATCCGCTGGCTGCGTCGCGCGTCCGATATCGCCGCACTCGCTGCCGAACAGCGCCGCATCCTCGACGCGCTATGGCCGCTCGTCAAACCAGGCGGAGAGTTGCTTTACGTTACCTGCTCGATCTTTCCCGAAGAGGGCGAATTGCAGGCGCAGTGGTTTGGAAACAAGTATCAGGATGCGGTACGATTGGACGCGCCGGGGCAACTGCTGCCCTCCGTTGCCCGCGCGCCCGCCGACTCTTCGGCCGGTTCCGCTGCCGGACAGTCCGCTCGACCCACAGAACAGAGCGCCGGCGTGAACTCAGACCACGACGGATTTTTCTACGCGCGCTTCCAGAAACGGTGACCATCAAACGCTTCTTCCCGCTTCGGCTCGCCGCCGTGCTCTGGATTGCGCTGGCCGTCTGGCTGGCGGCGCCGGGCGTCGCGCACGCTGACTCGATCGCGGTGCAGCGCGCTTCGCTGCAGGCCGACAACAACGGCTGGAGTCTCGACGCGCACTTCGATTTCGAGCTCAACAGCAATCTCGAAGACGCGGTCAACAAAGGTATTCCCCTTTATTTCACGACCGACTTCGAACTGAGCCGGCCGCGCTGGTACTGGTTCGACGAGCAGCCGGTCAGCGTGTCGCAAAGCCTGCGTCTGTCGTTCCAGCCGCTCACGCGCGAGTACCGCGTGTCGAGTGTGTCGTCCGGCGGTCTGCAGCTCGGTTTCTCCACGCTCAAGGATGCGCTGGCGGTGATCAAGCACATCACTTCATGGCACGTGATCGACCGCAATCAGGTGCACATCGGCGAAACCTACACCGCGTCGGTGCGCATGCAACTCGATATCGCGCTGATGCCCAAGCCGTTCCAGATCGACGCGGTGAACAACCGCGACTGGAACCTCGCGTCCGAATGGAAGCGTTTCACCTTCACGGCAACCGATCGTGCTAAGTAGAGTGCGCTCATCTTCCACCAGCGTCAGCAGCATCGTCGTGCGCGTGCTGGTGTCGACGGTCGCCGTGACGGCCGTGCTGCTGCTCGTGCTGCTGGCCGCCGCGAGCGCGAACACCGAGTTCTTCGACCGCTATTACCAGTGGCTCTATGCGGCCAACGTCGCGGTCGCGATGATCTTTCTGCTGGTGGTGGCGACGCTCGTCGTGATCATCGCCGTGCGGCTGCGCACCGGGAAATTCGGCACCCGGCTATTAGCGAAGCTCGCGTTCTTCATGGCGTTGGTCGGCGTGGTGCCGGGCGGCATCATCTACATCGTGTCGTATCAGTTCGTGTCGCGCAGTATCGAATCGTGGTTCGACGTGAACGTCGAAACCGCGCTCACGTCGGGCCTGAACCTCGGGCGCGGGATGCTCGACGCGTCGCTGTCCGATCTGCAAACGAAGGGCCGGCTGATGTCCGAGCAGCTCGCCTCCGCCGATGCGTCCGGCGTCACGCTCACGCTGCTGCGTCTGCGCGATCAGTTCGGCGTGCAGGACGCGACGATCGTCGAGCCGACCCGCAGCATGTCCGGCGCGACGCCCGACATGCACGTGGTCGCGCAGGCGTCCGGCAATTACGCGATGCTGCTGCCCAACGATCTGCCCACCCCGCTGATGATCGAGCAGGCCCGCGGTCACGGCTATGCGGCGATCGAAGGCGAAGTGGACGGCGACGCGCATGCGCAGGGCGGCAAGGGCGTATTGCGGTTGCGCGTGGTGCAGCGCATTCCCGATGCGAACGCGTCGCTGTTGCAGCCGACCGAGCGCTTTCTGCAACTCACGCAGCCGGTCTCGCCAACGCTCGCGCGCAATGCCGACGCGGTGCAGCGCGCGTATCGCGAGTATCAGGAGAAGGCGCTCGGCCGCACCGGCCTGCGCAAGATGTACATCGGCACGCTGACGCTGTCGCTATTTCTCGCCACCTTCATCGCGATGATGCTGGCGCTCGCGCTCGGCAATCAGCTCGCGCGGCCGCTGTTCCTGCTCGCGCAGGGCACCAAGGAAATCACCGAGGGCGACTACACGCCGAAGCGCGAAATCAAATCGCGCGACGAACTCGGCTTCCTCACGCAGTCGTTCAACGCGATGACGCGGCAGCTGTCCGAAGCGCGCGCCGCGGTCGAGAAGAACCGCGTCGCGCTCGAGCATTCGAAGGCGTATCTGGAGAGCATCCTCGCGAATCTGACCGCCGGCGTGTTCGTGTTCGACCGGCAGTTCCGCCTCACCACCGCGAATCGCGGCGCCGAGCGGATTTTCCGTCAGCCGTTCCAGACCGTGCTCGGTTCGTCGCTCGATCAGATCGGTGTGCTGAGCGAATTCGGCGCGATGGTGCGCAAGGCGTTTGCCGACCGCGAGGCGGCCAGCGGCGACGGCAAGGACCGCGACGACAACGGTCACTGGCAGCAACAGTTCTCGGTGCAGGTGCCCGGCGAAGCCGAGCCGCTCACGTTGCTGGTGCGCGGCGCGCGCCTCGTCGCGGCGAACGGGCGCGACGAGCAGGAGCTGCAAACGTCGGGCTATGTGATCGTGTTCGACGACATCTCCGACGTGATCTCCGCGCAGCGCTCGGTCGCGTGGGGCGAAGTTGCGCGGCGTCTCGCGCACGAGATCAAGAATCCGCTCACGCCGATCCAGCTGTCCGCCGAACGCTTGCAGATGAAGCTCGCCGACAAGCTCGCGCCGTCGGATGCGGATGTGCTCAAGCGCGGCGCGACGACGATCGTCAATCAGGTCGCCGCGATGAAGCAGATGGTCGACGATTTCCGCGACTACGCGCGCACGCCTCCGGCGGTGCTCGCGCATCTGCAGCTGAACGATCTGGTCAGCGAAGTGCTCACGCTGTACGGTATCGAGGAAGGTAAGGGCGCGATTCAGGTCGAGCTCGCCGCGCTGCCGGCGATTCGCGGCGACGCGACGCAATTGCGCCAGGTGATCCACAACCTGCTGCAGAACGCGCAGGACGCGGTCGCCGAGGTCGAGCATCCGCGTGTTTTGCTCGAGACGAGGACAGTAGAATACGGAGACCCCGACGCGGAAGGCAAAGTGCGCGTCGCGGTACGTCTGACAGTGTCGGATAACGGACCGGGCTTCCCCGCGCGGATTCTCACGCGCGCGTTCGAACCTTACGTGACGACCAAGGCCAAGGGAACGGGTCTCGGTCTTGCGATGGTCAAGAAGATCGTCGACGAACACGGCGCGCGCATCGACATACGCAATCGTATGAAGGCCGGCGACGTGATCGAGGGCGCGCAGATTTCGATCCTCTTCCTTCAACTGGCGGACGACCCCGCGACGCCGGGCGCGCATGGTACAGGCGCGCATCCGGCGCACGGCGGCGCGTCGCAGGGAACGACAAAAGCAACAGTGCAGACAAGGGCAGCGTAAATGGCAACCATCCTGGTGGTAGACGATGAAATGGGCATCCGGGAATTGCTCTCGGAGATCCTGAGCGACGAGGGACACGTCGTGGAGGCCGCTGAAAATGCGCAGGAGGCGCGCGAGTTCCGGTTGCGTCAGGCGCCGGACCTCGTGCTGCTCGACATCTGGATGCCCGACACCGACGGCGTGACCCTGCTGAAGGAGTGGGCCGCGCAAGGACAATTGACGATGCCCGTGATCATGATGTCCGGGCACGCGACGATCGACACGGCGGTGGAAGCAACCAAGATCGGCGCGCTCAACTTCCTCGAGAAGCCGATCGCGTTGCAGAAGCTGTTGAAGGCGGTCGAGCAGGGCCTCGCGCGCGGGAACGCGGCGGTGGTGCCCGGCTCGGTTGCGGCGAAGCCGGCGTTGCCGGTGAACGCGTCGGCGGTGGCCTCGGCGGCCGCATTGCCGATGCTGTCGGCCGATGGCGTGAGCGGCGGCACGCTCGCCGCGCAAACCGCATCGATCTCGTTCGACATTCCGCTACGCGACGCACGCGATGCGTTCGAGCGCGCGTACTTCGAATATCACCTCGCGCGCGAGAACGGCAGCATGACGCGCGTCGCGGAGAAGACCGGTCTGGAGCGCACGCATCTTTATCGCAAGCTCAAGCAACTCGGCGTCGATCTCGGCAAGAACAAGGGCGAGTGAGCATCGCGCGTTGCACTCAAACGCGGCCCAGCAGATTTTTTCACGAAGGGGCTTGCTGAATTAAAAAGCCTTTGATATAGTTTCGATCTTCGTTGGCCCGGTAGCTCAGTTGGTAGAGCAGCGGATTGAAAATCCGCGTGTCGGTGGTTCGATTCCGCCCCAGGCCACCAGGATTCAGCCCCAGGAAATCGCAAGATTCCTGGGGCTTTTCCGTTTGGCTGGCAGTGGTTGTTTTAGCAGTGTGGTCCGGCGATCGGCGGTATAAGCGTGCGGCCACGTTCACGCACAACGCGCGACCTATACTGCTTGGGCCGGCCGCAGTGCCGGCTCACGTCGCGCCGCGTTGCCCGCATCGCGCAGCGCGACGTGGCCCTCTCATTCACGGAGTTTCACGGTGATCCGCAAAGACGCTAAGCGTAGCGCGCTCGTGCTGTTTTCCGGCGGCCAGGATTCCGCCACCTGTCTCGCGTGGGCGCTCGAACGCTACGACACAGTCGAGACGCTCGGCTTCGATTACGGTCAGCGTCATCGCGTCGAACTCGAGTGCCGCGAAGGTTTCCGTCAGGCTGTCGTGCGCGCGTTTCCGGCGTGGGCCGAACGACTCGGCGACGATCACATGATCGATCTGTCGCTGCTCGGCTCGATCAGCGACACCGCGATGACGCGTGAGATCGAGATCGAAGCGACCGTGAACGGTTTGCCGAACACGTTCGTGCCGGGCCGCAATCTGATGTTCATGACGATCGCCGCGGCGATCGCTTATCGACGCGGTTTGCAGGTGCTGGTCGGCGGCATGTGCGAGACGGATTTTTCGGGCTACCCCGATTGCCGCGACGACACGATGAAGGCGCTGCAGGTCGCGCTCAATCTCGGCATGGACACGCGCTTCGCGCTCGAAACGCCGCTGATGTGGCTCGATAAAGCCGACACGTGGCGCCTCGCGCACGAGCTCGGCGGCGACGAACTGGTCGAACTGGTGCGCGTCGAAACCCATACCTGCTACGTCGGCGAACGCGCCGAGTTGCATGCGTGGGGTTTCGGTTGCGGCGAGTGTCCGGCATGCCGGTTGCGCAAACGTGGTTACGATGCGTATCTGGCCGGCGAAAACGTCACCGAGCCGGTCTGACGGTTCGCGCGGCAACGCTGCCGCGCACGCGTCGTCCGGCACGCGCGAATTTCATTTCAGGAACACAGGGCAGACAGCAGCATGACTTACGCGGTCAAGGAAATCTTCTACACGTTGCAGGGCGAGGGCGCGAATGCCGGACGTCCGGCGGTGTTTTGCCGCTTCGCCGGCTGCAATCTGTGGTCGGGCCGCGAAGAGGATCGCGCGGACGCCGTGTGCCGCTTCTGCGATACCGATTTCGTCGGCACCGACGGCGAGAACGGCGGCAAATACCGGACTCCTGAAGAACTCGTCGCGATGATCGCGTCGCAATGGCCGCAAGGCGAAGGCGAGCGTTTCGTCGTCTGTACCGGCGGCGAGCCGATGCTGCAGATCGATCAACCGCTGGTCGATGCGCTGCACGCGGCCGGCTTCGAGATCGCGATCGAGACCAACGGTTCGCTGCCGGTGCTCGAGACGATCGACTGGATCTGCGTGAGCCCGAAGGCCGACGCGCCGCTCGTCGTGACCAAAGGCAACGAACTGAAGGTCGTGATTCCGCAGGACAACCAGCGCCTCGCCGACTATGCGAAGCTCGACTTCGAGTACTTCCTGGTCCAGCCGATGGACGGTCCGTCGCGCGACATCAACACGAAGCTCGCAATCGACTGGTGCAAGCGCCACCCGCAGTGGCGCCTGTCGATGCAGACCCACAAGTATCTGAACATTCCCTGATCCGCCGTGCTGACGATTACCCGAAAACTCGAATTCGACGCGGGCCACCGCATTCCCGATCACCGCAGCCAGTGCCGTAATCTGCACGGCCATCGCTACGTGCTCGAAATCACGCTGCAAGGCGATCTGGTCGACACCGAAGGCGCGCCCGATCGCGGCATGGTGATGGACTTCGCCGACGTGAAGTCGCTCGCGGTCGAACATCTGGTCGACAAGTGGGACCATGCGTTCCTCGTCTACGAAGGCGACACCCAGGTGCGCGGTTTTCTCGAAAGCATGGCGGGCCACAAGACGGTCGTGCTCGATCGCATCCCGACCGTCGAGAATCTCGCCGCGGTCGCGTTCCAGATCCTCGCGAACGTGTACGACGCGCACTACGGCATGAATCTGCGTCTGCACAAGGTGCGTCTGTACGAAACGCCGAACTGCTGGGCCGACGTGGTCCGCGACTAGGCCCGCACCGCTCCGCTCCACCTCACCGCCCCGCGCGC
This sequence comes from Paraburkholderia sejongensis, assembly GCF_020880815.1. GTDB lineage: Bacteria > Pseudomonadota > Gammaproteobacteria > Burkholderiales > Burkholderiaceae > Paraburkholderia > Paraburkholderia sejongensis. The sequence goes on from NZ_JAJITD010000005.1 coordinate 358,672, forward strand.
GAGACCGCCCCGCGCGTTTTGGACACGGTATGATCGTTCCGACACCCAAGCGGAGCGAGACATGCCGGTCACCGCATTGCGTCGTACCGGGCATCGAGGCCGTCAGCGCCCCGATGCCTGTCCGGTCTCCTATCTGGCCCCGCTTCTAACCACGAACCAGCGCGAGGCCAGTCGATGAGCACCTTCACCAACCCCCTCAAACAACGTCTGACGGACAGCTCGTCGCTGTTCGGTCTGTGGCTGTCGCTGGGCAGCGATGCGGCCGCCGAAGCGCTCGCGCACGCGGGCTTCGACTGGCTGCTGATCGACATGGAGCACGCGCCGAACGACAGCACCCATGTCGAGTCGCAACTGCGCGCGATCGCCGCCGCGCATCTGCCGAGCGAGCCGGTGGTGCGGGTGCCGGCGAGCGAACCGTGGCTCGTCAAGCGCGTGCTCGATGCCGGCGCGCGCACGCTGATGTTTCCGAATATCGAATCCGCCGAGGACGCTGCCCGCGCGGTGCGGCTGACCCGCTACCCGGACGGCGATGCGCTCGACGGCCTGCGCGGCGTCGCCGGGCTGGTGCGCGCGGCCGGCTACGGAATGCGGCGCGACTATCTGCAGACGGCCAACGCGCAGATCGCGACGATCATGCAGATCGAGTCGGCGCGCGGCTTGCAGGAAGTCGAGCGGATCGCGGCGACGCCCGGGGTCGATTGCATCTTCGTCGGCCCCGCCGATCTGGCCGCGAGCCTCGGCCATCTCGGCGACTCGAAGCATGGCGACGTGGTGGGCGCGCTCACGCGGGTCGTCGATGCGGCGGACAAAGCCGGCGTCGCGGCCGGCATCTTCGCGATGGACGCGGCGAGCGCGCGGCAGTATCGATTGGACGGCTTTCGCTTCGTCGCGCTGGCGGCCGATGTGATCTGGATGTTGCGCGCGACCCGCCAGGCGCTACAGGAGGCAAGGTCATGAACGGCACAGTGCAGAGCGTCGCCGGACGGCTGGCGGTGCGGGCGAGCGTCGTCGCGGCGGTGCTGCTCGCGGGTGGCGCGATCGGCGCGAGCGGCGCCGCACACGCGCAGGACCGCATCGCGAAGTCGAACGATCCGCAGACGCAATCGGCGGTCGCCGACTACAACGCCGGCAACCTCGGCGCGGCGCTCAACGAGTTTCGCGAGGCCGCCGAGCGCGGCAGCCGGCTCGCGCAATTCAATTACGCGATGATGCTGCTGAACGGCGAGGGCACGCCGGCCAACGTCGACGAAGGCAAGAAGTGGCTGCGCAAGGCCGCCGACGCGAACATGTCGCACGCGCAATACGTGTACGGCAAGATGTACGACGATGGCGAGTTCGTCGCCCGCGATCCGGTCGAGGCGCATCGCTGGTTTCTGAAGGCGGCCGAGCAGGGCCACGTGCAGGCGGAACTCGCGCTCGCCAACCAGTTCCTCGACGGCCGCGGCACCGGGCGCGACAACAAGCAGGCGTTCGTCTGGTACAAGAAGGCCGCGCAGGGCGGCGACATGACCGCGCAGTACGTGACCGGCTCGTTTTACGAGCGCGGTGGCGATGGCGTCGACCGCAATCTGAACGTCGCGCGTGCGTATTACGCGGCCGCGGCGGCCCAGGGCGATCCGGCGGCGCGTCTCAAGTATCAGCAGTTGAGCGCGCAGCTGCGCGATCAGAAGGAAGTGAAGCCGCAGTAAGCGGTAGCCAAACAAAAAAGGGCGCTCGTGAATGAACGAGCGCCCTTTTTGTTTCCAGCGTGTGCCTGGTGAACCGGCACGCGCCGTTAGCTCTGCATCAACCGCTTCTGCCGCGCGACACTCATGATCAGCCCGATCGCGACCCCGAGCGTCGTCAGCGCGGTGCCGCCGTAACTCATGAACGGCAGCGGCACGCCGACCACCGGCAAAATCCCGCTCACCATGCCGATGTTCACGAATGCGTAGGTGAAGAACGCCATCGTCAGCGAGCCGGCCAATAATCGCCCGAATAGCGTTGCACCGTTCGCCGCGATGTAAAGCCCGCGTGCGATCAATAACATGTAGAGCGTGAGCAGCACGATCCCGCCAGCTAAACCGAACTCCTCGGAGAACACCGCGAAGATGAAGTCGGTGTGCTTCTCGGGGATGAACTCGAGGTGCGCCTGGGTGCCCTTGAGCCAACCCTTGCCGAGCGGGCCGCCGGAGCCGATCGCGATCACCGCCTGAATCGTATGGAAGCCTTTGCCGAGCGGGTCCGAGGTCGGATCGAGCAGCGTACAGATGCGGTGTTTCTGGTAGTCGTGCATCAGCGGCCACTGCACCTCGGGCTGGCAGATCTTGTCCTGGAACGCGGCGATCGACACCACCGCGATCACCCCCGCGACCAGCACCGGCACGATCAGTTTGAAGCTCAGGCCCGCGAAATAAATCACGAAGAAGCCGGCGGCGAACACGAGCACCGCGGTGCCGAGGTCGGGCTGCTTGGCGATCAGGCCGACCGGCAGCAGCAGGATCGCGAAACCGACCAGATAGTCGTACCAGCGCATCACGCCTTCGCGGCGCTGGTAGTACCACGCGAGCATCAGCGGGGTCGCGATCTTCAGGATTTCCGACGGCTGGATCACCACGCCGACGTTGATCCAGCGCTTCGCGCCTTTCTTGGTCAGGCCGAACATCGCGACCGCGATCAGTAACGCGATCCCGAACGTATAGAGCGGGACCGCGAAGCGCATCAGCGTATTGGGCGGCACATTGGCGAGCCCCCACATCAGCACGAAGGTGAGCAGGATGTTGCGCAGCTGGTCCTCGACGCGCCCGGGCACGTCCAGACTCGCGCTGTACAGCGTGACGATGCCGACGCACAGCAGCAGGAACACGATCAGCGCGAGCGGGCGGTCGAAGCCCGCGAACATCTTCTTGATGCGGTCGAGCCAGGCGCGCTTGTCGAATTGCATGCCTTTCTCCTTATTCGTCGATGCCGCCGGTGGCGGGCTGGCGCGGCGACGTATCGCGCACGCTGTCCTCGCGCGACGGCGCGGCGACGGCCGGCGCCGGCTCGCTGGCCGGGCGGGGTTGATGCGGTGCGTCGGACGAACGCGGCGCGGATTTTCTGGTGGCGGCGGTAGCGGACGCCGGTTTGGCTGCCGATGCAGGTTGCGCGCCCTTGGCCTTTGCCTTGGCGGTGGCCGAAGCGGCGACCGGCGCGGTGGCAGTGGCAGTGGCAGTGGCAGTGGCGGCCGTCGCAGTGGTGGCCGTCGTGGTCGCCGCAGCCGAAGCGCCCGAAGCGCCGGAAGCTGCGGCGGCAGCCGAGGCGCCGGCAGCAGCCCCCGGCATCGGCAGCGCGGTAAAGCCCGCCGCGATCCTGAGCGGTTGCGCGGTATCGCGCGCGGCCGGCACATCGCCGACCTGCGGCGCGGACGCATCGAGCGTGGCCGAAGCCGCCGCCGCGACGGCCGCTTCCTCGGCGCCCGGCTTGTTCTTGCCGACGAGGTAATAGTCGAGCACCTTGCGCGCGATCGGGCCCGCCGATTCCGCGCCCCAGCCGCCGTTTTCGACGATCAGCGCGAGCGCGATCTTCGGCTGCTCGGCCGGCGCGAACGCGATGAACAGCGCGTGGTCGCGCAGATGCTCGGCGAGCGCGTGACCCTTATAGTTCGTGCCCTGCAACGAGTACACCTGCGCCGTGCCGGTCTTGCCGGCCGCCTGATACGGCGCGCCGATGAACAGCTTGGACGCCGTGCCGTTGGTCACCACGCCGACCATCGCGCGCTTGATGAAGTCGATGTCCTGCTGCCTGACTGCGATCTTGTCGCTGGGATCGCGCACCACCGGCTGGGTCGCCTTGGTAATCGGATTCTCGATGTCGCGCACGAGGTGCGGCTTCATCACGACGCCGTTGTTCGCGAGCGTCGCGGTCGCATGCGCGAGTTGCAGGATCGTGAACGAGTTGTAGCCCTGGCCGATGCCGAGGCTGATCGTCTCGCCTTCGTACCACTTCTGCTGCTCCGGGCGTCGATACGCTTTGCGCTTCCAGTCGGTCGACGGCAGGATCCCGCGCGCCTCGCCGGCGATGTCGATGCCGGTGATCTGGCCGAAGCCCCACGGCTTCATGAAGTTCGCGATGTTGTTCACGCCGAGGTCGTGCGCGAGCATGTAGAAGTACGTGTCGTTCGACACCACGATCGCGCGGTTCATATCGACCCAGCCCTGGCCCGAGCGCACGTCGTTGCGGAAAGTGTGGCCGCCGAACGTGTACGAGCCCGGATCCTGGAAGCCCCAGCCCGGCGTGCGCTTGTGCAGCGTCAGCGCGGCGAGCGCCATGAACGGCTTGTAGGTCGAGCCGGGCGGATAGGTGCCGTGCAGCGGACGGTTCAGCAGCGGGTGATCGGGCGAGTTGTTCAGCTCGTCCCAGGTCTGCTGGTCGATGCCGTCGACGAACGAATTCGGGTCGAAGCTCGGTGCCGACACGAACGCGAGCACGTCGCCGGTAGCGGGCTCGATCGCGACCAGCGCGCCGCGGCGGCCGGCGAACGCCTGCTCGGCGACCTGCTGCAAGCCGATGTCGAGTGACAGTTCGAGGTTGTTGCCGGGCGTCGCCTGGGTGCGCGACAGCGTGCGCACCGGCCGGCCGCCCGCGGTCACTTCCACTTCCTCGAAACCGGTCTGGCCGTGCAGCTCGGTCTCGTAGCTCTGCTCGACGCCGATCTTGCCGATGTAGTCGGTGCCCTTGTAGTTGTTCGCGTCGAGGCGCGGATCGTAGTGGTCCGGATCGCTGTCGTTCTGGTCGCTGGCGTCGTCGATGCGGTCCTGGTCGCGCTGCGAAATGCGCCCGATGTAGCCGATCACGTGCGCGGCGGTCGGCCCGAGCGGGTACTGGCGGAACAGTCGCGCGCGCACTTCGACGCCGGGGAAGCGGAAGCGCTGCGCGGTGAAGCGGGCGACTTCGTCGTCGGTCAGACGGGTGCGGATCGGCAGACTCTCGAAGTTCTTCGAGTCTTCCTGCAGCTTCTTGAAGCGGCGCCGGTCGCGCGCGTCGATCGATACGACGGTCGCGAGGTTGTCGATCACGTTATCGAGCGAGTCGTTCAGCTTCGACGGCGTGATTTCGAGCGTGTAGGCCGAGTAGTTCTTCGCCAGCACGACGCCGTTGCGATCGGTGATGATGCCGCGGTTCGGCACGATCGGCGCGACCGAGATGCGGTTTTCGTCCGCCTGCAACGAGTATTTGCTGTAGTGCCACACCTGCAGGAACAGGAAGCGGAAGCCGATCAGCCCGAAGCAGACGAACACGAACAGGCCCGCCGCCGCGACGCGCAGGCGGAATTTCGTGAGCTGCTGCTGGGTGTCCTTGAATTCGGTCATGCGATTTCTGCAAAGGCCGGCATGCGGCCATCAAGAGTGTGCGCCCAACCGGCGCGGCCGGGGCAGGAACTGCGTTGCGCGTCGGGCCGGCCGGCGGTGGCGGTTGCGCGCGAGGTGTCGCGACGCAGCGGCCGGCGGGCCCGAGGCGGGATCAAATCGGCGTCAGATCGGTCGGGTGTCGTCGGGGTCGGCCGGGCGGCGTTGCGGCATCAACAGCAGGATGCTCGCGACCGGCCACAGCGCGGCTTCGACGAAACCGTCGATCAGGTAACTCCAGCCCGGAAACGCGGCGCCGGTCAGCAGGCGGATCACGAACGGCACCAGCTGCGCGACGACCAGCAGCGGCATCACCGCGAACGTTTGCACGCCGAGCGACATCCACAGCACGCGGCGGTGAATCGTGATCGCGCCGTACGACAGCAGCGTGTACGCGAGCGCGTGCTCGCCGAGCAGGCTGGCGTTATGCACGTCCATCAACAGGCCGAGGAAAAACGCGATGCCCATGCCGACCTTGCGCGGCTGATGCACATTCCAGAACAGCAGCACCAGCGCGACGAAGTCGGGCACGCCGGCCAGACGCCCCCACGGCATCAGGTTCAGCAGGAACGCGGCGGCGAGGCTGAAGGTGATGAAGTACGGGTTGACCGGTTGCAGGATGTATTGCGGGCGGTTCATGGCTGAGCCCCCGGCGCGGTTTGCGGCTTCGCGGTTTCGGTGGCGGCGGGTTTGTCAGCCTGCTTCGCGGCTTTCTTTTCGGCGGACTTCTTTTCCGCCGCGGCTTTGGCCGGAGCCTTTTCCGCGCCCTTGCCGGCGGCGGGTTTTTCGGCCGCGGTTTTGCCGGTGGCGGGCTTGTCGGCGGCCGGCTTTTCGCCTGGCTTGGCCGCGGCTTTGTCGGCCGCTTTGTCGGCCGGCTTGTCAGCCGCTTTTTCACCCGCCTTGGCGGCGGACTTGTCCGCCGCGCCCTTTGCGTCGGCGGTCTTGCCCTTCTTTTTGGCTTCCTTCGCGGCCGTCGCCGGATCGGGCTCGTCGGCCGGACGCGGCGGCACGTCGCTCACCACATGCAGCACCAGCAACTGGCGCGCACCGCGCACCTCCGCGACCGGCAGGCAGATCACCCGCGCGAACGCGGTATCGGCCTGCTTGTCGACGCGCACGACTTTCGCGACCGGCAGCCCCGGCGGATACACACCGTCCAGTCCACTGGTGACGAGTTCGTCGCCTGCCTGGACGTCGGCGCTGATCGGCACGAAGCGCAGATCGAGCGTGTCGCCCTTCGGCGTGCCGTAGATCACGCTGCGCAAGCCGGTGCGCAGGATTTCGACCGGCACCGCCTGGTCCTTGTCGGTGAGCAGCGTGACTTCGGCCTGCAACGGGAACACCCGGGTGATCTGGCCGATTACGCCGTCTTCGGTGACGACCGGCGAGCCGTTGCGGATGCCTTGCTGCGCGCCGCGGCCGATCACGACCTTCTGCGTGAACGGGTCGCGCGTGTCGTACTGGATTTCGGCGGGCAGCGATTGCGTGCTCAGCTGTTGCGACAGTTGCAGCAGCGCGCGCAGATGCGCGTTTTCGGCGGCGAGCGACGCGGCGGTATTGGCTTGCTGCGACATCTGCAGATCGCGCGCGCGCAGCTTGTCGTTTTCGCTGCGCAGCGTCGCGCTCGTGACGGCGAGGTCGGCGGCGCCCATGAAGATGTCGCGCGGCACGAGGGCTGCTCGCTGCAACGGATAGAGACCCGCGCCGAGCACGCCGCGGACGATTTCGAGCGTCTGGAAGCGGGCATCGGAAATCAGCAGGGCAAGCGCCAGCACGACGAAGAACACCAGTCGTGCGAGAGCGGAGGGGCCTTGCTTGAACAGGGGCGGCGGACTGTATTCCATGGTCGGCGCCGGGGGCGTATGCGATTGGGTGAAACGGCGGCGCGTGAGGCGCGCGCGCTCAGCGCGCAGCGGCTGGATGGTCCAGCCAACGACAAAGCGGCCCGCAAGGGGCCGTGTGCCAGATCCGCGCTACTGACATGAGAGAAAAGCTCGCTTACTCGTACGAGAAGATGCTGCCGAGCTTGTCCATGCGCTCGAGGGCCATGCCCGAGCCGCGGACGACGCAGGTCAGCGGGTCTTCGGCGACGAGCACCGGCAGGCCGGTTTCTTCGGCGAGCAGACGGTCCAGATCGCGCAGCAGCGCACCACCGCCGGTCAGCATCATGCCGCGTTCGGCGATGTCGGCGCCGAGTTCCGGCGGCGTCTGTTCGAGCGCGATCTTCACCGACGACACGATCTGGTTCAGCGGATCGGTCAGTGCTTCGAGAATTTCGTTGCTGGAGATCGTGAAGCTGCGCGGAATGCCTTCCGACAGATTGCGGCCCTTCACTTCCATTTCCTTGACTTCGGAGCCCGGGAACGCGGAGCCGATTTCCTTCTTGATGGCTTCGGCGGTCTGTTCGCCGATCAGCATCCCGTAGTTGCGGCGGATGTAGTTGACGATCGCTTCGTCGAACTTGTCGCCGCCGACGCGCACCGAACCCTTGTAGACGATACCGCCCAGCGAGATCACGCCGACTTCGGTCGTGCCGCCGCCGATGTCGACGACCATCGAACCGGTTGCTTCCGAAACCGGCAGGCCCGCGCCGATCGCGGCGGCCATCGGTTCCTCGATCAGATAGACCTGCGAAGCACCGGCGCCATGCGCGGCTTCTTTAATGGCGCGACGCTCGACCTGGGTCGAACCGCACGGCACGCAGATGATGATGCGCGGCGACGGCGAAAACATGCGCGATTCGTGAGCAGTCTTGATGAACTGCTTGATCATCTGTTCGGTGACGGTGAAGTCGGCGATCACGCCGTCTTTCATCGGGCGGATCGCCTCGATGTTACCCGGCACCTTGCCGAGCATCTGTTTGGCTTCCTTACCGACGGCCTGGATGGTTTTCTTGCCATTGGGCCCGCCTTCCTGGCGGATCGACACGACCGACGGTTCGTCGAGAACGATGCCCTTGCCGCGCATGTAGATAAGCGTGTTGGCGGTGCCGAGGTCAATCGCCAGATCGTTGGAGAAGTAGCTGCGCAAAAAACCGAACATTCAAAATCCTGTCTCGCTGGGGGCCGGGCCTCGCACCGTATGCGTAGGGCGGCAGCGGAAAAATAACAGCCTCAACCGGGCGAAGCGCGCCACAGGAGCTTGAAGCTGCGGGGGAGTCTACCGGAGGCGGTGGCTAAGCCAGGTCGGAAAAGCGCCGGACCGTTCTGGGGAATTGTCCGCAATCGTCCGTAAGGCCCTGGTAAGTCGGTCCGGGTTTGGGTCGAACGCGTAATGATACCTTATAATTTTGGATGTTTTGCAGGAAACGGCTGGCACTTTTTGCCACCAACGGCCCCGTTCCGGGGGCCGCCTTCCTGCGTCGTAACCTGCTGTCGCAGCGTCGTTTTTTCCTGTTGCGGCGGCCCACCACAATTTCCGGTGACCGCATGGCTCTGACCCTGACCGATGTCAAACGCATCGCGCATCTCGCGCGGCTAGAACTGGCCGACGCCGACGCCGAACACACCCTCACCCAGCTCAATGATTTCTTCGGCCTCGTCGAGCAGATGCAGGCCGTCGACACCACCGGCATCGCGCCGCTGGCTCATCCGATCGAGCAGATCGAAGACGTCGCGCTGCGTCTGCGCGACGACGCGGTGACCGAGACGGTCGCGCGCGAGGCTTATCAAAAACCAGCGCCGGCCGTGCAGGACGGCCTGTATCTCGTGCCGAAGGTGATCGAATAAGACCCGCCGGGCAGGCCCCGGCCCGGCCGCGGTCCGCCGCGCGCGTTTGCGCCGCGGACCGCGGGTCGCGCCGCGCGAGCCTGCCGGCAGGCAACCGAACGCCTCCACGGCAGCGTGACCGCGCTGCCGCGCTTTCCAGGATAAAACGCAATGCATGAAAAAAGTCTGACCGAACTGCGCGCCGCGCTCGCGGCCAAGGAATGCTCCGCAGTCGAACTGGCGCAGTCGTACCTGAAGCGGATCGACGCGGCCAAAAGCCTGAACGCGTTCATCCAGGTCGATCCCGAACTGACGCTGGCGCAGGCCAAAGCCGCCGACGCGCTGCTGCACACCGGCCACGCCGGCCCGCTGGTCGGCCTGCCGATCGCCCACAAGGACGTGTTCGTGACCAGGGGCTGGCGCTCCACCGCCGGCTCGAAGATGCTCGCGAACTACGAAAGTCCGTTCGACGCGACCGTGGTCGCGCGTCTGCAGACCGCCGGCATGGTGTGCGTGGGCAAGACCAATATGGATGAATTCGCGATGGGTTCGTCCAACGAGAATTCGTACTTCGGCGCGGTGCAGAACCCGTGGGACGTGAAAGCGGTGCCCGGCGGTTCGTCGGGCGGCTCGGCGGCGGCGGTGGCCGCGCGTCTCGCGCCGGCCGCGACCGGCACCGACACCGGCGGCTCGATCCGCCAGCCGGCATCGTTCTCGGGCATCACCGGGATCAAGCCGACCTACGGTCGGGTGTCGCGTTACGGGATGATCGCGTTCGCGTCGTCGCTGGATCAGGGCGGCCCGATGGCGCAAAGCGCCGCCGACTGCGCGACGCTGCTCAACGCGATGGCCGGTTTCGACGAGCGCGATTCCACCAGCCTCGAGCGCGAGAACGAAGACTACACACGCTACCTCGGCCAGCCGTGGCAAGCGGATACCGCGGGCAACGCGGGCAAGCCGCTCGCCGGCCTGCGCATCGGCCTGCCGAAGGAATACTTCGGCGCCGGTCTCGCCGACGACGTGCGCGCGTCGATCGACGCCGCTCTGAAGCAGTACGAAGCGCTCGGCGCGACGCTGGTCGAAGTCTCGCTGCCGAAAACCGAACTGTCGATTCCGGTCTACTACGTGATCGCGCCGGCGGAAGCATCGTCGAACCTGTCGCGGTTCGACGGCGTGCGCTTCGGCCATCGCGCGGCCGAGTACCGCGATCTGCTCGACATGTACAAGAAGTCGCGCGCCGAAGGCTTCGGCCCGGAAGTGAAGCGCCGCATTCTGGTCGGTGCGTACGTGCTGTCGCACGGTTACTACGACGCGTACTACCTGCAGGCGCAGAAGATCCGCCGCATCATCGCGCAGGACTTCCAGCAAGCGTTCAAGCAGTGCGACGTGATCATGGGACCGGTCGCGCCGTCGGTGGCGTGGGACCTCGGCGCAAAGGGCGATGATCCGGTGCAGATGTATCTGGCCGACATCTACACGCTGTCGGTGAGCCTCGCCGGCCTGCCGGGCATGAGCGTGCCGTGCGGCTTCGGCGCCGGCGCGAACGCGCAGCGCCCGGTCGGTCTGCAGATCATCGGCAACTATTTCAATGAAGCCCGGATGCTGCAGGTGGCCGACGCGTTCCAGCGCGTGACCCAGTTCCACCGTCAGGCACCGGCAGGAGTGTGAGCACCATGACCAAACAATGGGAAGTCGTGATCGGTCTGGAGACCCACACGCAGCTGTCGACTCAGTCGAAGATTTTCTCGGGCACCGCCACCCGGTTCGGCGCCGCGCCGAACACCCAGGCGAGCCCCGTCGATCTGGCCTTGCCGGGCACGCTGCCGGTGATGAACCGCGGCGCGGTCGAGCGCGCGATCCAGTTCGGCCTCGCGATCGGCGCGACCGTCGCGCCGCGCAGCATCTTCGCGCGCAAGAATTATTTCTACCCCGATCTGCCGAAGGGCTATCAGATCAGCCAGTACGAAATCCCGGTCGTGCAGGGCGGTCAACTGACGATCCAGGTGCCGGCCAATGAAAAAGCCGGCAAGGAAGCGTACGAGAAGACCATCAATCTGACCCGCGCGCACCTCGAGGAAGACGCCGGCAAGTCGCTGCACGAAGACTTCGCGGGCATGACCGGCATCGACCTGAATCGCGCCGGCACGCCGCTGCTCGAAATCGTCACCGAGCCGGAAATGCGCAGCGCGGCCGAGGCGGTCGCCTACGCGAAGTCGCTGCACACGCTGGTCGTGTGGCTCGGCATCTGCGACGGCAACATGCAGGAAGGCTCGTTCCGTTGCGACGCGAACGTGTCGGTGCGGCCGGTCGGGCAGAAGGAATTCGGCACCCGCGCCGAGATCAAGAACCTGAACTCGTTCCGCTTCCTCGAAGAGGCGATCCAGTACGAAGTGCGTCGTCAGATCGAGCTGATCGAAGACGGCGGCACCGTCGTGCAGGAAACCCGCCTGTACGATCCGGACAAGCGCGAAACGCGCTCGATGCGCAGCAAGGAAGACGCGCACGACTACCGCTATTTCCCGGATCCGGACCTGATGCCGCTCGTGATCGACGCTGCATGGGTCGAGCGCGTGAAGAGCGGGATGCCGGAACTGCCGGCGGCGATCCAGCAGCGTTTCGTGTCGCAGTACGGTTTGACGCCGTACGACGCGAACGTGCTGACCGCCAGCAAGGCGAGCGCCGCGTACTTCGAGGCGGTGGTCGCGAAGACCGGCGCGGCGAACGCGAAGGTCGCGGCGAACTGGGTGATGGGCGAAGTGTCCTCGCAACTGAATCGCGAAGGCCTCGACATCGCCGAGTGCCCGGTGTCGGCCGCGCAGCTCGCGCTGCTGCTGCAACGTATCGCCGACGGCACGATCTCGAACAAGATCGCCAAGGAAATTTTCCTCGCGATCTGGGAAGAGAAGGCCACCGACGAAGCCGCCGCCGACCGCATCATCGACGCGAAGGGTCTGAAGCAGATCTCCGATAGCGGCGCGCTCGAAGCGATCCTCGACGAGGTGCTCGCCGCGAACCAGAAATCGGTCGACGAATATCGCGCCGGCAAGGAAAAGGCGTTCAACGCGCTGATCGGTCAGGCGATGAAGGCGACCAAGGGCAAGGCGAACCCGGCTCAGGTCAACGAATTGCTAAAGAAAAAGCTGTCCTGATTCAAGTTGGATCTACCCAGGCCGGGCGCGAGCGTCCGCTCTACGACGGGCTGTTGCCGGACTGAAAGCAGGGCAACGGCCCGTTTTGTTTGGCGGTTTCGAATCTGCTTAGAACCTCGATCAGTACTCAACAGGGAGCGTGCGCATGGCGAAGCAAGCCGATCTCGACGATTTCCGCGTGCCGTATTTCGACGGCGGCAAGAAGAACAACCGCTTCTCGCTCGACGAATTCGATCCCGCCGCAAAGCCGTTTTCGTCCGGCTCGAAAGACACCGACCGCGCGCGGCTGTCCGAAATCGGAATGCAGCTCGACAATCTGCAGGAGCGACTGCACGCGCAACGCCGGCGCCGCGTGCTGCTGGTGCTGCAAGGGATGGACACCAGCGGCAAGGACGGCACGATCCGCGCGGTGTTTCACGAAGTCGATCCGCTCGGCTTGCGGATCGTCCCGTTCAAGGCGCCGACGCCGGTCGAGCTCGCGCACGACTTTCTGTGGCGCGTGCATTCGCAGGCGCCGGCGGCCGGCGAGCTGACCATCTTCAACCGCAGCCATTACGAAGACCTGCTGGTGCCGACCGTGCTCGGCGAGCTCGATGCCGACGCGTTCCAGCAGCGCTGCTGCCATATCCGGCAGTTCGAGGAGATGCTCGCGTACAGCGGCACGACCATCGTCAAATGCATGCTGCACATCTCGAAGGATGAGCAGCGCGAGCGGTTGCAGGCGCGTATCGACGACCCGAGCAAGCACTGGAAATTCGACCTGGCCGATCTCGAAGCGCGCAAGCAGTGGGACGCGTATCAGTCGGTCTATCGCGATACGCTCGCAGCGACGTCGACCGAGTACGCGCCGTGGTACGTGATTCCGGCCGACTCGAAGACCCATCGCAACGTGATGGTCGGCGAACTGCTGCTGCGCACGCTCGAGGCGCTGAAGCTCGAATATCCGCCCGCGAAGGAATCGCTGAAGGGCGTGAAGGTCGAGTGAACGAGGCCGTGCGCGGCGGCTTCGGAAATCAATTGAACACAAGAGGAACAACATGTTGCGTGTGATTACCGCCAACCTGAACGGCATTCGCGCGGCGGCGAAGAAGGGCTTTTTCGAGTGGTTCGGCGAACAGAAAGCGGACGTGCTGTGCGTGCAGGAAATCAAATGCTCGCAGGACGACATGACGCCGGAATTTCTCGCGCCGCACGATTTCACCGGCTATTTCCAGCATGCGGTGAAAAAGGGCTATAGCGGCGCGGGCGTCTACACCCGTCATGAGCCGGACGAAGTGGTGATCGGTTTCGGCAGCGAGGAATTCGATCCGGAAGGGCGCTATGTCGAGCTGCGCTTCGGCAAGCTGTCGGTGATTTCGGTGTACGTACCGTCGGGTTCGAGCGGCGACGAGCGCCAGCAGGCCAAGTTCCGTTTCATGGACGAGTTCATGCCGCATCTGGCCGAACTCGCGAAAGAGCGCGAAGTGATCGTGTGCGGCGACGTGAACATCGTGCACAAGGAAATCGACATCAAGAACTGGAAGAGCAACCAGAAGAACTCCGGTTGCCTGCCGGAAGAGCGCGCGTGGCTCGACAAGCTGTTCGACGAGGTCGGTTATGTCGACGTGTTCCGCACGCTCGATCAGCGGCCGGAACAGTACACATGGTGGAGCAATCGCGGTCAGGCGTATGCGAAGAACGTCGGGTGGCGGATCGATTATCAGATCGCGACGCCGGGCATCGCCGGCAAGGCGAAGCGCACCGATGTGTTTCGCGACATCAAGTTCAGCGATCACGCGCCGCTGACCGTCGATTACGACCACAAGGTCGGCAAGTAACCGTCACAAGAAGGCGGCGGCGCGGGCACCGCGCCCCTCATGTGAAGCGCCGCCGCCGTTCAGGATCAGAGTTTCCGATCAGTTGCGCGCCGCTTTGCGGGTCGGCCGGCCCATGCCCGCGTAATCGGGCAGTGCGTCGACGCTCTTGCCGATCGCCTTCGCGTACAGCGGCAGCATGTCCGGCAGCCGCTTGATGATGTCCTCGCGACGCGCCGGCGTGTACGGATGCACGTAGATGAAGTTGCCGTCGCGACTGCCGCGCGTGGCTTGCGCGAGTTTGTCCCACAGCGTGACCGCCGCGCGCGGATCGAAGCCGGCGCGCGACGCGATATCGCTGCCAATTACATCGGCTTCGGTTTCGTCGGTGCTTTCGTACTTCATTTCCAGCAGACGCGAGCCGATGCCGAGCGGCGCCATGCCGAGATCGGCGAGCCCGAACAGTTGCGGGATCGTGCCGGACGAATCGAGCTGGCTCGCCTGCAACTGACCGAGCCGCATCCGCGCATGCTCGCGCAACGCATGCGCGATCTCGTGGCCGATCAGCATGCCGAGTTCGTTGTCGTTCAGGCGCACCCGGTCGAGCAGCCCGCTATAGACGACGATCTTGCCGCCCGGCAGGCAGTACATGCGGATGTCGTTCGAGCGCACCACCGCCACTTCCCATTTCCAGCTTTTGGCCCGCTCGTTCCATTTCAGCGAATACGGCACCATCTTGTCGACGCTCGAGCGCACGCGCGTGACGCGCGCGTCGTTATCGGCGTACAGGCGGTTCGCGTGGCTTGCACCGTAGACGATCTGGTTGAATTCGTCGGCGGCCTGCGCCTCGAGCATCGCCGACGGGATCAGGTTGCGAAACACCATGTAGCCGCCATAGCGCAGCTGCGGGCTCACGTAGTACGGCGGCGGAGCGGCGGGCGGCGCGGAAGTCGCGGCCGGGGCCTTCGCGGGAGATGGCGACGTGGAGCCGGGCGCCGGATTCGGCGCTGAAGTGATCGCGCCGCTGCTGCCCGGACCGGCTGAACCCGGCGCGGGCGCGGCCGTGCCGCTGGTCGCGCTGTTGTTCGCACCCGCACCCGCGCTGGGGCCGCCGGAGCTGTTTGTGGCCGGCGTCGCCGAGATTGCGTTTTCGCCGCTGGCGGCGCCGGTTGCGGCCTTGGCCGCCGGCGCGTTGCCGGGCGCGATCGTGCCGGTCGCTGCCGCAGGCGCCGGCGGCGCGGCGACCACCGCGCTGTTGGCCGCGCTGGCAGCCGGAGCCGCGGCGACAAACGTGGCCGCGCGCGCCGGCAGCGCCAGCGCGACGACGCTCGCGCAGCCGAGCCCACACGCCATGTACCGCGCGATCGCGCGCAACTCGCTCGATAGCACGCGAGTCGCCAGGTGACGCCGCGCGCGCGTCGGGAACCGCATCGTCACGACTTGGCCCTCCACGGCGCGATCCGCACCAGCAGCAACATGCCGGGCACCGCGAGCGCGGTACAGATGATGAAATAGTTGAACCAGCCGATCTGCGCGACCACGTAGCCGCTCGCCGCCGACGCGAGCGTGCGCGGCACCGACGCGAGGCTCGTGAACAGCGCGAACTGGGTGGCGGTGTAGCGCGGATCGGTGGTGCTGGCGATATACGCGGTGAACGCGGCCATCGTCAGACCGGTGGTGAAAGTCTCGAAGCCGTAGACCAGCGCGAGCGCGACCGAGCGCGGATCGAGCTGCACGCTCCAGTCGATGCCGGCGAGCGCGAGCAGCTTCGTGGTGCCCTGACTGATGGCCACCGCGATGTCGTAGATCGCGGTGAGCCCGGGCGAATCCGGGCCGAGATGCGCGAGCCACGCGAAGCCGAGCGTCGACACCATCTGCAGCACGCCGAAGATCCACAAGCCGCGGCCGATGCCGATCTTCATCAGCCAGATCCCGCCGACGATCCCGCCCGCGAGACTCGCGCCGAACGCGGTCGTCTTCGCGATCACGCCGATCTGCGTGCGCGAAAAACCGATGTCGAGAAAGAACGAGGTGGACAGCGTGGTCGCCATCGTATCGCCGAGCTTGTACAGAAAGATGAAGCCGAGCACGAAGAGCGCACCGCGCCAGCCGTCGCGCTGAATGAATTCGCGGAACGGTTCGACGATCGCTTCGCGCAGATTCTTCGGCGGTTTGCCGTGCACTTCGGGCTCGCTCACGACCAGCGTCATCAGCACGCCCGGCAGCATGAACGCGCCGGTCACGATGAACACCGTGCTCCACGGCAGATGATCGGACAAAATCAGCGCAAGCGAACCGGGCACCAGCGCCGCGATCTTGTACGCGTTCACGTGTACCGCGTTGCCGAGGCCCTGCTGCGTATCGCTCAGCAGCTCACGCCGGTAAGCGTCGATCACGATGTCGGAACTCGCGCCGAAGAACGCGACCAGCGCGGTGAGCGCGGCGACCGTCCAGATCGATTCGCGCGGCGACACGAAACCGAGCGTCGCGATCGCGCCGGCCACGAGGATCTGCGTGACCAGCATCCAGCCGCGCCGGCGACCCGGCCGCCAGCCCGGCAGCCGCGGCACGTAGCGGTCCATCAGCGGCGCCCACACGAATTTCCACGTGTACGGAAACTGGATCAGCGCGAACAGGCCGATTTCCTTCAGATTGACGCCTTCCGAGCGCAGCCATGCCTGCACCAGATAGACGAGCGTAAATAACGGAAGTCCCGACGTGAAGCCGAGAAACACGCAGATCAGCATGCGCGTATTCAGAAACGCGCGCCAGCCGGGATGTTCTTCGTGAGCGGTAAGTGCGGGCGCCTCGTGCGGCGGGTTCGACATGTGGATAAGTGACGTTAGCTTTGCTTGACGCGATAGACCGCAAGACTACCACGCCAGTTCACGCCCCAACGCACCACCTGGCCGTCGTGCAGCACCACCCGATCGAGAATTTCGATACCGACCTCCGGCGCGAGCGCCTCGAAGTCTTCGATCGTCAGCACGCGCACGTTCGGCGTGTTGTGCCATTGATAAGGCAACGACTTCGACACCGGCATGCGCCCCTTGAGCACCGACAGCCGATGCGCCCAGTAACCGAAGTTCGGGAACGACACGATGCATTCCTTGCCGACCCGCACGGTCTCGCGCAGGATCGCGGCGGTCTGATGAATGGTTTGCAGCGTCTGCGACAGAATCGCGAAATCGAAGCTGCCGTCCTCGAACAGCCGCAGGCCGTCTTCGAGGTTCTGCTGGATCACGTTGATGCCGTTGCGCGTCGAGGCCAGCACGCCGGCGTCGTTGATCTCGATGCCGTAGCCCTGCACCTCGAGTTCTTCTTTCAGCAGCGACAGCAGCGAGCCGTCGCCGCAGCCGAGGTCGAGCACGGTCGAGCGCGGTTCGACCCAGCGGGCGATCGCGCGGAAGTCCGGGCGCGACGCCAGGTAATCAAGTGCTCGCTGGTTCATGCGTTGACCTCGTTGGCAATGCGTTCGTAGTAGGCGCGCAGCAGGTTGTGATAGCGCGCGTCGTCGAGCAGGAAGGCGTCGTGGCCGTGCGGCGCGTCGATCTCCGCGTAGGTGACCGTGCGCTTGTGGTCGAGCAGCGCCTTCACCAGTTCGCGCGAGCGCGCCGGCGCGAAACGCCAGTCGGTCGAGAAGCTCGCGATCAGATACTTTGCGGTGGTGTGCGCGAGCGCGGCGGTCAGATCGCCGTCGAACGCCTTGGCCGGATCGAAATAGTCGAGCGCGCGGGTGATCAGCAGATAGGTGTTCGCGTCGAAGTAGTCGGCGAACTTGTCGCCCTGGTAGCGCAGATACGATTCCACTTCGAACTCGACGTCGAAGTTGAAGTTGTAGTCGTCGAGGGCGCCTTCCGCGCGACGCAGCGAGCGGCCGAATTTCTCGGCCATGTCGTCGTCCGACAGATAGGTGATGTGGCCGATCATCCGCGCGACGCGCAGCCCGCGCCGGGGCTTCACGCCATGCGCGTAGTAGTTGCCGCCATGGAAGTCCGGGTCCGACAGGATCGCCGAACGCGCAACCTCGTTGAACGCGATGTTCTGCGCGGACAGCTTCGGGGTCGACGCGATCACGATGCAATGGCCGACGCGCTCCGGATACATCATGCTCCACGCGAGCGCCTGCATCCCGCCGAGGCTGCCGCCCATCACCGCGGCGAAGCGCTCGATGCCGAACTCGTCGGCCACGCGCGCCTGCGCGTTGACCCAGTCTTCGACGGTGACGACCGGGAAGGCGGCGCCGTACGGCTGGCCGGTCGCCGGATCGATGCTCATCGGCCCGGTCGAACCGAAGCACGAGCCGAGGTTGTTCACGCCGATCACGAAGAACTTATTGGTGTCGAGAGGCTTGCCGGGGCCGACCATGTTGTCCCACCAGCCGACGTCCTTCGGATTGTCGGCATACACGCCCGCCACGTGATGCGACGCGTTGAGCGCGTGGCACACCAGCACCGCATTGCTGCGCGCGGCATTGAGCGTGCCGTAGGTCTCGACCATCAGGTCATAACCGGCGAGCGAAGTACCGTTGCGCAAGCGCAGCGGCTCGGTGAAATGCATTTTCTGGGGAGCGACGATGCCGATGGAGTCCATTCATTCCGCCATTGAGTCAACAGGACGGCTAAACGGCGTCGGCGAGGCACGGAAGGGGAAGCGATGTGCGCGGCTGACGACCTCTTTAGCCGCATTTATAGTGAACCGCCGGCCGTTGGCCTGGGGCTCGCGCGCCCGCAATCGAGTCAGCAAATCGGCGCGTGAAAATTGGATACCGCGGTGGGTACTGCGTGGGTGTTACCGGTGCATCAAGGCGCAAAGTATAGCGGAAAATCCCGCGCGGCAGCGGCGCGGGCGTGGCGCTGTAGGCGCTGCGCGAGCCGTGCTACTGAAGAATCAGCAGCAGTTGCGCGTCCGCGTGTTCGGCGGGCGGACGGGCAAAACCGCTGCGCACGTAGCGATGCCAGCGGCCGATCACGTAGCTCAGCAGCAGGCTCGCGCGCAGCGCGGGATCGTAGCCGGCGGGCAGCGGCGCGGACATCGGGCCGTGGTGCGCGACGGCCGGCGCATCGGGAGCGGCCGGGACTTTGCCGTTGCCGACCTGGACGCTGCCTGCAACGTCGGCGCCGGCAGTTGCCGTCGCCTCCGTCTGCGCAAGCCGCAAACACTGCTTCAACGACGCCTCGACCCGTTCGAGCATCTGGTTCACGCGCTCGGTGAGCCGCTCGTGCTCGCCGACCAGCGCCTCGCAGGTCAGCACCCGCGTCATGCCGGGATTTTTCGCCGGGAAGTTCAGCAGCATCAGCGCGATCGCGCGCGCCTGCAGCACGCCGTTGCTTTCGTGCGCGGTGATCTGGTTGATGAGCCCGAACAGCGTGGTCTCGATGAATTCGATCAGCCCTTCGAACATCTGCGCCTTGCTGGCGAAATGCCGATACAGCGCGGCTTCGGATACACCCAGGCGGGCGGCCAGTGCGGCGGTGGTGATCTTTTCGCTTTTCGGCGCCTCGAGCATCGCGGCGAGCGTTTGCAGGATATGGACGCGGCGCTCGCCCGGCTTCGGGCGCGGCGCGCGGGCGGTGGTCGAGGCGGTGGTAGCGGGCGCGGCGCCGGGCGTCGCGGGGGAGGCTGCGGCTAAGGCTTCGTCAGGCTTGTCGATCGGCTGCATGGCTGTGGTTCCCCGGCTGCTGTCGTTGTCGGCTTGCGTCCCTACTGTCCCGGCTTGCGTCCTTTCCATCGAACCGAGCGGGTGCCCAGTCGTAGCGATTTTAGCGAACGAATGCTGCGGTCGACATAGTGCGGCCGGCCGGTGCCCGGCAGGCGCGTCGGGATTCCGTCCGCGTGCGGCTGGCGCGGCAGATGGCCGGTGATCCACACGGTGCGGATGCCGAGTCGCCGGTAATTCTTCAGATGCGAACGGGTGTCCTCGACGAGGATCGCGTCTTTCAGCGCGACGTGCGCGTCGCGCATCGCGCGGCGCAGCATCGCGTGATCGGGTTTCGCGCGCCATCGGCTGCGATCGCGCATGTGCTCGATCGCGATCACGCGCTCGAACAGCCGCTCGATGCGCAACTCGGCGAGCACTGCCCGCGCATATTTCTCGGGCGCATTGGTGAGCACGATCTTGCGGCCGGGCAACGCGGCGACGAGACGCGCGACGCCGCGTTCACAGCGGATCATCGAACCGAGATCGGGGAAGTCGTGGACGACCTTCAGAAAATCGTCGCCGTCGACCGGGTGATGGCGCGTGAGGCCGAGCAGCGCCGCGCCGTAGCGCTGCGTGTAGCCGGTGCGCAGCCGGTTCGCCTGGTCGATGTCGACCTGTAGCGCGTCGATGATGTATTGCGTCATCCCGCGATTGATCGCCGGGAAGATCGCGTGCGACGCGTGGTGCAGCGTGTTGTCGAGGTCGAACAGCCAGACCGGCTTGCCGCCCGCGATGTCGGGGCGGCGGCGCCGCGAGGTGAGGGTGCGCATGGTGTGGAAGCCTTCAGGCGCTGCGGGGTGTTCGGGTTCGCGCACCCGCCGTGCCCGCGCGTCCGTCATACGCGCCGCGTCGCCGTGGCGTGCATGACGGGTTTGCCGCGTCGCTCAATGCGAGCGGATCATCGTGCCGAACGGCTGTTCGGTCAGAATTTCGAGCAGCACCGAGTGCTCGATGCGGCCGTCGATGATGTGCACCGAGCGCACGCCGCTCTTGGCCGCGTCGAGTGCCGACGAGATTTTCGGCAGCATACCGCCTGAGATCGTGCCGTCCGCGAACAGGCCGTCGATTTCGCGCGCCGACAGATCGGTCAGCAGATTGCCGTCTTTGTCCATCACGCCGGGGATGTTGGTCATCATCACGAGCTTTTCGGCGTTCAGCACGACCGCCAGCTTGCCCGCGACGAGGTCCGCGTTGATGTTGTACGACAGGCCGTCTTCGCCGAAGCCGATCGGCGAGATCACCGGGATGAACGCGTCGTCCTGCAGCGCCTTCACGACCGCCGGATTGATCGACTCGACTTCGCCGACCTGGCCGATGTCGACGTACTGGCCCGGATTGTCGCGATCCGGCATCAGCATCTTGCGCGCGTGGATCAGGCCGCCGTCCTTGCCGGTCAGGCCGACCGCGTGGCCGCCGAAGTGGTTGATCAGCATCACGATGTCCTGCTGCACTTCGCCGCCGAGCACCCATTCGACGACTTCCATCGTCTCTTCGTCGGTGACGCGCATGCCCTGGATGAAGGTGCCCTGCTTGCCGATCTTCTTCAGCGCGCCGTCGATTTGCGGACCGCCGCCGTGCACGATGACCGGGTTGATGCCCACCAGCTTCAGCAGAATCACGTCGCGCGCGAAACCCTGCTTCAGGCGCTCTTCGGTCATGGCGTTGCCGCCGTATTTGATCACCACGGTTTTGCCGTGGTACTGACGGATATAAGGCAGCGCCTCGGCCAGAATTTCGGCTTTCAGGGTGGGCGCAATCTGCGAAAGGTCGGGAAGCTCGGACATGGCGGCAGGCTCGGGCACGGAACAGTTAAAACAGCGCGAATTGTACAGGACTGGCGCGCTGCAACAGGGTTTTCGGCAGCGGTGCGCGCGACTGCCGGAACGCCTCCGGCATGCGTTGCGAGCGCGGGCCTGCCGGGCGCTTGCCGGGCGGGTCGGGCGGCCGGCCTGGCGCGCCGGCGTGACGGCTGTGCATCGGCCGTACGGACGGCTGTGCCGGGCCGCGCGGGCGTGGCATCATTGCCTGACCGATTTCCAGTTCGAGCTTTTCCCACGATGAAAACGTCTTCCACCCGCCCGGCGGGCAGCGCGCGCTGCCCGCGCTGCGGCTGCGCATTCGACTGCGGGATGCGCACCGGGCCGGGTCAGTGCTGGTGCCGCGAGTTGCCGCCGCTGCCGGCCGAACGGCTCGACCCGGCGAGTCCCTGTTTGTGTCCCGGGTGTCTGGCCGCGGAGCTTGCGCGGGTGGCGCAAGGTGGTGCCGGAGCCGGTCCGGTTTAAGCGGCCTGGACGCCATGCACGAGCCGCGGGGCTCCAGCTTCTGGTGCTATGCAGGCTGCTCGCCACGCCGCTGCGCCGCCAGTGCGCGCAGGTCGCGTGCCACCGCCTCCAACGCCGGCGCCCATTGGCCGAAGCGCGGTTGCCGGTAAAGCGTCGCGCTCGGATACCACGGACTGTCGCTGCGTTCGAGCAGCCAGACCCAGTGCGGATTGACGTCGAGCAGCACCCAGCTGCGCTGCCCGAGCGCGCCGCTCAGATGCGCGACCGACGTGCACACGGTGATCACGAGGTCGAGCGCGCTGACCAACGCGGCGGTGTCGTCGAAGCTCGCCAGACTGGCGGTGTGATCGATCATCGGCAGGCCGGCCGCGCGGGCGGCGGCGACGTCGTCGGCCGCGTCGGGCTGCAGCGAGTAGAACGTGACGCCGTCGATCCCGGCGAAATGCCGGGCGTAGCGCTGCCAGCCGACGCTGCGAAACGGATTGCGTTGATGGCCGCGGCTGCCGGTCCATGCGAGGCCGACCTTCAGGCCGGGATCGACGGCGAGGCGCCGGCGCCACGCTTCGCACGCGGCCGGGTCGGCGAACAGATACGGCGACGCGGCCGGAATCGTGTCCTCGCGGGTATCGAAAATCAGCGGCAGGCTCAGCAGTGGAATCTCATAGTCCATCGGCGGCAATGTGTCGACGCCGCCGCCCGCCGAATATTCGTCCACGTGCGCGGCGAGGCTGCGCGCGAGCAGGCCGCCCATCTGCGGGAACGAATTCCACAGCAGCCTGCCGCCGTCGCGATGCACGCGTTCGGCCAGCAGCGGGATATAGCGGCAGAACTGCAGCACGTCGCCCATCCCCTGTTCGCCCCATACCAGCAGCGTCTTGCCCGCGAGCGATTCGCCGCGCCAGGTGGGCGCGGGCAGCACCGGACGATTGCCGCCGAGCTCCTGTGATCCTTCCCAACGCGCTTCGTGCGACGGCCAGCCCTGCGCGTAGTTGCCGCGCACGAGTTGCAGCATGCCGAGGTTCGAGCGCATCGTCGGCGCGTGCGGCGCGAGTTCGCAGGCCGTCGTCGCAGCCTGTTCGGCCTCGTCCCAACGCTGCGCCTCGCGCAGCGTCAGCGCGTAGTTGTTGTAAGCCAGCGGGCTGTGCGGCGCATGCTGCACGGCCTGCGCGCCGGCATGCAGCGCGCGCGGCAGGTCCGGCTTGCGGCGATACGCGTTGGCGAGATTGATCCACGCGTTGCCGTCCTGCGGCGTATCGCGAACCGCGCTTTCGAGTAGCGCGAGTTGTTCGTCCAGCTCGCCGCCGGCGAGCATCAACGCGCTGGCCAGGTTGTTGCGCAACTGCGGCAGCGCCGCATCGAGCGCGAGCGCGCGGCGGTACGGGGCGATCGCATCCGCATGCCGGTTGGCCATCTGCAGCGTGTAACCGACGCGAAAGTGGGCGAGCGCGCTGTGCGGATCGAGCTGCGCGACCAGCTCGGCGAGTTCGATCGCCTGCCCGGCGCGCTGCTGCGCGAGCAGCGTGGCACCGAGCGCATCGAGCGAAGCGGCGTCGAGCGGGTGCAGCCTGGCCGCCGCCTGCAGGCAACTGGCTTCATGCCCGGTCGCGCCGCTGGCGCGCGCGGCCGCGGCGTCGCGCAAACAGCTCAGGAATGCGGACGCAGCGTCGGCGTCGTGATCGGGGGTGGGCTGCATCAACGGGTGGCGCGGCATTATCTTGAAGACAGTCATGTTACCGGCAGCGGGGCTTCGTAGGCCGTAGCCGTTGTCCGAGCGGGTAGACTAAGGTCTGTTTGCATACGGACCCTTCAGGTTATGCATCGGATCACCACGACCGGCCGGGTCAACCTCGGTCATCTGTTCTGGCTGCGCTGCCTCGCGATCATCGGTCAGCTGCTGACGATCGCCTTCGTGCAGATCTTCATCGGCGCGAACCTGCCGTTGCCGGCGATGCTGCTCGTAATCGCACTCGAAGTGCTGTTCAACGCGCTCACGTGGTGGCGCGTGTCGCAGCAGCGGCCCGAGTCGAACATGGAGCTGTTCGGCCAGATCTGGGTCGACCTCGGCGCGTTGTCGGCATTGCTGTTCCTGTCCGGCGGCACCAGCAATCCATTCGTTTCGCTGTACTTGCCATCGCTGGCGATCGCCGCCGCGGTGCTGCCGTGGTATCTGATGGCCTGGCTCGCGGCATTCGCGGTGGCCTGCTACGCAGTGCTCAGCTTCGACTCGGTGCCGCTCAATCTCGATAATCCCGCCAATCTGTTCGAGTACTACCGCGCCGGTATGTGGGTCAACTTCATGGTGAGCGTGGGACTGATCGCGTGGTTCGTTGCGCGCATGTCGAAGGCGCTGCGGCTACGTGACGCAGCGCTCGGAGACGCGCAGCAGCGCTTGCTTCACGACGAACGGGCGGTCGCGCTCGGCGTGCAGGCGGCCACGGTGGCACACGAAATCGGCACGCCTCTGTCTACAATCGCCATGTTGTCCGAGGAATTACGCGATGCGGCGCGCACCGACCCGGGGCTTGCACCGTACAGCGCCGATCTCGAACTGCTCGAACAGCAAATGACCTTGTGCACGTCGGCGCTGGCGCGGTTGCGAAGCCGTGCGAGCACGACGAATCGCCAACTGGTCGACAAGTGGCTCGAATCGTTCGCCGAGCAGTGGCGGTTGCGTCATCCGCACGTGAAGTTCGAGCGGCTGGGTACGCCCCCCGCCGACGTCAGTCTCGACGACACGGTCGCCGTAAGCCAGATCCTGACGATCCTGCTCGAC
Source organism: Paraburkholderia sejongensis (assembly GCF_020880815.1). Taxonomy (GTDB): domain Bacteria; phylum Pseudomonadota; class Gammaproteobacteria; order Burkholderiales; family Burkholderiaceae; genus Paraburkholderia; species Paraburkholderia sejongensis. Next base: position 383,443 of record NZ_JAJITD010000005.1, read on the forward strand.
AACGCGGCGCGCGCGAGCCGCGATCACGTGACGCTGTCCTGTGCGCTTGCCGCGCGCGGCGATCAGATCGTGTTTGATGTGTGCGACGCGGGCCCGGGCATTCCGGCCTCGTTGCGCGGCTCGCTCGGTGCGATGCCGGTCGACAGCACCCAGGGCGGCCACGGGGTCGGGCTGTATCTGGCATTTTCGGCGGCGGCGCGTCTCAGGGGATCGATCGAGCTGACCGACGTCAGCGCGGCGCGGCCGCGCGGCACGCGCGCGGTGCTGCGACTGCCGATCGCCGCGCGCACCATTTCCGGAGCGAGCCATCCAGGCGCCGCGCCATCCAACACGGAGAAACAGGCATGAGCGAAAAGAATTTTCTGGTGATCGACGACGACGAAGTGTTCTCCGGCATCCTCGCTCGCGGTTTGACGCGGCGCGGCTATACGGTGAGCGAAGCACACAACGCGGACGAAGCGATCCGGCTCGCGAATCAGCAGAAGTTCAGCGAGATTACCGTCGACCTGCATCTGGGCAACGACTCGGGTCTGACTCTCGTCGCGCCGTTGCGCGATCTGCAGCCCGATGCGCGGATGCTGGTGCTGACCGGTTACGCGAGCATCGCGACCGCGGTGCAGGCGGTCAAGGACGGCGCCGACAACTATCTCGCCAAGCCCGCCAACGTCGAGACGATTCTGTCGGCGCTGCAAAGCGAGGCCAGCGCGCTGCAGGCCGAAGAGGCGCTGGAAAAGCCGCAGCCGCTGTCGGTCGCGCGGCTCGAATGGGAGCATATCCAGCGCGTGCTCGCCGACAACGGCGGCAATATCTCGGCAACCGCGCGCGCGCTGAACATGCATCGGCGGACTTTGCAGCGCAAGCTCGCGAAGCGGCCGGTCAGGCAGTAAGCGGCGCGCGGGCCGCCGCCGGCGCATCGCGCGCTTCGCGTTTCAAGCGGGCCAAAACAGAACGGGCTGCCTTTTGCAAGGCAGCCCGTTTTTTATGCGTCAGCGGCGTGAGCCGTTACAGCACGTAGCGCGACAGATCTTCGTCTTCCGCGACCTCGTTGAGCGCGCGATCGACATACGCCGCATCGACGCGCACCGTGTGGCCCGAATGATTGCCGGCCGAGAACGACACTTCCTCGAGCAGCTTTTCGATCACCGTGTACAGACGCCGCGCGCCGATGTTCTCGGTCTTCTCGTTGACCGAGTAGGCGATTTCGGCGAGCCGGCGAATGCCGTCGTCGGCAAATTCCAGATGCACGTCTTCGGTCGCGAGGAGTGCCTGGTATTGCTTGACGAGGCTCGCGTCGGTCGACACGAGGATCGACTCGAAGTCCTTCACCGACAGCGAATCGAGTTCGACGCGAATCGGGAAACGGCCCTGCAGTTCCGGAATCAGATCGCTCGGCTTCGCGAGATGGAACGCGCCGCTCGCGATGAACAGGATGTGATCGGTCTTCACCATCCCGTACTTGGTATTGATCGTCGTACCTTCGACGAGCGGCAGCAGATCGCGCTGCACGCCCTGACGGGACACCTCGCCGCCGCCGGCTTCGTTGCGCGACGCGATCTTGTCGATCTCGTCGAGGAACACGATGCCGTTCTGCTCGACGTTTTGCACCGCCTTGGTCTTCACCTCTTCGTCGTTCAGCATCTTGCCGGCTTCTTCGTCGGTGAGCACCTTCAGCGCTTCCTTTACCTTCATCTTGCGGCGGGTCTTCTTGCCGCCGCCGATGTTGGCGAACATCGAGCGGATCTGCTCGGTCATGTCTTCCATGCCCGGCGGCCCCATGATGTCCATGCCGACCTGCGGCTGTTCGACGTCGAGTTCGATTTCCTTGTCGTCGAGCTGGCCTTCGCGCAGACGCTTGCGGAACGTCTGACGGGTGGTGCTGCCTTCGTCGGCGGTATCGGCGGCGCTCGAACTGGAACCGAAGCCGACCGGCCGTGCGGTGGGCAGCAGGATGTCGAGGATGCGGTCCTCGGCCAGATCGCCGGCCTTGGTGCGCACTTTGCGCATTTCCGTTTCGCGCGTCTGCTTGACCGAAATCTCGATCAGGTCGCGCACGATGCTGTCGACGTCGCGGCCCACGTAGCCCACTTCCGTGAACTTGGTCGCTTCGATCTTGATGAACGGCGCGTCCGCGAGCTTCGCGAGACGCCGCGCGATTTCGGTTTTGCCGACGCCGGTCGGTCCGATCATCAGGATGTTCTTCGGGGTGATTTCCTGGCGCAGCGGGTCGTCGACCTGCTGACGACGCCAGCGATTGCGCAGCGCAACGGCGACCGCTTTCTTCGCACGGCCTTGGCCGATGATGTGTTTGTCGAGTTCGGAGACGATCTCGGCGGGGGTCATGGTGCTCATCGTGGCTCCTTACTCGATCGTCTCAATGACGCGGTTGTGGTTCGTGTAGATGCACATGTCGCCGGCAATCTCCAGCGACTTCTCCACGATGTCGCGCGGCGACAGTTCGGTGTTGTCGGCGAGGGCCTTCGCGGCGGCCTGCGCATACGCGCCACCCGAGCCGATCGCGCAGATTCCGCCTTCGGGGTCGAGCACATCGCCGTTGCCCGTGATGACGAGGGTGGTGGTCGCGTCAGCGGTGATCAGCATCGCTTCGAGACGGCGCAGCATCCGGTCGGTGCGCCAGTCCTTCGCGAGTTCGACCGCCGCGCGGGTGAGATTGCCCTGATGTTTTTCCAGCTTCGCCTCGAAGCGGTCGAGCAGCGAGAAGGCGTCGGCCGTGCCGCCGGCGAAGCCGACCAGCACCTTGCCGTTATAGATGCGCCGGACTTTCTTCGCGCCGCCTTTCATGACGATGTTGCCGAGCGTGACCTGGCCGTCGCCGCCCAGCGCAACCTTGTTGCCGCGGCGCACGGAAACGATCGTCGTGCCGTGAAATTGCTCCATATGCGTTCCTCTTTGCAAAGCGGGTAGGACGCGGCAGCGCGGTGCGCGTGCCGCATGAATCCTGTCAGCGGACGGCGCGCCGGCCGGCGCGCTCGTGAGCGCATGTCGGGTTTATTTTAGGGCGCACGCGTTCATATCAAGATGCGCCAAAAGGCATACGGAAAAAAACTGCGCAGGCGCTGCGGAAGAGGCGGAAAGGGCGGAAAGACGGCGGAAAGGCAGGGCGGCGGCGGTTACAGCAGCGCGCGTTCACAAAGCGCGACACAAAAAGAAAAGGCGCACGGTTCTCCGTGCGCCTCTCGACGAAGCAGCGTTTTCGGGGCGAGGCCGCAGCCGCGCCGCCGCCGATCAGTCGCCGAACAGCTTCTGGCGCAGTTCGCGGCGCTCCTGGGCTTCGAGCGACAGCGTCGCCGTGGGTCGCGCGAGCAGACGCGGGATGCCGATCGGCTCACCGGTTTCTTCGCACCAGCCGTACTCACCCGCGTCGATGCGTGCGATCGACTGCTGCACCTTCTTCAGCAGCTTGCGTTCGCGGTCGCGCGTACGCAGTTCGAGCGCATGCTCTTCCTCGATCGTCGCGCGGTCGGCCGGGTCCGGCACGATTACCGTTTCGCGCAGGTTCTCGGTGGTCTGGCCGGCATTGCGGAGAATGTCCGCCTGCAGCTGTTCGAGCCTGTTCTTGAAGAAGGCGAGCTGATCCTCATTCATGTAATCCTTGTCGCTCATCTTCAGGATTTCGGCTTCGGTCAAGAGTCGTTTCGTCGTCATCTGGCTTACTTCTTCAATGTGAGGCAAAACTCTTACAAGTGCCCGCACTCCCGTATAGCCCGCAAGGGCGTCGCGCTAACGCGCGGTGCAGGTGGTCACGAGCGATGGACTGTCGTGACGCCAAAACGCCTCGCGCCCACACGCCTCGCGCCGTGCTAGCTACGCCGCTGCGGGGCCGAACTCCTCTGGAAACCGATTCTCAGTGCTCCTGAGGCATCGCTTGCCGGCAAACGTGGGCCCTTTCAGGCCATGCCCACCGGCGTTTTCGGCGTGTCTCCGGACAAGATTTTCCGGCGCCATTTCAGGCCCGTCGCGGGATACGCGCGACCGGGCAATTCGTTGTCATTCTCCAGTGGGCACGTATTGTAACTGAATCACAATAGCGCACCGCAACTGCTTAAAACCGTCTGCGGCGCATCGATATCCCGAAAATATAACGCGCACACGCCCAAAAAGCGATGGTCGTGCACGCATTAATACAGCAGGGTTTTCACGCGCTTTTCACAAGAGCGGTGTTCGAACGCCGGGCTTGGACGCACTGGCGTGAGTCGCGCGAGTGATTTTCAGCAGACGATTATCCCCGCGCGAGACGCGACCGCGACGCGCGGCGCTCGTATTGAGTGCTTTTGCGGAGCAAGCCGCATGCCGCGCGCGGTACGTTCGCGACAGCGAACCGCGCGGGCCGCGTGGCTTAAACGAGGCAGGCGTCGAGGCCGTCGGTGATCAGGTCGCGCGGCAGGTCGATGCCGATGAACACCATCTTGCTGTTCTTCTTCTCGACCGGTTGCCATTTCGCGGCGAGATCGCTGCCCATCATCTGATGCACGCCCTGGAACACGACCTTGCGGTCGACGCCCTTCATATACAGCACGCCCTTGTAGCGCAGCAGATGCTCGCCGTAGATCTGCAGAATGCCGCCGAGGAAATCTTCCAGCTTGTTCGGATCGAACGGACGATCGCTGCGGTACACGAACGACTTGATCTTGTCGTCGTGGTGCGCGTGGTGATGATGCGCGTGATCGTGACCTTCGTGATCGCAATGACCGTGGTCGTGATCGCAGTTCGCGTGATCGTGATCGTGATCGTGATCGCCGTGGGTGTGGCCGTGCTCGTCGTGCGCATGCGCGTGGCTGTGCGCGTGTTCGTCTTCGGAGAGGAAGTCCGGATCGATTTCGAGCTTCGAATTCAGGTTGAAGCCGCGCAGGTCGAAAATTTCCTTGATGTCCGCTTCGCCGAAGTTGACGACCTTGATCGCCGCCTTCGGGTTCATGTGCAGCAGACGGTGGCGCAGATCGGCAATGTGCTGTTCATCGACCAGATCGGCCTTGGTGACAAACAGGCGGTCCGCGAAGCCGACCTGGCGCTGTACCACTTCGTGTTCGTCGAGCTGGTGGTTCGCGTGCTTCGCGTCGACCAGCGTAATGATCGCATCGAGCAGGAATTCGCCGGCGATCTGGTCGTCCATGAAGAAGGTCTGCGCGACCGGGCCCGGGTTCGCGAGGCCGGTGGTTTCGATCACGACGCGGTCGAAGTCCACTTCGCCCGCCTGCTTCTTCGCGGCCAGATCGCCGAGCACGCGCGACAGGTCGCCGCGAATCGTGCAGCAGATGCAGCCGTTGCTCATCTGGATGATCTGCTCGTTGCTGTCCTGCACGAGGATGTCGTTGTCGATGTTCTCTTCGCCGAACTCGTTTTCGATCACGGCGATCTTCATGCCGTGCTTTTCGTTCAGGATGCGCTTGAGCAGGGTGGTTTTGCCGCTGCCGAGAAAGCCGGTCAGGATCGTGACTGGAATCATGTGGGTCGCCTGTAAGTCGTGAATCGGTGCGTGATCGAACGCTAGCGCTGCGCTAGCGAATGCATAGGCCGGGCGCGGCAGCCGGGTAGCGCGCTGCCCTGTCTAGCCGGTTATTGAAACATATTTGCCTGGCGGGCGCTGACGCGCATGGGTTGGGCCCGCCACGGGCAATCGCCCACAAATAAGGGCGCTCAGGCGATTTGCAACAGCAGCCCCTTCAGATACTCGCCTTCCGGGAACGCGGTCAGCAGCGGATGATCGACACCCGCGCCGAGCCGTTTCAGGATGCGCGCGTCGACGCGCGCATCGGCGGCCGCGCCCGCGACGATCTTCTGAAACAGTTCCGGATCGATCGCGCCCGAGCACGAATAGGTGAACAGCAGGCCGCCCGGGCGCAGCAGCTTCAGGCCGGTCAGATTGATGTCCTTGTACGCGCGCGAGGCGCGGTCCACGTGCTCGCGCGAGGGTGCGAATTTCGGCGGATCGAGCACGATCAGGTCGAAGCGCTCGCCTTCGTCGTAAAGGCGACGCAGCGTCTTGAACGCGTCGGCGTCGAGCCAGGTGGCGCGCTCCGCGTCGAAGCCGTTGGCCTCGACGTTGCGCTGCGCGATCGCCAGAGCCTCGCCCGACGAATCGACCGACACCACGCGTTTCGCACCCCCCTTCAACGCCGCCAGCGAGAACCCGCCGGTGTAGCAGAAGCAGTTCAGCACGTCGCGATCCTGCGCGAACTGCTGCACCAGCAGCCGGTTGTCGCGCTGGTCGACGTAGAAGCCGGTCTTGTGGCCGTTGCGCACGTCGACGTGATAGCGCACGCCGTTTTCGCTCGCGATCAGCGCGTCCGACGGCGGCTCGCCAGCTAGCACGCCGGTGATCTGCTCGAGCCCTTCCTTCTGGCGGATCGACACGTCCGAGCGCTCGTAGACGTTCGGGCAGCCGGTCGCGCTGACCAGCGCGGCGACGATCGCTTCCTTCCAGGCTTCGACGCCCGCCGCCATGAACTGGCAGACGACCTGGCTGCGCTGGCCGGCGTCCTCGGCGACGTAGTAATCGACGATCAGGCCCGGCAGGCCGTCCGCCTCGCCGAAGATCAGCCGCGTCGCGCCGGTGTCGCGCACCATCGCGCGACGATGCGCGAGCGCGCGCTGCACGCGTCGCTTGAAGAACGCGTGATCGATCGGTTCGGCTTCGTCGAAGCTCCAGACCCGCGCGCGGATCTGCGAGTGCGGGCTGTACGCGGCGCGCGCGAGGAAGCGGCCGTCGTGCGCGCGCACCAGCACGGTCGCGCCGGGCTCGGGACGGCCGTCGACGCGCTCGATCGCGTTCGCATAGACCCACGGATGGCGGCGCAGCAGCGATTTTTCTTTCGACGGTTTGAGCGTAACGGTATTCATCGGGTGTCGATCAGGCAATGGGCCGCGCGGTTGAGCCGGCGCGGCGGGTGAAAAGCGGGCGGCCGGCGCGTGGCGTCGGTCGCGTGATGAGTGGCGGGCCGGCTTGTCAGTCGCGCTTTTTCGCGCGCGGATGCGCGTTGTCGTAGACGCGCGCGAGGTGCTGGAAATCGAGCCCCGTGTACACCTGGGTCGCGGTGATGCTGGCGTGGCCGAGCAATTCCTGCACCGCGCGCAGATCGCCGCTCGACTGCAACACGTGGGTCGCGAACGAATGGCGCAGCACGTGCGGATGCACGTTGGCCGGAATGCCGGCCGCGAGCGCCGCGCGCTTCACGCGCTCGCGCACCACGTTCGGCGACAGCCGGTTGCCGCGCACCGACAGAAACAGCGGATACGGATCGTGGCGGACCATCTGGTCGCGCGCCGCGAGCCACGCATTGAGCGCGGCGACCGCCTTGCTGCCGACCGGCACGAGGCGGCGCCGGTTGCCCTTGCCGAGCACTTCGACTTCGCCGGAATCGAGCTTGAGCCAGCCGGCCGAGCGGTAGCCGTCGATGTCGGTGAAGCGCACGTCGAGGCCGACCAGTTCGGCGAGGCGCAGGCCCGACGAGTAGAACAGTTCGAGCATCGCGTGATCGCGCAGCCCTTCGGCCGACGCGGCGGGCGGGGTGTCCATCAGGCGGCTGGCGTCGTCGACGGACAGCGCTTTGGGCAGCGTCTTGCCCTGCTTCGGCGCGCGCACCGCGGCGACCGGATTGGCCGGCAACTCGATGCGGCCCGCGAGCCAGCGGTAGAACGCACGCCACGCCGACAGCCGATGACCGATCGAGCGCGCGCCGAGCCCGCCCGCATGCGCGCGCGCGACCGCGCCGCGGATGTCGACCGGCGTCAGGCTTTCGAGCGGCCGGCCGTTGGCGAGCCGCTGCAGTTCGTCGAGCTCATGCGTGTAGCCGCGCAGCGTGTGCGCCGACAGCCGCCGCTCGTGCTCGAGGTGCGACAGGTAGGCGGCGATGTGGGCGGCGGCGGTCACGGTGGCGGGAGTCGAAGTTGGCGTCGCGGGACTCAGTGCGGCAGCAGCCGGCTCAGCGCGGCGCTCGCGAGTGCGGCGATCTGCGTGAGGAAATCGGTGGCCATGCCGTCGTGAAAGCGGCGCGCGTCGGCCGAGCCCATCACCAGCAGGCCGAAGGTCGGCGCGTTTTCGCCGCCTTCCGGATCGCGCAGCGCGAGCAGCGCGATCGATTCGGTGGCGTGCGCGTTTTCCGCTGCAGCCGTACCGGTCTCGTCCGCTGTTTGTGCGGCGCTTGCCGTGCTGGCCGCCGGCACGAGCCACTGCGCGGCTTCGAAGCCGGTGTTCGCGCCGCAATAAGGGGTAGTCAGACTGCCCGCGAAAATCCGTACTTCCTCGCTGACATGGCGCGCGAAGTCGGCTTGCGCGTACGGCTCCGCGACGTCCCACACGCGCAGGGCCGCTTGCGGCACGTCGAAGATATCGCGCAGACCGCTCGCGATCGTGCGTGGCAGCGCGTACGGATCGCGCTCGGCCATCACGCGAATCGTCCAGCGATTGAATTTCGACGCGATGCTATCGTTCTCGTGGCCGTAACGCAGCAACTCGGCGAGACGGCGCTCCAGAACTTTGTTCTTGTCGCGCAGCATCTCCATTTGCCGCTCCTGCAGCGATACCGCGGCTTTGCCGTGCGGGTTCGCGAGCCGGATCGTGGCGAGCGTTTCCGCGTGTTCGACGAAGAATTCGGGATTGGCGAGCAGGTAGTCGGCGACTTCGCGATCGTTCATGGTGTCGGTGAGAGGACTGCGGCGCGGCCGCGCGGGCGGCACGCCGGTCGATGAAATTAAACAGCGGATGCGGTAGCGGGCGAATTCGAGGCGGTGGACGGCTGGTTGCCCGCATCTTGGGCCAGTTCGTCGGCCAGTTCGATCTCGCCTTCGAACACGGTCGTCGCGGGGCCGGCCATCAGCAGCGGCTCGTTTTCGCGCGTGTGGTCCCACGTAATCGTCAGGTCGCCGCCGTGCGTGTGTACCAACACCGGCGAGTCCAGCAAGCCGCGCCGGATGCCGGTCGCGACCGCCGCGCACGCGCCGGTGCCGCAGGCGAGCGTTTCGCCGGCGCCGCGCTCGTACACGCGCAGGCGTACTTCTGCGCGGTTGACGATCTGCATGAAGCCCGCGTTGACCCGCTGCGGAAAGCGCGTGTGCCGCTCGATCGCCGGACCTTCGACGAGCACCGGGAATGCCTCGGCGTCATCGACGATCTGCACCGCGTGCGGATTGCCCATCGACACCACCGAGATCCAGCGGGTCGTGCCGTTCACGTCGAGCGGCCACAACGTGTCCGCGGCTTCGCGGCGGCCTTGCAGGCCTTTGGTCGCAAACGGCACGCGCTCGGGATCGAACACCGGCGCGCCCATATCGACGATCACTTCGCCGTTTTCCTGCATGGTCAGCGTGATGGTGCCTTTCTGGACCTGCACGCGCACGCTGCGCTGATCGGTGAGGCCGCGTTCGCGCACGAACTTGACGAAGCAGCGCGCGCCGTTGCCGCAATGCTCGACCTCGCCGCCGTCGCAATTGAAGATGCGGTATCTGAAATCGACGCCGTCGACGGTCGGTTTTTCGACCAGCAACAGCTGGTCGGCGCCGACGCCGAAATGGCGATTGGCGAGCGCGCGCACCTGCGCGGTGGTCAGATTGAGCGGCTGGGTGTAGCCGTCGAGCACGACGAAGTCGTTGCCGGCGCCGTGCATTTTGGTGAATTTGAGCTTCACGTTGTCCGTGTATCCGTTGCTGCGTAGGGCTTCGCGCGCGGGCAAAGCCGGAAAGCGGGGCTGGCCGGCCGTCGGGCGGCGCGCCGCTGCGGGCCGCGCGCGGCCAATGGCAAATGATACACGTTGATGCGCGGGAATCGGGGCGGCGGGGCGGCCAGAGGCGCCTTGTATCGAGACGCACACGTGCGATCACGCGATCGACCTGCGTTATGTCGAAACTCGGACCTTTCCGATTGCGATCGGTCGGCCCGGCGTGGTCGTATGGTCGCTTTCTAACGACGCGTTTCGGGTAGCGAGGGCGGCACCGCGCCGACGGACCGAATCGAACGTGTCACGCACGCTGACGGGGCACTGGCAGATGGCGATTGATTTCGAGGTTGGAACGCAGCGCCGCTGCACGCTTTACACGCGGCACGAGTATCGGGGCGATACGTTGAGCCACGAAGCGCGTGCCGGTCGCGAGCTCATTGCCTCACCCTGAGGTTACATATGGAAAAGAACTTGCCCTCGTTCCATGACTGGTTTCTCACGTCCGTTTCGGTGAACGTAAGCGCGCAGACCGCGACCGTGTCGCTATGCAGCGACGATGGGCGCAACGTGGCGCGTCTGTCGTTTCAAGGCGCTCCACGCTTGCTGTTCGAAGGTTTTGCCGCGCAAAACATCGTGTCGGAGTTGCGCATCATCGAGGTGGATTCGGACGGCTACGCGGCGGCGCTCGCGTTGTTGGAAGCCGCCCATCCGTGGGGCGATGCCTGGCCGAAGAGGCGGATCGCACACTTCGGCGCGTCGCTCGGCGCGGACAGCTACATCGAATTCGACCGCGCGACGCTGACGGAGAAAGCAGGCTGATTCACGGAAGCGCGCATCCCGAAACTCAATACACCCCCGGCACCCCCGGCGGCCTCGTCTTGAAGCGCTTGTGCACCCAGTAATACTGCTCGGGCATCAGCGGAATCTGCTCTTCGAGAAACTCATTCATCCGACGCGCGTCGGCATCGTCGTCGCCGGTCGGATAGTTGTCCCACGGCTTGAAGACCTTCAGACGGTAGCCCTTGTAGTTCGGCAGCACTTCGCCGATGAACGGCACCACCTGCGCATGCCCGACCTTCGCCAGCCGGCCGACCGCGGTCAGCGTGCAGGTCGGCACGCCGAAGAACGGCACGAAGGTCGAGTTGCGCGCGCCGTAGTCCATGTCCGCGCCGAGCATCACCGGCTTGCGCTCGCGCAGCCAGCGCAGCACGATGCGCGCGCTGTCCGCGCGGCTCGCCATGTCCGCGCCGAAACGCGCGCGCGCCGCTTTGGCGACCTCCTCGAGCTCCGGATTCGACATCGGCTGATACAGCGAGCCGCACCGGCGCTTGAGCGAATAGTTCAGGAAGATCGAGCCGGCCTCGATGCCGACGAAGTGGAAGCCGAGAAACAGCGTCGGCGGCAGGTTCGGATCGGTCAGATCGATCGCGCTGTCGAGCTGGATCAGCTTCTCGAGCTTCTTTGCCGAGCCGAACCATTGCACGCTGCGTTCGAGATAGCTGCGGATCGCGTGCCGGAAGTGCTTCTGCGCGACTTCCTCGCGGCGCTCGTCGCTCCAGTCGGGAAAGCACAACTTCAGATTGGTGTGGACGATCCGTTTGCGGCGGCTCGGGATCTGATAGAGCAGCCAGCCGAGCCCGTCGCCCAGGCGGGCGACGAATCCATAAGGCAACAGCGCAAACAGTTTGAGCAGCCCGACCGCGAGCTTCGGACCGAAGCGGCTCAGCATGCCGCCCCCGCCGATGACGCGCGGCTGATGGCGGCTGGTGACAGGAAAACGAAAAAATTGACGGGATACCGCACGCGTGGACGCTCTGTGACATTCATGGGAAGTCGCTATAATACGGGCTTCGCCGAGTTAATAGACAACTTGCGGGGCGAAGCCGGCAGGCGCGGTGCATGAGTTTCATGCGTTGGGCCGCCGGTAATGTAATCCGCTAAAGCGTCGCCGCTTCAGACTCCCGAAGCTGGCTACGTGAAACCCAACCGTAACCACTAAAGGAGTCCGCAACGTGGCAAACGACTATCTCTTCACTTCCGAATCCGTCTCCGAAGGCCATCCCGACAAAGTCGCGGACCAGATCTCCGACGCGATCCTCGACGCCATCCTCGCGCAAGACAAGTACTCGCGTGTCGCAGCCGAAACGCTGTGCAACACCGGTCTCGTCGTGCTCGCCGGTGAAATCACCACGACCGCGAACGTCGACTACATCCAGATCGCGCGCAACACGATCAAGCGCATCGGCTACGACAACACCGACTACGGCATCGACTACCGCGGCTGCGCGGTGCTCGTCGCGTACGACAAGCAATCGCCGGACATCGCCCAGGGCGTGGACCGTGCGCACGACAACAACCTCGATCAGGGTGCCGGCGACCAGGGCCTGATGTTCGGTTACGCGTGCGAGGAAACGCCGGAACTGATGCCGCTGCCGATCCACCTGTCGCACCGGCTGGTCGAGCGTCAGGCGAATCTGCGCCGCGACGGCCGTCTGCCGTGGCTGCGTCCCGATGCGAAGTCGCAGGTCACCGTGCGCTACGTCGACGGCAAGCCGCATGCGATCGACACCGTCGTGCTGTCTACCCAGCACTCGCCGGACATCTCGCTCGACACGCTGCGCGAAGCGGTGATCGAAGAGGTCATCAAGCCGACGCTGCCGGCCGAACTGATCAAGGGCGACATCAAGTTCCTCGTCAATCCGACCGGTCGCTTCGTGATCGGCGGCCCGCAGGGCGATTGCGGTCTGACCGGCCGCAAGATCATCGTCGATACGTACGGCGGCGCGGCTCCGCACGGCGGCGGCGCGTTCTCGGGCAAGGATCCGTCGAAGGTCGACCGTTCGGCTGCTTATGCGGGCCGTTACGTCGCGAAGAACATCGTGGCCGCCGGTCTCGCGTCGCGCTGCCTGATCCAGGTGTCGTACGCAATCGGCGTCGCCGAGCCGACCTCGGTGATGGTCAACACGTTCGGCACCGGCCGCGTGTCGGATGCGACGATCACGAAGCTCGTGCGCGAGCATTTCGATCTGCGTCCGAAGGGCATCATCCAGATGCTCGACCTGCTGCGCCCGATCTACGAGAAGAGCGCCGCTTATGGCCACTTCGGCCGCGAAGAGCCGGAATTCACGTGGGAAGCCACCGACAAGGCGCTCGCGCTGGCCGAAGCAGCCGGCACGGAGCCGGTCGCGGCGCTCGCGGACTAAGCGCGAGCCGATCGCCCGCTATTAGTAAGCAGCAGCAAAAAGCCCCGCCAGGTGTGAGCCTGGCGGGGCTTTTGTTTTGGTGTTCGGGGGGCGGGCCGAAGTGGGCGAGCGCGAAGCGTGGCTCAGCCCGGCAACGCTTGCGCTGTCACCGGCTTGCGAACGCGAACGCAAACCATCCGCTGCTGCTGGTCGACAGCCGGCGCGGCCGGCGGCTCGTGTTGACCCGCACGGCAGGCGTGCGTTTGGCGACCGCGATTCGCAGCGGCGTCGGTTTGCGCAGCAGCGTGCGCAGCGACAGACGGCGCGTGCCGCCTTGCTGGCGCAGCGCCGAGAAGAACGTATTGAACCAGGTGCGGATGCCGTCGACGGCCCTCGCGTCGCGCCACTGTTCGCCGAGCGCGCGGGTGCGGGCGGCGTGGTGGCGCAGCGCTCGCACGACGTGGCGGCGCGCGGGACGCGCCGCTTTCAGCGCGGCGCGGGTGAGACGGGTGCTCAGAAGTGTGTGCATGGCTTCACAGTTGGGCGAGGGAGCGGACGTCGACACATGCATCGGCGGTGCGTAAAAAACGAGCACCAAGTGTGCCAATGATGGGGTGGCGACGAACGGCCCGCAAGCCGAAAATTCGGGGGAGAGCGCCGCGGCGCACAAGCTGGCGTGACCCGGGGCGCCACGGGCAGCGACGGAAAAATGCGGAGAAGCCGGCGGCATGGGCCCGGGTGGCCCGCGCACAGCAGCGAAGTGCGTAAGCGACGATCGACATAGCCGCAGGCTACACGTGAATCGTGACCTCAGAAAGTCCGTTTTTACCCTGCGATCACGGATCTTCGTGGTCCGCGCCGGGCGAAGCGGGTCCGCGTGACGGCATCGCGGTGCGGGTGATTTCCGTGCGTGTCTGCACCGTGCCTGCGAAAGCGCGCACCCCGATCGCGCACCCCGATCGCGCGCGTTTTACAATCCAAGCTCAAGTCAGTCGACAGTCACGGAATCACCCATGTCACTCCATTCGAAGAAAGAACAGATCAACACGCTGCGGGAACAGGGCTTCGTCGTCGTGCCCGGACTCGTGTCGCCCGAGCGTTGCGAGGAGCTCAAGCGGATCGCGAAGCGGCAGTTGCAGGAAGCGGCGGCGCCGATCGAGTTCGAAGCGGATCTGCAGTACCCGGGCGCGCCGTCGTCGAAGGATGCGCCGGGCGGCCATACGGTGCGCCGTCTGCTCGACGCGTACGGGCGCGATCCGGCATTCGCGCAATGGGCGACCGCGCCGGAAATCCGCGGCTGGATGGAGCTGTATTTCGGCGAGGAGCCGCGTTTGTCGCGCGCGCATCACAACTGCATGATGACCAAGCACCCCGCGTACGGCAGCCTGACCGGCTGGCATCGAGACGCGCGCTACTGGTCGTTCGAACGCGACGATCTGGTGTCGGTGTGGCTCGCGATCGGCCCGGAGACCGTCGATAACGGCGCGCTGTGGTTCGTGCCGAAATCGCACGGCGCCGCGTTCACGTCGGACCGCTTCGACGACGCGAAATTTTTCCGCGCCGATCTCGCCGAGAACCAGGCGGTGATTCACACCGCGGTGTCGCCCGAGTTGAAGGCCGGCGACGTCGTGTTCTTCCACTGCAATACGCTGCACTCGGCCGGCAAAAATCTCAGCGATCAGGTGAAGTTCTCGCTGGTGTACACCTATCACGGCGCGAGCAACGTACCGCTGCCCGGTACGCGCTCGGCCGCGAAACCCGAGATCGCGTTTTAACGGCCGCAAAAAAATGGCTGTAAAAAAAACGGCGCCGGTTGTGCAGGTTCGGTGATCCCAACCCGCGCAACCGGCGCCGTGCTTATCGACTTCTGTCTCAGCGCTTGCGCCCCGAGATCGCGACCCCGGTCAGGCCGGCCAGCGTCGCCACCACGCCCGCGACGATCAGCACGATCGCCTTGTTGGTCGGCGAACCGGTAAAGAAGCGCGACACGTCGCTGCTCACCGAATTGAACGCCTGGCCGCCGAAATACAGCAGCACGATGCCGCCGACAATCAGCGCGATCGAAATCGCTTTCGTCATCTGCTCCTCCCTAAGCTCTTGATCCGGCCAGAGTGTAGGTGAGCGTCTCGCGCGCGTCCATCCCGCATATCGGGTCCCTGCAAGCGCGGCGTCGATTGGCTAACATAGCGGTCTGGCCGCACTCGCGGCACAGTGCAGCACCACGCAGCACCATCACCACACATAACAATTCTGCTAGCCGCACGCCTCCCGCACCGCGCGAAATTCCAATGCCCGCACCCGCCGGGCGTTTTTCATCGACAAGGACACTAGCAATGGCTTACGAAGCAGCTTCAGAACGCTATTCGGACATGCAATACCGCGTCTGCGGCAAATCGGGTCTCAAACTGCCGGCGCTGTCGCTCGGCCTGTGGCACAACTTCGGCGACACCACGCCGATCTCCACGCAGCGCGACATCCTGCGCACCGCGTTCGACCTGGGCATCACTCACTTCGACCTCGCGAACAACTACGGCCCGCCGTACGGCAGCGCGGAAACCAATTTCGGCCGCCTGTTCAAGGACGATTTCAAACCGTACCGCGACGAGCTGCTGATTTCGTCGAAGGCCGGCTGGGATATGTGGCCCGGTCCGTACGGCCAGGGCGGCGGCTCGCGCAAGTACGTGCTCGCCAGTCTCGATCAGAGCCTGAAGCGCATGGGCCTCGATTACGTCGACATCTTCTATTCGCATCGCTTCGACGCGCATACGCCGCTCGAGGAAACCGCCGGCGCGCTCGCGAGCGCGGTGCAGCAGGGCAAGGCGCTGTATATCGGGATCTCGTCGTACTCGTCGGCGAAGACGCGTGAAATGACGAAGCTGCTGGCCGAGTACAAGGTGCCGCTGTTGATCCATCAGCCGTCGTACAACATGCTCAATCGCTGGATCGAACGCGACCTGCTCGATACGCTCGCCGACGTCGGCGCGGGCGCGATCGCGTTCACGCCGCTCGCGCAAGGGCTGCTGACCGGCAAGTATCTGAACGGCGTGCCGGCCGATGCGCGCGTGAACAAGCCGGGCGGCGGCTCGCTGAAAGACGAGCATCTGAGCGCGCAGAACATCGAGCACGTGCACAAGCTCAACGACATCGCGCAGCGCCGCGGCCAGAGCCTCGCGCAGATGGCGCTCGCATGGGCATTGCGCGATCAGCGCGTGACCTCGGTGCTGATCGGCGCGAGCCGCGCGGAGCAGGTGCGCGAGAACGTCGGCGCGTTGCAGAACCTCGCGTTCTCGGCGGACGAACTGGCGGAGATCGATCGCTTTGCGACCGAAGGCGGAATCAATCTGTGGGAAAAGCCGTCGACCGATCAGGACATCTGATCATGTGACGCCGGCTCCGCGTGGTTAGCGGACACAGAAAGCGGACATGGAAAGCCGCACGCATGCGCGTGCGGCTTTTTTATTCGGGCTCTGCAGCGGCGACGCCGCTGCGCAACGCTACACCAGCGCCGGCAGACCCTCGACCAGCGCGACCGCGCACATCACGCCGATCAGCGCGCCCAGCACGCGCAGCGCGTTATGGCGCAACTCGGTCTTGCATGGCAGCGCGCCGACGAACAGCGCGCCCGCCAGCGCCATCGGAATAACAAGGATGAAATCGCCGATCGTGAAGTACGTCATATTCGTCTCCGTTGTCGAACCCGTGCTGCCGGGTTGCTGAGTTGTTCCGGGGAAGGCGGCGGCTGCGCAATCGGGCAGCACGCGCGTTCGATTCGAGTATAGGAGACCGGTGGTGACGCAGGAGCGCGCGCGAGCGGCTCGCGAGCTTTATTCGCAAGCCGGCGAAGCCGGCGCGGCAGGGCCTTCGCCGGTTGGCGCGGCGCAGCAAAACGCGAAAAAGATATGTAGCGGACGCTTACGTTTGGCTTGCGTTTTGCCGCAAATCCATGCGGGCTGGGTCGCGCGGGTTATTCGCGGGTCATTCGGGGATTATTCGCGCCCCCGCAGCCGCGTCGCTGCCACCAGTCCGATCACGAGCAGCATCCCGACGAGTCCGGCCACGCCGTTCCACCCGTGTCCGGCCCACACGTGACCGCCATACGAGCCGACCACGCTGGAGCCGATGTAATACGCGAGCAGATACAGCGCGGCGGCCTGGCCCTTCGCTTCTTTCGCGAGTCGCCCGATCCAGCCGCTCGCGACCGAGTGCCCGGCGAAGAAGCCGAACGTCACGCACGCGATACCGGCGACGATCGCCACGAGCGGATGCAGCATCGTCAGCGCGAGGCCGCACACCATCAGCAGCAGGCTCGCGGTCAGCACGCGCGCGCGGCCGAATGTGTCGGCCATCCGACCCGACAACGGCGACGCGATCACGCCGGTCAGATAGACGACAAAAATCGCGCCGATCCCGGTCTGCGTCAACTTGTATGGCGGCGCGAGGAGCCGGTAGCCGATGTAGTTGTACAGCGTGACGAAGCTGCCCATCAGCACGAAGCCGAGCAGGAACAGTTGCGGCAGGCCGGGACGCCTGAACTGCGCGAGCAGCGCTTTGCGGTGATGCGCGAAGCCGAGTCCGCGGCGCGGCACGAAATGGCGCGACGGCGGCAGCAGCGCGCGAAACGCGAGCATCGACAGCAACCCGAGCACGCCGATCGTGCCGATCGCGACACGCCACGAAAACAGATCCGCGACCACGCCGGTAATCACGCGCCCGGCCATTCCGCCGATCGCAGTGCCACCGACGTAGAGCCCCATCGCGAGACCGAGACCGTCGGGATGCACTTCCTCCGCAAGATAGGCCATCGCGACGGCCGGCACGCCGCCGAGCGCGAGCCCTTCGAGAAAGCGCAGCACCAGCAACTGATGCCAGTGCGGCGCGATCGACACGCCGATCGTCAGCACCGCCGACACGGTCAACGACAGCGTCATCAGCTTGTGCCGGCTCCAGCCTTCGGAGACGAAACCGGCGACGAAAATCGCCAGCGCGAGCGCGGCGGTGGACAGCGACAGCGACAGGCTGCTTTGCGCGGGCGTCACGCCGAACGCTTCGGAAAACGACGGCAACAGCGGCTGCACGCAGTAAAGCAGCGAGAAAGTCGCGTAGCCGGCGAACAGCAACGCGACGCTCGCACGCCAGTACGCGCGGGAGCCACGTTCGAGATACGGGATGTCCGACACGGCGGACGCGCCGGCGGCAACGGTCGATACAGCAGGGGAGGGAACAGCAGATGCAGTCCGCTGGGATTGCGGCGGCAGGGTCACAACAGAACTCCTTGGGTCACACGAAACGCGCAAAAGCGTGAAGGATACGCTGAAAAAGCAACTCGGGCCGGCTCGCCGGTTTTGTTGGCGGTCATCCGCAGGGTTTATGATGGTCCGCATGACGAGGCATGGCGGTGCGATCAGCGCCGTGCGCCGTGAAGCTGGAATCAAGCGAGGAAACTCGCGAAACGACGGCTGAACCGCTTTCTGTTCGCGCTTCCCAAAGCCCGGTAAAACGGCAACAATGGTTCGAACCTTACACGCGCAAAGGGGCGGTGTAGCTTGGGTGCGCTGGCAACGTTCAATGCGAAGCGGCGTTTTTATCATCACCTCGACCGGCGGAAAACTCACTAAGCCGGCTAAGGGAAACGGGGAAATATCATGCAAGTCGGTTCCATTGTCCGCTCGGTACATATCGCCGTGCCGCAAGGCGCGCGCGGAATCGTCATGCGCATTCTTGGCGACATGGCGATGGTCGCGTGGTACGCCGGCGAGCCCGGCGCGTCGCAGCAACTGAACACCGAACCCTTTTTCCTCGAAGATCTGATCGATACCGGCGACGTGATACGTCCGGCCGGCGCGCAGACACATTGAAGATGCCGACTCGTTTTTCCCCGCGACGCGGCGCACAATGCGGGGCATGAACGACACCATTCCCGATTCTTCCCATCCCGAGGCCGGCGCCGGCGGCGCCGTGCCGTTCGCGCGGCTCACGCCGGAAACCGTGCTGGACGCACTCGACGGCGTGCTCGCCACCGCCGGCGTGCGTACCGACGGCCGGCTACTGCCGCTCAACAGCTACGAGAATCGCGTCTACCAGGTCGGCGTCGAAGACGGGCCGCCGGTGGTCGCGAAGTTCTATCGGCCGGCGCGCTGGAGCGATGCGGCGATCCTCGAAGAGCATGCGTTCGTCGCCGAACTCGCCGCGCGCGAAATTCCGGCGGTGACCGCGCGCGTGCTCGACGGCCGCACGCTGCACAGCTTCGACGGTTTCCGCTTCTCGGTATTCGAGCGGCGCGGCGGCCGCGCGCCCGATCTGGACCGGCGCGATACGCTCGAATGGCTAGGGCGCTTCATCGGCCGCATTCATGCGATCGGGCAGACGCAGAACTACGCTGAGCGTCCGACGCTAAACATCGAGACCTTCGGCTACGAGCCGCGCGAGTTTCTGCTCACGCATCGTTTCGTGCCGGACGATTTGCGCACCGCGTGGGAAACAGCGGTGAATCTCGCGCTCGAAGGCGTCGAGCAGGCGTTCGAGCGGGCCGGTGAGATTCGCCCGCTGCGCCTGCACGGCGATTGTCATCCAAGCAACGTGCTGTGGACCGACGCGGGTCCGCATTTCGTCGACTTCGACGACAGCCGCATGGGCCCCGCGATTCAGGACCTCTGGCTGCTGCTGCCGGGCGAACGCGTGGAAGCATCGCGCGCGCTCGCCGACCTGCTCGCCGGTTACGAGGACTTCTGCGAATTCGAGCTGCGCGAGCTGTATCTGATCGAAGCGTTGCGCACGTTGCGGCTGATTCATTACCAGGTGTGGCTTGCGCGCCGCTGGGACGATCCGGCTTTTCCGGCCGCGTTTCCGTGGTTCAACACGCAGCGTTACTGGGAGGAGCGCATCCTCGAGATGCGCGAGCAGATCGGCGCGATGCAGGAAGGGCCGTTGTGGCCGGTGTGACGCATGGCCCGGGTGGCCCGGGTGGCCACCCATACGCGCGTCGTTTCAGCTGGTCCGCAATCCTCAAGGCGCCTTCGACGCCACACTCGACGACTCCACCAGCGTCGATCTGACAATCACCTGCGCGCGCACGTCCCGTCCGATCGCTTCGATCGCGGGACGCATTCGCGCGAAATCATCAGGTGTGCAAACGTCGCTGTCGAAATGGGTCGCGCCGTCGCGCGTCATCGTCACCACGTTGGTGTGCGGATCGTACGCGTAGCGCGACGTGAAATCGACGAAGCGGTCCGCGGTGCGCAGCGCTTCCGGCATGTCGAGCACGCGGAAATTAGCCGGCAATTCGAGCCGCGCGCGTTCGTGAATCACCAGGTTGTGGCACACGAACGGCTGCGTGCGTTTGCGCTCGCCGAGCCAGTAGCGGGTGTCCGCATCGACGCCGCCGCCGAAACTCGTCAGCGCGGGAATCGATGCGGTCATCCCGGTCACTACCAGGTCTTCGAGCGTGCCTTGCATCGTCAGCGTGAGCGGGCCTTCGGTGGCGGCGAGATCGCTCGTTGCGAGCGTCGCGGTGCCGCGCAGATTCGCGTTGCGCAATTCGCCCTGGATCGATTCCTCGCGCTGCGCCGGCGTTTGCGTGCGCAGCCGCGCGCGGGTCTGTTCGGCGTACGGCCCGATGTCTTCCAGCCGATAGGTGAAGCTCGCGGACCCGTCCGCCGCAACCTTGATCGCGAGGTCGGTGCTGCGCGTCATCGGCGCGGTTGCCGGCGTTTGCGCGAGCACGCCGGTGTCGACCAGCACCGCGGGCCGGTTCATATCGGACGCGGGCAGATAGCCGAATTCGACGTTCGACGCGGTCGAATCCGCGTACATCTGCAACTCGGGCAGCCACGTGATCGCGTGATTGATCACGCCGTAGCCGGGCACGCTCGGCAGCGTGTAGATCGTGCCGTTGCTGATCAGCGCGGGCTCGTTGCGCACGCCGACCGCATCGAGCAGCGCGCCGTATAGCGCGACGTGGTCCTTGCAGTCGCCGTAGCGGTTCGCGAGAATCGCGCTCGCGCTGTGCGGCACGACCGCATCGCGGCCCACATAGATCGCGACATAGCGCACGTTGCGGCGTACCCAGTCGTATAGCGTTTTGGCTTTGTCGCGCGGCGTGCGGTCGTGGGCGGTCAGTTGGCGCGCGAGTTGCGCGAGCGCGGCATCGTGCGCGCCGGGGTCCGCCGCCGACGCGCGATACGACGCGGCGAACGCCGCATAGCTCGGAAACGTCGACACCATCAGCCGGTCGCCATACGACACATACGCGATCGAGCCGCGCTCCAGCCGCTCGAAATGCGCCTTGTCGTAATCGAATTCGTAGCGGGTGCGGCCGTCGCGAGTGACCGGCGACACCGCGCTGAAGCCGCGCGCGTCCGCATACAGCGGCTTGTCGGCGGGCAGGTCGTAGATCAGACGGAAGTTGCGGGTCGGCGCGAGATCGGGCGGCGTGAAGTCGCTGAATTCGCCGGGGACGATCGGCTGGCGCTGGGTCTTGCGGTAGGTCAGATGCACGCGCGCGCCTGGTTCGACCGCCGGAAACACGATCACTTTTTCCTGGATGTCCTGAAACATCGGCGCGTCGAACGACCGGGCTTCCTGCACGTCGCGAATCTGTTCGGACCGCACGTCGTGGCGTCTGCCGTCGGCGCTCAGCGTGTAGGCCTCGAGAATCTGTACGTCGGCCATGTTGCGGTTGAACCAGACGTACTGCTGCGCGACCCGGCCGACCCCGGCCTCGGTGTTCACGCGCAGCGTCATCGAGTCGAGCTTCGCATACGAGCCGTCCGCGTTGACCGTGAAGGTCTGCGTTTCGCCTTCGTTCGTGTACGGGTCGTCGAGCTTGAGCGCCACGCTCGCGCTCGCGGCGTGGATGCCGGCGAGCCAGCCGAGCGAGGCAACGCGGACCAGAACGTGCAGGCGCATGACAGGTGATATCCGGACGGTGACGTTGACGGGATCGTCAGCTAGCGTCGGTTCGCGCCGCGCGGATGTCAAGCGGCTGTCGCGCATTGCGCGGGCGGTGGCGCGGCACGCCACCCGCCGGACGCAACCCGCGCGACGCTACACGCCGCAAGCCGCCCCGCCCGACGCCGCGATCTCGCGCGCGGCCTTCGCGCCTTCGACCTGCAACAAGGTAGGCAGCGACACGCCGTTCTTCGCCGCGGTCACTTCCGCGAGGATCGACACCGCGATCTCGGGCGGCGTGCGGCTGCCGATATAAATCCCGACCGGCCCATGCAGCCGCGCCAGCTCGGCGTCGTTCAGATCGAACTCCTTGAGCCGCTCGCGCCTCGCCTGATTGTTGCGCCGCGAGCCGAGCGCGCCGACATAAAACGCCGGCGTTTTCAGCGCTTCCATCAGCGCCAGATCGTCGAGCTTCGGATCGTGCGTGAGCGCGATCACCGCGCAGCGTTCGTCGAGCTTCATGTCGAGCACGGTGTCGTCCGGCATCGTGCGCACGAGCTTCGTGCCGGGCACGTCCCATTCCTCGGTGTATTCCTCGCGCGGATCGCAGACGGTGACCTGGTAGTCGAGCCCCACCGCGATATGGCACAGATAGCGCGACAATTGCCCCGCGCCGATCACCAGCATCCGGTAGCGCGGCCCGTGGATCGTCAGCAGACGCTGGCCGTCGAAATGCACGCCGTCGGTCGCCTGCGCGTCGTCGAGCCGGACCGCGCCGGTCGCCATGTCGAGTTCGCGCGCGAGCAGCCGGCCGTTCTCGACCGCGTGACACAGTTCGGCGATCGCGCTGGCCGGCGTCAACGGTTCCAGCACCAGCTGGATCGTGCCGCCGCACGGCAGCCCGAAGCGGTGCGCCTCTTCGGCGGTGATCCCATACTTCACCGCTTCCGGGTGGGTCTGCTCGATACCGCGCTGCCGCACCCGCTCGATCAGATCGTCTTCGATACAGCCGCCCGACACCGAGCCGACCACGTGGCCGTCGTCGCGCACCGCGAGCATCGCGCCTTCGGGGCGCGGCGACGAACCCCACGTCTTCACGACCGTGACGAGTAGTGCGCGATGTCCGTCTTCCAGCCAGCGAGCGCTGGATTTCAGGACTTCGAGATCCACGCTGTCCATGATTTCTTCCCTTTCTTTGTGTCGCCGTCGGACGTGCCGTCCGCGGTTTCGTTCGATTCCGGTTGCGTCGCCGCGGATGCGGCTTCGGTTGCTGCCGGCGTGACCGCATCGCCGTGCGCCGGGCCGGCGCTATTGTCGCCCGAGAGCTGGGCACTGAAGCGCCGAAAAAATTCCCCGGCGATCTTGCGCGCGGCACCGTCGACGAGCCGCGAGCCGATCTGCGCGAGCTTGCCGCCGACCTGCGCGTTGGCCGTGTAGCTGAGCTTCGTGGCGGCGTCGCCGTCGGCTTCGAGCACGACCTGCGCGTTGCCCTTCGCGAAGCCGGCCGCGCCGCCCTGACCTTCGAACACGATCGTGTAGGTGCGAGGTGCGTCGATGTCGGTCAGCTGCATGCGCCCTTTAAAACGCGCCTTGACCGGCCCGACCGCCGCGCTCAACGCGACGAGATACGCGTTCTCGCCGTCGGGATCGATGCTTTCGCAGCCGGGGATGCACGCGCGCAGAATGTCGGTGTCGTTCAGCGCGTCCCATGTTTGCTGGTGCGCGACCGGCAGCGTGTGCGTTTCGGTCAATTCCATGAGCTTGCTCCTGCGGGTGTCGTTGCGGCGACGGCCCGGCGCGGCGCGCGCGCGAGTTGCGCGAGGTCGCGGCCGAACGCGGCGAGACTGTCTAGATTATGAACCGGACGATGCGCGTCCACATGCGGGAGGATCGCCTGCACGCCGCGCGCTTTCGGGGTGAAACCGCTGAAACGCAGCAGCGGATTGAGCCAGACGATTCGATGTGCGAAGCGCGCGAGGCGCGCCATTTCGGTGTCGAGCACGTCGATCGCTTCGTGATCGAGTCCGTCGGTGACGAGCAGCACGGTGGCCCGGCCGGTGAGCACGCGACGTGCCCAGCGCCGGTTGAATTCGGCGAGCGCCGCGCCGATGCGGGTGCCGCCCGACCAGTCCACAACCTGATCGCTGAGCGTCGCGATCGCGACATCGGGGTCGCGCTCGCGCAGCGCGCGGGTCGCGTTGGTGAGCCGGGTGCCGAACAGGAAGACCTGCAGACGTTCGCGCGATTGCAGCAGCGCGTGGCAGAAGTACAGCACCGCGCGCGAGTAGTTGCTCATCGAACCGGAGATGTCGAGCAGCAGCACCAGCGGCGGCTTGCGTTCGACCACCGCGCGATATTTCCACACGGTCCAGTCGCCGCCCGCGCGCACCGCGTGCCGCGCGCTCGCGCGCAAGTCCGCATGGGTGCCGTGCGATGCCGCTTTGAGGCGGCGCGTCGGTTCCGTCGCGAGCGGTAGCCGCTGGCCGCGAATCAGATGACGCAGCGTGCGCCATTCGTCGGCGCTGAGCGTGTCGAAATCGCGCTGACGCAACCGCTCTTCCGCGCTGAACGTGAGCTGCGCGTGCAACTCGTGCTGCTCCGTTTCCGGCGCCGCGTGGTGTTGCGGCGACGGCGGCATGCGGACCGCGAGCGCGTCGGCGAGGCGGTTGTTGCGCTTGGGCGGCGGCAGGCCGTCGCGCACTTTCGGCAGCAGCAGCGCGCGCAGCTTGCCTTCCCAGTCGGGGTCGCGCCAGAACAGTTCGAACGCGGCGTTGAACAGGTCCCGTTCGTCGGGCGCGGTGACCAGCAGCGCGGCGAGTGCCGCGCGCACGTCGTCGCGGCGGCCAAGGTCGATCCATTGCAGCGCGGCGAGCGCGTCGACCGCCTGCGCGGGCGACATCGGCAGGCCGGCGCCGCGCAGCACGCGGACGAAATGGACCACGTTGCGCGCGAGCATCGGCGCGGTGGGTGGGGCCGCCGTGGGTGGCTGCGGGTTGGTGTCGTTGCTGTCGTCGGGGCCGCTTTGCCTGGTCATCCGAACGATCCTCACGCGGACAGGCACTGCGCGATCTGCGCGGCGTCGATGCGCGCGAGATCGTCCTGATACTTGAGCAGCACGCCGAGCGTGTTCTGCACCGATTGCGGATCGAGTTCCGTCACCGACAGCGCTTCGAGCGCGCGGCACCAGTCGATCGTCTCGGCGATGCCGGGCGCCTTGAACAGATCCATCCCGCGCAGCCGGTGCACGAAATCGACCGCGCGCCGCTGCAATTGCTCGGACGTTTGCGGCGCGCGCGCGGCGACGATTTCCAGTTCGCGCTCGCGGTCCGGGTAGCCGATCCATTGATACAGACAGCGCCGTTTCAGCGCGTCGTGCACTTCGCGGGTGCGGTTCGACGTCATGATCACGAGCGGCGGCTGGGCGGCGCGCACGGTCCCGTATTCGGGAATCGATACCTGGAAGTCCGAAAGCAGTTCGAGCAGGAACGCTTCGAACGGCTCGTCGGCGCGGTCGATTTCGTCGATCAGCAGCACGCGGCGCGCGCCCGGATGGTGTTCGTCCGGCAGCAGCGCCTGCAACAGCGGCCGCTTGAGCAGGAATTCGCCGCGATACAGCGTGTCGTTATCGGCGCGCTCGCCGGTTGCTTCGGCGAGGCGCAGCGCCATGATCTGGCGCGGGTAGTCCCACTCGTACAGCGCACTGGCGGTGTCGAGTCCTTCGTAGCATTGCAGCCGCAGCAGCGTGGTGCCGAGCATGCCGGCGGCCGCTTTCGCGAGTTCGGTTTTGCCGACCCCGGGTTCGCCTTCGACGAACAGCGGCCGCTCCATGCGCAGCGCGAGATACAACGCGGTCGCGAGTTCGCGGCTCGCGAAATAGCGTTGCGCGGCGAGCTGCGCGAGGGTGTCGTCGATCGAGGCCGGCTGCATCGCAAGGATCGCTAAGCAGTTGCCTTCGTCACCGCGCGTGCGGCCAGCACCGGGATCAGGTGCGCGCGGTACTCGGCGCTCGCGTGCATGTCGTCGTTCAGCTCGTCGGCCGGCACACTGACAGCGCGCGCCGCGTCGGGCGTGAAGTTCGCCGACAGTGCGTTTTCGAGTCCCGTCGCACGAAACACCGACGACGCCGCGCCGGTCACCGCGACCCGCACGCCGCCCGCGAACTTCGCGACGAACACGCCGACTAGCGCGAAGTGCGACGCCGGGTTGCGAAATTTCTCGTACGCGGCCCGCTCCGGCACCGGAAATTCGACCGCGACGATCAGCTCGTCCGGTTCAAGCGCGGTCTCGTACATGCCGACGAAGAAATCGCCCGAGGCGATGCGCCGCCGTTCGGTGACGATCGTCGCGTCGAGCCCCAGTGCCGCGGCCGGGTAGCACGCGGCCGGGTCGTCGTTCGCGAGCGAGCCGCCGATCGTGCCGAGCGCGCGCACCTGGCGATCGCCGATATGGCCGGCGAGATCGGCGAGCGCCGGCAATACGCGCCGCACGTCCGGATGATCGGCGACGTCCGCATGACAGACCGCCGCGCCGATCGTCACCTTGTTCGCATCGACCGTGATCGACTTCAGCGCCGGAATTCGCGTCACGTCGACCAGTTGCGACGGCTGCGCGAGCCGCAGCCGCATCGTCGGCAACAGGCTCTGGCCGCCGGCGATGAATTTGGCTTCGGTGTCGGCGGACAGGGCTGCGGCGGCCGCTTGCGGATCCGTCGCGCGTTGATACTCGAATGAATACATGTCGAATGCTCCGCTCAGGATCAGTTGGGTTGCTTGGCCGCGTGAATCGCCGACCACACGCGATGCGGGGTTGCCGGCATCTGCAGATCGGTCACGCCGAGCGGCGCGAGCGCGTCGATGATCGCGTTGATCACTGCCGGCGGCGAGCCGATCGCGCCCGCCTCGCCGCAGCCTTTGACGCCGAGCGGATTGTGCGTGCACGGCGTGCCCTTCGCGGTTTCGACGGTGAAGTCGGGCAGGTCGGACGCATGCGGCATCGCGTAGTCCATATACGAGCCCGACAGCAGCTGGCCGCTGTCGTTGTCGTACACGCAGCGCTCGAGCATCGCCTGACCGATCCCTTGGCCGAGCCCGCCATGCACCTGGCCTTCGACGATCATCGGATTGATCACGTTGCCGAAATCGTCGACCGCGGTGAACTTCTGGATGCGCGATACGCCGGTGTCCGGATCGACTTCGACCTCGCAGATATACGCGCCCGACGGATAGGTGAAGTTGGTCGGGTCGTAGAACGCGCTTTCCTCCAGGCCCGGTTCGAGCACGTCGAGCGGATAGTTGTGCGGCACGTACGCGGCGAGCGAGATTTCCGCGAACGCCTTGGTGCGGTCGGTGCCGGCAACGCGGAACACGCCGTTCCTGAACTCGATGTCTTCGGCCGACGCTTCGAGCAGATGCGCGGCGATCTTCTTCGCTTTCGCTTCGATCTTGTCGAGCGCCTTCGAGATCGCCGAGCCGCCGACCGCGATCGAACGCGAACCGTAGGTGCCCATCCCGAATGCGATGCGGCCGGTATCGCCGTGCACGATCTCGACGCTGTCCAGTGGAATGCCGAGGCGGTCCGCGACCACTTGCGCGAAGGTCGTTTCGTGCCCCTGGCCGTGGCTGTGCGAGCCGGTGAACACCGTCACCGAGCCGGTCGGATGCACGCGGATCTGGCCGACTTCGAACAACCCGGCGCGCGCGCCGAGCGCGCCCGCGATGTTCGACGGCGCGAGTCCGCAGGCTTCGATGTAGCACGAGTAGCCGAGCCCGCGCCGCTTGCCGTTTCGTTCGGATTCCTGCCGACGCGCGGCGAAGCCCGCGACGTCCGCGAGTTCGAGCGCGCGTGTGAGCAGCGTGTTGTAGTCGCCGGTGTCGTAGGTGAGGCCGACCGGCGTCGCGTACGGGAACTGCGTGATGAAGTTGCGGCGGCGGATTTCGGCCGGATCGAGCTTCATCTCGCGCGCAGCGGCTTCGACCAGCCGCTCGACCACGAAGGTCGCCTCCGGCCGGCCCGCGCCCCGATACGCGTCGACCGGGACCGTATTGGTGAACACCGCCTTCACTTCCGCGTAGATCGCCGGCGTCGCGTACTGGCCGGCGAGCAGCGTCGCGTACAGGATGGTCGGCACGCTCGACGCGAAGGTCGACAGATACGCGCCCATGTTCGCGATCGTATGCACGCGCATCGCGAGGAACTTGCCGTCGGCGTCCATCGCGAGTTCGGCTTTGGTTACGTGGTCGCGGCCGTGCGCGTCGGACAGGAACGCTTCTGAACGCTCCGCGGTCCACTTGACCGGCCGGCCGATCTTCTTCGACGCCCACGTCAGCGCGACGTCTTCCGCATACAGGAAGATCTTCGAGCCGAAGCCGCCGCCGACGTCCGGCGCGATCACGCGCAGCTTCGATTCCGGCAACGACAGCACGAACGCGGCCATCAGCAGGCGCTCGACGTGCGGATTCTGGTTCGCGACGTACAGCGTGTAGCTGTCGTCCTGCGCCGAGAAGCTCGCGTTGACCGCGCGCGGTTCGATCGCGTTCGGCACGAGGCGGTTGTTGACGATGTCGAGCGTGGTCACGTGCGCGGCTTTCGCGAACGCGGCGTCGGTCGCGGCCTTGTCGCCGTGGCCCCAGGTGTAGCAGACGTTGTCGGGCACTTCGTCGTGCACCGCCGGCTGTCCGGCGTCGGACGCATGCGCGGTGTCGACCACCGCGGGCAGCACGTCGTAATCGACTTCGATCAGCTCGGCCGCGTCCTTCGCGGCCTTGATCGAGTCGGCGATCACCAGCGCGACCTGGTCGCCGACGTGGCGCGCCTTCGTATGCGCGATCACCGGATGCGGCGGCTCGTTCATCGGCTTGCCATCGGTGCTGTGGATCAGCCAGCCGCATGGCAGGCCGCCCACTTTTTCGGCGGCGAGGTCCGCGCCGGTGAAGATCGCGACCACGCCCGGCGATTGCCGCGCGGCGTTGATGTCGATGCTGTTGATCTTCGCGTGCGCGTGCGGCGAGCGCAGGAACACCGCGTAGGTTTGCTGCGGCAGCACGATGTCGTCGGTGTACTGGCCTTTGCCGGTCAGGAATCGATAGTCTTCCTTACGTTCGACGGCGGCGCCGATCAGGCTCGGGGTATCGGGTGCGTTCATCGTCGGCTCCTCAGGCGGCGGGCGCGGTGGCCGCGCCGGCGTTGGCGGGACTGCCCGCATGCGCGTCCGACGCGCCGCGCTTCATCCCTTCGGCGCCTTCGAGCACGGCCTTGACGATGTTGTGATAGCCGGTACAGCGGCACAGATTGCCGTCGAGCTGCGCGCGTACGTCGTCGCCTGTCAGGTCGGGCTGCCGCTCGACCAGCGACACCGCGCTCATCACCATCCCCGGCGTGCAGAAGCCGCATTGCAGACCGTGGCAGTGCTTGAACGCGGCCTGCATCGGATGCAGCGCGCCGTTCTGTGCGAGTCCTTCGATCGTGGTGACTTCGGCGCCGTCCGCCTGGACCGCGAGAATGTTGCAGGATTTGATCGCGCGGCCGTTCAGATGCACCGTGCAGGCGCCGCATTGCGCGGTATCGCAGCCGATGTGCGTGCCGGTCAGGCGCAGCTGCTCGCGCAGGAACTGGACTAGAAGGGTGCCGGGATCGATCGAGGCGCTCACGGGTGCGCCGTTGACCGTCAGACTGATGCTGATCGCCATGAAGTTGTCTCCATTGTCGGCCGCACTTGGCGCAAAGCTCCTAGTGCGGTCCCATGCAACGCTGTCGGCCGCAGTCGGTGCTTCAACGCTCGCTGCGGTCCCCTGCGTCTATCGCTGTGGGTGAGACCGGACCTGTGACTTTTATTGCCCCTGCTTTCCTTCGACTGCCTGCTGACTTCTTGCGCAAGGTCCGATGAGGGTGCTACGGGTCTTATACGGCTGCCGAAAAGTAAATCACAAATCGCGCGAGCGCGCTATGAGGGGAAGTGTGTCGGCGCGCGCGAGCGCACGAATCGGTGAGCGGAAAGAACAACGCCCCGTCATGCGGTGCATGACGGGGCGTATCGACAGATCAGCGGAAAACCGGGCTCGGGCCGCCGGCCCGAACCGGCAAACTCACTTCGCCAGCTTCGAATGGCGGCGCGAATAACCGAAATAAACCAGCATGCCGAACGCGAGCCAGATACCGAACGCGGTCCAGGTAATGCCTTGCAGATTGAGCATCAGGAACAGGCACGACGCGACCGCGAGCACCGGCACCACCGGCACGCCCGGGCAACGGAACGCGCGCGGCAGGTCCGGGTGGGTCTTGCGCAGCACCAGCACCGCGATCGACACCATCGAGAACGCGGCCAGCGTGCCGATATTGATCAGTTCGGCCAACACATTGAGCGGCACCAGCGCGCCGATCAGGCCGAAGAAAATGCCGACCAGCCAGGTCGTGAAGAAAGGCGTCGAGAAGCGCGGATGCACCTTCGACAGCTTCGCCGGCAGCAGGCCGTCGCGCGACATCGCGAAGATCACGCGGGTCTGACCGTAGGCCATCACCAGAATCACCGTCAGCATGCCGAGCACCGCGCCCAGATCGATGAAGCCGGCGACCCAGTTCTGCCCGGCCAGTTGCAGCGCATACGACACCGGGTGCGAGATGCCGACGAACTTGCTCGACGGCACGATGCCGGTGACGACCGCCGCGACCGCGACGTACAGCACCGCGCACACGCCGAGCGATGCGATGATGCCGACCGGCAGATCGCGCTTCGGATTCTTCACTTCCTCGGCCGCCGACGACACCGCGTCGAAGCCGATGAACGCGAAGAACATCACCGCGGCCGCGCCGAACACGCCGCTCCAGCCGTTCGGCATGAACGGATGCCAGTTGGCCGGGGTCACGTGGAACACGCCGACTACGATCACCAGCAGCACCACGGTGACCTTGATCGCGACCATGATGTTGTTGATCTTCGCCGATTCGCGGATGCCGACCGACAGCAGCGTGGTGATCGCCATCATCACGAGGAACGCGGGCAGGTTGAACAGCGTATGCACGCCCGGAATCGCGCCGGGCGCCGCGGACAGCGCAACCGGCAGCGACACCCCGAAGCCCGACAGCAGCGACTGCAGATAACCGGACCAGCCGACCGACACCGCCGAAGTGGCGAGCCCGTATTCGAGCATCAGGTCCCAGCCGATGATCCACGCGGCCAGTTCGCCGAGCGTCGCATACGAGTACGTGTAGATCGAGCCGGCGACCGGGATCGTCGATGCGAATTCCGCGTACGCGAGCGCGGCGAAGCCGCAGGCGATCGCCGCGATCACGAACGAGATCATCAGCGCGGGGCCGGCCTGGACCGCGCCGGTGCCGGTCAGCACGAAGATGCCGGTGCCGATGATGGCGCCGACGCCGAGGAACGTGAGGTCCAGCCCGCCGAGGGCCTTTTTCAGGCCGGCGGTCTGAGCGCTGGTCGCGAGCAGATGCTCGACGCTCTTTTTGCGAAACAGGGACATTGGCGTGGGTCTCCAGTAGTGCACGCGTGTTGCGCGCCGAATGTCGGGAAAACCCGGGATTCTAGCGGATACGTGCGATCGGGCTGCCCGTTCAACGCGATTTCGGAGTGCCGGCGACGGGCGGAAACTCCCGCCAGGACGGGCGTTCGGGGTGGTCTTGCAGTTCCGGGCCGGGGCTGGCGATAAAGATTACCGGGATAAGCGATTAACGGGGAGGGAATCGCTCGCGTGGCGCGCGCGCCACGCCGGCCGGTCGGCGGCGCGGTGCCGCAGCGGGGTGGCGCAAGAGCGGGCTGCTTCGGCCGGTCCGCTTGCTCCACGCGGCACCGCCGAAGCGGCGCGCTCAGCCGGCCATCGCCGGATTCAGATCGACGAGGCGATTGCTCATCACGTAGAACGTCAGCTCCGCGTTGTTGCGCAGCTTCATCTTCTCCAGCAGCCGGGTGCGATACACGCTGACCGTTTTCACCGACAACGACAGCGTCGCCGCGATGTCGGTCAGCCGCTTGCCCGATGCGAGCATGCACAGCGTCTGGTATTCGCGGTCGGAGAGCTTTTCGTGCGGCAGCTGCTCGCCGTCGAACGACACGTAGTCGGCGAGCGCCTCGGCCATCGCCGGGCTCACGTATTTGCGGCCGGCGGCGACCTGCTGGATCGCGCGGATCATCTGCGCGGCATCGACGGTCTTCGACAGATAGCCGGACGCGCCGGCCTTCAGCGCGCGCACCGCGTACTGGTCCTCGCGGTACATCGAGAACATCAGCACGGCGACCCGCGGGGCCTTGCGCTTCAGGCGCTTCAGCACTTCGACGCCGTTCATGTCGGGCAGCGAAATGTCGAGCAGCACGACGTCGAAGCTTTGCTGGCCGACCGCTTCGAGCGCTTCGCCGCCGTTTTGCGCCTCGGCCACCTCGCGCGCGATGCCGCGATCGAGCAGCAACTGACGCACGCCCTGGCGGACCACCGCGTGATCTTCGACGATCAGGATGCGCAGGCTCATGATGGCCGGCTCACGCTTGCAGCGCGCGCCGGGCGGCGCGCGGCGCGGTGATGGGGGCGAGCAGCGCGTCCCAGGCGAAGCGGGCGAGGAGCTGCGTGCCGCGCTGAGCGGCGTGTGCCGCTTTGGCATTGGGGGTGGCGTTGGGGTTGGCGGTTGCGGTGACGTTGGCGCTCGCGCGCCGTGCGCTCACGCGCAGCGTGCCGTCGAACGCGGCGCAGCGCGCCTGCATGCCGGTGAGCCCGAAATGGCCGCCGTGCGTGCTGCCGTGGCGCTTTTGCGCACCGCGCGGCATGCCGATTCCGTCGTCGCTGACGACCAGCTTCAGATGGCGCGCGCCGGCCTCGATCCGCACCTCGACGCGGTTCGCCCGCGCATGCTTCGCGACGTTGTTCAGCGCTTCCTGCGCGACCCGGAACACCGCGAGCGCCGCGTCGGCGGACAGGCCAGCGAGCCGCGCGTCGTCGGTGCAGCTGAACGACGTGAGCAAGCGGGTGCGGCCGGCGAATTCCTCGAGCCACTGCCGCAGCGCCACGCCGACGCCCCGCTCGAACGACGGCGCGTGCAGTTGCGCGACGGCCGCGCGATGGGCCGCGCAGACTGCATCGAGCGAACGGTTGGTGAGCGCAAGCGCGGCCGTGCATTGCGGCGGCGCGTCGGCCGCCAGCCAGGTCTCGACGCCGGCGAGCGCGAAGCGCGTCGCGGTCAGCTCGGCGCCGACGCCGTCGTGCAACTCGCGCGCGATGTGGCGGCGCACGCTCTCCTGCGCGTCGACCAGCTCGGCCGACAGCTCGCGCACGCGCGCACGCAATTGTTCCAGCTCGCGCTGCGCGGCGTGCGACGGGGCGTCGAAGCCATCACGCGGCGCCGGCGAGGCCAGCGGCGCGTCGAATGGGACGGCAGTCGACGTATCCATGGAGATTCCTCTCAGGAAACGGGTGGATGACGAAAGCGGGCGGGATGGCAAAACACGAATGTCGAACCTTTCCGAGCTGATCGTCGCGGGCGCGGCGCGACGGATAATTGCTACGGCTCAAGGTAACGAAATTTACATTCAGTAACAAGTCGGGCGGACCACGACAGGCATCGAATTTGTCCTAACTTGGTGCGCGATGATATCTCAAAAAAAAGAAAAGTGCAGTCGCACCAAGGCTTAGCGCCGGTTTGTTAGAAATCGCTTGATGTATTTTGCATGACCAACATGTCAGAAAAATGCCGACGCCAAATGTTAAATGGACGAGGGCAATTTGTAACCGGCAACAAAAAAGGAGCCCGTAGGCTCCTTTGCAGTAATTCGCGGCGCGCGGGCCGCGAAAACGTGTGTGTCGCTCAGCCGACGAAGGCCTTTTCGACCACGTAGTGACCCGGCTCGTTGTTGCTGCCTTCCTTGAAGCCCAGGTCGTCGAGCAGCTTGCGCGTGTCGCGCAGCATGTGCGGGCTGCCGCACAGCATGACGCGGTCGTTTTCGAGCGAAAAGCCCGGCACGCCGAGGTCGGCGAACAGCTTTTCGGTTTCGATCAGCTCGGTGATGCGGCCGCGGTTCTGGAACGCTTCGCGCGTGACGGTCGGGTAGTACAGCAGCTTTTCCTGCACCAGTTCGCCGAGGTGCTCGTGCGCCGGCAGGTGGTCGGTGATGTATTCCTTGTACGCGAGTTCGTCGACGAAACGGCAGGTGTGGGTCAGCACCACGCGCTCGTAGCGGTCGTAAATGTCCGGATCTTTAATGATCGACATGAACGGCGCGAGGCCCGTGCCGGTGGACAGCAGCCACAGCGTCTTGCCCGGCAGCAGGTTGTCGGCGACCAGCGTGCCGACGGGCTTCTTGCCGATCAGCACTTCGTCGCCGACCTTCAGGTGCTGCAGACGCGACGTGAGCGGACCGTCCTGCACCTTGATGCTGAGGAATTCGAGATGTTCTTCGTAGTTCGCACTCGCGAGGCTGTAGGCGCGGATCAGCGGCTTGCCGTCGACCTGCAGGCCGACCATCGTGAACTGGCCGTTTTCGAAGCGGAACCCCGGGTCGCGCGTGCAGGTGAAGCTGAAAAGCGTATCGGTCCAGTGGTGGACGCTCAGGACGGTTTGTGAATTCAGGTTGCTCATGGCTTCTTGGATAGTGCGAAAACAAAGGCGGCCAGTCGTTGGAGCCGGCCGGCACGGCAATGGGCGATGCTGCGCGCTTCTGGGCGCGGTGGCGTTTCCCCCGCGGGCGGGAGTTACGCGCAATCCGCCATTTTACCGTGCCCGGCGGACGGGGCCTCGGCGCGACGGTCGAGCGAGGTAAAGCGGGTTGCCGGACCAGCAAAGCGTGGGCGCCGGTGGCTTGGCGCCGCAAAGTACGTCGGCGTGAGTGCGGCCGTGCTTCAGCGGGGTACGGCGATTCGGCGAACGCCGCGCGGGGCGGCTGCCATTGACTGCCCGGCAGGCGCGATAAGCAGCGCGGCGCGCGGACGACAATTTTCAGGATGATACCTAAAGGTAACGTGCAGTGCAGCATTGACCCTGCTGAGAAAACTGGCAAACGGGGGGCGCAACGGACCCCGAAGCGCCCGACCCGCCCGATCCTTCCCAAGCCGCCCGACTCGCCCGACTCGCCTTAAGCCGCAGCCCGCTTCGCCCCGCGCTGCTTCAGCACCCGCGCCTGCAGCACGATCACCAGCAGCAGGAACACGCCGCGAATCACCGACTGCCAGTACGCGGACAGGCTGATGAACCCCAACCCGTTCTCGAAGTTCAGCAGATTGAACACGAGCCCGAGCAGCAGCACGCCGGCGATCGTCATCGCGACCGAGCCTTCGCCGCCCGTCAGCAGCGTGCCGCCGAGCACGACCGCCGAGATCGCGAACAGCTCCCAGCCGACCCCTTCGTTCGGCTGCCCGGCGCCGAACTGCGCGGCGAGGATCACGCCGGCCATCCCGGCCAGCAGGCCGCTGACCGCATACGCGAGCACCAGCGTGCGGTCGACGTTCAGGCCCATCAGCCGCGTCGCTTCCTCGCTGCCGCCGATCGCCAGCGAATGCCGGCCGAAGCGCGAACTGCGCAGCGCGAGCCAGCCGGCCACCGCCGCGACCAGCGCGACCAGACCCGGAATCGGCAGCCCGAACAGGTCGCCCTGGCCGAAGTCGCCGAAGTTCGATTCGGCGGCAATCGACACCGCATCGTTCCTGCCGAGCAGCAGCGCGACGCCGTGCGCGCCCAGACTGGTCGCGAGCGTGACGATGAACGGCAGGATCTTGAGCCGGGTGATCATCACCCCGTTCAGCACGCCGACCGCGAGCCCGGCCGCGCAGCCGGCCAGCACCGCGACCCAGCCGCCGTACACGCTGGTCAGCGCGGCGACCACGCTGGCGAGCGCCGCGACCGTGCCGACCGACAGATCGATCCCGCCGGTGATGATCACGAACGCCATGCCGATCGAGATCAGCGCGAACATCGAGTTGTAGCGCCAGAACGACGTGATGTTGTACGCCGAGCCGAAGTGCTCGTAGCGCACGAGGCCGAGCACGACCAGCGCCGCGAGCGCGAGCAGGATAGGAAGATTCTTTTTCATCGCATCGAGTCCTGAGATGGCGTGCGCGGATCAGCGCGCGCGCCGCTGCACATAAACGGCCGCGACGATGATGCCGGCCTTCACGACCAGCGCGGCCGCATCGGGGATGCCGTGCGCGAGCAGCGTGTAGCGCAGCAACTGGATGATCAGCGCGCCGATCAGCGTGCCGCCGATATACGCCTTGCCGCCGGTCAGCGCGGTGCCGCCGACCGCGACCGCGGCGATCGCGTCGAGCTCGACGCCGAGTCCGACCACGTTCGCATCCGACGACGAATTCACCGAGATCGAGATCAGCCCCGCGAGCCCGGCGAGCGCCGCGCACAGCGTGTAGGCGATCAGCTTGATGGTCGCGGTCGGCACGCCGCACAGATAGGCCGCCTTCTCGTTGCCGCCGGTGATCAGCAGATACTGGCCGAACAGCGTCTTGCGCACGATCCACGCGAAGAGGCCAACCAGCGCGAGCATCAGCAGCACCTGGAACGGCACGCCGGCGACCTTGCCGAGCGCGATCCACTGGAACGCGGGCGTATTGAACGCCTGCAGACTGCCGTCGGTGACGACTTGCGCGATCCCGCGTCCGGCGATGAACAGCACCAGCGTCGCGACGATCGGCTGCACCGCCAAACGTGTGACCAGCAATCCGTTGAACACGCCGCATGCGGCGGCCGCGAGCACCGGCAGCACGAACGCGAGCCCGATGCCGAGCGGCCCCTGAATATTCAGGAACAGCATCGGCGCGAGCGCGCCCGAAATCGCCATCGATGCGCCGACCGACAGATCGATCCCGCCGGTCGCGACCACCAGCGTCATGCCGATACCGACGATCACGATCGTCACGACCTGGGTCATGTTCACGTTGAAGGTCTGCAACGACCAGAAGTGCGGCGTGAAGATCAGGTTGAACAGCACCATCGCGAGCAGCACGATCACTTCGCGCTGCATCGCCAGATGGCGCAATTTCTGCACGGTGCTCGATGCGCGCGTGCGCGGGGTGGCCGCCGACTGCAACGGCGCAGCGGCGCCCGGCGCCTCGGCCGGCAGCGAATTTGAATGAAGCTTAAGCGCCATGACGGTCGCCTCCCAACGCGTCTTCGATATGTGCCGATTGCGCTGCGTCGGCGAGCGCCGAGTGGCCCTCGCTGCCGTACGCGATCGCGTCCATGATCGCGGTCTCGCTCATCTCGGCGCCGTTCAGTTCGGCGACCGTGCGGCCGTCGCGGATCACCACCGCGCGGTCCGCGACCGCGGTCAGTTCTTCGAGTTCCGATGCCGACAGCAGCACCGCGAGCCCCGCGTCGCGCAACTCGCGCACGATCTTCGCGACGTCGGCCTTCGCGCCGACGTCGATCCCGCGGGTCGGCTCGTCGAGCAGCAGCAGCGCCGGCTGCGCCGCGAGCCAGCGCGCGAGCAGCACCTTCTGCTGGTTGCCGCCGGACAGTTCGCGGATCGGTTGATCGGCCGAGCGCAGCTTGATGCCGAGCGACGCGATGAAGCGATCGACGATCGCCTGCTGCTTCTTCACGTCGACCACGCCGTTTTTCGCGAGCGTGCGCAGACAGACCAGCGTGAGGTTGTCGCGTACCGACAGTTCCGGCACGATCCCTTCGCCCTTGCGGTCCTCGGTCAGATACGCGAGACCGCGCGCGATCGCGTCCTGCGGCGACTTCAGCGCGACCGCCTCGCCGCCGATCGAAAGAGATCCTTGCGCAAGCGGATCGGCGCCGAACATCAGCCGCATCGTCTCCGTGCGGCCCGAGCCGAGCAGACCAGCGAGGCCGACCGCTTCGCCCGCGTGCACGTCGAGCGAGACGCCGTTGACCTTCGGCGGTGCGCCGAGCTGGCTCGCGCCGAGCACCTGCTTGCCGCGCTTGGCGAGGTTCGCTTCGCGCGACGCGGTGTCTTCCTGCACCACCGCGGCGAGCGTGCGGCCGAGCATCGTGGTGACCAGTTGCAGTTTGTCCATTTCCGCCATCGTGCTTTGCGCGACCGTCTGGCCGTCGCGCATCACAGTCACGCGATCGCACAGCGCATACAGTTCGTCGAGCCGGTGCGAGACGAAGATCACCGCGCGGCCGTCGTCGCGCAGCTTGCGCACGACCGTAAACAGCAGCTCGACTTCGCGTTCGTCGAGCGACGAGGTCGACTCGTCCATGATCACCATCTTCGCGTCCGACGACACCGCCCGCGCGAGCGCGACCATCTGCTGGATCGCGGTCGAATAGCGGCCGACCGGTTTCTTCACATCGATTTGCAACCCGAACGATTCGAGCAGCGCGCTAGCGCGCTGCTGCACCGTGCGCCAGTCGATCAGGCCGAAGCGGCGCGGCTCGCGGCCCAGAAAGATGTTTTCCGCGACCGAGCGGAACGGCACCAGGTTTATTTCCTGGTAGATCGTGCTGATGCCCGCCCCGCGTGCCTGCTTCGGGGTGCGGAAATCGACTTCGCGGCCTTCGAAGCGCACGCTGCCCGAGCCGCGCCGATACGCGCCGGTCAGGATCTTGATCAGCGTCGATTTGCCGGCGCCGTTCTGGCCGATCAGCGCGTGGACTTCGCCCGCGGCGACGCTCAGGTTGGCGCCGCGCAGCGCGGGTACACCGCCGAAGCTGATGCCGATGTCCTGCATCTCGAGCAGCGGGGGACGGGTAAGAGGGGAGTGACGCGGGTGCGTGCCGGATTCCGTCACGGTGTTCTCCTGGTGCGGATGCTGCCGGTGGTGCCGGGATTACGTCGGTTGGCGTTGAGTTACAGCGGGGCGGGATGCGCGGCGTGTCCGGCGCGGGTCCGCGGCGCCTGCGCGCCGGACCAACGGGGCGGGGCGTGGCGACCCCGGTTACGCCGCATAAAAACGAAGCGACGGTCCGTGCGTGACGGGCGCGTCGCTTCGAACCCTTCCCGCCACCCGCCCGACGAGGAGACCTTCATTGGAAGGCGGGTGACTTCCTGCTACAACGCTGTAGCCGGCGCCGGGGAAGCCGCTGAAGCGAGCGCCGCGTTCACGCGCGCTGCCCCGGGTTCGCGCTCAATAGCCGTACTGCATGCTCTGTTGCACGTTGCTCTTGTCGTAGAAGCGATCCGACACCTTGACCCACGTCGGGATCTTTTCGCCCTTCGCGTAGCGCTGCGCGACGTCGCACGCGAGCGGGCCGAAGAACGGGCTCGACTGCACGCTCGCGCCGAGTTCGCCGGCGGCGATCGCGTCCATGCCGCCTTTGGTGCCGTCGATCGTGACAATCTGGATGTCCTTGCCCGGCTGCTTGCCGGCCGCCTTGATCGCGGCGATCGCGCCGAGCGCCATTTCGTCGTTGTGCGCGTACACCGCGGTCACGTCCGGATGCGCCTGCAACAGCGTTTCCATCACCTGACGGCCCTTGTCGCGCGCGAAGTCGCCGCTTTGCGACGCGATGATCGTCATGCCCGAATTCTTCGCGATCACTTCGTCGAAGCCCTTCTTGCGATCGTTCGCGGCCGACGCGCCGGTCGTGCCTTCGAGTTCGATGATCTTCGCCTTGCCGCCGGTCGCCGTGACGAGCCAGTCGGCTGCGCGGTGGCCCTGATCGATGAAGTCCGAGCCGATGAAGGTGATGTAGTCGCGGCCCGCTTTCGCGACCGACTGATCGACGTCGCGGTCGACGAGGATCACCGGAATGCCGGCTTTTTTAGCCTGCAACACGATCGGCGCCAGCGGCTTTTCCTCGCGCGGCGGGAACACCAGCAGATCGACGTGCTGCGCGATCATGCTCTGGATGTCGGAAACCTGTTTGGAGTTCGAACCATTGGCGTCGGTCATCACGACCTGCCAGCCGCACTTCGCGGCGACGTCCTTGAAGCTCTTCGTTTCGGCCAGACGCCACGGGTTATTGCTTTCGGTTTGCGCGAAGCCGACCTTCAACGGGGTCTTGCTCGGCAACTTCGGCAATGCGTCGTCGGCGTGCGCCACCGCGCCACCGAAACCGATTGCCAGAGCCAGCAGAGAAGCTGCCAGCGGACGGATCTGTTGCTTGCGCGCGTGACCGCGCGACTGCGTGTTGAGCGACGCCATGTCTTCCTCCAGTAACCGGTGAGGGTTGTGTATTTGCTTTTTGTGCTGCCCGCATTGCCGTCTGTCGTGCGGGAGGTCCGGCGCATGTTGTCCCGGCGACGCCCGACGAGCCTATTACTCGCGAGCGTTCGTCCTTCCCGACCCGACGTGCCGATTATTCCACCTGGAATTATTATCGGTCAATCACTAATATTATTAATTATCGGCGCTTTCGCCTCGGTAATTACCCTGACCGATGCGCGTTCGACCAGCGGGCCGTCGAGCTTGACCGTGCGATGCCGGACCGGCGCGCCGGCGAGGCGGTTGTGTTCTTCCTGCAGCAGCGTCTCGACCGCCCAGCGGCCGAGCTCGTAGTTCGGCAGCACTACGGTGGACAGCGGCGGGTGGGTGTGGCGGGCGATTTCCTGGTCGTCGTAGCCGAGCACCGACACGTCTTCGGGCACCCGCATGCCGAGCTGCTTGAGCGCTTCGATCGCGCCGATCGCGGTCAGATCGTTCGCGCAGAAGATCGCGGTGGGCGGATTCGCTTCGCGCATCAGCGACAGCGTCAGCTCGAAGCCCAGACCCGAGCTCCAGTCGCCGTCGCGCACCAGTTCGGGCGCGTAAGGCAGGTCCGCGGTTGCGAGCGCGGTGCGGTAGCCCTTCAGGCGGTCCTTCGCGGCGTCCTGCCACGGCTCGCCGTTGATGTAGCCGATCCGCCGGTGGCCGGCTTGCAGCAGATAGTCGGTCGCGAGATGGCCGCCGGCCACTTCGGCCGGCACCACTGACGAAAACGCGTTGTCGCCGGTGTAGCAGTTCAGCAGCACGGTCGGCACCTGCGACAGCGCGGCCGGCGGCGCGACCTTGCGGGTGTAGACGGTCGCGTAGATCACGCCGAACACGTGCGGATTGGTCAGCACCGTGTCGAGCACCTGTTTTTCGATGTCGGCGTTGCCGTGGGTCGAGTAGACCGCCAGCATCTTGCCGTTCGCGTAGGCGGCGTCGCGCGCGCCGTCGGCGTTGACGACCGGATGCGGGCTGGTCGAAATTTCGTCGGCCAGATAGACGATCAGGTTGCGCTCGTCGCCCGAGGCCGGCACCGGCTCGCGCAGCGACAGCCGGTAGCCGAGATCGTGTGCGGCCTTCAACACCTTGTTGCGGGTGGCTTCGGAAAATTTCGCGCCGGCCGCGTTGTTCAGTACCAGCGAAACGGTGGATTGCGACACGCCGCTGAGCTTGGCGATGTCGGTCATGGTCGGACGGCGTTGAGTCGATTTTTTCATTGTGCGGGCCGCGGCGAGGCGGCGCTAAAGCATGGGGATGCGGCTGGGCATCATGCCGATGACGGTACCACTAATAATATGCGTGCGGCAACGCGCGCTGACCGACATCTGGGAACGGGTTTACGGCGAATTACCGGTTCTTTCGTCAAATTTATTACTAATAATATTGACTGCGCGGCCGCTCTCGTGCGATTCTCGCCCGGGCGGGCTAGAGGACGCCCGCCGGCCGCGTGCTGTGCGCGGCACGTTACAGGAGAGACGAATGCACGTTGGTGCCGCCATCCGCTTGCGGTTTTTCGTTTGTTGATCATGCGCGACGTTTCCGTGCATCCGACGCAGCCGCCGGCGCCGGACGCGCCGCACGCGGTCGCGCAAGCCGGCTGGCAATTGTCGTGGCTCGACGATCCTGCGATCGTCGCGCGGACCATCGCGGTGTCGGCGGGCCCGTTGCGCGCGGTGCTCGCGCCCGACGTGGGCGGCGCGCTCGCGGCTTTCTATGAAGTCACGCCCGCCGGTCCGCTGCACTGGCTGCGGCCGGCCACGGCGGACGCGTTCGCGCAGCGCGATCCGCTGCAAATGGCGAGCTTTCCGTTGTTTCCGTATTGCAACCGGATTCGCGACGCGCGTTTCGAGTTCGACGGCCGGGCGATCGATCTCGCCGGCAACGACCCGCGCTTCGCGCATGCGCTGCACGGCAACGCGTGGCGGCAGCCGTGGCGGGTCGGCGCGCATAGCGAAAGTTCACTCGACCTGCATTTCGAGCACGAACCGGATGCGCGGGTGCGCGGCGACTGGCCGTTCCGCTATCGCGCGCGCCAGCGGATCGAGTTGCGCGACGGCGGCCTGCGGATCACGATGTGGGCGCAGAACCTCGACGATCGGCCGATGCCGTTCGGGATGGGCCATCACCCGTACTATCCGCGCACCCAAGCGACCCGCGTGCATGCCGACGTGCAGGCGATGTGGCACGCCGATGCCGCGGTGCTGCCGACTCATCTCGGCCCGCATCCGGCGGTCGACGCGTTGCGCGCCGGCATGTCGCCCGATGCGTTCGATCTCGACAACAACTTCGCGAACTGGACGCGCGAGGCGACGATCGCATGGCCCGACGAACGCCGCAGCCTGACGATGCGTGCGGACGCGCCGTTCGATCACATGGTGGTGTTCGCGCCGGCCAACGATCCGCAGCTGTGCGTGGAGCCGGTCACCAATACGACCGACTGCTTCAACACGTTCGGGGAGGCGGGGCTGCGCGAGCAGGTCGGCGGCTGCGTGCTGCAGCCCGGAGAGGAGATCGAGGCGGCGCTGACGTGGACGCCGCGGCGGGAGGGGTGAGGGCCCGGTCCTTCATCCGCTTCACTCAACCCGCTTCACTCAACCCGCAATCGCGCCATATAAGGCAAATGATCCGACAGCCACGCAGTCTCCTGCGTCGGCTGGATCCATTCGATCGGCTGCATCCCGCGCACGAACATCTTGTCCAGCGACAGCGCCGGCGAGAACGCCGGAAACGTGCGCGCCGGCTCGCCGAGCAGCGTGGCGACTTCCTGCAGGCCATGCTCGCGAAACAGCGGCACCGAGTCGTTGCGCCAGTCGTTGAAGTCGCCGGCCAGCACGAGCGGGCCGGCCGGCGCTTCCTTCGCGATCCAGTGCGCGATCCAGTTCATCTGCCGCAAGCGCGCCGGACGCGTCAGCGCCAGATGCGCGCACAGCAGCGTGACGAGCCGGCCGCCGAAGGTCGCGCGCGCGACCAGCAGCCCGCGCTTCTCGAAGCGGTGCGCGGAAATATCCCAGCGGCCGCCGAGGTCGAGCGGATGCGGCGACAAGATTGCATTGCCGTGCCGCCACGACGGCTTGAACACATTGGGGCCGAGCGCCACTTCGAGTTCGAGCGCGCGCGCGATTTCGGTCGCCTGGCAATGCCAGACGTCGGCTAGCGGGTCGTCGATCGGCGCGCCGAAGCTGGTGGCGGTCACTGGCGACGGCATCCGCCGCGCCATCGCTTCCTGCAGGAAATAGGCGTCCGCGTGAGTCGACTGGACCCAGCGCTGCATCGCCTGCCAGGCCTGGAAGCCAAGCGGCGTGCGGCCCTTGTGCAGGTTCCAGCTCACCGCGACGAAGTCGTTCGGCGCGAAGTTATCGCGGATCAATTCTTCTGGGTTTCGCATGCGGCGTTATCCACGTGTTCTGGTTGAGGGCGCCGCGAAGGCGCGTGGTTCACGTTCGCTGTTCATGTCAGTTCGATTTGCCGGGGGGAACGGCGATGGTCGTGCCGCTAGCCGTGCCCGCAGCAGTGTCGCTAGCGGGACTGTTTGCGATGCCGCCGGCGGCGCCGCCGTTGCCGTTCATCGCGCCGTTGCCGTTCGCGCCGTTGTTCACGACGTTCGCATGCACGCGATAAACGAGGTTCGGATTGCTCGCGACGATCGTCCAGCTCGCCCATTGATCGGGTGGCACCACGAGGCCCGGATGGCTTGCATTCACCTGACGCGGCTGCGGCGGCAGCTTGCAGCCGATGTCGGTGCGCTGCGCGCTGTCGCTTTCGAGCGTTTCCTGGGTGTCGATCGACAGCATCACGCCCTGCGGATCCACGCGCAGCGGCGATAGCGTGATCGTGCGCGACAGGTCGATGCTGCCGGCCGGCTGATCCTTGCAACCGACGTTGTGCTGGATCACCTGGTGGTGGGTATCCGTGCGCGCCTGGCCCACGGTGGTGGTGCCCTCGAACGAGTCGATCTGCTGACCGTCCTTGAGCACCTGTAATTGCCATTGCACGGCCTGCTGGCCTGGTCGTTGTTGCGCGTGCGCGAGCAACGAAGCGCCAAGCAGCAAGGCCGCGATACTGGTTTTCCACATATCGGGAATCTCCGCTCACGACATCGGCCGGTACCGTGTCTGGGTCGGGGTGGTGTCGTTTTTCAGGTATTCGAAACAGTGAGCCATCTTACCCCCGATGGCCGAAACGATTTTCTGACATCGTGGGCCCGGGCCGGTTCAGCAATACTCCATTTCAGATAAGGACAGCAAACGCGGAAACAAGCGCGGCAACAGGCGCGGCTGCAAGCGCGGCAACACGCACGGACCGCCGCGCACACCGAACCGCGCGCCGCACGTGGCGGGCCCAACCCCCGGCGAGGCTGTTAGCAGCAGAGCCGCCCGACTGCTGGCTTGCACGTGTTTATGTCATCGCTACACTGGATTCGAACCGGCACCCACAGGGCGCCGCCGCAGCAGCAACACGCAGCATCAAGCAGACGGGGTGAGCGATGACGACGGCAATGGTCAAACAGGAAATCGCGGTGGCATCGTTTAGCCGGGTGTACGACCTCGATCAGGTCGAAACCGCGCTGAACGGTCTCGGTGACGGCGCCAACGAGGCGCTGCGCGCCACTTACGAAAAGATGCTGAAAACCGGCAATCTGCGCTTCTGCGTGAAGCCGAACCGGATGCCGTCGATCGACGATCTGATCGACGCGCTGCCGAACTTTTCCGCGCCGCTCGACGACATCCGCAAGCAGGTCGCGCTGTGCCTCGAAACGGAGGACCGGCTCGAACTGATGCCGATCCTGCTGCTCGGCGACCCCGGCATCGGCAAGACCCATTTCGCGAAGCAACTGGCGCGGCTGCTCGGCA
The DNA here is from genome assembly GCF_020880815.1 of Paraburkholderia sejongensis. Classification (GTDB taxonomy): domain Bacteria; phylum Pseudomonadota; class Gammaproteobacteria; order Burkholderiales; family Burkholderiaceae; genus Paraburkholderia; species Paraburkholderia sejongensis. The sequence continues at coordinate 428,130 of NZ_JAJITD010000005.1, forward strand.
CCGCGTATCAGTACGTCGCGATGAGTTCGCTAACCGCGGGCTGGATTCTGTCGGGCGCGTCGTCGCAATGGAAGAACGCGAAGCCGGGCAAGGTGTTCGATGCGCTCGTGAACGGCAGCTACGCGAACCCGGTGATAGTCGTCGACGAAATCGACAAGGCCACCGGCGACTCGCAATACGATCCGCTCGGCGCGCTGTACGCGCTGCTGGAGCACGACACCGCGCAGAGCTTCATCGACGAATTCGCCGAAATTCCGATCAACGCGGGCAACGTGATCTGGATCGCGACCGCCAACGACGAACGCGCGATTCCGGAGCCGATCCTGAACCGGATGAATGTCTACGAGATTCCGCCACCCGATCATGCGGGCGCACGGCGCATCGCGCAGGCGATCTATGACGAAATCCGTTGCGCGCACAACTGGGGCCTGCGCTTTCCCGAGCAGCTCGGCGACGCGGCGCTCGACGCGCTCAAGCCCGCCTCGCCGCGCGCGATGCGCCGGGCCATCCTGAACGGCTTCGGCGCGGCGCGGATCGCCGGACGCGACCACATCGAGGCGGCCGACATCCGGCTCGATTACGGAAACCGGCGAAAACCGATCGGTTTTTGAGGTTTTCCGGCCATTTTCAGGCCCAAAACCGCTATAAATGCGATTCGCATATAAATGATGGGCAATTCGTACCGGTCGCGCAGTGAATGCCAAGGCAATTGTTGCTAGTTTTGAGATATGTGCCCGCGCGCGCCCGGTAGAGGGATGCCGGGCCGCGCTCCGCGAGCGCGGTCGAGTGCCGTTTCAGTCTGTACTGCGTCGTACAATTTTGCGTGGTGGTGATAAAACGGTATCAGCAGAGCCGAATAAACCGACGCACATCCAGGCGGCAAACCCAGGCAAACGCAAAACAGATTCCAGCGGACAGATGCACTCGATAAACAGCGAAAGCGCCACCGAGGCGCCGCATCCAGTCTTTCTCCCCATCGGCTGAACGAGGCAGCGCGCGGCGAAGTCGGGCCGCGTCAACGGATATGGATCAGATCGAATGTGTAGTGATCGGCGCCGGCGTGATCGGCCTCGCGACGGCGCGCGCGCTGGCGGCGCGCGGGCGCGAGGTGATCGTGCTGGAGGCAGCCGAGGCAATCGGAGTGGGCACCAGTTCGCGCAACAGCGAAGTGATTCACGCGGGCCTGTACTATCCGCGCGGCTCGCTGAAGGCGACGCTGTGCGTGCGCGGCCGCGAAATGCTGTACGACTACTGCGCCGAGCGCAACGTGCCGCATTCGCGCTGCGGCAAGCTGCTGGTCGCGACCGCGCGCAATCAGATTCCGCAGCTCGAAAGCATCATCGCCAAGGGACGCGACAACGGCGTGCTCGACCTGATGCGTATCACCGGCGATCAGGCGCAGGCGCTCGAACCGGCGCTCGAGTGCGTGGAGGCGGTGTTCTCGCCGCAGACCGGGATCGTCGATAGTCATCAACTAATGCTCGCGTTGCAGGGAGACGCCGAGCGTGACGGCGCGATCTTTGCGTTTCACGCGCCGGTCGAGACGATCGAGGCGCGCAACGGCCGCTTCACGATCGCGGTCGGCGGCGCGGCGCCGACTACGGTTAGCGCGGCCTGCGTGATCAACAGCGCGGGCCTGTACGCCAACGTGCTGGCGCGCAAGATTCGCGGGCTCGACGTGCGTCACGTGCCGCCGCTGTATTTCGCGCGCGGCAACTACTTCAGCATCTCGGGCCGTGCGCCGTTCAGCCGGCTGATCTATCCGATGCCGAACGAGGCCGGTTTGGGCGTGCATCTGACCATCGACCTCGGCGGTCAGGCGCGCTTCGGTCCGGACGTCGAGTGGGTCGACACGATCAATTACGACGTCGATCCGCGCCGCGCCGAGTCGTTTTACGCGGCGATCCGCGCGTACTGGCCGGCATTGCCCGACGGCGCGTTGCAGCCCGCGTACGCGGGTATCCGTCCGAAGCTGTCCGGCCCGGGCGAGAGCGCCGCGGACTTCGTGCTCCAGGGACCGGCCGCGCATGGCGTGCGCGGGCTCGTCAATCTGTTCGGGATCGAATCGCCGGGTTTGACCGCGTCGTTGGCGATCGCGCAGCGGGTCTGCGAACTGAGCGGGCACGCGTGAAGCGAGCCGCGGGCGCATCGTCGGACGCACCTCGGGACGCATCTGAGGACGCGCCTGAGGATGCACCCGCAGCCGAACGCGGGCAGCCCCGCGCTCCCACCGCCGCACTTATCTCCATCATTGGACGCTCACGCCGGGCTGCTTCATTGCTATGCTTGGCGAACGCTGTCATCAGAACGGCGTGGTTGCCATATAAATGGAGTGAGTTCCCATGAGATCTTCCCGTCGTACGTTTTTGATCACCAGTATCGGTGTGGCCTCGACGTTCGCGCTGTCGCGCCAGGCGTTCGCCGATGCGCCGAAAGTCTCCGAATCCGACCCGACCGCGCAGGCGCTTGGCTACCGCGAGGACGCGAGCAAGGTCGACAAGGCCAAGTTCGCCAAGTTCGCGGCGGGCCAGGACTGCGGCAACTGCAGCTTCTTCCAGGGCAAGGCGGGCGACGCCTACGGCGGCTGCCCGATGTTCGCCGGCAAACAGGTCGCGGCCAAAGGTTGGTGCAGCGCCTATAACAAGAAGGCCTGAAGCGGGTTTCGCCCGAGGCCCGGACCGGCCATTGCGCTCCGGGCCGCAACGTGCGGCGCGGCTTCGGCTCGTGAAGTTTCGGATGCCTGCCGCGCCGCGCGCAGCAGGCATTGCGCGGTGCGTTGCCGAGGTCTCCAAACGAGATGAAAACGGCTTGAAAACCGTTTAGCCCCTCCTTACACTCCAAGGCGGTTGCTGGTATCAGCGCGACTTTTCTCGCGCATCGACATGGACAGCGGCGCTCGGCGCATTCCCACCCGCTTCGAAATGGCAGTCAGTTTCGCTGACCCGGGGACACTTTTTCGCAGGCGGAGAGTTCGCATGGCACCCGCGTCGAGGAGCCTCAACACCCGCGCAGTCGTCGCGGCGGTGATCGGCAACGCGCTCGAATGGTACGACTTCACCGTATTCGGTTTTCTGACGGTGGTGATCGCCCAGCTGTTCTTTCCCGCCGCCAGCGACTATTCGTCAATTCTCCTGACTACCGCAACCTTCGGCGTCGCTTTCGTGATGCGGCCGATCGGCGGCATCGTGCTCGGACTCTACGCGGATCGCGCCGGCCGCAAGGCGGCGCTGTCGCTGGTGATCGCGCTGATGACGTGCGGCATTCTCCTGCTCGCGCTGGCGCCGCCGTATTCGGCGATCGGTATCGCCGCGCCGTTGATCGTCGTGCTCGGGCGTCTGTTGCAGGGCTTTTCCGCCGGCGGTGAGTTCGGCAGCTCGACCGCGTTGCTGATCGAGGCGGCGCCGTTCTCGAAGCGCGGCTTCTACGGCAGCTGGCAGATGGCGAGCCAGGCCGCGGCGCTGCTGCTCGGCGCGGTGGTCGGCGCATCGATCACGCGCGGTCTGTCGCCCGACGCGCTGAAGTCGTGGGGCTGGCGTGTGCCGTTCCTCATCGGTCTGCTCATCGGGCCGGTCGGCTTTTATATTCGCCGCCATCTGCGCGATTCCGAAGTCTTTCTGCTCGCGCAAAAGAACGCGCCGCGCGCGACGCTGCGCGAAGTGTTCGCGAGCCATAGCCGCAACTTGCTGTGCGGACTCGGCGCGGTGATCGCGCTGACCGTGACGATCTATGTGCTGATCACCTATCTGCCGACCTTCGCGGTCAAGCAGCTGAAGCTGCCGTTCGCGCAGTCGTTCTATGCGGTGATCGTCGGCAATCTGCTGTTGACCGTGCTGTCTCCACTGACCGGTGCGTGGTCGGACCGGATCGGCCGCAAGGGTCTGTCGCTGTGGTCGCTGGTGCTGACCTTCGTGTTGATCTATCCGCTGTTCGCGTGGCTCGCGGCCGAGCCGAGCGTGTCGAAGCTGGTGCTCGTGCAGGCGGTGCTGTCGATCACGCTATCGGGCTACTACGGTCCGTTCGGCGCGCTGATCGCCGAGCTGTTTCCGGCTAACGTGCGCTCGATCGGATTGTCGCTCGCGTATAACGTCGCGGTGATGGTGTTCGGCGGCTTCGGGCCGTTCGCCGTCACGTGGCTGATCAAGACCACCGGCTCGCCGCTCGCGCCGGTGTGGTACGTGATGGCGGGGCTTGCGTTGTCGATCGTCGCGGTCGCGTGTATTCCAGGGCAGCGGCATGTCGATCTGGATGCGCAGCGCAAGCCGGCTTGAGTTTTCCTGGCGTTTCCTTCTGGCTGACGACAGCGCGATCGTTCTAGCGCTGTGCGTTGAGCAACGGCGGCCGCCGGTCGAACCACGGCCGCGCCGCTTCGAGTTGCGCGGCGAGTCGCAACAGCGTCGCCTCGCCGCCGACACGCGCCGCGAACTGTACGCCGATCGGCAGTCCGCGCGCGTTCCAGTAGAGCGGCACCGACATCGCCGGCTGCCCGCTCAGGTTGAATAGCTCGGTGCAGCCGGCCCACGCGAACGCCCTGCTCGAGGTTTCGAGCAGCAGCTTTTTCATCAGCGCTTCGAGCGGCACCGTTGTGACCGCGCGCATTTGCGCGCGCTCCAGTGACGTGGGGTGCATTTCGCCGATCTTGATCGGCGCGGCCGCGAGCGTCGCGCACAGCAGCACGTCGTAGCGGTTCAGCAGACCGGTCAGGCGTTCGGTGATGCGGCGCTGTTCTTCGAGCGCGGCCGGCAAGCCCTGCTCGCCGAGCTTGCGGCCGACGTGCGCCATCGTCCACGTCGAGATTTCGAACTCGTCGCGCTGCGGTTTGCGACCGGTGATGCGCTCCGCGTTCAGCACCATCTGCTCGGCGCTCACGGACCACAGCGTCAGAAACGCGTGACCGACCGCGGCGAAATCGATGCCGAGCGACACCGGTTCGACGCGATGGCCGAGCGAGCTCGCGAGTTGCGCGGCGTCGTCGAGCGCGGCTCGGACATCCGCCGATAACGACGGCGCGAGCATCGATTCGGTCACGTACGCGACCGTCAGCGGCTTGCACGGCTCGCGGCTTGCGCCGAGGAACGTGCCGGGCGCGCCGGCGTCGCGCTCAGCATTGCCCGACAGCAGATCGAGCAGCAGCGCGCTGTCGCGCACGCTGCGCGAAATCGCGAGGTCGACGCCGAGTTCGCCGGGGCCGGGCTCACCCGCGCGCGGCACGCGGCCGCGCGACGGTTTCAGGCCGAACAATCCGCAGCACGACGCCGGAATGCGGATCGAGCCGCCGCCGTCCGACGCATGCGCGAGCGGCACGATGCCGGCCGCGACCGCCGCGGCGGCGCCGCCGCTGGAGCCGCCGGGCGTGTGATCGAGATTCCACGGATTGCGGCAGGGGCCGAATAGTTCGGTCTCCGTATAAGGCATCTGGCCTAGCTCGGAGGTGCTGGTCTTCGCGAAGATGTTCAGGCCGGCCGCTTTGGCGAGCGCGACGACCGGCGCGTCCTCGCCTGGAATGAAATGGCGGTAGTGACGGCTGCCCATCGCCATCCGCAGGCCGGCGATCGGCGCGAGATCCTTGATCATGAACGGCACGCCGGCGAGTGCGGCGTGGGTGGGCAGGGCGTCGGCGGCCTGGCTGCCGCTCGCGCTCGCGGCGTTCGTTCCGTTCATTGCGTTCGCGCCGCTCGCGCCATTCACGCCGTTCAGGCTGTTCGCATCCTGCGCGCTGTCGGCGTCGGCGCGCGATGCACGCTGGCGCGCCGCGTCGTAATCCTTCAACACCACCGCGTTGATCGCGGGATTGACCGCTTCGGTGCGCGAGATGGCCGCGTCGATCAATTCGCGCGCGCTGACCTGGCGCGTGCGCACGAGTTCGGCAAGGCCGATGGCGTCATGAGCGAGATAGTCTGATTGCACGGCTAAAGGGCCCTCGCGGTCGGTGTCGGTTTGGCGGCCGGGCTTGCGCTCGCGCGGTCCCGGTGCCGCCAATGAAAAAAGACGGCGTGTCGCCGACACACCGTCTTTCGGAGCGTACCTGAATTGCGGCGGCTAGCGCAGGCCGCGCCGCGGCGCCCGCGCTTACATCCGCTCGCCGAGGAACGTCAGCGTGCGGCCATGCGCCAACGCCGAAGCGTGCTGGTTGTACGACGCGCGCTCCGAGCAGTTGAAGCCGTGGTCGGCGTTCGGGTAGATGTTGAACTGCACGTCCGCGCGGCCGGCGAAGCGCTCCTGGATCTGGCCGATGTCCGACATCGGAATGTGCGCATCGAGTTCGCCGTAGTGGAACTGGATCGGCACCTTCACGTCCGCGGCCTTGTCCAGATGCGTGTGGATGCCGCCGCCGTAGTAGGCGATCGCGGCGTCGACCGAACCGGCCGCCGCGGCGAGATACGCGAGCCGGCCGCCGAAGCAGTAGCCGATCGCCGCGACCTTGCCGGTCACTTCCGGCAGCGCGCGCAACGCGGCGGCGGCGGAGCCGATGTCGGCGACCGCGTCGTCGAGCCTGGTCTTCTGCATCAGTTCGATGCCTTTTTCGCGGTCCTTGCCGTCATACGTCAATTCGACGCGCGGCTGCACGCGCCAGAACACATCCGGCGCGAGCGCCACATAGCCGTCCGCCGCATACTGATCGGCGACCGAGCGGATATGGCTGTTCACGCCGAAGATTTCCTGAATGATGATGACCGCCGGGCCCTTACCGCCCTTCGGCAGCGCGAGGTAGCCGCCGAAACTGTCGTCGCCGGCGGGGATGTCGATCCATCGGGAAGTCGTGCTCATGCTGTTCTCCATAGACTCGCGCGAGCGCCGCGCGAGGTCGGTGTGTACGAAACGCCAGAGGCCCGGGGCCTCTGAAGCGGGCGGTCAGTTTGCCATCAAAAGAAACCGCTTGCAGTAAGGCTCGGCGGGGCCTTGCGGCATGCATCGCGCGAGCTGGATTTAGTAAGGCGATTGAAAATCAGCGGGCATTCATTCTTTCTCCGTGACGACATGTGCGGCTGCGGTTGGCGTGATCGCAAGCGTGGGTGTATCGCTGCCGGAAATACGTGGAAAACATCGCGCCAGCAGATCACGCATACGTTTGCGAGCGCATTGAAACGGCAATCGACGCATTGACACCGGCGGCGCGCCGCAACGGAATCCGGCATGAATCAAGGCTGTTTTGTGACGGCGTTCGCGCGGCGCGCTTGCCGCTGCGCGTGGCGGTTGCGGATTTTACGTTTGGAGTGCTGGCGGCGGCGAGGAACGGACCGGTTGAGGATGCACGCCATCCGCATAGTTGGGACTGCCATGTATGTTGCGCGCGCCGCGTTTGCGGGCTAGCGGGAGCGCGCGATTCTAAAGTTATGGAAAACCCGCGTCTGCGCAACGGCCCAGAAGTCGCGCGCAGTTGCGCGCTGTATAACGCCGCATTAAAGCATTGAGAAGAGTGTGGATTTAAGTTTGATTTAATTGTTTTCGGCATGCTCACAAAGCTGTGCGGCGCGCCACATCTTCCGGTTGAAAAAACCTTCGAATCGCCCGCGCCTCAAGCCGGAAAAACGCTGAATCAGCGCTTGCAGTGAAACCCATCAATTAGCGGAAACCCGCGCCAGCCGTAGCTTTCCGGCCCGTTCGCCGACGCCGGGAGCGACTCGGTTGGGAACAACGCTATTAGTGTTGTTCCCACTTTCTCAAAAAACTCCCCCAAATTAATTTGATCACCTACACTTGCGCGCAAGTACGGGTTGCCAACCGCCACAAACGGTTCGGCAAACGTGCGGGCCAAGTGCATGAACGATGCAACCGGCGTGGTCGTCCACGGGACTGAACGACACGAGTTTGGGAAGCGGGGCACAGGGCGATTACGTTGTTTTGACCGAAACTGGAGACTTACATGAACATCAAAATTCAAAAGCTGTTGCCGATCAGCGCCGCGGCGATGCTGTTCGCGACGTTGGCAACATCGGCCGCTGCCGACACGGTCGTCAAGATCGGTCACGTTGCGCCGTTGACTGGCGGTATCGCTCACCTGGGTAAGGACAACGAAAACGGCGCGCGCCTCGCCGTCGAGGAAATCAACGCGAAGGGTCTCACGATCGGCGGCCAGAAGGTCACGCTGCAGCTGGACGCGCAGGACGATGCGGCCGACCCCCGCACGGCCACGCAGGTTGCGCAGAAACTCGTCGACGACAAGGTCGTCGCCGTGGTCGGCCACCTGAATTCGGGCACCTCGATTCCGGCGTCGAAGATCTATAGCGATGCGGGCATCGTGCAGATCTCGCCGTCGGCGACGAACCCGGCTTATACGCAGCAAGGCTTCAAGACGACGTACCGCGTCGTCGCGACCGACGCTCAGCAAGGCCCGGCGCTCGCGAACTACGCGGCCAAGGACCTGAAGATCAAGTCGGTGGCGATCGTCGACGACTCGACCGCGTACGGCCAGGGCCTCGCGAACGAATTCGAGAAGACCGCGAAATCGCTTGGCCTGAAGGTCGTGTCGCACGACGCGACCAACGACAAGGCGGTCGATTTCCGCGCGATTCTGACCAAGATCAAGGGTGAAAACCCCGACGCGATCATGTACGGCGGCATGGACGCAACCGGCGGCCCGTTCGCGAAGCAGGCGAAGCAGCTCGGCCTGCGCGCGAAGGTGCTGGCGGGCGACGGCGTGTGTACCGACAAGCTGTCGGATCTCGCCGGCGACGCGACCGACAACATCGTCTGCTCGGAAGCCGGCATGGCGCTCGAGAAGATGGCGGGCGGCAAGGCGTTCGAAGGCAAGTACGAGAAGCGCTTCGGTCAGCCGATCCAGATCTACGCGCCGTTCACATATGACGCGGTGTACATCATCGTCGACGCGATGAAGCGCTCGAACTCGACCGATCCGGCGAAGATCCTCGCCGCGATGCCGACGACCGACTACAAGGGCGTGATCGGCGAAACGACCTTCGACGCGAAGGGCGATCTGCAACACGGCGTGATCTCGCTGTACAACTACAAGTCGGGCAAGAAGACGCTGCTCGACGTCGTGAAGATGTAAATCCGGTTTGAGCGAAGGCGCTTAGCCGTCCTTCGTTTCGCTGGTTGAAGGCACGCAGGCCGTGAGGCTTGCGTGCCTTTTTTCTTTTCTCGGGTTTGCTACGCGTCACCGGTTCTCTGTCAGTCGCTACGCTACGGATCCCGAACTATGTTCCGCGATCTGGCGGGGGCGATCCGGTACCGCGCTATTGCGCGGCGATTGCCGCAAGTCACGCGCGGCCGAACGTCCCGTGCCGCCAATTGCGCCAAGCGGCGCGACGTAAAAAATGGCGAGCCGGTTGCCCGGCTCGCCACCCTCCCTATGGCGCTTGTTGCCACCGCGCCTTTATCTGCTGTCGTTTTTCTTGTTGATCACTTCTTCGCGGTCAGGTTGGTGAGGCCGCTCAGCAGACCGCCGCCGGAGCTGCTGCCCGTGCTGCCGCCGGCGGTGCTCGCGACGCCGCCGACGGTCGTCGTCAGCGTGCTCGTTACCGTGGTCAACAGCGTGGTGACCGGCGCGAGCGCACTGCTCGTGCCGCTCGTGCTGCTACCCGAGCTACCGCCGGTCGCCGAGCCGAGCGCGCTGGTGAGCGACGTCACTGCCGATGTCACCGGTGCGAGTGGATTGCTGCCGCCGCTGCTGCTCGAAGTCGCGCCGCTCAGCGCGCTGGTGAACGTGCCGGTCACCGTCGTGACGACATTGGTCAGCGGCGCGAGTGCGCTACCCGAGCCGCTGCTGCCGGCGCCGCCGAGCGTGCCGGTCAGCGACGACACTACATTGGTCAGCGGCGCGAGCGCGCTACCCGAGCCGCTGCTGCCGGCGCCGCCGAGCGTGCCGGTCAGCGACGACACTACATTGGTCAGCGGCGCGAGCGGGCCGCTGCCGGAGCTGCCGTCGCCGGTCAGGCCGCTGCTCAGCGTGCTGGGCAGCGCGGTCAGCAGGCCGGTCACCGAGGCGAGCGGATCGCTCGACGTGCCGCTGCCGCCGCCCGGATTGAGCAGGCCCGTCAGGCCGGACAGCGGATTGCCGCTGCTGCTGCCGCCCGCGGTCAGCAGGCCGCCCGCGGACGTCACCGTGTCGCCGAGTTTCGTGACGACGTTGCCCACGTTCTGGCCGATCGCATTGTCGGTGGCGCTGCTGATCTTGTTGCCGGCGCTGTCGAGGCCGTGACCGAGCGTCGCCAGCAGGCCGTTCAGCGGCGTGCCGAGGCCGGTCGTGTCGCCGACGGTCTGGGTCGTTTGCGCGAGCGTCGCGGTGATCGGCGTGATCGCGGTGCTGACGCCCTGCGTGAGTTGCTGGACCGGGCCGGTCGACAACGCGGTACCCAGGTCGGTGCCGACCGTTGTCACCGTGTTGCCGAGCGTCGATACGACGCTGCCGAGCGGCGTCGTCAGCGGGCTGAGGGCCGAGGTCGAGCCGCTGCCGAGGCTGGTCACCAGTTGGCCGGCGCTGTTGACTGCCTGGCCCGCATCGGCGACGAGGTTGCCGCTGCTGGAGAGGGTGGTGCCGAGCGGATCGGTCGAATTGCCGAGCTGGCCGAGGCCGTTCGCGACGCCGCTGCCGAGCGCGGTCACGCCGTTGCCGAGGTTTGTGACGACGCCGCCGAGCGCACCGGCGGTCGCGGCGTTGGTGCCGGGGATCGACGTCGAAGTGATCTGGCTGCCGACCGCCGACACGGTCTGGCCGGTCGCGGTGACGACGTTGCCGGTGTTCTGCACGACGACACCGACGGGGTTGGCGCTGGTGGTGCCGCTGCTGGAGCCACTGCTTGAACCGCTGCTCGAACCACTGCTTGAACCACTGCTTGAACCACTGCTTGAACCGCTGCTCGAGCCGCTGCTTGAACCGCTGCTTGAACCGCTGCTCGAACCACTGCTTGAGCCGCTGCTCGATCCACTGCTCGATCCACTGCTCGACGCACCGCTGGACCCGCTGCTAGACCCGCCGTTCGCGCCGCTCGGGACGTGCGGTTGAGTAAGGGTGCTTCCGCAGCCGGTGAGGACGATTATCGATGACAGGCACAGCGCGCCGGCTGTCAGTTTGAATGTGCGATGCATGTTGGGCTCCCCTCGTAATGTGGAAATTGCTGGGGAGCTAACTGCAAAGCCTATGCCAATTTTATGGGCTGCCGGGCGGCAAGGGAAAACTTATAGGAATCAAAGCGTCGAGGGCGAATGGCCGGCGCCGTCAACGAAGCGGAAAAGGAATGTGTCGAGGAACACGATCGCACGCGGGGTCGCGCGTAACGTAACGCAAGCGGTCGTTTTTCGTCTGGCCCCCGCGTGCGCCGACCGCGAGCCGGCGCGCGCTCGCGTCAGATCTTCAAACGCCGCAACACCTTCGGCCCGGCCACCGCGATCGACGCGGAACACAGCGCGACGACCGACAGACCGATCGTCAGATTGGTCACCTGCGCGACCGCACCGATGATCACCGGTCCGAGCAGCAGCCCGAAATACGCGAGCCCCGCGACGTGCGCGAGCCCTTCGGCCGCGTGGATGCCCTTCACGCTCGCGGCCGCCGCGAACAGCACCGGCATCATGTTCGCGAGCCCCAGACCGATCAGCGCGAAGCCCGCGAGCGCGGCCACCGGATTGGGCAGCAGCAGCGCGTCGACCATCCCCGCGCAGGCGAGCGCGGCGCTGATCATCACCAGTTGCGGCGCGCCGAAGCGGGCCCGCACCGCGTCGCCGGCGAAGCGCGCGAGCGCCATGCCGCCCGAGAACGCCGCATACGCTGCACTCGCGAGCGCGGGCGTGGCGAGCACCACGTCGCGCATATAGACGGTGGCCCAGTCGTACATCGCTCCTTCGGCGATCAACGCGACCAGCGCCATCGTGCCCAGCGCCCACAGGGCCGGCGAGCGCCAGCGGCTCGCGCGCGGGGTCGCCGCATCGGGATGCTCGGCGTGCGGCACGTGCGGCAGCACCGCCGGACACGCGCTTACCAGCACCAGCGCGCTGACCGCCGCGGCCAGCGCCAGGTGCAGGGCCGGCGCCATCCCGCGCGACAGCAGCGCACCGCCCACCGCCGCGCCGAACATCCCGCCGAGGCTGAACATCCCGTGCAGCGACGACATGATCGGCTTGCCGACCGCCTTTTCGACCGCGCTCGCTTCGGCGTTCATCGCGACGTCGAGCGTGGCCATGCCGGCGCCGAAGATCGCGAGTACGACCAGCAGCATCCAGTACGCCGGCACGACGAGAATCAGCGCCGCGCAGGCGGCCATCACCAGGCCGCCGGTCAGGCACGCGCGCCGGGTGCCGACCCGCGCGATCCACGACGCGTTCGTCACCATCGCGCCGATCGAGCCGCCGGCCACCGCGAAGAGCGCGAACGACAGCAGCGCCGGACTGAGCTGGAAGCGGTCGCGCACCGTCGGCACATGCACGCCCCACGATGCGTACATCATCCCGGCGATGAAAAACACCGCCATCGTGGCGAAGCGCGCACGCTGCCGTTCGGTGTCGGACAGGTTGCGGTGAGCGGCCGGCAGGACGGCGAATTCGGAGGCGTGGTGGTCGGGCACGGAGGTCTCGGGCGCAGAGGGCGTGAGGACGATGGAAGGCAGGTTGAAAGCAAGCTTCCGATTCTATCGAAGCACACGCGCTTATGCTTGGAGCGGCGGGCGCGCGCACGTACGATTCAGCGTGGGCATCGCGATCCTGCGTGCGCCCCGTCTCCGACTCGCGAGGTACGCTGCCGTGAACATTCCCGCTCATGCTCCGCTGCATCTACTGCACACGGCCGCGGTCGGCACGCTCGCGACTCATGCGCGTCAGCCGGAAGGCTTTCCCTATCCGTCGGTACTGCCGTTCGCGCCGGACCCGCGCCATCAGCCGACCATTCTCATCAGCCGCCTCGCCGAGCACACCCACAATCTGGTCGCGGACCCGCGCGCCGGTTTCCTGGCAGTCGATGCCCCCGACGGCGACGTGCTGGTCGGCCAGCGCGTGACGCTGCTCGGCCGCTTCGCGCCGGTCGAGGCGAGTGCGCAGGTCGTGCGGCGCTATCTGCGTTATCACCCCGACGCGGAGCGCTACCTGGTGCTCGGCGACTTCACGTTCTGGACGATGGAGCTCGAACGGCTGCGCTATATCGGCGGCTTCGGCGCAATGGGCTGGCTCGACGGCGCCGAACTCGATCCGCTGCCGCCTCTGGACACCGACGAGGAAGACGCGTTGATAGAGGAATTCGGTGCGCGCCTCACCGCCGCCAACGGGTCAGGCAGTGCGGAGTCCTTCGAACTGATCGGCGTCGACCGCTATGGCGCCGATCTGCAACGCGGCGGCGCGCGCGTGCGTTGCGCATTCGACGGCGTCGCCGCCGACCACGAAACATTGCATGCGGCGCTCGAAGTTTGCATCGGGCGACAGGCGAATTAAGCATTATCGCTTTTCGGGAAAGCGCGCCGGTGCGCGTCACCGGCGGCCCGCTTCTGTTTCAACGCAGAATGTTTATCGAGACAAAAGTTTTCACGGCGTGAAATGTTTTCATGACCGCTGCTATCTCAAATCGCATTTTTTGCTAGTTAATCGTATAAATACCGAACTGTCGGGAATTTTTTCAGCAAAATCTGAAATCAGCGAATTGAAAGGCAGCCGGCGGAGCACGGGCCGCGCGGAAACTTTTTGAAACGAATTTAAATTAAATTTGAGTTTGCGCTTTTGCAGTCTTTCTATTTTGTGTTAATCTCGCCGTCAAATTCCGAGGCAAGAAACCTTCAAAGGCAAGCCGGCTGAAGACCGGCAGTCATTTATCCATACCACAAGGGAAACTATGTCTTCTTACAAGGAACTGCTCGCGCAGCGCGAGAAGCTCGAAAAGCAGATTGAAGAAGCGAAGTCGCGCGAATACGCGGAAGTCTTGAATGAGATCAAGCAGAAAATGGCCGACTACGGCATTTCGCTGAGTGAACTCGGCGGGGGCCGCGCACCGAAGGGCGCTAAAGCAGCCGCTCGTCCGCGAGCCGGCGTCGCACCGAAATACCGCGATCCCGAAAGCGGCAGCACGTGGTCGGGCCGCGGTAAGCCGCCGCGCTGGATCGCTGGCCTCGATCGCGATAAGTTTTTGATCCAGAAGTAATACCGGTGGCCGGAAGTAATGCCTCCGGCCAGCAGCAAGTAATACGATTACCGGCAATGAAGCGGCGCTTATAACGCCGCATGATTTCCGGATTGAGCACATGAAGCCGCGCACCGTCTGGGACGCGCGGCTTTTTGCTTTTTAAGAGACTGCCGGCTTGCCCGCGAGCTTTGGATAACCAGAACGAGAATGCTTGTCGTTCAGATAAGCGATTGATCCCAAAGGATTTTTTCGGCGTATGCCAAGCTCGGCCCGAGTGCCGGCGGGTACAATAATCGCATTCCGTCGAGTTGTACTCTTTTCCGTTCTCCGCTCCCAGCATGACGTCCGCCCCGATCGACCAATCCATCGAGAAACAGCGCGTTGCGCGCAAAAGCACCTTTACTAGTATTGCGCTCAATACAGTGTTGATGACGCTGCAAATCGGCATCGGCACGATCGCGCACTCGCAGGCGCTGGTTGCCGACGGCGTTCATTCGCTGGCCGATCTGTTTTCCGATTTTGTCGTGCTGCTCGCCAATCGGCATAGCGGCGCAAAACCCGACGCCGATCACAATTACGGACATAGCCGTTATGAGACGGTGGCGTCGTTATTTCTCGGCGGCGTGCTGATTTCTGTCGGCGTCGGCATGTTATGGGGCGCCGGCACGCGGCTCGCCGCTCTGGATAGCCTGCCGGCGGTCCATGCGAGCGCGCTCGCTGTCGCCGCGCTCGTGCTGGTGTCGAAAGAGGCGCTGTTTCGCTACATGCTGCGCGAAGCGAAGCGCGTGCGTTCCGCGATGCTGATCGCCAATGCATGGCATGCGCGTTCGGACGCGGCGTCGTCTCTGGTGGTGAGCATCGGCGTGATCGGCAGCCTCGCCGGCGTGCGGCTGCTCGATCCGATCGCGGCGGCGATCGTCGGCTTCATGGTCGCGCGGATGGGCTGGACCTTCGGCTGGGACGCGCTGCAGGACCTGTCGGATCGCGCGCTCGACGAATCCGCCGCCGCCGACGTGCGCGCGCTGCTGCTGTCCACTCCCGGTGTGCGCGACGTGCATGAAATGCGCACGCGCAAGATGGGCGATTTCGCGCTCGTCGATGCGCATATTCTGGTCGATCCGCTGATCTCGGTGTCGGAGGGGCATTACATCGCCGAATCGGCGCGCTTGCGCGTGCTTGGCGACCATCGTGTGCTCGACGCGCTGATTCACGTCGATCCGGAAAACGATGCGCTCGCGCATCCGCCGGTCGATTTGCCGCCGCGCGAGAAGGTGCTTGCCGAGGTGAATGCGGCGCTGGCCGGTAGCGGCTTGCAGGCTGCGGCGGTGAATTTGCACTACCTGAGTACCGGGCTCGATGTGGAGGTGATTTTGCCGGTGGCGGGGGCGGGGGCGGGTGCGGCTGACGGGGCGGGTGCGGGGGATGCCGCGTGGATTTCTGAAACCGGAAGCGCCGCGCCGTCGCTCGACCGCGTGGATCTGGATGCGCTCAAGCGCCGTCTTGGCGCGCGCAAACTCGACGTGCTGCTGCAACGCGACGTGGCGGCCACGTCGATTGCCGGGGCTGTGGAGAAGAAAGCGGCGACTGCGGCCGGACAGGCGAAAAGCAGCGAATCGCAGAACGCTGCCTAAGGGCCGTGCTAGCCCCCTCGCGCATCGCTCGTCACAACGGCAACTGCGTGTCGAACTTGATCTCGCGCAGCACGACGCTCGTGCGCACTTGCGCGACGGCCGGAATCTTGAAGATGCGTTCGTGCAGGAAGCTGTCGTACGCCTTGATGTCGGGCGCGACGATCTTGAGGATGTAATCGGATTCGCCGGTCGTGCTGTAGCACTCGGTCACTTCCGGGCAGGTAGCGATTTCCCGTTCGAACTGCTCGACCCCGCCCTCGGTGTGGCGGGTCAGATGGATGTGCGCGAGCGCGCACACGTGCAGGCCGAGCTTTTCGCGATCGAGCAGCGCGGTATAGCGCTGGATCACGCCCGACTGTTCCATGTCCTTGATGCGTCGCCAGCACGGCGTGCTCGACAGCCCGACCTGGTCGGAAATCTCCTGCACCGAACGGCGCGCGTCGAGCTGAAGCAGGCGCAGGATCTTCTGAGAGAACGTATCGAGTGTCAACTGCGCCTCCGTTAGCGTCGCCGTATCACCGCATGGTAGAGGGCGCGAAAACGAAACGCAATGTAAAACGGCTCCCGCGAGCGAGATTGCCCTATTTTACTGGGTCCGGGGCGGCGTTTCGCCCTGAGCCGTCCCCATCTTCCTTGTCCGCTACGGGCTGCTCCGGCCGGCTCGCGCGCAGCTCCTTCAGCATGTTGCAGAACAGCGCGCCTTGCTCGATCGCGTCGTCGAGCGCGACGTGCGTGTGCGGATGCTCGTCGAACCAGTGCTTCGGAAAACGCGGCTTGATGTTCTTCCGATACGGCAGCCCGGTCATCGCGAATGCGAGCGTCTTGATGTCGAGCGCCGACCACGAGAACGGACAGCGGCCGACGAAACGCATCATGTACCAGAACATATAGGTGAAGTCGAAACCGGCCGGCATCGCGACGAACACCGGCTTGCCCGGCAGTGCCTCCACCCAGTCGACGTAGGCGGCCAGCGCCGCCGCCGGCGCCTGCAGATCCTTGCGGCACGCCTCCCACGCTTCCGGCTGGGTTTTCCACCACGCTTCCTGGACCGGATGCGGCGCGGCGCCTTCGAGTGTTTCCAGATTCGCCGAGAAGGTCGCGATTAGCTGCTTGTCTTCGCTGTACGCGGCGGACGCGAAACTCAGCATCGAATGCGGGCCGGGGATCGGACCGTCCGCTTCGACGTCGGTGCTCACATAGATTTCGCTGCTCATGCGCCCACTCCATCGGCTACGTACGGATTGCTGCGGCGCTCGGCGCCGAACGTCGAGGTCGGACCGTGCCCCGGCACGAACGTGACGTCGTTGCCGAGCGGCCAGAGTTTTTCGCGGATCGAGCGGATCAGGTCGGCATGATTGCCGCGCGGAAAATCGGTGCGGCCGATCGAACCGGCGAACAGCACGTCGCCGACCAGTGCGAGGCGATGCGCGCGGCTGAAGAACACGACGTGACCGGGCGTGTGGCCGGGGCAGTGGTAGACCTCGAGGGTTTCGTCGCCGAATTGCACGGTTTCGCCGTCATCGAGCCAGCGATCGGGCTCGAACGCTTCGGCGGCCGGAAAGCCGAAGCGCGTGCTTTGGTCGGGCAGCTTGTCGAGCCAGAAGCGCTCGTCCGGATGCGGGCCTTCGATCGGCACGCCGTAGTGCGTCGCCAGCGTCTTCGCGCCCGCGCAGTGATCGATATGGCCGTGCGTCAGAAAAATCTTTTCGACCGACACGTTCTGCCGCGCGATTTCCTGCTGGATCAGTTCAAGGTCGCCGCCCGGATCGACGACGGCCGCGCGTCCGCTGGCTTCGCAAACGAGCAGCGAGCAGTTCTGCTGGAACGGCGTGACGGGGATCAGGGTGACTTTCATGGCTTGACCGCGAACTGGAAAAACGTTGATTGTACCGGCCGCACGGCCGTCGCCGGAGCCCGCGCGAAGAGCGTTGCGGACGTGCGCCCGCGGGTTGTTTGGCCGCCCATTTTTGCGATAAATGTGAAGATTAATCAACGAATTGGGCCGTTCGGCATCCCGAAAATTTTTTTTGGGTATAATGCGCCCCATGCACAGAAATTGTGCTGCCACGAGGCGATGCGTTCCGATCGAAAAGGTACGCCGCTCGCCATTCAAGTAAGGGCTGTCGGAATGCCGACGGCCATCAAGTATCGATGCGTTCGATGCACACGTCTTGCCCAGCCAGGCGCCGCGCGCCTGCTACGGAACTAATCCGTGACGCTGGGTGGGGCCTACGCCGCCGTTCCTGTGCGCTGAGTTGCGCGCGCAAGAACGTGATTGCCACGTTCAGTTGGCGGCATGTGGGGTCTGGTCAGGCTGCCGGGGACAGGTTGCGCCAGACGTGAAAATTAACCGTGCGGTTAGCGGCTGAGTGAGCCGCTCCGGGCTTTGACGTACTGCGCTTGTTAGCGCGGCGCGTTGTCGTCCCTACCGCCGGAGTCGCAAGCAACATACCCAGCTTTACGCGGGTGACGCGGCTCGACAATGTGATTGCACGTCTTATGAAAACTCGGCTAACCCGCGGTCTGGGGACTGTTTTTGCCTTTTTTGCCTTGGCCGGTTGTGCCACGCCGCCGGGCGCGTCCGACACGGCCGCGACCGACACCGTCCGCAGCACGAAGAATGCCCGGCTGACCAGCTTCGGCCCGCAGTCGTTCGGCAGCGCGCCGGCCTCGAGCTCGAGCGCCACGAGCACGCCGCTGGCCGATGCGAAGCCGCTCACCGACGACGGCGCCGACGCGTCGGACTTTCGCCAGACCGGCCGCGCGTCATGGTACGGCCGCTTCTTCCACGGCCGTCGCACCGCCAACGGCGAGCGCTACGACATGCACGCGCTGACCGCCGCGCACCGCACGCTGCCGCTCGGCTCGTATGTGCGCGTGACCAATCCGTCCAATTCGCGCTCGGTGGTCGTGCGCATCAACGACCGCGGTCCGTACGCGCGCGGCCGGGTGATCGATCTGTCGATGGCCGCCGCTTCGAAGCTCGACATGCGCCACAGCGGCACCGCACGCGTCCAGATCGAAGGGATCACCGCACAGGAAGCGCGCGCGGAGATGAACGAGCAACTGGCTTCGAACTCGGACAAGTGATTTGAAAGGTGGTAAGGGCGGCGCGGTGCGTGCCGCCGCGCCGTGTAGTGAGCAGTGCAATTTGCAATTTGCGGATCGTGCGGGCTTCCCTGCTGGCGATCGAGTTGCCGGAGCACTGGCTGTAAAAACGAAGGGCCGCTTATGCGGCCCTTTTTTAGTCCATATTGGTCTGTGCGTGGCTAGCGCGTCACGCGTCGGACTTGCCTTCCTTCAGCGCCAGCGCGCGCGAATACAGCGCGTTGCGCGATGCGCCCGTCAGCGACGCCGCGACTTTCGCCGCGCCGCTCACCGACATCTCTTCCAGCAGCAGTTCCAGCAGCGCGTCGTGATCGTGTTCGCCGGCCGCTTGCGGGGGCGCGCCTTCGACCACCAGCACGAATTCGCCGCGCTGCCGGTTCGCATCGGCCGCGAGCCATGCTGGCGCTTCGGCCAGGGTGCCCTGGTGCAGCGCTTCATGTAACTTCGTCAGTTCCCGTGCGATCAGCAGACGGCGCGCGCCGCCGAACGCATCGGCGAGCGCCTGCACGGTTTCGACGATCCGATGCGGCGCTTCGTAGAACACCATCGCGTGCGAGTGTTGCGCGAGCGCCTGCAACGCAGCGGTGCGCGCTTTCGGCTTCGGCGGCAGAAAACCGAGAAACGAGAAGGTCGCGACCCAGTTGCCGGCCGCGCTCAGCGCGGTCGCGAGCGCGCTCGCGCCGGGCAGCGGGATCACCGCGAAGCCGGCCTCGCGCACCGCATCGACGAGTTTCGCGCCCGGGTCCGAAATGCCCGGCGTGCCCGCGTCGGACACGTAGGCGACGCGCTCGCCCGCTTGTAGAAATTCGATCACACGTTGCGCGGCGGCGCGCTCGTTGTGCTGATGCACGGCGACGAGCGGCTTCGAGATGCCGTAGCGCGCGAGCAGCTGTCCGGTATTGCGGGTGTCCTCGGCGGCGATGCGGTCTGCAAGTCCGAGCACGTGCAGCGCGCGCAGCGTGATGTCGGCGATGTTGCCGATCGGCGTGGCCACGACATACAGCGCGGCGCTCGGGTACTGCTGTCCTTGCGCGAGTTCGGAGAGAGGAGTCATGAAACGGAAGACGCAAACAGACGGAACGAGGCCGACATTGTGCCATGTGGGCTCGCGCGAATCGGGCTCGGCGGCGCGCGACAACTTTTCCGCCGCGGCCCGGTCCAAAACGGTCGGCGCCGCGTTCGAAGCGCGTGCACAGGCTTTTTTGCAGCGTCAGCGGCTGCGTTTCGTCGCGCGCAATGTGGCGTGCCGCGGCGGCGAGATCGATCTGGTGATGCGCGACCGCGACGGCGCGCTGGTGTTCGTCGAAGTGCGCGCGCGAGCGCAGCGGCACTACGGCGGCGCGGCGGCGAGCATCGGTTGGCGCAAGAAGCAGCGCATCGTGCGCGCGGCGCGGCACTACCTCGCCACGCTCGCACGGCGCGATGAGCCGTATGAGCAGCCCACATGCCGGTTCGACGTGATCGCGTTCGAAGGCGGCCGGCTCGAGTGGCTGCGCGACGCGTTTCGCGCCGACGAAGTTTGATGGCCCGCACGAGCAGCCCGTACGGGTGACCCGCGTGAGTGCGATAAACTTGCGCTCGCGTGTCAGGCGTGCCGGCGCGCTCTGTGATGCGCGACGCGCGCAATCACGCAGAAAGCCACGCGTTTCGAGAGGTTTTTCGCGCCCACGCCCGCGCGCGGCAAGAACGGCGCAATTCATCGCCGGCACGCAACTGGCAGCACGACTTCATAACATGGCCGCGCAGTGCGGTCCCTGAACGGTAAAACCAAGCGGTAGAAGATAGAGACTCGATGTCAGTCGAACGCATCCAACAACACTTCCGCGACAGCGCGGCAGTCAAACTCGCAGCCCTCGAAACCCTGTCGATGCCGATCGCCGCGGCGGTCGACACGATGTTCGCCGCGCTTGCCAACGGCAATCGCATCCTCGCCTGCGGCAACGGCGGTTCGGCCGCCGACGCGCAACATTTCGCCGCTGAGCTGATCGGCCGCTTCGAACGCGAGCGGCCGGGCCTGCCGGCCATCGCATTGAGCACCGACACGTCGGTATTGACCGCGATCGCCAACGACTATTCGTTCGAACAGATTTACTCGAAGCAGGTCTGGGCGCTCGGCCAGCCCGGCGACGTGCTGCTCGCGATCACCACGTCGGGCAACTCCGCGAACGTGCTCGCCGCGATCGAAGCCGCGCACGAGCGCGAGATGATCGTGGTCGCGCTGACCGGCAAGGGCGGCGGCCGCGCGCAGGAGGTGCTGAGCGATACCGACATCCACATCTGCGTACCGTCCGATCGCACCGCGCGCATCCAGGAAGTGCACCTGCTGACCATCCATTGCCTGTGCGACGGCATCGATGCCATGTTGCTCGGCGAAGACTGAGACTGATTCCGAAGGAGAGCTAGTTGATGAGCGTATTCCGCGTCAAGAAGACACTGGTGAGAACCGTGCTGGTGGTGGGGTTTGCGGCGGGGCTGTCGGCCGCGCTGCAAGGCTGTTTCCTTGCCGTCGCGGGCGCGGCCGGCGGCGGCGCGCTGATGGCGACCGACCGGCGCACGCTCGGCGCGCAGACCGAGGACCGCGAGATCCAGGTGAAGGCGCTGTCGCAGATCAGCCAGAATCTGCCGGACTCCGCGCACGTGAACGTCGCGGTGTTCAACCGCCGCGTGCTGCTGACCGGCGAGGTCGCGGGCGATGCGTCGAAGCAGCGCGCCGAGAGCATCGTGCGCGGTCTGAACAACGTGAATACGATCGTCAACGAACTGGCGATCATGCCGGCCAGCTCGTTCTCGTCGCGCACCAACGATACCTATATCGAGACCCGCGTGAAGACCGCGCTGATCGCCGAGAAGGACATTTCGGCGAACAACTTCAAGGTAGTGTCCGAGCGCGGCAACGTGTACCTGATGGGCCTCGTGACGATGGACGAGGGCAATCGCGGCGCCGACGTCGCGAGTCGCGTGCCCGGCGTCGTGCAGGTCGTGAAGGTGTTCCAGTACATCCAGCCGCAGGAAGCGGCGGCCGCCGCCACCGCGGCGGCGACGCCGGTGACCGCGTCGCAGCCCGACGCCGGCGAACCGACGGTCGGCGCGATTCCGGATTCGGGCGTGAGCTCGCAACCGCTCGAGCAGCAGGCGCCGGCGCCGGTCAATTCGTCGACGTCGGTGCGTCCGGGTAACCCGAAGGCGCCGCAGTGACGCGCGTCGCAGTGAAGCGCGCCGTGCGCGCTGGCGGCGCGCTGGCGCTGGGGCTGGGCGTGCTGATCGGTGGGCTTGCGCCGCAGGCGCAGGCGGCCGGCCCGCCGGCCGGTCAGCGGATCGCGCTCGCGAATGCGTGCATGGGTTGTCACGCGGTGGATCGCAAACTGGTCGGGCCGTCGTTCGAGCAGGTCGCCGCGAAATACAAGGGCGATGCGCGGGCGCCGGCGAAACTCGCGCATAAGGTGAAGGACGGCGGCTCGGGTGTGTGGGGCATGATCCCGATGCCGGCCCATCCGAAAATGAGCGATGCGGACGTGCGCGCGGTGGTCGATTGGGTGCTGCAGGGCGCGCCGTCCAGATGAGGTTTTCCCCGAGCCGCCCGGCTTGGCAAAACGGAAAATTGCTGTGCTAGAATGATTTTCGTGTCGGGGGGGTAGCTCAGCTGGGAGAGCGTCGCGTTCGCAATGCGAAGGTCGGGAGTTCGATCCTCCTCCTCTCCACCAAAAGTTTCAATAAAAACAACGCACTACGTCTTGCGATGTAGTGCGTTGTTTTGCATTCGGAAGCAGGTTTTGGCATACCGTGTGTGCCATATTTGTGCCAAGTGGCAACGCTGCGCCATTTCCTGCGTCTTACGGGCTGCAATCAACTGCGCATAAGTGCTCAGCATCCCATCGATTCGTTGTATGATTTGTCCGCTGGCCGATCACATCGGCAGCAGACGGCTGGCACCGTCTTTCATCAATCGTGCGCGGAGAGAGTATCCGGCCGGGTTTCTTGTCGACCCGCCGTGGGATCTCTTTGATGAAAGAACTGATCACGGTCGAGCAGCTATCCGTCTATCTGCACAAATCGATTGCGAGCATCCGAAGCGATGCGACCCGCAATCCACAATCTCTCCCTCCTATCTGTCGTCTCCCAGGCACCAAGCGCCTGCTCTGGCGCGCCGAGGATGTTGAACGCTGGTTAGCGGCCCATGTCGAGGGTATGTCTCGCCCAGTGGCCTTGGTAGTCGCGGAAGATTCGCGACCACGTCGGGGGCGGCCTACCAAGGCCGAGCAGGTAGCACGACAGCGGAACCAATGTCGCACGCAAGCCGGCGTCAACCCCTTGACCACCGAAGCCACGGCCAAGGGGTGAGGCATGCAAGCATTCATCGTCAAGGCGACGCCGCTGGCGCCGCCTGGCGGTGCTTGCGATGCGTCTGCATCGACGCACTCGCGCCTTGCACCGCACCGGCACCGGCAATGCGATTTCTTCGTCGCGGACATTCTCGATGCTTCACCGAAGGACGACGTGGCGAGCATGGAGCACCCTTTGTTCGCGTTACGCGCCGGCGACCGTCGCGTACGTGTATACGAGCGAAATGGGACTACGGTAACTGTGAAACCCGGGGTCGACGGCTGCGCTACGATCCATGACAAAGACCTATGGATCTACTGCATCAGCCAGTTGGTTGAGGCGAAGAACCGTGGCCGGGAGATCGCACGCACGGTACGCTTCACCGCCTACGACTTCTTGCACACGACCAATCGCGATACCAGTGGGCGCGCCTATATCCGATTGGGAGAGATGCTCGCGCGGCTCACCGGCACGCGCATCGAAACCAACATCGAGACGGCGGGCAAGCGCGAACGCGGGTTCTTCGGATTAGTCGACTCGGCCAAGCTCGTCGAGCGTGATGGCGACAACCGCATGGTGGCTGTGGAAGTGACCTTGCCAGACTGGCTGTTTCGCAGCGTGGATGCTATGCACGTGCTAACCCTCTCACCAGACTACTTCCGTCTGCGCAAGCCGCTGGACCGGCGCATATACGAACTGGCCCGCAAACACTGCGGCAGGCAACCGAGCTGGAAGCCTAGCATCGCCACGCTGCACGAAAAGAGCGGCAGCGCCGACAAGCTATTCAAATTTCGAGCGGCTATCAAGGCGCTGGCCGCCTCCGGCGAGCTACCCGACTACCGTATGGCCTACGATCCTAAGGCCGACCACGTGACGTTCTATGCCAACGGCCCAAAGGGCTATCGGGCCGAGATCGCAGACATGATGAAGGGCTTGCCTCACACCCCGGCAAAGGCTCGCGAGAAGGCACATGCTCGTAAGCTCGGTGGACTCAAATGATGCTGAATCGCGTGCCGGCCGTTGTGGATAACCTGCTCGCGCTGTGAATTACCACGTGCCTTTAGGGATGCTCGGCAGTGGATTACACGTGCCTTTTGGGATGAGCCACTTCGTGCTTTTCGGGATGAGAACATCCCTATGAGCCTTGCACCGCAAGGGTTTCAAGAACCGTAACGCGCGCGCGCGATTTAACTCTATATAAACCTTAACATCCGCGTCCTGTTAAGGGTTGGCCCGTGCAAGGCCGTGAGTCTCGGCGGAAGCCCTCATTCTTTGTCCAATCTCCGCGCCCAGCCCGCGTTGCAATTTGGTTCGTGTCTTCGATCGGCAGCACTTTTCCAGGTTCACCTTGCCGTCGAAGATGGGTTTCTGCTTCCGGCCGACGGTGAGGCTTTCAATATGGCCCGCCCGTTCGGTAGCAAGTCCAGCTCGATTTTCTCGCCAGGCTTGATGCCGAGGTGCTGTAAAACCTCTTTCGGCAATGTCACCTGGCCTCTCGCAGTAACGGTTAGTATGAACATGACTCACATCCACGGCTGATGTATCGCGATGCTGTGTCCGCAAACGTCAATCTTCATGGCGGTGCGCAATAGGTCGTCGCGCCGTGTCGCGGTGCTCTCCCAACTTGTCCCTCATGTGTCAAGAAATGTTGATTTGACGCACAAATTTGGATGGCACATAGCCGTTGCTGAATTGAAGCACTACCCTTCAAGGCATTTCGTTGACACTTGAGGGAAGCGAGCAGGCGCATTTTAGCCGCTAAAATTCCCAATCAGTTCAACTGACCCAGTCTAGCCGAGGCGCGACGGTATTCCATCGTGCTTCGGCCGTTGCCCACGCCACCTCCAAATCGGGTCGAGACACAATCCAGCTTAACAGTTCGGCGTTGACGGCCTGTAGGACGCCAAGATGGAAGAGTTCTCGCTGTACTTGGTCATTATCCAAGCATAGCCGCAGGCATCTGCATATTCCATCGCCATCAAGACCGAGGGGAACGATAGCCTCGAGTTCCTGATGCAGCCGATACAAGGCAATCGCCTTCACGAGTTGCTCAAGCGTAAGGGACGCATGATCGTACTCGGCTAGCAGCAGATCGGCCTCAAATTCGGCGAGAACCATATCAAGCGTACGCGATTCCTGCAGTTCGCCGGAAAGCATCAACTGCAACTCGGCCACTCGTCCCCACATCGCTTTCCATAGTCCCGCCGGGCCGTTTTCATGTAGTGCGTCAGTATCGGCATCAAGACGCGCCAGCAGCTTTCTTTGCTGTGTCGACAGTGGCTTTACGCCACCGAAGTTGAGTCGCCATTTTCCGGATTGCTGAGTCAGCATGCCGACATTGTCATCAAAGCGCGCCGCGAACTGGTGTGGATTTTTCGCTCCCATGCGAGCGGCGAGTACGTGCAATAACGCAGCCGCGCGCATTCCACCTTGCCGTTTCTCCGAATCGCTTCGTGCATGTCGTGCCATAGGTCTTCATGCCCTAGTAAGAAAACGCCTGATTATTCGCACTGCAATTTTATTCCCACTTGCTCAAGAATTCACGCAACAACATCAATCAATCGGATTCAAGCCAAGTGTGTGAGTTCAATGTTCGACATTTTGAAAGAGCGATACGGCGCAGTCATGACGTTGGAGCAACTGGCTACGACATTGAGCCGGAAGCCGGAAGGCTTACGAATGGCGCTACTCAAATCGCAGAGCGAATGGGCTCGGTATCTCAACGCTCAGAAGGTTTATATCGGTCGCCGCATGTATTTCCCCACTGAGGCAGTTGCACGTCTTTTCGACAGCGGCATCGGTGAACAAGGAGGCCTACATGGTGAAGCGAATTTCAATAGAGATATCGGACACGACAGCGGCGAATCTTCGTGAGCATGCGACTCGCTGCACTCAATCGCACAAGCTACGGGAAGGCTTCGCGAGTCACGGTGAACTGACGCCCTCAAAGTTGCTTGCAATGCTTGCTGAAGACGCCGGCGTGGTGATTAGTCGTCCAGGAAGTTGGGAGGAGGCCAACTTGGCGCAGGTGCTGTTGTCGCACGGCTACGAGGTTTGATGCCATGAAATCTCTGTCGGAACGAATCGCCGAACGCGCCTTGATGCAGTCCATCGGACGGAATGCAAGAAATCGAGCAGCGTTTCTCCTCGTGCGCACAGAAGTTCAAGCAGCCATCGACGACGGGCATTCGCTAATGAGCATCTGGGAGGCACTCGTGGAAGAAGGAAATATCCACTACGGCTACCAAGCTTTCCGCCGATACGCCAACGAACTGACGCGCAAGCAGGACGTGGGTCGGTAATGGTCAGCGACCTTGCTGCATTCATCCATCGCCTTCCTGGAGTCGAACAAGGCATGTCCTTTTTGGACCAATGCGGCATTCGCACATTGTTCTTTCGATCAATCGAAAAAAAACAGCCAAATGCAACGTATTCGACAGGGAAAGCACGCTTCGTTGCAGACCTTCCCTCGAAAAATACAGAGTGAATCTCGGGGCAGGATATGTGAAGTAGGCCCACCGGCAAGCCGGTGTTCCTTCTTCACTCCCCCTTATTCGAGCCTTCGGCGCTCAACGGGAATCCTGCTCTTCGAGGCAGCGGCTACCGCCGCTCAGTGCAGGTGCCGGTCGGCTTCACACCAGCGACTATCCGCACCGTGCTGGCGAAGGTCGCAGCCACACGGGACGAGATGCGGTCTGTCGTTCGGCGGCTAGTCCTCGGATGAATTTTTTAGCCGCTAAAACGGGCTTCCCATCGCTATCGATGCTCAGCTCTTTGCGCGGCGCCTCACCAATCGAAGGAGAACCAAGATGCGTAGAGCAACATGCCCTGCCAAGATGGTATTGGCTATGGGAATCGCAGCAGCGTTCAGTGGCCAGGTACACGCCGGCATCCCGGTGATCGACGGCACGAACGTTGTACAAACAACGATCAGCGCAATACAGAACGTCGCTGCCGTCGAGAAGCAGATTCAGCAGTACGGGACGCAGTTGCAGCAGTACCAAAACATGCTGCAAAACACGCTCGCACCGGCCGCGTGGGTGTGGGATCAGGCGCAGCAGACGATGAACAAACTGATTCAGGCGCAAGACTCGCTGAGCTACTACAAGAACCAGGCCGGCAGTCTCGATTCGTACCTGTCGCGCTATGGCGACGTGAACTACTACAAAACGTCGCCGTGCTTTAGCGGGGGCGGTTGCTCATCGAGCGAAATGCAGGCCTTGCAGACCGCGCAGTCGAACGGCTCGACCGCGCAAAAGAGCGCCAACGATGCCGTGCTTAAAGCGGTCGATCTACAACAGCAAACGCTAACGAGCGACGCCGCGAACCTTCGTTCACTGCAATCGCAGGCGATGACCGCCCAAGGTCAGATGCAGGCCATGCAGGCCGGAAACCAGCTTGCGAGCGCGACGAACAACCAACTCCTGCAAATCCGGGGCATGTTGGCCGCACAGGCAGCGGCGCAAGCGACGCGGGCTGAGAACGTGGCCGACAAGGAAGCCCTGCAAGCGGTAGCCGGCCGGCAGCTTCGTGACGGAAGCAACATCACCAGCTCGACGCCGAAAAACTGGACCTTCGAATAAGGGAGACAGGCGATGAAATTCACTATCTTTCTCGTCCTGATCGCGGCACTTGCAGGCTGTGAGGACAAGGGCGCTCAGATCGAGGCCCAGCAGGCGGCAGCTGCGAAGCAGCTACGCGATGGAAGCAACATCGTCAGTTCCTCTCCAAAGAACTGGACGTGGGGCGATACGCCGTCACCACCGCAGAAGAAAGACCAATGACGAGGAACCGCGCTATGAAAACGACGCTTTCGAAAGGCTGCAAGCGCCTTGCCGTTGCTTCGACGGCCATCGCCTATACGGCAACCGTTGCAGCCGCACCGCTGAACTCCAACGTAGTCGATTCGGTGATGGGGAAATACCAGGCCGCTGCCGGCGCGTGGGGCAGCGTCATGGTGAGCTATGCATCATCGTTGTTTTGGGGCCTCGCGCTGATCAGCATGGTATGGACGTTCGGGCTGCTGGCGTTGAAAAACGGCGGCATTCAAGAGGCACTGGCTGAGATCGTTCGCTTCTTCACCGTGCTCGGCTTCTTCTGGTGGATTCTGTCCAACGGGCCTGCGATTGCCGATTCCATCGTCAAGTCGATGTGGATAATCGGCGCGAAGGCCATCGGCCAGTCAACCGATTTTACGCCAGGAGGTATCGTGCAAATCGGCTATGACATTTTTACCAAGGCGCTCGATCAGTCTTCGGTCTGGTCGCCGACGGACAGCGTCGTAGGTCTTCTCATGGCGTTGGTCGTGATGATCGTTCTTGCGATTGTCGGTGTGAACCTGCTCCTCGTCTTTGTGTCGGCCTGGATAATGATCTACGGCGGGGTGTTCTTTCTTGGCTTTGGCGGGGCGCGCTGGACGTCAGATATCGCGATCAGCTACTACAAGCATGTGTTGGCGATCGGGGCCGAGATGATGGTGATGCTGCTGCTCATCGGGATCGGCAAGACGTTCATCAACGAGTACTACGCCAGCATGAGAGCCGGAATCGATCTCAAGGAAATGGCGATCATGCTTATAGCCGCATTCGTGTTGATGTATCTCACGAACAAGATACCGCCGAGGATCGCAGGCATTGTTGGCGTCGGTGGCGCTGGTTCGATTGGTGGTGTTGGGGTTGGCTCGGTGATGGCTGTTGCCGCCATGACCGCGAGTGCAGCGGCGTCTGTCGGTTCTACTGCGATGACCGGTGCGACGAGCGCGGCCGGAGGAGCATCGGCTCTCAAGGCGGCGTTCCAGTCAGCGCAGCAGAACATGGGCGATGGTAGTGGCATGTTCTCGAACAGCGGCGGCAGTTCGTCGGGCGGTGGTTCGTCGGGTGGCAGCGGCTCGAGCGGCCTGGGCAGCGGTACCACGTCGGGCGGCAGCGGCGGCTTCATGTCTGCCATGAGCACGGCCGGCCGCTTCGCTGCGGACATGGGCGCCAATCTCGCCAAGGGTGCGGGCGCAGTCGCCAAGGACAAGGCCGCGAACATGATGGACGGCGCGAAGGAACGAATTGCCCAGACGACGGGCAGCAAGATCGCGTCGGCGATTTCGAGCAGGAGCGGCGCCAGCACGGACACCGAATCGAATTTCGCCGGCGACAGTCTCGGTGCGGTTCGGCAAAGCGCGATGGCCGGGGGCAATATGAACGACGAGGTAGCTGCGTTCGTAAACAAACATCGTCCAACTGAGGACGAGGCTTAGACAGCAAGCGCACCGGCCGGCGGCAACCGGCCGGCACTTCCACGTAACAACACCTGCTTGAGAGGTGAGGCATGGCAATCACGCATGATACCGAAGCGCGGCAAGTTATCCGTCACGCGACAATGCATCTCGCGGCTTTGGACTTCATAGACCAGAGCACAGCTAAGGAGCTATCGACAATCGCGGAGGCCGTTGCGAACCTGTTTATGGTCGTCTTCTACCAGGCCGAAACGGGCCGCGCGACGCACTCTGATTTCAACGAGGCGATGACCGCTGTGCGCCAAACGTTGCAGCACTAGCGCACCGAGGCATCGACATAGGAGCTTTCGTGAAACACTCTGACTTTTATCTCGGCCTGACTTTCATGGATTGCACTGGGTGGTGGCGCTGCACCGACGTGGGTACGCGAACCATCTTGGCGATCCGTTTGGATCACGATGATCCTCATTGGTATGAAGGCCCGCCTTATATCATCAAAGAGGAAGTGTTCGACGAAGTGGAAATCGAGCGCTGTTCTCTCACGGTAAAAGAATCGATTCGCGCAGCGGTCCATGCCGCAGACACGTCTGCGCACCCTGGATTTCCCCATGAGGTCGTTGTGCGGATGATGGAGATTCGGCATGCGCATCCGTACCCGCACGAAGGGGTTCTGCGGTTCGATCGCAAACGGCCAGATGGCGAGATTCTGCACCCCTATGCAGGTCGGCAAGAAGGCGAATTGTGGGTAGTCGAGCTCTATTTGCCTTTTCGCGGGACCTATGAGGTGATGCCGGAACGCGATTTCATTGCGTTGGCGATAGCTTCGGCGGACGACATCCGCGCTCGTGCAAGCCGCTCCCACACTTCTGACGTACAAACATGACAAAGGCTCCGAATCTAAGGGACTCCCTTCGTTGCGTCGTCAATCGCTCGCCATCGCTCCGTCCGGAAATCGAATTGGCAATCGCACAAATGGCCGCCACGGGCGCCGAATACGCCTATGTCGTCTGCCGAACTTGGGACGACTTGGGGTGGGAGGTAGCGACCAAAGAGGGGGGTATTTATAGTGCCATATCAGGCCGGTATATGAGGCGCGGTGAAGCGGTAGCTGCCGGCGAAGCCTGGCTATCGGATCGGCTGGTATAGGGGGAGGTTCGGCCATATGTCGGCCTCGTACGTAGGCTGCGGCGGCCACCAGGCATCCTGGCCGGTATTCAATTTGTATGGGACTGTCGTCAAGGGAATGGATACACATTTGTGTAGCCATCTGTTAAGATTTCACGTATGTCTGCGAAAGATGTTGGCGTCCGAATCCGTGTCGAACGGGAACTCCGTGAAGCGTTCCTGGGGGCGTGTATTGCGGAAAATCGCCATGCATCGGACGTACTGCGAGAGTTCATGCGCTCTTTCGCCGAGCGGTACGGAGACGGCAAGCAGATCAGTCTTTTTGCTGATGCGCCTCGGAGGGCTGGAAAGCAAGTGGCAGCCAAACCACGATCGACGAAGAAGTGAACTCTAAGCGGCAGATAAACAGATTTAAAGGAATGCTCCAGTGAGACCCCGGAAAAGACCGACCGATATTCTGCCGAAGCTGCCTGGCAGCGCCGCATATTCGACCGCGCGCGGCGTGATGTTGCATGGTCTCGCCGAAGATGCGTTACAGCACAAAGACTTGGACCCAATTCGAGGGAAGGTCCAACTCATTTTTACGTCGCCGCCCTTTCCTCTCAATACCAAAAAGAAGTATGGGAATTTGCAGGGCGAAGAGTATTTGAATTGGTTCACAAGCTTTGGCTCGCTGTTTCGTGACCTATTGGCTCCCGATGGGTCCATTGTCATAGAGCTAGGTAACTCCTGGGAGCCTGGGCTGCCGACGATGTCTACTCTCGGTCTGAAGGCGCTGCTTCGCTTTCAGGAGGCGAATGAATTACATCTTTGCCAAGAATTCATTTGTCACAATCCAGCACGGCTTCCAAGTCCTGCGCAATGGGTGACGATTGAGCGAATTCGCCTAAAGGATAGCTTTACGCGTCTATGGTGGCTCTCGCCGAGTACACGGCCGAAGGCAAGTAACAAGAATGTATTGGTCGAATACAGCCCGTCTATGACGCGGCTGTTGAAAAGCAAGCAATACAATGCAGGCAAGCGGCCGTCGCAGCATCACATCAGCGAGGAGTCGTTCGCCACGGACCATGGCGGTGCAATTGCTCCCAGTGTTCTCTCGATAGCTAACACGCGGGCAAACGATCCTTATCAAGAGTATTGCCGGACGCACGGAATTACCTTTCATCCGGCGCGTATGCCGGTTCAATTGCCAGAGTTCTTTGTGAATTTTCTCACCGAGCCAGGCGATATCGTATTGGACCCGTTTGGCGGTAGTAACACTACCGGCTTCGCCGCAGAAAACCTCGACCGTAGGTGGATCGCCGTGGAACCAACGATTGACTACATCCGGGGCTCGATTGGTCGATTTGATTCAGAAAGCATTCATATTCCCAATGAATCAATCAGTGCCGTCGGGCTGGAAACCGAGGGTTGAGCCGCGCGGTTGGCAATTGGAGGCCCTCCTTCGTTGGAAGGAGGGTTTGAAAGGTGTTGTGCGCGTAGTTACCGGTGGTGGGAAGACTATCTTTTCGCAGTTCTGCATCGCCGAGTTCAAGCGTCAATACCCCGAGGGGCGCGTCGTTATAGTCGTTCCAACAACGGCCTTGCTTGACCAATGGGTCGTCAGTCTGACGGAGGACTCCGGGGTTCCCGCTGGGCAGATTGCCTGCTACTCAGCGGACGAGAAGCCGGAGTGCCCGCGGCCAATCAATGTCCTTGTGATCAATACTGCCCGCGGGTTAGCCGAGCGTCTCTCCATAGACGTGCCTTCAATGCTCATAGTTGATGAGTGTCATCGCGCTGGTAGCCCGCAAAACGCGCTTGCTCTGCGAGGTCGATACGTCGCAACGCTCGGTTTATCTGCGACGCCAGAGCGGGAATATGACGAGGGCTTCGAAACTCTGGTTCGCCCCGTCCTTGGGCCGGTCATTTACGATTACGACTACGTCGGCGCCGCACGCGACGATGTGATCAGCCCGTTTGCGCTTCACAATGTCCGCGTCCAGATGTTGCAAGATGAACAGCTCGCGTTCGACAAGCTCACGCGGCGTATCGCGACTGAGCGGGCAAAGATTAGTAAAAGCGTCGGTTCGGAAGACAAGCTCAAGCGGTTGTTGCAGCAACGAGCGGCTGTGCTAGCAACAGCAACGATGCGGATTCCTGTTGCCATAAAATTGGCGGAAAAACATAAAGGACAAAAGACAATCGTTTTTCACGAGCGAGTGGATGCAGCCAATAAACTTCTCGCGATTTTGAAGGCCCGTAATCAAAGCGCAACGATTTATCACGCTGGGATTGCGCCGGCGCTTCGACGCGACAATCTGCGGCTTTATCGTAAGGGCGTTTACGACGTTTTGATTTGTTGTCGGGCGTTGGATGAGGGAATCAATGTTCCCGAAACGGCAGTAGCTATCCTGGCCAGCTCGACGGCCAGCGTACGGCAGCGGGTGCAACGGCTAGGCCGCGTGCTTCGCCCTGCGCCAGGCAAAGAATTCGCCGACATATACACCATTTATGCGTCTGACGTTGAGGAAGCAAGGCTTCGGTCCGAAGCGGAGCAGTTAGGCAGCGTCTGTAGCGTGGATTGGGCCCAAGTTAGGACCTAGCAATGGCAAAAATTCTTCATAACGGCGATTGGTTTGAACAGCTTTCCACAGAAGCGCTCTACGAGGAAGAGTACGAGCGCATTCTGATCGAGCACGCCGCAAGTTTGTTTCCCGCGTATCGCCTCGTCAAGTTTAAGAAGACGGTGTATTCCGAGACCTCTGCCGCGAAAGCGGATCTCGCGCTTGTCCACCGGAGATATCGAGACTGGTGGGTGGTCGAGGCAGAACTAGGTCATCATCCATTTGAGCAACATGTGCGACCTCAGGTTCAGACGTTAAGCCGCGCCCTATACGGCGAATCCGAGGCGCAATATCTTCACGCGCAGGACGGCTCCTTTGACTTGGAACGCCTCCACTCGATGGTGAAAGGCTATCCTCCCGGTGTCCTCGTAATAGTGAATGCTCCACGTCCGGATTGGGCGAGGGAGCTTCGGCCATACCGCGCTCTGGTTACTGTCCTTGAGGTGTTCCGATCAGAGCATAATAGGTACCTATACCGATTGAATGGCGAGCAGCCCGCTGAATCGGAGGTGCAGAGTAGTGAGTGCACCGTTGAACTTGCTCGAATGCTTAGATTGCACTCGCCAGGAATTCTGCCTGTATCACACGGCGAGACGTTGAAGGTGCAATTTCGCAGCGGAGTCACGGAATGGGGGCGAATCGATATTCACGATCGAGTATATCTCTCGTCAGCAAAGCCAATCTCGCTCAATAAGAAGCTGCGCTATCAGCTAATAGAGATCGAGGACGGGTCATTTCTTTTGCAGGAATCGAAATAGGACGGTATATGGCGCTTGAATTAAAAATCGGTCTCGACGCAATTAACTCATATAGGCGCTTAGCATACACGCCGTGGCATGCGCTCGCGGAGTTTATTGACAATTCGACGCAGGCATATTTCGACAATAAAGATGTGCTAGATGAGGCGTTCAAGAAAGAGGGCGAAATTCTTGAAGTGTCGATAGCCTATGATAAGGACGCCGGCGAATTGCGAATCAGTGACAATTCGATCGGTATGTCGCTGGAAGACTTGGAGCACGCGCTTCATGTCGCGCTCCCCCCAAAGAACACTGCGGGCCGCTCAAAGTACGGAATGGGGCTGAAGACGGCAGCCTGTTGGCTCGGGAACGTCTGGACGGTGAAAACCAAGAAATTGGGGGAGACCGTCGAGCATCAAGCGACAATTAATGTCGAAAAAATTGCTGCCGGCCAGGGGGCGCTTGAATACAAAGCTATTGGCGGGCGTTTGCCGGAGAAGCACTATACATTGGTTGAAATTTCCGACTTGAATCGGAGTTTCCAAGGGCGGACGCTCGGCAAAATTCGAGAATTCCTGAGTTCTATGTACCGCGAAGATTTCAGGTTAAAGCGACTGCGGCTTACATGGAACGGTACGCCGCTTGAATGGAAGGAGTTGGATGATCGGCTTCTTACGGCGATCAATGGCGCTAGGTACAAAAAGGATTTTTCGTTTGAGGTTGAAGGGCGGAAAGTTCACGGTTGGGTCGGCATTCTTGACAGGGGTGGAAGAGCAGACGCGGGGTTCTCCGTGATTCATTGCGGCCGCGTTGTGCGTGGATGGCCCGACAGTTGGCGCCCTTCAAGCCTTTACGGGCAGTTTCAAGGCTCGAACGATTTGGTCAATCAGCGCTTGGTTGGCGAAATTCATCTCGATGGCTTTGAAGTGAGCCATACGAAGGACGATATCCTATGGCTCGGCGATCATGAAGAGCAGGTTGAAAAAAAGCTTCTTGAATGTTGCGAGGATTATCGCGAGACCGCAAGGGATCGGAGAAAAGGAGATGATGACGAGCGCGGGCCTTCCGAGGCGGAAACTAACGTCGCTCTCGATGAGCTAAAAAAGGAACTTACCTCGCCGGAGATGGTGGATGCTATTTTAGTGGACCCTGTCCCGCCTCCAGAAGTCGTGGATACGCAGATTCAAACGATATCGGAATCAATATCAGGTTTTGAGGCAACCTTCTCTGCTGTTGTTGGGACATTGAATGTAAAGGGTTATTTGAGGACAGATATGTCGCCAAACGACCCGTACGTTACTCACGATTCGACGCATGAAACTGAGGTCTTGATTATTATTAATCAAACACATCCGCACTGGAAGCAGTTGAAGGGCAGCGACGGCGTGCTGAATTATCTCAGGCATTGTGTCTATGATGGAATTGCAGAGTGGCAAGCCAAGCACAAATCCGCTGGAATAAATCCGAATACTATTACGATATTAAAGGATCGACTTTTGCGTGTACCATTTGACATCGAAATGAACACTGGCGACGAGACCTGATTTCAAACCTGTGTTCTCCGTCCGATTGCGCACGCGCAAGGATAAGGCGTGGTGCGTTCAAGCTACGCCGCAGAACCGACGGGGCGCTTTCTTATCGTTAGCGCCCTGTGCTGTTTCACTGTGGCATATATAGCGTTATTGAAGACGTTTCGCT
Organism: Paraburkholderia sejongensis; assembly: GCF_020880815.1. Lineage (GTDB taxonomy): Bacteria > Pseudomonadota > Gammaproteobacteria > Burkholderiales > Burkholderiaceae > Paraburkholderia > Paraburkholderia sejongensis. Next base: position 463,634 of record NZ_JAJITD010000005.1, read on the forward strand.
AGTTCTTCCGCGCGTGGATGGTAGTAACGCATCAGCATGCGCGGGTCTTTGTGGCCGGTGATCTTCGTCAGTTCGTGCATGGGAAAAATTGACGCCAAGCGCGACGTTGCTTCGTGACGTAGATCATGAAACCGAAGGTCGGTCAGGAACTTGTGATCTGGCCGCTGGCCGGCTTCTCTGCATTCGTCAAGGTAAAGCGTACGTGCGCGCGCTACGGCACGCTCGAAGGCCCTGGTAACGGCGTCGCTACGAATTCCGAATACGCGCCTGCTATGGCTGCCTAGCTCATCATCTGTGGGGGCAACTTTGGGGGCATCTTTAGCGTCATTGCGGCCGTCGGCGTTCAGGGCTTGGAGCACTTCAACGGCACGAGGCGACAAGGGTACGTCACGGGCATCTCCATTCTTTGTGGCTGGTAGGTGCGCGACTCGCCGCTTGAGATCTACGTGCTCCCATCGCAGTGACACAATTTCTCCGCGGCGCATGGCCGTTTCGACAGCCAGCCAGATGATGGCGGGCAGCAGCGCCGAATTGCTTGCCGAAACAACGCGCTCGAGCTCGCCATCCTGCGCACCGCGCTCTGATTCGGGTGCATCGGCATCTGGGACTTCCTCGGTGGCCTCGCCGGCAGCGATGCGCCGCGTCCGCGCATTGTTCGGCTGCGGCTTCCGAACCAGTTCGACTGGATTCGAGAGGCTTTCCATACCCCACTCCTTGCGGGCAACGTTGAATACGTGCGAGAGAAGAGCTAGGCGGCGGAGCACCGTGGCAGGCTTGTAGTCCTTTAGCCATTCGTCGCGGAGCTTCGCTATGTCCGCGCTGCGGATTGAGGCTAACGGCCGCTTCGCTAGGTCAGCTGCCTTGCAGGTTTTTATAACGGAAGCCTCCTGCGCCGCGCCCTTCTTCGGCAGCGAGATTTCTTCCGCGTAGCGTTTCAAAGCCTCATAGAGCGTTGTCGCCTCGGCCTCGCTGCGACTCACCCAGACGCCGCGCGACATTTCCGATTCGATCATTTTGGCCCAGGCTTCTGCTTCGGCTTTCGTGTTGAAGGTCTTACTCTGTGCCGGGTAACCGTGTCGTCGCACCTGTGCGCGCCACTGGAAGGGGCCTCGTTTGGTGATAGCGGCCATCGTGAGGAAGGGGCATCTTGAACTCAGTGTGCCAAAATTGTGCCATAAAAGCCGGCAACTCCGCAAAGCTATTGATTCGTTAAGCCCTGTTTTTACATTCGCAATGCGAAGGTCGGGAGTTCGATCCTCCTCCTCTCCACCACACCAGATTCCTTAATGAAAAAACCGGCCTCGAGCCGTAATGCCGTTCAGTTAAGCGACTGAACGGCATTTTTGTTTCCCGCGCAAAGTAGTTGTAAACGGGGCATGGCGATGTTAACTTGCATCGCCATGCTGGTTGATGATCTG
>NZ_JAJITD010000050.1 GCF_020880815.1 Paraburkholderia sejongensis
TACAAAAGCATTTGGAATGAATCTCTTGGTTCGTGGGTTGCTGCTTCAGAATTGACGAGCGCGGCGGGAAAACGCAGCAGGGCAAAGATCATTGCGGTGGCGGCAGCTGTGGCGGCAACAGCAATGGGTGTTGCCGGCAATGCACGTGCGGCCGAATATGTAGCTGGAAGCGGTGCGACAACCGACACAAGCCCAACCTCGCCAAGCGGCTACACCTTTGTTAATCCGAATTACCCCGCACCGGCAATCTATTCCACTGCGGTCGGCGATAACGCGAAGTCCTTAGGCGGCGGCACCGCGCTGGGTGACACGGCTGTTGTAAAGGACATCTACGGTGTGGCGTTGGGGGGCTATTCTCTTGCCGGCGCCAAGGCTGCAGCGGTCGGCACCGGCGCGATTGCAACCGGCAACCAGTCAACCGCCCTTGGTTTTAATGCGGCAGCTACCGGCGTCAACTCTGCCTCGCTGGGTTCCTGGAGTACCGCCTCAGGTACATCCTCGGTTGCGCTTGGCTGGACCTCCGTTGCGGCGGGCACGAGTGCCACCGCCGTGGGGGCGGCCGCCGCTGCTGCGGGCAGCTATAGCATAGCGGTCGGCAACCGTGCATCGACGGGGGTCAATGGGAACGGCAATACGGCTGTGGGTATGTCCTCTTCGGCGAACGGCAGTATCACAACAGCAGGTACCTGGACCGGCACGGCGATCGGCACAAACGCGACGGCGGCCGGCGATGGCGCAACGTCGCTCGGCGACTCGGCGAAAGCTACCGCGGACAAGACCCTCGCCGTGGGCCGCGGTGCTCAGGCAAGCGCGCTGAACGCCACTGCGATCGGCGCGGCTGCGAACGCCTCGGCGCAGAACTCGGTCGCCCTCGGCGCAGGCTCGACCACGACCGCCAACCTTGGTGTTGCCGCGTATAACCCGGGTACCGCGACACTCGCCGGGACGAATCCGGCGGGCGAGGTGTCGGTGGGCTCAGCGGGCTACGAGCGTCGGGTGACCAACGTGGCGGCCGGTTCGGCTCCCACCGATGCGGTCAACGTCAGCCAGCTGCAGTCACAGGCTGCCGTGGTGAACTCGCTGTCGACGTCGACCGCGACCGGCATGGCCGCGCTGTCGAG
>NZ_JAJITD010000006.1 GCF_020880815.1 Paraburkholderia sejongensis
TCGTATATTCGCTGGTACAACGCAACTCGGATCAAGGTCTCGCTCGGCTCCCTGAGCCCACTCGAATACCGGGAAAGTCTTGGAATCGTGGCATAACCAGTCCAGGATTTTAGCCGCATCCCCGATCCGCGCGCAATGATTTCGCCAGCTCTGTCAAGGCGGTAATACGGAGTTGAAATTGCAGCGCAGACGACATCGCGACCTCGATAACATGACTGGCATCACTGCGTGGCGCCGCGAGGAATGCGGACACTCGCGCGTCAGCTTCTGTAGGCGACCGGCACATCGACCACGGCGTCATTGCGCTCGATTTCATCGCTGCACATCGGCTTGCCCAGCAGATAGCCCTGCGCATGCGTGCAGCCGCACACCCGCACGAAGTTCAGTTGCTCCTGGGTTTCGATCCCTTCGGCCGTGGTCGGCATGCCAATCTCGCGCGCGAGCGCGACGATCCCTCGCACCACTGCCGCCGATTCGCGTCGATGCAATGCTTCCCTGACGAACGAACTGTCGATCTTCAGCTTGTCGAACGAGAAACGCACCAGCGTCGACATCGTCGAAAAGCCAGTGCCGAAATCGTCGAGCGCAAGGCCAATGCCCAACGCGCGCAAGCGCATGATGTTGCGACGGGTCACTTCGTCGTCGTTCAGCAGCGCGGTTTCGGTTACTTCGAGATTGAGCCGCATCGGCGAAAGCCGCGTCTTGCGCAGGATAGCCGTCACCGTCGACGCAAACGACTCCTCGCGCAACTGCACCGGCGACACGTTGACCGCGACGATCACCTTGTCGCGCCACGTCGCCGCCTCCATGCACGCCTGCAGCAATACCCATTCGCCCAATGCGAGGATCAGCCCGGTGCGCTCGGCGGTCGGAATAAACGCGGACGGCGACAGCTCACCGCGCGTCGGATGATTCCAGCGCAGCAGTGCTTCACGGCCCGACACCGCGCCGCTGGCGAGGTCGACGATCGCCTGATACTCGATGCGCAGTCCGCTGAACGACTTCAGCGCGCCTTCCAGATCGCTGCGCAGCAGACTGAGGCTCTCGTCGGACACGTGCTTTTCGGCATCGAACACCACGAACGCGCTCTTGCCGTTGCGCTTGACCGCATACAGCGCACGGTCCGCGCAAATCAGCAATTGCGGCCCGCTCTTCGCATGCTGCGGATATAGCGCGACGCCTACGCTCGCGCCGATATGCACGAGCGCCTCGCTCAACACGAAGGGCCGCGCCAGTACTCTGACGATGCGCTCGGCCAATACCCGCACGTCGCGCTCCTCGGCGGCGCCGTCCGCGATCGCGACGAACTCGTCGCCCGCGAGACGGCCGACCTGATCGTCGCCCGGCAGCAATTCGCGCAACCGGTTCGCCGCTTCCTGAAGAATCTGGTCGCCGGCCGCATGACCGAGGCTGTCGTTGATCGCCTTGAAGCCGTCCAGATCGATCAGCAGCACCGCGAACGGCTGACCCTCGCGCGTCGAATCGTTGCCGGTGCGTTCGAACAACAGTTCGCTGATGCGCGCGCGGTTCGGCAAGCCGGTCAGACTATCCTGGCGCGCCAGCCGATGACTGTTTTCGCGCGCGCGCAGCAACGCCACGGTATCGCGATTGCTGCGCAACGCGACCGTAAAAAAGCCGGCTGCGCAAAACGGCGCCTGAAACAGCAACACGAGCTTGCCGTTGCCCGGCGACATGGCCGCGCCGACACTCAGAAGACTTAGAATAAAGACGATCTGCAATAACGCGAGCCGCGGCGTGCCCGCATTGCGTCCGGCCAATCCACCGATTACTCCGACCGCGCAAACGTTTCCGAGCAGAAAAAGCGTGGGATTTCCGCTGATATTGCACAGTAACGTGCCAAACCCGAATAGCACGCTCCATAGCAAACTCGCGAACAGAAATGCCGAGGTCGGCGTGGGCCGGCCTTGCGCGGCACGCGTGCGGCATAGCCAGATCAGCGCGAGCCGTGCAATCAGCAACGCGACGACGGCAATGCCCCACGCGGCATAAAGCGGAATCGGGTAGAGATAGAAAGCGGTCGCGCAAACGCTGAGTTCGCAGATTGACGCAAAGACGATCGACGCGGTACGCGTAAACAGATTGGCAAGCAGAACCTGCCGGTTATCCGGACTCAGGTTCTGAGCGGAAGACACCACCCACTTGAAAAATGGAGACCTTGGTTCAGTAAAGGCCATGACCTGCGCATTTAGCGGTTAGTGGGTCGAACCCGGACGTGGGTCGCCGTGCGTTTGAGCGATTACGAGAATGTAAAATACCAGATCAATTCGCGCAATCGCCGCAGGTCATAATTACATACGTCTGTTTAAAACAGTGCTCTATTCGGTTCCTGCGCGTGGCCCCGTGCACGCAGCGCGGCGGACGCGGCGAGCGTGCAAAAAAAGAGGAAGAGCCAGGCTCTTCCTCTTGTGACGAAACGCGCTGCCGTGCCTCGCGAGCGAGGCATGCGAACCGCTTAGTCGTACAGTACCGCGGCGATCTTCGGGTCGGTCATATTGGTCTTGTCGTACCAGAAGAAGCCCGTGTCGATCTTCTTCGGCAGCTTCTCGCCATGCAGCGCCTTCACTGCGGAATCGACCGTGCACTTGCCGATGCCGACCGGATTTTGCGTGATTGCGCCGGCCTGCAGGCCCGAGCGGATGTTTTCCTTCTGTTCCTTGCCGGAGTCGAAGCCGATCAGTACGAGTTTCTTGCCCGACTCCTTCACGCCGATCGCCGCGCCATCCACCGAACCTTCGTTCGCACCGAAGATGCCCTTCAGATTCGGATTGGCCTGAATCATCGCCTTGGCGATTTCCGCCGACTTCAGATGGTCGCCGGCGCCGTATTGCACCGACACGACCTTGACGTTCGGATGCTTCGACTTCATCTGATTGACGAAACCTTCACGCCGGTCGACGCCGGTGCGGCTCGTCTGGTCGTGCACGATCACGCCGACTTCGCCCGCATTGCCGATCAGCTCGGCCATCTTGTCGGCGGCAAGCGCGGCGGCCGCGACGTTGTCGGTCGTGCAGGTGGTCAGCGGAATATCGCTATCGACGCCCGAGTCGAACGCGATTACCGGAATCTTGTCGTTCTGCGCGCGCTTGAGCAGCGGAATCGCGGCCTTGGTGTCGAGCGCGGCAATGCCGAGCGCCTGCGGCTTTTTCGCGAGCGCAGCCGACAGCATATCGATCTGCTTGTCGACCATCGCTTCCGTTTCCGGTCCCTCGAACGTGATCCGCACGTTGTTCGCCTTCGCCGACTGCTCGGCGCCGGCTTTGACGGCCTGCCAGAACTGATGCTGGAAGCCCTTCGAAATCAGCGGAATATACGGCTCGTCCGCATATGCGAGACCGCTTCCGCCAACCAACGCGCCGACACCGACCGCGATACCGATTAGTCTTCTCTTCAACATGGGGCCTCCTCCTATGGATGGGCTATCAAGCCATTTGAGGGAGCCTGCGCGGGCTCCCTTTTCTGTTGCTCTGTTTTTCCCGCGTCAGCCTGCGCGGCTGCGGCTGCGCCGCAAGATGTCCGCATAGACCGCCAGAATGATGATCAGACCGGTGACGACGATCTGCCACTCCTGCGCGACCGACATGATGCGAAGTCCATTGGTCAGCACGCTCATGATGAACGCGCCGATGATCGTGCCGAGAATCGTGCCCGCGCCGCCGCTCAGAGAAGTGCCGCCGATCACCACCGCCGCGATCGCATCGAGCTCGTAGCCCTGGCCGAGCGCCGGCTGCGCGGAGTTCAGCCGCGACGCGATCAGCAGACCGGCGATCCCGCAAATCGCGCCGCCCACGCCGTAAATCGCGATCTTCCAGCGATCGACATTGACGCCCGAGAGCCGCACCGCTTCTTCATTGCTGCCGAGTGCGAACGTATAGCGGCCCAGCGCGGTGCGATTGAGCGTAATAGAACTCAGGATCGCGAGAAAGAACAGGATCAGCACCGCATTCGGAATCGGCACGCTCGGCAGGAAATAGCCGATCAACGAGTCCTGCGAAATGCGGTAGAAGTTCTCGGTGTCGGTGAAATAGATCGGCTTGTCCGACGAGACGACCAGCGAAAGACCTTTGAGCAACATCATCATGCCGAGCGTCGCTATGAACGGCGGAATCTTCATTTTCGCGGTCAGCGTGCCCGAGACCGTCCCGCACACGGCGCCGGTCGCGATCGCCGCGAGTATCCCGGCCCACATCGGCAAATGCCAATAAGTGAGAAACACGCCGCAGATCACCGCGGTGAACGTCATCAGCGTGCCGACCGACAGATCGATCCCGCCGGTAATGATCACGAAGGTCGCGGCAATCGCCAGCACGCCGTTGACCGCGGTCGCCTGCAGAATGCCGAGGATGTTGTCCATCTGCATGAAGGCGGGCGACGCGAAGCTGAAAAACACCAGCAGCAGAATCAGACTCGCGAACGCAAGCATCTTTTGCAGCGCGGTCGGCGCGAAGATGCGGGCCTTCAGGCTGGAAGTCCGGCGTTCATTCTCGAGCGCCGCCGTATCCGTTTGCAGTGTCATGTCTTGAACCTCGTCAGGCTTAAGCCGTTTTCAGGGATTCGCGCTGCGTCGCGAGATGCATGATGCGCTCCTGGGTCGCTTCGCCGGCGGATAACTCGCCGGTAATGCGGCCCTCGCACATCACCACGATTCGATCGCTCATACGCAGAATTTCGGGCAGCTCCGACGAGATCATCACGATCGCCTTGCCTTGCTCGGCCAGCGAGCGCAACAGCTTGTAGATTTCGCTTTTCGCGCCGACGTCGATGCCGCGCGTCGGTTCGTCGAAGAACAACACGTCGCAATCGCGTTCGAGCCATTTCGCGATCACGATCTTTTGCTGATTGCCGCCGGACAGCAGCCGCACCGGTTGAGTGGCGGACGGCGTGCGGATCGCGAGCAGTTTGATGAAGTGCTGAGCGCGTTTGCGGATCTGGCCGCGGCGCAGAAACATATTGAACGACAGGAACTTGCCGAGATCGGACATCACGATGTTCGATTCGACGTCCATCCCGGTGGCCAGACCGAAGCGTTTGCGATCTTCGGACAGGTAACCGATCCCGCGTTTGACCGCATCGCTCGGTTTCTTAATCGACGCTTTCGCGCCTTTCACGAAGATCTCGCCGGCTTCGACTGGATCGGCGCCGAACACCGCGCGCGCGACCTCGGTGCGACCCGCGCCCATCAAGCCGGCAAAGCCGAGTATTTCGCCCTGCCGCAATTGGAAACTGACGTTGCGCACCAGCGGACCTGCGACCAGATTCTTTACTTCGAGCGCGAGCGCGCCCTGCCCCGGCGCGCGTTGCTCCGGCGTGAAGTCGGACAGCGCGCGTCCGACCATCATGCCGATGATCGTTTCGACACTGGTGCTTTCGGTCGGCACTGTCGCCACGTATTCGCCGTCGCGCATTACCGTCACGCGATCCGTGATCTGCTTGAGCTCATCCATCTTGTGCGAGATATAGACGACGCCCACGCCGCGCTCTTTCAGTTGGCGGATGATGCGGAACAGTTCGGCGATCTCGGCATCGTTGAGCGCGGAAGTCGGCTCGTCCATGATCAGAACGCGCGAATCGAACGACAGCGCCTTGGCGATCTCGACCATCTGCTGGCTCGCCACCGTCAGCGAGCCGACCGTCGTGCGCGGATCGAGATTCACGTGCATGCGGCTAAGAATTTCGCGCGCCTGTGCATTGAGTTTGTCTTCGTCGAGCAGCAGTCCGAAATGCTTGCGCGGTTCGCGGCCAATAAAGATGTTCTGTGCGACGCTCAGATGATTCATCAGTTGCAGTTCCTGATGAATGATGCCGATCCCGACGGCCTGCGCATCGCGCGGCCCCTGGAAATCGACCGGCTTGCCGTCGTAGAGGATCTCGCCCGAATCGCGCGTATAAACGCCGGCGAGAATCTTCATCAGCGTCGACTTGCCCGCGCCGTTCTCGCCCATCAGAGCGTGGATCTCGCCGGCCATCAGTTCGAACTGGACGTTGTGAAGCGCTCTAACGCCCGGAAAGCTCTTGCAAAGCTTATTAACGGATATGAGTGGGTTCATGTGCGGATCTGTCGACGGCTGCCTTTATCACCAGTGCTTTTAACTGTGACCTGCAAACGACTTCAAATGCGACTTGCGACGCGGCTGTCACCGCGCTTTCTTTCAAGGCTCGAACAGGTCCGGCCTGTTTTTCGCGGAGCGGTGCAATTCCGCGACCACCTGGTCGAGATGATCGTGCATCGCTTTCGCGGCCGACTCGGCGTCGCCGGCGGCCAGCGCCTTGAAGATGTTCTCGTGCTCTTCCAGCGTATGCACGAGCCGTTCGGGACTTGCCAGCAATTGCCTCGCGCGGTCCAGCGCATTGCGCGACACCGTGACGATTTCCTTTACGCGCGGCAGCTTGACCGCGTCGAGCAGGATTTCGTGAAATGCCAGATCGAGCGCATGAAACGCTAGCCGTTCGCCGCTGCCCGCCAGACTGCGCTGCTGGTCGAGATTGCTGGCCAGGGCATCGAGTGTCGCGCGGTCATGCAGGCGCGCGACGCCGCGCACGGTTTCGACTTCCAGCGCGCTGCGAATAAACAGGTGCTGACGAATGTCGTCGAGTGCGATCGGTTTGACCCGCGTGCCGCGCTGCGGCAAAACCTCCACGAGACCCGCATGCGCGAGCTTCGCCAACGCGGACGACACCGGGAAACGCGACACGCCCATTCGTTCGCATACGGCCAGCTTGTCGATCATCATGCCGGGCTCCAACGCCAGCGTAACGATCGCTTCCCGCAACGCCGCCTCGACCGCGTCGGTCAAGCTGCCACGCTCGCCGCCCTTGACCTTTTGCAGTGCCGCATAAGGATCGGTGGCGGGATGCTCCAGTTCGGCTGAGGAATTCACGGAGGCCTTGATTTTGAGACAACATGCTAGCATGCTAGAAAGCGGATCACGAGTTGTCAACGCGTACAAGTGCCTGGTATTCCCTGGTATCCGTGCGTGAGAAATAGAACTGAACCGCGTGCGCGACAGTGCACGTAAAGCCGATCCGTCTGCTCCCGCAGGCGAGCGCCGCTAGCCATTCATCGCCCCGGAGGGTGCACATGACTACGATCACAAGGCTGTCCGTTCGGGACATCCGGTTTCCCACCTCGCGTTCTCTCGACGGTTCCGACGCAATGAATGCCGCGCCGGACTACTCCGCCACCTATGTCACGCTCGAAACCGACACACCCGAACTGACCGGGCACGGCCTGACCTTTACGATCGGGCGCGGCAACGAGATCTGCGTGACCGCCGTGAATGCACTGACGCCGCTGATCGTCGGCAAAAAGCTCGAAGATATCGCCGCGAATATGGGCGCATTCTGGCGGGCATTTACTTCGGATAGCCAACTACGCTGGATCGGGCCGGACAAAGGCGCGATTCATCTGGCCACCGCGGCGGTCGTCAACGCGGTGTGGGATCTGTGGGCGAAAGCGGCCGGTAAGCCGGTGTGGAAACTGCTCGTCGACATGAGTCCGGAAGAACTGGTGCGCTGTCTGGACTTTCGCTACGTGACCGATGCGATCACGCCGCAGGAAGCGCTCGCGATGCTGCATCGTCATGCGAAAACCAAGGGCGAGCGGGAAAAGGAAATGCTCGCGCACGGCTATCCGGCTTACACGACTTCCGCCGGCTGGCTCGGTTACGACGATGACAAGATTCGCCGGCTCGCGCGCGAAGGCGTCGCGCAGGGCTGGACTCATTTCAAGCAGAAGGTCGGCGCCGATCTCGACGAGGATGTACGGCGCGCGCGCATTTTACGCGAGGAGATCGGCGAAAACCTGAAGCTGATGATGGACGCCAATCAGGTGTGGGATGTCGATGAAGCGATCGCGAACATGCGCCGGCTTGCCGAGTTCGACCCGTGGTGGATCGAGGAGCCGACCAGCCCCGACGACATTCTCGGCCACGCGGCAATCCGCAAGCGACTCGGCTCGATCGGCGTCGCGACCGGCGAGCATTGCCATAACCGGGTGATGTTCAAACAGTTGCTGCAGGCCGAGGCGATCGATTTCTGCCAGATCGACAGTTGCCGGCTCGGCGGGCTCAACGAAGTGATCGTCGTGCTGCTGATGGCCGCGAAGTTCGGCGTGCCGGTCTGCCCGCACGCGGGCGGTGTCGGTTTGTGTGAGTACGTACAGCATATTTCGCTGTTCGACTATATTTGCGTGTCGGGCTCGCTGGAAAATCGCGTACTCGAATACGTCGACCATCTGCACGAGCATTTCGTCGATCCGGTCGTGATTCGCAACGGCCATTACATGCCGCCGCAAAGGCCCGGATACAGTATCGAAATGCTCGAGGAATCGCTGGACCGCCACTGGTTCCCGAACGGCGCCGCGTGGCAAAAGTGAGCGCGGGACGCGCGTCGACATCTCTCTAATTCATTCCGGAGCCGCAATGCCTTCTCCGTTGTCCGCCGCCGCGATCGATGCATTGCGCGAAAGCATAGCCGGTGTACGCAGTACTACGCACTTCAATCATGCCGGCTCTTCATTGCCGTCGAGCGCGACGGTCGAGGCGATTCACGCGCATCTATTGCGCGAAGCGTCGCTCGGGCCGATGGAAGCGGGCGCGGCGGCAGCGGCGCAAACCGAACGCACACGCTCACTCGCCGCACGGCTATTGAACGCGCAGCCATCCGAAATTGCGTTGACGACCGGCAATTCGGCCGGCTGGGGCGCGGCCTTCGCGGCACTGGGTCCATGGCGCGCGGGCGAACGCATTCTGGTGGCGCGGCATGAATGGGGCGGCAATCTTGCGACGATGCGGCACGTCGCGCAACGGGCGGGCGCAACGATCGAAGTGATTCCGTCCGACTCGACCGGCCGGGTCGATCCGCACGCGCTCGAAGCGATGCTCGATGAACGCGTGCGCCTGATCGCACTGACCTGGCTGCCGGCCAACGGCGGACTGATCAATCCCGCCGCGGCGATCGGGCAAATCGCGCGCCGCCACCACATTCCGTATTTCATCGATGCGGCGCAGGCCGTCGGTCAGGTGCCGGTCGACGTGGCCGCGCTCGGCTGCGACGTCCTGGCCGGCGTGGGACGCAAAGCCCTGCGCGGCCCGCGCGGCACCGGCCTGCTGTACGTAAGACAGGACTTTCTCGCGCGCCTCGCGCCGGCCTTCGTCGATACTCATTCCGCACCACTCGATGCCCATGGCGAACCGGTGCTGCGCAACGACGCCCAGTGTCTCGAGTCCTCAGAAGCATCGCTTGCGCTCCACTGCGGCCTTGCGAATGCGCTGCATGAAGCACTCGAAATCGGCGTCAACAACATTCGCGGGCAAATCGATCGGATCGCTAATCGTCTGCGAGCACAGCTGGCCGAGATTCCCGGGGTGTCGGTACTCGATCAGGGCGTCGAACGTTCCGGCCTGGTGTCGTTCAATGTCGCCGGGCTGGACGCGCTTTCAGTGCGGCGCGCATTGGCGGCGCAAGGCATTACGATCGGCAGCAATGGCGTCGCCTACACGCCGTTCGATATGACGAGCCGCGGACTCACGCAGATCGCACGGGCATCGGTCAGCTATCTGACCACCGACGCGGAAATTGATAGATTACTGGCTGGAATCCGCACGTTGGCGCATTGAGCCTATATCGCTCGGCGCCTTTTTCAACCCGACCGATTGCAACCGCTCATGATTTCCGCTCCGTCAACTGCTCTCGAACTCTCGAAGTTTCCCCGTCATGTTCTTCTCGAAGGCCCGACGCCGATTCAACATCTGTCGCGTCTGAGCGCACGCTTGGGCGGCGCGGACATTTACGTCAAACGGGAAGATCTGACCGGGCTCGGCGGCGGCGGCAACAAACTGCGCAAGCTCGAATTCCTGATCGGCGAAGCACTGGCGCGCGGCGCGGACACGATCATCACGGTCGGCGCGCGGCAATCGAACCATGCGCGACTCACCGCGGCCGCGGCCGCGCGCGTAGGACTCCAATGCGAGCTGGTGCTGACGCGCACCGTCCCGCGTTCCGATCACGATTATCTGGAGAACGGCAACGTGCTGCTCGATGCGCTGTTCGACGCGCGCGTGCACGATCTGCCCGGCTCCGCCAACGCACTGCAATTCGCCGAACAGCGGGCCGACGAATTGCGCGCGCAAGGGCGCAACGTCTATGTCTGTCCGCTCGGCGGTTCGAGTCCGGTCGGCTGCCTCGGCTATGCGGACTGCGCGGCCGAAATCGCCGCGCAAGCGCGCGCCCAGCAGTTGTCTTTCGATCGCATCGTCGTGCCGAACGGCAGCGGCGGCATGCATGCGGGACTGGTCGCGGGTTTTGTCGCTCTGGGTATTGAGTCGGCGCGCGTCGCCGCATTCACCGTGTACGGCGATGCCGCTCACGCACACGCCGCCACGCTCGACAAAGCGAATCAGACGCTCCAGCTGATCGATTCCGCGCTTCGCGTGCCGGAAGAGGCGATATCGATCGACGAAACGCAGCTTGGGCCCGGCTACGGGATTCCGACCGACAGCATGCGGGCGGCGGTGCGCCTGCTGGCATCGACCGAAGGTCTGCTGCTCGATCCGGTGTACAGCGGCAAAGCATTCGCGGGGCTGGTGGAAAACGTCAGGACCGGAAAGTATGCCGCCGGACAAAACGTTCTCTTTGTAATGAGCGGCGGACTTCCGGGACTGTTTGCCTATCGCAGCGCATTCTGAATGCTCTGAATGTTCTGAATGTCCTGAATGTTTTGAATGTTTTGAATGTTTTGAATCCCGGCGGCGTTGCGCAGTATTACGCAGTTCGTGCGCAGTGCGGCGCGGCAGATCGCCGGGGCGCGGGGCGAGTCAGTTGCGGCGCGGCGGCGCGAACGAAATGATGCTCGATCCTCGTGCGCAATACGCCGTCGAGCGCGGCGAGTTGTTCGCGCAGGCGGAGCGCCTGCTGTTCGGTCATTTCGCCGAGAACGATTTTTTGTTCGAGAACGTCGCCGTGGCGGGTGACGAGCCAACGGTCCACTACCACGGTTTCGCGTTCGAGTACGGCCGCCGCGGACGAGACGATGCCGAGATTGACGCCCGATACGAGATGAACCGTGTGCGTCAGCGTGAAACCGGGAAGCAGGTTCGACCAGTCTTTACAGACGGATGGGGAGAAGGCAGAGGTAGCTTCGCGCATAGTGGGCTCCGGATCAGTGTTTAGCGAACCGGTGCCGGCGAGGCCGCTCCCGTTTCGTTGCCGACAATCGGCCGCATCGCCTTAAGGCTTCCACCTTGCCCGGGAGGGCAGGTTGGCGTCGGATAACCGACTCTGGATGCATAACTTCGTGTGTTCGATATCTCGAACGAGGCTCCATTATACCGAAAACGCCGGACCGGGCAAGCGGTTGCTGGAAAGCGGGGAATGCGTCGTTGGTGGCGGCCCGGACAGTGCCGTGAACCGCGTCTCCACGCGCGGGTTGCGCATTGGTTGCGCATGCGATGCCGGGGGGCAAACGGAACGTACAAAGACGACAGGTTGACGCTCATGCGCTCGGGACAAGCCAAGGATGAGAGACGGGTACGTCGATTGGAGAAAATCTTGCAGACGCGGAATGTGGAGATCCGCGAGAGGGAGGGCAACGAACTCGCGGATAGTGTCCGCTTACCGTTCGGAGCCTCTTGAGAGAGGTCGTACTGCCAGAACATCTTTGGTGCCGACGGCGAGACTCGAACTCGCACAGCTTTCGCCACTACCCCCTCAAGATAGCGTGTCTACCAATTTCACCACGTCGGCACTGCACTTCAATTTGTGACCCGAGCTTCGTTTGAAGCCTGCGAATCAAGCTCCGCTGCACATCAAGACTGGCTTTCTATATGCACCGGAGGCAGGTACATACACCCTTAGATAGAGAGTCGCTAACTTCGTCACTTGGGCAGAGGGGCGCCATTGTAGCAGCTAAATTATTTTTTTGAAGCCCCTATGCGGTTTTTCTGGGGCGTGGGTGGTTGAGTCGCCAGAGGATGCACCGGGTGATGGGTGTCGCTATCGCGGGCCACGAGCGTGTCGGAAGGTCCGCCATTCGATTGTGCCCGCTCTTAGGATCAGTCCGATTGTCTTCTGGTGGGGTTACCGGATATTAAGGGAACGCTGGAGACACATCCCTCAACCCCGGACGCCCTGGAGCAATCCACAGTGTCCGATCTAATGACTGCACCCGACAAATATGGCTAACGAACTCTCCTATTACAAAATCAACAAACTGATATGGCGTTGGAAAGAAAAGGATGGCGCTCGCATCGTGCGTGAAGCCGGTTTGTCGATGGACAAGGCCCCACCGGCACCGCCAAAGGAACCTGAACCGGAGGCCTCTCCAGCTGCGCCCGCAGCGAAGCGACCCAAGCCTGCCCCTGCGATCAAGATGCTCGACGACATAGAGAAAGTCGCTAACGCTTTCTCTCGATTCAAGGTCTGGCTAGATACGCCCACTCCGCCAAGGTCGCCTAACGCCTCCTCTCCACCACCGGTAGACAAGTCAGTACCGCCGTTCGACATCCAGGAAATCCCAGGCGCGATGCGCAAAGAGATGATGCCGGTCGGGGCCAGGCTGATGGAACGATGGTTTGCCGGCCGTTTGAACTACTCGCCGACCGACGCTGACGAACGGGCGAAAGTCAATCAGGATGGCCACCCGTATCCGCCAGACATGTACGAGACAGATTTAGTGAAGCTGGACTGGGTGCTTAAGTTTGGACGTGCCAAAAGAAAATACGATTATTTACTGAAGCAAGCGATCCGATCGGACAATGCCCGGAGAGCTCTTCGCGACGTACTTATCCCCTACAAGGATGGAGGCGACCTTTTTACCACCAACATCTGCGGGAGCGATCCAGAACGATTACACACGCTCTTCCAGTTCCAGAGGGCCGAAGTCGACGGCACGCTCGCCGAAAAAATCGGCCTTCAGTTGACGGCAGCGAACAACAACTATGGAGTTCCAGATGATCTTACTGCCGCGCTTGGATCGTTCGTGTTCTATGCGGCCGTGGGCCATGTCCGTTTCTCTAGTGACATCGTCAATGGAGTGAGGCGGAGCAACGCACGAATCGCTGAAGTCACGGGAATATGGGTCTATGTGAAAGATGCTTACACGTTCACAGACAAGCACGGACAGCGGTCCCAGTATCTTGGTCACTGGAGTAGCAGCGGGGTAATTGTGATCCCGCTGGACGGCATTGCCGCTACTTCCACCTACATCCCATACGTAGACTCGCCCGTTACCATCGGCGACCCGGTCATCGCGGGCAAAGTCCACTACCCGATACACAACAGCGATTTCAGACAGTGGCAAATCAGGCACCAGCGCGGCGGCGATTTTGTCATCTTCACTGACCGTAGGTTCGTTCCTCTCGTGCCACCGATCACACTGTACCTATGACGCTCCTCCGTTCCCGCATCATCACGCTCATCGGACTCGCCACCATCGGCGCGCTCTATTTCGTCTTCGTTTCCCGAACGCCACACGGCACGGATTGCGAAAAATCCTCATCGCCCGACGGAATCTACACAGCCGAGCGCTGCCTGCTGGAAGTCCAGTCTTTTCGAAGCGGCAACGCCAAGTACGTTGGCCGGTTATTCGATGCAAGCAACGGCAGACTCCTGGCGGAACATACCTTCGTCACACCCGTTCCCGACCTCTTCTGGTCTGCGGGCTTTTACTCCGGTGAGCCAACGCCGCGCTATATCAAGCCTTCAGTTAACTTTTCACGAGGCGGCGAAGCTGGCGACGGCTCGGATATTTCGTTGCCGCCGTCGTTTTGGGACAGGCTCCTGGCGGCGCGGTCTGGGCTAAACTGAAAGCAATCCGGCCGCTGTGCAAGCCGTGACGCACACCGGATACACATGACGCATAGCCCACCGCCAACACCGCACCCAAGGAGCCCCCCTTTGCCCGCAGCCACCCTCCACCTCTACACCGACGTCCAATTCGCAAGTCCCTACGCGATGTCGGTATTCGTCACGCTGCACGAGAAGCAGCTACCGTTCGAACTCTCGACTGTCGACCTCGCAAACAACGCGAACCACGCCCCCGGCTACGCGGCTACCTCGTTGACCCGTCGCGTGCCGACGCTGGTTCACGACGGCTTCGCGTTATCCGAGTCGTCGGCGATCACCGAGTACCTCGACGAGACGTTTCCCGATACTCCCGTCTATCCGCAGGACCGGCGCCTTCGCGCGCGAGCGCGCCAAGTCCAGGCGTGGCTGCGCAGCGACCTGCTGCCGATCCGCGAGGAGCGTTCCACTGAAGTCGTGTTCTGTGGCTCGCACCGCGCGCCGCTGTCCGCGACCGCGCACGCCGCCGCGCAAAAACTTTTCGCCGTCGCCGACGCATTGTTACCCGCCGATTCGCTGAATCTTTTCGGCGCATGGTGTATTGCCGATACCGATCTCGCATTGATGCTCAATCGCCTCGTACTGAATGGCGATGCAGTACCGCAAAAACTGAAAGACTATGCCGCTCACCAATGGCGGCGGCCTGGCGTGCAGAAGTGGCTCGAACTCGCGCGCCCGCCTCTTTAAGCGAATTTACGGACGCATTGGCAAAGCGATGAAAGGAACAACTAAAAAAAAGGGCATTGCGTCCGCCGGTTATTTCCCTTTGCCGTTCCCGCCATTGAGATTGGCCCGGTTGCGCGCCCGCTCCCTTTGCTGACGCACCCGGACGATGCTGACGACGATCAGCACGAACGCGAGCAACGTCAATTCGATCATTGCCGGAATCTGAATTGGATCGTGATACATCGAAGTCCTCCGTCAGGGATTTCGGTCATCTTACCCCGGGCCGATTAATCGTAAGTACTGCGCCCCCACCATCGCACTTATCCGCTCAACGCGGCTTTCAATAATGTAGGCCTGCCGTGACAATTCTCTCTTCATTTGTTAAATCCACGGCCATTCAACCCAGATAGCTGTCCCAGACAGTTTATTTGCGCTACAGTACGCGAGCGCTCGCTTAAATCGTCAGCCATCCCGACAATTCCCCAGGCGCCTCTTCGCACTCTTTATCGCAGTCGAAGGAAAATCTGGGTAAAGCTAAAGATATCGCGCCATGCCATCTTTTGCAGTCGCCTATTGCGGTCCCGCAGCTGTCCCTGACAGCGTGTGGTTACGCTGGAACATGGACCTGTGGTTGCTCGCGGCGCTGGCGGCCATCGCCTTGGTTCTGGCGAGCGGCCGCGCCGCCAACCCGAGAGCCGGCTGGGCGGCACTCGCGCTGATGGCGATCGTGTTCGTGTCGCCGCTGTGCGCGCTGTCGTCGGCGCTCTTTTCCGCGCGCGTCACCCATCACATCATTCTGATCGCGGCGGTCGCGCCGCTCCTCGCGCTCGCGTTTCCTCTATCGCGTCTTGGCTATCCGCCACTCGTTCCGGTGGTCGCCGCGCACGCGGTCGTCATCTGGCTCTGGCACGCGCCAGGACCGTATGCGTGGGGATTGTCGAGCGTGCCTGGCTACTGGCTGATGCAACTGTCGTTGCTGGGTAGCGCATGGCTGATGTGGCGCAACATCTTCTCGCCGACATTGCCGACCGGACCGGCGCTGGTCGCGCTCGTCGCGACGATCGGCCATATGGGTCTGCTCGGCGCGCTGATCGTATTCGCGCCGGTGCCGCTCTATGTCGCGCATTTCGGGACCACCGCCGCGTGGGGACTCACGCCGCTCGCGGACCAGCAGCTCGCCGGCCTGTTGATGTGGGTGCTCGCGATGATCCCTTATCTCGCCGCCGGACTCTCGCTGGTCTGGTCGAGCCTGCGCGTCAGGGAGCCCGCGCTGTGACGACGCTGCTCAAATTCATTCATCTGGCCGCGATCGCGATCTGGTCGGGAGGACTGATCGTGTTGCCGTATCTGTTCTGGCAGCGCCGCGGACTCGCGGCCGGCAGCGAACTCGACCGGCTGCATCGGATCACGCGACTCGTGTTCGTGGAGCTGACTTCTCCCGCCGCGTTCGTCGCGATCGCCAGCGGCACCGTGCTGATCTTCCTGCAAGCGACTTTCGTCGAATGGTTCACCGCAAAGATGGTGTTCGTGGGCATCATGGCGATGCTGCATGTGCTCGCCGGCCTCGTGCTGCACGACCTGTATCTACCCGGCGGCCGCTTCAACCGCGGCTCGGCGATCGCGTTGACGGTTGCCTATCTGGTCGTGATCGTCGCGATCATCTGGATCGTGCTGGCCAAGCCGCATATCGATTCGAACCTGTTCGCGCCGCATCTGTTCGAACCCGGCGGACTTGGCCGCTGGCTGCATCACTCCTTCGGCGAAACCAGAATCCCCACGCCATGATCGAATACGAGCTTGCCCCCATGCCAGCCGGCGAAGCCCGTCATCACCGAGGCGAGCAGCGACAGCACGAGTCCGTGCGGCAGAATCTGTTCGGGGTACAGAATACGCACGCCCCAGTTCGCGCCCGCGAGCGCGACGAGCGTCATCGCGGCGACTGCGTGCGACCAGCTCGCTTCCTTCAGCCGAATCCCGCGCACCAGCAGCAATTCCGCGGTGCCGACCACGCTTGCGCCGACTCCGCTCCAGAACGCGAAACCGGCAGCCCACACACCGGCGCGCACCCAGAACGGATCGCCCGTCCACCAGTACAGCACGTCGACGCCCAGCGTTGCGACGACGAACGCGATCGGGAAATGCACCATCATCACGTGAATCGGGTGGCCGACCAGCGCGACCGCCGAGCCCTTGTCGAGCCGCAACAGCTCCAGCAACACTTCGCTTTTCTCCGTCGAGCCAGTCTCGGAGTTGTCCTGCTTCGCCATGATCGATTCTCTCCAGGTCGAGTGTGTAGGCCTGCCAAACATCATAGTGGCTGGCGCGTGGCGCTCCAAGCGGGATCGCTCGCGGCGTTGTCCGGTTGCGCGGGGCCGCTGTCGACGCTGGATCCGTCCGGCCCCGCGGCGGCGTCGATCGCCGGGCTCTGGTGGGTGATGCTGGCCGGCTCGGCGATCCTGTTCGCGCTGGTGCTGGCGCTGTTTCTGCTCACGGTGTTCCGTCCCGGCTGGGGCTCGCGCGTTTCTCCCGCGCGCTGGATCGTGCTCGGCGGCCTCGTGCTGCCCGCCGTGATCCTGATCCCGCTGATCTGTTACGCGCTGTATGCGGGCGAGTTGCTGCTGCCGCTGCGCGCGCATGCGCCGGCGCGCATCGAAGCGATCGCGCAGCAATGGCACTGGACTTTCCGCTACCCGGACCAGGGCAACGTCGAAACCGGGAACGTATTGCATCTGCCGGCCGGCACGCCGGTCGACATCGCGGTCACCAGTCGCGACGTGGTGCACGCATTCTGGATTCCGCGCTTCGCAGGCAAGATCGATGCGGTGCCCGGCCATCACAATCTGCTGCGCATTCAGGCCGATCAGCCGGGCCAGTACTTTGGGCAATGCAACGAGTTTTGCGGTATCGGTCACGCGCAAATGCGCTTCACGGTGATCGTCGATCGTCCGGAAGACTTTGCCGCCGCCGTCAGAAACGCCGCCGCCACCGGGGAGATGAAGAAATGAGTGTGCCCGTCGAGCCGCAATCGCAGGGCCTCAACGCACTGCGGCTGCATCGTCAGCTCGCCGCGATCTGGGCCACCGGGCCCGGCGTGCAAAAATTCGCGTCGGTCAATCACACGGTGATCGGCATGCGCATGATGATCACGTCGTTCGTGTTCTTCGCGATCGCCGGGATTCTCGGCATGCTCACCCGCGTGCAGCTCGCCACTCCGCACGCCGCGTTCATGGACGTCGAGACCTACAACCAGGTCTTTACGATGCATGGGTCGATGATGCTGTTTCTATTTGCGATCCCGATGGTCGAAAGTTTCGCGGTGTACCTGACGCCGAAAATCCTCGGCACGCGCGACTTCGCATTTCCGCGCCTCACCGCGTACGGCTACTGGTGCTATCTGTTCGGCGGCACTATTCTGACCGTGTCGCTGATTCTGCGCAGCGCGCCCGACGGCGGCTGGTTCATGTACACGCCGCTGAGTTCGAACGTCTACTCGCCCGGCCTGAACGCCGACGTGTGGCTGCTCGGCATCACCTTCGTCGAGATTTCGGCGCTGTCGCTCGCGATGGAAATCGTCGTGTCGATCCTGAAGATGCGCGCGCCGGGCATGTCGCTCGACCGCATGCCTATCTTCGCGTGGTACATCCTCGTGACCGCGATGATGATGATCGTCGCGTTCCCGCCGCTGATCCTCGGCTCGATCCTGCTCGAAGTGGAACGCGCATTCAACCTGCCGTTCTTCGACCCGACGCGTGGCGGCGATCCATTGCTGTGGCAGCATCTGTTCTGGCTGTTCGGCCATCCCGACGTGTACATCATCTTCCTGCCGATGGCCGGCGTGCTGTCCACGATGATTCCGGTGTTCGCGCGCCGCCGCCTGATCGGCTATCGCGCGATCGTCGTCGCGATCATCGCGCTCGCGTTTCTGAGCTTCGGCATCTGGGTGCACCACATGTTCACAGTGGGCATTCCGCATCTCGCGCTCGCGTTCTTCTCGGCCGGCTCGGCGATCGTCTCGGTGCCGACCGCCATCCAGTTCTTTGCATGGCTGGCCACGCTCTCGCACGGCAGGCCGCGCTGGGACGTGCCGATGCTGTACATCTTCGGCTTCTTCTTCGTCTTCACGTGCGGCGGCCTGACCGGCGTGATGCTCGCGATCGTGCCGTTCGACTGGCAGGCGCACGACACCTACTTCGTCGTCGCGCACATGCACTACGTGGTGGCCGGCGCGCTCGCGTTTCCGATGCTCGCGGCGTTCTATTACTGGCTGCCGCTGCTGACCGGACGCACCGCCGTGCACAAGCTGTCGGTGCCGGCGTTCTGGCTGGTGTTCATCGGCTTCAACATGACGTTTTTCATGATGCACCTGACCGGCCTGCTCGGCATGCCGCGCCGGGTGTTCACCTATAGCGGCGACGAAGGCTGGAACTGGCTCAATCTGCTGTCGTCGGTGGGCAGTTTCGTGATGACGATCGGCTTCGCGCTGGTCGTGATCGACATCATCGTGCAGGTGCGTTTCGGTCAGCGCGTGCGGCGCAATCCGTGGGACTCCACCACGCTTGAGTGGGCAATGCCGATTCCGCCGACGCCGTACGCGTTCGCGTCGATCCCGCGCATCGATACGCAGACCGAAGCAATCGCGCCGGGCCAGCTTGCTGCGCAACTGGCGCGCGGCGAAGGCTATCTCGGCTTCACCCGCAACGGCTGGCAGGAAGCGCTCGGCGTGCATATGACCTCCGGCGAGCCGGATCAACTGATCGTATTGCCAAAGCCCACCTATCTGCCGCTCGTCACCGCGATCGTCACCTGCGCGGCGGTGCTGTCGATGTTATTCAAGTTCTATCTGCCGTCGGCCGCGTTTGCGGCGGTCACTTTTGCTCTGTTCATTTACGCGGGGCAGAATGCGGGACTTTCGCGCGACTACGGCGCGTTGCCGGTCGGCCGCGGCGTGAGCGTGCCGCCGCATACCGAAGTGGCCGGCTCGCCGTCGTGGCTGTCGCTGATCTGTGCACTGGTCGCGAACGGCACGCTGTTCACGTCGCTGATCTTCGGCACCTTCTATCTGTGGATCGCCGCGCCGAACTGGCCGGCCGCAACCACGCCGCAGCCGAGCAAGCTGCTCGCGCTGGTCGCGGTGATCGCGCTGGCCGTGGCCGCGATGGCGACGCGTGCTTCACTGCGTGCCGCGGCGGCCGAACGCAAACCGTACGGCACGCTCGGGCTGACCGCGCTCGCATTGATCGCCGCGCTCGCAGCGGCCGTGATGTTGATCGCCGGCGTCACGCCGAATCCGCGCGAACACGCACTCGGCGCGACCGCTGCCGCGTTGCTGGCCTACATCGCGATTCATGCGGGCGCCGGGCTGCTGTTCGTGATCAGCAACGTGCTGCGTCTGAACGCGGGCTTCATTTCCGCGCGACGCCTGACAGACCTGCGCCTCACGCGCCTGTGGACCGACTACACGCTGGCGACCGGCATCATTGCGCTCGGCCTCGTGCTCGCGCTGCCCAGTCTCGTCGCGATGCTCGGAGCGAAGCCATGAACGCGCGGCCGCTTTCGCCGCGGCGTTTGTGGTGGCTCGCCGTCGGCTTCACGATCTGGTGCGTCGCGTTCGTGGTGCTCTACGCGCTGCACGCGATCGGCTGTGCGTTCGCTTGGCCGAGCGGACCGCTGCGCGCGAGTCTGGCGATCATCCTGCTGCTGCATCTGCTGGCGATCGGCTGGCTATGGCGCTATCGCGCGGCCACGCGCGACCCCGGACCCGAGCGCATCAGCTCGTTCATGCATACCGTCGTCGTCTGGACCCTGATCGCGGCGCTGGTCGCGACGGTCCTCACGTTCGGCCCCGCATTGCTGCTCACCACCTGTGTTTAGACACAATCGGTAAGCCGTGCCGCCGCTGGCGGTTCGACGCCGCACGCTAATGCGCCCGCCTGTTGGCCCCCACAACCCGATACGGAGAAGCACGGATGCAGTCTCACGATCTGGCGCGCAAGGCGATCTGGTCCGCGATCTATCTGCTGTTCATTCTCGCGCCGCTGTTCGCATTGCTCACCGGCACCTTGCCGCCCGCACGCAATTTCGGCACCGAGTTCTCGGTCGCGCTCGGCTATTCCGGCCTTGCAATGATGGGGCTGCAATTCGGCCTCACCGCGCGATTTCGCCACGTCACCGAGCCGTGGGGCGAGGACGTGATCTACCACTTCCATCGACGCATCTCGCTGCTCGCAGTGAGCCTCGTCGTCGTGCATCCACTGATTCTGTTCGCGATCCGCTCCGATAAGGTCGCGATGCCCGATTCGCTGCTCGACGTGCCGTGGGGCGCGTGGTTCGCATTCCTGTCGATTGGATCGCTGATCTTGCTGGTGATTACCGCGCTGTGGCGCAAGCAGCTGCGGATTCCGTACGAGCTCTGGCATCTGTCGCATATCGTGCTCGCGCTGGCCGCGATCTTCGGCGGCGTGCTGCATATGATCGGCTGGGGCTTCTATCTGACCGACCCGCTCAAGCGCATGCTGTGGATCTGCATGACGCTGTTCTGGATCGCGCTGCTGCTTTACGTGCGCCTGTTCAAACCGCTGTTCATGCTCAGGCATCCATACCGGATTGCCGAAGTGCGCGCCGAACGCGGCGACACCACGACCCTCGTGATGCAGCCCGACGGCCATGCGGGCTTTCGCTTCACGCCCGGCCAATTCGGCTGGCTCACCGTATGGGGCAGTCCGTTCAGGATTACTGGGCATCCGTTCTCGTTTTCGTCGAGCGCGGATGCGGCCGATGGCCGCGTCGAAATGACGATCCGCAACCTCGGCGACTTCACCAGTAAGGTCAAAACGATCGAGGCCGGCCAGCGTGTTTATCTCGACGGCCCGTACGGCGCGTTCACGATCGGCCACCCGACCGACATGCACGTTCTGATCGCGGGCGGCATCGGCATTACGCCGATGATGAGCATGATCCGCACACTCGCCGATCGCGGCGACCAGCGCCCGCTGGTGCTGCTGTACGGCGGCAAGAGCTGGGATTCGTTGACGTTTCGCGAGGAACTCGAAGCACTGCAAACGCGCTTGCCGCTTAAGATCGTCTATGTGCTATCCGATCCGCCGCCAGGGTGGACCGGCGAGAGCGGGCGCATCGACGCGGGCATTTTGCGGCGTCATTTGCCGCCCGAATACGCGCATCACGAATATTTCATTTGCGGACCGGACCCGATGATGGATGCGATCGAATCCGCGCTGGCCGACCTGAAAGTGCCGCGTATCCGCTACCATTCCGAACGCTACAGCTTCGTCTAGCGTCTATTCTCATCAGGAGACCCGCGATGCGTCGACTACTGGCCAATCGACTCGTAGTGGCGACCGGCGTAATCGTCGTCGCGCTGTCGCTGCTATTTGCGTACTTGCGGGTCGATGCATTGCATTAGCTTTGCATGTGTCGTCAGGAGCGGGCATAGCAACCGCTGTAATACACTGGCTGCGAATCTGGCGCAGCCGCCATCCGGCATGTGTGTCCTCAAGCTCGAAGGTTGAATCGATATGTCCTATTTTGGAATTGGTCTGCACGTCCTTGTCGCAATCTATTTCGCAATCCATGCGGTGCGTACTAATCAGGGCATGTATTGGCTGTTCATTCTGTTTGTGTTTCCGTTACTGGGCAGCGTCGTGTATCTGTTCGCGGTCTATCTGCCGAGCCTGCGCCATTCGCGCGGCGCCCGCGCGGCCACTCAGGCCATTAGCCAGTTCGTCGATCCGAATCGCGCGCTGCGCGAAGCGCGCGCCGATTTCGATCGCGCACCGACCGTGCAGCATCGGCTGCGGCTCGGCGATGCGTTGCTCGCGGCCGGCAATCCGCGCGAAGCGCTCGAACAGTTCCAGGCCGCGGCCAATGGCCCGTTCGCGACCGATCCCGCGCTGCTGCTCGGTCTCGCGCGCTCGCAGTTCGCGATAGGCGACTACCCCGCCGCCAATACGACGCTGGAGAAGCTCTTCTCCGTCAATCCGCAGGAGCGTAATCAAGGCGAGCCCGCGCTGCTGTATGCGCGCACGCTCGCCGCGTTGAATGCGCCGGGCACACGCGCGGCGTTCGAGCAGGCACTGACCTGCGCGAACGACGTCGCGCCGCGCTGCCTGTTCGCCGACTGGCTCGCCGCGCAAGCGGACGCCGAGGACCGGCGCCACGCCGGCAGCCTGTATGCGGAGATCGTTCAGGATGCCAAACATTGGCCGCGTCATGCGCGCGAACATAATCGCGAGTGGTTGCAGCGCGCACAGGCCGCGTTGGCAAGCGGCGTGGGAAGATGAACAGCGATAGCGGGAGCGCTGCGATGAGACCAGCAACCAGATCCTTTGCCGCGGTACGGTTCGGCGCCGCTTCGGCCGCGATCGCGTTGACCTTGAGTACGGCGGTCTGCGCTGCAACCGTGGCCGGCACGTCCGCGCAGTTTGCGTGGCCCGGGTCGTTCGTGGTGCTAGGCGACGGCTATCCGCATGCGGGCGATGCATGCCGGCGGCTCGGTGAATCGGCCGCCACCGCGAACTATCTCGACCATATGGCGATGCTGGTCGGTTGCCCAGGACCTGCGAATAGCGCTGCCGCCCGGGCAATCCTCAAGCAGCGGCGCGCGCGTGTCGTCGGCGCAGCGGATGGCGTCACGCTCATTTCGATTTCGACCGAGGGGGGCGCCGCCGCGCAGCGGAATAAACTCGCGCCGCGCGATCAATCGCCGTTCACGTCGACCGGTACATTGCCCTGCGAACGCGGCGGCGGACAAACGAAGACGATGTGCAAATTCGGCATCGTGCGTCACGACGATCATTCGGCGACGCTGCTCGTCTACTGGCTCGATGGCACTACCCGCGCAATCTTGTTCGGCGCCAATGGCCGGGTAATTGGCACCGCTGCGAGCGCAAACGCGCAGCCGATGCCGGGCAATACGTTGACGCAGAAAAACGCCGGTGTGAATCTGATTTCGATCGGCAATGAACGCTATGCAGTCGAGGACAAGGTTCTTTCCGGTAATTGAAACGGCGACCGCGATTCAAGTACTTTCGGCGCGACTGGATTGGCAGATGTCGCGCCGCGCTTTTCCCTCTTTTTCTCCGCCCACCTGACTGCACGCGGCAGCCCCCTTTTCAATGCGCGGCGGCTTGCATTGCGAGCGCGAGCGGTAACCCGAGAGTCCGTCTTCCCTCCTCCCTCGCTTCACGCCCTCCCTTCCCCCCTCGCATTGGCCACTCCGACGCGCACGCTCATCCCGCATTCATAAATCCCACCATTAGTAATAATTTCTTTCACAGCGTGGAGCCTGTAATAGCCTTTTTTGCCACATATTCTCCAGCTTTCAATCTTATTATTACGGCACCAGGGATTACACCGAGCCGCCAAAATCGATATTGTTGATTAATATTATTACCTGCCAAACGTTTGGCAGCACGGCAGCCGGCCGGAACACCGCCGGCTAGCGGCCTCGCCGGCAGACACCTGTTCGACCCGCAAACGATTCTGCATCCCGATCGGCATAACCAAGCATTTCAACCCGCTCAGAGGTTCCATAGGAGGAGGTCACGATGTCCGGAAGAATTGGATTGATAGCTGCCTGTCTGGCGATGGCCGTCGGACTTGCAGCCTGCAATGGGGATAGCAGCGGCGTGTCCGCGGCGTCGGTCGCGAATGCCGCGAGTTCGAATTCGCCGTCGGCGAGTAGCGCATCGCAGTCGAATGCGAACGCCACGCCGGAGAACAACTCGGCCGATAAGAACACCGTCGCTCTACCCTGTGACGCCGCCGCGACGGCCAATACGCCATGCTCGGCCGCGCACAGCGTGACCCGCCTGCTGACCAGCCACTACAGCGGTCCGCTATTCCAGATCAAACGCGCGTCCGATCAGAAAACGATGGACGTCTATCCGTACACGCAGAGCACACTGAAAGGCGGCAATCGCTCGCTGATCGGCTCCGCCAATGTGGATAGCACGACGTCGTTCTGCAATAACACGACCTGCTCCGTCACCTACATCTACGACCAGATCGATCTGGTCGCGCCGCTAAAAGGCGGCGCATTCGGCAACGTGCCGGCGACGCTGACGCTCAATGCGGACGGCACGCAATCGCTGACGGTCCCGAACGGCAGCGCGGGCGCGTCGAAGACGACCACCGTGCCGGTGCTCAACGGCTTCGCGACGATCACGCTGCCCGGCACGTCCGGCACCTTGACCGTGCAACTGCTGCAGCCGCCGACCGCGTTGACCGCGCAGGCGCCGACCCAGCAACTGACGATCGGCAATGATCTGCCCGCGGTCGGCGGTACGCCGGCCCAACTGTCGTACGTGACGACCAACGGCGTGCAGATTCCGGCGCTCGGCACGCTGGCCGGCCAGGCGTATCGCAAGCGCTTCGGTACGGTCAATCAGTCGATCGGCGACACCGAAATCGCCGCGTACATGGTGGCCGGCGCGCACTACAGCCAGTCGTCGACCTGCTGCGGCACGTACGGCAACATGGAAAGCAGCGCGGACCCGGGCACTTATGCGCACGGCGAAGTGGAAGGCGAAATGTTCGGACTCGCGTTCTCGAACGGCAATGCAGCGGTGTTCGGCTATTGCGACGGCAATTCGAGTCAGGATCCGAAAGTCAAGGATCCGGTCTGCGCCGCCTCCAATACAAATTGGCCGGGCGTCGACGCGGAGGCCGGCGTGTATCTGTACGGTCCGCAGCAACCGGCGAACGAGAAGTTCGTCACGGTATTGTCGAAGTACTCGCCGGTCGGCCAGCAGAACATTTTCGTGGTCAAAGGCGGCTCCGCTTCGCAAGGCGTGCTGACCTCGCTCTATAACCAGGCACCGCCGGAAGCGTTGAACTTCTTCAACGACGCGGGGCATGCATTCAACGGTCAATGGCAGGGCGGTCTGTCGCTCGGCGAAGGCGGCGACGCGAGTGCCGCGCCGATCCAGTTCTTCGAAGGCGCGATCGTCACGAAGGCCACTTCCGACACGACCGACAATGCGATCCAGGCGAGCATCGCCAGCTTCTACGGACCGCCGAGCAACGCGGCGGCATCCACCTGCTATGCGAACAACCTGATCGATTCGCCGCTAAGCCTGGCGTCGCCGGATGCATGGCTGCAATCGAACGGGGGCACCGCGGTACCGGCCACCGATATTTCCGGCATCGAACGCGGCGCGGCCACGGTCACGAGCACCAATGGTTCCGCTGTGTCGAACATCCACGAAGTAATTCGCGTGCAGGGCGGTCAGACCTATACGTTCACCGACTACGTGCTGGCCACCACCAACGCGACGGTTTTCCCGGGCGGCTCGATCCAGACCGACGATCCGGGCAACACCGAATTCGGCTGGGTGCTGAACACCAACACCGGTGCGGTCGTGCGCGGCACCTGGGGCAACGGTCAGGCCACCTCGGTGAGCGCAGTGAAATCGGGCAACTGGTGGAAGGTGACGATGACGTTGACCGCGCCGGCCGGCTCGAAGAACGCGCAGGTCTTTATCGATCCGCCGACCTCGAGCAGCGCGGGT
Source organism: Paraburkholderia sejongensis (assembly GCF_020880815.1). Lineage (GTDB taxonomy): Bacteria > Pseudomonadota > Gammaproteobacteria > Burkholderiales > Burkholderiaceae > Paraburkholderia > Paraburkholderia sejongensis. The sequence goes on from NZ_JAJITD010000006.1 coordinate 26,052, forward strand.
GCGCGCGCGCAGCAAGCCGCGTATCTGAGCGCGACGCACTACTGCCCGAGCCTGTCGATTCTGACCGCGTCGAACTAATTAGCGCGATGAACGGCGAGCCGCTATCGACGATTCGTTGACGCATTACACGTTTGAAGGCACACTCGGCGACCATGCAACCCCTCGCGTCCCACCCGACTGCGATACATCATCACGCGCATGCCCGCGTGGGACTGCCTGTGGGGGTTCGCATCCGCTAGCCAGACGTCATCGATAGCAACGTGCGCTACATGCCCCGCCGGTAACGACGGGGCTTTTTGTTTTTCCGATCCGATTCGCTGGTTCCGCTCATCGAAAGAAGGAATGCCGCCATGACTGAAGCAACCCTCAAAGCCGCTGCATCGAATACATTCGCCACCCCGGTCGATCTGTACCGCGTGCTTTCGCGCGTATGGGCCGGCGACACCGCGAGTCCGACGCACGCATGGTCGCCGTCCAATCCTGCGCAGAATCATTGCAGTCTCACGTCGCTGATCGTTCAGGACTACTTCGGCGGCGAAATTCTGACCACGCGCACGCCGGGCGGCACGCACTTCTACAACCTGATAGACGGCCGGCGCTGGGATCTGACGGTCAGCCAGTTCGCCGAACCGATCCCGTTCGACGATACGCCGTCGACGCGCGACGCGGCATTGGCGGATGGATCGCTGGAGAAGTATGAATTGCTGAAGTCAAGGTTGCAGGCAGCGCAATAACGGTTGCGTTATTCGATACATGGCCAAAGTCACACATCGGGCGAATACGGCTTTGGCCACGCTGTTCCCTATCAGCGAAGCGGCGGCGGCTGCTGTTTGCCCGGAATTCCCTGCCCGCGCAGCGAACATCCGGAGGTTTCCGTGACGAAGATCAGTGCGATCGCGCCGATCACACAGGCGGCCATCATGTAATAGGCGGGCACCAGCGCATTGCCGGTTCTTGCGACCAGCCATTCGTTCACCATCGGCGCGGTGCCGCCGAAAATCGATGTCGATACGTTATACGCAATCGCCATCCCCGCATAACGAACCTGAGTCGGGAACATCGCGGGGAACATGGCCGAGATGCTCGCGAGTTGCGGCACGTACAGAAGCCCGAGTACCGAGAAGCCGATCAGCGCGCCGGCTACGCCGAGCTTCATCAACATGAACATCGGAATCGCGGCGACGAATAGCCCGACCAGCGAAAACCACCACACGTTCTTGCGTCCGATGCGATCCGAGAATGTACCCGCGAGCGGCAGGAACACCATCATCGCGAGCATGCCGAGCAGCGGCACCAGCAACGACATGTTGTCGCTCATACCGAGCTGCTTCTGCATGAAGGTCGGCATATAGGCGAGCAGCACATAGTTGACCACGTTCAGCGCGACCACCAGACCGCCGAGCAGAACCAGCGGTCGCCAGTAGTCGGTCAACAGTTTTTTGAGCGTCACACAGCTGTGCTGTTCGTTGTGCTTCGTCTGTTCGAGTTCGCGAAACACGGGGGTATCTTCGAGTTTCGAGCGCAGATAAAAGCCGATCAGACCGAGTGGCGCCGCGATCAGAAACGGCAGACGCCAGCCCCAAGCATGCATCGCGGTATTGCCGAGTACGACCGAGCAACCGAGCATCAGCAACGCGCCGAGCGAAAAGCCCGCCAGCGTCGCGAACTCAAGAAAGCTGCCGCAGAAGCCGCGTCTTTTATCGGGCGCGTATTCGGCCATGAAAGTCGCGGCGCCGCCATATTCGCCACCGGTCGAAAAGCCCTGAATCATCCGCAGAATGACGAGCAACGCCGGCGCCCACCAGCCGATGCTCGCGTAAGTCGGCACGAGTCCGACCAGCAGCGTCGCAACCGACATCATGATGATCGTCAACGCGAGTACGTGCTTGCGACCCAGCCGGTCACCGAGCGGCCCCCAGAACAGACCGCCGAGCGGGCGCACCAGAAACGAAATCGCGAACGTCGCGAACGCGAATAAAGTCGCTTGCGCGGTGCTGCCGGGAAACAGCGCGGCCGAAATATAAGTGAGGCCGTACGCGTAGATCCCATAGTCGAACCACTCGACCGCGTTGCCGAGCGCCGACGCGGCAATCGCGCGTCGCAGCAGGCTGCGCGCCGGCGGCTGCGCGGCCTGTTCGCCGCTCCATGAATGTACGTAGTCCATCTCCATCTCTCCTCCGGAATGTCTGCTGTGCGACCCAGCAACGTCGCTCGAGTCCACGATACCCACGGCGCGCGGCCGCAACGATGTTCCAGGACGATGCGGTGATCGGGGTTTTCCATGAAGCGCGAAGCGAATGCGGTAATCCGTACTCGCACGTGAAGCGCGCGGCGAACGGGTTCGGGAAAAACACCCCGATTCGCGTGCCCGCGCATGGTCCATGCAGGGGTTCCGCCGCGGGCTAAACGTGTTCTAGCGCCTCAACCAACGAGCAACGGCAAGCTCATCAGGCGCCCTTGCCCCGCGCGAGGCGTGTTCTCATCGCACAGCCGCAAGCACATCCATGCAGTCGCGAGATTGCTGCTCACCACCGGTTTGCCGATCGCCGCTTCGATTCGCGCGATGATCGGCGCCGCGCGTACCGCGGTGCAGGAGATAAACAGCGCGTCGGACTCCGGGGCAATTGCTTCGCGCGCGAACGCGACGATATCGTCGTGCGAGAGCCGCGCCATTTCGCGGTCGTCGCTCAGACCGATGCACGAGAAGCGATCGATCGTGAAACCCTGCGCGGCAAAGTACTCGGCCATCGGCCGGCTGGTTTCGACCGTATAAGGCGTCAGCACACTGATGCGGCGCGCGCCGAGCGTATCGAGCGCGGTGACCGCGGCAGCGGTCGGCGTGACGACTCTGGCCGATGGTTTCGCCGCGTGAATCGCCTGTTCTATTTGCGCGTCGCCAATCATCACCGATGCCGACGTACACGAATACATCACCACGTCGAGCGTTTCGTCAGGCAGGATCAACGCGGCGCCCGCGGTCAGCGACGGCCGCATCGCCCGCAGGTTCTCGGCAGTCACCGGATTCGCATACGGCACGCGGTTCACGTAAACGGCGATCCGCTCGCTCGCAACCAGCGCGGCAAAGTCCGGCTCGGTGGTGTGGTCGGTCGCGAGAATCACGAGGCCGACACGTTTTTCGAAAGCGCGCTCGATCAATTGCGGCGTGCGTTGAAATTGCCGGATAGGAGTTGGCGTCATTAATGCCCCGGCGCAGGAAAGCGTTTTTCGAGTAGCCGCACGCAGGCCACCGCGATCAGGCTGATAAAAAGGAACAGCACGCCGACCAGCGTCATCGGCTCCAGATAGCGGTAATCCGTATTCGCGATGATCTTCGCCTGATTCATCAATTCGAGCACCGTGATCGCCGACAGCAGCGGCGTTTCCTTGAACATCGAAATCAGGTAGTTGGCGAGCGCGGGCAGCATCGGCGGGACGGCTTCAGGGATGATCACGTGCTGCCACGTTTGCGCGGGACTCAGATTGCACGCTTTCGCGGCCTCCCATTGCCCGCGCGGAATACTTTCGATCCCGGCGCGATAGACCTCGGCCGCATACGTCGCGTAATGCACGCCGATTGCCAGCACGCCGGCCGCGAGCGCCGGCATCCGGATGCCGATGTCGGGCAACACGTAAAACACGAAGTACAACTGCACCAGCAACGGCGTGCCGCGAATGAAGCTCGCGACCGCCGCGGTGCCGCGCGACACCGCGCGATTCGGCGCGAGCCGCAAAATTGCGATCGCCAGCCCGGCAATCGCCGCGAAGACCGCGCCGAGCAAGGTCGCCAGTACCGTGATCTTCAGCCCTTGCAGCAGGATCGGCACGATCTCGCGCACGAAGCTCCAGTCCCATTCCATGGCTCTATCTCCTGATCCGGTCGAGCCCGAAGCTCATCCGGTTTTCGAGCTTGCGCATGCCGAACGAAATCAGGCACGCCAGTGTGAAGTACAGCGCGAGAATCGTCGCGAATGGCAGCAGCGTATTGCCGGTTTGCGAGCGGACTACTTGCGCCTGAAAAGTCATGTCGCCGAGCGAGATCAGCGACACGACCGCCGTGCCCTTCAGCAATTCGATCGCGTTGTTGCCGAAGGTCGGCATCATCAGCGGCAACGCCTGCGGCAGGATCACGTGGCGCATCCGTTGGTATCGCGTCAGATTCAGCGCGATGCACGCGTTGCGCTGTTCGTGACCGATCGCGGCAACCGCGCCGCGCACCACTTCCGCGCCATACGCGCCGACGTTCAGGCCCAACGCGAGTACGCCGGCCTGCAGCGGCGTCAAAGAAATGCCGGCCATCGGCAACACGAAGTACGCCCAGAACAGCTGCACGAAGATCGACGTGCCGCGAAAGAACTCGATATACGACGTGGCAAGCGCACGCACCGCGAAAAAACGCGACAGGCGCCCGAGACCCGCGGCGAACGCCATGACGAGCGCCAGCACCGCGCCCATCAGCGTCAGCTCGACGGTCGTCTGCGCGCCCTTCAGAATCAGCAGCAAATAGCCGGACCAGTGGCTCATCGATGCACCTCGCGAAGAACAATGTATCGCTGGCCATGACGGTGCGTCGCACGCATGGCCTTCGCCCTCACACTCAGTTCTTCGCCGAGCAGAGCTTTTCGCGGCTATTCGACATCGCCGCTTTCGCTGAGAAGCCGTATGGTTCGACGATCTTCGCGAATTCGCCGGACTCCTTCATCTTCTTCAGCTCGACGTCGAACGCATCGCGCAACGCGGTATCCTGCTTGCGGAACGCGACGCCGTCGCACTGCACCGGCGTGTTCTGCACCGGCGCGATCGATTCCAGATTCGGGTCTTTCGCCTTTGACAGAAGATCGGTAATGGACAGCAACGGTAATGCGAATACGTCGATGCGGCCGTCCTGCAGCATCTTCAGACCGCTCTGTCCGTCCGGCACGATGACCACGCGATCGGTCGGAATATTCGCGGCGGTCGCGAGTTTCTGCTCGGTGGTGCCACCCTCCACGCCGATCACCGCTTTCGGGTCCTTGGCGATTTCCTCATAAGTCTTGATACTTTTCGTATTGCCCTTCTTGACCGCGAACGCTTCGACCGCGCACAGCACCGGCTGCGAATAGGCCACCGCCGCGCAGCGTTGCGGCGTCATGAAGAGCCCCGCCGCGATCGCATCATGACGCCCGGCCGCGAGGCCCGGGATCATCGCGCCGTATTCGGACACCGACGCGACGACGCCGTTGACGCCAAGCTTCTTGAACACCGCGCGCGCGACGTCCGGCGCGGCGCCCGTCACCTTGCCGTCGGCGCCGACCGCGGTGAACGGCGGCTCGTTGGCAATCGCGATTCGCGCGAAACCTTGCTGACGTAGCTGGGCGAGCTTGTCGTCGGCCGCATGAGCAACGCTCGCGAACGTCAGCAGCGACAGTCCTCCCGCAATCAGAATCCCCTTCAGCTTCATGATCTCTGGCTCCTAAGGCGTGGTGGTATGACGTAGTAGTGGGTGATGTGCAACGTCGGAATTGGAATGCGTCGGGCTCAGATCCGGTGCCCGGCGGCGAGAATCTTGCGCAGGAAGGTCTGGGTCCGCTCGTGGGTCGGATGCGTAAAGATGTCTTCGGGCTTGCCTTCTTCGACGATCCGGCCGCGATCGAAGAACAGCACACGGTCCGCGAAGTCGTGCGCGAAACCCATTTCGTGCGTGACCAGCAGCATCGTCATATCGGTTTCTCGCGCGAGCCGCTGCATCACGTTCAGTACTTCCTCGACGAGTTCCGGGTCCAGCGCGGAAGTCACCTCATCGAACAGCATGATCTTCGGCGCCAGTGCAAGCGCCCGCGCAATCGCGACGCGCTGCTTCTGGCCGCCCGACAGTTGCGCGGGACGGCTTTTCGCCTTGTCGGCCATTCCCACCATATCGAGCAATTCGAGCGCGCGTTTTTCGGCTGACTCGCGGCTCTCGCCCTTGGTCAGCATCGGCGCGAGCGTCACGTTCTCGAGCACGCTTTTGTGCGGGAACAGATTGAAGTGCTGGAACACCATGCCGATCTTCTCGCGCATCTTCTGCAGATGCCGCTCGTTCGCGGGCACCATCTTGTCGCCGCGCGGCATATGAAACAGTTGTTCGCCGTCCACCTCGATATGGCCGCCTTCGATCGTTTCGAGCGTCATCAGGATGCGCAGGATCGTCGTTTTGCCCGAGCCGGACGGGCCGATCAGTGCGAGCTTCTCGCCGGGCATCACATCGAGCGACAGTTCGTCGAGCACGGTCAGTGCGCCATAGCGCTTGGTAATTGCGTCGATCCGGATCAGCGGCTTCACGGCCGCCGCGTGCTCGCGCCGCTGCGAAACAGCGGCGGGTACGGCCGCTCGGTCAGACGAAAGACTTGTCGGGGCGAGGCCTGAAGCGCTCAGCAGATCGGTGACTCGCGCAGTGTTCATATCGATTCGATCCCGTTCGTCATGCGTGACTTCAGTGAATGGATTGCGGCGGCGCTGCGGGCACTGCCAGTGATGCGAACCAGAATAAGCAGCCATATTTGCGTTCCGGATTGCTCTAGAACAATTCTTTTTTCCGGCGTGGGCGCGAGCGTCAATGCGGGCAGCGCAACAACCACGACGTGCGGGCTATCCGCGCGACGAAGATTGAACTAGCACATTCGGCGCGCTTTTTTCGCGGCATTAGACTGCGCCGAGAAATACCCGTGGACGCCCTGCTTACGTGCAATGGGCGCCACTTCCCGCAACGACGTCACGCTCAGAGAGAGGGGAAGATGTCAGATACGACGCAACACGAATCGCGAATTGAGGCGCCCGTCGTGCGCCTGCCGTTCGAACGCGACGAATATGCTGCGCGCCTTCGCAAGACGCGCAAAGCCATGCAGGCGGCCGGCATCGAACTATTGATCGTGTCGGACCCGACGAATATGGCCTGGCTCACCGGCTACGACGGCTGGTCGTTCTACGTGCACCAGTGCGTGCTGCTCGCGCTCGACGGCGAGCCGGTCTGGTACGGGCGCGGCCAGGACGCGAATGGTGCGAAGCGCACCGTTTTCATGCAGCACGATCAGATCGTCGGTTATCCCGATCATTACGTGCAGTCCACCGCCCGGCATCCGATGGACTACCTCGCCCGCGAAGTGATCGCGGCGCGCGGCTGGGACAACGCGAAGATCGGCGTCGAAATGGACAACTACTATTTCAGCGCCGCCGCGTATCGCGCGCTGGTCGCGAATCTGCCGCGGGCGAAATGGCAGGACGCGACCGGCCTCGTGAACTGGCAGCGCGCGGTCAAATCGCCGCGCGAGATCGAGTACATGCGAGTAGCCGCGCGCATCGTCGAGAAGATGCACGCGCATATCGTCGAGCGCATCGAACCCGGCATGCGCAAGAACGATCTCGTCGCGCAGATCTACTCGGCAGGCATTACCGGCGTGGACGGTCATGGCGGCGACTATCCGGCGATCGTGCCGCTGCTGCCGACCGGCGCCGACGCGGCAGCACCGCATCTGACGTGGGACGACACGCCGTTTGCGAAAGACGCCGGCACGTTCTTCGAAATCGCCGGCTGCTTCAAGCGCTATCACTGCCCGCAGTCGCGCACGGTGTATCTCGGCAAGCCGCCGAAGCATTTCATCGAAGGCGAGCGCGCGGTGGTCGAAGGGATCGAGGCGGGGCTGACCGCCGCGAAACCGGGCAATACCTGCGAAGACATCGCCAATGCATTCTTTGCGGTGTTGCACAAATACGGCATAGAAAAGAACAGCCGCTGCGGCTATCCGATCGGCGCGAGCTATCCGCCGGACTGGGGCGAGCGCACGATGAGCCTGCGTCCCGGGGACAAGACCGTCCTCGAACCCGGCATGACGTTCCACTTCATGCCGGGACTGTGGCTCGACGATTGGGGACTCGAAATCACCGAAAGTATTCTGATTACCGATTCCGGCGTCGAGACCTTCTGTAGAACGCCTCGCAAACTGTTCGTCAAACCGTGATCCCGGCGGCGTCGCAACGGCGTGAAGCCTCGTTCGCGCGACGCCCTTTCGATTGAAGAGGAAACATGCTTCCGAAAACGATGAAGGCAGTCGTGCTGACCGCGCACGGCGGTCTCGACAAACTCGTCTATCGCGACGACGTACGGGTACCGGTCTGCGCGGCGGGCGAAGTACTGATCGAAGTCTCCGCGTGCGGGCTCAACAATACCGACGTGTGGGTCCGCCAGGGCGCGTACGGCACCGACGACGACCCGCAGGCGGTGTCGACATGGCGACGCGGCCGCTCGACGCTGACGTTTCCGCGTATTCAAGGCGCGGATATCGTGGGCCGGGTGGTCGCGGTGGGACGCGGTGTCAGCGATGCGCGGATCGGCGAGCGGGTGATCGTCGACGCATCGATCTATAACCGCGACGACGACAGCCTCGCCGATATCGACTATATCGGTCACGGTCGCGACGGTGGTTACGCCGAATATACGGCGGTGCCTTCGGAGAACGCGCCTCGTGTCGATTCCAGTTACTCCGATGCGGAACTTGCGACGTTCTGGTGTGCGTATCACACCGGCGAACAGATGATCGAGCGAGCCGGTGTTAAAGCGGGCGAGAGCGTCTTGATTACCGGTGCGTCAGGAGGCGTCGGGTCGGCGATCATCCAGTTGTGTCGCGCGCGCGGTGCGATTCCGTATGCGGTGGTCAGCAAGGGTAAGGAAGAAGCGGTGCTCGCACTTGGCGCGCAAGCCGTGATGCTGCGCGACAGCGGTGATTTCGTTGTGGAGGTCGAGCGGATGATGAACGGCAAGCCGGTCGACGTGGTGGCCGATCTGGTCGGTGGGGCGCTATTCGGCAAGCTGCTGAATGTACTGCGGCCGGAAGGGCGTTATACGACGGCCGGTGCGATTGCCGGGCCGGTCGTGCAACTCGATCTGCGCACGATGTATCTGAAGCAGTTGCAGTTGAACGGGTCGTCGCAAGGGACGCGTGGTGCGTTTAAGCGGGTGCTCGACTATATCGAGAGCGGTGCGATCAGGCCGGTTCTCGCTGCGACTTATCCGTTGTCGAAGTTTCGTGAGGCGCAGACGCGGTTTATGGAGAAGAGCTTTGTCGGCAATATTGTTGTGATTCCGGATCGGTTGTATGGTGGGGAAGAATTGCGGTAGGGGTTTTTTAAAGCGGTGCTTTGATGGAACTGATGCACTGCGCGCCTCGGAGTGCGCACAGTGCATCGGAGCTATTGCTTGAACGGCCTGATGGTGAAATGCTCGCCGTGTTCAGCGCAATCGTCGACCACGGCACGCCACCATGTGCCGGTAACGACGTCGTTGCGGCCGTTGATATCATCGGGCGTCGCCACAGTATTTTTTCCTAACCGGAAATCGGCTTGTGCTGTGATCAGGCCCGTCTCACGTCGCTCCTGATCGGCAAAGCCGCGCCATTGCAGTAAGCGTTTCTCCTCTACCCAATGCACCCAGATGTCCAGGCCGTCGTTTGGCCACGCGTAACCGATCACGCAGAAGTGATTGGTGCGTCGGTTCTTTTTCTCGAATGACAGCAACTTCCTGAGCGCGACTTCGGGAGGACCGTAGTACGGGTCTTTGTCGGGAACGGCGCGCTTGAGGGGCGTTGGGGTGAATTCTGGCGGGAAGCTGTCGGCCGCGTGGAGTGGGCTGGCGAGAATGAGCAAGCAGCCGCCGACAAGTCCGAAATATTTCATAGCTGGATTTCCTTCAGCGTGCGGCTAGTCGCGTGCTCGCTGTAGCGGGTCTTTCAGAAAAGAATTGGTGAGCGTATAAAAGTCCTGCCCGCCTCGACTCTCATACAAGACGAAGTTTGGTCCCGGCGACGCTCTACCGCTTGTTCGCCATGCATACAGGCCTGTCGGGCAAGGATCGCTCCCAAGCTTGTGACCTTTCGCGACGTCAATAGCATTTTGAACATATTTTCGATACGTTTCGAAGTTCTTGTCACTTGAGTCGTTCGCGATCTTCAATACATCGTCTAGGACGATTTTTTGCCCCGGTTCGATAGATGGATAACGCGCGAACCCTTTTACCTGATTAGGGGCTTTGATCAAATCAGTGAGCGTTGTCGATGATTTCGGCGCACCGAAATGCGCAGGACCGAGTCGCAGGCGATTCAACAGCACCCAACGCATCCACTGCATACTCGTTAAGGCTTGATCAACAGAAGAGAAATTGCGCTGACCAGGCGTTATATTTTCCACAATCAACATACTTGCCAAGATATTGCTTTCTGTACCGGCAAGCGAGAGTTCAAGGCGCGGCTCAATCGTCAGTTCTATATCAGCCGTCGCTTTGTGAGTGGGTCGAGTAGCCAAATAGGCGGACAATGTAGCGTGCTCCCTCGCACGAACGACGGACTGAGTATCGAGCCTTAGTGTTTGCTCTCGATTGTGCGGGTTCGCACTTATCACGGCGATCTTCACGGAGGTAGTCGAAGCTTTAAAAACGACATGCTTTCTGTCAACGCCCAAGCCCAATACCTTGAAATGGAACGAATTGCCTGCAACGAGTGTAAGGTGTCGTGGTAAAGGAGTCCGATTCATCCGTTCGATTATCGGTGTAGTCATGATAGTTTTTGTCCGGTTCTTCATGCGTTCATAGGAGTTTGCGTCGGATGCCTATCTCGAATCATGCATCGGGGTCGCCTTCACTGAAGTCCACCGCATCCCGAGACGAACAAGCCGGGCTATCCGATTGGATCCTGAACCATCACACAACGCAACGTTAAATGACTTATTTTTTAGAATGTTTGGAACATGAAGTGCGAACATTTACTCCATCTCCTTGTGACACGCAGAATCCTCACAAATACGATACAGGCCGCGACAAAATTGATCTTGGTTACAGATGGTTAACTAAATCTTCTCAAAATTAGTTATCCCATTATTGTGAACCTCGCATCCTAAAAACAAAATTCAACTTCTTTCTAATCTATTAATGACCCAGCCGATAAGATCGTGCGGGATGAAGTGGGCATCCACCGCATTCGTCATTGACCGGGACTTGGTCCCGGGGGAGAAGGGCATTGAACAGACTGACCATGACATCCTGGACCATCAGTCGGTCGCGGCTTTACTGAAAGTGGAGTGCTCCCAAACTACATCGTCCATCGCCAGTCCGACGATCCAGCGAAACACCATGTTGTAGGAAATTGCTCCATCGGCATGCATTCCCTGCGAATACAGGACTTGCAACAGTAGTGCGAATCAGCTTCTCCGGCGCAATGCTTGCGCGTCCGCCCTTCGCGGCGCTCCCGTACATGCGCGAAAAGACCGAATTCGCGCGGGCGAGCGCATTGTTCAACCACAGCCGGATCGGTCGCACCGGGTGATTGGCCGGAACGAAGTCGTTCAGCCTGGACATCGTGAACATTGACCCGATACAGCCGCCCGCTCCGCGATCCTTCAGTCTCTATGTTGTCCGATTTTTCGTTCCAACATTTACCCGTCTCGCGCAGATGACGAAATAATCTGTATGCGCTGTTCCAAATCCGCGCTCTTATTATGAGGGCCAAAGTGAGACAACCTTTCGAAGCTGCGCCCCGAACGCGCCGTTTCGTCCTCCCTGGTTATACGAATCAACGATTAAACCAAAGAAGCCGATCTCAAAAAATCTTCGGAATATTAAGCAAACTTGAAAATTGGAGTGCGCACAGGGCTACACCGTCGGACGAGTCAGAAGGCCGGTACGTGAAGTCTCGATACCTCAACGGTTGGGCGGTCGCAGACCTTATCCGCCATGGGCGTCGTGCAGGCTAAAAGTTAACCTGTTATGTGTCAACAATTGTTGAATCCGCGAACCGTAGCAGTTTTTGGGGAGCCGCTCGCGCCAACAAAAAACGGCCGCTAACCCTCAGCGGCCGCCTTCTCAACTCACACAATCAAACCGCCGTCTTCGCCAACACCTGCGAAGCAACCTCGTCCACCGCCTCACGCGTCAGCTTCACGATCTCGTCCACGTCGCTGCGCGTCGTCACCAGCGGCGGCGCAAAGCCGAGAATATCGCCGTGCGGCATCGCCCGCGCAATCAGCCCGCGCTGCATCGCCGCGGCCGACACGCGCGGCCCGACCTTCAGCGCCGCATCGAACGGTTGCCGCGCATCCTTATCGGCCATGAATTCGAGCGCGGCCAGCATGCCCACGCCCCGCACTTCGCCGACCAGCGGATGCGAATCGAACGCCGCATGCAACTGCTCCAGCAGATACGCACCGGTTTGCGCGGCATTGTGCGTGAGGTTCTCGCGTTGCAGGATTTCGAGGTTCGCGAGCCCCGCCGCCGCGCAGATCGGATGACCGGAATAGGTCCAGCCGTGCCCCATTGCGCCCGACTCCTGGGATGCCTTATCGATCACGTCCCACACCTGTTCGCTGACGATCACACCCGACAGCGGCGCATACGCACTCGTCAAACCCTTCGCAACGGTGATCAGATCCGGGGCAATCCCATAGTGCTGCGCGCCCATCTTCGAACCAACCCGCCCGAACCCGCACACCACTTCGTCGCTGATCAACAGAATGTCGTGCTTCTTCAACACCTGCTGGATCGCCGGCCAGTACCCGGCCGGCGGCGGCAAAATCCCGCCGGTGCCCATCACCGGCTCGCCGATGAACGCGGCGATCGTATCCGCGCCTTCACGCGCAATCAGCTTTTCGAGTTCATCGACGCAATACGCGACGAACTGCGCTTCGCTCATACCCGCCGGCGCGCGCCGATACCAATGCGGACACACGGTGTGCTTGACGCGCTCAACCGGCAGATCGAAGAACTGATGAAAGCTCGGCAGACCGGTGAGGCTGCCGGTGACGATACCCGAGCCGTGATAGCCGCGCTCGCGCGAAATGATCTTCTTCTTGTTCGGCCGGCCCTTCACGTTGTTGTAGTACCAGACGAGCTTGATCTGCGTTTCGTTCGCATCCGAGCCCGACATCCCGTAGTACACCTTCTTCATTCCCTGCGGCGCCCAGTCGATAATCCGCGACGACAGTTCAATGATCGTGTCGGTGGAGTGGCCGACATAGGTGTGGTAATACGCGAGGTTCTTCGCCTGCTCGTAGATCGCCTCGGCCACTTCGGTGCGGCCATAGCCGATGTTCACGCAGTACAGTCCCGCGAATGCATCGATATACGACTTGCCTTGATGATCTTCGATACGGATGCCCTTCGCGCCGGTCACGATCCGGCCAGGCAGCGCGCCGCTCGCGTGATCGTGCGCGTGCGTCGACGGATGCATAAAGTGCGCGCGGTCCGCGCTCAGCAGTTGATCGAGTTTATTCATGGGTCGCTCCTTCGGGTGATGTTCAAATCAAAAAGTGAATGACTGATCGGTTGGCTTCAGGCGGTCGCATTCGCCGCCATCGCGCTCGCCGCGTCACGCGCGGGCATGCTGTCGGTGACCGGAAGTCCAAGTTGGCCGAGGCAGAAATAGCGCGTCTCCACGAACGGCTCGAAGCCTTCCGCACCGCCTTCGCGGCCGAGCCCGGATGACTTGATCCCGCCAAACGGAATCGGCGCACCGGTGAATTTCGCACCGTTGACCGACAGCATCGCGAAGTCGAGCCGGCGGATCAGTTGGAATACCGTGTTCAGTTCTTTCGCGCATACATAGGCGGCGAGTCCGAATTCGGTGTCGTTCGCGCGCTCGACTACTTCGTCGAGCGAATCGAATGGCGTCACCGCCGAGATCGGCGCGAAGTTCTCCTCGTCGTAGATGCGCATGCCGGCCGCCGCGTCGGCCGCCACGGTGGGCTGGAAGAACCAGCCGCCGCGCTCGTGCGCCGCGCCGCCGACCGTGATGCGCGCGCCCTTGTCCCGTGCGTCGGCGACACGCTGCGCGGTCGCGTCGAAAGCGGCCTGGTGCATCAGCGGACCGACATCGACACCCGGCTCGAACGCGTCGCCGACTTTCAATGCCCGCACCGCGTCGCTATATCGCTCGACGAATGCTTCGTACAACGGACGAGCGACGAAGATCCGGTTCGCCGCGCAGCAGTCCTGCCCGGAAGTCTGGAACTTTGCGGCGACCGCGACGCGTACCGCCTGTTCGAGGTCCGCGTCTTCGGTAACGATGAACGGCGCGTTGCCACCCAGTTCGAGCGCGGTCTTCTTGATGCCCGCGTTGGCCGCCGTCTGCATCACCAAAGCGCCGACGCGGGTCGAGCCGGTGAAGCTGACCGAGCGCACCCGGCGATCCGAGACTAGCGTTTGCATCGCCATTTGCGGCTCGCCGAGCACTACGTTGAATACGCCGGCGGGAAAGCCCGCTTCTTCGGCCAACTGCGCGAGCGCGAGCGCCGAGAACGGCGTTTCGTGCGCGGGCTTCGCAACCACCGTGCAGCCGGCGGCGAGCGCGGCGGCAGCCTTGCGCGTGAGCATCGCGCAAGGGAAATTCCACGGGGTGATCAGCGCGGCGACGCCGACCGGTTCGACGATCGTGCCCAAATGCGCGCCGTCGATATGCGTCGGAATCGTGCGGCCGTTCAGGCGCCGCACTTCATGCGCGAACCATTCGACGAAACTCGCGCCGTACGCGATCTCGCCGCGCGCTTCGGCGAGCGGCTTGCCCTGCTCCAGCGACAGAATCGCCGCGAGATCCTGCTGATGGCGCAGGATCAGTTCGTGCCAGCGCAGCAGCAGCGCCGAGCGCTTCGCGACCGGCAGCCAGCGCCAGGTCGTGAACGCGCGCTGCGCGGCATCGAGCGCGGCGGTGATCTGCGCGGCGTCGAGCATCGGCACATGACCGAGCACTTCCTGATTTGCGGGGTTCTGCACCGCTACGCTGGCGGCGCTCGCGCTATGAATCCAGCGCCCGTCCACGTAGCACAGCGATTTGAAGAGAACCGGATGACCCAGCAACATGACGACCTCCTGTGTGCGATATCTGCTATCACTGTAGGTCCGGCGGCAGTGCGGATTTTTTTGTTGTGGCGTCGGGAAAATTGCGTTTTTTCTGCAATCGGCCTTCATCGGAGAGGTTTTTTGGGCGGGCCTTTAGCCGCGCGTATTACCGCATCGGTCATGCCTATGCACCAGCTCACGCCCGTGCCCCTTCACCCGTTCTCGGACTCCCGCGCCCATTGCGGCAAGCCTTCATCGCCGGCCTTGACGACCTTCGTGACGATGTACGTAAAGTACTTTTCGATGCCCAGTTCGTCGGTCAGGAGCGTGTCGATGAAGCGCTGATAGTGGTCGATATCGCGCGACAGCACCTGCATCACGTAATCGACGCCACCGCCCGTCGCCAGACACTGCACCACCTCGGGCGCGGCGGCGATGCGCTCCTCGAAGCGCCGCATGTCGGGCGCGGTATGACGCCCGAGCGTAACCTCGACCACCACGCGGCTGCCCTTGAACGCGCGCACCCAATCGATATCCGCGCGATAGCCGCGTATTACGCCCTCTTCTTCGAGGCGCTTCACGCGCTCCCATGCCGGCGAGATAGACAGATTGATCTCTTCGGCGAGGCGCGATTTCGTAATGCGTCCGTCGCGCGCGAGGATGCGCAAAATCGCGAGATCGTAGCGATCGAGTTTCATCGCGCGTTCAGACCGCGACCGGGATGCCGCGTTCGAGCACGTCAGCCACCACCGCGACCGTATCGCCGATCCGCACGAGCCCCGGGAAATGCCGCGCGGCCAGCATACCGGCACGGCGCGCGCGGTATTCGACCGGCGCGACGCCGGTGCGCGCCGCATCGTAGACCCGCGCGATCACCTCGCCGCTGTCGACCATCTCGCCGAGGTCCTTGCACAAGTCGAGCAAACCGTCGTGCTCGCTGGTCGTGTAGCAGCTGCCGTCGGGCATATCGAGCAGTGTCGTGGTGCGCGGTGCTGCGCGAGTTGCTTCGTCCTGCTTGAGAATGCCCGCGTGCTGCAGGAAGCCGCGCACGCCGCGCTCCGCCACCGCGACGCTCTGCACGGTCGCGGTGCCGCCGCCGCCCAGCTCGGTCGACACGAACACCTTGCCCGCTTCTTCGACCGCCGTGTCGTACAGTCCGACGCTATCGAGTTCGAGCATCCGCATCGAATACGGCGCGCCGAACGCGCGCATCGCCGCTTCGCAGCGCGCCTGCTGCGTTGCGTCAGGCAACAGATGAATCGCGGCGAACGGCACGAAATCGAGCGTGCGGCCACCCGCGTGCAGGTCGAGCACATAGTCGGCGAGCGGCAGCAGATAGCGCTGAAAATAATCGGCGATCTTCTCGGTCACGGTGCCGTCCGGCTTGCCCGGAAAGCTGCGGTTCAGATTGCCGCGGTCGATCGGCGACGTGCGGGTGCCCGCGCGAAACGCGGGGAAGTTCATGAACGGCACGACGATCACGCGGCCGGATACGTCGCTTGCTTTGAGCGTGCCGGCGAGCTTCGTCAGGGCAATCGGCCCTTCGTACTCGTCGCCGTGATTGCCGCCGGTCAGCAGCGCGGTCGGCCCGTCGCCGTTGCGAATCACGGTGAGCGGAATCATCACCGCGCCCCACGCGGAGTCGTCGTGCGAGTGGGGCAGTTTCAGAAAGCCGTGCTGCTCGCCGTCGGCGTCGAAATCGACCGTCGGTTGAATCGGGGATGCCCGCATGTATGCCACTCCTTCATGAGCCGCGTAGGCGGCGTCCTGCTCATTGCAGGTCAACGGCCGATCGACGCGCGTCATAGCACCGGCGCGTCGTTGCGAAAAATCATTCCCGCATTCGCGGCCCGTGCGCGCTGCAGCGCGAGTGCGGCAATCGCGGTGTCCTGCGCACCGGTGCCGGTCAGATCGCAGATCGTCACGTCGGCTTCGCTGCTGCGACCCGCTGCCTGACGCGCGATCACCTGACCGAGTTCGACGAACGACGCATCGGCACGCAGCGTGCCGGCGTTCAACGCGTGACGCAGTTCGCCGAGCACGCGCATCTGCTGCACGCGATCGCAAACGTAGCGCGCGGCCGCCAACGCGGCCGGCGCGATTTCGTTCTTGTGCTCGGTATCCGAGCCCATCGCGGTGATGTGCAAACCCGGATGCAGGTCGGCGAGTTCGATCAGCGGCGTGCGGCTCGGCGTGGTGGTAATGGCGATGTCCGCTTCGACGAGCGCGCTGTGAACGTCGCGCGCGACCCCGCATTGCACGCCGAGCGTGTCGCTTACTTCAGCCGCGAAGCGCCGCGCGCTCTGCGAATTGCGCGCCCACACCCGCACCCGTTCGACGCGCCGCAACAGCATCAACGCGCGCAATTGCAGCCGTGCCTGTTCGCCTGCGCCGAGCACCGCGACTTGCGGCGTGTGCGGATTCGCGAGCCAGCGCGCGGCCACGGCGCCGGCCGCGGCGGTGCGGATCGCGGTCAGATAGCCGTTGTCGAGCAGCACCGCTTCGGTCAAGCCCGTACGCGCCGACAACACCAGCATCAAACCATTCAGGCTCGGCAAACCGAGCGCGGGGTTATCGAAAAAGCCGGGGCTCACCTTGATCGCGAAGCTGTCGAGACGCGGCAGCCACGCGGTCTTCACGTCGACTTCGCCGTTGTGCGCGGGCAGGTCGAGCCGCAGAATCGGCGGCATCGCGACCGCCTCGGTGGCGAGCGCGAGAAAGGCCGCCTCGATCTGGTCGATCGCGGCCAGATCGAGCGGCATGAGTTCGCGAAGCTCGGCTTCGCCAAGGAGCATGATGGCAGTCATCGTGTGGTGCGCGAGCTTGATTGCGATTTGGTCTGCGAACCATCGGCGGCGATCAAGCGCCGATGCAGATCCATGCCGATGTTCGCGCCGGTTACGACGAGCACCAGCGGCCCGCGCTCGATGCGCTCGGCCGGCAACACGCGATCGAGCACCGCGGCCATGCCGACCGCGGCCGCGCCTTCGACCACGAGCCGTTCATGCCGGTACGCATGCACGATTGCGCGCGCAATCGACGCTTCGTCAAGCAGCACGGTCTGGTCGATCAACTCGCGCGTCAGCGCATACGTATAGCGGTTATCAAGCCCGATGCCACCGCCGAGCGAATCGGCGAGCGTGTCCAGCTCCTCGACCAGCACCGGTTTGCCGGCCGCGAGACTCGCGTGCATCGCCGCGCCGCGCGCCAACGTCACGCCGGTCAGGCCGATCGCGCGATTCGCGCTTTTGGCCGCGAGCGCGATGCCCGCAAACAGGCCGCCGCCCGACAACGGCACGACGATGTTCGCGACATCCGGCAACGCCTCGACGATCTCGAGGCCGATCGTGCCCTGCCCGGCAATCACGAACGGATCGTCGAATGGCGGCACGTACGCGAAGCCCTCTTCGCGCGCGAGCCGCAATGCTTCGTGCTCCGCTTCGTCCTGGCTCTGCCCGCTAACGCGCACCTGTGCGCCGAGCGCGCGAACCGCGTCGACCTTGTTCGCCGGCACGAGTCGCGACAGACACACCGTTGCGTCGATGCCGAGTGCGCGCGCCGCATACGCGAGCGCACGGCCATGATTGCCGGTCGACGCGGTCACCACGCGCGCGCAGCCGGTTTTGGCGAGCCGCGCGAGCGCATTGGTTGCGCCGCGCAGCTTGAAGCTGCCGGTCGGCTGCACGGTTTCGAGTTTCAGATAAACGGGGGTACCTGCCAGCGCCGACAGCACCGGAGCTTCGACGAGCGGCGTGCGGCACACACGCCCGTCGAGACGGGCGCGCGCGCGGTAGATGTCGGCGGGAGAAAGATCGACTGACGACGGAACGGACATGCACTGGGCCCTGCATCGAAAGAGATGATTCGAGTTGATTCGCGGTTTCGATGCAGCGGCCACTAACGGGGATAAAGCGCGTCCGGCGCGGCTGCATCGCTTTCATGCAGCCCAGTCTAGTGTTCTAAAAAAGGATTTCTATTGTCCTAGTTCATTTCCGGCGGCGTGACGGCCCCTCATGCCTTGGCCTCCGAGGGGCCTGGAATCGCCTTGAGCGGCGGTTCGACCGGCAACTCCCCCGGCAGGTAGCTCGGCAACCGGCTGGCGGGAAAAATTGCGAGTATGGAAATCATCGCCATGATCAGCAGCCCCATTTTCAACGCGCGCAGGCGGGCATCCTCATTGACCTGCAACGCCGCGGCGACCTGTTCCGGGCTCGCGCTGGTGGCCTCCAGCGCGCTCCGCAACCGGTCGTTGCTGACGAAGTTGATATTGTCGAGATTGACCTGAGCCTGCAGTTCCGGCGTAAGCACCGGCGTTTCGCTCACATTGCGCATCACGCTCCCCGCCAGCAGACTCACGAGCAACGCACCGGCGACCGCCGTGCCGACGGCGTTCGCGAGATTGTTAGTGGTGCCACGCAACGAGCCGACGTCGTTTGCCAATTCTTTCGGCGACGCGCTGACCAGCACGTTGAACACCAGCGTGACCAACGCCCCCTGGCCGATCCCGAACACCACCAGACCGATCAGTACCGGAATCTCGCTCCAGTTGTTGCGGACCACGAACGCAAGCCACAGCAACGCGACCGTCGTAACGATGAAACCGTAACGGCCGATCTGCCGCGGCGTGAGCGTCGCGTAGAAACGCACGATCAGCATCGCCGAGAAAAACACCGACAGATTGAACGGCAGCATCGCGATCGCGGTGGACAGCGGCGTGCGTCCCTGCACGATCTGGATATAGAGCGGCACGGTGAAGTTCAGCATCGCCTCCAGCGCGACCACCGCGAACATCGCGACGACCGCCGCTCGTTCGCTCGACGACGTCACCACTTGCAGCGCGAGCAACGGCGTCTTGCCGGCTTCGCTGCGCCGCCGCGTCCAGACCACGAACGCCTGGCCGATCACGATCCCGAGCACGATCATGACCGGCGCCGGCGACAGCCCGAACAGGTCGAACGGCGCGGCCGGCCGCACCGGCCCGAGACCCCAGCGGTTCAGGTTATTGAAGCCGAACGTGATCAGCACGATGGCCGCCGCGGCGAGGATCACGCCGACCATGTCGATATTGACTTCGGGGCGTCCGCGGTCGGCCTTCAGCCGGAAACTCAGCAGCAGGATCACGGCCGCAAGAACGATCAGGATTCCGAACACCGGCCGCCAGCCGATGTAAGTGCCGAGCATCCCGCCGACCAGAAAGGCGGTGACGCCGGCGCCCGCCCGCGCCGAGCCGAGCGCGCCCAGCGCGGTGGCCTGCTGGTTGCCGCGATAGTTCTCGGCGATCAGCGCGACCAGAGCCGGCACGATCGCGGCGCCGGCCAGCCCCGACACCGCCTGCGCGGTAATCATCGCGCTCGCGTTCGGGCTGAAGGTCATCAGCACCTGGGCGGCGCCGAACACGAGCACCGCGATGCGGAATACCAGCAGCGAGCCGAAGCGCTGGTTCAGCTTCGCGCCCAGCATCACGAACGCGGCGACCGACAGCGAATACATGACGATCCCGGTCGCGATCGTGGTAGGCGGCACGTTGAAACTCTTAACCATGCCGCCGAGCGCCACCGGCAGCGACGCCACGTTGAACGACATCAGTACCTGGGTCAGTGCGATGGTGATCATCGGCACCCAGGATTCCTTCTTTTCTTCGAGCACCGTCGTGCCCGCGACTGTCACCACCGCTGTCTGAGTCGGCATTGTCCGCTCCTGTTTCAGTCGTGTTCCCGATAGGGTTCCGAAACAAACATGTCCATACCGAGGCGTCGCGACAGAAAGCGCGCCGCCAGTTGCCCCTTCACGCTATTGCCGGCCGCATCCAGCCGCGGCGCGAATGTCCCGAGTCCGCTTTTGCCCGGCGACACGGTAACGATGCCGCCGCCAATGCCGCTCTTGCCCGGCAGGCCGATGTCGCACAGCCAGTCGCCGGAGGTCTCGTACAGGCCCGCGGTGACCATCACCGCGAGCGTGTAGTGACAGACCTCGTTATCGACGACCCATTCGCCGGTCAGCGGATTAAAGCCGCCGTCGGCCAGCGTGGCCCCCATCACCGCGAGATCGCGCGCGTTGATATCGAGGCAGCATTGGCGGGTATAGAGATCCGTCGCGGTCTTCGGATCGCAACCGAGGCGGCCATAGCCATGCAGTACATTGGCGATGCCGCGATTGCGGAAATTGGTTTGCGACGCCGACGCATACACCTCTTCGTTCACGGTCAACTCACGTCCGGCGAAACGCGACAATCCCTGTCGAATAAAGTCCCATTTCTCCAAACTGCTATTTCCGGGTACCAGGCTGGTGGTCGCGATCGCGCCGGAATTGACCATCGGATTAGTGCGGCCGTCCGGCGAACGCTCGATTGCGCTCAGCGAATTGAACGGCAAGCCGGTGCTGTTGACACCGAGTTGTTCTCGGCACGTGGCTGCACCGATTGCCTGACACACCAGCGCAAAAACGAATGGCTTCGAAATGCTCATGATGGTGAACGGATAATCGACGTCACCCGCCGAGTAAACGTTCCCATTGATACCGACCAGACAAATGCCGAATAGATCGGGCCGCGCTCTTTCAAGAGCGGGATAAACATTGGAGACCACGCCGTCCGTATCGGTACGGAAGCGCTCGTGCGCTTCATGGACCAGTCTTTCGACCACGTAGGGCACCGGAAGCTGTCCGGTGGAAACGTAATCGCGAGTTGCGTCGCCTTCCCCATTTTTCATGATGGCTCTCAGCGTGGGTGAAATGTTCAGACTGTTTTTTAGAAGAGTTTCATTAGGAAGTCAAACTAGCACTGAAATAAAAAACGCATTGCGCATTTCAAGCCGCAATACCGTTCCATAAGGTTGTGGATTTTGTTAACTAAAGCGTGACCGGCAAGCCGATACTGCGCGATTATGCGCTCGCATCGAGCTCGCGGCGTGCTGCGGAAACTCGTGGGAAAAGCGTGACGCCCATCGAAATCAAATCCACACCCAGAAAAACTTCGAGCAGCCAGATCGGCGTGGCGGGAAAAGTGGCGGCGAGAAATATCGCGAAGAAAAAAGATAATCCCGCACGGAAGATAGGAATGCCATTGCGGATGACCGGCGCGCCACCAACCGACGCGACGATTTTGAAGTAGCCGTCAAGTACGAAAAATATCATCAGCATCACGGCGAGGCTGCGCGCATGAGGGCCGTCGTTCAACAGGATCAGCGTACCGATCAGAAGCGCGATCACGACCGGCGCCGCCCCTTTTAACCGCGCGGCGGCACCGCGCGCCGAAAAAAGCCGATATGCATGAACGAAGCCGCAGAAAATCAGAATCCGGCCGATAAAAGGCGGACCGTCGATGTGTGGAATGAATGGAGCGAGCACGCAGAATACGCCGGCAATCACGAGCAGTATCGCCGCGGGCCGCGAGCGCAATGAGCGCGTTGCACGCTTGCCGCCGTCTTCGAGCTTGTCGCTGGCAGGCCTGTCCATCTCGCGGACCTCTTGCTGGTGATCTGGTGATCCTGGTGAAGTTGCGGCGCCGGACAGAACCAGGCGGCCGGGCAGGTTTTATTGCGTCACGCGATGTCGATTATCGTCACGATGCGCGCCTGCTGGCAACTTCAATTGGCGAAGCTTGTGGTTCGCGTGGGCCCGCGCGGTGAAGCGGCCCGCGCGGCATGCGAACTGGATCGCGCAAGCGCTGCCTCAGGTGAAATCGTGCACCTGCGGATACTGCTCGAAAACGTCGAGCATCGTTTCCAGCGCGGCCTTATAGGTGTCTTCGCCGACTTCCGCGCCGACGCACACACGCACCGCGTTCGGACGGTCCGCGTCGCGCACCAGAAACGGATCGGGCGACGTGACCGCGATGTCGCGATTGCGCAGCTCGCGCACCAGCCGGTCGGTGCGCCAATGGTCAGGCACCCGCAGCCATGCCGACAACGCCTGCGGATGCGCGCCGAGTACATACTTGCCGAGCGTCTGCCGCAATTGCGCCTGGCGGCGGCTCAACCGCTCGCGCTGGATTCCGACCAGCCGCGCCGCGGTGCCGTCGACGATCCAGCGCGTCGCGACCTCCGCCATCGGCGGCGTCGCCATCCAGCTGCTCACGCGCAGCACGCTTTCGGCGCGCAGCGCGAGCCGGCGCGGCGTGGTCAGATAGCCGATGCGCAGTCCGGCCATCACCGACTTCGTCATGCTCGTACAGTAGAACGAAAGATCGGGAATCAGGCTCGAGATCGGCGTCGAATGTTTGGCCGGCAAGGGTCCGTAGACATCGTCCTCGATGATGTACACGCCGTAGCGTTCGGCGATTTTTGCAATCGCGCGCCGCCGCGATTCCGGCATCAACGCGACGGTCGGATTGTTCAGCGTCGGTGTGCAGACGAGCGCGGAAATGCGCTCGCTATCGCACATTTCCTCGAAGTGCTCGGGGTGAATTCCGTACTCGTCGATTTCGAGGCCCTTCAGCGTGAAGCCGAGCACGTTCGCCGAGCCGATCACGCCGTGATCGGTCAGGCTCTCGCACAGCACCGTGTCGCCCGGGCCGACCAGAGATGCGAGCGCGAGAAAGATGCCGTGCGCCGCGCCGTTGGTGACGAGCAAAGTATCCGCGGAGGCCGGCATGCCGAGCGACGCGAGCCACGCGACGCCCGCCTGGCGATGATGCTCGAAGCCGGCAATCGGGCGGAACGCGCGAATCCACGGCTGATCGTCGAGGGTGGACAGCGTCGCGCAGACCTTGCGCCACATCGCATCGTGCTCGGACGTGTGAATGATGCGCGCAATCGAAAAATCGACCACCGAGCGCTCGGCCGTATCGAGCATGTAGCTCGACATCGTTTCGGTCACGCGCGCGGCGACGAAGCTGCCGCGCCCAACCTCGCAGCGGATCAACCCTTGCCGCTCCAGTTCCTTGTATGCGTTGGTGACCGTCTGCACGCTGATCGTCAGCTCCGCGGTGACGTCGCGCTGCGGCGGCAAACGCGCGCCCGGCGGCAGCGCGGCGCTCTCGATGTCGCCGGCGATCGCCTTGACCAACCGCTTGTATTTCGATTCCACGCCGTGCACCGCGCGCACGGCTTCGCGCCACTGCTCGATCACCGCTGCTCCTTTTGCGTCTCACGTCGTCTCGCGTCGTCCCCAATAGTGAGGCCAAAAGGGGGCGAAAAATAATTGTCCTAGGGCAATCGGCGGGGAAAATATCCGGTGTGATGCTGGCGTTCGGGATGATGCAATGCAGCGAGTCACGCGAGAAGCGTCTGTCCAACCCCTGCTAATGCGCACAATACGACGATCGCCAGCGGCGGAATTTGCCAGCGTGTCAGTAGGAGAAAGCCCGTTGTCGCGACAGCGAAATCGACTCCCGAATGCACCGCACTCGTCCACACCGGCGAGTAAAGCGCCATCGCCAGCAGTCCGACCACGGCCGCGTTTACGCCGCCGAGCAGTGCCGCCATCGACGGATGCGCGCGCAGCGCCTGCCAGTACGGCAGCGCGGCCAGCACCAGCAGCAAGCCCGGCAAAAAGATGCCGAGCGTCGCCAGCAACGCACCGGCCCAGTGATTCGGCGC
This sequence comes from Paraburkholderia sejongensis, assembly GCF_020880815.1. GTDB lineage: Bacteria > Pseudomonadota > Gammaproteobacteria > Burkholderiales > Burkholderiaceae > Paraburkholderia > Paraburkholderia sejongensis. Next base: position 50,412 of record NZ_JAJITD010000006.1, read on the forward strand.
AGCCGTCATGCTCCAGCCGAGAAACGCGGCGAACGTGAACAATGGCCCGGGCACCGCCTGCGCCACGCCGTAGCCCGCAAGAAAATCGTTCGACGTGACCCAACCGGTCGCGACCGTGTGCTCCTGCAATAGCGGCAGCACCACGTGACCGCCGCCGAACACGAGCGCGCCGGATCGATAGAAGCCGTCGAACACACTGAACGCATGCGCCGCGCCGAAGCGCGTCAGCAGCGGCAAGCCGAACAGCAGCACGCAGAACAGCGTCAGCGCGATCGCGCCGGCCCGGCGCGACACCCGAAACTGATTTCCGTGTTGCAGCTCGCCGGCCGGCGGCGCGACGGCGGTGGCAGTCGCGTTCGCGCGGCACAACAGCCAGCCCAGCGCCGCGCCCACGACGATCACGATCAGTTGCGCGTAGACCGTCGTCAGCACGCCGAGCAGCACCAATGCGACGACGGCGATCGCCGCGTGGCGCCGATCCGGGCACAGACGCCGCGCCATGTCCCAGACCGCCTGCGCGACAACCGCGACCGCGACGAGCTTCAGCCCGTGAATCAGGCCGCTGCCGGCGCGGCCGCCGAGATCCGGTGCAATCGCCGCGAACGCGATCAGCAGCAGCACCGACGGCAACGTGAAACCGCACCACGCGGCGAGCCCGCCGAGCCACCCCGCCCTGAGTACACCGATGGAAAAGCCGACCTGGCTGCTGGCCGGCCCCGGCAGGAATTGGCACAAACCGACGAGGTCGGTGAAGGTCGCGTCGTCGAGCCAGCCGCGACGATCGACGAATTCGCGGCGGAAGTAGCCGAGGTGCGCGATCGGACCGCCGAACGAAGTCAGGCCGAGTTTCAGAAAGACCGCGAGCACTTCGGCCGCGCTACCGGCGCGCAGCTGGGCATGCGGTTGTGCGGAGGTTCCGGTGCGTGCATTTCGCATTCACTCCATCTCCGGCTCGAACGCGAACTGCTCGATCTGACCATCGCGCGCGACCACCACCGTGCTCTCCGGAATTTCCTGCCACCACCCCGGCAAATCCGCGAGCGGTTCCGACAGCACCAGAAACGCATCCTGCCCGGCCATCGCAATGCGCGGATCGTCGGGATACAACTCGTGCAAATGACGGAACGACGTGTTGTGAAACAGCGAGCGCGATTGCCGTTCGCTCGAATAACGCACCGCGACGATCTGCTCGCCGTCGGTCGCGCACACGGTCATGTTCAGCGGTTCATCGACGCCGTGACGCCGGCCGGTTTCCTCGACGAAGCCCACCATCCGTTTGAGCGCGGTGACCGGCGCCAACGCGAGCCCGAACGTCAGTGCGAGAAAGAACAGCACTTCGGAATCGGTCGACCCTTCGATCGACGGGAATAGTTCCGGTGAAATCGCGACCATCAGATCGCGGCGTAGCGCCGGATAGTTGCGCACGAGGCCGTTGTGCGCGAACAGCCAGCGGCCATGACGAAACGGATGACAGTTGGTTTCCTGCGACGGCGTATCGGTCGCCGCGCGAATATGCGCGACGAACAGCGGCGCATGGATCGCGCGCGCCGCTTCGCGCAGGTTGCGGTCGCTCCACGCCGGCTGGATGCAGCGATAGCGAAACGGAATGTCGGTCGGATGCCCGTACCAGCCGATCCCGAAACCGTCGCCGTTGGTGGTCGTCTGGCCGAGCCGCGAATGCAGGCTCTGATCGATCAGCGAGTGCTTCGCGTTGAACAGCACCGTTTCGAGTTGTAGCGGTTTGCCGGAATAAGCGAGCCAGCGGCACATGGAATCCCTCCTGTCGAATAGTGAACCGCCATCAAATCTCCACCCGCGCGCCTACTTCGATCACGCGATTGGCCGGCAGTTTAAAGAATGCCGCAATATTGCCGACGTTGTGCAGCATCACCGCGAAGATCCGCTCGCGCCACAGCGCCATTCCGTGTCCGCGTTTGGGCACCACGGCCGCGCGGCTCAAGAACCACGACGCCTCGTCGGGATCGAACACGAAGTCCGCCGACCTGTATGCGGCCAGCGTTTGCGGCAAGTCGACGTCGTCCTTGAAGCCGTAGTTGACCGTCGCGTGCCAACAGCCCGCGCACAGCGGCTCGATCTGCACGCGCTCGCTGTCCGCCACCCACGGCACGCTCTTCGTCTTTACTGTCAGGAACACCGTGCGCTCGTGCAGTACCCGGTTGTGCCGCAAGTTGTTGACGAGCGCATGCGGCACCGCTTCGGCATTCGGCGTCAGAAAGATCGCGGTGCCGCCCACCCGTGTCGGCGAAGTTTCGAGCAGCGCGGCGAGATACGGTTTGAGCGGCGTTTTGCCGGCGCGCTCGCGCGCTTCGGCCAGCATCATTTCCCAACCGCGTCCCCACGTCGCCATGATCGTGAACACGATTGCGCCGACTACCAGCGGGAACCAGCCGCCATCCACTATCTTCAGCAGGTTCGCCGAGAAGAACAACGCGTCGATCACGAAGAAAAAGGTGGTGGACAGCACGCACAGCAGCCAGTTGTAGCCCCACGCGTAACGCACGACGAAGAACGTCAGTACGGTGGTGATCAGCATCGTGCCGGTCACCGCGATCCCGTACGCGGAGCCGAGCGCGGTGGACGAACGAAAACCCAGCACCGCCGCCACCACCGCGATCAGCAGAATCCAGTTGATCCCGGGCACATAGATCTGCCCGATCTCGCGCTCCGAGGTATGCACGATGTTCATGCGCGGCAGGAAGGACAGTTGCATCGCCTGCATCGTCATCGAATAGGTGCCCGAAATAACCGCCTGCGACGCGATCACGGTCGCGACGGTGGCCAGCACGATCATCGGCACGAGCGCCCATTGCGGAAACAGCCGGTAGAACGGATTTTGCACCGCGCCCGGGTTGGCCAGCAGCAACGCGCCCTGCCCCAGATAATTGAGCGCGAGCGCCGGAAACACGGCGCCGAACCAGGTGCAGCGAATCGGCCGCTTGCCGAAATGGCCCATGTCGGCGTACAGCGCTTCGGCGCCGGTCAGTGACAGCACGACCGCACCGAGCGCGACGAACGCGAGCCAGCGGTGATGCATGCAGAAGCGGAGACCTTCGAGCGGATTGAGCGCGTAGAGGATGACCGGCGCGGCCATGATATTGGCGATACCCGCTACCGCGATCGTGACGAACCACAGCACCATCACCGGTCCGAACACCGCGCCGATCCCGCCGGTGCCGCGCTTTTGCATCACGAACAGCACGATCAGCGCGGCGAGCGTCACCGGTATCACGTAGGTCTTCAGAGCGGGCTCGACCACTTCGAGTCCCTCCACCGCGCTCAGCACGGAAATGGCCGGCGTGATCACGCTATCGCCGAAGAACAGTGCCGCGCCCATCACGCCGACCCCGAGCAGCGTGCGCCGCAGGCGCGGCCGCGACTTGACCGACGACGCCGCGAGCGCCAGCAACGCCATGATGCCGCCTTCGCCATGATTGTTCGCACGCAGGATCAGCACGACGTACTTCAACGACACGACGATCATCAGCGACCAGAAGATCAGCGAGACGATGCCGACGATATTGAAAGCGTTCAGAGCGAGCCCGTTGCCGGGATCGAATACGGTGGCCAGCGTGTACAGCGGACTCGTGCCGATGTCGCCATACACGATGCCGAGCGCGGCGAGCGCAAGCGCCGGCAGGGCCTGTGACGCTTCGCCGTGGCCATGCTCCACCGGCGTCGCGGTTGCGGGTTCTCCCATGTCTCCCTCCTGATACGAATCGCGCGCGGGCCATGCTGGACGCGCCGCGCTTTCGTCGCGAATCTTTCGTTTCGTTGACTTGAATTCGTTCGATCGTACGGGCTGGGTTGCGCCGGGCGAGCGCAAGAGCCTGGAGGAAGTATAGAAATTTCCAGCGCATCCGGGCTCTGGAAACGATCTCATCGATGCGCGCAATGGCGTTCGCGAGGCTCAATGGTCAAGCGCATTCGCCTGAACAAAGGCAAGCGGTTCGGCCGGTCCGCATGAAGGCCGCGCGCAGTCGATCCGGCTGCGTTCAGTGTGAGGAAGAACAGGCGGTAGCGGGCACCGTCGTCTCCGGCGTCTGTTCGAGCCGGTTACCGCCCAGCGACTTGGCGCGGTACAACGCGCGGTCGGCGGCCGACAGCAACTCGGTCAGCGAAGCCGTCGTATCGCTCGTCCCGGCCAGACCGATGCTGACGGTCGCGCGAATCGGCTCGCCGTCCACGCGATGGGACATCGTCGCAAACCGGGACGCGACGGTCTCGCCGAGCGCTTTGGCTCGCGCGCTGTCGTAGCCCGGCAGCAGCGCGGCAAATTCTTCGCCGCCGATGCGTGCCAGAATCGCGTCCGCACCGGTCGCGCTTCGCACGGTCGCCGCGAACGACTGCAACACCTCGTCGCCGGTCTTGTGGCCATAGCGGTCGTTGATGCGCTTGAAGTGATCGAGGTCGAACGCGAGCAACGACACCGGTCGTCCGGCTGTTTCGTAGTCACGAATAATGCGCTCGCCCTCTTCAAAAAACAGCTTTCGATTGCCGAGGCGAGTCAGATAATCCGTGCGCGATTCCTTCAGCAATTCGGCGTGAATTTCTTCGCGGGTGAGCCGAAGCAAGGTCATCGGCAGAATGAACGAGTACAGCACCCCTTCGTACATCGTGATCTGGCTGGACACCGCCAGCAGGTGCGGCCCGAACCGCGCCACCAGCCACGGCAGCACCAACGCCCTGAACGCGTAAATCAGCGCGTGCAGACCGGCGACTGCAACTGCGAAGCGGCGCGATTGCCCCGCCGGCAGACGATCGCCGCGCAGCAGTTCGACGGCCGTCAGCGCGGAAGCCAGCGCGATCGGCAGCGCGCTCACATACATCCACACCGCGGCCGGCCAACGCATGCCGCCGATCGTCCAGATGAGCGCCATCAACAGCAATAGCGCAATCGAGCCGACTCGATACTGCCGGCCGTTGAACATCGCGACGCCGTGCAGCACCAGCAGATAGCCGGACAGAATCACCAGATTGCTCACCGCGGGGCCGGCGGCGCCCAGCAGCGCATTGCGAAAGGCGGCGAGCGCGCAGCCCGTTCCCAGCGTCGCGTAGCCGATCGCCAGCATGCGCAGTTCTCGCGCACGCTTCGGATGAGACAGATGTTCCCAATACAACATCGCGGAACTGGCCAGCAGGGTTCCGATCACGAGGAAGTAAAGGGTGGCTAAATCGACTTTCATCACTGACGCCAAAGCGCGTCCCCGGCACAACGGGAAGCAGGTTGCGGATCAAGCATGAGATAACGGCAAATGCCGCGATTTGTTGAGATGATACGCGACGCGCAGCCGCGACGGCCGGCTCGAAGCGGGCGAAATCCGCTTACGCGTAACGCGCGAGGAACATATCGACGGCTGCTTCCGCGACCCGCTTCTGCTCGCTCGCGTCGAGCAGCGGCTGCCCCATCGCCACTTGCGGCCAGAACGCGGACGCCTTGACGAGCCCCTGCAACTGCAGCGCCGCGAACACCGGATCGTCGGTCCTGATACGCCCGTCCGCGGCCGCCGCGCGCACCCATGCGGTCAAATCTTCTTCCCGCTCGCCCATTCGCGCGACCATGTCCCGCGCGCGTTCCGGCGCATGCAGCCCGGCCGCGATCGCGACGCGCGCCAGCGCGAGGAAAGAGTCGTTGTTCAGCAGGCGCAGCTTGCGCTGCACCAGTTCGAGCAGTTGCGCGCGCAGCGGCTGGCCGGCCCGATACCCGGGGGCGTCGCCGTCGTGGCTCGCGTCCCATAGCTGATGAAGAATCGCCGCGAACAGCGCGTCCTTGCTCGGGAAATGGTTGTAGACCGTGCGTTTGGACGCGTTCGCGCGGGCGGCGATACGGTCCATGCTGGTCGCGTCGTAGCCGGCCGCGAGAAATTCCTCGATCGCGGCGGCGATGATCGCCGCCCGTTTCCGGTCGGTCAGACGTTGAGGGGTACAGGATTGCATCGATGAATTTTACACTGGCCAGTTTACTTATCTCGAAAATAAACTACACTGCCGAGTGTACATTTTCCGGATGCTCAACTGATGACATCGCTCCCCGTTTTCGTGCGCCGCATGCTCGGCGTGACCGCCGCGCAACGCAGCCGCACGCTGTTCAACCGCTCGCCGCAGCACGACGGCGAACGCTTTCGCAACGTCAAGCCGCGTCCGGTCGAAGGTCTGCGCAAAACGCTCGGCCTCGCGTGGACCGTGCTGTTCAACAAGCCGCGCGGCACGGTGCCGGCCGACGCGTTGCCGGTCACCCCGCTGACGCGCGCGCAACTCGACGCGGCGCCCGATCGCAGCCTGTACCGGCTCGGTCATTCGACAATGCTGCTGAAGCTGCGCGGCCAGTTCTGGCTGACCGATCCGGTGTTCGCCGAGCGGGCGTCGCCGTTCCGCCATCTCGGTCCGAAGCGCTTTCACGCGCCGCCGATCGCGCTCGCCGAGTTGCCGCCGCTGCGCGGCGTGATCCTGTCGCACGACCATTACGATCATCTTGATCGCGACACGGTGCTCGCGCTTGCGCAGCACACCGAAGTGTTCCTGACGCCGCTCGGCGTCGGCGACCGGCTGATCGAATGGGGCATCGACGCGAGCAAGGTCCGGCAATTCGACTGGTGGCAAGACACCGAGGTCGACGGCATCCGCTTCACCGCGACGCCCGCGCAGCACTTCTCCGGGCGCAGCCTGTTCGACGGCAACCGCACGTTGTGGGCCTCGTGGGTGATCGTCGACGACGATCTGCGGGTGTTCTTCAGCGGCGACACCGGTTACTTCGACGGCTTCCGGACCATCGGCGAACGGCTCGGTCCGTTCGACGTCACGCTGATTGAAACCGGCGCATACGACGCAATGTGGCCGTACGTTCATATGCAGCCCGAAGAAACCGTGCAGGCGCATCTGGACTTGCGCGGCCGCTGGCTCGTGCCGATTCACAACGGCACCTTCGACCTCGCGATGCATCGCTGGCAGGAACCGTTCGAACGCGTGAGCGCGCTGGCGCTCACGCGCGGCGTCGCGCTGTCGACCCCGCGCATGGGCGAGCGGCTCGATCTGACCGCGGTGCATCGCGGCGAGCGCTGGTGGCGCGAAGTGGCGGCGCCGGTCGCCGCGCCGAAGGCGTCGTGGCGCTGGTGCGCGTCGCGTAGTGCCGGAGAAGAGGAAGGGGCGTCCTGATTTTCCTGGTGGATTGCCGACGGCCACGCAATGCGGTGGCCGCCGGCGGCGTTGGACCATGCGGTTTCTTTGCCGATCATTGCGGCTCGGTCATTGCGGTTTGGCCGTTGCAGCCTGTTCGTTATCCGCGCCGGCCGCGGCGGAAGCCGACGCCCCCGCAGCCACGGCCGCCGGATGACGCGGATCGTGCAACAGATCCGCCGACCACCCGCCGCCCAGATCGCCGAACAAAGACGCCGCATGCAGCAGCCGCGACTCCTGCACGTTCAGCGCGGTTTGCCGGATGTTCAGTTGGGCCGCCTGCGCGGTTGCGACCGTCGTGAAATCGACGGTGCCGGCCTGGTACTCGTCGAACGCGATCTGCGCGCCGCGGTCCGCGTCGCGCACCGCCGCGTCGAGCACGTCGGCCTGCTCGGCGAGAATCCGCAAGCCCGACAGATCGTCCTCGACGTTCTGGAACGCGGCCAGCACCGTGCCGCGATAGTTCGCGACCGTCGCGTCGTAGGCGGCTTTCGCGGCGTCCACATCCGCGCTGCGCAGCCCGCCGTCGAACAACGTCTGGGTCGCGCTGCCGCCGAGCGACCACACGTAGTTCGCGGCCTTCAACAAGCCGTTCAGCGGCGACTGCGTGAAGCCGAGCGCGCCCGAGATCGAAATGTCCGGGTAATACGCGGCCACCGCGACGCCGATCGCCGCGTTCTGCGCGGCCATCTTGCGCTCGGCGGCGGCGATGTCGGGGCGGCGTTCGAGCAGCGTCGACGGCACGCCGGCCGGCACCACAGGCAACGCCGGCATCGCGGTGCTGTGCGTGATCGACAGCTCCTCCGGGTTCTTGCCGACCAGCACCGCGATCGCGTGCGCGTACTGCGCACGGGCGACGCCGAGCGCGATCAGATTGGACTTCGCGGTATTGAGCTGATTGCGCGCGGTGATCACGTCGGCCGGCGAGATCGTGCCCGCGCGGTCCTGCTCGCTGACCACATCCAGATAGTGCTGATACGCTTCGACCGTTCTTTGCAGCAGGTCGATGTTCGCGTCGGTGGTGCGCAGTTCGATGATCGCGGTCGCGAGCGCGACCTGCTCGGAGAGCGTCGCGTTCGCGAGCGTCGCTTCGGTGGCCTGCGCGGTCGCCGCGTTTTCCTCGACCGTGCGACGCACCTGCCCCCACAGATCGGGCGCCCAGTCCACACTGCCTTCGAGCGAGCCGGCGTTGACGATGCGCGCGCTCGTGCCGTTCAGGAAGCTGCCGGACGAGCTGACCGAACCGCTGCTCGCGCGTTCGCGCGTGGCCGAGCCGGTCACGCCGATGGTCGGAAACAGGCTCGCGTGCGCGACCCGCACTTCGGCGAGCGCTTGCTGATAGTTCGCATAGTCCGCGCGCACCGTCTGGTTCGATACCGCGACCAGCGGTTCGAGTTCGTCGATCAGCGGATCGTTGAACGCGGTCCACCACGTGCCCTTCGGCGCGGCCGCGTTCGGTTCGGCGCGGGTCCAGCCCGGCAGCTCCGAATACGTTGCCGGCACGCGTACCTGCGGCCGGTGATAGTCGGGGCCGACCATGCAGCCCGCGTTCAATATCGCGAGCAACGCGACGGCGAGCGTCGAGGCCGAAACCGGTGACACCGGTAAGCCCGGCCGTATCGATCGTTCAAACAGATTCTTCATCGTCATGCCTTCGTATCCGGTTGTCCCGGCCTCGCGCCGCGGTTCCAGCGCAGCCGCGCGGACCATCGGACCAGCCGCGCGCGCAGGCGGTCGAGGTACAGGTAAATCACCGGCGTCGTGTAGAGCGTGAACAGCTGGCTCACGATCAGCCCGCCCATCACGGTGATCCCGAGCGGCTCGCGCAGCGAACCGCCCTGACCGACGCCGAGCGCGAGCGGCACCGCGCCGAGCACGGCCGCGAACGTCGTCATCATGATCGGCCGTAGCCGGATCAGCGCGGCTTCGTGAATCGCGTCCCGCGCCGGCATGCTTTGCTCGCGCTGCAACTGGATCGCGACGTCGACCATCATGATGCCGTTTTTCTTCACGATGCCGATCAGCAGAATCACGCCGATCAACGCGATCACCGAGAACGGCGTGCCGAAAATCAGCAGCGCGAGCGTCGCGCCGATAAACGCGGACGGCAGCGTCGACAGAATCGTCAGCGGATGGATCGAACTTTCGTACAGCACGCCGAGCACGATATAGACGACGCCGAGCGCGGCGAGAATCAGCAGCGGCACGGTGCCCATCGATTGCGAAAATGCCGCCGCCGCGCCCGCGAACGAACCGTGGATGCTCGCCGGCACGCCGAGTTCGCGGATCGTGTCGTCGATCGTCTTGCCCGCCTCGCTCAGCGTGCCGCCGGCCGGCAGGTTGAACGAGATCGTCGCGGCGACCAGCCCGCTCTGGTGGTTCACCTGGGTCGCCGTGTGGCTGTTCGTGTACGACGCGAGCACCGACAACGGCACCATCGTTTCGGCCGCCGTACTATCGGCGCTGCCGGTCGAGCTGCCGCCCTTGCTGTTGGCGATCGCGTTGTTGGTCGCATTCGACTGCGCGTTCGCGTTGCGCGAGTTGGTGTTCGCGTTGGTGCTCCCCTTGCTGCTCGCGGTCGAACCGGTCGCGCCCGATACCGTGCCGCCCGGCATCTGCGTGGCCGCGGTGCCGGCCGGATTGCCCGACGCGGTGCTCAGATAGATCTGGCTCAATGACTGCGGATACTGCCAGTACTCGGGTGCCAGCTCCATCACGACGAAGTACTGATTCAGCGGGTTGTAGATCGTCGACACGGTGCGCTGGCCGAACGCGTCGTACAGCACGTTGTCGATCTGGTTCGGCGCGAAACCGTAGCGCGCGGCCGTCGCGCGATTGATCTTCACGTAGGTCTGCAAACCGTTCTGTTCCAGATCGGAATTCACGTCGAGCAATTGGCCATGCTGCTTCGACAGCGCGGCGACCAGCTTCGGCGTCCACTTGAACAGCGCGGCCGCATCGTCGCTGGTCAGCGTGTACTGATACTCGGCCGCCGACTGCCGGCCGCCGATCCGCAAATCCTGCTGCGCCTGCAAAAAGAGCCGCGCGCCCGATACCTCGTCGAGCTTCGGCCGCAGCCGGTTGACGACTTCGGTGGCGGTTGCGTGCCGCTCATCGAGCGGTTTGAGTTCGATAAACACGCTCGCGGTATTGAGCGCGCGGCCGCCGGTAAAGCCCGCGACCGACTGCACCGCCGGATCGCGCTGCACGATCGCCTGCAATTGCGCGAGCTTTTTCTGCATCGCCGGAAACGAGATGCTCTGGTCGGCGATGATCTGGCCGATCAGAATGCCGGTGTCCTGCTCCGGGAAGAAGGTGGCCGGCACCAGCTTCAGCAGGAACACGTTGCCGACCAGCAGCGCGAACAGCAGCACGATCACCGCCAGCGAATGATCGAGCACCGCCGTCAGCGAACGCGCGTACATGTTCTTGAAGCGGTCGAACTGATGCTCGACCCAGCGCGCCCACCGCGCCTTCGAGTGGCCCGCATCGTTGCGGCTCAGCAGGTATGCGCACATCGCCGGCGTGACCGTCAGCGAGATCACCAGCGAAATCATGATCGCGATCGACAGCGTGATCGCGAACTCGTGAAACAGCAGGCCGAGGATGCCCGGCATCATGATGATCGGCAGGAACACCGCGATCAGCGACAGGCTCATCGAGATCACCGTGAAGCCGACCTCGCCCGCGCCCTTGATCGCAGCCTCCTTCGGACTCAAGCCGAGTTCGATGTGACGCACGACGTTTTCCAGCACCACGACCGCGTCGTCGACCACGAAGCCGGTGCCGATCGTCAGCGCCATCAGCGACAGATTGTCGATGCTATAGCCGAGCAGATACATCGGCCCGAAGCTGCCGACGATCGACAGCGGCAACGCGACCGCCGGCACCAGCGTCGCGCTCGGCGACTGCAGAAAAATGAACACGACGCCGACCACCAGCAGCACCGCGATGAACAGCGTGCGCTCGGTATCGCCGACCGATGCGCGCACCGACTCCGAGCGGTCGATCGCAACGCCGACGTGAATCGTGCTCGGCAGCGTCGCCTCGATCGCCGGCAGCACGTTGCGGATCTGCGCAACCGTGCTGACCACATTGCTGCCCGGCGTCGGATAGACGATCACGAGGATCGCCGACTTGCCGTTGAACAGCCCCGCATTGCGGATGTTTTCGTTCGAGTCGCGCACCTGGGCGACATCGCGCAACTGCACCGGCGCGCCGTCGCGGTACGCGATCACCAGATCGCGATACGGCGCCGCGTGCGTGATCTGATCGTTCGACGTGACCACGTAGCGCTGCTCGCCGACATCCAGATGCCCCTTCGCACTGTTCGCGTTGGCCGCGCCGATCGCCGCGCGCACGTCTTCGAGGCCGATCCCATAGCTGTTCAGCTTGCCCGGCTGCAACTCGACCCGCACGCTGGGCAGCGCACCGCCGCCCAGCGTGATCTGGCCGACGCCCTTGACCTGCGATAGCTGCTGCTGGATCACCGAATCGGCGGAGTCGTACAACTGCGCTTTGGTCAGCGTGTCGGACGTCAGCGACAGCACCATGATCGGCGCGTCGGCCGGGTTGTACTGGCGATAGGAAGGATTACTGCGCAGTGTGGTCGGCAGATCGGCGCGCGCGGCCTGGATCGCCGCCTCGACATCGCGCGCGGCGCCGTTGATGTCGCGATTGATGCCGAACAGCACGACGACCAGCGACGAGCCGACGCTGTTGATCGAAGTCAGCTCCTGCACGTCGGCGATCGTGCCGAGGCGCCGTTCGAGCGGCTCGGCCACCGTCGCCGCCATGATCTCGGGGCTCGCGCCGGCCATGTTCGCCTGCACGACGATCACCGGAAACGCGATGTTCGGCAGCGGCGCGACCGGCATGCGGAAATACGCGAGCGTGCCGGAGATCAGGATCGCGATGGCCAGCAGCGTGGTCGCGACCGGCCGCCGGATGAAGAGCGCCGGGATGTTCACCGCGCGCCCTCCGGGTGGTCGTCATTGCCGCCGCTGCCCGCGTTGCGCTGCGCGCGCCAACGCTTCACGCGCGCGGCCATCCGGTCGAAGAACAGATAGATCACCGGCGTCGTGAACAGCGTCAGCATCTGGCTCAGCGTCAGACCGCCGATGATCGCGAGGCCCAGCGGCCGTCGCAGTTCGGAGCCCGTGCCGGTGCCGAGCAGCATCGGCAGCGCGCCGAGCATCGCCGCGAGCGTGGTCATCAGGATCGGCCGGAAGCGCAGCAGCGACGCCTCGAAGATCGCGTCGCGCGGCGCCTTGCCGTGATTGCGTTCGGCGTCGAGCGCGAAGTCGACCATCATGATCGCGTTCTTCTTGACGATGCCGATCAGCAGCACGATGCCGATGATGCCGATCACGTCGAGGTCCATTCCCGCGAGCATCAGCGCGAGCAGCGCGCCGATGCCGGCCGACGGCAGCGTCGACAGGATCGTGACCGGATGGATGAAGCTTTCGTACAACACCCCGAGCACGATATAGACGGCGACCAGCGCGGCGATCAGCAGATAGACCTCGCTGGACAGCGAATCCTCGAACGCAGCGGTCGCGCCTTGCAGCGACGACGTGATCGACGGCGGCAGATTGACCGCCTGCTCGGCCGCGTGAATCTCGCGGACCGCGGTGCTCAGCGATGCGCCCTTCGCGAGATTGAACGACACCGTCACCGATGGAAACTGCGCGAGATGGCTGATCACCAGCGGCGCCTTTCTGATCTCGATCTTCGCGATCCCCGACAGCGGCACCTGGCCGCTGCTGCTGGTTTGACTCGGCAGATACAGATTGCCGATCGACTGCACGGTCGGCATCGTCTCCGGCTTCGCGACCAGAATCACCCGGTACTGATTCGACTGCTCGAAGATCGTCGACACGATGCGCTGGCCGAGCGCGTCGTACAGCGCGTTATCGATCGTCGCCAGCGTGATGCCGAAGCGCGCCGCCAGTTGCCGGTTCACTTCGACGTGCACGCTCAGGCCATCGGTATCGAGGTCGCTGTGCACGTCTTCGAGCGCGGCAATCCGCTTCAGCCGCTCGACCAGTTCCGGCACGTACTTCTGGAACGCCTGCTGGCTCGGCCCGCGCAGCACGAAACTGTACTGGTTCGGCGACACCGTGGTGTCGAGCGTCAAATCCTGCTCGGGCTGCATGAACAGCTTCACGCCGGGCACGTGCGCGACTTCCTGTTGCAGACGGCGGGCGACTTCCTGCGCGGAGTCGGAGCGCTGGTCGCGATCGCGCAGATTGATCAGGAAGCGGCCATTGTTCAGCGTCGCGTTGATCCCGTCGATGCCCACGTACGACGTGAGCGACACCACGTCCGGGTCCTTCAGCACCGCGTCGGCGAGCGCGCTCTGCCGCTTGACCATCGCCGCATACGATACCGAATTGTCGGCCACGCTGATCCCTTCGATCACGCCGACATCCTGGACCGGAAACAGCCCCTTCGGAATCACCACGTAGAGGATGCCGGTCAGCACCACGGTGAGGACCGCGACCGCGAGCGTCAGCGGCTGATGATCGAGCACCCACTCGAGGCCGCGCTTGTACGCGGCGAGCGTCTTGTCGAACAGCCCCTCGCTGATGCGCTCGAAGCGGCTCGGATGACGCTCGGCCTGCGCGCGCAACATTCGCGCGCACAGCATCGGCACCACGGTCAGCGAAACAACCGCCGAGATCACGATCGTGACCGCGAGCGTCACCGCGAATTCGCTGAACAGCCGGCCGATCACGCCGCCCATGAACAGCAGCGGAATCAGCACCGCGATCAGCGATACGGTCAGCGACAAAATCGTGAAGCCGATCTGCCCGGCGCCTTCGAGCGCGGCTTCGAGCGGCGTCATCCCCTCCTCCAGATAGCGGACGATGTTCTCGATCATCACGATCGAATCGTCGACCACGAAGCCGGTCGCGATGATCAGCGCCATCAGCGACAGGTTGTCGATCGAGTAATTGAGCTGGTACATCACCGCGAGCGTGCCGATCAGCGAGACCGGCACCGATACGCTCGGAATCAGCGTGGCCGGCACGTTGCGCAGGAATACGAAGATCACGGCGACCACCAGCACGATCGCGAGGATCAGTTCGAACGCGGCGTCGGCGACCGACGCGCGGATCACGCCGGTGCTGTCCGACACCACGGTCACTTTCATGCCGGCCGGCAGCGTCGCTTCGAGTTGCGGCAACTGCTTTTTGATCTGGCTGACCGTCTGGATCACGTTCGCGCCGGGCTGACGCTGCACGTTCAGCACGATCGCCGGCTCGCCGTTGTACCAGGCGCCGCGCTCGACGTCCTGGGCCGCCTGGCTCACGCGCGCGACGTCGCGCATGAACACCGGCGAGCCGTTCTGATACGCGATCACCGTGTCCAGGTAGTCCTTGGGATCGGTGATCTGGTCGTTGCCGTTGATCGTGTAGTCGAGATCGGGGCCGTCGAAGTTGCCCTTCGGCTGACTCACGTTCACGTAGCTGAGCAGCGTGCGCAGATCGTCGATATTCAGGCCATATGCGGCGAGCTTGTGCGGGTCCGCTTCGACGCGGATCGCCGGCACGTTGCCGCCGCTGGTCGTGACGACGCCGACGCCGGCCACTTGCGAAATCTTCGTGCCGAGGCGATTGTTGGCGACGTCCTGCAACTGCGTGAGCGACATCGACTTCGACGTGATCGCGAGCGTGAGGATCGGCTGGTCGGCCGGATTGACCTTCGCATAGGTCGGCGGCGCGGGCAGACCCGACGGCAGAAAACTGTTCGACGCGTTGATCGCCTGCTGCACGTTCTGCTCGGCGATATCCAGGTTCAGCGACAGATCGAACTGCAGCGTGATCACCGATGCGCCGTCCGAGCTATACGACGTCATCTGCTGCAAACCGGGGATCTGGCCTAGCTGCACTTCGAGCGGCGCGGTCACGGTGGTGGCCATCACCGTCGGGCTCGCGCCCGGATAGAAGGTCTGCACCTGAATGGTCGGATAGTCGACGTTCGGCAGCGACGACACCGGCAGCACGCGCATCGCGATCAGACCGACCAGCACCATCGCGATCATCAGCAGCAGCGTCGCGACCGGTCGGAGAATGAACAGACGGGAGATGTTCATCGGCGCGGCGGTCCGTTACGACGCCGCGGCTGCGGAGGCGGGCGCGGCTGCCGAGGTGGGCGCCGCGGCTGCGGGGGCCGAAGCGGGCTGCGGATGCGCCGGCTGAATCTTCGCACCGTCGCTCAGACGGTCGGTGCCGTCTGTCACCACTTCGTTGCCGGCCGCGAGGCCCGACAGGATCACCGTGTTTTTGCCATCGCTCGGGCCGAGCCTGACCTTATGCACGGACACCGTGCTGTTCGGATTGACCAGGTAGACGAAGTCGCCCGGCGCGCCGGTCTGCACCGCGGCGGTCGGCACCAGCACCGCGTTCTGCATCGTGTCGACCAGCAGCTTCACGTTGACGAACTCGTTCGGGAACAGCGCTTCGTCGTCGTTCGCGAAAGTCGCGCGCAGCGTCACGGTGCCGGTCGCGGTGGCCATCTGGTTGCTGACCGCGTACAGCGTGCCGGTCGCGATCTCGCGCACGTTGTCGCTCGAATAGGCGGTCACCGGCAGCTTCGCGCCGGCGTTCAGGCGCTGCACGATCGACGCGAGCGAGTCCTGCGGCACCGTGAACTGCACCGTGGTCGGCTTGACCGTGGTGATCACGACGATGCCGGTCGTCGACGACGCGGTCACGTAGTTGCCCGGATCGACGAGCCGCAATCCGACCTTGCCGGCGATCGGCGCGGTGATCCGGCAATAGGCGAGATTGAGGTCGTATTGCGCGATATTGGCGAGATCGGCCTTGACCGCCGCCTCGTCCTGCTGCACGAGGAACTGCTGGTCCGCGAAAGTCTGCTGCGCGATCGACTTGTGCTCGTTCAACTGCGTATAGCGTTCAAGATCGGCGCGGGCCTGCGCGAGCGACGCGCGGTCTTTCGCGAGCGTTGCCTGCGCCTGCTGCTTGCTGATCTGATATTGACGCGGATCGATCTGCGCGAGGAACTGGCCTTTCTGCACCTCCTGGCCTTCGTGATAGCCGACTTCGGTCAGGTAGCCGCTCAGTTGCGGCAGCACGGTGACGGTCGCGGTCGGCGTGACGGTGCCGAGTTCGCTGAGCGTGACGGGCATCGAACCGAGCGTCGCGCGGGTGACGGTGACGACGATCGGCGCGCTCTCGTGGGTGGGCTTCTTGCGCGTCAGCAGATGAACCACGACCACGGCGATCAGCACCAGCAGAATCAACGCGAAGACGATGAGCCCGCGTCGGGAGCGCTTCGGCGGCGGGGACACGGTTTCGCTCATGGTGTACTCCGGATACAGATAGTTATGTTGATGTTCGGCTGCGGCGTCGTCCTGTGGCGGGACTGCGCAAACTTGCCATGGTTCGCGCGGGTTGTCATCAGGCGATGCTTGCCGGATTAATTGTTGGCAAAACGAAAGGTTTATGGCGCGGTTTTATCACTGCCGGAATGGCGTCAATGTAACCGGCTTGCGGCGGGCTTGAGTTACAGGTGTGAAACATGTGGGGGGGTTGGGAAAAGGCAGTGTTTGGAGGGGTGCGGAGTGGAGACGGATTGAGGTGAGGCGATCGGTGCAAGCGATGGTAAGGCGGGTGTCTTGTTCGATGCGCCGGGAGGGGCAAGCGTCGAAACGTCCATTCCGTTAGAGAAGATCTGCCGCACCAGCACTGTTCGGCTCACTGGCGTGACGTCATTACAGCTTTGCATCTGCTGACTTTCGCTCGCCAGCAGCGGGAGTATCGCGGTAGAGGATGGCGCGATTCAGTCGAATTTCTTCCAATCTGGTTTCCGGTACTGCGGCAACGAAATCCAAAAAACGCCCTATTCCTTATGGGCGAACGCCCTGCTACTGCCGGGCGCCGTTTTATCGAGATAAACCGCGCGCCTTACGGAGACCAAATTGGCTTAGGACAAGTGACACCCGAAAATCATCCTTCGCCCATTTAATCCATCCGGGCTAATTGTTAGCTTTTCCGCTCCCCATAAATGGAGAGCGATTCGGATGTCTTATCAAGATGATTCAGACGGCCTGCGGATAGTGCTGAGCGCGCCGCAATTGGCCGCGGTGTTGGCCCGTCAGTCGATTAGCCAGACAGAGATGCTGACCAACCGGCTTTGGGGCGGGTTACAGGTGGTCGGCGGTGTTCTTGAGATGGTCGGTGCGGCGGCGCTGTGTGTGCTGCCCGAACCGACGATGGCAAGCAAGGCCGGTTGCATCGTGTTCGGTGCGCATGGCTCGGATGCCGCGGCCACAGGTTTGCGGCAGGTGTGGACCGGGTACGACACCCTCTCACTCACGCAGCAGGGCACCAGCAAGCTGGCTCAGGCCATGAAGGCCGGGCCGGAGATGGCGAACCATATCGCCGTCTCACTCGATCTGATGGTGCCGTTCGGATTTGCGGGGTCTATCAAGGCTGCGCGGGCGGCCAGTATTACGCGCGGCCGGATCGATCTGCAGATGCATGAGGCGAAGGCCGCGCAGCCGAAGCTCGGTGGGCATACACTTCTAAAGCATGTTGGGAAGGATGAGGCTTGGCTTCGGGACCGTCTAAGACGCGAGCCATTTCGAAGAGTCGTATCCTCTTTTACAACCGTTGAGCAGGCGGAGCGTGCCATCTCGGAAACCTTGCGTGCCAATGCAGCATTCATTGAGACATGGGCACGGTCACCAAATCGAAAAAATATAGAGAAAGTGAGTAAGGTCGTTCCAGGAGACATCGGATACGGAGTGACGCGTTCAACCGGAAAACTTACACGAATGAACAAAGTTTTTGTTGCGTTGAAATACGAAACCTACAACGGCATGCCGTATTACATTCTCACCGCCTACATCGAATGAGCAAGAAATGAAATCATCAGATCTCTATCCAGAAATGGACCACATGTTTAGCATTTATTTCGGCCAGGACTCCGATTTGTTCGGGGCAAGCGTCCCTGAAATTGTGGCGTGCTACAAGAAGGACTCACCTCACCATTGCGCAAGCCTGATTCGCGAAATCGACTCGTTCAGGAGCCAGCACCCGAATGACCTGGCCAGCGCATTCGAAGAGACGTATTTGCGCTCGTTTCGACCCGAGCCTTGGGGGTACACGGTCACGTCCTTTCTCGACGAGATACAGCGCCAATTGCGCAAATAATCAACCGATCCGATTGGACTAGCTCCTTGATTCTCAAGACACGAGGCCCCTCTTTAATAAGGTGTAGCCTTGTGACTAGTTTCAAGCCCAGGCAAATTATGGAAAGCATTGAAGTTCTGACCGAGCCGGAGCGTCGTCGGCGTTCGGTCCAGGAGAAAGTGGCCATCGTGCAGGAAAGCTTGGAGCCGGGAGCAACGGTATCGGCCGTTGCCCGTCGGCCCGGGTGAACCTAAACTAGGTGTTTGCGTGGCGCAAGCAATACGAGGCCTTCATCGAGTGATGGAATAATGGATTCTCTAGCGTGCCATCCAGAAATGGATCAGTTTTTTTGCACTTACTTCAGCCAGGACTTCGACCTGTTCGGCGAGACAGTCCGGGAAATCGTCGAGTGCTACAAGTTTGATTGTCCTCACCACTATAAAAATCTCATCGGTGAGTTGGAGTCGTTCAGGAGCGACCACGCTGACGATCTCAGCACTGCATTCATGCCGTTCCGGCATGGCTTCCATCCGGAAGGGTGGGGTTACACAATCGCTACATTCTTCGACGAGATACAGAGTGTCCTGAAAGAATGACAACTTGACTGCTGCATTTGATCGCAATGCGTTTTAACTCTTCAAGCCGCTACCCGCAGATGGACAATCTGTTCGAAATATATTTCGGCCAGGACTTCGACATCTTTGGCGAAACAGTTCCGGAAATTGTCGCTCGTTACAAGAAAGACTTCCGCCATCACTATCAAAAGTTGATTCGCGAGATAGACCTGTTCAGGAATCGCCATCCGAATGACCTGGATACGGCATTCCATCAGAGGTATTGGCGCCACTTCTCTGCGGAGCCGTGGGGCTACACTACCGTTTCTTTCCTTGAAGAAGTACAACGCCTTTTGCGCGAGTGAACACTCGTCTCGCTTTATGGCGATAGATTAGTAGAGTCACCTACCACCTCGAATGAGAGAAAAATGAATTCTTCAACGAAATATCCAGCGATGGAGCACTTTTTTTCTATCTATTTCGGTCAAGACTTTGACATATTTGGGTCAACTGTTCCGGAGATTGTCGCTTGCTACAAGCAGGACTCTCCGCATCGATATCCGAACTTGCTCCGCGAATTAGAGCTATTTCGACGCGCTCACTCAGGTGATCTGGACGCCGCGTTTATACCTTTCCGGCACGGCTTTCGTCCGGAGGGGTGGGGTTACACGGTTGCCTCGTTCCTCGACGAAGTACAACGCGTCCTGAATGAGTGAAGCCCGTGCCGGTACGCCTTCAATCGCGTGCTTCGCTTCCGCCGCCCCCCTTCCCACACCCGTCACAATCCCCCGCTATCATCCGAGCGCAGCTTTCTCGCCCTCTCGCCGTCACTCCCGCCCACCGCCATTACCGATGTCCATCACCGTCAATTTTCCCGCCGAAGTACGCGACTGGATCGCCGCCAACCTGACACGCGGCGTCGCGCCGCAAGCGATCGTCAACGAGATGGTCAGCCGCAACAGCGCGCCGGAGTTGGCGTCGGCGATGGTCGAAGCGGTTTCCGCATCGTTCCTGTACGCCGCGCCGTTGCCCGGCGACAAGCTCGAAGTCGGCGCCCCCCCGCTCAGCTATCAGCCGGACGCGCTGCGCGTGCCCGACGGTCCGTTGATCCAGCTCGGCGAACGCAAGGTGCGCGTGCTGTCGCGACTGCAACGTCCGGCCGCCGTGCATCTCGCCAATTTCCTGAGCGCCGAAGAATGCGAGCAGCTGATCGCGCTCGCGCAGCCGCGCCTCGATCGCTCGACGGTGGTCGACCCGGTGACGGGACGCAACGTGGTCGCCGGTCATCGCAGTAGTCACGGGATGTTCTTCCGGCTCGGCGAGACAGCGTTGATCGCGCGGCTCGAAGCACGCATTGCCGAGTTGACCGGTACGCCGGTCGAGAATGGCGAAGGGTTACAAATGCTGCACTACGAGGAAGGCGCGGAGTCGACTCCGCATGTCGATTATCTGGCCACCGGCAATGAAGCCAACCGTGAATCGATTGCGCGTAGCGGGCAACGGATGGGAACGTTGCTGATGTACCTGAACGATGTCGAAAGTGGCGGCGAAACGGTGTTTCCGCAGCTCGGCTGGGCGGTCACGCCGCAGCGCGGGCATGCGCTGTATTTCGAATACGGCAATCGCTTCGGCTTGTGCGATCCGGGTTCGCTGCACGCGAGCACGCCGCTGCGCGCCGGGGACAAGTGGGTCGCTACCAAGTGGATTCGGACGCGACGGTTCGTGGCGCGAAATCACGGGTAGGGTCAGCGATACTTGCCGAGCGGAAAACGAAGACGGGAATGGAGCGGGAAGAATGCCGGCGCATCGATACGCCGTTGCAAAAGCGCGGTGGTGCCCATGGGCAGGATCGAACTGCCGACCTCTCCCTTACCAAGGGAGTGCTCTACCACTGAGCCACATGGGCGTCGCGTTGACGACGTAATACTGGAGCGGGAGACGAGGCTCGAACTCGCGACCTCAACCTTGGCAAGGTTGCGCTCTACCAACTGAGCTACTCCCGCTTTGTCTGGCTCCCCGACCTGGGCTCGAACCAGGGACCTACGGATTAACAGTCCGGCGCTCTACCGACTGAGCTATCGGGGATCATGCTTTGTGAAGCGGACCGGATTGTACAACATCGCTCGGGAAAATTGTCGCGTCCCTCGACAGCGATGTCGCGTCGATCAATGGCTGCGCGGCGCCAGCTCGCGCAGCGCCCGCACACTCAGCGCTGAAACACCTCGTCGGCGACCCACCCTTCCGAAGTCAGGTGCACCCCTTCGCGCAACTGCATGGTCCCTGCGCCGTCGATCACACGCTTGACCATCGGAAACACCCGCTGCGCGTCCGGATCTTTGGCCCACCCAGCCGGCTCGATCTTGTACGTATAAACAACGGAAGTCACCGTCTTGCCGTCCATCTGCATCGGCCGCTCCCACCCGACAACCTTATCGAGCTTGAGCGTCGCCGCACAAAAATCCGCCGGGTGCGTCACCCGCGAAGTAGCCGTAGCGACAACCTCGGGAATCTGCAGGTAGTACTTCTTCCCTTCATCGGTCAACTGATACTGCCGCGCAGCAGCTGTGATCTTCTTGCCGTCGCCATCGACCCGCTCGACCATCATGTCCTTGCCCGTCACCAACCCGAGCTTCTCGAGCACCGGCATCTGAATCGCATCGCGCGTGCGTTTGGCCTGATCTTCAGTCGTCGTATAGATAGGCCAATCGTATTTGGCGAGACATAGATGCCCGCGCTTACCAAGATAATCGTTGATCGTGGCAGTGAAGTTTTCCTGATTAGCGTCCTGGCTCCTGTCGTGGCAGCCAGCCGCAAGCGTCAGTGCAAGCAGGGAAAGCGCGCCGCCTGCAAGGCGGATGGCGGTGGAACGTCGAATCATGATGTTATTGCTCGATTGAATAATGAGGTTCTCGAAAATATCCCGTATCACGCGCGGTGCGCGGTCAGTTCACGCAAGCGCCGCTAGTGGGCTGCGTCGCCGGCACCTGATAACCATCGCTCAGCGTGTTCAGAAAGCACACCAGATCCGCGATGTTCTGCTGCGTGAGTTGCGGCGTCGAATGGAACGCGCGCGGCTTCGCACCGTCGGCCGCGGTCGTGCCGCCCGCATCGGTCTGCCCTTGCCCCATCGGCAATTCTTCGTCGATATTGCCCTGATACGCTGCCGGCAAATCGTTGAAGCTCGTCACCGTCGCGCCCGATGCATAGGTCGGGAACAGCGCATACGACGGATTCTGCGTGGTCTGACTGCTATCGCCGCCGCTGCTCGGATACCAGTACTCGGGATTGGTATCGCGGGTGTTATAGAAATTGAGCACCTGCGTGAGCGAGTGGAACACGCCGTTATGGAAGAACGCGGTACGCGTCGCGACGTTACGCAAGGTCGGCACCTTGAATCGGCCGCAATACGGGTCGGGCACGTTCACGCCGGTAAACGAATTGGGACCGCCGCCGCTATTGGCGGTGCCCGGTGGATGGATCGTGTTGAACGGACCGCACAGACCCATGTCGTAGTACGCGCTATTCGTATTGCTCGGGATCGGGTCCGGGTTGTCCGGAATCGATGCGTCGTTACGCGGTGCGCCGATCGCCTGGTACGTGAAGTCGGTCATCAAGCCGACCGAGCCGTTGAAGTTCGCGCCCGCGTAATGGCAGGCCACGCAGCCGGCTCCCTTGTCGGTGTCGTTGAATAGTTGCAGACCGCGCAACTCCGCCGCCGTCAGCGTGCCGCCCACCTTGTTCGATTCGTACAGATCGAACTTGCTCGAATACGGCGCAAAGCTCGGCTCTTCTATCTGATAGGCCTGCAACGCGAGGCCGATATCGTTGAACGCGGCATCGGCGTTCGAGAACACATCCGCGCCGAACGCCTGCTTGAACAGCGTCGCATACGAACCGTTCTTCACCGCGTCGACCACGGCAGCCTGCGACGGGCTGTTCATCTCGACCGGATTGAGCAGCGGCAGCGCGGCCTGGGTCGCGAGCGTGGTCGCGCGGCCGTCCCACATGAAGCCGCCGCCGGGCGCGTTTTGCGTGATGCCGTCGGGGTTGTCGGCAATGTCGTTGTACGCGGGCGTCATCGACTTATAGCGCAGCGAAGGCACCGCACGCTGGCCCGCCAACGACGGATCCGAGCCGAGCTGCACCGCCAGGCTGTTCGGCGGCCCATACGCGTATTGCGGGTTGTGGCAGGTCGCGCACGCCATGTTCCTGTTGCCCGACAGGTTCTGGTCGAAGAACAGCTGTTTGCCGACTTGCGCGGCCGCGCTCAGCGTGACCGTCGCCGGCGGCGCGACACTGCTGGCGCCGCCGTTGCCCGACGCGCTCTGGTTCGAAGCATTACCGCTGTCGCCGCCACCGCCGCCGCCGCACGCGGTCAATATCACAGAGAGCGCGCACAGCACGCCGAGGGAAAGTTTTCGCATGTCGATCTGTATCGCTCAATCCGATTGCCGCGCGGTCCTGGCTGGGCCCTTCGACTACGAGGGCCTGGCTAACCGCAAGTACCGCTAAGGCCGCGCGGCGATCGGACGAATGGAATTGAAAACTGCCGGACCGCACGAAAAGCGGTCCGGCAGAAAGCACTCAAATAGCAGTGAAATAGTGGTTCAGCACCTGCTAGCACCTGGCTGCGGACAACGCGGCGCACCGCGTCGCCCGCCTGCACGCCGGCCTGTTACTTCTTCGCCGACTTCAGCGCCCAGACGTTGGTCTGGGTCGCGTCCGGGCCGGGGCCACGCGAAGCCAGCGACGTGCTGGTCACGTCGACCGTGTTCAGCTTCTGCGTGTAGGTCGCCGGTGTCACGTACGCGTGGTTCATCGGACGCACGGAGTCGAAGTGCGTATCCGCGCTGCCCGCCAGTTCCGGCAGATTCGCGATGTTGCTCGCGATGAACGATTCGCTGTACTTCGCACGCGCGAGGTACGTGTACGGTTGCGCCGGGTCGGCCACCTGGAACATGTCCTGCAGCGTGCGCACGAACGAGAAGTGGCTGTACTCGTCGCTATCCACGACGTTCGGGTTCGCCTGGTTGGTCGCGACGCCGAACACCGAGTTGCCGTGACCGTGGTTGCCTTGGTTGTACAGCGTCGTCGTGACCGGCGAGTACTTACCGTTCGCATACGTCAGCGGCGCCTGGTTCACATTCGACGTGACCGGGTTCCAGCCGCAGCACGAGGTCGAGCTGCCCTCGCCTTCGTCGAACATCACGACGATCGCGACCTTGCGGTTCGGGTTGGTCCAGATCGGCGATGCCTGGATCTTCGCCACCACCTGACGCACGTAGTCGTCGCCGCGTTGGACGATCGCGGTGCTGCCGCCCGCGCACGACGGATCGGAGCCGGTGCCGTGCATGTCGTCGCACTGGTCGGGCATGATGAAGTTCAGGTTGCCGACGTCGCCGGTTGCGAGGTCGGTGCTGAACTGATCGTAGTTGTAGCCCGCCGGGATCGGGTAATCCTTCGAGTTCGCGAGTACCGATGCCGGGTACTGCGTGCCGAAGATCGTGCGGTTGTTCGCGTAGAACTCGGGCAGATTGCGTGCCGTCTGATACGGGATTGCCGGGCTATGCTTGGTCTTGTACAGCGCGCCAGGCAGCGGGTAGGCCGTGCCGTTCGAGCCCGGACCCGTGTAGGCCGCCGAGATCGTGCTCTCCGCGATGCTGTCAGCACGCGGATCCTGACCCGGGTTCATCGACTCGCTATAGGTACGCCACGTCATGCCCGCTTGCGACAGCAGCGTGAACAGGTTCGGTGCCTGGATGTTGTGGTTCGCGATCGCGCCGGTCGACGAACACGATGCGCTCGTGTAATTCGTCAGGTGCGAGTTGTCGGTCGGCGGCAGTGCGCCGACCGCGACGAGCGGCTGACCGTCGGACGCGGTGCCGCCTGCGAAGACCTTGTCGGTCGGTGCATTCGCGCCGGTCGTGCCCGCGCCGCAGCCCCACCAGTTGTCATCGACGATACCCCAGTCGTCACCGCCGCCGAGTGCCGTGTAGTTCGGCTCGCTCGGGTTGCCGGTCGAGTAGTAGGTCGTGAACTGGTTGTTGGCCGTCAGGAACTGGTTGATGTACGGCGCGTTGCTCGAGTCGAGAATACCCGGCGTGCCCGGCACCGGACCCACGCTGTGGTTCTCGAGCATGATCACGAACACGTTGTCGTAACGCGGAATGCCTTCCACGTTGAACGCGGCCTGCTGCGCCTGCGCGAACGTGATCGGCGCCTGCGTCTGGCTCGACTTCACTGCTGTCAGCGCGGTCACGCCCGAGGCGCCGACCAGCGCCGGATCGCCGCCGCTCACCGCGAGGTTGTCCGGGTACATGTCGCCGCGATCGAGCTTGGTCGTCGCGTACGTGTAGCGGTTCGTCAACTGGTTGTCTTCGAACAGCAGCGCTTGCTGTTCGGCGCCCGACAGCTTGTTCACATCGGCGAGCACGTCGCTCGCGCTGACCGTGACCGACGACGCGCCCAGCGCCGCGACGCTCATGCGCGACGCGAGGTTGGCTTTTTCGGTTGCATAGTCGGTGCCGTTGGCTTCGACGAGTCGTTGCACTTCGCTCGACATCGGGCTGATCACGACGCTCGTCGCGCCCTGGTCGGCCACTTGCGCGGCCGAAGCGCGCAGGATCATGTGGCTCGCGACCGCCGCGCCGCTCGCGGTGTTGGTCGCCTTGGTGCTGACGTCGGCGATCAGTTGGCCCTTTACCGTCGATTGCAGCGAGAAGTGCCCGTTGCTGTCGGTCGTCGCGCTCGGCTCGCCCGAATCGCACACGCCGTTGCCGTTCGCGTCGATGCACACCGTCGCGCCCGAGTAGTAGCCGGCCTTGATCGTCGGGTTGCCGGAAGTGCTGCCCGCCACAAACGACGATGCGCTCACCACGCCCGAGTACGTCGGGGCCGCGGCTGTCGGGCTCGGGTTGGATGCGTGATCGTCGTTACCGCCGCACGCTGCGAGGACGCAGGCAGCGGCGATCGACGTAAGGAATAGAGTGCTGCGTGGAGCTGGACTGACCGACATTGTGGGACCCCTGTTGGTGGAGATGCGACTTTTTTCCGCCCTGACGGAACTAATCAGTGTTTTTAAGCAGCGGGATTATCGAAGGGGCATGTTTGTTTTTTATGACATATAACTCTGACTGAGCATTTTTCTTATCATTTGTTTGCGGCGCCTGGCCGGATGCGTGCGGTCCCGCTCTGATTTATTAATTGATTCAGATCTGTCACGGAATTGAAATATTCGATCGATATTCGCGCGCGATCGCTGCCGGGCAAGGCGGTCCCACTCTGTTCAATTTGTTTATTTACGATTTCCTGACGGAAATTTTATTTTGAAAGTAATTCGAAATAACTGCAGGTGATTGCCAATCGGTCAGCGGAATCAGGATATGCGCACGAAAGGCAATTGTTATTTAACCGATGTATTTGCGCTTGCGCTGGCTGATGGCGTAGCCGGACCAACGTGTCGTACGAGCGTCCATAGTCGAGCTACCCACGCGGTCGTCGTTTTGCGCTACGTGCGGCGTGCCCCGACCAGCTCGGCACGACCACGGCACGCGATTTCATTCGGGGTTTCGGCCGCCGGGAACGGGGTGGAATCAGCAAGGGTGACGATAAGCGCGAGGACATCGACTATGCGTTCAACGTCCGGCTGGAGTCGGCGCGCCTTTCGCGCTTGGGAGCGTTAAACGGTTTCATTGGATCCTGACACACAAATTAGGTGTCTTCATTGGTCGAACTATTCCCGGCGTTGGTTGGGTCATGCTTTCGAGCGACGTCTATCAGATCGTCTATCATACGGTTTCGAAATATAACCGGGTGGTTAGGCCCGAAGACAGGGTTTTCTGATGTCACATCCCTCATGGGAAAATCTCGAATCGTTTATCAGAAAAGAAGCGGGTATGTCGTCGAAGCCAATCGGACTCGACATGTCTGTGGTGTATGACCTAGGTCAGGAAGGTGACGACGCCGACACTTTCATGACACGATTTTTCGAAGAATTCGGAATTGATGAAGGTGACTACAAATTCGAAAAGTATTTTTTTATGGAAGGTGAGGGATTCGTTTATCACCTGATCCAAAAATACCTTTTCAGAAGGCCCCATTCAACAAAGAGAGAACCGTTAACCGTTAGAATGCTTCGCGATGCGATGATTCAGGGAAGATGGGATTCTAAAATTCTATCGATGAAACGTCAGTAGTCGTTGAAAGGCCGTGCGAAGTCGCGCGGCCTTTTTAATTCTCCATCGGTACGGCACCGCATACACCGTGTGGCACAAAGGTTTTCTTCGAGACGGCGCAACGCCCGAAGTTAGAAGGTGTCGCAACGCCGCCAACCCTCATCAGACAACATTTAACTTAGCCGCGACCGACGCTCCGATCCGGAACGGCGATTTTGGCGTTTTCCCGGGTAAACACCGTATGTACAGCGTCAACCCCGCTTTATAAAATTGTAAGTCATCGTACAACTAACCGCTTTGAGACACCCGATAATGAAAACGAAATTTGCTTCCGCTCGTCTCCCGGCGCTTATCGCCGCCTCCCTGCTCACATTCGGCGCCGCCGGCTCGGCCCAGGCGCGCGTGTTCCGCTGCGCCGACGTGCACGGCGACACCTACCCGACCAACATGGCGGTGAAGTTCATGGGCGAGCAGATCAACAAGGCGACCGGTGGCAAGGATTCCGTGAAGGTGTTCGGCAACAGCGCGCTCGGTTCGGAGAACGACACGATCGACCAGGTCCGGATCGGCGCGCTCGACATGACGCGCGCCAACGGCGCGGCGTTCAACGAAATCGTGCCGGAATCGATGATCCCGTCGCTGCCGTTCCTGTTCCGCGACGTCGACCATTTCCGCAAGGTGATGTACGGCCCGGAAGGCCAGAAGATCCTCGACGCGTTCACCGCTAAGGGCATGGTCGCACTGACGTTCTACGAGAGCGGCGCGCGTTCGATGTACGCGAAGAAGCCGATCAAGTCGCCGGCCGACATGAAGGGTCTGAAAGTGCGCGTGCAGCCGTCGGACCTGATGGTCGACGAAATCCGCGCGATGGGCGGCGTGCCGACGCCGATGCCGACCGCCGAGGTTTACACGGCTCTGAAGACGGGCATCGTCGACGGCGCGGAAAACAATCTGCCGACCTATGACGAAGGTAAGCACTTCGAAGTGGCTCAGGTGTACTCGGAAACCCAGCATTCGATGACGCCGGAAGTGCTGGTGTTCTCGAAGAAGATCTGGGACAAACTCTCGCCCGAAGAGCAGCAGATCATCAAGAAGGCCGCGGCCGACTCGGTGCCCTACTACCAGAAGCTGTGGACCGCGCGCGAAGCCGACGCGAAGAAGGTTGTCACCACGGGTGGCGCGACGATCGTCAGCGCTTCGCAGATCGATCGTCCGGCGTTCGTGAAGGCAATGCAGCCGGTGTGGGTGAAGTACGAAAAGACCCCGCAGATGAAGCAGCTCGCCGACGAAATCCAGGCAGTCAAGTAAGCCGTCGGAAAGTGACGCGGTAATAGCGGGCGGGCCGGCCGGCCCGCTCACCCGCTCACCCGCTCACTCGTGCAGCGCCAACCCCTTCACTGTCTTGTCGACCGCCTTTTTAGGCCCGTGCACCGCCAGTCCCACCAGATCCAGATTCGCCGCATCCTCGGCGCGAAACGCCTCGCGATTGGCCGCGTCGTGACCGGTCGAAAACATCGCGTGCACGTACGGCACGATCCTGACATCGCGTGACAGTGCCTGCCGATGCGCGGCCTGCAAGCCCGAGCGGTCGGCGGTGAACACCATCATCGGCTGGCCGAGCATGCGGCCGTAGCGATGCCCGGCGGCATCCTCGTACGGCTCGCCCAGCGCGTCAGGCGCCGCTGCCGCGACGCCGGTCGCGAGAAACGCGACCACATTGAGTTTTTGCCAGACCGCCAGATCGCCGCGCACGATCAGCGCCACTTTGGTATCGAACATGATGACTCCTCGTTGAGGCGCTCATCATCGACTACGCGCGGCATTCAGTCTGGAACGTTTGTGCACATGCGCCGGTAGGCGGCCGGCGTGATCCGGTACGCGCGCCGGAACCAGCGGCCCAAATGACTCTGGTCGGCGAAGCCGACTTCGGCTGCGACCTGCGCCGGCGTGCGGCCGCTCGCCAGCAACCGACGCGCGGCGCGCAACCGCAGACGGACCAGATACGCATGCGGCGAGCTGCCGAACGCGCGCTGAAACAGCCGCGTCAACCGGAACCGGTCGATGCCGGCGGCGTCCGCGAGTTCGTCGAGTCCCAGGTTGCCGTCCATCTGCTCGTGCAGCAGATCGCGCACGCGCGCGATCGCCGGCGGTGCGGCGAGCCCTGCCGGCGCCGGCGGCTCGCGCAGTTGCGCGCCGAGCTGCAGCAGCAGGCGGTCGAGCGCCTGATCGCGCGCGAGCCGGCCGTCGTCGCAGTAGATCGCGGCACACGCCTGGCGGATCGTCTCGACGAGCGCGCGGTCGTCGACGAGAGTCTGGCCGAACGCGGCCTCGACGCCGCGAAGTCCCGGCAGATCGAGGCGGCGCGCCGCGCGCTCGACCCACGCTTGCGGCAGATACAGCATCGCGTAGGTAAAGCCGGCCGCCTCGGGCGCGTGGCCGTCGTGCAGCGCGCCGGGCTCGATCAGGATCGCGCGGCCCGGCACGCTCGTATGCAGCAACCGATGACACTGAAAGCGCTGCACGCCCTGCTCGGTGTAG
The DNA here is from genome assembly GCF_020880815.1 of Paraburkholderia sejongensis. Taxonomy (GTDB): domain Bacteria; phylum Pseudomonadota; class Gammaproteobacteria; order Burkholderiales; family Burkholderiaceae; genus Paraburkholderia; species Paraburkholderia sejongensis. The sequence goes on from NZ_JAJITD010000006.1 coordinate 80,034, forward strand.
CCGATCAACATATCGTCGTGATCGTGCGGATCGTACGCATGGCCGCTGAAATGCGCGCGCAGGCTTTCGATGCCGGTTTCCGGGTCGCGTCGCGCGATCAGCCAGTGATCGGGCGAGTCGCAAGTCGCGGGCGTGCTGGTCATGGAGATGGAATGCGCGTGGCGCGCGTCAGATGTGACTGCGGCTAGTGTACGGCACCGGCACGCGGGTCGCGATGGACGCGATGGACGCGATGGACGCGATGGACGCGGTAATGACAAAGCGGCTTCGTCCAACGTGCGCCGGGGTTGCGCCCACCCGGAATTCACACGTCGGCCGAGGCCGCTTTGTTTGTTCGCTGCGTTCTTTGCTGCGTTCTTTGCTGCGCTCGGCTGCTGCCGTTGCTTGCTGTTTTCAGTCGCCGCGATCGCTCGCCGCTTCGTCAGCCATCCTCAGAACTGCTCGATCCAGGTCGCGAGACGATCGGCGGCAAAATCGGCCTTCGGCTGCGTGGCGCTGAACGCGATCGCGTCACCCGAGCGTGCCGCCTCCAGTGCAACGCCGTTACCGTCCAGCCACAGCAAGCCTGCCAGCCACACCGCGTGCTCGCTCGGCACCGCCTTGTCGCCCGCTTGCGCGAGAAACTCGGCCAATGCCGCCGGTTCGTTCCACACGAAACCCTCGCCATCGGCCCGCACGTCGAGACCCGCTTCCGCGAGCGTCGCGACCAGCGTCGCAACCGCGTTGCCGGCCGCCGGATTCGGGTGCCGGTTGCGCAGCCCCGCCAGCTGGCTGGCGACCTGATGACCGAACGCGCCGCTGCGTGCGCTCTCGGCGCCGACCAGATCGGAGTAGTCCTGCAGCAGCCAGTCCGGCTCGGCGTTCTGGGCGTCGGCGAGCGCCGCCGCGGCAAGATAGGTTTCCACCGGCTGGAAGCGCTCGGTGCCGAGCAGCGTCGCGGCCAGCGAGCGCACCAGACCGATACGCGTCGCGACCGTCTGCTTCTGCAGCACGCCGAGCTTCTCGCGCAGCAACTGGTCGCGCTCCTTGCGCAGATCGGCCAGTTCCAGCGCCTGTTTCAGCTCCATGCGCAGCGCGGTGATGTCCCACGGCTTCTTGATGTAGCGGTGGATATGACCCAGGTTGACGGCCGCCACGGTCTGATCGATTTCCGAGTAGGCGGTGGTCAGAATCCGCACGATATGCGGATAGCGCTCGCTCGCGTAGCGGAGCAATTCGTTGCCGAATTCGCCCGGCATGCGCTGGTCGGAGACGAGAACTCCGACCCGGTCGCCGTGCGCGTCCAGTAGAGCCTTGCCTTCTTCCACCGAGCCGCCAGTCAGGACCGGCGCCAGGCTTCCGATCGCACGCTGGAAGTACTTCACGGCCGTGGCTTCGTCATCGACGAAAATGATCGCCGGCATCGAGTCCTGGTTGGCATTTGCTTCGTTCATCAACAACTCCTGTGCGTTTGACCTTTGATATGGGGGAAATCCAGCACTACGGTGGTGCCTCCCCCGGGCGTGGACTCGATCTCGAGTCCGCCGCCACAGGACTGCATGACCCGGTTGCATAAAATCAGGCCCAAGCCATTACCCCCGGATTTAGCGTGTGTGGTAATCGGGTCCGTGAGCAGACGGGCTTTGATTTCCGGCGGAATGCCCGGACCGTTGTCGCAAATCGCGATGCTCCGCGCCGGCTCCGCCGTCACGGTAAAGCGCACCGCCGGCGCGCCGGCGCCCGCGAGCGCGCGCAGCGCGTTCGACAGCAGCGACGACAACACCAGCGCCACGCAATTCGGTTGCGTCACCACCGGAAAGTCGCCGGCCACGTCGACCTGAATCCACGAGCGCTGCGCCGCGGTCAGCGGATAGGTATCGAGCAGCGCCGAAATCAGTCCGTGCGCGGTGACCTCGCTGCGCGCGTCGTCGCCCTCCGGTTGCCGGCGCCCGTTGTGCACCGAGCGCCAGAACGACGACACCACCGCCATGCAGTACTGCGCGCTCTCGCGCATCGATTTCGCGGCGCCGAGAATTTCCCCTTCCGCATCGAGCTGCACGGTGGTGCGGCCTTCGATGCTGTGTGCGTTCAATGCAATGGCCGCGAGCGGCGTATTCAGTTCGTGCGCGAGAAACGCGAGCGTTTCGTCGATCGCGATCAGGCGCTGGTTCTGCATCGCGCGCTCGTGATGCCGCTCGAACGCCAGTTGCAACGTCTCGCGCACCGCGTCCGGTCTGAGCGGCTTTTCGAGGATGCGGAACACCTCGCCGGTATTGACCGTCTGCAGCAGCATCTCGACATCCGCGTACGCGGTCACCAGAATCCGCACGATATGCGGATATTCGTGCGCGACCTGGCGCAACAGCTGACCGCCATCGCGGCCGGGCATGCGGAAATCGGTGACCAGTACCGCGATGCGCGCGTTCTCCTGGCGCAGGATCGCGATCGCTTCGTCCGCGCTCCGCGCGAGCAGCACGTCGTAATCCGCGCCGACGCTGCGCGCGAAATATTTGCACGCCAACTCTTCGTCATCGACGTAAAGAAGCGTGGGCTGGGTCTGTCGAATATCGTTCATCGTGTTCTCAGGGCGCCGGCGACAGATCGAAACTGAACGACGCCCAACTGCCCAATTCGCTCTCGGCGAACAGCAGCCCGCCGTGGCGCTCGATCACCGCATAGCTGATCGACAGCCCGAGGCCGAGACCCTGGCCGACTTCGCGAGTCGTAAAAAACGGCTCGAACACCCGCGCCAGGTTCTCCGGTTTGATGCCGGGTCCGTTGTCCTTGACCGTCACATGCAGGCGCTCTTCGGTCCACTCCACGTTGATGTGAATCGACGGGCCCGGCGTGCCCGCCTTGCGCATCGCCAGCACCGCGTTCGACAACAGGTTGATCAGCACGCCGATGATCGCCGCTTCGTCGCCCTGCACCAGCGTATCGGCCGGCAGATCGCGAGTCACCGTGACGCCGCGCAATTCGTGGCCGACCAGCCGGATTGCCGAATCCAGCGCCTTTTCGAACAGGAACGGCGTGCCCAGTTCGGCCTCCGCGCCCGGCTTGCGATACGCGAACGTCTTCAGGTCCGACACGATGTGCTGAATCCGCTGCATCCCCTGACGCGCGTCGACGAGACACTCGTTCAGAGTCGGTTCCGTTTTGGAAATCGGCTCTTCCAGCGCGACCTCGATCGCCATCAGGCAGAAATTGACCGGATTGTTGACCTCGTGCAGCAAGCCCGCGGCCAGCGTACCGATCGCCGCCATCTTTTCCTGCTGCAGCAATTGTCCTTTGATATCGAGCAGTTGGCGATTGATCACCTCGAGCTCGGCATTCTTTGCCGATACCTCGGCGTTTTTTTCTGACACTTCCGCCTTCAGGCGAAACAGCATGAAGCGCACCCGCTCGTTGAAGAACGTGTACACGGCGCTCGCCGCGGCGGCGAACAACAACAGCAGCACGTTCACGGTCAGCGTGCCGAGCGGCGCGCCATTGTGCGGCGGCATCAGACAGGCGAGCAGATACAGCACGCACGACAGCACCCCGAACACGAGGTTTTGCCACAGGCCGAACGGCAGCGCGATGCCGGACGCAAAGATCGCGAGATTGAGCCCCATGTAGTACGGCGACAGCACGCCGTCGGTGCGCCAGATCATCCACGAGATCATGATCTGCGGCAGCAGCAGCCACGACAGCGTCAACCACGGAGTGAGGCGGCGCCCGATGCCGGTGTCCAGCAACGCGACGATGCCGCCGATCAGCAACGACACGACCAGCCGCGCGACCGCGAACGACATCTGATACTGCGGATACTGCGCGTAATCGAGGCCCACGCCGAGCAGGACCAGCGCGATCGCGGTAAGCGCACCGCCGCGGCTGAAATTGACACGAAAGTCGGCCAGCTCGGATTGATAACCTGCGTGCAGTGGACTGGTAGTCATCGATGGAGTGTCTGCTGACGTTTCAGAGAATCGTGGCTTCCGCGAACACGTTCACTCCGGTCTCGTCGACATAGAGTTTGTGGTCGCTGGAATTCGGCGGCAGCAGCGAGCTCATACCGGCTTCGTTCCGATAGATCAGATACCACTCCAGCAGGTGTTCCATCCCGTACTTCTCGGGATTGGCCGAATGCACGTTGGTGACCAGCAACTGGCCGCCCGGTCGCGTGCGGGCCGCGAAATAGCTGAGCAGACGCGCGCAGACCTTGTCCGACAGATAGTCGAACAGACCGGCGCAATACACCGCATCGAACTCGCGCGCGGCCGGGTCCGACGAAATCTTGCGTTTGAGCAGGTCGTGCACCGATTGATGGACCATTTCCACCGAGGTCTTGTGACCGGCCCCGCGCGCCGAGCTTTCGATCGCGTCTTTCGTGAATGCCAGCGTTTCCTCGCTGAAGTCGACCAGCTGGAACGACAGCAGCTCGGGATGCGGATATTCGCGCACGAAGCGCTGAATCTCGAACGCCGGTCCGCAGCCGACGTTGAGAATCCGGAACGGCCGGCCGGCCGCGCGCGCCGCTTCGGCCTGACGGGTGAGGAAGTCGATCAGCAGCGTGATGCGGTTGCGGTGCGCGGTTGCCACCGCCGCCTGCAGGAACGCGGTATTGACGATCTGGAAGTAAGTGGTCGGCCCCTGCTGCGGATCGCTGAGGATCTGGTTGACCATCTCGTAGTCGCCCGCATAGCCGAGCGGCTTGGTGAACGTGCGATAGACGAACGGCGCGCGCAGCAGCAGCGGATGCAATGCCGATTGCGCATACGTGCGATGCACCGGCGCGATCTCGACATCGACGCGTTGAGCTTCTTCCTCGAGCCGGTCGAGATAGAACTTCATCTTCAGCATGATCGGCGTGGCGAGCTCGTAGAACAGATCCTCGCGCAGCCGGCCTTCGTTCTTCGGCAGACTTTCGGTCAGATCGACCTGCTCGACCCAGCGCGACACTTCCGAAAGAAACGCGCGCATTTCATTGACGACGATCTGATAGTCGCGGCGGATGTTGAAGCGCGCGTCCCAATCGGTAATGAACAGTTCGGCTTCGCGCCCGACCGACTTCGCCTCGTTGGGCAGCACGCTCAGTTCGCGCCACTCGTCGATCAGTGCGAGCGACACCACCGCGGTGAGGCCGGTATTCACGAGACTGACGACGACCGCCTTGCCGAGATAGGCGTTCTTGCTGCCCATCCGAACACTGAGTTCGCTCAACACCTCACTGACCTGGACGATCGAGTAAGGGTTATAGACCTCCATCACCAGCGACTTTCTCTGGAGGTTAATGATTGTCCCTCGCACATGCTCGCGCTGCGAGTTGCGGAAGCTGACCACCGGGTCGATTTGCGTCTGAGAGTACACGGTATAAGTACCTGAGGAATCCGGGAAACGCAGCGGAGTGTGGGATGAAAGACAGTGAATGGCTGCCGCACGAACAACTTCGAATACAAGTCGTGTACGCGAGGTTCAAACCAGTGTTGCACTGGAAACACCCAAACCCTTTTGCCGGAAGATTCCGGCGGGTTGCAGTGTAACACCAAGACTGAAGATTCTGCGTTATAACAAATTGCGACTTTGCGCCCGAGCAATCTTGAAAAGCAATTGAGATTGTTCGCGTGCGCCGGCTGGCGACGCTTATGCCGCAAGCCCGCGGCGCCTATGCCGGTTGAATATAAGCGCCGCACACCCGGCGCGCGGCGCTACTGTCGAATTGCATGGCGTGTCTGTCCCGCATTACGGATATGCACCGGGCCGGGGCGCTATCGGCAAACGATTGCGGAAATTCGCGGTAAGCAAATTCGCGCGCAATTCTTTCTCGTAGTTCTTAGACAGTTCTCTCTATTTCCGAATCCTTCTCGTCAAGCGAATGGTCCGCGCTGTGCAATTAGCGCGAGATCTTCTGGAAAAACGACGTGCTAATGAAGTACTGCGCAGCCGACAAATAGCAATTCTTTAGTAAATGACTGACAACGCGGCAGTCGTTTTTTGCGGACAAAATTAAAGTTTTTTTGCAAGCGGTCGTTAACGACGGAGTACCCGGTCTCCGATAGCTGTCGATGGGTAAGCTCGAGCAAAGCAAGCACGAGCCGGTCGATTCGTTCGACGCCCCGTCCCTCGCCTCTGCCGGCCCAGCGCGATTGAGCGACAATAGATTACCCACGGGCGTCTGCACCGCAGGTGTGAAGGTCCGCGTCACTCGCCAGCGTATGGTCGGAAGATCGCCCGACACAGTGATGCGGACATAGCAGCCGGCGTAACGTCCGGTCGCCCGTGGCATCGGGTTCCGCACGCGCGCCGCCCGGCCGGCGCGCCTGACATTACAGTTGCATTGAGATATAATTTCGCGCGGCCTTCAACTAATCGAGACTAGTTGATTGTTGGAAATCCTCTCTTTTCCATTCGCGAATTCCACCAATGCGAGACATGCCGAATCAGTCATTGCCGAATGCCTGAACGGCAATACCAACGCCCGGCCGGCCGGCCAAGAAAATAACGCAATAAGACGCGCTACTGCCGTGGTCGATCCACACGGTGCGCAACGACAAACCCACCCGAAACATGACAGCCTCCGCCACCCCGACCGGCTCGCGCGATTCCACGCGGCTTTTCACCCAACCCAAAGTACTCGTAATGCTGGCGACGCTATGTTGCCTGCTGTGGGGCAGCTCCTATCCGGCCATCAAGATCGGCTATGCGCTGCTCGGCATTACGCAGAACGACATTCCTTCGAAGCTGGTTTTCGCCGGCTACCGGTTCGTGCTCGCCGGCCTGATCGTGCTGGTTTTCGCGGCCTTGTCGAATAAGCCCCTTTTCAAATTGAGCCGCACCGATGCAGCACGGGTGATGCTGTTGGGCTTCACGCAAACGGCGATTCAATACGTGTTCTTTTATATCGGTCTTGCGTACACCACCGGCGTGCGCGGCTCGATTCTCAATTCGACCACGACCTTCTTCAGCGTATTGCTCGCCCATTTTCTTTATCGCAATGACAAACTGACGCCGCGCAAAGCATTCGGATGTCTGCTGGGATTTGTCGGCGTGATGGTCGTCAATTTCGGCGACGGCACGCTCGAATTCGCGTTCACGCTGCTCGGCGAAGGCTTTATCGTGATTGCCGCGTTCGTGCTGTCCGCCGCGTCGATTTACGGCAAGCGCATTTCGCAGCGCATCGACCCGATGGTGATGACCGGTTACCAACTGGCGTTCGGCGGCCTCGTGCTGGTCGTGGCCGGTTATGCGAGCGGCGGTACGCTGCAAGCGTTCACGCCGGCCTCGCTCGCGCTGCTCGGTTATCTGGCGCTGCTTTCGTCGGTCGCATTTACGCTATGGAGCCTGCTGCTCAAGTACAACCCGGTCGGCAAGGTCACCGTCTTCAATTTTCTGGTGCCGGTTTTCGGCACCGTGCTGTCGGCGATCTGCCTGAGCGAGAACATCATGGAAGTGAAGAATCTGTTCGCGCTCGTGCTCGTGTGCTGCGGCATCTGGCTGGTCACGCGCGCGCCGCGACTGCGGGCCGCTCATGCAAAGCCGGAAGTCGCAATTGGCAACACTCGCGCGTGCGGCCAGAGCCAAGGCTGAAAGCGCGAATAGATCGGGTGGGCCGCTGCCGGCCGCCCGCCGCGAGTCGACAGCGGCCGCCGGATTGGTGAAAATCTGGCGAACCGCGGGGCCGACCGCGGCGCTCCGGCAGACCCCACATGATCATTTCCTCGCAATTCGTGTCGCGTATCGATCTGAAACCGGATGCGAACGCGGACCCTTCGCAGTACCCGTTCAGCCTGCCTGCGATCCGTTCGCTGCAAACGCTGACGCTGCATCCGAAAGTCACCTGCTTCGTCGGCGAAAACGGCTCCGGCAAGTCGACGCTGCTGGAGGCGCTGGCCGTGTCGCTCGGCTACAACGCCGAGGGCGGCAGTCGCGATTTGCGCTTCCAGACCCGCAATACTCACTCCGACCTGCATGCCCGCCTACGGGTCTCGAAAGGCTTCCGGCGCCCGCGCACCGGCTATTTTCTGCGCGCGGAAAGCTTCTACAACGTCGCCAGTTCGCTCGACGAGCTCGAAGAAGATCCGTACACCGCCGGCGTGCTGGCCTCTTATGGCGGTCGCTCGCTGCACGCGCAGTCGCATGGCGAATCGTTTCTGGCGCTGGTGATGAATCGCTTTGGTCCCGATGGGCTCTATCTGCTCGACGAACCCGAGGCGGCGTTATCGCCGCAACGGCAACTGACGCTGCTGGCGCGCATGCATCAACTTATCCAGCAAAATTCGCAGTTCGTAATCGCAACGCATTCGCCGATCCTGATGGCCTATCCGGACGCGACGATCTACCAGTTCGGCGCCGACGGCATCGAGCCGATCGCTTACGAAGACACCGAGCACTACAGGATCACCCGCGACTTCCTCGCCAATCCGCAACGCATGCTGAAGGTGTTACTGGCGGATGCCGACGACGCAAGCGCCGACGGGCACATCGACTAGCGAGCAGGGCGCTCGCCCGGGCTCCGGCGCTGTCAGAGCACGTCCAGCGCGACCGGCAAGCCCTCGCTGCGCCAACGCAGCATCCCGCCGGCCAGATTCGCGACCTTGCCGAAGCCCGCTTTGGTGAGCAGCACGCTCGCTTGCGCGGAGCGCACGCCGGAACGGCACACGGCCACCACCGGCCGCTCGCGATCCAGCTCGTCGAGCCGCGCGGTCAGCTGCGACAGCGGCACCAGCTGCGCGCCCGGCAGATGCCCGAGACGGTCGATGAATTCCGGCGCCTCGCGCACGTCGACGATCTGGAACGCCGCGCCATGCTCGAGCAGCGCCATCGGCTCGATTTCCCACACGCCGCTGAAGCGCAGCGTGAGCGGCGCCCAGTCGGGCGTCTCCGTGGCCTGCGCCGCGTCGGCCTCCGGCTGCCCGCAGCGCAGGTTGGCGGGCACCGCGACCGCCATCAGCTTTGGATGCGGCAAATTCAGATTATTCATATGGCCGGCGAAGTCGCGCACATCGACGTCGCCACCCAGGCGCGGATTGAAGCGCCGCTCCTCCGCCACACTCGTCACGGTGATGCCGCGATAGTCGTGCGCCGGATACAGCAGACAGTGAGCGGGCAGCGTCAGAATCTGCTCGTGCACCGATGCGAACAACTGCTCCGGGCTGCCCTGCTGGAAGTCGGTGCGGCCGCAGCCGCGGATCAGCAGGCTGTCGCCGGTGAAGGCCATGCTCTCGTCGTCGAGCACGTAGGTCAGGCAGCCGCTGGTGTGGCCGGGCGTCGCGCGCACGCTCAGATGGCGCTTGCCGAAGTCGATCCGGTCGCCGTGCCGCAACGGCCGCGTGACGCCTTGCGCGTCGACCGCCGCGGCCAGCGCGATCTGACTGCCGCAGCGCTGCTGCAAGCGCCACGCGCCGGTCACGTGATCGGCGTGCACGTGGGTGTCGAGCGTGGTCAGCAGCCGCAGACCCAACTCCTGCAGCAGCGCCTGGTCGCGCGGCACCTGCTCGTAGACCGGGTCGATCAGCAGCGCTTCGCCGCTGTCGCCCAGCAGGTAGGTATAAGTGGAGGAGACGGGGTCGAACAGCTGGCGAAAAATCATGGCGAGTCTCTGGAAAACAGCCGGGATGACGGGCGGTTCGTGGCGCGCGCCGCGAACCGCCGCCGTGTCACGCCGGGTCAGCCCGGTTGCTTGGTGGTGCGCAGATACGGCTTGATGGTCTTGAAGCCGGGGAACAGCGTCGCCGCCTCGTCGTTGCTGACCGCGCCGGTGATGATCACGTCGTCGCCCTGCTTCCAGTTCACCGGCGTGGCCACCTTGTGCTTCGCGGTGAGCTGCAGCGAATCGAGCACGCGCAGGATTTCGTCGAAGTTGCGGCCGGTGGTCATCGGGTAGGTCAGCATCAGCTTGATCTGCTTGTCCGGGCCAATGATGAACACCGAACGCACGGTCGCGTTGGTCGCGGCGGTGCGCCCTTCGCTGCTGTCGCCCGCTTCGGCCGGCAGCATGTTGTAGAGCTTGGCGACCGCGAGGTCGGTGTCGCCGATCATCGGATATTTAACGGCGGCGCCTTGCGTTTCCTCGATGTCGGCCGCCCATTTTTCGTGCTGTTCGACCGGATCGACCGACAGGCCGATCAGCTTCGCGTTGCGCTTCGTGAACTCCGGCTCGATCTTCGCCATGTAGCCCAGTTCGGTCGTGCAAACCGGCGTGAAATCTTTCGGGTGCGAGAACAGGATCGCCCATTGGTCGCCGATCCAGTCGTGGAAATCGATGGTGCCTTGCGTGGTGCGCGCGGTGAAATTGGGCGCGACGTCATTGATGCGAAGTGACATATAGCCGTCCTGCAAAGTAGTGGTTGAACGAAAGACACGGGCGAAGCGCGTGCGGCGCGTTGCTGAGAGTTCACTGCCGTACGGAAGTTTCTGTCCTCGTGGACTGGAGGCAGCAAGCTTGCACGGCCGACGGTGAGAGTTCAAATATAGCGCGTAACGACCGGGCGTATGTCGATGCTCGCCCAGTTCGGCCGCAGGCGGCCGCTGCGGTAGCGCTTACCGGCGGGGGCGAGAGGTCAGTAAATGATGGACTGATGGACGCCGGTTGGCGCAGCGTGTGTGTCGACACACGAAGCGGCGGGGCCGCGCTGGCGCCGCGACGTTGCCGGCCGCGCGAAAACGGTGGACAGGGAGCTAGTCTGAGGGAAGCGGGATCGTTCGGGGTGGGTGGCCGCACCCCGAACTACGTCCTCAGCGGATGGAGGACGTATCGAACCGATGTAACCGGCGTTTTTATTCGATCGGATCGTACGGCAAACCGACGTAGTTTTCCGCGATCGATTTGAGGCCGGCTTCCGAGTTCGTGTAGTAGTCGTAGTCGGTACGCTGCATGCGCTTGTCGAACGCGTCGCGCTCCGAGAACTCGTGCAGCAGGTTGGTCATGAACCACGAGAACCGTTCCGCCTTCCACACGCGGCGCAGCGCGATCTGCGAATACTTCTCGACCAGATCGGTACGGCCCTCGCGGTACACGCGGGTCAGAATCCGGTACAGCGTGCTCACGTCGCTCGCGGCGAGATTCAGGCCCTTCGCGCCGGTCGGCGGCACGATGTGCGCGGCGTCGCCGACGAGGAACAGCTTGCCGTGTTGCATCGGCTCGACCACGTAGCTGCGCAGCGGCGCGATGCTCTTTTCGAGCGCCGGTCCCGTGACGACCTTGTCGGCGACGTCCTTCGGCAGGCGCGTCTTCAGCTCTTCCCAGAAGCGCTCGTCGGACCAGTCCTCGACCTTCTCGGTCAACGGCACCTGCAGGTAGTAGCGGCTGCGCGTGGTGGAACGCTGGCTGCACAGCACGAAACCGCGTTCGTGGTGCGCATAGATCAGTTCGTGATTGACCGGCGGCGTGTCGGACAGCAGGCCGAGCCAGCCGAACGGGTAGACGCGCTCGTAATGAGTGAGCACTTCCTCGGGGATGGTCTTGCGGGAAACGCCGTGAAAGCCGTCGCAGCCGGCGACGTAGTCGCAGTCCAGGCGGTGGGTCTCGCCGTCCTTTTCGTACGTGACGTACGGCGCTTCGCCCTTCACGTCGTGCAGCTGGACGTTCGACGCTTCGTACACCGTGGTCGCGCCGCTTGCCGCGCGCGCGGCCATCAGATCGCGGGTCACTTCGGTCTGGCCGTACACCAGCACCGACGAGCCGCCCGTCAGCTTCTTCAGATCGATGCGGTCACGCCGGCCGCCGAACACCAGTTCGATACCGTCGTGAACCAGGCCTTCCGCGTCCATGCGTTCGCTGACGCCCGCTTCGCGCATCAGGTCGACCGTGCCCTGTTCGAGCACGCCGGCGCGGATGCGGCCGAGCACATATTCGCCGCTCTGGCGCTCGACAATTATGTTGTCGATACCCGCCTTGTGCAGCAACTGCCCCAGCAGCAGCCCGGACGGCCCGGCGCCGATGATCGCGATGGTGGTTTTCATGATCGATGTCTCCTGTGTTCATTTACACCGTGAACTGCCGGCCTGCGGTGCGGGCTCCGATATCTGCCGCCACGGTCGAATTGCATTTTTCTAGAAACGCGCGGCGCTGATAAGGCATTTTTTCGGATTAAAATTGGACTTTTCGAAAGTCCCCGGGCGGACCGAGTCGCCGCCGACGAACCCATGAAGCAGCCCGCACAGCACGACATCCCCGTCTTCAATTTATACGGTGAAGGGCCCGATTGGAGCACGCTCGATTTGCTGCACTGCGAGTCGATCCCTGAGCGCAGCAGCCTGTACGACTGGGAAATCCGCCGGCATCGGCATGCGGACCTCGCGCAGATTCTTTACGTGCAGAAGGGCACCGCGGAACTCGAAATCGAGGGAGAGACAACACGAATCGACATGCCATCGGTGCAGATCGTCCCGCCGATGTGCGTGCACGGCTTCCAGTTCTCGCCGGAGGTGGACGGCTACGTGATCACGATCGCCGCGCCGCTGATGAACTGGCTGCAGCAGCAGATGGACGCGCCGCGGCGCGTGTTCGAGCATCCGGGTTGCTATGCGGTCGGCGAAGATAGCGCGTATCTGGACACGCTGTGCGGCAAGCTCAATGACGAGTATGGGTTGCCGGCGCCGTCGCGCGATCTGCTGCTGCGCTCGCTGGTCAGCACGCTGGTGGTGTGGGTCAGCCGGCAGGCGCAGCAAGGCGCGGAACGCAGCGAGAGACAGGATCGTGGGCACGTTCATCTGAAGGCGTTTTACAGCCTGGTCGAGAAGCATTACCGCGAGCATCTGGCGATCAGCCGGTACGCCGAGCAGTTAGGGGTGACACCGGTTTATCTGAATATGGTGTGTCAGCGGCTCGCGGGTAAGAGCGCGCTCGCGCTCGTGCATCAGCGGTTGATGCTCGAGGCGAAACGAAATCTGACTTACACCGCGTTGAGCATTGCGCAGATTTCGGATTTTCTTGGTTTTACCGAACCGGCTTATTTCACGCGGTTTTTCAAGCGGTTTACCGGCGTGACGCCGAATGCGTTCCGGAAGCCGGATTGAAGTCGGCTTGAGTCGCTTTGCCGGGAAGTGACGACATTACTTCGTTCAGAAGCGAAGTAATGTCGTCAACTCGGAGGCTGTCGGCCCCGTGTGCGCGGCCCTTGGCCAGGGACAACCTTGCTTCGCTCCACGTACCCGTCAAGCCGCTGCTGCACGCGCCGGCGTCACGCCGCACTCGCCATCTGTTTCAACGCGATCACGGTCTGCCAGAATCAGTTCGGCCGCGCGATAACCGAGCATCATGGCCGGGCCGTTCGTATTTCCCGAGGGCGGCGTCGGCATCGACGAGCAATCGACCACGCGCAGCCCCTTGATCCCATGTACGCGCAACCGTGAATCAAGCACCGAGTCGCCCGGGGCACCCATGCGACATGTGCCGGTGGCGTGAACCCCCGGGCTGACGAGCCACTGCAATGCCCGAAAGATCTCATCGTCGGTCTGATACTGCGCCCCGGGCGTCACCTCCTGCACGATGTAAGGCGCAAGTGCGGGCTGCGCCGCGAACTCGCGCATCAGGCGCAGCATATCCACGAGTAGCTTCCGGTCTTGCGGATCGCCCCACCAATTCGCGTCGACCAGCACCGGCACGTCAATATCCGACGATTGGATCGCCACGCTGCCACGGCTCTTCGGCCGCAGGTAGTACCCGTTCAGGGTGAGACCGGGTTGATCTTCGAGCGCACCGCGCCCCGGATCGGCCTTGATCTCTTCGGACGAGCGCATCGAGAACGGTCCCACGCCAAACTGGACGTCGGGCCAGTGCGGCGCAGAGCGCATCGACACCAGTGCCGTAAGTTCCGGCGACGTGTATGCCATCAATCCCGAGCGCGTCGTGTAGTACTGAAGCACATGCCGCATCAGGCGCCAGCCATGGAACTCACGATTGAAGCCCGGATCCTTGCGCATGCGGAACGAAATAGAAAACATCGCGTGATCGACCAGATTGCGCCCGACCGCCGGCAGATCTTTTACGACGCTCACACCTGCCTTCGCAAGCACGTTGGCAGGACCGATGCCGGAAAGCTGAAGCAACTTCGGACTCTGCAGCACGCCAGCGCAGACAATCACCTCGCGGCGCGCGCTGGCGAGCAACGTCGCTTCGCCTACCCGATAACGTACGCCGCTCGCGCGCGTGCGATCGAACACGATGCGCTCCGCGAGCGCGCCCGTGATGACGGTGAGATTGCTCCTGCGCATCGCGGGCTTGAGAAACGCACGATACGCGGACGCACGCCTGCCGCGCCGGTCCACCGTCGCCTGCGTGTAGCCGATGCCTTGCGTATTGGGCGTGTTGATATCGTCTAGTACAGGCAGGCCCATCTGCCTGCCCGCCTCGAGCGCGGCGCGAATGACCGGCGAGCGGAATGGCAACTCCGTGACCTGCAACTGACCCTTGCGTCCACGCGAAGCATGCGCGTGCCGATACTGATAGCTCTCCATCTCCTTGAAGCACCGCTCGACCTGCGCCCACGACCACTCGCGCAGGCCCATCGCGTTCCATGCTTCGTAGTCGGCGGGCATCCCGCGCAGGTACCAGGTGCCGTTCGTCGAACTGGAGCCGCCCAGCCCCCGGCCGTATACCCACGTCTCGTTATCCGGCCGCTCTTTCTGCGCTTTCACGGGGAACTGCCAGAAATACGTCGGATTGCCCCACATTTTCATGAACGCACGTGGCATGCGCACGAGTTCCGATTCGTTATTGCCGCCGGCTTCGAGCAACAACACCGTGCTCTTTCCATCGCGGCTCAACCGGTCCGCGAGCACGCTTCCCGACGACCCCGCACCGACGACCACATAGTCGAACGTATTGTTTTCATTGCTCATCAAAGTCTCTCGATGCTGGAATCAAAGGATTGCGACCGCGCGCGTCCACCCGGCCGACGCACCGCGAATCTTGTGGGGAAAGCACGAAATGGTGAATCCGTGCGAGGGCAGCGCCTCGAGGTTGTGAAGCTTCTCCAGATGGCAATAGCCGATGTCGCGGCCCGCCTTGTGTCCTTCCCAGATCAGCGCCTTGTTGCCGGTTTCGGCGACACGTTTGGCCGTATAGGAGAACGGCGCGTCCCAACTCCATGCGTCGGTGCCGGTCAGCCTCACGCCGCGTTCGAGCAGATACATCGTAGCTTCGTAGCTCATTCCGCATCCGGCGCTGACATAGTCGTTGTGGCCGTAACGAGAGCCCGCGCGTGTATTGACGACGACGATGTCGAGCGGTTCGAGCGTGCAGCCGATCCGTCGCAATTCGGCTTCGACGTCCGCTGCGCTCACCACGTACCCGTCGGGGAAGTGACGGAAATCCAGCTTCACGCCCGGCTGAAAGCACCATTCGAGCGGCACCCGATCGATCGTTGTCGACGGTTTTGGTTCGCCGAACTTCGCATCCATCGTCGAATGAAAGTGATACGGCGCGTCCAGATGGGTGCCCGAGTGCGTCGTCAGCGTCACCCACTCGGCCGCGGCCGCTTCACCATCCGGGAAGTCTTCGGGTTTCACCCCCGGCAGCATTGCGAGAAATTCCGGCACCGTGTCGGCATGGCGCTGATAGGTGATCTTCGGCGCGAGCGGGGGCGGATCGGAGAGAACGTCGTTCTCCAGGTAGATCGACAGATCGACAAAAGTGCGTTGTGGTTTCATGGTTGTGTGCTGGATTGGCATGAGGTCACGCAAGGGGCGACGCGATGAGCGCGCACCACGCGCTGATCGATCGCGCCGAATGGGGTCGCGCCGTCGCCGGACGCGATAGCCTGCATCCGCACGCGCTCGCCGAAGCGCATGAACGAGGTCTGGGCGACGCCCGAGTCAAGTAGCTCGATGACGCGACGTTCGGCGATGCAAGCCGAACCGGCGAGACTTCCGTAGTTCGAGACGGTGCCCGAGCCGATCACGGTCCCCGCCGACAGCGAACGGCTACGCGCCGCATGCGCAATCAGCTCACCGAAATGGAAATGCATTTCGCGCGCGTCAGGCTCGCCGAACCACGCGCCGTCGCGTTCGACCCGCAGCTTCATCGCGAGGCGGCCGTCCTGCCACGCGTCACCCAGTGCCGCGGGTGTGACCGCGACAGGCGCAAAGCTTGTCGAAGGCTTGGCTTGCAGGAAGCCGAAACCGCTCTTCATCTCGCGCGGTC
This sequence comes from Paraburkholderia sejongensis, assembly GCF_020880815.1. GTDB lineage: Bacteria > Pseudomonadota > Gammaproteobacteria > Burkholderiales > Burkholderiaceae > Paraburkholderia > Paraburkholderia sejongensis. The sequence goes on from NZ_JAJITD010000006.1 coordinate 96,136, forward strand.
CTAACGCGCGCAAACTCCAGTCGTTCAGTTGCACGACGAGACGAATGAAGCCGAGCGCGTCGCGCGCCGACACACCCATCGGCGTCGCGCCGACGATTACGCCGAACTCGCCCTCGAAGTCGATCTGATCGGCTTCGTCAGGCAGCGGCACGTCCTCGCATGGACCAAGAAAGTCGTCGGATGCGCCCTGGTACATCAACGGCACTTCGCGCGCGTCGGGCATCGGTTGCGTGTTGAACGCGCGCTCCATCAATTCGCCATGCGAGAGAAACGCCGACGCGTCACACCACTGGAACGATCGTGGCAACGGCGCACGGGCTCGCGCGTGGTCGAACGCGAAGCCGCCGGACGAACCTCCCGCATCGAGCGACGCGCAACAGTGTTCGAGCGGCCCCGCGACCCGCTCCCAGTGTTCCAGCGCGTAGAGCAGATTCGGTGCGATATGCGCGACCGACACGGCCCGTGCGCCGTCCAGCGACACCGCGACGAGTGTCCCGTCGGCGCTGCCGTCGTCAAGCGTGGCAAGTCTTACTTTCATGGTTGGCTCTCCCCTGCTTGCCGTTCAGATCGGCGCGGCGAGCGCCGCCAGCGTCTCGCGCATGATGCGCGCGTGTTCCATGCGGTCGCCGCCGGTGATCTCGATCTCGCCGAGCCGCCGCGAGTTGTCGACGACCATCCGGCAACGTTCCCAGCGACGCGCCTCGAAGCGCGCGAGCCTGTCCGCCAGCGTGTCGTTTGACGTGGCCCCTGTCATGCATTCATCAGCAAGGACAATCGCGTCCTCCATGCCGATGCATGCGCCCGACGCCAGATGCGGCGTCGTCGCGTGCACCGCGTCGCCGATCAACACGACACGGCCCGCGTACCAGGGCCGCGGCAACAGCAGGCTTTCGAGCGGCCGATAGACGATCTGCGAATGCTCGCCGAGCTGGTCGCGCAACGCCTTGACTTCCGGCGCATCGAACGTGTCGAGCAGAGCCCGCAACCGCGCGACGAACTGCGCGGGCTCCACGTATTCGTTCGAAGGCCGGTCCTCCGTGAGAAACAGATACATCGCGTCGCGCGAGACCGGATTGGCGCCGGCCTTCAGGCGTTCGCCCACCCACATGGACGCGGTTTCGATGTAAGCGGGACGCTCGAACACCGCGCGCCACACGCCCTGGCCGGTATAGGCGGGCGCTGGCGCCTCCGCGAAAGTACGTCTGCGCATCGTGGAATAAAGTCCGTCCGCGCCGATCACGAGGTCGTAGCGGCGGGTCGCGCCATCCGAGAAGGTCACGTCGATTCCGGCGGCGTCCTCGGTCCACGCAGCGACCGTGCAGCCGAGCCGCACATCGACTGCTTGCGACCGGGTCGCCTGCGAGAGAATCGCCGCCAGTGCGGGACGCATGATCGCGCCGCCGCCGGGCACGTCGTCGCCGGCCAGACGCGGGGTCGGCAGCACGCCGATCGGTGCGCCGTCGGCGCGAAATACGTTCACGCCGTCGGCCGCGTAGCCTGTTTCCAGAAACGCGTCCAGCACACCGAGCGTGCGAAACGCTCGCAGTGTCGCGCCGCCCAGGCTGATGCCCGCACCGTAGGATCGCCAGCCCGGATCGAGTTCGACCAGATCGACCGCCGCGCCGCATTTGCGAAACGCGATCGCGGCCGCCATGCCGGAAAAGCCGCCACCCACAACCAGCACACGAGAGATGCCTTCAGGCATGTTCAGACTCCATCGATATTTTCATTGAACAACCACAGCTCGCCGGCGTCGGTGAGCGTTACTGCAACCCGCTGCAGATGGGCTCCGCGGCACGGGCCCCGCACGCAAAGGCCATCGTTCGGATCGAACAACGCACCGTGTCCCGCACAGACAATGTGACGGCCATCCGCGCTCAGGTAGCGATCCTTGCGCCACGCCATCGGCACCGCTTCGGCGAGCGGATAATGCGGACACGCGTCGAGCCATGCGTCCACGCGATCGCCGCGCCTGACGACGAACAACGTATCGCGACCGCAAGCGTGCGGATCGAAGCCGCGCGCTTCACCGGAACGCAGTTCGTCGATGCGGCACAGGCGCAGCCGCCCGGACGCACGCCCGCTCGCAGCATTGCCCTCCATCACTGCGCGGGCGCTGCAGGCGGCGGCCCGCCAGGGGCCCATTTCTCGCGATGCTGGAACAGGAACAGTTGCGACGCGTCGGCACTCATCGGCGCAGCGCGCGCCGCCCACGTGTCGTCGTGCAGGTCCATGTCCGCGTCATACTCGACATGGCAGCCGAGCGGGCTGTTGAAGTACCAGAACCAGTTCGATCCGAAGCGATGGCGCCCCGGTCCCCAGAACGACTGATAGCCCTTCGCGACGAAGCGCGTGCCGGCCAGCATCAGCTCGGACGGCCCGCCCAGGTGAAACGTGAAGTGCTCGCAGCCCTTCATGAACGGCGGCGTCTGGATCAGGAACAACGTGTGATGGTCGGTTGTGCCGGCGGGCCGGAGAAACGGGCCCGCATCGGTGAAGCGGTCCGAGCAGGCGAAGCCGAGCCGTTCGACGTAGAACGCCTCGGCGGCGCGCGCGTCGGGCACGAAATAGACGACGTGCGAAAGGGTGCGAGGCTTCACCGGTGCGTCCGGGTTCACGCCAGGCACGTTGATGCCGCGAGCGGCCGCCGCGCCCGGCGCATTGCTCGCTTCGCCCGGCAACGCGAGCGGCTTGCGCACGGTGACCTGAAACGCCAGCGCAAAGCCGGCATCGTCGACGCTCGCGAGCGAGCCGTCGGCGCGGCGTCGCACCTCGCGGTCCTTGCCCAGCTCGCGGGCGATCGCTTCAAGCGTCGCGGCGTCGGCAACGCCGTACACGGTCTCGCGCAGCAGGGTTGCGGTGCCGAGCGCTGGCGGCAAGCCGGGATCGTCTCTGCGCCGGATGACGATGGCTGTGCCGTCGAGCGCTGCAAAACGGCCGCCCGCCTCGCTCACGCCGATCGGCGTGAGGCCATAGTCGGTCAGATACTGCGTACACGCCGCGATATCGTCGACGCCGAACACCAGTTCATCCGGTCCGATGATGTTCATAACCTGGTCCTTTTTTCCGTGGAGGTTTCAACAGATGGCGGTCCTGCCGCCCAGTGTGTTTGCGACCCAATCGGCGATATACGCGCCGGCGTTCGCCGAGTTGTCGAAGCTGCTGTGTTGCACGCCGCCTTCGCGCTCGGTGAAGATCTTCAGTTCGCGTTTCGGGCTGTTGACGAGCTGCTCGTAGGTACGCTGCGCCCAATGCAATGGAATCTGCGAATCCCGTTCTCCGTGCGTGACAAGGAACGGCACTTTGATCCGGTCGAGCACGCCGTCGAGATGTACCTGTTCTGCCAACGTCAGGAACGTATCCATGTCGGGGGCGCCCCAGACCCAGCGCACGTGCTCCCAGTAGTGCGGGACCGGGAAATTGCCTTCGCGCTGCAAGCGCCGCTTCTGCACGTCGCGCCAGTCGTGGTTCGCGCCCCACACCACACCGCACGCGAAACGCGGTTCGAATGCGACCGCGCGCGGGCAGAAATAACCGCCGAGCGACACACCTTCGAGGCCGATACGCGCCGCGTCCACGTCGCCGCGCCGCTCGAGCCAGTCGACGATGCGGCTCGCCCAGTGCTCGCTGTCATAGCGCGCGTGCAGTCCTTGCAGGCGCAGCGCTTCGCCGCTGCCCGGCTGATCGACGATCAGCGACGCCACGCCGCGCTGCGCGAGCCAGCGTGGCAGTCCAACGCGGTACTTCAGTTCTTTGGTCGAGTCGAGGCCGTTGACCTGCACGAGAATCGGCGCCGGACCTTCGACGCCTTCCGCGCGCACATAGAGCGCGGACAGATGTGTGTCGCCGTACTTAATCGTTACGCGCTCGCAGTTTTCGGCAGTCAGCGCGATGCCGCGCGCAAAGATGTCGAGGAAGCGCTGGTAGAGCGCCACGCGTCCCGGCGCGCCATGCGCCTGCAGACGCTCGCAGGTGAGCAGATAGATGGCCGCGCGGTTGTATTTGTCGCCAGCCGAAATGAGGCACCCCTGTTCTTCATCGTCGGCGGCGAGCGCGCACAGCTGCTCGGCCATGCGCGACCACGCGTCGCGGAACGCGGCCGTGCCCGCCGCGTCCGGTTGCTTCGACGCATCGATGAGCGGCGCGCACATCACCTCGATTTCGCCGATACGGCCGCCCATTTCGAGGGCGAGATCGACCGCGAGATTCCAGCCGTAATTGGTCGGAAAATATTTGAACATGTGTGCAGTGGGTCCAATGAGAAGAGAGTCAGCGCGAGGCGGCGCCGCGCAGCGGCATCCAGACGCCGCCCGCTCGCGACGATGCAAGCGCGGTGTGAACGAAGCGCATGCCGTCGAGGCCGTCGTCTATCGTCGGGAACGCGGGCACGTGCTGCGTGCGATCCGTGCCATGGGTGCGACGCGATCGGATCGCGGCCGCGAAATCGGTGTAAAGGTTTGCGAAGGCTTCCAGATAGCCTTCGGGATGACCCATCGGCACGCGCGTCGACACCGCAGCCGCGCGGCGCAGATTCGAAGCGCCACGGCGAAGCACTCGCGGGCTGTCGCCAAGAGGCGTGAACCACAGTTCGTCCGGCTGCTCCTGACGCCACGTGATGCCGCCGCGCGAACCGTACACGCCCAGTTCGAGGTTGTTCGCATTGCCCGGCGCGGTCTGGCTTGCCCACAACATGCCGCGTGCGCCGTTCGCGTAGCGCAGCAGAACCTGAGCGTTGTCGTCGAGACGGCGGCCGGGCACGACGCTCGCGAGGTCCGCTAGCAGCGCCTGCGGTTCAAGTCCCGACACGAAACGCGCGAGGTGATACGCGTGCGTCCCGATATCGGCGATGCAGCCGCCCTCGCCGGCTTGTGACGGATCGCTGCGCCATGCGGCCTGGCGATTACCGGCCGTCTCGATCGGCGCGCTCAGCCAGTCCTGCGCATAGCGCACCTGCACCGCACGGATCTCGCCGAGTTCGCCCGCCGCGACCAGCTCGCGTGCTTCCCGCACGAGCGGGAAGCCGCAATAGGTGTAAGTCACGCAGAAAAGACTTCCGGCGTCGCGCGCCAGATTGGCGAGTTCGATCGCCTCGTCGAAGGTGGCGGCAAGCGGCTTGTCGCACAACACGTGCAAGCCGCGTTCGAGACAGTCTCGCGCGACCCGCGCATGCAGGTGATTCGGCGTGACGATCGCGACCGCTTCGATGCCGTCCTGGAGCGCACGCTCGGCCTCGAGCATCGCCTGCCAATTCGGGTATGCACGCGCAGCCTCGATGCCCAGCGCCATGCCCGCTGCGCGAGAGCGGTCAGCGTCGGATGCGAACGCGCCCGCGACGAGCCGGTATTCGCCGTCGAGCCGCGCGGCAACGCGATGGACCGCGCCAATAAACGCCCCCTCTCCGCCACCCACCATCCCAAGCCGGATGCTTTGCTTCATGTTTCTGTTCCTTTTGACTTCGCGACTGATCTGGCCGCTTCAATCGAGACCGAGCAGCCGCCGATTCGCAGCCTCGTCCACGCCGGATGCCGCGAAATCGTCGAACGCGCGCTGCGTAACCTGGATGATGTGATCGGCGATGAACCGCACGCCTTCGCGCGCACCCACTGTCGCGTCCTTCAACGCGCATTCCCACTCGAGCACCGCCCAGCCCGCGAAGTCGTATTGCGCGAACTTCGAGAAAATCGACCGGAAATCGATCTGGCCGTCACCGAGTGAACGAAAGCGCCCCGCGCGTTCGAGCCAGCCGCCGTAACCGCCGTACACGCCTTGCCGACCATCCGGACGAAACTCTGCGTCCTTCACGTGAAAAGCCTTGATGCGTTCGTGGTAGATGTCGATGAACCGTAGGTAGTCCATCTGCTGCAGGTGAAGATGGCTCGGGTCGTACAGCAGGTTCGCGCGCGGGTGGCCGCCGAGTGCGTTGAGAAAGCGTTCAAAGCTCACGCCGTCGTGCAGGTCCTCGCCCGGATGAATTTCGAAGCAGACATCCACGCCTACTGCGTCGAAGGCGTCGAGGATCGGCTTCCAGCGTCGCGCGAGTTCGTCGAACGCCGTGTCGACGAGCCCTGCCGGCCGCTGCGGCCACGGGTACAGGAAGGGCCACGCGAGCGCGCCCGAAAAGGTCGCGTGCGCGGCAAGGCCCAGGCGTCGGCTAGCTTGCGCGGCGAGCATCAGCTGCTCCACCGCCCACCGCTGACGCTCGCGAGGCCGGCCGCGCAACGCGGGTGGACAGAATCCGTCGAACGCGGCGTCGTAACACGGATGCACGGCGACGAGCTGGCCTTGCAGATGAGTCGACAACTCCGTCACGGCAAGGCCGTGCCCGGCGAGCGTGCCGCGCACTTCGTCCGCGTAGGTCTGGCTGGTTGCCGCGCGCTCCAGGTCGATCAGACGCGTGTCCCAGCTCGGAATCTGCACGCCCTTGTAGCCGAGACTGGACGCCCACTGCGCAATAGCCGCGAGCGAGTTGAACGGAGCGTCATCGCCCGCGAACTGCGCGAGAAAAATGGCGGGGCCTTGTATCGTCTTCATGTCGTGCCGATGCCTCATTCGATTGCGTGCAAGATCAATCCACAGCCGGGCGCTTCGCGCTCAGCGGCCCGATTGCCCGCGTATCGCGTGCCTGTTTTGCGGGGTTGCCTTGCGGACTGTCCTTTTTCACGCCCGGCGGAGGCGGCGGCTGGTCGATGCGCGACGGCGGAGGCGGCCCACGTCGAACGATGCGGCACTTCTCCTCGTAGTGGTCCTTCTTCCAGACATGGCGGCACACGCGTTTAACCTGTTCGGCTGAACTCGCCGCGCTGGCGGGTGCAACGGCACTGTCTGCCGCGTGCGCGGCGTTCATCGCGACAGCAAGAAGGAATGCACTAAGTGGCATGCGAACGGACATGGTCTGTGTCTCCTGATCGTTAGAAGCGATGCGTGATGCCGATGCGCGCCACGGTTTGCGTCGCGGTTGACGAACTCGCCATCGTGTAATTGACTTCAGCGGTCGCGCCATCGCCGCTCGCGCGCTGCCAGACCGCCGTCGCGTACACGTCGGTGCGCCGGGACAGCGCGTAGAAAATGCCCGCGCCGATCTGGTTCGCGTGGTAACTCTTCTGCGCGGTGTTGGCCCAGTCGTAGTGGTAGTTCAATGAGAAAGTCGTCGCCTGCGTCAGCGGATACTGCAAGCCGCCGCCGATCACCTGCACGCCGGTGCCGAGCGCGGTGTTGCGCGTGTTCGTATAGATCGCGTCGACCAACGCGGCGCCAACGGCCATGCGGCCGCCGACACCCCAGTTGCGGATCGCCTGGCCGTTCTGCACGATGTCCGCCGAACGCGTGAACGTATAGGCGGCGTCGAGTTGCAACGGACCGCGGCTGTAGTCGAGACCGAAGCTGTGGGTGTCGCCCCGGCCCATGTGACCGGCCACGTTGCCGAACGCGTACATCGCGCCGACGCTCAGACCGTTGATGGTCGGCGAGCGATAGCTGACCGCGTTATTGAAGACATACCAGCCCGCCTGGCCATTGAAGTCCATCGAACCGAACTTCAGGCCCAGGCTATTGAACGGGCCGGCCGACGTGTAGTACGGCGGTGCCGAGTAAAGTTGCGGACCCCACCGTGCGATCGTGAGCGACATGAACATGAAGTCGTTCAACTGACCGGCAGTCAACGTACCCCACGTGTCGTTGGTCAAGCCTATCGAAGGACCGAAACCGTAGTTCGCGCCGGTCGCCGTGTTGAACGTGTTGCTGAGATCAAAGAAGACCTTCGTGCCTGCGCCTATGTCCTCTGTGCCCTTGATGCCCCATGCACTCTTCCACATGATGTTCGGCTGCATTTCGATCAGCCTGCCGCCCCCCGCGTTCGAGATATACGTGATGCCGGTGTCCAACGTGCCGTACAGCGTGACCTGCTGCGCGCCCACGCCGGGCCCCACAAGACACAGCCCTAACGGGATGCCCCACCTGACCCATCGTTTCTGCACCGGTCGCGCGTGCCGCTCGCATTTGCGATTCATCGTTGTCGTCTCCTGACCTGCCTGTGCATCGTTGTCTTCAGGCTCGCTGGCGGCGAGCCCTGCTTGCTCTGCGTGCGCGCCGGTTCAGCGCGTGAGGAGGATTATCGGGAGACCCGCGAGCGTCGAAAAATGATAAATATCGCCAAGCCTCTATTGATTTTCATGATGGCTCGCGAAACACGCTGCAATGCCGGTGGTTGCGGCTCTCCGGCTGCTTCAGGTCGTCCACTCCTGGGGAAACTACCAACAACACGAGCGCACTATTGTTCCGCACAATCCATCCCGCGCCCGTGGTGCACGTCATCTTGCGCAGAATCCACCCGCACCGGGAAATCACCGTATGCGTCTGAAAGGCCTCGATCTGAATCTGCTCGTCGTGCTCGACGCGCTGCTCGCCGAGCGCAGCGTGTCGCGCGCGGCGCAGCGCATCGGCCTCCAACAATCGGCGGTCAGCTCCGCGCTGGGCCGCCTGCGCGAGCATTTCGACGACCCGCTGCTCGAGTGGCGCAATCGCCAGATGACGCCGACCACGCTCGGCTATGAACTTCAACCGGCGCTGCGCACGCTGCTCCAGCGCGCGGATGTGATTGCCAATGCAACCCAGGCCTTCATACCCGCAGAAGCACAGCAGGAATTCGTCCTGCTGTGTTCCGACTACGTCGCGCAGGCTTTCATGCCGCGCGTCATTGCGAGACTCATGCACGAGGCGCCGCGGGTATCGCTGTCGCTGCGTCCGCTAATGAGTCTGCTGCCTCGCTCGCGCAATCTGATGGGCGACGAGCTTGAGCGCCGCGGTGCGCATCTGACTATCGCGCCGAAGGAATTTATCTCCGCGAACCGACCGTCGGTCGATCTGTTTCACGAGACTTTCACGTGCATCGTGGCGCGCGAGAACGCGCTTGTCGGTAAAGAACTCAGTACGACGCAGTACTCGACGCTGCCGCATGTCATCGCAACCTTCATGGACTCGGCCGCAAACACAGTCGAAGGACGCCGTCTCGAACGCGCGGGAGTCGCGCGCAAGGTGGATGTGATCGTGCCGAACTTTCTGCTCGTCCCTGAGTTCGTGATGGCCACGGACCGCATCGGCACCGTGCCGTCGCGCCTCGCTAACGCATGGACCCGCACTATGCCGCTACGTGTGGTTCCCGCGCCGTTCCCCGCGATCGACGTTCGCGAGACGTTGCAAATCAGCCCGGCGCATGCGGGCGATCCTGCAGTGGAATGGATAAGCAGCCTTATCATCGAATGCGCGCAGGACTTTTGAAGGGGCCCACGTCATGCGTTATCGTTCGATCGATCTGAATCTGCTCGTTGTGCTGGACGCTCTATTGGACGACCCAAGCGTCACTCGCGTTGCCGACCGGCTCAACGTCGGTCAACCGGCGATCAGTGCGATGCTGGCCAAGCTGCGCGAACACTTCGGCGATCCCCTGCTCGTTCAGGCAGGGCGCAAGCTGACGCTGAGTCCCGTCGGGCTCGAGCTCAAACCGGCCGTTCATGCGTGGCTCGAGCGGGCCCGCGCACTAACGGCGGTCAAGCCCGGCTTCGATCCGGCCTGCGCGGAGCGGCGCTTTTCGATCGCCTGCTCGGAGATCGTCGCGGGATTTCTGCTTCCCCTCGTCAGCATGCGGCTCGCCGCCGAAGCGCCCGGTATCAGTCTCGACCTTCGCAACTTCAGCGCGTTCCGTGCCGCGCGGCCACCCGCCGTCGAAGCGCTCGAACGTCACGGCGTCGATTTCGTCGTGTTGCCATCGCTCTTCATGTCGGCGGAGCATCCGCGCCGCCCGTTGCTCACCGCGCATTACCGGTGCCTCGTCTGGCGTCGAAACCGCGCGGCGTTGCCGCTGCTGGACGAAGAGACCTTCTACTCGCTGCCGCACATCGTGCCGACCCTGCTCGACGGCAGCGTGGCGTCGATCGAATCCGACGATGCGTTGATTCACCGCGCTCAACGCGAACGAGTCGTGCGCACCGAACATCTGCTTGCGATTCCTTTCGCGCTGCGGGGCACGCCGTTGATCGCGACGTTGCCGTCGTTCGTCGCCGAACGGTTCGCGGCGCGCGACACCGAGTTGCGACTCGTCGATTGTCCGATTCCATTGCCGCCGCTGACCGAAGTCGTGCAATGGCAGCAGGCGCGCGACAACGACCCCGCTTACGTGTGGTTCAAGGACGTGCTGCTCGATTGCGCCCGCTGCGTGAAGGCCTGAAAAGCCGACTGCTACCGGGGCGCGGCAACCCCGCCTGTGAACGCACAACGAAAAAAGCCATGCCGGTCCAGCCGGCATGGCTTCCCTCTTCGTTGCGCGAGTCGCGCGCGATTTCGCCGTTACTGGCCGAGCGTCGTCTTCGGCAGGGCTCCCCAGCCTTCGCGGCGCGCGCGCGGCACTGCTGCCACGACCAGCACCGCGCACACCGCGAGACTGAGCGCGCCCAGCCAGCCGAGCGACACGCCGATGCTGCCCGCCGCCTTCATGGCGCCGATCGCGATCGGCGCACTGATGAATTGGCCAAGGAAGAAGCTGCACATCCAGATGCCTGTGCCGCGCCCACGCAATTCGAACGGTAGACGCTGAAGCGCCATGGTCAGAAGCACAGGCAGCACGAAGCCGCCGCCAAACTGATGGATCGAAGCCGCGACGACGTCCATCGTCGGGTCAGAGGTCCGGCCGAGAGCGATCAGGCCCACGCCCATCAGCAGAAACGGCAGGCACACGATAACGTCGAGACGGATGCGCAACGCCGCGCGCCGGAACAGAAACGCGCCGACCGGAATGGCGATGCTGGCGATCGAGATCAGCACACCGATGCTCGCCGGAGAAGTCACACCATGACTTGCAAGCACCGCGCCCATCTGCACGGGAATCAGATAAAACAGCAGCGAGCCGATGACCGTCAACACACCGTTGCCAAGCAGGCTGCCCCACGGAAAGGGCACTGCGTGCGCGGCTTCGCGTTCGCGCGGCGCAGGCTCCCAGGTCCACAACAGCGTGGCGGCGAAAAGCACCAGACTCAGCGCGTACATCGAGAACGGAATGCGCCAGTTGTCACGCCCGAGCACGCCGCCGAGCATGACGAACGCGATGCCCGACACCGACGCGATGCCCGACTGCGCGGACAGCCATTTAACGCGCTCGGAGCCGGTGAAGTAATCGCCCAGCAAGGTGGTACTGCAGACCATGATCACAGCCTCTGCAATACCGACACCCACCCGGCTGATGAGAATCTGCGGCAGCGTCTGCAGATAGAGCGGCGCGGTGCCGCACAGCACGTAGAACAGCAGGGCGATCAGATACGCGCGGCGGCGACCGATGCGGTCCGCGGCGACGCCGACGATGGGGGCGAGTAGCGCGACGCACAGCGATGGTACGGTGAGCGCCATTGGCACCAGAAAATCGACGCCGGGCGTCGCGGCGAATTCGGCGTGCAGACTCGGCAACAACGGCGCCATTACGACCGCGCCCATCACCGACATGGTCGATGCCACGCTGAGTACCAGGCCTTGCGCCCTACCGGCCTGGCGTTGAACTCCATGTTTCATTCGCGTCTCCTTCCAGCCGCTCGATCGGCTTTTTCCTGGGTTCGTTGCGGCCGACGCGCTTCAGGTCGCGCCGGCGCCCGGACGGATGGGGAGTCTGCGCACCCCTGCCCGCCCCTCAAATGCGTGACCGCGATACGACGCGCGCACGCATGCTACCAGCAATTGGGCAGCACGCCGCGGACCGACGTATCCGCCACGGCTTGTCGACGTTACGCTGGCTTTACTGCGCCGCGAGGCGCTTGCGGTCCTTGCCGACAAGCGTGAACGGAAGGTACGAAATCCGCAGATGTTGCTCGATCTGCACTTCGTGCTCGCCGGTGGTCGGCGGCAGCGCGCCTTCCACGTCGAGTCGCGCGACTTCACCGAAACCCCAGCGCGCATCATGGACGGCGCCTAGCTCCGCTACCGGGAAGCGGCCGGCGGCGACGCTCAGCGTCATGCGTTCGCGCGCGATCGGCTCGCCGTCGATCGTCAAAGCGAGTTGCTCGACCATCGAGAGGCCGAGCGCGCGGTAATAAGGCAGCCGCACGTCGACCGAAAAGCCTTTCGGCTCGCCGTCCTCGACGCGCTGGCGCAGACTGTTTTCACAGATGATGTATTTGTCGAACATGTCGTGTTGTCTCCGCGTTGCGTTGTGCGTTGGCGTTCTACTTCGGTTACGCCGTGACCGGCGCATGCTGTTCGAGCAGCCGCTCGAACATCCGGTGCTGGCGCCGAACCTGTTCGATGCTGTCCACCTCGAACGCGTCCTGCACGTGGCGATTGCCCTCATATTCGCTCGACAGATAGCCGTTATAGCCGCCCTCGACGAGCACCGGCAGAATCTCGTCGTACGGAATGCTCGGCTCGATGCAATCGGCGGTCATCTCGTAGAACTTCGCGTGGATGTGATGGATACGCGGCATGAATTCGAGTAGACGCTTCGGGCTCGACCAGATCGTGTGGCGAACGGTTTCCGCCATCGCCAGTTCCACCGGCGTTCCACCCATCTGCCGCACGTCTTGCAGCAGGTACTCGGACAGGATGCGGTCGTCATACGCTGCGCAGATGAAATCGGCAATCGACTCGCGCGCGCCCATCCGCACGAAGCGGTCGCGCATCACGCGTGGATAGTGCTTCACGAAGATGCCCATGTCGGGCAAGAAGCCGATGTGCTGCGTGGCGAGACGCTCCATCGATTCAGCGTGCCGGATGATCCACGGATGATCGAAATGCAACGGCGAATGCACTTCGAGCAGCATCTTGATGTCGTAACGCTCGGCGGTGCTCACGCAACGCGCGAGGATATGCGGCGACACGCTGACGAGCACGCGAACGAAACGGCAACCGAGACGGTGTGCGTGAAGCAGATCGGCTTCGATAGAGGCGACGCATTCGTCGTCGCTGAGCCGGCGATCCAGATAGCGCTTGGTGTCGAGAAACAGATCGTGGCAGACCGGCGTCGTGCCGTATTGCGCCATCCAGTCATGCCATTGCGCGTAGAAGGAATCGGAGGCATGGGGCGCGTCCGCAATCATCTGTTCGCTCACGATCTCGATTCCGTTCGCGCCGATTTTCGCTGCCTCGGCGATGCAGCCCTCGAGGTCGAGCTTGCGCAGAAAAAACTCTTCCTGATAGCTGTAAAGGCTGACGCCGCGCTTGATTTGGGCGGGTGATGACATGATGTCTCCGTCGTTGTGATGAGTCTCGTGACGGATTATTCGGGCATCAGCCGGGAAAGGAAAATGATACTTTTTGAGGCTCGATTATTGATATTTTTGATAAGTCCGGCGCCAGCAGCGCCGGTCAGCGCGTGTCAGCGTGCATCTCGCAATGACGCGGCCAGCACTGCATCCGCGACACCTTCAGCAGTCGCGGCCGACAGCGTCCATCCCAGATGCCCATGTCCGGTGTTGTAGAACACGCCGCGCCGCTTGCCGTGACCCACCTTGGGCAACATGCTGGGCAACATCGGCCGCAATCCGGCCCACGGCAATACTTTTTCGGTGGACACCTGCGGGAAATGCCGGCGCGTCCACTTCACGAGAGGATCGATGCGATCGGACCGTATATCGCGGTTGAAACCGTTCAGTTCCGCCGTGCCTGCCACGCGCAAACGATCGACGCCCAACCGGCTGGTGACGATCTTCGCGTTGTCGTCGAGAAGACTCACCCACGGTGCGGCCTGTCGGCTCGCTAGGTCGTCGAGACACACGGTGATCGAGTAGCCCTTGACCGGATACACGTTCACGTGATCGCCCACCATCGATGCAAACCCCCGGCTGCCCACGCCCGCGCAAATCACGAGCTTGTCGAACACCGTGGTGTCGCGCATGTCGAGATGGCACGCTGAAATGACCACCCGCCCGCCACTTTCCTCGCCAATCGACTCGACCGAAGTGTCATAGCGAAACTCCACGTCCCGCCGCTCGCATGCAGCGGCGAGACCACGCGTGAACTTGTGAATGTCGCCGGTGGAGTCGGACTCGGTGAAAAATCCGCCATGAAACTTGCCGTGAAGAGCCGGCTCGAGCGCGCGGATTTCGTCGGGCGTGACGGGGCGGCGGTCGAGGCCGCCTTCGCGCAGCAGTTCGTTCACCTGCATCGCGGAGTCGAATTCCCGGCGCGTCGAGTAGAAGTGAAGAATGCCCCGGCGTTCATGGTCGAAGTCAATGCCCTCGCGCTGCGCGATCGAAAACAGATGCTCGCGCGCGGCGATCGCAAGACGTACCGTATCGATCGTATTCGAACGATAACGTGGAATCTCCCGCAGGAACTCACCGATCCAGCTGTACTTGTGCCAACCCGGACGCGGATTCATCAGCAACGGCGCGTCGCGTCGGAACATCCACTTCAGGCCCTTGAATACGGTTGCGCGGCTATTCCATACTTCCGCGTTACTGACCGAAAGTTGGCCGCCGTTCGCGAATGATGTTTCCATCGCCGCGTAGCGATGACGTTCGAATACGGTGACGTGAAATCCGCGTTGAGCGAGGGCGTAAGCGGTCGTGACGCCGGTGATCCCGGCGCCGATAACGGCGATTCGTGACATGACATGGTCCAGTGCGAGTTGGGCATCGCCGGCTGCGCGTCGTGGTGCAAGCCGGCGCCGATGCCCCATCTGTCCATGGACCTGAGAGTTTCGCCTGCTCACCTCGACGGTGACGGCTCCCCTTCGGTGGGCACCCAAAGGCGCCGCTCTCCAGATGTTCCTGCTGCACGGTCCTTTTGCCTGAGAGTTTCCGGGGCGGTTGCTCCGTCGGCGTCGTCGCGCTGGACGATCTCTCCCGTGCTGCGTTGTAAGAACGGCTCAAACATAGCGAAGCCAAATTGCGTTGGCAAGCCCCCGCTCATGCAGTTGTTTTCGCCGCCCGCAGACGCGGCACCGCGCCCGCCCGTTTATACACGCCTGCAAGCCGCGTGCAGCATGCGCGAATCAGCTCCACGAAAGAGATCGCAACCGACGTCGCCACATCGAGATCGCGGCACACGAGTCCGATGGTCATCGGCGGCAACGGCTCCTTCAACGCAATGCGTCTGAGCTTCGCATTGTGGTCCGGCATATGGAACGGCAGCTCGGACCAGAGGCTCACCAGATCGGTAGTAGTCGCCATTTCCATGTACAACATGGTCGAGGTGCAGCGCACCACGCTTTTCGGCGGAGCGATCCCGCTGCTGATGAATAGCGCGCCCACCAGACTCGATGCATCGTCGAGGGCATCCCAGCTCAACCAGGAGGACTGCGCCAGTGCTTCCAACGACTGCCCGCCCCGCAGTGGATGCCCCGCGCGGACGGCGAGCGTGGTGGGCACGGAGTAGAGCTCTTCCCAATGAAAGCGCGTATCTTCCGGCGCGCCGATACGCGAGACCAGTCCAAAGTCGATCGTGCCGTCCACCAGTCCTTCCTGAATCAGCGTAGGCCGCAATTCGCGCACGTTGACGTTCACTTGCGGATACAGCTGGATGAACTGCCGCAGCGCCTCCGCGAACGGCCCCAGCGAGGTCACCGGCGTCACACCGATCGTCACGCTGCCCCGCGCAACGCCTAACAGCGTCGCGATGTCTTCGTGCGCGTGCCGGATCTCCTGATCAATCGCGCGCGCGTGCCGAATCAGGCTCTTGCCGTAATGCGTGAGCTGCACGCCGCGTGCCGAGCGGATCAGCAACGGCGCGCCGAGTTCCGCTTCGAGGTCGGCGAGCGCCTTGCTAATGGCGGGCTGGGTCAGATGCAATTCACGCGACGCCTCATGAATGCTGCCGTGTTCCGTGACGGCGATCAAAGCCCGAAGCTGGTGGAATTTCATCGCTGTCTTCTCATTGATGTGAACGCGAGGGCTGCGTGGCAGTTTGCTCAGTATGGGAATAACCGAAAGTTATCGCAATAAAAAAAAACGATTTGTGCCGGGATTTTGGCAACCGCACTGTTCGTCTCATGCCGCCTCCCTTCGGTTCACCGTCATCCCCTGGAGCAATCATGGCTCAATCGCAGAACCTGCCCGCCGAGGCTTCGTTTTC
The DNA here is from genome assembly GCF_020880815.1 of Paraburkholderia sejongensis. Classification (GTDB taxonomy): domain Bacteria; phylum Pseudomonadota; class Gammaproteobacteria; order Burkholderiales; family Burkholderiaceae; genus Paraburkholderia; species Paraburkholderia sejongensis. The sequence continues at coordinate 112,180 of NZ_JAJITD010000006.1, forward strand.
CGCGCCACGCAGCGGGCGGTCATCGCGTTTCACGCTGATCGCAGCAACTTCGCTCGGCAACGGCCTCGAAATGTTCGACTTCACGATCTACAGCTTCTTCGCTGTCACGATCGGCAAGCTGTTTTTTCCGTCCGACTCCGCATTCGGGTCGTTGCTGATGGCCGTTGGAACATTCGGTATCGGTTTCGTGATGCGGCCTCTCGGCGGCATCGTCATCGGCAACTATGCGGACCGTGCGGGACGCAAGGCCGCCATGACCGTGACGATCGCGCTGATGGCGCTAGGCACCGCTTTTATCGGGCTCGCGCCCACGTATGCCACGGCGGGGCTGCTCGCGCCGGTCATCATCATTGTTGGGCGGCTTCTGCAGGGATTCTCCGCTGGCGGCGAGATCGGCGCCTCGACTACGCTGCTGATGGAGTCGGCGACCAGCCGCACGCGCGGCTTTCTCGTGAGCTGGCAGATCGCGAGCCAGGGTGGCGCCGCACTGATCGGCGCACTGTTCGGCTTTACGCTCTCACATCTGCTTTCGCCCGCAGCACTCGAAAGCTGGGGGTGGCGTGTGCCGTTTCTCTGCGGCCTGCTGATCGGACCGGTCGGCCTCTTCATCCGTCGTGCGCTACATGAAACGCACGTGCAAGAAGCACGCGAAAAAAGTGCTTTTCGCGAGGCGCTCAGCGAACACAAACGCGCGTTGATCGTCGGCATTCTGATGATCGTCGGCAGTACTGCAACCATGTACATCGCCGTCTTCTATATGCCGACCTACATGATCCGCGTGCTGCACATGCCCGCGGGCACCGCGTTCGTGTCCGGCTGTGTCGCGGGCGCGATGCTGCTGGTCGGCTCGCCACTCGCGGGACTGCTGGCCGACCGCCTGAAGCGACGCAAGCCCGTCGTGATGGCCACCACCCTCTGCAGCGCATTGCTGATCTATCCCGCGTTCTGGCTGCTCAACCATACGGCAAGCGTCGGTGCCGCTCTCGCAGTGGTCGCGGCGCTCGTCGCTTGCCTCGCTTTCGGCTCGCCCGCCGGCTTTCTGCTGCTGCTCGAATCGTTTCCGAAACAGGTGCGCGCCACCGGTATCAGCGTGGTTTACAGCTTCGGCGTATCCCTGTTCGGCGGATTTGCGCAGTTCATCGTCACATGGTTGCTCAGCGCCACCGGTAATCCGATGTCGCCCGCCTGGTACATGATCGGCTGCGGCGCGATCTCACTGTGCGCACTGGCAGCAATGCGCGAAACCAGGCACGACTAATTCACCCGCAACATTCTCTAATGGAAGGAGCCTGACAAATGCCGGTGGTACTTGAAAGAGGGTTTCACGAAGAACGTCTGATCCCCGAGGTGGTAGCTGAACAGGACATCTTCATCGATATCCGGCGTCGCATCCATGCGAATCCCGAGCTTGGCGCCGAGGTCGCGGACACGGCCGCGCTCGTAGCCGGCCTGCTCACCGAGTGGGGCTACGAGGTGCATAGCGGCATCGGCGGACACGGCGTGGTCGGCCAACTGAAGCGCGGCGACGGCACGCGCAAGCTGGGCATACGCGCCGATATGGACGCGCTGCCGATCGTCGAGGCGACCGGTCTGCCCTATGCGAGCCGCGTGCAGGGCAGGATGCACGCATGCGGACACGACGGCCACACGGCAATCTTGCTGGCGGCAGCCAAACACATCGCCCTGCACGCGACCTTCAACGGCACGCTCAATCTGATCTTTCAGCCCGACGAGGAAAACCTGAGCGGCGCCCGCCGGATGATCGAGGACGGCCTGTTCGAGCGCTTTCCGTGCGATGCAGTCTACGCGCTGCACAACGGGCCAGGCATTCCCGTCGGACAGATCGTGGTCAAGCCCGGTCCTGTCACGGCCGCTTCGGACGTCGCGACGGTCACGCTCGACGGTGTCGGCGGACACGGCGCGATGCCCGAGCAGTCGCGCGACCCGATCGTTGCCGCGGGCGCGCTGATCATGGCGCTGCAGACCATCGTCTCGCGCAACCTGGCCGCGCGCGAGGTCGGCGTCGTCAGTATCGGTGCGATTCACGGCGGCGCCACGCACAACGTCATTCCCGCATCGGTCAAGCTGCTGCTCAACATGCGTTCGACGACGAACGAAGTGCGCGAACGGATCGAGAACCGCATCCGGGACATCGTGACGCTTCAGGCACAGACCTTCGGCGTCGAGGCGTCGATCGACTATCAGCGCCTCGTGCCGGTGGTAATGAACGCAGAAGGACCGACCGAAACCGCACAGCACGTGGCAGCGCAGCTGGTAGGCGAAGAAAACGTGCTGACGGATGTTCCCGGGCTCATGGGCAGCGAGGATTTCGCGTGGATGTCGCAAGTCGTACCCGGTTGCTATGTGGTACTCGGCAACGGCGTGGGTGAATGGGGCGGCTGCATGTGCCATAACCCCAAATACGATTTCAACGACAAGATCATCAGCCTCGGAGCCAGTTTATGGGTGCGGCTGGTCGAAACGGTCCTCAGATAAGCCGCACGCCTAACGAATGCATATCGAACGCTTCGCTCGCGCATAGCGAGCCAAGGTAATCCGCCACGACTGCGTGCGGCGCCCGGGGCGCAGGCAGTCGGTGCGCTTCGTTGCAGCACGCGCGATTGCGCGTCCCGTTGCTATTCGGTAGATCGCCCAACGAATTGAATACCCAATTGTTGTCGCTTCTCGCGCAACGATAGGCGCGCGCACGCGCGTCTATCGAATGTTCCATCACGCTCATTTCACCCTCATCCTGAACATGACACGCACCAAGCGCTCACTCAAACCAGAACATTCGACGATGGCCCGCTCGGTGGCTACATGCATCGCCCTGCTCGCCGCGGCTACGGCCGCCAACGCCCAGGTCAACCAGTCGGACGCGGTGATAGGTCTCGCGGCGACAGGCTTCGGTCCGCAGGTCTTCGGCGTGGCCGCGCAAAGAAGCATGGTGCAGGTATACGGCACGCTGGATCTCGGCATCAACTACACGAATGCCGGAGGCCGGTCCATCACGCGTGTGCAAAGCGGCAACAGCTGGACCTCGAAATTCGGCATTTATGGGCAGGAGTATCTGGGCGACGACTGGACCGCATTCTTCCGGCTGGAATCGGGCTTCACCGCAAACAACGGCAGCCTGCAGGATTCGACCACCTTGTTCAATCGCGCGTCGTTCGTCGGCGTCGACAATCCTTTTTACGGCAAGCTGATTTTTGGGCGCACGTACAGCACGACCGGCACCGCTTCACTCGCGGTCGACCCGTTCTTCGCGAACGCTCACGAATCGATATATACGTCTCTGGCGTCGGTCTCCGACCTGGGCTATGGGGCCAATGCGGATGGTCTGAACCGGGTCAACAATCTCATCACTTACGCGTCGCCACGGTTTGCCGGTTACTTCCGCGCGGGTTTGAGCTATGCGTTCAAAACCGATCAGAGCGTCGGACCGGCCTCGCATACGCGCGGGGTGTCGCTGGTATATAGCGACCAGACGAACACCGTCGGTCTTTCGTATGGACAGTCGTGGTGCGATCCTGGCGTACCGGGCAGTTGCACCGCGGACAAGACAACCCAACCCTCCGTGCGCACCGACGTGTTCATCGCAAATGCGCAGCATGACTTCGGTCCGTTTCTCGGTTCCGCCGCGTTCGTTCAGCAAGTTCCGCGTTATGCCGGCGACGGCATCGCCAGGCTCTACTCGACGAGCGTGCAGCGCTATGCGGGGCGCACGCTGTACCGGCTGTCGCTTGCCTATCGCGATACGACGATCCACCAGAATTACGCGTACGGCGCCACGGTGGGCAGCGATTATTTCCTGTCCAAGCGCTCCGCCCTCTATGCGCGTGTCGGCGTGATCAAGAATGGGCCGCAGTCCGCGCTCACCTATAACTACGACAGTACCGCCGGTGGCGCGCTGGTCGGCAAAGGGCACAGCGTCGTAAGCGCAACGCTGGGGATGTACCACAATTTTTGATGGTGCGAAGCCGCAACCGCTAGCAGCAGGAATGGCGTGACACCCGGAATTTCGCATCAGCTCTGATGGTTTTCGTTCGCGGCTGACAGTCTTTATTTCCAGGGTCACGCCTGGGCAAACCCTGGGTCTGTTCCTACGCCCATTTACTTGACATCTAAACTATCTAAACCTAAATTAATCTGACGCGAGAGTCCATTTGGGGATCAGCATGCGCATAGTCTGTATCGGTGGCGGCCCGGCCGGCCTGTACTTCGGTCTGTTGATGAAGCAACGCAACCCCGGCTACGACGTCACGGTGGTCGAGCGCAACCGCCCGTACGACACCTTCGGCTGGGGCGTCGTGTTCTCCGATCAGACGCTCGGCAATCTGCGCGCCGCCGACGCCCCGAGCGCCGACGCGATCCTCGACGCGTTCAACCACTGGGACGACATCGAAATCCACTTCCGCGGCCGCAGCGTCCGTTCGTCGGGCCACGGCTTCTGCGGGATCGGCCGCAAACGTCTGCTGAATATCCTGCAGGCGCGGTGCGAAGAACTCGGCGTGAAGCTGGTATTCGAAACCCAGGTGGTGGACGACAGCGCTTACGAAGCAGACCTGATCATCGCCAGCGACGGCCTGAACAGCATGGTCCGGCAAAAGTATGCGGACACCTATCAGCCCGATATCGACGTGCGCGACTGCCGCTTCGTGTGGCTCGGCACGAAGAAACTATTCGACGCGTTCACGTTCGCGTTCGAAGAAACCGAATTCGGCTGGTTCCAGGCGCACGCGTACCGCTTCGACGATCAGACCTCGACCTTCATCGTCGAAACGCCGGAACGTGTGTGGCGCGCCGCCGGGCTCGACGAAATGAGCAAGGAAGACAGCATCGCGTTCTGCGAGAAGCTGTTCGCGAAGTACCTGGACGGCAATGCGCTGATGTCGAATGCTTCGCATCTGCGCGGCTCGTCGCAATGGATCCGCTTTCCGCGCGTGGTCAACAAGGAGTGGGTGCACTGGCGCGGCAATCCGAACGGCACCCGCACGCCGATCGTGCTGATGGGCGACGCCGCGCACACCGCCCACTTCTCGATCGGCTCGGGCACCAAGCTCGCACTCGAAGACGCGATCGAACTCGCGAACAGCATCAGCGCGCATCCGGGCGAAGACGCGGACAACCTCGCCGACGCCCTCCGCCACTACACCGAAGTGCGCAGCGTCGACGTGCTGCGGATCCAGAACGCCGCGCGCAATTCGACCGAATGGTTCGAGCATGTCGATCGCTATACGTCGTTCGAGCCGGAACAGTTCGCGTATTCGCTGCTCACGCGCTCGCAGCGCATCTCGCATGAGAACCTGCGCGAGCGCGATGCCGAATATCTGTCCGGCTTCGAAGATTGGCTCGCGCGGCGCGCGGGTGTGGAACGCGCGCCCGACAAGCATTCAATTCCGCCGATGTTCACGCCGTTCTCCGTGCGCGGCATCACGCTGAAAAACCGCGTGATCGTGTCGCCGATGGCGCAATACTCGGCCGTCGACGGCATCCCCGGCGACTATCACCTGATGCACCTCGGCGCCCGCGCAATGGGCGGCGCCGCGCTGGTGATGACCGAGATGACCTGCGTGTCGCCCGAAGCGCGCATCACGCCGGGATGTCCGGGCATGTACACGGCCGGGCAACGGGCTGCGTGGAAACGCATCGTCGATCTGGTGCATCTGCAGTCGGACGCGAAAATCGGCATCCAGCTCGGTCACTCCGGCGCGAAAGGCTCGACGCGGGTCGCATGGGAAGGGATCGATCAGCCGCTCGAAGAAGGCAACTGGCCGCTGATTTCCGCGTCGCCGCAGCAGTATCTGCCCGGTATCAGCCAGCATTCGCGCGAGGCCACGCATGAAGAAATGCGCGCGATCGAGCAGCAATTCGTCGACGCGACCCGCATGTCGATCGAAGCCGGTTTCGACTGGCTCGAACTGCACTGTGCGCACGGCTATTTCCTGTCGAGCTTCCTGTCGCCGCTGACCAATCAACGTACCGACGAATACGGCGGCTCGCTCGAAAACCGGCTGCGCTATCCGCTGGCGGTTTTCAACGCGATTCGCATGGTATGGCCGCAGGACAAACCGATTTCGGTGCGGATTTCCGCGCACGACTGGGTCGAAGGCGGCAATACGCCCGACGACGCGGTGAAGATCGCGCAGGCGTTCAAGGCGGCCGGCGCGGACCTGATCGACGTGTCGTCGGGTCAGGTCAGCAAGGCGGAAAAGCCGGTGTTCGGCCGCATGTTCCAGACGCCGTTCGCGGACCGCGTGCGCAACGAAGCCGGGATCGCGACGATCGCGGTCGGTGCGATTTCCGAAGCGGATCACGTGAACAGCATCATCGCGGCCGGCCGCGCGGATCTGTGTGCGATCGCGCGTCCGCATCTCGCGAATCCGTCGTGGACGCTGAACGAAGCGGCGAAGATCGGCTATCTCGACGTCGCATGGCCGAAGCCCTATACCGCCGCGAAGATGCAACTCGAACGCAATCTGGAACGCGAGCGCGCGCAAGCGCTCGCCAATGCCGGCCTGACGGCGCAACAACGCGCGCAACGCGCCGAAGGAACCGTGTGAATACTTCGGATACCTCTCTTTGCGGCCGGCACGCGGTCGTCACCGGCGGCGGCAGCGGCATCGGCGCGGCAATCGCCGAGGCGCTGCTGCGCGCCGGCGCGCGCGTCACGCTGATGGGCCGCAACGCTCAGCGTCTCGAAGCGCAGCGCGAACAGTTCGCGGCGCTCGGCGAAGTCGGCTGCATCGCAGTGGACGTCACGCAGGAAGACTCGGTCACCCGTGCATTCGAGGCAGCGGGCGCGGTCGATATCCTCGTCAACAACGCGGGCCAGGCGCAGGCCGCGCCGTTTGCCCACACCGACACCGCGCTGTGGCAACGCATGCTCGACGTGAACCTGACCGGCGTGTTCCTCGGCACCCGCGCGGTGTTGCCCGGCATGCTGGAGCGCGGGCATGGCCGCATCGTCAACGTCGCGAGCACCGCCGGGCAGATCGGCTATGCGTATGTCGCCGCGTATTGCGCGGCCAAGCATGGCGTGATCGGTCTGACCCGCTCGCTCGCGCTCGAAACCGCGACGCGCGGCATCACGGTCAACGCGGTATGCCCAGGCTACACCGAAACCGAACTGCTGCACGCGTCGCTCGAACAGATCACCAGCAAGACCTCGCGCACCGAACAACAGGCGCGCGAAACGCTGTTGCGCTCGAATCCGCAGCGCCGCTTCGTCAGTCCCGAGCAGGTCGCCAATGCGGTGCTGTGGCTGTGCAGTCCCGGCGCCGAAGCGATCACCGGGCAATCCATTTCCATCTCGGGCGGAGAAGTAATGTGAGCAAATCGACTTCGATCCGTCAGAACGCGCAGAACGTCGTGGACCTCGAAATGAGCACCGGCGCGGACAGCCATATGGGCCTGCGTTTATGGCTGCGCATGCTGACCACCACCAACCTCGTGCAGGCCGAGCTGCGCAAACGGCTGCGCACCGAATTCGACACCACGTTGCCGCGTTTCGATCTGATGGCGCAGCTCGAACGGCATCCCGAAGGACTGAAGATGACCGAGCTGTCGCGCCGCATGATGGTGACCGGCGGCAACGTGACCGGCATCACCGATCAGCTCGAAAAAGAAGGGCTGGTCGCGCGCGACACCGATCCGAACGACCGCCGCTCGATCAGCGTCTGCCTGACGCCAGCTGGCCGCGCCGCGTTCGACCGGATGGCGGTCGCCCACGAACAATGGGTCGTCGAAATGTTCGGCGGCCTGAGCCTCGACGAAAAAATGCACACCCACCAGGACCTCGGCAAGCTCAAGCAGCATCTGCTCGACAGTCTGAAGGGCTGAATTCGTACTGCTACCCAGAAGTTTGGGACCGGAGGAATACATGACACGATCCAACGCCGACGCGCTGCTGGGCGGCAACCGCCTGACGCTCGCCGGATACGACGCGCAACACTTCGGCTGGTCCGTGACAGGCAAGGTCGCGACGATCACGCTGAACCGTCCCGAGCGCAAGAACCCGCTGACTTTCGAATCGTATGCGGAGCTGCGCGACCTGTTTCGCGATCTCGCGTACGCGACCGACGTTAAAGCGGTCGTGCTGCACGGCGCGGGCGAGAACTTCTGTTCCGGCGGCGACGTGCACGACATCATCGCGCCACTGATCGATCTGCCGATGCCCGAACTGCTGCTGTTTACGCGCATGACCGGCGACCTCGTGAAGGCGATGCGCCACTGCCCGCAGCCGATCATCGCGGCGGTGGACGGCGTCTGCGCGGGCGCCGGCGCGATTCTCGCAATGTCATCCGATCTGCGTCTGGCCACCGCGCGCAGCAAGCTCGCGTTCCTGTTCACGCGCGTGGGCCTCGCCGGTTGCGACATGGGCGCGTGCGCGATGCTGCCGCGCATCATCGGCCAGGGTCGCGCGGCCGAGCTGCTGTACACCGGCCGTTCGGCGAGCGGCGACGAAGGCCACGCGTGGGGCTTCTACAACCGCTTGTGCGAGCCGGCGGCGCTGCTCGAAGAAGCGCAGAAGCTGGCCGCCGAACTCGCGTCCGGCCCCACCTTCGCGCACGGCATCACGAAGAAGATGCTGCATCAGGAATGGAGCATGAGCATCGACGAAGCGATCGAATCGGAAGCGCTGGCGCAGGCAATCTGTATGGGCACGCGCGATTTCGAGCGCGCGTACAACGCGTTCGCGGCGAAGACCCGCCCGGTGTTCGAAGGAGACTGAGTTGAGCGCCGACCGTCAGAACTCCCAACTGGATCCGCACAGCCCGCTCGCGTGGCCGTTTTTCGAGCCGCGTCATCGCGAGCTGGCCGCCGCGATCGATCAATGGTGCCGCGCGCATCTCGGCCACCAGGAACATGCCGACACCGATGCGACCTGCCGCCGGCTGGTGCGCGAACTCGGCGCGGCGGGCTGGCTGAAATACGGCGTCGGCGGTGTCGCGTACGGCGGTCACGGCGACACGGTCGACACTCGCGCGGTCTGTCTGCTGCGCGAGACGCTCGCGCGCTACTCGGGCCTCGCCGATTTCGCGCTCGCGATGCAGGGGCTCGGCTCCGGCGCGATCTCGCTGGCCGGCACGCATGAGCAGAAATCGCGCTATCTGCCGCGCGTCGCGAGCGGAACAGCGATCGCCGCGTTCGCGCTGTCGGAGCCGCAAGCCGGTTCGGACGTCGCGGCGATGGCGCTCGTCGCCCGCGAAGACGGCGACCACTACGTGCTCGACGGCGAGAAGACGTGGATTTCGAACGGCGGAATCGCCAATTTCTACGTGGTGTTCGCGCGCACCGGCGAGGCGCCGGGCGCGCGCGGGATCAGCGCTTTTATCGTCGATGCCGGGACGCCCGGCTTCGAGATCGCCGAACGGATCGACGTGATCGCGCCGCATCCGCTCGCACGGCTGCGCTTTTCCGGCGCGCGCGTGCCGCGCAGTCAGTTGCTCGGTGCCCGCGGCGAGGGCTTCAAAATCGCGATGCGTACGCTCGATATTTTCCGCACGTCGGTCGCGGCCGCGTCGCTCGGCTTCGCGCGCCATGCGATGGCCGAGGGGCTCGACCGCGCGGCGTCGCGCCGGATGTTCGGCCAGACGCTCGGCGACTTTCAGTTGACCCAGGCAAAACTCGCGCAGATGGCGCTGACGATCGACAGCAGCGCGCTGCTCGTCTATCGCGCCGCTTGGCTGCGCGATCAGGGCGAAACCGTCACGCGCGAAGCGGCGATGGCGAAGTGGCAGGCGAGCGAAGGCGCGCAGCAGGTAATCGACGCGGCGGTGCAACTGTATGGCGGGATGGGCGTGCAAAGCGGCCACGCGGTCGAAATGCTGTACCGCGAGATTCGCGCGCTGCGCATCTACGAAGGCGCGACCGAAGTGCAGCAGTTGATCGTCGGGCGCGATCTGCTGAAGGCGCACGCCGCCGCGAACGGGGCCGCGCAATGAGCACGACGTTCGAGCGGCCGGTACGAATCCGCTTCTCGCATTGCGATCCGGCCGGCATCGTCTACTTCCCGCAGTACCTCGTGATGACCAACGTGCTGGTCGAGGACTGGTTCTACGAAGGGCTGCATATCGACTACGCGCGGATGATCGGCGAGCGCCGCACCGGCCTGCCGATCGTCAAGCTCGACTGCGACTTCTCGCGCCCGAGCCGGCTCGGCGAAACGATTCTGCTGGCGCTCAGCGTGACCCGCGTGGGCCGCAGCTCGCTCGGCATCGAAATTCACGGCCACTGCGACGGCGAAACGCGTTTTTGCGCGAAGCAGGTACTGGTGTTCATGTCGTTCGAGACCGGCGAATCCATCGATATCCCCGGCGACATCGCGAGCGCGCTCGCAGCGTTCGCCCCGTCGTCGTCCCCCTCCATCGAGGCGCATCGCTCATGAAAAAAGCTCTCCTTCCGGCCGGCTGGATCAAACCGCGCGGCTATGCGAACGGCGTCGCGGCATCCGGCACACAGGTATTCATCGCCGGTCAGATCGGCTGGGACGAACAGGCGCAGTTCCACACCGACGACTTCGCCGCGCAGGCCACACAGGCGCTGAGCAATCTGCTCGCGGTGCTGCGCGAAGCGGGCGGCAAGCCCGAGCATCTGGTGCGGCTCACGTGGTACGTGACCGACAAGCGCGAGTACCTCGCGGCGCTGAAGGACATCGGCCGCGCATTTCGCGAGCTGATCGGCGATTACGACATCGCGATGAGCGCGGTGCAGGTCGTCGCGCTGATGGAGGACCGCGCGAAGGTCGAGATCGAGGCGACCGCCGTGATCCCGGACTGAAGCAACGCACGGAAGCTTGCACCGCAGTCGCATTGAACGTTGTACTGAACATTTCACGCATCGCATCGAGACACTACCCAAAGCCATTCCACCAACCCAGCGCTTTTCCGGCTCAATGCCCCGGGAGACCATGATGGAACCGTCAGCCCATGTCGATACCTTCGCGCGCGACAACCTTCCGCCGCAGGATCAATGGCCCGTCTTTCTGCTCGACAATCCGGACGTCGCATACCCGCCGCGGCTCAATTGCGCGACCGAATTGCTGGAGCGGACCATCGACGCGGGGCATCGCGACCGGCCGGCAATCTGGTCCGACGTGGACGGCAAGCCGCGCGCGACCACCTACGGCGAACTTCTGGCGCTGGTCAATCGCAGCGCGCATGTGCTGGTCGACGAAATGGGGCTGCGGCCCGGTAACCGGGTGCTGCTGCGCGGGCCGAACACGCTGCAGATGGCCGTCACGATGCTCGCGGCGCTGAAGGCCGGCCTCGTTGTCGTGCCGACGATGCCGCTGCTGCGCGCGAAGGAACTGAAGCAGATCATCGAGAAAGCGCAGATCGCCGCCGCGCTGTGCGACGCGCGACTGCTCGAAGAACTCGAACGCTGCACGAATCCGCACGATGAGTTCTACTGCGCGCGGCTCACGCAAACGCGGCGCTTTCACGACGACTCCGCTGACTCTCTCGAAACGCTCGCGGTCAACAAGCCCGAGCAGTTCACCGCCTGCGACACCGCCGCCGACGACGTCTGCCTGATCGCATTTACGAGCGGCACGACCGGCGCGCCGAAAGGCTGCATGCATTTCCATCGCGACGTAGTCGCGATGTGCGATCTGTTTCCACGTCATACGTTGAAGCCGTCGCCCGGCGATATTTTTTGCGGCACGCCGCCGCTCGCGTTCACGTTCGGACTCGGCGGGCTGCTGTGTTTTCCGCTGCGGGTCGGCGCGTCGACGGTGTTGATCGAAAAGCTCTCGCCGAAAACGCTACTCGAAACGATCGAGCGGTTTCGTGCGACGATCGTCTTCACCGCGCCGACCTTCTATCGGCAGATGGCGCCGCTGGTCGCGCAGCACGACGTCAGTTCGTTGCACAAAAGCGTATCGGCCGGCGAGGCGCTGCCCGATTCGACCCGGCGGCTATGGCGCGATGCGACCGGCATCGACATGATCGACGGAATCGGCGGCACCGAGCTGATCCACATTTTTATTTCATCGCAGGGCGCGGAGATTCGGCGCAATGCGATCGGCCGCGCGGTGCCCGGCTATGTGGTGCAAGCAGTCGACGACGACATGCGGCCGGTGCCGCCCGGCACGATCGGCAAGCTCGCGGTGCGCGGGCCGACCGGCTGCCGCTATCTGGCCGACGAGCGGCAACAGCGCTTCGTGCGCGACGGCTGGAATCTGCCCGGCGATTCGGTCTATCTCGACGCGGACGGCTACGTGTTCTACCAGGCGCGCGCCGACGACATGATCGTCTCGGCCGGCTACAACATCTCCGGCCCGGAAGTGGAAAGCGTGCTGCTGCAACACGAGGCGGTCGCCGAATGCGGGGTGATCGGCGTGCCCGACGAAACCCGCGGCCAGATCGTGCGGGCCTTCGTGGTGCTCAATCCCGGCTATACCGCCGACGATAAACTGGTCGCGCAACTTCAGGATTTCGTTAAGAATAACGTCGCGCCTTACAAATATCCGCGCGTCATCACGTTCGTCGGCGCGCTGCCGCGCACCGAAACCGGCAAGCTGAAACGGTTCGAGTTGCGGATGATGGCGTGACAGGCAAGCGCTCACGCGCCCACCTTTGGATCGACCGCAACACGTTATTGGAGACAAACCGTATGGCCGGTTCTTTCATCGAAATCACCGCCGAGGACGGCGGCCATTTCAACGCTTATGTCGCGCGCCCCGAGCAAGGCTCCGGCCCGGGGATCGTGCTGCTGCAGGAAATCTTCGGCGTCAACGACTCGATGAAGGCGACCGCCGACCGCTACGCCGAAGAAGGCTACGTGGTGCTGGTGCCCGACCTGTTCTGGCGCATCAAGCCGGGCATCGCACTCGGCTACGGCGACGCCGACATGCAGCAGGCGCTCGGCTATCTGAACCTGTTCGACGCCGATCTCGCGGTCAACGACATCGCCGCGACCATCGCGACGCTGCGCGCAATGCCCGAACACGCGGGCAAAGTCGGCACGGTCGGTTTCTGCCTGGGCGGCAAGCTCGCTTTTCTGGCCGCCGCGCGCACCGACGTCGATTGCGCGGTCAGCTACTACGGCGTCGGCCTCGAAGACCTGCTCGACGACGTGCGCTCGATCTGCTGTCCGATGGTGTTCCACTTCGCCGCAAACGACGCGCACTGCCCGCCCGAAACGCGCGAGCGCATCAGCGCCGCATTGCGCACGCGGCCCCAGATCGAGCAGTACGTGTACCCCGATTGCGATCACGCGTTCGCCGCGCCGCAGCGCCCGCAATACAACAAACCCGCCGCGATGATGGCGTACTCGCGCACGCTCGCGCTGCTGCGCAAGGTGCTCGGCCCGGTCTACGATCTGAACGAGTTGTGGGAGGCGCACTGCTATCACGAGTTCGCGACGCGCGACGTCGACGCGGTCATGCCGACAATGGTCGCCGAGCCCTATGTGAATCATGTGCCGACGATGACCGGCGGCGTCGGCCACGACCGCCTCAAGCGCTTCTACACGCATCACTTCGTCAACTCGAATCCGCCTGATACGAAGCTGATTCCGATCTCACGCACGATCGGCTCCGATCGTGTGGTCGACGAATTCATTTTCAGCTGCACGCATAGCTGCGCGATCGACTGGCTGCTGCCGGGCGTCGCGCCGACCGGCAAGTACTTCGAAGTGCCGATGCTCGCGGTGGTGTGCTTCCGCGGCGACAAGCTCTATAACGAGCACATCTACTGGGATCAGGCGTCGGTGCTGGTGCAGGTCGGGCTGCTCGATCCGACAGGGCTGCCGGTCGCGGGGATCGAAAGCGCGCGCAAGCTGCTCGACGAAACCTTGCCGTCGAATACGCTGATGGGCACTCAATCGAAGGTCTGAGCACGAGCGCCATGACCCATTCCCTGCATGGCAAACGACGCTGGCTCGCACTGATCGTGCTGTGCCTGGGTGTGCTGATGATCGTGCTCGACACGACGATCGTCAACGTCGCGTTGCCGTCGATCGCCGCCGATCTCCACTTCAGCGAAACCTCGCTGGTGTGGGTCGTCAATGCGTACATGCTGACGTTCGGCGGCTGCCTGCTGCTCGGCGGACGGCTCGGCGATCTGTATGGGCACCGGCGGCTGTTTCTCGGCGGCATCACGCTGTTTACGCTCGCGTCGCTCGCCTGCGGACTCGCGAACTCGCAGCTTCTGCTGATCGCCGCGCGCGCGGTGCAGGGGCTCGGCGGCGCGATCGTGTCGGCGGTATCGCTGTCGCTGATCATGAATCTGTTCACCGAAGCCGGCGAGCGCGCGAAAGCGATGGGGGTGTACGGCTTCGTCTGCGCGGGCGGCGGCAGCATCGGCGTGCTGCTCGGCGGACTGCTGACCAACCTGCTCAGCTGGCACTGGATCTTCCTCGTCAATCTGCCGATCGGCATCGCGGTCTATGCGCTGTGCGTCGCGCTGCTGCCGGCCGCGCGCGGACACGCGCACGGCGAACGGCTCGACGTGGCCGGCGCGGTCAGCATCACCGCGTCGCTAATGCTCGCGGTCTATGCGGTCGTCAACGGCAACGAGGCGGGCTGGACCTCGCTGCAAACGCTGGGGCTGCTCGGCGTCGCGCTGCTGTTGCTCGCGGTGTTCCTGTTGCTCGAAGCGCGCGTCGAACATCCGTTGATGCCGCTGGGTCTTCTGCGACTGCGCAACGTCGCGACCGCGAACGTGGTCGGCGTGCTGTGGGCGGCCGCGATGTTCGCGTGGTTTTTTATCTCGGCGCTGTATCTGCAACGCGTGCTCGGCTATCGGCCGTTGCAGGTCGGCCTCGCGTTTCTGCCCGCGAATCTGATCATGGCGTTCTTTTCGTTGGGCCTGTCGGCGCGGGTCGTGATGCGCTTCGGGCTGCGCCGGCCGCTCGCGGTGGGCTTGCTGCTCGCGGCGGCGGGCCTTGCGCTGTTCGCGCGGGCGCCGCTCGACGGCAGCTTCGTCGTGGATGTGTTGCCCGGCATGGTCCTGCTCGGCATCGGCGCCGGCGTCGCGTTCAATCCGCTGCTGCTCGCCGCAATGAGCGACGTGGATCCGGCCGATTCGGGGCTCGCGTCGGGCATCGTGAATACGTCGTTCATGATGGGCGGCGCGCTCGGCCTGGCGGTGCTCGCGAGTCTCGCGGCCGCGCGTAGCGAGGCGCTGGCTGCTTCGGCGGATGCGACCGTCGCGCTCAACAGCGGCTATCACGTCGCGTTTCTCGTCGGTGCGATCTTTGCGGCCGCAGCGGGCGTGCTCGGTGGAGCGATGTTGCGGCCGGGGATGGCCGGTGGTCCGCCGCGGCAAACCGGGGAGGGGGTGGATGCGCGAACGGCCGAATCGTCGCGCGATACCGGGGCGGCAGCGGAAAACGGCTGAGCTCGGGTTCCGCTGCAATGGACCGCCACGCAGTCACGCATCGTGAAACCGGTACGCAATCGCGGCCATTGCCAGCCGGTTTATTTCCTTCCGCTAGGGCCGCCCCTCATCCGGTATATCCGCCGCCTTGCTCAGTTCCGCCATCAGGATTCGCGCGATCTCGTTCGCGGGCGAGCGGCCATCCGGCGCCGCTGCGGTCGCGGCCCACGTGACGATCGTCGTTCTGGTGGCCGGATCGTAGCCCATGAATGTATTGAAGCCGGGTATTTCTCCGGTGTGTCCATAGAACGTGCCGAATCTGGCAAGGCCCAGGCAGTAACTCGCGGCGTTCGGATTCGACGGATCCACCGACCGGCAGCTCGCGAGCCGTTGCGCCTGTAAATCAGCGTTCAGATAGCCGCCGCCCACCATCCGCTGCACGTACGCCGCCAGTTCTTTCGCCGTCGAAATGCCCGAGCCGGCCGTCCATGCCCACGACGTATTCGCGGACGTCACATCGGCCGGTTGCAGCGTGCCGTTGTTCGCCGCCGCCTGCCGCGCGGGAGACAGTTCGTCGCTATCGATCGTCTCGACGTTGGTGCCCCACTGATAGCCATGCGGCGCCGGCGCGGGCAGCGACGTATCGTTCTGCGGCGGCAGGAAGGTCCCGGTCAAACCGAGCGGCGCAAATAGACGCGCCTTGATCGCGTCGGCGGCACTCATCCCGGTTAGCTGTTCGATGATCAGTCCGAGCAGCACCGTGTTCGTGTTCGAGTAGCGGAAACCGGCGCCCGGTGCGAAATACACCGGCTGGCTGAAGCCGATGTCGAGCAGTTCTTTCGTGGTCCACACTTTGTTCGGCTGCGCGTCGAGCGTCTGATTGAACGGGAGGTTGGTCGAGTAGTTGTAGAGACCGCTGCGCATTTCCAGCAATTGCTCGATCGTGATCTGGTCGCCGTTCGGCACGTTCGCAACGTATTTGCCGACCGGGTCGGTCAGCGCGAGCTTGCCTTCCTGCACCAGTTGCAAAATCACCGTGCCGGTCCAGGTCTTCGTCACACTGCCGACGCGGAAATGCGCGTTGACCGGAATCGGCGTATTCGTGCCTCTCTGCGCGGTGCCGAACGATTCGAGCCAATCGCCATGCGGCGATTGCACGTACACGACTGCGCCGGAAGTCAAAGTATCGGCGAGCATCGCGTTGATCTGCGGGCGTGCCTCTGTCGCATAGGCCGGCTCGTTCGACGTGAGGTTGTCGCCGCCGCAAGCGGCAATCGTCACGGCGACTCCCACGGCCAACGCGAGCCCATACATTCGTGCCGGGATACCGCGGGCTATCAACAGAACAAAGCGGGAAGTTGCCATTGCGTTGCTCTCCCTGATCGTGGGATTCACGTCTTGACGACACGTGCCGGCGGCCCGGACCGCATCGAACAACTATAGGACAGCAATCGCGCATCGGGGCTAGTACTGCGCGGTCAACTGAAATCCGACCGTGACCCGCGCCGTCGGAAAACCGGACGGCTTGTAGATCGGCGTGCCGGCAAACAGGTCATAGCCGACTGCCCCCGCCTTAGCTCGCGCACTTCCCTTGATGCCGATTACCGCACCGGCCAGTTGCGTGCCGGCCAGATAGCCCGCGCTCGGCCCGAATACATGGCCATAGTCGTGGCCTGCGTAAAGCGCCTGACCGGTTGAACCGATCGGCAATTGCAACTCGTTGCGCCAGAAGAAACCGCGCTCGGCCGCGAGCATCGTTTCGCCGTCGAAACCGCGCACCGTGTAGCGGCTGCCGATCGTCAGGTCGTCGATGTAGTTCAGGGTGTTGTTCGTGAACTGGCCATGCACGCTCGTCACGTAGCGCAGCGGCTGGCTCGCGATCTGGAACGGCACCGACAGATTCGCGTCGAGCACGGCCATATGGAAGCGGTAGGTCGGACCATCCGGGTGGAGGTCGGGCGTCGCGCCCAGTCCGCCGATTCCCTGCCGGTAAGCGAGCGAGCCGTCGAACTGCGCCGCGCCGAAGTAGTGGCGATCGGTCAGCGCCGCCTCGATGAACGTGTTGTTGCGGCGTTGCTGCGGAATCGCGAAATCTTCGATGAAGCTTTCGCCGAAGCGCTTCATCAGACGGAAGTGCGCGCCGAGCACATTGTTCTGGCTGCGCATCAGCACCCGTTGCAATTTGAAGTCCACCGTCTGCGCATTGCCGCTCGCGACAAACGTCTCGTTGGCGCCAGCGATCTGCTGGTAATAGGTGTTCGTATACGCGGACAACGTGCCGGTCCAGTAACCCCAGGGGATCGAGTACGAACCATTCCAGCCATGCGAGCCGAGCGTCTTGTCGCCGAATTCCAGATCCTGCGTCACGCCTACGTTGAAGATGTCGTTCAGGCCGAGCGGGTTGTCGATACCGACGCTCAGGCTGCCTTGCAGTTTGCCGGTGGCGCGCGTGCCGGAGTTGTCGATGGATGCGACCACTGTCCACGGCCTCGTGCGTTTCACCGAAATCACGACGTCGCTTTCGGCGGGGACGTCGGTCGGCACGATCTGCATGTCGACATCCTGGCTCGGGACACGTTTCATCTGTTCGAGGCCCTGTTCGAGATCGCGCAGGTTCAGCAGATTGCCGTCGCCGGTGGGGAAGGCGGATTTCCATGTGCCGCGCGTGGCAGGATCGGCGAAGCGGACCTGTCTGATCACGCCCGGCACGAGTGCGAATTTCATCGCGCCGCTCGACAGATCCTGCTCGGGCAGCAGCACTCGCGTCGTGATGTAGCCGCGACTCAGAATCTGTTGTTGCAGAGCTTTGGTGAGCGTATCGATACCCTGTTTGCCGATGCATTGACCGCGGTAATGGTCGAGCCATTCGCGCACGAACGCGAAGCGGTCTTGCGGGAGTGCCGACGCGCCTTGTGCCTGCACCGGTTCGGGCAGCGTCGCCGGAACCTCCAGCACGAACTCGTCGATCCGGAAGCACGGTGTTTCCGTGGGCAGTTCCGGCCAACCGGAAGCGCCTTGAACGGCCGAGCGTACCGAACCCGCATTGACCGCCGCGTCGCGTTGCTGCGCGTCGCGGTGTTGCTGAACCTGCCGGTTCTGTTCGACATTGGCGCGCGCGGCGGCGGCGGTGTCGGCAGGGGTGGGATTTTGCTGCGCGTTACAGGCAAGCGATACCGCGGCAGTCAGCGGCAACGCCGCCAGCCTTTTGCAGATTTTCATACGTGGACCAATTTGATCGTGTTGCGGACGGACAGATTCGAATTTGCTGAAGAACGTGTTTGGAATTCGCGCTAAAGATGCGTTGGAAAATCCGTTTATTCAGCTTCCCCGCCGCGCGTATTTAATGCCCCGAGAAAATAACGCAGAAAGCGAGTCGAAATGGTAAATAAATGAAAAACCAATGCGGAGAATGACGATAAATATGTAAATAGGACTAATCCGGTTGACGGAGATGATTTGTTTAATTGGAAGATCACCCCTGCTAACAGGATTGACGGCGCCCTGACCCGAGGTTTTTGTATTCCGTGGATACCCGTTGAACGAATCGGATAGCCCGCTTTGTTTTGTCGCCGAACACTGGAGCCACTCAAGCACACCGAAACAGAGAGGCTCTGATGAAAGGACGATACATACAGATTCCGGCACCGGACGGCCGCGCGTTCCGTGCGTACCTCGCGAGGCCGGCGAGCGGCTCCGGCCCCGGCATCGTGTTGTGCCAGGAAATTTTCGGCGTCAACCAGACCATTCGCGACGTAGCCGACTATTACGCGGAAGAAGGCTATACGGTGCTGGCGCCCGACCTGTACTGGCGGGTCGAAACGGGTATTGAACTCGGTTATACGGAAGCCGATTTCGCGCGCGCGTTCGAACTGTATCGTCAGTACGACGAAAACAAAGGCGTTGCCGATATCGCCGCGACACTCGACGTGCTGCGCGGATTGCCCGAATGTGACGGCGAGACCGGCGTGCTGGGCTTCTGCCTCGGCGGCAAACTCGCTTATCTGGCGGCCTGCCGTCTGCCCGTCGCTTGCGCGGTCAGCTACTACGGCGTGGGCATCGAACGGGCGCTCGAAGAAGCCGCCCGAATCAAAGGGCGGCTGGTGCTGAACCTCGCCGCACTCGATCGCTTCTGCCCGCCCGAAGCGCAGCAGCGGATCGCGACCGCGCTCGCGGGCAATGACCACATCGATGTTCATGTCTATCCGGGCGTCGATCACGCGTTCGCCCGCAACGGCGGCGAGCATTACGACAAACCCGCGGCGATGATCGCGCATGAGCGCGCGGTCGCCGCCTTTCGCAAGTCGATGGGCCCGTACTACGACCTGTCGGCGCTCTGGGACCAGCACCTCGCACACGAGTTTGCCACGCGCGACGTCGACGCCACGATGGCCACGATGGTGGCCGAACCCTACGTGAACCATATCCCCACATTGACGGGCGGGGTCGGCTATACGGAGTTAAAGCGCTTCTACCGCCACCATTTCGTGCACGCGAATCCGCCCGACACCGCCATTACGCCGATTTCCCGCACGATCGGCGCGACGCAGATCGTCGACGAAATGCTGTTCTGCTTCACCCATAGCACGGAGATCGACTGGATGCTGCCCGGCGTCGCGCCGACCGGCAAGCGCGTCGAAATTCCTCTGCTCGCAGTCGTGAAGTTCCGCGGCGACAAGCTCTATCACGAGCACATCTACTGGGATCAGGCCAGCGTGCTGGTGCAGATCGGCCTGCTCGATCCGCACGGCCTGCCGACCACCGGTGTCGATACAGCACGCAAGCTGCTCGACGAAACGGTGCCGTCGAACACGCTGATGAGGCGCTGGCGAGACAGCGTCGCCGTCAACGACGCACGCTGAACTCATACACACACCCCACACCAACTAACTCATTAACGGAGACGCAATCATGACCTCGCTCGCAGGCAAGACCGCGCTCGTGACGGGCGGCGCGACGTTGATCGGCGCGGCAGTCGCCAAAGATCTGGCAGCCGCCGGCGCCCGTGTCGCCGTACTCGATATCGACGCGCGCAACGGCGCCCACGTGGCCGAAGGGCTCGGCCCCAACGGCCTTTTCATCGAAACCGACATCACCAGCGACAGCGCGCTGGAGCAGGCGGTTGCCACCGTCGCCGCCACGTTCGGCGGCATCGACATCCTCGTCAACCTCGCCTGCAGTTACGTGGACAACGGTATCCAGGCAAACCGCAACGACTGGCTCGCGGCGATGAACGTGAACGTGATCTCGGCAGTGGTGCTCGCGAAGCTCGTGCATCCGTACATGGTCAAACGCGGCGGCGGTTCGATCGTGAACTTCAGCTCGATTTCGGCCGGCTGCGCGCAGACCGGACGCTGGCTTTACCCGACGTCGAAAACCGCGCTCAAGGCCCTGACCCGCAGCATGGCAATGGACCTCGCGCCGGACGGCATCCGCGTGAATTCGGTCTCGCCAGGCTGGACGTGGTCGCGCGTGATGGACGAACTCACGCATGGCGATCGCGCGAAAACCGATCGCGTGGCCGCGCCGTTTCATCTGCTCGGACGCGTCGGCAATCCGGAGGAAGTCGCACACGTCGTCACGTTTTTGTGCAGCGCTGCCGCGAGCTTCGTGACGGGTGCCGATTACGCGGTGGACGGCGGCTATTCGGCAATGGGCCCCGAGCAGGCGAGCCCGGCCATTCCCCGCTTGGCCGAATAGATCCAACGCGCGCTTTTTGCGACCACGCTTTCAACCGTCATCCACATCGAGGGATCCATCATGAGAAAAGTCGCCATCGTCGGCGCCGGCCAGTCGGGCCTGCAACTCGCTCTCGCGCTGCTCGAACGCGATTACGAGGTCACGCTCGCCACCAATCGCGACGCGCAGCAAATCCGCACCGGCAAAGTCATGTCGAGTCAGTGCATGTTCAATACGTCGCTGCAGATCGAGCGCGACCTCGGTCTGAACTGGTGGGAGCAGCAGTGCCCGCCGGTCGAAGGCATCGGCCTAGCGATTCCGCACCCGGAGGTACCTGGTGCGAAGCTGATCGACTGGTCTGCACGCCTGACCAACCATGCGCAGTCGGTCGACCAGCGCGTCAAGATGTCGGCCTGGCTCGAAGCGGTCGAACAGCGCGGCGCCCACGTACGGATCTGCGATGTCGGCGTGCCCGAAATGGAACAACTCGCACAAAGCCATGATCTCGTGCTGCTGGCCGCGGGCAAAGGCGAAATCGTCAATCTGCTGGGCCGCAACCCGCAACGCAGCCCGTTCGACAAGCCGCAGCGTGCGCTGGCGCTGACCTACGTGAAGGGCATGACGCCTTCCTCGCCGTACTCGCGGGTGCGTTTCAATCTGATTCCGGGCGTCGGCGAATACTTCGTGTTTCCCGCGCTGACCACGACGGGCCCGTGCGAGATCATGGTGTTCGAAGGCATACCGGGCGGCCCGTTCGATTGCTGGGGCGACGTGCGGACGCCGGAACAGCATCTCGCGACGAGTCTCGCGTTGCTGCGCAAGTATCTGCCCTGGGAAGCGGAACGCTGTGCGAACGTCGAGCTGACCGATCCGAACGGCGTGCTGTCCGGCCGTTTCGCACCCACCGTACGCAATCCCTACTTCCGGCTGCCGTCCGGCAAGACCGTGTTCGGGATGGCCGATGCGATCGTTGTCAACGATCCGATTACGGGCCAGGGGTCGAACAATGCCGCGAAGTGCACGAAGGTCTATCTCGACGCGATTCTCGAGCGCAGCGGCGCCGCGTTCAGCGAAGACTGGATGCAGCAGACCTTCGAGCGCTACTGGTCGTACGCACAAGCGGTCGTCATGTGGACCAACTCGCTGCTTACGCCGCCCCCGCCGCACATTCTCGAACTGCTCGGCGCAGCCGGCCAGTTTCCGTCGCTAGCCTCGCTGATCGCCAACGGTTTCGACGACCCGCGCACGTTCTCGCCGTGGTGGTTCGATCCGGCCGCGTGCGCGGCCGTGATCGGCGAACACGCGGCGCGCGCCGCGCGCGCCGCCTGACGCATCAGCAACGACCAAGGAGAAAGCTCATGTCGCAAGCCCTGGAAGCCCCGACCGTTACCCCGACCGCTACCCCGCCCGCCGCAGCGGCTCCCGATGATCTCGCGCATGCGCTGCGACAGTTGCGCAACGCGTTCGGCCAGTATCCGACCGGCGTGACCGTCATCACCGCCGCCGCGCGCGACGGTCGCAAGATCGGACTGACCGCGAACTCGTTTGCATCGCTGTCGCTCGATCCGCCGCTCGTGCTGTGGAGTATCGGCAAGAACTCGCCCAGTTGCGCGGACTTCGTCGATGCCGGGCATTTCGCAATCAACGTGCTGGCCGAACACCAGATCGAACTGTCGCGCCGCTTTGCGAAACCCGCGCCGGACAAATATGTCGGCGTCGCCTGCCGCGAAAGCCTCGGCGGCACGATGGTGCTCGACGGTTGCAGCGCGCACTTCGTGTGCCGCAATCTCGCGCAGCACGAAGGCGGCGATCACCTGATCTTCGTCGGCCAGATCGAGCATTTCGAAGTGGGCGGACACGCGCCGCTGGTTTTCCATCTCGGGCAGTACGGCGCGGTGGCCGACCATCCGGCCCTTGCCTGAAGCCGATACTTGGCAGCCCTTATAACAACACAGGAGACCCCATGAAACGATGCGCATCCCGCGTGCTGCTCGCCTGTCTCGCGGCGTTCGGACTGACCTGCAATACGCCGGCGTCGGCCAGCGACCTGCCGAACCTGAACCTCGGCTTCACGAGCTTTCTCGACGGCGCGCCGCCCGCCGGTCCGGGCTGGTATGGCACGCAGTATCTCGAGTACTACACGGCCGGGCGCATCAACGACAATGCCGGCAACAAGGTTGCGTTGCCGAAGCAGAACATCAATGTTTTTGCGGGCCTGACGCAACTCGTCTATCAATCGCCGTTCAAAATCGGCGGCGCGCATCCGGGTCTCGACGTGATCCTGCCGTGGGTCGCGTCGGCGCATACCGACGACGGCCTCGGCAATGTCGCGCTGACCTCGCGCACCGGCTTCGGCGATATTCTGATCGGACCGTTCATTCAGTTCGATCCGGTGATGGGCCCGGACGGTCCCCGTTTCGTGCATCGTTTCGAATTCCAGATCATTGCGCCGACCGGCGCGTACGACCCCAGCAAAGCGATCAATCCGGGCAGCGGTTTCTGGTCGATCGATCCCTACTGGGCCGCGACACTCTGGATCAATTCGAAATGGACGGTTTCCTGGCGGCTTCACTATCTGTGGAACGCCCGCAACAATCGCCCGTATCAGGGGCTCGGCGCGGACGCGAGTTCATCGCAGGCCGGCCAGGCGCTGCACGCGAACCTCGCGACCGAATACGAGGTGATGCCGGGCTTGCGGATCGGCTTAAACGGCTACTGGCTGCGGCAGATTTCGGATTTGAAGGTCAATGGACAAAGCGTGTCCGGCCAACGCGAAGCGGTCTGGGCGATCGGGCCGGGCGCGATGTACAGCTTCTCCCAGCACGATCACCTGATGTTCAACGCGTATTTCGAGGCGAATGCGCGCAACCGGCCGGAAGGTACGCGGGTGATTCTGCGCTACGTGCACCATTTCAACTGAGCGGCCGGCACGCGGGCCGGCACGATGCCCGCCCACGCCAGCGACTATCCGGGAACTACGGTCGCTGTCCGATAACTCCAGATACTTCCTGCCACGCCGCGATCAAGCCGGGTATTTGCCGATGCGAACCGGATAGCCCTTTCCTAGGATGTGCAAGAATCGAGATCGGGTTCTTCCCGTCGCCGGCCCGATGCGGCGACACCGGCATCGAAACGATGAATGTAAGGCGCGGCGAAACCTGCGCGTAAGCCTGGAGAGCAATCTTGGTGGAGCATCGGTCGAATAGCGGTGGAGACGCGCACAGGCTCGCAACAGCGCCCTGCTTCAACCGCGACAACCTGTTGATGCAGTCGACCGACCTGGAAGAAGTGCGGGCAATCGTCGGGAGAATCTTCCGGCCGCACGGACTTTCGGTGGTGACAGGCCATCACGGCCTGCTCGGACGCATGCATCATGCGCGGCTCGGCGACGTGTCGTTGAACCTGCTCGATTACGGCAGCGAGGTCGTGATCGACCCGGGGCGGTTGGAGAACTTTTTCCTGCTGCAAATTCCGCTTCAGGGCAGCGCGGAAATCGAATGCGGCAACCGGCGTTTCGTTTCGAGTCCGCAAACGGCTTCGCTGCTTTCTCCGTCTTTGCCGCTACGGATGCGCTGGGGCGACGCGTGCCCGCAAGTGATTCTGCGGGTCGAGCGCGGCGCGCTGGAGCAACATTGCGAACGGCATCTCGGCGACGCTTTTAGCCGCCCGGTGGAGTTCGAGCCGGAGTTGCAACTGGCGTCGCCCGGCGGTGCTTACCTGATGCAACTGCTACCGCTATTGGCGGACGCGATGAGCATGCGCGATCATCCGTTGACAAACCCGCTGGCCTTCAGTCAGTTCGAATCGACGTTGATCAATGCGCTGATCTACGGCCAGCCTAATACCGCCCGCGACGGCATACGCCGTCCGGCCGGCACGCTCGCACCGTTTTTCGTCCGCCGGGTCGAGGAGTTCATTCGCGCGAACGTTCGAGAACCGTTGACGATCGAGCGGATCGCCGAACATGCGGGCGTGAGCGCGAGCAGCTTGTTCGCGGGCTTTAAAAACTACTACGGGATGAGCCCGATGAACTACGTGCGCCAATTGCGACTCGAGCGCGTACGGGAAGAATTGCTCGACCTGCAAGCGTCCGGTAATGGGTCGATCACGGAAATCGCAACCCGGTGGGGCTTCGCTCATCTTGGCCGCTTCTCGATCGAATATAAAAAGCACTTTGGCGAGTCGCCGTCGGATTGTTTGCGGCGGCGGCCGCTGCCTGTTAGGCGGGACTAGTACGTTTCTCCGCACGCCGGCCGGAAAGTATCCCTGACGGTTTATAAGGATCGTCCGCGGGCGAATGAGCGGATAAATGCGGCAGCACGCGAAGTACATGGCATCTCGCGTGATCAGTTCGCGTTGCACCCTTCCATTCGGGGTGTCGACCAAAGTGGCCGAAAATGCTCCCCATCCTTTTGATTGGTGAGCACAGCCCCATCGCGCTTTCGTATCTTCATAAAGAACAATGCAGGCGCCGACGCCGGATCGCCGCCGCATTCCGGCGAATGCTTCTCGTGGACGCCAACCATGAAATAGCTTTTGTGATCCGACACGTCAAACAGCAGGCATTTCGTCTGATTGGTCGACAACCGGCACATGCGCGTGACCTCGGCGGCTTTATCCGCTGCAGCATCAACTGTGGAGATCGCATCGCCGGATGCTGCTGCAAAGGTACTGAGCGATAGAATGGCGAGCGCTGCTATTCTTGTCTTCATGCCTTTCCTCCTGTTGTACCCGCAACCGGGTGCAAACGAACTTAAGTCTTTTCAGTACCGATCCGCCATGGGATTTGGATGATTTTTGCGAACCAATTCCTTAAGCCACGACACAACCGCGTGGCACCTCTTCACTTCAGCGACATCGGCATCGCCGCCATCCTCCTCAAATACTCGACACCCTCCTCCAACGCAAACACCGCCTGCCGTCCGTCCCGCGACCGAACGCTGATCGTGCGATCGCGTTGATCCCGCGAGCCCACGACGACCAGCACCGGCACCCGCTTCTCCCGCGCATCGACGACCTTCTTCTCCAGCCGTTCCGGCCTGCCGTCGAGCGACACGCGCCCGCCGGCTTCGTCGAGCGCCTGCGCGACCTCATCCGCGTAAGCCTGATTCGCATCGCTAATCGTCGCGATCACGACCTGCTCCGGCGCGAGCCACATCGGCAGCCAGCCTTCATCATGTTCGAGCAGCATCGCGATGAAGCGTTCGATGCTGCCAAGCACCGCATGATGGATCATCACCGGCCGCTCGCGTTCGTTGCGCTCGTTCACGTACTCGGCACCGAGCCGCTCAGGCAGCACGAAGTCGAGCTGGATCGTGCCGCACTGCCAACTGCGCGCGCGGCTGTCCGTCAAATGGAATTCGAGTTTTGGCCCGTAAAAAGCGCCCTCGCCTTCGAGTACGTCGAATGCAATGCCGGCCGCGCGCGCCGCATTGGCCAACGCCGCTTCCGCGCGATCCCACGTGGCGTCGCTACCGGCGCGCAATGCGGGACGCGTCGCCAGCGCGACCTTGAAAGCCGGAAAACCGAGGTCCGCGTACGTCGCGCGCAGCAACGCACAGAAGCGCCCGACTTCAGCCTCGATATGCGTGGGCGCGCAGAACACGTGTGCGTCGTCCTGCACGAACGCGCGCGTGCGTTTCAACCCTTCGAGCGACCCGGACGGTTCGTCGCGATGACATGCACCGAATTCGCTGTAGCGCAGCGGCAGCTCACGATAGGAGCGCACTCGCTGGCTGAACACCTGCACGTGACACGGACAACTCATCGGCTTCAGACAGAGCGCTCGCCCCGCTTCGGCGTCGTCGAGCGAATACATCGACGCACCGAATTTCTCCCAATGGCCGCTCTTCTCCCACAGCGAGCGCGCCAGCAGTTGCGGCGTGCGTATCTCGCGAAAGCCCGCGCACTGCATGCGCTCGCGCACGTAGTCTTCGAGCACGCGATAAAGCATCCAGCCGCGCGGATGCCAGAACACCATGCCGGCGCCTTCTTCCTGCTGATGGAAAAGATCGAGATTATTGCCGAGTACGCGATGGTCGATGTCGTTCATGGTCCTGCTCCTTTGGGTCGAATACACGATGAATGCCGCAAACGGAGAGACCGGAAACGACAAAGGCCCCGTCCGTTGCCGGCGGGGCCTTGAGCGTTTGTCGCTGCCTGTGCTGGATTCCAGCTTTAGCGCGCGCAACCTCCGGACGACCCGCCTGTGAAGGTGGTCGTGGTGGTGGTCGCGGCGAAGAGGATCGGCTGGAAGTTCATGGAGCGACAGTAAACGAAGTTGGTGGTGGGCGTCAATCGTCATTGCAACCGCGGCGACGCGACGACTGCTCGCATACTCGAGCGCTCAAAGGCCGTACCGGAAATACGTTGCGATCACACGGTCGTGAAGCGACGGCGGCAACATCACGTAAGACTCCTCGTCGCCGCCCCTGGAGAATGAAACGGCGTCCTCATCGGTCCATTCAATCTCTGGAACAGGTGTACTGAATGTTCTACGGACCAACAATTCGCCCGACTGGGCGTCATACAGTCGACCAAGGTATTCCGGCCCGTTCCCTCCTCTCCACTGGAGCAGACAGCGCTCCGCAATATAGTGTTGCTTTGGAGAGATTTTCCTAACGCATTCACTCCCTTCCGTGTCTGAAACATGGACAAGACCCTGGAGTAGCAAGCCACCCACAACAAGGGTAAGCGCTATCAACTTAACCAATCCCTGCCATTTCATAGGTAAACCTTGAGCGGGGGATCGATCCGAACCAGCTTGCGATCCGAATAAATCACGAAGTCTCCGCCACGCTTATGTCTAATCGCCCACTCTCTGAAATCTTTGTTGTGGATCGGATAATACACATTGCCTTTGACCTTCGGGTTTCCCATGGCAACTGGATAGGAAAAGTACAATTTCGGCTTATTTATATGTGACATCGCACCGTTGTACGCGAGAACGATCACTCCGTTTTGCCCCCAATGCCCAAGATATTGGGACACTTCACCAGCCTTGTCTGTGAAGTCATAGCTATCCTTGACGTAGATGTAGATTGCGGAGACTTCGGCAACCGTGCCATTACCCTCTCTGTGAATCATTACGTGTGCGATCGATGCATATATATTGAAAGCACCCAGCGATCCCGTCAAATCATCCGGAACACCGTTGTTACGGAATTGGGCACCAACAAGTTCGCCCAACTTCTGAGACAGTGAGCTTCCCACCGTGACATATTGAAATTGAAAGTGATCGTGGAGATTTTCCTGTTTCATTCCACAGATTTGCCAGGCATCAAGGAGTGCACTTGCTTTAAACGGTTTCAGAATACGCTTTAGCACATCCTGCGCAGGGAGAGTGTAAATGGCGGTGTTAATCAAAGCATCGTATTGGTCTCGCGCTCGTCGATGCTTGAGGATCCAATCAAGTTTGACAGTGGTCGTGTCGTACATGCTCGGCGGATACCGTTCACCGTTCTGATTAATTTCGGCTGAGGTTTCATCACTGGTGCGGCCGTAGTTGAGTTCACCAGCGAACCAGCGCTCCATCAGCGTTGCTGATACTGGCATGAACTCCTTGCGCATCGCTCTCGGAATCTCCTGAATATCGAACGGCGGAACAGTCTCTTCCGGGCTTAATGCAGGCGGGGCAGGTTTGGCTTGCTTCGGTGTCTCCGGCGCGGTCAACCATGTCTTGAAACGACCAAGTGCGTTGGCGACCATTTCAATATCATCGAGGAACTTGATTAGAGGGTCCGGCTTAGTCAGCTTGGCTGACGGCTTGCTCGGTCGTGCTTTGGGTTCCCGGATTCGCGATAACGGAGGCGGAACGCGATCCATCGAAAGCTGCGCTTCGCGAACGATTTCGCAACCATCCGCACCTTCATGCAGCGTCCACCTCCACAGCAGTTTATTAATCTTGTAGTAGCCGATTTTGGTCTCGTTCATGACATCGCTGTCCTGTTCGTTTTTGTAATCCGAACGAACACGCAAACTCGTCCGGGAGAAAAGTTCCTTCTCTTCAAAATTCTCACGAATAGGTCAGCTGGATGCTATCGGACAAAGCTGATAGTTGCAGCAGGAAATTCGGACAAACGGCGCGACCAGTACCCGCTCATTGGCTAATAACGCTACGATATACAGCTGATCTAAACCGATCCCCGGTTCAGTCGCCCACCCACCGAGCCCTCCCTTGACCACCCAAATCCGCCCCGCCACCGCCTCCGACGCCGCCCTGATCCTGCGCTTCATCACCGAACTCGCGGTCTATGAAAAAGCCGGGCACGAAGTGATCGCCACCGTCGCGGACATCGAAAAGAGCCTGTTTTCAGAAGGCGCGCCCGCCAAAGCACTGATCTGCGAAATGAACGGCGAGCCCGTCGGCTTTTGCGTCTATTTCTTCTCGTATTCGACGTGGCTCGGCAAACAGGGACTTTACCTGGAAGATCTGTACGTATCGCCCGCATCGCGCGGCAGCGGCGCCGGCAAACAGATGCTGCGCCATCTCGCGCAGATCGCCTGCGAAACCGGCTGTGGCCGTTTCGAATGGAGCGTACTCGACTGGAACGAGCCGGCCATCGGTTTCTATAAATCGATCGGCGCTAACCCGCAAAGTGAATGGGTGCGTTACCGGCTCGCCGGCGATGCACTGACCGCATTCGCCGAAGGCAAGAACTGAAACAAGCGTCCCCTCGCCAAACCACGCCCGTCACTGCGCCGCTGCGTTCGCCGCCTCCACCTCGAACGCATCGCCGGTTGCGAAGAACGTGCCGCCAGCCACGTAATGGCAAGTACGCAGGTCCGGATCGTCGCCGAAATGCCAGCGGTTGTGCGAATACACGCGGCTATCCGCATAGGCGGCGACCACTTCGCCGATGATCAGATCGTGCCGCTGGCTATCGTCCGGAATCACCTTGCATTCCAGCCACACGATGCAGCCGGCCAGCATCGGCACATCGATCTTTTGCGCGGCGAAAGTCTCGAGCTCGAATGCGGAGAACTTATCGAGTTCGGCGCCGGCATGCGTGCCGACCGCGAGCGTTTGCGCGGCGAAACCGCGACTCGGCAATTGCAGCCCGAATACACCGCTCGCTTCGATCAGCCCGCGCGTCAGCGTGCGACTATCGACGACCACCACCACCTTCGGCGGATTGAAATCGAGCGGCATCGCCCACGACGCGGCCATCACGTTCGAGCGCCCGTCGTGCGCGCTGGTGATGATCGTGACCGGTCCATGATTGAGCAGTTGCGTCGCGCGCGATAATTCCACGGGTTCTCGAGTGGCGTTCATAGCTTGGGAGTCTGGCGTCGGAAGGATGACGCCGATTGTAGCGGGAGAGGAAAAAGCGCAATCGGACACCCGGGCGGCAACCGCGAACCGCCGCCCGGGCCGTACTTCAATCAACCATCAGGCAACCGTCAATGCGGCGCCTTACCGTTCGGCAGCGCATCGAGCGGTTTGTGCTGCTCTTCGCCCAGGCCCGGGAAAAACGCATTCCAGGCGGCGCGCACGCCTTCGGCCGCGGTCGCTTCGGCGGCGATCGATTCGGCCGTGCCGTCTGCGGCTTGCGACGGATCGGCCGACAGGCCGCGCCAATGCGTGAATACGAGCAACGGTTTTTCGGTCCACACGCCGTCGCCAAATTTCGCGAACGCCGTGTCCCCGCTCGCCAGCTGCACCTCGTACCAGCCTTCGCGGACGGGCGTATCGGTGGCAAGGTCAAACCACGGGGTCGGTTCGATTTCCTTCATGTCGTCTCCGGTCGGATTAGATCGTTATCAAAAACCACGGCATGGTTCGTGCCCGTGCGGGCACCGCGCCCGCGATGCGGGGGGCCGCCACAGCGGCACATGCGGGCGACGCGAGGCTGTCGGCTCGGCAAGCGCCGCGCATAGGCGACACGATAGCGCGACACGAGCCGCGCGCACAGTCATCAAAATCACATGCCACGCGCGGCGCGCGAGCGGCCCTGCCGGCCGGCCTGACCGGCGGATTTCGCGGCGCGTTTGTCCAGCCCTCGCGCCAGTTCCGCCAGCACCTCGACCGCCGGCCCCAACCGCTCGGCCGCCGTGTTCCCATAACCGATCACCAGGCCGTTAACGTCCGCCGACGGCGCCATCGCAAAGCCGGACAGCGCCCGTGGACTAAGCCCGCGCGTCTGCGCGAGCTCCGACAGTTCGCGATCGTCGATCGATGCCGGCAAACGCAGCGTCAGATGCATCCCGCAGTCGCCGCCGAGAATCAGCTCGGGCGCGAAGTGTCGCGCGAGCGCATCGCGCAACGCCTGCTGCCGCTCGCGATACAGGCGCCGCATCCGTCCGAGATGCCGCCCGAACTCGCCGCTTGCGATGAAATGCGCGAGCGCCAGTTGCTCCAGCCGATGTCCGCCGCGCAGCAGTTCCCGCAGTGCAACAGCGACCTGCGCGGCGAGGTTGCGCGGCAGCACGACGAAGCCGATCCGCAACGCCGGGAACATCGTTTTGCTGAACGAGCCGACATAGAGCACCGGCGCGTCATCGACGAGCCCCTGCATGCTCGCGATCGGCTCGCCGGTATGGCGGACTTCGCCGTCGTAATCGTCTTCGATCAGCCACGCGCCGTAGCGCCGCGCGTGCGCGATCAGCGCGAGCCGGCGCGCGACCGACAGCACCGCGCCGCTCGGATACTGATGCGCGGGCGACGTGTAGATCAGCTTCGGCGGATGCGTGGCCCACGCATCGTCCGGCGCGGCCATCCCTTCGGCGTCGACCGGAATCGGCAGCGTGCGCAAGTCGCCCCCGGTGAACGCGGCCTTCGCGCCGCGATAGCCGGGATCCTCGACCCACGCGATGTCGCCCGGATTCGTGAAGAGACGCACGCACAGGTTCAGCGCTTCCTGCGCGCCCTCGGTGATCACGATCTGCGAGCCGTCGCAGCGCACCCCGCGCGCCATCCGCAGATGCGCGGCGAGCGCGTCGCGCAAGGTCGGCTCGCCGGCGGGCGGCCCGTAGCCGAGCGCCTGCGGCAACGAACGCTCCATCGCCCGTTCCAGCGCGCGGCGCCACGCGGCGAGGGGGAAGCGATCGAGCGCGGGCGTACCCGGGGTCAGCGCAGAGGCGTTGTCCGCGTGCTGGTGCGCGGCGGCGAACTGATCGACACGCGCCGCGTAGGTCACTTCGGGCTGGGCCGGCGCCGCCGCCGGCTCGCCGCGCGCGGCCGGACTCGACAGCGGGCTCACGCGGGTGCCCTTGCGGTCGGCGATCACGTAGCCGACCGCGGCCAGATGCTCGTAAGCGATCACGACGGTGTTGCGCGACACCCCCATTTCCGCCGCCAGCAGCCGCGATGAAGGCAGCGGCGAGCCGGCCGGCAGGCGGCCAGTGAGAATCGCCTGCTGAAGACGTTCGATCAGCTGCTTTTGCAGCGGCGCGGGCCGCGCGGCAGCCGCAGCGGTGCCGGCACCGGCAGTTGCAGTGGCGATGGCAGTCGCCGTCCCGGCAGAACCGGCACGCGGGTCCGCATGAACGAGCGGGCCGATGATTTCGAGCATGGTGGCTGGACCTATCGATTGGGCGTTGCGTGGATCTTTTGAACATACCACGCTTGCCGTATCGTTCTCCATCGACAACCATCCTCATTGCCCGCCTCGACCGACAGGAGAACAGACATGGCCCCGAGACAAAACCTTTACGGTCAGCCGATCGGCGCGCCGGTGCCCGGCTGGCACGGCGCGCAGGCACCGGGCCGCGCGCCGCTACAGGGCCGCTATTGCCGGCTCGAAGCGGTCGACGTCGAGCGCGACGCCGAAGCGCTGTTCGACGCCTATCGCTCGGCCGCCGACGGCCGCGATTGGACCTATCTGACGGTCGGCCCGTTCGACAGCCTCAGCGCGTATCGTGAGCATCTGACGCGGATGGCGGCGTCGAAGGATCCGTTGCATCACACGGTGATCGACCTCGCGACCGGCAAGCCGGTCGGCACGCTCGCGCTGATGCGGATCGATCCGGCGAACGGCGTGATCGAAGTCGGCCACGTCACCTATTCGCCGCTGCTCAAGCGCACGCGCATCGCGACCGAAGCGATGTTTCTGCTGATGAGCGAAGTGTTCGACAAGCTAGGCTATCGACGCTTCGAGTGGAAATGCGATTCGCTGAACGAACCATCGCGCAAGGCCGCGTTGCGCTATGGCTTCACGTTCGAGGGGATCTTCCGGCAGGCGATCGTGTATCGCGAGCGCAATCGCGATACCGCGTGGTTTTCGATTATCGATAGCGAATGGCCAGCGCTGCGCGAGTGCTACGCGCGCTGGCTCGATGCGGGCAATTTCGATGCGCAGGGGCAGCAGGTGGAGAAACTCGCGGATTTGATCGCGGCGCGGCGGGCGGCGGATCAGGGTCGCTAGGCGGCGGCTGGTTTGTTAGAAGCGGCGCGCCGCCTTTGCCTCGCCGTGCGCCGCCCTCCACGGCCGGCGCAGCAACTTCGCCCTACACTGCCGGCATCAGTCCGCGCTAGTTCGCCGGCCCGACCCGCGTCTCCGGCGCGCCAGCGCGCAACGGGAGCTGCCTTCCACATCTGCTTTCATCCCGCCGATGAAATCCCGCCTGCGTTATCTGAGCGCCTTGCTCGTCAACGTCGCGCTGCCCTGGCTCACGTACCGGCTCGCGGTCCCGCATTGGGGGCCGACAGGCGCGCTCGCTGTCTCGGCGCTGCCGTTGCTCGTGTGGATCGCGCTGGACCCGTTGCGCTACCGACACTTTGATGCGCTAAGCGCGCTGGTGCTCGCGGGGGTGCTGCCATCGCTGGCGGTGCAATTGATCGTCGGCGATACGCATCTGCAAGCGCTCGAAGATCCGATGGTGTCGGGCTTTATCGGCGTCGTTTTCGTCGCGTCGCTCGCGCTGCACAAGCCGATGGTGTTCTATCTGGCGCGCTCGACGATGTCGCGCGAAGATCATCGCGGCGCCGACCTGTTCGAGCGCCATTGGCGCGAACGTCCGACGCTCGCCGCCTCGATCCGTCTGATGACGCTCGTCTGGGGCATCGGCATGATCGGCGAGAACCTGCTGCGCAGCGCGATCGTGCTGCGCTGGCCGGACGATCCGCGCGCGGTGCTCGCGTCGAACCTGCTGCGTTATGGCGTGTACGGGTTGCTGACGCTATGGACGTTCGTGATGCGCCGGCGCATCAAGCAGGACGCGCGGCGCTATCCGGCCGACGAGCCGGCGCCCGCGAGTGGGGCGGCAAGCGTGTGAGCGACTGAGCGACTGCGTCGTTACTGCGTCACGCCAACTCCAAAAACCGCTCCAAACAAGGATTCCGATTCGCCGGCGACCACGCCAGCACCTGCTCGATCAGGGGCGCGTCGGCGAGCGGCCGGAACACCACGCCGGCCAGTTGCGCCTTGCGCATCGACGACGGAACCAGCGCGACTCCCACCCCTTCATCGACCAGACTCAACACCGTCTGCTGCAACTGCACCTCGAAGCGGATATCGGGCTCGAAGCCGCCCGAGCGGCAATGTTCGAGAATCGCCGCACGCAGACTCGGCGCGACTTCCTCCGACGCCAGCACGAACGGCTCACCCGCCAGTTGCGCGATCTTCAAACGCCGCGCCCGCGCGCGCGGATGAGTGCGCGACAGCGCCACGCATAGCGGCTCGCTCAACACCGTGCGGGTCGCGAGCCCCTTATCGGGCAGGTTCGGGAACATGATCGCCGCATCGATATGGCCGGCCAGCACCTGCGCGGCCAGATCGTTCGACACCACCTCGCGCAGCTTCAGCTCGACCTCCGGATACGCGGCGCCGAACGCGCGCGCATAGCCGGGCACGACGCTGTACGCGGAGCACATCGTGAAGCCGATTTCCAGCTTGCCGGCCGCGCCGTGCGCGGCGGCCCGCGCGTTGTCGACCGCCTGCTCGAGCGACGCAAGAATCGCCTTCGCATCGGCATAAAAGCGCTCGCCCGCCGCCGTCAGCATGACGCTGCGCGGACTGCGCTCGAGCAGCGTCACGCCGAGACTCGCTTCGAGTGCCGCGAGCTGCCGGCTCAGCGGCGGCTGCGACAGATTCAGCCGCGCCGCCGCGCGGCCGAAATGGCGCGTTTCAGCGAGCGTCACGAAGTAGCGCAGCGGTTTCACATCGATCACGATAGCCCCGAAATTTGACGATGCAGAAAAGGTATTAATCAACCCATCAGACGGTATTGGATTGTATCAACGCAATTCGCTACGCTGGCGGGTCGTCCGTTCCAGCACCTCCTTGCAACCGTTCGATCCCGCTCGCCAAGCCGTCTTCCGCACCCAATGTTAGCCACCCTCGAAATCCTGCTTCCCGTTTTCGGCCTCATTTTCGCGGGCTTTGCGTGCCGGCGGCGCGGCGTGCTCGGCCCGAACGCCGCGTCCGAACTGAACCGTTTTGTGGTCTGGCTCGCGCTGCCCGCGCTGCTGTTCGACACGATGGCGCACGCGACCTGGCATCAGCTGTATCAGCCGGCTTTCGTCGCGACCTTTTCGATTGCCTGCGTGGCCGTGTTCGCGCTGATCCTCGCGCTGCGTGTTTTCAACGGCCGGCATCTCGCCGATGCGAGCGTCGACGCAATCGCGGCGTCGTATCCCAATACCGGCTACATCGGCTTTCCGCTCGGCGTGATCGCGTTCGGTCAAGCAAGTCTCACGCCGACCACCATCGCGACGATCCTCGTCGCCTGCGTGCTGTTCGCGGTCGCGATCGTGCTGATCGAAATCGGCTTGCAGACCGAGCGCACGCCGCACAAGCTCGGCCTGAAGGTGCTGCGCTCGCTCGCGCGCAATCCGCTGATCGTGTCGCCGCTCGCCGGCGTCGCGGTGGCGAGTCTGCACGTGACGCTGCCGGCCAGCGCCGAGACCTTCCTGAAACTGCTGGCCGGCGCGGCGAGTCCGTGCGCGCTGGTGAGCCTCGGTCTGTTTCTCGCGGAGAAGCGCCCACGCGAGGCCGGCGCGGGCGGCATCTCGCTGCTCCTGACCGGCGTCAAGCTGATCGTGCAGCCGGCGCTGACCTGGTGGCTCGCGGCGCGCGTGTTCGGACTCGCGCCGACGCTGGTTGAAATGGCCGTCGTGCTCGCCGCGCTGCCGACCGGCACCGGCCCGTTCATGCTCGCGGAGTTCTACCGGCGCGAAGCGCACATCACGTCGCGCACGATTCTGCTGTCGACGGTCGGCTCGATCGTGACGCTGTCGTTGCTGCTGATGCTGATGGGGCATCGCGGCTGAAAGCCCTAACGCTGGCAGCCGCCCGGCCCGCCAGCCGCCGCGAGGCCGAGCGCAGTGCGCACAGTGCGTGGTAAATTCCAGCGTCGGTTAGCAACTTCCAGAAACGTTCGGGTGACCTGAACATCTTTCCGGTCCACCCGCCACTGGCCAGAAGGTGGATCGATGAGCGACGTAAGTCAGCGGATGGTCCGGCGGCGCCTCTACGCCGCGCTTGGCGGCTGCGTCGCGCTGGCCGGTTGCATGGTGGGCCCGAATTACCACGCGCCGCCCCCGCCCGCCACCGATACCTTCACCGCCACACCCCTGCCCAAACAGACCGCCTCCGCGCCCGGCGCTGCCGGCCTGCCGCAGCGTTTCGCGCCCGGCGAGGACATTCCCGCCGCGTGGTGGACGCTGTTTCACTGCGAACCGCTCGACGCGCTGATCCGCGAAGCCATCGCCAATAGTCCGAACATGACCGCCGCGCAGGCCGCGCTGCGCCAGGCCCGCGAAAACTTCAGCGCGCAAGCGGGCGGCACGCTGCTGCCGAGCGTCGACGCGCAACTGGGCGCGACCCGCGAAAAAATCAACGGCATCGCGTTCGGCGAGCCCGGCCTCGTCGAGGAATTCAATCTTTACAACGCGTCGGTCAGCGTGTCGTACAAGCTCGACTTGTTCGGCGGCGCGCGGCGCGCACTGGAAGCGCTGCACGCGCAGATCGACTATCAGCAGTACCAGTTGCAGGCCGCGTGGCTGACGATCTCGGCCAACCTCGTGACCGCCGCGGTCAAGCAGGCTTCAGTGCGCGCGCAGATCGACGCGACCGAGCGGATCGCGGTCGAGGAACAGGAACAGTTGAAGGTGCTCGAGCAGCAGTTCGCGCTCGGCGGCGTCAGCCGGGCGGCCGTGCTCGCGCAGCAAACGCTGCTCGCACAGACCCGCGCGACGCTGCCGCCGCTCTACCAGCAACTCGATCAAACCCGTCATCAACTGGCGGTACTCGCCGGCAAGCTGCCGGGCGACCCCGGCGTGCCCGAGTTCACGCTCGACATGTTCTCGCTGCCCGCCACGCTGCCGGTCAGCCTGCCGTCGTCGCTGGTGCGCCAGCGGCCCGACATCCTCGCCGCCGACGCGACGCTGCATCAGGCGAGCGCACAGATCGGCGTCGCGACCGCGGCGATGTATCCGCAGATCACGCTGTCCGCGAGCTACGGCGCCGAAGCGCTGACGCCGGCCCAGGTGCTGCGGGCCGGCAGCACGATCTGGAGCATTGGTGCCGGCTTGCTGCAACCGGTGTTTCACGGCGGCCAGCTGAGCGCGCAGAAGCGCGCAGCCGAGGCCGCTTACGAGCAGGCCGATGCGCAGTACCGCGAAACGGTTTTGTTAGCGTTCCAGAATGTCGCCGACACGTTGCGCGCGCTCGATCACGACGCGACCGGCCTCGCCGCGCAGACCGACGCGTCGCGCGCGGCCGGCGATGCGCTCGAATTGACGCGTGGGCAGTACCGGGTCGGCGGGGTCAGCTATCTGGCACTGCTCGATGCGCAGCGGCAGTATCAGCAAACGGTCGTGAGTCTCGCGCAGGCACAGGCCGCGCGCTATGCCGATACCGCGGCGCTGTTCCAGGCGCTCGGCGGAGGCTGGTGGAACGACGCCGCGCCGCAAGCCGGGCCCGCCGCGTCCACGTCCCCGACCGCGACCGCGGCAACACCGCACTAGCCGCGCCGCAATCCAACGCCACGCCCTCGCCCGCGCCGAGCAAGGACACCACGATGACCGAAAGAAAACGAATGGCAAAGCGGATGCTGATCATGTTGATCTGCGTGGGGCTGCTGCTCGCCGCGCTGGTCGGCTTCAACCTGTTCCGCGCGCACATGTTCGCGAAGTTCATGGCGGCCAACACCGCGCCGCCCGCCACGGTATCGGCGGTGGTGGTCCACTACCAGTCGTGGCAGCCGCAGCTCGCGGCGGTCGGCAGCCTGCGCGCGGTGCGCGGCGTCGACGTGACGACCGAAGTCGCGGGACTCGTGCGCGAAGTCGCATTCGTGTCCGGTCAGGAAGCGAAGGCCGGCCAGATCCTCGTGCGACTGAACGCCGACAGCGACGTCGCGCTGCTGCAATCGCTGCAGGCCGCCGCCGAACTCGCGCGGACCGTCTACGAACGCGACCGCGCGCAGTACGACATCAAGGCGATCGCGAAGGCCCAGCTCGACGCGGACGCGGCCGATCTGAAAGCCAAGAAAGCCCAGGTCGCGCAACAGCTGGCGCTGGTCGACAAGAAGACGATTCGCGCGCCGTTCGCGGGGCGCCTGGGCATCACGACGATCAACCCCGGCCAATACCTGAACCCCGGGGACGCGATCGTCACGCTGCAAGCAATCGATCCGATCTATGCCGACTTCTCGGTGCCGCAGCAGCAACTCGGCCTGCTCGCGATCGGCGCGCCGGTCAGCGTCGATACCAATGCGTACAGCGGCCAAAGCTTCGCCGGCAAGATCCGCTCGGTCAGTCCGAAAGTGGATAGCGCGACGCGCAACGTGCAGATCGAGGCGAGCGTCGACAATCGCGAGCGCAAGCTGCTGCCCGGCATGTACGCGAACGTGAAGATCGACTCGGGCGTCGCCGAACGGCACCTGACGCTGCCGCAAACCGCGATCACCTACAACCCGTACGGCGCGACGGTCTTTATCGTGAAGCCGGGCACGCAGCCGAACGCGCAGGGCAAGACGCTGCCGGTCGCGCAGCAGGTCTTCGTGACCCCGGGGCCGACGCGCGGCGACCAGGTGGCGATTCTGAAGGGGCTCGACGAAGGCGCGCAGGTCGTGACCAGCGGCCAGATCAAGCTGAAGAACGGCACGCCGCTGATCATCGACAACCGCGTGCAGCCGGCCGACAGTCCTAACCCGGCGCCGCAGGAACAATAAGCGAGGCTGCCCGATCATGTTCACGGACATCTTCATCCGCCGGCCGGTGCTCGCTTCGGTGGTGAGCCTGCTGATCCTCGTGCTCGGCCTGCGCGCGCTCGCGGTGCTCAAGGTCAGCCAGTATCCGCAGACCGAAAACGCGGTGGTCACGATCACCACCGCGTACTACGGCGCGAACTCCGACACCATCGCCGGCTTCATCACGCAGCCGCTCGAAGCGGCGATCGCGCAGGCGCAGGGGATCGACTATATGTCGTCGACCAGCATCACCGGCGTGTCGACGATCATCGCGACGCTGCGCCTGAACTACGACGCGAACCGCGCGCTGACCGAAATCAACACGCAGATCGGTTCGGTGCGCAACCAGTTGCCGCCGCAGGCGCAGCAGCCGGTGCTGACGGTGCAGACCGGGCAGACCACCGACGCGATGTACATGGGCTTCTACAGCAGCGTGCTGCCGAGCAACAACGTGACCGACTACCTGCTGCGCGTGGTCAAGCCGAAGCTCGATTCGATCCAGGGCGTGCAGACCGCCGAAGTGCTCGGCGGCCGCCAGTTCGCGATGCGCGCGTGGCTCGATTCGGCGCGCTTGGCCGCGCACGGCGTAAGCGCGAGCGACGTGTATGCCGCGCTCGGCAACAACAACTATCTGGCGACGCTCGGCTCGACCAAAGGGCAGATGGTCAGCGTCGATCTGGAAGCGGGCACCGATCTGCACACCGTCGAAGACTTCAAGCAGTTGGTGGTCAAGCAGAAGAACGGCTCGATCGTGCGTCTGGAAGATGTCGCGAACGTCGTGCTCGGCGCCGACAGTTACGACTTCAACGTCGCGTTCAGCGGCAAGCGTTCGGTGTTCATCGGCATCAAGGTCGCGCCGGACGCGAACATTCTCGACGTCGCGAAGCGCGTGAAGGTCGTGTTCCCCGAGTTGCAGAAGCAGTTCCCGACCGGCATGACGGGCGACATCGTGTATGACGCGACCGACTTCGTGAACACCGCGATCGACGAAGTGATCAAGACGCTGGTCGAAGCGCTGCTGATCGTGACGGTGGTGATCTTTCTGTTTCTCGGCAGTTTCCGCGCCGTGATCGTGCCGCTGATCGCGATGCCGCTGTCGCTGATCGGCACGTTCTTCGTGATGCAGGTGCTCGGCTACTCGATCAACCTGCTGACGCTGCTCGCGCTGGTGCTCGCGATCGGGCTGGTGGTGGACGACGCGATCATCGTCGTCGAAAACGTCGACCGTCATATGAAGCACGAGGGCAAGACGCCTTTCGACGCCGCGCTGATCGCCGCGCGCGAACTCGGCGGTCCGATCGTCGCGATGACCGTGGTCCTGATCGCGGTGTACGCGCCGATCGGTTTTCAGGGCGGGCTGACCGGCGCGCTGTTCACCGAATTCGCGTTCACGCTGGCGGGCGCGGTCACGGTCTCCGGCGTGATCGCGCTGACCTTGTCGCCGATGATGTGCTCGCGCTTTTTCCGCGCCGAGCAGGAGTCGGGGCGCTTCGCGCGTTTCGTCGACCGCCAGTTCGAGCGCGTGCATCGCGGCTACGGCCGCCTGCTGCACGCGACGCTCGATACCTGGCCGGTGTACGTGCTGATGGGCGCGCTGCTGCTGTGCGGGACCGTGTACCTGTTCATGACGTCGCAGTCCGAACTCGCGCCGCAGGAGGACCAGGGCGTGGTGCTGTCGCAGATCGTCGGGCCGCCGAACGCGACGATCCAGCAGATGCAGACCTACGCGGACCAGGTGTTCGAAGCATCGAAGGCGCTGCCCGAATACGCGCAGATGTTCCAGCTGACCGGCTCGCCGACCATCAACCAGGGGATCGGCGGCGTGCTGTTCAAGACCTGGGATCAGCGCGGCAAGAACGCGACCGTGCTGCAACAGGAGTTGCAGCAGAAGTGGAATCAGATCGCCGGCGCGCGCGTCGCCGCGTTCCAGTTTCCGCCGCTGCCGGGCTCGCAGGGCTTGCCGGTGCAGTTCGTGATCAGTACCACCGAGCCGTTCGAGAACCTGAACGAGGTATCGCAGGCGGTGCTCGAAAAAGCGCGCGAGAGCGGGATGTTCTTCTTCGTCGATACCGATCTGAAGATCGACAAGCCGGAAGTCGCGCTGGTGGTCGACCGCGATAAGGTCGCCTCGCTCGGGATGTCGCAAAGCGATGTCGGCCAGGCGCTCGGGTCGGCGCTCGGCGGCGGCTACGTGAACTACTTCTCGATTGCCGGGCGTTCGTACAAGGTGATTCCGCAGGTGTTGCAGACCGACCGGCTCAATCCGTCGCAGGTGCTCGACTACTATCTGCGCACGCCGGACGGCAGCGTGATTGCGGCCTCGACGATCGCGCATTTGCGGCACACCGTCGTGCCCGAATCGATCAATCACTTCCAGCAGCTCAATTCGGCGACGATCTCCGGCGTGATCGTGCCGGGCGTGTCGCAAGGCCAGGTGCTCGAATTTCTGCGCAACGCGACCACCCAGGTCGCGCCGGCCGGCTATGCGGCCGATTACTCGGGCGAGTCGCGCCAGTTCGTGCAGGAGTCGGGCGGCTTCGTGATCACGCTGCTGCTCGCGACGATCATCGTGTTTCTCGCGCTCGCCGCGCAATTCGAGAGCTTCCGCGATCCGATCGTGATTCTGATCTCGGTGCCGATGGCGCTGTTCGGCGCGCTGATCTTCATCAACGTCGGCCTGACGACGCTGAACATCTATACCCAGGTCGGCCTCGTCACGCTGATGGGGCTCGTCAGCAAGCACGGCATCCTGATCGTGCAGTTCGCCAACGAATTGCAGCGCGCCGGCCGCTCGAAGCGCGATGCGATCGAAGAAGCCGCCGGCGTGCGACTGCGGCCGATCCTGATGACGACCGCCGCGATGGTCCTCGG
This sequence comes from Paraburkholderia sejongensis, assembly GCF_020880815.1. Taxonomy (GTDB): domain Bacteria; phylum Pseudomonadota; class Gammaproteobacteria; order Burkholderiales; family Burkholderiaceae; genus Paraburkholderia; species Paraburkholderia sejongensis. The sequence continues at coordinate 154,185 of NZ_JAJITD010000006.1, forward strand.
CGTGCTGCCGCTCGTGATCGCGTCGGGCGCGGGCGCGGCCGGCCGCAACGCGATGGGTCTGGTGATCTTCACCGGAATGTCGATCGGCACGCTGTTCACGTTGTTCGTGGTGCCGGCGATGTACATGTTCCTCGCGGCCGATCATCAACGGCGTGCGCGCGCGCCGCAATCGGTCGCCTGAGCCCGCGCGCGACGCGCTAAGATTGAGCCCGCCGGGCCACACGCCGCCCGGCGTCGACAAGAAAAGCAGCGCCCCGGAGAATCAGATGTCTGAAGAATACGAAGTGCATGGTCCGCACGACCACGCGGTCGAGCACGCCGGCCAACGCGGCCACGGCGACCCCGATCCGTTCGCGAGCCGGATGGCGGTGATGACCGCGATCCTCGCGACGATCGGCGCGCTGTGCGCGTACCAGAGCGGCAACAGCGAAAACCTCGCGCTGTTCTTCAAGAACGAAGCCGCGATCAAGAAGACCGAAGCGGCGAACCAGTGGTCCTACTATCAGGCGAAAGGCGAGAAGGAGAACCTCGCCGAACTGGGCGCGGCGCTAGCGGCGCCGAACAGCGACGCGCATGCGAAATTCGTCGCCGACGTCGAGAAATACAAGCAGCAGAAAGAGCCGATCCGCGCGAACGCCGAAGCGATCGAAAAGCAGGTGGTCGCCGCCGATACCCGCAGCGAAGCGCTGCTGCACGGTCATCACCGCTGGGCGCAGGCCACCTTGCTGATTCAGGTGGCGATCGCGCTGTGTGCGATCACGCTGCTCACGCGCAAGAACTGGCTGCGCAATCTGTCGTTCGTCGTCGCCGCGGGAGGCGTTTTGACTGCCGGCGCGGCGTTTTTCGGGTTGTAGCGGCCGGGCCCCGCAGTGCCAATCAAATCAAGGAGTATGTCGTGGTCGATGCTGGCGCCGTGCTCGGCGTGTTTTCCGTGTATATCGCCGGGGTCGTGAGCCCCGGCCCAAACTTCGTCGCGGTCGCGCACAAGGCCGCGTCGGCGACCCGCATCGAGGCGCTCGCGATGGTCGCCGGCATCGTGCTCGTCAATCTGTTCTGGGCGAGTTGCGCAATTCTCGGCGTCGGTATCGTGTTCGCCGCGTTTCCGTGGCTCGCGCTGCTGGTCCGGGTGGCCGGCGCGTGTTATCTGCTGTGGTTCGGCGGGCGGCTGATCTTCAATGCGTCGGCGGCGAAGCAGGCGGCGCTCGGCAACGCGCCGTCGGGCGGCTTTCGCCAGGCGTTCGCGCAGGGCTTCGCGACCAACATCGCGAATCCGAAATCGATCGCGTTCTTTGCCGCGGTGTTTTCGTCGGCGGCGCCCGCGCATGTGAGCACCGGCACGTTCGCGGCGATGCTCGGCATGGTGCTGGTGGTCGCGAGCAGCTGGTATGGCTTCGTCGCGCTGGCGCTATCGCATGCGCGGATCGCGGCCGCGTACCGGCGCAGCAAGATGTGGGTCGATCGCGTGTGCGGCGGGCTGATCGTCGCGTTGGGCGTGCGACAGTTGCTTCGTTGAATGATCTGACGCGCGATTCAATGCGCGAGCCCGCGCACCCGCTCCAGCAATAAGTCCCGCTCGCGCGCATTGCGCGTCATCGCCGCGGCGCGCTCGAACTCCGCGCGCGCTTCGTCGATGCGCGCGAGCTTGACCAGCAGATCGCCGCGCACGCTCGGCAGCCAGTGGTAATTGGCGAGCGCCGGATCAGCCGCGAGCCGATCGACGATCTCGAGCCCCGCCGCCGGCCCGAACGCCATCCCGACCGCCACCGCGCGGTTCAACTCGACCACCGGCGACGGCGCGACCTGCGCCAACGCATCGTAGAGCGCGACGATCTGCGCCCAGTCGGTATCCTCGGCGCGCCGCGCGCGGGCGTGGCACGCGGCTAGCGCGGCCTGCAACGCATACGGCCCGCCGCCGCCGCCGAGCGCCTGCGCGCGTTGCAACGCGGCGAGCCCGCGGCGAATCAGCAGCGGATCCCAGCGGCTGCGATCCTGATCGAGCAGCAACACCGGCCGCCCCTGCGCATCGACGCGCGCATGCGTGCGCGACGCCTGAATCTCCATCAACGCGACAAGGCCGAGCACCTCGCTTTCATCCGGCACGAGTCCCCCGAGCACGCGGCCGAGCCGCAGCGCTTCCTCGCACAGCGCCGGGCGCATCCAGTCGTCGCCGGCGGTCGCCGAATAGCCTTCGTTGAAAATCAGGTAGATCACCTGCAATACCGACGCGAGCCGCGCCGCGCGCGCATCCGCCTGCGGCACTTCGAACGGCACGCGCGCCGCGGTGAGCGTGCGCTTCGCGCGCACGATCCGCTGTGCGATGGTCGGCTCCGGCACGAGGAACGCGCGGGCGATTTCGTCGGTGGTGAGGCCGCCGAGCAGCCGCAGCGTCAGCGCGACGCGAGCATCGGTGGACAGCACCGGATGGCACGCGGTGAAGATCAGCCGCAGCAGATCGTCGCCGATGTCGTCGGCGCGCGCGGCGTCGAGCGCATCGACGAAATCCGGCACCACGTGCGCTTCGATCGCGTCGAGATCGTGGCCGAGTTCCTCGCGTTTGCGCGCGTGCAGCGCTTCCTGGCGCAGACGGTCGAGCGCGCGGTTTTTCGCGGTCGTCATCAGCCACGCTCCCGGGTTGTCGGGCACGCCGGCCGCCGGCCAGTGTTCGAGCGCGGCCACCAGCGCGTCCTGCGCGAGTTCCTCGGCGAGCCCCACGTCACGCACGATCCGCGCGACGTGGGCGATGACCTTGGCCGCTTCGATCCGCCAGACAGCCTCGATCGCACGATGCGTCGCCTGGGTCGTCACGGCCTTAACCCGCGGCGGCCGGAGAGGCGTTCGGTTCCATGTAGGCGAGCTCCCAGATATGCCCGTCGAGGTCCTCGAAGCCGTGTCCGTACATGAAACCGTGGTCCTGCGGCTCACGCGGCGCGCGGCCGCCGGCGGCGAGCGCCTTCGCGACGAGCGCGTCGACTTCCGCGCGGCTCTCACACGACAGGCATACCAGCACTTCGGTGCTCTCCTTCGCATTGGCGACCGGCTTCGGGGTGAACGACTGGAACATGGGTTTCTCGAGCAGCATCGCGTAGATGTTGTCGCCGACGATCAGACTCACCGCGTGCTCGTTGCTAAAGCGCGGCTCGATGCCGAAGCCGAGCGCGGTGAAGAAGGCCTTCGAGCGCTCGACGTTGTCCACCGGCAGATTCACGTAGATCTGTTTGTGCATGATGTGGGGTCCTGACTGTCTGTCTGGTCTGGTTGAGCCGGTTGCGCAGGCTGCTGTCGTTGCGCTGCCTGCTCAGCGGCGGCTTTCTTCGAGCTTGCGCAATGGCTCGATTTCCGGGCCCTGTTCGAAGTCTTCAAGCTCGAACAGCTGGCGCACTTCGATTTCGCCGTCGGCATGTTCGCCGAACGGTGCGGGAAAGCGGCGCGCCCACTCCATCGCTTCGTCGCGCGAACGCACCTGGATCAGCGTGTAGCCGGCGATCAGTTCCTTGGTGTCGGCGAACGGTCCGTCGATCACTGTCCGCTTGCCGCCGCTGTACTGCACGCGCCAGCCTTTCGAGCTCGGCTGCAGGCCGCTCGCGTCGAGCAGCACGCCCGCTTTCGCGAGTTCTTCGTGGTACGCGCCCATCGCGGCGATCAGCGACGCTTCCGGCATCTGGCCGGCTTCGCTGGCGGCGGTGGCCTTGACGATGATCATGAATCGCATGGTGTTGGCTCCTTTTTGCGTTGTCTTCGTCAGAGAGGGCGAACGGGTCGCCGGCGGAACGCGAGACCACAGCGCGCCCGTTATTGACACGACGAGCGACAGGCACGGAGATCGACACACGCGATGACAGCGCGGGATCAGGGAAAACACTGAGCCGGTAGGTGGACCGTACGTGGGGTATCGGGAAGCGGATCGGTGTAGCGGGCCGCGCGGGATCGGCCGCTACATGAAGCACGGCCCGAGCTTGCGCACCTCGACCGTGCACCAGCCCGCCGCCGGACAGGCCTGCGCGATTTCGAGCGCTTCCTCGCGGCTGTCGCAATTCAGCAGATAAAAGCCGCCGATCATTTCCTTCGCCTCCGCGAACGGGCCGTCGATCAGCTCCGGCTGATCGTTGCGGACCTGCACGCGTACCGCTTCGTTCTGCGAAGTCAGCGATTCGGCCGCGCGCAGCTTGCCGCGCGCCTTCAGGTCGTCGGCGAAACGCAGCATCTGCGCATAGAGATCGCGGCCCGCGGCTTCGCCGCGCTCGCTGCGTTGTTCGACGGGTTCGACGATGAGCAGCATGTAGGACATGATGTCTCCGCTAAGGCTCGGGTGGGATGCGCCGGCAATGGCGTCGGCTTTTTGCGTCGGCTTCGGCGTCAGGTTCGGCGCAGGACAGCGCCAGCCAGTCTAGCAAGCGGCAATCGCAGCGGCAAACGCGCCGCGGCAGAAGGGGCGGCGCACTCCCGCACTCCACTACGTACACTCGTCAGCCCACGCCCGCAGTCCCCTCACGATCGCCGCCCGCCACCCAACCCCCGCTTTGAAGTATTCTCCGAACTCCATTCGAAACCACGCTAAAAACGGCCGGGTTAGCGGCCGGACCGGCACCGCCGCTTCAAGCGGCCCGACGCTCATTCAAACAATCCGAACCACGGGGAAATTCATGCATCGATCGATCGTGCGTGGCGGCATCGCAGCCGCCGTCGCCAGCGTCCTTTTACAACTCGGCGGTTGCGGCAGCGGTGGCGATTCCGGCACCGGTTCGTCGAGCACGGCGCCCGCGACCACGACGTCGATCGGCGGCACCGTCGCGGCGGGCAGCGCGCTGGCCGGCGCGAAGCTCACGCTCATCGACGCGAGCGGCGCCCGGGCCACCGCGACCACCGACACGCAGGGCGCGTACAGCCTTTCCGTAAAAAACATGACGCTGCCGTTCTTCATCGTCGCGAAGGACGCGAGCGGGCTCAGCGCGCCGCTCGTTTCGGTGGTCGCGAAGCTGCCGGCCGGCAGCGCGCCGGCCGTCGTCAACGTGACCACGCTGACCACCGCGCTCGCCGCGATGCTGACGAGTTCGGGCAATCCGCTCGACCTCGCATCGACCGGCACGCTCGCGAAAGTGACGCTGCAAGCGGTACAACTCGCGACCATCACGCTCGACACGATCCTCGCGAACCTGCTGCAACAGAACGGTATTCCGTCAGCCGGCTTCGATCCGGTCGGCGTCGCGTTCACGCCGAACCACAGCGGCGCCGACGCGGTGATCGATTCGGTCTCGGTCGTCACGAGCGCCAACGGCGGCCGCACGCTGGTGTCGAACGCGGCGCCGGGCGCGGGCGTCGCGCTGAACAACAAAACCGCGATGGGCGCGGTGCTCGCCGCGCCGCCCGCGCCCGCGAACTATCTGGAACCGCTCGCCGCGCTGCTGACCGCGTGCGCGGCGAATGGCACGTTGAACGCCGCGTCGTGCACGCCGGCGCTCGACGCGTCGTTCAAGGAAAACGGCTCGACCGATCTCGCCGGCGCGCACGGCCTGACCGATGCCCAGATGACCGGCGCGGTGTTCGGCTCGCCGAAGACGCTCGCGTTTTTCACGCGCAACGGCAAGCAGCTCGCGCTCGTACAGCTGCCGTTCACGCTCGCGAGCGGCCAGCCGGGTCTGCTGTACAGCATTGCGCAGGCGCTGGCGACGCCGGTCACGCTCGCCGGCGGCGCGCAGCTCGGCTGGGATCTGCTCGGCGATCAGTCATCGTTCGCGGTCGCGCTCACGTCGCAACTGCAGCGCCGCACGTTCGTCGATACGCGCCTGAACGACGTGAACCGCTATGAAGCCGGACTCGACATCACGATTCCGACCGCGGCGAATCCGAACGTGTATTCGGCTTCGGTCACCGGGCCGGGTCTTGCCGCGCCGGTGTGGCTGATGCCGCACGCCGCGTCGGGCGACAACACGCTGGCTCTCGCCGATACCGCGTTGAGCGCACCGCCGGTCGCGCCCGCGACAACGAGCAGCAATACGTCGCTGTATCGCTGGTCGTGGCAGTCGTTGTCGTCGACGGCGAGCTTCAGCGCGCCTGCGTCGAGCGGCTATTACGCGGCGCAAGCGGTCGATGCGGGCAGCGTGCCGCTCTACTCGACCTATACGGTCACGTTCTACGACCGCAATGGCGTGCAGCTCGGGCAGTCGTCGGTGATCAATCCGGGCAGTGCGCTCAATGCATCGGCGGGCAACGCGGCGCAGTGGCCGACGCTGATCATGAACGACGCGACCACGCAGTTCCTCACGCCCGGCACCGCGCTCGCCGCCGCGCAGTACGCGCTGAGCATCACGTGGTCGACGCCGGTGGACGGGCTCGATCTGACGGTGCCGGTCAACTCGGTGCAAATTCAGGCGAGCGCGCTGGCGGGTTCGAGCTTGCAGCAGGTGAATGGCTTCTCCGCCGGTCAGCCGAACAATACTACGGCCGGCCAGTACCAGACGACGGTGAGCGCCGGTGTCGATTCGAGCGGGACGCAAACCTGCACGAATTGCCCGTTCCCGGCACTGGCGACGGGCGGCTCGCGCTCGATTCAGTTGCGCGGCGGACAGAGCGGAATCGCGTATTACGACGTGACGCAGTTCAACGATTGAGGTCGTTGGGGACCGTTGGCGGTCGTGGGGGGCGTGGGCTTGCGACGTGAGGCTTCGCGACTTGCGCCGCGGTTGCTGAGAAGCGCCCGATTTTTTTAGGGCACTGCGCAATGAATTACGCCCCAAAGTCTGGACACAGGTCCAGGCTTTGGGGCGTTTTTCGTCAGACCGGCGCTGCGGTTCGCCGCGCACCCGGCGCGGCGGTTTTTCGTTCAAACCACCGCGTCCGCCAGCGCGCGCAACCGCGCCGAGCGCATCAAGCCTTCGATCATCCGCGCCTGCGCGCTCGCCAGTTCGCTCAGCGACGCCGTCGCCAACTGGCTGTCGAAAATCGCCAGCGCCGCGCACAGACGCGCGTATTCGTCGTCGTCGAGCGTCCATTTGCCGGTTTCGCGTTCGCGCGAATCCAGCCGCACCAGCGCCGCATGCGCTCGCTCGATCTCCGTCAGCAAATCGTCAGCGAGGCCGCCGCACGCGAGTTCCTGCGATACCAGCAGATGCCGGCTCAGCGTCGTGTGCAACGTGCGCGAGCCGTGGCCGCCGCGCAACGCGTCGAGCGCCGCGTAGGCTTGCAGCAGCATCGTCTGGGTCACCGGCTGGTGGGCGGTGCGGCTCGTGGTCAGCGCGCGTAATAACGGGGACATGGCCGGTTGGCCGTGCTTGCGGACTCGCGATTTGCTCGACATATCGATTCAACCTCCTCTCTTTGTTGCGCGCCCCGACTCCGGCACGCGACAACGGCAGACGCCGCGCTCAATCATCCGACGCATTGGGTGTCCGACAAGTTCACGAAATTCTATTTGCGACCTATTAAGCCGGATTCAACAGACCGTAGCGTAGAACGCAATGCGCGCATATCGGTTCGAACCCCGCGGATGCAAGAGCGGTTTCGGCGACGCCGAAAAAAAACCCTGTCCCGCGAGGGACAGGGTTTGACAGGATGGAACAGTCGAACATGCGCGTGGATGCCTGCCGACCTATAACCACCAAACTTACAAGGCTGTTGCTACGAAACTACGAATTACCAAATGCACCTGCGATTACCGCACCTGCAATTTCTACCGCTTGGGCGTGATGCTCTTGCATGCGGTCCGGTCCCTCGTATCAAACTCACCTCGCCGCTACCCCCTGCTTCTTCGCGTTTGCCCTTTGAGTGGGTTGCACGCTGGTATTGCCTGTGTTGCACACTGCCTGTACTACGGACTGCGCACTACCGACTGCTCATTGCCGCGAACTGCGTGCTACGAACTGCGTGTTGCAAACTGCCACTGCTAGCTACTGACTGCCATCAACGGTACGGTTCAAAACACGACGCGGGGGAATCGCGTCGATGGGCTCGTAATGCGTCGCTCCATGGAAATCAGTGTAGGGGAGCACGCGCGAATGCAATTGCGCGAAGCGAGGGGCATTGGCGCGTTAATTTGGCGAATGGATGTAACAGGGCTTTGGTCGGACGGATGCGGCGGGGCGCGAATCGTATCGACGCCTCGCGCAGCCGTGTTGACCCGAGAGAGCGAATACCCGGCCTGACGCCGCACTCCCGCGAAGCGAGCACGGCCGCACGCGAATGCGAGCACGGCCACGGCAGCGCTCGCCTCATCGCAAACGTGCCGCGCTTCTGAACCGTGAATTTCAACCGCGCGACGAAAAATCGGCGATCGTCAGCAGCACTTTTTCGCCGGGACGCGCGAGCATTTTTCGTTCGGCCACTGCGGTAATGCGTTTGCGGCCATCGGCAAAGGTCTTCAGAATGCGCGCCTCACCGGCGCCGCGTTGCAGCCAGAAGAACTGTTCGAGCGCCTCGCGCGTGACCGCGCATTCGAGATCGCGACCTCGCGACGACAACTGGAAAATCACCGCGCGCCCATCCGCGGAGACGCTGGGTACCGCTTCGATCGTCGACATAGCCCACCTCCCAACGTTGATCTGGACGTTCGCTTCATCACGCGAACGTCACCGGGAAACCGCTGTATCACTGCGGCGTCGCTAGTGCATGCACCGCGAGCCGACGCCGCCGCGTGAATCCTTTATTGCGCGATTGGCAGCGCGCTCTCGCTCGCGGTGAACGGCTCCGCGATGGACGCGTGACGCTTGCGCTCGTGCGCGCTGGCAACGGCTGCTGTTCTGAATAACGCATCGGGCGCGACATCGGCCGACACGCGCACCGGTCCATTGAACCAGCGCGGCCGCTCGATACAGAACTCGTGCAGCAGCACGTTCAACGCATCGGCGAGTGCCTGGGTGCCGCGCCGCACGCCGCGCGACGCGGCCGTGATAGCCAGCCACGAATGCGGCGGCCGCAGTTCGTGGCAAACGCCGTGCGGATCGGCAAAACGCAAACAGCCGGTGTCGGGATAGAACACGAGCGAGACGGCCTGGCCGGCGGCGTCGCGCGTGACGGTATGGGGTTCCGCGTTCAGCATCGTTCGTATGATTAGAGTGGTCCGCTTCGTTATCGAGCCAACGCCGCGCCGATCGGCCCGCGCTCGCGACAAGCGAACGATGCTTGAGCAAGTCGTATGCCCGTATGCGTGCCCCGGCTCGCCGCAACGAGCGCTCGCACTGCATCGCAAAGTGGAAAGGCCGCAACATAACCGCGTGGTAAAAAAGCGCAGCGGGCGCGACAATCGAAGACAATTGTTACCCGTGCTCGCGCACACCATCGAGCACCGCAACCTTGCCGCCATGTCCGCCCCACCGCCTGCCCGACAACCCGACCTGAGCCTGCGCCGCGCGCATGCGGGCGACGAGACGTTCCTGCTCGAACTGCGTCGCGCGACGATGACCGAACACCTGCTGCGCGCGGGCGAACCGGTCGACGAAGCGACTCATCGCGCGCGCCTGCTCGATCGCTACGACGACGCCCAGGTCATCTGCGTCGACGGCGCGCCCGCCGGTCTGCTGAAGGCATTCCGCAACGACGCCGGATGGTTCGTCGAACAGTTGCAGATCGCGCCGGCGTTTCAAAGGCGCGGCATCGGCGAACAGGTATTGCGCGTGGTCCTGCGCGCCGCCGTGGCCGAGTCGGTGCCGGTCGCGTTGCACGTGTTCAAGGACAATCCCGCCAAACGGCTGTACGATCGACTCGGCTTCGAAATCGTCGGCGCGGACGATAGACAGTTTCACATGCGCGTTGCAGCGCGCACGCCGGCGGACACCGAAGCAGAACGAATGTCGGATAAAGACTGATACGCGATGAACTCTGATATGACTTTTCGTGAACCGTCAGCCATCGAGAGCTGGCATGCCCACATCTATTTCGATGCGGCGAGCCGCGACGCCGCATGGGCGTTTCGCGAACAGATCGCTGCGCGTTGGGGCGAGCAATTGCAGATCGGCCGGTTTCATGAACGGCCGGTCGGCCCGCATCCAATGTGGTCCTATCAGCTCGCGTTCACGCAGGCGCAGTTCGCCGACGTGGTCGGCTGGCTGACGCTCAATCACGGCGCGCTCGATGTATTTCTGCATCCGAATACCGGCGATGCATTACGCGATCATCGCGACGCCGCCGTGTGGATCGGCCATTCGTATGAGCTGGTATTGAAGGCGCTGCTGTAGAGATAGATGCCGCGCGATGCGGCGGCGCGCGCCGCCGGCTTTGTCCACGCTCACATATTCGAGTAAGCGCTGCACCAGCCGCGCGCCGCGACCTGCTTCTCGCCGAACAGCGTGCAGCCGCCAAACGGATCCGACGCGCTGCCCTGAAACAGCGAGCAATTCGCGCACGACTGCCCCGCCGCGAAGTTCGGGAATTTCGCCTTATCGACTTTCGACGCATCTTCGACATAACCCACCGCCTGCGCCTGCGGATCGCTGACGCTGAGCGTGGCGGGCGCGCCCGCCGCGAATGCGGCACGCGAGAACACGAGCGACGAACCGACGCCCGCGCTCAGCAATAGAAAGTGGCGGCGCGATGTTTTCATTTTCATTTGTTCCGATGGGGACAGACGAATACGCTCAATCGAGAAAGCGCGCGAACTGGCCGACCGGTTCGCGTTCGGTGCGCAACGCATTGACCGGCGCGCTTTCGTCGGCGAAACCGAGCGACATGCCGCAGACGAACTGTTCGTTGTCGGGCAAGCCGAGATGCGCGGCAATCAGCCGATGAAACTGGATGAACGCGGCCTGCGGACAGGTATCGAGTCCGCGGCCGCGCGCGGCCGTCATGATGGCTTGCAGGAACATCCCGTAGTCGAGCCAGCTGCCGCGCTCCAGACTGCGATCGATCGTAAACATCAGACCGACCGGCGCGCCGAAGAAGCGGAAGTTGCGCGCGTGCTGTTCGTGCATGCGGGCCTTGTCGCCCTTCCCGATGCCGAGCAGACCATACATGTCCCAGCCGATCTTGCGGCGCCGGTCGATGAACGGCGACAGCCACTGCTGCGGATAGTACGGATATTCCTCGCGATAGAGCGTGTCGCGCTGCGGGTCGTCATACGCGCCGAGCAGTTCGCGCGACAAACGCGCGAGCGCTTCGCCGGTCAGTACGTAGACCTTCCACGGCTGGGTATTGGTGCCGGACGGCGCGCGGCTGGCCGCTTCGAGAATCGCTTCGAGGTCGGCGCGCGGCACCGGCGTGGGCAGAAACGCGCGGACCGAGCGGCGCGTCGTCAGCGCGGCATCGACGATATCTGCGCTGCTGGCAGCATGTGCGGGATGGACGGCATCGGCGGAATTGGCGGAAGAGGTCATCGGCGGACGGCGGCAAGGCCAGCGGAAGTGGGGCTGCGACGATTCTAGCGCGTGCCGGCCGCAACCCGCGCGCGGGCCTACATCGTCCCTAGCACCGCCGCCGCCGCGATCGAGCCGACCACCAGCACCACGCCGACCGTCTTGCGCTTGTTCAACTCGGTCCACAACAACACGCCGGTCAACGACAGCAGAATCAGACTGCCCGCCAGCGTATCGATCAGCAGCACCCAACCGACGCTGAGACCAACGCCTTTATGCAGATTCGTCAGCATCGCGAGAAAGGTGTTCGCGCTGCGCTTGACGGTCACATAGTTATTGCCGACCCAGTACTCGATCGACGTGTTCTCCTTCGGCGTCGCGAACGTCATTTGCCAGTGCTCCGGCTGCACGATGCTGCGCTCGCCCCACGCCACCGGACGCGCGGGCTCCTGCTGCATCCGCCCCGGCTTGCCGGCAAGTTTCAATTCCTGCTTCAGCCATTGCCCGAGCTCACGCGGCGTTTGCGGCGCCGGTTGCGGCAGCGGCACCTGCATCGTCGCCACTTGCGGCGTACCGGTCGAAACCTTCAGCGGGCCGGCGCGATGATTGAGAAAAAACCCGGTAGTGCCGAACAGCAGACCGAGCGCGGCACCCCACAGCCCGACCCAGCCATGCACTTTGCGCAGCCATTTGATGAACGTCGCGCGGCGCGAGCGCTGCTGACGCGCTTTCAGTTCGTCGCCGGCGAGGCGCTGCCGGTCGTGATTGCCCGGTTTGCCGGGTTTGCCGGCCGCGGGCGGTTGAATTTCGATGAGGTCCGAATCGCTCAAGTTTCGCTCCAGCTACGCAACAGATTGTGATAACAGCCGACGAGACTGCGGCGCGCGGTGTCGTCGGCCTGGGTGGCATTGAGCCGTTGAATCGCGGTGTCCATATCGAACAGCAGCGCGCGCTGCGTATCGCTGCGCACGAGGCTTTGCACCCAGAAAAAGCTCGCCACGCGCGCGCCGCGCGTGACCGGCGTGACCTGATGCAGGCTGGTGGCCGGATAAACGATCATGTCGCCGGCCGGCAGCTTCACCTGCTGCACCCCGTAGGTGTCTTCGATCACGAGTTCGCCGCCGTCGTATTCGTCGGGCGCGCTCAGGAAAAGCGTCACCGACACATCGGTGCGCAGCTTCACGCCGTTCGGCAACACCCGCACCGCGCCGTCGACATGACTGCCGAACGTCATCCCGCCTTCGTAGCGATTGAACAGCGGCGGATAGACCTGATTGGGCAGCACCGCGCTGATGAACAGCGGATTGCGCTCGATCGCCGCGAGAATCACGTCGCCGAGTTCGCGCGCGACCGGCGTGTGTTCGGCGATCTGCTGGTTACGCTTGACGGGCGCGCCCTGATACCCGGCGGTCGCGCGGCCGTCGACCCACGCGTCGCCCGCGTGGTCGAGCCGCTTGCGCAGCGAGCGCACTTGCGCGGCGTCCAGTACGTTCGGAATGTGCAGCAACATGATGGGTCCTTCTCGTCAGCTTTTCGTAAACAAAACCGTAAGCCTAACGCATGCGCCGGGTGCACGACAAAAACGCGCGCGAGCCGCGCACCCGGGCGCGGATTAAAAACGGTAGTCGAAAGTAGCGAGTAGCGTGCGGCCGATGCCCGGCACCGAACGGCCGCCGTCCGACGGAATCAACGCGTCGTAGTAGTACTTGTTGGTCAGGTTCAGCAGGTTCAGACGCACGTCGAATTTCTTCGCGTGATACGCGGCGGTCGCGTCCCAACGCGTGTAGCCCGGCACCTTCACGTAGTTCGTGTTCGACGCGTAGCGCGGCGACATATAGATCGGACCGCCGCCGATTTCCCAGTGCGAGGTGATCGCATAAGTGGTCCAGAACGTCAGCGTGTTGCGCGGCGTGTTGGCCGGCGTATGGCCCTGGGTGCCGTCGGCCGCCTTCAGGATCGTCGCGTCCATGTACGTGTAGCCGCCGAAAACCTGCCACTTTTCGGTGATGTGACCGGTCACGCCCGCCTGGAAACCGTCCACGCGGATGTCGCCGGCCAGCGAGTATTCGGTCGGCGAAACCTGGGTGCGCGCGTTATCCATTTCCTGACGGAAAAATGCCGAGTTCAACGAAATATTGCCGCCGAACAGATCCCACTTGCCGCCCACTTCATACGACTTCGTCGATTCCGGCGCGAGGTTCTGCGTGAGATTGGTGACCGTCAGCGTTTCGAGCGACGGATTGAACGACGTGCCGTACGACACGTAGTACGACTGCCAGTCGGTCGGCTGGTAGATCACCCCCGCGCGCACGCTGGTGAAGTAGTTGGTCTGGCTTGCGTAAGCGGGCGCGCTGACCGTGTTGTGAATCTCCGCCGAGAAGCGATCCCAGCGCAGACCGCCGACGATCTTCCAGTGCGGCGTCAGCGTGACCGTGTCGTTCAGGTACGCGGCGATTTCGTTCGCGCTCGAGTCCGCGAAATTGCCGACCGTGGTCGTCACGTTCGCGGGCGTGCCGATGATCGGCGGATTGAGCATCGGCACGACCGGCAGGTTGTTACGCGTGTACGCCTGGTTCGTGTAGGTATCGCGGCCCACTTCGATACCGGCGATCAGGTCGTGCCTGATCGAGCCGGTATTGAATTTGTATTCGAGCATCGTGTCGTTGTAGATCGCGTGATTCTCGATCACGCGGTCGTGACTTTGCAGCTTGATGAAGAGCTGCGACGGCGACAGCGTCGTGAAGTTGCCGTTGGTGAGCGCGGTGCTCGACGACAGCGGTCCGGTCAGCACCGCTTGCGGCGCGGTTTCGCGCGCGTCGGTGGTCGAGTGCGAGATCTGCGTCTGGTTCGTCAGCGTCAGGTTCTCGGAGAACCGGTGCTTGATCGCCGCGTTGAAGATCTGCACGTCCTGAATCGTGCGGTCGCTGGTCAGCCCGTAAAAGGTGTTCTTCGGCACCGGCGAGGGCCGGCCGTTCAACGCCTGAATCCCGTAGTCGGGCATGTCGTTGTTACGCTGGATCAGTGCGGACAACGTAATTTCGGTCGGCGTGCCGATGCCGAAGCGCAGTTCCGGCGCGACGCCGAAGTCCTTGTTCTTCATCACGTCGCGCGTCGAACCGAGGCTTTGGCCGAACGCGTTCAGGCGGATCGCCGAGGTGTCGGTGAGCTTGTGGTTGACGTCGACGGTCGAGCGATAGCGGTCGTCGGTACCGATCATCCCGGTCACTTCGGCCGAGTCCTTCAGGTTCGCTTTCTTGCTGACCTGGTTGATCACGCCGCCGGTCGAGCCGCGGCCGAACAGCATCGACGACGGACCGTACAGCACTTCGAGCGATTCGAGATCGAAGGTGTCGCGGTAGTACTGGTTGCGGTCGCGGAAGCCGTCCAGATAGATGTCGTTCTGCGCGGTGAAGCCGCGCAGGTTGATGTTGTTGCCGATCTGGCCGCCTTCTGCCGCGCCGATCGTCACGCCCGGCGCGTTGCGCAGCGCGTCGGTAAACGACGTCGCGCCCTGCGACGACAGCAGGTCGCGATTGATCACGGTGACAGTCTGCGGAATGTCGCGCAGCGCGGTCGGCGTCTTCGCGCCCACCGTTGCACGCTCCGCCTGGAAGTCCTGCTGCACCGCCTGGGCCTGCACGCCGATGGTCGGCAGGGTCTGCGCGTCGGCGACCGGGGCGGTGCCAGGCGTTGCTGCCGGTTGTGATGCGCTTTGCGGCGCGGTCTGCGCGATGACCGGCGTCGCGAAAGGAACAGTGAAAGCTAGCGCGAGCGCTGCCGCCAGCGGCGTGTGATTGAGCATGGAAATCCCGTCGGAAATGCGCTTGCCTGATCCGCATATCCGAAGCGGATTTCATGACGAAGTCGCAAGTGGCTGGCTGGCCCTGCCCGGGATGAGCCCGGAGAAGACGGGATGGCTGGCTGTGTTTTAAATGAGAATCGCTATCATTCCACACGCATAAAACGGTATCAATCGCGCCGCGCGCTTACGTGACGTAAGCGATTTGTTTCAGTGTTTTACCGACGTAGGCTTAATGTAATTTTCATGCGCACCGCCACGTCTGATCATTACGCTACTGAAATGTTCGGCGCAGTTAATCCAATTAAATACAATGCGCTCTATCGATTTCACATTACAAATATTCTTTCAATTAAATAACGTTGACCGGTGGCGGTTGCGCACACGAAATTTCGACTCCGTTTATCCTTTTTACAACACTGCGGGTCCGCCGTCGGCGGGCAAGCGTTCCCATCCTCTTCTGGAGTCGATTTATGCAATACCGTCAATTCGGCCGTACCGGTCTGAGCGTTTCGCGTCTGTGTCTGGGCACCATGACCTTCGGGCTGCAAACCGAGGAAAACGCGTCGCATCGCATTCTCGACACCGCGGCGGACGCCGGCGTCAATTTCATCGACACCGCGAACGTCTATCCGCTCGGCGGCGGCGAGGATCTGGCCGGCCGCACCGAGGAGATCGTCGGCCGCTGGCTGAAGGGCAAGCGCGAGCGCTTCATCGTCGCGACCAAGGCGGTCGGCAAGATGGGGCCGGCCGCGTGGGACCAGGGCGCGTCGCGCAAACATCTGCTCGACGCGATCGATGCATCGCTGCGCCGCCTCGGCACCGATTATGTCGACCTGTACCAGTTGCATTCCGACGACCCGCACACCCCGCTCGACGAAACCCTCGAAGCGCTCGATACGATCGTGCGCTCGGGCAAGGCGCGCTATGTCGGCGTGTCGAACTTTCTCGCCTACCGGCTCGCGCGTGCGTTGGGACGCGCGGACGTGCTGCGCGTCGCGCGTTTCGTGTCGGTGCAGCCGCGCTACAACCTGCTGTTCCGGCAGATCGAACGCGAACTGCTGCCGCTCGCCGCCGAGGAACAGCTTGCGGTGATGCCGTATAACCCGCTCGCGGGCGGACTGCTGACCGGCAAGCACCGGCACGACGCGGCACCCGCCGAAGGACGTTTCACCGCGAGCGTCGGCAACGCGGGCGCGATGTATCAGCAGCGCTACTGGCACGAACGCGAGTTCGAAACCATCGAGCAATTGAAGGCGCTGGTCGCGCCGACCGGCGAATCGCTGACGAAAGTGTCGCTCGCGTGGGTGCTCGCAAATCCGTTGATCTCGTCGGCGATCATCGGCGCGAGCCGGGCCGAGCAGTTGAGCGATACGCTCGCGGCCGTGGATTACGTGCTCGACGATGCGCTGAAGACGCAGCTCGATGACGCGACCGTGCAATATCGGTGGGGGGATGCCGCGCGATAAGCGCGGCAGATTGACGGGCCGCGGCGGAGTCTGTCGGCGCACGCGGCGCGGCGGCTCGCCCCGACGCGACAAACCGCTGGCCTGAAGGCGAACGCGGCGGCGTGGACCAGGCTCGTCAGCCGCGCCGCTCAGCGCCCGTAGCGCAGCACCGTGCTCGTCGCCGCGAGCACATGCCCCTGAATCGCCTCGAACAGCGCGTCTTTCTTCAGACCGGCCGGCAATGCGCCGGGCGCGAGATCGAGCGCGAACACCTGCACCACGTAGTGATGCGGCACCTCGCCGACCGGCGGACACGGACCGTGATAGCCGGGACCGCCGGTCACGTTCAGGCCCGCCGCGCTGCCGGCCGGCGCGGCTTCTCCGGCGGCGAGCCCGGTGGCCGACGGCGCGATTCCGTAGACGACCCAGTGCACGACGCCGAGGCCCTTCGCGCCATCCGGATCGGAAATCGTCACCGCGAAACTTTTCGTGCCCGCCGGTGCGTTATGCCATTGCAGCGCCGGCGAGATGTTGCGGCCGCCGCAATTGTTCGCGCTTGCCGCGTGACTCGAATCGAGCGTACCGCCGTCGGCAAGACCCGGCGACGTCAGCGAAAACGCCTGTTGCGCGTAGGCCTGCGCGCTCGCGTACGCGAGCAGCGCGCAGGTGCCCACCGATAGCAGGCGGCGGGTGAGAGAGAGATTGAGGCGGGTCGTCATGGGGCGTCTCCGGGGCGGCATTGCATTCGATCACTGAACGAGCTTCGCGCTGCTAATCAACCGTCACTTCGGCTTGAACCGCCCGGTCTTTTCCGTTGCCTCCGGGAACTGCCGGGTCTCGCGCACCGACAGCGGATGCCACAGACGCGCGCCGCCCTCGATGCCGGCATCGTTCGACACGGTCGCCACGTGCGGCGGCAGCTCGAACTTCAGACGCGCCGCGTTGCCGCCGCCGATCCACAGCTTGTCGTAATTCACCAGCGCGTCCAGGATGCCGATCACCTTCTGCACGCGACGATTCCAGCGCTTGTTGCCGACCTTCTCGCGCGCCGCCTCGCCGATGTATTCGTCGTACGCGACGCCCTTCTTGCTGACCGGATGATGCGCGAGTTCCAGATGCGGCATCAGCTCGCCGTCGCGAAACATCGCGGTGCCCGCGCCGGTGCCGAGCGTCAGCACGAATTCGAGGCCGTGACCTTCGATCGCCGCGAAGCCCTGCATTTCCGCATCGTTGATCATCCGCACCGGCAGACCGCCGACGCGCTGCGCGAGTTGATCCGCGAGCGGAATGTCGTGCCAGCCTTCGACGCCGAAATGCGGCGCGGTGAGGATGCGATTGTCGCGCACCACGCCCGGAAAGCCGATCGAGATCATTGCCGGGGGTGCCTGCTCGATTAGCGGCGCGACCAGTTGCACGAGCGCGTCCACCAGTTGATCCGGCGTGCACGGATGCGGTGTCGCGACTCGCACGCGCTCTGTTTTCATCTTGCCGTCGGCGCCGATGATCGCGGCTTTCAGGCCGGTGCCGCCGACGTCGATCGCAAGGATGTTCTCGTTGGCCGTCGCGCTTAGCTTCAATGCGTCCTGCTTCGCTATGCGTTGTTTCGCTGCTGCCTGCCGTATTGGGCTCTTTTTCGCGGCGCTCTTCCTGACAGCGCTCTTCACAGCGCCCTTCTTCACTGCACTCTGTTTCACTGCGCTCGTCTTACGTGTAGTCACGGTGCCTCCCCGACTGTGCATGCTGCGGATGTGTACATACCGACCGTTTACTCCTGTGACTTCCTGACGGGCGCGCTCTGCTGCAGCGGCCGCCACGCACGCCCATCGCGTGCGAGCAGCGCATCGGCCTGCGCCGGTCCTTCGCTGCCCGCCGCATAACCGTGCACCGCCATCGCGCCGCCGTTTTTCGGATGCAGCACGTCGTCGACCGCGCACCAGCTCGTCTCGATGCTGTCCGCGCGCTGGAACAGCGTCGCGTCGCCGAGCATGCAGTCGTACAGCAGCGTTTCGTAGCCGACGTTCGCGTGCGCCGCGAAGAAGTCGTTGTAATCGAACGACGACTGCACCGCGCCGATCTGCATCACCGGCCCCGGTGTTTTCACATTGAAATCGAAGCTCGTCCCATGCGAAGGATCGATGCGCAAGGTCAGCACGTTCGGCGTCAGCGCATCGACCGGCGTATCGCGGAACAGCAGGAACGGCACCGGCTTCAACTGCACCGAAATTTCCGTGCGGCGCGCGGCGAGCCGCTTGCCGGTGCGCAAATAGAACGGCACGCCGGCCCAGCGCCAGTTCTCGACGAACACGCGCGCCGCCGCATAAGTTTCCGTCGTGCTGTTCGCGGCGACATCCGGCTCTTCCAGATAGCCGATTCCCGACGGCCCTTTCTGGTACTGACCGAACACCACGTCATCCGGCGTCAGCGGCTGGATCGCGTCGAACAGTTCGGCCTTTTTATTGCGCACCGCTTCGGCATCGAACGAATTGGGCGGTTCCATCGCGACCATCCCGAGCAGCTGGAACAGGTGGTTCGGCATCATGTCGCGAAACGCGCCGGTCTGCTCGTAGAAGCGCGCGCGCCCTTCCACGCCGATCGTTTCCGCCGCGGTGATCTGCACGCTGTCGATGTACTCGCGCCGCCAGATCGGCTCGAACAGCGCATTTGCGAAGCGCACCGCGAGAATGCTCTGCACGGTGTCCTTGCCGAGAAAGTGATCGATCCGATAAATCTGCGATTCGCTCGCGTACGACAGGATATGCGCGTTCAGATCGCGCGCCGACGCGAGGTCGGTGCCGAACGGTTTCTCGATCACCAGGCGGCGAAAGCCGCCGTTCGCGCCGTCGCCTTCTTTCAGCAGGCCGGCTTTGCCGAGCCGCTCGGAGATCGGTTTGAAAAAGCGCGCGCCGACCGCGAGGTAGAAGATCGCGTTGCTGCCGGGTTGCTGGTCGAGCCGCTGTTTGAGCTGCGTGAACACGTCGTCGGCTTCGAACTCGCCGGCCATGTATTCGAGGCGTTGCGCGACCCAGTTCCATGCGTTGTCGTCGAGCTTGCCGGCGTGGAAGGTGCTGGCTTTGTCGGCGGCGAACTGTTGCAGCGACTTGTGCAGTTCTTCGACCCACTCGCCCGTTTCGCGCGCGCCGTGATTGACGCCGATGATCTTCATGCGCTCGTCGAGCAGGCCGTCGACCGCGAGGTTGTAGAGCGCCGGCATCAGCAGACGCCGGGTCAGGTCGCCACCCGCGCCGAAGATCACCAGCGTGCATGGCGGCGCGGGCTTCTTGCCGGCCGCCGACGGCACCGCATCGTGCGGGCTTGCACTGACCTTGCAACTCGGCGTGCGCGCGGCGCCGGATTGAGTGGAAGGAGCGGAAGGGTTCGGTGTCGTCGACATGGAATTCACGGGTACCTTGGCAAGCCACTTCAATAGCGTGGCGATACGTGAAAGACCGCGCGCGCCGTCTCACAGTTCAATCGCTTTCGCATTCATCGCTATGCGCGGGCGCGGCGGTCGCACATAGCGAGGCATGCATGCGGGCGTACGCTATTTCGTCGTCGCGGCCGCGACAGGTTCAGCCGGTTGTGGCGATGCGGTTGCCGTCACCACGTCCGGTCCCGCCGGAATCGGCGCCCGCGCCTGCTCCTCGCCTGCCAACGGCACATTGCCCGACGCCGCCATCGCGCGCGGCTGCAACAGCAACGCGACGAGCCCGGTCCAGCCGGTCTGATGCGACGCTCCGACGCCGCGCCCGTTATCGCCATGAAAGTATTCGTGGAACAGGATCAGGTCCCGCGAACGCGGGTCCGCCTGCAACAGCGGATACCCGCCCATCACCGGCCGCTCGCCGTCCTTGTTCTTCAGAAACAGCGTGGTCGCGCGGCGCGCGAGTTCATCGGCGATTTCGCTCAGCGAGAACTTCTGCCCCGAGCCGGTCGGATATTCGACGCGAAACTCGTCGCCGTAATAGCGATGAAACTCGTATAGCGATTCGATCAGCAGATAGTTGACCGGCATCCACACCGGCCCGCGCCAGTTCGAATTGCCGCCGAACACGCGCGTATCGGATTCGGCCGGCAGGTACTTCACGCAGAAGCTGTTGCCGTCGTGCTGGAACACGAACGGCTGCTCGCGATGAAAACGCGACAACGCGCGCACGCCGTGGTCGGAAAGAAATTCGCTTTCGTCGAGCGCGCGCCGTAACAATGCCTTCATCCGATGCCCGCGCAGCAGCGACAGCAATAGCGCATTGCCCTTGCCGGGCTCGTTCCAGCGCGACACCAGTTTCGCGAGATCGGGCCGGTGTTCGAGGAACCACACGAGCCGCTCGCGAAGTCCGGGCAAATTGCCATGCAGACGCTCTTCGAGCACGTGCACCGCGAATAGCGGAATCAGTCCGACGACCGAGCGCACGCGCATCGGCAGACTGCTGCCGTCGGGCAGGCGCAGTTTGTCGTAGAAGAATTCGTCCTCGCTGTCCCACAGACCGGTATCGCAGCCGTCGTCGCAACTGACCGCCTCGGCGATATACAGGAAATGCTCGAAGAACTTCACGCCGATATCGACGAATACGTGATTCGCGTACGCGAGTTCGAGCGCGATGCGCATCAGATCGAGCGCATACGCGGCCATCCATGCGGTGCCGTCGGCCTGGTCGATATGGCCGCCGGTCGGCAGCGGCGACGAGCGATCGAAGATGCCGACGTTGTCGAGCCCGAGAAAACCGCCCTGAAAAATATTGTGGCCGTCGGCGTCCTTGCGGTTCACCCACCACGAGAAATTCAGCAGCAGTTTATGAAAAACCAGTTCGAGGAAATCGCGATCGGCCTTACCGGTCAGCGCGCGATCGATCTCGTACACGCGCCACGCGGCCCACGCATGCACCGGCGGATTCGCGTCGCCGAGCGCCCATTCGTATGCGGGAAGCTGGCCGTTCGGATGCTGATAGCGGTCTTTCACGAGCAGCAGCAGTTGCTTCTTCGCGAACGCGGGATCGATCAGCGCGAACGCGGCCGCATGAAACGCGAGGTCCCACGACGCGTACCACGGGTACTCCCACTTGTCCGGCATCGATACGATGTCCGCGTTGCACAGATGCCGCCAGTCCGCGTTGCGACCGCGCCTGCGCTCGGCGGGCGGCTTCGGCTGCAACGGGTCGCCGTCCATCCAGCGCTGCACGTCGTACTGGTAGTACTGCTTCGACCACAGCATCCCGCCGAGCGCCTGGCGTTGCACGAGACGCGCGTCGGGATCGGTGATCTCGTGCTGCAACGCGCCGTAGAATTCGTCGGCTTCGGCGATGCGGCGCGCGAACAGCGCATCGGCGTCGAACGGCGCATCGTCCACCGCCGATTGGGGGCGCCACCGCAGATAGATCACCGCGCGGCCATGCGGCGCGAGATCGAGCGCCGCGTGCGCGGCGGCCTTGGTGCCGGCGTCGCCGCGAATCGCGTTCGCGTCGCCGTGCACGAGGTAGTCGTTGAAGCCGTCCTTGAACGGGCCGGCGCCGTCCATATTGAACAGCCGCTTCACATTCGTGTCGTTTTCGCAGAACAGCCACGCGAGTTGCGGCGCATCGGGTGACCACGCATTGACGACAATCGGCTCGTGGCGGTGATGATGGCCGGTAAGGTGCGCCACCCCGTCGTGGCCGCTGCCCAGCGTGAGCTTCGGCTTGTCGTTGTTCTCTTTCCACGACCACGAGTTACGCGCCCAGATCTGCGGCAGCACGTCGAGCGACGCCGCTTCGTCCGCGCGATTTTCGATCGTCACGCGCATCACGATGTCGTCGGGCGAGTGCTTCGCGTATTCGATCTGCACGTCGAAATAGCGTGCATCGTCGAACACGCCGGTGTCGAGAATTTCGTACTCCGGCATATCGCCGCCGCGCCGCGCGTTTTCGTCGATCAGATCCTGATACGGATAGGCCGCGTGCGGGTACTTGTACAGCATCCGCATATACGAGTGGGTCGGCGTGCCGTCGAGATAGAAGTACAGCTCCTTCACGTCCTCGCCGTGATTGCCCTGCGAGTTCGTCAGCCCGAACAGACGCTCCTTGATGATCGGATCCTTACGGTTCCACAGCGCAAGCGACACGCACCAGTTGAGCCAGTCGTCGCAGAAACCGCCGATGCCGTCCTCGCCCCAGCGATACGCACGGCTGCGCGCGTGGTCGTGCGGGAACGAGTCCCATGCGGTGCCGTTCGCGCTGTAGTCCTCGCGCACGGTGCCCCACTGGCGTTCGCTCAGATACGGTCCCCAGCGCTGCCAGTGGCCGCAGTCGGCCGAATGCAGGCGGGAACCTTCGATGGTGGCAAGCAGATTGGCAGCGCGCAGCGGTGGCATAACAACGTCCTTGCAGCAGGCCTGGCGGTGGGACCCACATCGTAGCGCGGTTTACGCGCCGCCGCGCTCGAACCGGGCCAGCAGACTTTCGAGGCGCAGCAATTCGCCTAGCGACCACGCCTGAAACGGCGTGCCGGCGCTCGCGTGCGGCGGGTCACCGGCGGCGATCTCCGACAGATGATCGAGGCCCGCGTTATCGAGCTGCGCGTAGAGCGGCGCGAGAAAACGCGTGCGCGCTTGCGCGAGCTGGTCGGCGCCGGTGCCCTCGACCCGCAGCCACGCTTCGACGAACGGGCCGATCAGCCACACCCACACGGTGCCCTGGTGATAGGCGCCGTCGCGCGCGAGCGGTGGGCCGCCGTAATCGCCGCGATAGGCGGGGTCGGACGGCGCGAGCGAGCGCAGGCCGACGGGGGTCAGCAGTTGCGCTTCGACCTGGGCGAGCACCGCGCGCGCGGCCGCGCCTTCGAGCAGCGCAAACGGCAATCCGCCGATCGCGAAGATCTGGTTCGGGCGAATCGCGCGATCGACGGTGGCCGGCACGTGATCCACGTCGACATTGTCGAACAATGCCTGGGTGTCCGGATCGATGAAGCGCTGCCGGAACGCGAGCGTCGCGCGCTCGGCCGGTTCGCGCCACCTTGAATTCCACGCGGACGCGATACGCAGCGCGTTGATCCACAACGCCTGCACTTCGACCGGCTTGCCGATGCGCGGCGTGACCACCCAATCGCCGACTTTGGCGTCCATCCAGGTGAGCTGCACGCCGGGGGTGCCCGCTCGCAGCAGACCGTCGAACACGCAGACGCCTATGTTGAAGCGGGTGCCGTTCGTATAGCCGGTGAGGATCGCTTCGACGGCCTGCTGCAAGCGCGCGCGGGTGGCGTCGCTCGCATGGGGCGTCGCCAGATAGTCGTGCACCGCGACGACGAACCATAACGATGCGTCGACCGAGTTGTATTCGGGCGCGTCGCCGTAGTCGGGAAAACGGTTCGGCAGCATCCCGTCCGACAGCGTGTTCGACCACTCGAGCAGGATCGCTTCGGCGTCGTCGAGACGGTTCGATGCGATCAGCAGTCCGCGCATCGCGATGAAGGTGTCGCGGCCCCAGTCGGTGAACCACGGGAAACCGGCGAGGATCGTGCGGCCTTCGTTGCGCGTGACGACGTACGCATCGGCGGAGCGTTGCAGGCGGGAGCCGAGTGCGTTGCGGCGTTGCAGCTCCGCTTCCGCGAGGGTGGCGGCGTGAGCGGCGGTCGAAGTTTTCGCGTCGCCGTTGGCGTTGGCGTTGGCGTTGGCATCCGCGTTAGTCCTGGCGTTGCCCACAGCCGAAGCACTCAACACCATCACCGCTTCGCCGTCGGCGAGATCGAAGCTGAATACACCCGGCGCGGCGAGGTCCTCGCTGCAATCGAGGCCGCGTTCCTGTTCCCGCACGTAGCAGAAGTTGCGATACCAGTCCGGCGCGTGCGTGTACTCCCCGTTGGTCGCGACCCGCACGAGCGGCAGACCGCCGTACGGTTGCCAGCTCGCGCACGAGCGGTCGTCGTTGAGCGTCGGGTTGAAGTTGAACGCCGGGTTCTCGTGGTGCAGCGCGTGATAGTCGCGCCCCGACAGCAGCGGCCGGACCTTCAGCACCTGCGCGCCGGGACCACCGAGATGGCCGCCACCTTCGAGCCGCCAGCGCAACACCGTTTCGCCGCTCGTCTTGCCGACGAACACCTCGGCAGTCACTACCGTCCGCTCATCGAGCTGAACCCGCCACGTCGGCCACGGCGTCGTATCGAAGCTGACGAGGCTGCCGCGCAGATCCGGATAGATCACGTCGGGCCCATAGCGCTGCATGCTCAGCGGATAACGCCGCCCGTTCGCTTCGAGCCACGCTTCGACACCGTTGACCAGCACCATCCGGCCGCCCGGCGCACGCGTCGCGGCGAGCAGCAACGCGTGATAGCGGCGCGTGCGCAATATGCCGACCGTGCCCGACGCGAAGCCGCCGAAGCCGTCCGCCTCCAGCCATTCGTCTCCGAGTCGCGCGATCGCGAGCGGTGATTCGATTCGTGTCATATAAGCGTGCCGATGCGCAATCGTCATGCGCGAACCATAGCGCAAATGGCAATGGGGTGACCATTGTCCTTCCCGCGACTTTCGATTTTCTTTCGGAAAACCAACGATTTTCCGAAAGTTATGCTCCGCGCAAACGTTTCACATTAATTTCTCGAAAGGTAGCGAGACTGCATGCGCTTTCACCGAACCGGATGCAGACATGAGAAAAAACCCGTGCATCGTGAGCATCGCGTTGCTCGCGCTCGTCACGCTGGCCTTGAGCGGTTGCGGCGCCGACGACGCGCCGCCCGCGACCACCGCATCGACCGCGGCATCGACAACTGCGGCGGGCGCGAACGACAGCGCGCAGGCCGCGACGGCGACGCTCGCGCCCCCGGCCGCGGCGACCCTCGATGCTTCCGCGCCGCTCGCACGCAGCGCCGCCAACCTCGGCGCGAACAGCTTCGGCACTGCCACTGGCCCCGCGGCCAATCTCGCAGCAGCAGCCTCCGACCCGATCGCGCAAAACATGCAGGCCAATCTCGCGGCCGACAGCCAGCAGATCGCACCGGTGATGCGTTACGCGCCCGGTGACAGCGCGAGCAACTAGCCAGTCGTCCTTAACTAATCCAACCCATTCCGGCGTGCCAATGCGCGCTATTCTTCCCCCACGCAGAAGGTGATATTCGATGACCTCAACTAGCCGTCGCCGTTTCCTGCAGACCGTCGCATCGTCGGCCGGCGCCGCCGCCGCGATGACCGCGTTGCCCGAGTCGATCCGCAATGCACTGGCCGTGCCGGCGTTTTCGCGCACCGGCACGATCAACGATGTCGAGCACATCGTCGTGTTCATGCAGGAAAACCGCTCGTTCGACCACTACCTCGGCCATCTGCGCGGCGTGCGCGGCTACAACGACCGCTTCCCGATTCCGCTGCCCGGCGGCAAGCCGGTCTGGTATCAGCCGTCGAAGGCGGACGCGACCAAGCCGGTGCTGCCGTTCCATCTGAACACCGCGACGACCAGCGCGCAATGCGTCGGCGATCTCGATCACTCGTGGTACAAGACCCACGCGGCGATCGACGGCGGCCGTTACGACCAGTGGCCCGCCAACAAGACCGACATGACGATGGGCTATCACCTGCGCAGCGATATCCCGTTCCATTACGCGCTGGCCGATGCATTCACGGTCTGCGATGCGTACTTCTGCTCGCTGCCGGGACCGACCCACCCGAACCGCTCGTACCTGATGACCGGCACGGTCGATCCGACCGGCAACTTCGGCGGCCCGCTGCTCGACAACAACGATTGGGTGGACGGCGACGGTCCGCCGAACTATCAGTTGCTGTCCTGGACCACCTACCCGGAACGCCTGCAAAACGCCGGCATTTCGTGGCAGATCTATCAGCAGGGGCTGACCGGCGCCGATCCGCTGAACGGCAACTACGGCACCAACATCCTGCAGAACTTCACGAACTTCATCAACGCGCAGCCGGGCTCGCCGCTCTATGAGCGCGCGCAGACCGTGCGCACGATCGAAGACCTGAAGGCCGACGTGCTTGCTAACCGTCTGCCGCAAGTGTCGTGGCTGTGCCCGCCGGCCGCGTACTCGGAGCATCCGCAATACACGCCCGCGTACGGCGCCGAATACACGTCGCAGATTCTCGACGCGCTGACGTCGAACCCCGAAGTGTGGAGCAAGACCGTGCTGTTCATCATGTACGACGAGAACGACGGCTTCTTCGATCACATCGTGCCGCCGCAACCGGCGACCACGGCCGCGCAAGGCAAGTCGACGGTCACGACCGACGGCGAAATCCACAACGTCGTCAATCCGCAGCGCGGCGGCAGCTACACCGCCGACGGTTTGCCCTACGGCCTCGGCCCGCGCGTGCCGATGACGATCGTGTCGCCGTGGAGCAAGGGCGGCTTCGTGTGCTCGCAGGTGTTCGATCACACGTCGGTGATCCGCTTCATCGAAACGCGGTTCGGCGTGCACGAGCCGAACATCACGCCGTGGCGTCGCGCGGTGTGCGGCGATCTGACGACCGCATTCGACTTCCGCACGCCGGACTCGAAGATGCCGTCGCTGCCGGACACCAGCAACTACAAGAGCATCGCCGACAATCAATGCGCGACGCAGCCGAAGCCGACCGTGCCGGCGACGCCGGGCGCGATCGATGCGCAGGAAGCGGGCATCCGTTTCGCGCGCGCGTTGCCTTACGAGCTGCATGTGAACGGCGCGGCCGACGTGCACAAGAACAGCTTTACGCTGTCGATCGGCAACACCGGCGAGCAGGGCGCGCACTTCTATGTGTACGCATCGAACCGCGGCGACGGTCCGTGGCGCTACACGGTCGAAGCCGGCAAGTCGCTCAGCGATACGTTCGATCTGACCTCGACGAACGGCGTCTACACGTTCGAGGTATTCGGTCCGAACGGCTTCGTGCGCAAGTTCGCCGGTAACACCCAGACAAATACGCAGGCAAATACGCAAGGCGGCCAGAAAGGTCACGTGACCGGACACGGCAACGGCACGCCGGCACAGCCGGAAGTGACCGCGCAATACGATGTCGCGAACGGCAACGTGTTCCTGAAGTTCAACAACCGCGGCGGCGCGCTCGCGCGGCTGAGCGTGACCGACAACGCGTACGGCGCGAAGCCGCGCAGCGTGCTGGTGCCGGCCAACTCGCAAGTCGAGGAAGGCTGGGTGCTCGCATCGAGCCATCACTGGTACGACCTGACGGTGACGAGCAGCGACGACGCGAGCTTTTCGCGCCGCTTCGCCGGTCACGTCGAAAACGGCCGGCCGAGCATCAGCGATCCGGCCGCGGTCGCGCCGGTGTTGACGGTGAGCTGAGCAAAACGATTGGCATCGCGAACAACGCGCACACCGAGCGTGATGGACCGGACGGCGTCAGCTATCTGGTCGGCAGAAAGCAGCAACCGTAGCGACGGCCGGCGCGCCGCTCGAAGCAGCGGCGCGCCGTCATGACTTCATCTGCGTCACGCCCCCAGCAACACGCCAGTCCTGATCGGCCGCGTACCGGTGACGCGGCCGAGCGGCGCGCCCGCGGTCACGAAGCGGATCGCACGCCGCATATACAGCACCCCTTCGGTCTGGCTCGCAATCGTGGTGGTTTCGTCGCTCAACGGATCGACGATATCGAACAGCGGCTGGCCGACCCGGATCGTGTCGCCAATCTTCGCGCGATGCACGAGGATCCCGCTCACCGGCGCATAGAACTGCTCGCTGCCTGCGAGCGGCGTGGCCGGCGACAGCAGCGGCGGCAACGGCTTCGCGTCGCCGCGAATCGCACCGCGCCACACCAGGTAGTCGATCAGCGCGTCCGCATCCTGCTGCGCGGCTTCGTACGACACATCGCGCTGGCCGCGGCATTCGACCGTCACCGCGATCGAACCGGTCGGCACCGGCTTGTCCGCCGGCATCCGCTGTTGCAGCGTCCACCACAGCAGGCTGTGGGTTTCGTCGAACGCGCCGGCGCCGGAGTCGGTCGCGAGCAGCGACGCCTCGGCGCCCAGGTAACGCGACAACGGCTCGAACTCGGCCCACGCCGCTTCGCTCGTGTACACGTGCATCGCCGCTTCGAGCGAGCAATGCAGATCGATCACCACGTCCGCATCGAACGACAGCTTCAACAGCGCCAGTTGCAGCGAGTCGAATTCGGTCAACGGCTTCTGCTGGTCCAGCTGCGCGCCGACCAACGCGCGCACGATGCGCCTGTTCTCTTGCGCATCGGCGCCGAGCGCATGTTCGGCCTGCTCCACCAGCTTCGCGAACTGCACGAAATGCCGGTTGAAATTCTTGCCGCTCCCCAGATCGAAGCGGCCGACGAACTGGCCGAGCACGTATTGCCCGAGCCCGACCGGATTCGCGACCGGCACCAGCACGATTTCAGCGTTCAGCGCGCCGGCCTTTTCGAGTTCCAGCAGACGGCGTTTGAGCAGCACGGTGGTCAGCATCGCGGGTGTTTCGTCCGCATGCAGCGAGGCCTGCACGTAGATCTTCTGCGCGCCGCCGGTGCCACCATTGCCGCCGCTGCCGCCTGCCGGGCCGAAATGAAACGCCACCAGTTCGCGATGCGTGCCGATCGCGGGCGACAGAAGCGGAATCGATTGCCTGTTCATGAGTGGAGAAACGGTGAAGTGAATTTTTTAGAAGAAGCTGCCGCAGGCTGAAAAAGGCCCATTGCGATCAATCGGAGTCGACCGGGATCGACCAGAATCAATTGCCGTACGGATCGAAGTCGAAGTACTTCTTCGCAATCTGCGCATACGTGCCGTCTTTGCGCATCGACGCGATCGCCTCGTTGATCGACGCCTGCACCGCCGTTTCATCCTTGCGCAGGCCGATCCCGACGCCGCGATCGCCCATCGACAGCGGCCCGCCGACGAACGTGAAGCCCTTGCCCGCGGGCGTGCGCAGAAAGCCGTAATCCGCTTCGACGGTGCCGAGCAGCGCGCCGTCGAGCCGGCCATTTTGCAGATCGGCGAACACTTCGTCCTGGCTCTTGTACGCGGTCACATGCGCACCGAGCGGCGCCCAGTTCTTCAGCGCATAGCTCTCGAACTGGGTGCCGGTCTGCACGCCGATCTGCTTGCCCGCCAGCGCATTGGCGTCGGCCGCTAGCGGCGAGCCCTGGCGCGCGATCAGGTGCGACTTGAACTGGAACAGCTTCGACGAGAACAGGATCTGCTGCTCGCGCTTGTCGGTAATCGCCATCGACGACAGCACCGCGTCGATCTTGCGCGCCTGCAACGCAGGAATCATTCCGGAAAATTCGAGTTCGACCCATTGGCAATGCGCGTGAATGCGCTTGCAGATCTCGTTGCCGAGATCGACATCGAAGCCTTTCAGGCTGCCGTCGGGCGCTTTCGAGTCCATCGGCGGATAAGTCGGGTCGATGCCCAGACGCAGCGTGTTCGGGTCGGCGGCAAACGCGCCGCTGCTGTAAGTCAGCGCGGCGCAGAGGATCGTCAGCGGAAGTTTCATGAGGGCGAGCCGGTGAGATGGATGAGCGGGACAGCGTGATCCTATGCGGGCGCCGCGCCTCGAAGAAGCCCCGTTCGGACTATCATGATCACTTTTACCGATCACACATTCCGGCCTCATGGCGTTGACCCTCTCCCAGCTGCGCGCGTTCACCGCGGTCGCCGAACATGGCAGCATCCGCGCGGCGTCGCGCGCGCTCGGCATTGCGCAGAGCGGCATCACGCAGCAATTGCAGAATCTCGAAGCGATGCTCGGCGCGACGCTGTTTACCCGCACCAATCGCGGCATCGCGCTGACCGCGCTCGGGCAGCGGCTGTTGCAACGGGCCGGCGCGATCCTCGGCGAGTGCGAGCGCGCCGAGCAGGAGGTCCAGCAGTTGCGCGGCGATTACGCGGGCGAGGTCACGTTCGGGATGACGACCGAGCCGCTCGTCGATGCGTTCGCGCCGGTCCTGATGGAGTTTCGCGCGCGCTTCGAGCGGGTCGCCGTGCATCTGCGCACCGGCACCTCGCGGATGATGATTTCGTGGATTCGCGAAGGCACGCTCGATTTCGCGGTCGCGCTGGTGTCGAAACGGACCGACACCGCCGATCTGTCGGTCACGCCGCTGTATCCGTCCGATCCGGTAATCGTCTGCCGGAAAGGACATCCGCGGGCGCGCGCGAAGTCGCTGGCCGAACTGGTCGATTGCCCGTGGGTGACCACGCGTTCGCCGAATCTGACCGAGGAGCCGCATGTGAACCGGCTCAGCCATCTGTTCGAGAGCCACGGACTGCCCGCGCCGAAGATCGTCGCGACCGTCGAGGGTCTGTATGAAACGCTCCATCTGGTCGGCGCGACCGATTGCCTGTCGCTGGAGGCGTCGGTGATCGCCAGGCGCGGACCGTTCGCGGAACGGCTGACCACGATCGACGTGCGCGAGCGCGCCCCCGCGCAGAACGTCTGTCTGCTGCAACGCGCGGCGCTTCCGCTGACGCCGGCCGCGCAGGAGTTCGCGACGATGGTCGCGTCGTACACCCGTACGGTGCGGGCGCGGTAAGCGCGGCGGACGCGTCGCTGCCGGTATTTTCGCCGCCCGCATAGGACCTTGGTCCAATAGGCCCCACCTGGTGCCGCCCCTACTATTTCCGATAGCGGCGCCGAACGGTACAAGGGAGCCACGCCGGATTCCCCCGGCAAGCCAGGCGGGTTGTCTGGAGACCCTTGCGGGGTCCCGCGAGGAGAAAATCGATGCTACCCACGCAGACCGCCCGCAGGGGGCTATCCCGGGAATTGCTCGACGTACTGATCCGCGCCGGCCTCGTCGCGGTGCTGGCCATCGCCTGCTTCCGCGTGTTCGTGCCGTTCCTGAACCTGATGGTGTGGGCCGTGATCCTCGCGATTACGCTCTATCCGCTGCAGGCCAGACTGCGCGCGCGGCTGGGCGGCAAGGACGGGCTCGTCGCGACGCTGATCATCCTGATTTCGTTCGCGGTGATTCTGGTCCCGACCTATGCGCTCGGCGTCGCGGTCGCTCATTCGCTCGAACGCGCGATGGACATCTTCCGCAGCGGCGACTTCCGGATTCCGCCGCCGGCCGACTCCGTCGCCGCGTGGCCGCTGGTCGGCCGACGGGTCTACGACTTCTGGGCCCAGGCGTCGACCGATCTGACCGGCCTCGTGCAAAAGTTCGCGCCGCAGTTGAAGGAAGCGGGCGTCGCGTTGCTCGGCACCGTGACCGGACTCGGCGCGGGACTGCTGGTGTTCTTCGTCGCGCTGATCGTCGCCGGCATTCTGATGGCGTACGGCGAGAAGGGCCATCGCAGCGCGGTGCAGATCGCGTCGCGCATTTCCGGCCTCGAAAACGGCCCGCAGATCGCCGACCTGTGCACGTCCACGATCCGCGCGGTCGCGCAAGGCGTGGTCGGCATCGCGTTCATACAGATGCTGCTGATCGGCATCGGCTTCATCGTGATGGGCATCCCCGGCGCCGGCCTGCTCGCGCTCGCGGTGCTGCTGATCGGCATCATGCAGTTGCCCGCCACGCTGATCACGATACCGGTGATCGTGTTCGTGATCCTGACCGAAGGTGTCAGCACCGCGACGGTCATCTTCTCGGTCTACGTGTTCGTCGCCGGTCTCGCCGACAACGTGCTCAAGCCGCTGCTGCTCGGGCGCGGCGTCGCGGTGCCGATGCCGGTCGTGCTGATCGGCGCGCTCGGCGGAATGGTCACGGGCGGGGTGATCGGACTGTTCATCGGGCCCGTGATGCTGGCGGTCGGATATCAGCTGTTCTGGCGCTGGGTCAACGACCAGCCGGAACCCAAGCCGTGTCAGACACACGTCGAACCCTGAGACGACGGGGACGGCGTCGTGTCGCCTTCACTGCACGCATCGGCAACGGCGGCGCGGCCGCGCGCGGCGCTGTTCGTGGCCGCGCCGGCGCTGTGCGTGGTGGTGGGTGTCGCGGCGTCGGTCAGCGGCTGCATTCAGGTCGGTCCGGATTTTCATCCGCAGCATGAAGCGTGGAGCGAGCACTGGAGCAGCGCGTCGATCGAGCAGCTCACGCGCCAGGCCGCGCAGCCCGACGTCCGCCAATGGTGGCAGGTCTTCGACGACCGCAACCTCGAACAACTGATGGCTCAGGCCGACGCCGGCAACGGCGATCTGAAGATCGCCGGCCTGCGCGTGATCGAGGCGCGCGCGCAACTGGGCATCGCGCTCGCGGGCCGCTACCCGCAGGTGCAGCAGGCCAACGCCGACGCGCTGTATTCGGCGGGCCGGCGCTCGGATGGCTTCGGCAATTCGCGCTCGAGCGGCGCCTGGCAGTATGGAGCAAGTTTCAGCATCGGCTGGGAACTCGACTTCTGGGGGCGCTTCAGCCGCGCGATCGAATCCGCCGATGCCGGTTTCTTCGCCGCCCAGGCCAATCGCGACGCCGCGCTGGTGCTGTTGCATGCGCAACTCGCCGATACCTATTTCACGCTGCGTACCGCCGAAGCGCGGCTGCGGATCGCGCGCGACAACGCGGCTTTGCAAAAACGCAGCTACGACATCGCGCAGAAGCTGTTCAAGAGCGGCGAGAGCGACGAACTCGATCTGCAGCAGGCGAACACGCAATACCTGGGAACGCTAAGCAGCATCCCCGATCTCGAGAGTCAGATCGTGCTCGCGCAGCATGCGCTGTCGGTGCTGCTCGGCCGGCCGCCGGGCCCGCTGCCCGAACTCGACGTGCAGCCCGGCAAGGAAGGCGTGCTGCCGCTCGTCGATCGCGCGGTATTGCAGCAGGTGCCCGCCGAGCTACTGTTGCGGCGTCCCGACGTACTCGCGGCCGAGTATCAGATGGCCGCGCAATCGGCGTTGATCGGCGTCGCGAAAGCCGATCTGTATCCGTCCGTGACGTTGCTCGGTTCGCTCGTGTGGAGCGCCAGTGCGCTCGCCGGCGCGCCGAGCACGCTGGCGCTCGCGGCCGGCCCCAGCGTCACGTGGAACGTGTTCGATCACGGCAGGATCGTCAACAACGTGCGCGTGCAGGACGTGCGGCTGCAACAGCTGACCGTCGCGTATCAGAACACCGTGCGCGAAGCGGCGCGCGAGGCCGACGATGCGGCGACCGCGATGCTCGCCGCGCTGCGGCGCGACCGGATTCTGGACGACGCGCAGGGGGCCGCACGGCGCTCGCTGACGCTCGCCAATACGATCTACCGCGAAGGCTATTCGGACTTTCAGCGCGTGCTCGATGCGCAGCGCGCGTTGTTCGCGCAACAGGATGCGTACGTGGTCAACCGCAGCAATTCGATTGGCAGTCTGATCGCGCTGTACAAGGCGCTGGGCGGCGGCTGGTATGCGGAGCAGCCGCTGATCGACAGCGCGACGCGCGCGCAGATGCAACAGCGCACCGATTGGGGCGATCTGTTGAACGACGTGAGCGCGCCGGGGGCTGCTGCTGCCGCTCCTGCCGCCGCGCAGGGGGCCTCGCGATGAGCGATACGTCCAAGTCCTCCGGCGCCGCGCCGGCAAGTGCGGACGCTTCGGCTTCGCCAGCGGCGGCACCGCCACCGGCACCTGCACCGGCCCCGGCGGCACCGCCCCCGCCGCCATCATCGCCGCCGGCCGCCGAGCCTTCCGGCCGCGCGTTGAAGTGGGTAATCGGTCTGATCGTCGTCAGCCTGATCTGGTATCTGCTGGCCGATCGCCTGACGCCGTACACGCAACAGGCGCGCGTGCAGGCCTACGTCGTGCCGGTCGCCGCGGAAGTGTCGGGACGCGTGACGCGAGTCGCGGTGCACGACAACCAGCAGGTCAACGCCGGCGACCTGCTGTTCGAAGTCGATGGCGAGCAATACCGGCTCGCCGCCGATCGCGCGCGCGCCGATCTGGAGACCACGCGCCGCCAGCTCGGCGCGAGCACCGCCGGGATCGATTCGGCGCGCGCGTCGCTGCGCGCGGCGATCGCGAACGAAGTCAAGGCGGCTCAGGACAGCGACCGTCTGGAAAGGCTGTACCGCGAAGACGAAGGCACCGTATCGCTGCGACGACTCGAAGTCGCGCGCGCGACTCACGAGCAGGCGCGCAGCCAAGTGGCGGCAGCACGCGCGGAGGTCGAACGCGCGCGCGAGCAGCAAGGCGGCGCGGAGCCGGACAACGCGCAGTTGCGCAGCGCGGCCGCGGCGCTCGCGAAAGCGGAACTCGATCTCGCGAATACGCGTGTGAACGCGCGCAGCGGCGGCGTGATCACCGATCTGCGTACCGAAGTCGGCCAGTTCACCGCGGCGGGCAATCCGGTAATGACGCTGATCGCGATCCGCGATGTGTGGATCAGCGCGGATATGACCGAAAACAATCTCGGCCATTTGCAGCCGGGCACCGAGGTGGCCATCGCACTCGATGCACTGCCCGGCGAGATTTTCCACGGCCGGATTCGCAGCATCGGCTACGGCGTGAGCGTCGGCCAGCCTACCGCGCCCGGCGCGTTGCCGTCGATCCAGAACAGCCGCGACTGGCTACGTCCCGCGCAGCGTTTTCCGGTGCTCGTCGAATTCGATGCAAACGAACGCGCCCGTTTGCGCAACGTCCGGGTCGGCGGGCAAGCCGAGGTGATGGCGTTTCCGAGTGCGAACAATCCGCTCAATCCGCTGGGCAGGCTGTTTCTGCGCGCGATGAGTTGGGTCTCCTATCTTTACTGAACCGAACGACGCAATGAGCACGCTAGACCCCAGGCTGCTGGTTTCCGGACAGCGCGCGCTACGAATGGCAAGCGGCACCGCGCTGTGTCTCGCGCTCAGCTTCGCGCTCGGCTTGC
Organism: Paraburkholderia sejongensis; assembly: GCF_020880815.1. GTDB lineage: Bacteria > Pseudomonadota > Gammaproteobacteria > Burkholderiales > Burkholderiaceae > Paraburkholderia > Paraburkholderia sejongensis. The sequence continues at coordinate 189,387 of NZ_JAJITD010000006.1, forward strand.
CGATTCCGGTCGTGGCGCCCGTGTTCGCGGTGTTCCTGCTGGCGACGCAGACCCGCCCGCTGTCGTTGCGGCAGGCGCTGGCCGTCGCGCTGGTGGTCGGCCTGACCGCGGGCAGCGGTCTGTTGCTGGTGCCGCTGCTGCGCCACTATGCATTGGCCGGCGTGCTGCTGATCGCGCTGCTGCTGTTCGTCGCCTTTCGCTATGGGCTGCGCGGCGGCAGCAGTCTGGTCGCGACCTTCCTCGCCGCCGGCCTGACGATGATTTCCGCGGCGGGGACCGCGGACCTGCAACTGGCGGCGACCGTCGTCGGCGCGCTGGTCAAGGGGCTGCTGCTGGCGTTGCTGGTCTCGATCGTCGCGCACCGGCTGTTTCCCGACAACGCGGCAGCTCGGCCCGCGCCGGCCGCCGCGCGCGTGTCCGACGCCCAGGCGACGTACATCGCGCTGCGCGCCGCACTCGTGGTGATGCCCGCGTATCTGCTGGCGCTCACCGATCCGGCCAGCTATATGCCGATCATCATGAAATCCGTCAGCCTCGGCCGGCAAAGCTGCACCGCGACCGCGCGCAGCGCAGCGCGCGATCTGCTCGGCTCGACGCTGCTCGGCGGCCTTCTCGCAATCGCATTCTGGTTTGCTCTCAAGCTGTTCCCGCAACTATGGATGTTCTTTCTATGGATGCTGCTGTTCGGTCTGCTGGTCGGGCGCAAGCTGTTCCGGCTCGCGCCGACCCGCAACTCGCCGGGCTTCTGGCTGAACGGCCTCGTCACGATGATCATTTTGCTCGGCCAGTCGGTGCAGGACAGCGCGGCCGGCAAGGACGTGTATCGCGCGTTCGCGATCCGCATGGGGCTGTTCGTGGCCGTCACGCTTTACGCGTGCGGGATGATTCTGATCCTCGACCGCAGGCGCGTTAGCCGCGACGCCGGGGAGACAGCGTGATAGACGATCCCGAACGCAGCGCCGTCAAACGGGTGGGCGCGCGCGAAATCCTGCGCGAGTTCTGCGTGACGCTGTGGTACATGCGCACGATCCTGGGCTTCATGCTCGGGCTGTTCGTCGTGCTCAGTATTGCGATGTACTACTACGGCGGTGCGGTCGAGACCGTGAACAGAACGCCTGCGTCGCTCGGACAAACCTGGTATTTGTGCGCGATTACCGCACTGACGATCGGCTATGGCGACGTCGTGCCGACCACCGCGTTCGGGCGCATCGATGCGGTGCTGCTCGGACTGATCGGGCTGCTGTTCATCGGCCTGATTACAGCCGCGGCGGTCAGAGGCGTGCAGGAGGCCGCGCATGGCGCGGCCCCGCACAATCAGTAGCGATCCGCGAAACACGAGTAATACGCCCCAACCGACAGGAATGCGCAATGTGCGTGCTTTGGGTATCCGCCAGGTCAGCCTGCAGACGTGCCGCCGGATTGTGCGGGTGGCTCGCGCTCGCGTTGACCCTGTTGCCATGCGCCACCTACGCGCAGAACCCGCCGGGCCAGCTATCGAGCAATACGGTGATCGGCGGCAACGTGAAGCGGCACGCGGACGCCGTGCTCGCGGTGATGAGCTACACGACGGTGCCGGACGTGACCACCAGCAACCTGTCGGTGAACAACGGGCTGACCGGCAATCCCGGTTTCGCGCAGTCGCAGTTCGGCGGCGGCTTCACGCTCAGCAAGAAGTTTCCGCTGTACCTGGAAGGCACGCTCGCGTATAGCCGCTACGATCCGGTATTCGTCGCGACCGATGGCGCGGAGCAGCGCTCGGTGCCGACCGCGTGGAACACGTTCAGCGGCACCGTGGGTATCGGCTGGGACTTTCGGATCACTGACGAACTGGTGTTCCGGCCGATCCTGAACGGAACGATCGGGCGCGTGTCCAGCGATCTGAAAGTGGGGCAAACGATCTTCAATCACGTCACCGACAGCAACCTGCAGTTTCTCCAGAACGGCTCGCTCGATGCGTACGGCTACGGCGGCTCGCTGGTGCTCGACTACGAGCACTATCGGGAGAACTACGAGATCGATGCCGAGCTACGCGCGACCGACATCTATCTACGCAGTTTCGGCGGCTCGTCCGAAGCGGTGCAGGGGTCGGCGATGGCGCAGCAGGTGAGTCTCTGGACCCGCTGGCGCGCGCCCACCGGCTGGCGCGCGCTCGACCGGCCGGTGCGCTATGTGCTCGAAGCCGCGTACTCGCACTACTTCGGCGACAGCGCCGGCGTGCTGGGTTTCAATGACCTCACGTCGCTCGGCGTCGGCCTCGAACTCGACAGCAGCAAATATCCGATCATCATCACGCGCACGCGGGCGATGGTGCGCTATGTGTTCGGGCACAACGTGCACGGCATATCGTTCGGGTTCGCGATCAGTTTCTAGCAGGCTTCGAGCGCGAGCAATTCGTCGATATGTTGCCGGCGCCGGATCAGCCGCGCGTGACCGTGCTCGATCAACACTTCGGGCGCGAGCGGCCGGCTGTTGTAGTTCGATGACATCGACGCACCGTACGCGCCAGCGTCATGAAACACGATCAGGTCGCCCACCGCGGGCGCCGGCAACTCACGACTCGTGACGATGCCGCCTTCGGCCTGCGTGAACACGTCGCCCGCTTCGCACAGCGGACCCGCTACCGTGCAAGCGGCGGCCGGCGCGCTGCTCGGCGTGCCGTCGGGCTTCAGCACACTGATCTCGTGATGGCTGCCATAGAACGATGGCCGCACCAGATCGTTGAAGCCCGCGTCGATCAGCGCGAATTGCCGCGACGGTCGCCGGCTCAGCGCATGCACTTCGGCGACCAGCGCGCCCGCCTGCGCGACCAGAAAGCGCCCCGGCTCGATTTCGAGTCGCACCCGATGACCGAAATGCGCTTCGATGCGCTGGCGCGCGTCGTCCCACAGGCGGAAGTAATGCGCGGTATCGACCGCCGCGTCGCCGTCGCGATACGGGACCGACAGACCGCCGCCCGCCGAAATCGCTTCGATATCGTGATCGAGTTGCGCGACCGCATCGACCATCGCGTCGCAGACGCGCGCCAGATGCGTGTAATCGACGCCGGAGCCGATATGCATGTGCAGCCCGACGAGCTTGAGCCGGTAGCGGCGCACGAGTTCGAGCGCGCGCGGCAGGTCGTCGCGCCAGATGCCGTGCTTGCTGTGCTCGCCGCCGGTGTTGGTCTTGTTGCTGTGGCCATGGCCGAAGCCCGGATTGATTCGAAGCCACACGCGATGGCCTTCGCTCGCGTGGCGGCCGAGCCGCTCGAGCATGTCGAGCGAGCCGGCGTTGACGGTGATGTTGTGCGCGAGCACGGTGGCGAGTGTCGCGTGGTCGAGAACGTCGGCGGTGAAGACGACGCCTTCGGCCGCGTGGTGCGGGGTGGATTCAGCGGCGGGTTCGGCCGCAGGTTCAGCCGCGGGTTCGGCCTTAAAGCCCGCAGCAAAACTACGCGCGAGTTCACCCGCCGAAACCGCATCGACCACCACCCCTTCCGCGCGCATCAGCTTCAGGATATGCAGGTTCGAACACGCCTTCTGCGCGAAGCGGATCGTATCGAAGCTGCGCAGTTCGGCGATGCGCTGGCGGATCGTAGCGGCGTCATAAACCCACAGAGGCGTGCCGTATCGGCGCGCGAGTTCGGCGAGTTGGCGCGGATTGAAGGGTGTCATGTTGCGTTCCATGTCGGGGCGTGATGAAGCAGAAGCAAGCAGAAGCCGACATGATGCGGTTCACTCTTCATTCAGTAAAATACCAATTTGTCGCTCGGCTATTCACTACTGATATAGGGCCGCAAATGGCACTCACGCACCGCCACATCGAAGTATTTCGCGCGCTGATGACCGCCGGCAGCGTCACCAAGGCGGCCGAGATGCTGTTCACGTCGCAGCCCACCGTGAGCCGCGAACTCGCGCGGATGGAGCAAAGCATCGGCTTCGCGCTGTTCGAGCGCGTGCAGGGCCGCTTGCGCCCCACTCAGGCGGCGCTGACGCTGTTCGACGAAATCCGGCGTGCGTATGTCGGACTCGAACGGGTCGCATCGACGGCGGCCGCGCTGCGTGCATTCAAGGGCGGCCAGTTGTCGGCGATCGCGCTGCCGATGTTCTCGCATTCGATCCTGCCGGGCGCGGTCAAACGCTTTCACGATGCGCAGGCGGGCGTCAGCGTATCGATCGCGACGCAGGAATCGCCATTTCTGGAGGAATGGCTGACCGCGCAGCGCTACGACCTCGGCCTCACCGAGCACGATCGCCCGCCGCCCGGCACGCGCCTGACGCCGCTGCTCGAAGTCGATGAAGTGTGCGTGCTGCCCGATGGGCATCCGCTGCTCGGCAAGCGTGTGATTGCGTTGAAAGACTTCGCGGACCAGCCGTTCATCAGCCTGTCCGCGAACGATCCGTACCGGCTGCAAATCGACGAAGCATTCGCGCAAGCGGGCATCGAGCGTCGGTTGGTGGTCGAAACGCCGACTGCGGTTTCCGTGTGCAGCTTCGTGCGGCAAGGGCTTGGCATCGCGATCGTCAATCCGCTGACCGCGATCGACTTCGCCGGCCGCGATCTGCACATTCGGCCGCTTGCGCTGTCACTGCCGTTTCGGGTCAGCGTGATCCGTCCCGAACACCGGCCCGCGCAACCGCTCGTGGATGCGTTCGTCGAAGCGCTGCAAAGCGAAGCCGCGGGGCTGCGACTACAATTGAAACGCCACACCGGGCAGAGACGGTCAGCGTAATTCGAGCGGTTGATGCGGTCGTAACACGGTGATACCGCGGTAATACGCGGTCAGAACGCAGTCACGACGGCAGTCCCTCTTCTCACTCTCGAGCGAAGCCGCGCCGAACCCGGCGCGTTCGCCGGTACCGCCCCGCCGGTCATCCGCCCCGCACACCGGGCACGTTTCAAGCTCAACTCAACTGCATACCGATGCGGGCGCGCCTCACGCCCGCGTCATGTCGGAGTCCTTAAACGTCGTAGGCCATCAACAGGAGTTCCCAAATGATGAATCGAGACAATCCCGTCTGGCTGATTACCGGCTGTTCGACCGGCTTCGGCCGCGAACTCGCGAAGCTCGTGCTCGAACGCGGCTGGCGCGCGGTCGTCACCGCGCGCGATGCGTCGAAAGTGACGGACATCGCCGCGGGTCACGGCGACCGCGCGCTGGTGCTGCCGCTCGACGTAACCAATCGCGCGCAGATCGCCACCGTCGTCGAGCAGGCGAAGCGCCACTTCGGCCGCATCGACGCGCTCGTCAACAACGCGGGCTATGGCTATCTGGCCGCGATCGAGGAAGGTGAGGACAGCGAAGTCCGCGCGATGTTCGAGACCAACGTGTTCGGTCTCATCGACATGACGAAAGCGGTGCTGCCGATCATGCGCGAGCAGCGCAGCGGGTTGATCGTCAACGTGTCGTCGATCGGGGGGGTGACGAGTTTCGCGGCGACCGGCTACTACCACGCGACCAAATATGCGGTGGAAGGTCTGTCGGAATCGCTCGCGCTCGAAGTGAAGCCCCTCGGCATCGGCGTGCTGATCGTCGAGCCGGGGCCATTCCGCACCAATTGGGCGGGACCGTCGATCAAGGAATCGGCCATCCGGCTCGACGCATACGAGGCGACCGCCGGCGAGCGCCGCAAGCAAACCGCCGCGCGCAGCGGCAACCAGGCGGGCGACCCGGTGCGTGCCGCGCAGGCGATCATCGATGCCGCGCTATCGGACCAACCCCCATTACGCCTGCTGCTCGGCAAGACCGCGCTCGATCTCGCCTACAAGAAACTCGAGTTGATGCGCGCGGATTTCGACAACTGGCGGGCGACCACTGAGGGAGCGGATTACCCGGAATGAACTGCGTGGAACAAACGCGTTAAAACTCCACCAGCGCAAAATCTTCCTTACCCACATCGCACAGCGGGCAGCGCCAGTCGGCCGGCACATCGGCCCAGCGGGTGCCCGGCGCGATGCCTTCTTCCGGCAGGCCGGCCGCTTCGTCGTAGACCCAGCCGCAAATCACACAGACCCATTGCTTGAAGTCGTCGGCGGACCCGGCCTGCTCCGCCGCGGGCGCAGCCGATGCGTCGAGCAGCGGCGCGTCGATTCTGGGCGTCGCATCCAGACTGACGACCAGCGGCGCGACCGTGCCGCTGCCGGTTCCCGCGAGCCGCGCCTGCAGGCTGTCGAACAGACGCTGAGCCTCGTCCTGGGTCAGATCGATCCAGTACGGATCGCCGGCGCCGTCGTTGAGTCGCTCGGGGGAAAACTGGATTTCTACGGCTACGCCCTTCTTGTACATGGCAATCGGAATAATCTCGGAGGGGCCGGCGACGCGCGCCGGTTGGCGGTGGCTCGCGCGCGGCGGGCCGTGTGTCAGTGCGACTGCAGCAGCAGGTTCAGTGCGATCGATGCGATCAGCCCGGCGCCGCCGATGAGGCCGAGCAGTTGCATCAGAGTGAGGGATTTACGCGAGGCGGTGGTGGTTTGTTGCGTGGTCACGGAAGTATCTTGAAGTTCGAAAAAAGCGTCATGGTACACGGGTGCATCACGGGCCCAGGCCGACTTGGCGCAAACTCGCGCGCAATAACCGGGCGGCGCGACATTATCGCCGCTTGCGTGTCGCGCATTGTCTACGGCGGGGAGATGGATTAATTCGCGCAGGACGGCAAACCCGCGCGCGACGGGCGGCGCCAACGCTTACGCAGCAGCGCCGAAACAAAAGTGTGGATTTTGAGCGCGGAAAACGCTCCGCACATAACAGCAACGACGAGCGACTTCCGCGAGCAATTTCCCCGAGCAATTACAGCGCGCCGGCCGCGCTCAGGTCTTGGCGAGCGGATTGCCGTGACGCGAATCCCAGAAGCGGATCACCGCGGTGTCGCCGGTGCCGGCGCCCACCACCTGATCCGGCGCGCCGCACTCGCGCAGCAGCGCGCGCAGATCGTTGATGACCGGGAACACCTCGTGATTCCAGTCGGCGCCCTGCGAGTCGTGCGCGCGTTGCTCGGCCTCGACGATCTCGCGGTCCTCCTTGAAGATGCGTTCGGTAAACCACACCAGCAGCGGCCACGCGAGATTCAGCACGCCCGGAATGCCGGGCTTGCGAATCGATAGCAGCCCGAACGTTCGATTGGTGCGCTGCTCGCGATCGAGCGGCACGTAGATGATCCACAGATCCATCACCAGCGTCTGCTCCGCGTTGCGGATCTGCAGCGTCTGGAACGGATACTCGGTGCGGATCGTCATCACGTCCTTGTCGTTGTGGCCGCCGGTCTTGCGGTTCTGGCCGAACACGATCGCCTCGCCGAGCGGCTGCTGACCGGCCATCCGCGCGAACGTGTAATCGACCTCGACCCAGCCGTCGCCTTTGCGCCGCCCGAGCGAGCGCGCGCGCATCTGGCCCATCTGGCGGCGATGCAGAAACTGATGGTTCATGTCCATCAGGTTCTCGTGCATGAACGAGTAATGACATTTGACCGGACGGCCGAAGCGGCGCGTCTTGTACTTCGGGTCCGACACCGAGCCGAGCGCCGGCAGCGGCCGCTGTTCGGCGAGCGCGGCGTCGCCCGGGAACACGAAGATCAGCCCTTCGACTTCCTGACACGGATACGAGCGCACGCCGTTGGGCAGACGCTCGCGGCCCAGATACGGCACGTCGATGCACTTGCCGGAGCAGTCGTAGGTCCAGCCGTGATAGCCGCAGCGAATCGATTCGCCGTCGACCACCCCTTGATGCAGCGGCACCTGGCGATGCGCGCAACGGTCTTCGAGCGCGAACACCTTGCCGCTCTCGGTGCGCGCGAGCACGATCGGGTCGCCCGCGAAGGTCACGCCATGCGTCTTGCCGCGCTTCACTTCATGCGACCACGCGAGCGGATACCAGTAATCCGGATGGATACCGACACGGCGCAGATCGCGCACCGGCGCGCTGCTGGCGGCGTGGCCGGGAGCGTGCGCGTGAGCGCCGGCTGCCGACGCGGGAGAAGCGCAATGCTGCGGCGCTGCCGGAGCCGGCGAGGCGGCCACGGTTGCGTCGGCGAGATCTTGTTCGAGCGGGGGAACAGCATGCATGGGTCAAGCCTCCGTGCACGAGCGGATAGTGGGTCGTCGCGCTGCGATTCGCGCGCGACATCGAATGTGAGTCTACTAGATGCAGCCGGCCGATGGGTCCAGCGCAGGCACCCGCCCGCTGTCGCCGCGCCGCTTGCGCGCGCCCCCGCGTCCCGCCGGCGTCAGCGCTCGTCGTCCGCGACCAGGCCGGAGCGCCGTTGCAGGCCCCATGCGCGACCGCCGCGCAGAAACTGCAGCCAGCCGAGCGCCGCGCCGAGATGACGGACGAGCTGGAACGTGAACGGCTCGGCGAGCGCCGCGAGCATCGCCATGCCGAGACTGTTGCCGCTGCGCTCGCCGGTCCAGCGCCGGTACAGGTGGATGCTCCACAGGTAGAACGCGAGATCGATCGCGGTCTTCAGGCCGATCACGCTGAAGATCGACACGACGATCGCGCCGTGGCCGCCGACGAGGAAACCGAGCAGCAACCCGAACGCGGTCAGTCCGTAGACCGGCTGCATCGTGTCGAACGCCTTGACCGGCAGCATCAGTGTGCCGAGCGTGCCGTAACGCGGGTTGCCGGTCATGTCGCGATTCCAGTACTGCGTCTGCAGGAAGCCGGCGAACCAGCGGCGGCGCTGGCGCAGAAAGCTCGCGAGGTGATCGGGCGCGTCGGTGCGCGCATGCGCGTGGCCGACCACCCGCACGTCCCAGCCGAGGCCGTGATCGACCGAATAGCGGCGCAGCCGGTGAATCAGTTCGTAATCTTCGACGAGGCACTGCGGATCGAAGCCGCCGACCGCGACCAGCGCGTCGCGCCGGAACGATGCGAACGCGCCGGAGATCAGCAGCAGGCTGTCCGCGCGCATCCACGCGAAACGCGCGATGAAATTGCGCATGTACTCGTAGGTCTGGAACCACTGGAACACGCGCCCCGACAGCGACTTGCCGCAGACCGGAACGAGGATCCCGGCCGCCGCGACCAGCTGCGGATCGCTCGCGAACGCGGCGCGCATCGCGTAGGTCGCGTCGTCGTCGAGCAGCGTGTCGGCATCGACGGTCATCACGGTGTCGGTCGTCATCACCGTGATCGCCGCGTTCAGCGCGCGCGCCTTGCCGCCGTGCGGCACGCGCAGCCAGTAAAGATTCGGATGCAGTGCGCTCGGCGCGCTCAGCACGCCGTCGGCGGCGGGCGTCAGGCCGAAGCGTGCGGTTAGCAGCTCGCGGGTCGCGTCGGTCGAGCCGTCGTCGGCGATCACGATCTGCGCGGGGCCGTGGGTCTGACGCAGCAGCGCGGCCAGCGTGACCGGCAGCACCGCCGCCTCGTTATGCGACGCGACGATCACGCCCATGCCCGGCAGGTCGCGCCGCTCGTAGGCGGCTTCGAGCGGCGCCGTGCGGCGCAGGAGCGGCAGCGATTTCCACGTGACGAACGCGAGCAGCAGCGTGTCGTAGACGACGTACGCAATCCCGGTCGACCACGCGAGCGCGCCTTGCAGAAAGAACGCGCGCGCGAACAGCAGCAGCCACAGCACGACGACGCCGGCATGGATCAACGTGCTGGCGAGCGTCGGGCGACGCGGCAGGATGCGCGGCGACGCTAGAGCGAGGGCTTGTTCGAGGGTGTTCTTCAAGGGGTGATGTGGGTTTGGCGTTGGCGTTGGTGATTTAAGAGTGGCGGCGCGGTCGCTGGCGCGTCACGGCGCCATGCGCTTCAATACCGACTTTCGATCGATCCACTCATGCTTCAGCGCGCCGCCGATATGCATCGCCAGCAACGCATAAAGCGCGTAGCCGAGCCACGTATGCAGCGCGCCGAAACGGTCGTGCAAGCTCTCGCGCAGCGCCGGTTCTGCGCGCATCACATAGCCGATGCGCGGCCACTCGAACAGGCCGAACCAATGCATCGGATGGGTCGCCGCGTCTTTCCACGCCGAATCGTGCAGCCAGCCGGACAGCGGCAAGCCGATCATCAGCAGATACAGCGCGAAGTGCGCGAGATGCGCGGCGCCCTTCTCCCACGCCGGAAACTCGCGCGGCAACGGCGGCGGCCGATGCGACACGCGCCACAGAATCCGCAGCAGCGCGAGCCCGAGCACGGTGATGCCGATCGACTTGTGCGTATCGATCACCGGACGCACCCAGTCGTCCGGCAGCGACTCGGCGCTCAGACCGAGCACGACGTTGGCGATGATCAGCAGCGCGATCAGCCAGTGCAGCACGATCGCAATGCGCGTGTAGCGCGGCGGGGAAGCTGCATCGGTCGATCCGGCGAGAGTGTCCGCTTCGGTGTTCATGGTGGTTCCGTTCGCACAGACGCGCAGGTCTGCGAAAGCTGGTTGAAATCCGGTCGCTCGAAGCGCGATCCGTGAACGTGGCTGACGGCTGCCAACCGCGCCGCGCGACATCCGTCCGATGACTAACGCGCGAACGTGCGCTTTTATTCCTGGAAGCGCTTAACGAGCAGGGTCCATTATCGGCGCTGTCGCCGTTGCCGCGCAGTTTCCGCCCGCGAAGGCCGTGCCGCGGCCCGGCGTCGATGAAGTCGGATCGCCGATCCGTTCGGCAACCGGCTGCGGTTCGGTTAGCCTCGCCGGATGCAGTGGCCTTTCGCGCACGGACTTCGCGCGGCATTCCAGCACGCGGCCTTCGCACCCGCCGCCGTCAGCCCTCGCGCAGACTTCGTAAAACGTCGAGCACATGCGCTGTGGCGGCCTCGCCGCTGCCCGCCCGATAGGCAAGCCCCAGTTGCCGCCACAACGCCGGCCGTAACGGCCGCGTAACGATTCGCTCGTCCGCCGGCAGCGCGCGGCCGCTTTCCTGCGGCAGCAACGCCGCGCCGTATCCGGCCGCGACGAGACTTCTGATCGCGTCCGCGTAGTTGAGCTGAATGCGCGGACTCGGGTGCTGGCCGGCGGCGCTGAACCATTCGGTCGTCAGGCGCGACAGACGGGTGCCTGCGTCGTTGAGGATCAGCGGTTTCGCCGCCAGCCATTGCGGCGTGATGCGCGCCGGACACCGCCACTGCGCCGGCATCAGCGCGACCACCGGATCGCGCCGCCAGCGTTCGATCGACAGTCCTTTGACCGGCGGCTGAGGCAGCGCGACGATGCCGACGTCGAGCGATTCGTCCGCCAGTCTGGCAAGCGTCTGCGCGGAAGTCAGCACGGCGATCTGCACATCGATACCGGGATGCTCGTTCGCGAGTCGTCCCAGAGCTTGCGGCAGCAGGTTCGCGATCGCGCTGGTCGACGCGCCGAGCCGAACCCGCCCGCCCAATCCTTCGGCCTGGCGCCGCACGTCGTCGAATGCATGTTCGGCATCGCTCAGCAACTGCCGCGCATGCCCGATCAGCGTCTCGCCGATCGCCGACGGCCGCACCTGGCCGCGTTTGCGCGACAGTAACGGCGCGCCGACGCGGCTTTCCAGCTCTGCGATATGCAGACTCACGGTCGGCGGTGCGAGATGAAGCACGCGAGCGGCCTCGGCAAAAGAACCGAGGTCGGCGATCACGACTAGCGTGCGCAAGCGATCGAGGCTGATTTCTCTCATCGGAATTTTGTCGGTCAGGAAAACTGAATCTGGCGGTCAGTAAACTCAACTTTTCCGATCTTACGCGCGGATGGAAGATGGTGGCGCCGGTTTTCCTTTAATGCGGACGATTCGGGGTCATCGAGATGAATTCATCCTCTACGCACAGCAGCGAAGCTTCACGGGTTTCGCACGAGAACACAACGACGAGCACCGCAACGAGCACCGAAGCCCGCTTGTGGCTGACCGGCTTCGCGGTGGCTGCGCTATTGCTCGCGGTGATGGTGGGCGCGCTGGTCTGGAGCGCGTCCCGCGCCGTGGCGCAAAACAGGCAATGCGCGCGCAACGACTCCGCCAACGAGCGGCCCGCAAATCTCGACGACGCGTTCTTTCAGGATCCGTTCGCTCAGACCGCGTTGTTGCAGTCGATGCAGGCATGCTCGAAGTGAATCTGTCACTTGCGCGATTCGAAGGCCATCCGCACTGCGAGGCCCGTCAGCACGCCGCCCATCAGCCAGCGCTGCACCAGCAACCACAGCGGACGTCCGGCGAGAAAGCTCGCGATCGATCCGGCCATCACGGCGATCAGCGCATTGACCGCGAGGCTGATCGTAATCTGCACGCTGCCGAGCGCCAGCGATTGCGTAAGCACGCTGCCATGTCCCGGCGCGATGAACTGCGGCAGCAAAGACAGATACATGATCGCGATTTTCGGATTCGCCAGATTGGTGATGAAGCCCATGCTGAACAGCTTGCGCGGCGTATCGACCGGCAAGTCGCGCACTGCGAACGCCGAACGGCCGCCCGGTTTGACGGCTTGCCACGCCAGATAGAGAAGGTATAAAGCGCCGCCGAAGCGCAGCGCGTCGTAGGCGTACGGAACCGCGAAGATGAACGCGGTAATCCCGAATGCCGCGCAGAGCATGTAGAACACGAAGCCCAGCGCCACCCCGCCCAACGAAATCAGGCCGGCGCGTCTGCCCTGGCAGATCGAGCGGGAAATCAGGTAGATCATGTTCGGCCCGGGCGTCAGTACCATTCCCAAGGCCACGAGGGCGAACATCAGCAAATGCGCGAAATCCGGCATAACCCATCTCCAGAGAAAGTAGGTAATGCCCAGGCGCGCGGCGGCTAACGACCCCATGCTCCCCGATAGTGCTCTATCCGTATGCGCCAGTCACATGGGTGCGGCGATTATTGCACGGCCTCGCCGTCCCAAGCCATTCCTCCACCAGCGGGAGGTCCCACTCGCTGTCAACCCGCAAAGGCAATACCGGCGATAATGGCGCTCTTTGCCTGCGCCCTCCGTTCGCACTCCGAACGCGCCGCTGCCGCGCCGCCGCCAGAACATCGTTTCGATGCACCCATGACCCACGCTACCGCCGCCCGCCTGCCCGCTTCCGCCGCCCCAAACTCACCGCGCTTCCTGCTGTTCATGATCTGCCTGTTCGCGTCCGCCGGACAGCTCGCGATCGACATCTATGTGCCCGCGCTGCCCGCGATGGCGCACTACTTCTCGACCTCGCCGCAGGCGATCCAGAGCAGCGTGACCGGCTACATGGCCGCCTACGCGTTCGGCCAGCTGGTCTTCGGCCCCATCGCCGATGCGTACGGCCGCAAGCGTGTGCTCGCGTTCGGGCTGTCGACGTATACGGTCGGCTGCCTGCTGTCGCTCGCCGCGCCGAATCTGGAGACCTTCCTCCTCGCGCGCGCGTTGCAGGGCTTCGGCATCGCGACCACCAACCTGCTCGCGAAAGCGATCATCACCGACTCGTTCGCCGGCATCGCGCTGGTCCACGCATTCACCTATATGTCGATCGCGTGGGGGCTCGCGCCGATCATCGCGCCGGTGATCGGCGCGCATCTGCAGACCGCGTTCGGCTGGCGCGCGTGTCTGGTGTTCCTACTGCTTTATTCGCTGGTGATGTGGGCGCTGTTGTGGCGTTATCGCGAGACCTTGCCGAGGCCGGTGCATCTCGAAGTGCGCACGCTGGTCGCGAACGCGCGCAAGGTGCTGTCGAGCCCGGTGTTCCAGAGCTGCTTCCTCGCGCAGGGGCTGTGCTACAGCATCCTGCTGGTGTTCAACATCGTCGGGCCGTTCATGGTGCAGACCACGCTGCACAAGCCGCCGACCTTCTTCGGCTATCTCGCGCTCGGCATCGGCATGATGTATTTCCTCGGCGGCCTGTCGAACCGGCTGCACGGCCCGCGTCTGCCGACCGCAGAGCAACGCCTGCTGCTCGGCTCGCGGCTGATGGCGGCCGCGGCGGTGGCGATGCTGCTGCTGTCGCTGACGGTGGGCCTGCGCGTGTGGACGCTCGCGGCGCCGGTGCTGGTGATGGGCTTCTGCGCGGGCGCGATGTACCCGACGCTGATGGCCAAGGGCAATTCGCTGTTCCCGCACATCGCCGGGCTGACCAGCGCGATTCTCGGCTGCGCGCTGCTGCTGGTGTCGTCGGCGATGATGGGGCTGGCGGGCTTCGTGTCGGTGCAGATCCTCGCGCCGCTCGCGCTGTTTTTCGTGGTGCTCGCGTTCGTCGTCGTGCTGATGGTGGCGAAGCTGCTGCGCCACCTCGCGCAGGCGCAGCCGGGTGGCGCCGTCGCGGCAGGGCGCGAGGCGGCGTAAGCGATGTGAATGAGCGGCGTACGCGGGCACGGCCGGCCGCGCCGCTACAACAACCGCAAACCCCCGTCGCACTCGATCACCGCACCCGTCATGAACGGGTTCTCCAGCAGAAACTGCAACGCGTGCGCGACGTCGTCGGCCTGGCCGACGCGGCGCACCGGCAACGTTTCACGCTGCTGACTAAACAGCTCGTCCTTCACGCTGGCCGGAAACCTGTCCCACCACGGCGTATCGACGACGCCCGGCGACACCGCATTGACCCGCAGCGGCGCCAGCTCGCGCGCGAGCGTGCCGATCATGCTCTCCAGCGCGCCATTGATCGCGCCCAAGCCGGCCGTGCCCGGATTCGCGATACGCGCAGAAATCGCGGTGAGAAACGTCAGGCTGCCGTCGCTGCGCAGCGTCGGCAAAGCGCTCTGCGCGGCTTCCAGTTGCGGCCAGAACTTCGCTTCGAAACCGCGCCGCAACGCCGCCAGGTCCAGCTCGGCAAAACGGCCGGCGCCCTCGCCGCCCGATAGCGTCAGCACCAGATGATCGATGCGGCCCTGCTCGCCGAAGAAGCGTTCGAGCGCGCCGCGATCGCCGCAATCGAGCGCCGCGCCGCTTACCCGCTCGCCGAGGCCGCCGAGCCCACTGATCGCGCGATCCAGTTTGGCGCGCTCGCGCCCGACCGCGACGACGCTCGCGCCGGCCGCCGCGAGCCGCGCCACCGTCGCGAGACCGATTCCCGACGAACCGCCCAGCACCACGACCTTCTGATTCTGCCAGTCCATGTCCCTGCTCCTGTGAGTGAATGGAAGTGAACGGAACGACCCGTGGCAGTAGAATGCGCGCTGCACGCCCATCACTCAAATCGTTTGGGATCATGGCCAACATCATTGAAAATGATTTCCGCCGTTTCGACCTGAACCTGCTGCTGGCCTTCCGCGCCTTGCTGGCCGAGCGCAGCGTCACACGGGCCGCGCAGCGGCTCTTTCTCGGCCAGCCGGCGATGAGCGGCGCGCTCAGACGGCTGCGCGCAACCTTCGGCGACGAGCTGTTCGTCCGCACGCCGCAAGGGATGACGCCGACGCCGCGCGCGCTCGAACTCGCGCGGCAGATCGAGCCGTTCCTGCAATCGCTGCATCAGGCGCTCACCCAACCTGCCGTGTTCGAACCCGCGCACGCACAGCGGGTGTTTCGCATCGGCCTGAGCGATTCGTTGGAAGTCCTGTTGATGCCGGAGATCATGGCGCGCGTCGCCGAGCGCGCGCCCAGCGTGAAACTGATCGCACGCACCACCGATTCGACGCGCGCCGCCGCGATGCTCGACGACGGCACGATCGAACTCGCGCTCGGAGTATTCCGCGAGTGCGTGCCGTGGCAGCGGCGGCTGCCGCTGTTCGCGTGGCGCTTCGTCAGCGTCTATAACCCGGCCCTCGTGAAAACGCGGCGCAAACAGCTATCGATGGAAGAGTTTCTGCGCCATCGCCATATCCTCACGTCGTTCAGCGCGGGGCTGCATGGCTTTATCGACGACCGGCTGGAAATGCAGGGTCTGCGACGCGAGGTGGTATTTTCCAGTTCGAACTTCGCGACCAGTCCATTCATCGTGCAACGCACGGCGGCGATCGCGACGGTGCCGGATTTCATCGGCCGCGTGTGGCGCGACACGCTCGGTCTCGCGATGAGTCCGCTGCCGTTCGACGTGCCAGGTTACGAAGTGTCGGCGATGTGGGCCGCCGCGCACGATCAGGACCTGGGCCTCGCGTGGCTCAGGCGCGAATTCGCGGACGCGTTCGGCACCGGCGACGCCGCCGCGAATGCGGCTTCCTGACAGCCGCGTGTGCTAGGTTTGCAGGTCACGCGAGCGCTATCGATCCGCTCGCGCTCCATTCACGCCAGGAGGAATCTCCGATGACTCGCATCGCTAAAGGCACCTTCATCGTTTCCATGCAACCGCTGCCGTTCGACAACGCGGAAGACGAAGCGAAACTCGGCCGCATGTCGATCGACAAGCAGAGCTCCGGCGACCTCGTCGCGACCACCCGGGGGCAAATGCTGAGCGCGATGACCGACGTGAAGGGCTCGGCCGGCTACGTCGCGATCGAACAGGTGAGCGGCACGCTCGCCGGCAAACAGGGCAGCTTCGTATTGCAGCACAGCGGCACGATGAAGCGCGGCGCTTCTTCGCTGGCCGTGACCGTCGTGCCGGATTCGGGCACCGGCGAGCTAGCCGGCATCGAAGGCGAGTTCAGGATCGAGATGGTGGACGGCGCGCATTCGTACGAGTTTGCTTATCGACTGCCCGGCGATTGAAAAGTCGCCGCGTGGCCGGCTGTTCGACGCGCGGCATTCGCGCGGCACTCGCCCGGCTCACGCCGCGCTCATAAGCCGAGGCAAACCGCGCCGCTCGCGATCACCACGCACGCGAGCCAGCGCCTCGCGCTGACCGTTTCGCCGAGAAACATCCGCCCGATCAGCACCGCGAACACCACGCTCGTCTCGCGCAACGCCGAGACCGAGCCCATCGCGCCCGCCTGCAACGCCCAGATCACGATCCCGTACGCGGCGTACGACACGAGGCCGCCGGCGAGCGACGAGCCGACCGCCAGCGGCGTTTCGCGCAGCGGCATCCAGAGCGCCGCGACGCCGCGTTTTGCGACGAACAGCACCGGCATCAGCCAGTAGAACAGGAACATCCACGCGGTATAGGTAAGCGCCGCGCCGCCCGACAGCCGCACGCCGATTCCGTCGATCACCGTATAGACCGCGATCGTCGCGCCGGTGACCAGGGCCGCCATGCCCACCGCGGGGGAGACCCGGCCTTTCTGCCACGCCAGCGCGATGATCCCGCCCGACACCATCACGATACCGAGCGCATGCAGCGCGCCGATCGGCTCGTGCGCGAACAGCGCCGCGCCGAGCGTGACGAGCAGCGGCGACGAGCCGCGTGCGATCGGATACGCCTGGCCGAGGTCGCTGCGCCGATACGAGCGCACCAGACTGACGTTGTAGACGATATGCACGAGCCCCGACGCGACGACATACGGCCACGCCGCCGATGGCGGCAACGGCAGACGCATCACGATGAAGGTGGACAGCGCCGCGATCGCGACGCTCATCCACGTCATCGACAGAAAGCGATCGCGGTTGCCGTGCAACAGCGCATTCCAGCTCGCGTGCAGCACCGCGGCAAAGAGAACGGCACCACCGGTGTAGGTGAACATAGGGGGAGAGTTGTCGGGAAAGGCTGACGCAAAGCGGGCATCGGCTCACGCGGCGTCAAGTCAAAGCACGTAGCTTAGCCGCGTTGCCGGGCACGAACAAACATTCGACCCCGCAGTGCGCGCGCACTGAAATCGTTTCCGCGCTGCCCGCTCATTCATCCCGCATCGACGCCGCGACTTTTGAGATAAGGAAAACCCTGGTGCTCCCGCGATTATGCTCAATCGACATTCCGGGTTCGCAAACGTTTGCCGATAATACGGCGCGCATTCAAACGCGTGGCGTCGGCGGATCCATTGCTGCGAAAGCGTTTGCGCATCTATTAAAACTGAGAGAGAAAAATGAAGGGAAAAACATCGAGGGTTCTGGCCGCATCGGCCTTGTATCTGAGCGCGCTGACCAGCGCCTGCGCGACCGGCGTCTACGCGCCCTATGCGGACATGACGGCGTGGCCGACTCCGCAGCTCGACGTGATCGGCGTACAGAACGGCATCCAGCAGTTCACGATGGCCTTCGTGGTCGCCGCCGGCAGCAAGCAGTGCGTGCCGTCGTGGGGCGGCGTGCAGAACATCGGCCCGGGAAATAGCTCCGACCTGCTCACGTCGCTGTCGACCTCGCTGACGAACTACCGGGCCAAGGGCGGCGAAGTCGCGATCTCGTTCGGCGGCGCCAACGGCACGCCGCTGATGCAGGCCTGCTCGACCGCGTCCGCGCTGCAAAGCGCGTATCAGACCGTGATCGACAGCTACTCGGTGACGCATATCGACTTCGACATCGAGGGCGCGGCGCAGCAAGATACCGCGGCGATCACCCGTAACTTCCAGGCGGTGCAGGCGTTGCAGACCGCGGCAACCGCGAAGGGCGCGACGCTGCACGTGACGCTGACGCTGCCGGTGATGCCGACCGGGCTGACGCAGGACGGCGTCAATATTCTGAACTCGGCGATCTCCAACAAGGTCACGTTCGACGCGATCAACGTGATGGCGATGGACTACGGCAGCGCATCGATCGAGATGGGCACCGCGGCCGCCCAGGCGGCCTCGTCGCTGTACTCGCAGCTCGATACCGCGTTCAAGTCGGCCGGCCAGACCAAAACCGACGCGCAGCTGTGGCAGATGGTCGGCGTCACGCCGATGATCGGCATGAACGACGTGCAGGGTGAAACCTTCACGCTCGCTGACGCGCAGACGCTGCTGAACCTCGCGCGCAGCGACGGTTTCGGTCTGCTGAGCAACTGGTCGGTGGGCCGCGACCAGTCGTGCCCGAACAACGGCGCGTACACCGCGTCGGATTGCTCGGGCATCACGCAAACGCCGTATGGGTTCGCGACGATTTTCCAGCAGCTCAACGGCTCCTGGGGTAAGGGCGTGACGAAGGACGCGTCGTACGCGGGCGGCTCGAGCAGCGGTTCCAGCGGGAGCAGCAGCTCGGGGAGTTCGTCGAGCGGCTCGTCGGGCAGCGGCTCGTCGGGCAGCGGTTCGTCGGGTAGCGGTTCCAGCGGCAGCGCGAGTTCCGGGTCGTCGGGCTCGGGCAGCACGGGCGCGACCGGCGGCACCACCACGACGCCGGTGGCGGGCGTGGCATGGTCGGCGACGCAGATCTATACCGCCGGCATGACCGTCACGTATCAAGGCTCGACGTACAAGGCGCAGTGGTGGACCCAGGGCGAAGTGCCGGGACAAGCGGCGGTGTGGCTGCAAACCGGCGGTGCGACCCCGACGTGGTCGTCGACGATGGCCTACACCGGCGGTTCGTGCGTGACGTACCAGAGCGCGAAGTACTGCGCGAAGTGGTGGACCCAGGGCAACCTGCCGAGCAGCGGCGGGGTGTGGGTCAAGCAGAACTGAGCACAAGCGATGTGAGCGGAGCGCGCGCACTCGCACCCTCGCTTCGATAACGACGGCCGCCGGTGTGAAACCGGCGGCCGTTGTATTTCAACGCTCCACGCGAAGCCGGCGCGACGTTTCCTGCCGCGCGATCTGAATGTGGCGCGCTTTTGTCCGATATTCATCAGGTCACGGCAAATCGCGTGACCTACACTGGTTTTCGCCATGCGACTTTGCGGCATGGCTGACCCACGAAGTCATCCTCGCGCGGACTTGCGCACACCTCTTCTGTACGCGTCCGCGGACACCCGCCGTCATACGCCGGCCGGGTAACAGCGTTTCGTCGCTCACTACTTCGGCCCATCCGCGGGTTCTCTCGCCGCGTCTTCCGGGAACAGCCGGCCGCTCCGCTGGCCGCTCGTCCTCCCCCGCTGTGTTTCGACGCGACGATGCCCGCGGGCACCGCGGCCTTTCCCTTTTCATTGCGTGAATTCGAATCAGGCGCCATGCCCCGGAACCGGGGTGCGGCTGCACGCCACCAGATCGAGCGCCTGAATCGCCAACAAGGAGATGATGATGAACATCCGTTATTCAGGCATCCTGTCGGCCACCGCCGCAGTGGTGCTGCTGTCGTTCAGTGGCGCAGTGCAAGCCGGCGGCGGCCGCGGTGGTGACGACGGCGGCGGCGGCGGTACCTGCTCGACGGCCACGCTCAATGGCGCGTATGGCTTTATCGGTCACGGAGAAATTCTCGGCCTGCTGGATTCGAGCAACGTGCTGCATCCGTTCGCCAGCCCGTCGATTCTCGATGACGTCGCGCTCATCACATTCAACGGCAAAGGCACCTTCACCCGCACCGATTTCGGCAGTATCAACGGCGTGCCGAAAGGCGGCGATACCGGCTTCAATCCGTTTCAAAGCGGCACTTATACGGTGAACGCGGATTGCACCGGCACGATGTCGGTGGTTTATACGGCGGGTGGCTCGGTGCCGGCCAATGTCGAAACCGATCTGAACATCGTGATCGTCGACGACGGCACGCAGATCGAGTCGGTCGTGTATCGGGCGTCGGTTCCTTTTGCACAATCGGCTCCCGGCTATAGCTGCCCGATGAACTGCGTGCAGGGGGTGCAGGAAAGCTTCGAAGGCAAGAAGGTTTCGGCGCGTGGGTTCAGGTAGGGGCTTTGGCGTGAGTAACGATGGCCGCCGGAGTGACGATCCGGCGGCCGTTGCGTGTTTTATGTTTCGCGTTGCACCCGCCGACGTGCCGAAGCAGATCAGCGCCGACGCGAGCACTCGCGGATCGCGCAACGCACTGAGCGCGCCGGCCATGAACCACGCGGCCGCGACCGTGCGCTGGCGGGTCGGAAACCACAGGCTCAGATAACCGCCAAAAATGACCGGAGAAAAAAAGGCCCATACGTTGATGGGTCGAAAACTCCGGTCGCTCATTCCGTGATTATGAGCGCTGGCCCCGCAATCTCCGCGGCGGCTCCGGGACGCAGCTGATGCGACTCACTCAATCTGCTTGAACAGTCTGTCAACTGGCGCTGAGTGTCGCGAGACGATAAAAACCTCAACGCCACTCATTGAGCATTCTGACCAGGCGGCCTCACCCACGGTAATAACCTTTAACTCTTTGCCGCCTTTTTCGTGAAACGTAATGTGATAGACCTGACGCCACAGTTGCTCGCCGTCCTCGTCCTTGCCGATCTTTTCGGATGCCAGTTGCACGGCTCGGGTTTTCGAATGGTCGATCTTTGCCGGGTCAGTTAGACCCCAGTTTGTCAGTGCAACCTCGGCGACGTTGGTGGGATATCTGTCGCATGGTGGTGACTTCGCCAGACATAACGTGGGAAGAGACATCAGCATGATGGCAAAAGCGCGTCTCACGGTTACTGCACCTCCAACCATCGTTATTCCTCGCTTCCTTTTCATAAAAATATCGCTGTCCGCTGCGGGCCACATCTTCTCAGCCATGGACGACCAGAACGGCTGAAACTCGCGCGGCGGAGAGGGATTCAGGCGGAAAGCCTGACTCCCCTGTCAGGCAGCGCTATGCGCAAAGCCACCTCACCACGCCGATCCTGCAAGATATCCAGATCACGCTCGCCGATATATGCGCCCGAGACTACGATAATCTGAAGCCCCACATATGGAAGTTTCTGCCATTCCTGTGCTTTTCTCACAGCTTTTTCGATTGCCTGCCGGTCATCCTTCGAGAGCGCTGTCGTGTTGAACGGCAACTGTAGATCCACGTGCTCAACAAAGCGATATCCGGTGGAGGTTTGCCGCTCCGCCTTCATGCCGTCGACTACTTGCCCTGAGAAAGCTGGTCCGCAAAGACTCACGCATAAGCTAAACACGCCGGCAAGGGTGCGGAACTTGTAATTCATATTTTTTCTATTTCGTCTGTATCAAAAGTGGCTACATATCCGGCTACTCTCACCACTCTTGATGCTATTTCGGCGGTGGATCATCGCACATCCATTGACAACTGCCCGCGCAGATCGGAGTCAATTCGATGTAAATCGCTTGAACAACGGGTTCGCCGTCGGGACGCTTCACCACAAAAAAATCCATCATGGTTTTAGGCCAGACGTATATCGCCTCGCTTTTCATGCCCAGTTCCGTCAAATACGCTTTTACCAGCTCGCCGCGACGCTGTTTCAGACTTTCCAGATCGCGTTCGCCTGTATAAGCCCCAGCAGTGACAAATGCCTGAATATCGACCTTTGGCCACGCCTTTGTACCTTCAAAAGCCGCTGCAATTGTCTGGCGCTGTTCTTTCGAAAGCTCGGTAGTGTTA
Source organism: Paraburkholderia sejongensis (assembly GCF_020880815.1). Classification (GTDB taxonomy): domain Bacteria; phylum Pseudomonadota; class Gammaproteobacteria; order Burkholderiales; family Burkholderiaceae; genus Paraburkholderia; species Paraburkholderia sejongensis. The sequence continues at coordinate 211,402 of NZ_JAJITD010000006.1, forward strand.
AATGGCAACTCCAATTCAACGCTTTTAAGGAATCGGCAGGTTCCCGCCGGCTTCGGAGCCACTTCCTGCGAGTGCTCGGCGTAAGCCGATTCGCAACTCCACACGCACAAGGCGAGAGCCGCGGCCAGAGCGCGACACCGTAGATTGAGTCTTGTGGCCTTCATTTCTTTTCGATATCGAAAGTTGCGATATATCCCGTTATGCTGTCCGCGTTCTCAAACGCTCGTTCGGGATTATTGCTAGCCCAGAACCGTGCCCCGGCTTCCGAGTCCACATAAACGTGATCATCGGAATTGAAGGTGTCGGTGAAGTGGGTGCATTCGTGGATAATCGTCTTCACCTTGCAACCTACCGACAGCCTGCCGAACGGTTTCTCGCAGTAAGCTGAATGGATAGCGATAATCCGCTTTTCCGAATCGGGCTTGCACACAGAGGCTTGGGAATCCGGTTTGTGTGGTTTGAGGCTACATGACATCGGTTTACCTGTTCGACTGTCCCACCGAATTATATTTTCGGGTACCAGTTGCTGCATCGCCTTCATCAACCGCGGCAGTCTCGTGCCGAGATACGTTCGCATTTCTATGTCTGAGCGGGCGAAAAAAGCTCGCGCGCGATCCTGCTCCTTTTCTTCCCAGAGTGCCACGGCCTTGATGCGTTGTTTGATCAAACTAACGCCGATATCTCGTGCCCTCATGACTTCCTTTCTGAACTCCTTATTGGTCATGTTCGGGCAGATCGGGGTCGTATTGATGACCACTTCCACCAATGAATTGGGGTTCGCGTTTGTCCATGGCCCAGGATGCACAACGACCCAATCGTCATCTTCCACTTCTGTCGGCATTCTGAAGCCGTGCTCGTTGTTATTCATATCTCAGTGCTCCAATTCCAAAGTTACATGCTTTAATCGCGAGGTTGCGATGCGCTCGGTCCTGCCTTGTGAATCCGTCACTCCGGACTGGATCGGCTTGCCACTATCGAGAATGCGGTACGGCACGTTCGGGACCGGATTGCCTTCGTCATCCTTGACGACGTACCGCTCGTAGTAACGACCCGGCGAGCGAGGAATGCACTTGCAACCCAACGGCTCCCCGATCGCATGCCGCATGTCGTAACCGCATGACAATGCCTTGATTGAACTGATCGGGATCATTTCGCCAGTCTGATGGTGCATCGTCTGTGCGTATGGCACGTCCGGGAAACTCTTGAATACCTTGAATGTCACGCGCCAACCAATGCACTCCTGTCCGTTCGCCCCCTCGAACGCTTCGTTAAACTTCTTTTTCATATCCGCAATGATGTCCGCTGCGGGCCGCATCCTCTCAGCCATATGGTCTCCCATTGGTGAATGGCGCGCATCGCGTGCGGGCCATTCCGACCGCACTGCAATGCCGCCGGTTACTCTCAGTCCTTATTGGTTTGAGGTCGGATCAAAGCTAGCGCGATCTCGTCGCACACGTCTTTAAGAATTGTCCTAAAGAACTTCTTTTCTCTGATCTAAAACAGCAAAGACGACATTTATCAAATCGGAAGATCGAAGCAGGACGGGAGTTGGCGGGAATGAGGGGGAAGATAGGCCGACCGAACGGCGGCCCGAGCGGAGAAAGAAAATCCCAACGGCACTTTGAAATGCTTACGGAGTGTGGCCACTTGCAGAAGAGTTCGAGCGAACCCTCAGCTTTTCGCCGCGTCGTTTCGGTACATGGGTTCTGGTAGGGGCTTTGAGTGTGAAACGACGATGGCCGCCGGAATGATGATCCGGCGGCCGTTGCGTGTTTCATGTTTCGCATTTCACGTCGTCGGGCAATCCTCAATGACCATGCCGCTCTTCCACTCCAACCGGCGCCCGCCTCGTCTGCCGGCTCAACATCAACGTCACCACCGCCGACACCGCCAACGTCGCGCCGACCACATACAGACCCGCCGAATAACCGCCGGTCACGTTCTTGAGCCAGCCGATCGCAAACGGTCCGACGAAGCCGCCCAGGTTCCCCACCGAATTGATCATCGCGATCCCCGCAGCCGCGCCCGCACCCGACAGGAACATGCTCGGCATCGCCCACAATGGCGCCTTGGCCGCGCTGATGCCGATATTCACGATCACCAGCGCCAGCACGATCATCAACGCGCTCGTCGCATTGCCGGCGAACAGGAAGCCGACACAGGCCAACGCGCACGGAATCACCACGTGCCACGTGCGCTCCTCGGTACGGTCCGAGTGCTTCGCCCACAGCACCATCGCGATCACCGCGAGCACGCTCGGCACACCGGCGAGCAAGCCCGTTTCGAACGAACCGAAGCCGTATTGCCGAATGATCAGCGGCGCCCACAAGCCGAGCGTATAAAGCCCCGCCGACGTGCCGAAGTAAATCAGCGCCAACGCGAGCACTCGCGGATCACGCAATGCACTGAGCGCGCCGGCCGTATGCCCGGTATGCGTCTGCCGCGCCTCGGCCTCGCTCCTGAGCTTCGCGATCAGCCAGTCGCGCTCGTCCGGCTGCAACCACTGCGCTTGCGCGGGCTTGTCGGTCAGATACTTGAGCACAAAGAAGCCGAGCACGATTGCCGGCACCGCTTCGATGATGTACAGCAACTGCCAGTCGGCGAGGCCGGCGATCGGCGGCAGCTTCATGATCGCGCCGGACAGCGGCGAGCCGATCGCGGTCGAGATCGGCGCGGCGGCCATGAACCACGCGGCCGCGACCGCGCGCTGGCGGGTCGGAAACCACAGGCTCAGATACAGGATGATGCCGGGAAAGAAGCCCGCTTCCGCGACGCCGAGAATGAAGCGCAGCGCGTAGAAACTGTTCGGCCCGACCACGAACGCGGACGCGAGCGACACGATCCCCCACGACACCATCACGCGCGCAATCCAGCGGCGCGCGCCGACCTTGTGCAAGATCAGGTTCGATGGCACTTCGAACAGAAAGTAGCCGATGAAGAACAGCCCGCCGCCGAGTCCGAACGCGGTCGGCGAAAGTCCGATCGCCTTGTTCATCGTGAGCGCGGCAAAGCCGACGTTCACGCGATCGAGAAAGCTCACGAAATACAGCAGCATCACGAACGGGATGATCCGCAGCATCAGCTTGCGGGACACCCGGGTTTCGAGTTCGGAAGTCATTGTCTCCTCCTGCGGCGCGCGGCGCGAAACGCCGCGCGCGAGCTTTGACGCCGGCCGTCGTTGGGCCGTACTGATTAGATGAGGTTGGTGCGACGCGAGCGCGCCGGCCCGATGTTCAGCCCGATGTTCAGCCCGACGTTCAGCCCGTCGTTCAGCCCATCTTCAGGCCGCGTTCGCCGCCGGCGCCACCGCCTGCTCGATGAACGCGCACACCGCCGCGGTCACCTGCGCGGTGGTCGCGTTGCCGCCCAGGTCGCGCGTATGCAGCGCGTTGTTCGCGGTCACCGCTTCGATCGCCTGCATCACGCGGCGCGCGGCGTCGGTTTCGCCGAGGTGTTCGAGCAGCATCACGACCGACCAGAACGTGCCGACCGGATTCGCTAACCCCTTGCCCATGATGTCGAACGCGGAGCCGTGGATCGGCTCGAACATCGACGGATAGCGGTGCTCCGGATCGATGTTGCCGGTCGGCGCGATGCCGAGGCTTCCCGCCAGCGCGGCCGCGAGGTCGCTGAGGATGTCGGCGTGCAGGTTGGTCGCGACGATCGTGTCGAGCGTGGCCGGCCGGTTGACCATCCGCGCGGTCGCGGCGTCGACCAGCTCCTTGTCCCACGTGACGTCCGGAAACTCCCTGGAGACTTCGAGCGCGATCTCGTCCCACATCACCATCGCGTGACGCTGCGCGTTGCTCTTCGTGATCACCGTAAGCAGCTTGCGCGGGCGCGACTGCGCGAGCCGGAACGCGAAGCGCATGATCCGTTCGACACCGGCGCGCGTGAGGATCGACACGTCGGTCGCCGCCTCGATGGGATGGCCCTGGTGCACGCGACCGCCGACGCCCGAATATTCGCCCTCCGAATTTTCCCGCACGATCACCCAGTTCAGGTCCTCCGGCTTGCAGTACTTCAGCGGCGCATCGATGCCGGGCAGGATGCGGGTCGGGCGCACGTTCGCGTACTGGTCGAAGCCCTGGCAGATCTTCAGCCGCAGACCCCACAGCGTGATGTGGTCGGGAATGTCCTTGTCGCCCGCCGAGCCGAACAGGATCGCGTCCTTGTCGCGGATCGCGTCCAGGCCGTCGGCCGGCATCATCACGCCGTGCTCGCGGTAGTAGTCGCCGCCCCAGTCGAAGTTCTCGAACTCGAACGCGAATGCGCGGGTGCAGTTCGCGAGCGCTTCGAGCACTTGCGCGCCGGCCGGCACGACCTCCTTGCCGATGCCGTCGCCGGGGATGGTTGCGATGCGATAGGTTTTCATGTCTCCGTCCTTGGTGAAGGGTGTATGGCTTCACTCTAGCGCGCTCGCCCGGCTAAAAACCGGTGCTAAACTCAAAGCATCTTTAACCTGAATTCACAAGTGAAATGGCTGCCAACGCGCTGCGGAACACTGTCCAGCCGGCCGATCTGAGCTTTTTTTCGACGCTCGCCGCCAGCGGCAGCCTCAGCGCGGCCGCGCGCGAGCTGGGGCTGACGGCCGCCGCGGTCAGCAAACGGCTCACGCAGATGGAGCAGCGCGCGGGCGTCGCGCTGGTGAACCGCACCACGCGGCGGATGATGCTGACGCCCGAAGGCGAGCTGTACCTCGCGCACGCGCGGCGGATTCTCGACGAGATCGACGAACTCGCCGAGCTGCTCGGCGCGGCGAAGCAGACGCCGAAGGGGCTGCTGCGCGTGAACGCGACGCTCGGCTTCGGGCGCGGTTATGTCGGGCCGGCCATTTCGCGTTTCGTCGCGAAGTACCCGCAGGTGTCGGTGCAGTTGCAGCTGTCGGTCACCGCACCGCCGCTCACCGACGACAGCTACGACGTCTGCATCCGTTTCGGCGAGCCGCCCGATACCCGCGTGGTCGCGCGCCGACTCGCGCCGAACCGGCGCCTGTTGTGCGCGGCGCCGTCGTACCTCGCCGCGCGCGGCACGCCGCTCAACGCGCGCGACCTGAGCCGCCACGACTGCATCGGCATTCGCCAGGGCGACGAAGCGTACGGCGTGTGGCGACTGACTTCCGGACGCGGCGCCGCGCGCAAGACGGAAAGCGTGCGCATCAAAGGCACGCTGACCACCAACGACGGCGAGATCGCGGTCAAATGGGCGCTCGCGGGCCACGGCATCCTGATGCGCGCGGAGTGGGACATCCGCCAATATCTGGCCGACGGCTCGCTGGTTCAGCTGCTCGCCGATCACGACACGCCGAATGCCGACATCTTCGCGGTCTATTCGCCGCGCCATCAGATGTCGAACCGGATTCGCACGTTCGTCGAGTTCATCGCGCAGGATTTGAGCGGCGCCGCGGGCTCGCTCGCGTAGGGCTTCTGGTATCGTAAAGCGCGATAAACCATAAGCCGGAACCCGCGCCATTCCCCGGCGCGGCGCTCCTTCAGAGGCAAACCACACAAAGAGAGATGGGTAACGATGCGCAGACCTAACCCGGCGCTCCATCGTAGTCAGCGCATGCCGATGACGCGCGCGCGGCGACGTATTCTGATCGTCGGCGCGATCGTGCTGTTTGCTGTAGTGGGCTGGATCATCGCGCTGGTGCTGCAACCGGCGTTCCAACGCACGATCGTCATTACCACCGGCGCGGACAACGGCATCTATCGCGGCTTTGCCGATCGCTACGCGCCGCTGCTCAAACGCGAAGGGATCAAGCTCGACATTCGCAGCTCGTCGGGCTCGGTCGAAAACTATCAGCGCCTGACGGACCCCGACAGCGCATACCAGGTCGGCTTCATCCAGTCCGGCACGGTCACCCCGCGAGACACCGACGCGCTGCAGACGATCGCCGCCGTCTCGTACGAACCGATCTGGGTGTTCTACCGCGGCGACGCGACAGTCGACCGGCTCTCGCAACTGCGCGGCAAACGCATTTCGATAGGCGTGCCGGGCAGCGGCCTGCTGAACGTTTCGCAGACGCTGCTCGGCTATAGCGGCATCACGAACCAGAACACCACGCTGCTGCAAATGGCCGCGAACGACGCGTACCAGGGGCTCGAAAGCGGCCAGATCGACGCGGCGTTCTTCATCGGCCGGCCGGATGCCGAGATGCAGCGCACGCTGCTCACCAGCAACCTGAAGCTGATGAGCTTCGCGCAGGCCGATGCGTTGGCGCAGAAATTCCCGTCGCTGTCGAAGATCGTGTTGCCGCGCGCGTCGACCAGCGTCGCCGACGATCTGCCGCGCCACGACGTCACGCTGCTGGCGGCGACCGCGCTGCTGGTGTCGAAGGACACGCTGCATCCGGCGCTCGTCTATCTGTTGCTCGACGCGGCGCGCACCGTGCACGGCGGCGAGGACTACTTCACGCCGCTCGGCACGTTCCCGAATCTGCGCACCGAGGAATTCCCGATCTCCGACGAGAGCGTGCGCTACTTCAAATCGGGCCGGCCGTTCCTGTATCGCTATCTGCCGTTCTGGCTCGCGAGCCTGATCGAGCGGCGCCTGCTGATCCTCGTGCCGTTCCTCGCGCTGCTGATCGGCCTCGTGCAGGCACTGCCGCGCCTGCTCGAAACGCGGATGAAAAAGCGCCTCGTGGTCTGGTACCGCGAGATCAAGGCGCTGGAAGACGAAGTATGGAAAAACCCTAATCCGACCCGCGCGCAGATCGCCCAATGGAATGAAGAAATCGAAAGCATCGACGCGAACGCGAGCTTGATCCGGATTCCGTATCAATACTTTCAGGATGTTTATGCGTTGAAACAGGCGATCGGGATCGTGCGCGACCGGATTGCGCACGTCGCGGAGAAGGTGGGCAAATAGCCGCGTGCCGCTTGCAGGCCATGCACATTTGCGGGACGCCGGTTGCCGCGCGGTGCGTTGATTTTCCGCGCGGCCTCGCCGGCTAAGCACATAGCGTTAAGCAAGCAAAAAATCTCTGTGAAGGAAATCAAACGATAGTTCGATTCAATTGGCAGGCTTGCCGATCGCATCCTGTAATGAACACCTGCTGTCCGCGTTCCGGCAATTGCCGCCTACCGTGTTTTCCCGGAGAGATCCTATGTCGCAGCCTGAGCCGAACATTGAGGAAGTCGTAAAAAGCATCGCCGAAGAAACCGATACGCCGCCTGAAACGGTGTCCCGGATGTACACCGAAACGCTCGCCGATTATCGGCATCAGGCCCGCGTGCTGGACTACGTGCCGCTGTTCGCGGCGAAAAAGGTTCGCAACGAACTGCGTCATCGCAAGCACTGACCCGCTCGCGCGCGGCGCGTGGCGCCGGGTGCGTGGTCCCAGATTTCGCGCCGGTCGTGGAGCTAACAATCGCGCGACGAATTTCCTATCCTGACGGTTCATCAACTTTCCGCGGGCGCGCCGCCGCCCGCCGACCGCTCAGGAACCTCATCCATGTCCGCTTCGCCGCAGATTCGCGCTGTCACCCGTGACGACTTCGCTGCCTGGCTGCCGTTGTGGGACGCGTATAACGCGTTCTACGGCCGCGCCGGCGAGACCGCGTTGCCGCGCCAGATCACGCACATTACGTGGAACCGTTTTTTCGACGGCTACGAGCCGATGCATGCGTTCGTCGCGGAGCGCGAAGGACAGTTGCTCGGCCTCGTGCATTTCCTCTACCACCGTCACACCACACTGGCCGGCCCGACCTGTTATCTGCAGGACCTGTACACGCTCGACAGCGAACGCGGCAAAGGCGTCGGCCGCGCGTTGATCGAAGCGGTGTATGCGCGCGCGAAGGCCGACGGCGCCGAGCGCGTGTACTGGCTCACTCACGAGACCAATCACACCGCGATGCGGCTGTACGACAAGGTCGCGGACAAGTCGGGCTTCGTCGTGTATCGCAAGGCGTTGTAACTTGCAACGCGGCGCCGCAAAGACGAAAGGCGCACCCTCGGGTGCGCCTTTCGTTTCATTACTGCGCCGGCAATTACGCGGCGACTCGCATCAAGCCTCCAACTGCTCCAGCACCTTCCCCTTCGTCTCGATCCCGAGGAAATGCACCGCGACCGCCGCGAGGAACGGCACCGCCGCGAGGATATAGAACGCGACGTCGAGGTTGCCGCCGATCATCGTCTTCGACACGATCGTCGGCGCGAAGATCGCCGCCACCTTCAGCCACGCGCCGCCGACTCCGCAGCCCATCGCGCGGATGCTGGTCGGGTACAGCTCCGGCGTGTACACGTAGGCGGTGATGAAGCCGCTCGCGAGAAAGCCGAGCGCCAGCGCGCAGCAGGTCGCAACCACGTACACTGACGAGTTGTGCAGCACACCGGCCATCGCCAGCGAAATCGCGCACAGCACGAACGAGATGTTGATGATCGGCTTGCGCCCGACCGTATCGACCAGCAGCGCGCAAGCGAGCGAACCGAGCACGCCGAGCACCGAAGCGGCCACCGCCAGATTCAGCGCCAGTTGCAGCGGCGCGTGATAGACGGTGCGATAGATCGTCGGCAGCCATGTCGACAGACCGTACTGGATGAAGCCGCAGGTGATCCACAGCATTGCAACCGCCAGCGTGCGCTTCAGATAGGCCTTGCCGAACAGGTCCGCGACGCGGCGCTTCGGATGGCGATTGACCATCTCGTCGAACTCCTGCGCATGCGCGACCGGCGGCAGCGGCACCTTGGCCGCGCGTTCGAATGCGAGCACCGCGGAATCGGCTTCGGCCATCCGGTCGCGCACCGCGAGCCAGCGCGGCGATTCCGGCACCAGCTTGCGCAGCACGAAGAACAGGATGAGCGGCGCGCCGCCGATGAAGTACATCGCCTGCCAGCCGAAGCGCGGCACGATCCACGCGCCCATCGCGCTCGATGCGAGCAGGCCGATCGGGAACACGATCTCGTACAGCAGCACGAAACGTCCGCGGCCATGCGCGCGGCTGATTTCGTTGATGTAGGTCGCGGCCACCGGCAATTCGCCGCCGAGCCCGAGGCCTTGCACGATGCGCAGCGCGACGAACACCGCGAAAGTCGGCGCGAAGCCGCACGCAATACTCGTAATGCCGATAATCCCCGAGCTCAGCGCAATCGCCTTCACGCGGCCGGCGCGTTCCGCGTACCACGGAAACAGGAACGCCCCGATCAGTTGTCCGACCGAGCCCGAGCCGAGCAAAAAGCCGATGTCCCACGGCGTCAGGTTCCACTTCGCGATCAACAGCGGCAGCGTGGTCGCGATCGCGATGACGTCGAAGCCGTCGAAGAAGGTCGCCAGTCCGATCAGGATCCGCGCGCGCACCTGCAACCGGTTGCGCGGCATCCGCTCGAGACGGGCGATGATGGAGCCCTGCGTAACCGCGCCAGCAACGCCGGCGCTGCTGCGGTCTCCGGTAGTGTTATCGATGGTTCTCATGCCAGGGTGCCGTCCGTAGAAAGGTTAGGCAAGCGCCGTTGAGGCGTCAGTCAAGGTGGCAAGGTCGATGGTCCGGCCTTGGTTCATCCACTTGCGCGAGAGCTTCAGCTCGCGCGGAGTGTTGATCGCGATCACGCCGCGAATTGCGTTGTCTTCCAGATGAAACAGGGTTGCGCGTTTGCCGGGCAGATCGCCGCGTACCGCGAGTTCGGCATTGGCGGGAATGTCGCCGAGAATCTGCAGGTTCACGTCGTACTGATCGGACCAGAACCACGGAATGTCCGCGTACGGCTCGAACCTGCCGAGCAGCGCTTTCGCGGTCGAGATCGCCTGGTTCTGCGCGTTCGCCCACGATTCGAGCCGCACCCGGCGCTTGAGCCACGCGCTCGGATGATTGGCCACGTCGCCGCACGCGAAGATGCGCGGGTCGTCGGTCGCGCCGAAGTGATCGACCACGATGCCGTCGTCGACCTTCACGCCGGCCGCCTGCGCGAGCGCCGTGTGCGGCGCGAGACCGATGCCGGCCACCGCGAAATCGGCGTCGAGCGTCGAGCCGTCGGCGAACGTTGCGCGAATCCGCTGCGCGTCGTTCGGGTGATCGTCGAGCTTGACCAGCGCCGCGTTCAGACGCACGTCCACGCCGTTCGCGCGATGCAGTTCGAGCAGGAAGTTCGATACCAGCGGCGGCAGCGAGCGCGCGCACAGACGCCGCGCGCCTTCCACCACAGTCGCCGCGACGCCGAGCTTGCGCGCGGTCGCCGCGACTTCGAGACCGATCCAGCCGCCGCCGATCACCAGCACGCGCTGGCTCGCGCGCAGCCGTTCGCCGAGCGCGACCGCTTCGTCGAGCGTGCGCAGATAGGCGACGTGCGAAGTCTTCACCAATGCGTCGGGCAGACGGCGCGCGGCGCCGCCGGTCGCGATCACGAGGCGGTCGTACTGCACTTCACGGCCCGACTGCGTACGCACGATCCGTTGCTCGCGATCGATCGAGGTCGCGCAGTCCGGCTGCCATGCGTCGACGTTCAGCGCGTCGAAATCGTCGGGCTTCACGAGGCGCACCGTGTCGATGTCCGCGTCGCCCGCCAGCACCGCCTTCGACAGCGGCGGCCGCTCGTACGGCAGATGCACTTCGTCGGCGATCATCACCAGACGGCCGTCGAAGCCTTCCTTGCGCAGCGTCTTCACGATCCAGCCGGCCGCCTGGCCGCCGCCGATCACGACGATCGTGCGCGGCGCGTCGAGCCCGGCATGCGCGGCCTGCGCCTTTTCGGTGGCAGCGTCAGTCATTTTTCCGCTCCGTCATGAACTTGCCCTCCGGCGCCTTCGCGTCTTTCTGGCGCCGGGTGTTGCCGTCGATACCGCCGTCGATCGCCCATTCGGCGAACACGGTCGGGCCCGGTTCGAAGTCGCGCGGCTGCCATTCCGGCGTCAGCTGGTCTTCGTCCGCGTAGTACTCGATCAGCGAGCCGGCCGGATTCTTGAAGTACCAGAAGTACGCCGACGACACCGGGTGACGGCCCGGGCCGAGCTGGGTTTCCCAGCCGCAGCGGTTGATGTGCATCCCGCCGCCGAACACTTCGTGGATATCGCGCACGGTGAACGCGACGTGGTTCAGCCCGCGCTTGCCGTTCGGCAGCGCCAGCAGGAACAGGTCGTGGTGGCCGCCGTGCGGCGCGCAGCGCATGAACGCGCCGCGGCCCGGATAACGGTCCGAGGTCTCGAAGCCGAGCAGCTCGTGATAGAACTTTTCCTGTTCCGCGAGGTTGTTCGTGAAGAACACCACGTGGCCCACTTCGATCGGCTCCGCGCGTTCGTAGATCGGCGACGGCTGATCGACGCGCAGCGTCTTGCCCCACACGTTCGACGGCGAACCCTGCACGTCGAGCGCCCATTTGCGGGTGACTTCGACACGAATCGCCATCCCGTTCGGATCGATGCAGCCGACCGCGTCATCGGTTTCGAAGTGGCCCGGCTGACCGGCGAAGCGGCCGCGCAGTGCGTCGAGTTCCGCCTTGGTCGCAACGCCCCACGTCACTTCGCGCAGCGTCGGGCCTTCTTCGAACGCAGGCGGCAGCGACGCGTCGTTCGCATCGACCACCAGTACCGTGCAGCCGTTTTGCGTGATGAAGCGCGCGTGCGTGTCGTCGTGCGCGGTCTCTTTCAGGCCCCAGTCCGCGAAAAAACGCCGACAGGTAGCGAGATCCGTCACGCCGTAGGTAATCTGTTCAATGCCGAGAATCGTCATAACGTGCCTCTTCGTTGCCCGCGTTAGTTCGCCCACGCCAGCGGCGCGTCGTTCAAGCCCCAGTAGAGGCTCTTCTGTTGCATGTATTCGCGAATGCCGAGACGGCCCTTTTCGCGTCCCATCCCGCTCTCTTTCCAGCCGCTGAACGGCGTCGAAATAGAGAACAGCTTGTAGGTGTTGATCCAGATCGTGCCGGCTTCGAGGCCGCGCGCGATCCGGTATGCGCGTTTGTAGTCGCGCGTCCAGATGCCGGCGGCGAGGCCGAACACGCTGTGGTTCGCTTCCTTCAGCAGTGCTGCTTCGTCGTCGAACGGCATCGCGACCAGCACCGGGCCGAAGATTTCTTCCTGGCAGATCTTCGCGTCGTTCGACAGGCCTTCGAGAATCGTCGGCTGGAAGTAGGTGCCGGCTTCGCGGCCGTCGCCGACCGGGCGCTCGCCGCCGCACAGCAGACGGCCGCCCTCTTCCAGACCGAGCGCGACATAGCGTTCGATCGTTTCGCGATGCGCTTGCGTGATCAGCGGACCCATCTGCGTGTTCTCGCGCGACGGATCGCCGACGCGCAGCTTCTTCGCGCCCGCCACGAGGCGCCGCATGAATTCGTCGTAGATCGAGCGCTGCACGAACAGCCGCGAGCCGGCGATGCACGCCTCGCCCGACGAGCTGAAAATGCCGTACAGCACGCCATTGACTGCGTGATCGAGATCGGCGTCGTCGAACACGATGGTCGGCGACTTGCCGCCCAGTTCGAGCGAGACCGGCATCAGCTTGTCCGCCGCGATACGCGCAATCCCGCGGCCCACTTCGGTGCCGCCGGTGAACGACACTTTCTTCACGAGCGGATGGCGCACCAGCACGTCGCCGATCACCGAACCCTTGCCCGGCAGCACGCTGACCACGCCCTTCGGCACGCCGGCTTCCTCGCAGATGCGAGCGAGCGCGAGCGACACCAGCGGCGTCACTTCAGCGGGCTTCAGCACGACTGCGTTGCCGCCGGCGAGCGCCGGCGCGAGCTTCTGCGCGTCGGACGCGATCGGCGAATTCCACGGCGTGATCGCCGCGATCACGCCGATCGGCTCGTACACGCTCATGGTCAGATAGTCGCCGCGCGACGGCGTGACTTCTTCGTCGAGCGTTTCGAGGCAGGCCGCGAAATAGCGGAACGTGTTGGCCGCGCTCGCGACCAGCACGCGCGTTTCGCCGATCGGCTTGCCGTTGTCGCGGCGTTGCAGATTCGCCAGCGCTTCGTGGCGCGCCATGATCAGGTCGGCGATCCGGTACAGGATCAGCGCGCGCTGATGCGGCTTCAGACCCGACCAGTTGGGCTTGCGCCAGGCGGCGTCGGCGGCTTCGATCGCTTCGCGCGCGTCGTCCGCGTTGGCCGTCGAGATTTCCATGTTGACCGACTGATCCGCCGGATACAGGCTTTTATACGGGTTGCCACGCCCTTGCCGCCATTCGCCGCCGATAAAAATATCGCCGTTGGGCACGAGGCTGGTATCGAAGTGAGTCATGTCGGTCGTTCCGGTTGCTGTCAGGCCAGGGTCTTGAGGCGGGTCTAGCGAGTCGTTAAATCACGCAGCGCGCCGCGCGATTGCGCAGTGCACGGATCGCGCTGAACGCGGTCAGCGCGGAGGTCTTCGGGTTATCCGGCAGCGGCTTGCCGCTCATTTCCAGCGACATCTCGCCGAACGCGCCGCGCGCGACGATCCGATGCACGTTGCGACTCACGTGCGGATCGGCGATCAGCCGCACCGTCGTGTTGTCGAGCCCGAGTCCGGCTAGCGCAATCGTCGCTGCGACGTTCGCGTTCTTCGGATAGAGCCGCGCCGCGTCGCGCGCGCTGCCTTCGAAAATCACTTTCTCTTCGGTCAGCGCGGCCAGTTCGCAGACCTGTTCGGCCGGCGTGCCGAGCCAGCCGGTCGGCGGCTTGCGGCCGGTGTACAGCACTTCGTCGAGACCGCCGAAGCGCGCGGCCGAGATCGCATCGACGCCGCCGATCGCGCCCGACAGCAGCGTCAGCGTCGCGTCGCCTGCGTCGGCGGCCGCGGCCAGCGCGTCGAGCAGCGCGACGTCCGACAGCGCGCCGATCGACGCGACCGCGCAATCGACGCCGTCCTTCAGCAGCGGCACCACGTGATCGACCAGCGCGCCGTGGCCCGCGCACTCGAGCACGAACTCGGGCTTGCGGCTGAGCGCCGGCACCGACGACACCACATCGACCGATGCGCCGACCGCTTCACGCACCGACGCGATCTGATGCTCGGGCACGATCACGTGCGACACGCGCACCGCCGGATCGGCGACGACCGAGCGATACACGGTCTGGCCGATCGCGCCGAAGCCGATCATCGCGATGTCGATGGGTGCGCGCTGCCCCGCGTAGCTGGCTTCATGCATGTTCCGGCTCCTCTTTCTTGACCGGCGGGCCCGCGAACGCGGTGGTGAACGAGCCGACCGACAGCATGTCCACTTCGACCAGCACCGGGCCCGTCTGCGCCATTCCTTCGCGGATGATCGACGCGGCGTCGTCGAGCGACTTGATCCGGTAGTGCGGCAGCTTCAGGCTTTCGCAGAACTGGGCAAAATCGGGCTGATGCAGCTGCACGTAGCAGCGGCGGCCGCCGTAGTGCGCGTCCTGGATGTTGCGGATCACGCCGTAGCATTGGTCGTTCATCAGCACGATCATCACGTTGGCGTTTTCCTGCACCGCCGTTGCGAGTTCGCCGACGTTGACCATCAGGCCGCCGTCGCCGCACAGCGCGACGGTCTTCGCCGCGTTGCCAGCAAGCGCCGCGCCGATGCCCATCTGCATCCCCTGGCCAATGCCGCCGCCGAGTGCGTGCACGCCCGCGCGCGGCGAGAAGATCTTCAGCAGGCGATTGCCCCACGTGCTGTTCGAGATCGTCACGTCACGCACCCAGTTGTAGTCGCGGCCCACTGCTTCCTGTAGTGCATCGACGAGACGCTTGTACGGGCCGAGACCCTTGCTGACGTCGGCGACCGCGCTCTCGCGGGCGGCGGCGAGATCCTGCGCGAATTTTGGATCGACGTTGAGGCGGCCTTCGAGCAGCGTCGCGAGTTCGTCGAGCACCGACGCGGCGTCGCCGTGGATGAACATCTCGTTGCGATAGCCGCGGTTGTCGGCCAGCGCATCGGCGTCGATCCGGTACAGCGGCTGCGGCAGCGCGAGCTTGTACTTCAGCGTTTCGTTGCCGCGCAGACGCGAGCCGACCACCACCAGCGCGTCGCAAGTCTTGTAGAAGCTTTCGACCGACGCGTGCACGTTGAACGCGCCGAGCGTGGCCGGATGATCTTCGGGCAGCACGCCGCGGCCCTGCACGCTGGTCACCACGCCGAAGCCGAGCGCAACCAGACGTTCGACCGCCGCGCGCGCATGACGGGTGCCGCCGCCGAGCCACAGCAGCGGACGCTTCTTCTGCGCCAGTTGCTCGGCCAGATGCTTCACGCGCTCGTTGCAATGCGTGAGCGTGGTCACGTGCGGCGCGCCAAGATCGTTCGGCCATTCGATTTCGGCGGCCTGGATGTCGATCGGAATCTCGACGCTGACCGGGCCGCTCGGCGCCGTTTGCGCGACGCGTACCGCTTCGCGGATCGTCGGCAGCGCGGTTTCGACCGAGCGCACGCGAAACGCGGCCTTCGAGATCGACTGCAGCATCGACAGCTGATCCGGCGCTTCGTGGATGTACGCGAGGTCTTGATCCAGATATTCGGTTTCGATCTGGCCGGTCACGTGCAGCAGCGCGGTGCCCGCGGTCAGTGCTTCGACCATCGCGCCCGCCGCGTTGCCCGCCGCGGTGCCGGTGCTCGTGAACGCGACGCCCAGGCCGCCGGACACGCGTGCGAGGCCGTCGGCCATGTTCACCGCGCCGGCTTCGCCGCGCGCGCCGACATAACGGATCTTGCCGCGCGAGTTGATCGCGTCGAGGATCGGCATGTTGTGGATCGAGATCACGCCGAATGCGGTTTGAACGCCGCATTGCTCGAGAAAGGCGGCGATCAGCTCGCCAACGGTGGTTTTGTTAGACATGTCGTGCAACGCCTCCAGAAACATCGATGTGACTGCCAGTCGTGTACGACGACAGCGGGGTAGCCAGATAAAAGAGCGCCTGTGCGGCTTCTTCGGGACGGCCGAAGCGGCCGAGCGGAATGTTTTTCTTGCGCGCCAGTTCGCCGGTCCAGTCTTCCCAGCTTTGGCCGGGCGCCGCCTGGGTCGCGTAGCGGCGGCGCCACTGCCCCGACTCGACGATGCCGATCAGGATCGAGTTCACGCGAATGAGCTGCGGCGCGAATTCGACCGCGAGCGATTTGGTCAGGCTCAGCAGCCCCGCGCGCGCCGACGAGGTCGCCACCATATGCGGCTCCGGTTGCAGCGCGAGCAGCGAGTTCACGTTGACGATCGCCGCGTTGCGGCCGGCGTTCGCGGTATCGCGCAGCATCGGCAGAAACGCGCGGGTCGGACGGATCACGCCGAAGTACTTCAGTTCGAGTTCTTCGCGCCATGCTTCGTCGCTGGTGTCCGCGAAGGTCGACACGCGGCCCTGGCCGGCGTTGTTGATCAGCATGTCGGTGCGGCCGAAGCGCTCCTGCACCGCTTGCGCGAACGCGTCCACGTCGTTCGCGTCGAGCACGTCGCAACGCTGCGCGAGCAATTGCGCGCCCGGCACCTTGCCGGTCAGCGCGGCTTGCGCGTCTTCGAGACGGGCGGTGTCGCGGCCGCAGATCGCGACCGACGCGCCCGCGCGCAGAAACTGTTCGGCGGTTGCGAGGCCGATGCCGGACGAACCGCCCGTCACCACCGCGACCTGTCCGGTCAAATCGATTTGGATCATCAGAGCCCCAATGCCTTCATGTACGTGTTGCCACCGTTCGGCCCAGACTTCGGCCGGTAATTGAGTCGCTGCGACAGCTCGTCGGCCGCGCGGCGCACCTTGTCGACGAGACCGTGATCGAGCAGCTCCGCGTCGATCTCGCGGCGCGGAATCGTCGTCGTGATCACCGCGACGATGCGGTTCGTGTCGTTGCGCACCGGCGCGCTGACCACCGAAATACCGCGCTCGAACGACGACTCGCTGATCGCGAAACCGCGCCGCGCGTCGTCGCGAATCCGTTCGTACAGCTCATGGATCGTGGCCGGCGTCTGCGAAGTGAAGCGTTCGAGTTCCGGTTCCGGGTACAGCTTCTTTAGTTCTTCGAAGCTCAGGTCGCCCATCAGCACCTGGCCGTGGGTCGTCGCATGCGCGGGCAGGCGCGTGCCGACGTTGACCTTCACCGAGCTGAAAATCGGCGCATGGCTTTGCGCCTTCGCGACGAATACGACGTCGCGGCCGTCGCGAATCACGATGTGGCTCGTGAGGCCGGTGTCGTTGCGCAGCGCTTCGATGATCGGCAGACCGAGATCGGTCAATTCCAGCGAGCTCAGATATTCGAAGCCCAGACGCAGCACCGCGATGCCGAGCCGATAGTTGCGGTCCTTGTCCGCGCGTTCGAGAAAGCCGAGCGATTCGAGCGTCTGCAGCAAACGGAACACCGTGGTGCGCGGAATGTTCAGACGACGCGACAGCTCGGGCGCGCCGAGCACCGGCTCGCGCGGCGAAAACTGCATCAAAATCTTCAGTCCGCGTTCGAGACCGGGCACGCGGTAACCGCCGTCGGCGCCGTCGGCGCCGGCTTCGTTGCGCTCGGCGTCGCCGGCGCGTTCGTCGTCAAGGGTGTCGGGTGTCATGGGTTGGCTCCGCATTGGCTCGGCATGGCCTTGTTACGCGCCGCTCGCGCGGCAGAACGTGTCGATGATCGCGGTGTAGGCGGCGGGCGCTTCGATATAGCCGGCGTGTCCCGCGCCCGGCACGATCTGCAAGCGGGTACGCGCCGCCTGGGCGATGCGCTCGCAGGCTTGCGGCGTGGTGATCCTGTCTTCGGCGCCGACCGCGACGCAGATGCGGCCTTCGTAGCGCGCGAGGTCGCTCGCGAGGTCCGCGTTGGCGAGCAGATGGGTGGCCTGCGCATAGCCGTGCGGGATCACCCGCGACATGTTCCAGCGCACCCATGCGCGTGCTTCGTCGCTCGCGTTGGCCGACAGCATGTTGCCGCTGCGCTTATCCGCGAGGCCCTGGGGGCCGAGTTCGCTGAGCATCGCCAGGCGCTGGTCGCGCTTCGCGTCGCGCACGTCGGCGGCCGCCGCGCCGTAGCCGCCCGCCGGCGACAGGAGCAGCAGTCCGGCCAGATAGTCCGGCTGCGCGGCCGCGAACGCGCCGGCGACGATCGCCCCCAGCGAATGCCCGACCAGCACGCAGCGTTCGATGCGTTGTACGTCGAGCCATTCCTTCAGTACTTCTGCGTAATCCTGCGTGGCCGGCGACGCGGCCGCGACCGGCGTGGATGCGCCATACCCCGGCGCATCCCAGGCCAGCACGCGGCGCGAGTCGCCGAGCGCGTCGAACTGCTGGACCCACGAAGCCGCGCCCGAACCGATCCCGTGCAACAACACCAGCGGCAGCGCGAGATTTTCGGCACGAGTCTCGGCACGACCGGCGGCGCGATCGGCTTCGCGATAGCTGAGCACGCGTTGCGCCGCGAGGCTGCTTTGCTGCGCCGGATAGCGGGCCAGACGCGCTTCGAGCGAGACGGGCTGCTTGTCGTGGGCGGACGGGACGGCGGACATGATTGCCTTCGTGGATGAGGTGACGTGAAACCGCTGGATGTCGCGCGCAGTGCTTAGCGCTTGATCTTCGCGAGCGGCGAATCCGGCGGATAGGTCGGCGTGATCGGCTTGGCCGAACCGAGCATCACGCACATCAGCGCGTCTTCGTCGCCGATGTTGATTTCCGTGCGATACACGCCGGGCGGCACCGAGATCAGGTCGCGCTCGCCGAGTACCGCTTCCCACGTTTCGCCGTCACGCTCGCAGATCACTTTCATCTTGCCGCGCAGCACGAAGAAAATTTCTTCGACGTCCGTATGAATATGGCTCGGGCCGATGTTGCCGGCCGGAATCACCATCGTCGAGAACGTGAAGTTGCCCGCGGGCACCGTGTTCATGTCCTTCGCGACGCCGGTGCCGCCGGTGCCGACGTAGCGCATCTGCGCACGGCGATACTTCGGGTCGTAGTCGGCCTGGAACTTCAGCGCGTCCCAGTCGTAGCGGCGCGTTTCGAAGCGCGCGACACGGCTGTCGAGCCACTGCTGGAAATTCGCGTCCGCGGGTTGGTCCCAGGATTTACGTTCGTTGTCGGCGTCCGCCATCTGTTTCTCCTTTCGATTCGACTAGATCAATTCATTACAAAGCCGCCGTTTACCGGCAGCAGCTGGCCGGTCACAAAGCGAGCGGCATCGGACAACAGGAACAGCACCGGCCCGGTTACGTCGTCGGGCACTTGTGCGCGCGTCAGCGCGCGGCCTTGCAGGTAGTACTCGTGACGCTCGGCGGGCACGTAGGCGGTCGCCTCGACTTCGGTCAGCCCCGGCGCGATCGCGTTGACGGTCACGCCGTGCGCGCCGAATTCGCGCGCGAGCGAACGGGTCATCGAGATCACCGCGCCCTTGCTGGCGACGTACGCGAGCAGCTTCGGCGCGCCCCACATCGCCGTATCCGACGCGATGTTGACGACCGCGCCGCGGCCCGAGTCGCGCAGATACGGCAGCGCGGCGCTGCTCATCAGCCAGGTGCCGCGCACGTTGACGTTCATCACCGCGTCCCACGTGTCGACCGACAGTTCATCGGCGAACTTGCCGCCCGAATTGGTGATCGCCGCGTTGTTGATCAGCGCATCGAGACCGCCCAGGCGCGCCGCGCCCTGCTGCGCAAATTCCTTGATGCTGGCGGGGTCGGCGAGATCGAGCGGCAGGTAGTGGGCCGCGTGACCCTGCTCGACCAGCGACGCGGCGAGCGCGCGGCCTTCGTCGTGCAGCACGTCGCCGAACACGACCTGCGCACCGGCTTCGACCAGAGCGCGTACGAACGCCGCGCCGAGACCGCGCGCGCCGCCCGTCACGAGAACGCGCCGGCCGTCGAGCGCTGCGAGTGCGGTGTTATGCATGGCTATGCCCGGCTGCGGCGCTTGCAGCGGCTGCGGGGGCCGCGTTCGCCGCGCGATGCGCGTCGAGTGCGGCGAGATCCTGCTGCGCGCGTTGCCGCAGCATGCGGCGCACACGCGTCATGCCGACGTCGTGCTGATACAGGAACTCGTGCTCGCGCGCGTTCGGCGCGAGGCTCTCCAGAACGTAGCGGTCCTGTTCCAGCACGTCCCAGTGCAGACCTTCGAGGCGGTTGCGATACAGGAAGCGCCATGCGTCGCGCTGCCAGCCCTGCACCTTGCGGGTCCGCCAGAAGTAGACCTGGCAGTTCTCGCCGTCGACCGGCACCGCAAAGCCGATGATCCCGAAGCTGCCGCCGGGGCCGAACTTCTTCTTGTACGGAATCGCGAGGCGCATCCACAGCGCGCCGGTGTCGCCGAGTTCGACCCAGTCGAAGTTCACGTCGCGCTGGCCGGTCTTCTCGAACATCAGACCGGTTTCGGTTTTGCGCACACGCATGTCGGCCTGCTTGTCGCCTTCGGCCATCGAGTGCGAGGTCGCGTGCAGATAGGCGCCGTGCATCGGGTCCATCACGTTGTCGATCGCGTACTGGTAATTGCACTTCCAGTTCGACATGCACAGGAAGCTTGCGTACTCCTCACCAACCAGTTCTTCCGGCAGGGTCAACGGCGCGGGTTCCTTGTGCGCGTCGTCGCCGAACCACAGGAAGATCGCGCCGGCGCGTTCTTCGGCCGGGTACGACTTCACGCAGGTGCGCCCTTCGAGCGGGCAGTTCGACACCGCCGGCACGTTGACCACGGTGCCGCCGCCGTTCACTTCGACGCCGTGATACCAGCACGCGACGCGGTCGCCGAGATTCCAGCCGAGCGACAGACGCGCGCCGCGATGCGGGCAGCGGTCTTCGAGCGCGTGGACTTTGCCTTCGTTGTCGCGCCACAGCACGATCTGGTCGCCGAGCCGTGTCACGCCGATCGGCGCGTTGCCGACCTGCCAGCTCGGCGCGACCGGATACCAGTAGTTGCGCAGGCCGCGGTCCAGATACGCCTTGACCGGATCGGCGGCGCTTTCAGTTGTAGTGGGGGACGTCATGAAGAGACTCCAGTACGAATGCGATGAAACGGGTTCGGAAAGCCGGCTTAGTCGGCGAGCTGACGGAATTCGGCGGCCAGGCGCTCGGCATTCCATTGCGTGCCTTCCGGGGTGCGGAAGCCGTCGCGGTTCAGGCCGTCGACTACTTCCTGCAACTGCGTCGCGCCGGCTTCGAAAACGCGTTCGAGCGCATCGCCGAAGTCGTTTTCGTACTGGGTCGGCTCGGCCTTGCGGTTCTGCCAGACCATGTTGGTGCTCTCGCCCGGCTTCTCGATCACGCCCTTGCCGGCGACGTTGTTCGGTTGCGGCGCGAGCCACGGCTTCAGGAACGGATTGAAATTCACGGCTACCTCTCGCATGTCATTCCACCTTGATCTGGATTTCTTCACCTGCGAGACGTACCGAGTACATCTTCAGGTCGCGGCCGCCCGGCTCTTTCAGGCACTTGCCGGTCGGAATATGGAACACGGCTTCGTGCAGCGGACATTCGACGGTGTCGCCGTCGATGAAACCCTGCGTCAGCAGCGCGTACGCGTGCGGGCAGACGTTTTCCATCGCGTAGATCTCGTCGCCCACCTTGTAGATGCCGACCTCCGTGTCGTCGAATTTGAATTCGAGCGGGGAGTCTTCGGACAGGTCGCCGGCATGTCCGGCACAGCGCCATTGTTCAGTCATTTCTCACGTTCTCCTGAGCCTTTACGTTCCATATACGGAACATCAGTTCGTGTATGGACAATTATAGGAGCGTGTCTGCGCCGAACAAAATAAAAAAATAGCTTCTCCAGGGAAAACACCGACTGTCGTTTTTCACCGACGCCGCGCTGCCGCGAATCGCGCTGAGCCTTATGCCACACGGGCCTTTGCTGGGCGAGGGATAAGGCCAATGGTGGGACGATTGGCAACCATAAAGAGAGGGTTTGTCCCAATCCCGAAAACTATTGGGAATGATTTTGACTTCACTATACTTTCCATAGGCGATACGTTTGTCCATATATGGAACATTAGGAACGTAACCCCATGAGGTTCTGACGCGGGATCAGAACGGAATCAACCCCAAGAACAGATCAAAGGACGCTGCATGCGACGAGTGTCCACGTCGTTTGATCAGGAGAACCAACGGTGAAGCAACTGATTGCAGCCGCTTTGACGGCAACCTGCATGACCACGGGCGCGTGGGCGCAGAGCAGTGTCACGCTATACGGCAGCCTCGATGCCGGCGTCGCCTATATCAGCAACGTGGGCGGCCACGCGAAGTGGATGCTCGAACAGGGCAACATGCAGCCCGACCGTTGGGGCCTGAAGGGGGTGGAAGATTTGGGCGGCGGTCTGAAGGCGGTATTCCAGCTCGAAAACGGCTTCTACACGAACAACGGCGCGATGGCCAAGCCCGGCGTGCTGTTCAACCGGATGGCTTATGTGGGGCTGTCGTCCGATCGCTTCGGCACGCTGACCTTCGGTCACCAGACGCCGTTCAGCTTCGACGTGCTCGGCACCTTCAGCACCGCCTATCAGGCCGCGAGCTGGTATGCGTTCCACCCGGGCAATATCGACGCGCTCGCGAACACCGCGGTGGTCCCGTACGACAACTCGGCGAAGTTCCGCTCGGCGTCGTTCGGCGGCTTCACGTTCGGCGCAATGATGGGGCTCGGCAACCAGACCAACTTCGCGACCGGCCGCACCTACGGTTTCGCGGCGACCTATGCGAACGGCGGCTTCAAGGCGGGTGCAAGCTACTCGAACGAAAACAACCGCACGCCGTCGATCGTCACGACCGGCATCACGACTTTCCAGGGCCAGCCGGCCGCGACCTATACCGCCGACAAGCTGCAGAACATGGGCGCGGGCCTGTCGTACCAGTTCGGCAGCGTGCTGGTGCACGGCCTGTACACGCGTGTGAAGCTCGAAAGCGCCGGTCATTCGGATACCTATCAGAGCTATGACGCGGGCGCGAACTGGTCGGTCACGCCGTTCAACACGATCGCCGGCGGCGCCGCGACGACCACGCTGGCCGGCCATCGCTGGACCCAGTTCATGATCGGCAATATCTATGCGCTGTCGAAGTCGACCCAGGTGTATATCAACGCGCTGTATCAGCGCGCGGGGTCGAACACCGATGCGGCGTTCTTCACCGCCGGCGTGTCGAGCGGCCGCAATCAGGCAATCGTGCTGAGCGGCATTCATCACTCGTTTTAAGGCGCGGGTTTGAGCCACTCATAACGTGACGATATGAAACCGGCCGCGCAAGGCGGCCGGTTTCGTTAAACGCGATGAAGTAAGTGTTGAGGAAGTCGCCGCCGGCGCGCATGCGATAACGCACCGGTGACGCCCTCAGTGCGCGGGCACCTGCCGGCGGCGTGCCTGCATCGCGGTCGGATCGTCCGGCCGCGGCCGGTAGCTGAGCCGCTCGGACAGCTCGAGCGCCGCCTGGCACACCGACACGACCAGTGGATCGCGCGCCGCGCTCTCGCCGAGATCCGAACGCGGCACCGTAATGGTCAGCGCCGCGGCGATCTTGCCGCTCTGGTCGCGCACCGGCGCGCTCACCACCGAAATCCCCCGCTCGAACGATGCCTCGCTGACCGCGTAGCCAAGCGCCGCGCTCTCGCGCACGCGGCCGTACAGTTCCTCGACGGTCGCCGGCGTGCGGTCGGTGAAGCGTTCGAGCTGCGGCTCCGGATACAGCTGGCGCAACTGCTCGAAACTCAGGTCGCCCATCAGCACCTGGCCGTGCACGGTCGCATGCGCGGGCAGCCGGGTGCCGACGTGCACCTTCACCGAACTGAACATCGGCTCGTGCGTCTGCGCCTTCGCGACGAACACCACGTCGCGCTGATCGCGGATCAGCAGATGCGTGCTGAAGCCGGTCGCATCGCGCAGGCGTTCGAGGATCGGCGTGCCGACGTCGGTCAGTTCGAGCGAGCTCAGATATTCGAAGCCGAGCCGCAGCACCGCGACGCTCAGCCGGAAATAACGGTCGCCGTTCACGCGTTCGAGGAAGCCGAGCGCTTCGAGCGTCTGCAGCAAACGGAAGGTGGTGGTGCGCGGAATGCCGATCCGCTTCGAAAGTTCAGGCGCGCCGAGCACCGGTTCGCGCGCGCTGAATTCGGCAAGGATGCGCAGGCCGCGTTCGAGGCCCGGCACCAGATAGGTCGAGCCGCCCGCGCTGTCGTCATCGGATGCCGCGAGCGAGTCCGCGCGCGCCGCGTGTGCCTGTGCTTTTGCCTCGGTTTGTACCGCTTCGCTCTGCGACGCGGCGGCGGCCGTCGCGCGAGTTTTGGTTTGCCTGCGTCCCACTCCTGTCTGCTCTTCTTTTGCCATCTTGGCTGCCGTTTCTCTGCGGTTCATCGGATACGAGGCCGGCTCGACTCCGGCGTACGGTGTTCCATCTGTAAAACCTGCCTCGGTTCGTCATCATAGCGCGAAGCATGCGGCGATTCGGCCACGCGGTGCTATGCTTGGCTCCGGTCCGGCCGTACGGGTATCGCGCCGCGCGGCCGCGCCGAGACAGCGTGTGGAGACCCCGCCATGTCCGATGCCATCCAGATTCAGGTCGCCGACTCCCATCTTTATCCGGGCTGCGCGGTGCGCATCGCGCATCTGCCCGAGCCGGCCGCGGGGCCGCGTCTCGCCGACGCGCACGTCGAATTCGCCGATGGCTCCGGCGCGCACGCAACCTGCCAGCGGCGCGCACACGACGAACTCGAACTGAGCGTCGACGGGTACGCGACGCAACGGCGTCACCCGGTAAACGCACGGCACTGGTTGCTGTTCGCCGTCGATGCAACGCAGCATAGCTGGCGCGTCAAACGCCGGCTGCCATAGAGTCGCGGCGCAACGAGCCGCGCTGAGCCACCACAAGCAAGCCGCATCAAGTCGCGAGGCCAACCGGCCTCCCGGAAAACGCAACCGGTGTCGCCCGCGTGCCGAGCTGTGCGAACGCGCGACACGTCTCTTTCGGAACTCACCGATGACCGCCCACGATCCTGACTTGCCGCCGAAGCTGGACAACGCCACCTCGATCGATAGCCCCAACGACCTGCCCGACGATCCCGAACGCCGCCGCGTCCTCACCGGTCTCGCCGCGGTCGGCCTCGGCCTCGCGCTGAGCGGCTGCAAAACCGGCGACGCTCTCGCGGGCAACCCGCCGCCGCGCAGCGCCGCCGACGCACGGCTCGACGCCGCGCTGCACGCGCAGGTCAAACAGATCGTCGTGATCTACGCGGAGAACCGCAGCTTCGCGAACCTGTACGGCAACTACCCGGGCGTGCAGCAGCCACTCGCCGCGGTGAGCGCCGAGCGCTACGCGCAGCTCGATCGCGACGGCAAGACGCCGCTTCCGCGGCTGCCGGCAATCTGGGGCGGCCTCGTGCCGCAGGCGCAGGAGGTGGACGGCAAGCGCTTCATGATCGGCGAGAACGATCTCGACCATCTGCGCAACCGGCCGTTCCAACTCGTCGACGCGCAGGGCGCGCCGCTGCCGACCGGGGTGATCACGCGCGACCTCGTGCACCGCTTCTATCAGAACCAGATGCAGATCAACGCGGGGCGCAACAACCAGTTCGCCGCGTGGGGCGACTCCGGCGGCCTCGTGATGGGCCACTATCGCAATTCGGCCGACTCGCTGCGGCTGTGGAATCTCGCGCAGCAGTACACGCTGTGCGACAACTTCTTCATGGCGGCGTTCGGCGGCTCGTGGCTGAACCACATCTTCCTGATCTCCGCGCAGGCGCCGTACTACCCGGACATTCATAACAGCCCGGCGAAAAAGCTGGTTTCGGTGGTCGACGGCGACGACCCGACCGGCACGCGGCTCAAGCTCGCCGCCGACTGCCCCGCCTCGGCGCTCGACGGCCCGCCGAGATTCGTCAACGACGGCGCGTTCACCGCCGACGGCTACGCGGTCAACACCATGGCGCCGCCGTATCAGCCGAGCAACGTGCGCGCGGCTCTGGGCGGCGATCCGGCATTCGCCGACCCCGCCGATCCGCGTGTGCTGCGTCCGCAAACTTACGCGACGATCGGCGACCGGCTATCGGACAAGGGGATCGACTGGGCGTGGTACAGCGGCGCCTGGCAATACGCACTCAAGCATCGCGACACCGGCGCGGTGCCCGATTTCCAGTATCACCATCAGCCGTTCAACTACTTCGCCAACTACGCGCCGGGCAGCGCGGCGCGCCGCCGACATCTTCGCGACGGCGGGATGGGCGACGAGCCGTCGACCAACCGGCTGCTCGCCGACATCGACGCCGGGCGTCTGCCGAGCGTCACGTTCTACAAACCGCAAGGCGACCTGAACATGCACGCGGGTTACGCGGACGTCAAATCGGGCGACCGTCATATCGCGACGATCGTCGAACATCTGCAGCGCGGTCCGCAATGGGCGGATACGGTCGTGATCGTCACCGTCGATGAGAACGGCGGCTGGTGGGATCCGGTCGCGCCGCCGACCGGCGACCGCTGGGGTCCGGGCTCGCGCATTCCGGCGCTGGTGATTTCGCCGCTTGCGAAAAAGGGCTATGTCGATCACACGGTGTACGACACCAATTCGATTCTGCGTTTTATCAGTCGCGTGCACGGACTCGCGCCGCTCGATGGAGTGCTCGCGCGCGATCAGGCGTTCGCGAAGAATGGACTCGCGCCGCTCGGGGATTTGACTGCGTCGCTCGATCTGGCCTGAGTTCGCAACAGCAGAACGGATCGCGAAGGATCTCGCGACGTGCACGTTTTTTTGCCGCGGCGTGCACGTCGCGAACACTTCTGTACGGGCCAGCATCCGACGTACCTCGATCGGTGATGGCGGCACAAATATATTCCTCTGCCTTGTCTCGCCGCGGCCTTGCATAACGCGCGCCGCCGCCTAGACTGATAAAGCACTTCGCACTTTGTACGGGACTGAACATGCGACTGACCATCCTGATCAACGGTTCCGATCCCACCGTAAGCCACGATTACGCTGTGCTATGGCTCGATACCGACGAACGCCGGTGGTCGAGAGAAGCGCATCAAGGGATCGACTTGCCCCCGTGGGGAGAGCTTCACGACGAAGACGGCGTCACCACGCTGTGCGCGCCGAGTGCCGATGCGCCGCTGTGCACGTTGCGCGGTCTGCACGTCGATAGAAAGGAGCGAGTGAGCGCCGCGCAAGGCGCCGCCGCCTGGACCGCGTTGCAATCGCGCAAGCCCACCAGCGGCTTCTGGCGTTTGCAGGCGGTGGACCGTCAAAAGGTCCGCGCGGAAAACAGTCTGTTCGGTAATTAAGTTCTCGCGCGCTTCGGCGCGCTTTCCCTGTTTCGGTCGAAACTTCCGGCTCACGCGCGGGCGATGGCTCGCGCGTTTTCGCGCGTGTTCGTTCGCGCCGCGTGCATGGTTGCGTGCATGTGCGTGCGCCAACGCACACAGACGCGGCCGTTGGCGCAGCACTTAAGAAGTCCTTAAGCTTGCGTGCGTAGAGTCGGAAGTCCACGCATTCGGGTCGCTGCAAAGCGGCCCATTTTTTTGCTATGCGGGCATGCGCGC
This sequence comes from Paraburkholderia sejongensis, assembly GCF_020880815.1. Classification (GTDB taxonomy): domain Bacteria; phylum Pseudomonadota; class Gammaproteobacteria; order Burkholderiales; family Burkholderiaceae; genus Paraburkholderia; species Paraburkholderia sejongensis. Next base: position 238,725 of record NZ_JAJITD010000006.1, read on the forward strand.
CGTTCTCCGCCCTCGCCTCTTTCTCCGATGTTCTCGCTCGCTGTTCCGCAACTCACCGACATGCTTGCATGCCAGGCCCGAATCGAGGTGCCTGACGCTCCGACAGTTCCGTCAGCTCGTCCATGGACAATTCCTAATTTCAATTACCGTTGTTTGCTTCATACGTAATTGACTGTTTTTAACTCACGTGAATGTTGATTTAACTCACGTTAATGGCGATGCGAGGTACTTTCGGAAAGCTAATAAAAACGCTACACCGAATGAATAGAAATATGTTCAGGCTGGTTTTCAGCCGGTGCCGGGGTATGCTCGTCGCTGTTGCGGAAACCGCCATTTCGCACGCCAACGCAAGTCAGCACGCAATCCGTCCGACGATCTCACAGCGCCGCATCACGCTGTTCGCGATGCGTGATGCGGCATTCGCTGCGCTGGCACTGTGCGCACTCGCACCCGTTCTCGCGGACGCTCAAATCGTGTCTTCAGGCGCGCACGCGCCAAACGTGATCCAGACGCGAAGTGGTTTGCCGCAGGTCGATATTAATCAGCCGTCGAATGCGGGCGTTTCGGTTAATACGTACTCACAGTTCGATGTACAACAAAACGGCGCGATCCTGAACAATTCGCCCGTTATTACCAACACAGAACTCGCGGGACAGGTGAGCGGCAACGCGAATCTTGCGCCGGGCCAGTCCGCGCGGATCATTCTCAATCAGGTCAACAGCAATTCGCCAAGTCAGCTGCGCGGGTTCATCGAGGTGGCCGGGAACAAGGCTGAAGTCGTCGTGGCAAACGGGTCGGGGATCGTCGTCGATGGCGGTGGCTTCATCAATACCACGCGGGGCATTCTCACCACCGGAACGCCGATGCTCGATGCGGGCGGCAACCTGAGCGGTTTTAACGTAACCGGAGGCCTGATTTCCGTCCAGGGCACGGGTCTCGACGCGAGCAATATCGATCAGGTGGACCTGATTGCCAGGGCGGTGCAGACTAACGCGAAGATCTACGCCAATACGCTGAATGTCGTCAGCGGCGCAAATCAGGTCGACCACGACACGCTGGCCGCGGCGTCGATCGCAGGCAGCGGCACAGCGCCGGGTGTGTCGATCGACGTGAGCCAGCTCGGCGGCATGTACGCGAATCGCATTCTGCTCGTCGGCACAGAAAACGGTGTGGGGGTGTCCAATGCGGGCGTGATCGCGGCCCAGGCGGGTGACCTGACGCTCACGACGCAGGGCACGCTGGTTCTCGCCGGCAAGACAATCGCGAGCGGCAACCTGGCGGTGTCGGCGGCGGGCGATTTAGATAACAGCGGCTCGACCTACGCGCAGCGGAACCTCACCATCGGTGCGGGTAGCGTGACGTCAACCGGCACGCTCGGTGCGGGGATCGATCCGGACGGCAGCGTTGCGGGCAGTGGCGACCTCAACGTGAACGCGGCAGGCGTGCTCTCCGCGACCGGCAGCAACCTCGCGGGTGGCAACGTAACGCTCCAGGGGGCGTCGCTCGATCTCGCCGGCGGCAGCACGTTAGCAAACGGCGATATTGCGTTGACTGCAGCGGGCGGGGTTGTGGACACATCGGGCGCGACGGTAAACGCAGGTGGTGCGCTGGCCGTGCAAGCGGCCGCTGCGCTTTCCAACGTGCAGGGTCAGCTTGCGGCGACGGATATCACCGTGTCCGCGGCATCCATCGACAACACGTCCGGCCTGATCGACGGCGACCGTGTGCGCGTATCGAGCACAGGGGCGCTGACCAACCGCGACGGCACCATCCGGCAGACCGGTACGGCGGCTCAGACGATCAGCGTGGGCGGCACGCTGGATAACACGCGCGGCACGATTGCATCGAACGCGCAGGACCTCACGGTAAGCGCACAGTCGATCACGAACGACAGCGGCAACATCGAGCACGCGGGCACCGGCCTACTCGCCATCGGCCCGGTTGGCGCCCTCTCCAACGTGAGCGGCCAGATCGCAACGAACGGCGCGCTGCAAATCGCAGCGGCATCGCTCGACAACACCGGCGGCAGACTAGCCGCGCAGCAGGCCGCAAGCGTCGCGGCCGCCAGCGGAGTCGTCAACCGCAACGCCGGGCAGATATACGGCGACGCGGGCCTCACGGTTTCCACGCTCGGCGATTTCGACAACTCGGGCGGCTCCGCACAAAGCGGCGCGGACCTGACGCTCGACGCGGGAGGCGCGCTCACGAACGCGGGCGGCGTGATTGCCGCGAACGGCGCGAGCGGCAACCTTGCCGTGACCGGTTCGGACATCGACAACACGTCGGGTTCGATCACTAATGCGGGAATCGGGCAGACCACGCTCAGCGCTGCCGACACGATCGCGAATACCGCCGGCGTGCTGGGCGGTAACGGCGATGTTCGGGTCAACGCACGGAACCTGGTGAACCGGTCCGCGGGCCAGCTGGTGGCTGGCGGCACCGCGACCCTCGCCGTCACCGATACGGTCGATAACACTGCGGGCACGCTGTGCGGCGCGACGGCGCTGAATCTTGACCAGCCCGCCGCGACGCTCGTTAATGACGGCGGCTCCATCGACAGCGCACAGGATGTGTCGCTGCGCGTAGCGTCGATGTCGAACGCGGGCGGCGTGGTGCGCGCCAATCGCGACATCGCCGTCAGCGGTACGCTCGCGGGCGACGGCGAAATGACGGCGGGCCACGACCTCACGCTGGCGCTCGAAGGGGACTTCGCCAGCAGTGCAGCGAACGTACTACACGCGGACAACGATCTGACGCTCGGCGTCGGCGGCACTCTCACCAACAGCGCCGCACTGGAAGCGGGCAACGCGCTGACGGTGAATGCGGTCAACGTCGTCAACGCGGCAGGCGCCGACATGAATTCGGCTGCAACCACGGTCAACGCCACGGGCGATATCTCGAACGCGGGCAGGATCGAGGGCGATACGGTGACGACGCACAGTGCGAGCCTGAACAACACGGGCGCTGTGATCGGCAACAACGTCTTCGTGAATGCCGCGGACGTGACCAATAAGGGCGCGCAGGCACTCATCGCCGGGGCATCGTTCCTGGGCATCTACGCGGCCAGTTCGCTGACGAATGCGGACGGCGCACTGATCTACAGCGCGGGAAACATGGAGCTGGCGCGCGATAACGCGCGCGACGCCACCGGTCTGCTCGCGAACCAGACCGGCGTGATCACGAACAGCGCGGCCATCATCCAGGCCGCGGGCGGTATCGACGTCGCCGCGCACTCGCTGACGAACCAGCGCACAGGTGTGCAGACCGAAGCCGGAACGCCTGTCACGACGGTGGGACCGACGCTGACGCTGTGGACCGGTGGCATACCGATCGACGAACTCGGCAGCTACAGCAGTTCTGTCTACGACCAGTGGTATTTCGGCAAGTCGGAGGCGATCGGTGCGTCGGCAATCGCCAGACTGGCCCGGCCGCTGGAGGTGACGTTGCCCGCCTCGCAGGTGACGAACATCGACACCGCGAACCAGACACTGTCGCTCACCACGCCGCTGACCGATACGTACTGGTTGTGTCCCCGCGGCTTCTGCACCGGGGAAGCCCAGACCCGCACCATTACCAGTAACGCGGTGCAGTACTACCAGAGCCTGGTCCGGAACGGCGACGGTACGGTCACGCTTACTTTTTATCCGGACTACGATCCATCGAAGCACATCGCGCCCGGGGACGTGCGTATCGACACGACGCTCGGCAGCGACAGTCACGATTACGTCGAACTGAGCCGTACGGTCACCACCACGACCGCGACAGACCGGCTTGTCGATGCGGGCACGGCCGCAACGATCCAGGCGCAGGGCTCGATCCGCATCAACGCGGACGGCGGCACGATCGACAACGAAGCATCGACGATGGCCGCGGGCGGCGATCTCGTGCGCCGTGCAACCGGCGGCTCGGTGAACGACACCGGCATCCTGTTGCAGCAGACCGGCACCGAAACAACCAGTTCGGTCTACTACTGGCATCAGAAAACCGGCGACAGCAGCGATACGAAGTCCGTCACCGGTACGGCTGTGCCGCTGCCGTCCACGACGGTTGCATCGCTGCCGGCCATTGCGACCGCGAATCAGACTGTCCAGACCGATGCGCAGGACATCGCCATTGGCTCCGTGGATCGCGTCGGCCAGACCGTCACCGGTGCTGGCGTGTCCGGCGGTAACGCAACCGGCACGCAGCTGGGCAGCACCGGTACGTCAGATAACCGGCCGCAGACGCTCGGCGACGCAGCAGGCGGTATTCCGGGCCTCAAGCTTCCTGCCAGCGCGCTATACACGTATCAGAGCGCACCCGATGCCCCCTGTCTCGTCGTCACCGATCCGCGCCTGACGAGCTACGCGAAGTTCATTTCGAGCGACTACATGCTCGACCGGCTCGGCCTGAATCCCCAGGTGACCGCGAAGCGTCTCGGCGACGGCATGTATGAACAGCAACTGGTGATGGAGCAGGTCACGCAGCTGACCGGGCGGACGTTCCTTGGGCCTGCCACGAGCAATCTGGATGAATACACGGCGCTGATGAACAACGGCGTGGCGTATGCGCAGGCGTTCGGTCTCACGGTGGGCATCGGGTTGAGCGACGCGCAGATGGCGCAACTGACGACCGACATGGTGTGGCTGGTAAGTCAGACCGTGGCACTGCCGGACGGTACGCAGCAGACGGTGCTGGTGCCGCAGGTTTATCTCGCGCAGTCCAGCACTGTCGATCTGCAGGACAGCGGTGCGCTGGTCGCCGGTAACCGCGTGAACCTGAACGCGACGGGCGATGTGAGCAACAGCGGACATGTCGCCGGCGATGTGGCGACGACGGTCATCGGCAACAACGTTGTGAACCGGGGCGTGATCGGCAGTGGTGGGGCGACGACCGTGGCCGCGGTGGTGGACGTGACGAACGTCGGCGGACGCATCGGCGGCGTCGATACGGTGGTTAGCGCGGGCCGCGATATTGTCAACCAGAGCACGGTTGCGGGGGCTGCGGTAGCGGGTGGCAACGCTGGCTTCACTTCAAGCGCAACCGGCATGGCGGTCCAGTCGGTCGGCACGATCTCAGCGAGCAATAGCGCGACGCTGCTCGCGGGACGAGACGTGAACATGAATGGCGCGGCGATTCAGACCGGGGGTGACGCAGCCATCGCGGCAGGCCGCGATATCAACGTGGGCACGACGACCCTCACGGCCACCCAGGAGGCAGGAACCACGGACGGCCTGAACGGCCACCGCAGCATCACGACAACCAGCGTCGGCAGCACGATCACGACCGGCGGCAACCTCACTACCGTCTCCGGCAACGACACGAGGCTGACCGGTACGCACGTGCAGGCGGGCGGCGATGCGACGCTGGTCGCCGGCGGCGACCTGACCGTGACCGCCGCGAAGGACACCGCGACCTATACCGGCCAGTCGATCGGCGGCGATATCGCGCACCACAAGGATTCGACCTACGACGAAGCCGCCCGGGGCAGCAACATCAACGCGAGTGGGGATGTCTCCCTCGCGGCGGGCCAGTCGGGAACGGGCAACCTCAACGTGCTTGGTTCGTCGGTGACGACAGGCGGCGTCGATGGTGCAGTGGGCGGCGCGGTCAGCCTGCAGGCGGCGAGCGATATCACGATCGGCGCGGTCACGGAAACGCACGACGCGGATCGCTGGTCGGAGAACCGGCATTCCAGCATCCTGTCGAGCGAGAGGATTACCGATACGTCCACGTCGCATACGGTGCTGTCGGTCGGCTCGACGGTCGCGGGCGAGACCGTCGCGGCCAGCGCGGCGCACGATCTGAATATCAGCGGGTCGACCGTCGCTTCGTCAAACGACATGACGCTCACGGCCGGTCATGACCTGAACATAACGACCACGCAGAACACGAGCCAGAGCACCACGGTTCATGAGGAGCACGCTTCCGGCTTCGGCGCGATGAGCGGTGGCGGCGCGAGCATCAACTTCGGTACCCGCGAGGAGACGAAGACTACGCACGACAGCAGCGTCACGAGCAACGGCAGTCTCGTGGGCAGCACCGGCGGCAGCGTGACGATGAACGCGGGCAACGACCTGCATATCACCGGCAGCGACGTGATCGCCGCGCAGGACGTGACAGGTATGGCCACCAACGTGATCATCGATGCGGCCGCCAATGCCGCGCACCATGACGAAACGCAGGAGATGAAGCAGAGCGGTTTTACGCTGGGCCTGTCAGGCAGCGTCGGCGATGCGATCAACGGTGCGGTCACGCAGACGCAGGCAACCCGCGATAGCGCGGACAGCGGCAACGACCGCGCAGCGGCACTGCATGCGATCGCCGCGGTGGGCAATTCGGCCATGGCAGTGGCGGGCGTGACCGGCGGCGCGCTCGCGGGAAAGAACCCGAGCATCGGCGTACAACTGAGCTTCGGCAGCAATCAAAGCAAAAGCACGTACCGCGAGGATCAGACCATCCATACCGGCTCGACGGTGCAGGCCGGCAGCACGGCCACGTTCGTTGCCACGGGTGACGGTTCCGCTGGCTCGGGCAATATCATCGTTTCGGGTTCGAACGTGAGCGCGAATGATGTTGTGCTTGCGGCCAGGAACCAGGTCGATCTGCTCAACACCACCGATACCGATTCGACCGCCAGCACGAACAAGTCGAGCAGCGCGAGCGTCGGCGTGTCGTACGGGACGCAGGGTTTTGGGGTGTCGGCGTCGATGTCGAATGCGCATGGCGATGCGAACAGCGACACCGCGATGCAGAACAACACGCATGTGACCGGTGAGACCAGTGTGACGATCGTGAGCGGTGGCGATACGAACATCATCGGCTCGAACGTCAATGGTGGCACGGTCACGGCCGACGTTGGCGGCAATCTGAATGTTGCGAGCGTGCAGGATACGACCGTGAGCACCGCGCATCAGAGCAGTGTGAGCGGCGGCTTCAGCGTCAGCCAGGGCGGCGGCAGCGCGAGCTTCAGCGCGCAGAACGGCCATGCGGATTCGAACTATGCACAGGTCAAGGAGCAGGCGGGGATTCAGGCGGGTGACGGGGGTTTCAATATCAACGTCATCGGCAATACCGATCTGAAGGGCGCGGTGATTGCGAGCGATGCGGATGCGTCGAAGAATTCGCTGACGACCGGCACGCTTACCTATAGCGATATCGAGAACCAGTCGCACTATAGTGCGTCTAGTGGGAGCATCGGTGTGGGCGCGGGTGTCGGGAATACCGGCAAGGCGATTGGGCCGGGATCGGTGAGCGGCGCTGGCGGTGCGGTGCCGATGTTCCTCAACGAGAACAGTGACGATAGCGCCACCACACGCAGTGCGATCGGCGCCGGAGCGATCAATGTCACGGACGGCGCGCGGCAGACGCAGGATGTGGAGGCCCTGAGTCGTGACACCACTAACACCAATGGCACGGTTTCGAACACGCCGGATGTGAACCGCATCCTGAACCAGCAGGCGGACACGATGGCCGCGGCGCAGGCGGCCGGCCACGTAGTGGCGCAGGGGATTGCGGCGTATGCGGATTCCAAACAGGAGACGGCACAGAAAGCGGCGGATGCGGCGAAGGCTTCCGGTGATATGGAGACCTACGCGAAGTATCAGGCGGAGGCGGATTCGTGGGATGAAGGTGGGGCAGATCGGGTTGCGTTGCATGTTGCGGGTGGCGCCCTGCTTGGAGGTCTGGCGGGAGGCGGGATTGGCCCGGCGGCGGCGGGCGCGGCGGGCGCTGGAATGTCGTCGGCGTGGGCCGGGAAGCTGAATGGTCTGGCCGATGAGATCGGCGGCGCGACGGGGTCGATGACGCTGGGGAATGTGACGTCGAATGTGCTGGCGGGGTTGAGTGGCGCGCTGGTGGGTGGGGGCATGGGCGCGTTTGCGGCGTCGAATGCGGATTTGTATAACCGGAGTACTGGTAATGCCGATGGCAAGGGCGGCAAGGGTAATCCCTTCGGCATCGGCAAGGATCTGGTGTCGACGGTATGTGGTGCGGGCGCGCAGTGCAGCGATGCGACGTTGAATGCGGCGATTAACGCTCAGGCAGAACTCGCTAGTGTAGGCGCAGATAATGTAGCTCAAACAGGAGCAGTTGCTGGAATGGCTTTGGGAGGTACTGCCGCAATCGCTGTTGGTCCGCAGGCCTTTGCCGCGTATAAGGCCGCTCAGGCGGCATATTCGTTGACCACTGCGGCACTGACCGGTGCGACGATTTCAGGTGGAATATATACAGGGGCAGCTGCATATGGGGCGTACACGGACTACAAAGGTGGCCAAGACATAGGAACCAGCTTCGATAACCGGTTTTCTGTAGAGGGACTCGCCGCGGCGTCAACATTCGGCGCAATTAATGGAATGTTCAAAACGTCGATGTTTAGCTGGGCCGGTGTCGAAAATTCGATAAGGAATGTTGCCACGGCTCCTGGTTTTGTTATCCAGGTAAATGGCATCATCCTGAGTCTCACTGCTGGCAAGGCGGTACAAAGTGCGGTCCAGCAACAGGATTGAATCGATGATTGGGAGACGTTCATGTTTGACGGTTTCTGGAGTGGCGTCCTTGGCGGACTTTTCGGATCCTCACTCACGCGCTGGGCCAGGAAGTATCGGTATTCGACGATATTTCTTATTGTGACGATTGGAGTACATATCTTTTCGTTTGCACAGGATCTGGTGAGGGTCGGCGGCCATGCGGCTCTCATGCGATTTCGAGAATTTACTTTCACAACGATAGGACTGCTAGTGCCAATGGGAATAGGTCTGCTGGCGGTTCTATGCGTGTTTGTTTGCGCAAGCTTGATACCAGAAAAAAAAGGATAATTCGACTGTTAACAGCAAGTTTGTCACGAGCCACAGTCTTTGAATACATAGTTAGATGGCAAGGTGCGCTTATTTGGTAGTTTCACTGAGTAACTCCACGCGGCTGCTCTCAGCGCGGTAGCAAGTTCGAGAACGATCAACGGCATGTTTAACTGGCAGGCGTCGTAAATTCGATAAATGAAGTTACGGCAGCCCCGGCTTTGTGCTCCAGGTCAATAAATTAATTCTGGGGCAGGCCGCAGGTAGAGCCGCCCAAGCCGCTGTTCAATCGCCTCAAAATGTTCAGAGAACCTAACGATGCTTGACGGATTTTGGAGTGCTGTTTTCGGTGGCATGTTTGGTCCAGCTATTTCGCGTTGGCTTGGGCGATATAGATTTTGGATGGTTTTTATTGTCATTTTTATTGGGATATATACTTCATTATTCGTTATTGAGTATTCAAAGTTGGTCTTGCTGACTCGGCAAAAAGAATAGTTGCAATGACTTTCTACATTGCCAGGAATACTTGCGCCGGTTGGGATCGCGGCAGGACTGGCATTGTGCGCATTTCTCGGTGCAACGTCAGCGAAAAAAATCGGAATAATTCCGGCGCTGACTATATGACCTTCCACGTTACGGCCAATCCGTGGGGCGCCAGCTAGCTTGGTACGCCCGGCATTTACTGATCCATGCGCTGTTCAAACTGACCTCTTCCACGTGCCGGTGTCCCGCAGCCACGGAAAAACGGAGAGATTCATGTTTGATGAATTCTGCCGCGGCATGTTTGGCAGTCTATTCGGCCCTGCGCTCATTCGTCGGGCCGGGAAGTACAAGTATTGGACGATTTCTTTCGTTGCTTCGAATCTATCAAACAATAGCTGATCAACGTGGCATATCCGCGCAGGTCTATTTCGCCGAAGGAACTCTTCAGCCGGCAATCAACCTTGCGACCAAGATTCATCTCGACCCGACCGTGGGTGCTAGCCAACTCTCAATTAGAGGAAGTGATCCTCGTGGATTGCTGCAATATACTCAAACGGTATCGACTCCGATTGGCCGGAAATGGAGCAAACGCACACATTAAACCTAGACTCAATCCAGAAGACTGGGCGTAGAGTGAATTATGGACAGGTAGTGGTTGGAATCTCTTTAGACCAAATCCCGCGGCAGTTGAGATTAGTACATTGGCGGGTGGCGCGGGGCAAGGAATTGCTGGATCTGCAGCGCAGAACTTGCCGCAATCTAATGGACAGAAAAAATGATACGGTGGCTACTGGCCTTCATTGGTGTATGGGTGATTTGCACGGGAGGATTTTATATCATTTGGTTAGCCGGACTAATCATGAACTGCACCCTTATGCAAGGCTGTTTAGCACAATTTAATCTTCACAGCTTGTTCGATGCGGTAAATGGAAGGAGCGTCCTTTTAAAAGCAACGATATCTGCCATAGCAGTTACTTTTATCGTTTGGTCCCAAAAAAAATCGTGATAACAGCAAACCCGGCGCTGGCCGGGTTTGCATGAGGGTGGGACAGACCGTGGGCTTTGCACATTGCAGGTGGTGCGTTGATGGGCGCACTCGGCGGCGGCAATGCATGCAGAGCTCTGACCGGTCGATTTCAATATTTCAGGAGTACATTGTGAATAGCGCACAGGGCAGCGGCCCGACGTATCAGGCGACGACAATTGGCTCGAATCCGGGGTTGTTCCGGTTGCCTGACTTTGTGAACTTCTAGGTGGATTACTTCGTGGGAAGCGTGTGGGGGACGTTCACGCGCAATGGAAATGCATACTTTGGCGGCGGGTTAAACATGAACTTTCCCAATCCGGTTAACGCAAGCGCTGGAATTTCCGCTGTATGGCTTAATTCTCCAACTGTGAAGCCAAGACAGGCAAATGACTTTGCAGGAGGAGGTTACGCCGGGGGTTTGACAGGAGCATATGATTTAATCGGCAGTGGTCTGATGTATTCTCCAGGTAATGGCACGGCAACAGCGATAGGTTTTGGTGCTGGTTTTAATCTCGGTAAAACCCCAAATGTTGAAACTGTCGGCGGGGGATATTCCGTTGATCAAGGAACAACTGGAGTGGAATGGTGACATGATGCCTAGCTTCCCATTCTCGTCTTCTACTCGGTCTCGTCGAAGCCGAATCACATTCCTGATCCTCTTCACGGCGATGATGAGCTTCATCGCGTACGTCGTGATAAAGAACATGTTCTTTAGCTGAAGCGACAGAGCCGGCCTTGCGCTGGGTCTGTTGTTTATGGGGTTGTTCCGTTTGGGGTGGTGACGAGGCGGCCGAACGGTACCTGGTGAAGGCCGCCAGCGCATGTGTTGCTGAACGGTGGCGTGTCGTTCGGGATGAGCGTGCAACGGATCAAGATTGGCGTCAGCCAAAGTCAACTCCTGTGTTGAGTTGGTGGTGGTCAGCGGTCACACGCCAATACCCCCCCGCCACCCCGCTATACTTTCGCCCCCACCCACCCATCAACCGACCCATGAAGAAGTGGCTTGCCAGTCTGTTATTCGCCGTCGCCGCTCACGCGAGCGCGGCGCCTTCCTGCACCCAGTTCACGCCGAATGCGCAATGGCCGGTGCTCAGCAATCAGAAGATGGCGCCGAAAACGCGCCTGCTCTGCTATAGCGATTTCGCGGTACTGCATTCGGGGATCACGCACGGCCCGCTCTGGTCGGCCGAGCATCTGACGCGCGCGCATATCGAAGAAGCGAAAGATATGGTGCGCACCAACAAGTTCTTCGAAGACGCGCGCCTGCCCGAAGGCGAAGGCGCGACGCTCGCCGACTACAAGCGCAGCGGTTTCGACCGCGGTCATATGAGCCCGGCCGGCAATCGCTGGAACGACGAGGGGATGGCGCAATCGTTCTCGCTCGCGAACATCGTGCCGCAAAACCGTCAGAACAACCAACGATTGTGGGCTCGCATCGAAACCGCGGTGCGCAAGATCGCACTCTCTTACGACGACACCTACGTCGTCACCGGTCCGATGTTCTCCGGTCAGCAATTGCAGACCATAGGACCGACGCGCGTGTTCGTGCCGACCCAGTTGTACAAGGTCGTCTACGTGCCGTCGCGGCGCCTCGCGTTCGCGATCGTAGTCGATAATGTATCGACCAATCGCTACGACATCCGCACGATTCACGAACTCGAAGCGGTATCGGGCATCCGTTTTCCGGGCATTCCGGAAGACCTCAAGGACCAGCGACCAGGAGGACTGAAAGGTGTTTAAACCCTATGCGAACGATGACGACGTGCTCAATATCCAGGGCGATGCGCTCACGCTCAGCAACGGCGCGACCCGCGTCGTGCTGAACGGCACGCTCGAACTGACGCGCGACCAGCGCGGACTGAAAGCGGCGCTCGCGTTGAAGGAAGCACTCGATGCGATCGTGGCGAGCCTGCAGGCCGACGCGAATCTACCGGCGAAGGTGAAGGACGAACCCGATCAGAAGCCCGGCGTCACGCAAAATCCGTTTCAATAATGCGAGGGGGCGGCGTTGCATTTGCGCCACCCCTTAACCCTTCGCCAGTCTCTCCGCCGTCGCGCAAACCTTTGCGTGACGGCCTTTTTACCGATCTCGCGCCACCAGCTCGATCAGGCCCGCCGCTGACACATAATGTTCATATAGAAACCTTAGCGTGCGAGGCTTGTTCTTCATTCGACTGGCGCCGCCATGCATCCAGCGTTCTCGAGTTTTCGCCGTTCGTCCGCGCAAGGCAACCCTCGCACGGCCGGTGACTTGTGTCAGGAAGTTCCATCGGTAGACGCTCGAGATCCGAACGCGCTGGTAATGGAAATCTTCTCCGCGCGGCGCGATATGCAGAGCCTCGCGGTGATCGACGACCAGCGCCCGATCGGCCTGATCAATCGCGATATCTTCATGTCGCAGATGAGCCGGCCGTTTCATCGCGAGCTGTACGACAAGAAAAGCTGCATCGCGTTCATGGACAAGGAGCCGCTGATCGTCGATGCAGACATCAGTATTGAGGCGCTCGCGTTCAGAACGGTCGAAGCCGGCGATAAAGCACTGGTCGACGGCTTCATCGTCACGCGCGACGGCCGCTTCTCGGGTCTCGGCAGCGGTCTGCAACTGATTAGCGCGGTGGCCGAAATGCAGGCGGAGAAGAACCGCCAGATCATGCAGAGCATCGAGTACGCGAGCGTGATCCAGCGCGCGATGCTGCGCGCGTCCAGCGAAACGCTGTCGATGAAGCTGCGCGACGCGGCGATGATCTGGGAACCACGCGATGTAGTGGGCGGCGACTTCTATCATTTCGCGGCGTTTCCGTCGGGCTGGTTCGGTGCGGTCGCCGATTGCACCGGCCACGGCGTGCCGGGCGCGTTCATGACCTTGCTCGCTTCCGCGTCACTGTCGAAGGCGCTGGAACAGATCGGTCCGCGCGACCCGGCCGCGCTGCTCGCGGCGGTCAATCGCAACGTCAAAAGCCAGTTGGGCCAACTCGACGACGGCGACGCCGGTAACCAATCGAACGACGGTCTGGACACCGCACTCTTCTGGTTCGATACCGAGCAGCGCGTACTGCACTTCGCCGGCGCGCGGATCGCGGCGCACATCCTCCCACCCGAAGCCGCCGAGTTCGAAACGATAGCGGCCGACCGGATGGGCGTCGGCTACGTGGACAGCCACGCGGACTATGCATGGCACCTGCGCTCGATTCCCGTCACGCCGGGCAGCCTGCTGTTCATCTACACCGATGGTCTCAGCGATCAGATCGGCGGCCCGCGCAATATTTCGTTCGGCCGGCGCCGCGCGCTCGACGTGGTCGTCGAGCACCGCGCCGACACCCCGGCCGCGATCTGCGAGCGGGTGCGGCTCGCGCTCGCCCAATGGCAAGGTCTCCAACCCCGACGTGACGACGTCACGCTCTTCTGTGCCCGCATCTAACGAATTACCGCAATGTCCCAACTACTCGAATCAGACAGCGCTTTTTTCGATCTCGCGCAGCGACGCAACGTGCTCTTCTATCACAAGGGCTTCTTCTCCAATAACATCGTCGCGTCGATGGGCGAGGTCGTGAAACTGCAGCTGGAAGTGGCCGGCGTCAGCGGTCCGACCCGCCGCAAGCTGTTCTCGTCCTTTATCGAACTGTCGCAGAACATCGTGCATTACTCGTCGAGCGCACTGGAGTCCGGCGGCGATACAGCCGGCGCAATTCGCGAGGGCGCGGTGTGCATCTCGAAGCACGGCGAGCGGCACGTCATGTTGTGCATGAATCCGATCGCAACCGAAGAAGTCGACGCGCTGCGCAGCCGGCTCGAACCGCTGCGCAACATGTCGCTCGACGAAATCAAGCAGGCGTACAAGGTGTCGTTGCGCACCGACACGCCGAAAGACAGCAAGGGCGCCGGACTCGGCTTCCTGACGATGGCGCGCGATGCGAGCGCACCGCTCGAATTCGCCTTTCATCCGCGTGCCGACGAACCCGGCACCACGCTGTTTTGCCTCATGGCCATCATCTGAGCAGGAACGCGCACGAACCATGGAAAACCTGTACATCTCCGCCACGCCGACCTCGCCCGAAGTCGACTTTCGTTTCGACCAGCACGCGTTGTCGATCAAGGGCGAGTCTTACCCCGAAAACGCGGCCGCTTTCTACGCGCCGGTCATCGAACAATTGCGCGCGTATCTCGCAGCCAATAACGACGCTGAAATCACGATCGACGTCGCGCTCACCTACTTCAACAGTTCTAGCACCAAGATGCTGTTCAGCATCTTCGACGCGCTGGACGAAGCCGCGCAAGCGGGCAACCGCGTCGCAATGAACTGGTATCGCGACGAGGAAGACGAGACGATCGCCGAATTCGGCGAAGAACTGAAGGCCGACTTCCAGGCGATCGAATTCACCGATCGTCCAGTCGCGCAGCAGGGCCGCTGACGTGCGCTCGCCCTCTTCCCGTGACGCCGCCGCGAGCGACGCGCCCGATCTGTTCCGGAACGAAAGCGCGGCGCTCGACAAAGCACGCGCGATGCATGCGAGCGCCGCCGCGGGAGCCGCCGACTATCGCCAGTCGTTAGGCGAGCTGATCGAGCACTTCCAGCGACTGATGCGCGAGACGCGCCGGCTGATCGGCCGCAGTGACCGCGCCGAACGCGAGATGCAGGCGCTCGCGCAGCAGCTCGCGTATCGCGCGTCGCACGATGCGTTGACCGGCGTGCTCAACCGCAGCGCGGTAATCGAGCGGACCGCGAAAGTGTTGCGCACCGAGAGCGCGGTGATGGTGATTCTCGACATCGACGAGTTCAAGCGCATCAACGACGACTACGGCCATCCGACCGGCGACGCGGTGATTCTCGGCGTGGTCGACTGTCTGCGGCGGATTGTCGGCGATGCGGGCTTCATCGGCCGGGTGGGCGGCGAGGAATTCACCGTGCTGCTGCCGGGTCGCGAGGCCGCCGACGGCGCGCTGCTGGCCGAGCGCATGCGCGCGGCGATCAGCGATTCGCTGGTGGTCGCGCCGGTCGAGCGACGCATCACGGCCAGCTTCGGCGTCAGCGTCAACGCGGCGGGTACCAGCTTCGACACCGCCTATGGCCTCGCCGACGCGGCGTTGTACCGGGCCAAGCGGGGCGGGCGCAATCGCGTGGAATTTGCCGACCGCTAGGCGGACAGGCAGACCCACGATGCAGCCACCTAAACATTCACTCTTCGGACGGTCCGGTTCGCCGTCGCGCCGCCTCGACGCGCAGGCGAGCGCGCTGCGCTCCGACGTTGCGCGCAAGGCCTGCACGCTGATCGCCGTGCTGGCGATTCTCGCCGTGATCGCGACGAGCACGTTCCTCGCGCTGCTCCAAAGCAGCGAACAGGACAGTGCGCTGCGCACGATCCAGGCGTCCGGGCGCCTGCGTCACGATCTCGACCAGTTGCAGCAACTGATGCTCGACGAACACGCGACCCTCTACACATCGATCGCGACGGTGCCGCTCTACAAGCGCGCGGCCTACGACTTTCCGATGTCCGCGCTGCTCGCGTTGACGCGCGACGCGCGCGATAGCTGCAGCGAAAATCACGTGTGCGTGTCGCGGCTCTCGGAGCTCGACGACATGATCGGCCGGCTCAGCGAGCTTAGCTTCGGTCTCGCGCGCAAGGTCGCGGACCGTCCTGGCAGCGTCGCGATGGGCGATCCGCAACTCGAGGAAATCGACGCGTACTTCTATAACGTGCTGGAGCGAGTTGTCGACGTGCGACTGGCGGCCGACGCGAAAGTCGACTCGGTCGTCAGCAAATCGTCGCTCGACGCGAAGTGGTTTACGCGCGTGCTGTTGAGTTGCGGCGTCGTTGCCGCGGTGCTGCTGCTTGCGCTGATTCGCTGGAATGGGCGGATCGGCTCCCATCTGCGCCGCTCGCTGCATCAAACCGAAGAAGTGCGCTCGCGCTACCAGCGGTTTTTCGAAGGGCACCCGTTGCCGATCTGGGTCACCGACGACGAGACCCAGAAAATCATCGCGGCCAATGCCAGCGCGCAACGCGATTTCGGTTACACGCAGCAGCAGTTGCTCGGAATGTCGCTGAACGAGCTGCGCGTCGAGCAGGTGCTCGGGCAGTTGCCGCAACTGCGCGAGCGCCGGATCGAGCAGTGGCGGCACGCGACGCAATCGGCCGGCATCTGGGTCTATCGCACCCGCGCCGGCAACCGGCTGTCGATGGAAGTGCATCATTTGCGCATCGAACTCGACGGCCGTCCGGCGACGATGGCCGTGATGGTCGATGTGACGACGCTGATTCAGTACCACGAAAGACTCGAACATCAGGCCCGCTACGATGCATTGACCGACCTGCCGAACCGGGTGCTGCTCGGCGAATATCTCGGCGAGTCGCTGCTGCGCGCGGCGACGACGGGCCAACACGTTTCGGTGCTGTTTCTCGATCTCGACCGCTTCAAGGAGGTCAACGATTCGCTCGGCCACCGGATCGGCGATCTGCTGCTGAAGGCGGTCGCGCGACGGCTTCAGCGGCTGCTGCGCGCGACGGATTTCGTCGCGCGTTACGGCGGCGATGAATTCGTGATCGTCGCCGAACGTTCGGACGCGGCGCAACTGACCGGGATGCTCGACCGCCTGATTCGCGAAATGAGCGAGCCGTACAGCATCGGCGAGCACGAGCTGTATCTCGAAGTGAGCATCGGCGTCAGCACGTCGCCACAGGATGGCGCGAAGCCGGACCTGCTCACTCGCAATGCGGATGCCGCGCTGTACGCGGCGAAATCGCGCGGCCGCAACCGCTATCAGTTCTATAAGCCGGAATTGAGCCGGGCCGTCGCCGAGAAATTGCGACTCACCACGCGGCTGCGGCGCGCGGCGAAAGCCGATGAATTGCGCCTCGTGTATCAACCGCAGATCGATATGGAAACCGGCTGCATCGTCGGCGCGGAAGCGCTGTTGCGTTGGCATGACAGCGAACTCGGCGAGGTCTCGCCGGCCGTGTTCATTCCGCTCGCCGAGGAAACCGGTCTGATCCAGAGCATCGGCACCTGGGTTCTGCGGCAGGCCTGTTTGCAGGCGAAGGCATGGGTGCGCGCGGGTCTGCCGGCGATGCGCGTGTCGGTCAACGTATCGCCGCTGCAACTCGAGCGCACCGATTTGCCGGGCGTGGTGCGCGCCGCGCTCGACGAAGCCGGGTGGCCCGCGCACCTGCTCGAACTCGAAGTCACCGAGGGCGCGTTGATGCGCAACGCCGAGGAAGCGCAGCGGGTGCTGCGCGAACTGCGCGCGCTCGGTGTGTCGATCGCAATCGACGACTTCGGCACCGGCTATTCGAGCCTCAGCTATCTGAAGCGCTTCAGCGTCGACCGGATCAAGATCGATCGCGCGTTCGTCTGCGAGATCGGCAAGGACTCGGAACTCGAAGCGCTGTCGCTGGCGATCATCGCGATTGCCGAAACGCTGAGCTTCGACGTGGTGGCCGAAGGGGTCGAACTCGACGTGCAACGCGAGTTTCTGGTCCGCCACGGCTGCTCTGTCGCGCAAGGGTTCCTGTTCAGTCCGGCGGTGTCGCCCGACGATCTGGCGCGGATGCTCGGCGACACCGCGGTCGCTACTTTTTAGCGTCTTCGACTTGTATCCGCGCTGACGCACTAGTTACGTTTTGTCACCAGCATCGCGTCAACTCCTGCATCCCGGCCCACGTTATACCGGCAGCGCGCTGAAATGATTTCAGCCGCGACAAACGAATCTAACGATTCAACCAGGAGTTACATCATGAAGACGCTTTTCGCCGCTGTTGCTTCCGCTCTGCTCGTGTCGACCGCATTCGCTCAAACGGCCGCGCCGTCCACCGCCCAGCCCGCACAAGCGGCGCCTGCCGCGCAAGCCGCGCAGTCGCCCGCCGCCGGTCAGGCGAATCTGAAGGCGAGCACCGGCGCGACCAAGGACAGCGCGACCGCGACGACGACCAAGGCGCCCGCCGCTACCAGTGCGCACAAGCACGTGAAGAAGACTTCCGCCCACACGACGAAGACCCATAAGTCCAGCGAGAAGAAAGCCGTCGAAACGAGCGATGCAAAGAACAAGACGGAGAGCGCGAAAGAGGCCAGCACTGCCCCGGCAAAAGCCGACGGCGCACAAACCGGCGCGACGAAAACGCAATAACACGTGACCGGTTCCGGCGCTTACCGGCCGTGCAAATGCGGTTGAAATAACAAGCCAATCGAAGCCGGGCTGTGCCGTTCAGGGAGGGCGAGTCGTATGACTCGCCTTTTTTTCTGCGCTTTTTCTCACGCCTCGTGACAGTGCTCGAAATCGTTTCGAACACCGTATCTTTTTACCGACTCGAGTGCGAATCTTTGCACCGCGTTTACGCGCAGGGGTTTACCCTCCAACTGTTCCAACTCACTGTCGCGTCCCCCAGACGCGGTATCAAATGGCTCTCACGCTCACGCAATCGCTCGACCGGCCGGCGGTGCAATCCGCCACTCCGCAGCAGGTTCAACACAGCAACAACAATGTCATTGCGTTTCGCGCGACACGCGCGCTGTTGCACGTAGTGTTGCCAGTGCCACAATTACGTGTACTGCTGCATTCGCCGCTCGGCGTCTATGTGGTCGGTACTGAAACGGTACGCGGCGAAATTCGCGCGCAACTCGACATCGCGCGTGAAGATCTCGACTTTACGTTGCACACGTTGCTCGCGACGTTGCCCGCCGCGACGATCGGTGCGTTGACGCGCCGCGTGGGCAAGGCCGTTGCAAGCACGCATTAGTTGCGTCCGGCACGCGCCGCAACAGTAGCCAATTGCGTCTGCATCGCGACGGGCGCCGCGCGAAACCACGCGCTGCGCGCGAGCAGCGCAGCCAACTCATTCGATGAAAAACGCTCGATGATGGACGGCATCGCGTACCAGGGTCGATGATATGCTGGCTTTAACCTTGGAGCGGCATTGATGAGAACGCTGACCGAGCAACTGACCCAATACGCGGCCTACCATCGCGACCGGCGCAATATCGCCACGCACTTCGTCGGCATTCCGCTGATCGTGCTGGCGCTCGCGGTGCTGCTGAGCCGCCCTGCCTTCGGCGCCGGCCTGCTGCCGGTCACGCTGTCGCCGGCGTGGCTGCTGTTCGTCGCGGCGACCGTCTACTACCTCGCGCTCGACGTGCCGCTAGGCGTATTGATGGCCTGCGTGTCCGCGCTGTGCGTGGCGTTCGGCGAGTGGGTCAGCGCGCAAAGCACGCTCGTGTGGCTCGCGACCGGCATCGGTCTGTTCGTGATCGGCTGGGCGTTCCAGTTCGTCGGCCATGTCGCGTACGAGCATCGCAAGCCGGCCTTCGTCGACGACGTGATCGGCCTGTTGATCGGACCGCTGTTCGTGCTGGCGGAAGCGCTGTTCGGGATCGGCTGGCGGCCCGAGTTGCGCGAGGCGATCGAAGCGCAGGTGGGGCCGACCCGTATCAACGCGGCGGCCAGCGAAGCACATCGCTGAGCCCGCTCAATTCGACGCGAAGCGAATGAAGCGCACGCTATGCAGCGCGGTCAACCCGACCGCGATCCAGATCGGTACATACGTGGCGAATTGAGCGGCGCTGAGCGTTTCGCGCAACAGCGTCACCGACACCAGCACCAGCAGCACCGGCTCCACATAACCGAGAATGCCGAACAGAGCGACCGGCAGCATCCGGCTCGCCTTCAGATACGACGCGAGCGCGAGCGTGCTCAACGCGCCGAGTCCCGGCAACAGCAGCCACCACATTTCCGCGCGTCCGGCGATCGCATGCAGCGAGCCGCCGCTCACGATGAACACGACGGCCACCGGCAACAGCAGCGCCATCTCGACGGTGAACATCGCGAGCGAATCCTCGTTGAGCCGCCGGCGCAGCACGAAATATGGCGGATAGCCGAGCGCGACGACCAGCGTCGGCCACGAGAACGCGCCGGTCACCCACAGTTCGTGAGCGACGCCGAGCGCCGCGCACGCGATCGCGAGCCACTGCAACACCTCGAGCCGCTCGCGATAGTGAAAACGCCCGACCAACACCATCACCAGCGGCAGCAGGAAATAGCCGAGCGACACTTCGAGCATGCGTCCATGCAGCGGCGCCCAGAGAAACAGCCACAACTGCACGCCGAGCAACGCGGCCGCGACGACCAGCGCGCCGCCGAGTTTCGGCCGCGTCATCATTCGTTCAAGCAGTTGGCGCAGAATCGGCAGACGGCCACGCAGCGCGACCAGCAGCAACGCGCCGGGCACGGTCCAGACGATTCGCCACGCGAAGATGTCGAGGCCGGAAAGCGGTTTGAGCAGCGTCGCGTAAGCGGACAGTAAGGCGAACAGCGCCGACGCTCCGACCGACAACGCAATGCCGCGCCTGAAGTCGTTGTGATTCATCGGGCGGTCCGTGGCGCAGGCGAAAGAGTGCGGGTCCGCGGCATGCGAGCGGGCCACGCGGCGTTCGTGGTAGTCATCGAAAAGGGCTGTCTCGTGAGCACGCGAGCGCTGCGCTGTGGTTGCGGCGCCGTCGCGCGGTGACGTTGTTCTGAATACGGAACGGGCATTCTAGACGGGTTGCCCGTAGCCCGGGTCGGCGCTTTTTGGTCGAACGACTGCAAAGCGACCGCAAAGCTGTTCTAATTAGTCGTGCGTATCGCGCGTCGATGCACTAGAACATAACCTTATGCGTCGCGGCGGCGCGAACCGGATTGCCGCCCGCCGCGCGCGTGAATCTTGCTACCAAAGCATCGCACGCCGTCGCCGCCCGACTCGCGACGGCGCTGGCAGCACTCACGAGCCGGGCCGACGCTGGCAGTCCTGAACGCAGTTGATCAGATCGCCACGCCGACATGCCCGCGCTTCTCGCCCACCGCATGCGTGAACCGCGCCACAGCGCGTATGCGACCCCGGCAGCTATCCCGCTCATCGAATGTGACTCCTGGAGCCAGCATGACCCAGCCAGCCCTATCGCTTAGCACCTCGCCTTCCGACCTGCGCCGCGCGTTCGCCGCCGACGTGCACGCCGGCCTCACCCACTCGCCGCAAAAAGAGCTGCCGTCGAAGTATCTGTACGACGAAGTCGGCTCCGCGCTTTTTGAAGTGATTACCGTATTGCCCGAATATGGGGTGACGCGCGCCGAAGAACGCTTGCTGACGAAGCACGCGGCCGACATCGTCGAGCATCTGCCGCACGACGTGACGGTTGCCGAACTCGGCAGCGGCAGCGGCCGCAAAACCCGCCGCATTCTCGAAGCACTGTGTAAAAAACGCCCTACTTCTTACTGCCCGATTGAAATTTCGCGCAGCGCATTGCAGTTGTGCCGGCGCGAACTCGGCGACATCGAAAGGATTTCGATCGTCGGTTACGAGCGCGACTATCTGGCTGGCCTCGCGGAAGTGAGCCGGCAGCGCGCGAAAGGCGACCGGCTGCTGGTGCTGTTTCTCGGCAGCACGATCGGTAATTTCGGCCGGCTCGCGGCGACCCGTTTTCTGCGCGACATCCGCAACATGCTCGCGCCCGGCGACGCGCTGCTGCTCGGCACCGACCTGATCAAGCCGACTCCGGTGCTGATCTCCGCGTACGACGACGCGGTCGGCGTCACCGCCGCCTTCAATCTAAACCTGCTCGCGCGCATCAACCGCGAACTCGACGGCGATTTCCCGCTCGACTCGTTCGAGCACGTCGCGCGCTTCAATCCGGACGCGCGCAGCATCGAGATGCATCTGCGCGCGAAACACGACCTCACCGCGCACGTGGGCGCCGCGCAACTGACGGTGTCGATGAAACAGGGCGAGACGATCTGGACCGAGAGCAGCCACAAATATCGCGCGGAGGAATTGCCCGCGATCGCCGATGACGCCGGCTTCGTGTGCAGCCATCAGTGGATCGAAGATCAGTGGGGCTTTGCCGAGAGTTTGCTGGTGGCAAGCTAACGGCTGATGCTGCGGCAAGCGCCGCGTCAACGACAAAGCGGCGCGCCATTCTCGCGAACGGCGCGCCGCCTGTTTTTCAGAGCCCGGTGCGTCTACGTCGTCGCCACGCCGCTCAATGCTGCTCGAAACGCTCGTAGCGTTTATCCATCGCGCGTTCTTCGCCGTGCACGTCGGTCACGCGCGCCGCCGGCGGTCCATGACGCAGCCACGACAGCATCCGGTCGATCTGATTCGCCGGTCCCTGCAACAGCGCCTCGACCGAGCCGTCCTCGAGATTCGCGACGTATCCCTTGATGCCCAGCGCGTGCGCCTGGCGCACGGTGGCGAGCCGAAAGCCGACGCCCTGCACGATGCCGCGCACTCGCACGTAATAAGTTTCGATCCGTTCGTCCAGATCCGGGGCCATGCCGCTACCTCCTTTCGATGCCTGACTGTGTTTCAAGCCGGCATTCTAGTCGCGTCGCGGCGAGCGTGCGCGACAACCCGCAGCCGGGCGCGCGCCACGTACAATCCGTCGTCCGTGACGCAGGAGATGAAAACACATGACCGAACAGAATCGCGATCTCGTGCTGGTGACCGGCGCGTCCGGCTTCGTCGGCTCGTCGGTGGCGCGCATCGCGCAGAGCAAGGGCTTCAAGGTCCGCGTGCTGGTGCGCGCAACGAGTCCGCGCAAGAACCTCGAAGCGCTCGATGCGGAAATCGCCGTCGGCGACATGCGCGACGAAGCGTCGATGCGCAACGCGCTGCGCGGGGTGCGCTATCTGCTGCACGTGGCCGCCGATTACCGGCTGTGGGCGCCGGACCCGGGCGAGATCGAACGCGCGAATCTGGAAGGCACCGAGGCGACGATGCGCGCGGCGCTGAAGGAAGGCGTCGAGCGGATCGTCTACACGAGCAGCGTCGCGACGCTGAAGGTGACCAGCTCCGGCCAGTCCGCCGACGAAACCTCGCCGCTCAAAGCCGATCAGGCGATCGGCGTATACAAGCGCAGCAAGGTGCTGGCCGAGCGCGCGGTCGAGCGGATGATCGCCGAAGACGGGCTGCCCGCCGTGATCGTCAACCCGTCCACGCCGATCGGCCCGCGCGACGTGAAGCCGACGCCGACCGGCCGGATCATCCTCGAAGCGGCGCTCGGCAAGATTCCGGCGTTCGTCGATACCGGCCTGAACCTCGTGCACGTCGACGACGTCGCGGCCGGCCATTTCCTCGCGCTCGAACGCGGCAAGATCGGCGAGCGCTACATTCTCGGCGGCGAAAATCTGCCGCTGCAGCAGATGCTCGCCGACATCGCCGCGCTGACCGGGCGCAAGGCGCCGACCATCAGCCTGCCGCGCTGGCCGCTGTATCCGCTCGCGATGGGCGCCGAAGCGGTCGCGAAGTTCACGAAGCGCGAACCGTTCGTGACCGTCGACGGCCTGAAAATGTCGAAGAACAAGATGTATTTTTCGTCGGCGAAGGCGCAGCGCGAGTTGGGTTATCGCGCGCGGCCGTATCGCGAAGGGCTCGCCGATGCGCTCGAATGGTTCCGGCAGGCGGGCTATCTGAACGGCTAGGCGGAAAAACACGCGTATCCGTAAGCAATTTGTTACAAGTCCCGCGACAGCGAAGGGCGCAAGCCATCACGCAGCAGGTAAAATCGCGGGTCTTACAAGAGAACCCTCGCATGAATCTTCACGAACAGCTCGGCGCGCTGGAAATGGGCGTCGATCAGCTCATTCAGGCTGTCGTGGCCACGCAGGCCGAAAACATTCCCGAGACACCCGCTCACGCGGCTGCGTCAAACGCGGCGGTGGAGCATGCCGACGCGACTGTCGAAAACGCAGCAGCCGCCGTGGAAAACGCGGACGCAAACGCGGATGCAAACGCGGACGCGAACCCGGTAGACGACAACGCGCAGCAAGCCGCGGCCGCCACCGATCCATCCGCCCCGCAAATCCAGCCGACGCTCGAAATCAACCGCCCGGCGCGCGACGAAATCACGATGACCATCGGCAACCAGATGGTCGCGCTGCGTCCGGAGCAGATCGGCCGGCTGATCGAGGAGCTGTCGAACGCGCGCGCGTCGATGACACCCGAGCAGCCGCCCGCGATCCCACCGGGCTGGCAGTTCGTGTCGACAAAGAATCCGATGATGGCGGTGCAAAAGCAGTCGAACGGCGACCGCCTGCTGGTAATGCGCCACACCGGCCACGGCTGGGTGCCGTTCACGTTCTCGCCGGACGTGGTGATCCAGATGTACATGATGCTCAGCAACGCGTAATTCGCGCGAAGCGTGACGCAAAAGAAAAGCGGCCCGTGTGGGCCGCTTTTTTTGTATCTGTCGATCCGGCAATGCCGGGCCGCGCAGCGCCGTATCGATGCGGCGCCACCGCAGCCGTCAAAACATCAACGCTCCTGCACCGGCGCCTGCACGCGCGCCTTCCACTGCCCGCCCTTGCCGCGCCAGTAACGCACCGCCGACGCGAACGTCGCGCCGACATAAAACAGCGCGACGAGCGGCAGGAACGGCGCCCACAGCGGCGAGCGCCGATAGTAGGCGAGCATCGGCGCATACGCGCAGCACATCGCCGCCCACGCGAGCCAGGCCGGCCAGCCGAGCGGCCCGAGCACGAGTGCCGCGAGCGGCGGCAACAGATAGATGATCGCCATCCCCGCAAGCGTGCCCGCGAGCAGCAGCGGCGAATAGCGCAGCTGCGTGAACGCTGTGCGCGCGATCATGTTCCAGATCTCGCGCCAGCTGTCGTACGGCCGCAGCGACACGCTGTTCGCGGCGACGTCGAGACGGATCGGATGACGGCCGGTGCCGCGATGCTTGATACGCGCGGCAAGGCTGCAATCGTCGATCAGCTCAGCACGGATCGACTCGATCCCGCCCGCTTCCTCGAGCGCCTTGCGGCGCACCAGCATGCAGCCGCCCGCCGCCGCCGCGGTGCGATTGCGCGGATTGTTGACCCACGCGAACGGATACAGCTTCGCGAAGAAGAACACGAAGGCCGGAATCAGCGCCTTTTCCCAGAACGAATCGCAGCGCAGCCGCACCATCAGCGAGACCAGATCGCGCTTTTCGGCGTCCGCGCGCGCGACCAGTTGCGTGAGCGCCTCGGGTGGATGGCCGATGTCGGCATCGGTGAGCAGCAGGAAGTCGGCGGGCAGGCCGAGCGTTCGCACCGCCTCGATGCCTTGCGACTGCGCCCACACCTTGCCGGACCAGCCCGGCGGCAGCGGCTTCGCCCCGAGCACCGTGAGGCGCTCCGGGCACTGCAGCTGCAACGCGGCGGCGCGGGCCGCGTCGGCGGTGCCGTCCGAGCTGTGGTCGTCGACGACGATCACATGGAACGCGCCGCGATAGTCCTGCTTGAGCAGCGACGTGACCGCCTCGGCGATCACATCGACTTCATTGCGCGCCGGCACCACCGCGGCGACCGCCGGCCAATTGACGCGCGGCGCGACCGTCAGCGGCGCGGCCGGGCGCGCGCGCCAGAAACCTCCGCGCGCGAACAGCAGCACGCCCCAGATCAGCAGGGAAACACACGAAAGAATGAACAGGACCGCCGCCATTAAGCCTTACCCTCGATTGAGCGCGCCGCCACACCGACGCGTCTGGACAATTGCATCGCCACGGTGCGCGCCGCCACCACGCACCAGTCGAACGGAGTGAGCACCGGGCGCGCGCGGAACACATCGTAATCCGCGCGCTCGATGCGTTCGAGAAATCGTAGGCCCGCGTGCACGGCGCCGCTCAGCTCGATGCCGAGCCGCCCCGGCATGCGCAGCGCGAGCGGCGCGCCGCGCACCAGGGTTGCGCGCACGAACGCGACCTCATGCGCCATCAGCGCGCGCCATGCGTCATCGGCAATACCGTTGGCGATATGGGCCTCGGTCACGCCGAAGCGCCGCATATCGGCCTGCGGCAGATATATATGCTCGCGCTGCCAGTCGTCGGCGACGTCGAGCCAGAAGCTGATCAGTTGCGAAGCAGTGCAGATTGCATCGGCATCGGCAAGATTTTGCGGCGTGGCCGCGCCGATCAGATGCAGCATCAGATGCCCGACCGGATGCGCGGAACGCCGGCAATAATCGATCAGCGCCGCGCGATCCTCGTAACGGCCGGTATCGATGTCCTGCGCACAGCCGTCGAGGAGATCGTAAAACGGCTGGAGCGGCAGCTTATATTGCGCGATCACGCCGGCCAGCTTGCCGAACATCAGCGCATGCACGGGCGCCGCGCGCCGCTGCGCGAGCGCGTCGAGCCCGGCGCGGAAATCGGCGAGCCGCGCATGCCGCTCGGCGGCGTTCGACTCGCCGTCCTGGGCGATATCGGCCGCGGTGCGCACAACCTGGTAGATAATGCCGATTGGCGCGCGCAGCGCCTTCGGCAGCAACACGCTCGCGATCGGAAAGTTTTCGTATTGATCGACGTCCATCCAGCGAGCCTCGAAACCATTCTGTAATACGGCGCTTTATGCACGCCGCAAGGATCGGTAGTTTAAGGGTTCCGCCGTTGCGCTGCAGTATGGGACATCCCGGTGACATCCTCAGGGCGCCCCTGGCACGGCGCGCCGAAACCCGCTCCAGGTGCGGCTAGCGCCCAACACACGGGTCGCGTCAAAAAGCAAAGCGGCCCCGATAGCGTTAGAATGCGCGTTTTGGTTTTGCTGTACCGGCCGGTCGCCGGGGCTCAAGACGTCAACTAATCATGACGAGCGCGGCGAGAAGTCAGTGGTGACTTATTCGAAACCCGCGTCTGTCGGAGTTCGCCAACTTATGCGAGTCATCCTTGCTCAGCCCCGCGGTTTTTGTGCGGGCGTTGTCCGCGCAATCGAAATCGTCGATCGGGCGTTACAGCAACACGGCGCGCCCGTGTACGTCCGCCACGAGATTGTCCATAACCGTCACGTTGTGGACAATCTGCGCCAGAAAGGCGCGCGTTTCGTCGAAGAACTCGATGAAGTCCCGCAAGGCGCGGTTGCCATATTCAGCGCGCATGGCGTCGCGCAAACCGTCGAACGCGACGCGGAAGCACGCGGTCTCGACGTGCTCGACGCGACCTGTCCGCTCGTTACCAAGGTTCACGTGCAGGGGCGCCAGTATGTCGCCGCGGGCCGCACGCTGGTCCTGATCGGTCACGCGGGTCACCCGGAAGTCGAAGGCACGATCGGGCAGATTCCCGGCAAGGTGCTGCTGGTACAGAGCGAAGCGGAAGTCGCGACGCTCGATCTGCCGCTCGACGCGCCGCTCGCGTACGTCACGCAGACCACGCTGTCGGTCGACGACACGCGCGGCATCATCGACGCGCTGTTGCGCCGTTTCAGCGACATCGTCGGCCCGGACACGCGCGACATCTGTTACGCGACGCAGAATCGCCAGGCCGCGGTGCGCGAACTGTCGAAAGACGTCGAGGTGCTGCTAGTGGTCGGCGCGACCAACAGCTCGAACTCGAACCGGCTGCGTGAAATCGGCAGCGAGAGCGGCGTGGCGAGCTACCTCGTCGCGGACGGCTCGGAAGTGAAGGCCGAATGGTTCGCGGGCGTGCGCACGGTCGGCATCACAGCCGGCGCGTCGGCGCCCGAGGAAATGGTCGAAAACGTGATCGATGCGCTGCGCGCATTGGGGCCCGTCGATGTCACGACGATGGCGGGCCGTGAAGAGAAAGTCGAATTCAAGTTGCCATCGAAGCTGATGCAACCACTCGCTGCACGCGAAGTTTAAGGAGGACGTCTTGTCTATTCCGCTGCTACAGAAAGTCCGCGTCGGCGCATACATCATGCGCCAGCACCTCTCCGGCAACAAACGCTATCCGCTCGCCCTGATGCTGGAGCCGCTGTTCCGCTGCAATCTCGCCTGCAACGGCTGCGGCAAGATCGACTATCCGGATCCGATCCTGAACCAGCGTCTGTCACTCGAAGAATGCCTGCAGGCAGTCGACGAATGCGGCGCGCCGGTGGTCTCGATCGCCGGCGGCGAGCCGCTGCTGCACAAGGAAATGCCGCAGATCGTCAAGGGCATCATGGCGCGCAAGAAATTCGTGTACCTGTGCACGAACGCGCTGCTGATGGAAAAGAAGATGGACGACTACGAGCCGAATCCGTACTTCGTCTGGTCGGTTCACCTCGACGGCGACCAGCAAGCGCACGATCACTCGGTCTCGCAGGAAGGCGTGTACGAGAAGGCCGTCGCCGCGATCCGCGAAGCGAAGCGCCGTGGTTTCCGCGTCAACATCAATTGCACGCTGTTCAACGACGCACAGCCGGAACGCGTCGCCAAGTTCTTCGACACGCTCGGGCCGATGGGCGTCGACGGCATCACGGTGTCGCCGGGCTATGCGTATGAGCGCGCGCCGGACCAGCAGCACTTCCTGAACCGCGACAAGACCAAGCAACTGTTCCGCGAAATCTTCAAGCGCGGCAACAACGGCAAAAACTGGTCGTTCAGCCAGTCGGCGATGTTCCTCGACTTCCTCGCCGGCAACCAGAGCTACGAATGCACGCCGTGGGGCAACCCGGCGCGTACCGTGTTCGGCTGGCAGAAGCCCTGCTATCTGGTCGGCGAAGGTTACGTGAAGACCTTCAAGGAACTGATGGAAACCACCGACTGGGACAAGTACGGCACCGGCAACTACGAAAAGTGCGCCGACTGCATGGTCCACTGCGGTTTCGAAGCAACGGCCGTGATGGACACCGTCGCGCATCCGCTGAAAGCGCTGAAGGTCAGCCTGCGCGGCCCGAAAACGACCGGCGCGTTCGCCCCGGACATCCCGCTCGACAAGCAGCGTCCGGCCGAATACGTGTTCTCGCGCCACGTCGAAATCAAGCTGGAAGAGATCCAGCGCGCCGGCACCGGCAAGAAGGTGCAGACCGCGACCGCGGCGCACTGAGCGTTACGCCGAGCGGCGCCGAGGCGGTCGGGCATGCACGAGCTCACCCGCCCTCGCCTGCCGGCAGCGCGAGCAATTATTCTTCGCGCATAAAAAAAGCGCGGTGGCCAGATTGGCCGCCGCGCTTTTTCTTTGACACTACGAAAATCTGTCGACCCGTTTACCCGCCGCGCGCATTATGCGCAGTCAGGAACTTGATCAGCCCGTCGATCCCGCCTTTGTTGATCTGGTCGGCGAACTGGGTCTGATACACCTGGATCAGCCACGCGCCCATCATGTTGATGTCGTAGATTTTCCAGCCGGACGGGCCCTTGGTGAGCCGGTAGTCGATCGCATCGTCGCCGCCGTTGCTCAGCACGTGCGATTGCACGACGATGTCGGTGGCGCCGGCGGGCACGCTCACCGGTGCAATCCTGAACTTCACGTCCTGATCGCGCAGTTGCGACAGCGACGCCGCGTAGGTGCGGGTCAGCAGCAGCGTAAACTGCTCGTACAGTTGCTTTTGCTGTTCGGGCGTCGCGGTAGCCCACGGCTTGCCGACCGCGATGCGGGTGGTGCGATGGAAGTCGGTGGCGGGCAGGAAGTGCGTTTCGACGATGCTCGTGATCTTCGCCATGTCGCCGCCACGCGCCTGCGGGTCCGCCTTCATCGCGGCGACCGTACCCTCGACGGCGCTTTTTACCACCGCGTCGGGGGCACTTTGCGCAAACGCGGCGGTGGATACCACGGCCGCGGCCAGGAAAGCAGTCAGATATCGTTTCATACGCTCGTCGTGACCTGAAAGAAGAAGTACGCCGGCGGGCCTCGAGGCCCACGGCTAATGAGGGATAGACCAGTATAGCCGGGATTGCGTTCCACTCCCGGCGGGCCGGTCGGGAGCCGAACTTGCTACCGAAGTCGGGCTCACCGGCCCGGGCTCTGTATACTTACGCACCTTCGTCAAACCCAACACCGTGATAAGGCCACGTCCGCCTACATGCTGAAGTCATCTATCGTCCGTCTCGTCGCGTACTCGGTGCGTCATCCGCTGAGGATCATCGTGACGTCGCTCGTGCTCGCCGTTCTGAGCGGCTTCTACGTCGCGCATAACTTCAAGATCAACACGGACATCAGCCGTCTCATCGAGACCGACAAGCAATGGTCGGCAGTGCAGAACGCGCTCGATGCCGCGTTCCCCGACCAGGGCAGCACGATGCTGGTGGTGGTCGAAGCGCGCGCGCCCGAGTTCGCCGACGCCGCCGCCAACGCGCTGACCGCCGCGCTGCGCGCCGATCCGAAAGAGTTCATCTCGGTCTCGCAGCCCGCCGGCGGCCCGTTCTTCGAACACAACGGCCTGCTGTTTCCGTCCACCGACGAGGTCATGTCCACCACCTCGCAACTGGTGCAGTCGCGCCCGCTCGTCAATGCACTGGCGCACGATCCGAGCCTGACCGGCCTCGCCGGCACGCTGACCACCAGCCTGCTGCTGCCGCTGCAGCTCGGCCAGGTGAAGCTCGCCGACATGAGCCACCTGCTTTCGCAAAGCGCGAATACGCTCGACCAGGTGCTGGCCGGCAAGCATGCGGCGTTCTCGTGGCGCGCGCTGGTCGATAAAAGCGCGGCCACCGAGCCGGCCCGCTCGTTCGTGCTGGTGCAGCCGGTCGTCAATTACGACGCGCTGGAGCCGGGCGCGGACGCGTCGCGCGCGATCCGCGCAACGGCGGCGTCGCTGAAGCTGGATTCGCGCTACGGCGCGACGATCCGCCTGACCGGCGAGCAACCGCTGGCGGACGAAGAGTTCGCATCGGTGCAGGACGGCGCGGTGCTCAACGGCATCGCGACCTTCGTCGTCGTGCTGATCATCCTGTGGCTCGCGCTGCGCTCGGGCCGGATGATCCTCGCCGTGTTCATCACGCTGTTCGTCGGCCTTGCAATCACGGCCGCGCTCGGTCTGATGATGGTCGGCGCGCTGAACATGATTTCGGTCGCGTTCATGGTGCTGTTCGTCGGGCTCGGCGTCGATTTCGGCGTGCAGTTCGGCGTCAAGTATCGCGAGGAGCGCAATCGCGACGACCGTCTGTCGGCCGCGCTGATGCACACCGCGCACAGCATCGGCGTGCCGCTCACGCTCGCGGCGGTCGCGGTCGCGCTGAGCTTCTTCTCGTTCCTGCCGACCGCGTATCGCGGCGTGTCGGAACTCGGCCAGATCGCCGGCGTCGGGATGTTCGTCGCGTATTTCACCAACATGACGCTGCTGCCGGCGCTGCTCAAGCTCTTCAATCCGCCGGGCGAAGCCGCGTCGCCGGGCTTCAAGCAGCTCGCGCCGGTCGATGACTTCCTCGACCATCATCGCCGGCCGGTGCTGATTGGCACGCTGATCGTCGTGCTCGGCGGGACGCCGCTGCTCGCGCATCTGCGTTTCGACTTCAATCCGCTGCATCTGAAAGACCCGCATACGGAATCGCTGGCGACGCTGCTCTCGCTGAAGGATTCGCCGGAAGCCGCGGTCAACAACGTGCACGCGCTCGCGCCGTCGCTCGCCGACGCCGACGCGATGGCCGAGCGTTTGCGCAAGCTGCCGGAAGTGGGCCGCGTGACCACGCTGACCACCTTCGTGCCGGCCGAGCAGCAGCAGAAAATGATGCTGATCGCGAGCGCCGCGCAACAGTTGCTGCCGGCGCTGCAACAGCAGCCCGCGGCGCAGGCCACCGACGACGTGCGCGTCGCCGCGCTCAAGCGCGCGGCCAACCAGCTGTCGCTTGCCGCCGAGGATCACCCCGGACCGGGCGCGGCCGAAGCGCAGCATCTGTCGAGCACCCTGCAAAAGCTCGCCGGCGCCGACGCGGCCACCCGCGACCGCGCCGAAATCGCGATGTCCGACACGCTGCGCATCGCGCTGAAGCAGCTGGAAAACCTGCTGCAGCCGACCGAAATCACCCGCGAGAACCTGCCCAAGGAAATCTCCGCGCGCTGGATCGGCCAGGGCGGCAAGGCGCTCGTCGACATCTCGCCGAAGATCGCCGCCGGCACCGATCCGAACGACGACGCGATGCTCGCCCGCTTCGCGCACGCGGTGAAGAAAGCCGAGCCGGGCGCGATCGGCGGACCGATCTCGATCCTCCATTCGGCCGACACGATCATCAAGGCGTTCCTGCAGGCCGCGGTCTACGCGCTGCTGTCGATCGCGGTGCTGCTGTGGATCGCGCTGCGCCGGATCGGCGACGTGCTGCGCACGCTGGTGCCGCTGCTGGTGTCCGCGCTCGTTACGCTCGAACTGTGCGTGGTGTTCGGCATGCCGCTGAACTTCGCGAACATCATCGCGCTACCGCTGATGCTCGGTGTCGGCGTCGCTTTCAAGATCTACTTCGTGATGGCATGGCGCAACGGCCAGACCGGTCTGCTGCAGTCGAGCCTGACACACGCGGTGCTGTTCAGCGCCGCCACGACCGCCACTGCGTTTGGTAGCCTGTGGCTGTCGCATCACCCCGGCACCTCGAGCATGGGACGGCTGCTCGCGCTGTCGCTGTTCTGCACGCTGATCGGCGCGGTGGTGTTCCAGCCGGTGCTGATGGGCAAGCCACGCCAACGTCGCGGGAAGCAAAAAGGAATTTAACGTATGAAGCTGCGTAACACCGCGCTGGCGCTGACCGCTGCCGGTCTGATCTCCGGCTGCGCAACCGGTCCCGACCGCAAGCCGGGCGATCCGTTCGAACCGGTGAACCGGGCGATTTTCTCGTTCAACGACGGCGTCGACCGCTACGTCGCGGTGCCGGTCGCGAAGGGCTATCAGAAGGTAACGCCGCAGCCGCTGCGCACCGCCGTCAGCAACTTCTTCTCGAACCTCGGCGACCTGACCAACGCGGCCAACGCGCTGCTGCAGCTGAAGATCACCGATGCGACCGAAGACATCATGCGTTTCGCGATGAACTCGGTGTTCGGCATCGGCGGTCTGCTCGACTTTGCGACGCCGGCCGGGTTGCCGAAGCATCACCAGGACTTCGGGCTGACGCTTGGGCATTGGGGCGTGCCGTCGGGTCCGTTCCTCGTGCTGCCGCTGTTCGGACCGAGCACGGTGCGCGACAGCATGGGGCTCATCGTCGATGTGAAGTTCAATCCGATCAACTATATCGAGCCGGCGACCCGCAATCCGCTTTACGTGTTGCAGTTCGTCAGCACGCGCTCGGATCTGCTCGGCGCGACCGATCTGTTGCAGCAGGCCGCGCTCGATAAATACTCGTTCGTGCGCGATGCCTATACGCAGCAGCGGTTGTCGCGCTTGCGCGGCACGAGTAACAACCCGGCGCCGCTGCCGGATTACGACGATCACAGCGAGAACGGCTCGGGCGCGCCCGCGGCTGGGGCGCCGGCGGTCGGCTTGCCTAATTACGCTGATCCGGGGGCTGTCGGGGAGGCGCCGGAAGGGGCCTCGGGTGCGGGTGCGGCGGGCGCAGGTGGTGCGGCCGGCAGCGCGCCGGACGGCTTGCCCAATTACACCGATCCGGGTGAGAACGCGCCGGCGCCGAATGGCGCGTCGGGTGCGGGCGGTGCTAACCAGGCTGCGCCGTCGCCCGCTGCGCCCAACTACTCGGATCCGGGCGATACCGCAGCGCCTGCCGCGCCCGCAGTGCCTTCCGC
Source organism: Paraburkholderia sejongensis (assembly GCF_020880815.1). Classification (GTDB taxonomy): domain Bacteria; phylum Pseudomonadota; class Gammaproteobacteria; order Burkholderiales; family Burkholderiaceae; genus Paraburkholderia; species Paraburkholderia sejongensis. The sequence goes on from NZ_JAJITD010000006.1 coordinate 272,385, forward strand.
GCCCGCTGTTCAGGCGCCGTCGGGTGCGTCGGCTACGCAGGCGGTCCCGGCGCCGCAATAACGCATCAGTAGCAACCGCTCTAAATAGAAACGGGGCGCCCGCAATGGGCGCCCCGCTAAAAACTACGTCAACCGCACCGCCCTACCCGCCAGGGCCAGCTCACCTGCTCCACCACTCCGACCGCGTCCCGCTCAATGCAGGCTGTCGACTTCGCTGCGCGCGGCTACCCGCTCTTCATCGACAGCCGCTACCGGCGCCGGCTGCGGCACCGGCCGGGAATTCGCCCGATAGTGTGCGAACTGCTCGTCCGCGAAACGGATGCGGGTGCGGCCATGCGGCGCCGGCTCACCGTTTTCGTCGAGATTGACGAACACCATCTTTTCGACCGTCAGGATGCTCTTGCGGGTGATCTTGTTGCGCACTTCGCAGCGCAGCGTGATCGACGTGCGGCCGAAATGCGTAGCCGTCATACCGAGTTCGATGATGTCGCCCTGACGCGCCGAGCTGACGAAGTTGATCTCGGACATGAACTTGGTCACGACCCGCTGGTTATCGAGCTGGCTGATCGCGTAGATCGCCGCTTCTTCGTCGATCCAGCGCAGCAGGCTGCCGCCGAACAGCGTCCCGTTGGGGTTCAGGTCTTCGGGCTTCACCCACTTTCTGGTATGGAAATTCATCTGGCACTCCTTCTGTGAGGCTTCCAGCCGGGTGCACCAGGCATCCGAACTAGGGTTAACACTTACGATTATACCGAATATAAGGGTTTTCCCTAGTTTTTCAATGCTTGCTGAATTTATCGGGGCGATAGTGTGGGGCTAGAGAGGCCGAATGCGTGGGCCTCAGACCGCAACCATCATCCGCAGCGCACCCGCCTCGCCCATCGCCCGCCGCGCTTCGACCAAAGTGGTCCGCGCGGCGCGCGCATCGGCAGCGAGCTTGAGCAGCGCGCCAAGCTGCGACGGCTGGCGCAGCAACTCCCGCAGAATCGGCCCGAGCGCGGTCGTGCCGTCATCGCGCAGACCGGCCGTGGCGGCCGGCGGCAGCGTGCGCCACGCCGGATCGACGATTGCGCGGCACACCGCGAACGGCAAGCCGTGCGCGGCAGCCGTCGCGCCGGCGATATGCGATTCCATATCCACCGCAAGCGCGCCGGTCGCGTCGTGCAACGCGCGTTTATCGGCGGCGGTGATCAGCGGTGCGGCAACCGCGGCGGTCGAGCCGCGTCGCACGCGCGCGCCGAGCCCGCCCGCGCTCACTGCGGCCGCGATCAGCGCGGTCCAGTCCGCATTGGTAGCGATGCGCCCGTTCGGCCCATGCACCGCATCGGCGACGATCAGCGCGCCCGGCTCCAGCTCCGGCGCGAGCCCGCCCGCAGTGCCGAAGCTGACGATGCCCGCCGCGCCGCGCGCGAGCGCCGCGTTCAGCGCCCGTTCGAGCAGATCGGCGCGCGCCGCGTACACGACCTCGACGCCGTCGCTGCCGTCGCCGCGCGCGATGCGCGCTTCGAACGCCATCCCCGTCACGACGATCACCGGCAGGCGCCCGGCGGCGGCGTTGCCCGCCGGCATTCTCGATGCGGCCACGTTACATCCCGACCGTCACGCGCGTGAGCCCGTTGCGCTTCAGATGACGGAAGCGCGCGAGCGCCCACAGCGGGAAGAACTTGCGATAGCCGTGATAACGCAGATAGAACACGCGCGGGAAACCGGTCGCGGTAAAGCGCGTTTCGTCCCACAGCCCATGCTCGCGCTGTTCGCGCTGCAGATAGTCGATCCCGCGCGCGACCGCCTCATGATTGACCTCACCGGCCGCCATCAGACCGAGCAACGCCCATGCGGTCTGCGACGCGGTGCTCGGCGCGCGCTCGTAGCCGCGGTAGTCGAGCTTGTAGCTCTCGCCGGCCTCGCCCCAGCCGCCGTCGTCGTTCTGGATCGACAGCAGCCACTGCGCCGCGCGCCTGATGCGCGGGTCGTCGTGCGGCATGCCGGCCGCGTTCAGCGAGCACAGCGCGGTCCACGTGCCGTAGATGTAGTTCAGGCCCCAGCGACCGTACCAGCTGCCGTCCGACTCCTGCTCCTGCAGCATGTACGCGAACGCTCGTTGCGCCGGCTCGCTGCCCTGCGGCAACTCGCCGAGTTGCGCGAGCATCGACAGACAGCGGCCCGACACGTCGGCGGTCGGCGGATCGAGTAGCGCGCCGTGATCGGAGAACGGAATGTTGTTCAGGTAGTACTGGGTGTTTTCCGGCTCGAACGCGCCCCAGCCGCCGTCGCTGCTCTGCATCCCGACCACCCATTCGCGCGCGCGCGCAATCGACGTGCGATACGCATCCGATTGCGTGAGCGCCGCCGAGCGCTGCATCGCCATCGCGACCACCGCGGTATCGTCGACGTCCGGGTAATGCGCATTGTTGTACTGGAACGCCCAGCCGCCCGGACGCACGTTCGGGCGACGCGAAATCCAGTCGCCGCGCACGTCGAGGATCTGCAGCGGCAGCAGCCATTGCAGTCCGCGGTCGGCGGCCTGCTCGGCGCGCGCGTCGCCCGTTTCGAGCAGCGCGTGCGCGGCCAGCGAGGTATCCCACACCGGCGACAGACACGGCTGGCAATATGCTTCGTCATCCTTGATAACGAGCAGTTTATCCAGCGACTTGCGGGCGATCGCGCGGTTCGGATGATCGGCCGGATAGCCGAGCACGTCGTACATCATCACCGAGTTGGCCATCGCCGGGAAAATCGCGCCGAGGCCGTCTTCGCCGTTCAGACGTTCGTCGACGAACGCGACCGCCGCGCGAATCGCGCGCTCGCGGGTCGCCTTCGGGAACAAGCCGTCGACCGCGCGCAGCACCGTATCGACACCGCGGAAGAAGCCGAACCAGCCCGCGTGCTGATGCGGCGCGCGCGCGTTCATGCCGGTGTTGACCGGCGCGCCGCGGAACAGCTCGTCGATGCGGACCTTGCGCGGATTGCGCGCGAGCGGCCGCTTCGCGTTGAGCACCAGCAGCGGCACGATCACGGTACGGGCCCAGTACGACACCTTCGACAGATGGAACGGGAACCACATCGGCAGCAGCATGATCTCGACCGGCATCATCGGCACCGCGCGCCACGACACTACGCCGAACAATGCGAGCAGGATGCGCGTGAACACGTTCACGTTTTCCGCGCCGCCGTGCGCGAGGATCGCTTCGCGCGCGCGGACCATATGCTCGGCGTCGGGCGAGTCGCCGATCATCTTCAGTGCGAAATAAGCCTTCACGCTCGCGCTGATGTCGAGCGCGCCGTCGGTGAACAGCGGCCAGCCGCCGTTGGGCAACTGGATGCGGCGCAGATAGCGCGCGACCTTCTGTTCGAGTTCGAGGTTCGGCGTTTCGCCGAGGTAGTGAACCAGCAGCACGTATTCGGCCGGAATCGTCGCGTCGGCTTCGAGTTCGTAGACCCAGTGGCCGTCGGGGTGCTGCGCGGCAAGGATCGCGTCGGTCGCGCGGGTGATCGCGGCGTCGAGCGCCGGAGCGGCGAAGGCGGTCGCGGCGGATGGGGCAGTCGCAGCAGCAGTCGCGGCTTCGGCCGTCACGGCCGGTTCGAGCGCCGCGTCGGCGGTTTCGGACAGCACCGCGTCCAGCGGCTGGTTCTCGGATAAATCGTTCATCGGCGTTCCATCGGTTGATTCAGCAGCGTATCCGCGGCCTGCTGGCCGGAGCGGATCGCCCCTTCGAGCGTCGCGGGCAGGCCGGTGGCCGTCCAGTCGCCCGCGAGCATCAGGTTGTTCCAGCGCGTACGCGTGCCGGGCCGCAGTGTCTCCTGCTCCGGCAGCGCGGCAAACGTCGCGCGTGCTTCGTTGACCACCTGCCACGGCGGCAGCGGCGCGAGCGGCAGATCGACGGCCCGCGCGACCTCGGCCCAGACGGTCGCGGCCAGTACTTCGGGCGGCGTGTCGAGCAGACGGTCGGCGCCGTCGAGCGTCACGGACAGACGCCCGTCGAACGCGAACAGCCACGCGGACGTGCCGTTCAATAGCGCGGTGACCGGCGGCAAACCGAACGGCGGCTCGATCGCGAAGTGCACGTTCAGCGCGGCGGTAAAGCGGTTCGGTCCGCGCAGGCCCGGCACCAGCGTCGCCGCGGGTTCGGGCGGCAACGCGAGAATCACAGCCTCGTTCGCGCCGAGCGGGATGCTTTCGCCGGCGAATTGCAGCGACTGCACGCGCGCCGGCTCGCTCGCGAACGTCAGCGCGCGCAGCGGCGAGCCGAGCCGGATCGTCGCGCCGCCATGTTGCAGCAGACGCAGCGCCGGCTCGACGAACGCGCTGCCGAGGCCATTGCCCGCCAGCAGCGGCCGGCACGCAAGGCCGCCCGCGAGCAGCGTCTCGCGCACGATCGCGCCGGTCAGTTCCGCCGACGCATCGCGCGGCTCCATATACAGCAGCGCATGCAGCAGCGGCCGCAGAAAGCGGTCCCACAGCGGACCGTTAGAGCGCATCGTCTGCGCGACGCTGCGGCCGGGGCGCGCCATCAGCAACGGCACCAGCGCGAGGTAATCGGCCGGCTGCGTCTGCGGCACGCGCGCCTGCGCGTCGAAGATCCACCACGGCACGATGCCCGGCGACAGCCGCACGTTCCAGCGCGCGAGCGTGGCCAGATCGACGAACGGATAGTCGGGCTGCGCGGGGCCGACCAGTTCGTCGGATGCGCCGATCGCGCGCGTGTAGTTCAGCGTCGCCGTGTTGCCGGCCATCACGATGTGATTGCCGCTGTCGAGCGTCGCGCCGAGCTTTGCGTCGTAGTACGAACGACAGCGTCCGCCCGCGTGCTGCTCGGCCTCGTGCAGCACGACCCGCGCGCCGCGCCGCTGCGCCTGCACGGCGGCGGCGAGGCCGGCCAGACCCGCGCCGACCACGTGGACGAGCTTTGGCATCAGCCCGGGATCAGAACAGCGCGTAGCGCGCGACGATCCACAGCAGGCGCAGCTTCGGCTTGCTCACCTTGGTGCGTGGAATGTCGAAGCCGCGCTCCCGCGTGCGCTCGAGCAGCACGCGATAGACGCCCGACATGATGCGCGGCGCGCGCACCTGCGCGCGCGGCTCGCGATCCATGATCGCGTCGGACTCGGCGAAGTGCTGCTTCGCTCGCTCGGCGAGCGTCGCGCACACGCGCGGCAGCGACGGATCGTCGGCGATCTGCTGCGGGCTCGTGACCGCGATGCCTTCGCGCGCGAGCAATTCGCGCGGCAGGTAGCAGCGGTTGATGCCGGCGTCTTCGTCGATATCGCGCAGGATGTTGGTCAGTTGCAGCGCGCGGCCCAGATGGTGCGCGAGCTGGTGGCCCGGCTCGTCGCGCATCCCGAATATCCTCACCGATAACCGGCCCGCCGCGCTCGCGACGCGGTCGCAATAGAGGTCGAGGGTGGCTTCGTCGGGCGCGCAGATATCGGCGGCGGCGTCCATCGCCATGCCGTCGATCATCGCGTGGAAGTCTTCGCGTTGCAGGCGGAACGTGTGGATGTGCCGGGTCAGCGCGCGCAGCGACGCGCGCGGCGCGCCGGCGTAGCATGCGTCGATGTCGGCGCGCCATTGTTCGAGCGCGGCCGCGCGTTCGGCGCGCGGCAGGTCGCTGTCGGCGATGTCGTCGACCGCGCGGCAGAACGCATAGACCTGATACATCGCATCGCGCTGCGCCGCCGGCAGGATGCGCATCGCGAGATAAAACGAGCTGCCGGACGTGGCGGCAGCGGCGTCAATTTCAGTATCGTCCACGACAAGATTGGAAACAGCCAAGACGATCTCCGCTGGAGGCGCCTGCTGAAAGGCGAACAAAGAAGTTTTTATGCCGGCCCGCAGGGCAGTGGGTCCGCGCGCGAACGGGCGCGAAAGGTCCGGCTGGCGGCCGGAAACGGCCAAAAGTATAGCAATCTTTGCCGACCGACGCAGGTCCGGCGGCCGGGACGCGGCGGCGCGCAAGGGCGCGCAGCCGTGGCCGGCGCGGTTCGCGACCGCTAGGCCGCCAGCCGGAACGCCACCGAGCGGTTGCGCCCCTGCCGCTTCGCGCTGTACAGCGCGGCATCGGCCTCGTTGATCAGCACGTCGTACGCGGGCACGCCTTCGCGCGCGGCCGCGCCACCCAGGCTCGCGGTCACCGGCACGCTGGTGCCGATCAGCTCGACAGGCGTCTCCTCGATGACCCGGCGAATCTTGTCGGCGACCAGCATCGCGTCGTCGAGCGGCGTGCACGGCAGCAGCAGCGCGAACTCCTCGCCGCCGAAGCGCCCGAACGTGTCCTGCGCGCGCACCACCCCGGCCACCCGCTGCGCCATCACGCGCAGCACGGTATCGCCGACGCCGTGGCCGAACTGGTCGTTGATCTTCTTGAAGTGATCGAGATCGAACAGCAGCATCGACAGATCGCCGCCGTAGCGCTGCCAGCGCGTGAATTCATCGCGCAGCCGCGCCTCGAAGAAGCGCCGGTTCGCGATGCCGGTGAGGCCGTCCAGATTCGCGTACTCCTGCAGCTTGGCGACCGCTTCCTCGCGTTCGCGCTGCACGATGCTCACGTGCGTGACGTCGGAGATCGTCACGCAGACGGCCACCACCTCGCGCTCGCGCATCAGCGGCATGAACGTGCAGTCCTGCTGCATGAAATCGACGCCGCCGGTGATCGGCCGGTCATGCTCGAAGCGGAACAGATACGGGCGCTGCTCCCACGAGCTGAACGCGAAGGTGCCGAGCTGGAACACGCTGTCGATCTTGCGCTGCAACCACACGCGCGGCAGTTCCGGAAAATGCGCAAAGATCGAGCGGCCGACCACCTGCTGCGGGGACAGTCCGCTGTGATCCTGCATGAAGCGATTCCACATCAGCACGTTCAGGTCGCGGTCGAGCACGAAAATGCCAAAGCCGACCCGCTCGACCACCAGGTCGCTCAACGATTGAACCGATACATTCATAGACTGGCCAGCAGCGCATCGAGCGCTTCGTTCATGTGACGGATGGACTCTTCGGCCATCAGCATCACCAGGTGCGCGCGAAAACTCCGGTTTTCGAGCGCGAAATTCACTTCTACGAGCAGCGCGCAGTCCCAGTGCAGTGCGCCGGGCTGGAACACCTCGTCGAAACTGAGCGCTTCGCCGAGCAGACCCGGCGCGGAAAACACCGGCGTGCGACCGAGCTGGTCGAGGATCGACGACACGCACGCGCCCGCCAGCAGATTCGCGACGTCGAGCATCAGCTCGCGCTGGCTGATCGTCTCGTAGCTCGAGCGCGCATACGGGTCGTTCACCAGCGAGCACAGCTGCGCGATGCTGTCGCTGCGGCAGATCACCAGCGCCTCGCCCTTGATATCAGAGCGAAAGCCCTGGCGCACCGCGCTGACCGTATCGTCGATGCCGGTCATCTCGCGCAGCGCGGCGGCCGCGTCGCCGACCGCGACCATCCGCACGCGCGGCACCGACAGCTCGATGAACGCATCGAGCAGCCGCGCGAGGCGGGTGGCCGCCTGACCCATCGCGAGATTGGCGATTTCCTGCAGCGCGTCGCGCTGATCTTCGTTGAAGGCGGGCTCAAGCATACAAGCCGTACTCCTTGAGGATGGGCAGGAGCGCCTGCGGCGTCACCGGTTTAGCGATGAAGGCAAGCGCGCCGAGTTCGCGCACGCGAGTTTGCGCGAGCGGCTGCACGTCCGCGGACACGACGATCACGAAGCTGTTCAGATCCTCGTGCCGCAGCGTGTCGAGCACCTCGTAGCCGGTCATGTCCGGCATCGTCAGATCGAGGAACAGCACCGCCGCCTTGCCCGCGCGATACAGCTCCAGCGCCTCGCGCCCGTTGGTCGCGTACGACACGTCGACCTGCCAGTCCGGCGGCAGCGCCTTCGTGAGCAGCTTGCGGGCAAGCAGCGAGTCGTCGGCAATCACAATGGGCAGCATGAAATGGCGGTCGGGCGGTTGGGCAGATAGAAATGGGGCCGCCGACGACGGACGATGCACGCCGGCGCGGCCGAACGATCCCCGAGCGGGTACAGTGTTGCGTCGCGACAATGCACCCGGTGCCGCCGCGAGCAACGCGTAGGCGGCAGCAGGCGCTCGCCGCAGCGGGGGCGGTTCGCCCCGCAGACAGCGGTGGCCTTATAGCGTGGGGTGGATTGTCGAAGCAAAGCCATGCAAAGGCAACTCACCAGAATCGGCTTCGCTAGACAGATTTTCCGATGCACCCGGTATTTGCAAAACGAATGGCCCGATACATCGCGCCATTCTTCATATTTATACTTTTGTGTACGTTTGCGCTTTTCGATTTGTCGCTGATTGTGGCGGACACGCGGCGTAAAAACCGCCCCCCGTTGGCGGCAACTTTTGCCGCCCGGCGTCTATGCTTGTTCTAACGGCGGCAAGGTGCCAATCCCGGCACGCTACGGGGCTGCCAGTTCCGACCGACTCGAGCCTTTATCGACAATGACTTCAGACCGGGCCGACTCCGCTCGCGCGAGCCGACTTTCCCGCCGCCCTGGCGACGAGCCGGACGACGCGTCATTCCCCGCCGTGCCGGAACAGAACTTCCAGGTCCGGCGCATCACGCTGATCGCGCTGCTGGTGGCCGCGATCGTGTTGCCGTTCGTCTACGTCGCGGCGATGGCGTACAACGATCTGCGCACCCGCGAGGCCGACTCGACCGATCAGACGCTGCGCACGGTGCGGGTCGCCGAAGAGCACGCGCTGAAGGTGTTCGACATGAACGAAACGCTGAACTCGCGCATCGTCGATCTGACCGCGGGCCTCGACGACCACGGCATCCGCGCGCGCGAAGCGGCGATTCACGACAAGCTGCGCACGATGGGCGGCGGCTATCCGCAAGTCGCCGCCGTGTCGATTTTCGGCGTCGACGGCGCGTTGCTCGCGACCAGCCGCTACTTTCCGTCGCCGGCGCTGTCGATCGGCGGGCGCGACGATTTCGTCGGCATTCGCAGCGGCAATGCGCTCGAACACGTGTCGAAGGTGATGGTCGGGCATGTTGCCGGCGAGCAGGTGTTCAACATGGGCGTCGAGCGCAAGGGCGCCGACGGCAGCTTCGCCGGCGTGGTCTCGATCGCGCTGCGGCCGAGCTATTTCGATGCGTTCTACCGTGAGCTGCTCGGCGGCAGCAGCAGCACGCCGATGCTGATGAGCCTCGTGCGCACCGACGGCGCGCTGCTCGCGTATTACCCGCGTGGTCCGCGCGCCCCCACTGCGCTCGCGGCCGACTCGCCGTTCGCCGCCGCGGTCGCCGAGGGACGGCGCGCCGGGGTCGTGCGGATGCGCTCGAATCTGGCCGACGGCAATCTGATCGTCGCCTTCCGGCGGGTCGGCTCGTATCCGGTCTACGTGCTGTGCGGCTATCGCACGTCGGCGCTTTGGACTGCCTGGTACCGTCACCTGAGCGTGCTGATCCTGTCGATGTTCACGCCGTCGATCGCGCTGTGGTGCGTGCTGTGGCTGTCGTTGCGGCGGCTCGGCGCGGAACAGGAGGCATGGGTGCGCTGGCAGGCCGAGGCGTCGATGCGCCGCTCGATCGAATCCGCATACCGGCAGTCGCGCAAGATGGAGGCGCTCGGCACGCTGGTCGGCAGCGTCGCGCACGACTTCAACAACCTGCTGATGATCCTGTCGGCCAACGTGCAGATCGTGCGGCGGCGCGGCGTCAGCGGCCTCGAGCGCGAACTGGCGGCGATGGAACGCGCGCTCAAGGGCGGCCAGTCGCTGACCCGGCAGTTGCTCGGCGTCGCCCGCAAGCAGCCGCTGCGCACCGAGACGTTGTCGCTCGAACAGTGGCTGCCGTCCGCGCGCGAATTGCTGCGCGCGTCGCTGGGCGCGAAGGTGTCACTGGTGATCGACGCCGGCGTGAATACGTGGCCGGTGCGCGTCGACGTCGCGGAACTGGAGCTCGCGCTCATCAACGTCGCGGTCAATGCGCGCGACGCGATGGCCAACGGCGGCCGTTTCACGGTGCGCGCGAGCAACGTGGTGTTCCGTCACGAGGACGGCTTTCCGCTGACCGGCGAGTTCGTGCAGCTCTCGCTCGAGGACACCGGCACCGGGATGGCGCCCGAGGTGCTCGCGCGCGCGTTCGAGCCGCTTTTCACGACCAAGCCGAAGGGTGCGGGCACCGGTCTCGGCCTGCCGCAGGTGTTTGCGTTCTGCGAGGGCTCGGGCGGACTCGCAGCGATCGACAGCGCGATCGGCGCGGGCACCTCGGTGCGGCTGTATCTGCCGCGCGCGTCGAGCGAGCCGCAGGCGCTGCGGCCGGACGAGGCCCTGGCGCTGGAACACGACGCGCCGCACGGGCTGCGCATCCTGCTCGTCGAAGATAACGCGGAAGTGGCGGCCGGCACCGAGGCGCTGCTGCAGATGATGGGCCACCAGGTCAGCTGCGTGTTCAACGCCGACATGGCGCTGCGTCTGCTCGACGACGCGCGCGCGAAGCGCGCCAGCACCGGCGAGCCGCTGCCGTACGACTTGGTGCTGTCGGACATCCACATGCCGGGCAAGCTGAACGGCATCGATCTCGCCGAAGCGGTGCTCGCGCACGATCCGCAACTGCCGGTGATTCTGGTGACCGGCTACGCGGAGGAACTCGACCGCGCGCGGCATGTGAACGTGCGGGTGCTGTCCAAGCCGTTCGATATCGGGCTGCTGGAAAAGCTGCTCGAAACGATCCAGCACAATCTCGCGCAAAGCGGCGCCGATCCGCAGACGCACGCGGCCGATCTGTGATGGTTCCGTTCAAACTCCGGCGCGCAGATGTTCGTCCAGGTGCACAGCGAAGCGCGTCAGATCGGCTTCGATCTGAGGGTTCTTTTCCACGTCATTGGCGATGAATGACGGAATCGGCTTCAGTCCCAGAAACTGGTTTGCCTAAGACATTACCCCGGCGTCATTTACCGATCCTTGTAAAAGCGCGGCAGCCGTACGCCGGTTTTTTTGCGTACGCGAATCGCCGCTGCCCGCCTGGGCGGCCAGCTACGGCGAGCGCGGCCAACGGCTCCAGCGCGTGCCTCGTTCCGGCATGAAGGTTGCGGCATCCCGCGATGCAGAAGGGACGGCGCGCGTGGCGCCGCCCGGTTCATCAGAACATGTCGGGAGACGACCATGCAACATACCGTGATTGGTTTATTCGACAGCTACCCGCAGGCCGAAATCGCCCGCGACACACTCGTGCAAACCGGCTTTGCGCGCGACAAGATCGAGTTGCAGGCGAGCGGCGAACCGACCGTCGGCTCGGCCACCGGCGAGGTGGCCAATGCGGGCGTGCTCGCGAACCTCGAACGCTTCTTCAGCAGTCTGTTCTCGACCGGTTCGCGCTCCGCCGAAACCGCGCGCTACGCCGAAGCGATGCGCCGCGGTGCGGTGCTGGTGTGCGTGCACGCGGTCAGCGAATCGCACGCGGAACTCGCGCGCAATACGCTGGTGCGGCTCGGCGCGACCGATATCGGCGACCGGCTGCCGGAGATGGACACCGAACCCGCGGGCTCACGCGATCATTCGATCCTCGATGAGCTGGGGATCGGCGCGGTGATGCCTGGGACGCCGCATACGTCGAGTGCGACGACTGGGGGCGTGGCTCCGACGAGTGGAAGGACGGGAGCAGCCGGCGCTGGCGCGGGTGTTGGCGCCGGCGCGGCCGGAGTTACCGGGGCCGCGGGGGCCACCGGTATGACAGGCGCCGCAAGCGCGGCGAACGCGGCCGAGTCGACCGGTATCGCCGGAGCAACCGCTGCGAATTCGGTGACCGGCACCCCGCAGGCGGGCACCACGCGGCCGCTCGCGACACCCGCCAGCGAACAGCTCGCCACCGATCCGCTCACAGGCGTGGCGCCGCAGCCGGCCAACACCGAAGCCGAATCGTTCGTGCCGCCGCCGAAGGAGCAGCGGCCGGGCAGCGATCCGCTCAACGAGCCCGTCGTGGATCCGCTTGTCGACGATGTCGGCCGCAGCGCGCTCGCCGCCGGCGCGGTGCCGGGCTCGGGCGCGGTGATGCAGCCGTCGGAGATCGTCTCCGGCAGCGCGCAGCCGACCGCCGGTCTCGGCGGCCAGATGCCGAACGAATATCTGGAGTACGAAGAAGATTTTCGCGCCCACTATGACGACGAGTATGCGGCCGAGAACGCGCGCTACGAAGACTACGTGCCGGCTTACCGCTATGGCGCGGAGATCGGCCGCGACGCGCGCTTCCATGATCGTCCGTGGGAAGAGATCGAGCCCGAGGCACGGCGTCATTGGGAAGCGACGTCGCCCGATACCACGTGGGAGCGCTTCAAGGTCGCGGTGCGGCATGGCTGGGAACGGGTGACCGGGCATCACCACGTGTAGAGGCTCGAGGGGCTGAAGCGTTGAAGAGGGCTGCTCGCGCGCTGAGGCGCGAGCAGCCGGAACGATCGGGGGCGGGCAAGCGCGGCCGCTGGAACGGCGGCACGCGCTGGATCAGAAGGGTGCTGCGATACGTTACGCCGCCGTCTGCCGCTTGACCCACGCGACATAGCGATCGACGAAGCCCTGCAGGAACTTGCGCGTGCCCTCGTTGAGGATCTCGCCTTTTTCGTTGATCACGGCCGCATCGTGTTTGATGAACACCTCGGGCTGTCCCATCAGCGCGACGTCGAGATACGCGAGCACGTTGCGCAGATGCTGCTGCGCGAGCGCGGTGCCGGTCGCGCCGAGCGACGTGCCGATCACCGCGCCGGGCTTGTTGCCCCACGAATTCGTGCCCCACGGGCGCGAGCCCCAGTCGAGCGCGTTCTTCAGCACGCCCGGGATCGAGCGGTTGTATTCGGGCGTCACGAACAGCAGAGCGTCCGCCGCCTCGATCCGCTGTTTGAGCTGCCGGCCGGCTTCCGGATAGTCGGCATCGTAGTCCTGGCTGTACAGCGGCAGGGAACCGATATCGATGAATTCGAACGTGAAGTCGGACGGAGCAAGAGAAATCACCGCCTGAGCCAGCTGGCGATTGAACGAATCCCGTCGCAGGCTGCCGACGACAACTGCAATGTGAGAGGCCATATTCGCTTCCTTGGGGGTGGGCGCTCGACGCGCAAAAGGGTACGAACTGACAATCATAGGCAAAAGCCGCGCGAGATGGCGTAACAGCGGCGGCAAATTGGCGGATGGCGCCCGCCCGCATGGCGGCGGACGGCTAGAGCGGTGGATAACCCGGCCGGGCTAAAAGTTATCCACAGATTCACTGAATAACCTTGTGGATAAGTGACACTTTTGCCTTGTCAATCAAGCCTGCTTCCGGTGCGTAACGATTTGAGGCAAACGGATGCACCGACCTTCTGGAGGACCGGACCATGAGTAACGACTACGCAGGAAAATCCCACGACGAAGCGGTCGCCGCGCGCAAGAAAGCCCGGCAGCGCGCGCAGGAGCCGGCCGGCGGCGAGATGGCGGTCGACGGCGTCGAGGCCGACAGCACCCATAGCTGCGGCGAACTTTCCGAGAAAGGCAAGCAGGTGTGGCGCACCGGCGCTGGGCTCGACGGCGGTGGGAAGGCGCCCGATCGGTAGACGACGCGGGCTGTGGATAGGAAGACCGGCTGTGTAACGCGCAGCGCCTTGGCGACGCCTGTGCGGGATACAAAAAGGGCGCCGTTCGCGAGAACGGCGCCCTTTTTTTGCGCTTCTGCGTGTTTCTGCCGGCTTCGAAGCCTAGTTGCCGAAGAACACGTTGCAGTACGACGCCGGGCCGTTGCACGGCTTCGGCGCGTCGGCGTGAGCCACGCCCGAAGCAGCGGCGAACAGCGCGGTGGAAGCGAGCAGGGCGGAGATCAGGCGTTTCATCGTAAGTCCTTGGTTGCGTGGGGTTGGCGCGATCGGATGCGATCGATGGCGTGAAGAATAGCGATCCGCCTGGCGCCCACAAACAACAAAGACGAAAAGATATTTTTTAATTTATTGCAATAATTGAGATTGGACGCCTCTCGGGCGGAGATGGGGAAGGGGCGTGGCTTTGTTTGTTATGCGGCACTTGGCCGGGATGGCCGTTGCCATGCGGCCATATCATTTTCTGCAAGAATGAATTTCTGTTGTGATCAGCGTGCGGCTTTGGCGCGCGAGATTAATCGGAGTTCGGTGCCGCTTCGCTTGGGCAAAGACGTGGCGTGTCGATCTGTCCAGCCCGCCGGTCTTGCCGGCCTCGCTTAGCGCTCGCCGGGCGGCAAGTCCCGGTAGCGTTCGAAAAAGCTCGCGTGCGACGCCTGATCGATCGCGACCGGATGCGCGTCAGTGCTGGCCGGATGCTTCGCGAGTTGCGCGCGGGTGCGGATCGGCCGATGCGCAAAATTGCCGCCGCAATTCGGGCATACGTTGCGCAGCGTGGTCAACGCACATACTTCGCAGAACGTACATTCGTACGTGCAAATCATCGCGTCGGCCGCATTGGGCGGGAGGGACTTGCCGCAGCCTTCGCAGGTGGGTCGCAATTCGAGCATCACGTGGCTCCGCTTTCGATGGACGCGACGCGCACGGTGCGCGTCGCCTGGCGGTCAGTGTAAGCGGCGCAGACGGTCGCGGGAAGGCGGCCGTACCACGTGCGCGCACGTGTGCGCGAGCCGGACCCCACCACGTGCGTCGATCACGTCCGCCGCCGCGTCCTGTTCACGTCAACGCGGTCCACAGCACCAGCGTCAACGCAAGTCCGACCACCGATACGATCGTCTGCAACACCGACCACACCAGCACCGTCTGCTTCAATTGGAGTCCGAAGTATTCGCGGACCATCCAGAAACCGGCGTCGTTCACGTGGCAGAAGAACACCGAGCCCGCACCGATCGCAAGCGCCATCAGTGAGTTGTGCGTCGTGCTGAGACCGGCGACCACCGGCGCGACGATCCCGGCCGTGGTGGTGGTCGCGACTGTCGCCGAGCCGGTGGCCTGGCGCAACGCGACAGCGATCAGCCACGCGAGCAGGATCAGCGGCATGTGCGCGCCGACCGCGATCTTGCCGATCGTCGTGCTGATGCCCGCGATTACCAGTGCCTGCTTGAGGCCGCCGCCGGCACCGATCGTGAGCAACAGCGCCGCGATCGGCGGCAGGCTCTTGCGCAGAATGCCGCCGACACGCTCACGCGCCATCCCGCGCGACCAGCCGAGCGCGACTATCGCGAACAGCACGGTCAGGCCTAGCGCAATCAACGGCTCACCCAGGAAATTCAGGATGTCGAATGGCAGCGTTTCGGGTTGAAGCAGCAGTTTCGCGACCGTGCGACCGAGCATCAACACGACCGGCAACAGGATCGTAATCAGCGAGATCGCGAAGCCTGGCGGCTCGCCGGCATCCTTTTCGGCGCTGAACAGCTTGCCCATTTCCTCGGGCTCGGCGACGTGCAGCCGTTTGGACAGCCAGATCCCATACAGCGGACCCGCGAGAATCACTGCCGGAATCGCGACGATCAGGCCGAGACCGAGCGTCAAACCCAGATCGGCATGCAACGCGCTGACGGCGATCAGCGGTCCCGGATGTGGCGGCAGCAACGCGTGCAGCGTCGTCATGCCGGCGAGCGCGGGAATCGCGATGCGCAGGATCGGCTGCTGCGAGCGGCGCGCCATCACGAAGATGATCGGCACCATCATCACGAGACCGACTTCGAAGAACAGCGGCAGGCCGATCAATAACGCGACGACGGCCATCATCCACGGCAGCGTGCGCGGGCTCGAGTGCTCGAGGATCGTCGACACCAGCCGGTCGGCCGCG
This sequence comes from Paraburkholderia sejongensis, assembly GCF_020880815.1. Lineage (GTDB taxonomy): Bacteria > Pseudomonadota > Gammaproteobacteria > Burkholderiales > Burkholderiaceae > Paraburkholderia > Paraburkholderia sejongensis. The sequence goes on from NZ_JAJITD010000006.1 coordinate 288,093, forward strand.
CCCGATTCGGCCATCAGCGCACCGAGCATCGCGCCCAGCGCAATGATGATGCCGACGTCGCCGAGCAACGCGCCGGCGCCTTTGCTGAACGCGCTCGCGACGGCGTCGAGCGGCAGGCCGGCCGCGAAACCCGCGGCGAAGGTGCCGACCAGAATCGACAGGAACGGTGCGAGCTTCAGGACGCCGATGGCGACGATGATCACCGCGAGGCCGAGCGCGCAGGCGAGGATCAGTTGGGTGTCGTGGGCGGCCCACGGGGCCAGGGTGGTCGTTAGAGGCACGATTGGTGGCTTCCCATTTTCGGTTTCGGTCGATGGAGTGCGCGGGACGCGGCGGGCAGCGCGGTTGCGCGCTGCGAAGGAAGGTATTTCGTCGGAGGATTGTAGCGGGGGAGGGGGTGCGGCGTTGGCCACGGGCCACGCGGGACCGCGTTGAGGCTGCGCTGCATTCGCGTGATTTGCTTATGCGAATTTATCGGTTCGTCCAGGCGGGCAGACGAATTATCGTCGGAGCCAATCGGGCCATCTGGCGCCCGTCATTTTTTTCGAGCACTGTCATGTCCCGTCATCCGCTTTTCACGCGCCGCGCGTTTCTCGCCGGCGCCGGTGCAACGCTGGCCGCCGCCGCGTTGCCGGTCATTTCATCTAGCGCCTTCGCCGCCGACGGCCGTCCGAAGGAGTTGCGCATCGGTTATCAGAAAGCCGCGAACACGCTCGTGCTGCTCAAGGCGCACGGGACGCTCGAGAAGCGACTCACGCCGCTCGGCATCGCGGTCAAATGGACCGAGTTTCCGGCCGGCCCTCAGTTGCTCGAAGGGCTGAACGTCGGTGCGATCGACTTCGGCTATGTCGGCGAAGCGCCGCCCGTGTTCGCACAAGCGGCGGGCGCGAACTTCGTCTATACCGCTTATGAAATTCCGACGCCGCATGCCGAAGGCATCCTCGTGCATCCGGACGCACCGATCAAAACGCTAGCCGATCTGAAAGGCAAGAAAATCGCGCTGAACAAAGGTTCGGATGTGCACTGGTTTCTGGTCGCCGCGCTGCAGAAGAACGGCGTCAAGTTCAATGAGATTCAACCCGTCTATCTTCCGCCGGCGGACGCCCGCGCGGCCTTCGAACGTGGCGCGGTCGACGCGTGGGCGATCTGGGATCCGTTCCTCGAAGCCGCGAAGCGGCAGACCAATGCGCGACTGCTAGCGGACGCCGAGGGCATCGTGAGTCACCACCAGTTCTTTCTTAGCGCGCGCCCATTCGCACAACAGAATGGCGACGTGCTGGCGATCGTGATCGACGAAGTCGGCAAGGAAGGTGAGTGGGTGCGTGGCCACTACGGCGAAGCTGCCGCGCAACTGGCGCCGATTCAGGGACTCGACCCGAGCGTGATCGAAGCGGGCTTGCGCCATTACGCGCATATCTATAAGCCGGTCGATGCACAGGTGCTGGCGGAACAGCAACGTATCGCGGATACGTTCAGCGAATTGCGGTTGATCCCAACGAAGATCGTGACGAAAGATGCGGCACTGGGGATCAAGGCGTAACGCCGCTGAGTGGATCGGGGTCGTGTGTATTTCGACGCGCGTGTTTGGCGTCGGGCAGAACGCCTGGACGCTCAGGAGAACAGCGCGGCGATGTTTTCCGGTGGGCGGCCGATCACCGCACGGCCGCCTCGGACGACGATCGGACGTTGCAGCAGGATCGGATGTTGAGCGACAGCGTCGTATAGCTCGGCATCGGTCAGCGACAGGTCGGCCAGATTGAGTTCTTTGTATTCGGCTTCGGTGTCGCGAATCATGTCGCGCACCGGGCAACCGAGTTGCGCGTTGAGCTTCTTGAGTTCCTCAACGGTGAGCGGCTGCTTCAGATATTCGACGACTTCGATCGGCTCGTTCGCGCTGTTATAGGTGCCAGCGACGAGTTCGCAAGCAGCGCGGGATTTGGAGCAGCGAGGGTTGTGATAGATGGTGATCATTGCGGTGGATAGCGCCTCATAAAGGGTTGCGCCGCGAGGGACGTGATGTGCGATTTTAGCGGCTGAACGGGCGATGCGGATTCTGAGAGGGGCGGGGCACGGGCAGGTCTGAAGGTCGGCGGCGGTACCTGGTTTATGCGCATAAACCAGCGGTGCTTCGGGCGAGCAGTTCGGTCTCAGGCGCGCGCGACTGTTACGGCGGACCGTCGGCCTGGATGCCAAGGAACGGAAGGGCAGGGCGTCAATGGGCGGGTTGGCAGGCACCGATGCGGCGACACGCGCAACAGATTTCTCGCCGCTATGCGCAACTGAGCGACTGGGGTGCCCTCGGTCCGGGTGAGGCACCCAAGGTTCAACGCGTCGGTTTATGCGCATAAACCGGCGCCGCCGAAAGAGCGGCACAGTCGAAAACACGAGGCCCATTTTGCGACTTCGCGCAAGGCCAGTTGCCGCTAGCGAGCGCAAAATAGTCCACGCCCGCGATCTCACCCGAAGAGCCATTTGCGTCTTGTCGCGGAGGCCCCACCACACGGCCGAACCGGTCAGCGCGGGACCGCAAGGCAGGGCAAACCGGTTTCCCGCCTCGGCGAACTGGACTGAACTGGCACCCCTCGCAGAAGTTGAAGCCTTTCGGCATGTCCACACCTCGACGAGTGCCGTCCGGGCTTTATGCGCATAAACTCGCACCCCCAGATGCTCGGCGACTCATCGGCATCGGCATCGCCATCGCCATCGCCATCGCCATCGCCATCGCCATCGCCATCGCCATCGCCATCGCCATCGCCATCGCCATCGCCATCGCCATCGCCATCGCCATCGCCATCGCCATCGCCATCGCCATCGCTTACCGCTTACCGCTTACCGCTTACCGCTTACCGCTTACCGCTTACCGCGCATCGGGCATCGGGCATCGGGCATCGGGCATCGGGCATCGGGCATCGGGCATCGGGCATCGCACGCCGCCGCAAACAGGTACCGCAGAACCTCGGACATCCGCGCCCGAGCCAACATAAGCATCGTCCATCGCCTCATCGTCCGACAGCCGATCTCCCGACCGCATGCCCTATCTCAACAGAGACCTCACACAGCGTGCCGCCTATCACTCCCGCAACCGCCCAGACCACGGCAACCTTTATGCGCATAAAGCCCTGGCCGAATGGCTAATTCGGAGGCTAATTCCGATCTCATTTACACAAATCGTTTGAAATACGAATTCGCCCAGGTAAAATCCATTTGCATCTAAAAAGAGGAGGTGGAATTTGGCGGCAGAAATCATCGCGGTAACACAGCAGAAGGGCGGGGTCGGGAAGAGCACGATCGCGATGCATCTCGGTGCTGCGTTCCATGAGAAAGGCAAGCGCGTCCTGGTCGTCGATGCGGATGGTCAGAACACCCTGATTCACTGGGCCAGTGCCTCTTCTGACGGCGATGTCGGTATCCCATTTCCCGTCGTCAACCTCTCCGAAGCCGGCAGCCAGATCCATCGCGAGATCAAGAAGTTCGTGGCCGACTACGACATCATCGTGGTCGACTGCCCGCCCTCCATCACCGAGAAAGTTTCCGGCGTCGTCCTGCTCGCGGCGAGTGTCGCGGTGATTCCGACGTCGTCATCACCCGCGGATTACTGGTCAAGCATCGGCCTCGTCAAACTGGTCCAACAGGCTCAGGTGATGAACGAAGACCTGCGCGCGGTGTTCCTGCTCAACAAGACCGAAGAGAAGCGGATGCTCACGCGCGAACTCAAGCGCGCGCTCGAAGAACTCGGCTTCCCGCTCCTGAAGACCCAGATCCCGACCCGGGAAGCCTACAAGCAGGCAATGGCGTTGGGGCAGACGGTACTCCAGATGAACGATCGCGGCGCGAAGATGGCCGCGCTAGAAGTACGGGCGTGCGCGAACGAAATCGCCGCCTTGCTCCCGTGAATTTATGCGCATAAAGGACCCTGAATGAAACCGTCCCAATTCGCCAAAGGCTTCCAAGCACGTCCCGATACCACCAGCAGCGAAAAGCGCACCGCACTCGATCGTCTGAATGCGATCGACGGTCTGGTCAGAAACGACGCCAAACCAGCCGTCGCCGGCCGCGCGATCCCGGCCGTGGTGCCGCGTCTGCAGGAAGCCGAGGCGCCCGAGTCGGCCAACGAATCGGCGGCCTATCGGGCATGGCGGCTCGAGCACGGCTATCGTCCCGGTCAGGTGATCGAGCTCGCGCTGAAGAACATCAAGCCGAGCCCGTTCAACCCACGGTACTTCTATGTGAAGTCGTCGATTGCCGAACTCGCCGTCAATCTGGCGAAGCAGGGGCAGCAGCAGGCGATTCACGTGATCCCCGACTACGACAACCCCGGCAACTACTTCGTCAGCGACGGCGGCCGGCGCGTGCGCGCGCTGAAAGAGGCGAACAAGGAATCGGTGAAGGCGATCGTCATCGATCTGCCGATCGGCATCCAAAGCTACAAGCTCGGCTACGACTTGAACGTGCAGCGCGATTCGCAGACGGTCTTCGACAACGCGGTGGTCTGGCGGCGCTTTCTCGACGACCGGCATTTCCAGAGCCAGAAGGAGCTTGCCGAACATCTCGGCCTCGACGAATCGACTGTCGCGGTTGCGCTGTCGATCGCCAAGTTGCCCGAGACGATCATGCAGGAAATGGTCGCGCGCCCCGACCGCTTTGGTTCGAACATGGCGTACCAGGTGGGGCGCTACCACGCCGCGCGCGGCACGGACGCGACGCTGCGGCTGATCAACCGGATCCTCGCCGACGATCTGAGCACCCGCCAGGTGGCCGACATCGTCAAGGGTCGCGCAACCGCCCAGGAAAGCACGAAGCCGGCGGGACGGCAACGCTATGCGCAGCGTCTGGAAATCAAGCTTAGTGGGGTTTCGGTTGGCGACCTCAAGTCGTACGGCGACGATCGACTCGAGTTGCGCCTGAAGGGTCTCACGCGTGAAAAGCGCGACGACATCCTGCGGCAGATTGAAAAGATGCTGAAGTAAAGCAGAGAAGGGGGCGGGGCGGCACACACCGGCCGCCGCGCTCATCCGGATAGTTTCGACCTTACCAGCCCGACCCGACCAGCTTCGAGCTCCGCTCAGTCAAGACTTACGCCGCGCGCGACTGGCTCAGCGTAAAGGCGAGCAGATCGCCATCGGTGGGTTCGCCCCAGGTCTTGCGAGCGAGCCAGTCGAAGAACGCAGTTTCCACGATCTTCGACTCCAGCCCACGACGACGCCAGTCGTCGCGCATGTGGGTGCCGAGCCCCGGCAGTTCCTCTTCCTCGAACGACTGACGCGCGACGTCGCGCTCCGAGTCGCCCTGTTCGTTGTACAGCTCGTACGCCTGCTTGCGGCGGTAAGCCGAGTATTCGCCGAGCAGCCGCGCCTTGAGATCGTCGGCCGGCGCGAGCGCGGCCTTGCCGCCCGCTCCGGCGCCGGTGGACGGCAATGCCTCGACCGGCGGCGCATAGCCCTTTTTCAGCGCATCCTTGAACAGCGCCGGCGCGCTACGCACCGGCGGCAGCGAGGTGCTGCGCATGCGCTGCTCGGTCATCTGCAACGCGGCGCGGATGCGATTTTCCTCGCTGTCCGCGTACAGCGTCTGCGCTTCCTTCAGCGGGATGCCGATCTTCACCATCCGGTCGACCAGCGTGCTGTCGAACACGTTCGGGTGCTCGTCGAGCGCGAGCATCGGCTGCTTGCGCTCGGTCACGCGGAACTGGATTTCGGCGACGCGCCGGCCTTCGCGATGCTCGATCAGTTCGACGAAGATGTTCGTGACCGCGTTGACCTCGGCGATCGCCGGGCGCAGATAATCGCGCTTGAAATACTTGTACTCGCGCTTCGCTTCGTCGCCGGCCTCGGTGTCCGGCGTGCCCGAAAGGATCGGGCGCCACCATTCCCAGGTTTCGCGCATCGTCAGATGGCTCGGGTTGGTCAGATAGCGCACGCAGATTTCGTAGAGCGCGAGGCCCGCGCTGCTGCGCAGCTGACTCTGGAACTGCAGGCTCAGGCGCGCGTACTGCACCGGATCGAGCAGCTTTTTCTTGATCTTCGGCGCAAACGAAAACTCGACCCACACGCGGCGGGTGGTCGGATCTTCGAGAATTTCGGCATCGGCGATCAGCGTCGAAATACCCCATTTGCGGCCGGGCTTCTGACTCGACGTGCCGGTGCTCCACTCGACCTGCACCGACACCATGCGGCGCAGATGCTCCTTGACGAGCGCGGTGTCGTTGGAATCGAACGCGGAATTGGCGACGATGTCGGACAGCAGCGCGCGATACGTGTCGCCCGATTCGTCCGCCTGCTGGGCCACCGCGAGCAGCACGTTGAACAGCTTGCGGGTCAGCAGCGTGATCTTGCCGCTCTTGGGCTGGATCGCGATCGCCTCGACGGCTTTGCGCAGTTCAGCCGAACTCGGGCTGACAACATCGGTCTTTTTCGCGCGCTTCGTGGCCATGCGTCGGGGTGAGGAGGGGGATTTCGCGAGAGCATACCGGCTGGGGTGATACGCGTCTATAGCGTCTGTCTCACCGTTGCCGGTGATGCGAGTTTCCGAAGCGCGGCTCACCTCGAACCGCTCCCGAAAACCCTCACCTCATTGCTGGGCGGCCAGGTTCGGGCGTTCCTTGCAGGTCGCGGCGCTGACAAAAACCGGCACATTGCCGGTCGGGCCGAACGGGGAGTATCCGATCCCGAATCTTCTCACCTTAAAAAATTTTTGTGGATTTTGGGGTGGCGCCGGTAAACCGGGGCCGGTTTACCGGTTAACGGTTTGGGTTTGCCGAAGCAGGCATAACGGCTTGACCATCTGGCCGGGTTACCGGTTCGCGTATCGACAGCACAGCGCACCCAGGTTGAACGCCGCCGCGCGCCTATCTACCGGAGCGCCAATCCACCGACATCGAACCGGTTCGGGGCTGCGAGCGCATATGCAGCCGCGACCGCGGCCGCGGTCGGAATGACGTGAGACAGCCAGGTTCCGCGCGCATGGCGAGCGCCATACGGATATGCACCGCATCTCATCTAAAGCGTTCCGGCGAGGCGCTACACAGCTGCGCCGTCGCATGCAGTGCCGCCCGGTCGTCTCATGTGCGGTTAACCATTCCGGCACTCACCGAACAATCCCGAGACCTGCCGGTAAACAGATTCGAGGTTTTCGCACGATTCAACCACCCGAAATCCGGCTTCGCCAGCCCAATCGACTCACCGCTACCACCAAAACCGCGTCTTCCGCGAAGTCCGAACGCTCCGACCCCCCGAAAAGTCTCACCTTGACGCTAGCGGATGGTGCGGAGCGGCATCCGCTCCGGCCGCACCAGTACCGACTTTCTTCAAAATTACCTCCTGAAAAATCTCACCTTTCTAGTTAACCACCCGCCCTAACGCGCTATCAAACGAGGTCCCGAAAACGCTCACCTTTAGCAGCCCGCCATTACAAATTCAATGATTTCAATCACTTACGAAAAAATGTGACGAGCCTCGACCGTCGTGGTTTCCCGCAAAATCTCACCTCACAGCGCTTTTCGGCCGCGCAGCACGTTCCGACCAGAGATTCGAATACTCCCGAAAACTCTCACCTTGGGAGTTCGACATCTGGTTAACGGTGCCCCGGAAAACCCCGCCAGCCGTAGTTCCCAAGACTCATCCGCGGTATTTCGCCCCCGTATTTCCTCAACTTAGCGTGCTAAAGGCGGCCCCAAATCTCCCGAAAAGCCTCACCTTTCGGCAAAACCGTGCCGGAAACAGACCCCCTGATCCGGCCGCGCGCTCGTCTCCCGAATCCGCTCACCTTTTGCCCCAATCCCCGCACCGGCCGGCAAGCGCTGGCGCCCGATTCCCGGCAGAAACCCGTCGACGCTCCCGTAAAACCTCACCTCAAGGCCCGAAATGCGCAAAGTTTCAGCAAAACCGGCTTTCCAGCCCCGTAAAACCTCACCTTCGTCCGCCGTTTTCTCCCGAGCTGTCTCACCATTGAGGTTTACGGGCCCAAAATAGCCGGCAAAACCGGTGTGCGAAGGCCTCCCGAAAACGCTCACTTCGGCGCGAACCAATCCGGACCGGGGTTTTCGCATGCTGCCGGGCAATTCCGGGCGACGAAGTCCCGCAAAATCTCACCTTTGGAAAAGCCCGATGTATATGGCATTTCCTGAACCCGCTCACGTTCTTTCCCGGACCTGCTCACCGGCGTCCCCGAACCTCATCACTCGAAGTCCCCGTATACGCTCACCACCTGTCCCGCAAAGCTTCACCTTACCTCGCTGTAAACCCCGCCAGGCAAGGGTTTGCCGTGGCGTTAACGTTTTTAACAAGGGTTCAAAGGTGTTTACTTTTATTACTCTCTAGCTTTTCCCCGCGAGCCCGTGAAACACGGATGACCCAACCCCCGCTGGCACTAGCCACTCTCCGTGAAACAGTGCACGATCGATGAAAGGACCAATAAGTCTCTTTATTTACAACGACTTATTGGCTATTCTTCGATTTGTTTCACGGAAAAACCGCGCGGCGAGCGTTTACTGACACCCTTCTGTCCTAAAAGTCCATCCGTTTACGCCAATTCCATTGCTATGAACAAATCAGTAGCAAACGCTACGTAAATTGTTATGATCCATCCAATTCAGGCGATACCGAGGTAAACATGAATCTGGATCAGGAGCGGCAAACCATTCGCGAGGAGCTAGAAACTATGCGCGCGCAAGGCGTGCGTCGGCAGGAGCTGTCCCTGCATGCCTGTAAACGACTGTTTTTCGATCTCGGTATACGCCCCTCGATGGCGGCTGTGCGCGATCTCACCCAGACCGGCAGCGCCAGCGATATTCCGAAGGACATCGACCATTTCTGGGAGCGCATCCGCAATGTGTCGCGCGTCAAAGTCGGCGCCGGCGCAATTCCGAAGGCGCTCGAAGAACGCGCCGGCGAATTGCTCGGGGCGCTGTTCGAGGAGGCCGTCGCGCAGGCAAGAGCCTCGCTCGAGGGCGAACGCGCTGAAATGCGCGCGCAGATCAACGAGGCCGAACAACGCGTGCGCGACGCGGACATCCGTCGCGATGCGGCCGACGAAGCGATCAAACGCAGCGAAGCCCGCGCCGACGCCGCATGGGAGCGACTTCGCGCGCTCGAGGGCGAATTGCTGAACGCGACCACGCACGGCAATGTCCAGCTAGAGGGTTTACAGGCAACGACCCGTCGCCTCGACCAGGAAAACGAGTCGCTGCGCCAGCGGCTCGAAAGCGAGCAGGCCACCAATGCCGCTTTGCGCGACCGGATCGATGCATTGCATGTGGAACTGCGTCAAAGCACCGAGCACTACGCGCAGCAGATCAAGGACGCCGTCGCCGAAGCCGAGCGGCGCGTGAAGCCAATGTTGGTCGAGCTCGATTCGCTGCGCAGCATGGCCGCGACCTATCAGTCCGGCGTGCGCGACGCGAGCCGCAAGGAGTTCGAGTTCATCCAGCAGATTGCCGCGGCCAAGGCGCGCGGCGACCGGCTCGATGCGCAGTTGCGCGAGCAGTCGGACGAAGTCGACGCGTTGACGAAAGAGGTCGCGAGCCTGCGGGCCCAGCAGGGCATCGATCCGGCGATTGCCGGTTTGCTGTGTTCGCTGGTCAGTGCCGGCCGGCTCAGCAACGAAGAACTGCGCATGATCGGCACCGCGGCCGACGGGCAGGTGAGCTTGCCCGCACGTTGCCCGAAATGCGAGGAAGGTGAGCCGGAGCTGTCGCAGGTCGATCACCGGTTCGAGCTGCTGTGTCCGGAGTGCGAGCACTCGTCGGGCCTCGGCGATTCGAGGCTGGCGGCGGTCAGTCAGTTTCTGGCGGATGGCAAACCGGCCGAGGTGTCCACGCGTTCTTTCTGACGCGGTTCATGAGCGGCGCGGTTAGTCTTCACTCGCCGCCGCCCCCTCGATTCACCCGCCGCTTCACCGCCAACCCAACGGATAAACCGCCAAAGGTGAGGAAATTCGGGACCCGGAAGGTGAGGACTTTCAGGGCTCGCCGGTGCCCGGTTTACGCGTCAAACGTCCGTCGCTTCTAGGTGCGGCCAGCGGCGGCGCCGCCGGATCCGGCACTTCGGTCGCCGGCGCATCCTGCTGTTCAAACCACGTTTGCCACGCGCGATACAGCCGGTTCGCGGACACCGCCTGCACAAAGCCGAGCCACTGACCGACCTGTTCGGCCTCCACCCCGCTCTCGAACAGGTCCGCTGCAAAGGTATTGCGCAAGGTTTGCGGACTCGCGCGCGACTGGCGCGACGCGGCGATGCCGGCGGCCTCCACCAGCGCATCGACCGCGCGCAGCATCGTCGCCTTATGCATCGGACGTCCGGACGGCGAGGCCGGAAATACCAGATTGCCGGCCAGTTCCGTGACCCGCCGCTCGGCCAGCCACGCATCGAGAATCGCGGCCGCGAATGGCGCGAGCCGCGTGCGGCGCGTCAGTAGTGGATTCGCGGACTCGATCGTGACCCACGGCGAGCCTGCATTGACGCAACTAACCGATAGAGCCGCGGCCTCGCCGGTCTTCACTCCGCCACCCAGAAACACCGCAATCAACGCGCGATCGCGGCGTTCGCGCCAACGCTGCGCGGTCGATAACGCGGGTAATGGCGCAAATAGTTGGGCGATCAGCGCGGTGCGTTCGGCGTGTGAGAGAAAGCTGGTCGGTTCGTTGTCGCGCGCGTTGCGCCACGCTGCTTCGCCATCCTGAGCAATAAAGCGCGCCGGATTGGTCGATGCCGATTCGATTTCGCGCACGTGATCGAGCACGCGCTCGATCAGCCTTAAATAACGCATCCGTTGTGTTTTGCGGATTTCGAGACCGGCGACAAATTCGGCGATCGCAGGCGTGTCGACCGTTGCGAGGGTTTGCTGGCGCGTGCCGAGCCAGTCGAGAAACTGCCCCCACTGCGCCTGGTAGACCAGCGCGGAAGAGCGGCGAAAATGCTGCTTCGCGAGCCATGCGTCGAAGGCGACCTGCGGATCGCGGCGCCAGTCTTCGCGTTGCTGGTCGAATAGATCGGTATCCGGCGCGGGACGGAGAACGGGGTCGGACAGATGGGGAGGAGACATCGGCGTTTCTTCCGTTAGTTGCGCATTTGTTTTGCGTATTGTAGGCGCTGGATGTGGCTATGTAGTCTCGGTGCGGAAGACGACCAGCTTCAAAAAACGGCTGCCATCTTAGCCGCCCCAGGCTCGCGTGCGTTTCAGCGGCATCTGTTCGGAAGGCTGCTGCGCCGCCCGCAGCGCAGCTTCCCGCGCGGCCAGCTCGTACGCGCTGACTGCAAACGCAAACACCGCGGGCAATGCATTGGAGGAGCCGAAGTCGACGCTGTCGTCGGTCTCCGGGTATGGCAGATCCGACGGCCGCTGGAATAACCCGAGCATCAGCGCATCGTGCCGGCTCGCAAAACCGAGGTCGGCCAGCGCCTCGGCTTCGATCGCGTGCAGCAGCCGCCACGTGAGCGGCACCTGCTTGACGATGTAACGCGCGGCGATGCTGCGCACGATGTGTTCGAGATCTCGCGCGGCGGTCTGGTAGCGCAGCGCGGCGAGCGTTTGATCGGTAGGGACGGCGTTCAGGTTGTTCATTCTCGGCTCCAATCGACACCCGATACTGTACAAACATACAGTATCGGGCGCAACCTTAGCCGAATGGCCGATGGTGGACCGCGACGGGTCCAGCGCTGCCGCTTATCCGTGAATCACCACCAGCAAAGCCTTCGCCTCGCTCCGCCCGACGTTGCGAATCGCATGCGGCTCATCGGCAACATATCTCGCGGTGTCGGCCAGCTTCAACCGCTTCGTCGTGCCGGCCGCCTCGACCTCGATCGACCCATGCAGCACGGTCAGATGCTCGCGCGTGCCCGGCTCGTGCGCGCTCGACACCAGCGCCCCGCCCGGCTGCAGCGTCAACTCGTACCATTCGAATTTGCCGGCCAGATCGATCGGCCCCCACACGCGCAACTGGTATTTCGCGTCGTGACCGCTTAGCGTAGGAATATCGTGCGAGCCGGAAACGGCGATCGCCTCCGGCGCCTTCGGCGGCGTGAACAGCGAATCGAGGCTCACGCCGAGCGCATTGGTCAGGCGCCACGCGACCGCGATCGTCGGATTGGCCTTGTCGCGCTCGATCTCGGAGAGCATCGACTTCGACACGCCGGCCGCGCGCGACAGGTCGTCGAGCGTCATGCGCCGCTCGGCGCGCAGCCGCTGAATCTGCTCGCCGACGCGCGGCGGTGCAGCATTGGCGGGCGGCGCCGACGCGCTCGCCGGCGCCGTGGCGGCCGCCGCACTGGCCGCGGCGCGGCGTGTACCCGAACTTGCCATTTCCAGACCCATCGTTTAGAGTTGTTCGATATACCGGATTTTAGTTCGAAAAAACGAAAATATCCGATAAAGCTGACAGCCGACTATAACAGGCCGCCTCGCCCTCATCCACGTAGCGCATGCGTCGCATGGCGCAGGTTCTGACGGCAAGCGCCACTTCGATCAGGAGCCCCGATCATGCGAGACCAATACCTGGCGCATCTGCGCAACACCCTCGAGCAGATTCGCGCCGACGGCTTCTACAAAAGCGAGCGCGTGATCGCGAGCCCGCAGTCGGCCGACGTGCGGCTCGCCGACGGCAGCGGCGTGCTCAACTTCTGTGCGAACAACTATCTCGGCCTTGCCGACGACGCGCGCCTGATCGAAGCGGCGAAACAGGGGCTCGACAACGACGGCTTCGGCATGGCGTCGGTGCGTTTCATCTGCGGCACGCAGACCGTGCACAAGCAACTCGAGGCGGCGCTCGCCGCCTTCCTGCAAACCGACGACTGCATCCTCTATTCGAGCTGCTTCGACGCGAACGGCGGCCTGTTCGAAACGCTGCTCGACGAAAACGACGCGATCATCAGCGACGAGCTGAATCACGCGAGCATCATCGACGGGGTGCGGCTGTCGAAAGCGAAACGTCTGCGCTACAGGAACAACGACCTCGCGGACCTCGAAGCGCGCCTGCAGGAAGCCGACGCGGCCGGTGCGCGCTTCAAGCTGATCGCGACCGACGGCGTGTTCTCGATGGACGGCATCATCGCGAACCTCGCCGGCATCTGCGATCTCGCCGACAAATACGGCGCGCTGGTAATGGTCGACGACTCGCACGCGGTCGGTTTCATCGGCGAACATGGCCGCGGCACGCCCGAGCATTGCGGGGTGATGGCGCGCGTCGACATCATCACCGGCACGCTCGGCAAGGCGCTCGGCGGGGCATCGGGCGGCTACGTGGCCGCGCGTCGCGAGATCGTCGAAGTGCTGCGGCAGCGCTCGCGCCCGTACCTGTTCTCTAACACGCTGACGCCGAGCATCGCGGCGGCGTCGCTGAAGGTACTCGAATTGCTTGCCAGTGAAGAAGGCGCGCAACTGCGCGCACGCGTGCGCGAAAACGGCGCGCACTTCCGTCGCGAGATGAGCGCGCTCGGCTTCACGCTGGTTCCGGGCGAACATCCGATCATTCCGGTGATGCTCGGCGACGCGCAACTGGCCGGCAAGATGGCCGATGCGCTGCTCAAGGAAGGCGTCTACGTGATCGGCTTTTCGTTCCCGGTGGTGCCGCGCGGGCGCGCGCGCATCCGCACGCAGATGAGCGCCGCGCATACGCCTGAGCAGATCGATCGCGCGGTGGCGGCGTTCGCGCGCGTCGGCCGCGAACTCGGCGTGATCGGCGCGTGAGCGCGCGTGAGTGGCCCCGTGAAGGCGGCAGAATCAGCAAGGAGTCTTGAATGAAAGCATTGGCAAAACTCGAACGCGCGCCGGGCCTCACGCTCACGGACGTGCCGAAGCCGGAAGTCGGCCACAACGACGTGATGATCCGCATCACGCGCACCGCGATCTGCGGTACCGACATTCATATCTGGAAGTGGGACGACTGGGCGCAAAAAACGATTCCGGTGCCGATGCACGTGGGCCACGAATATGTCGGCGAAATCGTCGAGATGGGGCAGGAAGTGCGCGGCTTCGCGATTGGCGACCGCGTATCGGGCGAAGGGCATATCACCTGCGGCTTCTGTCGCAACTGTCGCGCGGGGCGCCGGCATTTGTGCCGCAACACGATCGGTGTCGGCGTGAATCGCGAAGGCGCGTTTGCCGAATACCTGGTGATTCCGGCGTTCAACGCATTCAAGATTCCGCCCGACATCTCCGACGATCTCGCCGCGATCTTCGATCCGTTCGGCAACGCAACGCACACCGCGCTGTCGTTTAATCTGGTCGGCGAGGACGTGCTGATTACCGGCGCGGGACCGATCGGCATCATGGCGGTCGCGATTGCAAAGCACGTCGGCGCGCGCAACGTCGTGATCACCGACGTCAACGACTACCGGCTCGAACTCGCGCGCAAGATGGGCGCGACGCGCGCGGTGAACGTGTCGCGCGAATCGCTGCATGACGTGATGCACGATCTGCACATGGCAGAAGGCTTCGACGTCGGGCTGGAAATGTCCGGCGTGCCGAGCGCGTTCACGAGCATGCTGGAGGCGATGAATCACGGCGGCAAGATCGCGTTGCTCGGCATTCCGCCTGCGCAGACCGCGATCGACTGGACCCAGGTGATCTTCAAGGGCCTCGAAATCAAGGGCATTTATGGCCGCGAGATGTTCGAGACCTGGTACAAGATGGTCGCGATGCTGCAAAGCGGGCTCGATCTGTCGCCGATCCTCACGCACCATTTCAAGGTCGACGACTATCAGCAGGCGTTCGCGACGATGCTCTCCGGCGAGAGCGGCAAGGTGATCCTCGACTGGACGGCCTGAGTCTGAGCCCGAGGCAACGCGACTCGCGTTGTCAATTGCACAACGCCCGCAGCACGCTTACGCGCCTGCGGGCGTTTTCACGAATTCGGCCTGAATGCGCACGTGAATGTCGTCGCCGACCGCCGGATACCACGTCGCGAGGCCGAACTTCGCGCGGCTGAAATGACCGTCCGCGGAAAAGCCTAGCGTGTCTTTCTTCGTCAGCGGATCGGGCGCGAAACCGTTGAATGTGACATCGAGCGTCACCGGTTGCGTGACGCCGCGAATCGTCAGATCGCCGCTTAGCGTGCCGCGCGATTCGCCGGTGCGCTCGAAACGCGTGCTCGCAAAGCGAATCTCCGGATAGCGCGCGACGTCGAGCATGCTGTCGCTTTTCACCATCTTGTCGAGCAGTGGCACGTTGGTGTCGATGCTCGCGGCGTCGATCGTGACCGCGGCCGTGCTGCGATCCAGACCGCCGTCATGCCAGTCGAGCTGGCCGTGCTTGCGATCGAAGCGCATCGTAAATCGCGAATACTTGAAGTGGTCGATGTCGAACGTGATGCTCGTGTGGTCCTGATCGATCTCGTAGCGGCCGACCGGCACCCGCGCCTCATTCTGGCTGACCGAATGCGTGAGCACCTGCACGGGCGTGCAGGCCATCGCGCTGAGCAGCGCCGCGCCGAGCAGCGCGCGCACGCAGGCGGCGCGAATAGCGGTTGAGTTCATCGAAGCGATTCCGGTAGTGCGATGTTCTGAACGATAGCAGCAAGCACACTCATGCCGCGGGCGACGAAAAAAACTTGACGAAGGAGAATGGTCGTTCTACCTTTCGTTTATGACACAGGAAACTATCCCCGCTGATCCGCCGCCGCCCGGCAGCGCGCGTGACCGTCTGCTCGATGCGGCCGAGGCGTTGATCTACGCCGGCGGCATCCACGCGACCGGCGTGGATGCGATCGTGCGCGAGTCCGGCACCGCGCGTAAGAGCTTCTACACGCACTTCGAATCGAAAGACGCGCTGGTCGCGGCCGCGCTCGAACGGCGCGACGAGCGCTGGATGAACTGGTTCATCGCCGGCACCGAACGGCGCGGCAAGAGCGCGCGCAAACGGCTGCTCGGCATGTTCGACGTGTTGCGCGAATGGTTTGCCTCGGCGGATTTTCACGGCTGCGCGTTTCTGAACGCGGCCGGAGAAATCGCCAGCGCGGACGATCCGATCCGTGTCGTCGCTCGCAAACACAAGAGCCGTCTGCTCGAATTCGTGCGCGCGCAATGCGACGCGCTTGCGGCCGAAGCGGCGCTCGATGCGCGTCGCGCCGCGCCGCTCGCACGGCAGTGGCTGGTGTTGCTCGACGGCGCGATCGCGGTCGCGCTGGTGAGCGGAGAAGCCGATGCGGCGCGCGACGCGCAGGCTGTCGCGAAGAGCTTGCTCGACACCGAGGCGTCATTGGCAACGCAAGCCGCGATCACGGCCGTGGCCAAATCCCTGCGCAAATCCGCGGCCAAATCCGTAGCCAAGTCCGCGCGCAAATCCACGGCGAAAGCCACCAAGCCCCAGGCAACCCGACGGCCGCCATCCCGGCGCGCCTCTACCGACTGAGTAACCATCATGGCCGATACCCCCGAAACCCGTCCGCCGCTGCCGCCGTTTACGCGTGACAGCGCGATCCAGAAAGTGCGCGCCGCGGAAGACGCGTGGAACACGCGTGAACCCGAGCGGGTCTCGCTCGCCTATACGACCGATAGCATCTGGCGCAATCGCGCGGAGTTCGTGCAAGGCCGCGCGGAGATCGTCGGCTTTCTGAGCCGCAAGTGGGCGAAGGAACTCGACTACCGGTTGATCAAGGAGCTGTGGGCGGTGACGGACAATCGTATCGCGGTGCGCTTCGCGTACGAGTGGCACGACGATTCGAATAACTGGTTCCGCTCGTACGGCAACGAGAACTGGGAGTTCAACGAGCATGGTCTGATGGCGCGCCGTCACGCGAGCATCAACGACGTGCCGATTCGCGAGGCCGACCGTCTTTACCATTGGCCGCTCGGCCGCCGTCCGGACGACCATCCGGGCCTGAGCGAACTCGGACTGTAGACGGGCCGGATTGCATTGACGGGCGGGCGCGGCGACGCGCGCCAGCGATTTACGCTGTGTTCATCACTTCGCCATCGGTTCTCCGTTATCGTTGCGACGTTGCTTTTTCGCGCATCGGCACGCCACGTGCCCGCGCGCCCGAGCGTGCCCTCAACATCGTGCGCGCCGCTTCGGGTACAGTGCGCGACGGGCAGCACATACAACGACAAAGCGACAACGGCAATGACACCGGCGCCCGACCGGTGACGGAGAACACATGCACTTTCGGCAGATCAACAAGAATATCCGGCGCACCGCGGTGGCGTTGTTCGCCAGCCTGGCGGCGGCCACCGCCGCGCACGCGAGCTGGTGCGACGGCGGCGTGTGGGTCGACGCAATGCTCGGCTCGTATCACATCAATCCCGATCCCGACACCCACTTCGAACAGTTCAACCCGGGGCTTGGCGTCGAGTGCTGGTTGAACAATCAATGGGCGCTGACGGCCGGCGGCTTTCGAAATTCGCTGCGCCGGCCGTCGTATTACGGCGGCGGTGTATGGGGACCGGACTTCGCGCACTGGGGTTTTATCCGCATCGCGGTGATGGGCGGGATCATCTCGGGCTACAACTACGGCAACTGGGGGCTCGGCCACGATCACACGATCGGACCGGTGGTCGCGCCGATCGTGATGGTCGACTACAAGCGCGTCGGCGCGAACTTCATCGTAATTCCGCCGATTCCTTCGGATAACCTGCCGTTTACGATTGGGTTTCAGGTGAAGGTGAAGTTCTGACGGACTGCTGAATTCACCCGATTGCGTTGAGGTGAGGTTTTTCGGGAGCTTGAGGGTGGCGGATGCGGAGCGGTGATCCGCTCATCGTATGCACGCCGCACCTGGCGTTAAGGCTGTCTCCTGGAACTCCTCACCTTTTGTTCGCGTAGCGGTGATAGTCGATCGCCTGGAAATCCTCACCATCCTGGATAGGCTCACCCAGGCGGACCCACTGCAAGCGCATAAGGACGCACGCCGCGCCCAGCTCCCGTAAAACCTCACCATAGCGCTATCTCCTGGAACTGCTCACCATAGCGTGAACTCCTGGAATTCCTCACCGTTGCGAGCTCTCCTGGAACTCCTCACCATTCGCGCGTGTGGTCACCACATAAAGCACCGATAAGCCGCGCGTACACCGCATACGGATCCGGGGAGTCGAGCCACCTTCGCTTCCCTCAACCCGCGCACGACTGTGCAGCGCGGCATATCAGTGCGCCGTATCCCCCCCAATAAACTTCATCAATGCACGCGCAGTCCCCCACTGCGCCCCATGCACCAAATTCATACCCCGCATTTTTGGCCCGAATTTGACCGCGGTTTTTGCGGCTCATATCGTGAGCCCCATGCCGTCCGGATGTGATTCCTCCCCGCTGCGCAGAGCGCATCTCGTGCGGGAACTCCAACTTCGTTCTCCCTGAGCCATGAACTCTGACGCGATGAATTCCGACCTGGGCGCGCCGCTAGCGGCACGCCGGCCCGCCCGATCGACGAGCGATGTGCGCCGCGCGGTCACCACCGCCGTACTCGGCCAGATCCTCGAATGGTATGACTTCTTCCTGTACGGCACGGCCGCCGCACTCGTATTCGGCAAACTGTTCTTCCCGGTCGGCAGCGATCCGCTGACCGGCACGATCGCCGCGTTCGGCGGCTTCACCGTCGGTTTCATCGCGCGGCCGATCGGCGGCGTGTTGTGCGGCCACATCGGCGATCGCTACGGCCGCAAGCTGGTCACGATGCTGACGCTGTTTACGATGGGCACGGCCACCATGCTGATGGGCCTGCTGCCCACCTATCAACAGATCGGCCTCGCCGCGCCGGTGCTGCTCGTGTGTCTGCGCATCGTGCAAGGGCTCGCCGCCGGCGGCGAATGGAGCGGCAGCATTTTGCTGATCCACGAAAACGCGCCGCAATCGAAGCGCGGCGCGCTGTCCGCCTGGAGCCCGTGCGGCGCGGCGTTCGGCTTCGTGCTGTCGACCGGCGCATTCCTGCTCGCGCAGAACCTGTCGCCGGACGACTTCCACAGCTGGGGCTGGCGCATTCCGTTCCTGTGCAGCGCCGCGCTCGTCGTGCTGGGTCTGTGGATGCGCCGCTCGGTCGGCGAAAGCGCCGCCTACGCGGAAGCGCAAGCGAAGCGCCGCGAAAACCGTGACAACCATGAAAGCCGCGCGACCCGCTTGCCGGTACTCGAAGTGCTGCGCCAATGTCCGCGCGAAGTGCTGACGATCTTCGGTCTGCGTTTCGGCGAAGGCGGTGCGTCGTACATCTTCTTCGCGTTCTCGCTCGCGTACGGCCAGTTCGTCGGCGTGAAGTCGAGCTGGATTCTCGGCGGCCTGACGGTGTCGATGCTGCTGATGATCCCGTGCACGCTGTTTTTCGGCTATCTGACCGACAAGGTCGGCCGCAAGCCGGTTTATCTGGCCGGCGCGATCGCGGTCGTGCTCGTCGCGTGGCCTTACTTCGCACTGCTTGGCTCGGGCGTCTACTGGAAAGTGATGACCGCGCTGGTGCTGGCCAACAGCGTCACGCTCGGCATTCTCGAAGGCGCGCAACCCGCGTTCATCAGCGAAATGCTGCCGGTGCACCTGCGCTTCTCGGGGCTCGGTGTCGGCCGGGAAATTTCGTCGGTGCTCGGCGGCGGCCTGTCGCCGATGATCGCTACCGCGCTGCTCGCGCACTACCGCAGTGCGACCCCGGTCGCGCTCTATCTCGGCGCGCTCGGCCTGATTACCGTGATCGCGACACTGCTCGCCCGCGAAACCTATCCGAAGGCGATGCGCATCCGTGCGCGTCAGGAAGCCGAATGACATCGCTCACACAATCGCAACCAGAGGAAACGCGCATGCACGCCGTCCAAACCGCAAGCGCCCGCGCTTGCAACGCCGCTCGAATCGTCGATACTCAGGATGACTATCCACAATACCCGGGGCCGCTGTCGCTGGACGAACTGATCGTCGAGGTCGAGCGCCGTCGCGACGAGTTTCACGAGGTCTCGCACGTGCCGCGCGACATGATCGCGAAGATGAAGCGCGCGGGCATTTTCCGCGCGAGCACGCCGAAGCGTTTCGGCGGCGACGCGCTGCCGCCCGCGCAATTTCTGGCGATGCTCGAACGCATTGCGATCACCGATGGCTCGACCGCATGGGTCGCCGCGTTCGGTTCGGCCAACACCTACCTCGCGGCGCTGCCGCTCGAAACCCAGGCACGCATCTACGCGAGCGGTCCGGACCAGGTGTTCGCCGGCGGTCTGTACCCGTTGCAGCCGGCCGAACGCGCGCCCGGCGGCTATCTCGTGTCGGGCCAGTGGCGCTTCGCGAGCGGTTGCAAAGGCGCGGACTGGATCGGCGTCGGCATCGGCGGTGCGCCGGCGAAACCGGGCGACGCGAATGCGGGCAAGCCGTTTACCGCGGTGTTTCCGGCGAGCGAAGTCGAGATCGTCGACAACTGGAACGTGGTCGGCATGCAGGGCACCGGCAGTCACGATCTGCGGTTGAAGAACAAATTCGTCGACGAGCAGTGGACTTTCGTGCGCGGCGGCGTGGCGCTAATCGACGAGCCGCTCTATCGCTACCCGGCCGTCGCGTTTCAGGCCCAGGTGCACGCGGCGGTCAATCTCGGGCTCGCGCGCGCGGCGCTCGATCTGCTCGCCGGCCTGTCGGGCGTGACGAAGACGACGACCGGCGCGCCGCGGCTCGCCGATCGCGGGTACTACCGCTCGGGCCTCGCGCAAGCCGAAGCCAATCTGCGCAGCGCGCGGGCGTTTTTCTTCGAGTCGGCGGAATCGGCGTGGCGCACGATCCTGGCGGGCGACCCGGTGTCGCCGCAACAAGCGAATCTGCTGCGTCTGTCCGCGACCCACGCCGCGCACACCTGCGCCGACGTGGTGATGCACGCATACAAGATGGCCGGCATCGGCGCCATCTACAACGAGAGCCGGATGCAGCGGCTGGTGCGCGATTCGATCGTCGTCACGCAGCACGCGTTTCTCGGCGAAGGCACGTATGACGCGTCGGGCGCGCTGTTCGTCGGCATCCCGCCGGTGACGCCCTATCCCTGAACGACGAGGAGCGACTGCGATGACGCACGACGAAACCCGCGCGCACTTCCGCAACGCGATGGCCTGCCTTGGCGCGGCCGTCAACATCATCACCACCGATGGTCCGCGCGGCCGCTGCGGAATCACCGCGAGCGCGGTCTGCTCGGTGACCGATACGCCGCCGACGATGCTGGTGTGCATCAATCAATCGAGTTATGTACACGACGTGCTGCACGAAAACGCCGACATCTGCATCAACATTCTCGGCGCGCATTCCCAGGAACTGGCAAGCGTATTCGCCGGGATGACCGGCTGTTCGATGGACGCGCGCTTCGATCAGTGCGCGTGGCAGCCAGGCAGGCTGGGCGTGCCGGTACTGACCGATGCGATTGCGACGTTGGAGGGCAAGATCGTCGACAGCAAGACCGTTGGCTCGCATTCGGTGATGTTCGTGCGGATCGCGCACATCGCCACGCGCGACGACGGCGACGGCCTCGTCTATTTCGGCCGACAGTTCCATCGACTCGCGCGCGCGGCCGACACGCGCAAGGCGGCGTGACGATGCAGGTCTGCCTCTTTCTGCTGGGCGCGAACGACGCGCAGCCGCTGGCCGACATCGGCCAATTGCAGCGCGCCGCGAGCGCGGTCGCCGGATTGCGCCAGCTTATCGTGCACGAGCCGATTGCCGGCCAACACGACGCGCGTATCGTTGCGGTCGAAAATGCGCCGTCATGCGTGCTGCAGTGGTACTTCGACGAACTCGCGACGCTCGAAGCCGCGCTCGGCGCCGATGGCACGATCATGCGTGCGTTGCAGGCCGGGCTGCGCGAGCAGTTGAGTCCGCTGCAAGCCTTCACTCAGCAAGTGATGGCGGTACGCAAGTACACGCCACCGCACGCGACAGCCGTGCCACAACAAGAACCGCGCTGCACGTATCTGGTCGCGTATGACGGCATCGCGCAAGACTTCAATGCATGGCTCACGCATTATCTGGAGCACCATCCGCCGTTGATGCTGCAATTGCCGGCGCTGCGCGAAATGGAGATCTATACGCGCATCGACAGCCGCAGCGATTTGCCCTTCGCGCCGGCCAACGCGATGCAACGCAACAAGGTCGTGTTCGACGACGCAAGCGCGCTGACCGATGCGCTAGCGTCACCGATTCGCGACGCCATGCGCCGCGATTTCCACGCGCTGCCGCCGTATAGCGGGGCGACTCCTCATTTTGCAATGCGCAGCGTCTACGGTAACCTCGCGGCATACTGACCGGCGCGTCGTGCGTCAAGCGACGCGCGTTTCGTTTGCGAGAGCTGCGCATGACCAAGCCGAATGCCGGTATCCCCGATCTGAATCTGCTGCGCGTGTTTCTCGCGATCTGGGACCTGCGTAGTCTGACCGCGGCCGGCGATCGGCTCGGCCTTACGCAACCGGCGGTCAGTCACGCGCTGCGCCGGCTGCGCACGCTGTTCGAAGACCCGTTGTTCGCGCGTACCCCGAACGGCATGGTTCCCACCGATGCCGCATTCCGTCTCTACCCGCCGCTCGCGCAAGCGTTCGCGATCATCAACGACGCGGTCCAGCAACTGGCGAAGTTCGAGCCGTCGACCGCGCAGCGGGTATTCCGCGTGTCGATGTCGGATATGTCGGAGTTCTACTTTTTGCCGCCGCTCCTCGCGCTGCTCGATCGCGACGCGCGCGGCATTCGCATCGAAGCGGCCAATGTTCCGGTCGAGTCTGTGAGTGCGGCGATGCGCGCGGGCGAAATCGATCTCGCGCTCGGCTATGTGCCCGGTCTCGACACCGGCTGCGTGAGTCAGACGCTATTCGTCGACGAGCACGTGTGCGTGGTGCGCGCCGGTCACCCGTTGCGCAAGACGAGGCCGAGCCGCGAAGACCTGGCCGCGCTGCGCTATGTCTACGCGAGCACGAATGCGACCGGGCACCGGATGGTCGAACAATGGCTCGATGAATTGAACGTGAAGCGCGACGTCGTGCTGCGGCTGCCGCATTTCGTCGTTGCGCCTGAGATCGTAATGAATACCGATCTCGCGGTGATCTTTCCGAAAAGCATCGCGCAGCGTTTCAATCGCGGTAAGGCTTTCCGGATTCTGCCGCTGCCGTTTTCTCTGCCACCGATAGAGATCCAGGTACATACGCACACGCAATTCGCGGCGGACGCCGGCATTGCATGGCTGCGCGAAACCATTCGTACGATGTTCTCGCAGCAGGCCGCATGAGGCGGCGTGAGGCCGCGGAAATGCCGCGACGTACCGCAAAAATCGCGCATTCGGTCTCGCACATTTGCGGCACTGATACCCGCCGTGCTTTTCGGCTAATTTGACGCCGCTATCTGTCGCCTCGACACTCAGTGACATTCGAAGCCTTTTCCGAAAAGGCCGTCTCTTCCCCACATATCAGATACGAGTAGACATGGCTTCCGTTCAATCGTCGATCGCGGATACACGCAGTACCGTGCAATCCGATCGCGCACTCAGAAAAATCGTCATCGCGTCGGTGGCCGGCAATGCGATGGAGTGGTACGACTTTTTCGTCTACGGCACCGCGGCCGCGCTGGTGCTCGGGCAACTGTTCTTTCCGCCGAATGCGAATCCGCTGATCGGCACGATCGGCGCGTTCGCCGCATTCGCGATCGGCTTCATCGCGCGGCCGCTCGGCGGCATCGTGTTCGGGCATATCGGCGATCGTTATGGGCGTCGCGCGTCGCTGGTGTGGACGCTGATGATCATGGGTTTCGCCACCTTCGGCATCGGGCTCCTGCCGACTTACGACCATATCGGTCTGGCAGCGCCGGCCGCGCTCGCCGCGTTGCGCCTGCTGCAAGGCGTCGCGTCCGGCGGCGAATGGGGCGGCGGCGTGCTGATGATCAGCGAGAATGCTCCGCCCGAAAAGCGCGGTTATTTCGCGGCGTGGAGTCAGTTGGGCGTGGGCGGCGGCTTCGTGCTGTCGTCGGCCGCGTTTCTCGCGGTGCAGGCGCTGCCGCACGATCAGTTCATCTCGTGGGGCTGGCGTCTGCCGTTTCTCGCCAGCATTCTGATCTTCGCGCTCGGCGTCTATATCCGTCACAACCTGCCGGAGAGCCGCGACTTCGAGAACGCCGACAAGGCCGGCAAGACCACCCATATGCCGGTGCTCGAAGCGATCAGGCGTCATCCGAAAGAGATCCTGATGGCGATGGGTCTGCGCGTGGCGGAAAACGGCGGCGCCTATATTTTTCTCGCGTTTTCGCTGGTGTACGGCAAGTTCATCGGCATTTCGAATTCGGTGATGCTGACCGGCGTGATGCTCGCGATGGTCGTCGAAATGGGCGCGATGCTCGCATGGGGCAAACTGTCGGACCACATCGGGCGCAAGCCGGTGTATATGATCGGCGCGCTCTCGCTGGTGGTGATGGCGTTTCCGTTTTTCTGGCTGCTCAATACGCATTCGACGCCGCTGGTGTGGCTCGCGTTGGTGCTCGGCACCGCGGTGTGTCATGGCGCGATGATCGGGACCCTGCCGGCGCTGGTCGGTGAGTTGTTCAGTACGGAGGTTCGTTACTCCGGCGTCGCACTGGGGCATGAAGTGGCGTCGATTTTCGCGGGCGGTTTGTCGCCGTTGATTGCGACCGCGCTGCTTGCGCGCTATCAGGCTTACTGGCCAGTCGCCGTGTTCCTGATGGTGCTCGGGTTGATTACTGTGGTGACGCTGAGGTTTACGCACGAGACGCGTCAGCGGTAACTCGCGCTCTTTCGCTTCACTTAAAAAGCATTCGCGCGGCGTGGGCCGCGCGAATGCTTTTTTATATCTGCTTCCCCAATGTATTGAGAAATTCGGACCGGATCAGGTTAGGGAATGCGCATTCGGAATGTTGTCGGTAATGCGCATTGGTGGCAATATCGTAATGAAAACCCACCTCGGAGGTCCCTCATGGTTGCTGTCTATGCTGCCGTCCCGAAAAAAGCGACGAACGTCTCTTTAGCCGAAAGTCTGCTTGCCGAAGCCAAGGAACTCGGCATCAACGTGTCTCAGGCAGCGGAAGCTGGTCTGGCGAAGGCCGTGTCCGACGCGCGGGCTGAAGCTTGGCTGGTCGAAAACAGGGAGGCGATCGAAAGCTCCAATGCATACGTCGAGAAGCATGGGCTGCCTCTCGCAAAGTACAGGATGTTCTGATGGCGAGATTCGATGTTTATCGAACCCCGGATGGCGAGGGTTACCTGCTTGACGTGCAGGCGGACACGATGAGCCATTTCAACACGCGGGTCGTGGTCCCGTTGATGGCGGTAAGGGACGCACCTAAGGTTGCCACTCGGCTCAATCCGGTATTTGTCATCGAAGGAACGCAGCATTCGATGGTGACTCAATATCTGGGAACCATTCCTGCAAAGGAACTCAGACAGGTGGTTCTGAGCCTTCGTGATCGATACGATGAAATTGTTGCTGCGATCGATCTGCTGTTACAGGGGTTCTGACCATACTGCCCGCGCGGAGCTGGCTGCGTGAGCGACATCGCACCTTCCCCAACCCCCCCCCCCAGTAAAATCAGCCTGATTGATGCCTCCATCGCTTTTTAATCTATTTGGCTTATCCAAATAGCCCCGCTAACCTTGGCCTATCGTCCCCAAAGAAACACACCGGAAGGCCATCATGCAAGCTCAAACCCTGAAAGTTCGCGTCGACGCGTTGCGCGAGGAAGCGCATGGCGTGCGCTCGTTCAGCATCTCGCGGCTCGATGGGCTGCCATTCGAGCGCTACGAACCGGGCGCGCATATCGACGTGACGAGCCCATCGGGCGTCACGCGCCAATATTCGTTGTGCGGCGATCCCGAATGCGTGGAGTCGCAAATCTTCGCGGTGAAGAAAGAAGAGCAATCCCGCGGCGGCTCGCGTTCGCTGCATGACGATGTGAGCGTCGGCACCGAACTGTCGGTCGGCGCGCCGCGCAATCTGTTTCGCCTCGAAGAAAGCGCGAGCGAGCACATCCTGGTCGGCGCGGGCATCGGCATCACCCCGTTGCTGTCGATGGCCTACCGGCTCGCCGCACGCGGCGCGCGTTTCACGCTGCACTATTTCGCGCGCAGCGAAGCGCATGCGGCGTTCATGTCGCTGCTCACGCGCGAGCCGTTCGCGCAGCACGTGAAGCTGCATTTCGGCGTCGAGCCGGAAGACCTGAAAGCCGCGCTCGACGCGTGTCTGCACGACGCCGGCAACGGCGCGCATGTCTATACCTGCGGGCCGGGTCCGTTCATGGACCGGGTCGTCGAAGCCGCGCAAACGCGCGTGCCCGCCGACGCGATTCATCTCGAACGTTTCAAGGCCGAGCCGGTGTTGGAAGCCGACACGTCGCTCGACAGTTTCGACGTGCAACTCGCGAGCAGCGGTCAGACGGTGCGGGTGGATGCCAAGACATCGATCGTCGAAGCGCTCGCGTCGATCGGCATCGAAGTGGACACGTCATGCGGCGAGGGTGTGTGCGGCACCTGCATGGTCGACGTAGTGAGCGGCGAGCCCGAGCATCGCGACCACTGTCTGAGCAAGGCCGAGCGCGCGAGCAACAGCGTGATCTGCTGCTGTATTTCGCGCTCGCGCTCGCCGGTGCTGGTGCTCGACCTTTGAGTGAGCATCACTGAATCAGAACCTCGGCCTCACATCTTCTCGAATCCCGCGAGGATGTCGGTAATCATCCCGCGCATCCACGCGATCCCTTCGTCTTCGTGGAAGTGTTCGTGCCAGTGCATCGTCACGGCGGCTTTCGGCAACGGGACCGGCAATGCGTAGATACGGAACGCGTCGCCGCGATTGAGAATATGCGCGAGCCGTTCGGGTAGCGTCGCGAACAGATCGGTCGCGGTCAGTACACCCGGCACCGCGACGAAGTGCGGCAACGCAAGCGCGATATTGCGCCCGACGCCTTGCGCGCGCAGCGCGTCATCGAGCGCATGGTGACTGTGTTCGAGCGAGCGCACCTGCACATGCGACGCGGCCAGAAAGCGCTCCAGCTTCAGCGTATTGCCGCTCGGCAAATCCGCGCGCTTTCGCGTCATACACACATACGACTCTTCGAACAGTAGGCTATGCCGGGTAAGCGGCAGCAGCGACGGCAAATTGCCGATTGCGAAGTCGAGCCTGCTCGAGCGCAGCGCTTCTTCTATCTCCTCCACCGGCAACGGCTCGACCACCAGCTTCACGCGCGGCGCGGCCTGCTGCACGGCCGCGCACAGCGCCGGCAGATACGCCATCTCACCGGCATCCGATAACGACAGACGAAACGTGCGCGTGCTCGTCGCCGGATCGAAACGCTCCGCGTAACGCAGCGCCTGCCTGACGGTATCGAGCGCGCGCCCGACGATCTCCGCGAGTTCGAGCGCGACCGGCGTTGGCTGCATGCCCGCGCGCGTGCGAATGAACAGCGTGTCGTCGAACATCGTGCGCAGCCGGCCGAGCGAGTAGCTGACCGCGGGTTGCGATAGCGCGAGGCGCTCGCCGGCTTTCGTCAGGCTGCGCTCTTCGACAATCGCCTGAAATACGCGCAGCAGATTGAGATCGACGTGGTCGATGGAAGTCATGGGAACACTCTTGAGATATCAGCCGGATTTATCCGGAGACCTGTTTTTAATCGATTTGACGCATGATCGTCGCAAAGCGAGACTGATGTCAACGAGAGGATGCGCCGATGTGTTGCACGCGGTTTTGTGCGTCGACGTGCGTCTTCGTTTCGACAACGCGACTTTTCCCTACCCCACAAAGATGAGTACGCCGACCTATCAAACCATCGACACCAGCGCTTTAGCCAGGCGCGCCGAGCCCGATCGCATCGCGCCGTCCCTTTACTACGATCCGGCGTTGTTCGAAGCCGAGCTCGAGCAGATTTTCTACAAGACGTGGATCTGGGTCGCGCACGACAGCGAACTGCCGAAGCCGGGCGATTTCATCACGACGACGATCGGCCGCCAGCCGGTGATCGTCGTGCGCGAGAAGAGCGGCGCGGTCAACGTGCTGCAAAACCGCTGCCGTCATCGCGGCGCGACCGTGTGCGAAGAGCACAAGGGCAATGCGAAGGGCTTCACCTGCCCGTACCACAGCTGGTCGTACGCGCTCGACGGCACGTTGCGCGCGCTGCCGTATGGCGACGGCTACGAGGGCGTGTGCGAGAAAGGCGATCTGCCGCTGAAGAAGCTGCGCGTCGGCGTCTATCAAGGGCTGATCTTCGCGAGCTTCAACGAAACGATCGAACCGCTCGAAGATTTTCTCGGCGGCGCGAAGCCGTGGATCGACCTGTTCATGAAGCAGGGCGCCGGCTATCCGATCAAGGCCAACGGCGAGCACAAGTTCAAGTTCAAGGGCAACTGGAAGATCCAGCTCGAGAACACCACGGACCTGTATCACTTCCCGGTCGTGCACAAGTCGTGGATGAAATCGATCGATGACGAAACCGCGGCGGCGATCACCAGCTTCATGACCAGCGACGAAGCGTTCTGCCGCTCGCTCGGCAACGGCCATAGCCTCGCGGTGCTGATGCCCGAACTGGTCGATCTGGATCAGGACGACGGCGCGCCGCTGCAGGAGCGTTTCAACGAACTGGCCGGGAAACTCGCGGAAAAGCACACGCCGGAAGAAGTGCGCCGGATCGTGCGCTCGCTGATGGGCGTCGGCTTCAACCTGAACCTGTTCCCGAACCTCGCGCTGTCGATGGCCTTCTTCCGCGTGCTGCGGCCGATTTCCGCCGAGGAAACCGAGATTCGCCATGTCGCGCTCGCGATGGACGGCGGCCCCGACGAAGCGAACCGCGAACGTCTGCGGATTCACGAACACTTCCAGGGCCCGTTCGGCTTCGGCAGCCCCGACGACGCCGAAGCATGGGAGCGCGTACAGCGCGGCTCGCATGCGGGACCGGACGTGCCGATCCTCGTCAATCGCGGACTGAATCGCGAAACCACCGCCGCGAACGGCGAGAAGACCGCGCACGCAACCGACGAAACCGGCATGCGCGAAGCGTACAGGCAGTGGCGCGCAATGATGGAGCAGGCATGATGGACGATAGAAACGCACTCTTTTCCCACCAGACCTTCGCGCGCGCGATCGAATTCATCTGGCGCGAAGCCGAATTGCTCGACCGGCGCGACTATCGCGAGTGGCTCGAACTGTGGGACCCGGCCGGCTACTACGTGGTGCCGATCGATCCGAACACGACCGACTACGCGGCGACGCTGAACTACGCGTACGACAATCAGGATATGCGCGAAAAGCGCGTGCAGCGGATGACTTCCGGTTACTCCGCGTCCGCCTCCGATGCGGCGCGCACGGTGCGCACCGTGTCGCGCTTCACGCTCGCGAGCGATAGCGCGGACATGGTCGAAGTGAAGTCATCGCAGATCGTCATCGCGTACAAGCGGGGCGTGTCGACGATCTTCGCCGCCGATCTGACGCACAAGATCAGCATGGCGAGCGGCGAGCCGCGTCTGGTCGAGAAGGTGATCCGCCTGATCGATTCCACCGAAGCGCTGAGCGCGATCGGCTTCCTGCTCTGATCTATACGAACACGGCCACGGGCCGGCCGGTACTCGCAACCCGGCCGGCCCACGCCGTTTTACTCGCGAATCACCATGCCGACACTCGAAGTCTATTTGCCGCACGGCTACGCGGACGAACGCAAAGCACAACTGATCGAGGGCTTGACCGATGCGACCGTTCGCGCGATCGGCGCGCCCGCGGAGTCCGTGCGGATTCTGCTCTCGGAGATGGCCGCCGCGCATGCCGGCCTCGGCGGCAAGCTAAGCGCCGCCGCGTTGCCGGTCATCATCGCGATTCTGATCGCGGGCCGCACCGACGTGCAGAAAGAAGCGCTGATTGCGCAGTTATCCGAAACGATCGCCGCAG
This sequence comes from Paraburkholderia sejongensis, assembly GCF_020880815.1. Classification (GTDB taxonomy): domain Bacteria; phylum Pseudomonadota; class Gammaproteobacteria; order Burkholderiales; family Burkholderiaceae; genus Paraburkholderia; species Paraburkholderia sejongensis. The sequence goes on from NZ_JAJITD010000006.1 coordinate 317,858, forward strand.
TGCTCGACGTACCGTTGCCGTCCACCCGGGTGATGATCAAGGACATTCCGAACACCGACTTCGGCCTCGGCGGCAAGACCGCGCGGGCGCTGGGTCGCTAGCGTCGCGATGGTCTCAGGCGCGCGGCAGCAACGGCAACGCGAAGCGGCAATCGAGGCCGCCGGTTGCCGCGCGCTGCGCCCACACGCGCCCGTCGTGACGCGCGACGATGTTCTTGCACAACGACAGTCCGATCCCATTGCCGGCCGCCTTCGACGAAGAAAAGCCTTCGAACAGGCGGTCGAGCACGTCGTCGGGCACGCCCGGGCCGTTGTCGATCACATGAAGCTCGGCCTTGCCATCGTTCTGCGACGTCGCGAGCGTGACCACGCGCTCGGTCTGCATCGCGCCGCTCAGCGCTTCGACCGCGTTGAACGCGAGATTGAGAATCACCTGTCCAATCAGCACGCGTTCGCAACGAACCGGCAATGGCTGCGCGGCCTGTTCGAGCCGCACGGTCACGCCTTCGTCGCGCGCGCGCAGTTCGATGAAGTACGCGACCTCAGCGAGCACGTCGCGCAGATCGGCTTCGGTCGCGACCGGTTCGCGCTTGCCGACGAATTCGCGCACGCTCCTGATGATCAGCGCCGCATGCTCCGCTTGCCGGTCGGCGGCGCGCAGACCCCATATGGCGCTTTCGATCCCATCCGGTTGATTCAGACGCTGGATCGCCCCTTCGACGAAGTTGCGCACCGCCGCGAGCGGCTGGCTCAATTCATGAGCGATCGCGGTCGCCATCTCGCCCATCGCGTTGTAGCGTCCCGCGTATTCGAGCATGCGCGCTTCAATGCGACGCGTTTCCTCCACCGCCACTTCGTCGCTGATGTCGCGAAAGTGCACCAGCACGCCGTTCAGCGCCGTGTCGATATCGACGCGCCGGCACGAGATGCGCAGCCAGCGTTGCGCGCCGTCGCGCCGGGTGATCCGGTAGCGCTGTGCATCGCTCGAATCGCCCGAATGTTGACGCGGCGCGTCGCGCAACTGCGCGGCCAGCCGGTCGCGGTCCTCGCGCGTGCAGTAGTCGAGCGCGGCGCCGAGCGGCGCGTCCGGCGCGACGCCGAGCACACGGCGGCCGGACTCGCTCAGATACGCAACCTTGCCGCGCGACGTAATCAGCGCGACGCCTTCGCCAAGGTCCTGCATGTACTCGCGCAAACGCGCTTCGTAACTGCGCAGCTTGCGGCGCATCGCTTCCTGCGCGCTGATGTCGCGAAACTGCACCATCACGACCGGCCGGCCGCTCAACGGTACATAGGTCGCGATTGCCTCGGACAACATATCGACGCCGGTGCGCGAGCGATAGCACCACTCGTACGCTTGCGGTCCGTCGCCGATGGAGCGGCGCATTGCATCGACGGCGATCTCGCGGCGGTACTTCGCGTCGTCGCGCGTCATGTGGTGGGCTTTCAGCGGCAGCAGTTCTTCGAGCGTATAGCCGAGCGCGACGCAGGCGGCGCGATTCGCCCACACGATCGCGATGGTCTCGGCATCGTGCAGCAGCACGCACTGGTTGAGCGAATCGAGCAGCAGGCGGAAATCGGTTTCGGACAGGGTAGTCATGGCGACGCATTCGATGCGGTAAGGCCCGCGCAAAACCGCGCGACGAGCGAGCGTCCACCATACCACCGGCATCGGCACGCATTACTAAAGAATTCCTTACCCGTCTGCGGAGATTGCCCTAAGTCGCGTCCTTTCTTCCCAATTGTCCGTGTTTATTGGCGTTCCTAGACTGGTTCCATCGTGTTCGACGACACCACCGACACCACCGACACCACCGCTTACCATTCACAGGATACGGAGACGCTCATGGCACTCGCCGCCGCGCTGAAGCAGGACGACACGGCCCAGTTCGAAGAACTGGCACTCGATGACGTAATCGCCGAGATCGCGAAACGGCGCGAGGAGTTCGAGCGTCTGTCACACGTGCCGCGCGACGTGATCGACATGCTCAAGCGCGCGCGCATCTATCGGGCGGCGACGCCGAAGCGCTTCGGCGGCGATGCGCGCGCGCCCGGCGAGTTTCTGCAACTGATCGAACGGATTGCGACCGTCGATGGTTCGGCCGCGTGGGTCGCGAGTTTCGGCTCGGCGAATCTGTATCTGGCCGCGCTGCCGCTCGACACGCAAGCGGCGATTTACGCGAACGGTCCCGACCAGGTGTTCGCCGGCGGCCTGTTCCCGGTACAGAACGCGACGGCCGAGACCGGCGGTTTTCGCGTCAACGGTACGTGGAAATTCGCGAGCGGCTGCAAGGGCGCGGACTGGCTCGGCGTCGGCATCGGCACCGGCAAGGCCGGCGAAGCGCCGGGCAAACCGCGCACCGCGGTGTTCCGGCCCGAGCAGGTCGAGATCGTCGAAAACTGGAACGTGGTCGGGATGCAGGGCACCGGCAGTCACGATCTGCGCGTGTCGAACCAGTTCGTCGCCGAAGACTGGACCTTCGTGCGCGGCGGCACGCCGACCGTCGACGAGCCGCTCTATCGTTATCCGACCGTCGCGTACGCGGCGCAGGTGCTGGCGGTCGTGAACCTGGGCCTCGCACGCGCGGCGCTCGACGTCGCCAACAACATGGCCGGCGGCCGCAAGACCACCACCGGCGCGCCGCAACTCGCGGACCGCGCGTATTACCGCATCGAACTCGCGAAGGCCGAAGCGCAACTGCGGGCCGCGCGCGCGTTCTTCTACGAATCGACCGACAGCGTGTGGCAGTCGATTCTCGCCGGCAACGACGTGACGCCCGATCAGGTCAGCCTGCTGCGTCTGTCGGCGACGCAGATCGCGCGCGACGGCGCCGACGTCGTAAACCGCGCGTACCGGCTCGCCGGCACCGCCGCGATCTATCGCAATCATCCGCTGCAACGCCTCGTGCGCGACGCGATGGTCGTCACCCAGCACGCGTTTCTCGGCGAAGGCAATTACGACGGAGCCGGCGCCGTGTTCGTCGGCACGCAGCCGATTCCCGGCTACCTGTAAGCAACATTAATCAGTCGAACCAAGGAACATTCCGATGAGCGATACCCGAAACCTGCCGTTGCGTGTGCTGTTCTGCTGCGGCGTCACGCAGAATTTCTTCGACCTGCCGCGCGAACAGATCGGCGAGGTGTGGCAAGCGTACGGCAAGATGCTCAATGCGGTCGAAGCGATGGAAAACGTGCGCGTGCTCGGCGTGATGGACGACGACCGCCTCGTGGTCGGCAATGCGGATGGCGCGCCGTGGACCTTCTACATCATGGCCGACGTCGCCGACTTCGATACCGCGGTGGCCGTGTGCAATCTGTATCGCACCACGCCGGTCGGCGAATACAACCTGTGGCGCTACGGCAAGATCGAAGCGCGCGTCGGCCGCGCGCTGACGGTGCCGCCGGCTGCCGCGCAGCAGGGGTGACGCGATGAACGAAGCGAAGGCCGCGGCAACGACTGTCGACGCTCTGCTCGCACGCATCCAGTCGCTCGAAGCGCAGAACGCGGTGCGCAACACGATCGCGCGCTATATGGCGCTGTGCGATGTGCCGGTGCGCGCGTTGCAGGGTGAAGCGCTCGCCGCGTTGTTTACCGGCGACGCGATCTGGGAAGGCATCGGCCCGCAGTACGCGAACAAGTTCGGGCGGCTCGAAGGGCCCGCGCAAATCGTCGCGATGTTGCAGCGCTATCTGCCGCCCACTCCGCATTTCGCGACCAATACCCACTTTCTGACCTCGGAGCACATCGACGTAAACGGCGCGAGCGCGACGGGCCGCTGGATCATGTTGCAAGCGTCTGGTTACGTCGATGGGAAAGCCGAATTGATCGCGGCACGCCTCGAAATCGATTTCGTGCCGGCCGCGCATGACGGCGGCGCGACGTGGCTGATTCGCCATTTCCGCACCGAGCGTCTGTTCGACGCGCCGTGGCGAGTCAATCCCGCTCAAGGAGTCACCGCATGACTGCATTGCTGCAAACATTCGATCTGCGCGCGACCGACAACGCGAACGCGCCGACGATCGCGATCAAGGACAGCATCGATATCGCCGGCTACGCGACGACAGCCGCGAGCCGCGCGCTCGCCGACGCGCCGGCTGCATCGGAGCACGCGGAGGTCGTGCAACGGCTGCTCGATGCCGGCTGGCGCATCACCGGCAAAGCGAACATGCACGAGCTCGCGTTCGGCATGACGGGCATCAACGATTTCACCGGCACCCCGGTCAATCCGCAGGATCCGGCGCGTATCCCGGGCGGCTCGTCGAGCGGGTCGGCGTCGGCGGTCGGGCAGAAACTGGTGGACGCCGCGCTCGGCACCGACACCGGTGGCTCGGTGCGCGGTCCCGCCGCGTGCTGCGGCGTGATCGGTCTGAAGCCGACGTTCGGACGCGTGTCGCGGCATCGCGTGGCGCCGCAGGTCACGACGCTCGATTGCGTCGGCCCGTTCGCGCGCGACATGCATACGGTGGTCGAAGTGATGAGCGCGATCGATCCGTCGTTTGACGCCGGCAACGCGCGTCGCGACGTTTCGCAGGTGCGCGTCGGCGTGGTCAGCGTCGACGCGGACGAGCAGATCGCCAACGCAATCGCCGCCGTGATCACGCGCGCCGGTCTCACCGCGCGGCCCGTTGAACTCGCGTCGATGAAGGACGCGTTCGCGGCGGGACTGTCGGTGATCAACGCGGAAACCTCGCGCGCGTTCGGCCATCTGGTCGACAGCGGCAAGCTCGGCGCCGATATCGAAACCCGTCTGCGCGCGGCAGCGACCACCAGCGCCGCCGATCTCGATGCCGCCGAACGGGTGCGCCGCCGCTTCACCGACGATGTGGATCGCGCGCTCGATCAACTCGACGTGCTGCTGCTGCCGACGATGCCCGCGTTGCCGATCACGCTCGAAGCGGCCCGCGCCGGTACCTCGGTGATCGCGATGTCGTCGCTGATCCGGCCGTTCAATCTGAGCGGCCATCCTGCGTTGACGCTGCCGGTGCCGCTCGACAATTCGCCGCTGAAAGCAGGACTGCAAATCGTCGGCCGCAAGAACGACGACGAAACGGTGTGCGCGGTCGCCGCGCTGATCGAAGCGCGGCTCGCGCAAACCGTCGAAACATAAATAAGGAGTCGGCACCATGTCGAACAGAATCGCGCTCGTGACGGGCGCCGCGCGCGGACTGGGTGCAGTCGTCGCGCGTACTTTTCATCAAGCGGGCTACAAGGTCGCGCTGGCCGATATCGCGCTCGAACCCGCGCAGCAGCTTGCGCGCGAACTCAGCGCGGACGGCTCCAGCGCCTGCGCGATCCGGCTCGACGTGACGCGCAAGGCGGACTTCGAAGCCGCGCGCGATAGCGTGCTCGAACGCTGGGGCGGCATCGATGCGCTCGTTAACAACGCGGGTGCGTCGAAAGTCGTGCCGGTGATGGAGATCAGCGCCGAGCAGTTCGATCAGGTGATCAACGTGAATCTGCGCAGCGTGCTGTTCGGCTGTCAGGTGTTCGGCGAGTACTTCGCGCAGCGCGGTGTGGGCCGCATCGTCAATATCGCGTCGCTCGCGGGACAGAACGGCGGCTCGGCAACCGGCGCGCACTACGCGGCCGCGAAGGGCGGGGTGCTGACGCTGACCAAGGTGTTCGCGCGCGATCTCGCCGCGCGCGGCGTGACCGTCAACGCGATCTCGCCGGGGCCGCTCGATCTGCCGATCGTTCACGAAAGCGTGCCGGCCGACAAGCTGGAAAAAGTGATCGAAGCGATTCCGGTGGGCAAGCTCGGCGCCGCGTCGTATATCGCCGAGGTCGCGGTGATGCTCGCGTCGGGTAACGCCTATTTCGCCAACGGCGCGTGCTGGGACATCAATGGCGGGTTGTATATGCGCTGACGCTGGCGCGCGGGGTGGCGTGACGTCAACGTGATTCCGCTGTGATGCCGGTGTTATGCCGGCGTCATTCCTGCCGCTCGTCCGACGGGCCCCACACTTCGAGCACGCCGCGCACGAGCGTCGGAATCGACGTGGCGCCGAGCTTTTCCTTGATGCTCGCGCGATACACGTCGACCGTCTTCACGCTGATGGACAGATCCGCCGCGATGACCTTGCTGGCCTTGCCTTCGATCAGGCCGTTCAGCACTTCCTTCTCGCGCGCGGTGAGCGAGTTGATGCGCTCGCGCAGTTCGAGCTGGCGCATGTGTTTGGTGTGACGTTGGGACGCGAGTTTCATCGCGCGCTGGATGCGTTCGAGCATTTGCTGCGAGTTGTACGGCTTTTCGACGAAATCGATCGCGCCGTGCTGCAACGCGCGCACCGACATAGGAATATCGCCGTGACCGCTGACGAAAATGATCGGCAACGTCGCGCCGCGACGGTTCAGCTCTTCCTGCACGTCGAAGCCGCTCACTTCCGGCATCCGCACGTCGAGCACGAGGCAGCCGGGCACGTTCAGGTCGAACGCGCGCAAAAAATCCGTCGCGCTGACGAAGCCGTGCGATTTGATGCCGACCGATTCGAGCAGCCACGCGAGCGACGTGCGCATGCCGTTGTCGTCATCGACGATATAGACGACAGGAGCGGCATCGGAGACGGACGGTCGAGCGGTTGGCGGCATTGGAATAACGCACGTGTGAGTGGACAAACGCACACGAGAAAGATCGTATTGGGCTTTTAATCATAGCTGGCCGGAAAGCGCTCGCAAAGCCTCGCAAATACTAGCGGCGCAGCTTGCGTGAACCGGCAACCGAACACAGGAGACATCGACATGTCGAGCAACCCGTTACCCGCTGAAAGCGGAATCGACTACGAGCGCCAGCAGTTCAGACAGGCGATGGCGCATCTGGGCGCGGCCGTCAACGTGATCACCACGGCGGGGTCGCACGGCTGCTGCGGGATCACCGCGAGCGCGGTGTGCTCCGTCACCGATGCGCCGCCCACGTTGCTGATCTGCCTGAACAGATCGAGCGCGATGCATGCGGTGTTCGACGGCAATCGCAACGTGTGCGTAAATGTTTTACCGGCGAGCCTCGAAAGCATCGCGCGTCATTTCGCCGGGATGACCGGTCTTTCGATGGAAGAGCGTTTTCAATTGCCGGTGTGGGACGAGGGCGAGCACGGCGTGCCGGTGCTGCGCGGCGCGCTCGCGAGTTTGCAGGGGAAGATCGTCGAAGCGAAGGAAGTCGGCTCGCACTCGGTGATGTTCGTCGAGACCACCGCGATTCGCGTGCGCGCCGACGGCGACAGCCTGATTTACTTCGACCGCAATTTCCACCGGGTGCCGCGGGCCTGGAAAGGGCAGTGAGGTGACGGGAGGGCGGCTCCCGTAAATCCTCACCATTGGCGATCTCCTGGAATTCCTCACCATTGCCGGAGTCCCTGGAAATCCTCACCATTGCCGCGCCTCCTGGAACTCCTCACCTTTCGCGCCAGTTCGGCAACGCCCGCGAGCACCTCGATCATCGTCATGCGCGCTCGAAGCTACGCCTGCGGCTGTCGGTTCAGATAGCGCGCGCGCATTGGCTTGAGTGCGAACAGCGCGAGCATGGCGGTGACGATATCCAGCGTGATCGCGAGGCTGAATACCGGCACCCAGCTACCCGTATGTTGATGCAACAGCGCCGCGAGCGGGCCGCCGAAGATCGAGCCGATGCCCTGCGAAATGTACAGCCAGCCGTAATTCTCGGTGGCGTGGCGCGTGCCGAACGTATCGGTCAGCGTTGACGGGAACAGCGAGAAGATTTCGCCCCAGCCGAAGAACACCACGCCCGAGAGCAGCACGAACAGCACGGCGTTGTCGCGCGTCAGGAGCCACAGCGCCATCGCGACGCCTTCGAGTGCGAACGCGAAAAACATCGTGTTTTCACGGCCGAAATGGTCCGACACCCAGCCGAATAGCGGGCGCGTGAGGCCATTCGTGAAGCGGTCGATAGTCAGCGCGAGCGGCAGCGCGGCCATGCCGAACACGAGGACCTTCGTGATGCCGAAGTCCGCCGCGAAGGTCGCCATCTGCGAGGTGACCATGAGGCCCGAGGTGGACATCATCGTCATCATCGCGAACATGAGCCAGAAGAGCGGCGACTTCATCATTTGCGAAGGACGAAGATTCGGCACGCGCGATGCCGCCGCGGCCGCGGTCGGCTCGAGCGCCGCATGTTGCGGCACGCGCAGGCCTTGCGACGCGAGAAAGCCCACGATCGCGAAGGCGATGCCGAAAATCCACAGCGTGGCGTCGATGCCGCGCGTCGCGAGCGATGCGGCGATCGGGAAGGTGGTCACGATCGCGCCCATGCCGTAGCCCGCCGCCACCGCGCCGGCTGCGAAGCCGCGGCGGTCGGGGAACCAGCGCACCATCAGCCCGACAACGCCGACATACACGATGCCCGTTCCCAGTCCGCCGACGACACCGTACGTCAGATAGAGCATCGATGTCGTCGTGGCCATCGACGCGAGCACCCAGCTCAGGCCCGACATCACCGTGCCGAGCGAGATCAGCAGACGCGGCCCGAAACGGTCGATCAGTTTGCCCTGAAACGGCGAGAAGAACGTCTGCAAGATGATGAGCAGCGAGAAGGTCACCTGCAGTTGCGGCAACGGCACGCCGAGCTTTACCGACAGCGGCTTGGTCAGCAGCGTCCATACGTATTGCGGGCTGGAGATCGCCATCATGCAGATGAGGCCCAGGCCGAGCTGAAGCCAGCGATTATGTGTCACGGCGGCGCCCGCGCTTGCGGCGACATCGTCGTGCATCGTCTGGATGCGAGTGTTCATATGCGTTCCCCGGTTGAAGTACGAATTCGAAAGGACGAGAGCTGCCCTCCGGTCCCACGAAAACGCGGGACCGGATCAGATCAATGGGTTACGTCGCGACGTGAAGCGGCGTGAAGCGACGTGAAGCGACGTGAAGCGACGTGAAGCGGGGTTACCAGCCGGCGGCTGAGCCGTCGCTGCGCGGATCGTGGCCGCCCTCGAGCAAACCGTCCGGATAACGAACGATCGCGCCGGCGTGGCCCATCGCTTCGTCGTAAGCGGCGAGCACATCCACGTCGTGGCCGAGCGCGCGCAGCGCCTCGACGGTGGCGGCGGGAAAGCGCGCTTCCAGCTTGAGCGAATCGGTGGACTGGCCCCAGGTGCGGCCGAGCAGCCAGCGCGGCGCATCGATCGCGGCCTGCGGGTTCCAGCCGAATCGCGCGATGCGGGAGAACACCGCGCTCTGCGACTGCGGCTGACCGTCGCCGCCCATGTTGCCGTACACCATCGTGCGGCCATCGGCGAAACGGGCGAGGGCGGGATTGAGCGTGTGGAACGGACGGCGGCCCGGCATCAGCGGATTGAGCGACGAAGCGTCGAGCGAGAAGCTGCAGCCGCGGTTCTGCCAGTTGATGCCCGATTGCGCCAGCACGATCCCGCTGCCGAACTCGTGATAGATGCTTTGGATGAAACTGACGGCGACGCCATCGCCATCGACGACGCCCATCCAGACCGTGTCGCCGGGGCCGCGGCCGCGGCCCCAGGCCGCCGCGCGCGACATCGACACCTGAGCCGCCATTGCGTCGAGCGCGGCCGGATCGAGCTGCGTGAGCGGGTCGATGCGCATATGGTCCGGGTCGGTCACGTGTTCGTCGCGCACCTTGAAGGCGAGCTTGGTCGCCTCGACGCACGCGTGCACGAACTCGGGGCCGAGCGGGTCCATGTCGTCGGTGAGCACGCGATCCAGCACGCCGAGGATCAGCAGCGAGACGAGCCCCTGGGTCGGCGGCGGCATGTTGTAGACCGTGCCGAGCGTGTGTTGCAACGCGAGCGGCGTGCGTTCGCGGGCCCGATGCCGTTCGAGGTCGTCGAGGCTCACGAGCGTTTCCAGCGACGCGAGATCGCTCGCGATGCTGCGCGCCAGATCGCCGCGATAGAAGTCGTCGAGACCGGCATCGGCGAGCCGTTGCAGCGTCGCGGCCAGCCGCGCGTTGACGAAGCGCTCGCCGGTGCGCGGCGCGCGCGAGTCGGGCAGGAAGGTCTGCGCGAAGCCCGGCACGCTTTCCAGTTCGCCGCGCTTGGCCGCGATGCAGTCGGCCTGGCTGCGCGTCACGGGAATGCCGCTCTTCGCATAGTGAATGGCGTCCTCGAGCAGCCGCGCGACGGGCAGGCGGCCGCCGAGCGCGTCTTTCGAGAAGCGATGCGCGAAGTCCCAGCCGGACACCGTGCCCGCGACCGTGTTGGCCGCGAGCGGACCGCGCGCGGGAATCGCGCTCAGGCCGCGCGCGCGATAGGTGTCGATGTCGGCGCGCATCGCCGCCGCGCCGCACGCCTCGATGCCGACGGGCGCGTGACCGGGGCGCCAGATCAGCCAGAAGCCGTCTCCGCCGATGCTGTTCATGTGCGGATAGACCACCGCGATGGTCGCGGCGGCGGCGATCATCGCCTCGACCGCGTTGCCGCCTTCGCGCAGGACGGCGAGCGCGCTCTGCGACGCGAGCGCGTGTGGCGCGACCGCCATGCCGCGCGTTCCGCGCGCGGGATTCAGTTGGTTGGCCGCGACGTGCGGAGACTCAAGATGCATGGTCGTTTTCCTTGTATACAACGAATTCGAACCATGCGAGATCCGTGCCAAGGTTCGGTGAAAACCCTGAGAAGGCTTGCAGGCAGGCGATTTCAGCGCTGTATCGAGCGACCCTGAGTGCCGCCGCGGGCTGCCGTCAGATGGTGCGCCGGGACCTTGCCGGTGCGTGCGCGATGGCGGCACGCCCCGGCTCGGTGCGCGCGGCGAGCAGCCGCTGCATCGTGAGTCCGCTCACGCTGGCCTGGCTCCCGCCGATATGACGCGACACGAGTTCGACGCAGCGCGCGCTGTCGCCGTGACGGATGGCGTCGAGAATGGCCGCGTGTTCGTCGTAGGTCTCGGCGATGCCGTCGCCGTGTACGAGATCGAGTCGCCGCACCACGCGGATGCGGTCGGTGACGCGCTGCATCGCCGAAGTCAGTTCGTGGTTGCCGGCGGCCGCGACCAGAGCATGATGCAGCCCTTCATCCAGTTCGACGAGCTTGCGGCCATCGGTGATGCGCTGCGCGCGTCCCACTTTCCAGATGCGCTCGAGCCCATCGAGCAGCAGATGCAGTTCCGCCTGCGGCGCTTCGCCGTCGCAGAGCTTGCGTACGGCGAAGGTTTCGATCATCTGGCGCATTTCGTAGAGATCGTCGAAGCGCTTGTTGTCGATCGGCACGACTTCCCAGCCGCCGCGCACATAGCCTTGCATCAGGCCATCGCTCTGCAGGCGCTGCAAAGCCTCCCGCGCGGGCGTGCGCGAAACCGCGAAGCGTTCGGCGATGGCGCCTTCCGTGAGCCGGTCGCCAGGCAGCAGATGCATGTCGAAGATTTCGTCGCGCAGCGTGTAGTAGACGCGATCCGCGCGCGAAAGCGTGGCGTGAGGGGCGATGGCGGCGCGCTCGTCGGTGTTCATGGTCACGTTGCGTCGGCCTCGCTTTCGTCGTGGGCGAGCAACTGGCTGTCGGGCAGCCGGAAGGGCACGAGGTTGTCCGAGTTGTTGGCTTCCACCAGCCGGATCATTTGCAGCATGAAGACATCGCGCTCGACGGGCGACAGATGTTCGATGGTGCGCTCGTGCGCGCGCTGCACGGCGGCGGCCATCTTCCTGACCAGACGTTTGCCGGCGGGTGTGAGCCTGACGAGCCGCAGCCGCTTGTCATGCTCGGCCTGCGTGCGGCTGACGAGCCCGCGCGCGTTCAGACGCGGAATGACTTCCGCGACGCTGGAGCGCTCCAGTCCGACTTCGATGGCGAGCGAGTTCTGATCCATCTCGCCGAGCGATTCCAGTGCTGTCAGCAAGCTGTATTGCACCGGCGTGATGTTGAATTCGCCGGTTTCCTGCGCGAACAGGAACGTATGAATCTGATGCATGCGGCGAATCAGAAAGCCCGGCCGCGCGAAGAGCGGCGAGCGCGCCTGGCGCTCGGCAAGCTCCGCCCGAACGCTGTTGATGTCGATGTGATCGGTGACCGTGTTTCGCATATCTCGACTTTGGATAGGTGACGAGCGTCGGACGCTCCGATGTCTCATTCTAGGCGGAAAACGTGGCGTGTCACAAATGCGGGGTACACCGACGAATCACCATAAGAAGGCATTGCGCATGGCTGTGGTGCGGGCGCGCGGCGACGCTATCCGAGTTGGTGCGGGGTAGTTTGACGAGATCCGTGGTACGGCACGCATCTAATATCTTCAGGCGTTTCCAAGCGGTTGATTAGAAGAGAGAAAAAAGGCTCGGGAAACGGCGCATGAAAACCGGCATACAACTTGCGGTACACCACGCATCTTTCCACTCGGCCAGGCGCACAGTACATGTCACCAGTTCTGCTCAAAGGGGGGCGCGTCATCGACCCAGCCCAGAAGATCGACGCCACGCTCGACGTTCTGGTGGTCAACGGCGTCATCGCCGCAATCGGCGCCGATGCCGCGACTCAGGCGCGGCAGGCGCAACACGTCGATTGCAGCGGCAAGTTGGTGCTGCCCGGTCTCATCGATACGCACGGCCACATCTATCAGTACGTGACGGGCCGCTTCGGCCTGAATGCGGATCAGTGCGGCGTGCAGTCGGGCGTCACGACGATCGTCGATCAGGGCGGTCCGAGCTGCATCACGATTCCCGGCTTTCGTCATTACGTGGCGGAGCGCTCGGCCACGCGCGTGCTCGCGTTCATTTCCGCCTATCTGGTCGGCGGGCTCGAAGGTCACTACTATCCGGACCTGTATCGCCCGGACTGTCTCGATGCCGACGCGACCATCAAGTCCATCAAGGCCAATCCCGATCTGGTGAAGGGCATCAAGGCTCATGCGGAAATCGGCGGCTTCGCGCGCTGGGGCCTCGACGTGATGAAGATCGCCGCGCAGATCGGTCGTGGCGCGCAACTGCCTTTGTACATCCACTTCGGCCAGTTGTGGCCGAAGCCGCAGAGCGGCGCACTGCCGGTGCAGCCGGATTCCATCTTCAATCAGGTGGTCGAGACGCTCAAGCCCGGCGACATCCTCGCGCATCCGTTCAGCCGTCATCCTGGCGGCTTCGTCGAAGAGAACGGGCAACTGCATCCGCTCGTGCATGAAGCGGTCGCGCGCGGCCTGAAGATCGACGTCGGCCACGGCTCGCACTTCAGCTTCAGGACGGCGCGCATCGTGCTCGATGCGGGCGTCGTGCCCGACACGCTCGGCGCGGACATGCACGGCTACAACACCCATGTGCCCGCGCCCGCCGGTACGCCCGACAGTCATCCGGACGAGGAGCATTCGTTCCTCGGCCGCACGCAGTTCAGCCTCGTGAGCGCGATGACCAGCATGCTCGCGCTCGGCCTGCCGCTCGATCACGTCGTCGCGATGGCGACCTGCAACGCCGCGAAGATGGTCGGCATGGAGCACGAGATCGGCACCCTCGAGGTGGGACGCCGCGCGGACATCAGCGTGCTCGACGACCGTCGCGGGCGCTGGGTGCTGGAGGACAACGAAGGCACGCAGCTCATCACCGATCGCATGCTGTCGCCGCTGTTCTGCCTGCGCGACGGCGTGCGCCACGACGCCGTCTCACCGACCCTGCCGCTCGCGCGCGCCGCCTGAGAACACGAGGTTCACACGATGATCAAACGTCCAGACCAACAGGGCGGCGGCGAGCGCCCGCAAGGCATCGGCGCGTCGCTCACGCGTAAGGAAGACGAACGCTTCATGCGCGGGCGCGGCGAGTACGTGCCCAACATCCGCATGGTCGGTATGGTCGATGTGGCGTTCGTGCGCAGCCCGATCGCGCATGGTCATATCGTCGGCATCGACAAGCCGGCAGGCTTCGAACACGCGATCTACACGCTCGCCGACATGGAAGGCGTCAAGCCCATCGTCGCGAATTCGGGTCTGCCGGGCTTTAAATGTTCCGAGCAGCCGGTGCTGGCGAGCGGCAAGGTGCGGCAGGTCGGCGAGACCATCGCGATGTGCGTGGCCGCGACCCGCGCGCAGGCCGAGGACCTCGCCGCGCAGGTGTTCGTCGATTTCGAGGAACTGCCGGCCGTGGTCGACATGCTCGACGCGCGCCGCGACGACTCCGCGCTCGTGCACGAACCCTGGGGCGACAACGTGTTCCTCGAAACGTTCGTCGATGCGAATCCCGCTGTCGATCTCGACGCGATCCGCCGCGACGCGCCGATCCGCGTGCAGCGCAGACTGCGCACCGCGCGCCAGAGCATGGCGCCGATGGAAGGGCGCGGCTGCGTCGCGCACTGGGACCGGCGATTGTCGCAACTGATCCTGCACACGTCCGCGCAGATGCCGCACATCACGCGAACGGGGCTTGCGGAATGTCTCGGTCTGGATGAAGGACAAGTGCGCGTGATCGCGCCCGACGTCGGCGGCGGCTTCGGCTACAAGGGCATTCTGCTGCCCGAGGAAGTCTGCTGCGGCTGGCTCGCGATGCAGCTCGAAAAGCCGGTGCGCTGGATCGAGGATCGCCGCGAACAGCTCACGGCGAATGCGAACTGCCGCGAGCACGATTACGACATCACCGGCTACGCGGATCGCGACGGCCGCCTGCTCGCGGTCGAATGCGAGGCGCATGTCGATTCGGGCGCATATTCGTCGTATCCGTTTTCGGCGTGCCTGGAAGCGGCGCAGATCGGCAGCATCCTGCCGGGGCCGTACAAGATGGAGCGCTTCCGGTGCCGCACGTGGTCGGTCGCCACCAACAAGCCGCCGATCCTGCCGTATCGCGGCGTGGCGCGCACGGGCGTGTGCTACGCGATCGAAACCATCATGGATGCGATCGCGCTCGAAGCGGGCCTCGAGCCATACGAGGTGCGCCTGCGCAATCTCGTCGAGCCGCACGAGATGCCCTACGACAACATCACGAACAAGCACTTCGACAGCGGCGACTATCCCGAGGCGGTGCGCCGCGCGATGGCGGCCATCGACCTGCCCGCGGTGCGCGCGCGGCAGCGGCGCGGCGAGCCGGACGGCAGGCGCATCGGCTTCGGCATGGCGGTGTTCTGCGAGCAGGGCGCGCACGGCACGTCGGTGTATCACGGCTGGGGCATTCCGATGGTGCCGGGCTACGAACCGGTGGTGATCCGCCTCACGCCCGACGGCGTGCTGGAAGTGCGCGCGGGCGTGCATTCGCACGGACAGAGCATGGAGACGACGCTCGCGCAGATCGCGCACGAGGTGCTCGGCATCGACACCGACCGCGTACGCATCGTGCTCGGCGACACCGGCGTCACGCCGTACTCGACGGGCACGTGGGGGTCGCGCTCGATCGTGATGGCGGGTGGCGCGGTGGGCCGCGCAGCGAAGGAACTGAAGGAGCGGCTGATGAAGATCGGCGCGCATCTGCTCGGCGAAGCCCCGAGCGAGGTGCGCTGGGAGAACGGCGCGGTGGTCGGCAGCGAGGCGTCGCGCAGCCTGCGGGAGATCGCGCGGAGCTGGTATCTCGCGCCGCAACTGCTGCCGCCCGACGTCGATCCGCGCGGCCTCGAAGTGTCGACGTCCTATCAGGCGAAGCGCGATTCGGGCACCTTCAGCTACGCGTGCCACGCGGTGGTCGTCGCGGTCGATCCGGCGCTCGGCAAAACGGAGATTCTCGATTACGCAATCGTCGAAGACGGCGGCGTGCTGATCAATCCGATGGTCGTCGATGGGCAGGTGTACGGCGGCGCGGCGCAGGGCATCGGCACCGCGCTATACGAGGCAATGCCGTATAGCGAGGACGGCCAGCCGCTCGCCTCGACGCTCGCCGACTACCTGCTGCCCGGCGCGACCGAAGTGCCCGCGATTCGCATCGAACACATGGAAACGCCCGCGCCGTATACGGAGTTCGGGCAGAAGGGCATCGGCGAGAGCGGGGCCATCGGTCCGCCCGCCGCCCTCGCCAACGCAGTCAACGATGCGCTGCGCGGACTCGGCGTGCGCATCGACCAGTTGCCGATCACACCACGCCTGATCGTCGAAGCGCTCGCGCAGCAGCGCGAACGCCAGGCCCACGCGATGAAAGGAATGCCTGCATGAAAGCCGCGACCTACGATTATGCAAAGCCGCTCGCCTGCGACGAGGCGATCGCGCTGATCGGCCCGACCGCAGGCATGGGCAAGTTCGTGTCCGGCAGCCAGTCGCTCGGACCGATGATGAACCTGCGCCTCGCGCAACCGGAAATGCTCGTCGATCTGCGCGGCATCGCCGCGCTGCGGGCGTGCGGTAGCGACGGCGCGACGGTCACGCTCGGCGCGTGCATCACGCATGCGGAGATCGAGGATGGCAAGATCGAGACTGGCACGCGCGGACTGATGGAATACGTGGCGCGCGGTATCGCGTATCGCGCGGTGCGCAATCGCGGCACGCTGGGCGGTAGTCTCGCCCACGCCGATCCCGCCGCCGACTGGATCAACACGATGCGCGCGCTCGATGCGCAGTTTCTCGTCACGGGAGCGGGCGGCGCACGCGTAATCGCCGGGGCCGACTGGATGGCCGGCGCATTCACGACCGCACTCGAAGCCGACGAGATTTTGACCGGCGTGCGGTTCGCGCGTCTTTCGCCGACCGCACGCTGGAGCTACTACAAGTTCAACCGCAAGCCGGGCGAGTTCGCGGAAGCGATCGCCGTGTTCGTCGACGATGCGGCGCGCGGCGTGTGCCGTGCGGTGATCGGCGCGATCGACGCGCCGCCCTACGCAATCGACGATGCCCGCGAGCTGCTTGGCGACGTCGATCCGCAAACCGCGTGCTTCGATGCGCATCTGCAGGCGGCGGGCCTCGAAGCGGGAAGCTACGAACATGAAGTGCATCGCGTCGCGCTCGTGCGCGCGGCGGCGGGCATTCGCAACCAGGACCACGCATCATGAGCGACGCATTCATCAAGACGATCGAACTCGTCGTCAACCGGGCGCCGGTCGCGGACCGCGTCGAGCCGCGCACGAGCCTCGCCGATTTCCTGCGCGAGCAGCGCATGCTGTGCGGCACCAACATCGGCTGCGAGCAGGGCGTATGCGGCGCGTGCACGATCGACGTGGACGGCGTGCCGACGCGTTCGTGCATCACGCCGGCAATCAGTTGCGCGGGGAGCGCGGTGCGCACCATCGAAGGATTCGACGACGACGCCACCATGAACGAGTTGCGCGCGGCCTTCAGCGCCGAACACGCGCTGCAATGCGGCTATTGCACGCCGGGCATGCTGATGACCGCGCGCGACATCGTCATGCGCCTGCCCGATGCCGACGACGCGCGCGTGCGCCTCGAACTGTCCGGCAACCTGTGCCGCTGCACCGGCTACGTGGGTATCGTCCGCGCGATCCGCCGCGTGCTCGATGCGCGTCGCGCCCGCGCGGCGGCCCCGCTTGCGGCCGTCGCCGTGACCGCCTGAAACTCCTCTACGGACTCGTACGCAATGGAAATCGAACAAAGCTTCACCGTCCCCTACCCGCGCGATGCCGTGTGGGCGCGCTTTCACGACACGTCGGAGATCGTCGCGTGCCTGCCCGGCGCGTCGCTGACGGCGCCGGTCGACAACGGCATGCTCAAGCTGGCGATGACCGTCAAGCTCGGGCCGATAGTCGCGTCGTTCGCGGGCGACGGCGAGATGAAGCTCGACGACGCGCAGTATCGCGGCAGCATCACCGGGACGGGCGTGGACCGCAAGAGTTCGTCGCGCGTGAAGGGCGTGGCCGCATTCGCGCTCGAAGCCACGGCGGCGAGCCAAACGCGTGTCGACGTGAAGGTCGACTACACGATCGGCGGCAGCCTCGCGCAGTTTTCGCGCGGCGGCATCGTGAAGGAACTGGCGACGCGCATGACCGAAGCGTTCGCGGAAAATCTCAAGGCGAAACTCGACGCCGCCGGCGCGGCATCGAACAGCGCGCAGGCGCAGGCCGCGGCGATGGCCGTTGCTCAGGAAGCCGAAGGGTCCGCCGCGCCTGTTGCGCCTGCCGCGCAAACCCGTGTCGAAGCGCGTCCGGCTGCGCGCGCGCCATCGGCGAATGGGGCGAGTGCGTCGAACGCGGCGAACGCAACGAATGCGCCGCTCGACGTCGGCAATCTGTTCTGGAAGATGCTGTGGTCGCGCCTGCGCGGACTGTTCAGCTTCGCGGCCCGCTGACCATGCGCGCCGACGATGCCAACGCACGCGCGTTGAGCCGCGTGCACGCGGTGCGCCCGCAATGGCCCACGGTCGTAGCGGCGCGCGACGCGCTCGGTCTGCCGGACTTCACGCTGTTGCATGCGGGGCCGCGCTTCGACGATCCGCGCGAGCCGTCCCCGTCGGTGCGCTCGTCGGCGATCCTGTGCTGTCTGTACGAGGGCTGGGCGAAGGACGAAGCGCACGCCGAACGGCTGATCGCGCAAGGCGACGTGCGGCTCGAATCCGCGCAGTCGTACGGCGTGGTGACGCCGCTCGCGGCGGTGATCTCGCCGCGCACGACGCTCGTCGAAGTGAACGACGCCAACGATCCGGCCGCGCGCGCGTGGTCCTTGCTGGGTAGCGGCGCGGGTCCGCAGATTCGCTTCGGCGGCCGCGATCCGCGCATCCTCGAGCGCATGAAGTGGCGCGACGAAGTGCTCGCCCCCGCGCTCGATGCCGCGCTCGCTCGCGGCCCGCTCGATCTGCTCGCGCTGGCGCAGACCGGCCTCGCTGACGGTGACGACCTGCACGCTCGCACCACGGCCGCCACCACCGCCCTGCGCGCGCTGCTTGCTCCGCGCCTGGCCGGTGCATCCACCGGGATCGACGCGATGCTCGGCGAGACGCCGCTCTTCTTCCTCACGCTGTGGATGGCCGCGTGCGCGCTGATGCTTGCGGCGGCGGCGCGCGCGGGCGAGGCTTCGTCGACGCTGGTGGTGGCGTTGGCAGGCAACGGTGAGCGCGTCGGCATCCGGCTGGCGGGCGCGCCTTCGCGCTGGATCACCGCCCGTGCGCGCGCACCGCAAGGACCGCGCATCGATCCGCAACAGCGGGCGCAGGCCGCGCCGCTGACCGGCGACAGCGGTGTCGTCGACGCGGCCGGTTTCGGCGCGCAGGCGCTCGCGTTCGCGCCGGAGCCTGCGCAGGCGTTCGCCGCATTCTTGCCCGACGGCTGGCGCGAGCGGCAGGCGCGCATTCACACGGAGCCGCATCCCGCGTTCGCGCGGCTGCCCGGCGTGCTCGATGCCGCTCGCGTCGAGCGCGAAGGCATCGCGCCGCTCGCCGCGATCGCGATGATCGGCGGCGACGGCCGCGCGGGCCTGCTCGGACGCGGCCTTTATGTCGCGCCGCCCGAACTCTTTGCGCGTGCGCTGAAAAACCTGGCCGACGACGCCGCCGCCCATGTCAGCAGGATCAATCCGTCATGACGCAAAGCGATCTTCTGCAAGCGGGTCTGCACGGCGCATTCGTCGCCGACGGCTTCGATTCGCTGCCGCCTGGCGCGCTGCCCCCGCGCACCGGCGCGCGGCTCGCGACGCTGCGCGTCGCGGTGAAGGACGTGTTCGATATCGCCGGATTGCGCACCGGCGCCGGCAATCCGGTCTGGCGCGATCAGCAGCCGGTCGCCGCACGCACCGCGCTCGCCGTTCGCGCGCTGCTCGAAGAAGGCGCGCAATGGATCGGCAAGACCGTCACCGATGAACTCACCTACAGCCTCGCCGGCGTCAACGCGCACTACGGCACGCCGGTCAATCCTGCGGATCCGGCGCGCATTCCGGGCGGATCGTCTTCCGGGTCGGTGGTGGCGGTGGCCGCGGGGGATGCGGACATCGCGCTCGGCACCGATTGCGGTGGCTCCGTGCGCCTGCCCGCGAGCTATTGCGGCGTGTGGGGCATGCGGCCGACGCACGGCCGCATCGCGACGGACGGATGTCTCACGCTCGCGCACAGCTTCGACACGGTCGGCTGGTTCGCGCGCGATCCGCACACGCTCGCGCTCGTGTTCGAGGTGCTGGCGCAAAGCGTGGTCGCATCGGATCACGATGGCTTCGCTATTCACGTGCCGCGCAACCTGCTCGCCTGCGCCGATGCGCCCGTCGCGACGCGCTTCGAGGCAGCGCTTGGGGCGCTCCGCGAGCGCGTGAGCTTCGTCGCGCCGCAGGCATCGCTCGCGGACTGGGCGCAGGCGTTCCGCGTATTGCAGGCAGCGGAAATCGCCCAGCGGTACGGACCGTGGGCGCGCGAGCACGCTGCCAGCTTCGGTGCGGACGTCGGCGCGCGCTTCGCGATGAGCCTGAGCATCACGCGCGAGCAGATCGCGCAGGCGCAGCGGGTTCGCATCGAAGCGATTCGCGCGATGGCCGAAGCCTCGCCGCAAGGCGTCTACTGGGTCGTTCCGACCGTGCCCGGCGGCGCGCCCCGCGCCGATGCATCGGCGCAAACGGTCGATTACACGCGCGCGCGTGCGCAGCAGATGCTGTGCGTCGCGGGTCTGGCCGGCCTGCCGCAAGTGAGCATGCCGTGGACGGTGATCGATGGCGCGCCGGTCGGCGTGTCCGTGATCGGCGCGCGTGGCGCGGACGAAGCGGTGCTGCGCGTCGCGCGCGCGGTGCACGAAGCCATGCGGTAAGCGTCCGCGCGGGCGCGAGCCGTTGCCGGACGAGCAAGCGTCTTCCAATCGAAGCACACTCAAAGGAACGTCCATGACGAAGCATCTGACCGAAGCGCAGGTCGCGCACTTCAAGCAGCATGGCTATGTCTATCCGATGCGCGCAATCGACGCGCGGGAGGCGGCGGAGTATCGCCGCATCATCGAACGGTACGAGGCGTCCTCCGGCGAGGATGTGAACAGGACGCTGAAGATCAAAGGTCATCTGGCCTTGCCGGCGATCGTCGAGCTGGGCCGTCATCCGGCCATTCTCGATGCGGTCGAGGATCTCATCGGGCCCGACATCATGCTGTTTGGCGCGTCGATCTTCGCGAAGAACGGCCGCGATCCTCGCTATGTGTCGTGGCATCAGGACTCGACCTATTTCGGGCTGACGCCGCACGAGGAAGTGACCGTGTGGGTCGCGCTGACGCCGGCCAATTCGGTCAACGGCGTGCTGCGCGTGCTGCCCGGCTCGCATAGCGGGCCGGACCTGAAGCATGTCGAGACTTACGCGAAGGACAACATGCTCGCCAAGGGCCAGACGCTCGTCGGCATCGACGAAAATCTTGCGGTCGAGATGCCGCTTCAGCCGGGCGAATTCTCGATGCATCACGAGCGCACCGCGCACAGCTCGCTGCCGAATCGCTCGGACGACCGGCGTATCGGCTTCGCGTTCTTCTATGTGCCGGCGCATGTGCGATCGGTCACGGGCCGCCGTCGCGCGACGCTCGTGCGCGGCGTCGACCGGTTCGGTCACTGGGATGCCGACACCTTGCCCGAATACGACTGCGATCCGCGCTCGATGAGCGAACTGGCGCAAACCTGGGGCAAATATAAGGATGGCGAAGTGAAGCAAGCCGCGGACATGGTCGCGCCGCGGTGAATCCGCTCGCCCGTCGCGCGCCTGCGCGCCGCGACGAGCCTGAACGTCACGCGTGTCCGGACGATGCGCTCCAGCCGTCGGCCGCCTGATGCGGCGAGCGGAAGCGCGCGAGAAACTGCTGCGCGCGCGGCGTCTGCGGTGCGCCGAAGAACTGCTCGGGCGGCGCGCTCTCGATCACCTGTCCCGCGTCCATGAACACGACGCGGCTCGCCACCTGGCGGGCGAATTCCATCTCGTGCGTGACGATCACCATGGTCGCGCCTTCCTGCGCGAGCGAGCGCATCACGTTCAGCACTTCACCGACGAGCATCGGGTCGAGCGCGCTGGTGGGTTCGTCGAAGAGCAGGATGTCGGGCTTCATCGCCAGCGCCCGCGCGATGCCCACGCGCTGTTTCTGTCCGCCCGACAGGCGCGACGGATAAGCGTCCATCTTGGCCGCGAGGCCGACGCGTTCGAGCAGGCGGGCGGCTTCCGTGCGCGCTTCGTCGCGCGGACGTCCGAGCACGTGCAGCGGCGCTTCCATCACGTTCTGCAGCACCGTCAGATGCGGCCACAGCGCGAAATGCTGAAACACCATGCCGATACGTGCGCGCGAACGCGCCAGTTCGGCATCGTTCATTTTGATCGACGAGCCTTCGCGCACGCCCATGCGCCGGCCCGATACGTGAACGGTGCCGGCGTCGGGAATCTCCAGCCAGTTCACGCAGCGCAGCAGCGTGGACTTGCCGCAACCCGACGGTCCCAGCAGACACACCGTCTCGCCCTTGTGCACGGTGAGCGAGACATCGCGCAGCACGTGGTTCTCGCCGAACGACTTCGAAATGCCGTTCAGTTGCAGGACGGTCTGCGCCGGCGTGCTCGCCGCGCCGCTCGCCGGTGCGGACGATCCTTCGGTCGCGCGCATGATGGTGAGCGGGACGTCGTTCGAAATATTCATGCTCTGCGTTCCTCGGCAAATCTGGACATTAGTCCGCTGCCGCCTTCGATCACGAGGCAGATGGCCCAGTACAGGAGCACGGCCGTGATGAACGCGGCGAACGGGATGAAATAGGTGGCCTGAATGCCGTTCATCTGATGCGTCAGCTCGCCGACCGCGATCACCGTGAGAAACGCGCTGTCCTTCACGATTTGCACGAGCTGATTGCCGATCATCGGCAACGCGACGGTGAACACTTGCGGCAGGATGATGCGGCGAACCAGGCCGAAGCCGTGAAACCCGTAGGCGCGCGCCGCTTCGATCATCGGCACGGGCAGGCCGGCCCACGCGCCGCGCAGCAGTTCGGCCATGTAGGCGGTGTTGTAGAGAATGAGCGCGATGGCGCCCGCCCACCAGTTCGACAGGCGGATGCCGGCGCTCGGCAGCCCGAAATAGATCAGATAGACGAACAGCAGGAACGGCGCGCAGCGCATCGCATCGACATAGAGCATGCCGAGCCGAGCGATGACCGGGCGCTTCGACATCAACGCGGGTGCGAGCAGCGCGCCGAGCACGAGCGACGCGATGGCGGCGACCGCGAGCAGCCCGAGCGTGTCGAGCAAACCCGAGAGCACGTCCGCGCGCTGCTGCCAGACGATCAGAAAATGTTCCGTCATGCGCGGGCCTCCACGGGCTGGCGACGCTCGATCACGCGCTGCGCCCGGATCAGCACGAACACGATGAGTCCGTACAGCACCAGCGCGAACACGAAGGGCGGCAGCGGATCGTAGGTGCGCGCGCCCACCCGCAAGGCCGCGCGCGTGATTTCGACGATGCCGATGACCGCGACGGCGGGCGTCGATTTGATCTGCAAGGTCATCTCGTTGACGAGACCCGGCAGGCTCGCGCGCCAGATCTGCGGCAACACGATGCGCCGGAAGCGCAGGCTGCGCGACATCGCGAAGGCGAGCGCGGCGTCGTACTGATCGCGCGGAAAGTTGATCAGCGCGGCACGCCAGATCTCGCAGTTGAACGCAGCGGTGCTGATGGTGAGTGCGAGGATCGCGGCAGGCGTCGGGTCCAGCGAAATGCCGAACTGCGGTAGCGCGAAGAAAATCAGCAGCGTCAGCGTCACGGCGGGGCACGAGCGAATCAGGCTCACGTAAGCGAGCACGATGCGGTTGAGATAGGGCACGCGCGCCCAGCGGATCAGCGCCAGGCCGAGCCCCAGCGGCACGCCGAGCACGATGCTGGCGACCGAGAGAAGCACGGTCGCCAGCGCGCCCTGTGCGATGCTCCAATAATCGAAGGCGTTCATCGATGCGGGCTCGTATAGGCGTGAAGCTCAGTTGACCGACTGCGGCATGTCTTTGTAGCTCGCGCCGAGCCACTTCTGCTGAAGTTGGTACATCTCGCCGCTCTTTCGCAGTTCGAGCAGCGCGGCATCGACCATCTTCAGCACGTCGGTGTTGCCCTTCTTCACGGCCCACGCGATATAGGTCGGCTTGCCGATCGCCTGGCCGACGACGAACACGTCCGGCCGCGTCTTCACGAGCGAGTTCAGGCTGATCTGCGTGTTGGCGACGGCATCGACGCGGCCCAGCCCGAGATCCTGATAAGCCTCCGGATACGACTGATATTCGACGATCTGCTTGAGACCGTTGCCGCCGTGCTTCTTCTTCAGTTCCTCGTTGAACAGCTTGAGGTCCGCCAGCATCGCGCTGCCCGTTTCCGCGCCCACGACCTTGCCGACCAGGTCGTCAGTGCTCCTGATCGGCGAACCCTTTTTGGTCGCGTACATCGTGACGGCCTCGCAGGTCGGCGACGCGAAATCGAAGTTCTTCTTGCGCTCTTCGGTGACGAGCACCGCGCTCAATGCCATGTCGTACTTGCCCGTCGTGACGCCGGGAAGAATGCCGGACCACGGCATCACCTGTTGTTTGACATCGACGCCGAGCTTCTTGCGCATCAACGCGAGCAATTCGTTGTCGTAGCCCGTGTTCTTGCCGTTCTCGACGAATTCGAACGGGTTGTAGTCGTCCTCGGTCGCGACGCTCAGATAGCCGCGCGCCTTGATTTCTTCCGCGCCCGCTGCATGAGCCGCCTGGCTCAGGCCGAAGGCCGCGACGAGCATGAGCGCGCACGAACGAAGGAGCGTGACGGTGGTGCGCTGTTTCGACTGACCAGCATCGCGACGGGTAAGACGGACTGACATGAGAAGCCCCTTCTGTGGTTACGATCGTGCACTGGAGTCGTTGCATGCGCGGTCGCTGGTTGACGATCGTCGAATCGGCGATTCGTTTGGGTACTGACGAAATCGAGAGGAGAGCATGCAAGGGGTATGCCAACGATCCTGCGCGGCGCAAGCCCCGCGGCAGCCACGCGGGACGTGGCACGCCGCGCGTCATGCGCAAATGCGTGGTGCACCACAGATGCGGTGTGAGCTTCGTGTCCGTGCATGAGCGCACCGAGTTGCAACATGGGCGTCAGCAAGCCGTGACCTGTTGATCGACGCGCAAATGCGCGCTCGATTCCGGGCTTCGGAATAACGTCCGGCTAGCAATGCGATGTATGCTGACGATCGTCCCGTATGGAAAGCAGATGGAACGCACAGCACATGGATGCTTCACCGACCTCCGGCAACGCCGAAGCCACTGAAACGGACTCGCGGCCCGCATGGCGCGACACGGCGCTCAGTCAACGCCCCGGCTTTCTGATCCGCCGGCTGCATCAAATCCACGTCGCGCTGTTCATGGAAGAGTGCGCGGCGGAGGGGATCACTCCCGTGCAATACAGCATTCTTACGGCGCTCGAACAACTGGGGCCTTCCGAGCAGGTCGCGCTATCGCGCGCGGTGGGACTGGATCGCGCGAATACGGCGGATGTCATCTCGCGGCTGGCGCAGCGGCGCTTCGTGCACAGCCGTGTATCGCGCACGGACCGGCGCAAGAAAGTCGCCGAGCTGACGGGCGTAGGGCATGCGCTGCTCGCGCGGCTGGAGTCGCCGGTGGCGCGCGCGCACGAAAGGACCATCGCGGCGCTGCCGGCGCAAGAACGAGAGACGTTTCTCCGGCAACTGCTGCTGCTGGTCGAAACCAACAACGAACTCAGCCGCACGCCCATCGTTCGCCTGAGCGATGACTGAGTTCGTGTGACGAGCCGAAGCAAGCCGCGGACAGCGTGGATCTCGAAGTTAGCAATAGATGCGTGCGACGGATCGGGGAGGGGATCGCGTCGTGCTTGTGACGGTTGCGAAGACGGGGGGCTCGTCGCCGCGTCCCGGGGCCTGCTAATCCTTCAACGCAGCCCGCACGTGCTGCCGGAAATGCTCCGGGGAGCCTGGCGCATGGGCGTTGAGCAGCGCGAGTTTGACCAGAAACAGTTGCGCTTCGTCTGCACCGCGGGGGTTTTGTACGTTTTGTTCTCCGTGTACGTTGTGAGCGTACTGGTGTCGAAAAACGTACAAAAGAGAGGTGCCGTGAGACGCCGGTGCTGGCGGCTCATGGGAAAAGGCGTTAGGCGCAGGCTAAGAGAGTGCCGAGAAGCAGGCCGGCGGCCCATCCGGCCAGAATGAGGACAGGCAAGCGAGGCGCATGACACGGCGGCGTTCCGGTTACGCGGAGACGGCGTTATTCACGGGTGCACGGAGAAAAGCTGCGGCGCGCACCGTCTTGATAGACGGTTGCATCGGCCCATCCGGCCGATGCAACCCGTCTGTTGCTCAGCAACGACTTACTGCGGCCGGCCGTGGCGCTCACGGACGGTCAGCTTGTTCTTCACCGAGCGCACGCCGCGCACCGAGCGCGCGGCATCGCCGGCGCGCTTGATCTGCGAATGCTGCGGGACGGTGCCGGTCAGCGTGACGGCGCCGTGATGCACGTTGACGTGGATCGCCGCGAAATTCAGGCCCGGCGTACGTGTGAAGGTCTGGCGGATGTCGCGCAGCAGCGCGCTGTCCGAACGGTGGTTGTTGCGGTTGCTATTACTGTTGCTGTTATGCGGGCCGGCCGCGACGGCCGGCGCAGGAGGCGGGGGCTGCATCGATGCATCGTTCGGCGTACCGCCCGTCTGTGCGTTCGCATAGGTCGCGCCAGTCGCGATCGCTACCGCGAACATCGCGCCGATGATTTTGCTCGCGCCGTTTGTTTTCATTCTCACTCCTTTGCCGATTTGTCAGGAACTGCCGTTCGAGCCGCATGAGGCCAGCGGGAAAAAGGCGGCGCATGGCGCTGCCGCCTCGCGACGAGTGTTCGACCGCCGGCCACGATTATATGACGCGATCACGGCGCGGATGGGACGGTCGCGGGCAGGTCCGCGTGCTGCGGCGGTTGCGTTCGAAAGCGTCGATACGTGGTTTACGGCGGCCCCGCGAGGTGCTTGCCGATGGGTTTGCGACCTGCTTGCGATGTGCCGAAGCGAGGCATCTCAAGCAGCGGAGAAGCCGATAGGTGAGAAGATTCGGGAGCCCGCGAGGTGAGTTCGTGCGTACCTGTGCGCGCACTTCAATCGCAAAGGTGAGGAGTTTCGGGAGCTGTCGGCGAAACTCGTATCGGATTCCCAGGTTTCATGCCGTTCGTTGCTATTTGCTGGATGCGTCGTATCGATGCAAGTGGCCGGTTCGATATGCGATGCGGCGACGCTGGCGGCTGGTGGGTGATGGCCGGCGTGCTAAAGGTGAGGGTTTTCGGGACCCGCTGACGCCGGCAATCTTCGCAACTAACCGCCTATTACCGATCGGCGCTTGAGATGTCGCCCACCACCAGATCCAACGCCCACGGCCCTTCGCGCGGCGGCGCGCACTTCGCTGCCGGTTTGCTCAAAGGGGAGGAGATTCGGGAGTTGCCGGGCGCGAATCGGCCTGATGCGATGTTGGCGAACGCGGATAAGCAGCACGTTCGAAAGCACGCGCGCACGCATTCGTTGTGCCGGCTGCGCAACGTAAGTCATTGAATGTCCAGGCGATCCGCCGCATTTCGAGGCCACTAGCGAGCCCGCAAATGCATGCTTTTACTCAAAGGTGAGGCTTTTCGGGAGCTATGCGAAGACTGCGTGAGAACCGCACGAGAATAGCGTGGGACCTGCGGCCATGACGCAGAAAAGACCCGCGAAACCGCCGCTTTGCCCCGCCGCGTACCCCAAAGGTGAGCATTTTCAGGAGCCACAGCAAGCGCATTTCACGCCAATCCGCCGCCGCTCCGTATCAAAGGTGAGGATTTTCGGGAGCATCGAACGCGCCCCCGGAACGCCGGCTCAGGCCGCTTTCGCGATCTCGCGGATATCCGCGACCGGGGTATTGCCGAACGCATCGCTCAGCGCGTACTCGACCAGCGCGGCCGCGCATTGCTCCGGCGACGTCAGCTGACCGTTGCGCTTCAGGTCTTCGAAGCGCTGGCGCATCGGGAACTGATCTTCGCCGCTGCCGCGAATCTGCGCCTGCATGTCGGTATCGATCACGCCCGGCGCGAGACTGCAGATCCGCAACGCGCGATTCGCGTCGAGCGCGACCGCGCGTGCGTGATGGTCGAGCGCGGCCTTCGTTGCGCAGTAGATGCTCCAGCCCGGATACGCATTGCGCGCCGCGCCGCTAGAGATATGGACGATGCGCCGGTCGGTCGCGTCGACCGCGGCGGCGGCGAGCGCGCTCGCGAGCATCAGCGGTGTCGCGACGTTCAGGCTCACCGCGTCGGCGATGTTCGCCGGGTCCTGACCTTCGATCGGGCCGATCGGCTGCACCATCCCCGCGTTGTTGATCAGCAGCACGGTTTGCGCGCCGCGCACGAAGTGGCGCAGTGCGTCGGTCGCGAGCCATTGCGCGACGCGCGCGGGCTCGGCCAGTTGCAGTTCGATTTCTTCCAGCTGCGCCGGATAGCGCGTCTTCAGCTCGGCATGCCGCGAGCGCGACAGCCCCAGCACCGTGACGTTGCGCGCGAGCAGTTGTTCGGCGAGTGCCGCGCCGATGCCGCGCGTGTGGCCGGTGACGATCGCGCGAGTCGGAGATGAGGAGGTCATGGCGGTCCTTGTGTGGGGTTGGCTTCGGAGACCGCCGATTTTCGCACTTTTCGCCCGCTGCAATCAGAGCGAGCGGGAGCGGTCGCGATACTGCAGCGGCGTTACGCCAAGCCGTTTCGTGAACGCGATTATCATCGCGAGAATGTCTGCACGATGATTCTTGCCTCGGCCGGGCGGGATTGAGGGGTGGGGACAGCAAATTGCGCGTCAGGCCCAATTGCACGATAATGCATTGCAAATGCGATGCAAGGAGTGTCAGATGAAAACCGCCAATTTCCCGTCGGTACGTGTCGAGCCCGAGTTGCGGGCCGCGGCCGAAGACGTGTTGCAGGATGGCGAAAGCCTTTCGAACTTCGTGGAACAGGCTATTCGCGACAACATTGCACGGCGCTTGAACCAGCGCGAGTTTGTCGCGCGAGGCCTCGCGTCGCGGGCAGAGGCGAAAGAGAGTGGCGATTACGTCGAGGCCGACGACGTGCTCGCAGCCCTGCAGGTGCGACTTGACGAGGCGAAAGCGCGGGCTCGGGCGAAGCAGAAGCGATGACGTATCGGGTTCGCTTCACCCATGCCGCCACCGCGGACCTCAACCGCCTGTACGACTTCATCATCGAACGCGACGACACGGACTTGCCGCTGGCCGAACGCGCGCTACAAGCTATTCGTGATGGGATCGCAACGCTTCGCACGTCGCCGTTTACCTGCCGTAAGGCCGAGCAAAACACGCCGTTCCTGCGGGAACTGTTGATACCGTTTGGCCACACGGGCTACGTCGCGTTGTTTGAAATCGAGAGCAATCAGACTGTAACCGTGCTGGCTGTGCGCCATCAGCTAGAGGATGATTACCACTGACCAACCTCCGGGCCCCCCATGGTCATCAAAAACCTCCTCCGCAAACTCGACCTCACCACGCTGCAACTCTTCCTCGCGGTCTTCGAGGAAGGCACGCTCACGCGTGCCGCCGAGCGTGAGGCGATCGCGGTCTCGGCCGCCAGCAAGCGGTTGCTCGAACTCGAGCAGGCGGTCGGCGCGTCGCTGTTCCAGCGCAACGCGCGCGGGATGACGCTGACGCCGGCCGGCGAAACGCTGCTGCATCACGCGCGCCGGGTGCTGCGCGATATCGAGAACATCGGTATCGAACTGGCCGGCCATGCGAGCGGCGTGCTCGGCTATGTGCGGATGATGGCCAATCTGTCGGCGATCGTCGAATTCCTGCCCGAAGATTTGCGCGCGTTCCAGGCGCGCCACGAGCGCGTGAAAGTCGATCTGGAAGAGCGCCCGAGCGGCGGCGTCGTCAAGGCAATCGACGAAAGCCTCGCCGATCTGGGCATCTGTTCGGCCGACGCCGACACGCGCGATCTGCACGTCGAGCACTATCGGCGCGATTCGCTGGTCATCGTGATGCGCGACGATCATCCGCTCGCGGCGCGCAAAAGCATCGGCTTCGCGGAGACGCTCGACGGCGACCACGTCGGTCTGCATTCCGCGAGTTCGATCAACGCGCGTAGCCATCTCGCCGCGCGCCAGGCCGGCAAGCCGCTGCGGCTGCGCATTCACGTGCCGGGTTTCGACGCGGTGTGCCGGATGGTGCAGGCCGGCATGGGCGTCGGCGTGCTGCCGGATAAGGTGTGTCAGCTGATGGGCCGTCCGCTTGGGCTCATCGGCGTGCCGCTCGAAGACGATTGGGCCGAGCGCAGTCTGGTGCTGGTGGTGCGCGATGTCGATGCGCTGTCGCCGGTGAGCCGGTTGCTGTTCGATCATCTGCGCACGGTCGAGGCGCGGGAAACGTCCGCCGCTGAGCGTTCGCCGTTCGCGAACGGTCGTTGACGAATTGCGGTTGGACGCGAGCGCCGCACCGCTTCTAAGCTGTCTCCAACACGAAACCAGTCCGGAGACAGCAACATGGGTGGACCCCTTCAGGGTATTCGCGTCGTCGAGATCGGAACCCTCATCGCCGCGCCGTTCGCCGCGCGCCTGATGGCCGAGTTCGGCGCCGACGTGATCAAGATCGAAGCGCCCGTCACCGGCGACCCGCTGCGCAAATGGCGCAAGCTCCACGAAGGCACGTCGCTGTGGTGGTACCTGCAATCGCGCAACAAGAAATCGGTCTGCGTGAATCTGAAATCGCCCGATGGGGTCGAGGTCGTCAAGCGCCTCGTCGCCGACGCCGATGTCGTGATCGAAAATCTGCGCCCCGGCGCGCTCGAAAAACTCGGTCTCGGCTGGGACGTGCTGCATGCGCTGAATCCGAAACTGACAATGGTGCGCATCTCCGGCTACGGCCAGTCCGGTCCGTATCGCGACCGGCCGGGCTTCGGCGCGATCGGCGAAGCGATGGGCGGGATCCGCTACACGACTGGCGAAGCGGACGGGGCGCCGGCGCGCGTCGGCGTGAGTCTCGGCGATTCGCTCGCGTCGCTGCACGGCGTGATCGGCGCGCTGATGTCGCTGCTGCGCGTGAAGACCGGCCAGGGCGACGGCCAGGTGGTCGACGTATCGCTGGTCGAGAGCGTGTTCAATCTGATGGAAACCCTCGTGCCGGAATACGACCTGCTCGGCCACGTGCGCGAGCGCAGCGGCGGCGCGCTGCCGGGCATCGCGCCGTCGAACACATACCGCACCGAAGACGATGGCTACGTGGTGATCGCCGGCAATAGCGATCCGATCTTCAAACGGCTGATGCAGGTGATCGGCCGCCCCGACCTCGCCGACGATCCCGCGCTCGCGCACAACGACGGCCGCGTGAAGCAGGTAGCGATGCTCGATCAGGCGATCAGCGCATGGACCTCGCATCACTCGACCGACGACGTGCTGGCCGCGCTCGAACGCGCGGAAGTGCCGGCGGGGCGCATCTATTCGGTCGCCGATATCGTCGCCGATCCGCACTACCAGGCGCGCGAGATGTTGCTGCCCGCGCAATTGCCGGGCGGCGCGTCGGTGAAGATGCCGGGCATCGCGCCGAAGCTGTCGGACACGCCGGGCGAAGTGCGCTGGCAAGGGCCGGCGCTCGGCGAGCACACCGGCAGCGTGCTCGGCGAACTGGGTTTCGCGGACGATGAGATCGAGCGGCTGCGCCGCGAAGGAGCCGTGCAATGAACGCCGCCGCATCGCAAGCCCTACATGACGACCGCCTGATCGTGCAGGAAGTCGCGCCGCGCGATGGTTTGCAGATCGAACCGACGTGGGTCGACACGCCCGACAAGATCGCGCTGATCGATGCGCTATCCACCTGCGGTTTCTCGCGCATCGAAGCGGGCTCGTTCGTGTCGCCGAAAGCGATCCCGGCGCTGCGCGACGGCGAGGCCGTGTTCCAGCAGATCGAGCGGCACGCGGGCGTGATCTACGTGGCGCTGGTGCCGAATCTGAAGGGCGCCGAGCGCGCGTTGTCGGCGCGCGCCGACGAACTGAACCTCGTGATGTCCGCGAGTCAGACCCACAACCGCGCGAACATGCGGATGAGTTGCGAGTCGTCGCTGGCGGCGTTCGACGACATCGTGCGTCACGTGCAGGGCTCGGGCGTGCTGCTCAACGCGACGGTGGCGACCGCGTTCGGCTGCCCGTTCGAAGGCCGCATCGACGAGGACCGGGTGGTCGGTATCGTCGATACGTATCGCGAGATGGGCATCGCAGGCATCACGCTCGCCGACACGACCGGCATGGCGAACCCGCGCCAGGTCGCGCGGCTCGTCGCGCGCGTGCTCGAACGGCTGCCGGCCGCGGCGCTCACGCTGCACTTTCACAACACGCGCGGCCTCGGTCTGGCCAACGTGCTCGCCGCCTACGAAGCCGGCGCGCGCCGCTTCGACGCGGCGCTCGGCGGTCTCGGCGGCTGCCCGTTCGCGCCGGGCGCGTCGGGCAACATCTGCACCGAAGACCTCGTCAATCTGTGCGACGAAATGGGCATCCCGACCGGCATCGATCTGCCGAAGCTGCTGACGTTGTCGCGCGGTCTGCCCGCGTTGCTGGGCCACGACGTACCGGGACAACTCGCGAAGGCGGGCCGCAATTGTGACCTACATCCGGTGCCCGACTACGTGCTGCAAATGCAGGCGTCAGCCGCATAAAAGCACGCAACAACCCCCTGACCGCAATCCTCGTTCAACCGATCAAACGACCGGACGGCACCGCCGAATCCGGCATTGGAGACAAGCATGAGTGACCTGGGCGTAATGGCGGGCGACCGCCGCGAACTCGGCGCGGACGATGCGATCGCCGTGATCCGCAAAGTCGCGTGGCGACTCATGCCGCTGATCATGATCTGCTATCTGTTTGCGTTCTTCGACCGCATCAACATCAGCTTCGCGAAGTTCCAGCTGCAAAGCGATCTGGGCCTGTCCGACACCGCGTATGGCCTCGGCGCGAGTCTGTTCGTGATCGGCTACGTGTTGTTCGAAGTCCCAAGCAATCTGTTCCTCTACAAGGTCGGCGCGCGGCGCTGGATCGCGCGGATCATGATTTCGTGGGGCCTCGCGACCGCGGCGATGGTGTTCGTCAGCAACGAATGGCAGTTCTACGGACTGCGCTTCGTGATCGGCGCGATGGAAGCGGGCTTCGCGCCCGGCGTGCTGTACTACCTGACGCTGTGGTTTCCGAACGCGTATCGCGGACGCATCACGTCGATGCTGTTTCTTGCGTCGGCGTTTTCGGGGCTGGTCGGCGCGCCGCTGGCGGGACTCGTGATCGGCCATATGGACGGCGTGCTCGGCATGCCCGGCTGGCACTGGTTGTTCCTGCTCGGCGGCCTGCCGTGCGTCGTGCTCGGCCTGCTGGTGCTGAAGCTGTTGAAGGACCGCATCGAGGATGCGGGCTGGCTGTCGCCGGCCGAGAAAACCTTGCTGTCCCAGCAGATCGCGCAGCAGAGCCGGCCGCCGCAGACCGGGCACTCGCTGGCGGGCGCGTTGCGCACGCCGGGCTTTCTGGTGCTGTGTCTCGTGTACTTCCTGATCCAGGTCGCGTCGTATGGACTGAACTTCTGGGCGCCGCATCTGATTCACGTGGCCGGCACCAGGAATCCGACCGTGGTCGGTCTGCTGACCGCTGTGCCGTACGTATGCGGCGCGATTGCGATGGTGGTGGTCGGGCGGCTGTCGGACGCGAGCGGCGAGCGGCGCAAGTTCGTGTTCGGGTTGCTGTTGATGTCGGCGCTCGGCTTCTTCGCGGCCGGCTACTTCGACAAGCAGACCACGCTGCTGGTGGTCGCGCTCGCGGTGATGGGCGCCGGCGTGGTCGCATCGATTCCGGCGTTCTGGGCGCTGCCGCCGAAGCTGCTGAGCGGCGCGGGCGCGGCCGGCGGGATCGCGCTGATCAATACGCTCGGGCAACTGGGCGGGATCGTCAGCCCGGTGATGGTGGGCCGCGTGAAGGATCTGACCGGCAGCACGACGCCGGCGCTGTATGTGATCGGCGCGATGAGTCTGCTGTGTGCGCTGATCGTGTTGTACGGGTTGCCGGAGTCGCTGCGCCGCCGCGAGACCGCGCGTTGATGTTGCGGCGGGCGGCGCGGGGGGTGGTCTGTCCCCTACGCCATGCCGCGCGATGCCATTCCTCGCCGTGCCGCTGCCCGCTGCTGCACCCGCGCACGATAGGCCTGTCGCATCAAGCACTTGGCGGGCCTATGAGCAGGTTGTCCACAAGCTTGTGCCCAAATTTTGTGGACAACTGGACGCGTGGACGTGGCGAGTAGTACGGCGTCCTTGCGAATTGCCGGTCGCGGCTATCACGGACTCCGTAGCGACCGGCGCTGCCTACGCCTGCGCCGCGAGTCGATAAATCTCTCGCATCAAGCACTTAGGGTCGCTGTGAGAAAGTTGTCCACAGGCTTGCCAACATTTTAGGTGGACAAGTTTCGCGGTCGGTTCGCAACTCAGCGGTCCTGAGCATCGCACTTCGACGTCACGCTCGCGTGCGTTTTTTCCACCCGCATCCGCGCGCGGCGCAATGCTGCCCAAGTCTGCGCCGGCGACAATAAATGCCGGTGCATCAAGCACTTAAGTGGGCTGTGCGAAGGTTGTCCACAGGCTTGCGAACATTTTGCGTGGACAACTCTCCCGACCTTCGGCGTACCTAATGATCAGGACGTCGAACTCGAAGTCTTCCTGACTACGAACATGATGCCGGCGGTCTTGTCGGTCTTCGAGGTCGCGCCGTAGAACGTCGACGCGGTTGAATCGTAGAGTCCATGCCGGTCATCGCGATGCCGTTGTACGCGCAGGTGGTCGCCGCGAACGTGATGCTCAGATCGTACGCGTTGTTGGTCGCATGCGTGGCGACCGTGCCCGAGAAGAAGCAGCCGCTCGCGCTTTCGCCGGTCACGGTGCCGGCCGGCAGGATGATCAGCGAGAGGTCTTCGGTGCCGCCGGCGGTGGTGCCCACGGTGCCGGAATATATGCCGGCGACGGTGGTCAGCGATGGCGCGGCGGCCGACAGCGTGCTGTCGTAAGTCGATGCAAACGTAGTCGATGCGCTGCCGCTGTTGTGCGTGATGGTCCCCGACATCGACGCATACGTCGAATAACTGGCCGACAGCGTGCTGGCCGCAACTCAGGTGCTCAGGCCGGTCGTCGTGACCTGGTAGTCGTAGGCACTTGCCGTCGCAAAGCTGCCGCCCGAACCGCTGCCCTTACCGGTCACTACGCCGCCGACGGCGTTCGTGGTCGTCGTTGTCGTCGCAGCAGTGCTCGACGCAGCGGTCGACGAAACGGTGCTCGTGCTCGGCACGCCGCTAGAAGTCGTAGAACGTGCCGTCGTTGAGCACCATCGAGACGAAGGTCCGGGAATCGCCGGTCGTCCCTTTGAAGATGCCGACGAAACTATCGGGCGCGGCCGCCGCAGCGTTATCGCCGCTGCCGCCGCGACCGCAGCGCGCCAGGATTGATGTCAATGCGAAGCAGAGGACGACTCGTTTGTTCATGTGCTCAGCTGATAGGTCCGGGAAAATTTCGGCAAATCGTAGCTTGGTGTTGCCGAAGACCATCCTCTAATAAAAAACGAGTCTTGCTTTGTGCTTCTGCGATTGAACCGGCGCGTTCTACGCATCGGCGTCATTTCGCTATCCGTATGATTTCGGTTCTTTACGCGCCACACTGGAAGCGGCCGTAATGATGTATATGCGATGCCCGTACCGGTTGTCGCCGTTCGTCAACATCGCGCGTGTCGAATAAAGAACGAGCCTCATGCTCTCGCATGAGGCTCGCCAAATCGGCGCGCGACGATCGAAAGAGGAGTCGCAATCTCTCGCCCGCGCCGTGGCCTGGCAACTAGGCCCACCTGGACTGGATCGTAGCCGGAGTTACTTCGTGCCGACGGTTTGCAGCGCCGCCCACTTGCCATTCGTGACCTTGTACACCGTCACGCCACCGTATTTCAGATCGCCGCGATCGTCGTACGCGAGCTCATTGGTCGTCACGCCTTTCATCTGCGTCGCCTTCAGCACCGGCAAATACTTGTGCGGATCCACCGAGTCGGCTTTTTTCATCGCGTTGAGCACGGCCATTGTGCCGTCATACGCGTACGGCGAATACAGCTCGACTTCGTTGCCAAAGCGCTTTTTGTAGCGCTCCACATAGGACTTGCCGCCCGGCATCTTGTCGAGCGGACTGCCGCCCGAAGAGGCGAGCGCGCCTTCGGCCGCCGGGCCGGCGATCTTCAACAGCTCCTCCGAGTGGATCATGTCCGGTCCGATCAGCGTGCCCTTGACCGCCAGCGTGCGCATCTGTTTGAGAAACGGCGCCGCCTGCGTATCGGCGCCGCCGTAGAAGATCGCATCCGCGTCCGACTGCTTGATATGCGTGAGGATCGCGCGGAAGTCGACGGCTTTGTCGTTCGTGAACTCCTGCGCGACGATCGTGCCGCCGGCTGCCTTGACGGCCTTCGCGAATTCTTCCGCAACCCCCTGGCCATATGCGGTACGGTCGTCGACGATCGCGAAACGCTTGAACTTCAGGTCCTTGACCGCGTACTCGC
Organism: Paraburkholderia sejongensis; assembly: GCF_020880815.1. GTDB lineage: Bacteria > Pseudomonadota > Gammaproteobacteria > Burkholderiales > Burkholderiaceae > Paraburkholderia > Paraburkholderia sejongensis. The sequence goes on from NZ_JAJITD010000006.1 coordinate 354,165, forward strand.
CGAGCACGCCGCCTTGTTGCGAATCGGACGTGACCAGACGGAAGGTGGTCGGAAGCCCTTGTGCGGTGTAGGCCGGCGCGGTGGCAGTCGCGAGTTCGGGAATGCCGGCCTTCGCGTAGATCGGCGCCGCCGGAATGCTGGTGCCCGAGTTGAAATGGCCGATCACCGCGGCGACGCCGTCGTCGACGAGCTTCTGCGCCACAGTCGTGCCGGTGCGCGGATCGGCCTGGTCGTCGGCCGCGTCGAGCACGAAGTGCACCGGCTTGCCGCCGATCACCGGTTTGGTCGCGTTGAAATCCTCGATCGCCAGCGTCACGCCGCTCTTGAAGTCCGCTCCGTAGTGAGCCTGACCGCCGGTCAGCGGTGCGGCGAAGCCGATCTTAACGTCCTGAGCCTGCTGCGCGGACGCATTCGCGCCGGTCAATCCAATCACCGCTGCACTCGTGGCCAACGCGATCTCTTTGATGCCCATGTTCATTTTTCGATGCTCCTCTTCTTGTGAAATGGCGCGAGACGTCCCGCGCCGCGTGGTTCTCACGCGGCGTTCGTCTCGCCGTTGCAGATACTTCTGATTGCTCTTCGAGCTGCGATGGACCCGTGCGCTCCGCAACACGGTTCGCGGCAGCCGTGCGCGTGTCGCGCTATAGACGTTCAGTCCATATGCGGATACGCGTAGTGATGGGCCGGCACATAGGTCTCCTTGATCGTGCGCGGCGACACCCAGCGCAGCAGATTCAGCGCCGAGCCGGCTTTGTCGTTGGTGCCGCTGCGGCGTGCGCCGCCGAACGGCTGCTGACCGACCACCGCGCCGGTCGGCTTGTCGTTGAGATAGAAGTTGCCGGCTGCGAAGCGCAGGGCAGCGCTCGCTTCGACGAGCGCGCCGCGCTCCTGCGCGAACACGGCGCCCGTCAGTGCATACGGCGAAGTGGAGTCGACCAGCTTCAGAACCTCGGCCCACTGCGCATCGGGATAGACGTAAACCGACAGCACTGGCCCGAAGATCTCTTCGCGCATCGTGACGAAGTTCGGATCGTCGACTTCGATCACGGTTGGCTCGATGAAGTAGCCGGTGCGGTCGTTCGCGCCGCCGCCGGCGACGATCGACGCTTCGCTCGCGTGCCGCGCCTGGGTGAGATAGCCGCCGATCCGGTCGTACGCCTTGCGGTCGATCACCGCGCCGACGAAATTGCCGAAGTCCTGCACATCGCCCATCCGCACGGTGGCGAGTTCGTCGACGAGGCGGGCCTTGAGCGCCGGCCAGAGCGACGCCGGCACGTAGGCGCGCGATGCGGCGCTGCACTTCTGCCCTTGGTATTCGAACGCGCCTCGCAGCAGCGCGGTGCTCAACGCGGCAACGTCCGCCGACGGATGCGCGAGCACGAAATCCTTGCCGCCGGTCTCGCCGACGAGGCGCGGATAGCTGCGATAAGCCGGCAGACGCTCGGCCGTCTGACGCCACAGCGCATCGAACACGGCCGTCGAGCCGGTGAAATGCAGTCCGGCGAACGCCTCCGAACCAAGTGCGACGGACGACACCGTGTGCGAGTCGCCCGGCACGAAATTGATCACGCCGGGCGGCAGGCCCGCCGCTTCCAGCAGTTCGAACACGAAGTAGTTGCTCAGCGCCGCGCTTGCTGCGGGTTTCCACAACACCGTGTTGCCCATCAGCGCCGGCGCGCAAGCCAGGTTGCCGCCGATCGCCGTGAAGTTGAACGGTGTGACTGCATAGACGAAGCCTTCCAGCGGGCGGTACTCGAGCGTGTTGCGCATGCCGGGCGCCGAGACCGGCTGGCTGCGCTGCAAATCCCGCGCGAACGCGACATTCCAGCGCAGAAAATCGATCAGTTCGCATGCCGAATCGATTTCCGCCTGATACGCGGTCTTGCTCTGGCCGAGCATGGTCGCGGCGTTCAATTTCTGACGCCACGGCCCGGCCAGCAGATCGGCGGCTTTGAGAAACACCGCAGCGCGGTCCTCGAACGACCACTGCGACCATTCGCGTTGCGCCGCGACGGCGGCCTGGATCCCGGCGCTCACGTCAGCGCTGCTCGCCTGGTGCACATGGGCAAGCACGTGAGCGTGGTCGTGAGGGCAGATCACCGGCGCGGTGGCGTCGCCGCTCAGTCGCCTGCCGCCGGCCACGACAGGGATTTGCACCACCTGTGCGCGTTGTCCGGCGAGCGCACTGGCGAGCTCGGCGTGTTCTGGCGAGCCGGGTCGATACGCTAAGATTGGTTCGTTTTTGGGTGCTTCGAGCATGGCTATGCAAACCTTTCGGTGATGGGCTATCGGATACTAAGACGGCTATGGTTTATCCATATGTGATGTCATTGGATCCAATCCTAGCAGCCCACAATTTTGACGACAACCTTTTTTCGTCGGTCGACGCACGACCGGCTCATCCTCATGACGACAGTGCAGGCCAAGGCAGATCAGCGTTCGCTGCCGCAATCCATCCGCGATCAGCTACGCGATGAAATCCTCAGGGGCACGCTCCCGCCGGGCACGCAACTGCGTCAGGAAAACCTGGCAGAGCGTTTCGGCGCGAGCCGGATCCCCGTGCGCGAAGCGCTTCGGCAGCTGGAGGCCGAAGGATTGGTGAGCTATCAGCTCAATCGAGGAGCGGTCGTGATCGCGATGTCGACGACCGAGATTTGCGAGTTGCTCGACATTCGCGCCGCGCTGGAAAGCTACGCCGCGAAACTCGCGGTGCCGAACATGGTGACGGCCGACTTCGAGTTGATGAAGCGCATTCTGGCTTCCTACGACGTCGCCACTTCGCCGGCGGAGTGGGCCGAATGCAACCGGCAGTTCCATCTTGCGCTGTGCGCGCCGTCAAATAACGAGCGCTTGAAGAAAATGATCGAGGAATACTGCCTGAGCACGACCAATCGCTATCCGCACCTGCGCATGTCGTTGGATACGCAAAAAGAGGACGTGCAGCGCGACCACTACCAGATCGTCGACGCGTGCAAGCGGCGCGCGATCGACGAAGTCGCGACGCTGCTCGAACAGCATATTCTGCAAACCAAACGGGAAGTGCTGGCTGCCGCGCGCCTCGGCTAGCGGCGCGGCACGCGAGGAAGGCCGGTGTTGAGCCGGCTAGCGATCGCGCGTCGGATGCCGGATATGCCGGCTGGCACTCGCGGCGCCCCGCATCAAGTCCCGTCGACGCTCAGCGAAGGCACCGCGCTTTCCGACTGCCGCATCACGATCGAGCGGGATGCATCGACGAGTTGGTCCGCCGCCATCGGCTTCGTCAGGAAGAACCCCTGTACGTAGTCGCAATGCGCGTCGCGCAAGATGTCCAGTTGCGCATTCGTTTCGACGCCTTCGGCCGTCACCTTCATACCGAGCTGGTGCGAGATCTGGATGATGCCCCTGACGATCGACACGGTGGCTTCGTCGCGCAACAGTTTCGCGGTAAAGGAGCGGTCGATCTTGACCGTGTCCGGCGAGAAGTCCGCGAGATAGCGCAGGCTCGAATAGCCGGTGCCGAAGTCGTCGATTGCAATACGCACGCCGAGGCGCTTCAGCGACATCAGCGTTTGCTGCGCCAACGTCGGGTCGTCCATCAGCGCGCTTTCTGTCAGTTCGATTTCAAGGCAACGCGGTGGCAATTGATGCTTGCGCAGTGCCCGGTCCACCACCGCGACGATCGAATCGTCCTTGAGCTGGCGCGCGGACACGTTCACCGACACGCACAGGCCCTTTCTGCCGGCCGCGCGCCAACTGGCGAGCTGAGCGAGCGCCGCGTCCATCACCCACGCGCCGACTTCGACGATGAAGCCGCTCTCTTCGAGGATCGGGATAAAGCTCGCGGGGCCGACCATTCCGCGGGTCGGATGATTCCATCGAACCAGCGCCTCGACGCTTTTCATGGCCAGCGATGCCGGCTCGTGTATGCCCTGGAAATGCAGCGCGAACTGGTTCGACGCGAGCGCGGCCGGCAGACTGCGTTCCAGCTCGAAGTCTTCGAGCACGTCGCTGGCTGCTTTGTCGGCGAACTGGAAGCCGTTGCGGCCGGCTTTTTTTGCCGCGTACATCGCGATGTCGGCGCTGGTCAGCAGCGCTTCGTGGTCGCGGCCGTGCTCAGGAAACAGCGAAATGCCGATCGACGCGGTCACGAACGGCGCCGCGTGGTTGGTCCGCACTTCGTTCGAGAACATGTTCAGAAGCGACTGCGCGAGCGTGGCCAATGACGCCTTGTCGCTTTCGCCGCTGACGATCACCGCGAACTCATCGCCGCCGAGACGCGCGACGCAGGCGGCCGGGGGGAGCGCCTCGTGAATGACCTTGCCGATGTCCTTCAACAGACGGTCGGCGACCGTATGGCCGAGCGTGTCGTTGAGAACCTTGAAGCGGTCGAGATCGATGAACATCAGACCGAACGCGACGTTTTGCCGGCACAGCGCCTTGATTCGTTGAACTAATGCAGTTCGGTTCGCGAGACCCGTCAGGCCATCGGTATAAGCGAGCCGGTCGAGCGCGACGAGGCGTTCCTGTTCGACGGTAATGTCTTCGCTGACGCCGACGACCCGCGCGACGTTGCCGGCTTCGTCGCGCACCGGGTAGGCGGTGCTTCTGATCCAGCGAATACAGCCGTCGGGACGGCGGATCCGGTATTCGCAACGGCCATCGGACGCTTCTTCGACGATGCGGCGCATTTCGGCGCGCAAACGCTCGCTGTCGTCGGGGTGCACCAGTTCGAGCCAGACCGAAGAGTTTTGCGCGAGCATCGACGGCGTGATGCCGAACACCTGCTCGACTCCCGTGCTCACGTACAGGCAAGTGGTGAGGTCCGCGCTGTACGAATAAAACACCAGCCGGACATGCGACTCCATCTCGCCCATCAGTTCGCTTTTTTCGCGCAGGGTGGTCAGCAATTCGGTTTGCCGGGTGACGTCTTCCGACGCGCACAGCAGCGCGATCACTTCACCGTTGGCGTCGCGAACTGGCGCGAGCGTCGAGTCCCACCACTTCGTTCGACCTTTGGTGGTTTGGCAACTGCCGGTGAACGAAGCGCTGGTGCCTGACAGTGCGGTCGCCAACGCGGTTTCGGCGGCGCTGCGATCGTCGCCTTGCCAGAAACCGAGCCAGTCGGCGCCGGCGAGTTGCTCGGGCGACTCCGCTTCCATCAGCGCGGCGCCATATTCGGAAACGCGCAGCATGTTGCCGTCGCGCCCTAGTACTTTCAGGCAGTCGCGATTCGCGTTCAGGAGGCCGCGGGCGAGCGTGAGCGTCGCGTGTTGGCGGGCGTGGTCGGAGGCGAGTTTGCGGGCGACGGCCGCGAATGTTGCGATGCCGGATGTGATGGAGAGGGCGAGGCGGACTGCGCTTGCTGCTTCGAGGGCCGCGCAATATGCGAGGGCGCCGGTGCCGATCCCGGCCGCTGCCGCAATCAGGAGGTCTGAGAGCGCAACCGTCTTGACGCGGCCATAGCGTGACAGGAAAAAGGTCAGGAACAGTTGGTTACGAGCGGGCGGGCAGACGCCGGGTTCGATATCGGCATCGACATCCACCCGAATTTGAGCTGAATTGCATTTTTTAGCGCGCCATGCCGCTTTGAACTTCACGCCCCTCCTCCCCGACTTCCTGTTCGATTGGCGGTTCGAACTATCTCTGTTGCTTGCGTATTTAATTACGGTCCGAATTCGTAAATCTTTAATGGAGGAGATGGTGGTAAACGGGTCCGGACCGACGTTGACAGGCCAGCATATGCAGCATGAATCTACAAGATCAGCCGGCTGTACGTTGCGCTAGCCGGTGATATACGCAACGCTCGCGAATCGGCAGCGCCATAGGCCTAAAGGGTGACGGAATTTTCCCGGCCGGGCAGTACTATATTCAAGTCCCGAAGCGAGGATATCCGTGAGGCACAACGGCCGAAAGGGGTAGCTCATGAGTACAAAACTTCGCATGCAGCGGCGCTTCAAGTCTGCTTTACTCATCGCCGCGCTCTTCTCGGTGAGCGCTCAACCGGCTTATCCGCAACAGCCTTCAACATCGCAGCAGCAAACCGCGTCTCAAACGCAGGCTCACGCGATCCTGATGCGAATGGCGGAGTTCCTGGCTAACGCGAAGGCGTTCAGCGTCAGTTTGCGCAGCGGCTATGACGCCGTTCAACCTTCCGGGCAGAAGATCGAATTCGGTGAACTGCGAAATATCACGGTAAGCCGGCCCGACCGCCTGCGGGTTGAAAGCGAACGTAGCGACGGCACCAGGACCGTTGCAGTCTTCGACGGCAAAGACATCACCGTGGTCGATGCCGCCAATAACGTATACGCGAGCAAACAGCAGCCAGGTAACGTTGATGTCACGCTGGTCCATTTCGTTCGCGATCTCGGTTTGCGCTTTCCGTTGGCAATGCTTTTGACGAGCCGGCTGCCCGCGGAATTCGAGGAACGCGTGCGGCAGGTCGATTATGTGGAAAAGACGAATATCGAGGGCGTGCCCACGCATCACATCGCTGCTCGCACCGATACGGTGGACTTTCAGGTGTGGATCGCGGACGGCAACGAGCCCTACCCGGTGCGCGTCGTCCTGACGTACAAGAATGCACCCGGTCAGCCCCAGTTCTGGGCGCAGTTGTCGAACTGGAACTTTGCGCCGAAGCTCGCCGACGACACGTTCGTCGTGAAGATCCCCGACGGCGCGCAGAAAATCGCGTTCGCCGCCGATGTCCCCACGCTGCCTTCCAACTCACGCAGGTCGACACCGGCTACAGGAGGCACGAAATGAAAGCCCTTACATGGAGTCGCGTTGGTACGGTAATGCTGGCTAGTCTCGTTCTTGCCGCAAGCATGCTCGATGCCGGGGCGGCGGGTCGAGGCGATCGTGGCCGGGGTGGCGGTGAGCGCGGCGGCGGCGACGGCGGTTTTTCACGCGGCGGAGCCGCGGCAGGCGGATCGTTCTCGTCGGGCCGTGCCGGCGGCGCGAATGCCGGTGCATACGGCGCCGGCGCGGGGCAGGCCGCGTCGGGTCAGCGCAGGCAGGCGGCCGGCGAAAATCAGGCGCAGCGACAGTCCGCGATGAATCAGGCGCAACAAACCTCAGGCGCCAACCAGGCGCAGCGACAGGCGTCGCGAAGTGAGGCGCAGCAGACCTCCAGCGCCAATCAGGCTCAACGGCAAGCCGCCGCCAGTCAAAACCAGTCGCAACGGCAAGCCGCCGCCAGTCAGAACCAGTCGCAACGACAGGCCGCCGCCAGCCAGAATCAGTCGCAACGACAGGCAGCCGTCAACGACTGCTACAACTGCGGCGGATCCAGTTGGGACAACGACGCGGCCGCCGGATTTGTCGCGGGCGCGATGGTGGTCGGCACCGCGGCGGCCGTGGCGACGGCGGCAACGCCACCGCCCGTGAGTACGGCGGCGCCGATGCCGGCTCCCCCGCCGCCGGCGGCAATGCCGCCTTGCCAGGTTGATCCAATCCTGGTGAGCGGCGTGCCTTACTACAAATGTGGGGCGACCTGGTACACGGAGGGGTATGGAAACGGCGGCGTCGTGTACGTGCCAACCCAGCCACCCGCGGGCCATTCGTAGCCGTGTCCGCGCAAATAGCTGCCGTGGCGCCGGCGTTTTCACTGGGCAGATCTCGATACGGCCTTTGAGTAACGTTTCTCCAATCGACGACTTACCGGTCACTTTGAGATATTCGACACAGGTCCCTGAATCGCCGACAATCGCCAATCGACAAATGGCCTTTAGAGGACGGCATGGTCCCTGTGAAGACTTCAGCGCCTGTCGCTCTGATAACCGGCTCGACTTCCGGGATTGGTGCTGCAATCGCGCGACGGCTTTCAAACGATGGATTCTCTGTTGTTCTCCATTCCCGCACATCCGTCGCTGCGGGGCTCGCGTTAGCCCAAGATCTCGGCTCTGCCGCGTACGTGCAAGCCGATCTGACCGATGACGCACAGAGAGTGAATCTGATCCGCGAGGCAATCGGTGTGTGGGGCCGGCTCGACGTTCTCGTCAATAACGCCGGCATCAGTCGAGTGATCCCCCATAACGATCTGGCGGCGGCCACGCCGGACGTCTGGCAGGAGTTGCATGAAGTCAATGTTGTCGCACCGTTTCGTCTCGTGACCGAAGCGCAATCGGCGCTGCGTGAAGCTGCCGCGCGTGGAAAGCCGGGGTGCGTCGTCAACGTTAGTTCGCATGCCGGAGTAAGACCTAAAGGTGCATCCATCCCTTACGCGGCAACCAAGGCGGCGCTAAACCATGTGACGCGCCTGCTTGCACTTTCACTTGCTCCTGATATCCGCGTTAATGCTGTTGCGCCTGGATTGGTCGATACACCTCTCACCGCAGAGTGGACGCAAGCTCAGCAACTTTGGAAAGAGCGTTCACCGATGCGGCGGGCCGCAAGTCCAGAGGATATTGCTCAGGCTGTTGCCATGTTGGTCGCATCGGACTATCTAACAGGAGAAATTCTGCTCTCGGACGGCGGTTTGAATCTCACGTGATCAAAACGAGGGGAACCACTGTCGGCGTTCGCTGCAGACTTTGAACGCTTTGCAGTTACCGGTTCGAGTTGAACACCTGGGCGCGGGTTCTCTTTAAGTCATTTCGGCAGGAATATGGGCGATGGCCTCCCTAAGAATCCGCCGTGCATCGGCGAACGACGTACCGATACTCACACGCATTCGTAACGATGCGCATGAGACAAAGCTGACTCACCGTGACTACGCCTGGGGAAAAGAAGGAGACGGATTTTCCGAGCGGTGGGTGAGAAACAATGTCTTTCAAAGAACGGTGTACGTCGTCGAGTTAGATGGTGATCCGGTCGGTACTTTTGTGCTCGATCTCGATGATGAAAAGCACTGGGGTCCTCAAGAACCGGTAGGCGGGTATGTGCATGGGCTTTGCGTGCGGAAAGGCTTCAACGGACGCGGACTCGGCAACTTCATGCTGGATTGGTGTGGCGACAAACTCAGCGCCCTGGACCGGCGTTTCATCCGACTCGATTGCGCCGTCCATAACGTCAGGCTCTGCGCCTATTATGAGTCGCTCGGATTCATCCGCGTTGGGCAGTACACCGATTCCAAAGCCGGCGGCTATGTATGGTCGCTGTACGAGAAATCGGCGCATCCGATGCGAAAGCGGCCCTCGGCCAGGCTTCTGATCACCACTCCAAAGCGGCGCGTGTTGTTATTCCGTTTCGTCCATAAGACTGGCGCGCTCGCTGGGCAAGCCTATTGGGCAACGCCGGGCGGCGGTGTCGAACATGGTGAGACGTTCGCGGACGCAGCGATACGCGAGCTTCGTGAAGAAACGGGGATTTGCACGGCGCAGGTATCACAGTCCGTCGCACAACGCGAAGTGCTCCTGCAATTGCCGGACGGCGAGCACGTGCTCGCGATCGAGCAATATTTCGTCGTCGGCATCGACACGGAATCCATTTCGCGCGCCGGCTGGACCGCCGACGAAAGGGCCGTGATGGCGGATCATCGATGGTGGAGTCGGGACGAATTGTGCAGCACCAAGGAGACGATCTATCCAGAAGGGCTGGTTCAAATGCTTGATAACGGCGGCGTTTTCGACGCTGTGCGGCCGCTTTGGGCATAGGTCGTTGTCTCTTAGGGGGCGCATGGGTCGATCACGGCCCTGGAGCGTCGAGGCTGCGCTTGCAAAATGCCTCGGTCGGACTGCGTAGGCAGCCTTTAATGAGGCCGGTCCGCGGATTTCCGTGTGAGGCCCATGAGGAGACAATACCGGCCTCCTTCGACCGCTCGAAAGCAGACTGTCACACGATGCGGCGCTCGATCTCTTCCGTGGACGGAAACCATGCCAGCGGCAATTGTCGCTCGTGCGATCACGGTTAAATTTCTCTCAGCGATAACTCCGGGGTTGTGCCGACCAGCTTGACAAGCAGATCGGCAACCAGCCGCACGCGGGGCGAGCGTTTGACGTCCGGATGCATCACGAGCCACAACTGCCGAACCGTCGAGCAAGGGTGATCCGGTAGCAGGCGTAGAGCCGGATCATGCGCGGCAAGAAAGCGGGGAAGTGCAGCGATCCCCAGTCCTGCCCGGGCGGCATGGAGCAATGCGGCCAGATCGTTGCTTCGGAAAACGAAGCGACGGTCGCCCGCAATCTGATTGAGCCAACGCTGCTGAGCCACCTGACTGAGATTCTCGTCATAGCCCAGAAATTCCCATTCGGGCCGAGGTCGATCGGCATACCCGTTGGCGGCATAGAGGCCATACCCCATCTCGCCTATGCGTCGGGCGACCAGGCCTCGCGCGGTTGGCCTTGACATGCGTATCGCCAGATCGGCCTCTCCCCGACTCAGATTTGCGTCACGCGATTCCCCAATCACTTCAAGGTCGATGTTCATCCACTGGGATCGAATTCCAGCCAGACGAGGCACCAGCAGATGACTGGCAAGCACGGGCGGAGCAGAGACGCGAACGGTACCGTTCAGGGACGATACGCCCACGGCCGCTCGGGAGAAGGCCTGCGCTTCGTCATCGAGACGGCTCGCCTGCTGCGCCAATGTTTCTCCTTCCAGCGTGAGCGACCAGCCCTTCGGCAAGCGGTCAAACAGTTTGACCTCCAGTGTCTGCTCCAGCGCTTCGACCCGCCGGGCGACAGTGGAATGCTCGACAGACAGGTTGCGTGCCGCCCCGGAAAGGCTTCCGACCCGCGCCAGTTCGAGGAAATACCGGATGTCGTCCCATTGCAGACGCTGGCTTTCGAACGGCACCTTCGCTGTGTTTTTTTGCACACTCATTGACGATTTATCTGGAATTGTTCGGTGAAATTGCCCAGTGCAACATGAGCTTGCCAGATCAATCACCAGGAGAACAGCATGAGTTTCAGTTCCGCGTCCGATGCGTCGTCGCTTCAAGCGGCCCAGATCGCAATCGAGCAATACGGCGATGCTTCGACGTTGAGACTGCGCGAGGTTACGCTACCCGCTCCGGCGGCCGGGGAGGTTCGGATTCGCCACACGGCTATCGGCGTGAATTTTGTCGATATCTATCACCGTACCGGTGTCTATCACCTGCAGGAGGTGCCCGCGGTCCTGGGCGTCGAGGCCGCCGGCGTAATTGACGCGGTCGGCGCCGGCGTCGAATCACTGCACCGAGGCCAGCGCGTCGCCTACGCTGGCCCACCTGTCGGCAGTTACGCCAGCGTCCGTAATATTGCGGCCCACCGCGTCCTTCCTCTTCCCGACGACATCGCCGACGACACAGCGGCCAGCCTGCTGCTACGCGGGATCACGGCCCATATGCTTTGCTCTTATGTCTATCCCGTCAAAGCCGGCGACACGATATTGGTCCATGCGGCTGCCGGCGGCCTTGGCCTCGTCGTGACGCAATGGGCGAAAGCGCTAGGCGCTCGCGTTATCGGCACGGTTGGTTCGGCCGCCAAGGCGGAACTGGCGAGAGAGCATGGCCTGGACGAAGCGATTCTTTATCGCGAACAAGACCTGGTCACGGAGATAAAGGCACTGACAAAAGGTCATGGAGTCGACTACGCCATTGACGGTATCGGAGGCAAGACGCTCATTGAGACGCTCGGTACTGTGCGTCCCTTCGGAATGGTCGCCAGCATTGGACAGGTCAGTGGAGATCTCCAGCCGATCGACCTGTCTCTGCTTGGTCCGGCTCGCTCGATTGCGATATCTCGTCCCAGCGTATTTCGCTTCGTGGCCGATCCGGCGCGCTACCGGGAAGGGGCAATGGCCACGTTCCAGCGCTTGCGCAGCGGCTTGAGAGCGAAGGTTGGAGCAGTACTTCCTCTGACACAGGCGGCTGTTGCACAGCGCCGGCTGGAAACCGGCGAAACAAGCGGCTCAATACTATTGCGGCCCTGAGTTGCAAGGATAGGCTCCGCGACGGTCAGCAGGCCGCCGTCGAGCATTTGGGTTACCGCCATGGCGATCGGCCAGAACATCGGCACGGCCATCACCGCGATCTTGCCGGCGTTCATCGCAGCCGCCGTGCCGCCCGGCACGCAGCGCATTGCGTTGATCGTGCGGACGATCACGCTGACCGTCTTCGGCATCGGGGCGCTAGGCGCATGGACGGCGCGCGAAACCTACCGGCTGCCCGTCAACGCGCTCGGGCAGCGAGATGCAGCGCCGATCAGTCAGGAGGAATACGACAGCCTGCGTGCCGATTTTCGCAGCAAGAAAGCCGCGTCCAATGTTTCCGTTTGAGGGCGATCTCGGTTCCGGCGGTCCGCATCATTCGACGGGCGGCACCGCACCTTCATGCAAGGTCTTGATGAGCCGCGCGCGACGCTTTTCGAGGTCCGCGATTTGACGATCGATAGCTTCGAGCCTTACGCGCTGGACGTCGGTGATCTGATCGCAAGAGCGTGCGCCTTCGATCAGAAGCATGCAGTCCGGAAAGGCGCGAATATCGTCGATAGTGAAACCGGTCGCGATCATGCGCTGAATTTGCTTGACCTGCGTGACTGCCTTATCGGGGAACATGCGATAGCCATTGCTCGCGCGCTCCGAGGCGAGCAGGCCGTGTTCGTCGTAATGCCGGATCGATCGCACGCTCGCGCCGGTGAGTCGCGAGAGCTGTCCAATCGTCAGCAGTTCCTGTGAAGGCGTGTCTTTCATGAAAAGCAGGCTATCACAATTCGCTTGACTCTCTCATCAGTGTCAGGGTTGAGACTAGGTGCACCGACCCTCTCAGGAAAAGCAATGAGCTTACGAACGTACCCTCGGTTTTTCATTTCCGCATTCTCTGCGGCGACGCTGTTCGCGTGCACACCTGACGCGATCGCAGCGCCGACCAGCTATACGGTCACATCGACAAATGGAGTGAAGCTGGCGGTTCAGGAAAGCGGTAGCCCCAACGGCCCGCCGATTATTCTGGTGCATGGGCTGCTCGGCAGCCGCCTTAACTGGGAGCCGCAGGTACAGAGTCCCGAATTACGCCAATACAGAATCATTACTTACGATCTGCGCGGCCACGGACTGTCGGATAAGCCATCCGGCCCGGAGCCATATCACGACGGAAACCGTTGGGGGGACGATCTCGCCGCGGTGATCGCGGGCTCGCACGCGCGCAAGCCCGTCGTGGTCGGCTGGTCGCTCGGCGGTGTGGTGATATCGAACTACCTTGCGAAGTTTGGCGATCGTGCAATCGCGGGCGCTGTGTATGTCGACGGCGTGGTGGAGCTTGCGCCGGGTCAGATCGTCGATCATCCCGAGGTTTACCGGGACATGAATTCACCCGACCTGAAGACGCATCTCGACGGTGAGCGCACCTTCGTCGGCCTATGTTTCAACCATCGGCCTGACGCCGACACGTTCGACCGGCTGCTCGCAAACGCAGCCATGGCATCGTGGGACATGCAAAAGGAAGTGCCGACGATGACGGTCTTCGCCGCGGAAGGGCTCGGCAAGGCGCACGTTCCGTTGCTCTTCATCTACGGTGGTCACGACGCGCTAGTCGACACGCGAACGACGCTGGCTCGAGCGGCTGAGCTGAATCCGCGCATCATGAGCAAGGTGTACGCGGACTCGGGTCACGCACCGTTCATCGAGGAAGCCGCGCGTTTCAATCACGATCTGGCTGAGTTCGTCAGGTCGGCTTCTCAGCAATGAAGTCACGTGTTACGAGGAGATAATCATGGCGTATGAAGTCGAGCAGGACTTCTTTCCAGGTTTCGCGAGGCTCGACGTCGAAGCGGGTGACGTCTGGTTTCGCGGCAGGATCGGCGGGAGCGGACCGCCGGTTCTGCTGCTGCACGGCTACCCGCAGACTCATGTTGCGTGGCGATTGATTTCGCCAACGCTCGCGAGGTCGCATACCGTCATCGCGCCGGATCTGCCGGGATACGGGGACAGCCGGACCCACCACGATCAGCCGAGATGGACCAAACGTCGCGTAGCCGCTGCGCTCGTGGCGTTGATGAATCGGCTCGGGCACGAGCGATTTGCCGTGGTCGGGCACGACCGCGGTGCTCGCGCGGGATACCGGCTTGCGCTGGATCATCCGCAACGCGTCTGCGCGTATGCTTCGCTGACCGTCATACCCACGCTGGATGCGTTCGCTAGCGTCGACAAGTCCTTTGCGCTGAACGCCTGGCACTGGTTCTTTCTGGCGCAGCCGGGCGATCTGCCGGAGCGGATGCTTGCGGCTGATCCCGACGCTTATCTCGACACTGCCCTGGCGAAGATGGCGGGCGGTCTCGAGCGGATCGATCCCTTGGCCCTCGACGCCTATCGAACGGCGTTCAGGGATCCGCACGTGCGCCACGCCATGTGCGAAGACTATCGCGCCGCTGCTTTCGAGGACCAGGAGCACGATGCGAGCGATCTTGCGGCGGGCCGAAAACTCACCTGTCCGGTCTTGGTACTGTGGAGTGAGAGGGAACAGCAGGCGAGAAGCGGATTGCCCATCGACGCTTGGTCCCGATGGGCAACGAACGTGACGGGAAAGGGGTTGCCCGGCGGCCATCTGCTTCCCGAGGATGCGCCGAATGAGGTGTTGACGTCTCTTAACAATTTCCTGGTCGGAAAGTTCTAGCGTTGGACTCTCTGCCGCCGACACAGTTTGTGCAAGACGCAGGGAAAAACGTCGCTCGCTGACCAGGTGCCCGGCGCAACACGCGCGAAAAAAAAGCCGGCACGCGAGGACGCATACCGGCTTGCAGGCGTGACGTGCCAGAGGCACGTCATCGCCGATCGGCAGATTATTGCTTCGGCAACGCGTAAGACATCACGTAGTCGCCCTGCTTCGTGCCAAGCGAACCGTGGCCGCCCGCGACGATCAGCACATATTGGCGACCGTCCGCGCCCATATAGGTCATCGGATTGGCCTGGCCGCCGGCCGGCAGGCGGCCTTCCCACAACTGCTTTCCGTTGCTCACGTCATAGGCGCGCAGGTAGTAGTCGAGCGTGCCGCCGAGGAACGTCACGCCACCGGCTGTCGAGACCATCCCGCCGAGCGACGGCACGCCAAGCGGCAACGGAATCGGCAGCGGCGCGCTGTCGCGAACGGTGCCGTTCTTGTGCTTCCAGATGACCTGATTGGTCGTCAGGTCGACCGCCGCCACGTAGCCCCACGGCGGCGCCTGGCACGGAATGCCCCACGGCGCGAGCAGCGGCGACATCGCCACGGCATAAGGCGCACCCGTATTCGGATGGATGCCCGCGGTTTCGCTCGTCGACTCGTTGCCGCTGCCGACCTTTTCGCGTGGGATCAACGTGTCGTAAAAGGCCATCGCGTCAGGATTCACCAGTGCGATCTGGCGCACCGGATCGACGGAAATGCCGCCCCAGTCGAACACGCCGAAATTGCCCGGATAGACGATCGAACCTTGCTCCGAAGGAGGCGTAAACGGCCCCTCGTAGCGCAGCGACTTGAACTTGATGCGGCACCAGAGCATGTCGAACGGCGTCGTGCCCCACATCGACGCTTCGGTCAACGGTTCCGGCATGAAATTGATCGCCGAAAGCGGCTGGGTCGGCGAAGTATGGTCGTCCGGAATCGTCGTCGCCGGACGCGGTACTTCCGCGATCGGCACGAGCGGCTCGCCCGTCAAACGGTTGAGCACATAAATCGAGCCTTGCTTCGTACTCGCAAGCAACGCGGGTTTCACACCGTCCGCCGTCTTGATGTCCATGAGCGTCGGTTGACCACCGACGTCCATGTCCCACAGGTCATGGTGCGTGAACTGATAATTCCATGCGACCTTGCCGTTTTCGACGTGCAATGCCACGACGCCGGCGCTGAATTTCTCCGAAGCCGGCGTGCGGTTGCCACCCCACTGATCGGGCATCTGGTTGCCGAGCGGCAGATAAACGAGGCCGTTCTTTTCGTCGACACTCATCACCGACCACATGTTCGGCGAGTTGCGCACGTAGTGCTGGCCCGGCTTCAATGGTTCGGTTGCGTCAGGATTGCCGGAATCCCAGTTCCATACGAGATGACCGTCGCTCACGTCGAATGCGCGCACGACGCCCGACGGTTCCGTCGTTGAGTAGTTATCCGTAACATGGCCTCCGATGATCACGAGGTTTCGCGTGATCGCAGGCGGCGAAGTCGAATAGTAGCCGCCCGGCATCACTGTACCGTCGAGGTTCTTCGTCAGCAGGTTGACCGTGCCCTTATCGCCGAAGCCTTCGCAAACCTTGCCGGTATCGGCGTTGATGGCGATGAGGCGCGCATCGGCGGTCGGCAGATAAATTCGGCGCGGACACTGTTGGTCGGTCGTGCTCGCCTTCACGGCGGCATTACCACCCGGGGCGCTCACGGCTGCCGCGCTCTGCGCATAAGCTGCGGCGTCGTAGTAGGACACGCCGCGGCACGTCATGTGCTCCCAGTTCTTGAAGGTGCCCGTCGGGCTCTGGATCTGCGGATCGAAATCCCACAGCTGCTTGCCGGTTGTCGCGTCGAGCGCGATCACGCGGCTGTGCGGCGTGCAGACGTAAAGCGTGTTATCGATCTTGAGCGGCGTATTCTCATACGTCGTTTCGCTCGGATCGTTCGGACCGGCTACGTCACCCGTACGGAAGCTCCAGGCGAGTTCCAGTTTGCCCGCGTTTGCCGGCGTGATTTGCGTTAGCGGGGAATAGCGCTGGCCGGACGGCGAGCGGCCGAATGCCTGCCAATCGCCGTCAGCCTGCTTCGGTGCGGCGGTGGCCACGCTGGTGCCCGTGCGTTCGAGCTGGCCCGTCACGCCGTGCGGATTGGTGAACAGGCTGACCACGCCGACCGCCGCGGAGACGATGAGTGCTCCGCCGAGAGCGACGCCGCCGTTGCGCTTCTCATCGTCGGGTGCGCCGAGACGATTACGCACGAACGGCAGCAACAGCCACAAGCCCATGATGAACCAGACATCGAGGCGCGGCAGCAATTGCCACCAGTCGAGCTTGACTTCGACGAGCGCCCAGACGGTGCTCGCCAGCAGAAACACCGCGAACAGGAAAAGCGCCGAACGTCGCGCGGCGAGCATCAAAGCGCCCGTCACGATAACGACGACGCCCGCAATCAGGTAATAAGGCGATCCGCCGAGGCTGACGAGCTTGATACCGCCAATCGCGGTGAAAAGCCCGATCAGAATGAATAGCGCAGCAGAAATGCGCAAAGCCGTGCGCGACTTCGGCACGGGTGCAGTGGTCCCCATAGGGCAAACTCCTTCACTGGAAAAACAGAATCGCCGTCAACTCGCGCAGCCGGTGTGAGTCGCGCGAGTCAGCGGCTTTTAGAACATGTGCATCATTCCGACATAGGCGCCGGTCTGCGATTGGCCCGCAAGCGGGCTCGTCGGCGAGCTCGAATCGCGCGGCGTGGCGAACACCGAGAACGTGCCGTTCTTGCTGTTGTTCACGTACGCGACCGTGCCGTAGAGGAACGTGCGCTGGCTCAGGTTGTAGGTAGTACCGAGCGCATAGAGCATCGCGTGGCTGCCCGGATCGTGCGCCACGTCCCCCGCGCCGTCGCCTACGTGGATATAGAAACCCGCAGCCGTCACGGCCCATTTCGGCGTGGCCTGGTACGTCGCGCCGAGCCAGTAGTGGTCGGCGCGATCCGCGAGCCCGGCGGGTGTATCGGGCGCGAAGTAATGCGTGTACGCGGCCTGGAACTTGAACTTCTGTACGCGCAGGTTGCCGCCTACGAAGTATTCGCGCGAAGCCTGGAAGATATTCGAGAGGCGTCCGTTCGAATCACGCAGTTCGTCGTAGATGCCGCGCACGTCGAAAAGCGGCGAGTGATACGTGAGCATGATGCCGTTCGAGCGCCCGAACTCGCCGGCGGCGCCGTTGTTAAAGCCGCTCGCCTGGTTGCCGAACGCATACTGCCCTTGCAGATCGAAGCCGTTCCACACCGGGCTGTGATATTCGACGTTGTTGCTCGTCTGTTGCCAGCTGCGCCCGCGCACGAGCGAAGCCGACGACACGGCCTGCTGCACGAACGGATCGAATTCCCAGATGCCGTCGCTATCGATGAAAAGATTGCGACCGGCCTGCAATTGGCCCCACGTTTCATTCTTGATACCGGCATAGGCGCGGCGCGAGAACATCCGGCCGCCGCCTGACGTGCCGTTCATGATCTGTAGCCCGGTTTCGAGATTGAATATCGCGGCTGTGCCCCCACCGAGATCCTCGCTACCCTTGAGGCCGAACATGCTCGTGCCCCAGTTGCCGCCCTCGGCACTCCAGAGGCTCGAACTGCCGCCGTTACCATTCGCAATGTGATTCAGGTATTCGATACCGCCGTCGACGCGGCCATACAGCACGACGCTCGACTGTGCCGATGCGGCCGAACTGGCAACGAGCAGAGCGATAGAGCCCAATTGTTTTTTCACATCAACTCCTCGATAGTCTGCATTCTTGCGAGTTTCACGCGCGCATCGTCGTGAACATCGAATTAGCCCGATTCATTCGGTGTCCCCGTGAATCGTTCGCGGCGCGCGATAATTACATAAGTCGCAATAGACTATTTCCATCTTCTTTTTCCCGCACCAGGCGCAACGGGGCGCAACTATAGCAGCGCGCAGATAAACCTGCAGTTGAAATTCCTATATCTTTTTCGCGCTGGCGTCCCAAGTATTTCCTCATGCCCCACGCCCTGCTTAAACGATTTCGAGTCGCCAATTACGTTTAACACCCGAACTTGTCGCGCTGCGCGCCCGGGACGCGAGGCTGCTGATGCGGCGGGTTGTGGCGCCCTTGAGCCGGGCGCCTACGCGTCTCGCCAGGTTTGCCCCGCTTGAAATGGAAACCCACGAAGCGGCACGCTGCGAAACAGAAGGATGCATCCCGCCATAAAAGCGCTTTGCAAAAAGACGGCTTCTTCGCAATTCGGGGGAGTACTTCGAGCAGAGGCAAGGTGTCGTGGATAGCGAAAACAGCCAACTACTAGCGGAGACAAATACCGGCGTGCCTTCTGCAAAGCGGGGGCTTTGACGCCTGACCGCGTCCGTCCGCTCTTGCCACAGTCATTGCAAGCAGGCATGCCGCTTCAACGTTCTATGACCTCGCCCGACCAGATGTGATCGAACGCAGCGCCGGCTTCCCGCTGCACCTTGCGGACGGTTTCCGCGTCCGGGGCATCGTATTCGCAGATCATATGTCTGCGATCGACGGAAACCACACTGCGCTTCCAGACGACGCCGTACATTTCGCTGCACGGTGCGAGGCGGTCTTCCACCACGGACAGATCCGCATCCGACTGTGGAGTCGGAAAGCTCCTTTCAACGACGACGTGCGACATGGCAAGGCTCCGTTCGGCGAGAGAAACCGTATCGGCCGCAATTCAATCCGCTTGCGTTTGAACGATCGTTGTAGTCGCGGGGTAGCGCTTATGGAGCCGTTGTAATGCTGCCTGGCTCCTGGGCGAGATCGGCTCGCCGGCTAGCAACTCACGCAATGAGGCGAGAAGGGACTCGGCGGATTCCAACTCGCTTCCCACGAGCGCTGCCTCGACCAGTACTGATGTCGCAACGATTCTCCCGGTCGGTGAGTTCAGGATTTCCGCTGCCTCGAGCGCTTCCCGCGCGTGAACAATTGCACGCTCGCTTGCTTGACGGTCCAGACAAGTCAGCGCCAGCTCGCTGAGGACATAACAGAGATGCCGCTTGTCGTCCGCCTCGCGCAATGCGCCGAGCCCTTCGAACCCAGCGTCGCGCACGTCGCTTCCCGTCAGACGGAACGACGCAATCGCGCTGAGAACTTCCGCATAAGGCGCGCCCGAGTATCCCATGCGTCGCGCGGCCACGACGATCGCGCCGGCCAACTGAGTGACTTGCAAGTAAGCGCCGCGCTCGAAATCGACGGTCGCGAGCCAGACGAGACACTGATACTCACGCCAATGGTCCCCGATCGCCCGCGCCTGCCGCACCGCGTCGTTCAACTGCGCGGATCCGGCGTCCAGTGCTCCGTCGGCTCGCGCAAGCAGCGCTGCGCCCCACATCAGTTCCACGACGCGCAGGTCCAGCAGTTCCGCCAGCTTCTGCGCTTCCTGCAAAACGCTGCGTGCCCGCGGAAGGTCGCGCTCCAGTTCGAGTAGACACCGGCCCGTATTGGCGAGTTGCTTGCAGCGGGTCGTCGCATCGGCTTTGCGCGCCGCAGTTGCCGCGCGGATCGTGACGTCACGCGTACGTTCGACGTCGTTCGCCTGTTGTGTGAGCCACGACAGGCTATGGAGGCCTTGCACGACGTCGGCATGAAGCGACAGCGCTTCGGCTTCCTGAATGGCGTCCTCGAATTCATGTTCCATCGACGCTGGACATGCGTCGCCGGAACTCGCCGACGAGACGAGACGTGCAGTGAGCAGCTGGATCTCGAGTCGAATCCGCTCGCGCCCCCGCGGCAGTGAACGGGCATGGACCAGACCGCGATCCGCGACAGCGCGAGCTTCGCTGGGCGCGAAGACTGTCAGACAGTGGTGGCTGGCCTCCACGCACGCCAGTGCCGTCATGCGCGAGTCGCCCGCCAATGTGGCGTGATGAACAACTTCACCGTGCAGTCGCGGGTCGCGCGTGCTCGAGGCCAACAGTTGCTGCGCGATCTGACGGTGAATCGCGCGCCGGTGCGGCTGCGACAGCATCCGGTAGACGGTCTCTCGCACCAGATCATGGGTGAAATCGAACTCGGTTTGCGAGGCTGCGGTCATGAGGCCTCGACGTTGCAGGTCGGCCAGGCTCGATAGCACTTCAGCGAGCGGCCGGTCGAGCAGTTGCGCCAACCGCTCGGGCGCAAAGCCGCGTCCGATAGAAGCGGCGAACGACAAAAGATCGCGCGTACGCGCATTGATCGGTGTCAGCCGATCCGCAATCAGGGCCTCGACAGTGAGCGTCGATGCTTGCGGATGCGCGCGGTTTGCGCGCGCTAGTTCGAGCACATAGAGTGGATTGCCGCCGCTGCCTTTGGTCGCCTGCGCGAGTGGCAGATCGCATCTGGCTGCGCCGAGAAGTGCTGCCACATCGTCAGCCGAAAGCGGTCCCAACCCGACGTGCGTCACCTTTGACTCGCGCGCGAGCGACTGCAGCAACGTTGCTGCATACCGGTTGTCTTCCATTTCGGCGGGACGCGCGGCCGCGACGAAGACAACCGGCAAGTCCGGTGCGAGGTGTCGCAGTACGAAGTGCAGCAGCGCTGCCGATGCTTCGTCGAGCCACTGCAGGTCGTCGAGGACAAAAGCCAGTCGCTGTTCGGCCGACAGACGGCCGAGCAGCGCGAGAACCGCTTCGAAAAGCCGCTCGCGGCCACCTTCGTCGCGCTGAAGGTCGGAGGTGCTGTTGCCAGTCGCATGCACGAGCGGCGCGAGGGCTTCGTCGACAGGCGGCACTGCGTCGCTCGCGAGGTCGCGCAATGCATCTATCCAGATGCCGTATGGACGGATCGCCTCGGCTTCATAGCATCGAGCGCGAAGCACGCGACACGCCGCGCTCGACGCGCATTGGCTGAAATACTCGAGCAGGCGCGTCTTGCCAATGCCCGGCTCGCCCGTCAACAGCGTCAGCGTTCCGGCGTCTGACGACGGCGCCAACAGATCTCTGAGCCGTGCGCGTTCCGCTTCGCGCCCGACCAGGGGCAGAGGTAAGACCTGATCCTCGCCCGTGCTCGCAGGCCAGCTTTGCACGGCCGTCCGGAGACCTTCTTCAGGCATGCGGCTTACATCGCGCTGCACACGATCGCCGGTGTGATCCGCGCGACTTCGGCGTGTATCGTCTCGCATGCGCCGAACCGCTTCGTCGAGGCTCGCACAGGCGCGTGCCCCGACCTCGCGTTGGAGCAGCTCGCGCGCATAGTGATGATGCTCCTGCGCATCCGCATGACGGTCCGCGGCTTCCAGCAGTGCGACTAACGCTGCGTGGCCCGACTCATCGAGCGGATTCGCGTCGACCAGCTCATGCCCGTACTGCAACGCACGCGACACGTCTGGCGCCAGCGCCCGGATCAAAGCTCTCAGGACCGTGCCGCGAATCCGGCCGAATCGTTCGCGCTGGCCAACACACCAGTTGTAGAAGCGGTAGCAACCGGGAAGCTCGAGCCCGGCAAGAAGGTCTCCACGCAGCAATTGCGCTGCTTCCTGCAGCTCGGCAACAGGTGTCCGCTCCGCTCCGCGCCGGAGCAGCGCCTCAAGCCTGATTGCATCGATAAACGCGCCGGCGGCTTCGAACGCGACGTGCGTGCGGCTCGCCACGATGCGCTCGTGCCATGCGTCGTCGAGCAGAGGGCGCAACTTGGACAGACTCCAGCGAAGGGCGGCGCGAGGATCGTCGGGACCCTCCCACAGCATGTCGCACAAGGCCGATCTCGATACCGGGGCGCCGGTCAGCACGAGATAGCCCAGCAACGCGCGCGTGCGGCGCGAAGCGGGCAACGGAACCCGCGCGCCACCACGCGTCAGTTCGAGTTCGCCAAGGAGGCGAATGCTCAGTGGTCCGCACGAAGCGTCAGTAATCTCGACGTTTCCCACGATCTCTCCAACGCTCAATACAACCTTCCGGAAGCACGCTGATTCCGTCAAACGGCAATCCTCGGATCGCCGCTTATGCGCAGATTACTACCAGAACGGAATGCACTGTCACCAGGAATCAATGGAGGCTAACGTGACTCACTATCAGGGCAAGATCTTTGGATACATCGGGGCACTGGTGCATCGATGCGAGGCATCGAGATTGGCAACAACATCGGCCGAAGTGGACGCGTTCCGGCTGTATGAAGCACTGGCTAACACTCCGCTGTCCGCGCAACAACTCGCGAAGAGGACCGGGACCGATCGGATCGCAGTGCTCGAGTGGTTGGGGGGACAGGTCTCGCGCCGCTACGTTCAGTACGACGCGGCGCGGCAGCAATACTGGGTCAGCGAACCGCAGGCACTGGCGATTCGCTGCGAACTGGACTGTCGCTTGGTGTCCGTTGCTGTCTTGGGCTCATCGATCCGTACCGGGCCGTTCGCCCGGTGATTCGGCATGCGGCTGCAACAGGTGCTTCGGCTGCCGCTTGCATCCGCGTTCACGACAGTCGGTTTCGAAAGCGGCAAATTTCGTGAACGTCATGGTGGCGAGCGCAGGTAGCCTGCGCCGGTCAACACGGTGACGCCTGGTCATGATGATGCGCTGTTCCGCCTCGCTGCTTCGATTGCAGGCGAGGGAACCGGTAGCACAGGCCTTCGGTTGCCCTGCCAGACGCGCCAGGCGACTGCGGGGCTGAGCAGCGACGACGGCGGCATCATGAGGTTCACGACCTCCAGAAACGCTGTCGCCAGCGTGCTGTCGCGTTTCGCGGCAAGGTGAAGCTTGCCGATGTACCAGTTGATGAAACGCAGCATTAGCGGGCGGGCGCCCTTGACTCGTGGATGGCGCAGGTCGTTGCCAACCGCGATGTCCCATGGAATATCGACGATCTTCGCGGCTGCTCCGAAGAATCGACGCGCAAGATCGTTCGAACCCGTGCGCAGGCACCGCTGTAGCGCGAGCGCTTCCTCTGCCGCGACCGTCATGCCTTGCCCATAGACAGGATTGAAGCTGCAGATGGCATCACCGAAAACCAGGTAATTTTCGGGGAAACGCGCGAGCTTCTCATACCGCAGACGCAGGTTGGAGACGTAGCGGTAGCGCCTGTAATCGGTTAGCGGCTCCGCCCTTGCGACAACGTCGTGAATCTCCATGGTCGGCAACGTCGCAAGATACGCGAGAAAGCCTTCGTCGTTGTCAGGCGCATCGTCGCCAAGATAACCGCCGGCACTGACGATCCAGCTGTCGCTTTCCTGCGCGAGCATGACGCCGTTGCGCCAGTTCGGCGCACTACCGGCGACAACGATACCGTGCTTGCCGTGGAGATCAGTAGATCGACGTCGATAAGTACGAGTCATGTAGCTGATATCGATCTCGACCTTTTCCCTGGCGGGAGGTTGGTAGCCCAACTCTTCCAGCCACGCCGCACTGGACGAGCCACGGCCAGTCGCATCGACGACAAGTTCCGCGTTGAGGGTCTCTTCTATCTTGCCCTGGGCATACGTCCGCACACCGGTCACGCTCCTGTGAGCGGGATCGGTCGCAAGACCCCGCACCGCGCAATTTTCGATGACGCGCACGTTCGGCAAACTCATGAGCCGTCGGCGTAGATGACCTTCGAGCACGGGACGGCTTGCAAGCAGACCGATCAGATCGCTCGCGCCGTTAGCAAGCCGGACGTTGTGGCCTATCCAGATCACATCGTTGGCGACATCACCGGCCAAGCCGCCGCTTTGCGCAACGACCTCGCTGCTATATCCGGGGAAAAATTCCTCGAGGATCACGCTGCCGCGCGCAAGGAGCCCGTGGGTATGACGGCCTTGTGGCACACCCTTGCGCGGCGCGTCTGCGTCTGGAAACGTGTCGCGTTCGAGCACGGTGACGATGGTATAGAAATCCGACAGTACGCGGGCAGCCAGCAGCCCGCTCATGCTGGCGCCGATCACGATCGCATGTTCACCAGGTTTCTTCATGGCAATCCTCCAGTTTGATCCGTCGCAGTAAGTCCCGCGACCCTCATTGGTAGCGAATGGTAGGATCGGTGCGTCCCCTGAGCGTCCCTTGGACGCCATCATTGAGGGTCACTCGCCATGGCTCTGTTCAGCGTACGGACGCTTGGATTTCCGGAGATTCGTCGGGATCACCGGCTGTGCCGGCTGCCCTTGCGCAAGGGCCTTGCTCTGTTGGTCTACCTGGCCGAAGCGGAGGGCTCTGTCGGGCGCGACGTCCTTGCCACCATGTTGTGGCCGGAAGGCGATGAAGAGGTTGTACGGGCGCGGCTACGGCGTCTGCTGCATCGCCTCCAGCACGCGCTCGGCGACGACGCTCTTGACATAGATAGGAGCACCGTTAGATGGTCGGCAGCGATCACGCTGCAGGTGGATTCCGAAGTGTTTGAGCAAGCCTGCGACTGCGGCGAGTTCGAGCGGGCTTGCCGTCATTATCCCGGCGACTTTCTCGAGGGTTTTTCGCCGGGCGACTGCCCGCTGTTTGACGAGTGGGCTTTTTTTCGCCGGGAGGCCTTGCGAGGCCGCGTGATTCAAGCACTCGAACGAGTGGTGCACGACAAGAATGCGGCGGGCGACTACGCGGCCGCGGCCGCGCACGCCGGCCGTCTTGTTGAGCTCGATCCGTTCAGTGAAGTGTACGGCCGGCACCTCATCCGCAACCTTCTGCTCGCGGGAGACCGGGCCACGGCCCAGCGGCACCTTGAGGCTCTGACGCAGCGCCTCCGTGACGAGCTGAATGCGGTCCCCGAATCCGAGACCCGCGCGCTGCTTGCTGCCGGTGCAACGTTGCCCATCGAAGACCCGCCGTCGACGCGCTACGTCAGCAGTGGCGGCGTCCATCTCGCATTTCAGACTTACGGCGCCGGCCGCATTGATGTTCTGGTGCTGCCCGGTTTCGTGTCTCACGTCGAACGGGTCTGGGAGCAGCCCCGGTGCCGGGCGTTCCTGTCTTCTCTCGCCGGGATGGGCCGTCTCATCCTGCTCGATCGTCGTGGCGTCGGGCTTTCCGACCGGGTAGGGTTCAATCCCAACGTCGACGCGACTGCGCAGGACATCGGCACCGTGCTGGACGCCGCGGGCAGCGAAAGGGTCGTGTTGTTCGGCGCGTCGGAGGGTGGGCCTGCATGCATCAAGTTTGCCGTTGATCAGCCCAACCGAGTTGCCGGACTCATTCTGTTCGCCTCGTTGGCGAAGGGAACCGCAACGCGCGACTATCCTCACGCACTTCAAGCGAGTCAGTATGATGTGTGGCTGCAGCAGCTCGTCGCGGACTGGGGCGGCCCTGCAGGCATCGAGACATTCGCGCCGAGCCTGTCCGGCGACCCTCAGGCGAGAGCGTGGTGGGCAGGCCTGCTTCGCGCCGCGTCGAGCCCGGGAGCGATCAAGGGAGTCCTCGAGGCGTTGCGCGACATGGATGTGCGGCATCTCTTGGGCCGAATTTCGGTGCCGACCTTGGTGCTGCATCGCCACCACGACCGCGCCGTTCGCATCGGCGCCGCCCGGCATCTCGCCAGCCACATTACGCAGGCGCGATTCGTCGAACTCGACGGCGCCGATCACTGGCCCTTCGCGGGCGATCAGCAAACCGTTCTGGACGAGATCAAGCAGTTTGTAGGCAGTCTCACGCGGTAACTGTGATCAGGGAGATGCTGCACAACTTAGCTTGGGCACAGTGAGATTCCGAGGAAATCGGCGGCATCGACGCGGGGCGTGGAGTAATGGTCCGATATTGCGAGTGGACCGGCCACCCCCGCTCACACCCCTCCCGACGTCCCAATGCCCCACCTTGCCTACCACTCACCCACCCCCCAAAACCTCCCCCACATCAATTACTTAGGCACCCTGTGCGAAAGTTGTCCACACCCTTACGAACATTTTCCGTGGACAACTTCCCCACTGCACTCACGCCTTCAACTCCCCCGCGCCAACGACAGCCTCCTGCGACTGCACCTGCAAAACCGCATCCCGCTTATCAAGCAGATGCTGCCGCAAGATCGCGCTGAGCTTCTTGCCATCCCGAGCCTCGAGCGCCTTCAGCATCTCATCGTGATCGTGAATCGCCCGATCCCACTTTGGCGTCTGATAATTCGACCGAAACCGCAGCGCCTGCAATCTCCGATTCACCGACACATAAGTCTGCCGGAGTGCTGAATTTCTCGCCGCTTCATTGATCTTGTCGTGTATCGCCTGATTGCGGCTGTAGTACCCGGGCAAATCATTTTGCGCACGGCACGCGAGCATCGCGTAATGCAGTGCCTTGATCTCCGCGAGTTCCGCGGCCGTCATCCGCTCGGCGGCCAGCTCGCCGGAAAACGCTTCGAGCCCGCTCATCAATTCGAAGGTCTCGCGCAGTTCGGCTTCGGTCATCTTCGACACCGACGCGCCACGGTTCGGCGAAATCTCTATCAGCCCTTCGGCGGCCAGCACCTTCAGCGCTTCGCGCAACGGCGTGCGCGAAATGCCCAACGTTTCGCACAGCTCACGCTCGTTCAGCTTCTTGCCGGGCTCCAGCACTCCTTCGACGATAAAGCGCCGAATGTGCTCCACCACCGTGTCATGCAGACGCTGACGCTCGACCTTCGGCATCAGCGGAGCCGCGGTAAGACCCGCTTCGATATCCGAATTTTGCATACAAAAATCCTCGACCACACATGATGTGGGATTTTAGCGGAACCACCACCATTAGTTAATCAGCGGGAATACGCGGGTAAACACCGGTCCGCGCGGCCGAATTTCAACTTGGGAGCGCCGAACTTCGTCTGATATAGTTTTTTGAATGCAAAATTCAATCGGAGGAGTTCAATGCTGAAGCTCGATTTCCATCCCGCCGGCCGTCACTTCCTGCAGATCCCCGGCCCGAGTCCGGTGCCCGATCGCATCCTCCGCGCGATGAGCTATCCGACCATCGACCACCGTGGCCCCGAGTTCGGCGAACTCGGCCTCACCGTGCTCGACGGCATCAAGAAGATCTTCAAGACTCAACAGCCGGTCGTGATCTATCCGGCGTCCGGCACCGGCGCATGGGAAGCAGCGCTGTCGAACACGTTGAGCCCCGGCGACCATGTGCTGATGTTCGAGACCGGCCACTTCGCGACGCTGTGGAAAAAGATGGCCGACAAGCTCGGTCTGAAAGCGGAATTCCTGGGGCTGCCAGGTATCGAAGGCTGGCGGCGCGGTGTGCAGCCGCAAATGATCGAGGAGCGCCTGCGCGCCGACACGCAGCATGCGATCAAGGCGGTCTGCGTCGTGCACAACGAAACCTCCACCGGCGTCACGTCCGATATCGCCGCGGTGCGCCGCGCGATCGATGCCGCTGGCCACCCGGCGCTGCTGCTGGTCGACACGATCTCGGGCCTCGCGTGCGCCGATTACCGTCACGACGAATGGGGCGTCGACGTGACCGTGTCGGGTTCGCAAAAGGGTTTGATGCTGCCGCCCGGCATCAGCTTCAACGCGATCTCGCCGAAAGCGCTGGCTGCCAGCCAACATGCGAAGCTACCGCGCAGTTTCTGGGACTGGGCGGAAATCGTCGAGATGAACAAAACCGGCTACTGGCCGTACACGCCGAACACGAATCTGCTGTACGGGCTGCACGAGGCGATCGAGATGATCCTCGGCGAAGGGCTCGACAACGTGTTCGCGCGTCACGAGCGGCTCGCCGAAGCGACGCGTCGCGCGGTGCGCGCGTGGGGCCTCGACATTCAATGCGCCGATCCCGCGGTCTATAGCCCGGTGCTGACCGGCGTGATGATGCCCGACGGCGTCGATGCCGACGCGGTGCGCAAGCTGATCTACGAGCGCTTCGACATGTCGCTCGGCACGGGCCTCGGCAAGATGAAAGGCCGCATGTTCCGCATCGGCCATCTCGGCGACTGCAACGACCTGATGCTGCTCGCGACGCTCGCCGGCTGCGAGATGGGTCTGCGGCTGGCCGGCGTGGCGCTGAAAGACAGCGGCATGTCGGCCGCCATGGAGTGGTTGAGCCAGGCACCCGCGATGCCGGGATTGAAGGCGGCGGCCTGAGCGCGCAAAGAAACGCGCCGGGCGTCGCTAGTTCATTCAGCACAGCACTTCAATATCTCGCAGCAGCCCGCAGCACCAGGGAACGCTTCCCTCATCGAACCGCGCATAGAACGTGGTCCTAAACAACATGCAATGCGTCCGCGCCGGCCGTCGCCGGCGCCGGGCGACGACGAGGCGCGTCACTTCAGCCGTGCCGTCGACACACGCCATGGAGAGAGACGATGAAGCGGTTTCGATTAACCAGTGCGACCAGTATCGTTCTAGTGATGCTCTGCATCATGTACTTCATCACCTATCTCGACCGCGTCAACGTCAGCACCGCGGCCGCCGGTTTCGGCAAGGAATTCAATCTCACGCACACGCAGGTCGGCCTCGTGTTCTCGGCCTTCGCGTATCCGTATCTGCTGTTTCAGGTGATCGGCGGTTGGGTCAGCGACCGCTTCGGCGCGAAGCGCACGCTGCTGTTGTGCGGCGCGATCTGGGGTCTCGCGACGATCTTCACCGGTCTCGCCGGCGGTCTCGTTTCGCTGCTCGTCGCGCGTCTCGTGCTCGGTTTCGGTGAAGGCGCGACGTTCCCGGCCGCGACCTCGGCGATGTCGCGCTGGGTCGCGAAAGAAAAGCGCGGCTTCGCGCAGGGCATCACGCACGCGGCGTCGCGAGTCGGCAATGCGGTCGCGCCCGCGTTGATCGTGCTGGTGATGGCGAACTGGGGCTGGCGCGAATCGTTCTTTATCTGCGGCGCGCTGAGTCTGTTGTGGGTCGTCGTGTGGGCGTTCACCTTCACCGAGCATCCGAAAGATCATCCGCGCATCACCGCCGAAGAACTCGCGATGCTGCCCGCGCCGAAGCCGAAGCTGACCGGCCTGCCATGGGGCAAGCTGTTTCGCCGGATGGCGCCGGTCACGATCGTCTACTTCTGCTACGGCTGGACGTTGTGGCTGTTTCTGAGCTGGATTCCGCTGTACTTCCTGCACAATCATCATCTGCAATTGCAGAAGTCGGCGATCTTCGCGTCGGTCGTGTTCTTCGCCGGCGTGCTCGGCGACACGCTCGGCGGCCTCGTCACCGATGCGATTTTCAAACGCACCGGCAGCCTGAAGCGCGCGCGCAGCTGGATGGTGTCGGTGTGCATGCTGTTCTGTCTGCTGTCGCTGATTCCGTTGATGTTCACGCACAACCTGTATCTGTCGATCGCATGTCTCGCGGGGGGCTTCTTCTTCGCTGAAATGACGATTGGCCCGATGTGGGCGATCCCGATGGACATCGCGCCGGATTTCTCCGGCACCGCGAGCGGAATGATGAACACCGGCTCGGCGCTGGCCGCGATCATCTCGCCGGTGGTCGGCGGTTTCCTGATCGACTATTCGGGCAACTGGGATTTGCCGTTCGTCGGCAGCATGCTGTTGATGGGGATCGGCGTGGTGCTCGCGTTCCGGATGCAGCCGGAAAGCCGCTTTGAACTGACTGCGTCGGATAAGGACAAGGGCAACGCGCACGTGTCGGCCCCGCTGGAGGTGTCGAAATGAATGCGTCGATCACGTCATCGCTGGGCCAGCGTCTGGCCGAGGCCCGCGCTAGCCGCGCGACGCTCGATACGTTGCCGCCCGCGCAGATTCCGGCCGATGCCGACGCGGCCTACGCGATCCAGCACGAGATTCTGCGCGCGTGCAACGACGCGTGTAACGCCCGCATCGGCGGCTGGAAGATCGGCGCGAAGTCCGCGAGCGGCCCGATTCAGGGCGCGCCGTTGCCCGCGAGCGATCTGCATCCGGGCGGCGCGCGAATCGCGCGTGACGGCTTCAAGCCGCTTGGCCTCGAACTCGAAGTCGCGTTCCGTTTCGCCCGGCGCTTCGAAGCGGCGAGTACGCCGTACAGCGACGACGAAGTGCTCGCGGCGATCGGTTCGATCGGCGCGACCATCGAGATTGTCGCGAGCCGCTACGCGGCGTGGCCCGACGTCGACAAACTCGCGCAACTCGCGGATCTGCAGAATCATGGCGCGCTGATCGTCGGCGAATTCACGCCGTATCGCGACGACTTTCCGTTCGTCGCGCCGTCGTTGCGTTTCAGCTTTGATGGACAAGACGTCGTCGAAACGGCGCCCGCGAATCCTGCCGGCGATCCGCGCAGGCTGCTGCCGTGGCTGGTCAATCACGCCACCTCGCGCGGTATTGCCGTGACGCCGGAAATGGTCGTGACCGCCGGTTCGTACACCGGAATGTTTTTCCCGCGCGACGCGGGCACGGCCAGCGGGCAGATCGAAGGGCTCGCGCCGGTCAGTGTGACGTTGTACTAACCACCCTGAGCCACCCCGAGCCGCGCAGTGCCGGCGGCTTCCGACAGGCCGACGATATGACGAATCCCACCTCCGGTTTGCTCGTCAAGCCGATCCATCTGGTGCCGTCCGCCGCGCGCATGACGAGCCCGCTCGCGCAGCAACTGCGCAAAGCGCTGCGCGGCGACGTGCTGTTCGATCTCGCGAGCCGTGGCCGGTACGCGACCGATGCGTCGATCTACCAGATCACGCCGATCGGTGTCGTGGTGCCGCGCGATCAGGACGATCTGCGCAGCGCGCTGGAAGTCGCCCGCAGCGAGAAAGTGCCGCTGCTCGCGCGCGGCGCGGGCACCAGTCAATGCGGGCAGACGGTCGGCGAAGCGCTGGTGATCGACACCAGCAAATGGCTGAACAACATCGTCGCGTTCGATGCCGATGCGCGCACGGTCACGGTTGAGCCCGGCGTCGTGCTCGATCATCTGAACGCATGGTTGAAGCCGCATGGACTGTGGTTTCCGGTCGACGTATCGACGGCCGCGCAATGCACGATCGGCGGGATGGCTGGCAACAACTCGTGCGGCTCGCGCTCGATCGAGTACGGCAACATGGTCCACAACGTCGACGCGATCGACGCGATTCTCGCCGACGGCAGCGAGGCGCGCTTCGCGTCGCTGCGCGAGCCGCCGCAAGGCGAGCGCCTGAAGCAGATCGTTGCGGGCGTCACGCGAATCGCGCAGCGCGAGCGCGACGAGATCGTCAGACAGGTGCCGAAGGTGCTGCGCCGCGTCGCCGGCTACAACCTCGATCTGTTCGACTGCCAGAATCCGCGCGCCTACACCGACGACGGCAGCGCGAACCTCGCGCATCTGCTGGTCGGCTCCGAAGGCACGCTTGCGTTCAGCCGGCAGATCACGCTGAAGCTCGCGCCGCTGCCCGCGCACAAGACACTCGGCGTGGTCAACTTCCCGACCTTCCGGCAAGCGATGGCGCTCACGCGGCACATCGTCGAACTGAAGCCGGTCGCGGTCGAACTGGTCGATCGCACGATGATCGATCTCGCGCTGAGCAATCCGGCGTTCCGGCCGGTGATCGAAAAGGCGCTGGTCGGCAAACCGCAAGCAATCCTGCTGCTCGAGTTCGCGGGCGAGGATCGCGACGCGCAACTGGTGTCGCTCAAACGGCTGACCGAACTGATGGGTGAACTCGGGTTGCCGGATTCGGTGGTCGAGATGCCCGACGCGAGCGCGCAAAAAGCGCTGTGGGAAGTGCGCAAAGCCGGGCTCAACATCATGATGAGCATGAAGGGCGACGGCAAGCCGGTGTCGTTCATCGAAGATTGCGCGGTGCCGCTCGAACATCTGGACGAATATACGAACCGGCTGACCGAGGTGTTTCATCGCCACGGCACCGAGGGCACGTGGTACGCGCATGCGAGCGTCGGCACGCTGCACGTGCGGCCGATTCTCGACATGCGCCGCGACGGCGCGATGAAGATGCGCGCCATCGCCGAAGAAGCGGCGGAGCTGGTGCGCGAGTACAAGGGCGCGTATTCGGGCGAGCATGGCGACGGTCTGTGCCGCGGCGAATGGGTCGCGTGGCAATACGGGCCGCGGCTGAACGAGGCGTTCGGCGAAATCAAGGCGTTGTTCGATCCGGACAATCGCTTCAATCCCGACAAGATCGTGCGGCCGCCGAAGATGGACGACGCGCGCAACTTCCGCTTTCCGCCCGGCTATCGCGAGCAGCGCATCGACACCGCGCTCGACTGGTCCGCGTGGAACGTCGAACGCGATCCGTTGAGCGGCGCGGAAAGCGCGCCGGGCACCGGCGGCGATCTGAGCGGCGGCCTCGCGAAAGCAGTCGAGATGTGCAACAACAACGGCCATTGCCGCAAGTTCGACGCGGGCACGATGTGCCCGAGCTATCGGGTGACGAAGGACGAGCAGCATCTGACGCGCGGCCGTGCGAATACGCTGCGGCTCGCGATTTCGGGGCAGCTTGGCGCGGGCGCTCTGGCGAGCGACGACGTGAAGGACACGCTCGATCTGTGCGTATCGTGCAAGGGCTGCAAGCGCGATTGCCCGACCGGCGTTGATATGGCGAAGTTCAAGATCGAGGCGCGGGCGGCGCGCGTCAAAACGCATGGAGTGCGCTTGCGCGACAGGCTGGTCGCGTTCATGCCGCGCTATGCGGGCGCGGCGAGCCGGATGCCGGCGCTGTTCGCGCTGGCGGACAACGTGCCGGTGTTATCGGCGTGGTTCAAGCGGTCGATGGGATTCGCGCAGCAGCGTAGTTTGCCGCGCTTCAGGAAAGCGTTTCTGGCCGATGCGTTGGCCGCCGCGAAGACAGAACGAAGCACGGTGCCACCCGACACGCAAACTACCGCACTCAAGGAAGTGCTGCTGTTCGTCGACACCTTCAACAACCACTTCGAACCCGACAACGCGCGCGCCGCGCAGCAGGTGCTCGAAGCCGCCGGCTACACCGTGCATTTCAACGCACGCGGCGGCGAACGGCCGGTGTGTTGCGGCCGCACGTTTCTCGCGGCCGGCATGGTCGATCACGCGAAGCAGGAAGCGCGACGCCTGCTCGATCTGTTCAAACCGTATGTCGAACGCGGGGTGCCGGTGGTCGGACTCGAACCGTCGTGTCTGCTGTCGTTGCGCGATGAATTTCTGCAATACGGTTTCGGCGACGAAGCGCGCCGGCTTTCTCAGCACGCGTTTCTGTTCGAGGAGTTTCTGGTGCGTGAGCAACAGGCCGGACGCTTGCAACTGGCGTTGAAACCGCTGCCGATGCAGCAAGCGCTCGTGCACGGACATTGCCATCAGAAAGCGTTCGACGCATTTACGCCGGTGCAGACCGTGCTGAAGTGGATTCCTCAGTTGAACGTAGCGACGGTCGAATCGTCGTGTTGCGGGATGGCCGGCAGCTTCGGCTACGAAGCCGAGCACTACGCGACTTCGCAGGCGATGGCCGAGTTGTCCCTGCTGCCCGCGGTGCGCAAGCTCGACGCCGGTACGTTGATGGTCGCCGACGGCACCAGTTGCCGGCACCAGATCCACGACGGAGCGGGCGTCGACGCGATCCATGTGGCGCGCGTGCTGGCGATGGCGTTGCAGTGACCAGCGCCGTTGCGTGCCGCGTTCTGGAGCGGCACGCGTGGCTCGCGCGAATCGCTCAATGGTGAGTATTTACAGGAGCGGAAATAGCAACCGGATTTACCAGCGGTGAGATTTTCCGGGAGCCGATTTTACCGGCGACCATAATCGCCAAGTTCTGGCGAGAAACGTAATGCTATGCGAGCGGGATTAATTTAGCCAAAGCGGCTTCAATACGATTTTTTATCGATAAATTTATTATTTTTATATGAGAGGATAAAACGCCAACTTCGATGTACGCCGAGTGGCGGCATGCGTGCCGACGCCGCGCCTGCATGCAAGGAACGACCGCCGTGAAGCTATTCTCCCGCCTGGGCATGACCGTGCTGCTAATTCACAGTCTGATTGCGCCGAATGCAGCCGCCCAATCCCAATTGAATTACACGACGTCGTGGATCGGTAATAGTTTCGGATTTGGCGACGGCAAATGGATGCAGCAGGATATTCAGGCCATTAGCGTCGGCGCCGACGGCACCGTTTATACCAATGCGCCGTGGGACGAAAGCGGCAGCGAAATCGCCGCGTACCGGGCCGGCGACAAACTCGCGGTGGCCGGCTCGACGCACGGCTGGGGCGCGGCCGGCGGCGACGCGGTCGCGGTCAATCGCAGCTACCTGTATGCGGCGATGTCGATCGGCAACGAGAACAACGCGCTGAGCGGCGCCGACTATCCGCCGGCCAACCAGACCTGGTACGGCATCACGCGCCGCACGCTGGCCAATCCGGCGAACGGCGCGCCGTTCAGCGGCGGCATCGGCAACAGCGCGAACGCGACGAAGAACAGCTTCGTCGCGGTGCAGACCGTGGCGGCCGGCACCGACGCGGGCATTCGCGGCCTGGCCGCCACCGACACCGAACTCTACGTGGCGGACACCTACGGTAATCGCATCGTCGTCTACGACGCGCAGTCGATGACGCCGCTGCGTTCGTGGAGCGTGAATTCGCCGGGCCGCATCGCGATCGATACGGATGCAACGCTGTGGATCATCAGCGGCGTCGCGTCCGGCAACCTCGGCATCCTGCACTACGCGGCCGACGGCAGCGCGCTCGCCGGACCGCTCACGCTGCCCGCGGGCACGGTACCGGCCGACCTCGCGGTGACGCCGTCCGGACAACTGCTGGTCGCCGATAACGGCGTATCGCAGCAGATTCTGGTGTTCAACAGGAATGCGAATGGCCAGTTGCAGGCCGGCACTTCGCTCGGCACGCGCAACGGCCTGTTCCACGCGGTGCGCGGCGTGACGGGCGACGTGCGCTTTAACGGCATCACCGGCATCGGCGTCGATCAGGCCGGCAATCTGTACGTCGCGCAGAACGGCGAAGGGCCGCGCGGGATCGGTTCGGCATCGGTCGGGCAGGGCGCGGTGCTGGAGAGCTACGTGTACGGCACGCGCGTGCTCAACTGGCGGCTGTACGGCCTCACGTTCGTCGATAGCGCCGCGTTCGATCCGGCCTCGCCGGCCTCCGTCTATACCGGCTCGAAACGCTTCACGCTCGACTACAACCAGCCGGCCGGCCACGAATGGTCGTATGCGGCGTTCACGCTAGACCGCTTCAACTATCCGGACGACCCCACGTTTCACCAGCCGCGCGGCGTACGCGGCGAACCGATGGTGCGCCGCTTCAACGGCCAGCGCTTTCTGTACACGCTCGATCCGGGCGCGCACTACCTGAACGTCTATCGCTTCGACAGCGCGCAAGGCGAGATCGCGATTCCGTCCGGGCTACTCGCGCAAAATCCGCTGCCGGGCGCATGGCCGGCAGCGCAGCCGACCTACGGCGAATGGCTGTGGCGCGCCAGCAATAGCAACGGCACGGTCGATGCGAGCGAGATCAGCAGCAATCCGTCGACCGGAGCAACCGTCGGCAACGGTTTCTGGTGGGTCGACGAACCGGGCAACGTATGGCTCGCGACGCCGTTGAGCGGCATCCGCGAGATGCCGTTGCAGGGCCTCGATTCAGTTGGCAATCCGATCTATACGTACGCGAGTTCGAAGATGTTCGCGATGCCGGCGCCGTTCACACGGCTCGCGCGACTGGTCTACGTGGCGGCGACCGACACCATGTACCTGTCCGGCTTCACCAGCGCGATTCCATGGGACGCGACGCACTGGAAGGAGGCGGGTCCGGTGCTCGCGCGCTACGACAACTGGAGCACCGGCACACCGACCCAGGGGTACGCGATCGCGCTGCCGTGGAATACGCAAAGCGATCCGCAAACCACGACCGTCGGCGTCGCGGTCGCGGGCAACTACATCTTCGTCGCCGAGCTGTACACCAACAAAATCGACGTCTACGACGCGCGCAACGGCAGTGCGGTCGGCTACATGACGCCGGGCGCGAGCGTCGGCGGCACCAGCGGCTGGGTCGACGTGTATCTCGGCATCAGCGCGGTGCAGCGCGATAACGGCGAGTACGTGGTGCTGGTCGAGGACGACGCGCGCGCGAAGATCCTGATGTATCGCTGGACCCCGTGATCGATGAGCATCGAAGGCGTCTCGAATGCGCGCCGGGGCGATTGGACGGCGGCGCGCGATCGGTATATAACAACGTGACACGGTGGTTGCACCGATGCATTCACAGGAGCGATGTTCGCTATGACGCAAGACGTTTCCCCCAAGCCGCCCTCCGGCGATCGCCCGGAAATCGAACAACTCGACGCAGCGCTCAGTCACGTCAATCAACAGGTGTCGTCGGGCGGGATTGCATCGGGCGCTGCGAAGGGCATTGTGTACAGCCTGATCGAAACACTCGGCGCGCTGGTCGGCGATCCCGATCTGCCGGAACACGCGCGCTCGGGTTACGAAGGACTGCTGGAGGCCGCGCGCGAGTTGCGCGCGAAACTGGACCACTGATACGCGGGTCCGCGGCGGCGCGCTCCTCGCGCCGCTTGTGATACAAAAGCGCACTGTGTAACTCACTGTGCGCTTTTTTTCATGCTCTCCGCGACTCAGATTGCGTTGCTGGCCGCCGGCGTCGGCGTCGTGCTGGTGACACCCGGCCCGACCAACACGCTGCTCGCGTCGGCCGGTTTGCGCTACGGTTTGCGGCGCGCGCTGCCGCTGATCGGCGCCGAACTGACCGGCTACCTGATCGCGATTTCCGCGTGGGGACGTTTCTTCGCGCGGGTCGCCGATGCGTGGCCGTGGTTGCCGTCGCTGCTGCGGATCGCGGCGGCGTTGTATATCGCGTGGCTCGCGGTCCAGATGTGGCGCGCGGCGGTTGCGCTGCCCGGTTCGACCCAGCGCGCCGGCAATCTGCGCACGCTGTTCGTCGCAACGCTGCTCAATCCGAAAGCGCTGCTGTTCGGCGGCACGATTTTCCCGGCCGTCGCGTTCATGGAGTGGCCCGCGTATCTGTTCTCGATGCTGATTTTCGTGGCTCTCGCGGCGCCGATCGCGTTCGGGTGGATCGCGTTCGGCGCGGCGCTCGGCAGCGGCCGGCTCGGCTGGCTGGAGCCGTCGAAGGTGCAACGCGGTGCGTCGATCGTGCTGGGAGTGTTTTCGCTGTCGCTCGCGTGGGCGGCGTTGCACTGAAAATCACGCGCCCAGCGCGACCGCCTCCCCATTCGTTGCCGCCAGCAACTGATGAATCTGTGCGACCACGGCCGCGCCTTCCCCCACCGCCGCGGCGACCCGCTTGGTCGAGCCGGCGCGTGCATCGCCGATCGCGTATACGCCTTCGACGGTGGTCGCCAGATCGCAGGCCGTCGCCGAGCCGACCGCGCCGATGCCGGTCAGCACGAAGCCCTTCGGGTCGAGCTGCACGCCGCAGGTGCGCAGCCATTCGGTGTTCGGATCCGCGCCGGTAAACAAGAACAGGTGGCGCGTGTCGAAGTGATCGACGCCATCGGGCAGCGGCTGTTTCAACGCGACCGACGCGAGGCCATCCGCGTCGGCATCGAGCCGGCCGATCTCCGAATGCGGATGCACGAACACGTTAGGCAGCGAGCGGATGCGGTCGATCAGATAACGCGACATCGTCGCCTCGAAACCGCTGCGGCGGATCAGAACGTGGACCTTGGCCGCGTGCGTCGCCAGATAGACGATCGCCTGGCCGGCCGAATTGCCGCCGCCCACCAGCACGACATCCTGGCGTTTGCACAGCTTCGCTTCGACCGGCGATGCCCAGTAGTAGACGCCGCGGCCATCGAAGCGCTCGAGCCCGTCGAGCGCCGGGCGCCGGTACACCGCGCCGCTCGCGATCACGATCGCGCGCGCGGAGATATGGCCGCCGCATTTCAGTTCGAGCCGGTACGGCGACTGCGCGCATTGCAGCGACTTCACGTGGACCGGAATCGCGACGTGCGCGCCGAATTTCTGCGCCTGCACGAACGCGCGGCCGGCCAGCGCCTGGCCGGAGATGCCGGTCGGAAAGCCGAGGTAGTTTTCGATCCGCGAGCTGGCGCCCGCCTGGCCGCCGGGCGCGCGGCTGTCGAGCACGATCACCGATAGACCTTCGGACGCCGCATACACCGCGGCGGCGAGGCCGGCCGGTCCCGCGCCGACGATCGCGACGTCGTACACATAGGCGTCGTCGAGATCGGGCAGCAGGCCGAGGCTGGTCGCGAGTTCCGGCATGCTCGGATGACGCAGCACCGAGCCGTCCGGGCAGACGACGAGCGGCATGTCCTCGGGCTGCGCGCCGAATTGCTGGATCAGCCGCAGCGCGTCGGCGTCGCGTTCGTCGATCACCGAATGCGGATGGCCGTTGCGCGACAGGAAGCCTTGCAGCATCACGAGCCGCGCGTCGAAGCTGTTGCCGATCAGGATCGGGCCGCCCGCGCCTTTTTCGATCAGCGACACGCGCCGCAGAATCAGCGCGCGCATGATGCGCTCGCCGAGTTCGGCTTCGGCGACGATCAGCGCGCGCAGCCGGTCGGGCGGAATCAGCAGCGCCTGGACCGCGCCGATCGCCATCCCGTTGACGAGCGCCGGGCGTCCGGACAACTGCCCGACTTCGGCCAGAAAATGGCCGGCGCCGTGTTCGCCGATCAACACCTCGCGGCCGATGCCGTCGCGCTGATAGACCTTCACGCGGCCTTCGAGCAGCACGAACATGCCGGGCCCGGTGTGGCCGGTCTCGAACAGCAGCTCGCCGGAGCGCCAGTGCCCGATCTCGCCGAAGCGGCGCAGCCGGTCGATTTCCGCGCAGGTGAGCGCGGGAAACATCTGATGCATGCGCGTCGATAGCGACGAAAACGGCGCGTCGGCGACGACTCCCTGCTGTCCTTCCACTTCTTGAGTCGAAACGTCCTGAGTCGAAAGCATTGAACCGCTCCTTCGATGTTCATTGCACGATTGAACGGGAGGCGATACGGCGCGCGGGCGCTGTTAGGGGAGCGACACCGCGTGCTTTGAATTGCTTTGTTTGCCGTCGGGCGCCCGGAGGCCAGGCCGCCCAAGCCGCCGCAACTGCTCGAGCAGGCCGAAGCCGCTCAAGCTGCGCCGAAGCCGCCCGAGCCACCACGGCCCGCGCCGCTGCCGCTGCCGCGCTAAACCGCCTTCGGCGCAACGTGCTCGACCGCGACTTCCGGCGCCGGCTGATCCGGCAGCGCGTCGACCGGCTTGCCGGAATCGCGCCACGCCTCCATGCCGCCGCGCAGCGGCAACACGTCGGAGAAGCCGGCCTCGCTCAACTGCTTGGCCATCCACGCGGCCGAAATCTCGTTCGGGCACGAGCAGTAGATCACCAGCTTCTGATCGGGCGGATAGGCGGCAACGATGCCTTCGAGCTGCCGTTCGTCGGCGAATTGCGCGCCCGGAATCACGAACGGATCGAGCTTGCGCTTTTCCTCCGAACGGATGTCGAACACGATCGGCGGCTGGCCGGCTTTATAAAGCGTCGCGAGTTCGTCGATTTCGATACGCGCGGACGCGAGCTTCGCGATCAACTGACGGCGCCGGATCCACCGGTACACCGCGTACAGCAACAGCAATCCGACCACCACCACCGCCGCGGTCCGGCCGAGCCGGCCGGCGATCGCGAACAGCATGTCGATCTGCCGCGCGAACAGCGCGCCGACGATCAGCCCGGTGCCGGACCACAGCGCGGCGCCCAGGCCGTCGTAGGTGAGGAAGGTGCGGTAGCGGGTGCCCATCGCGCCGGCCATCGGGATCGACACGATCGACAGCCCCGGCACGAACTTCGCGACCGCCAGCACGCGCACGCCCCAGCGGCCGAAAAAGCGTTCGGTTTTCTTCACGCAGGTGTCGCGCGACAGCGACAGCCGGCAGATCGTTTTCAGCGTATTACCGCCGTAGATGCGGCCGGCGAGATACCACGCGCTGTCGCCGAGCAGGGTCGCGAAGATCGCCAGCACCAGCACCGGCATCAACTGGGTGCCGACTGAGCCGGGGTGCATCGCGGCCATCGCGCCGAACAGCACGAGCGACGGCATGGCCGGCACCGGCAGCCCGAGCGCGGCAGCCAGTACGTTGACGAAGACGAGCGCCGGTCCATATTGCTCGACGAGGTCATGTAGCATCGGTTTACATCCGCGGCCCTTGCGGGCACGGTGCGGTAAGGAGTGCAAAGGGGAATGCAAGGATTATGGACGCATTTTCGAGACGTGCAAAACGGCTCGAAAAGCGGCCCGTTGCGTAGCACCGCGCGGCCTTTTAGCCGGCAAGTCAGCGCGTACCGAATCCCGCGAAAAAAGCGCGGATTGGCGACGCAGACGGAACAAACAACCGGCAAGCGCTATGCGCCGACGCGGCCAGAACGAACAATGCCGCGCGTCGGCGGCGCGGCAGCAGGGAAGAATCGGGACTGGCCGGTCATGCGCGCGGCGCTCACGCTTTCGCGTGGCGCCGCGAGTTCGATTTCACTGGCGATGATTGTGCTGCTCGCCGGGCAACTCCGCGCCGTGCGCGCGGATCGCGGCGATCAGTTCGGCGGGCGTGATTTCGTAACGTACTTCGCGATGGATGCCCGGCTTGCGCTCATCGACCTCGATCAGCAGGATGCCTTTGCCGTCTTCGGTCGATTCGAGGCGCAGCGTGCGCAGTTCGCGCGCCGTTGCGTCGTCGTATTCGGAGAGCAGGGCCATTGACCCGGAGGACCCGGTAATGCGCATCGAAGTTGTCCTTGTTACGTGGTTGACCGACCAATTGTACGGATAGTGCGGCGGGCTGTCTGTTGCGGCTGCCCTCCCCGCGCGGTTCATGCGGCGCTAATGCTCAGTGTAACGCGACTGCCCGCGGTTTCGGATGCATTTTTCGTGCCCCCGATCACCTGTTGCCGACGGCCGTCTGTCACGCTGTTGACCTCTAGCCGGGGTAGACGCGTTCGGTCCGCGCACGCTTACGCGCGCGGTTTTGAGGCACAAACGCACCACCGGCGAACCAAAAAAATGGCCCGTCCAGGGGGCGGGCCATTAAACGCCGTTGTTACTCGGGTCAGCCGGCCCTGCAACGATTGGGCGCTGACAGTTCCTATCCTCGTGCGCGGCGCGCGCGTTGTCGAGGTGGGACTAATGCCGATCTATCAGATCAAAGCGAGTGAAATGGGCGCGTCGGCGTCATTAAACCAGCCCCGTCGCGTAGTACACCGCGATCACGAAGAACACCGCCAACGTCTTGATCACGGTCACCGCGAAGATGTCGCGATACGACTGCCGGTGCGTGAGCCC
Source organism: Paraburkholderia sejongensis (assembly GCF_020880815.1). Classification (GTDB taxonomy): domain Bacteria; phylum Pseudomonadota; class Gammaproteobacteria; order Burkholderiales; family Burkholderiaceae; genus Paraburkholderia; species Paraburkholderia sejongensis. Next base: position 395,714 of record NZ_JAJITD010000006.1, read on the forward strand.
CGTCACCGCCAGCAGCGTGATGACCGCGCCGTTGTGCGGCAGCGTATCCATCCCGCCGCTCGCCATCGCGACGACCCGGTGCAGCACTTCGAGCGGAATCTCCGCGGCTTGCGCGCCCTTGATGAACAGATCCGACATCGCCGCGAGCGCGATGCTCATGCCGCCCGACGCCGAGCCGGTAATGCCCGCGAGCGTGCTGACCGACACGGCCGCGTTGACGAGCGGATTCGGAATGCTCTTCAGCGCGTTGCTGACGACCAGAAAGCCCGGCAATGCCGCGATCACGCCGCCGAAGCCGTATTCCGATGCGGTATTGAGCGATGCGAGCAGCGCGCCCGCGACCGCCGCCTTGGTGCCGACCGCGAAGCGCTGGCTCACGCGCCGGAATGCGGTGACGACGACCATCACGATGCCGAGCAGCAGCGCGCCTTGCACCGCCCAGATCGCGACCACGGTCTTCACGGTGGTTTCGATCGGCGCATGCAGCCCCGGCAGCAGATCCGGCGTAATAGTGAAAGTCGGACCGTACCAGGTGGGAATCCAGCGCGTCAGCAGGAAGTTCGCGACGCCGACCACGATCAGCGGCGCGACCGCCAGCAGCGGATGCGGCAGCTCCTTCGCTTCGACGCGTTCCGGTTCGTTGACGAGGTCGGTGCCGTAGCCTTCGCCGCTCGCCATCGCCGCGCGGCGGCGCCATTCCAGATACGACAGGCCGACCACGATGATGAACAGCGAGCCGATCACGCCGAGCGTCGGCGCGGCCCACGAAGTCGTCTTGAAGAAGGTGGTCGGAATGATGTTCTGGATCTGCGGGGTGCCGGGCAGCGAGTCCATCGTGAACGAGAACGCGCCGAGCGCAATGGCGCCGGGCATCAGCCGCTTCGGAATATTGCTCTGGCGATACAGCTCGGCCGCGAACGGATAGACCGCGAACACCACCACGAACAGCGACACGCCGCCGTAGGTGAGCAGCGCGCACACCGCGACGATCACCGCATTCGCGCGCGAGCGGCCGATATAGCGGATCGCGGCCGCGACGATCGACTCCGAGAAGCCCGATAGTTCGATCACCTTACCGAACACCGCGCCGAGCAGAAACACCGGGAAGTACAGCTTCACGAAGCCGACCATCTTGTCCATGAAGATGCTCGTGAACACCGGCGCGACCGCGGCGGGTTCGGTGAGCAGGACGGCGGCGAGCGCCGCGATCGGCGCGAACAGGATCACGCTGTAGCCGCGATACGCGGCGAACATCAGAAACGCCAGAGCGGCGACGACGATGAGAAAGGACATTGAGTCTCCAAAACCTGGTTGTTCTACATATATGTGCCGTCCTGGTGCTGCGACGGCGCGGCGCGGACAGAATGCAGGTTCCATGCCACGCCGGGCGCTGTGCTTGCACAGCACGATGGCGTAAGCGTGGAGCGCAGCCGGTGCCTGAAAACAGCGCGGCCGATTGTACCCAAACGTCTCCAACGCGGGACTTGATTACGCTGAAGATAAGCCAAAACCCAGGGTAAGTCTTGATCACTAAGGCCTATTGCCTGTCTCAATTTAGAGATAAATTCGTCCACCGATGGAGACTCAGGCATTCAGAACGATAGGCGGAGACAGCGACAGAATGATGACCGACTGGGCGGGCCTGCCCGCCAACTATGACGACGTATTGCGCCGCGCGATGGATTCGCTGTTTCGCACCTTCGAGAACTTCAGCGAAGGCACCTTCATCGTCGATGCCGATGCGCGCGTGGTCTGGATCAACAAGCGCTACGCGGCGCGTTTCGGCTTCGCGGATCCGCAGCAGGCGATTGGCCGCGACTGCGAGGCGGTAATCCCGAACAGCCTGATGCGCGAGGTGGTCCGAACCGGCAAGCCGATTCTGCTCGACATCATGGAGACGGATCGCGAGCCGCTGGTCGTCACGCGTCTGCCGCTGAAGGACGATGCCGGCGTGACGGTCGGCGCGGTCGGCTTCGCGCTCTACGACGAACTGAAAGCACTGACGCCGCTCTTTTCGCAGTACTCGCGACTGCAGCAGGAGTTGATCGCGACACGCCAGTCGCTCGCGCAGGCGCGGCGCGCGCGCTACACATTCGGCAGTTTCGTCGGCACCAGCGCCGCGAGTCTCGAAGTAAAGCGCCAGGCGCGGCGCGCGGCGCAGCTCGAAGCGCCGGTGCTGCTGCTCGGCGAAACCGGCACCGGCAAGGAGCTGCTCGCGCACGCGATCCACGGCGGCTCGGCGCGCGCGCATCAGCCGCTGGTGAGCGTGAACGTCGCCGCGATCCCCGACACGCTGCTCGAAGTCGAGTTCTTCGGCGCCGCGCCCGGCGCGTACACCGGCGCGGATCGCAAAGGCCGGGTCGGCAAGTTCGAGCTGGCGAACGGCGGCACGCTGTTTCTCGACGAAATCGGCGACATGCCGCTGGCGTTGCAGGGCAAGCTGCTGCGCGTGCTGCAGGACAAGGAGTTCGAGCCGCTCGGCTCGAACCGGATCGTGCGCGCGGACGTGCGGATCATCGCGGCGACGTCGGCCGATCTGCCGGCGCGGGTCGCGGCCGGGCGCTTCCGGCCGGATCTGTTCTACCGGCTCAACGTGCTGACGATCCACGCACCGGCGCTGCGCGAGCGCGCGTCCGACATCGAGGCGCTCGCCTACGCGATGCTCGAGGATCTCGCCGCGCAGTCCCGCGGCGGCGCGCACTTCGAATTGCACGACGACGCGTTGCGGCTACTATGCGCGTACCACTGGCCGGGCAATGTGCGCGAGCTGCGCAACACGCTGGAGCGGGCGGTGATGCTGTCGGACAGCGAGTACATCGATGCGCGGATGCTCGCGCCGTTTATCGGTTCGGGGCAGTCCGGCGGTGCCGCGTCACATGACGCGCATGACGCGCGCGGCGGCGCGCGGGGTTCGCCGCAAGCCGGGGCACTCGCGCAGGGCTCGGCTGTAACCGGCACGGCCGCCGCCACTTGCGCCGACCCCGCCGGCCCCGTCACATGGAACGCCGCGATGGCCGCTTTCGAAAAGCGCTTCCTCAGCGACGCGTTGCGCGCGAACGGCGGCCGCGTAATTGACACTGCGAAACAGATCGGCATGGGCCGCGCGACGCTCTATAAGAAGATCGCCGCGCACGGTATCGACGTTTGAGCATCGGGGCGTCACGGCTGCCTCGGCCGGCTGACGCAGCGCCGGGGCCGCGTGGCACAATCGCGCAATCGAACAACAAGACGTGACCGGGGCTTTCCATGAAACGCAGTCTTTCCTTCTTCGCGCGCCGCTCGAGCCTGCTGCTGTCCGCCGGCGCGGTGCTCGCGCTCGGCGCTTGCAGCAGCAGCGCGCCGCTGTTCCTGTCGGACGGCCGACCGACCGTGCTGGTGCAATGCCCAGCCGGTTCGAGCTCGTGTTCGGAGCAGGCCAGCGCGAACTGCAACGGCGCGTACGACGTCGTGCGCCAGTCCACCGACGGCGGCACGCTGAGCCTGATCTACGCATGCCGCGCGGCCGCGAGGTAACGCGGAGATAAGCTATGGCTTCATAGCAGCGCCGGTGCGATGCCGGCGCTTTTTTATTGCCGCGAATTAAAAAAGCCGCCCTTTTTTTCGCCGCAATTCGAGTTCCAATGTTTCTGATTCGACTCATATTGGCAGCCAAAACGCGCAATCCGCGCTCCATTCGTTCAATTGGCACGCTCGTGCTATCCGGATCCGCACATGGCTGTCATAAACTTATGCGTGTAATGTCGGTCCGCCGATCCGCTTAACATGCGGATTGATTAATCCGGTCCCGTGCCGGTTCGGGCGAACCGTATTCCGTCTACGGACCCGCGGACGAATACTCCTGGTCGGTTTTTAGCATTGAGCGAAGTCGGTGCGCCAGCTAACGGAACGCCGGGTTTGGCGGCGGTATTCTTTTTAAACCGTTGGCGATTTAACCCCGGCACGCAGATTTTGCCGGTTTGCTTTTAGCGCAGGAGACCACCAGGAAGCTTTTTCCGCTTCCACGAGCGGTGCCGAGATGGCCCATGAAGGCCGCCGCGCCGGCTCATGCTTTTCGATTTTTGCTTTGCAATTAATTCAATAGAATCCGGGGAAAGCAATGAATCATCAGCAACTAGAAAGAGACATCCGTCATCTGGAGCAGGTCATTTCCCATATTTCGGCGCAGGACCGAATTCCGCTGTCTTACTGGCGCAACCGTATCGAGCTGGTTTCCGATGCGGTTATCGTGCCGGCGCAGGCAACCCGGATCAAACGTCTGGATGCCGCGCTGTGCGCATTGGAAAAACGCCAGAAAACCTGAATACCGGCATTGCGGTTCAGCCAATGGGGAATATCGTCGTGTACTCTGCCGATGGGTGAATTCTGCTTAATGACATCTGAAGCGGATGCTCACCGGGTTTGCGCTTTTCCTTTCATTGACATGGGACCGATATGCAGATTGCAGGATTTGCCGCGAGCCGGCTGGCCGCATTGACCAATGCAATGCAAGGCTATGTGGAGCGCGGCGAAGTGGCGGGCGTGGTGTCGCTGGTATGGCGGCGCGGCGAGATCGGTTATTTCGAACCGCTGGGTCTGCGCGACGAAGCCGCGCAATTGCCGATGGAGCGCGACACGCTGTTCCGGATCGCGTCGATGACCAAGCCGGTGACGAGCGCCGCGATCATGATGCTGATCGAGGAAGACCGCCTCGCGCTCGATACACCGGTCTCGCTGTGGCTCCCCGAACTCGCGGCGCCGCGCGTGCTGCGCGACCCGAACGGCTCGCTCGACGACACCGATCCGGTCCGCGCGCCGCTCACGGTGCTCGACCTGCTCACGCATCGAGCGGGCTTCGCGTATCACTTCACGTCGACGGGGCCGCTCGCCGAAGCGTACGCGGCCGCGTTCAACGGCTTCGAGTCGAACGGCGACAACAGCGCGTGGCTCGCGCGGATCGCCGCGTTGCCGCTGATGTTCCAGCCCGGCACGCGCTGGCATTACGGCGTCGCGACCGACGTGCTCGGCGTGCTGATCGAGCGCATCACCGCAATGTCGCTGGGCGAGTTTTTCCGCACCCGCATTTTCGAGCCGCTCGGGATGCGCGATACCGCGTTCTGGGTGCACGACACGCAACTCGCGCGTCTGGCCACCGCTTACGGCATCGATCCCAACACCCGGCGACGGGTGGTCGAAGATCATCCGGCCGCCAGCCGCTGGGCCAGTCCGCGCCGCTTCCAGAGCGGCGGCGGGGGGCTCGTGTCGACCGCCGAGGACTATCTGCAATTCGCGCAACTGCTGCTCGGCCGTGGGCGCGTCGGCGGCACGCGTCTGCTGTCGAACCGCTCGGTCGATCTGATGCGCAGCAACTTCCTGTCGCGCGACCAGCGCCGCCTGCCCGCGTTCGGCCATGTGATCTGGGCCGGGCAGGGGTTTGGTCTGGGCCTGTCGGTGGTCGACGATCCGGCCCAGCAACTGCCGCTCGGCTACCGTTCGCTCGGCTCGTTCGGCTGGCCCGGCGCGTACGGCACCAGCTGGTTTGCCGACCCGGTCGAGAATCTCATCGGCCTAATGCTGATCCAGCGCCGCTCGCTCGACCCGTTCCCGATGGCGATCGACTTCGAACGCCGCGTCTACGATGCGATCGACGTTTGAGCCCATCCGCCGCGCATGCAACTGGCCGCGCGATTCACTATCCTGAGAATTATTCGTCTGATAGTCTCCGGACAGCAGTTCGTCGAACCGATGGGGAGCAACCGGCATGGCCTCTTACAAACAGTTGACTGCGCAACTCGAAAAACTTCATAAGGAAGTCGCAGTGGCCCGCGAAAAGGAAATCGCGCAGGCTATCGCCGACATCAAACAGAAGGTCGCCGAATACGATTTGACCGCCGAGGAACTCGGCTTCACCAATTCGCCGAAGCCGCGCCGCAAGGCGGCATCGGCGTCGGTCGCCAAGTACCGCAATCCGAAGACCGGCGAAACGTGGAGCGGGCGCGGCCGCTCGCCCGCGTGGCTGGTGGGCAAGAACCGCGAGCGTTTTCTGATCGAAAGTTGACCGGCGTCTGCACATCAGTGATCGGCGGCGCGGGTTGCGCCGCACCGTTGGCTGGTCCCGAAAACGCTCACCTTTGCGCGGCGGCGTCACGCGAACGACCTGCTTCGTTGCGGCATTGCCTGTCCGCGAGCTTGCTTCGGTGAGCCAGGTTTTGTCGAGACACGCACCGCCGTGCAGGTTGCTCGCGGTCGGCGAGCGCAGCCGCGCAGCTAACGGCGCAAAGCCGCGCCGGCCTTTGCCGGCGGGCGTTTCCAGGCGATGCGCCGGCACGGTTTGGTCAGTCATGCAGAGTTTTGTCGCGGCATTTGCGGCGTCGGCGTCGATGCGCTGCGCGCGTAAGCCGGTGCATGCAGGCGCTTCGCGATCCTCACCTTTCGTCGTCGGTTACCGTTAGCCGCCGCAAGTCCCGAAAACGCTCACCTTTGCCGCCGCCCTGGGTGCCCACCGGCCGCGCCCCGCCCGCTTTCCCCCGGCCTTAGCCCCACGCGTGTATCATTCGCACCTTGCGCCATTCCGCGCTGGCGTTTCCCGTGCTGTCGAACCCAAGCTCGTGCCTTGTCCGCAAGCCGTTTCCGGCGCGGCGAGCGCGCCGAAAACGGCCTCGCCCGACTTCCGCGGCCCGATGCCGCCGCGCCACGCGCGGCATGCCGGCCGCCCAGGGCCGCAGGGAACCGCCCGAACCTCTTTCCGTGACCGCCAGACCCGATGTCAGTCTCCGAACTCAAACGCCGCCGCACCTTCGCGGTCATTTCCCACCCGGACGCGGGTAAAACCACGCTGACCGAAAAGCTGCTGCTGTTCTCGGGCGCGATCCAGATCGCCGGTACCGTGAAGGGCCGCAAGAGCAACCGCTACGCGACGTCCGACTGGATGGAGATCGAAAAGCAGCGCGGCATTTCGGTCGCGAGCTCGGTGATGCAGTTCGAGTACGGCGACTGCGTGATCAACCTGCTCGACACGCCGGGCCACGAAGACTTCTCGGAAGACACGTACCGCGTGCTGACCGCGGTCGACGCCGCGGTGATGGTGATCGACGGCGCGAACGGTGTCGAAGCGCAGACGCTGAAGCTGCTCGAAGTCTGCCGCAGCCGCAAGACCCCGATCGTCACCTTCATCAACAAGCTCGACCGCGAAGTGCGCGAGCCGCTCGAACTGCTCGACGAAATCGAACAGCACCTGGGCGTGTCGGCGGTGCCGTTTACGTGGCCGATCGGCATGGGCAAGGACTTCCAGGGCGTCTACGACGTCCAGCGCGACCAGGTGCGGGTGTTCCGCGCGGGCCAGGATACGGCCGGCGGCGCGGTGGAAACGCTGCATGCGCTCAGCAACGAAGACGGCGAGAGCCGCTTCGGCTCTGCCTGGGTGCGCGCGAAGGAAGAGATCGATCTGATCAGCGGCGCGACGCCCGCCTTCGACCGCGAGCAGTTCCTCGCCGGTCAGCAGTCGCCGGTGCTGTTCGGCTCGGCGATCAACAACTTCGGCGTGAAGGAAATTCTCGACGCGCTGGTCGACCTCGCGCCGCCGCCGTCGATGCGGATGACGGTGCAGCGTCCGGTGCTGCCGGAAGAGCCGAAGTTCACCGGCGTCGTGTTCAAGGTGCAGGCGAACATGGACCTCGCGCACCGCGACCGCGTCGCGTTTATCCGCGTGTGCTCGGGACGTTTCGAGCGCGGCATGGCGGTGAAGGTCACGCGTTCGAACAAGACCTTCCGCGCGAACAACGTGGTGACGTTCCTGTCGCAGCGTCGCGAGACGGTCAGCGAGGCGTACCCCGGCGACATCATCGGGATTCCGAACCATGGCACGCTGAGCCTCGGCGATACGCTGACCGAAGGCGAACAGCTGCAATTCGTCGGCCTGCCGTTCTTCGCGCCGGAAATTTTCCAGACCGTCGAAGTGGTCGATCCGATGCGCGCGAAGCAGCTCGGCGAAGCGCTGAAGCAACTGGGCGAAGAAGGCGCGATTCAGGTGTTCCGTCCGGAAGCCGGCGGCCTGATGATTCTCGGCGCGGTCGGTCAGCTGCAGTTCGAAGTGGTGTCGCACCGTCTGTCGACCGAGTACAAGGTCGACGTGCGGATGGCGCCGGCGCGGTATCGCTTGTCGCGCTGGGTGACTTGCGACGATCCGGCCGAGCTGCGCCGCTTCACCGATTCGTACTCGGCGCGGATCGCGCTCGATGCGTCCGATGCGCCGACTTACCTGGCCTCGCACGTGTCTGAGATCGAAGTCGCGCAGAAGGCGTGGCCGAAGATCGTGTTCAACGAGTTGCGCGAGCACTCGGGGGCGCCGTTCAGGAAGACGATGTAACGCGGTTGCCCGACCGCTGTTCGCAAGTCCGTAGGCAAAAAAGCCGCGTCGTTCGACGCGGCTTTTTTTTCGCGCCGTCGTCCACCGTAGCGCGCGCCGCCGTCACGGACTTCGCCTATGCTGACGTAACCGCGCGCGCTAGCGTGTCACCGCGCCGCCGGCGTTTCCCTCCAACCGCCCATCGCCCGGAGTGCCCGTGACCGTCCGCAATCTCGATGCGCTGTTTCGCCCCAAATCCGTCGCCGTGATCGGCGCGTCCGAGCGGCCGGGCAGCACCGGCGCGATGGTGTGGGCGCGTGTGCTGGAAGGCGGCTTCGCCGGACCGGTGTGGCCGGTCAATCCGAAATACGACACGCTCGGCGGCCACCCGGTGATTCACGATGCCGGCGATCTGCCGCAGGCGCCGACCGTCGCGGTGATCTGCACCCCGCCCGCGAGCTGGCCCGGCCTGATCCACAAGCTCGGCGGGATGGGTACGCGCGCCGCGATCATCGTCGGCACCGTGGATGGCGACGAGGACCGGCTCGCGGTGCGGCACGCGTTGTCGGCGGCGCGTCCGCATCTGCTGCGGATCGTCGGGCCGGGCAGTCTCGGCGTGGTGTCGCCGGCGCTCGGCGCGCAACTGGGCGCGCCGTCGTGCACGGTGAAGGCGGGCGGCGTCGCGTGGGTGTCGCAGTCGAACGCGCTGACCAACGCGGTGCTCGGCTGGGCGCACGCGCGCGGGCTCGGCTTCTCGCACGCGGTCGCGCTCGGCGACGAGGCCGACGTCGATGCCGGCGACGTGCTCGACTATCTGGCCAGCGACCCCGGCACCCGCGCGATCCTGCTCGAACTCGACAGCGTGCGGGCCGCGCGCAAGTTCATGTCGGCCGCGCGCGCGGCGGCGCGCAACAAGCCGGTGCTGGCGCTGCGCTCGGGCCGCGACGATCCGGCCGACGGCCTCTACACGGCGGCGTTCCGGCGCGCGGGGCTGGTGCGCGTCGATGCGCTCGACGATCTGCTCGACGAGATCGAAACGCTCGGCGTCGGCCGGGTGGCCGCGGGCGGCACCGCGACGCTGATCACCAGCGACCGCGGTCTCGCGACGCTCGCGCGCGACGCGTTCGGCGCGGCCGGCGGGCTGCTCGCGCCATGGCCTGAGGAGCTGTCGACCGCGCTGCGGGACGCGTTGCCGCGCGCGGTCGGCGGCAATCCGCTGCTGCTCGGCGACGACGCGCGCCCCGAGCATTTCGGCACCGCGCTGAAGCTGCTCGCCGCGCATCGCGATACCGGCACCGCGTTCGTGGTCCACGCGTCGACTCACGGCGCGCCGGTCGATGCGGTCGCGCAGGCGCTGATCGAACATCAGCAGTTCGCGTATCGGGGGCTGCTCGCGTGCTTCTTCGGCGGCGTCGATGCGGCGCGCCGCGATGCGCTGCACGCGCAGGGCATTCCGGTGCATACGACCCCGCAGCGGCTCGCGCGCGCGTTCGCGCGGCTGGTCGATTACCGCCTGGGCCGCGAGCTGTTGATGCAGACGCCGGAGGGCTTGCCCGCGCAGATTCCCGACGCGATCGACGCGGCGCAGGCGCAGGCGCGCGCCGCGTTGGCGGCGGGTGAACATGAATTGAGCGGGGACGCGGCGGCGCGGTTTCTGGCGCGTTTCGGGTTGCGGGTCGAAGACGCCGGGCGACAGGACGCGACCTCGGCTTCCCAACCCATCGTCGACCTCGCGATCCAACTGCACGACGACGACAATTTCGGCCCGGTATTTCGCTTCACCGCGCCCGCAATCGACGGCGTCTCCGAAGGGCTGCGCGTCTACGGCCTGCCGCCGCTCAATCCGATCCTCGCGCGCGACATCGTCACGCGTTCGCACTACGCGCGGCTGGTCGCGCCGGAACCGACGCTCGCGGCATTAACCGCGCTGTCGCAGGCGGTCTGCGACGTGCGGGAAATCGTCGGCCTGAAGCTGGCGCTGCGGGTCTATCGCGACCACGTGACGGTCGTCGACCCCGTGCTGCATGTCGGCGCCGAGCGCAGCCGGCTCGCGATCATGCCGTATCCGCGCCGCTTCGAGGAAACGATCGACTGGCATGGTCTGCGCGTGACGGTGCGGCCGATCCGCCCGGAAGACGAAATCGCCCACAGCGACTTCGTGAAGGCGATGACCCCGGAGGACTTGCGTCTGCGTTTTTTCGGCGCGGTCGGCACCTTCGACCATTCTCAGCTCGCGCGCATGACGCAGATCGACTACGACCGCGAGATGGCGCTGATCGCGACCGTCGATAACGCCGACGGCGTCGCGCAGACGCTCGGCGTGGTGCGCGCGGTCGCCGATCCCGACAACGAGACGGCCGAGTTCGCGGTGACCGTGCGCTCGGACCAGAAGGGCCGGCGGCTCGGTCAGTTGCTGATGGAGCGGATCATCGCGTACGCGCGGGCGCGCGGCACGCATTGGCTGATCGGCGAGGCGTTGCGCGAGAACACCGCGATGATCGCGCTGGCGAAGCGCTGCGGTTTCACGATCACGCGCACCGAGGATCCCGGCGTGGTGGGGTTCAGGATGGCGCTCGATGAACCCGAACCGGCGGGCGCGGACAGCACGTCCACGCAGAAACGGCCGGCGGGTTGAGCGGCTGTGGGACGCGCGCCGCGTCCCTGCCGCTCGATGACTTCTACGGCTTAAGCCGCGAGCTTGCTCGCCGCTTCATCGACCTGCGCGCGCGTGACCGCCAGCTCTTCGAGCAATGCGTCGGCATACACCGCGCCGGTTTCGCGTTCCAGACGCGCGATCGTCGTCGCGCAGCGGGTCGCGTCTTTCAGCGTCGAAATAAACGACTTCACCGACTCGCCAGCCTTGAACGCGTCGAACAGCGGCACGCGGATTTCATCGGGCAGCGCGCGCGTGGTCCACTGGTACGGCTTGCCGTTGAAGATCAGCGACGGCGGCAGCACGCGCTCCTTGCGCGCGGCCGGAATCAGGCCGAAGGTGCGCGCGGCGTCGCCGATCTGCTCGGCCGAAAACAGCTCGTCGGGCGTGATGTCGAATTGCTGGATGAAGGTCTCGATGCTCTGCATCGCGGCGGCGCGATCGTCGCGGCGCTTCTGCGCGTGCGCGACGAGGTCGCGCAGTTCATCGGCTTCCGCCGCGGTGATCGTGAAGCTCGACTGCTTCTGCTGGAGTTCGGAAAAGCGCTGAAATTCGGAATCGGTCAGAAGTTTGGCCATTGCTCAATCGATGCGCGCGCATGAGCGATTCATGCGGCGTAATTTTGGAAGGGCCGCCATTCTAAACCATGTGCGAAGGCGCGCCGTCGAGCCTGGCGGTCACGCGTCCGCAGCCCGATGCATCGATAGCGCCTGCACCGTATCGCGCAGCAATTCAGTGACCGTTTCGACCGATGGCGCGACGTATTCGTCGATACGCCGCAGGTACGGGCAGGTGAGCACCGCGATCGCCTGACCGGCCGGCCCGAGCAACGGGAACGTCAGATCGGTGACGCCGAAGGTCTGCTGGCTGTCCTTGCGCGAGAAGCCGGTCGCGCGAATCTGCTCGCAGGCGTCCTCCAGCGCGTCGCTGTCGATCGTCACCTCGCCCTTCACGCGGGTGTGCTCGGCGAGCATCTGGCGGCGCTGTTCGACGCTCTGGAACGCGAGCATCACGCGGCCCGAGCCGGTGTCGATCAGCCCGACCCGCGAGCCGAGCCGCACCGACATCCCCCACGTGCCCGGGCCGTCCACCTGCGCGATCACCAGCAGGTTGCCGCGATCGTAGACGACGAGGTGACACGACTGCTCGGCCGCGTCGGCGAAACGCTGCATCAGCGGCAGCGCCTCCGAGATCAGCCGGTTCATCGGCGGATGACGATGCGCGAGCGCATACAGCTTCAGGCTCAGCGAATAACGGTCGCCGGCCGCCGAGCGCACCACGTACTGACGCGCGACCAGCCGTTCGAGCATCCGGTACATCTCGCTCGCATTGCGGCCGAGCAGGCGGGTGATTTCGGCGCGCGTCAGGCCTTCCTTCTGGCCGGCCAGCAGTTCGAGAATATCGAGGCCTTTATCGAGCGCGGGGGCGCGGTAGCGGTCGTCGTCTTTGTCGTCTGCGTCCATCGTTATCGTCAGGAGAATTTGGTCCGGAGTTCTGATTATCGGATGATGGCGTGGGCGTTCGGCGTGCTCCCCGTTATGGCGAAACTCATCCAGGGGAAAACCCAGGCCTCCAGGCTGCGCGCGGTTCTTGACTTGCAAAAATTCGTTTATGAATAATACGTTTATTGGTAAATGAATGCACGCCGCCGATGCCTCGGCCGCCGCGCATGGTAAAACCATCACAAAATCGAGACAGGAGACGCGCTGATGACGGCATCGATCGGATCGAAGGTCGGACGGCGGCGCCGCATCGGCCGCGGCTCGCTGGAGGTGACGGGCCTCAGTCTCGGCACCGCGCCGCTCGGCGGCCTGTACCGCGACCTGACCGACGCAGAGGCGCACGCGACCATCGCGGCCGCGTGGGACGCCGGCGTACGCTATTTCGACACCGCGCCGCACTACGGCAACACCAAGGCCGAGCACCGGCTCGGCGCGGCGCTGCGCGGCTATCCGCGCGCCGACTTCGTGCTGTCGACCAAGGTGGGCCGCCGCTTCGTGCCGCGCACCTCGCCGTTCGACGACCGCGAGGGCTGGCAGAATCCGCTGCCGTTCGAAGCGATCTACGACTACACGCACGACGGCATCCTGCGCTCGTTCGAGGACAGCCAGCAGCGCCTGGGCATCATCGATATCGACATCCTGCTGGTGCACGACATCGGCCGCGTCACGCATGGCGACCGGCATCCGCACTACTGGCGGCAACTGACCGAAGGCGGCGGCTTTCGCGCTCTGGAGCGTTTGCGCGCGAGCGGCGCGATCAAGGCGGTGGGTCTCGGCGTCAACGAAGGCGCGGTGATTCTCGACGCAATGGCCGAATTCGATATCGATTGCGCGCTGCTCGCCGGCCGTTATACGCTGCTCGAGCAGAGCACCCTCGACGAGCTGCTGCCCGCGTGCGAAGCGCGCGGCGTCGGCATCCTGTTAGGCGGCGCGTTCAACTCCGGCATTCTGGCGCGCGGCGTCGCGGGCGATCTGAAGTTCAACTATGGCGCGGCGCCCGCCGAGGTGATCGAACGGGTCGCGCGTCTGGAGGCGGTGTGCCGCGCACATGGCGTGCCGCTTGCCGCCGCCGCGTTGCAGTTTCCGTATGCGCATCCGGCGGTCGCCACCGTGCTGACCGGCGCGCGCAGTGCCGATGAATTGCGCGAGAACGTCGCGTCGTTCGAGCAGCCGATTCCGGCCGCGCTGTGGTCCGCGTTGCGCGAGGCCGGCCTGCTCGACCCTCGCGCGCCCGTCCCCGAGGACTGACCCGCCATGCCGATCGACGCTCACCAGCACTATTGGGACCCCGCGCGCGGGGACTACGAGTGGCTGACCCCCGAGCTGAAAATCCTTTACCGGCCGTTCGGCCCCGCCGACCTGAAGCCGCTGCGCGAGCAGGCCGGCATCGAGCGGACCGTGGTCGTGCAGGCCGCGCCGACGCTCGACGAAAGCCGCTACCTGCTCGAGCTCGCTCGGCATGAGCCGTCGATCGCCGGCGTGGTCGGCTGGGTGCCGCTATTGCTGCCGAATGCGCCCGAACTGATCGAGGCGCTCGCGCGCGAGCCGAAATTCAAAGGCGTGCGGCCGATGCTGCAGGACCTGCCCGACGACGGCTGGATCGCCAACCCCGATCTCGCGCCGGCCATCGACGCGCTGATCGCGCACGACCTCGCATTCGATGCGCTGATCTTCGCGCGTCATATCCAGTACATCGAAATATTCGCGCAGCGTTTTCCGGCGCTGCGCATCGTCGTCGATCACGGCGCGAAGCCGCCGATCCGTTTCGGCGAGGCCGGCTATCAGGTGTGGCGCGACGCGATCACGCGGCTCGCCGCGCTGCCGCAGGTGCACTGCAAGCTGTCGGGTCTGGCGACCGAGGCGTCGCCCGGCTGGACCGAGGAGACGCTGCGGCCCTACGTCGAGCATCTGCTGGACACGTTCGGCCCCGCGCGGCTGATGTGGGGCAGCGACTGGCCGGTGCTCGATCTGAACGGCGACTATCTGTTATGGCATGCGGTGGCGACCACGCTGCTCGCGTCGTTGAGCGACGCGCAGCAGGCGGCGGTGTTCGGCGACAACGCCGCCGCGTTTTACCGGCTTTGAGCGACGCGCGGTGCGGCGCCCGCCAGCGCGCAAATCGAGGAATAAGCAAGCAACCCGGCAACCCAGCAACGTAGCAGTCCATTCAACCTGGAGTCGTAGATGACACAAAGACTGGCCGGCAAAACTGCCCTGATCACCGCGGCGGGACAAGGCATCGGTCTCGCCACCGCCGAACTGTTCGCGCGCGAAGGCGCCCGCGTGATTGCCACCGATATCCGCATCGACGTACTCGCCGGCAAGCCGGTCGAGGCGCGCCGGCTCGACGTGCTCGACGGCGCGGCGATCAACGCGCTCGCCGCCGAGCTCGGCACGGTCGACGTGCTGTTCAACTGCGCGGGCTTCGTGCACGCGGGCAACATCCTCGAATGCAGCGAGGAGGATTGGGACTTCGCGTTCGACCTTAATGCGAAGGCGATGTACCGGCTGATCCGCGCGTTTTTGCCGGCGATGCTGGAGAAGGGCGGCGGCTCGATCATCAATATGTCGTCGGCGGCGTCGAGCGTGAAGGGGGTGCCGAACCGCTTCGCGTACGGCGCGTCGAAAGCCGCGGTGATCGGGCTGACCAAGTCGGTGGCTGCGGATTTCGTCACGCGTGGTGTACGCTGTAACGCGATTTGCCCGGGCACGGTGTCGTCGCCGTCGCTCGAACAGCGGATTGCCGCGCAGGCTCAGGCGCAGGGCGCGACGGTCGACGCGGTGCAGGCCGCGTTCGTCGCGCGTCAGCCGATGGGTCGCGTCGGCAAGCCCGAGGAAATCGCCGCGCTGGCGCTGTATCTCGCGTCCGACGAGTCGTCGTTTACGACGGGACAGATCCATGTGATCGACGGCGGTTGGTCGAACTGATTCGCGAACCGAACACAACTGAACATCAAAGGGAAAGTGCAAGATGAAACTGCTTCGTTATGGGCCGAAAGGCCAGGAAAAGCCGGGCCTGCTCGACGCGCAAGGCAAGCTGCGCGATCTATCGAAGGTCGTCGGCGATATCGACGGCGCTGCGCTCAGCGACGAGAGCCTCGCGAAACTGCGCGCGCTCGATCCGGCCACGCTGCCGCTCGTCGAAGGCAATCCCCGGCTTGGCCCGTGCGTCGCCCGAATCGGCAAGTTCATCTGTATCGGCCTGAACTATGCGGACCACGCGGCGGAATCGAATCTGCCGGTGCCGGCCGAGCCGGTCATCTTCAACAAGTGGACCAGCGCGATCAGCGGCCCGAACGACGACATCGAAATTCCACGCGGCTCGAAGAAGACCGACTGGGAAGTCGAACTCGGCGTGGTGATCGGCAAGGCCGCGAAGTACGTCGACGAAGCGAACGCGCTCGAACACGTGGCCGGCTATTGCGTGATCAACGACGTGTCGGAGCGCGAATGGCAGATCGAGCGCGGCGGCACGTGGGACAAGGGCAAGGGCTTCGACACGTTCGGCCCGATCGGCCCGTGGATGGTGACGCGCGATGAAGTCGCCGATCCGCAGAACCTGAACCTGTGGCTCGAAGTGGACGGCCACCGCTATCAGAACGGCAGCACGAAGACGATGATCTTCAGCGTCGCGAAGGTCGTGTCGTATGTGTCGCAGTGCATGAGCCTGCAACCGGGCGACGTGATCTCGACCGGCACGCCGCCGGGCGTCGGCATGGGCGTCAAGCCGAATCCGGTGTACCTGAAGCCGGGCCAGACGGTGCGCCTCGGTATCGAAGGGCTCGGCGAGCAGACGCAGAAGACTTACGCGGCGGAGTAAGCGGCGGGTGCGGTGACGGGCGGCGCGCCTGGGCGGGTCGCCTTAGCCGCCGCCTCCCGCCTCATCCCCATTCTCCCCAATCCGGTTAACCGTCCCCTGCGCGACCGCCACCAGCTTTTCGCGGTTGCCCTCCATCACATACACGCTGCACTGGCAGGTTGCCTGATTGCGCCCCGCGTGGATCACGCTCGCGCGCGCGAGCAGCGTGCCGTTGATCGCCGGGCGCAGATAGTTGATCTTGTATTCGCCGGTCACGACCTTCGGGCCGAGCGACAGAGCGCCCGCGAACGTCAGCGCATTGTCGGCCAGATAGCTGATGACTCCACCATGCACGAAGCCGTGCTGCTGCCTCAGTTCGTCGCGAATCGGCAGACAGAGGGTGAGTTCGTTGCCGGCGGTGTGCATCAGTTCCGCGCCTAGCAGCATGCTGAACGGCTGGGCGTGCAGCGCGCCGCGCGCCCGGTCGAGTAGGTCGGTCATCGTGGTTCCTTCAGGCAACGCCGGTTGGGTGCATGAGATGCAGGCAAAGCGGCCGCGCCGGCGCGCTTCGCGCGGTCCCTACCCACTCTAGGAAGCGCCGCTGCGCTGTGCAAGGTGATTCCGCGCGTGGTCGCGCGCATTGTTGCGAAAATTCACTCCAATCACGACGATCGCCGATGAAACCTGCTGTAAGCATCGGTTTGCCCGCATTTCCCTCAAGTAGTGGACGAGCATGCCGTTAACCCTGGGATAGCCTCCGTCATTCATTGCCCACAGGTGTTCACGATGTTCAGCAAGATCAAGGTCGCATCCGGCCTGCTATGTGTACTGCTCGCGTTCTGCGCGTTCCAGCTCGTCACGGTGGGGCTGGGATTCTGGTCGCTGACGCGCACGCACGACGACGTCGGCGAACTGTCGAATATCGCGCTCAAGCAGGTCGACGCGGTCAACCAGACCACCCAGCGCCTGATGGACGCGCGCATCAACCTGTCGCGCGCCGGAACGCGCATGGTGCGCGGCGGCGCGGAGCCGACCGACATCGTGCAGCACGCGCGCGAACAGCTGGTCGCGGCCGATCAAACGTTTGCCGCCTTCATGAGCGCGCGCAAGAGCGGCGACGAAAACGCCACCCGCGCGGCCGCGCTCGCCGAGCGCTACAAGAAGCTGCACGACGCGCTGAGCGAACTGGTGCAGTTTCTCGACGCGAACAATATCCAGGCGTTCATGGACCAGCCGACCCAGTCGTTCCAGGATGCTTACCTGACCGAAGTGCACAACTTCGGTCAGTTCGGCGACGCCGCGAGCCGCGCGTCGCTCGATTCGATCGATGCGCGGATGGCGGCATTCCGTATCGTCAGCGTGGTGATCCTGCTGGTGCTGGTGGCCGGCACGCTCGCGGTGTACACGGCGCTGCGGCGCGGCGTCGTCGCGCCGCTCGAGGAAGCCGGCCAGCACTTCGAGCGCATCGCGCAAGGCCGCCTCGATCAGCCGATCGCCGCGCGCGGCAGCAACGAAATCGGCCGCCTGTTCTCGGGTCTGGCGACGATGCAGGCGAGCGTCGCGCGTACCGTCAAGACGGTGCGCGAATCGGCCGACTCGATCCATATCGGCGCCGACGAAATCGCCACCGGCAATGCCGATCTGTCCGCGCGCACGGAAAACCAGGCGGCGTCGCTGGAAGAGACCGCGTCGAGCATGGAAGAACTGACCGCCACCGTGCGTCAGAACGCCGACCACGCGCGCGAAGCGAACGTGCTCGCCGAGACCGCGCTCGATGCGACGTCGCGCGGCAGCGCGGTGGTGAACGAAGTGGTCGACAAGATGCGCGGCATCGCGCAGAGCTCGGACAAGATCGCCGAGATCATTTCGGTGATCGACGGCATCGCGTTCCAGACCAATATCCTCGCGCTCAACGCGGCCGTCGAGGCGGCGCGCGCGGGCGAGCAGGGCCGCGGCTTCGCGGTGGTGGCCGGCGAGGTGCGCGGGCTCGCGCAGCGCAGTGCGCAATCGGCCAAGGAGATCAAGACGCTGATCAGCGAATCGGTCGCGGAGATCCAGGGCGGCTCGGCGCTGGTCGAGCGCGCGGGCGAGGCGATGAACCACGTGTCCGAGTCGATCTCGCGCGTCACGCAGATGATGGCGGAGATCAGTGCGTCGTCGCTGGAGCAGAGTACCGGCATCGAGCAGGTGAACCAGGCGGTCGTGCAGATGGACGAGATGACCCAGCAGAACGCGGCGCTCGTCGAGCAGGCCGCGGCGGCGGCGGCATCGCTGCATCAGCAGACCGAGCAATTGAAACAGGCGGTATCCGTTTTCGAAATTTCGGACACTGTGTTGCGCACGCAACATGCCGGTGCGATGCGCGGCGCGAATGCGCCATTCGAATTAACCGGGATGCATGCGATTTAAGCAGCGGTACTGAAAACCGGCAGCAAAATAGAAAAATGGCTCGCGATATGCGAGCCATTTTGCATTAGACGAAGGGGCCTCTAAAGGCGCCTATCGTGTCGTCCAGGCAAGTACCGAAGTACTTAGGCCGCCTGGATGTTTGCAGCTTGCTTGCCCTTCGGGCCTTGCTTGACTTCGAACGTCACCTTCTGGTTTTCCTGCAGGGACTTGAAGCCCGATGCCTGGATTTCCGAGAAGTGTGCAAACAGGTCTTCGCCGCCGTCGTCCGGGGTGATGAAGCCGAAGCCCTTTGCATCGTTAAACCACTTAACAGTACCTGTTGCCATTTTTGATCCAATAAATGTTGTGCATTGCATCGCGGCCGCATTTCCTCGATGTGAGATCAGCCGCGAGGGGAGAGTTGTATCACGTCTTAATGACAGACGCCAATCAACCCGTATCCGGGTATTCCCCGGTTTTGGCCGTCAACCGGCTGAAAGGTCCACGTTGCAAGGCTCTCTGGCTGGCCAGGGTATACCGCGAGGATCGGCGTTATCGGAAAAAAGTCAGCGCTTTTTTCTCAAAATTCGCTTCGCGTTTCTCGAACGCTTCGACCCTCTAACTTCCTTCATTGCCGTTTAAATTGCCTACGACCGTGTCCCCGATTCCGCCGCGAAGGGCAGCGCGGCATACGCGGTGGCGAGGTGATACGGGGTGGTCGAGGGCATGTCGGGACGGGCTATTTCGCCGTCAGACGTCTTACATTCATACCAACCGCTTTCATGCAGAAAGCATTGTCGAAATTTTCCGATCTGTTGCAGTAATGCTGCGCCCACCTTCGGATCGTCGTGACAGGCGAGCGCGCGCAGGTATTCGGTCTGAGCCCAGATGCGCCGGATCGAGTCCTTGACGTTGCCGAATTCGTCGAGCGCCGCGCATACGCCGCCGCTCTCTGGGTCCACGCCGTGCTGCTGCGCAAACGCGAATGCGCGGGTGAGCGCATCGGCGAGTCCGGTGCCGTCGAACAGCGCGCCGCCCTGCTTGACGAGCCAGTACCACTCGAACTGATGCCCGGGCTCCAGCCGGTTGCCGCTTGCGCCGATCGGCAATTCGGCGACGCAGCCGGTCGGCGCGTGCACGAAGTGTCGGGCGACCGCGCTGGCGAGCCGGCGCAGCGCGGCGCTGAACACGTTGTCGCGAGTCGCCTCGCAGGCGGTCAGCCATGCCTCGGTCAGATGCATCAGCGGATTTTGCAGCGGCGTGCCGGTGACCTTCGAGAAGTCGGCGTTCAGCGCCGCGTTGAACAGATCGCCGTCGGCGGCGAAATTCGACTGGATCAGCGCGGTGGTGGTGTGCACCAGATCCAGTGCGTCGCGGCTGTCGAAGCGGCGCGCATAGTCGGCGCACGCGAAGATCACGAATGCGTGCGTGTACAGGTCCTTGGTCGTGTCGAGCGGGATGCCGAGCGCATCGACGCTATAGAACCATCCGCCGTGGTCGGTGTCGTGAAAGGTGTGCCGCAGCGAGTCGAACAGCACGCGCGCGTGCTCGGCGTCGCCGGCCTGCGAGAACGTGAACAGCTGTCGGGCGCACGCCATTGCCCGATAGCGTTGCGCGGGCAGCGGCTGGTCGCCGCTTGCGTCGAGCGCTTCGTAGGGCAGCTTCAGCGTGGCGTTGAAGCCGGGGCCGCGCCACATGGGCAGCACCACGTTCGCGAAGTGCTCGCGCAGCGCGGTGGCGGCGGTGATGGTCGAAGCGGCAGGAAGGGGCGTGCTGGGCATAAGTCGTCTGGTCGGGCGCGGTGTATCGAGGCGGCGGGCGGACGGCGCTTCACGGAGGCGGGCCGGGGCCGGCATCCGTGAAGCGCGCGTCGTGGCCGCGGCGGTGTGCGGCTTAGCATAAAGCAATCGTGTCGCGCTGACACCCCGGTTCGAGCATTCGGAATGCGCGATGCGTGGCGGACGCTTGCCGCGAGATGGCGCCGTGGTTGGGCCGTTGTTGGATCGTTGTCGCCATTGCGCCATTGTCGATCCGCAGCCAAACAAGGAGGAATAACAATGCTGGGCAATCTCGAACTCATCTCCCGTCTGGTGCTTGCTGCCGCGCTCGGCAGCGTGATTGGCTTCGAACGCGAGCGGCTATCGTGGGCGGCGGGTCTGCGCACGCATATGCTGGTCTGCGTCGGCTCGACGCTGATCATGATCGTGTCGGCGTACGGCTTCGCCGAGGTGTTGCGCGACGAACACGTGGTGCTCGATCCGTCGCGGATGGCCGCCCAGGTCGTGTCGGGCATCGGCTTTCTCGGCGCGGGCTCGATCCTGTTGCGCGGCGAGATCGTGCGCGGGCTGACGACCGCGGCCAGTCTGTGGTCGGTCGCGGCGATCGGGCTCGCGGTCGGGGGCGGGCTGTACACCGCGTCGATCGCGGCGACCATCATCATTCTGATCATCCTCGCCGGCATCAAGCCGCTCGAGCGGCGCTTCATCACGGTCAAACAGCGGCGGCAACTGTCGATGATCGTCGAGCGCGGCACGCTGACGTTTCACTCGCTGCACGACGAACTCGGCGCGGCGAGCCCGCGCGTGAAGCAGTTCGTGATGCAGCAGAGCGACGATGCGCCCGAGTGCGATGAAGTGGCGATCACGCTGCATCGGGTGTCGAATACCGAATACGAGGCGATCTGCGCGCGCTTGCGACAGTTGCCGGGCGTGCGGCAGTTTCGGCAGGACGAGACGGCGGGTTGAGTCGGTGAATGGCGCGATCGGGAAGGACGGGGCGAGCTGCGCGAACGATGTAAATCGTCGGGCAATGGCCTCGGCGCGGGCGGACCGCCATGCGACAATGCGGGCTCTAAAAATTCCAATGGCAATGATGAGCGGTTCAGGGCGCCCCGTTCCCGGCGACGACCGCTTTTTTCTCTATGGCAGATTCCGCAGCATCCCCGCAGTCCAAACCCCGGCGCGTCGCATCGAAGAAGCAGCGCCCGGGTGTCGTCTCATCCGAAACCGAAAAAAAGCTGGCGCGCGCGGCGCGCTCGGCACAACGCCTGGCGCAACTGAGCGGTGCCGCCCGCGACAACAGCACGCTCGACCTGTTCCCCGACGATCCCACCCGCGCGACGCTCGATGCGATGAATATCGACGTCCGCCAGGGCACTCTCGATGGTTTCGAGTTGCCCGATGTCGTGCTGCAGGCGGTCGGCGCGCTCGATGTCCGCACACTGATCGAGAAAGCCGCGCGCCGCGCACCGCGTGCGTCGAAGTCCGACGCGCCGGTGCCGGTGAATGGGCAGTTGAGCGGGTTCGATCTGGAGCCGGTGATGCCGGCCGCGGCGGTTGGCGCGGTCGATGGCGACCCGGCGCAACGCGCGGCGAGTGATGCCGCCGCTGCAACGGCAAACGCGCAACCCACCACCACCGATAAACCCGCCGCGCCGCTCACTTCGGCGATGGCGGCGGCGACCGTCGCGCGCAGCGTGACCGCGTTGCGTCACGCGGGGGAGGTGAAGGCGAGCGGGCCGGCGGGTTGCGCGCCGGCATCCGCGGCTGGTATGAGCAAGCCGCTGCAGCGCTGCGCGGCGGCATCGCGGGATACGGTTTCGGTGCCGGCTTCGGCTTCGGCTTCGACGTCGGCGTTGGCCTTAGCGCCGACTTCGGCTTCAGCGTTGGCTCGGACTTCGGATGCGGATGCGGATGCGGATGCGGATGCGGCTTCAACCGCGGCTCCGGCATTAGCTTCTGCTTCGACCTCGGCTTCAGCTTCGGCCTCCGCGCAAGCTGCGGAAATCTCGGCTCCGGCTTCAACTCCTACTCCGGCCTCAGTCTCGGCTTCAGCTTCGAGCGCGGCTCCAGGTTCGACCCCGGCCCCGACGTCAGCCCCGGCTTCGATTCCGGTTTCCGCGTCCTCAGTCGCGATCGCCACCGAGACCGACCCTGACACCGTCGCCCCGTCCACCAAAGAGGCCTTCTCGTCCGAACCCGCGCCCGCAGGCCCGGCCCAGCCAACACACGACGCTACAACCACCACCGGGACCACCGCGCCGCTATTTCCGTCGGCATCCTTCGACGCCCACACCGCGTCATGGCGCGAAGCGGCCGCCGCGGCGCTGCGTCTGGAGCCGGAACTCGACCGTGCGCGCGCCACCGCGTTCGCCGACACCGTCGATGCGCTGTACGGCGTGACCACCGACCAACGCCGCGCGGCGACCGATCACTCGCGCCGGATGAAATGGATGCTGTCGATCGTGGTCGGCGCGCTGCTGGTTTCGGTGGCGATCGGGATTGCGCAGACGCTGCTGCTGATGCGTCTGACGCGCGAGACCACCACGCAGCAACAGCGCCTCGAACAAATGATGCAGGCCCAGCAGGCGGCGATGACCAGCCTGCTCGATACGCACGCGGCGCTGACTGCGGCGGCAACCGCGAACGGCGCGTCGGCGCCGGCCGCGACCGTCCCTGCTGCGTCGCAGCAGGCCGGCCCGACGCCAGCGCGCGGCAGGCACGTGCTGCATTCTCATCGGGCAAGAGCGCCGAAACCGGGCTGATCCATCGCTCAGCCGCCGCGCAGCCCTAAGACGAGAGCCGCGCGGCCACTCACCCCAACGGCGCCATCTCCCCGGCGCCGCTCCTCTACCTCCCGCCCAACTAACGGCCCCCACGCGCCCGCCCGTCACGACGCTACCTCCTCGGGGCGACGCGCGCAGCCGCAAAACCGTGCCGACCACTCCGCAATAACGCGCCGCTTCGACCCCTAAAAGTGTTAAATCGGGGACGTTGTCGCGACGCAACGAAGAAAGCTCAAATCGGCTGGCGGATGCCTCGCACCCGGAAATTTGCTGCATTGCACTAGACTTGCCCTAGGGAAAACCCTATAATTGTTTTTAAGGGAAAACCCTAGCAATGCAGTCACTAACCGGGAGTCGCCATGAGCTTCATCTTTGCACTGTTCCAAAAGGTCAGCGACCTCTTTGCGTCGCCCCACCTTCCGCTGGATTCGGACTACTCGTACGAAGCGCGTTCGCGCGAAGCGGACCGTATGCGTCGCGCGCAAGCCACGCTGTTCGGCGTCAAGCTGACCGACTAAGACCAGCGTCACCGTCCTGAGCGCGAGACAACGCGCCGGGGCGCGCACGTCGGGTGCGCAAAATTATTGAAGCCACTGTTCGCGAAAGCGAATCGTGGCTTTTTGTTTTTGGGCTGCCGGAATACGAAAAGGTGACCGCAAAGCGATCGGGACGGGAGCCGGCAAACCCGAAAAGGCCAAATATTCATTACAAACTGCCTTCATTGATATTTTTGCGCCTGCTTCCCAGTCCTTGCGAAATATTTCTTTAGAGAAATGAATGTAACGGGTATTCACGGCGATTCGTGCGCACAGCGTGCCCCGAGGCCTCGAAAGCCTTGCTGGTACGGGGCTCGCGAACGAAAATGGGGTCCCGTCATCCGTCCCTATCTATGAAATGCACGCTTACAAGTGCTCACGTATTCGGGCGTTTCGGGCCGCTACAGTGGTTCTCAAGCGGACGGCGTCTGCATCGGGTCTCTCACGAAGCGCTTTGAGCGAAGCGTGAAGCCCAGACGAATACGGACGCGGGCCTGGAATAAAACTTTGACGGGAGGTCATCATGAAAACCTTTAGCAAAACTTCGCGCTCGTTGATCGCAACCCTGCTGGCCGGCGGCGCACTGCTCGCAGCCGGCAGCGCAATGGCCCAGGAACGGGTGTACATCGGCAACGGCCCGGCGCCGGCCGTCTACGGTCAGCCGCACATGGTGCCGGTGGGCGTGACGATCAACATGGGCTGGCACGGCGATCGTTACTGGGACGGCCATCGTTACTGGGAGCACGACGAGTGGATGCGCCATCATCCGCACGACCGCGATCCGCGCCACCACGACGACCGCGACGATCATCGTCCGCCGCCCCCGCGCTACTAATGCGGGCATGACAACGCCGCGCAGCGCGGCATGAGTCCACGAAGCCGGCCTTTTCCTCGCGGAAAGGCCGGCTTCGTCGCATCCGGCGGCGCGAGTTCGTGAGTTCTCGAGTTCGATCACGGAGCCGTGTCGTGCCGCGACTGCCGCCCGCCACCTGCCGTTACCGCGTGCTGCGCTATGCTTGAACGCTTTATCGACTGCAACGGGGGCAAGGTGGAGATGGCAACGCAAGACCTGGTGATAGGCGTGGTGGGCACGGGATTGATGGGCGTCGGCATTGCGACGCAGGCGGCGCTGCACGGCCACCGGACCATCGTGCACGACGTCGATCCGGCGCGGCTCGCGAGCGTCGCGTCGAAAGCGCAGGCGGTGCTCGACGAGCTGATCGACGCGGGCCGCATCGATGCCGCGGCCGCGCAGGCGGCGCTCGGCCGGATCGAAACCCATGCGCAACTCGATGCAATCGGCGCCGCGCGCTTCGTGATCGAAGCGGTTCCCGAGGTGCTCGAACTGAAGCACCGTCTGTATGCGACGCTAACCGGCCTGCTCGCCGACGACGCGATCCTCGCGAGCAACACCAGCGGTTTTCCGCCCGATCAACTGGCGACGCCGCTGCGCGCGCCGGAGCGCTTCGTGATCGCGCATTTCTGGAACCCGCCGCACCTGATTCCGCTCGTCGAAGTCGTACCCGGCAGCGCGACCGCGCCCGAGGTCACCCAGCAGAGCGCCGCGCTGATGAACGCGATCGGCATGGAGGCGGTGGTGCTCGCGAAGGCGATTCCAGGCTTCGTCGGCAACCGGCTGCAGTTCGCGCTGCTGCGCGAGGCGCTGAATATCGTGCGGTCGGGGGCGGCGTCGCCCGAGGTGGTCGACCGCGTGATGAAGGCGTCGCTCGGACGCCGCTGGGGGATCGTCGGACCGTTCGAGAGCGCGGACATGGGCGGGCTCGATACGCTGCTCGACGTCGGTACGCATCTGCTGCCGCAGCTCGCGAAAGACGAAGACGTGCTCGAACTGATGCGCGAGCAGGTCGACGCGGGGCGGGTCGGCGTGCGCAGCGGCGCGGGTTTTCACGACTGGGACGAAGCGCGCATCGCGCGCGTTCGCGAACGGCGCAAGCAGGTGATCAGCCGCGGCTAGTGCTATAACTAGCGGCGTTTCGTCGACCCCGCGCGATTTTTTTGCGCGCCACCCGTCACCTTCCAACTCACTGCCAAGTCATGTCTCATTACTTCTACGACCCCGCCGCCGGTCACGGGCTGCCGCACGATCCGTTCAAGGCGATCGTCGCGCCGCGGCTGATCGGCTGGATTTCGTCGCGCGACACCGAAGGCACGCTCAATCTCGCGCCGTACAGCTTCTTCGGCGCGTTCGCGACGTTCCCGGCGATCATCGGTTTTTCCAGCGAGGGCCGCAAAGATAGCCTCGCCAATATCGAGGCGACCGGCGAGTTCGTGTGGAATCTCGCGACCCGGCCGCTCGCCGAGCAGATGAACCGCTCGTCCGCGCCGGTCGCGCCGCACGTCGACGAATTCGCGCTGGCCGGGCTTACGCCGGCGCCGGGGCGCAACGTCGCGGTGCCGCATGTGGCCGAGTCGCCGGCCGCGCTCGAATGCAAGCTGCTGCAGATCGTGCGGCTGCACGATATCGACGGCAAGCCGCTCGACAACTATCTGTCGCTCGGCCAGGTGGTCGGCGTGCATATCGACAACGCGTATCTGAAGGACGGTCTGTTCGACACGCAGGCCGCGCAGCCGATCATGCGGGCCGGTTATCGCGCCGATTACGCGCAGATCGGCGAGATGTTCGAGATGTTCCGGCCGACTGCCTGAGGGTTTTGCGGCTGGCTCGCAGGCGAGCTGGCCGCCGGGCCGCCGGGCCGCCGTGCCCGCCGTACCCCTTTACTCCCGCCCGCCTTCCAGCTTGAACACGCTGACCAGCTGCGCAAGCCGCGCCGCCTGCTCGCGCAGTTCAGCCGCCGCGGTTTCCGCGTCGGCGACGATTATCGCGTTCTGCTGCGTCGCCTCGCCGATCTGCGTGACCGCCAGATTGACCTGCTCGATCCCGCCCGACTGCTCGCGCGACGCCACGTTGATCTCGCTCATGATCGCGCGCACCTGACCGACCTGCGCGACGATCCCCTGCATTGTCGCGCTCGCTTCCTCGGCGATCCGGAAACCGCTGTCGACGTTCGCGGTCGACGCCGCGATCACCCCCTCGATCTCCTTCACCGATGCCGCGCTGCGTTGCGCGAGCGCGCGCACTTCCGACGCGACCACCGCGAAGCCTTTGCCGTGCTCGCCCGCGCGCGCCGCTTCGACGGCCGCGTTCAGCGCGAGAATATTGGTCTGGAACGCGATGCCCTCGATCACCGACGTAATCTCCGCGATCTTCTGCGACGAGCGGCTGATTTCGCCCATCGTCGTGACCACGCGCTCGACCGCGTTGCCGCCTTCGGTGGCGGCATCGGCGGCGCGCGTGACCAGCGTGTTCGCCCGGGTCGCGTGATCGGCGTTCTGCTGCACGGTCGAGGTGATCTGTTCCATGCTCGCGGCGGTTTCCTCCAGGCTGCTCGCCTGGGTCGCGATGCGCATCGCGATGTTGCCGCTGCCGGCCGCGATCTTCTCGGTCCCGCTCGACATATCCGCCGACGCGTTGCGCACCTGCGCGACGATCCGCGCGAGGCCTTCGCCGATACCGTCGATCGCCTGCATCAGGCGGCCGATCTCGTCGCCGCGCGCGCGGCCGTGCTGGCTGACCCGCACGCTCAGATCGCCGGCCGCGAAGCGCTCGGACGCGCGCACCGCTTCGTCGAGCGGACGGGTGACGAGCCGGCGCACCGCGATCAGAAACACGATCGCGAACAGGCCCACCAGCACGAAGCCGAGCAGCAGGAATTCGTTGCGGGTGCGCATCACGTCGGCCATCACTTCGTCGCGCGGCGCGACGCCGCCGACCAGCCACTGCCATTCCGGCACCGTGACGAACGACACCAGCTTGTCGCGCGCGTCGCGCTCGCCGAGCGTCGCGTCGGCCGAGCGATAGTCGATCTGCCCGTGCTTCATCTCGAGCATGCGTTGGTACGGCGCGTTGGCGTCGTCGGCCTTCTGGCCGGCGGCGGCCGGATGCACGATCAGCTTGCCGCGCTCCGCGCCGTTCGACGCGTCGACGACGAAGTAGTAGCCGCTGTCGCCGATTTTCAGCGCGCGAATGCCGTCCTGGACCGACTGGATTTCCTTGCCGACATCGACGCCGACGAACAGCGCGCCGATCACGCGGCCGCTCGCGTCGGTGACCGGCCGGTACTGCGTGATCATGCGCTTGCCGAACAGCGTCGCGATGCCGGTATAGGTACGGTTCGCGAGCAGCGGCGCGTACGCGGGCCCTTTGCGGTCGAGCAGCGTGCCGATCGCGCGGGTGCCGTCCTGCTTTTTCAGCGATGTGGTCACGCGCACGAAGTCGTCGCCGCTGCGCGCGAAGATGGTCGCGATCGCGCCGCTGCGCTGCAGAAACTGATCGGGGATCGTGAAGTCGAGGTTCAGGACCTTGTCGCCGGCTTTGAAGGTCGGCGCCAGGGTGCCGCCGATGTCCACTTTCTGCGTGTCGTCGACCGCGAAGTCGGTCGGCAGGAAGCTCGCGAACAGGGCCATCGAGCGGTCGACTTCGGCCGACAGCGCCTTGTCGAACAGCGTGATCATCGCGGCGATCGAGCGGTCTTTCTCGGCGATGCGTTCGAGCACCTGATCGCGCACCTGTTGGGCGGCGCTGCGGGTGAGCGCCCATGCGAAGGACGCGAAGATCAAAGCGACCAGCACGCACGAGAGCGCGGCCAGCCGCGCGCCGACGCTGGCGCGGCGTGAGAAGAGAGAGTTCATGGTCAACCGGAGTAGGGGGACGGGTCGGGCGGCGGGACCCCGTGTTATGCAACAGCACCGCCGCCGCGATCTCTGGTTATCGGCGGGGTTGGTGGTGAGCTTTAGGGGGAGTGAAAGCGGGGTGTAAGTAGGCGAGGTGCGGGGGCCTCGAGAGGGCGCGGGCGGCCGATCGAGGCTCACGGCGGCTCACTGCGTCTCACTGCGGCGACGTCTGGCGCGCGGCGCGGATCACCCAGCTCGCAGAGCCGCGTCGCGGCTCGCCCCCGGCGGCTAAGCCGCCCGCCCCGCGGCGCTGCCCGGCGCGCCGCGCCATGTCCGCAACAGCAACGCATTCGTCACCACGCTGACGCTCGAAAACGCCATCGCCGCTCCCGCGAGCATCGGGTTCAGCAGCCCGAATGCGGCGAGCGGAATGCCGATCAGGTTGTACACGAACGCCCAGAACAGGTTCTGCTGGATCTTGCGCCAGGTGCGCCTCGAGATGTCGATCGCGTCGGCGACCAGCGCCGGGTCGCCGCGCATCAGCGTGACGCCGGCCGCGTGCATCGCGACGTCGGTGCCGGTTGCCATCGCGATGCCGATGTCGGCGGCGGCGAGCGCGGGCGCGTCGTTGATGCCGTCGCCCGCCATCGCGACGATGCCCGCGTGGCGCATCTTCAGATCGCGGATCACGCGCGCCTTGTCGTCGGGCAGGACTTCGGCGTGGAATTCGTCGATGCCGAGCGCCTGCGCGACGCTAGCCGCGCTGCCGCGGTTGTCGCCGGTCACCAGCACGCTGCGGATGCCCATTCGTTTTAGCCGCTCGACGGCCGCGCGCGCGGACGGTTTGAGGGTGTCGCCGAACGCGATCAGCGCAAGCGCTTCGGGGGCTTGCGGCGCGCGCGTCATCAGCCAGGAGACGGTGTTGCCGGCCGCTTCGAGTTCCTGCGCGCGCGCGGCGAGCGCGGGCGGCAGTTCGATGCCGAGTTCGCGCAGCCAGCGCGTGCTGCCGAGCGCGAGCGTGCGGCCGTCGACCTGCGCTTCGACGCCACGGCCGGCGACCGCGCGCGCGGCCGTGGCGTGGGGGGCGGCGGTCGCTCGATCGGCTTCGGCGACGGCGGCGACCCGCGCAGCAGCGGTGGCTCGGCGGGCTTCGGCCTCGGCGGCGACACGGGTTGCGGTAGTTGCCTGTTCGGCCGCAGCGGGGGCGTGGTCCGCCGGAGCGGCAGCCAGCCCAGCATGCGCCCGCTCTGCCTCATACGCACGCACCACCGCCCGCGCCAGCGGATGCTCGCTATGCCGCTGCACCGCCGCCGCGAGCGCGAGCGCCGTCTCGCGGCCGAGCGCGCCGACCGGCTCGAACGCGGTCACCGACGGCTGCCCGAGCGTCAGCGTGCCGGTTTTATCGAACGCGACGATCGACACCCGGTGCGCGATTTCGAGCGCTTCCGCGTCCTTGATCAGCACGCCGTGGCGCGCGGCGACGCCGGTGCCGGCCATGATCGCGGCCGGCGTCGCGAGTCCGAGCGCGCACGGGCAGGCGATCACCAGCACCGCGACCGCGTTGAGGATCGCGGTCTCGCCGCCGGCGCCCGCGAGCAGCCAGCCGACCAGCGTGAGCGCGGCGAGCGCGAGGATGGCCGGCACGAAGATCTCGCTGACGCGGTCGACGAGCCGCTGGATCGGCGCCTTCTCCGCCTGCGCGCTTTCGACCAGCCGGATGATGCGCGCGAGCGTGGTCTCCGCGCCGATCGCGGTGGTGGTCACCGCGAGCACGCCCTCGCCGTTGATCGAGCCGGCGGTGACCGCGTCGCCGGTCTGCTTCGGCACCGGCAGGCTCTCGCCGGTGATCAGCGCTTCGTCGATATGACTGCGGCCTTCGAGCACCGCGCCGTCGACCGGCACCCGCTCGCCGGGCCGCACGACCACGACCGTGCCGACCCGTACCTGCGCGAGCGGCACATCGCGCTCCTCGCCGCCGACGCGGATGCGCGCGCGCTCGGGGCGCAGCGCGTTGAGCGCGCGGATCGCGTCGGTGGTCTGGCGTTTCGCGCGCGCCTCCAGCCATTTGCCGAAGCGCACCAGCGTGATAACGACCGCCGACGCCTCGAAGTACAGATGCATCATGTC
The DNA here is from genome assembly GCF_020880815.1 of Paraburkholderia sejongensis. GTDB lineage: Bacteria > Pseudomonadota > Gammaproteobacteria > Burkholderiales > Burkholderiaceae > Paraburkholderia > Paraburkholderia sejongensis. The sequence goes on from NZ_JAJITD010000006.1 coordinate 426,295, forward strand.
GCCCGGATGGGTCGCGAGTTCGTAGACGCTGATCCCGTACGCCGCCGATGTGCCGAGCGCGACCAGCAGGTCCATGTTGCCGGCGCCCGCGCGCAGCGCGCGCCAGGCGGCGCGGTAGAAGCGCGCGCCGAATACGAACTGCACGATCGACGCGAGCGCCAATTGCAGCCATGCGGGCGGCATCGCGTGGATGCCGAACCATTCGCCGAACATCGGCGCGACGAGCGGCAGCGTGAGCAGCGCGGACGCGATGACGCTCGCGAGGTCGCGGCGCGCTTCGCTCCGTTTGCGCTCGGCGATGCTGGGCGGGGGGGCGGCGTGACTTTCGTCCGTGGCGGTGGCCGCACTGCCATCGAGCGCGGCCGGGGGCGGCGGCGGCGCGCTCAGCGTCGCTTCGTAGCCGGCTTTTTTGACCGCGGCGATCAGCGCGTCGACGTCAACTTCGACGTTGGCGTGGGACCCCGCAGCGGCTTCAGCGTGAACGGTGGCGGTTTCGGTCGCGAGATTCACGTTGGCGCGCGCGACGCCCGGCACTTTCGCGAGCGCTTTTTCGACCCGCATCGCGCAGGACGCACAGGTCATCCCGCCGACGTCGATTTCGACGACCCGCGCGGGCGAGGAAGAAGGAGAAGAAGCAGCGTCGGCGGGACGCTGCGGATCGGCAAGTCCGGTCATGGCAGGGAAGGCTCGTGGCGGCAGCGGGCCGCGCAATGAGCGTAATGAACGCGTAATGAAGCCAGTATCGACCTTCCAGGCATTGGAAGGTCAAGGACGGATACCGCAGGTGCAGCCTGAGCGGGCGGGTTGCGGCGCCGCAACGTTCGAACCGCCGCGAACGTGTCGAATTCAGAACGCCGGCGGCGCATCGAGCATCGCCTGCCCGACCGCCTTCTGCTGATCGCCGTCGCGCCCGAGCAGCGTTTGCGCGGCGCCGCGCCGATCGTCCGCGGCCTTGTTCTGGCCCAGTTTCCATTTACCGACCAGCCGCGTCACCTCGATCTCGATCCCGACGATCGCACCGAGCATCTGCGCGATGAAGTCGGCCGGCGCATCGCCGATCTTCCACGGCACCGGCTCGCCGGCTTCCATCTTGCGCGTGAGCCGCGCGACCAGACCGCGCACGAACGCTTCGTCGTCGCGCACCACAATCCTGCCATGCGCATGCACGACCATATAGTTGTAGGTCGGCACCTGCTTGTGGGTCTCCTGCTTGCTCGGGTACCAGGTCGGCGAAATGTAAGCGGCCGGTCCCTGGAAGATCACCAGCGCGTCCGGATGGGTCGCGGCTTCCTGCCAGACGGGGTTGGCCCGCGCGACGTGCGCGCGCAGCACGCAGCGCGCCGCTTCGGGCGAGCCGTCGGCGGCCGGCGATAGCTGCGCCTCGAACGGCAAATGATTCGCGTCGAGCCCGTGCGGACCATGCGTAATCAGCGCGCCGAACGGCTGCTCGGCGATCAGGCGATGGAGAATCTCCGGGCGGTTCTCTTCGAAGTGGGCGGGCAGATACATTGAAACGCTCCGGAAGCGGGATGGCGAAAGAGTGGAGACCACATGAACGAAACGACGGCTCGACCGGTCAGCGAATCGAACAACCTGTTAGCGTGTTTGCGTGCGTTGCGGGGCAAGCGGATGCGACGCGTTGCGAGCGCGCCGGAAGTGCCGGTTGCGCCGTTGACGCGCGGCATGCGCGCGAGATCGCGCAATTGCCCGCTTTATGCTTGCCTGGTTAGCAAGGATACGATACAACGCGATGTTGCCGGAATCGCATTCGGCGGGTTGGCTGCGCAGTGGTTCGGGAGACCCGCGCATGTTGCCAGGCGCTGCGCACCGGCATCTCCCATAGAACCGCACGTTCCGCACTTTGAACGAATGATAAAAAATCGCCGAGAACCGTTTTCTCTGTCACGGGCCTGCGTGTCGCTCGCAGGTCTGGCACTGCTGGCCAGCTGTGCATCGACCCCGACCGCGACTCACCAAAGCACCGGCTGGATCAAGGATGAAGTCGCCGATTCCTATGTGTTCGGCTACCCGCTGGTCATGATGAGCGTCGCGCGCGACGCGGCCGTCGGCACCGAACCAGGCCGCGCGCCTTTCAATACGCTGCGTCACGCGCAGGCGCTGCCGCCGATCGGCACGGCCAATCCACCGCAACCGGGCCTCGATACGCTCGCCTCGACCGGCTGGCTCGATGTCGGCGACGAGCCGGTGATTCTGTCGTTGCCCGATTCGCATGGCCGTTACGTCGATGCCCGCGTGCTCGACATGTGGACCAACGTGGTGTGGTCGACCGGGCCGCAGTTCGTCGCCGGTACGGCCGGCACCAAGGGTGTGCGCGCGCAAACGATTGCCTTCGTCGCGCCCGGCTGGAACGGCGAGCTGCCGGCGGGCGCGAAGCGCGTCGAAGTGCCGACCCGCAACGCATGGATCAGCGTGCGCGTGCAGTCGAACGGCGCGCGCGATCTGAACGCGATTCGCAAGCTGCAGCACGGCATTCGCCTCGCGCCGCTGAGCGTCTATGCGGGCGACGCGGAGCCGGCAGCGCCGTCGCGCGGCAATGGCAGCAGCGGCGTTGCGAGCGCCGCCGGCACGCCGGCCCAGCAGGTCGCCGCGCTCGATGCGAGCGCCTTCTTCGGCCGCCTCGCCGATGCATTGGCTGACAATCCGCCGTCACCGGCCGATCCGCACGCGCTGAAGTTTCTTGCCGATCTCGGCGTCACGCCGGGCGAATCGGTCAAGCTGCCGAAGGCCGCCGACGCACTCGCGGCCGGTCTCGCCGATGGCCGCGAGCGCGTCGCGACGCCGCCGACCAATCTGCTGAGTGCGAACGGCTGGAGCTGGTTCGGCGACGGCGTGGGCAACTACGGCCCCGACTACGCGCTGCGCGCGTATGCGGCGAGCACGCAGCCCGGCATCGGCACCAAAGACGACGAAGTGCGCGCGGTCGTCACGCAGGACAGCGACGGCCACCCGCTGAACGGCGCGAATCGCTACGTGATCCATTTCCCGGCGAACCGCCTGCCGCCGGTGCGCGGCTTCTGGTCGCTGACCGCGTACACGAAGGACGGCGCGCTGAGCGAGAACGCGCCGGGCCGCCTCGCGGTCGGCGATCGCAATGGCGCGCGCCGCAATCGCGACGGCTCGCTCGACGTGGTGGTGTCGTCGACCCGCAGCCGCACCGGCAACTGGCTGCCCGCGCCGCGCGCGGACATGCAACTGGTGCTGCGTCTGTATGCGCCGAAGCCGCAAGCCACCGACGGCAGCTGGGAGCCGCCGGCGGTCGTGCGGCAGTAACGATCGAAACGGCGCGCCGCCGGCCAACGCCGCGCGCCGTTGGTCGCCACCAAACCCCGTGTGACGACGATATGGACGTCGAAGCATCGGTGACGCGCACGTCGGTAGTCAGTCATAGCACTATGACGCGCCGTCGAACCGCTGCATGTCAATCGATGCTGCTCCGCTGTGCCCAGCGGCTCCGCATTTTCTGAAAATCATCAATAAGCAGCGCGAATCGTCAAAGCCAGGCCTGACATTCCTGCCTGCGCAAACGATTCACGTCTTATACTGCCGCTTGCAGCTTTTCTGTCTTTCCGCGGCGGGCTTGCCGCCGCATTCAATCCAGCTCCAGCATGGCAAGCCTCAATAAAGAATCGATCGCCTCCTCCATGCAGACCATGCGCGAAGTCGCGCAGTCGCGCCGTACGCGCCGCATTCTCGTAGGTTTGCTGATCTTTATCGTCGTCTTCGGTCTGCTCGGCTTTTTCGCCGCGCCGCCGCTGATTCGCCATCTCGCGAGCCAGCAGCTGAGCAAGCAGCTCGACCGGCCGGCGTCGATCGGCCGCATCGCGCTCAACCCGTACACGCTGCGCTTCGAAGCCGATAACGTGCATATCGGCGAGCGCGGCGGCGCGGGCGATTTCATCGATATTTCGCGGCTGATCGTGAAGCCGTCGTGGAGTTCGGTGTTTCGCGGCGCGCCGATCGTCGACGAAGTGCAGGTCGATTCGCCGCGCTTCAATATCGTGCGCTACGACGCGCAGCGCTTCAATTTCAGCGACCTGATCGAAAAATTCGCGAATCAGCCGGCCAAACCCGACAGCAAGCCGACGCTGTTTTCCGTCTCCAATATCCGCGTAGAAAATGGCCAGGTCCGCTTCGACGACCGGCTGCTCGGCACGACTCACCTGATCGACGAGTGGAAGCTCGGCATTCCGTTCATCGCGACGCTGCCGTCGAAGACCGACATCTTCGTCGAGCCGCTGCTGCGCGCGCGCATCGACGGCACTAGCGAGCTGGCGATCGACGGCAGGACCAAGCCGTTCGCGGCGTCGCGCGAATCGGAAGTGTCGCTGCGATTCGACCAGCTCGACGTGCCGAAGCTGATTTCCTATGTGCCGTCGAAGCTGCCGGTGATCGTGCAGTCGGGCAAGCTGTCGACCGATCTGAAGCTCAATTTCGTGATCTCGAACGACACGCCGTCGCTGCGGGTCGCGGGCACTGTCGACCTGAACGATGTCGACGTGCAGGATCAGAGCAAGGCGCCGTTCTTCGCGGCGCGCGCGGTGCACGTCGCGGCCGGCTCGCTCGAACCGATGAAGAGCGTCTACCATTTCGACGACATTCGCATCGATGCGCCGAGCGCGAGCCTCGAGCGCGACAAAAACGGCGTGCTGAGCGTCGAGAAGATGTTCGCGGCGCCCGCGAATGCTTCCAAAGCGGACAAAGCGGCCTCGGCCACGGCCGCTACGGCGAGCGCGCCCGCCGTCGCATCCGGCGCGAATGCGCAGGCCAGTAACGCCAAGCCCGACGCTAACGCTCAAACCGCCGCCAAGCCGGCCCCGCCGATCGATCTGTTCATCAAACGCTTCGCCTTGAACGACGGCACGCTGAACGTGCACGACGAGGCCGCGTCGCGTCCGGTCGACCTCGGCCTGCAAAACCTCGCGGTGACGCTGACCGATTTTTCGACGCTGGCGGCGACGCCCGCGCATTACACGCTCAACACCAGCTTCAAGGGCGATGCCGGGTCGCTGGCCGGCGACGGCACGCTGGGCCTCGCCGCGAAGACCGCGAGCGCGAAGCTCGATCTGAAGTCGCTGAAGCTGCCGCCATTGCAGCCGTATCTCGACACCGCGACGTCCGCGCAGGTGCTCGACGGCGCGTTGTCCGCGACGACCCAGATCGACGCGAACTGGTCGAAAGCGCCGGCGGCGGTGACGGTTGCGGATACCCAACTGGGCCTGCAGTCGCTGAAGCTCGCGGCGCGCGGCGACAAAGCGCCGGTGATCGCGCTCGCGCAAGGCAACGTGGTGGTCAAGCAGGTCGACGTGGCGGCGCGTACCGCCGACGTGACCAGCGTCGACGCGACGGGCCTCGCGGTCGATGCGCAACGCCTGAAGAACGGCAGCATCAATCTGAGTTCGCTCGCCGGCGCGCATGAAGAAGCGCAGCAGCGCACCGCGATCCACGCGGCGAAAAAAGCCCAGGCCGAAGGCCCGGCATGGCACTACAAGATCGGCGAGTTGACGCTGAAGGACTCGACCGCGAACTTCACCGACAACACCACGCCGCAGCCGGTCAAGCTGAGCATCACGCCGCTGCAATTGAAGGTGCAGCAGATCAGCGACGACCTGAGCCGGCCGCTGCCGGTCGATCTGCAAGCGACGCTGAACAGGAAGGGCACGCTCGCGCTGAAGGGCGACGTCACCGCGACGCCGCTGAAGGTCGCGGTCAAGATCAACGCCAACCGCCTCGACGCGGCCGCGTTCGAACCGTACTTCGGCGACAAGCTAAATGCGGCGATCGCGAGCGCGCTGCTGAACGCGAACGGCGAACTCGCGCTCTCGCAGGCGAAGGCGCTGAAGGCGAACTATCGCGGCGACGTCGCGCTGGTCGACGTGCGGATGCTCGATAAGGCGACCTCGGATCCGTTCGCCGGCTGGGGCTCGCTCGCGCTGTCGAACCTGAAGGCCGATTACGACGAGCACGGCACCGTGGTCGACGCGAGCCGCGTGACCTTCTCGAAGTTCTACGGCCGCGTGCTGCTCGACGCGCAAGGCAAGCTGAATCTGAAGGACGTGGTCGCGCATCAGAGCGGTAACGCGCAGTCGCTGACGCGCGACGGCAGCGGGGCCAAGCCGATTCCGCTGACGCCGGGGGCGGTGTCGGAGGCGGTGGCCGCGTCGGCGCCTGCGGCGGCATCGCCGGCGGTCGTCGCCGCGACGCCGGCCACCGTCACCGCCGCCACGCCGCCGCAAAACCCGGTCAAGCTGCGGTTCGGCCAACTGGTGCTGCAGCAGGGCCGCGTCACCTACACCGACAACTTCATCAAGCCGAACTACACCGCGAATCTCGTCGACATTCAGGGCACCGTCGGCGCGTTCGGTACGGAATCGACGACGCCCGCGCAGGTCGATGTCGGCGCAAAACTCGCGGCTAACGGTCCGCTGACGATTCGCGGCACCGTCAATCCACTGATCGCGAAACCGGCGCTCGATCTGACCGCGACCGCGCACGGCATCGAACTGACCAACCTGACGCCGTATTCGGCGAAATACGCGGGCTACCCGATCACCAAGGGCAAGCTCAACGTCGATCTGCATTACACGCTGCAAAACGACCAGTTGAATGCGAACAACCACCTGTTCATCGATCAGCTGACGTTCGGCGATCACGTCGAGAACGACACTGCGACCAAGCTGCCGGTGCGTTTCGCGATCTCGCTGCTGAAGAACTCGCGCGGCGAGATCGACGTGAACCTGCCGGTGTCGGGGTCGCTGTCGAATCCCGAGTTCAGCGTCGGCGGCCTGATCTGGCATGCGGTGCTGAACCTGCTCGAAAAGGCGGTGACCGCGCCGTTCTCGCTGATCGCGAACGCGTTCGGCGGCAATGGCCAGGAGCTCGGCTATGTCGAATTCGAAGCGGGCTCGGCGCAGCTGACCGACAGCGACAAGCAGAAGCTCGACACGATCGTGAAGGCGCTGAACGACAAGCCGTCGATCCGCATGGACCTGATCGGCCGCGTCGATCCGAAGGTCGACGAACCAGCGCTGCGTTCCAGTTATGTGGACCGGCTGGTCAAACAGCAGAAGGTCAAGGACGTGGTCGGCAACGGCGAAAGCGTGGATCTGTCCACCGTCACGGTCGATCAGAAGGACTACGACAAGTATCTGACCAAGGCCTACAAGTCCGCCGACTTCAAAAAGCCGCGCAACTTCATCGGCCTGACCAAAAGCGTGCCCGACGACGACATGAAGGGCGCGCTCGCGGCCAACGCGCCGATCGACGACGCGTCGCTGCGCCAGCTCGCGCAACAACGCGCGCAGAGCGTGCAGCAGTATCTGGACGGCAAGATCGACAGCAGCCGCATCTTCATCGTCGCGCCGAAGCTCACCGCCGACGATATCAAGGACAAGGGCGCGACGACACGAGTCGATTTCGGCCTGAAGTGAGAGAGGGGGTGTCGCGCACGCCGCGCGGTTAGCCGGGCGGCGCGCGGCGTTCACTCGCTTGACGCTCTCAAATCCCCTCGCCAAAAAAAAAGCCCGACCTGAGGTCGGGCTCCAAAGTCGGCTGCGCCCTCCACAGGACGCAGCCCCTGCAAAACAGCGAGGCTGTTTGCGTTGCCGCGTGGCTTAGGCAGCCAGCAGCGAACGCAGCACGAACGGCAGAATCCCGCCGTGCTTGTAGTAGTCGACTTCGATCGGCGTGTCGATACGCAGCAGCACCGGCACGCGCTTGTCGCCGTCCTTGCCGTGAATCACCAGCGTGACTTCCTGTTGCGGCTTGAAGTCGTCGCCGAGGCCTTCGATGTCGTAGGTTTCTTCGCCGGTGATGCCGAGCGATTGCACGCTATCCGAGCCCTTGAACTGCAGCGGCAGAACACCCATGCCGACGAGGTTCGAACGGTGAATCCGCTCGAAGCTGCGCGCGACCACGGCCTTCACGCCGAGCAGCTGCGTGCCCTTCGCCGCCCAGTCGCGCGAGGAACCGGTGCCGTATTCTTCGCCCGCGAACACGATGGTCGGCGTGCCGGCGTCGATGTACTTCATCGCCGCGTCGTAAATCGACAGTTGTTCGCCGCTCGGCTGGTGAATCGTCAGACCGCCTTCGACGCGCGTACCGTCCGCCTTCGGCGGGATCATCAGGTTCTTGATCCGGACGTTCGCGAAGGTGCCGCGCATCATCACGTCGTGGTTGCCGCGACGCGAGCCGTAGCTGTTGAAGTCGGCCTTCTGCACGCCGTTTTCCTTCAGCCAGCGGCCTGCCGGCGAGTCTTCCTTGATCGAGCCGGCCGGGCTGATGTGGTCGGTCGTGACCGAGTCGCCGAAGATGCCCAGTGCGCGTGCGCCGGTGACCGGCGCGATGCTGGACGCCGGCGTCATCGAGAATTGCTTGCCGAAGAACGGCGGCTCCGCGATATAGGTCGACTTCGGCCAGTCGTAGACCTGCCCTTCCTCGCCCTCGATCTTGCTCCACAGATCGCCCTTCTTCGTGAGCTGAGAGTAGTTCTTGCGGAACGCGTCGGCGTCGAGCGCGTACTTGAGCAGCGCGTTGACTTCTTCGCTGGTCGGCCAGATGTCGCCGAGATAGATGTCGCGGCCGCCGGTGCCCTTGCCGACCGGTTCGGTCATCAGGTCGCGCGTGATGTTGCCGGCGATCGCGTAGGCGACGACGAGCGGCGGCGACGCGAGGAAGTTCGCGCGGATGTTCGGGTGGATCCGCGCTTCGAAGTTACGGTTGCCCGACAGCACGGCTGCCGCGACGATGTCGTTCTTCGTGATCGTCTCGTTCAGTTCCGGCGTCAGATCGCCCGCATTGCCGATACAGGTCGTGCAGCCGTACGCGGCGAGCGTGAAGCCGAGCTTGTCGAGGAACGGCAGCAGGCCGGTCTTGGTCAGGTACTCGGTGACGATCCGCGATCCCGGCGCGAGCGAGGTCTTGATGTGCGGGGCGACCGTCAGGCCTGCTTCGACGGCCTTCTTCGCGAGCAGACCGGCGGCCAGCAGCACGCTCGGGTTCGACGTGTTGGTGCACGACGTGATTGCGGCGATCAGCACGTCGCCGTTCTTCACGTCGACGCCGTTGCTGGTCGTGTAGGTCGTGTCGAGATCGACGCTCTTCTTCGCGAAGCCGTTTTCGGCGACCGGCTTCGAGAACAGGTCGGTGAAGGTCGACTTCACGTGACCGATTTCGATGCGGTCCTGCGGACGCTTCGGGCCGGCCAGCGACGGCGCGACCGTGGCGAGATCGAGCGTGACGACCTTGGTGTAGTCGATGTCGCCGTCGTTCGGGATGCCGAACAGTTCCTGCGCCTTGAAGTAGTTTTCGAACGCGGAAATTTCGGCGTCCGTACGGCCGGTGCCCTTGAAGTAGTCGATGGTCTTTTCGTCGACCGGGAAGAAGCCCATCGTCGCGCCGTATTCCGGCGCCATGTTGCCGATCGTCGCGCGGTCCGGCAGCGACAGCGAGCGCGTGCCTTCGCCGAAGAACTCGACGAACTTGCCGACCACCTTCTCTTTACGCAGCAGTTCGGTGATGGTCAGCACGAGGTCGGTGGCGGTCACGCCTTCGATCAGCTTGCCCTTCAGATGCACGCCGACCACGTCCGGGGTCAGGAAGTACACCGGCTGACCGAGCATGCCGGCCTCGGCTTCGATGCCGCCCACGCCCCAGCCGACCACGCCGATGCCGTTGATCATCGTGGTGTGGCTGTCGGTGCCGACCAGCGAATCCGGGTAGTACACGGTGTCCGCGCCGTCGGCCTTCTTGTGCACGCCGCGCGCGAGGTATTCGAGGTTCACCTGGTGAACGATGCCGACGCCCGGCGGCACGACCTTGAACGTGTCGAACGCCTGCATGCCCCACTTCATGAACTGGTAGCGCTCGTTATTGCGCTGGAATTCCAGCTTCATGTTCAGGTCGAGCGCGTTCTTCTCGCGGAAGTGGTCGATCTGCACCGAGTGGTCGACGACGAGATCGACCGGTACCAGCGGCTCGATCGACTTCGGATTCTTGCCGACCGCCTTCGCGACGCCGCGCATCGCGGCGATGTCGGCGAGCAGCGGCACGCCGGTGAAGTCCTGCAGCACGACGCGCGACACGACGAACGGAATTTCATCGACGCGCGCCGCGTTCGGCTTCCAGTTCGCCAGTTGCGTGATGTGTTCTTCGGCGATCTTCTTGCCGTCGTAGTTGCGCAGCACCGATTCCAGCACGATACGGATCGAAACCGGCAGACGGTCGATCTTGAGGTTCAGAGCCTTGCCGAGTTGCGGCAGAGAGTAGAACTTGCCTTTGCCGGAACCGCTGTCGAATTCCTTGAGCGTTTTGTGGAGGTTGTGGGCCATGGTGTTTTCCTTGGTTTGGATCGCGGAACTACAGTACTCAACCTAAATGACATACAGATCGACGTATTCATTGACCGGCATGGCTTCGAGCCGGGCCTGGTCGAGCGATACGGCGAGAATTGCCTGTTGCTGCTTGAGCGGAAAGCGCCGCGCGAGGTTGGTCCTGAACTTCTCGACCAGCAACGGGATACCGTCTTCGCGACGGCGCTTATGACCGATCGGGTATTCGACTACGACTTCATCGAGCGTCGACCCGTCGTTGAATTCGAGCGTCAGTGCATTGGCGATCGAACGCTTGTCCGGGTCGTGATAATCCTGCGTGAATTGCGGATCTTCGACGCACGTCATTTTCGCGCGTAGTTCATCGATGCGTGCGTCCCGCGCGACCGAATCTTCGTAATCCGCGGCAGTCAGACGGCCGTGGATCAACGGTACCGCGATCATGTACTGGATGCAGTGATCGCGGTCGGCCGGATTATCGAGCGGACCTTTTTTATCGATGATACGCAGCGCTGCTTCGTGCGTGCGAATCGTGATGCGGCGAATCTCCTCGACGCGCCGGCCCAGGGCGGCGAGTTGCGCATGCAGCGCGAGTGCGGCTTCGACCGCGGTCTGTGCGTGGAATTCGGCTGGGAACGCGATCTTGAACAGCACGTTTTCCATCACGTACGAACCGTACGGGCGCTGGAATTTGAACGCGTTGCCGTTGAACAGCACGTCGTAGAAGCCCCAGGTCTTGGCGGTGAGGACCGACGGATAGCCCATCTCGCCGGTCTTCGAAATCAGCGCGAGACGGACCGCGCGCGAGGTCGCGTCGCCGGCGGCCCACGATTTGCGCGAGCCGGTGTTCGGCGCGTGGCGGTAGGTGCGCAGCGCCTGCCCATCGACGAGCGCCTGCGATACCGCGTTGATCAGCTCGTCGCGCGAGAGGCCGAGCAGCTGCCCGGCCACCGCGGTCGAAGCGAGTTTGACCAGCAGCACGTGATCGAGCCCGACCTTGTTGAACGAGTTCTCGAGCGCGATGCAGCCTTGAATTTCGTGCGCCTTGATCATTGCGATCAACACGTCTTTCATCGTCAGCGGCGCTTTGCCCGCTGCGATGGCGGTGCGCGAGAGCCAGTCGGCCGTCGCGAGAATGGCGCCGAGATTGTCCGACGGATGGCCCCATTCGGCGGCGAGCCACGTGTCGTTGAAATCGAGCCAGCGGATCATCGCGCCGATGTTGAAGGCGGCCTGAACCGGGTCCAGCTGGAATGAGGTGCCCGGCACCTTCGCGCCGTTGGGGACGATCGTGCCCGGCACGATCGGTCCCATCAGCTTGGTGCAGGCCGGGTAGGTCAGCGCTTCGAGTCCGCAACCGAGCGTGTCGATCAGGCAATGACGCGCGGTTTCCAGCGCGAGTGCGCTGTCGATCCGGAAATCCAGCACGTAATCGACGATATCGACGAGGACAGTGTCCGGGTCGGGTCGCACATTGGAGATCGGAGCGGACATGGAGGAGCTTCGCTGGTGGCGAAAATCAGTCGCCGGTCTTGTTGATCGCGTTCGATTGCGTCGCGGCCGGCGCGCCTTGCGCCATGGCGACCGTCTTGCACTCGTCGGCCAGACGCGAGCTGTCCTTGTCCTGGAACAGCATTGCCTTGGTCGGGATCACGACGAGGTCCATGCCGGTGGCGGCGTCGTGGAAACGGTCCGCGCCGGTGGTGGTGGCTTCGCGCGGCAGGTTGTAGTTCTTGTTCGCCCAGTGAACGGTGACGATCTGGTCACGCTTCATGTCGCCTTTCATTTCGAAAGCCAGACCGTCCTTGCAGGACCACTTTTCAGCGCCTTCCGGAACCGGATCGACCTTCGCTTCCTTCGCCGGATTCGGCTTGCGCTTGATCAGGCGACGCGGCTCCGGGCGCTTCGCGACAGCCTTGGTAGCCGGCTTCTTCGTGGTCGCCGTGTCCGCTGCGGCGGCGTCAGTCGCGACGGTCAGCATCGTCGTGGACAGGGCGCCAATCATGGCGGCGATCATCAGCTTTTTCATGGAGAAAACCTTTCTATTCGATTTCAGTTAAACAGTGCGCGGACGACCGGTCCGGCGGCCGCGCGGGTTGAACTGCGCGTGCTGGGGAGCGCGCAGCGAGCGCTATTTTCTCCTATTTAGCGCGACGTACTTCAAATTCTCTGGTCCGGTGTAGTTCGCGCTCGGGCGGATGATCTTGTTGTCGATGCGCTGTTCGATGATGTGCGCGCTCCAGCCCGCCGTGCGCGCGATCACGAAGACCGGCGTGAACATCGCGGTCGGCACGCCCATCATGTGATACGACACCGCGCTGAACCAGTCGAGATTCGGGAACATCTTCTTCGCTTCCCACATCACCGATTCGAGCCGTTCGGCGATCGAGAACAGCTTGGTGTTGCCCGCTTCCTTCGACAGCTTCTTCGCGACCTCCTTGATCACCTTGTTGCGCGGATCCGAGATCGTGTACACCGGATGGCCGAAGCCGATCACCACTTCCTTGTTCTCGACGCGGCGGCGGATGTCGGCTTCCGCTTCGTCCGGCGTCTGATAGCGCGACTGGATTTCGAACGCGACTTCATTCGCGCCGCCGTGCTTCGGACCGCGCAGCGCGCCGATCGCGCCGGTGATCGCCGAGTAGATGTCCGAACCCGTGCCCGCGATCACGCGGCCGGTGAATGTCGATGCATTGAACTCGTGCTCCGCGTACAGGTTCAGCGACACGTGCATCGCGTCGACCCAGGACTTCGACGGCGCGGCGCCATGCAGCAGATGCAGGAAGTGGCCGCCGATCGAGTCGTCGTCGGTTTCGACCTCGATGCGCTTGCCGTTGTGCGAGTAGTGATACCAGTACAGCAGCATCGAG
>NZ_JAJITD010000007.1 GCF_020880815.1 Paraburkholderia sejongensis
ATGACCATAGCGAGTCGGTCCCACCCCTTCCCATCCCGAACAGGACCGTGAAACGACTCTACGCCGATGATAGTGCGGATTGCCCGTGTGAAAGTAGGTAATCGTCAGGCTCCTCATGCTGTACGTCCAGAACCCCGGTGTCTCCGAAAGAGCGCCGGGGTTCTGGCGTTTACGCGGCTGTTCGAGCTCAGTTCGAAGAGCGTGAACCGGGAATCTCCACTCCTTGACGGCGTCTGTACCGGACGCCGGCGTCGATCGTATACACATACGGTCGACGCGGCTCTCGTGCTCTACAGCTTCGTTCTGGCCAGCGCGCGGACAAGCCACTGAGCTGCGGGCAGGACATGCATCCGTCTGTACGTCTGTCTCCGGTTAATTGGCCTGCGCTAGAAACTTCTGCGCCAATCGAACCCAATACGTCGATCCGACCGGCAGTAGCTCGTCGTTGAAGTCATAACTCGCGTTGTGCAGCATGCAAGGGCCCGCTCCGTGGCCTGCATCGCGGTGGCCGCCATCGCCGTTGCCCAGAAAGGCATAGCAGCCGGGCTTCACCAGCAGCATGAAGGAAAAGTCTTCGGCGCCCATCGTGGGCTCGACCGCATCGTCGACGTTTTCCGCGCCGACAATCTCTTTCATCACGGACGCGGCAAAGCGCGCTTCCTCACTGCTGTTGATCGTCGGCGGGTAGTTGCGGTGGAAGTGAACCTCGACGGAGCAATCGTACGCATCAGCGGTGCTTGCCGCGATCTTGCGCATACGTGACTCGATCAGATCGAGCGTCTCGGTGGTGAAGGTGCGCACGGTGCCAGCGATCCACGCGTCGTTAGGCACGACGTTGACGGCGTCGCCGGCATGGATCTGCGTGATCGACAAGACCGCGGTATCCAGCGGTTTCTTGTTGCGAGTAATGATGCTCTGCAGTCCGCTGGCGATCTGGACCGCGGTAAAGACAGGATCGCGACCATTGTGCGGCAGCGCGGCATGCGCGCCGACGCCTTTGATTTCAATGCGGAATTCGTTGCTCGATGCCATGATCGGCCCTTCCGTGACACCGAAGTGTCCGGCCGGCATGCCCGGCCAGTTGTGGATGCCGAACACCGCATCGACGGGGAATTTGACGAACAGGCCATCGTCGATCATCGCCTGCGCGCCGGCGCCGCCTTCTTCGGCGGGCTGAAAAATGAACACGATCGTGCCGTCCAAATCGCCGTGCTTCGCCAGATAGTGCGCGGCACCCAACAGCATCGCGGTATGCCCATCATGGCCGCAAGCGTGCATCTTGCCTTCGTTTTGCGAGCGATGATCGAAGCTGTTCAGCTCCTGAATGGGCAACGCATCCATATCGGCGCGCAGGCCGATCGCGCGTGAACTGTTGCCGCGCTTCAACACACCGACCACTCCGGTTTTGCCCAGTCCTCGATGCGTCTCGATGCCCCACGACTCGAGCGTGCGCGCGACCAGATCGGCCGTCGCCGTCTCTTCATAGCGCAGTTCAGGATGGGCGTGGATGGTTCGTCGGAGGGTCTGGATTTCGCCGCGCGCGGCCTGGATTTCGGGGATCAGTTTCATGATGGCGTGAGGATGCGTTTGCGCTTGACTTGCGTGGGATCGCCCCGGGGCCGGTCGGCCGGGGGCACTTAGGATAATTCATTCTACGCCGAAGGCCTTTTTGGCGGCACCACCCGGGCCGGGGGACGATTGGCGTAATAAAATTCTGTCTTGCCCCATCACTGACGGCGCACCGCTCACCAGGACAAATTGCCGATGAACGCCCCGACCGAATTTGCGCGCGCCGTGTGCCCGCACGATTGCCCCGACACCTGCGCGATGCGCGTGACCGTCGACAACGGGCGGGCGATCAAGGTTGTCGGCGATCCTGACCATCCGCCCACGCAGGGCGTGCTGTGCACGAAGGTCAGCCGCTACGCGGACCGGGTCAATCATCCGAGCCGGCTGACGACGCCGATGAAACGCATCGGCCGCAAAGGCGAGGGCCGTTTCGCGCCGATCAGTTGGGACGAAGCGCTCGAACTCGCCGCCAGCCGCCTCGCGGAAATCGCACGCCGCGCGCCGGAGGCGATCCTGCCGTACAGCTACGCGGGCACGATGGGCCTCGTGCAGGGCGATAGCATCGCGCAACGCTTCTTTCACAAGCTCGGCGCGTCGCAACTCGATCGCACGATCTGTGCGGCGGCGGGCGCCGCCGGATTGAAATACACGTACGGCGCGAGCATCGGGATGCACACGGAGTTCTTCGCGGAGAGCGACGTGATCCTGATCTGGGGCGCCAATCCGATCGCTTCGAACCTGCATTTCTGGAGCCGGGCTCAGGAAGCAAAGCGGCGTGGCGCGCGTCTGATTGCGATCGATCCGTATCGCTCGCTCACCGCGGAGAAATGCCATCAGCACATCGCGCTGAAACCCGGCACCGACGGCGCCCTCGCGCTCGGCATGATGAACGTGCTGATCACCGAGGACCTGCTCGACCACGACTACATCGCCGCGCACACGCTGGGTTTCGCCGAATTGAAGGCCCGTGCGCTTGGTTATCCGCTGGCGCGGGTTAGCGAAATCTGCGGGGTCGAAGAGCCGGTGATCGCCGGACTTGCGCGACTTTACGGCAGCACGAAAAAAGCATCGATTCGTCTGAACTACGGTCTGCAGCGGGTGCGCGGCGGCGGCAACGCGGTGCGCGCGATCGCCTGTCTGCCGTCGCTGACCGGCGCATGGCGGGAGCGCTCGGGCGGGGCCTTGCTGTCATCGAGCGGCTGGGCGCCGGTCGATTCGCATGCACTGCAGCGCCCGGACCTGATGCCCGGCTGGCCGTCGAAACCCGCCCGCGTCGTCAATATGAATGCGATCGGCGACGCGTTGCTGCATCCGGGCGACGCGACGTTCGGCCCGAAGATCGAAGCGATCGTCGTCTATAACTCGAATCCCGTTGCGGTCGCGCCCGACTCCGAGCGGGTCGCGGCCGGCTTTGCGCGCGACGATCTGTTCACGATCGTGCTCGAACATTTCCAGACCGACACCGCGGACTACGCCGACCTGCTGTTGCCGGCCACGACGCAGCTCGAGCATCTCGACGTGCAGAAGTCATACGGCCACACCTACGTGATGGCCAACCTGCCCGCGGTCGCGCCCATTGGCGACGCGCGCCCGAACACCGAAATTTTCCGCGGCCTCGCGCGCCGGATGGGACTCACCGAGCCCGCGCTATTCGACAGCGACGAAGCCGTTGCCCAGGCCGCGTTCCGCTGGGACGACAAACTGCTCGACGGCGTGGACTGGCCGACGCTGAAACAGAACGGCTGGGCCCGCCTCAAGCTGCCCGACGCGCCGTTCGCCGCGGGCGGTTTCCGCACCCCGTCCGGTAAATGCGAGTTCTACAGCGAGCGTCTGGCGCGGCAGGGCCTCGACCCTCTGCCCGACTACCTGCCGCCTTACGAGTCGGCCGACGGCGCACCGGAACTCGCGGCGCGCTACCCGCTCGCGATGATTTCACCGCCAGCGCGCAACTTCTTGAACAGCACCTTCGTGAACATCGAAAGTTTGCGGGCGACGGAAGGCGAGCCACACCTCGACATCCATCCGGCCGACGCCCATGCGCGCAACATCGCCGATGGCGAGCAGGTGCGCATCTTCAACGATCGCGGCTCGATGCAAGCGCGCGCCCGCGTCACCGACCGCGCGCGCGAGGGGCTCGTCGTCGGCTTGTCGATCTGGTGGAAAAAGCTCGCGCCGGACGGCCGCAACGCGAACCAGCTGACGAGCCAGGCGCTCACCGACCTGGGCGGTTCGGCGACGTTTTATGACTGCCTCGTCGAAGTCGAGCGAGCCTGAAAGCACGCTGCACATCGAGCTTGTGTCCCGGTCCCGTTGGTTCGAGGCCGCAGTCTAACCTCGTCGCTTTCGCCATTAGCAGGAATTTGCCCATGCTACGATGCGTTTTTAGCACGACCATTCGAAAATAATTCAGGAGACGCTGCATGGAGAAAATCTGGCTGAAATCTTATCCGCCGGGCGTTCCCGCAGAGATCGACCCGACCCGCTATGCGTCGGTAGCCGAGTTGCTCGAGGAAGCCTTTCGCGAACACCGTGTGAAGCCGGCGTTCGTCTGCATGGGCAAGGAAATGAGTTACGGGGAACTCGACACACTGTCGCGCAATCTGGCCGGGTGGCTACAGTCGAAGGGGCTCGCGCGCGGCGCCCGCGTCGCGATCATGATGCCGAACGTGCTGCAATATCCGGTCGCGATTGCCGCGATTCTGCGCGCGGGCTATGTGGTCGTGAACGTGAATCCGCTCTATACGCCGCGCGAGCTCGAGCATCAACTGAAGGACAGCGGCGCCGAAGCGATCATCCTGCTCGAGAATTTCGCCGGCACCTTGCAGGCGATCGCGCGTAACACGCCGGTCAAGCATATCGTCGTCGCGGCGATGGGCGACCTGATGGGAATCAAGGGACCGCTCGTGAACTTCGTCGTGCGCAAGGTGAAAAAGATGGTGCCGGCGTGGAATCTTCCCGGCCACATCAAGTTCAACGACGCAGTCGCGCAAGGTGCGCGCGCGACCTTCAAGCCGGTCCAGCAAGGTCCGGACGACATCGCGTTTCTGCAGTACACCGGCGGCACGACGGGTGTGGCCAAGGGCGCGACGCTACTGCACCGGAACCTGATCGCCAACGTGTTGCAGTCCGAAGTGTGGCTCAATCCGGTACGCGAGAATCGCCCCGATATCAAACAGTTCATCACCGTCGTCGCATTGCCGCTATATCACGTGTTCGCGCTCACCGTGTGCGGTCTGCTGACGATCCGCACCGGCGGTCTCGGTGTGCTGATCCCGAATCCGCGCGACATCCCCGGCATGATCAAGTCGCTCGAAGGCTACGCGATCACGACGATTCCCGCGGTCAACACGCTCTATAACGCGATGTTGAACAGCCCCGATTTCCACAAGCTCGATTTCTCGAAGCTGCTGACCGCGAACGGCGGCGGCATGGCCGTGCAGGAAGCGGTCGCGAAGCGCTGGTTCGAGCTCACGCGCACGCCGATCGTCGAAGGTTATGGGTTGTCCGAAACGTCGCCGTGCGTGACCTGCAATCCGGTCACCGCGACCGAATACAGCGGCACGATCGGCCTGCCGCTGCCGTCCACCGAAATCTCGATTCGCGACGACGACGGCAACGAAGTGCCGCCCGGCCAGGCCGGCGAGATCTGCATCCGCGGCCCGCAGGTGATGGCCGGCTACTGGAATCGTCCGGACGAGACCGCGAAGGTGATGACCGCGGACGGCTTCTTCAAATCGGGCGACGTCGGCGTGATGAGTGCCGACGGCTTCGTGAAGATCGTCGATCGCAAGAAGGACATGATTCTGGTGTCCGGTTTCAACGTCTATCCGAACGAGATCGAGGACGTCGTCGCGAAACTGCCGGGCGTGTTCGAAGTCGCCGCGGTCGGCGTGCCCGACCAGCACTCGGGCGAGGCGGTCAAACTGTTCGTCGTGAAGAAAGATCCGTCGCTGACCGACGACCAGATCTTCGCGTACTGCAAAACGCAATTGACCGGCTACAAGCGGCCCAAGCTGGTCGAATTCCGCACGGAGCTACCCAAGAGCAATGTCGGCAAGATTCTGCGCCGCGAGTTGCGCGACGGCAGGGCGTAAGCGCATCTGAGCGCACCTAAGCGCTCCGAAGCGCTCATCGCCGAGGAGTACCGTAAAGCCCGGCGCACGAAAGTGCGCCGGGCTTTTTTCTCGCCCATTTCCGGCGTCACGCGCGCAAACGCCGCGCATAAAAAAAGGCGCCCGAAGGCGCCTTTGAGACAACTGCGTATTTACGACTTATTAGAACTTGTGACGGATACCGACGCGCGCGGCGAACTGGTTGTTCGTCGTCGAGCCCGTCAGACCGTTGATGTTTGCCGTTGCTTCGACAACGCGGCCAGTCGTGGTCACGGTATCGCCCAGAGCGTGCTGGTACACGCCGATCAGGTAGACGTCGGTACGCTTGGACAGGAAGTAATCCACGCCCAGTGCGCCCTGATGGTACTGAGCGCGCGAGTTGCCTTCGATCTGGTCGCCGCGCGTGTAGTCATACGCTGCGCCAACCAGCAGTGCCGGGGTCAACTGGTACTTGAAGTTGACTTCGGCGTTGTTGAAGGTAGCCTTCTGGCCCGCGAACGGCGATGCGAAGGTCTTGCCCAGGTTGCCGAACTGGATGTTCGAATACGTCAGGCCGATCGTTGCTGCGCCGAACGTGTATGCGCCGCCTGCACCGATGACCTGGTACGTGTTAGCCGACGTGAAGCCCGAGTACACCGTGCTCGTCACTGCCGCGGCCGGTGCCGCGATCGTGCCGCCGTTGTTGAACAGGCCGCCCGAAGCTGCGGGCGTGCGTGCGTTCAAATAGCCGACGCCCAATGCCAACGGGCCGTTGTTGTAGCCAGCACCCAACGACCAGATCTGGTTGCCGGTGAAGTTGCCTGCCTGGCCGCCGAAGCTGTACGTGCCGCCGAACGTCAGGCCGCCGTAGTTCGCGCTCGTGTACTTGACCGTGTTGTTGGTGCGGTACGCGTTGTTGAAGTTGTCGATGTCGCCCGGGTGAGCAGCGATGTAGCCGCCCCACTGGTCGCCCGCTTCGAACGGACCGACGTAGTCGACCACGGAGTCGTACTGACGACCCAGCGTGACCGTGCCGAACTGGCTGCCCAGACCGACGTATGCCTGACGACCGAACATCAGGCCTTTCTGGCCGAGCGAGCCGTTGGTCACGTCAAAGCCGTTTTCCAACACGAACAGGGCCTTCAGACCGCCGCCCAGATCTTCCGTGCCGCGCAGGCCGAAACGCGAGCCTTGCAGCACGCCGCTGGACATATCGTACTTATGCGAGCCGCCCGAGTTG
Organism: Paraburkholderia sejongensis; assembly: GCF_020880815.1. Classification (GTDB taxonomy): domain Bacteria; phylum Pseudomonadota; class Gammaproteobacteria; order Burkholderiales; family Burkholderiaceae; genus Paraburkholderia; species Paraburkholderia sejongensis. The sequence goes on from NZ_JAJITD010000007.1 coordinate 6,901, forward strand.
GTGTTCATGTTGATACCAACGTCGACGATACCGTACAGGGTCACACTGCTCTGAGCATGTGCGACGCCTGCGAATGCGCCCAATGCTGCGAGAGCGAGAAGCGACTTTTTCATCGAATGATCTCCAAGGATTACGAATCTTTTGTACAAGGCGAAATATTTAGTTAGCGCTGAGGGCCTTGCTATTCCAACTTCGCGAGAAGTTGCCACGTAATGTAACAAAAGGCATACATGGGACAAAGAAAAAGGAGACCCGCGGGACAGCGCCTGTTTCGTTTACGCAACATGGTCTAAAATCCGGAATTGGTCGCCAATTTCATGCGGATTCGAGCTTTCCGTGCAGCCGGTTTTGCGACGCAAAGCCTTGTCGCGCGGAGCATCCGGATCGATCGGCCAGTTGTCGGATCACGGAGTGCTTTATGTTGCTGGACGAGTTGATTAGCGAGTTTGATCGGGGTTTACGCTCACTGACGGGCGTGTCGCGGATGAGTCGTCCGCTGCCGGTTCCGCAGGCATCCGCGGCGCTGGCCGAGGCGCCAGAATTGTCGGCGGCCGAGCGCGCGCATTCGGCTGGTTTGATGCGCGTGAATCATGTCGGTGAGGTGTGCGCGCAGGCGCTTTATCAGGCGCAAAAATTCGCGACCCGCTCGCCGTCGATACGCGCGATGTTCGATCACGCGGCGACCGAGGAAGAAGATCATCTCGCGTGGACCGCGAAGCGCCTCGAAGCGCTCGACTCGCGTCCGAGTCTGCTCAATCCGTTGTGGTACGCCGGCGCGCTGGCCATCGGTCTGGCCGCTGGACGCATGGGTGACCGCGTGAGTCTTGGCTTCATGGCCGAAACCGAGCGCCAGGTCGAACAGCATCTGGACAGCCACCTCGAACAATTGCCCGCCGCCGACCACGAATCGCGCGCGATCGTCGAACAGATGCGTATCGACGAAGCGCACCACGGCAAGTCCGCAATGGACGCGGGCGGTATCGAATTGCCGTTCCCCGCGCGCGCGCTGATGCGGGCGATGTCCAAGGTGATGACGCGCACCGCATATTACATATGAGCTGAAACGTGCTGAAACGCGGAACTCGCCGCTGAACACGGCGTTCCGAGGTCCGCGCGGCGCGCTCGCCAGCACGAGTTTTACAGGAGGGCGACGGCGCCGCGCGCGCCGCTCTCACCGTTCCCGCAGCCCCGCCTGAATCCTTCCAAACCGGCTTAACGATTCCTTTCAATCCGCGCTGTTCCCCCGCACTTTTCACGTATCACCTTCACAAGCTTCACTAGCTCATTCATTTATAACGGTTTTCCGTTTTATGTCTGATGTGAAGAGGACGCGCTAAGTCCTTGTTCTAGCAAACAAAATCCGCCCGAAAACCCGTCGGCTCCCTTGACCCGTGTTTAGCGTTCCTCTAAAGTGGGAGACAGTGTGAGAAAGTGTATTTTTGTGTGATCTGAGTGGCACTTTCGGGTAGATTTTCACGAATCGGGAAGCCGGCGCAACAGCGTCGCGAGAGGGGAGAGCGAAGTGTTCCAAGGGGCGTCGGCGCTGACGCTCGATGCGAAAGGGCGGATGTCGATTCCCTCTCGCTATCGGGATGCGCTGCAGACACAGGCAGAGGGCCGGGTGACGATCACCAAGCACCCGGACGGCTGCCTGTTGCTGTTTCCGCGCCCCGAATGGGAAATCTTTCGCGACAAGGTCGACAAGCTGCCGATGAACGCAGCCTGGTGGAAGCGCATTTTTCTCGGCAACGCAATGGATGTGGATATGGACGGCGCAGGCCGCGTGCTCGTGTCGCCGGAGCTGCGCGCGGCCGGTTCGCTGGAGAAGGAAGTGACCTTGCTCGGCATGGGGCGTCACTTCGAGTTGTGGGATGCCCAGATTTACGCCGCGAAGGAACAGGCGGCGATCGCCGAGGGCATGCCCGACGCGTTGAAAGACTTCACGTTCTGATCGCGGCTTAACTTTATGGCATCTGCGATGGGAAACGAATTGCAGCATCGCACGGTGCTGCTCAACGAAGCGGTCGATGCGCTGGTCACACGCGCCGACGGCACGTATGTGGACGGCACCTTCGGCCGTGGCGGTCATAGCCGCCTCGTGCTGGAGCGGCTGGGCGAAGCGGGTCGGCTGATCTCGTTCGACAAGGATCCGCTCGCGATCGCGACGGCGCAAAAGATCACGGATCCGCGCTTCGCGATCGTGCACGAGAGTTTTGCTTCACTGCGCTCGGCGATGGCGGAGCGCGGCGTAGGGCGTGTGTCGGGTGTGTTGCTCGATCTGGGCGTGTCGTCGCCGCAGATCGACGACCCGGAGCGGGGCTTCAGCTTCCGCGCCGAAGGCCCGCTCGACATGCGGATGGACCCGACGCGCGGCGAGTCCGCGGCGGACTGGCTCGCGCGGGCCACGGTGCAGGAACTGACGGAGGTGATACGAGATTATGGGGAAGAACGGTTTGCTTTTCAGATTGCAAAGGCGCTTGTTGCTCGCCGGGCAGAGTCCGACCGTCTTGGGCCTCTCGTCAGCACGGGCGAGCTTGCCCAAATCGTGGCTAACGTCGTCAAAACCCGTGAGAAGGGCAAGGACCCGGCAACCCGCACCTTTCAGGCTATACGGATTCACGTCAATCAAGAGCTTGCGGAGCTGCAAGTCGTTCTAGAAGCAGCATTGTCGTTGTTGGAGCAAGGGGGGCGGCTGGTGGTCATCAGCTTTCATTCGCTCGAGGACAGGATCGTCAAGCGATTCATGCAGGCGCACGCGAGCACGCCGGCGGTCGACCGCCGGCTGCCGATTCGCGCGGTCGACCTGCCCAGCCCGCCGCTCAAGATCATCGGCCGCGTGTTCGCGAGCGACGCTGAAGTCGCCGACAACCCGCGCTCCCGTTCTGCCGTGATGCGCGTGGCGGAGCGGATCGCGCCATGAACCGCCTCAATATCTTCCTGCTGATCATCGTGATGGGCTGTGCCTTGTCGGTCGTCAATGCGACCAATCAGCAGCGTCAGATCTTTATCCAGTTGCAGCGCGCCCAATCTCAGGAGCGCCAGCTGCAGCAGGACTATTCGCAGCTTCAATATCAGCAGAGCGCGCTGTCGAAGACCTCGCGCATCGAGCAGATCGCCACTGCGTCGCTGAAGATGCAGTCGGTTACCACCGGCCGCACCCAGTACCTGACGCTCGACGCGGGCGCCGCAAAGGCGCAGGACGCGCCGATTCCGACTTCCGCTCCGGCCTCGGCGCCGGTCGCGACCCGTCGCGGAGGCGCGCGATGAAAAAATCGTCGTCGGCTCACAAGAGCGTCGCTTTTTCGGCCAATCCGATCCTGTCGGTGCGTCTGCCGATGTGGCGCTCGAAACTCGTCGTGTTCCTGCTGTTCATGGCGTTCGTCGCGCTGGCCGCGCGCGCGTTCTGGATTCAGGGGCCGGGTAACGCGTTCTATCTGAAGCAGGGCGAAATCCGCTATCAGCGCCGCCTCGAATTGCCGGCCACGCGCGGCAAGATTCTCGATCGCAACGGTCTCGTGCTCGCGACGAGCCTGCCGGTGCGCGCGATCTGGGCGATTCCCGAGTCCGTGCCGGACGATCTCGGCGCGGACAAGCTGACCGCGCTCGGCAAGCTGCTCGACATGAGCGACAAGGAGTTGCGCAGGAAGCTGTCGGAAGACAAGACCTTTGTCTACGTGAAGCGCCAGGTGCCGGTCGACGTCGCGGCCAAAGTCACCGCGCTGGAAATCCCCGGCATTTACGCGCGCGACGAATACAAGCGCTTCTATCCGGAAGGCGAAATCACCGCTCATCTGATCGGCTTCACGAACGTCGAGGACGAAGGCCAGGAAGGCGTCGAGCTCGGCGACCAGAAGCTGCTGGCGGGCGTGTCGGGCAGCCGTCGCGTGATCAAGGACCGGATCGGCCACATCATCGAGGATGTGGACGAGCAGGTCGTGCCGCACAACGGTAAGGACGTCGATCTGTCGATCGACAGCAAGATCCAGTACATCGCGTACACGAACCTGAAAGCGGCGGTCGAGAAGTTCAAAGCGAAGGCCGGCGCGGCAATGGTGATCGACGTGCGCACCGGCGAAGTGCTGGCGCTCGTCAATTACCCGACCTACAACCCGAACGACCGCTCGCACCTGACCGGCGACCAGCTGCGCAACCGCATCCTGACCGACACCTTCGAACCGGGCTCGATCATGAAGCCGTTCACGGTGTCGCTCGCGCTCGACCTGCATCGCGTGACGCCGAATACACTGGTGGATACGGGCAACGGCCACTTCGTGCTGGACGGCGCGCCGATCACCGACGACGCCGGCTTCGGCGTGCTGACGGTCGGCGGCGTGATCCAGAAGTCGAGCAACATCGGCGCGACCAAGATCGCGATGCAGCTGCGCCCGGAAGAGATGTGGAATATGTATACGAGCATCGGTCTCGGGCAGGCGCCGAAGGTCGGCTTCCCCGGCGCGGCGGCGGGCCGCCTGCGGCAGTGGAAAAACTGGCGCCGGATCGAGCAGGCGACCATGTCGTACGGCTATGGTCTGTCGGTGTCGCTGTTCCAGCTCGGCCGCGCGTACACCGCGATCGCGCACGACGGCGAAATCATGCCGGTGACGATCTTCCACACGCCGGGCGACCAGCCGGCCACCGGTCCGCAGATCTTTTCGCCGACCACCGCGCGCCAGGTGCGCGCGATGCTCGAAACCGTGGTGTCCGCGCAAGGCACGTCGCCGGACGCGGCGGTGCCCGGCTATCGCGTCGGCGGCAAGAGCGGTACCGCGTACAAGCACGGTCCGCACGGCTACGACCACTCCAAATACCGCGCGTCCTTCGTCGGCATGGCGCCGATGCCGAATCCGCGCATCGTCGTCGCGGTGTCGGTCGACGAGCCGACCGCCGGCAGCCACTTCGGCGGCCAGGTGTCCGGCCCGGTGTTCTCGGGCATCGTCGGCGATACGCTGCGCGCGCTCAACGTGCCGCCGGACATGCCGGTCAAGCAGATGGTGGTGTCCGACGACTCGGCGCCGGCCGCGCCCGGCGCGCCGGCCACCCAGGCTCAGGCGAAGAAGCAGCCCCCGAATGCCGGCGTGAAAAAGATGACCATTTCCGCCAACACGAAGAATCACCCAGGAGTCGAGCGATGAGCGCGCTGCGCGAGCAACACCCAGCGCACCGGCAGGTCGCCGACGCTCTCGCGTGGCTGCGGGCGCGCCTGCAGCCGGGCGCGCATCTGCACGCGGACACCCGCACGCTCGCGGCCGGCGACGGCTTTTTTGCGTACGCGGTCGACGGCGCCGATAACCGCCCGCACATCGCCGCCGCGCTCGAACGCGGCGCGGCCGCTGTGCTGGTGCAGCCCGAAGGTTTCAGCGGCACGCTCGATGCGGCCGTCGCGCAGCCGGTGCCCGCGTTGAACGAACTCGCCGGCACGATCGCGAGCGCGTGGTATCGCGATCCGAGCGACGCGATGCTCGCGGTCGGCATCACCGGCACCAACGGCAAGACCTCGTGCAGCCAGTGGATCGCGTCGGCGCTGTCGGCGCTCGGCACGCGCTGCGCGATCGTCGGTACGCTCGGCAGCGGCTTTCCGGGCCAGCTCGCGCACACCGGTTTCACGACGCCCGACGCGCCGCAACTGCAACGCAGTCTCGCGCAGTTGCGCGACGCCGGCGCGCAGGCGGTGGCGATGGAAGTGTCGTCGCATGCGCTGCATCAGGGGCGGGTGAACGGCACCGCGTTCGATATCGCGGTGTTCACCAATCTGACCCAGGACCATCTGGACTACCACGGCACCTTCGACGCATACGAAGCGGCGAAAGCGCGCCTGTTCGCGTGGCCGGAACTGCGCGCGGCCGTGATCAATCGCGACGATGCCGCCGGTCGCCGTCTGCTCGCGAGCACGCAAGGCCACGCGCGCACGATCGCGTATGGCGTCGATCCGGCGCCGGCCGGCACCGCGCAGCAGATGCAGCAAATGCCGCCGGCCGACGCATGGCTGCTGGCGTCGAACGTGCGCGCGACCGCGACCGGCACCGCGTTTCATCTGGACACCTCGGACTGGGGCAACGCCGAAGTCGAGGTGCAGACGCTGGGTCTGTTCAACGTCAGCAATCTGCTCGCGGTGCTCGGCGCACTGCTCGCCGCCGACGCGAAGTTCGACGCGGCGCTGGCCGAACTCGCCAAGCTCGAACCGGTGAACGGCCGCATGGAACGTCTCGGCGGCCGGCTGCAAAACGACGAACCGCTGGTTGTAATCGATTACGCGCACACGCCCGACGCGCTCGAAAAGACCCTCGAAGCATTGCGCCCGATCGCGACCGCGCGCGGCGGCGAACTGATCTGCATGTTCGGTTGCGGAGGCGATCGCGACGCGACCAAACGTCCGCTGATGGGCGCGATCGCCGAGCGCCTCGCTGACGGCCTCGTCATCACCAGCGACAACCCGCGCAGCGAAGATCCGCTCGCGATCATCGAACAGATCGCGGCAGGCATGCACGACGCGTCGAAGGCGCGCCGTATCGAGGACCGCGCGAGCGCGATCCTGCAAGCGATCCGCGGCGCCGCGCGCGAAGACGTGATCGTGCTGGCCGGCAAGGGCCACGAAGCCACACAGGAAATCATGGGCAAGAAACGCGCTTTCTCCGATCAGGACCACGCTCGCCTCGCACTCGCCGCGCGGGCCACGCAAGCACGCGGAGGTGGCGAATGAGCATGTTCTCGCTGCGCGCGGCCGCCGCGCAAATTCCGGGCGCCACGGTAGTCGGCGACGACAGCGTGCGCTTCGAACGGGTGTCGACCGACAGCCGCAGCGCGGGCCCGGGCGATCTGTTCATCGCGATCAAGGGCGAGCGCTTCGATGCGCACGAGTTCCTGCCGCAAGTGGCCGCGCGCAACGTCGCGGCCGTGCTGGCAAGCCGCACGCCGGAGAACTGGAATGTGCCGACGCTGCGCGTCGCCGATACGCGGGTCGCGCTCGGCGCGCTGGCGCGCGGCTGGCGTCGCCAGTTCGAATTGCCGCTGGTCGCGGTGACCGGCAGCAACGGCAAGACCACGGTCAAGGAAATGATCGCGTCGATCTTCGCCGCGGCGGTCGGCGCGGATGCGCGCCTCGCGACCGCCGGCAATTTCAACAACGACATCGGCCTGCCGCTGACGTTGTTCCGTCTGCACGCCGCGCATCGGCTCGCGGTGGTCGAACTCGGGATGAATCATCCGGGTGAGACCGAACTGCTCGCGAAGCTCGCCGAGCCGACGGTCGCCGTCGTCAACAACGCGCAGCGCGAGCACCAGGAATTCATGGCGACCGTCGAAGCGGTCGCGCTCGAACATGCGAGCGTGATTCACGCGCTGTCGCCCGAAGGCACGGCTGTGTTCCCGGCCGACGACGCGTACGCGAGCATCTGGCGCGTCGCGGCGACCGGCAACCGCATCATGGATTTCGCGCTGAACAACGCGGAGCGCACGACCCAAGCGGCGGTGACGGGCCGCTTCGACGGCAAGCATCTGAGCGTCGAAACCCCGCACGGCCATCTCGACATCACGCTGCAGGTGCTCGGCGACCACAACGCGCACAACGCGCTGGCCGCGACCGCGGCCGCGCTGGCCGCCGGCGTATCGCTCGATGCGATCAAACGCGGTCTCGAATCGTTCGGCCCGGTGAAGGGCCGTTTGCAGGTCAAGCAGGCGGTGCTCGGCACGCTGGCCGGCGCGACCGTGATCGACGACACCTACAACGCGAATCCCGATTCGATGCGCGCGGCAATCGACGTGCTCGCATCGCGCGCGTCGCCGCGTGTGCTCGTGATGGGCGACATGGGCGAAGTCGGCGACCACGGTCCGACGTTTCACCGCGAAATCGGTGCGTACGCGAAAGAGCGCGGTATCGACGCGCTGTATGCGCTCGGCGACGCATCGCGCGACGCGTGCAGCGCATACGGCACAACCGCGCAGCACTTCGCCGAGGTCGGCGCGCTGGTCGCGCAACTCGAGCAGGCCGGCTTCGGCGCGGCCGCAACGCTTCTCGTGAAAGGCTCGCGCTTCATGCAGATGGAGCGCGTGGTGGACGCCGTTACGAGTCCACAACCCAACGCTGCGGGCAACACGCCCGCCGCACATTGAAATAGAAGGACCGAAGCATGCTACTGGCGCTGGCGCAATGGCTGCAGAATGACGCAACCTTCCTGCGCGTGTTCAGTTATCTGACGTTTCGCGCGGTGATGGCGACCATCACCGCGTTGTTGATCGGGCTCGTCTGCGGCCCGGCGGTGATTCGCAAGCTGACCGCGATGAAGGTCGGCCAGGCCGTGCGCAAGGACGGCCCGCAAACCCACCTCGTCAAATCCGGCACGCCGACCATGGGCGGCGTGCTGATTCTGCTCGGCATCGGCGTCGCGACGCTGCTGTGGGCCGACCTGACCAACCGCTTCATCTGGATCGTGATCCTCGTCACGTTCGGCTTCGGCGTGATCGGCTGGGTCGACGATTACCGCAAGGTCGTCTACAAGGACCCGCGAGGGATGTCGTCGCGCGAGAAGTATTTCTGGCAGTCGGTGATCGGCCTGTTCGCGGCGGTGTACCTCGCGTTCAGCGTATCCGAGGCGAACAACGTGCGGGTCTTCGATCTGTTCATGGCGTGGGTGCGCAGCGGCCTGTCGATGGGCCTGCCAGCGCGCGCCGACCTGCTGGTGCCGTTCTTCAAGTCGATCACCTATCCGCTCGGCGTGTGGGGCTTCATCGTGCTCACGTATCTCGTGATCGTCGGCGCGAGCAACGCGGTGAATCTGACCGACGGCCTCGACGGCCTCGTGATCATGCCGGTCGTGCTGGTCGGCGCGTCGCTCGGCGTGTTCGCGTACGTGATGGGCAGCTCGGTCTACTCGAAATACCTGCTGTTTCCGCACATTCCCGGCGCGGGCGAGTTGCTGATCTTCTGTTCGGCGATGGGCGGCGCGGGGCTCGCGTTCCTGTGGTTCAACACGCACCCGGCGCAGATGTTCATGGGCGACGTCGGCGCGCTCGCGCTAGGCGGCGCGCTCGGCACCGTCGCGGTGATCGTGCGCCAGGAAATCGTGCTGTTCATCATGGGCGGCATTTTCGTCGCCGAAACGCTGTCGGTGATGTTGCAGGTCACGTGGTTCAAATACACCAAGCGCCGTTACGGCGAAGGGCGGCGCTTTTTCAAGATGGCGCCGCTGCATCACCATTTCGAATTGTCCGGCTGGAAGGAAACCCAGGTGGTGGTGCGGTTCTGGATCATCACGTTGATGCTGTGTCTGTTCGGTTTGTCCACACTCAAGCTGCGTTGAGCGGCGCGCGAAGTCTAGAAAGGGAAGGCGATGTTCGGCGAGAAGTTTCGGGATCGGCAAAAGCCGATGGTGCTCGTGCTGGGACTGGGTGAATCCGGTCTCGCGATGGCGCGCTGGTGCGCGCGGCACGGCTGTCGGCTGCGGGTGGCCGATACGCGCGAGGTGCCGCCGAACCTGTCGGCGCTCGAAGCACATCGGGTCGATGCCGAGTTCGTCGGCGGCCCGTTCTCGCCGGTGCTGCTCGAAGGCGTCGAACTGGTCGCGATCAGCCCGGGGCTGTCGCCGCTCGCCGCCGATCTGCTGCCGCTGATCAGCGCCGCGCGCGAGCAGGGCATTGCGGTGTGGGGCGAGCTCGAACTGTTCCAGCAGGCGCTGCGCACGCTCGGCGAGTCGGGCTACGCGCCGAAGGTGATCGCGATCACCGGCACCAATGGCAAGACCACCACCACGAGCCTGACCGGCTTGCTGTGCGAACGCGCGGGCAAGAAGGTCGCGGTCGCGGGCAATATCAGCCCGTCGCTGCTCGACAAGCTCAGCGATGCGATCGACCAGACCGCGCTGCCCGACGTCTGGGTGCTCGAACTGTCGAGCTTCCAGCTGGAGACCTCGCACACGTTTACGCCGGATGCGGCGGCGGTGCTGAACATCACGCAGGATCACCTCGACTGGCACGGCGGGCTCGATGCATACGCGGCCGCGAAGGGCCGCATCTTCGGTACACAGACCATGCGCGTGCTCAATCGCGACGACGCCCGTGTGATGGCGCTGGCGGACACGGCCGGCGACGCCGAGGTCGTCACGTTCGGCGTGACCGAGCCGCACAACGTTGGCGACTACGGTCTGCTGCGCGACAACGGAATGGTCTGGCTGGCGCTCGCGCACGACCGCGACGCGAGCGACGAACCGGCGCCGAAGCGGCGTCGCAAGAACGAAGCGGCCGCGACGCCGGATATCGCACTGAAGCGCCTGATGCCCGCCGACGCATTGCGCATTCGCGGGCTGCATAACGCCGCCAACGCGCTGGCCGCGTACGCGCTCGCGCGCGCGGTCGGCCTGCCCGGCGCGCCGCTGCTGCACGGCCTGCGCGAGTATCGCGGCGAGCCGCACCGGGTGGAACTGATCGCGTCGATCGACGGGATCGACTACGTGGACGACAGCAAGGGCACCAACGTCGGCGCGACGGTTGCCGCGCTCGACGGTCTCGCGCAGCGCATCGTGCTGATCGCCGGCGGCGACGGCAAGGGCCAGGCATTCGAGCCGCTCGCCGCGCCGGTGATGCGCTGGTGCCGCGCGGTGATGCTGATCGGCCGCGACGCGCCGCAGATTCGCGCGGCGCTCGAACACACCGGCATCGCGATGACCGATCACGCGACGCTCGAAGAAGCGACGCGCGCGGCCACTGCAATTGCGCAGCCGGGCGACGCGGTGCTGCTGTCGCCCGCGTGCGCGAGCTTCGACATGTTCAAGGGTTACGCGCACCGGGCGGCGGTGTTCCGCGGCACGGTCGAAGAAATCGCGGCCGAACGGGGGACGATGATATGAGCTGGTCGGAACGTTTCGGCTCGCGCGAGGCCGCCGGCAACGGCGGCGCGACGCGCTCCACGCGCGGCGGCGGCAGCGGTCTGGCGAGCGCGGTCAACGGCGTGCGGCCGCTGCGCTCGCGCATGCTCGACTACGACCACTCGCTGCTGTGGGTGGTCGTTGCGCTGCTGGGTCTCGGCATCGTGATGGTGTATTCGGCGTCGATCGCGATGCCCGATTCGCCGAAGTACTCGTCGTACCGCGACTGGGCGTTCCTCGTGCGCCAGATCATCTTCGTCGTGATGGGTTCGGTGATCGGCGTGGTGTCGTTCCGCGTGCCGATTTCGACGTGGGACAAGTACGCGCCGAAGCTGTTTCTGATTTCACTGGTCGCGCTCGTGATCGTGCTGATTCCGCACGTCGGCAAGGGCGTGAACGGCGCGCGCCGCTGGATTCCGCTCGGCATCACGAACATGCAGCCGTCTGAAATCATGAAGCTCGCGGTGACGATCTACGCGGCGAACTACACGGTGCGCAAGCAGGAATACATGCACAGCTTCGCGAAGGGCTTTCTGCCGATGGCCGTCGCGGTGGGGCTCGTCGGCATGCTGCTGCTGCTCGAGCCGGACATGGGCGCGTTCATGGTGATCGCCGCGATCGCGATGGGCGTGCTGTTTCTCGGCGGCGTGAACGGCAAGCTGTTCGGCGGCCTGGTGGCGACCGCGGTGGGCACCTTCACGCTGCTGGTGTGGGCGTCGCCGTGGCGGCGCGAACGGATCTTCGCGTATCTCGATCCGTGGGACGACCGCTACGCTCAGGGCAAGGCCTACCAGCTGACGCACTCGCTGATCGCATTCGGCCGCGGCGAGTGGTTCGGTGTCGGCCTCGGCGGCAGTGTCGAGAAGCTCAACTATCTGCCGGAAGCGCATACCGACTTCATCCTTGCGGTGATCGGCGAGGAACTCGGTTTCGTGGGCGTGCTGGTCGTGATCCTGATGTTCTACTGGATCGTGCGCCGCTCGTTCGAGATCGGCCGTCAGGCGCTCGCGCTCGACCGCACGTTCGCGGGTCTGGTCGCGAAGGGCGTCGGCATCTGGTTCGGCGCGCAGACCTTCATCAACATGGGCGTGAACCTCGGCCTGCTGCCGACCAAGGGTCTGACCTTGCCGCTCGTCAGTTACGGCGGCTCGGGCATCGTGCTGAACTGCGTGGCGATCGCGGTGCTGATGCGGGTGGATTATGAAAATCGTGTGTTGATGCGTGGGGGGAAGGTATGAGCCCCATGCAGCAACGCACGATTTCGGCGAAGGCTAACTTCGTGCGCAACGCGCGCGAAGTTAAGCGCAGCGGCCGGAGCCAAAATCGATCGCGTGGAGGGAAGGTATGACCCTCGCGCGGCAACGCACGCTGATGGTGATGGCCGGCGGCACCGGAGGACACGTGTTCCCCGGGCTCGCGGTCGCGCATCTGATGCAGGCGTGGGGCTGGAACGTCGTTTGGCTCGGCAACCCGGCGGGAATGGAAGCGACGTTGGTGCCCAAGCACGGCATTCCGATGGAGTACGTGCGCTTCGGCGGCGTGCGCGGCAAGGGCATCAAAACCAAGCTGATGCTGCCGGTCAATCTGCTGCGCGCGTGCACGCAGAGCTTCTCGGTGTTGCGCCGGGTGAAGCCCGACGTGGTGCTCGGCATGGGCGGCTACATCACGTTCCCGGCGGGTCTGATGACCGCGCTGAGCGGCCGGCCGCTGGTGCTGCACGAACAGAATTCGATTGCCGGTCTGGCTAACAAGGTGCTGGCGAAACTCGCGAAGCGCGTGCTGGTCGCGTTTCCGAATGCATTGCCGCACGGCGAGTGGACCGGCAATCCGATTCGCGAGGAACTTGCGCGCGCGAATGCACCCAAAGCACGCTACGCGCAGCGCAGCGGTCCGCTGAACGTGCTAGTGGTCGGCGGCAGTCTCGGCGCCGCGGCGCTCAATGAAGTGGTGCCGCGCGCGGTCGCGCTGCTCGGCGCCGGCGAACGGCCGCGCATCGTGCATCAGGCGGGCGCGAAACACATCGACGCGCTGCGCGAGAACTACGCGGCAGCCGGCTTGCAGCCGGGCGCCGACGTCACGCTGGTGCCGTTCATCGACGACATGACGAGCGCCTACGAGCAGGCCGATCTGGTGATCTGCCGCTCGGGCGCGATGACGGTGTCGGAGATTTCGGCGGTCGGCGTCGCCGCGCTGTTCGTGCCGTTCCCGTACGCGGTCGACGATCACCAGACCACCAATGCAGCGTTTCTCGCCGACAACGGCGCGGCGCTGGTCGTGCAACAACGCGATCTGTCGGCGGAAAAACTCGCCGACTGGTTGCGCAGCCAGACGCGGGACAGTCTCGCGCTCATGGCGGAGCGTTCGCGCTCGCTCGCGAAACCGGATGCCACCGAACAGGTCGCGCAGATCTGCGCGACGGTGGCGGGCGCGGGTTCGATGGCGGGCGTGAGCCCAGAAGGAAAGCAATGAAACACATCGTCAAACACATTCATTTTGTCGGCATCGGCGGCGTCGGCATGAGCGGCATCGCCGAGGTGCTGGTCAATCTCGGCTACCAGGTAAGCGGCTCGGACCTGTCGGGCAACGCGGTGACCGAACGCCTCGCCAGACTCGGCGCGCGCATCTCGATCGGCCATGCGGCGGAAAACATCGAAGGCGCGAACGCGGTGGTCGTCTCGACCGCGGTGCGCAGCGACAACCCGGAAGTGCTCGAAGCACGCCATCGGCGCATTCCGATCGTGCCGCGCGCGGTGATGCTCGCGGAACTGATGCGTCTGAAGCAGGGCATCGCGATTGCCGGCACGCACGGCAAGACCACCACGACCTCGCTGGTCGCGAGCGTGCTCGCCGCCGGCGGGCTCGATCCGACCTTCGTGATCGGCGGCCGGCTGATCAGCGCGGGCGCGAATGCGCGCCTTGGCACCGGCGACTTCATCGTCGCCGAGGCGGACGAGTCGGACGCGTCGTTCCTGAACCTGTTCCCGGTGATCGAAGTCATTACGAACATCGACGCCGATCATATGGACACCTACGGGCACGACTTCGCGCGGCTCAAGCAGGCGTTCATCGAATTCACGCACCGTCTGCCGTTCTACGGGATTGCAGTGCTGTGCGTCGACGATCCGAACGTGAAGGAGATCCTGCCGTTCGTGTCGAAGCCGATCATCCGCTACGGTTTGGCGGCCGACGCGCAGGTGCGCGCGGTCAACGTCGAAGCGCGCGAAGGGCGCATGCATTTCACCGCGCTGCGCGAAGACGCGGCGCCGCTCGACATCGTGCTGAACCTGCCGGGCGAGCACAACGTGCAGAACGCGCTGGCGGCAATTGCGATCGCGACTGAACTTGAAGTGAAAGATGCCGATATCCAGCGAGCGCTGGCGGATTTCAACGGCGTCGGCCGGCGCTTCCAGCGCTACGGCGAAGTGCCCGTATTCAGCGACGGCAACACCGCGGGCGCCTACACGCTGGTGGACGACTACGGTCACCATCCGGTCGAAATGGCCGCCACGGTGGCGGCGGCGCGTGGCGCGTTTCCGGGCCGGCGTCTGGTGCTGGCGTTCCAGCCGCACCGCTTCACGCGTACGCGCGATTGCTTCGAGGATTTCGTCAAGGTGCTGTCGACCGTCGATGCGCTGGTGCTGACCGAGGTGTATGCGGCCGGCGAAGCGCCGATCGTCGCCGCGGACGGCCGCGCATTGGCGCGCGCGCTGCGGGTCGCGGGCAAGGTCGAGCCGGTGTTCGTCGATACGGTGGATGAAGTGCCGGACGCGCTGTCCGCGGTGGTGCGCGATGGCGATGTGGTGATTACGATGGGCGCGGGCTCGATCGGCGGTGTGCCGGGTCGCCTCGCTCAGGAACAGAAGGTGTGAGATGAGCAGCAGTATCGATCCGAAAAAATTCGGCAAGGTGGCGGTGCTGCTCGGCGGTAATTCCGCCGAGCGCGAGGTGTCGCTCAATTCCGGGCGTCTGGTGTTGGAGGGACTGCGCGCTGCGGGCGTCGACGCGCATCCGTTCGATCCGGCCGAACGGCCGCTGTCCGCGTTGAAGGACGAAGGCTTCGTGCGCGCGTTCAACGCGCTGCATGGCGGGTACGGCGAGAACGGCCAGATCCAGGGCGCGCTCGACTTTTACGGCATCCGCTACACCGGTAGCGGCGTGCTCGGCTCGGCGCTCGGTCTCGACAAGTTCCGCACCAAACTCGTGTGGCAGCAACTCGGCATTCCGACGCCGCCGTTCGAAGCGGTGCTGCGCGGCGACGACTACGAAGCGCGCGCGCAAGAGATCGTCGCGAAGCTCGGTCTGCCGCTGTTCGTGAAGCCGGCCAGCGAAGGCTCGAGCGTCGCGGTGATCAAGGTGAAGAGCGCGGACGCGTTGCCGGCCGCGCTGCTCGAAGCGGTGAAGTACGACCGCATCGTGGTGGTCGAGAAGAGCATCGAAGGCGGCGGCGAATACACCGCGTGCATCGCCGGCAATCTGGATCTGCCGGTGATCCGCATCGTGCCGGCCGGCGAGTTCTACGACTATCACGCGAAGTACGTCGCCAACGACACCCAGTACCTGATTCCGTGCGGCCTCGCCGCAGCCGAAGAAGCGCGCCTGAAGCAGCTCGCGCGCCGCGCGTTCGACGTGCTCGGCTGCACCGACTGGGGCCGCGCGGACTTCATGCTGGATGGCGCGGGCAACCCGTATTTCCTCGAAGTGAACACGGCGCCTGGCATGACCGATCACTCGCTGCCGCCGAAAGCGGCGCGCGCGGTCGGCATCAGCTATCAGGAACTGGTTGTCGGCGTATTGGCGCTGACGTTGCAGGACTAACCGGGGCAACCCGAAAGCAACACCATGTGGAACAACGTTCGCCAGCTCAATCTCGCCACCAACGCATTGCATGCGTTGCTGGTGCTCGTGCTGCTGGCGGCGGGCGCTTACTGGCTGATCCAGCGTCCGAACTTCGCGCTGCACGCGATCCAGATCGACGGCGACACCGAGCACATCAATTCGCCGACGGTGCGCGCGGGTGTGGTCGGCAAGCTGAAGGGCAACTTCTTCACGGTCGATCTCGACGTCGCGCGGCAGGCGTTCGAGCAGATGCCGTGGGTGCGTCACGCGAGCGTGCGGCGGGTCTGGCCGAACGCATTGGCTGTCACGCTCGAGGAGTACAAACCGCTGGGCACGTGGGGCAGCGATCAGCTGGTGAGCACGGACGGTGAGCTGTTCACCGCGAACCAGGGCGAACTCGACGAAGAGCTGCCCGCGTTCGACGGTCCGGACGGCACCGCGAAGGAAGTCGTCGCGCGTTATCACGACTTCCAGAAGTGGTTTGCGCCGCTCGGCGCGACGCCGGAAGAAGTCACGTTGTCGCCGCGCTACGCGTGGACGGTGAAGCTGTCGAATGGCACCCATGTCGAGCTGGGGCGCGAGCGCAATCAGGACACGCTGGCCGATCGCAGCAGGCGCCTGACCGCGGCATGGGGCGCGGTCACGCAACGTTGGGGGAAGGATATCGAGTATGCGGACTTGCGCTATCCGAACGGTTTCGCGATTCGTGCCGCTGGCATGCGCTTCATCAGCGAACCCGACAAGGGCAAGAAGTAAACGGACATCACACGCACTGAGCACGCTATGAGTAAAGACTATAAAGATCTGCTGGTCGCCCTCGACATCGGAACGTCGAAGGTAGTGGCCATCGTCGCCGAGTTGAAGGGCGAGGGCCATTACGAGGTGATCGGTCTCGGCCAGAGCGAGTCGAAGGGGCTCAAGAAAGGCGTGGTGGTCAATATCGAAGCCACCGTGCAGTCGATCCAGCGCGCGCTCGAGGAAGCCGAGCTGATGGCCGACTGCAAGATCACCAATGTGTTCACCGGGATCGCCGGCAGCCATATCCGCAGCTTCAATTCGAGCGGCATGGTGGCGATCAAGGAAAAGGAAGTGACCCAGGCGGACGTCGCGCGCGTGATCGAAACCGCGAAGGCGATCAACATTCCGACCGACCAGCAGGTGCTGCATATCCTCACGCAGGAATTCATCATCGACGGTCAGGAAGACGTGCGCGAGCCGATCGGCATGAGCGGCATCCGTCTCGAAGTGAAGGTGCATATCGTCACCGGCGCGGTCAGCGCGGCGCAGAACATCGTCAAGTGCGTGCGCCGCTGCGGCCTCGAAGTGAACGATCTGATCCTGCAACCGCTCGCGTCGTCGCTCGCGGTGCTGACCGAAGACGAGAAGGAACTGGGCGTGGTGCTGGTCGACATCGGCGGCGGCACCACCGACATCGCGATCTTCAGCGAAGGCGCGATCCGTCATACCGCGGTGATTCCGATCGCCGGCGACCAGATCACCAGCGACATCGCGATGGCGCTGCGCACGCCGACGCCGGACGCCGAAGACATCAAGGTCGATTACGGCATCGCCAAGCAGGCGCTCGCCGATCCGGACGAAATGATCGAAGTGCCGGGGCTCGGCGAGCGCGGTCCGCGCACGCTGTCGCGCCAGGCGCTGGCCGCGGTCATCGAGCCGCGCGTCGAGGAGCTCTTTTCTCTCGTGCAGCAGGTGGTGCGCGAGTCGGGTTACGAAGAGCTGCTGAGTTCGGGCGTCGTGCTGACCGGCGGCGCGTCGATGATGCTCGGCATGGTCGAGCTCGGCGAGGACATTTTCCTGAAACCGGTGCGCATCGGCGTGCCGGAATATGCGGGCGGTCTCGCCGACGTCGTGCGCAATCCGCGCTATTCGACGGCGATGGGTCTGCTCGTCGAAGGACGCTCGCAGCGCATGCGCGGGCGCAAGGTTGCAGTGCAGTCGGGGTCGATGGGCCAGGTGTTCTCGCGTATGAAGGACTGGTTCCTCGGCAACTTCTGAGCACGGGTTTCGAAATACGCGCTGGTGCCGGCGGCTGGTGCGCGACAGGGGGTTGCCCGATCCCCTGCCGGATAACGCCGAGTGGCGGTACTTTTTTATCTTGACGGAGGCAACATGGAATTCCAGATGCTGGAAACCGAAACGAACGGCACCATCATCAAGGTGGTCGGAGTAGGTGGCGCTGGCGGCAATGCCGTTCAGCACATGATCAACAAAGGCGTGCAAGGCGTCGACTTCATCGTGATGAACACGGACGCGCAGGCACTGTCGCGTTCGCGCGCGACCGCGGTGATCCAGCTCGGCAACACGGGTCTGGGCGCCGGCGCGAAGCCGGAAATGGGCCGCGCCGCTGCTGAAGAAGCACGCGAGCGCATCGCCGACGCACTGCGCGGCGCGCACATGGTGTTCATCACCGCGGGCATGGGTGGCGGCACCGGCACGGGCGCCGCACCGGTGGTCGCGCAGATCGCCAAGGAAATGGGCATCCTGACCGTCGGCGTGGTCAGCAAGCCGTTCGAATTCGAAGGCGGCAAGCGCATGCGCGTCGCGGAAGCCGGTTCGCAGCAACTGGAGGATCACGTCGACTCGCTGATCGTCGTGCTGAACGACAAGCTGTTCGAGGTGATGGGCGACGACGCCGAGATGGACAAGTGCTTCCAGTGCGCTGACGACGTTCTGAACAACGCGGTTGCGGGTATCGCTGAAATCATCAACGTCGACGGTCTGGTGAACGTCGACTTCGAAGACGTGAAGACCGTGATGGGCGAGCAGGGCAAGGCGATGATGGGCACGGCGACGGTCGCCGGCGTCGATCGCGCGCGCCTCGCGGCCGAGCAGGCCGTGGCGAGCCCGCTGCTGGAAGGCGTCGATCTGTCGGGTGCGCGCGGCGTGCTGGTCAACATCACGTCGAGCCGTTCGCTGCGTCTGTCGGAAACCCGCGAAGTGATGAACACGATCAAGAGCTACGCGGCGGAAGACGCCACGGTGATCTTCGGCGCGGTGTACGACGATGCGATGGGCGACGCACTGCGCGTGACGGTCGTTGCAACGGGTCTGGGCCGCGCGGCGAAGAAGCAGCAGTCCGCACCGATGACGCTGCTGCGCACTGGCACCGACAACCAGCCGATCGCCGCGATGCAGCATGCGGCGTACGCGCCGGCGGCGGCGCAGGCGAGCACGGCCGACTACGGCGCGCTGGATACGCCGGCAGTGTGGCGCACCTCGCGCGACACCGCGGCATCGCACGTGCAGGCGCTGCAGGAAAAGGGCGTCGATACGTACGACATCCCGGCGTTCCTGCGCAAGCAGGCGGACTGAGCGCGCGAGCAGGCTTTCGTTGCCGCGCTGCGGTAGGACGCAGGGCAGCGCTGGCGGACGAATGCACGAGCGTGGCGGGTGAACGGCGAGAAGGTCGCGTATCGTCAGATTCGCGGCAGGGGCAACTGCCCTCTGCAAAAAACGCGAAGCGGACGGCACGGCTGCCGCCGGATTTCACTGCGACACGAGAACGTGCGAGCGTGCTTCGCATCGATGCAAAGGACTGAGCATGATCAACGCAGGTGACAAGCTGCCCGACGCGACGCTCTTCGAATATGTCGAAGACGGCCGGGCGGGCTGCACGATCGGACCGAACAATTTCGACGTGCGCGGGCAGACGGCGAACAAACGCGTGGTGATCTTCGGATTGCCGGGCGCGTTCACGCCGACCTGTTCGGCCAAACATGTACCGGGCTATGTCGAGCATGCCGAGCAGTTGCGCGCTGCCGGCGTCGACGAAATCTGGTGCGTGTCCGTCAACGACGCGTTCGTGATGGGCGCGTGGGGACGCGATCAGCACACCGCGGGCAAGGTGCGCATGATGGCGGACGGCAGTGCGGCTTTCACACGGGCGCTCGGTCTGGAGCAGGATCTGTCGGCGCGTGGGATGGGAATCCGTTCCCAGCGCTATGCGATGGTGGTCGACGACGGCGTGGTCAAGACGCTGAACGTCGAAGCCGCCGGCAAATTCGAAGTCAGCGATGCAGCGAGTATTCTCGCGACGTTGCGCTAGTTGCGGGCGTTACGCCTTCGCCTCTCGCTGCGCGCATCTGTCGCGTGGCGCTGCGGCAACGGCGCATAAGACGCTTTTGTGACAGGCCGTTACGCGGGCCGATGACCGGAAACGCCTCCGTTCCGGCGCATCGGCCCGTCACGCTTTCCTTCGCGGTGCCCAGGGGTAATTCAGCGAAACAGATTGATACGTTCCCTGGAAGGACGCTCGTCTGGGGAATGGAGTATAATTCGGGCTATGGAATAAAAAGTCCCGATTGGGATTTTCAATCGAACAGAAGATCACCATGTTGAAGCAGCGCACTATCAAATCGATCGTCAAGACTGTCGGCATCGGCCTGCACTCGGGCCGTAAAGTCAATCTGACGCTCCGTCCGGCGGCGCCGGATACCGGCATCGTATTTTCGCGCGTGGACCTGGCCACTCCGGTGGACATTCCCGCGTCGGCGATGGCAATCGGCGATACGCGGCTCGCTTCGGTGTTGCAAAAAGACGGCGCGCGGGTGTCGACCATCGAGCACCTGATGTCCGCCTGCGCGGGTCTTGGCATCGACAATCTGTATGTCGACGTGACCGCCGAGGAAATTCCGATCATGGACGGCAGCGCGGGTTCGTTCGTGTTTCTGATCCAGTCGGCCGGCATCGAAGAGCAGAACGCGCCGAAGAAATTCATCAAGGTCACGAAGCCGGTGGAAATCCGCGACGGCGACAAGTTCGCGCGTCTCGATCCGTACTTCGGCTTCAGGCTCAAGTTCACGATCGACTTCCGTCATCCGGCCGTCGACAAAACCGGCCAGGCGCTCGAAGTGGATTTCGCCAACACGTCGTATGTGCGTGAAATCGCGCGCGCGCGTACGTTCGGCTTCGCGCATGAAGTTGAAATGATGCGCGAGCTGGGTCTGGCGCGCGGCGGCAGCATGGACAACGCGATCGTGCTCGACGAGTACCGCATCCTGAACAACGACGGCTTGCGTTACGACGACGAGTTCGTCAAGCACAAGATGCTCGACGCGATCGGCGACCTGTATGTGGTCGGCCATCCGCTGCTGGCTTCGTACACTGCGTACAAGTCGGGTCATGGGCTGAACAACGCGCTGCTGCGCGAATTGCTCGCACACGAGGACTCGTACGAAATCGTCACCTTCGACGACACGCAGAAGGCGCCGCGCGGCTTCGCGTACGAAACGCAGACGGCATTCGCATAACGCTTGCGGCAACGCGGCGTCGACAAGAGAAACGGCCCTTTCGGGCCGTTTTTTTCGTTCAGTGAATTTCGCTCAGCGCGTGCGCCGATGTCGGGCCGCCATGCGCGCTAGCGCTTCTTGCAACGGCGACGGTTCGAGCGATTCGCTCAACGCCTGCAGCGCGGCCGCGCCAACAGGCGTCATACGCGCCTGTTTGATCGGCGGCGGCTCCTTGATGGGCTGCGGCCGCACGCGAATTCTCAGCGCGTGAACCTGCCAGCCGCGTTGCTGCAGGTCCGACAACAGCCGCGGTTCGAGATGGCGCAAGCGCGCGGCGAGCGCATTGTGCGCGGCGAACAGCGCCAATACACCTTCCTTGACGAAGCCCGGCTCGACGCTGGTTGCGAGATAGTCGGGCAGCAGTTCGCGTAAATCCTTCTCGAGCGCGGCGATCTGCTCGACGCCCGCGCGCAGCGCCGCGAACGCGTCCGTGCGGCCGAGTACTTCGGCGACGGGCTGCGGCCGGCGCAGGTCGAACTGCTTGGGCTGCCTTGAAAAGGACGGAAAACGGCTCATGTTTGGAAGTGACGACGTGAGCGCACCCGATGTGCGCCAACGTCGCGATTGTACCGCGCGGGCACTGCGCGAAACCGTCCGGCGAGCTGCCGCGGAGGGCGGCAGACGGGCCGGAAACGGCCTGCAGCCGTCACGCCGTCGACACGAGCGCGGCCGAAGGCGCGTGCTAAAATGCCCGATTCGAATTCACTCTTGGACTAAGCGGCCGAGGACTTTCCGACCCAGACGCAGGTGTGCGCCATCGCATGCCGCGAGCCAGCCGAAGCCGCGACGCAGACACCGATCCGATGACCACCGGTTTTCTACAGAAGATTTTTGGCAGCCGTAATCAACGGCTAGTCAAGCAATATCAAAAGACCGTCGCGGCGATCAATGCGCTCGAACCGCAGATCGAGCAATTGACGGACGAACAGCTGCGCGCCAAAACGGGTGAATTCCGCCAACGCGTCGCGAGCGGTGAGTCGCTCGACAAGCTCCTGCCCGAAGCTTTTGCCGTCTGCCGCGAGGCCAGCAAGCGGGTGCTGAAAATGCGCCACTTCGACGTGCAGCTGATCGGCGGCATGGCTCTGCACTACGGCAAGATCGGCGAAATGCGCACCGGCGAAGGCAAGACGCTCGTCGCGACGCTGCCCGTGTATCTGAATGCGCTGTCGGGCCGCGGCGTCCACGTGGTCACGGTCAACGACTACCTCGCGCAGCGCGACGCCGAATGGATGGCGCGTCTGTACAACTTCCTCGGTATGTCGGTCGGCATCAACCTGTCGCAGATGGAGCACACGGCGAAGCAGCAGGCTTACGCCGCGGACATCACGTACGGCACCAACAACGAATTCGGCTTCGACTACCTGCGCGACAACATGGTCTACGAGACCGACGCGCGCGTGCAGCGTAGCCTGAACTTCGCGGTCGTCGACGAGGTCGACTCGATTCTGATCGACGAAGCGCGTACCCCGCTGATCATCTCCGGCCAGGCCGAAGATCACACCGAACTCTACGTGCGCATGAACGCGCTGCCGCCGCTGCTCGAGCGCCAGATCGGCGAAGAGAAGGCGGACGGCACCGGCGTCGAGAAGCCGGGCGACTACACGCTGGACGAAAAGGGCCGTCAGGTGTTCCTGACCGAGTCGGGCCACGAAAAGGCCGAGCGTCTGCTCGCCGAGTGGGGCCTGATCGGCGAGGGCGAAAGCCTGTACGCGCCGCAGAACATCACGCTGATGCACCACGTGTATGCGGCGCTGCGCGCGCACACGCTGTTCTTCAAGGACCAGCACTACGTGGTGCAGAACGGCGAAGTGATCATCGTCGACGAATTCACCGGGCGTCTGATGGCGGGTCGCCGCTGGTCGGACGGTCTGCACCAGGCGGTCGAGGCGAAGGAGCACGTGAAGATTCAGAGCGAGAACCAGACGCTCGCCTCGATCACGTTCCAGAACTACTTCCGCATGTACGCGAAGCTCGCCGGCATGACCGGTACGGCCGACACTGAAGCGTACGAATTCAACGAGATCTACGGCCTTGAAACGGTTGTGATCCCGACCAACCGTCCGCCGAAGCGGATCGACAAGCAGGATCAGATCTACAAGACCGCGAAGGAGCGTTATGACGCGGTGATCCGCGACATTCGCGAGTGCTACGAGCGCGGTCAGCCGGTGCTGGTCGGCACCACGTCGATCGAGAACTCGGAGTTGCTGTCGCATCTGCTGAAGCAGGCCGGCTTGCCGCACGAAGTGCTGAACGCGAAGCAGCACGCGCGCGAAGCGGCGATCGTCGCCGAAGCGGGCCGTCCGCAGCGCATCACGATCGCCACCAACATGGCCGGCCGCGGTACCGACATCGTGCTCGGCGGCAACGCGGAAAAGCAGGCGCTGTTCATCGAGCAGGACGAAACGCTGTCCGACGCGGAAAAGCAGAGCCGCATCCAGAAGCTGCACGACGAATGGCAGACGCTGCACGATCAGGTGAAGGCCGCCGGCGGTCTGCACATCATCGGCACCGAGCGTCACGAGTCGCGCCGGATCGACAATCAGCTGCGCGGCCGTGCCGGCCGTCAGGGCGACCCGGGTTCGTCGCGCTTCTATCTGTCGCTGGAAGATCCGCTGCTGCGCATTTTCGCGGGCGACCGCGTGCGCGCGATCATGGATCGCCTGAAGATGCCGGAAGGCGAGGCGATCGAAGCGGGCATCGTGTCGCGTTCGATCGAATCGGCGCAGCGCAAGGTCGAGGCGCGCAACTTCGATATTCGTAAGCAGCTGCTCGAATACGACGACGTATCGAACGACCAGCGCAAGGTGATCTACCAGCAGCGCAACGAACTGCTCGAAGCGAACGACATCACCGAGACGATCACCGCGATGCGTCACGGCGTGGTCGCCGACCTCGTGCATCAGTTCGTGCCGGCGGGCAGCATCGAAGAGCAGTGGGACGTGCCCGAGCTCGAAGAACTGCTACGCAACGACTGGCAGCTCGATCTCGCGATCCAGGAAATGATCAACGAGTCGAACTCGATCAACGCCGACGAGATTCTCGAAGCGGTCGAAGCGGCCGCGGACGAAGCGTACGAAGCGAAGGTCGAACTGGTCGGTCGCGAATCGTTTAGCGGCTTCGAGCGCTCGATCATGCTGCAGACGCTCGACCGCGCATGGCGTGAACATCTCGCCGCGCTGGATCATCTGCGCCAGGGCATCCATCTGCGCGGCTATGCGCAGAAGAATCCGAAGCAGGAATACAAGCGCGAGGCGTTCGAACTGTTCGCCGCAATGCTCGACGCGGTGAAGCTCGAAGTCACGCGCATCGTGATGAACGTGCAGATCCAGTCGCCGGAGCAGCTCGAAGCGGCCGCCGAGCAGATCGAAGAGCAGGGCGGTCATCTCGTCGACAACGTCGAGTTCCGCCATGCCGAGTTCGCGGAAGCCGCCGCGCCGGTCGCGGCCGAAGCCGCTGCCGCGATGATCGGCGACGCGATGAGCCACGGTCACAGCGCGACGCCGCAGGCCGCGGTGCACGTGAATACCGACAACGTGCCGAAGGTCGGCCGTAACGACCCCTGCCCGTGCGGCAGCGGCAAGAAGTACAAGCAGTGCCACGGCAAGATCGCGTAAAGCCGACACGGCGCGCTCCCGGGCGCGCCGCGTTGTTTTGCGCGCCGCTTGGCCGTTGATTTCGCAGGTGAGCCGGCAACCCGCCCGGCTCATCCGTTCTGTTTCCTCAATGCCGGCTCCCGCCGGCATTTTCTTCGACAGGTCGCGACCATGGCTGTCAACTTTCCCTCGATCGATCCCGCTCAACTGCACCCCGTCGCCGGCGTCAAGCTCGGCTGGGCGGAAGCGAACATCCGCAAGCCGAACCGCAAGGACGTGCTGATCATTTCCGTCGACGAAGGCGCGACGGTCGGCGGCGTGTTCACGCAGAACCGCTTCTGCGCGGCGCCCGTGACCGTTTGCCGCGAAAACCTGCAGCGCGTGCGCGCGGGCGGCAAGCCGATTCGCGCGCTAGTGGTGAACACCGGCAACGCGAACGCGGGCACCGGCGAGCCGGGCCTCGCGGCGACCCGCGAGACCTGCGCGGAACTCGCGCGTCTGACGGACCTCGCGCCCGAGCAGGTGTTGCCGTTCTCGACCGGCGTGATCCTCGAACCGCTGCCGGTCGATCGTCTGAAGGCCGGCCTGCCGGCTGCGCTCGCGAACCGCAAGGAAGCGAACTGGTTCGACGCCGCGCAGGCGATCATGACCACGGATACGCTGCCGAAGGCCGCTTCCCGCCAGGTCACGATCGACGGTCATACGGTCACGCTGACCGGCATCAGCAAGGGCGCGGGCATGATCAAGCCGAACATGGCGACCATGCTCGGCTTCCTCGCGTTCGACGCGAACGTCGCCCAGCCGGTGCTCGACGAACTGGTCAAGCACGTCGCGGACCGCTCGTTCAACTGCATCACGATCGACGGCGATACGTCGACCAACGATTCGTTCATCCTGATCGCATCGGGCAAATCGAGCCTGCCGGCGATCACGTCCACCGCTTCGCCCGCTTATGCAGCGCTGCGCGACGCGGTGACCGAAGTCGCCCAGACCCTCGCGCAACTGATCGTGCGCGACGGCGAAGGCGCGACCAAATTCATGACCGTGCAGGTCGAGGGCGGTTCGAGCGCCGGCGAATGCCGCCAGATCGCGTATGCGATCGGCCACTCGCCGCTCGTCAAGACCGCCTTCTATGCATCGGATCCGAACCTCGGCCGCATTCTGGCGGCGATCGGCTATGCGGGCATCGATGATCTCGACGTCGGCAAGATCGATCTGTATCTGGACGACGTGCTGGTCGCCACCGCCGGCGGCCGCAATCCGGCCTACCGCGAGGAGGACGGCCAGCGCGTGATGAAAAAGAGCGAGATCGGCATTCGCGTGGTACTCGGCCGCGGCGATGCGCAAGCCACGATCTGGACCTGCGATCTGTCGCACGACTACGTCAGCATCAACGCCGACTATCGCTCGTAACAGGTTCAATGCGCGGCTACGGGCCGCCTACTCAACATGGACAAACTCGAACAGTTTCTGACCCGGGCCGAAGCCGTGCTCGGCCGCCTGGAAGCGATGCTTCCGCCCGCCGCGCCGGAGATCGACTGGTCTGCCGCGATTGCGTTCCGCTGGCGCAAGCGCCAGGGGCGCGGCTATCTGCAACCGGTGCCGGCGATTTCGTCGATCACGCTCGACGACCTGCAGAATATCGATCGCCAGAAAGGGCTGATCGAACAGAACACCCGCCAGTTCGTGCGCGAGCAGCCGGCCAACAACGTGCTGCTGACGGGCGCGCGCGGTACCGGCAAGTCGTCGTTGATCAAGGCGTGCCTGAACGCGTTCGCGCGGGACGGGCTGCGTCTGATCGAAGTGGACAAGGACGATCTGCACGATCTCGGCGACATCGTCGACCTGATCGCGCAGCGGCCGGAGCGCTTCATCGTGTTCTGCGACGACCTGTCGTTCGAAGACGGCGAGTCGGGCTACAAGGCGCTGAAGGTCGCGCTCGACGGCTCGGTCGCCGCGCAGTCTGACAATGTGCTGATCTACGCCACGTCGAATCGCCGCCATCTGCTGCCGGAGTACATGAGCGACAACGAGACGTACAAGCACACGTCGGACGGTGAGATTCACCCGGGCGAACTGGTCGAGGAAAAGATCTCGCTTTCTGAGCGTTTCGGGCTGTGGGTCAGCTTCTACCCGTTCAAGCAGGACGACTATCTGACCATCATCGCGCACTGGCTGCGCCATTTCGGCTGCGACGACGCCGAAATCGAGGCGGCGCGCGGCGACGCGCTGGTGTGGGCGCTCGAACGCGGATCGCGCTCGGGGCGGGTCGCGTGGCAGTTCGCGCGCGACTGGTCCGGCCGCAAGACCTCGGCATGAGCGACGCGGGTAAAAACGGCGCGGGCCGTCCGGTCACGGAAGTCGCGGTCGGCGTGCTGGTGCAGCCGGATGGGCGCTATCTACTCGCGCAGCGTCCGGCCGGCAAGCCGTACGAGGGCTACTGGGAGTTTCCGGGCGGAAAGCTGGAAGCGGGCGAATCGGTCGAGGCCGCGCTCGCGCGCGAGTTGCACGAAGAGTTGGGGATCGAGGTCGAGGCTTGTCATCTGTGGCATACGCTCGAACACGATTATCCGCACGCCTATGTGCGGCTCTTTTTCTGCAAGGTGACGCAGTGGTCGGGCGAGCCGCATGGCAGGGAAGGTCAGGCGTTCGTATGGCAGAGCCTGCCCGCTGACGTGGCGCCGTTGCTGCCGGCGACAATTCCGGTGCTGGAGTGGCTCGCGGCCGAGAAGAAGTAATCCGCAGGCTCAGACAGAACACGCGGTAGTGTGCATTGCTCGGGCAACGTACGCTACCGCGTGATCTTTTTGGGACGCTGGTTTCGCGGAAAGTGGGCGTCAGTGCAACCCGCTCAATGCGGGTTGAAATCGCTGCGCGGCGGCTCCTCATCCGAGGAAGCCCCTTCCTGCTCATTGCCGCCGATCTTGTATTTCGCGGCGGCCCATGCGCCGAGATCGATCTGCTTGCAGCGCTCGGAGCAAAACGGACGGAAGCGGCTTTCGGGAGTCCAGCGGACATCTTTACCGCAGGTAGGACATTTGACGACGGTAGGCATACGGTCGGACGGTCAATCGCAAACGGAACAAGTAACGAATATAGGGCTATTTCGCGCGGCTTCAAAGGCGCGTTGCCCGCAAGCCGCGGCGGGCTTGCGAAGCCGGCGGCGCTCTACAGACTGCAGAGCGTGAGCTGGAACGGCACGTCGATATCGACCGCGCGCGGGCGCAGATCGCTTTCCTGCACGGTGAAGCGTACCCACAGCATGTATTTGTTGGCGCTCGCTTCGGGGATCACGCGCAGTTCCGGCGCCACGCGAACCTGCATCAATTGATACGAGCGGCCGGATAGCATCTGCTGATAGCTGCCTTGCATCGCCATCACCTTCGATGCCTGACCCGATTCGCGCGCGAGGCGCAGCACGATGGTGGCCGCGTCGCGCAACGGCAGCAGCGGCGTCACCCATTTGGCGATGTCCTGACGGCGTTGATCGGGATGCAACTGTTGCCACGCGTAGTACGACGGCAGATCGAATTTACAGGTCCCGCCGGGAATGATCGCGCGGCTGCGAATGCTCGCGAGCCACTCGTTGTCTGCAAGATGCTGGCCGGTTTTGCCCTGCATTTGTGTGAGCCCGGCGAGCGTCTGTTCGATTTCGCCGAGCACCGCTTCGAGCGCGTTCTGCTCGATGCCGGGATTGCCGCGAAACGGCGCGAGCGTTTGCCGCTGGCGCTCGAGTTCTTTCATCAGATCGGATTTCAGATCCGCACGGCCCGCAACTTCGGAGATTTCGAACAACGTGGTCAGCGCGACGTGATGTTCCCTGGCGTCTTCCTGAGTCAGAAAGAACGTGAAGCGCTCGAACAGATCTTCGAGGCGCAACAGCGTCCGGATTCGCTCATTGAAGGGATACTCGTAAAGGATCAAGCGGGGTCGCCTCGGGCGTGGTCGGTGACAGGAATGCAAAACATTCTAATGCCGTGGGACTACCCAAGCAATCACGCACTTTTTCGGCGCGCTTTCGCAACTTTTTTCGTCAGTTCACGGTGTTCTGCGCGGTTCGGCTCGGCTTGGGGCGCAAAGTTCAATGCGCGCGCCGGCTGCGCTTTATCCCTGCGCGAGCGACAGATAGAGCTCGTGCATCGCGGCCACCTGCGCCTCGAGTTCTTCGAACGGCATGTTTTCGTTGAAGATCACTTCGGTGGCCGCGGCGAGGCGCGCTTCGCGCGTGGCCTGACGCGCGATGATCGCGAGCACCTCGTCGCGGCTGAAACCGTTGCGGTTTATCACGCGTGCGATCTGCGTCTCGACCGTGCAATCGACGATCAGCACGCGATTCACACGGTCCTTCCACGTACCCGACTCGACCAGCAACGGCACCACGACGATCACGTAAGGCCCTTGCGCTTCGCGCTGCTCGCGTTCGGTTTCCGCGCGAATCAGCGGGTGGGTGATCGCTTCGAGACGCTTGAGCGCGGTCTCGTCGCTAAATACCAGCGAGCGCATCCGTGCGCGATCGAGCGAGCCGTCGGCGGCGACGAACTCCTCGCCGAACTCGGCGGCGATATGCGGCATCGCGATTCCCTGCGGCGCGGTAATCCGATGCGCGATCACGTCGGTATCGACGAGCGTCACGCCGCGGATCGCGAACAGATTGGCAACGGTCGATTTGCCGCTGCCGATACCTCCGGTTAGTCCCACCACGAACATGTTTCAGCCTCCCAAGGCAAGGTAGAGCGGGGTGCCCACGAACAGCGTCAGCGCACCGCCGGCCGCGAGAAACGGCCCGAAGGGCAGCGGCTCCTCGAAGCGCATGCGGCCGCGCCACGTGGCCGCGAGCCCGACCACGGCGCCGGCTACCGCGGCGATCAGCACGATTTGCGGCAGCGCGGCCCAGCCGAGCCATGCACCGAGCGCGGCCAGCAGCTTGAAGTCGCCGTAGCCCATCCCTTCGACGCCGCGCACCAGCAGGAACAGCCAGTGCACGGCCCACAGCGCGAGATAGCCGACGATCGCGCCGAGCACCGCATCGTGCAGATTCGTGAACATGCCGTTGAAATTGACGATCAGGCCGGCCCACAGCAGCGGCAGCGTCAGCGAATCGGGCAGCAGGTGCGTGTCGATATCGATTGCGCTCATGGTCAGCAGCATTGCGCCGAGACCGAATGCGGCGAGCGCCATCGAAGTGGGGCCGAACACGACGAGCGCGGCGGTCGCGAAGGCGGCGCTGGCGAGTTCGAGCAGCGGATAGCGCAGGCTCACGTGGGTTCCGCACGCGGAGCAGCGGCCGCGCAACAGCAGGTAGCTCAGTATCGGCAGGTTTTCCCACGGGCGCAGCACGTGGCCGCAATGCGGGCAGGCGCTGCGCGGCACCCACAAGTTGTAGCGCGCGGGCAGTCCGTCGGCGGAAGGTGCCGCGTCGGCGGCATCGGTGGCTTCGCTGATTTCCGCGCGCCACGCACGTTCCAGCATGATCGGCAGCCGATGCACCACCACGTTCAGGAAGCTGCCTATCACGAGGCCGAACACGATCGCGAACGCGATCTGCACACCGGCGGGCAGGCTGGCGAACGCGAGGCCGATCTCGCTTGTGAAGCGTGCCGGCAATAAGCCCGAGAACAGGCTGGAAGAGGTTTCTGACACGAGCGGAACAGGAGCTTGCATGGTAAGGGGATTGGGTTCGGCTGGATGCTACACCACGTTGCCGAGTTGAATAATGGGCAGATACATCGCGATCACGAGGCCGCCGACCAACGTACCGAGCACGCTGATCACCAGCGGTTCGCACAAGCTCGACAGCGTGCCGATCTTTTCGTCCACCTGACGATCGGCGAGCGACGCGACGTCGAGCAACATGCTGTCGAGCGCGCCCGATTCCTCGGCGACCGCGACCGGCTGCACGACCTCGGCGGGAAAGCACTGCGCGGCCCGCATCGCCGCGGCGAGCCGTTCGCCGTGCCGTAGCCGGGCGGCAATGCCGGCTGTCGCGCTATCGAACGACGCGTTGCCGGTTGCGTGAGTGAGCGAGTCGAACGCGTCGGCGAGCGGAGTGCCGGCCGCGAGCAGCGTGCCGAGCGCGCGGCTCCAGCGCGCCGCGCAGAGCGTGCGCAGAAGCGGACCGGCCACCGGCAGGCTCAGAGACGCGCGCGCGAAACGGATGCGCGCGTTGGTCGAGCGCCGCAGGATGCATGCGAGCAGGGAGCCCGCCGCGCCCATCAGCACGAGCAAGGGCACGCTCCAGCGCGCCGCGCCGGCCGATAACGCGAGCACGAACTGCGTCGGCGCGGGTAACGTCGCGCCGAAGCTGTCGAAGATCTGTTTGAAGGTGGGCACGACCCACACCAGCAACGCCGCTGTAATCGCGACGGCGAGCAGCAGGATTGCGACCGGATAGGTCAGCGCGGCGCGCACTTTCGCGCGCTGGGCGGCCGCGCGTTCGCGGTCGTCGGCCAGACGGGCGAGCACGGTGGCCAGCGCGCCCGCCGCTTCGCCGACCTCGACCAGCTGGCAGTACAGCGTGTTGAATTGCGCCGGATGCCGTTGCAGGGCCGCGGAAAATCGCAGGCCGGCGGTGATGTCGCGGGCGAGGGCGCCGACGATGCGCGGCATTCCTTGCCGCCGGCCCGCTGACGAGGTCGACGCTGGCGCTTGGGCGAGCAGTTCGAGCGAGGGCGCGAGCGGCAGACCCGCGCGCAGCAGACTCGCGAGTTGTCGCGTGAAGCGCGTGACCTCGGCCGCGCGCGCTTGCGGGCGCGGGGCCGGACCTTGCGTCGAAAGATCGACGATGAAGAGGTCGTCACGTTTGAGCATGTCGCGGGCGACGCTCGCGTCCGGCGCGATCAGCGTGCCGCGTTGACGCGTGCCGTCGGCGCTGACGCCGCGCCAGCGAAAGCGCAACTCGGTCGCAACGGGCGGCATGACGGGCGGCGCGAGGGAGGCGGTGCTCATGCGACCTCCGTGGCGGCGAGCGCCTCGGCGAGACTGGTGGTGCCGTCGCGCACGCGCGCCAGCGCGGCGTCGCGCAACGTCGCGACCTGTTCTGACTGAGCGAGGCGAGCCAACTCGTGCACGCCCGCGCCGGCGACGATCAACTCGCGCATCGCCTCCGACACTGGCATTACCTGATGGATACCGACGCGCCCGCGATAGCCGATGCCGTGACACGCGGCGCAGCCGGTCGCCGCATACGGCTGCCAGCCGTCGAGCTGCGCTTCGGCAAAGCCCGCGGCCCGCAGCGCCGCCGCCGAATGCGGCGCGGGCGCGCGGCACGCGACGCACAGCCGCCGCACCAGCCGTTGCGCGGTCACCATGCGCAGCGCGGCCGCGAGGTTGTACGGCTCGACGCCGATGTCGATCAGCCGCGCGATCGCCGCCGGGGCGTCGTTGGTATGCAGCGTGGACAGCACGAGGTGGCCGGTTTGCGCGGCTTTCACCGCGACGTCGGCGGTTTCGCTGTCGCGGATTTCGCCGACCATGATTACGTCCGGGTCCTGGCGCAGAAAAGCACGCAACGCGACCGCGAACGTGAGTCCCGCCTTCTCGCGCACGCCGACCTGATTGATGCCGGCCAGCTGAATCTCCGCCGGATCCTCGACCGAGCACAGATTGCGCGCTTCGTCGTTCAGCAGATTCAGAAAGCAGTACAGCGACAGCGTCTTGCCGCTGCCGGTCGGTCCGGTGACCAGCATCAGTCCGTGCGGCGCGCGGATCGCGGCATCGACGGCGTCGCGCTGTTGCGGGTCGAGTCCGAGCGAGTCCAGTGAAAGATCGCTGGGCAACGCGTCGAGCCGCCGCAGTACGAGCTTCTCGCCGAACAGCGTCGGCAGCGAATTGACGCGGTAGTCTTCGAGCCGCCCCGGCGACGTCGCGATCCGCAGCCGCCCATCCTGCGGCACGCGCCGCTCGGCGATGTCCAGCCGGGCGAGCACCTTTACCCGGGTGACGAACGCGTCGCGAAGATGTGCGGGCGGCCGCGGGAGTTCGTGCAGCACGCCGTCGATACGCAGACGCATCCGCCAACCGTGCTCCGCCGGTTCGATGTGGAGGTCCGACGCGTTACGCCGCGTTGCTTCCTGCAGCGTGTCGGTTAGCAGACGTACCGCGGGTGCCGTATCGACTTCGCTCGGATTGGCCGCATTGTGCTCGCCGCTGAACGCGACGGGACGCGGTGACGCCGTGGTGGAAGGAAAAGACGTTTGCATGAGAGACCGGTGATGAGCCGCCTGTGAATCGGGACGGCTTCATCTTCCGGCGATCGGCGGCTGAGCGCCATTCGGCCGTTCGGCTAATGGCGCACAGGGCCGGCTTGTGTGAAGCTGGGTACTGGGCCAAGCGGCAGCGCCCGCAGCCACGCGGTTCAGCCCGCGCGGACTTTATTACCCTTGCCGCGCGACGCCGGTCGGAACAGCTTGACGGTGCGGATCGCCTGATCGTCGCTGCGCATCACTTCGAGTTTGACGTCGCCGATTTGCACGCAGACGTCGCCGTCGGGGATGTCTTCGAGGATTTCGAGAATCAGGCCGTTGAGCGTTTTCGGGCCGTCGGTCGGCAGCGCCAGTTGCAGCCAACGGTTCAACTCGCGCAGCGGCATGCTGCCCGCGACGATGCATTCGCCCGCTTCGTTCCAGCCGCCGCGCGAACTCGCGCTGCGCGGAATCGACGTGGTGAATTCGCCGATCAGCTCCTCGATGATGTCCTCCGGCGTGACGAGGCCTTGCAGTTCGCCGTATTCGTCGACGACGAGCGCGATGCGGTGGCGGCTCTCCTGGAAGTACTGCAGTTGCTGGAACACCGGCGTGCCGCTCGGCACGAAGTACGGCTCCGCGAGCAGCTCGCGTAGCGTATCGCGCTCGAGCTCCTGGTTGTGCAGCCCGGCGAGCGTCTTGCGCACATGGAGCACGCCGAGCACGCGGTCGATGTCGCCCTGATAGACGATCAGTTTGTTGTGATAGCAGGTTTCGAGTTGATGCAGGATCTGTTCGAACGGCGCGTCGAAGTCCAGCGCCTCGATGCGGCGGCGCGGGATCATCACGTCGTCGACGGTGATGTTTTCGAGGTCGAACAGGTTCAGCAGGATGCTGCGGTGTTTGGTCGGCATGAAGCTGCCGGATTCGAGCACGATGGTGCGCAGTTCTTCGGTGGAGAGCCGCTGTTCGCGCGCGCCCTTCGTATTGATGTGCAGCACACGCAGGATGCCGGTGGCGAATAGATTGACGAACCAGATCAGCGGCCTGCCGACGCGCATCATCGGTCCGATCAACAGGCTCGCGGGCAGCGCGATTTTTTCCGGGAACGTCGCGCCGACGATCTTCGGCGTGATTTCCGCGAACACGATGATCAGGAACGCGACGATGCCGGTCGCGATCGACAGCACGAGGTTATTGCGGCCGAACGTATGCAGCGCAATCGACGTGGTGAGTACCGGGATGATCGTGTTGAAGAGGTTGTTGCCGATCAGGATGACGCTCAGCAGTTGATCGGTGCGCGCGAGCAGCCCTTGAGTGGTTTTCGCGCCAAGCGCGTTTTTACTGGCGAGATGTTTCAGTCGATGGCGGTTGAGCGCCATCATCGCTGTCTCGGAAATGGAAAAGAAGGCGGAGCAGATGAGCAGCAGAAAGACGGCGCCGATCTGCGCCCATAAGGGAAGTTGTTCCACGCGTCGTGAAAAATGAGGGAAAGGATGGAGAGAATATAGCAGAGGGACTTGCGCGTACCGCCGTGGCGGCGGACTGGCGGCCCGGCTAGCTTGGGCCGGCAGCAGCCTTGCGGTCGACCGTCACGAAGGAGATTGCATTGCGGCGCCGGGAGAAGCGCACGGAAAAATTGCCGCGCAAAAACAAAAAACCGCCGAGCATCGCTGCGGCGGTTTTTGAACCCTGATCTAACAAGGAGAATCTGGTCGGGGTGAGAGGATTCGAACCTCCGGCCTCTACGTCCCGAACGTAGCGCTCTACCAGGCTAAGCTACACCCCGATTTGGTACTGCTGACTCGATTCAGACTAATCCGGCGTTTCAGTCTTGTTCAAGACTGTCTTGCCGTCGAGTAAGAACATAATTCTAGCAGGCTCTCTTTGAAAATGGAATGGGGAAATGAAGAAATTGCTACGGCTGCTGCTTGAGCTTCCTGTTTCGCACATTCCAGCGTGTGGTCGAGCGCGCCCGATTGCGTGATCGCATCGAAAATCGTGTCGAAACGGTCGGTGCCGCCTTGCTCGATCGCTTCGCGCGCAAGCGCCGACTGTTCGGGCGTGCCGCGTTCGATCAGATAGATCAGCGGAAGCGTTGGTTTGCCTTCGCGCAGGTCGTCGCCGGCGTTCTTGCCCATCGATTCGGCGGTGCCGGTGTAGTCGAGCCAGTCGTCCATGATCTGGAACGCGGTGCCGATGCGACGGCCGTATTCAGCGGCGGCCGCTTCGGTCTTCGCGTCCGCACCGGCGAGCACCGCGCCGAGCTGGGCCGCTGCTTCGAACAGCTTCGCTGTCTTATAGCGGATCACCTGCATGTAGCGGGCTTCATCGACGTCCGCGTCGTGCATGTTCAGCAACTGCAGCACTTCGCCTTCGGAGATGATGTTGGTCGCTTCCGACAGAATCTCCATCACGCGCATCTTGCCCACCCCGACCATCATCTGGAACGAGCGCGAGTAGAGGAAGTCGCCGACCAGCACGCTGGCGGCGTTGCCGAATAGCGCGTTGGCGGTCTGGCGGCCGCGCCGCAGATCGGATTCGTCGACCACGTCGTCATGCAAAAGCGTCGCCGTATGGATGAACTCGACGACCGCCGCCAGTTCGTGCCGGTGTCCCGTCTTGTCGCCCAGCGCGCCCGCCACCAGCAGGAGCAGCGCGGGACGCAGCCGCTTGCCGCCGGCACTGATGATGTACTCGGAGATCTGATTGATCAGCATCACGTCCGACGCAAGACGTTGCCGGATGACGCGATTGACCTGCTGCATGTCTTCGGCGATCGGAGCAAGCAGGTTGGCGACGTTGGGAGAGGAGGTGGCGGTCGACGACATGATGGCTGAATTGGGTAGTGCCGCGAATTATAAGGCGAGCGGGCCATTTCCGGGTCGTTTGACTGTGGCGCGGCTGCTTTCCGGGCGGCGGTTGCGACGGACGTCGGGGTTGCGCGCGGGGTGTCAGAAGCCGCTCGTGGCGTCCGGTGGCGGCTCGCCACGGCGGCGGGAAAGGGGGCGCGGCGGCCCCGGCCGCTTGCTAAGTGGTCTTTGACCGTGAAGCTAACTCTATGTATAATCGAGGGTTTCCGCGCGCGGTGCGTGGAAAAAATGAACACAGAGTGAGGTTCTCAATGTACGCGGTCATAAAAACCGGTGGCAAGCAGTATAAAGTTGCCGTCGGCGAAAAACTTAAAGTAGAACAGATACCGGCAGACATTGACGCTGAAATCACGCTCGACCAGGTTCTCGCAGTGGGCGAAGGCGAATCGATTAAGTTCGGTACGCCGCTGGTCAGTGGGGCTTCCGTCAAGGCTACCGTCGTGTCGCAAGGTCGTCACGCAAAAGTGACCATCTTCAAGATGCGTCGCCGGAAGCACTACCAGAAGCATGGCGGCCACCGCCAGAACTACACCGAACTGCGCATCGACGCGATCAACGCGTAAGCGCACCGGTTAAGGAGCACATCAAATGGCACACAAAAAGGCAGGCGGATCGTCCCGGAACGGCCGCGACTCCGAATCGAAACGCCTCGGCGTGAAGGTTTACGGCGGCCAGGCTATCAACGCTGGTGGCATCATCGTGCGTCAGCGCGGTACGCGTATGCACGCTGGTGAGAACGTCGGCATGGGCAAGGATCACACCCTGTTCGCGCTGAAGGACGGCCACGTCCAGTTCTCGACCAAGGGCGCGGCGAAGAAGCACACCGTTTCCGTCGTCCCGGCAGCCTGAGTTTAATCAGGCACGGGCTTCAGGACCGGAAAAAGGCCCCGCGAAGTTCGCGGGGCCTTTTTTATTGCGGCGCGCTGTAGCGCGCAGTGGCCGCGCAGCGCATATCGGCGACCGCCATATGCCGCTCGGTCGATTGATCAACGCGCGGCGCGCGCGGCAAAATAGCGGAATCAGGTTGGCAGCATTCCAGCGTCACCTCTGCAGCACAATCAGGCAGTACAGATCAGGCAGTACAAATCAGGCAGTACTACGGGACGGAGTTACGCATGAAGTTCATTGACGAAGCGAGGATTGAAGTCATCGCCGGCGACGGAGGGGATGGCAGCGCGTCGATGCGCCGCGAGAAATTCGTTCCGTTCGGCGGCCCCGACGGCGGCGACGGCGGCCGCGGCGGCAGCGTGATCGCACTCGCCGATCGCAATATCAATACGCTGATCGACTACCGCTACGCGAAAAAGCACCTGGCGCGCAACGGCGAAAACGGCCGCGGCTCCGACTGCTATGGCAAAGGCGGCGACGACATCACGTTGCGCATGCCGGTCGGCACGACGATCACCGATATGGAAACCGGCGAGCTGATCGCCGATCTGACCGAGCACAACCAGAGCGTGCAGATCGCGCAGGGCGGCGCCGGCGGTCTTGGCAACCTGCATTTCAAGTCCAGTACCAACCGCGCGCCGCGTCAGAAGACCGACGGCAAGCCGGGCGAGCGCCGCATGGTGCGCCTCGAACTGAAGGTGCTGGCCGACGTCGGTCTGCTCGGCATGCCCAATGCCGGCAAGTCGACGTTTATCTCGTCGGTGTCGAACGCGAAGCCGAAAATCGCCGATTACCCGTTCACGACGCTCGCGCCGAATCTCGGCGTGGTGCGCGTCGGGCCGAGCCGCAGTTTCGTGATCGCCGACATTCCGGGTTTGATCGAAGGCGCGGCGGAAGGCGCGGGCCTCGGCCATCAGTTTCTGCGTCACCTGCAGCGCACGGGCCTGCTGCTGCACATCGTCGACATCGCGCCGTTCGACGAATCGGTCGACCCGGTCGCGGAAGCGAAGGCGATCGTCAACGAACTGCGCAAATACGACGAACTGCTGTACCAGAAGCCGCGCTGGCTCGTGCTGAACAAGCTCGACATGGTGCCTGAGGACCAGCGCGAAGCACGCGTCGCGAGCTTCCTCGAAGGCTTCGGCTGGGACGGCCCAGTGTTCGAAATCTCGGCGCTGACCGGTCAGGGCTGTGAGAACCTTTGCTACGCGGTGTTCGACTATCTCGCAGAGCACTCCGACGCGCAGCGCGCGGCCGAAGCCGAAGATCTCGCGTCCGACGTGCGCTTCCGTGAAGGGGCGGACGCGGCGCGCCCGGCCGGCGACTCCAGCACCGAACCGCAGGAATAAAACTCGAGCGCCGGCGGCCAGCGGCAGCTGCCGGTATGCATCAGGGGTCATCTTGGGAGACAGCGCACAATGCGTTCCGTCATCGCAGATTCACGGCGATTGGTAGTCAAAGTCGGCTCGAGCCTCGTCACCAACGACGGGCGAGGCCTCGATCATGCGGCGATCGGCCGTTGGGCCGCGCAGATTGCCGCGCTGCGCGCGCAGGGTAAGGAGGTCGTGCTGGTCAGCTCGGGCGCGATTGCCGAAGGCATGCAGCGGCTCGGCTGGACTAAGCGGCCGCGCGAGATCGACGAATTGCAGGCGGCCGCCGCCGTCGGCCAGATGGGGCTCGCGCAGGTGTACGAGAGCCGCTTCGCCGAGCATTCGATCCAGACCGCGCAGATCCTGCTGACACACGCCGACCTCGCCGACCGCGAGCGCTATCTGAACGCGCGCTCCACGCTGCTGACGCTGCTGCGTCTCGGCGTCGTGCCGATCATCAACGAGAACGACACGGTCGTGACCGACGAAATCAAGTTCGGCGACAACGACACACTCGGCGCGCTGGTTGCCAACCTGATCGAAGGCGATGCGCTGATCATTCTCACCGACCAGCAAGGCCTGTTCACCGCCGATCCGCGCAAGGACCCGAGCGCGACGCTCGTGCAGCAAGCCGATGCCGGCGCGCCGGAGCTCGAAGCGATGGCCGGCGGCGCGGGTTCGAGCCTCGGCCGCGGCGGCATGCTGACCAAGATCCTCGCCGCCAAACGCGCGGCGCATAGCGGTGCCAATACGGTGATCGCGAGCGGCCGCGAAGCAGAGGTGTTGCTGCGGCTCGCGGCGGGCGAGGCGATCGGCACGCAGCTGATCGCGCGGACCGCGCGGATGGCGGCGCGCAAGCAGTGGATGGCCGATCACCTGCAGGTGCGCGGCCACGTCGTGATCGACGATGGCGCGGTCGAAAAGCTGACCGCGGGCGGCAAGAGCCTGCTGCCGATCGGCATCGTCGGCGTGCAGGGCGCGTTTGCGCGCGGCGAGGTGATTGCGTGCGTGAGCGCGCAGGGCCGGGAAGTCGCGCGCGGTTTGACCAATTACAGCAGCGCGGAAACCAAGCTGATCCAGCGGCGCCCGAGCGGCGAGATCGAATCGGTGCTCGGCTATATGCTTGAGCCGGAACTGATTCATCGCGACAATCTCGTGCTGATTTAACGATTCTTCGGACCCGCGAAGAGCATCGATGAGAAGCAGAAGGCTGTAAAAAAGCCGTTCCAGCGCGGGCTGGAACGGCTTTTTTTCGTCCACAGGCGGCGCGCACCGAGTGTCGCGCGCCGTCACGACAACAGCGTCAGTGAATCAGCGACGTCTGCGTGCGCTTGTAGCGAATGTTATGCACGATCTGCTTCGCACTGCCGAGCGGAATCTTGTTCGCGCACATGTAGTCCTGATACAGCGCAGCCTGATACGCATTCAACGCGCCGTTTTCGATCCGCGAAAAATCGTTGGCGACGGTCCGGTCCCAATCGTCGTGATCGGCGTTAAGGGCCGCGTACTGACGCCATTCGTAAGTGTCGCAACGAATGCCCTGATAGCTGACGTTGCGCGCGCCACCCGGGCTCGTGACCACCACCGTATAACGTACGACACCGTCGTCGCCGACGCTGAGCGACTTCGGATCGATCGCAAAGTGCAGCGGCGTATTGCCGGAAACTTCGAACGGCAGCAGGTTCGCGTCCGTCGGCAGTGTCGGCAATGTGTCCACCTTGTTTTCCACCCAGGTGCCCTTGCGGTCCAGCAGATACACGAACGCGCTGTCGTCGTTATTGCTCGGTTTGCCTGCGCTCGAACAGCCTGCCAGCAAGGCGCCGGTGGCGACGCACGCCGCGGCGAGTGCAAATGCTTTCAATCTGATTCCCTCAAAAGACGGGCGCGGCTCGAAAGCCGCGCCGGAGAGGGGCGGCTGGACAGCCGCCCGGAATGGTTAATCGCGCACGCTCCGCCCGATTTGCGGGTCGGCGGTTTCGTCGGCCGTTTCGTGCTCGTGCTCGGGGCTTAGCTGACCCTGACCACCGGCACCGCAATCCGGCAGAATCAGCACGCGCGTCGAAGTCTCGACGCTGACCGAACTCACGGACACGACCGTAGTGACCGTGCTTACCGTGGAATCCGGCGGGCTTTGCATCGACGACGCTACCCGGGGATAGCGCGATCCATGATGCCCGCCAGGTTTTTCCGCACGCGGCGCAGGCCGGCGCATGAAACGGGACAGCTCCGTCAGCGCCAACTGATACACATCCCGCTTGAACTCGATCACACAGTCGAGCGGCACCCAGTACTCGTTCCAGCGCCACGCATCGAACTCGGGGTGGTCGGTGGCGCGCAAGCAGATGTCGCAGTCGCGTCCTACCATCCGTAGCAAGAACCAGATTTGCTTCTGGCCGCGGTAATGACCGCGTACTTCACGCTTGATGAACTTGTCAGGCACCTCGTAACGCAACCAGTCGCGCGTGCGACCGATCACCTTGACGTGCTCAGGCAGCAGTCCGGTTTCTTCGTGTAACTCCCGATACATCGCTTGCACGGGGGTCTCACCGTATTTGATGCCCCCTTGCGGAAACTGCCAGGAATGTTCACGGAGCCGTTTGCCCCAAAACACCTCGTTGTGCGCGTTCAAGAGGATGATGCCGACGTTCGGGCGAAAGCCTTCACGATCCAGCATACAACCACCTTCGAATCCTTTAAAATTGCTTTGATTATAAACAGATAACGGACCCTACGCACCGAATCGCATAAGAATGGAGCGATTAGCCGCAATCGGCCCGTGTTTGCGGTAGCCTGTCGGTTTCCCGTGCCCGATCCCTTATGAGAAAGGCTTTGCGCGGCGATCACAGCGCCGTGCCCGGTCAGCGCGCGGCGCCGGTCGAGCGAAGCGCGCCGGCCGCGCAACGGATCCGTGTCGATTTTCCCAACGTTTTCACCTTTTCGGGCGCTCCTTCCGGAGCCGCCGCTTTTGGATAATCTGAATGAAAGCCTCCCGTTTCTTTATCGGCACCTTGAAAGAAGCGCCCGCCGACGCCGAAATCATCAGCCACAAGCTCATGGTGCGCGCGGGCATGATCCGTCGCGTGGCCGGCGGTATCTATAACTACCTGCCGATCGGCCTGCGCTCGATCCGCAAGGTGGAAGCGATCGTGCGCGAGGAAATGAACCGGGCAGGCGGGGTCGAACTGCTGATGCCGGCGGTGCAGCCGGCCGAACTGTGGCAGGAATCGGGCCGCTGGGAAAAGTACGGCCCCGAGCTGCTGCGCTTCAAGGACCGCAAGCAGGCGGACTTCGTGATGGGCCCGACGCACGAGGAAGTCGTCACCGACATCGCGCGCAATCAGATCAAGAGCTACCGTCAGCTGCCGGTCAACTTCTACCAGATCCAGACCAAGTTCCGCGACGAAATCCGTCCGCGTTTCGGCGTGATGCGCGGCCGCGAGTTCATCATGAAAGACGCGTACTCGTTCGATAAGGACGCCGAAGGTCTGCGCGAGTCGTATCGCAAGATGTACGACGCGTACGTGCGGATCTTCACGCGCCTCGGTCTGGACTTCCGTGCGGTCGCGGCCGACAACGGCTCGATCGGCGGGAGCGGCTCGCATGAGTTCCACGTGATCGCCGAGACCGGCGAAGACGACATCGCCTATTGCCCGACCTCGGAGTTCGCCGCGAACGTCGAGGCCGCCGAAGCGCTGCCGCTGCTCGCCGAGCGCGCGGCGCCGGCCGAAGAGCTGAAAAAGACCGCGACGCCGGGCAAGGCGAAGTGCGAGGCGGTCGCCGAACTGTTGAACATTCCGCTCGAACGCACGATCAAGTCCGTCGTGCTGGCCACCGAGAACGAAGGCGCGCCGGCCACCATCTGGCTGCTGATGCTGCGTGGCGATCACGATCTGAACGAGATCAAGGCGGCCAAGCTGCCCGGCCTCGCTAATTTCCGCATGGCGACCGAAGCCGAGATCGTCGAGACCTTCGGCACGCCGCCGGGCTATCTCGGCCCGATCGGCACGAAGAAGCCGGTCAACGTGATCGCCGACCGCACGGTCGCGAACATGAGCGACTTCGTGGTCGGTGCGAACGAAGTCGACTATCACATCACCGGCGTGAACTGGGGCCGCGATCTGCCGGAGCCGGTCGTCGCCGATATCCGCAACGTGAAGAAGGGCGATCCGTCGCCGGACGGCAAGGGCGTGATCGACATCTGCCGCGGCATCGAAGTGGGTCACGTGTTCCAGCTCGGCACCAAGTATTCCGAAGCGATGAACGCGACCTGCCTCGACGAAACCGGCAAGCCGCGGCCGATGGAAATGGGCTGCTACGGCATCGGCGTCACGCGTATCCTGGGCGCCGCGATCGAACAGAACTTCGACGACAAGGGCATCATCTGGCCGGAATCGATCGCGCCGTTCGAAGTCGTGCTGTGCCCGATGGGCTATGACCGCAGCGACGCGGTGCGCGAGCAGGCCGACAAGCTGTACGCGGAACTGGCCGCCGCAGGCATCGACGTGATCCTCGACGATCGCGGCGAGCGCCCGGGCGTGATGTTCGCCGACTGGGAGCTGATCGGCGTGCCGCATCGTCTGGTGATCGGCGACCGCGGTCTGAAGGACGGCAAGCTCGAATACCAGGGCCGTCGCGACACCGAAGCGATGCTGCTGCCGGTCGAGAGCGCCGCTCAAACGGTGATCGACAAAGTGCGCGCGGCACTCGCGCGCTAAGCGGAGCGGACAGTGGAGTACACCTTCCTGTCCGCGACCGTGCTGCTGATCCTGATCACCGATCCGCTCGGCAACATCCCGCTGTTTATCAGCTGTCTGCGCGGCGTGGCGCCCGAGCGGCGCACGGTCGTGATTCTGCGCGAGGTCGCAATCGCGTTCGCGATCCTGCTGCTGTTCATGGTGCTGGGGCAGGGCTTCCTGCGGATCATGAGCCTGTCGGACCAGTCGTTGGGGATCGGCGGCGGGATCGTGCTGTTTCTGATCGCGCTGCGGATGGTGTTTCCGCATCCGGACGGGCCGTTCGGCAGCGACGCGCGCGGCGGCGAGCCGCTGATCGTGCCGCTCGCGATTCCGGCGCTCGCCGGGCCGTCGGCGTTGGCGACCGTGATGCTGTTGAGCTCGCAGGCGCCGGGCAAGACCTTCGAGTGGATCGGCGCGCTGACGGTCACGATGATCGTCTGCGCGATCGTGCTGATGCTGGCCGAGCGGATTCAGGCGTGGCTCGGCGAACGGATGATGGCCGCGTTCGAGCGGCTGATGGGACTGGTGCTCGTCGCGATTTCTGTCGAGATGATGCTCGGCGGCATCCGCTCCTTCGTGCACAAGCTGTGATATGAAGAACCGGCTGCCGACGCAGCCATGAAAAAAGCGGCCAGTTTTAAAGCTGGCCGCTTTTTTTGCCGGCGGGGAAGCCGGCATGCCGCGCTACGGCAACTTCAAATGGCTCGGCGCGCCGAGCCGAGCCGAGCCAATGAGGCTCACGCCGCTCACGCGCCTTCGGTCAGTGCGCGGATAGTCGGCAGATTGCGCCAGTATCCCTTCGCATCCATCCCGCAGCCGAACACATAGCGGTCCGGTACTTCGAAGCCGCAATAATCGGGGCGCAGCGGCTTCGCCTTCGGAATGATCTTCTCGCACAACACCGCGGACAGGAAACGCTTCGCGCCCATCGCGAGGATCCGGTCGCGGATCGCGGCCATCGTCTCGCCTTCGTCGAGGATGTCGTCGAGCACCAGCACGACGCGGTCCTTCACCGACTCGGCCGGCGCGACGCGCCACTGCATCTCATTGCCGCCCTTGGTGGTGTTGCGGTAGCGGGTCAGGTGGATGTAGTCGAACTCGAGCGGGAAATCGAGGTGCGGCAGCAGCATGCCGGTGAACACAGCGGCGCCGCCCATCACTGACAGCACGAGCGGGAAGTCCTCGCTCATCTCGTCGCGGATGGCGCCCGCCATGCGCACGATCGATGCATTGACGTCCGAGGCCGAAACGATTTCTTCGGAGTGTTGAAAAACATGGAGGGCTTCTTCGCGGTTCATGACGTCTGACGGGCGGTAACTGTATACATAGTGTGGGTCGGACCATCCGGGAGGACGATCCTGCGAAGGACGGCGGCACGCGCTACAGAATAAACCCGCGCGGGCCCGAAGTCAGCCGCGCCAATTTTGGTGCCGCGCGGCGCCGTCCTCAAAGCTTAGCGCATGCCGGGCAGCATGCCCTTCATGCCGCGCATCATCTTCTGCAGATTGCCGCCCTTGAGCTTTTTCATCATCGTGCGCATCTGGTCGTACTGGTTCAGCATGCGGTTCACTTCCTGCACCTGCACGCCCGCGCCGGCGGCGATGCGGCGCTTGCGGGTCGCCTTGATCAGCTCGGGCTTCGCGCGCTCGGCCGGCGTCATCGAATTGATGATGCCTTCCATGCGGCGCATCTGCTTTTCCGCCTGGCTCATGTCGGCGCCGGCCGCGGCCTGCTGGAACTGCGCGGGCAGCTTGTCCATCAGCGACGACAGGCCGCCCATCCCTTTCATTTGCGTGAGCTGCGCGCGGAAATCGTTGAGGTCGAAGTCGCCGCCTTTCTTGACCTTGTCGGCGAGCTTCTGCGCGGCCTGCACGTCGACGCCGCGCTGCGCTTCCTCGACCAGCGCGA
The DNA here is from genome assembly GCF_020880815.1 of Paraburkholderia sejongensis. GTDB lineage: Bacteria > Pseudomonadota > Gammaproteobacteria > Burkholderiales > Burkholderiaceae > Paraburkholderia > Paraburkholderia sejongensis. The sequence continues at coordinate 51,447 of NZ_JAJITD010000007.1, forward strand.
GAATGTCGCCCATGCCGAGGATCCGGCTTGCCATCCGGTCCGGGTGGAACACTTCGAGGCCGTCGAGCTTTTCGGCGACGCCGACGAACTTGACCGGCTTGCCCGTCACGTGACGCACCGACAGCGCGGCACCGCCGCGCGAATCGCCGTCGAGCTTGGTCAGCACGACGCCGGTGAGCGGCAGCGCGTCGCTGAACGCCTTGGCGGTGTTGACCGCGTCCTGACCGAGCATCGCGTCGACCACGAACAGCGTTTCGGCGGGCTTCAGCTCGGCGTGCAGCGCGGCGATTTCCTGCATCATCGCTTCGTCGATACCGAGGCGGCCGGCGGTGTCGACGAGCAGCACGTCATGGTAATGACGCTTGGCCCAGTCGAGCGCGGCGCGCGCGATGTCGACCGGCTTCTGGTTCGGCTCCGACGGGAAGAAGTCCGCGCCGACCTGCTCGGTCACCGTTTTCAACTGCGCGATAGCGGCCGGGCGATAGACGTCGCACGACACCGTCAGCACTTTCTTCTTGTACTTCTCGCGCAGCAGTTTCGCGAGCTTGCCGACCGTGGTCGTTTTACCGGCGCCCTGCAGACCCGCCATCAGGATGATGGCCGGCGGCGTGACCGCGAGATTCAGTTCGGACGCCTTGCCTTCGTAATCGCCGCCGATCACCGCGGTCAGCTCGCGCTGCACCACGCCGACCAGCGCCTGCCCCGGCGACAGACTGCTGATCACTTCCTCGCCGAGCGCTTTCTCTTTGACCTTGGCGATGAACTCGCGCACGACGGGCAGCGCCACGTCGGCCTCGAGCAGGGCTAGACGCACCTCGCGCAGCATTTCCTGGGTGTTCGCCTCGGTAAGGCGGGCTTCGCCGCGCAGCGTCTTGACGACGCGCGCCATCCGTTGAGTCAGATTGTCGAGCATGGGGAGCGATGAAGGGTGGGGCCCGGGCGACGCGCGAAGCGCGAGACGTCGTGGAGCAGGGGCCTAGTGTAAACTTCGAACATGGATATTGTACTGTATGCCCTCACCGCGCTTCTCTACGGCGGCCTCGCCGTGGCCGGCTGGCGCTCGCACCGGTACGCGAGCGCGCGGCCGCTGCTCGAAAGCGTGCCGCCGCTGCCCGCTCACGCCGCGCCGGGCGCGTCGGTCGCCACCGGCATGAGCACGCAGGGGCGGGCGCTGCTGTTCATCGCGCTGCTCGCGCACGGCCTGCTGCTGCACACCACGATCTTCCCGCAGAACGCGATGGTGTTCGGCTTCGCGTTCGCACTGTCGGCGATGTTCTGGCTCGGCGCCGGCATCTACTGGATCGAGAGTTTCTTCTTCCCGCTCGACGGACTGCGCTTGCTGGTGCTGCCGCTCGCGTGCGTCGCGTCGCTTCTGCCGCTCGCGTTCGGCGGCGTGCGCGTGCTGCCGTACGCGGCCGCGCCGATGTTCAAGCTGCACTTCCTGATCGCCAACATCGCGTACGGTCTGTTCGCGATCGCCGCGCTGCACGCGGTGCTGATGCTGGCGGTCGAGCGCCGCTTGCATGCGATGCGCGGCGGTCTCGCGCAGCGCCACGCGGCTGCCGCCGGCAACGGCTGGTGGTCGAGCTGGCTCGATACGCTGCCGCCGCTCCTCACGCTCGAGAAACTGCTGTTCCGTCTGATCGGCGCCGGCTTCGTGCTGCTTACGCTGACGCTCGTGTCGGGCATTCTATTTAGCGAGCAGCTGATCGACCGCGCGCTGCGGCTCGATCATAAGACCGTGTTCGCGATTCTTTCCTGGCTGATGTTCGGCGCGCTGCTGACCGCGCGCAAGGTGTCCGGCTGGCGCGGCCGTGCGGCGTTGCGCTGGGTGCTGGCGTCGTTCGTCGCGCTGTTGCTCGCGTACGTCGGCAGCCGTTTTGTGTTCGAGGTGCTGTTGCACCGGCCTGTAGTGTGAGCGTGTCTTCATGCGACAAATCTTTCTGCTGATCCTGCTGTTCATCGTCGGTCAATGGCTCGTGAAGGCGCTGCGCCGTCACGACGCGCACAGCGCGCAACGCGGCGGCGCCCGCACCGCGGACGGTGCGGCGAACGGCGCCTCGGCGGGTGCCGCGAATGGCGCGGCCGGCGCCCGTGGCGCGGGCGCGCAAGCCCAGCCGCAACTGGCCGAGCCGATGATTCGCTGCGTCGAGTGCGGCGTGCATGCGCCGAAGAGCGACTCGGTGTCGGTGGCGGGGCAGGCGTTCTGCTGCGCCGCCCATGCGCAGCGCCACAGCGCGCGTCCGTCCGGCCGCGACGCGCGATGAGCGGCACTTACATCGTCGACGCCGACGGTTGGGTGCCCGCCGCCCGCAAGCTGGTCTCGCCGAACTTCGAAGCGCGCCCGCAAGGCGCGGTGCCGACCCTGATCGTGGTCCACAACATCAGCCTGCCGCCGAACCAGTTCGGCGGCAGCGCGATTGCCGAGCTGTTCCAGAACACGCTCGACTGCGACGCCCATCCGTACTACGACACGCATCTGCGCGGCGTGCGCGTATCCGCTCATTTCGTGATTCATCGCGATGGCGCGCTCGAGCAGTTCGTGTCGTGCAACGAGCGCGCGTGGCACGCGGGGCCGTCGAATTTTTTCGGCCGCGAGCGCTGCAATGATTTCTCGATCGGCATCGAGCTCGAAGGCAGTGACACGGTCCCATTCGAAGCCGCGCAATACCGCACGCTCGCCGCGCTGGTCGACGCGCTGAAGGCGCGCTATCCGATCGACGCGCTCGCCGGTCACTCCGACGTCGCGCCCGGCCGCAAGACCGATCCCGGTCCGCACTTCGAGTGGTCGCGACTGCAAAACGACACGTCGCTCGACGCTCGGTATTTCCCCTATCTCAAGTTTTCCGGAACGCGCTAGGCGCTTTGGCGTGTGCTCGCGAGACCCGCGGAAGAACGAGGCGCTGCCTCATTCTCCGGGGAGCCCGATCGCGTCGCGAGACGAAAAAGTCAATACATCCGGCGCAAATAAATCGGTTTGACCTGCCCCGAAGTTCCACTATACTTGGTGCCACAAAGCGGGGTGTGCACTATATCTTGTGTTGTTCTGTGCATAACCTTGTGAATAACCGAGTGTATAAGTATGCGGCGCCCCGCTCCTGGAGCATGGCGCCGCAAGCATTCCGGGCACCGAAAAAATTCCTGGGGCGCGGCCGGTAGGGGGATCTCCGGCCGCATCCAGAAGCATTCAGGAAAGGACCAGCCAGTGAGCGCGACCAACCCGATGAAGACCGACATCAAATCGAATCAGGCTTCCTCGCAGTCGTATCCCGCCAACCGGCGTAGCCGGCCTTTCCGCACCCTATCGCTCGCGCTCGCGGCGGCGCGGCGTTCGATTTAATCCGCGGCACTCGCCGCAATTTCCAAGACGAGGAGCTTTGCAAATGCAAACCACCGACAACGTGACGACCCGTTACGAAGGCTCACCGGCTGGCCAGGCCTTTGGCCAGGCACAAGGCGCACAAGCGCTCGCGCCGCAGGCGAACTTCGCCGACTACAAGGTGATCCGCCGCAACGGCAGCGTGGTGTCGTTCGAGCCGTCGAAAATCGCGATCGCCGTGACGAAGGCGTTCCTCGCCGTCAACGGCGGCCAAGGCGCGGCGTCGGCACGGGTGCGCGAACTGGTCGAGCAACTCACGCAGAACGTGGTGCGCGCGCTGGTGCGCAGCCGCCCGAACGGCGGCACGTTCCATATCGAAGACATCCAGGACCAGGTCGAACTCGCGCTGATGCGCGGCGGCGAACACAACGTCGCGCGGGCGTACGTGCTGTATCGCGAGAAGCGCAACCAGGCGCGCGCGCATGACGAGCAGGCTGAGCCCGCCGCCAGCACGCCGGGCCTGAACGTGACCGACAACGGCATCACCCGTCCGCTGGATCTGGCCGCGCTGCGCGGCATTATCGAGTCCGCCTGCGCGAACCTCGGCGACGCGGTGAGCGCCGAGCCGATCGTCGCGGAAACGGTGAAGAACCTGTACGACGGCGTGCCGATGAGCCAGGTCTACGACTCGGCGATTCTCGCGGCCCGCACGATGATCGAAAAAGACCCGGCGTATAGCCAGGTCACCGCGCGCATCCTGCTGCACACGATCCGCCGCGAAATCCTCGAAGAAGAAGTCACGCAAGCCGAAATGGCCACGCGCTACGCCGACTACTTCCCGCAGTTCATCAAGCGCGGCATCGGCGCGGGCCTGCTCGACGACAAGCTGGCGCAGTTCGACCTGAAGCGCCTCGGTAACGCGCTCGACGCCAACCGCGACCTGCAGTTCGGCTACCTCGGTCTGCAGACGCTGTACGACCGCTACTTCCTGCATCACGACGGCGTGCGGATCGAAATGCCGCAGGCATTCTTTATGCGTGTCGCGATGGGCCTGTCGCTGAACGAGATCGACCGCGAAGCGCGCGCGATCGAGTTCTACAACATCCTGTCGAGCTTCGACTTCATGTCGTCCACGCCGACGCTGTTCAACTCGGGCACGCATCGCTCGCAGCTGTCGTCGTGCTACCTGACCACGGTCGACGACGACCTCGACAGCATCTACGAAGCGCTGAAGGAAAACGCGCTGCTGTCGAAGTTCGCCGGCGGTCTCGGCAACGACTGGACGCGCGTGCGCGCGCTCGGCTCGCACATCAAGGGCACCAACGGCAAGTCGCAAGGCGTCGTGCCGTTCCTGAAGGTCGTCAACGACACGGCGGTCGCCGTGAACCAGGGCGGCAAGCGCAAGGGCGCGGTGTGCGCGTACCTGGAATCGTGGCACCTCGACATCGAGGAATTCCTCGAGCTGCGTAAGAACACCGGCGACGACCGCCGTCGTACGCACGACATGAACACCGCGAACTGGATTCCCGACCTGTTCATGAAGCGCGTGATGGAAGGCGGCGACTGGACGCTGTTCTCGCCGTCGACCTGCCCGGACCTGCACGACAAGTTCGGCGCCGAGTTCGAAGCGGCTTACACCGCCTACGAAGACAAGGTCGCGCGCGGCGAGATCAAGCTGTTCAAGAAGATTCCGGCGGCGCAGCTGTGGCGCAAGATGCTGGGCATGCTGTTCGAAACCGGCCATCCTTGGATCACCTTCAAGGATCCGTGCAATGTGCGCTCGCCGCAACAGCACGTCGGCGTGGTCCACTCGTCGAACCTGTGCACGGAAATCACGCTGAACACCAGCGACTCGGAAATCGCCGTCTGCAACCTCGGCTCGGTGAACCTCGTCGCGCACCTGAAGGAACAGGCCGACGGCACGCTCGCGCTCGACCACGACAAGCTCAAGCGCACGATCAGCGTCGCGATGCGCATGCTCGACAACGTGATCGACATCAACTACTACGCGGTCGCCAAGGCACGTAACTCGAACCTGAAGCACCGTCCGGTCGGCATGGGCATCATGGGCTTCCAGGACTGCCTGCACCTGCTGCGCACGCCGTACGCGTCGCCGGAAGCGGTCGAGTTCGCCGACCGTTCGATGGAAGCGGTCTGCTACTACGCGTACTACGCGTCGACCGAACTCGCCGAAGAGCGCGGCCGCTACTCGAGCTACCGCGGCTCGCTGTGGGATCGCGGCATCCTCCCGCAGGATTCGGTCAAGCTGCTGGCCGAAGCGCGCGGCGGCTACGTCGAAGTCGATTCGAGCGAATCGATGGACTGGACCTCGCTGCGCTCGCGCATCGCGACCTACGGGATGCGCAACTCGAACTGCGTGGCGATCGCGCCGACCGCGACGATCTCGAACATCATCGGCGTGTCGGCCTGTATCGAGCCGACCTTTCAGAACCTGTACGTGAAGTCGAACCTGTCGGGCGAATTCACGGTGGTCAACGACTACCTGGTGCGCGACCTGAAAGCACGCGGTCTGTGGGACGAAGTGATGGTCGCCGACCTGAAGTACTTCGACGGCACGCTGTCGCGCATCGACCGCATCCCGGCCGACCTGCGCGCGATCTACGCAACGGCGTTCGAAGTCGATCCGACGTGGCTCGTCGAGGCGGCCTCGCGTCGTCAGAAGTGGATCGACCAGGCGCAGTCGCTGAACATCTACATGGCCGGCGCGTCGGGCAAGAAGCTCGACGAGATCTACAAGCTCGCATGGCTGCGCGGTCTGAAGACCACCTACTATCTGCGCACGATGGCGGCGACGCACGTCGAGAAATCGACGGTCGCGCACGGCGCGCTGAACGCGGTGAGCTCGGGTCATGAAGGTTCGGGCGGCGCAGGCGGCGCGGCCGGCGGCTTCGGCGTGAGCGGCGGCGCGGGTAACGCGGCAGGCGGCTTCCAGGCAGCGGCTGCTGCAGCAGCGGGTGTGGCGGCTTCGGCAGCGGCAGTCGAAGCAACGCCCGAAGCGGAAGGTCCGGTTTGCATGATGCGTCCGGGCGATCCTGGCTTCGACGAGTGCGAGGCTTGCCAGTAAGCACGCGGCAAGCAGCGGGAGCGTTGCTTGCTAACTGCACGCGAGGTCGTAGGTGATGACCCGCATGCAGCGAGCGACGCTCGTCGCGAATCGCGCAGGTGCAGTACCGCGGTAGAGGTAGTTCGATGAACGGTGGGGCAGATTGAAGTCGCGCCGTTCATCGATGCAGCAAAGCAGTCTGCGAGTGGTAGTCAGTTGCGGCCCGCAACGCACGCGATGAAGCAGCAACAAGCGGTAGGAACAGGTAGCAACCGGTGGCAGCAAGCGGCTACGAAACAGCGGCCGCGACACAGCCGCCGCTAACCAAACGCAGCGCGCAGCAGTGCCTTCTGAGTCACTCGCCAGCGCGCCTGCAACACGGTCGACGCAGCACACCGGACACTCGCGATCGGGCGATGCGCCCAGCAGCGAGCCGGCAACGAATCGCAACGCAATGCGCAGCAACGCACTGCGCAACAAGATAGATAGAGCAACGAAACGTCACGACGAAACGTTGCTCTTCGAGTTCCCGAAGCAGCTCGTCAACACACGTTCAACACGCATCACTCGACGCATCGCACAGAGTCGGTTGAACAAAGTGTTGTATGAACGTAGCAACGCGAATCGAAAACAGGAATTTTCATCAGCGAACTCTTTTATCGCTCGTGAAAAGATGGTACAAACCGTTCTAAATTGATGGTGACATTTATGCTCAACTGGGATGACGAGATCACTGCCGTAACTCCCTCGAGCGCGACGCAACCGAACGTGTTGCGCAACGCTGCGGGATTGGCTGTGGGTTCGCAAATCGGAACGCGTTCCGCTCCTCATGCTCCCTCGGCTCAGGAAGTCTTCGCGAACGACATCGCTGTCGCTCCCGTCGCTCATGCAGCCACCCCGGTCGCCGGCGCCGCTGTTTCCGAAGCGCGCGTCAATGTCGCCGACAAACGCATCATCAACGGCCAGACCGACGTCAATCAGCTGGTGCCGTTCAAGTACAAGTGGGCGTGGGAAAAGTATCTGGCTGGTTGCGCCAACCACTGGATGCCGCAGGAAGTGAACATGTCGCGCGACATCGCCCTGTGGAAAGACCCGAACGGGCTGACCGAGGACGAGCGCCGCATCGTCAAGCGCAACCTGGGCTTCTTCGTGACGGCCGACTCGCTCGCCGCCAACAACATCGTGCTGGGCACCTACCGCCACATCACGGCGCCCGAATGCCGCCAGTTCCTGCTGCGCCAGGCGTTCGAAGAGGCGATTCACACGCACGCTTACCAGTACATCGTCGAGTCGCTCGGTCTCGACGAAGGCGAAATCTTCAACGCGTATCACGAAGTCCCGTCGATCCGCGCTAAAGACGAATTCCTGATTCCGTACATCCACGTGCTGACCGATCCGGCCTTCAAGACCGGCACGCTCGAAGCAGACCAGACGCTGCTGCGCTCGCTGATCGTGTTCGCCTGTGTGATGGAAGGGCTGTTCTTCTACGTCGGCTTTACGCAAATCCTGGCGCTCGGCCGTCAGAACAAGATGACCGGCGCGGCTGAGCAGTACCAGTACATCCTGCGTGACGAGTCGATGCACTGCAATTTCGGCATCGACCTGATCAACCAGATCAAGCTCGAAAACCCGCACCTTTGGACGGCTGAATTCCGCGCTGACATCCGCGCGATCTTCCAGCAGGCGGTTGAACTCGAATATCGCTACGCTGAAGATACGATGCCGCGCGGGGTGCTCGGCCTGAACGCGTCGATGTTCAAGAGCTATCTGCGCTTCATCTGCAACCGCCGTTGCCAGCAGATCGGTCTCGATCCGCTGTATCCGAACGAGGAAAACCCGTTCCCGTGGATGAGCGAGATGATCGATCTGAAGAAGGAACGCAATTTCTTCGAGACGCGAGTGATCGAATACCAGACTGGCGGTGCGCTCTCCTGGGAGTAAGCCGGGATTTCGCGACGCAGATGTATTCATTGATGGGGGTGCCGCCGGCCGAGGTCGCGGCAACCTGGATTAGGAGCAGAACGGCCTGATGCAAAGCGTGTCCGGTGCCTTGGCGGCCCACAAACATGACAGGCACTTTGCGGACCCTTCAGTGGGATGGGCAAACTTCCCCCCGGAAAAAGCCGCTGGCGTGAGCGCCGGCGGTTCGATCAAGCAATTGCCGGCGTCGCCCAGCGACGTCGACCAGATCTGGCGCGCGGTGCCTTGGGGCACGGCGCGCCTTACCGCATTCATTAGCGTAAGCGCGCGGCACCTGCGTACGCCGATGAATAGCCCGCTTCGTAGCGCGCGCCCTGAGAAGCGTCCGCGGGAAGCGGGTTTTGACGAAGGGTGTAGTTTGAACTGACCTCATCTGAAAACCTGAAGGAGAAAATGATGGCAACTGCAAAGAAGGCCGCGGCCAAGAAGCCCGCAGCGAAGAAGACCGCAGCCAAGAAGGCTGCTCCGGCGAAGAAAGCAGCACCGGCCAAGAAGGTCGCAGTGAAGAAGGTTGCAGCGAAGAAAGTCGCGGTGAAGAAGGTTGCCGCGAAGAAGGCTGCGCCGGCGAAGAAGGCTGCTGCAAAGAAAGTCGCGGCTAAGAAAGCGGCACCGGCCAAGAAGGTCGCTGCAAAGAAAGTCGCTGCCAAGAAAGTCGCGGTGAAGAAGGTCGCTGCGAAGAAGGCAGCACCGGCGAAGAAAGCCGCGGTGAAGAAGGTTGCTGCGAAGAAGGTCGCGGCGAAGAAGGCACCGGCAGCCAAGAAGGTTGCAGCGAAGAAGGCAGCGCCGGCCAAGAAGGCCGCTGCCAAGACCGCCGCCAAGAAGGCCGCGCCTGCGAAAAAGGCTGCAGCGAAGAAAGCTGCACCTGCCAAGAAGGCTGCCGCGAAGAAGGCCGCTGCACCTGCGAAGAAGGCTGCTCCCGCAAAGAAGGCTGTCGCCAAGAAGGCAGCACCTGCTCCCGCTGCGCCTGCTGTCACGAGCGCGGCACCGGCGGCGACGGTGAAGACCGCGCTGAACCCGGCAGCGGCATGGCCGTTCCCGACGGGCAGCCGTCCGTAAGCAGTAGTAGTCGCTCGGCACATCGAACGATGTGCCGGCTGACCGGGTCGTGCTGGCGCTTCAGCGAGCGCCGCCCGGTCGATGTCCCGTTACCGGCTTGCCGGTGGCGGGATTTTTTTTGCCCGCCGCGCGGGCGGCTGAACGACGCCCGGACGAAAAAACACGCATGGGCCCGTGAAGGCGCATGCGTGTGAGTTCGTCGTCGCGGCGCGTCAGCCAGAGCCGTACGCGGCCGCGCGAGAGAAGGGCAGGCCGGCGGCCGCTTAGTGGGTCACGCGGGTGACGCCGCCGCTCGAGAGCAGCCGCACGCGATCGCCGGCGCGGAAGATCTCGCCGGTGGAAGTTTGCGTGATCGCACGAATGTCGCCGTTGTCGAGCCGCACGGTGATCTCCAGGCCGTCGCGCATCGCGACGCTGTTCTCGACCGCGTTACCGGCCACCGCGCCACCGATGCCGCCGACGATTCCGGTAGCGACCGAGCCGCGTCCGCCGCCAAACGCACTGCCGGCGAGCGCGCCGAGCGCGGCGCCGCCCAGTGCGCCGACGCCGCTCGGCTGACCGTTGTTCGAGCTGATCCGCACCGCGCGCACGCTGTCGACCGTGCCGAAGCGAACCGTCTGTTCACGCTGCGCCTGCGACGCGGTAAACACGTCGGGAGAGCTGCTGTTGACCGCGCACCCCGACATGGCCAGCGAACCGGCGATCAAGGTGGCGACGACCAGGCGACTCGTTGTTCTCATTGCCAAACTCCCATAGCTCGCGATATCAGGGCAGGTCGTAGCCGAAGGCCTGCTTGAACCGCGCGTTGATTTCCGCCCGGGTGGGCGCGTAATTTTGCGGGCCCTGCTGTTCGATTTTCAATGCCCCCATCAGGCTGGCGAGACGGCCGGTGGTGGCCCAGCCGAGACCATTCTCGATACCGTACAGCAAGCCGCCGCGAAATGCATCGCCGCAGCCGGTGGGGTCGAGTACCTGGTTGGCCTTCACCGCCGGAATCTCTTCGATGCCGTCGGCGTGATGGATTCTTGCACCCTTTTCGCCGAGCGTGATGATCAGCGCGTCGACCTTGCCGGCGATCTCCTCGATCGACCAGCCGGTCTTGTTGCCCACGAGCGCGGCTTCGTAATCGTTGACCGCCACGTAAGTGGCAAGTTCAATCATGCGCCGCAGCGTGGCGCCGTCGAACAGCGGCAGCCCCTGACCCGGATCGAAGATGAACGGCACGCCTGCTGCCGCCAGCTGTTCGGAGTGCTGAACCATGCCGTCGTAGCCGTCCGGCGCGACGATGCCGAGCGTGAGCCCTTTCACTTCGTCGGCGCGGTTCAGATGCGATTGCATCATCGCGCCCGGATGGAACGCGGTGATCTGGTTGTTCTCGAGATCGGTGGTGATCATCGCCTGCGCCGAGTAAGTGTCGGGCACCACTAGCACGTTGTCCGCCGGCAGGCCGAGGCTCGCGAGACGATCCAGGTAGAGCTGCGCGTCGACCGCGCCGATCGCGCCCATGATGCGCGCGTCGCCGCCGAGCAGATGCAGCGCATACGCGATGTTGCCCGCGCAGCCGCCGAACTCGCGGCGCATGGTCGGCACGAGAAAGCTAACGTTCAGGATGTGGACCTGCTCCGGCAGGATGTGCTCCCGAAAGCGGCCTTCGAAGGTCATGATGTTGTCGTACGCGAGCGAACCGCAGATGAGCGTAGCCAAGGCGAGCGTTCCTGTTAAAAGCGTTGGAAAAAGCGGCGACGATGCGACAGCGCCGCGCCGAAGCCGAGCTTCGCGCGGCGCTGGGGTTCGTGCGCGGCGGGCTTACTTCAGTGCGGCGAGCGCGGCGTCGTAGTTCGGCTCGTTCTTGATTTCGCTGACCAGCTCGGCGTGCAGGACCTTGTCGTTTTCGTCGAGCACGACGACCGCGCGCGCGGTCAGCCCCGTCAGCGGGCCGCTCGTGACGTCGACGCCGTACGCTTGCGCGAATTCATGGCCGCGGAACGTCGAAGCGGTCACGACGTTCTCGATGCCTTCGGTCGTGCAGAAGCGCGATGCGGCGAACGGCAGGTCGCCCGACACGACGATCACCGCCGTGTTGTTCAGCTTCGCGGCCGCTTCGTTGAACTTGCGGGTCGAGGTTGCACAGGTCGGCGTGTCGAGGCTCGGCACGATGTTGAGCACTTTGCGCTTGCCGGCGAAGTCGGCGAGCGTCAGCGGCTTGAGGTCCTTGCCGACCAGCGAGAAAGCGGCGGCCTGCTGGCCCACCGACGGGAACGTGCCGCTAACTTCGATCGGGTTGCCACCCAGCGTGACTTGACTCATGTTTGTGCTCCGAAAGGGCGTCAGTAAATGACAATGAAGCGCCCGCTCGGGGCGGGCGCGTGGGCTGCGTTACGGATAGAAAATCTGTACGCGGAAATTGGAGGCGACCGCGTTGCCGGTATCGAGATGCACGATCATCGTCTGCGTGCTGTGCGCGGGCAGGCCGGCCGCGATCACGGTGCCGGGCGGCACGTAATCTTGCGGCCACAGCACGCGCCGCACTGCGACGTTGTTCTGATCGTCGAGCAGCGTGAGTTCGATAGCGGGGTACGCGAGCGCGAGATTGAGCCGGTTGCGCAGCGGCATTCTCAGTTCGAGCTTGTGCGGACCGTCGATCTGGCGCAGATCGGACGGCTCGACCAGCAGGCCGTCGATGTCGTGCGGCGGGCTTAACTGACAGCCCAGATGCGCGCACAGTTTCGCGTACACCGCCTGCGAGCCCGGAATCGCGACCTGCACGCTCTCGCGCTGCCACCACGCGAGCTGCGCGAGCAACGCGATCAGCAGCAGGACCGCGAGCACGATGCCGGTCGCTATCCAGCCGGTTCGTCCCGCCTCGGCGGGGCGGGTTTCGCGCGTGACCGGGAACGGCTCGCTGCCGTCGTTGACCGGGCGCACCGAGAACGGCTCGCCGCTCGACGGCGGAGGTACGGTGCCGCCACCGGGCGGGCGCGGACCGCGCGGTCCGCCGGCACCCGCGGCCGTGCTTGCGCGTGCTTGTGCGCCCGCACCTGCACCTACGCCTGCACCTGCGCCGCCCGATGCCGCGGCGCCGAAAGCCGCGCCGCCGGCCGCACCCGCGGCGGCGCGGAAGCTGCCCGGGCCGGCGCCGATCGAACCGAAGCGCGGCTCGTTATCGGGGATGCCGTGCAGGCTCGTCGGCTCGCGCAGCTCAGGCTCGTCGAATGCGGACGGCTCCTGGCGGCCGGCCCGGTGCCACACACGCGGAGTCTCTTCGGCGAATGGCGGCGGCGCTGCAGGCGCGGATGAAGAGGGCGGTGGTGGCGGCGTGACGGAGGGGCGAACCAGCGTGTCGGCGGCAGACGCGGCAGGCGGCACTGCTGGTGGCACTGCTGGTGGCACCAGCGGCGGCACGGCGAGCGTGTCGTCATCCGGCTCATCGGACGGATAGGCGAACGGTTCGAGCGGCGCGTCGGCGAGCGTCGGTTCCTGCTGATCGGCGGGTATCGTCGCGCTGAAGCCGCCGGCGGGCAAACTCGGTTCGCTCGGCTGTTGCGGTGGGGCTGGGTTAGCGGTGGGCGGCGAGTGGTAGTCGCTGCCGAGCGGCAGCGGCGTCAACTGCATGCTGTCGGCGTGATGGCGCAAACGGGTGTCGAGCGTGCTGGCGGAGCTGCCCACCGCACTACTCGTCGCACTGCTTGCCGCGTTGCCCGCCGCATTGCCCGCGGCTTCGCCGACGGGCGCACTGCCCGCGGCTGCGCCGGCGGGCGCGTTGCCCGCGGCCGGCGCCCACGGATCCACAGTCTGGTCGCCGAAATGCGCGCCCGGCTGCGGCGCGCCCGAGAGCGCTTCGACCGCCGAAGCGGCCACCGGTTTAGCAGTAGAGAAATCGCCGCCTTCGCTGACGTCGAACAGACTGCTCGACGCGTCGAAGACTTCCTGGCAGTGCCCGCAGCGCACGAGACCGCGGCGCTGCGCAAGGTGTGCCGGTTGCAGGCGGAAAACAGTTTCGCAGAAGGGACAACGCGTCGCCAGAAGCATATCGAGCCGTTGAGCCAGGGGCTGTTGGTTTGACAATACGCCTTATTCTAATGGCTTTCGCGACGCGTTCCGGCGAGGCACACCCAACCTTCGTGCTCGCGCCACACGCTGATGTCGATCCAGCGCGCGTACACCTGCGCGACTTCGTCGGCCTGGCGCGCGAGGATGCCCGACAGTGCGATCCGGCCGCCCGGCCTGACCTTCGACGCCAACATCGACGCCATCAGTTTCAGCGGGTTCGACAGGATGTTCGCGACCACCACGTCGAACTCGCCGGCCGGACATGCGTCGGGCAGCCCGTACGTGACTTCGGCGCGATTGCGTTCGCTATTGTGGCGCGCGGATTCGACCGCCTGCGGATCGATGTCGATGCCGAACACCGGATCGGCGCCGCACTTCTTCGCGAGAATCGCGAGAATGCCCGAGCCGCAGCCGTAGTCGAGCACCGACTGGCCGGCCTTGACCGATTGCTCGATCCATTCCATGCACAGACGGGTAGTGGGGTGGCTACCGGTGCCGAACGCGAGGCCCGGATCCAGTTCGAGTACGAGCGCGTCGGGGTCCGGCGCATCGTGCCACGACGGCACGACCCAGATCCGCTCGCCGATCTGGATCGGATCGAACTGCGACTGCGTGAGCCGCACCCAATCCTGCTCTTCGACTTCGCGCACGCTGAACGCGGGCGTGGCGTCGAGGCCGATCTCGTTGGCCGCGGCGGTCAGCAGCAGCGCCGGGTCGTGTTCCGGCGCGAGCAGCGCGATCACGCGCGAGCGCTGCCACGCGGTGCGATCCGGCGTCAGACCGGGCTCGCCGAATAGCGGCTGCTCGTCGGGCGTGTCGGCGTCCGCGTCTTCGACCGACACGGACAACGCACCCAGCTCGAGCAGCGCGTCGGAAAATTCCTCGGCGTGCTCGCGCGCCAGTTCGGCGACCAGTTCCCGATAGCTCATGACTTAGGCTTCTTCCGGCGCAACCTGCTGACGCGCGGCCAGCCGGTTTTCGAGGTAGTGAATGCTGGTGCCGCCTTCGACGAACTTCGCGTCGAGCATCAGCTCGCGATGCAGCGGGATGTTGGTCTGAATCCCTTCGACCACCATCTCCGACAGCGCGATGCGCATCCGCTTGATCGCCTGTTCGCGCGTCGCACCGTAAGCGATCAGCTTGCCGATCATCGAGTCGTAGTTAGGCGGCACGAAATAGCCGTTGTACGCGTGCGAATCGACGCGGATGCCGGGGCCGCCCGGCATGTGCCACGAGGTCAGGCGACCCGGCGACGGCGTGAACTTGAACGGATCTTCAGCGTTGATCCGGCATTCGATCGCATGGCCGCGGAACTGGATGTCGCGCTGACGGAACGCGAGTTTCTCGCCGGCCGCGATGCGGATCTGTTCCTGCACGATGTCGACGCCGGTGATCAGCTCGGTCACCGGGTGCTCGACCTGCACGCGCGTGTTCATCTCGATGAAGTAGAACTCGCCGTTTTCATACAGGAACTCGAAGGTGCCCGCGCCGAGATAACCCATCTTCTTGCACGCGTCCGCGCAGCGATCGCCGATCCGGTCGATCAGGCGGCGCGCGATACCCGGCGCCGGCGCTTCCTCGATCACCTTCTGGTGACGGCGCTGCATCGAGCAGTCGCGCTCGCCGAGCCACACCGCGTTGCGGAACGAATCCGACAGCACCTGGATTTCGATGTGACGCGGGTTCTCGAGGAATTTCTCCATGTAGACCTGCGGGTTGCCGAACGCACGGCCGGCTTCCTCGCGCGTCATGTTGACCGCGTTGACGAGCGCCGCTTCCGTGTGGACCACGCGCATGCCGCGACCGCCGCCGCCGCCGGCCGCCTTGATGATGACCGGATAGCCGATCTGGCGGGCGATCTTGACGATCTCTTTCGGATCGTCGGGCAGCGCGCCTTCAGAGCCCGGCACGCACGGCACGCCGGTCTTGATCATGGTCTGCTTCGCGGTGACCTTGTCGCCCATCATGCGGATCGTTTCCGGACGCGGGCCGATGAAGGTGAAGCCGGACTGCTCGACGCGCTCGGCGAAGTCGGCGTTCTCCGACAGGAAGCCGTAGCCGGGGTGGATCGCTTCGGCGTCGGTGACTTCGGCCGCGCTGATCAGCGCCGGCATATTCAGATAGCTGAGCGGCGACGGTGCCGGTCCGATACAGACCGCCTCGTCGGCGAGCTTCACGTACTTGGCTTCCTTGTCGGCTTCCGAATAGACGACGACCGTCTTGACGCCGAGTTCGCGGCACGCGCGCTGGATACGAAGCGCGATCTCGCCACGATTGGCAATGAGGATTTTTTCAAACATAGCGGGTTTTCGACTCATCAATGGGCGCCGGGTCGTGTACGACGCCGGCTGCCGCAGAGCATCGGTCGCGCGCCTCGGGAAGCGGCGCGCGGGCGGCAAATAGTGCGTGCCGCGTTAGCCGACCACGAACAGCGGTTGGCCGTACTCGACCGCCTGGCCGTTTTCGACGAGGATTTCCTTGACCACGCCGGACTTGTCCGACTCGATCTCGTTGAGCAGCTTCATCGCTTCGATGATGCAGATCGTCTGGCCTTCCTTGACCGTATCGCCGACCTGCACGAACGGATCGGCGCCCGGCGACGGCGCGCGGTAGAACGTGCCGACCATCGGCGAGGTCACCACGTGACCCTGCGGCGCGGCGGCGGCCGGCGCGGCCGGTGCGGCAGGCGCTTCGCCGGCGGCGGCCGGGGCCGCTTGCGGGAATTGCGGAGCGGCGTAGGTGGCGGACGGCTGCACGTAAACCGGCGGCGCATTCTTGACGATGCGGACCTTGCCTTCGCCCTCGGTCACTTCGAGTTCGGAAATACCGGACTCCGAGACGAG
The DNA here is from genome assembly GCF_020880815.1 of Paraburkholderia sejongensis. Lineage (GTDB taxonomy): Bacteria > Pseudomonadota > Gammaproteobacteria > Burkholderiales > Burkholderiaceae > Paraburkholderia > Paraburkholderia sejongensis. The sequence goes on from NZ_JAJITD010000007.1 coordinate 67,759, forward strand.
GTCGATCAGAGTTTTGAGTTTACGTAGATCCATCAGGGTGCCCCTTTCAATGCGTAGTGTGCCGGCGCGCGCACGTGTGCAGTAGCCGGCTCAAATTGGACGTGTTTGGATTCAGTCGCGCGACGAACCGGCCGCGAGCCGGTCGAGCGCGAATTCGAGCGCGTACAGATATCCCTTCCAGCCGAGGCCGCAAATCACGCCCTCTGCCTGGTCGGAGAAATACGAGTGATGCCTGAACGGTTCACGACGATGCACGTTCGACAGATGAATCTCGACGAACGGAATGCCCACCCCCGCCAGTGCGTCCCGGACCGCGACGCTGGTATGCGTGTACGCGGCGGGATTGATCAGTATGAAATCGGTCTTTTCAGTCCGGGCGGACTGAATGCGGTCGACCAGTGCGCCTTCGTGATTGCTCTGGAACGACGCCAGTTCGACGCCTGCGTCCGTGGCGCGGTCCGCCAGCGCCTGATCGATCTGCGGCAAGGTCACGCGACCGTAGACCTCAGGTTCCCGGGTGCCGAGAAGATTGAGGTTGGGTCCGTGCAGTACCAGCAGTCGCGTCATGGTCGCTTCTATTTCCGTGGAATTGGGCGCACTTTAGCGCTGATTAGAGAAACTTGTCTAGTTTCCCGTAAATAGACGCGACGCGCCGGCGCTCGCCGGGCGCCGGCCGCAAAGCCAACTTCACTCAAAGTCGGGAATTTTCCGTGTATTTTTACCCGTTCTGCACGGAATCGGACACCAAAAGAAACGGCGGGAGAAATCGCGGAAACTTACAGAGTGTCGAGCGTCTGGCGCAGCGACTTTGCGTCGATCTGGCCCAATTTTGTCGAGCGAATGTTGCCTTTTGCGTCGATCACGACGGTAAACGGTAGCCCGCCCGCGTTATTTCCGAACGCGCGCGCGAGATCGGCGCCGCCGAAACCGGTCACGTAGATCGGGTACGCGACCTTGACCTTCTGCAGGAACGTCTGGATGTTCTTTTCGGAGTCGACGCCGAGGCCGACGAACTGGATGCCCTTGCTCGCGTACTCGCGCTGGATTTGAGACAGCTCCGGCATTTCCTCGACGCACGGGCCGCACCAGGAGGCCCAGAAGTTGACGACGAGCGGATGGCCCTTCAGGTGATCGAGCGACTGCGGCTTGCCGTCGACGCCGGTCACCGGCGCGGTCCACAACTGTTGCACCGCGTCCTGATGGCTGTCGGGCTGCGCCGCCTGCGCGACCTCGGCGTCGCGAGTGAACCAGTGATTGGCCGCCACGCCGCCGCCCGCGGCGACGACCGCGACGAGCGCGCCCGCCAGAATCCGTCTCGTATTCATCGTGCCCTGTTCAGTCTGTTCAATTGATGAAGGAGGTGAGTTCGTCGCCGTCGAGCAGCGCCTGCACCGCCTGCAGATTGGCTCGCGCGGTGCGCCCGCGCGCGTCGGCGCGCACCGCGCCGCGCAGATCGTCGGTCTCGTACAGCGCGAGGTGGATGCCGACCGGGTCGGCCGCGCGCTCGCCGGGCGGACGCCACAGGAAGCTCAGCGTCTCCACGTAGCCGCGGCCCGCGAAGTGGCGCGTTTCCGACACGTCGTACTGGATGTTCGCATTCAGCAGATAAATTGCGACTTCCTTCGGGTTGTCGCAGAACACCTGCAGATGCACGTCCGAATGCTCGCCGGCCGTGCCGCCGAGCACCGCGCCGGTCAGATACGGATTGAACGGCGCGAGCCGCTCCATCCAGTCGACCGCGACGACGCGCAGCCGGCGCAGCAGCGCCGGCTGGCTGTCGCCCTGGAAGAGCGACTGATATTCACGGATTTCCTCTTCGATCTGGTCGTTATCGGGCAGCCATTCGCCGGCCACCCGGGTCTCGCCGACGACCTGCCGGGCCGCTTTGCGCTTCGCGGTGGCGTAGTCCAGACCGTCTTCGGCAATCAGGCGCGCAGCCGCGATGGCGATTTCCTCGCGCACGCGCTGCGGGTCGAAATGTGATTTGCGAGCCATCCGACAATGATACTAGATCGGTCCTGGCGACGCGGGCAGTGCACACCGGGCTCAAGCCTCGCCGGGCTCCGCCCCGGGCGGCGGCCCGCGCCGCGTCGGTTACAATAGGCGTCCTTTGCAGACGGCCGTTGCGGCCCTCCTGCGGCGCTCCCACCCCTCGCAAAAATTCGCCCGCGCGGCACGACAGGCTTATGCACATCCACATCCTCGGCATCTGCGGCACCTTCATGGGCGGCCTCGCGGTACTCGCGCGCGGCGCGGGCCACACGGTGACCGGCTGCGACGCCGGCGTCTATCCGCCGATGAGCACCCAGCTCGAGGCGCAAGGCATCGGACTGATCGAGGGTTACGACGCTGATCAACTGAACGGCCTGAACGCGGATCTGTTCGTGATCGGCAACGTGGTCACACGCGGCAACCCGCTGATGGAAGCGATTCTCGACCGCGGCCTGCCGTATGTGTCCGGTCCGCAATGGCTCGGCGAGCACGTGCTGAACGGCAAATGGGTGCTGGCGGTGGCCGGCACGCATGGCAAGACCACCACCAGCTCGATGCTGACCTGGCTGCTCGAAGACGCCGGCCTCAATCCCGGCTTCCTGATCGGCGGCGTGCCGTTGAATTTCGGCGTGTCCGCGCGCCTCACCGATTCGAGCTTCTTCGTGATCGAGGCCGACGAATACGACACCGCGTTCTTCGACAAGCGTTCCAAGTTCGTCCATTACCGCCCGAAAACCGCGGTGCTGAACAACCTCGAATTCGATCACGCCGACATCTTCCCCGATCTCGCCGCGATCGAAACGCAGTTCCATCACCTGATCCGGACCGTGCCGCGGCTCGGGCGCGTCGTTACCAACGGCCGCGAGGACGCGCTCGAGCGCGTGCTGACGCGCGGCTGTTGGAGCGAGGTCGAGCGCTTCGGCGTGCAGGGCGGCTGGGAGATGCAGCCGGCCGAGCCGGGCGTGCCGGTCGACGAACACTTCGCGGTTTATCACAACGGCGAGCGCGTCGGCGTGGTCGACTGGCAGGTGCAGGGCGAGCACAATCGGATGAACGCGCTGGCCGCGATCGCCGCCGCGCGCCACGTCGGCGTGCCGCCCGCGCAGGCCGCGAAGTCGCTGTCGAACTTCCGCAACGTGAAACGGCGGATGGAAGTGCGCGGCAGCGTCGACGGCGTCACTGTATACGACGACTTCGCGCATCATCCGACCGCGATCGAGACCACGGTGGCCGGGCTGCGCGCGCGGGTCGGTCGCGACAACACGCGGATTCTCGCGGTGCTCGAACCGCGCTCGAACACGATGAAGCTCGGCGTGATGAAGGCGCAACTGCCGGCGAGCCTGCAAGATGCCGATCTGGTGTTCGGCTACGGCGCGCCGAGCGGGCGCGACGCGCTCGGCTGGAATCTCGGCGACGCGCTCGCGCCGCTCGGCGACCGCGCGCAGGCGTTCGACAATCTCGACGCGCTGGTGAAGGCAGTGGTCCACGCGGCGCGCCCCGGCGACCAGGTTCTGGTGATGAGCAACGGCGGCTTCGGCGGCGTGCATCAGAAGCTGCTCGACGCGCTGTCCGCGCGAGGCGCGTCGTGATTCTTTATCTGCACGGTTTCCGCTCGTCGCCGAATTCGTTCAAGGCGCGCGTGCTGGCCGCGCATCTGGCCGAACTCGGCCGCGCGGACGAATGGTGCTGCCCGATGCTGCCGGTGTCGCCGTTCGAGACGGTCGCGCTCGCCGAGAGGCTGGTCGCCGAGGCCCGCGCCAAAGGCGGCGCAGAGCGCGTGACGGTGATCGGCAGCTCGCTGGGCGGCTACTTCGCCACGCATCTGGCCGAGAAGCACGGCTGGCCGGCCGTGTTGCTGAACCCGGCGGTCGTGCCGCAGCGCGACCTCAGCGCTTATCTGGGCGAGCAGCCGTTGTGGCACGGCGGCGGCAGCATCGTCGTCGAGCCGCATCATCTGGATGAATTGCGCGCGCTCGGCGTCGCGTCGGTCACGCGCCCCGAACGCTATTATCTGGTGGCCGCCACCGGCGACGAAGTGCTCGACTACCGCGAAATGCTCGCGCATTATCCGGGCGCGCGGACCACGCTGATCGAAGGCAGCGACCACGCGATCAGCGAGTTCGCGCAGTACCTCGATCAGGTCGTGGCGTTCTGCGACGCCGCACACGCGGTGCCGCCGGCACCGCAAGCGACAGCCTGAGCAGGCCGGCCGCCGGCGGCGGAACGCGCACCGGTCGCGCGCGACAAAAGCTTTATGTACCCGGGCGGCCGCGGCCTCATACGGACCCCAGTCGCCGGACACGAAATTCAACCCGCTGGCGTGCATGCTGCGCGCGGCGGCTTCATCATCACGAACAGGTTGCCGTGCCGCGCAAGCAGTGATCGATCGCTACATTCGATCGGGCGCGCCGGCAGATGCAAGTCAGAACGAGAGTATTGAGTGAACGTTTTCTTCGAGGAATCGGGCAGTTTCAAGGCCGGCAGCGTGCTGTCGCGCCAGGGCGACGCGTTTCAGGTCGAGTTGCCGGGCGGCCGGCGCGCGAAGGTGCGCGCGAAAGACGTGCTGATCGAATTCGAGAAGCCGACTGCCGCGGAATTGATGCAGCAGGCCGACGCGCTCGCGCAGGAGATCGATCTGGACTTCCTGTGGGAATGCGCGCCTGACGACGAATTCCCGTTCGCGACGCTCGGCGCCGAGTACTTCGGCGCGAGCTTCGGCGCGACCGAGCGCGCGGCGCTGGTGCTGCGCCTGCATGGCGCGCCGGTCTACTTCCGCCGCAAGGGCCGCGGCATGTACCAGCGCGCGCCGCAGGAGCAGCTGAAGATGGCGCTCGCGGGCCTCGAGCGCAAACGTCAGCAGGCGCTGGTGCAGGCGCAGTACGAGGAAGAGCTGAAGCAAGGCCGCCTGCCGGAAGCGTTCGTCGGCGCCAAGGCGCTCGCGCTGCTGACCAAACCGGACAAGAACACGATCGAATACAAGGCGCTTGAAAACGCCGCCGCCGCGCGCGGTATCTCGCAGGCGCGGCTGATGCTCGAATGCGGCGCGATCGCTTCGCCGCGCGCGCTGCACGAGGCGAAGTTCCTGGCGGAATTCTTCCCGCACGGTACCGGCTTTCCGCCGGTCGCTCCCGCGCTCGTGCCGGACGATCTGCCGCAAGCCAACGTCGAGGCGTTCTCGATCGACGACGTCACCACCACCGAAATCGACGACGCGTTCTCGGTCGAGCATCTGGCCGACGGCCGCGTGCGCATCGGCGTGCACATCGCCGCGCCGGCGCTCGGCATTCAGCGCGGCGACGAGGTCGACGCGATCGCGCGCGCTCGCCTGTCCACTGTTTACATGCCCGGCGACAAGATCACGATGCTGCCCGACAGCGTGGTCGAAACTTTCACGCTCGGCGAGGGCGACTATCGCCCGGCGCTGTCGCTGTATGTGATCGTCAATCGCGACACCCAGGAGATCGTCGCGAGCGAGACGCGCGCCGAGCGCGTGTTCGTGAAGAGCAACCTGCGTCACAACACGCTCGACGAAATCGTCACCGAAGAGGCGCTCGTCGCCGGCACCGGTGAATATGCGCACAAGGACGACATCGCGGTGCTGTGGCCGTTCGCGCAGGCGCTGTTCGAAAAGCGCCAGGCCGCGCGCGCCGGCTACGGCCTGCGCCGCGAAGTGCAGCGCAACAGCGACTTCAACTTCTACGTGGAAGGCGAGCACATCACGATCACGCCGCGCCGGCGCGGCTCGCCGCTCGACACGATCGTCGCCGAACTGGCGATTCTCGCGAACTCGTCGTGGGGCGCGTTCCTCCACGATCACGGCGTGCCGGGCATCTATCGCACGCAGCGCGCGTTCGGCGCGCCGAGCGGCCCGAAGCGCACCCGCATGCAGACCAACGCGGCGCCGCACGAAGGCCTGGGTGTCACCCAGTACGCGTGGAGCACCTCGCCGCTGCGCCGCTACGTCGACCTCGTGAACCAGTGGCAGCTGATCGCGTGCGTGCAGCACGGCGTGACCGCCAAGCTCGCCGCGCCGTTCAAGCCGAAGGACGCCGACCTGTTCGCGGTCGTGCAGGGCTTCGACGACACCTACACCGCGTACGCCGACTATCAGCGCCGGATGGAGTACTTCTGGTGTCTGCGCTGGCTCAAGCAGGAAGATCGCAAGCAGGTGGTGGCGTCGGTCGTGAAGGGCGATCTGGTTCGCCTCGAAGAGATTCCGCTGCTGTTGCACGTGCCGGGGCTCGGCGTGCATGCGCGCGGCACGCGTCTGTTGATGGAAGTGATGTCGCTCGATGAGCTGACGATCGAAGCGTCGGTGCGCCTGTTGCACGTGCTCGACGCGCCGGCGGTCACGAGCGGTGCGGAAGCCGGGGAAGCGGAAGACGGCGACGAAGAAGAACTGCTCGACAGCGCCGACGACAGCGCCGAGAGCGAGGCGGAGGCCGAAGCCGAAGCGGACGGCGACGCGGACGGTGCGTCAGACGGCGCGTCAGACGGCGCGACCGACGGCGGCAACAGCGGCGACACCAACGATACCGACCAGCACATCACGGAGCCGGGACGATGAGCAGCAACGCAGCGCGCGACCGCTACGCGGTCATCGGCAATCCGGTCGGCCATAGCAAGTCGCCGTTCATCCACGGTCGCTTCGCCGCGCAAACCGGCGAGCCGATCGACTACGGTCATCTGCTCGCGCCGGTCGATGCGTTCGTGCCGCACGTGCGCGCGTTCATCGACGCGGGCGGCCGCGGCCTGAACGTGACCGTGCCGTTCAAGCTCGACGCGCACGCGTTCGCGACCACGCTGTCGCCGCGCGCGGCGGCGGCCGGCGCGGTCAATACGCTGCGGTTCGACACCGACGGCATCTATGGCGACAACACCGACGGCTTCGGCCTCGTGCGCGACATCGAAGTGAATCTGGGCGTGCCGCTGAAAGGCGCGCGCATCCTGCTGCTGGGTGCGGGCGGCGCCGCGCGCGGCGTGGTGCTGCCGATGCTGGACCGCGCGCCGCACACGCTGACCATCGTCAACCGCACCGCGGAGAAAGCCGAAGCGCTGGTCGCGCAATTCGCGCAGGCGGCGAGCGACGCGCACTGCCGGCTGAGCGGCGGCAGCGCGCAGGCGATCGAAGCGGGTCAATACGACGTGATCGTCAACGCGACCGCCGGCAGCCTCGACGCATCGCTGCCCGAGTGCGACGACCGCGCGTTCGGCAACGGCACGCTCGCGTACGACATGATGTACGGCGCGCACCCGACGGTGTTCATGGCGCATGCGGCCGGCCTCGGCGCGCGTGGCGCCGACGGTCTGGGCATGCTGGTCGAGCAGGCCGCCGAATCGTTTTACGTGTGGCGCGGCGTGCGCCCGGACGGCGCGCCGGTGCTCGCCGAGCTGCGCGCGCTGCTGAGCACGCCGTCGCCCGCCTGAGCGCGCGATGACAGCCATGCGGCGCGCCGAACACGCACGCTCTCAGGTCGGCCAGGGCGGCCAGGGCGGCCACGGCAGGCGGCCCGGTCCGCTGCGCTGGCTCGGGTACCTGATCGCGGTGCTGGCGTTCGCATGGCTCGCCACCCAGGCGTACTACTTCGCGCAGATCGCGCTGTGGAACGTCGTCGATCCGCGCTCGAGCGCGTTCATGCGCTCGGACGCGTGGCGTCTGTCGCAGGACCGCCCGGACCTCGCGGTGCAGCGCACCTGGGTGCCGTACGAGCAGATTTCGCGCAACCTGAAGCGCGCGATCATCGCGTCCGAGGACGCCAACTTCGTCAATAACAGCGGCTACGAAACCGATGCGATCCTGCAGGCGTGGGAGCGCAACAAGTCGAAAGGCCGGATCGTGCGCGGCGGCTCGACGATCTCGCAGCAGCTCGCGCGCAATCTGTTTCTGTCGCGCGAGAAGAGCTATATCCGCAAAGGGCAGGAGCTGATCATCACGTGGATGCTCGAAACGCTGATGGACAAGCAGCGCATCTTCGAGATCTATCTGAATTCGGTCGAGTGGGGCAACGGCGTGTACGGTGCCGAGGCGGCCGCGCAGTACTACTTCAAAACCTCGGCGAGCAAGCTGTCGGCCGCGCAGGCCGCGCGCCTCGCGGTGATGCTGCCGCGGCCGAAATACTTCGATGAACACAGGAATTCGGCGTATCTCGCGCAGCGCTCCAAAGTGATTGCGCGGCGCATGGGCGCGGCCGAATTGCCGGACTAAAGCCGCCGCATCGCGGCGCGCGCAATGAGCCGCGGCGCTAGCGCGGCTAGTGCCGCTAGCGCAACCAGCCCTTGCGCGACCCGCGCCCGGCAGCCGAAAGCCTCGCCATCTGCGCAGTTCTCCTCAGCATCGAGCCCGCCGCGCGCGGGCTTTTTTGCGCTCGCGCACCGCCGCTAAGCCCCTGATAGACAACTAAAATCTCACTATATGGACTGAACATTCACATATTGGTGATTGGCAAAAGTCGCCCTACAATCCAGCCAACACGCACCGCGAGTCACGCGCTGTCAGCGCGCCGAGCACGCGATTAGCGACACAAAAAACCGGAGACGAGGCCCACCATGACTGGCAGCCATAGCCAGCCGCGCGAGCGCGGCATCGCAAGTATTGCCGCCGCCCGCCGCTTCGAGCAGTTCTCCGGCCCCGCGCGCTGAGCGCAAAAAAACCATCCACCAGCGAATCGCCATGAACAAAGCGATGTCGAATCACGCGGTCAACGCGGCCGAGCCCGCCGATCTGCCGCAGTCAGTGACCCCCGCAATCAATGCCGCGCCGCGCCAGGCCGGCGCCGCTTCCACCACCACCGCCGCGGCCACCGCCACTGCGACCGCGCGGGCCTCGCGCCCGGTCGCGCGCGCGGCGAACGGCGATGCGCTCGGGCTGCCGGTCACGTTGCGCGAGATCACTCCGCAACAGGCCGGCACGCAGACGCTGCTGCGCGGCCTCGCGATTCTCGAAGCGGCGGCGGCCGGCGTGCGCGATCTGCGCAGCTTCGGCGCCGCGCTCGGCACGACCCGCAGCACCACGCATCGGCTGGTCAGCAGCCTCGTGCAGGCGCGCTATCTGCGTCAGGTGCAGGGCGGCTATCTGCTCGGGCCGAAGCTGATCGAACTCGGCACGATCGCGCTCGAACAGATGCCGCTGACCGCGGTCGCGCGTCCGCATCTGGAGTCGCTCGCCGAGCAGACGCTCGACACGATCCATCTCGGCGTGCGCGACGGCGACGACGTGCTGTACATCGACAAGATTCCCGGCACGCGCGGGCTCGAAATGCGCTCGCGGGTCGGCCACCGGATGCCTTTGGCGTCGACTGGGATCGGCAAGGCGATGATGCTCGACCTGAGCCCGGACGCGTGGCAGTCGATGTTCGACGCGTCGCGCCGCGCGCTCGCCGGCGTCAGCTTCACGCCCGACAACCGTCCCGACGCGCCGACCTTCATGCAGCGCATGGCGAACTACGCGGCCGGCGGCTACACGTTCGATCTGGAGGAAAACGAAGCAGCGATCCGCTGCGTCGCGGCGCCGGTGCGCGACGCGTCGGGTGCGATCGTCGCGGCGCTGTCGGTGGCGAGCACGATTCCGTACATGCCGCTCGAACGGATGGACGAACTGATCGCGGTCGTGCAGCGCGAGGCGCGCGCGATCTCGGAGGAACTCGGTTGGCGCGCGCCGCAACCGGCAACTCGCAGGATCAAACGATGACGGCCGCTACCGCCACGCTGGCCGATCATCCGGCGGCCGTCGCGACCGACGCGGGTCCGCAAGTCGAAGCGGACGCGCCGCTCGAGGTTGCCGGCCTCGCCGGCATCGACTTCTCGCGCGCCGCGCTGATCGCGCTCGACTGGGGGACGACGTCGCTGCGCGCGTATCTGTTCGATGCGCACGGCCAGGTGCTGGCGCTGCGCGCGTCGCCGGCCGGCATCATGAATCTGCCGAAGCGCGCGGCCGAAGGCGGCTTCGACGCCGCGTTCGACGACGTCTGCGGCGCATGGCTCGAACACGCGCGCGGCGTGCCGGTGATCGCGGCGGGTATGGTCGGCAGCGCGCAGGGTTGGCGCGAAGCGCCGTACGTCGCTACGCCCGCCAACGCCGATGCGCTGGTCGCGGGCCTCGTGCGGGTGCAGACCGCGAGCGGCGCGACGCTGCATATCGTGCCGGGCGTGCTGCAACGCGGCGAGCTGCCGAACGTGATGCGCGGCGAGGAGACGCAGATTTTCGGCGCGCTCAGTGCGGACGGCGCCGCGGACGGCTCCGCGGACGGCTCCGCCGACCCGTCCCGCTCGCTGATCGGCCTGCCGGGCACCCACGCGAAATGGGCAGTCGTACAAGGCGGCCGCATCGAACGCTTTCACACCTTCATGACCGGCGAAGTATTCGCCGCGCTGCGCGAGCACACGATCCTCGGCCGCACGATGGTCACCCCCGATCGTCCGGATACCGAAGCATTCGTGCGCGGCGTGAACATCGCGCGCGAGAAAGGCCAGGCGGGCGTGCTCGCGACCATGTTCAGCACCCGCACGCTCGGCCTGACCGGCGAGCTGGCGGCCGAAGCGCAGCCCGACTATCTGTCGGGGCTGCTGATCGGCCACGAACTGGCCGGCCTCGAAGCGGTGCTGACGCAGCAGAACAGCTCGCTCGCGCAGCAGAGTCCGCGGCTGATCGGCAACGACGCGCTGTGCGAGCGCTACCGTCTCGCGCTCGCGCAATTCGGCTGTCTGCGCGCGGAGCCGGTCCGTCATGCGACCGAGCGCGGCCTGTGGCGCGTCGCCGTCGAGGCGGGCCTCGTCACGCCGGCCGCCGGCGCGGCGCACGCGGGCTAATCAGCGGCACGGCCGCACACGAAACAAGGAATCGACATGCAACCTCACATCAATCTGCCCGGACCGTACATGCCGCACGCGGGTCTGATCGCCGCGTTCGAAGTGTGTCCGCTGATCGCGATCATGCGCGGCGTGACGCCCGCCGACGCCGCCGATCACGGCCAGGCGCTCTACGAAGCGGGTTTTCGCATCGTCGAGGTGCCGCTCAATTCGCCGCAGCCGTTCGACAGCATCGCCGCGATCCGCAAGGTGCTGCCGGCCGACGCGATCGTCGGCGCGGGCACGGTGCTGCATCCGAGCTTCGTCGCCGATGTGAAGTCGGCCGGCGGCGAGCTGGTGGTGATGCCGCACAGCGACCCGGACGTGGTGCTCGCGGCGAAGCAGCAGGGCCTCGCATGCGCGCCGGGTGTCGCGACGCCGACCGAAGCGTTCATCGCGCTGAAGAACGGCGCGGACCTGCTGAAGATGTTTCCCGCCGAGCAGCTCGGCTGCCAGGTCGTCAAGGCATGGCGCGCAGTGATCGCCGCACAGGTGCCGCTGGTGCCCGTCGGCGGGATCAACCCGGACAACATGGGCCCGTTCCTCAGTGCCGGCGCGAACGGCTTCGGGCTCGGCTCGGCGCTGTACAAGCCGGGCCAGAGCGCGGCGGTGACCGCCTCGCACGCGAAGGCGTTCATCAACGGGCTGCGAATCGCCCGCGCGGGCGTGAAGAAATGAGCCGGCTCGCCGGCAAGGCCGCGCTCGTCACTGGCGCCGGCCGCGGCATCGGCGCGGCGATCGCGCTCGCATTCGCGCGCGAGGGCGCGGCGGTGGTGCTGGCGGAGCTGGACATCGACACGGCCCGCCGCACGGCCGCGCAGATCGAATCGCAGCTTGCGGCGCAAGGCGGCGCGCGCGTGCTCGCGGTACAGACCGACGTCACGCAGTCCGCGTCGGTGCAGCATGCAGTGAGCGAGGGCGAACGCGCATTCGGCGCGCTCGACGTGCTGGTCAACAACGCCGGCATCAACGTGTTCTGCGATCCGTTGACGATGACCGACGCCGACTGGCGGCGCTGCTTCGCGGTCGATCTCGACGGCGTGTGGAACGGTTGCCGCGCGGTGCTGCCGGGAATGGTCGAACGGGGCCGGGGCAGCATCGTGAACATCGCGTCGACGCACGCGTTCAAGATCATCCCGGGCTGCTTCCCGTACCCGGTTGCGAAGCACGGCGTGATTGGCCTCACGCGCGCACTCGGCATCGAATACGCGCCGCGCAACGTGCGGGTGAATGCGATCGCGCCCGGCTACATCGAGACGCAACTGACGCACGACTGGTGGAACGAGCAGGCCGACCCGGCCGCCGCGCAACAGGCGACGCTCGACCTGCAGCCGATGGGCCGCATCGGCCGTCCGGAGGAAGTCGCGATGACCGCGGTGTTCCTCGCGTCGGACGAGGCGCCGTTCATCAACGCGAGCTGCATCACCGTCGATGGCGGGCGCTCGGCGCTGTACCACGACTGAAAGAGCAGAAACGAATCGACAACAGACAGGCGCGCGCCCCCGCGGCAACGCGCACGGAAAACCGGACGACGCGCTGGCCGCGTGCGTCAGACCGGTATAAGAAGACGCGGCCGATACCTTCTCGTTATCAATTAGTCAGGAGACAAGCATCATGAAACGCAGAATTTTCCTCACGCTGGCAGCCGCGGCCACGGGCGTGCTGTTCAACGCGCCGGTCGTGCAGGCAGCCGATTCGGTCAAGATCGGCTTCCTCGTCAAGCAGCCGGAAGAACCGTGGTTCCAGGACGAATGGAAGTTCGCCGAAATGGCCGCCAAGGAGAAGGGCTTCACGCTCGTGAAGATCGGCGCGCCGTCGGGTGAGAAGGTGATGAGCGCGATCGACAACCTCGCCGCGCAGAAGGCCCAGGGTTTCGTGATCTGCACGCCGGACGTCAAGCTCGGACCGGGCATCGTCGCGAAGGCGAAGGCCGACAACCTGAAGATGATGACGGTCGACGACCGCCTCGTCGACGGCGCCGGCAAGCCGATCGAGTCGGTCCCGCACATGGGCATCTCGGCGTACAACATCGGCAAGCAGGTCGGCGACGGCATCGCGGCCGAAATCAAGAAGCGCGGCTGGGACATGAAGGACGTCGGCGCGATCGACGTGACCTACGAGCAGCTGCCGACCGCGCACGACCGCACCACCGGCGCGACCGACGCGCTGGTCGCCGCGGGCTTCCCGAAGGCGAACATCATCGCCGCGCCGCAGGCGAAGACCGACACCGAAAACGCGTTCAACGCGGCCAACATCGCGCTGACCAAGAACCCGCAGTACAAGCACTGGGTCGCTTACGCGCTGAACGACGAAGGCGTGCTCGGCGCGGTGCGCGCAGCGGAGGGCCGCGGCTTCAAGGCGGACAACATGATCGGTATCGGCATCGGCGGTTCGGACTCCGCGCTGAACGAGTTCAAGAAGCCGCAACCGACCGGCTTCTTCGGCACGGTGATCATCAGCCCGAAGCGTCACGGCGAGGAGACCTCGGAGCTGATGTACTCGTGGATCACGCAAGGCAAGGAACCGCCGAAGCTCACGCTGACGTCCGGCATGCTGGCCACTCGCGACAACGTTGGCGAAGTGCGCGAGAAGATGGGGCTCGCGTCGAAGTAAGCGCGTGAGTTTGCTGTGAGCTGAAGTACGCCGCCGACGCGTCGCGTTCGCCACGCGCCGGCGACGGCAAATAAAAGACGCGCAATAGAACTGCGGTACAGACAGGGACCGCGCGCGATACGCGGCCCACACGAGGCAGCAAGAAATTGCATGAGACTGGACCACGCGCTAACCCGCAGGTGCCGGTCGTGAGAGGAGGCGAAGTGTCAGCGACGCTACGTTTTGACAATATCGGCAAAGTCTTTCCAGGCGTGCGCGCGCTCGACGGTGTGTCCTTCGACGTCAACGCCGGCCAGGTTCATGGCCTGATGGGCGAGAACGGCGCGGGGAAATCGACGCTGCTGAAAATACTCGGCGGCGAGTATCAACCGGATTCGGGCCGCATGATGATCGACGGCAACGAGGTGCGCTTTGCGAGCGCGGCCGCGTCGATCGGCGCGGGGATCGCGGTGATTCACCAGGAGCTGCAATATGTGCCCGACCTCACGGTCGCGGAAAATCTGCTGCTCGGCCAGCTGCCGAACTCGCTCGGCTGGGTCAACAAACGCGAGGCCAAACGCTTCGTGCGCGAGCGGCTCGAAGCGATGGGCGTCGCGCTCGACCCGAACGCGAAGCTGCGCAAGCTGTCGATCGCGCAGCGCCAGATGGTCGAAATCTGCAAGGCGCTGCTGCGCAACGCGCGGGTGATCGCGCTCGACGAACCGACCAGCTCGCTGTCGCATCGCGAGACCGAGGTGCTGTTCAAGCTGGTGCGCGACCTGCGCGCCGACAACCGCGCGATGATCTACATCTCGCATCGGATGGACGAGATCTACGAGCTGTGCGACGCGTGCACGATCTTCCGCGACGGCCGCAAGGTCGCATCGCATCCGACGCTCGCGGGAGTGCCGCGCGACACTATCGTCAGCGAGATGGTCGGGCGGGAAATTTCGGATATCTACAGTTATACGGCGCGCCCGCTCGGCGAAGTGCGCTTCGCGGCGAAGGCGATCGAAGGCCATCCGCTCGCGCAGCCGGCGAGCTTCGAGGTGCGGCGCGGCGAGATCGTCGGCTTCTTCGGGCTGGTCGGCGCGGGCCGCAGCGAGCTGATGCATCTGGTGTACGGCGCCGAACACAGGAAGGGCGGCGAACTGCTGCTCGACGGCAAGCCGATCAAGGTGCGCAGCGCCGGCGAAGCGATTAAACACGGCATCGTGCTGTGCCCGGAAGACCGCAAGGAAGAGGGCATCGTCGCGATGGCGAGCGTCGCGGAGAACATCAACATCAGCTGCCGGCGCCACTATCTGCGCGCGGGGATGTTCCTCGATCGCAAGAAAGAGGCGCAGACCGCCGACCGTTTCATCAAGCTGCTGAAGATCAAGACGCCGCATCGCCGGCAGAGGATCCGCTTCCTGTCGGGCGGCAATCAGCAGAAGGCGATTCTGTCGCGCTGGCTTGCCGAGCCCGATCTGAAGGTCGTGATTCTCGACGAACCGACTCGCGGGATCGACGTCGGCGCGAAGCACGAAATCTACAACGTGATTTATCAGCTCGCCGAGCGCGGCTGCGCGATCGTGATGATCTCGTCGGAACTGCCGGAAGTGCTCGGCGTGTCCGACCGCATCGTCGTGATGCGCCAGGGCCGCATTTCGGGCGAGCTCGCGCGCAAGGACGCGAACGAGCAGGCGGTGCTGAGCCTCGCGCTGCCGCAAAGCTCGACCGCCTTACCCGAGAACGCCAATTCGGCATCGAACGCGAACGCGGCCAACCAGAGCGGCTCGCGCGCGGCCTGAACCAGATCCGGACGCGAGTCCGCAACCCGTGGGGAACGGGGAGGAGTATTGAACATGCAAGCCAGAGAAAACCTCGCGCATCAGGCCGCCAAGAGCGCGGCGGACGCGCTGATTCCGCAGACCAGCGACAAGGCCAAGTGGTGGCAGCAGATCACCGAGTACAGCCTGATCGTGATCTTCGTCGTGATGTTCG
This sequence comes from Paraburkholderia sejongensis, assembly GCF_020880815.1. Classification (GTDB taxonomy): domain Bacteria; phylum Pseudomonadota; class Gammaproteobacteria; order Burkholderiales; family Burkholderiaceae; genus Paraburkholderia; species Paraburkholderia sejongensis. Next base: position 83,173 of record NZ_JAJITD010000007.1, read on the forward strand.
TGACGATGTCGCTGACGGTCGACCATTTCTTTTCGATCGAGAACATGCTTGGCCTCGCGCTGTCGATCTCGCAGATCGGCATGGTCGCGTGCACGATGATGTTCTGTCTCGCGTCGCGCGACTTCGATCTTTCCGTCGGCTCGACCGTCGCGTTTGCCGGCGTGCTGTGCGCAATGGTGCTCAACGCGACCAACAACACCTTCATCGCGATCGTCGCGGCGGTCGCCGCCGGTGCGGTGATCGGCTTCGTCAACGGCGCGGTGATCGCGTATCTGCGCATCAACGCGCTGATCACCACGCTCGCGACGATGGAAATCGTCCGCGGCCTCGGCTTTATCGTGTCGCACGGGCAGGCGGTCGGGGTGTCGTCGGATACCTTTATCGCGCTCGGCGGGCTGACGATGTTCGGCGTATCGCTGCCGATCTGGGTCACGCTGCTGTGCTTCGTCGTGTTCGGCGTGATGCTGAACCAGACCGTGTACGGACGCAACACGCTCGCGATCGGCGGCAATCCGGAAGCGTCGCGGCTCGCCGGTATCAATGTGGAGCGCACGCGCGTGTGGATCTTCCTGATCCAGGGCGCGGTCACCGCGCTGGCCGGCGTGATTCTCGCGTCGCGCATCACCTCGGGGCAGCCGAACGCCGCCGAAGGCTTCGAGCTGAACGTGATCTCGGCCTGCGTGCTCGGCGGCGTGTCGCTGCTCGGCGGTCGCGCGACGATCTCCGGCGTCGTGATCGGCGTGCTGATCATGGGCACCGTCGAAAACGTGATGAACCTGCTGAACATCGACGCGTTCTACCAGTACCTCGTGCGCGGCGCGATCCTGCTCGCCGCCGTGCTGCTCGACCAGTTGAAGAACCGCGGCTCGCGCGACTAAACCCGCGACGCGCGCACCGCTCAGCTTCCCCTTAACCCACGCTCATTAAAGGAATTCCACGATGTCGTCTCCGGCCAATGCAAATGCCCGCCTCGCGGACAACGCGTACGCCCGCTATCCGAGTCTCGTCGACCGCACGGTGTTGATCACCGGCGGCGCGACCGGGATCGGCGCATCGTTCGTCGAGCACTTCGCCGCGCAGGGTTCGCGCGTAGCGTTCTTCGATATCGACGCGAGCGCCGGTGAAGCGCTCGCCGACCAGCTCGGCGACTCGAAGCACAAGCCGCTGTTTTTGCGAGTCGATCTGACCGACATCGACGCGCTGCAAAAAGCGATCGCCGACGTGAAGGCCGCGCTCGGCCCGATCCAGGTGCTGGTCAACAACGCGGCGAACGACAAGCGCCACCAGATCAGCGAAGTCACGCGCGAATCGTTCGACGCCGGTATCGCGGTGAATATCCGCCACCAGTTCTTCGCGGCCCAGGCCGTGATGGAAGACATGAAGGCCGCGCGCAGCGGCTCGATCATCAATCTCGGCTCGGTCAGCTGGATGCTGAAGAACGGCGGCTATCCGGTCTACGTGACCGCGAAAGCGGCGGTGCAGGGGCTCACGCGCGGCCTCGCGCGCGACCTCGGTCACTTCGATATCCGCGTCAATACGCTGGTGCCGGGCTGGGTGATGACGGAAAAGCAGCTGCGCCTGTGGCTCGACGACAACGGCCGCCGCCAGATCAAGGAAGGCCAGTGCATCGACGCCGAACTGCTGCCGGCCGACCTCGCGCGCATGGCGCTATTCCTCGCCGCCGACGACAGCCGCATGATCACCGCGCAGGACATCGTCGTCGATGGAGGCTGGGCGTGACTGCCGGCGCGCGCGTGCAGGCGGCGACGCTGCTGCTCGACACCCAATGCGAGCTCGGCGAGGGCGCGACCTGGTGCGCGCGCAGCGGCCGCTTCTACTGGACCGATATCGAAGGCGCGCGGCTGTGGCGCTACGATCCGGCCGACGGCCGCAGCGAATCGTTCGCCATGCCCGAGCGGCTCGCGACCTTCGCGCTGTGCGCGAATCCGCGCTATCTGCTGGTCGGGCTCGCATCGCATTTCGCGTTTTTCGATTTCGATACCGGCAAGACCCAGCGGATCGTCGACGTCGAGCCGGGCATGAACACGCGCGTGAACGACGGGCGCTGCGACCGCCAGGGCCGCTTCGTGTTCGGCACCAAGGACGAAAGCGGCAAGCTGCAGCGGCTCGCCGGCTTTTACCGCTTGAATCGCGATCTGTCGCTCGAACGGCTGCCGTTGCCGGCGCCGGCGATTTCGAACAGCATCGCGTTCAGCCCCGACGGCGCGACGATGTATTACTGCGATTCGCCGTCGCGTGAAATCCGCGCATGCGACTATCGCGCGGACGGCGGCATCGCCAACGACCGCGTGTTCACTCGCCTGACCGACGCGACCGGCATCCCCGACGGCTCGACCGTCGATGTCGACGGCGGCTTGTGGAACGCGCAGTGGGGCGGCGCGCGGGTGGTGCGCTACGGCGCCGACGGCGTCGAAACCGAGCGGATCGACGTGCCGACCTCGCAGCCGAGCTGCGTCGCGTTCGGCGGTCCGCCGAGCGGCCTCGCCGCGGGCAGCCCGCAGTTCGACACGCTGTACATCACGAGCGCGTACGCGGAACTCGATGCGGTCGACCGCGCGGCCGACACGCTCGCGGGCGGCGTGTTCGTCGCGACGCTCGCACGGCGCGGCGTGCCCGAGCCGCTATTTGAAGGCGCGCAGCTCTAGCGCAGAATGACGCGGCTGCGGCCGCGCGCCGGCAAGCGCGCGGCCGGGCAGCTCGCAACTCGCGACTCGCGAGCGGCCGGCAACGAATCGGCAGCATGCAGTTCGGACAGAGGCGATCCGTCAGAACAATAATCGCCCACACCATCCGTCAGCCTCTGACGGCAACGTCCCAAGCCTCTCGATGGAGCTCAACTATGACTGTGACGAATCTCGTTTCAGCCGCATCCCAGAACGCCCAGATCCGACGCTCGCGACTTGCCGCGGCGGCCAACCCGGTGCAGCCCGGTCCCAGCACCGCGGCGGTCGCGCGCGGCGAAGGCAGTGCGGCGGCCGATGTCGCGTGCATCACGCTCGCCAACGCGCACTTGCGCCTCGACGTCGCGCCGTCGCTCGGCGGCGGCGTGACCCGCTTCGACTGGCGCAACGACGGCGCGCTGACGCCGATCTTCCGGCGCTGCCGCGAGGTCGGCGCGGCCACGCAGCCCAATGAGCTCGCCTGCTATCCGCTTCTGCCGTACTCGAACCGGATCGGCGGCGGACGTTTCAGCGTCGCCGGACGCCGGGTCGAGGTGCCGCGCAACCGCGCGGACGAACCGCTGCCGATCCACGGCGACGGCTGGCTCGCGCAGTGGCAGGTGCTCGAGACGGGCCGCGAGCACGTACGGCTGACGCTCGACCGGCGCGACGGCAAACCGTACGCGTTCCGAGCGACGCAGACCTATACGCTCGACGGCCCGACGCTCGTGATCGCGCTCGACATCGAAAACACCGGGCGCGACACGCTGCCGTTCGGGCTCGGCGTGCATCCGTTCTTCGTGCGCGACGCGGATACCGAACTGTCGGCGGCGGCCGGCGGGCTGTGGCTGTCCGGCGACGACTGGCTGCCGGTGCGGCACGTGCCGGCGCCGCCCGCGTGGCAGTTCGGCGTCGCGTATCCGCTGCCGGAGACGATCGTCAATCACGCGTTCACTGGCTGGAGCGGCCAGGCGGCGGTGGTGTGGCCGCGGCGGCGGCTGTCGCTGAACATCGCGGCGGATACCGACTACTACGTGCTGTACACGCCGCCCGGCGAGGACTTCTTCTGCTTCGAGCCGGTCGATCATCCGATCAACGCGATGAACCTGGCCGGCGGCGCGAGCGAGCACGGGATGACGCTGCTCAAGCGCGGCGAGCGGCTCACGCGCACGTTCCGGTTTACGGTCGAGCGCACCGGCTTGCGCTCGATGCCGGGCGCGCGCGGGTCGCGGCGCAGGCAGTAGCGGGCGGCGGGCGGCGGGCGAGAGGGCGGCGAGCGCCGCGCCGGACGCAGGTAAAATACGCGCCTTCTTCCGATTACCGGCTCGCCGCGAGACCCACCATGTCCAATTTCATCCAGACACTCAACGACGCCTGGCAGCGCACCAACTCGCTGCTGTGCGTCGGCCTCGATCCCGAGCCCAGCAAATTCCCAGGCGCGCTCGCCGGCCGCGCCGATGCGATCTTCGAGTTCTGCCGCACGATCGTCGATGCGACCGCGCCGTACGCGTCGTCGTTCAAGCCGCAGATTGCCTACTTCGCCGCGCATCGCGCGGAAGACCAGCTCGAACAGCTGATCGCCCACATTCACGCGAACCATCCGGGCTTGCCGGTGATCCTCGACGCGAAGCGCGGCGACATCGGCAGCACCGCCGAGCAGTACGCGCGCGAAGCGTTCGAGCGCTACCAGGCCGACGCGGTGACGGTCAATCCGTACATGGGTTTCGACTCGATCGAGCCGTATCTGGAGCACGCGGGCAAGGGCGTGATCGTGCTGTGCCGCACGTCGAACCCGGGCGGCTCGGACCTGCAGTTTCTGGAGACGGGCGGCCGGCCGCTGTACCAGATCGTCGCGCAACTGGCGGCCGACAAGTGGAACGCGAGCGGTCAGCTCGGCCTCGTGGTCGGCGCGACGTTCCCGAAGGAAATCGACGTGGTGCGCGGAATTGTCGGCGACATGCCGCTGCTGATTCCGGGTATCGGTGCGCAGGGTGGCGACGTGCAGGCCACCGTGAGCGCGGGCCGCACCGCGAACGGCACGGGGATGCTGATCAACTCGTCGCGCGCGATCATTTACGCGGGCAAGGGCGATGACTTCGCGCAGGCCGCCGCGCAGGCTGCGAAGGATACGCGCGACCGGATCAATGCGTTCCGGTAATTGATGGGGCAGGGCGGGGAGGGCCGACGCGCTCGTGCTAGCTATTAGCGTGGCGTCGCGGCCAGCCGCCCAATCAGTTCCGCATGGCGCGGATAGCGCGCCTTCAGCGCATCGACATCCGCGAGCTCGAACTCGCTGAATTCGAACCCCGGCGCGACCGTGCAGCCGACCAGCGCGAACGTGGCGGCGTCTTCGCATTGCGCGGCGAACCACAAGCCCGCCGGCACCACCGCCTGATAGACGCTGCCGGGATCGGTGAGCGGATTGCCGAGCCGGTGCGTGACCAGCGCGCCGCTCGCGTCGTCGAGCACATGCACTAGCAGCGGCGCGCCCGCATAGAAATGCCAGAGCTCGTCGGAGCGGATCCGATGCCACGCCGAATGCGCGCCGTCGCACAGCAGGTAGTAGATCGCGGTCGACGCCGAGCGTGAGTCGACCGGCTCGCCGTCGCGCCAAACACGGGCGCTCGAGCGATAGGTTTCCGCGAAGAAGCCGCCTTCGGGATGCGGCTTCAGGTCGAAGCGGCGAATCAGTTCGTCCGCGAGCGCACGCGAATCAGTCATCAGTCCACCTGTTCAAAGTTGCCGGCCGGCCGGCCGGGCGCCGCAGCCGCAGCCGCGCGCCGGTGTACCGCGCGGGGCGCGGCGCTCAATGCTCGCGCTCGTCGAGCAGCGCGAGCACCCCGCGCAGCGCGTGCGCGGCGGCCTGCACGCGAATCTGCTCGCGATCGCCCTTGAAAATCTTCGTTTCCACAGTCGTATGCAGCCGGTTGCTCCAGCCGAACGACACCATCCCGACCGGTTTGGTCGCGGTGCCGCCGCCGGGGCCGGCGACGCCGGTAATCGACAGCGCGACCTGCGCGCGGCTATTGCGCAGCGCGCCTTCGGCCATCGCGCGCGCGACCGGCTCGCTGACCGCGCCGTGTTTGTCGATCAGGTCGGCCGGCACGCCGATCATTTCGCTTTTCGCCTGATTCGAATAGGTGACGAAGCCGCGCTCGAACCAGCCGCTGCTGCCGGAGATGTCGGTGATCGCGGTCGCGACCATGCCGCCAGTGCAGGATTCGGCGGTCGCGAGCATCAGGCGCTCGTCGCGCAGACGGTTGCTCACGCGGATCGCAAGCTGGTGAACGACGGAATCGGTAGGCATGGCGTCAATCCGGTAAACGAAGCCGGCGCCGCGGCGCGGCCAATAGCGATGATCGGGGACAGAGAAAGCGCCGGCGGCAACCGGCGCTCACTACAAGATCAAACCGACATCCGCCACAACGCGATCACGAGCAGCGTGAAAAAGGCAGCGATCAGGTCGTCGAACATGATGCCGAAGCCGCCTTTCAAACGCCGGTCGAAATAGCCGATCGGCGGCGGCTTCACCATATCGAAGAAGCGGAACACGACGAAAGCCCAGAACTGTCCGGTGAGGGTGGCGGGGGTCACCATCAGCAGCACCAGCCAGAACGCGACGATCTCGTCCCACACGACCGCCGACGGATCGCCGATGCCGAGCCGCCGCGCGGTAAACCCGCACAGCGCGATCCCGCCGATAAAACCGACGATGATCAGCGCACCCCAGCCGAGCACGGTCAGATAGCGGTTCAGCACGATGAACGACGCCCACGCGAACAGCGTGCCGACGGTGCCCGGCATGACCGGCGACAGCCCGCTGCCGAAGCCGAGCGACAGAATATGCACCGGATGCGACAGCATGAAACGCGCGCTCGCGCGGCGCGGCGGCTGCGGCTTCGGCGCGCTCGGGCCGGGCGTGGGAGCGCCGATCAGATCGTCGGCGGGGCCAAGCGAGGGGTCATTCTGCATGGAAGTGGTCGAAACCTTGCAACGTGAGAGAGAGCGGCGCGCCGGCGGCGTCGTGCCATGCGATGGCGGGCCGGTCGTGGGCCGCATCGAGAGCGCTTATTGTACCGATGCGGGTCACCGGCACCGAGGCCTCGTGGCCGGCCGCTTCGACCGCGGCGCGCGCGGCGGCGGGGGCGGTGAAGCACAGCTCGTAGTCGTCGCCGCCGGCCAGCGTGCAGCGCCGCTGAACCTCGGGCGCGAGGCGGCGCAGCGCGGCCGAGCGCGGCACCGCGTCGATATCGACGCTCGCGCGCAGCGCCGAGCGTTCGAGGATGTGCATCAGATCGCCGGCCAGCCCGTCGGACAGATCGAGCGCCGCATGGGCGACGCCGCGCAGCGCGAGGCCGAGCGCGATGCGCGGCTGCGGACGCTCGAGCGCGGTTTGGAAGAGGGCGGCGTCGGCCGGCTCCGCGTGCCACTCGCCGCGCCGCACGCCGAGGCCGGCGCGCGCGTCGCCGAGGGTGCCGGAGATCCAGATGTCGTCGCCCGGCCGCGCCGCGTCGCGGCGCAGCGCGGTTTGCGGCGGCACGCTGCCGAACACGGTGATGCACAGATTGAGCGGACCGCCGGTCGTATCGCCACCGATCAGTTCGCAGCCGTGAAGTTCGGCCAGCGCGAACAGCCCTTCGCTGAACGCGGCGAGCCACGCTTCATCGGCTTTCGGCAGCGAAAACGCCAGCGTGAACGCTTGCGGTTCGGCGCCCATCGCCGCGAGGTCCGACAGATTGACGGCCAGCGCTTTATGACCGAGCGCCTCTGGATCGAGGTCGGCGAAGAAATGGCGGCCTTCCACCAGCATGTCCGTCGAAATCGCCAGCATTTCGCCGCGACGCGGTGCCAGCAGCGCGCAATCGTCGCCGATCCCGAGGGTGCCCCCGTCAGCGTTGGACGGTCGCGCGGCGGCGGCTCGGCGGGCGAAAAAGCGGTCGATCAGCGAGAACTCGGAAAGCATGTTGGCGGAAAAAGAGCGGATTACGGTGGAGAAGCACAGAGAACCGACGACAACCAAAGCGCGTCCCGGCAATATATCCGGCAGCGCCCGGGGCATGGCCGGTTCACACTGTTTCGGTCGCGGCAGTTGTACCCGTATTGAAGGAATTGAGCGGGCAATTGGGGCTACAATGCCGTCGAACGTCTATTCTAATCTGCACCGAAAGCCCGCCTTATGTCGAATCCCGTGAACACCAAACTCCGCGAAGCCGCCCTCGATTACCACGAGTTTCCCACTCCCGGCAAAATCGCGATCGCCCCGACCAAGCAGATGATCAACCAGCGCGACCTCGCGCTGGCGTATTCGCCGGGCGTCGCGTTCGCGTGCGAGGAAATCGTCGAAAACCCGCTCAATGCCGCGCGTTTCACCGCCCGCAGCAACCTCGTCGGCGTCGTCACGAACGGCACCGCGGTGCTCGGTCTGGGCAACATCGGCCCGCTCGCGTCGAAGCCGGTGATGGAAGGCAAGGCCGTGCTGTTCAAGAAGTTCGCCGGCATCGACGTGTTCGACATCGAAATCAACGAAACCGACCCGCACAAGCTGGTCGACGTGATCGCGGCGCTCGAACCGACCTTCGGCGGCATCAACCTCGAAGACATCAAGGCGCCGGACTGCTTCATCGTCGAGCGCGAATGCCGTAAGCGGATGAAGATTCCGGTCTTCCACGACGACCAGCACGGCACCGCGATCGTCGTCGCGGCGGCGGTCACCAACGGTCTGAAGGTGGTCGGCAAGGACATCAAGAAGGTCAAGCTGGTGTCCTCCGGCGCCGGCGCCGCGGCGCTCGCCTGTCTGGACCTGCTGGTCGACATCGGCCTGCCGCTCGAAAACATCACCGTGACCGACCTCGCGGGCGTGGTCTACAAGGGCCGCACCGAGCTGATGGACCCGGACAAGGAGCGTTTCGCACGTGAAACCGATGCGCGCTCGCTCGCCGAAGTGATCGAAGGCGCGGACATTTTCCTCGGCCTGTCGGCCGGCGGCGTGCTCAAGCAGGACATGGTCAAGAAGATGGCCGACAAGCCGCTGATCCTCGCGCTCGCCAATCCGACGCCGGAAATCCTGCCGGAACTGGCGCTCGAAGTGCGTCCGGACGCGGTGCTGTGCACGGGCCGCACCGACTATCCGAACCAGGTCAACAACGTGCTGGTGTTCCCGTTCCTGTTCCGCGGCGCGCTCGACGCCGGCGCGACCACGGTCACCCGCGAAATGGAAATCGCCGCGGTCAACGCGATTGCCGAGCTGGCGCGCCAGGAGCAGAGCGACATCGTCGCGACCGCGTACGGCATTCAGGATTTGTCGTTCGGGCCCGAGTACCTGATTCCGAAGCCGTTCGATCCGCGTCTGATCGTCAAGGTCGCGCCGGCGGTGGCGAAGGCCGCGATGGATTGCGGCGTCGCCGAGCGTCCGATCGAGGACATGGACGCGTACTCGCAGCATCTGCAGCAGTTCGTCTACCACAGCGGCACGACGATGAAGCCGATCTTCCAGCTGGCGCGCGGCGTCGAGCCGGAGAAGAAGCGCATCGTGTTCGCGGAAGGCGAGGAAGAGCGCGTTCTGCGCGCAATGCAGATCATCGTCGACGAAAAGCTTGCCAAGCCGATCCTGATCGGCCGTCCGGCGGTGATCGAGCAGCGCATCGCGAAGTATGGTCTGCGCCTCGTCAACGGCCAGGACTACACGGTCGTCAACACCGATCACGACCCGCGTTACCGCGAGTTCTGGCAGGACTACGCGAAGATGATGTCGCGCAAGGGCATCACCGCGCAGATGGCCAAGCTCGAAATGCGCCGCCGCACCACGCTGATCGGCTCGATGATGGTCAAGAAGGGCGAGGCCGACGGGATGATCTGCGGCACGGTCAGCACGACGCACCGCCATCTGCACTTCATCGACCAGGTGATCGGCAAGCGCGCGGGCTGCAACGTGTACGCGGCTATGAACGCGCTGGTGCTGCCGAACCGGCAGATTTTCCTCGTCGATACGCACGTGAACGTCGACCCGACGCCGGAGCAACTGGCCGAGATCACGATCATGGCGGCGGAAGAAGTGCGCCGTTTCGGCATCGAGCCGAAGGTCGCGCTGGTGTCGCATTCGAACTTCGGTTCGAGCAACGCGCCGACCGCGCAGAAGATGCGCGATACGCTCGAGATCCTGCGCGAACGCGCGCCGGAACTGGAAGTCGACGGCGAAATGCATGGCGACGTCGCGCTCGACGCGAACCTGCGCCGTGAAGTGCTGCCGGACTCGACGCTCGAAGGCGACGCGAATCTGCTGGTGCTGCCGAACATCGACGCGGCCAACATCTCGTACAACCTGCTGAAGACGGCGGCCGGCAACAACATCGCGATCGGCCCGATGCTGCTCGGCGCGGCTCAGCCGGTGCACGTGCTGACGCCGTCGGCGACGGTGCGCCGGATCGTCAACATGACGGCCCTGCTGGTGGCGGACGTCACGGCGACCCGCTGATCGCGCGTGCGCTTCGACTGAAGTATCGGCCTGCGGCGGTGGTCTGAAGTCTCTGATCTGTCGCAGGCTTCGCGCCGGTCACCCGACCGGCGCGCGCCCGAAAAAAAGACGTGCCCGCAATGGGCACGCCTCAGGGCAAGCTGGGGAAACGCCACCCCGACAAATGGCAAAGACACAGCCTTTCGGCTGAGCAATCCCAGGCTCTTACGACCGCAACCGGACACCTTCCCGACAACCGCATGCGCTGCCGGCATCGATCTTCTTTCGCGGTCGAGCTAAGTTTAGCCTGGGTGGGATAAAGGCTTTGTTAAACCTCGTCAAACTGCTGGCTACTGGCCTGGCCGGCCGTCGAACGTTGATTCCAAAGGGGATTAGCGATACCCTTACGACTTTCATGGTCGTCAAACTCGTGATCTGACAGCGGGGAACCCTGATACATGGCACGCAACTGGATGGGCGTCAAAGGCGTGCTGATCGGTGCCGCCGCGCTCGTCGCGCTGTCGAGTTCCGTGCCGCAGGCGTTGGCGCGGGACTATTCGGCGCCGGCCGCGGCGAACGGGCAGACGGGCACCATCGCACTTGCGCAATTGCCGCGCGAGGCAGTCATTACGTTGAACCTGATAGGCGCCGGCGGGCCTTTTCCGTATCAGAAAGACGGCGTCGTATTCGGTAACTACGAACGGGTGCTACCCGCCCACCGGCGCGGTTATTACCACGAATACACCGTTCCCACGCCTCACGCGCGAAATCGCGGGGCGCGCCGCATCGTCTGCGGAGGTCCGCTGCAGCGGACCGACAACTGTTATTACTCGGACGACCACTACACCAGTTTTAATCGAATTGTTGAATGACATCGGGATGAACGGCATGAGCGACAACATCTACGCGCACGATTCCGCAGTCGCGACGGATCTTTTCGCGGCCGGCGAAGGCAATTTGTTCCAACGCGTCATGAAGATGCGCGCCGACGAGCAGGGTCGCGACAATCAGAGCGAGGCTGGCACGGTGGTTTCATCGAACGAGGAGCCCATGAGCCTTTTCAGGACCGTGCGACCGAATATCGTGCAATCGATCCGCGCGTTCCGCGTGCAGGATCTCGCCGACGAAGCAAACCAGCTCGGTCAGCACTTTCTGTATGCGTACTGCGCGAACGCGGCATCGAAACAGGAAGTCCTCGAGACGATTGCGACCTCGTTCCTGTTTCCGAAGCACTTCGGCAAGAACTACGACGCGCTGTACGACTGCCTGACCGACCTCGTGCACAAGGCGGGCGCGCAGCCGGGCTTCGTGATCGTGCTCGAACATCTGCCTATCGCGCAGAAATTCGATAAGGAAGGGCGTGAAACGCTGCTCGACGTGTTCCGCGAGGCGGCCGAGTTCTGGGCCGAGCGCAAGGTCGCGTTCCGGGTGTTTTATTCGTTCGCGTGATTTAGCTTGAGCGGGCGCTCCTCGCCCGGTCCGCTCGCGAACGTCGTGTAATGCCGGCAAAAGGCCCGCCAATTGGCGGGTCTTTTGCTTGGTCAGATGTCTTCTTCGGCAGCCGCTTTACCACCCGCCCCAGCGCGCCGCGAGCGCGGCGAGTACCGCGATCCCGGCGGTTTCCGTGCGCAGCACCCGGGGTCCGAGGCCAACCGCGGTAAAGCCGCGCTCGACAGCGGCGGCTTCTTCATCGGCGGACAGGCCGCCTTCGGGACCGATCAGCAGCGTGACTCCGGCTGGCGGCGGCGTCTCGGGCAGCGCGGTAAAGCCGATGCTCGCACGCGGCGACAGCAGCAGACGCAACTCGCCCGCCGCCGGCTCGCGCGGCAAGCGCTCGAGCCACGCGCCGAACTCCTGCACCGGTTGCACTTGCGGCAAGCGGTTGCGTCCGCACTGCTCGCACGACGCCCGCACCACCCCTTGCCAGTGCTGCTGGCGCCGCTGCGCGCGTTCGCCGGCAAGGCGCACGACGCTGCGCGCGGTCGCAAGCGGAACGAAGCCCGCCGCGCCCAGTTCGACCGCCTTCTCGATCAGCCAGTCCATCTTGTCGCCGCCGGCAATGCCCTGCGCGAGCGTCAGCCGATACGGCGGCTCGACTTCGACGTCGCGAAATTCGCGAATCCTCGCGCGCGCCGAGCGTCGTTCGACTTCGACCAGTTCGGCGTCGTACGCGCCGCCCTCGCCGTTGAACAGCACGAGCGAATCGCCGGGCTGCAGGCGCAGCACCAGCACGTGGCGCACGACATCGTCGGGCAGCGCGATGACGTCATCGGGATAAAGCGGTGCGGCAACAAAAAAACGGGGCATCGACGAAAGACTCATTAATTCAGGAAAGATGGCGCGCGAGCGCCCAGCGGTAGCCGTCGATATCCTCGACCTGCGCGAAGCGATCGCCCCAGAACTGGTCCTGCGGTTCGCTCAGCGATTTCGCACCGGCCGCGAGCGCGCGCTGGTAGACCGCATCGACGTCCTCGACATACACATAGAACGATTGCGGCGCGATCGTGCCCGCGCTTTTGGGTGTCCGCGCGGTCGAACCGAACGCGCCTTCGGGCGCGAACATGACGATCAGCTGGCCTTGATAGGTCATCTCGACGTGCATCACGGCGCCGTCGTCCTGCACGCTGTCACGTACTTCGAAACCGAACGCCGCCGAAAAAAATGCCGTCGACGCGCGCGCGTCGCGCACCGTCAGATAGGGGGTCAGCCAGGGCACACCGGCGGGGCGGGGGGCGGTCATGGAGTTCTCCGTATGGGGTGGGTGGGCGCAACAGCGGCTGCGATTCGCGTTCGACGCGTGCGTCGCGGCATCGTTCGGCTTGCTTCGCGCCGCGGCGTCACGCGTCAACTCGCTTGCCGCGGCATGGGGCCCAGTTTATCGCGCACCGACCGTGGCGCCGAGAATAGCCCTGCGTGGAGGGCCGGTTCGTAGTGCCGCAGCGAATCGATGCCGCGCGCGGCGAGGCGCTCGGCCAGCGTCGCGGCGTCGAGCGCGGCGGGGTCGAGGGTGTCGCTGGCGATCGCCATCATCCACAGCGAGCCGTATAGCGGAACGAAGGTGCCGAGCGTGCGCACCTGCGCGAAGGACGTCCGCAGGTCGGCGAGTAGCTCAGCGACACGCGGCGCGTGGAAATAGGGTGAGCCGAGATGCAGCGACAGCGCGGCGCCGGGGCGCAGTACGTGCTTCAGTTGCGTGTAGAACGCGGGCGTGTAGAGACCGGCGGCGGGGGAGTCGGGCGGCGTCAGGTCGAAGATCACGAGGTCGAATTTGCCGGCGTCGGCGTCGGCGTCGGCGTCGGCACCGGCCGCCGCATCCGCACCTGCTGCCGCCGCCACATAATCGGCCGCATCCCCGATCACGAGTTCGACGCGCGGATCCTCGAACGCGCCGCCATGCACGCTCGGCAGATGCTCCCGCGTGAGCCGCACGACCTCGGCATCGAGTTCCGCGACGACGATCCGCTCGATCCCCGGGTGCCCGAGCAACTGCCGCGCCGCGCCGCCGTCGCCGCCGCCGAGCACCAGCGCCGCGCGCGGCGCCGGATGCGCGAGCGCCGCCGGGTGCACCATGCATTCGTGATAGATGAATTCGTCGCCGGCGGAGGTCATCGGCCGGCCGTCGAGCGTGAACAGCGCGCCGAGCTGCGGCGTGTCCCAGATCTCGATGCGCTGATAACGCGACTGGACACTTTCGATCAGCCGCGCGTGCGCAAACCCATAGACGGCATCGGAATTCGGGTGGAACATCAGCGGAGCGATCACGGCGGCTGAACTCGATCGGTGAGCGTGGCGGGAGCGGTTGCCCGAATTGTAGAGGCAGGCGGCGTGCCCGCGCCGGCTCGGGTAATTTGACCGCGCGGCCGGGCGGCTTTGCGGGCGGCTCGGGGTAAACCTTCTGCTAGAATGTGACGCTTTCAGCCTTGTCCGATTGCTCTGCCCGTTTCGCGTCTGCTGGCGCCGCATCGTGCGCCGCAGCGATCCGGCTGCCGAGCTTCCGGGCCTCAAGCGCGCTCCGCTTTCTGACTCTGTCTCCGGACTCGACATGACGACCCCGTCTCCCGCACCCACTTCCCTGATGGCCAACGCAATCCGCGCGTTGTCCATGGACGCCGTTCAAAAGGCGAATTCCGGCCACCCCGGCATGCCGATGGGCATGGCCGAAATCGGCGTCGCGCTGTGGTCGCGTCATTTGCGCCATAACCCGAAGAACCCGCACTGGGCGGATCGCGACCGCTTCATCCTGTCGAACGGCCACGGCTCGATGCTGCTGTATTCGCTGCTGCATCTGACCGGCTACGATCTGCCGATCGAAGAGCTGAAGAACTTCCGCCAGCTGCATTCGAAGACCCCGGGCCACCCGGAATACGGCATTACGCCGGGCGTCGAGACCACCACCGGCCCGCTCGGCCAGGGTCTCGCGAACGCGGTCGGCATGGCGCTCGCCGAGTCGCTGCTGGCGACCGAATTCAACAAGCCCGACGCGAAGATCGTCGATCACCACACGTACGTTTTCGTCGGCGACGGCTGCCTGATGGAAGGCATCTCGCACGAAGCCTGCTCGCTCGCTGGCGTCCTGAAGCTGAACAAGCTGATCGCGTTCTACGACGACAACGGCATCTCGATCGACGGCGAAGTGGTGCACTGGTTCCACGACGACACCCCGAAGCGCTTCGAAGCGTACGGCTGGAACGTGATCCCGAACGTGGTCGGCCATGACGTCGACGCGGTCGACGCGGCGATCAGGCAGGCCAAGCAGTCGGACAAGCCGACGCTGATCTGCTGCAAGACCGTGATCGGCGAAGGCGCGCCGACCAAGGCCGGTACGCACGACTCGCACGGCGCGCCGCTCGGCGACAAGGAAATCGCGGCAACCCGCGAGGCGATCGGCTGGAAGTGGGAGCCGTTCGTGATTCCGCCGGAAGTCTACGCGGCGTGGGATGCGAAGGAAGCGGGCGCGCGCAACGAGTCGGAGTGGGACAAGGCGTTCGCGGCCTACGCGGCGAAGTACCCGCAGGAAGCGGCCGAATTCAAGCGCCGCAGCGACAAGCAACTGCCGGCCGACTGGAAAGAAAAGGCGAAGGCGATCATCGCCGGCGCGAACGAGCGCGCGGAAACCGTCGCGACGCGTAAGGCTTCGCAACAGGCGATCGAAGCGCTGTCGGCCGTGCTGCCGGAACTGCTCGGCGGCTCCGCCGACCTGACCGGTTCGAACCTGACCAACTGGAAGGCCGCCAAGCCGGTACGCGTGAATGCCGAAGGCCGTGCCGCCGGCAACTACGTGAACTACGGCGTGCGCGAATTCGGCATGAGCGCGGCGATCAACGGCGTCGCGCTGCATGGCGGCTTCAAGGCGTTCGGCGGCACCTTCCTGACGTTCTCGGACTACAGCCGCAACGCGCTGCGCGTCGCCGCGCTGATGAAGTCGCAGTCGATCTTCGTGTTCACGCACGACTCGATCGGCCTCGGCGAAGACGGCCCGACCCACCAGTCGATCGAGCACGTCGCGAGCCTGCGTCTGATCCCGAATCTGCAAACGTGGCGTCCGGCCGACACGGTCGAAACCGCGGTGGCCTGGACCCATGCGATCGGGCATGAAGGTCCGTCGTGCCTGATCTTCAGCCGTCAGAACCTGCAGTTCAACGAACGCACCGACGCGCAGATCGCCAACATCGAGAAGGGCGGTTACGTGCTGCGCGACTGGGACGAAGAGATCGTCGCGCGCAAGATCATCCTGATCGCGACCGGCTCGGAAGTCGAACTCGCAATGAAGGCGGTCGAGCCGCTCGCGCGCGAAGGCATCGCTGCCCGCGTCGTGTCGATGCCGTCGACGAACGTGTTCGACAAGCAGGACGCCGAGTACCGCGAACGCGTGCTGCCGCACGGCGTGCGCCGCGTCGCGATCGAAGCGGGTGTGTCGGATTTCTGGCGCAAGTACGTGGGTCTGGAAGGCGGCGTGGTCGGCATCGACACGTTCGGCGAATCGGCTCCGGCTGGCGTGCTGTTCAAGCATTTCGGTTTCACCGTCGAGAACGTGGTCGCGACGGCGAAGGCCGCCCTCGACTGACCGGTTCGCGCGTTGCCGTACGCATCCGCGCCGCTCACGCAGAGCGCTTCATGCGGTGCGGCAACGCCACCGGCCGGACGAACAGAAAGGTTTTTTTAGCCATCAGGAGATAAGTCATGACGATTCGCGTCGCAATCAACGGCTACGGCCGGATCGGCCGCAATACCCTGCGCGCCTTCTATGAAAACGGCAAGAAGCACGATCTCGAAATCGTGGCCATCAACGACCTGGGCGATGCAAAGACCAACGCTCACCTGACGCAGTACGACACCGCGCACGGCAAATTCCCGGGCGAAGTGTCGGTGGACGGCGACTACCTCGTCGTGAACGGCGACAAGATCCGCGTGCTGGCCAACCGCAACCCGGCCGAACTGCCGTGGGGCGAGCTGGGCGTCGACGTCGTGCTCGAGTGCACCGGCTTCTTCACGACCAAGGAAAAGGCCAGCGCGCACATCAAGGGCGGCGCGAAGAAGGTGATCATCTCGGCGCCGGGCGGTAAGGACGTCGACGCGACGATCGTCTATGGCGTGAACCACAATGTGCTCAAGGCATCGGACACGGTGATCTCGAACGCATCGTGCACGACCAACTGCCTCGCGCCGCTGGTCAAGCCGCTGAACGACAAGATCGGCCTCGAAACCGGTCTGATGACGACGATCCACGCATACACGAACGACCAGGTGCTGACCGACGTGTATCACGAAGACCTGCGCCGCGCGCGTTCGGCCACCCACAGCCAGATCCCGACCAAGACCGGCGCTGCCGCCGCGGTCGGCCTCGTGCTGCCGGAACTGAACGGCAAGCTGGACGGTTACGCGATTCGCGTGCCGACCATCAACGTGTCGGTCGTCGACCTGTCGTTCATCGCCAAGCGCGACACGACGGTCGAAGAAGTCAACGCGATCATGAAGGAAGCATCGCAGGGTTCGCTCAAGGGCATCCTCGGCTACAACGACGCACCGCTGGTGTCGATCGACTTCAACCACAACCCGGCTTCGTCGACGTTCGACTCGACGCTGACCAAGGTGTCGGGCCGTCTGGTGAAGGTGTCGAGCTGGTACGACAACGAGTGGGGCTTCTCGAACCGCATGCTGGACACGGCCGTGGCGCTCGCGAACGCGAAGTAAGCAGTAGGGCGCCGACGCCCGGTGGCAAGGTTGTCGATGCCGCCGGCGTGACGCTCGCAGTAGCAAAAAAAGCCGCTCTTCGGAGCGGCTTTTTTTCGTTTGGCGTCGTGAAAAACAGGCTGATCGGTTTGAACGAATCGCCGACCGCCCTGGATGTCTGCAGCTCACTTGCCTGGACCAGCAGCAAGTCTCTCGCTATTCCATTGCTTCTCTATAACGGCTTGATAAAGCATCCGCAGCGTAATCTGCTCGCGCTCGAGGCTATGCGGCCGGCGCAGGATCAACCGACGGAATAACGAGTAAAGAACGCCTTCCCCCTCCATCAGGAAATAGCGATGAAAGTCGAAGTCGCCCGGATCGATTGCGAAGCGCGCGAAGAAACGGCTCATGAACTCGCTCGCGTCGTCCCCCGTCTGGTCAAGGTCTTCCCATAAACGTGTACTCAGGGACAGACGTTTTGATGGGCCAAGCCCAATTTCGGCTCGCACAAAGGCCTCGAGTTCGGCCCATGAAATTGCGTTCATCGGAGTACGCGGTCCTCCGGTTTGACCAGCCGATTGTATCTGCCGATCGTATTGCCCAGGCTCGTGATGTCCTTCGCACGATAGCGGCCATCCCACTCGCCACCCGTAACCCACGGTGTGAAAATTCCTACATACGCGTTGCGCGCCGTCCGCCGTCGTTACGGCGTCGGAAAATAAACCCCCGCGCGCTGCGCTGCGTTCGCGATATGCGCCTCGATCGCCTTGCCCGCGGCGAGCGAATCGCGCGCCTTCAGCGCATCGAGAATCGCGCGATGCTCGGTGTAGGTGGACAGCACCCGCTCGCGCCGGTAGAACGGCATCCGCTGGCTTTCCTGCATGATTTCCGCGCTGCTGCGCAGGATCGATTCGATCGCCGCATTGCCGGCGATGCTGACGATGCGCATATGAAACTCATAGTCGTAGCGCGCGGCTTCGTCGAGTTCGTCGCAGGCGAGCGCGCTGTGCATCGCGGTGACGTTGTCCTCGAGCCACGCGAGGTCGGCGTCGCTGACCGCCAGCGCGGCCATGCGCGCGGCGAAGCCTTCCAGCGCGTAGCGCATCTGATAGGTGTCGGGCAGCGACGACTGCTCGGCGAAACGCCACGCCTGCGCGTTTTTCGCCTGCGCGCTTTCCACATAGACGCCCTTGCCGGGGCGGATCACCAGCAGCCCCAGCGCTTCGAGCGTGGACAGCGCCTCGCGCAGCGACGCGCGGCTGATCGACAGTTCGTCGGACAGCTGGCGCTGCGCGGGCAGCAGGCTGCCGACCGGATAGACGCCCGCTTCGATGCGCTCGCGGATGGTCGCGATGGCCGCGTCGGTGACGGTATGCGGGACGTTTTTCATGGGGGCTCACTCGGGTGCGTGGTCTGACCAGAATTTTAATACGGGCCGTGCGCGAATGCACCGCGAGAGTGCTTCGGGCCCCAACTTGTCCCAAAAATGACAAATGAAAACAACGGGTAAACACTGCTCGACACACCTTGACGCGACTATATCGGCTTCCTACTATTGGCCATAACAGTACTGGTCGGACCAGTCTGAACAGAAGTCGTCCCAGATACATCTGTCACCAGGAGAAGGCCGTGTTGAAGTTCTTCAATTCGCTATTCGGGCGGGTCGTTATCGCGCTCGTGGTCGGTATCGTGCTCGGTGCCGTCTTTCCGCATTTCGCGCAGTCGCTCCGTCCGCTCGGCGACGGTTTCCTCAAGCTGATCAAGATGGTGATCGGGCCGATCGTGTTCTGCGTGGTCGTGAGCGGGATGGCGCACGCCGGCGACCTGCGCAAGGTCGGCCGGGTCGGCCTGAAGGCGGTCGTCTACTTCGAAGTGATGACGACGATCGCGCTCCTGATCGGCGCGGTGCTCGCGTACGTGACGCGGCCCGGCGTCGGCATGAACATCAATCTGAGCTCGCTCGACGCGGCCTCGCTCACGAACTACACCGAGCACGCGAAGAGCCTGAAAGACACCGCGGGCTTCCTGCTGAAGATCATCCCGGAGACCGCGTTCAACGCGTTCGCGACCGGCGACATCCTGCAGATTCTGGTGTTCTCGGTGATGTTCGGCTCGGCCCTGTCGCTGCTCGGCAAGCGCGCGCAGCGCGTGAGCGGGCTGATCGACGAACTCTCCCAGGTGTTCTTCCGCGTAATGGGCTTCATCATCAAGCTCGCGCCGCTCGGCGTGCTCGGCGCGATCGCGTTCACCACCGGCACCTACGGCGTCGAATCGCTGAAGCAGCTCGGCATGCTGGTGCTGGTGTTCTACGCGAGCTGCGTGGTGTTCGTCGTGGTCGTGCTCGGCATCGTGATGCGGCTCGCCGGCTTCAGCATCTTCAAGCTGATCCGCTACCTGCGCGAGGAACTGTCGATCGTGCTCGGCACCGCATCGTCCGATGCCGTGCTGCCGCAGATCATGCGCAAGCTCGAATGGATGGGTGTGAAGGACTCGACGGTCGGCCTCGTGATTCCGACCGGCTACTCGTTCAACCTCGACGGCTTCTCGATCTATCTGACGCTCGCGGTGCTGTTCATCGCGCAGGCGACCAACACACCGCTGTCGACGCACGATCTGATCGTCGTGGTGCTGGTGTCGCTGGTCACGTCGAAGGGCGCGCACGGCATTCCGGGTTCGGCGATCGTGATTCTCGCCGCGACGCTGTCCGCGATTCCGGCGATCCCCGTGCTCGGCCTCGTGCTGATCCTGCCGGTCGACTGGTTCGTCGGCATCGCCCGCGCGCTGACCAACCTGATCGGCAACTGCGTCGCCACCGTGGTGGTCGCCGTGTGGGAGAACGATATCGACAAGGCTCGCGCGCACCGCGTGCTGAATCGCGACGACGCGCTGCGCTACGTGCCGGCGGTCGACGATGCCGATGAGGTCGGCGGCGAGCATGCGCCGGCTGTCTGACGCGGCGGCCTGACTAGCGCTGACCAGCGCAACCACCTGTCGTTCCCAGCGTTTCCTGACCGATGTTTTTTTCGCGCGCCGAAGCGGCGCGCCCTGCGCCGGCGGCGCTTCTTCACCGATTCCGCCGGCGCCTGCGATTCCTTGCTTCGTTCCTGTCTCTTACCGATACCGACCGACATCATGGCCAATCCGATTCTCGACCCCAACGCCCCCGCCTTCACGCGCCGCTACATGAACCTCGCCGACCCGCGGCTCGGTGCGAAGGCGCTGTTCGCGAGCGATGAATTCTTCGCGCCGAAGGAGCGCATGCTCGAGCCGCAGCCGGCAGTGTTCATCCCCGGCAAGTACGACGATCACGGCAAATGGATGGACGGCTGGGAAACCCGTCGCAAGCGCACCAGCGGCCACGACTTTTGCGTGATCCGGCTGGCGCGACCGGGTGTCGTGCACGGCGTCGATCTCGATACCAGCCACTTCACCGGCAATTTCCCGCCGGCCGCGTCGATCGACGGCTGCTACAGCGACGCCGAGACGCCGCCCGAGCAGACCGACTGGCAGACGCTGGTGCCGGCCACCACGCTGCAGGGCAACCAGCATCACTACGTCGAAGTGAACGACGCGCGGCCGTTCACTCATCTGCGCGTGAATCTGTATCCGGACGGCGGCCTCGCGCGTCTGCGCGTGTACGGTCAGCCGCAGCGCGACTGGTCGCGCGTCGAGCCCGGTACGCTGCTCGACCTCGCCGCGGTCGAAAACGGCGCGTACCTCGTCGCCGCGAACAACCAGCATTTTGGGCCGGCCTCGCAGATGCTGATGCCGGGCCGCGGCGTCAACATGGGCGACGGCTGGGAAACCCGGCGCCGGCGCGAGCCGGGCAACGACTGGGCGATCGTCGCGCTCGCGCGGCCCGGCGTGATCCGCAAGATCGAAGTGGACACCGCGCACTTCAAGGGCAACTTTCCGGACCGCTGCTCGCTGCAGGCGGCCTCGGTGACGGGCGGCACCGACGACTCGCTGGTCACCCAGGCGATGTTCTGGCCGGTGCTGCTCGGCGAGCAGAAATTGCAGATGGATCACGTGCATACGTTCAGCGACTTGGCGGCGCTCGGGCCGGTCACGCACGTGCGTTTCAATATCTTCCCCGACGGCGGCGTGTCGCGTCTGCGCCTGTGGGGCGAGGTCGTTTAACGCAACGTGATGGAGCGGCGCTTATGAAGATCCTGCAAGTGGAGCGTTTGACGCGCGCGGCGTTCGCCCCGTTCGGCGAGGTGATCGAACTCGACGGCGCGCGGCATTTTCCGATCAACGGCGGCACCACCGAGCGCTTTCACGACCTCGCGCGCGTCGATGTGACGGACGGCGGCGGGCGAACGCTGATCAACCTGTTTCGCGCGCAGCCGCGCGCGTTGCCGGTCGAGATCGCGCTGATGGAGCGGCATCCGCTCGGCAGCCAGGCGTTCATTCCATTACAGGCGGGCCGCTACCTGGTGGTGGTCGCGCCGGCCGGCGAATTCGATCCGGCGCACATGCGCGCGTTCTGGACCGATGCGTGGCAAGGCGTCAATTACGCGAAAGGGGTATGGCACCATCCGCTGCTCGCGCTCGACCGGGTCAGCGATTTCGTCGTCGTCGACCGGGGCGGCGAGGGTCCCAATTGCGATGAATTGCAGCTGGCTCGGCCGTGGCGGCTGGCGTTCGAGGCGAGCGCCGACCTGGCCGCATAACGCCATACGCATCACGCATTGCGAATCGCGATTCGCGGCGGGGACCACGCAAGCCATTTACATCGCGACAATGAAAAAGCCCGGCCGATTCTCATCGGCCGGGCTTTTTTTCGACTTGCCGGGCCGCTTACTTCCACGCGGCCAACGACGCATCAGCGCTTAATGCTTGCGATGCGGGCAATTCTCCTTCGTACACGCTCCATACAGCGCCAGTGCGTGTTCCTGCAGTTTGAAGCCGCGTTCCTTCGCGATGGACTGCTGACGGCTTTCGATTTCGGAGTCGAAAAATTCTTCGACCAGCCCGCAATCGAGGCACACGAGGTGATCGTGGTGCGACCCCTCGTTCAGTTCGAACACCGCCTTGCCCGACTCGAAGTTGCTGCGCGAGAGCAGGCCGGCCTGCTCGAATTGCGTCAGCACGCGATACACGGTCGCCAGACCGATATCGAGTTCCTCGTGCAGGAGGTTGCGGTAGACGTCTTCGGCGGTCAGGTGACGCACCGGACTGTGCTGGAAAATCTCAAGGATTTTGAGGCGCGGAAGGGTCGCCTTGAGCCCGATATTCTTGAGATCGGTTGGATTGGTCATGACAAGGGATCCCTAGAGTACAATGCTGGGCTCTCATAGTAATGTGTTTTTGCCGTTCTGGTCATCTTCGATGGAATGAGCGCGGCCCGCCAGAGGGCCCGCACGGTGAGTGAAATGATTTCTAAATCTCAATTGATCTACCGGGGGAGCCGCATGCGGGGTACCTTGATCGCTGTTGCGACTGTCGCGGTTCTTGCCGGATGTTCCACGTACGACAGCCTGACCCAGCGCTTTGCCCAGCACATCACGCCGTACCGCATTACGGTGGTGCAAGGTAACTTCGTGTCGCAGGAAATGGCCAGCCAGATGAAAGTCGGCATGACCCGCGCGCAGGCGCGCCAGGTGCTCGGCACGCCGCTGTTGACCGACATGTTCCACGCGGATCGCTGGGACTACGTGTTCTATTTCAAGCGCGGTAATACCTCGATCGTGCAGCAGCGCGACTTCGTCGTGTTCTTCTCCGGCGACGTCGTGACCCACTGGACGGGCGGCGAGGATCTGCCGAGCAATCTCGAACTGCTGGCCGAAATCGACGGCGACCGCAGCGGCCGCCGGCCGAACAACCCGCCGGTACGTGCCACCGGCGCGGCCGAGGCCGCCAACGCGGTGGCCGCCAGCGACGCCGCCGCAGCGAGCGCGGCGGTTGCCGGCGGCGCGCCTGTCATCGACACGACCCGCTCGCCGTCGGTGGAAGGCGCCGCGCAGGTTGCCACGCCGTCCACGGACGCCAACGCGGAAGCGGCCCAGGCCGCCAATCGCGCGACCAGCGCGGTGTCGTCGTCGCGCGGAACGTCCAGCGCGCGGGCTTCCGCGCCGCGTGCGAACGCCGGCGGGATCCCGACGCAAGGACCGACCAGCGGCGGCCAGCCGCAATTCCAGTTCCACCGCCCACCGCCGCCGCCGGCGCCGGCGGACAACAGCAACCCGGTCGGCCCGAACGGTTCGCAAAGCAGCGGTCCGACGCTGAACGCGCCGCTGACCGGCTCGCCGTCGGGTTCGGGCACGGGCGAGTAAGCTTGCTGTCGTGGTTGTGAGGCGGGTGGCGCGTGCCGCGCGACGCCCGCCGAAGTAGCGTTTTGGGTTGGTCCTACCGCGTGATGCGGCTCGGTCCCACCGGGCGAACCGCTCGCGCGACGTGGGCGTGTGTGCTGTGAGCGCCGCTCGAACCGAATTTCGCCGGGCGCGCGCGCCCAACCATCCGTGCCGGCGCATCTGCCGGGTCGCGTTGCCGGAAGCCATTTCCGGCTGTGTCTTTTTCGAATCCTCACCGTCATGAAAATTGCCATTGCTGGCGCATCGGGCCGTATGGGCCGCATGCTGATCGAAACCGTTCTCAACGATGCCGGCGCGACGCTGACCGGCGCGCTCTGCCGTAGCGGCGCCGCGCAGCTCGGCCAGGACGCCGGCGCGTTTCTCGGCAAGCAGACCGGCGTACTGCTCTCCGACGACATCGAGCGCGTGTTCGCCGAATCCGACTACCTGATCGACTTCACGCGTCCGGACGCGACGCTCAGGCATCTCGAAGCCGCGCAGCGTCACAACGTGAAAATGGTGATTGGCACGACCGGCTTCGACAACGAGCAGAAGGCGCAGCTGCGCACGGCGGCGGAGAAAATCGGCGTGGTGTTCGCGTCGAACATGAGCGTCGGCGTGAACGTCACGCTGAAGCTGCTCGAATACGCGGCGCGTCAGTTCTCGACCGGCTACGACATCGAGATCATCGAAGCGCACCATCGCCACAAGGTCGACGCGCCGTCCGGCACCGCGCTGACGATGGGCGAGGTGATCGCCGACGCGCTCGGCCGCAATCTCGACGACTGCGCGGTGTACGGCCGCGAAGGCGTGACCGGCGAGCGCGATCCGTCCACCATTGGCTTCTCGGCGATTCGCGGCGGCGATATCGTCGGCGATCACACGGTGCTGTTCGCGGGCATCGGCGAGCGCATCGAGATCACTCACAAGTCGGCGAGCCGTCTGTCGTATGCACAAGGCGCGCTGCGTGCTGTACGCTTCCTCGAAGGCCACAACACCGGCTTGTTCGACATGCAGGACGTGCTCGGCCTGCGTTGAGCGAGGACGGGTTGCGCACGGGGGCCGCGCGGCGCGCGCCCCCGCTTCCGAAGTCATCCTGAAGTCACTTTCTCCGACGGCGAGGTCAGATGGCAGGCAGCAGCGGCATCATCCATTACCTGCAAACCAGCGACGCGATCACGCATGGCGTCGCGTACGTGCTGCTGGCCATGTCGATTGCGAGCTGGTGCTTTCTGATCGTCAAGAGCTGGATATTGACGCGCGCGAAACGCCAGGCTGCGCGCGCGATCGCGACGTTCTGGCAAGCGCCGACGCTGGCCGAGGGCGTCGCCACGCTCAGGCGCACGGATCGCGAGCGGGTTTTTGCGCCGCTCGCCGAAGCGGCGCTGCATGCGGCCGAGGTCGATATTCCGGGCGCGCTGCTCGCGCGCGTCGAACGCAGCGAACGGGTGCTGCGCGCGCTGCGCCAGGCGCTCAACGCATCGCAGCGGCGGCTCGAATTCGGCCAGGTGCTGCTCGCGTCGGTCGGCAGCACCGCGCCGTTCGTCGGCTTGCTCGGCACCGTGTGGGGCATCTATCACGCGCTCGGCAGCATCGCGGCGAGCGGCCAGGCGCAGATCGAGAACGTCGCCGGCCCGGTCGGCGAGGCGCTGATCATGACCGCGTTCGGTCTGGTGGTCGCGATTCCGGCGGTGCTCGCGTACAACGTGCTCGGGCGGCTGGTGCGGCAATTGTCCGAGGAACTCGACGGCTTCGCGCACGATCTGCACGCCTATGTGTGCGCGCCGGCCGAGGACGCGCCGGCACCCCCGCGCGCGCATCCGGCCGCGCGCGAGACGCAGCGCTGACACCGGCAGGCCCGGACGCAAGGAGGCGAGATGGCATTCGGCGGACTCGAGAAAAAGCAGACGGCCGCGCCGATGGCCGAGATCAACATGACGCCGTTGATCGACGTGATGCTGGTGCTGCTGGTGATTTTCATCATCACCGCGCCGCTCTTTTCGCACGCGATCCGGCTCGATCTGCCGAAGGTCGCCGCCGCTCCGGCACGTCAGACCCCGCAAACCATCGCGCTGTCGATCGACGGCGCCGGCCGGCTCTTCTGGAATGGCCAGCCGCTGACGCTCGCGCAGCTGCGCGAGCGCTTCGCCGAAGCCGGCAAGCAGTCCGAGCAACCCGAAATCCAGCTGCGCGCCGAGCGCTCGACCCGCTACGAAGTGATCGCCCAGGTAATGGGCGCCGCGCAGCAGGCGGGGCTCGAACGGCTCGGCTTCGTCACCGACCCGCCGCCGCCCGCCGCGCAACCCTGAGCCGCCGCGCCGCGCGCCGCGCAGCGAGCCAGATCCCACGCCACGCCGCGCGGCGCACCCGTGCGCGAACGGTATAATCGACGCTTTCCCCGCCAGCGGGGAAACAAAGCATCCTCATCCTGCAGAGCACCAAGGCCGGTGCGAAAGCACCGAACCTAGCGATCCCATCACACCATGCACGAAAAATACGTTCCCTCCGACGTCGAAGCCGCCGCGCAAGGGCAATGGCGCGCCATCGACGCGTACAAGACGACGGAAACCACCGACAAGCCCAAGTTCTACTGCGTTTCGATGCTGCCGTATCCGTCGGGCAAGCTGCACATGGGGCACGTGCGCAATTACACGATCAACGACGTGATGTACCGCTATCTGCGGATGAACGGCTACAACGTGCTGATGCCGATGGGCTGGGACGCGTTCGGGATGCCGGCGGAAAACGCCGCGATGGCCAACAACGTGCCGCCCGCGCAGTGGACCTACGACAACATCGCTTACATGAAGAAGCAGATGCAGTCGATGGGCCTCGCGATCGACTGGTCGCGCGAAGTCGCGACCTGCAGCCCGGACTACTACAAGTGGAACCAGTGGCTGTTCCTGAAGATGCTCGAGAAGGGCATCGCGTACAAGAAGACCGGCACCGTGAACTGGGACCCGGTCGACCAGACCGTGCTCGCGAACGAGCAGGTGATCGACGGGCGCGGCTGGCGCTCGGGCGCGCTGGTCGAAAAGCGCGAAATCCCGATGTACTACATGCGCATCACGCAGTACGCGGACGAACTGCTGAACGATCTGGACGGCCTCGGCTGGCCCGAGCGCGTGAAGATCATGCAGCAGAACTGGATCGGCAAGAGCTTCGGCGTGAACTTCGGCTTCCCGTATGAAATCGACGGCGAGCAGAAGCTGCTGCGCGTGTTCACCACGCGCGCCGACACGATCATGGGCGTCACGTTCTGCGCGATTGCCGCCGAACACCCGCTCGCCACGCGTCTGGCGAAAGACCATCCGGAACTGCAGGCGTTCATCGACGAATGCAAGCGCGGCGGCGTCGCCGAAGCCGACGTCGCGACGATGGAAAAGAAGGGCATGGCGACCGGCTTCTACGTCACGCATCCGCTGACCCAGGAACAGGTCCCCGTGTGGATCGGCAACTACGTGCTGATGAGCTACGGCGAAGGCGCGGTGATGGGCGTGCCGGCGCACGACGAGCGCGACTTCGCGTTCGTGAAGAAATACGGTCTGCCGATCAAGCAGGTGGTGGCCGTCGAAGGCAAGACGTTTTCGACCGACGCGTGGGAAGAGTGGTACGGCGAGAAGAACGGCACGCTGGTCAACAGCGGCAAGTACGACGGCCTCACGTACGACGAAGCAGTGGATCGCATCGCCGCGGACCTGAAGGAGCTTGGTCTGGGCGACAAGCAGATCACCTGGCGTCTACGCGACTGGGGCGTGTCGCGTCAGCGTTACTGGGGCACGCCGATTCCGATCATCCACTGCCCGAAGTGCGGCGACGTGCCGGTGCCCGAGAAAGACCTGCCGGTCGTGCTGCCGGAAGACCTGGTGCCGGACGGCACCGGCAATCCGCTCGCGAAGTCCGAAGCATTCGTCAATTGCAGCTGCCCGACCTGCGGTGGCGCGGCCCGGCGCGAAACCGACACGATGGACACCTTCGTCGATTCGTCGTGGTACTTCTACCGCTACGCATCGCCGGACGCGAAGACCATGGTCGACGAGCGCACCGATTACTGGGCGCCGATGGACCAGTACATCGGCGGCATCGAGCACGCGATCCTGCACCTGCTGTACTCGCGCTTCTGGGCCAAGGTGATGCGTGACCTCGGCCTCGTGAAGTTCGGCGAGCCGGCCAAGAACCTGCTCACTCAGGGCATGGTGCTCAACGAAACGTATTACCGCGAAAACGAAGCGGGCAAGAAGACCTGGTACAACCCGGCGGACGTGACCGTGTCATTCGACGACAAGGGCCGTCCGGTCGGCGCGATCCTGAACGCGGACGGTCAGCCGGTCGTGCTCGGCGGCGTCGAGAAGATGTCCAAGTCGAAGAACAACGGCGTCGATCCGCAGATGCTGATCGACCAGCACGGCGCCGACACCGCGCGTCTGTTCGTGATGTTCGCCGCGCCGCCCGAGCAGCAGCTCGAGTGGTCGGGTTCGGGCGTCGAAGGCGCGAGCCGCTTCCTGCGCCGGGTGTGGAATTTCGGTCACGCGAACGAAACCGCGCTGCGCGCCGGCGGCCAGTTCGACGCCGCGCAACTTGCCGAGGTCGACAAGGCGCTGCGCCGCGAAATCTATAGCGTGCTGAAGCAGGCCGACTTCGACTACCAGCGTCTGCAGTACAACACCGTGGTATCGGCGGCGATGAAGATGCTCAACGCGCTCGACGGCGCGAAGGGCGCGCAGCCGGCCGTGCTGCGCGAAACCTACGGCGTGATGCTGCGCGTGCTGTACCCGGTCGTGCCGCACCTGACGTTCCAGCTGTGGCAGGAACTCGGCTATGCGGACGAGTACGGTTCGCTGCTCGATGCACCGTGGCCGAAGGTCGACGAAAAGGCGCTGGAGCAGGCAGAGATCGAACTCGTGCTGCAGGTGAACGGCAAGGTGCGCGGTGCGCTGACCGTCGCGAAGGACGCGTCGCGCGAAGCGATCGAGCAGCTCGCGGCCGCGCACGAAATGGTCGCGAAGTTCAGCGAAGGCAAGGCGCCGAAGAAGATCATCGTGGTGCCGGGCCGCCTCGTGAACGTGGTCGTTTGACGGACCACGCCATCGCGCCGGTTGAACGGACGCCGCCTGACGGCGGCGGCGTTCGCCGGCACCGCGAATCCACTGCGAACCGGGAGCGAATGTGACTCGCAGATCGTTTTTGACGCTCGCTTGCAGCGTAATGATGTTGTCGGCCTGCGGCTTCCAGTTGCGCGGCCAGCAGGACTACCCGTTCAAGCGGCTGTACGTGTCGGGCGGCTCGCCGGCGGCCGCCGCGCGCCTCACGCGCATCGTGCAGGGCGGCAGCGACACCGTGGTGGTCAGCTCGCCGGCCAATGCCGACGCGCTGCTGCAGATCACGCAGAACCGCGGCATCAGCACGCTGACGCTCAATTCGCTCGGCGTGGTCGCCGAGTATCAGCTGAATCTGCAGATGACCTATACGCTGACCGGCAAGGACGGCACGGTGCTGATTCCGGGCAGCGTGATCGCGCTGAACCGCGCGATGACCTATAGCGACCAGTTCTCGCAGGCGAAGGCCGCCGAGTCCGACATCCTGTTCGCGGACATGGAAAACGACGCGATCGACCAACTCGTGCGCCGCCTCGGCGCGGTGCGTTCGATGCATCCGGCGCCGGGCGAAGTGGTGCCGCCGGTCGCGCCGCGCGCGCCGCTGCCGCCGCCGCCGCTGTGAGCGGCCGGACCATTCTGACCGCCAGCCATGCAACTGCGACCTGACGCGCTCGAAGCGCATCTCGCCAAGGGCCTCGCCGGACTGTACGTCGTGTACGGCGACGAGCACCTGCTCGCGCAGGAGGCCTGCGACCGCATCCGCGCGGCCGCGCGCGCGGCGGGCTTCACCGACCGTTCGGTGTTCACGGTCGAGCGCGGCTTCGACTGGAGTTCGCTGCTCGGCGCGAGCCAGTCGATGTCGCTGTTCGGCGACCGTCAACTGGTCGAATTGCGGATTCCGTCGGGCAAGCCGGGCAAGGAAGGGGCCGACGCGCTGAAGGCGCTCGCGGCCGCCGTCAACGACGACGTGCTGACGATGATCACGCTGCCGCGTCTGGATGCAACCACGCAGAAGTCCGCGTGGTTCAGCGCGCTGGCCGACGCGGGCGTCGCGCTGAAAATCGATCCGGTCGAACGCGCGCAATTGCCGAACTGGGTCGGCCAGCGGCTCGCGGCGCAAGGCCAGCGGGTCGCCGCCGGCGAAGAAGGGCGGCGCGCGCTCGCGTTCATCGCCGAGCGTGTCGAAGGCAATCTGCTCGCCGCGCATCAGGAAATCCAGAAACTCGGGCTGCTGTATCCGCAGGGCTCGCTCAGCTTCGACCAGGTGCAGGACGCGGTGCTCAACGTCGCCCGTTACGACGTGTTCAAGCTCAACGAGGCGATGCTGGCGGGCGACGTCGGCCGTCTCGCGCGCATGCTCGACGGGCTGCGCGGCGAAGGCGAGGCCGCGGTGCTGGTGCTGTGGGCGCTCGTCGAGGAAGTGCGCACGCTGCTGCGGATCAAGCGCGGCGTCGCGGCCGGCAAGCCGCTCGCGATGCTGACCCGCGAGAACCGCGTATGGGGGCCGCGCGAACGGCTGATCGGACCGGCGCTGTCGCGCGTCAACGAAGCGGCGCTGGAACAGGCGCTCGAACTGGCGGCGCGGCTCGACCGCCAGGTGAAGGGCCTGTCGGGCGGCACGCCCGGCAATCGTCGCAATGCGCCGCCGCCCGATCCTTGGGATGGCCTGTTCGACCTCGCGATGGCGGTGGCCGCGCCCAAACCGGCGGCCGGTGCTCTGGCGGCCGGCGTACCGGTGCCGCCGCCACGACCGCGGACCGCCGCCGCCACGCCGCCGCGCCGGCCAGTCTGACGCACGTCGAGGGCGCGTCAGAGGCGCCAAAGCGTGACAGGCGCTTGCAACTGCGCGCCGCCGCCGCAAGCGCCGCCCCATGACCCGACTTACAATCGCTTGATCTTTCGCTAATCCCGCCAGAGCGCCGCACCGCAGCGTGCGCGGCATCACGAGAATGACCATGGATATCGACCAGTACATGACCGACCTCGGCCAGCGCGCCCGCCAGGCTTCGCGCGCGATGGCGCGAGCGTCGACCGCCGCGAAGAACGCCGCGCTCGCGGCCGTCGCCGAAGCGATCGAGCGCGACACCGCGCTGCTGAAGGCCGCCAATGCGCGCGACCTCGAACGCGCGCGCGAGAAGGGCCACGACGCCGCGTTCATCGATCGCCTGACGCTGTCGGACAAGGCGCTGAAGACGATGGTCGAAGGCCTGCGCCAGGTCGCGGCACTCGCCGATCCGATCGGCGAGATCAGCAATCTGAAATACCGGCCGAGCGGTATCCAGGTCGGCCAGATGCGCGTGCCGCTCGGGGTGATCGGCATCATCTACGAGTCGCGCCCGAACGTGACGATCGACGCGGCCGCGCTGTGCCTGAAGTCCGGCAACGCGACGATCCTGCGCGGCGGCTCCGAGGCGCTCGAATGCAATACCGCGCTCGCGAAGCTGATCGGCGAAGGGCTCGCGGCGGCCGGTCTGCCGCAGGACGCGGTGCAGGTGGTCGCGACCGCGGACCGCGCGGCGGTCGGCAAGCTGATCACGATGACCGAGTACGTCGACGTGATCGTGCCGCGCGGCGGCAAGAGCCTGATCGAGCGGCTGATGAACGAAGCGCGCGTGCCGATGATCAAGCACCTGGATGGCATCTGCCACGTGTACGTCGACGATCGTGCCGATCTCACGAAAGCGCTGAACGTCTGCGACAACGCGAAGACGCACCGCTACGGCACCTGCAACACGATGGAAACGCTGCTCGTCGCGCGCGGCATCGCGGCGGCGGTGCTCCCGCCGCTCGGCAAGCTGTATCGCGCGAAGGACGTCGAGCTGCGCGTCGACGCGGCGGCGCGCGCGGTGCTCGCCGACGCGGGCGTCGGCCCGCTGGTCGACGCGACCGAGCAAGACTGGCGCACCGAGTACCTCGCGCCGGTGCTGGCGATCAAGGTGGTCGACAATCTCGACGCCGCGATCGAGCACATCAACACGTACAGCTCGCAGCACACCGACGCGATCGTCACCGAAGACCACGACCGCGCGATGCGCTTCCTGCGCGAAGTCGACTCGGCGAGCGTGATGGTCAACGCGTCGACGCGGTTCGCCGACGGCTTCGAGTTCGGGCTCGGCGCGGAGATCGGCATTTCGA
Source organism: Paraburkholderia sejongensis (assembly GCF_020880815.1). Classification (GTDB taxonomy): domain Bacteria; phylum Pseudomonadota; class Gammaproteobacteria; order Burkholderiales; family Burkholderiaceae; genus Paraburkholderia; species Paraburkholderia sejongensis. The sequence goes on from NZ_JAJITD010000007.1 coordinate 115,001, forward strand.
ACGACAAGCTGCACGCGCGCGGGCCGGTCGGCCTCGACGGGCTGACCTCGCTGAAGTACGTCGTGCTCGGGCACGGCGAGGGCCGCCAGTAAGCGCGGTGCTCGAGCTGTAGCTTTCGCTGTAGGGCTGTATCCGACAACAACAAAGGACCGCGATGCTTTGGGTTAAAACGTTTCACATCGTCTTGATTGCCTCCTGGTTTGCCGGCCTGTTCTATCTGCCGCGCATCTTCGTCAATCTGGCGATGGAAACGGAACCCGCGGCGACCGCCCGTCTGCTGCTGATGGCGCGCAAGCTGTTCCGCTTCATGACCATCATCGCGGTGCCGGCGCTGGCGTGCGGGTTGTGGCTGTGGCTCGTGATCGGGATCGGCAGCGGACAGGGCTGGATTCACGCGAAGGTCGGCGTGGTCGTGCTGCTGGTCGTTTATCACGCGTATTGCGGGGTGCTGCTGCGTCGCTTCGAGCGGGGCGAGAACCGGCGCACCGACAAGTGGTACCGGATGTTCAACGAGCTGCCGGTGCTCGGGATGCTCGCGGCGGTCGCGCTGGTGGTGATCAAGCCGTTTTGAGCGCGCAATAGCGGTAGCAGTTGCGGTAGCGGTCGCAATAACGCGCCGCGGTGCGGGAAAAAAACAAAGGGCGGTGTGCCGGATGATTGGCACACCGCCCTTGTTGTTTTCTGCGGGCATGCGCGATTCGCGCCGCCTCGCTCACCCCTGCGAATCCACCCGCCGCCGGTGAATCACCTCTTTGGTCTGCGCGAGCTTCTCCACCAGCTCCGGCCCGCGGCTCAGCGCGACCCCGACCGCCAGAATGTCGCCGATCGCCAGATGCGAGACCCGCGAGGTCATCGGCGAAAAGATGTCGGTGTCTTCGTCGACGTTCGCGAACAGGCCTACCGTTGCGAGTCGCGCGAGCGGCGAATTGCCGTGCGTGATCGCGATCACCTTCGCGCCGGCGTTCAACGCTGCCTTCGCCGCGTCGATGATGTCGCGCGTGCGGCCGGTGTTCGAGATCGCGACCACCACGTCGCCCGCGCCGAGCAGCGCCGCCGACATCAGAAACGTATGCGGGTCCGAATACGCGACGCTCGGCATGCCGAGCCGGAAGAATTTGTGCTGCATGTCGAGCGCGGCGATGCCGGAGCCGCCCGCGCCGTAGAACTCGATGCGCCGCGCCTGCGCGAGGATTTCGATCGCCGAGGCGACGCTGTCGGACGACAGGTTGTTGCGCACCTGGATCAGCGCGCCGATCGTGCGGTCCAGCACCTTTGCGGCGACGCCGGGGGTCGGCTCGTCGGGCCGCACGTCGCGATAGACGGCGGGCACCTCGGCGGCGATCCCCTGCGCGAGCCGGATCTTGAACTCGCGAAACCCGGAAAAGCCGAGCGCGTGGCAGAACCGCGCGATGGTCGGCTGACTGACGCCCGCGCGCGCGGCGACTTCGGTCATCGACAGATCGAGCACCTCGCGCGGCGCTTCGATCACGTAATCGGCCAGCTTGCGCTCGGACGGGCGCAGCTGGTCGCGCATCTGTTCCACCTGGGACAGCATCATCGGAAAACTCGCACTATGCTGAAGAATCCGTGGACTATAGCCGATTGGTCGATATCCGACAAAAGGCAGGTACAAAAACTACATAACCCGTCTAAGTGTTATCCCTAGGTTTTGCCCGTTTTAGCTTGATGCGCCGCCAGTCAAGCGAGACAGCTTGATCGGCGATGCGGCGCTGCAGCAGGTTTCGTCGTTGCGAGCGTGTAGTTTTTCTACTAATATGGCGTCGTTCAAAGCACGACCGCAACGTCCCGACCCAACCCGCGACCACCCCGCGATACCGCCAGGCGTCACGCTTGCCCGCCGCCGGCGACGAAGGAGCTCCGATGGTTTCCCCGCATCCGCAATTGTCGAAGGTCACGCAACGCGTGATCGAGCGCAGCAAACCCACGCGCGCAGCGTATCTGGCCCGCATCCAGCACGCGCAAGGGCGCTTCCCGGCGCGCGGCGCGCTGTCGTGCGCGAACCTCGCACACGGTTTCGCGGGCCTGGAAGGCAGCGACAAACTGAAGATCAAGCAGATTCGCGAGCCGAACATCGGCATCGTTTCGGCGTACAACGAAATGCTGTCGGCCCACGCGCCGTACAAAAACTACCCGGACATCATCAAGCAGGCCGCGCGTGAAAACGGCGGCGTCGCGCAATTCGCGGGCGGCGTGCCGGCGATGTGCGACGGCATCACCCAGGGCAACGCGGGGATGGAGCTGTCGCTGTTCTCGCGCGAGGTGATCGCGATGAGCACTGCGGTCGCGCTGACCCACAACATGTTCGACGCGGCGCTGTGCCTGGGCATCTGCGACAAGATCGTGCCGGGCCTGTTGATCGGCGCGCTGCAATTCGGCCATCTGCCGACCATTTTCGTGCCGGCCGGCCCGATGACGAGCGGCCTGTCCAACGACGACAAAGCCAAGACCCGCCAGCAGTTCGCGACCGGCCAGTGCGGCCGCGACGCGCTGCTCGAAGCGGAAGCGGCCGCGTATCACGGCCACGGCACCTGCACGTTCTACGGCACCGCGAACAGCAACCAGATGCTGATGGAAGTGATGGGCCTGCACCTGCCGGGCTCGGCTTTCGTGCATCCGCACACGCCGCTGCGCGACGCGCTGACCGCGCAGGCCGCGCGCCGCGTGCTCGATCTGACGGTCGAGCGCGGCAACTACATGCCGATCGGCCACGTGATCGACGAGAAGGCGATCGTCAACGGCATCGTCGCGCTGCTGGCGACCGGCGGCTCGACCAATCACACGCTGCACCTCGTCGCGATCGCGCGCGCGGCCGGCATCGTGATCGACTGGGACGATTTCGACGAGCTGTCGCAGGCGGTGCCGCTGCTCGCGAAGATCTATCCGAACGGCAAGGCCGACGTGAACCACTTCCACGCGGCGGGCGGCGTCGCGTTCCTGGTGCGCAACCTGCTCGAAGCGGGGCTGCTGCACGAAGACGTGAACACCGTCGCTGGCAAGGGCCTTGCGCACTACACTGAAGAGCCGAAGCTGCTCGACGGCAAGCTGCAATGGGTCGCGGGCGTCGAAGCGAGCGCGGACACCGCGGTGCTGCGCGGCATCGAGGAACCGTTCCAGCCCGACGGCGGCCTGCGTCTGATGCAGGGCAAGCTCGGCCGCGGCGTGATCAAGATCTCGGCGGTCGCCGCCGCGCATCGCAAGGTGAAGGCGCCGGCGATCGTGTTCGATTCGCAGGAAGCGGTGCAGGAAGCCTTCGACAACGGCGAACTGAAGCGCGACTTCATCGCGGTAGTGCGCTTCCAGGGCGCGCGCGCAAACGGCATGCCCGAGCTGCATCGTTTGACGCCGCTGCTGGGTGTGTTGCAGGATCAGGGTTTCCATGTCGCGCTGGTCACCGACGGCCGGATGTCGGGCGCATCGGGCAAGGTGCCGGCGGTGATTCATCTGTCGCCGGAGGCGCTGCTGCAAGGTCCGATCGGCAAGGTCCGCACTGGCGACATGCTGGTGATCGACGCCGAAGCGGGCGTGCTCGATATCGAGATCGACGCGGCCGAATGGGCGGCGCGCCAGTGCGAACAATCGCGGCATCAGGCGGACAACGAAGTGGGCTTCGGCCGCGAGCTGTTCGGCGTCTTCCGCGCGGCTGCGGCGCCGGCCGAGCAGGGCGCGTCGGTCTTCGGCCCGATGGTCGGCGAAGGCGGCCACGGTACTGCCGCACCTCACGCCCAGCAGCACGGCGACCAACACAAGAGCACCGCGCAAACCGGCGCGGCGCTGCAGAAACAAGGAGTCTGACTATGACGGCGAAAACAGTAAGCGAGATCGTGCGCCTCGGCCCGGTGATTCCGGTCCTCGCGTTCGATACGGTCGAACAGGGCGAACAGGTGTCGCGCGCATTGCATGCGGGCGGCGTGAAGGTGCTCGAAATCACGTTGCGCACGCCGGCTGGCCTGGGCGCGATCGAGCGTGCGTGCGGACTGGCCGACGACATCGTGGTCGGCGTCGGCACGCTCACGAAGCCCGAGCATTGCGCGCAGGCGAAGAAGGCGGGCGCGCAGTTCGGCGTGTCGCCGGGCCTGACCAAGGAGCTGCACCAGGCTGCGCAGGACGCGGGTCTGCCGCTGCTGCCGGGCGTGATGACGCCGTCGGACATCATCCTCGCGCTCGAGCTGGGCTACGACATCGTCAAGTTCTTCCCGGCCCAGCAGGCCGGCGGCGTGCCGATGCTGCAAGCGTTCCACGGTCCGTTCCCGGCGCTGAAGTTCTGCCCGACCGGCGGTATCACCGCGGAAAGCGCGCCGCATTTCCTCGCGCTGCCGAACGTGGTGTGCGTCGGCGGTTCGTGGCTCACGCCGAAGTCGGCGCTCGCCGCGCAGAACTGGGAAGAAGTCACGCGTCTGGCGCGCGCCGCGAGTCAGCTGGCCGCGCCCGCGCATTGAGCGCCTGGCGGACCCCGCGAGCGTAACCGGTCCGACCTACGAGTCTCGTCGATACAGCCGCCACGGCTGTCGCGCCGGGACTCTTTTTTTGCGTGCGATGCGTACTGGATTGACGGGCGTTTCCACGATACAAACTGTAAAATTCAGCGTCCGCGCGGCCAGCCGGGTTTCAGGCATCGCGCAGGTTGCCGTGAGACGAAGTGCGGCCCGTGTTCCGCACTCAAATCAATAACTCAAAAGGAGGAGCTTCATGGAAGCCCACGGCAGCATGCTGCTCATTTACGCGCTCATCGCGATCGGCTTGCTGATCCTGATGATCACGCGCTTCAAGATCTATCCGTTCCTCGTCCTGATCATCGTCTCGCTGCTGCTCGGCCTCGTCGCCGGCATGCCGATGCAGACCATCGTCAAGTCGTTCGAAACGGGTAACGGCAACACGCTCGGCCACATCGCGATCGTGGTCGGTCTCGGCACGATGCTCGGCAAGATGATGGCCGAATCGGGCGGCGCCGAGCGGATCGCGACCACACTGATCAACTGGTTCGGCGAGAAGCATATTCACTGGGCGATGATGGTCGTCGCGATCATCGTCGGTTTGCCGGTGTTCTTCGAAGTCGGTTTCGTGCTGCTGATTCCGATCGCGTTCAACGTCGCCAAACGCACCAATAAATCGCTGCTGCTGGTCGGCCTGCCGATGGTCGCCGGCCTGTCCGTCGTGCACGGGCTGATTCCGCCGCACCCGGCCGCGCTGCTCGCGGTGCAGGCGTATCACGCGGACATCGGCAAGACCATTGCGTATGGTCTGATCGTCGGCATTCCGTGCGCGATCGTCGCCGGTCCGCTGTTCGCGCTGCTGATCAGCCGCCATATCAAACTGCCGAAGGAAAACGCGCTGGCCGCGCAGTTTCTGGGCAGCGACGTGGCCGGCGACGCCGGTGCTAACGGCGCCAAGGGCGTGCAAGCGAATGCGCCCAAGCGCGATCTGCCAGGTTTCGGCATCACGCTGTTCACGATCCTGCTGCCGGTGATCCTGATGCTGGTCGGCAGCTGGGCCGACCTGGTGTTCGCACCGAAGACGCTGCCGAACGATCTCCTGCGCTTCTTCGGCAACACCGACGTCGCGCTGCTGACGGCCGTGCTGGTCAGCTTCTGGACCTTCGGCGCGAGCCGTGGCTTCAATCGCGAGCAGATCCAGAAGTTCTGCGGCGAATGTCTGGCGCCGATCGCCGGCATTACGCTGATCGTCGGCGCGGGCGGTGGTTTCGGCCGGGTGCTGATGGATAGCGGCATCTCGAAGGAAATCACCAACGTGGCGACCGCGGTGCATCTGTCGCCGCTGATGTTCGGCTGGCTGGTCGCGGCAATGATTCGCCTCGCGACCGGTTCGGCGACGGTCGCGATGACGACCGCCTGCGGGATCGTCGCGCCGATCGCGGCGGCCGGCGCGGTGCAGGTGAAGCCGGAACTGATGGTGCTGGCGACCGGCTCGGGCTCGCTGATCTTCTCGCACGTGAACGACGGCGGCTTCTGGCTGATCAAAGAGTATTTCGGCATGACGGTGGGGCAGACCTTCAAAACGTGGTCGCTCCTCGAAACCATCATTTCGGTGATGGGGCTGGGCCTGACCTTCGCGCTCGCGGCGGTCCTGTAAGGAGATTCACATGATTCTGATCGCAATGGGCGTGTCGGGCGCCGGCAAGTCGCTGATCGGCGAACTGCTGGCCGAGCGCCTGCACTGTACGTTCACCGACGGCGACGCGTTTCACAGCGCCGCCAACAAGGAAAAGATGCACCACGGCATCCCGCTCACCGACGAAGACCGGTGGCCGTGGCTGAAAACGATCCGCGCGGCGATCGAGGAAAAGCAGCGGGCGGGCGAGACGGGGGTGTTCACCTGCTCGTCGCTGAAGCGCTCGTATCGCGACGTGCTGCGCGACGGCGACGACGATGTCTGCTTCGTGTACCTGAAGGGTTCGCGCGAGGTGCTGTCGGAGCGGCTCGGGCATCGCACCGGCCATTTCTTCGATCCGTCGCTGCTGCAAAGCCAGCTCGATACGCTCGAGGAACCGGGCGAGGACGAAGCGATCACGGTCAGCATCGACCTCCCCCCGGAACAGATCGTCGACGAAGTGCTGCGTCAACTCGAACAGCGTTGATCGATCGATGGGCAGGTGGTTCGCGCCGCGCCTCAGGATGAAAAAAAGCCGCTCCTTGGAGCGGCTTTTTATTGCGCGGCCGCGGCTGTCGAAGCCGCGACGCGCACCGTCAGTTCAGCGAACGGCTCAGCCGATCCGCTTGGCCAGTTCGACTGCCTTGCCGATGTACGACGCCGGCGTCATCGCGAGCAGATGGTCCTTCGCTTCCTGCGGAATCGCCAGAGCGCCGACGAAGCTTTGCAGCGCCTCGCGCGTGATGCCCTTGCCGCGCGTCAGTTCCTTCAGCTGCTCGTACGGATTTTCGATGCCGTAACGGCGCATCACGGTCTGCACCGGCTCGGCCAGCACTTCCCAGCAGTTGTCGAGGTCTTCGTTCAGACGCTGCGCGTTCACTTCGAGCTTGTCGAGGCCGCGGATCAGCGAGTCGTACGACAGCAGCGAGTAACCGAACGCGACGCCGATGTTGCGCAGCACCGTCGAGTCGGTCAGGTCGCGCTGCCAGCGCGACACCGGCAGCTTGTCGGCGAGGTGGCGCAGCGTCGCGTTCGCGAGGCCGAGATTGCCTTCCGAGTTTTCGAAGTCGATCGGGTTGACCTTGTGCGGCATCGTCGACGAACCGATTTCGCCGGCCTTGGTGCGCTGCTTGAAGTAACCGAGCGAGATGTAGCCCCACACGTCGCGGTCCAGATCCAGCAGGATCGTGTTCGCGCGCGAGATCGCGTCGAACAGCTCGGCCATGTAGTCGTGCGGTTCGATCTGGATCGTGTACGGGTTGAACGTGAGCTTCAGGCGGTTTTCGACCACGTCCTTCGAGAACGCTTCCCAGTCGAACTCCGGATACGCGGACAGGTGCGCGTTGAAGTTGCCGACCGCGCCGTTCATCTTGCCGAGCAGTTCGACTTTCGCGATGCGCTCGATCGCGCGCGCCAGACGCGCGGCGACGTTGGCGATTTCCTTGCCGAGCGTGGTCGGGCTGGCCGGCTGGCCGTGCGTGCGCGACAGCATCGGCTGCTCCGCGTGCGCATGGGCGAGCGCGACGAGGCGCTGATGAACCGAGCGCAGTGCCGGCAGGATCACGTGTTCACGCGCGCCGGCGAGCATCAGGCCGTGCGACGTGTTGTTGATGTCTTCGGACGTGCACGCGAAGTGGATGAACTCGCTCGCGCGCTCCAGCTCTTCCTGACCCTTGACCGATTCCTTCAGCCAGTACTCGACCGCCTTCACGTCGTGATTGGTCACGCGCTCGATTTCCTTGATGCGGGCGGCGTCGTGCGCGGTGAAGCGCTCGGCCAGCTGCAGCAGGAATTGCTCGGACGCTTCGGAGAAACGCGGCACTTCGGCGAAGCCGGCGCGCGACAGCGCGATCAGCCAGTGGATCTCGACCGTCACTCGATTGCGCATGAAAGCGGCTTCCGAGAGCCAGTCGCGCAGGGCTTCGGTTTTGGCGGCATAGCGGCCGTCGAGCGGGGAGAGCGCGTTCAGCGCGAACAGGGTGTCGGGGCGGGTGTCGGACATGATGGGACGTGTGGGACGTGATGAGCGCTCGGGGAGCGGATCGGAAACGGGGGCAACCGCGCATTTTACCACCGTGCGGGCGGCGGGCCGGCGCGCCGGCCGCGCGCGGCTGGCGTCGAGGCGGTTCCTCTCCGGCCGCGGGTGGCGCATGTCGCGAGCGCCGCGAGCGCCGGTCGGCGCCGCCGGCCGTGATCCGCGCCGCTAGAATGCAGACTTTCTCCCTCCCGCCGGCAAGCGCACTCGCATGGAACTGAAATGGCTCGAAGACTTCATTTCGCTCGCGGAAACGCGTAGCTTCAGCCGCTCGGCCGAATTGCGCCACGTCACGCAGCCGGCTTTCTCGCGCCGCATCCAGGCGCTCGAAGCGTGGCTCGGCACCGAGCTGATCGACCGCTCGGTGTATCCGACCCGGCTCACCGCGGCCGGCCAGGTGTTCAACGAGCAGGCGCTCGCGATGCTGTCGCAATTTCACGAGGCGCGTGCGCTATTGCGCGGCCATACCGCGACCCCGCAGGCGACGATCGAATTCGCGGTGCCGCACACGCTGTCGCTCACGTATTTTCCGCGCTGGCTGCAACGGATCGAAGCGCAGATGGGCCCGATCCACACCCGGCTGCGCGCGCTGAACGTGCACGACGCGGCGCTGTCGCTGGTGGAGGGCGGCTGCGATCTGATGATGGGCTACCACCATCCGAGCCATCCGGTCGCGCTCGACCCCGGCCGCTACGACATGCTGACGCTCGGTCACGAACCGATCAGCCCGTTCTCGGTGCCGGCCCGCGCGGGGCGCCCGCGCCATACGCTGCCGGGCACGCCCGAAGCGCCGTCGCCGTATCTGTCGTACACGCCGAACGCGTACCTGGGCCGGATGACCGAGGTGATTCTCGCCAACGCGCCGGAGCGGCTGTATCTGGACCGGCTGTACGAAACCGACATGGCCGAGGGCCTCAAGGCGATGGCGCTGGCCGGTCACGGGATCGCGTTCCTGCCGCATAGCGCGGTCGAGGACGCAGTCGCCGAGGGTCGGCTGATCCGTCTCGATCGGGCGAGCCGCGGCACACCCGAAGGACAACTGACTTTGAGCATGGAGATCCGCCTGTACCGCGACAAGCTCGCCGCGAAAAGCGACGACGCTCGCCAGATTCTCGTGCGGCAACTGTGGGACGTGGTGTCGGAAGAGTTGAAGCAGGGCGCCGCCTGAACGTTATCCGGGCGTGCCGCCGAACCTGCGCGACGGCGACGCGAATTTGCGACTTTTCGAACGTTATGCAAAAAAAACATAATCGGATAAGGAAACGGCATTGGATTTCGAAACGGTGTTTTTCCACAATGCCGTTACTCGATCAACGCCGGAGCGTTCATGTCTTCCCAGCAAGAAGCCGTACAAGCCGCAGCAACCCTTCAGTCCGTTCCCTCCTACCTTAATCGCGACGACCTCGGCCCCTGGGGCAACTACCTGCGCCAGGTCGACCGCGTCGCGCCGTATCTCGGTTCGCTGTCGCGCTGGCTCGAAACGCTGAAGCGCCCGAAGCGCATTCTGGTTGTCGACGTGCCGATCGAACTCGATAACGGCACCGTCGCGCACTTCGAGGGCTACCGCGTGCAGCACAACGTGTCGCGCGGCCCGGGCAAGGGCGGCGTGCGTTATCACCAGGATGTGACGTTGTCCGAAGTGATGGCGCTGTCCGCGTGGATGTCGGTGAAGAACGCGGCGGTGAACGTGCCGTACGGCGGCGCGAAGGGCGGCATCCGGGTCGATCCGCGCACGCTGTCGCGCGGCGAGCTCGAGCGCGTAACGCGTCGCTACACCAGCGAAATCGGCATCATCATCGGACCGAACACCGATATTCCCGCGCCGGACGTGAACACGAACGAGCAGATCATGGCGTGGATGATGGACACCTACTCGATGAACCAGGGCCAAACGGCCACCGGCGTCGTGACCGGCAAGCCGATCACGCTCGGCGGTTCGCTCGGCCGCCGCGAGGCGACCGGCCGCGGCGTGTTCGTGGTGGGCTGCGAAGCGGCTCGCCGGATCGGCTTCGACATCGAAGGCGCGCGCATCGCGGTGCAGGGTTTCGGCAACGTCGGCGGGATTGCCGCGCGGCTGTTCCAGGAAGCGGGCGCGAAGGTGGTCGCGGTGCAGGACCACACCGGCTCGGTGTACAAGTCGACCGGCATCGACGCGGTCGCGCTGCTCGATCATGTCGCGAAGACGGGCGGCGTCGGCGGTTTCGTCGAAGCCGACGCCATCACCAACGAAGAGTTCTGGACCGTCGAATCGGACATCCTGATCCCGGCGGCGCTGGAAAACCAGATCACCGAGATCAACGCCGGCAAGATCAAGACCCGGATCATCGTGGAAGGCGCGAACGGCCCGACCACCACCGCGGCCGACGACATCCTGCACGAACGCGGCATCCTCGTGATTCCGGATGTGGTCGCCAATGCGGGCGGTGTGACAGTGTCATATTTCGAATGGGTGCAGGACTTCTCGAGCTTCTTCTGGACCGAGGAAGAGATCAACGAGCGTCTGGAGCGGGTGATGCGCGAGGCATTCGCGGCGGTCTGGCAGGTGTCGAGCGAGCAGAATGTGTCGGTGCGGACCGCGGCGTTCATCGTCGCGTGCAAGCGGATTTTGCAGGCACGCGAACTGCGCGGTTTGTACCCCTGATCGATCTTGGACTACCCTGTCTGAGATAGCGATTGATGCATTGCCGCGCTCCACGAGAGCGCGGGTTGGACCGGCGGGCGGTATCGAGCGATGCCGCCCGCCTTCGCATGTCCGTGTGAAGCGCGCGCGGCCTTGTCGCACCGCGGTCGCGGCGTGCGCGCAACAACATGGTTAATAGCAATACTTTCAGAAAAATTACTTTGCTAAACTGGCGCCGATTCTTGCCAAGGAGATCCAAGATGAAGGTTAAAAAGGCTGCGCTGCTGCTCGCGACTCTGGGACTGTTCACGGTCGGCGCGCACGCGCAAGACTCGGGCACGCTGAAAAAGATCAAGGACACGGGCGTGATTTCGCTGGGGCATCGCGAATCGTCGATTCCGTTTTCCTATTACGACGACAAGCAGAACGTGATCGGCTACTCGCAGGACTACGCGCTGAAGATCGTCGAGGGCGTCAAGCAGAAACTGAACATGCCGAACCTGAAGGTGAAGCTGGTTCCGATCACGTCGCAGAACCGCATTCCGCTGGTGCAGAACGGTACCGTAGACATCGAATGCGGCTCGACCACGAATAACCTCGAGCGCCAGCAACAGGCCGCGTTCTCCAACACGATCTTCGTGATCGGCACGCGCCTGATGACCAGGAAAGATTCCGGCATCAAGGATTTCCCGGACCTGAAGGGCAAGACGGTCGTGACGACCGCCGGCACCACCTCCGAGCGCCTGCTTCGCAAGATGAACCAGGACAAGAGCATGGGCATGAACATCATCAGCGCGAAGGACCACGGCGAGTCGTTCCTGACGCTGTCCACCGGCCGTGCGGCCGCGTTCATGATGGACGACGCGCTGCTCGCAGGCGAGCGCGCGAAGTCGAACAACCCGGGCGATTTCGTGATCGTCGGTACGCCGCAGTCGCGTGAAGCTTACGGCTGCATGCTGCGCAAGAACGATCCGGAGTTCAAGAAGGTCGCCGACGACGCGATCGCGAAGGTGCAAACCTCGAGCGAAGGCGAGCAGATCTACAAGCGCTGGTTCGAATCGCCGATCCCGCCGAAGGGCCTGAACCTGAACTTCCCGATGAGCGACGATATGCGGGCGCTGTTCAAGAATCCGAACGACAAGGCAATCGATTAAACGCTAGCTGCTTTTTTCGATACTTTCGAAAAACGCTTAACGAAACGGAAGGGGCCACGCGCTTCTTCCGTTTCTTTTTGCCGGAGTCTTGGTCATGTCATATCACTGGAACTGGGGCATTTTGCTGAGTCCCGTCTCCACCGGCGAGCCGACCACCTATCTGGGCTGGCTGGTGTCGGGGCTATGGGTCACCGTCACCGTGTCGCTGTCGGCATGGGTGATCGCGCTGATCGTCGGTTCGTTCTTCGGCGTGCTGCGCACGCTGCCTAGCAAATGGGCGTCGGGCATCGGCACCGTCTACGTCGCGATTTTCCGCAACGTGCCGCTGATCGTGCAGTTCTTCATCTGGTATCTGGTGATACCGGAGTTGCTGCCCGTGTCGATCGGTACCTGGTTCAAACAGTTGCCGCCGGCCGCGCAGTTCTTCTCGTCGTCGATCATCTGTCTGGGGCTGTTTACCGCCGCGCGGGTGTGCGAGCAGGTGCGCTCGGGCATCAACGCGCTGCCGCGCGGCCAGCGCGCCGCGGGTCTCGCGGTCGGCTTCACGCAATGGCAGACGTACCGCTACGTGCTGCTGCCGGTCGCTTACCGGATCATCGTGCCGCCGCTGACCTCCGAGTTTCTGAATATCTTCAAGAACTCCGCGGTCGCCTCGACGATCGGTCTGCTCGACCTGTCCGCGCAGGCGCGCCAGCTGGTCGACTATACGGCGCAGACTTATGAGTCGTTCATCGCGGTCACGGTCGCGTACATGCTGATCAACCTGATCGTGATGCAACTGATGCGCTGGGTCGAAGCGAAGACCCGGCTGCCCGGCTATATCGGAGGCAAGTGATGCATCATTTCGACTGGAGCGGTATTCCGGGCGCGCTGCCTACGTTGTGGACCGGCGCCATCGTCACCTTCAAGATCACGCTGATCGCGATCGTATTCGGCATCGTCTGGGGCACCATTCTCGCGATGTTCCGGCTGTCGTCGATCAAGCCGCTCGAATGGTTCGCCAAGCTCTACGTGACGCTGTTCCGTTCGATCCCGCTGGTGATGGTGCTGCTGTGGTTCTTTCTGATCGTGCCGCAGCTGCTGCAAAGCGTGCTCGGGCTGTCGGCGGATATCGACATCCGGCTCGCGTCGGCGATGGTCGCGTTCTCGCTGTTCGAGGCCGCGTACTACTCGGAGATCATCCGCGCCGGTATTCAGGCGGTGCCGCGCGGCCAGGTCAACGCGTCGTTCGCGCTCGGCATGACCTACGGCCAGGCCATGCGCCTGATCGTGCTGCCGCAGGCATTCCGCGCGATGGTGCCGCTGCTGCTCACGCAGGGTATCGTGCTGTTCCAGGACACGTCGCTCGTCTACGTGATCAGCCTGGCCGACTTCTTCCGCACCGCCACGAATATCGGCGACCGTGACGGCACGAGTGTCGAAATGGTACTGTTCGCGGGCGCGTGTTATTTCGTGATCTGTGTGATCGCGTCGAGCCTTGTCAAAGGTCTTCAGAAAAAGGTCGCAAGATGATCTCAATCAAGAATGTTTCGAAGTGGTACGGCCAGTTTCAGGTGCTGACCGACTGCACGACGGAAGTCAAAAAGGGCGAAGTGGTGGTGGTGTGCGGGCCGTCCGGTTCGGGCAAGTCCACGTTGATCAAGACCGTCAACGGTCTCGAGCCGTTTCAGAAAGGCGAGATCGTGATCAACGGCCAGTCGCTGACCGACAAGAAAACCAATCTGTCGAAGCTGCGCTCGAAGGTCGGCATGGTGTTCCAGCACTTCGAGCTGTTCCCGCATCTGTCGATCGTGCAGAACCTGACGCTCGCGCAGATCAAGGTGCTCGGCCGCTCGACCGACGAAGCGACCGCGAAGGGCCTGAAGCTGCTCGACCGGGTGGGCTTGCGCGCGCATGCGGACAAGTATCCGGGGCAGTTGTCGGGCGGTCAGCAGCAGCGTGTCGCGATTGCGCGCGCGCTGTCGATGGACCCGATCGCGATGCTGTTCGACGAGCCGACCTCGGCGCTCGACCCCGAGATGATCAACGAAGTGCTTGACGTGATGGTCGAACTCGCGCAGGAAGGCATGACGATGATGTGCGTCACGCACGAAATGGGCTTTGCGAAGAAGGTCGCGCATCGCGTGATTTTCATGGACAAGGGCTTGATCGTCGAAGACGACCGTAAGGAAGACTTCTTCGCGAATCCGAAGTCGGATCGCGCGAAGGATTTTCTCGCGAAGATCCTGCACTGAGGTTGGGGGTGTGGCTCGCGTTCGCTTCCTGGTGGGGCTGGCGCGGGATGCAAAAAAGCCGCTCTGTGGAGCGGCTTTTTTGTTTTCGAGCGGGTCTGGTGGCGCCGTTGGTTCGCTTACGATTCGAACGCGGCCGCGTCGTCCGCGGCTTCGAGATCGGTTTCGCTGCCGGGCGCGGCTGCGGCGGCAGTCGCGGCGAGAGCCTGCGCGCCGTTCGAGGCCGCGATCGTCGTTGCCGACGCCGATGCATCGAGCGCCGGATTGCGCAGCTTTTCGAGCACCGCCGCCGGCACCGGAATGTTGGCGTGGCCGATCACGTCGCCATGCTGGAACATCAGCAGATCGCCCGGCGCGAACGCGGTCCACACTTCGTTGTCGGTCAGCGGCTTGGTCGCGATCACCGCGACGCGGTCTTCCGGCGTCGTGTACTTGGCGAAATCGATCGACACGTCCGCGTCGACCAGATGCGCGGTCGAAAACGGCCAGCTGCGCACCAGATAGTGCAGATGCGTCGAGCAATGCGCGAACAGCGCCTGGCCGTTCGACATCAGGAAATTGAACACGCCGTAGCGGGTGATTTCGCGCGTCAGCGTTTCGAGCGTCGCGAACAGCTCCTCGAGCGGCGGCTGCGCGCCCGGAAACGCCTTGCGCAAACCTTGCAGCAGCGCGCAGAACGCGAGTTCGCTGTCGGTCGTGCCGACCGGCTGATAGACGCCGGTCAACTCGGGCGCATAGCCTTGCAGGTCGCCGTTGTGCGCAAAGATCCAGTGACGTCCCCACAGTTCGCGCATGAACGGGTGGCAGTTTTCGAGCAGGATGTGCCCCTGCGTCGCCTTGCGGATGTGCGCGATCGTGTTTTTCGATTTGATCGGGTAGCGCTTGACCATCTCGGCGATCGGCGAGGTGGCCGACGATTGATGATCGATGAACAGGCGGCAGGCCTTGTCTTCGAAGAAGGCGATCCCCCAGCCGTCGGCGTGGTGATCGGTGACGCCGCCGCGCGCCGCGAAACCGGTAAACGAGAACGTGACGTCCGTCGGCGCGGCGCAGTTCATTCCAAGAAGTTGGCACATGTTGCAGGTGAGCCTGTGAACGGAACGAGCCGTTACAATGATGATTTTCCAAGCATATCACCGAGCCGGAGCCGCCAAATAGCGAAATTGACGTGTGTTCGGGCCGCAACAGCGCGGTTTGACCGGGTCGATCGACTATCCGCGCGAAGTCTCGAGGCCCCCTTGCCATGACCGCTTCCAACGTTTCCCCCGATTCCATCACGCTGGTCCGCCCGGACGACTGGCATCTGCACGTGCGCGACGGCGCGATGCTGGCGGCGGTGCTGCCCGATACCGCGCGCCAATTCGGCCGCGCGATCATCATGCCGAACCTGAAGCCGCCGGTCACGACGACCGAACTGGCGCGCGCATATCGCGAGCGGATCGTTGCCGCGATCCCCGCGGGCGCGAAGTTCGAGCCGCTGATGACGCTGTATCTGACCGACAACACGCCGCCCGACGAAATCCGCCGCGCGCGCGAAAGCGGCTTCGTGCACGGCGTGAAGCTGTATCCGGCGGGCGCGACGACCAACTCGGATGCCGGCGTCACCGACCTGATGAAGTGCGCGAAGACGCTTGAAGCGATGCAGGAAGTCGGCATGCCGCTGCTGGTGCACGGCGAGGTGACCGATTCGGACATCGATCTGTTCGATCGCGAGAAGGTCTTCATCGACCGTGTGCTGGCGCCGGTGCGCCGCGAGTTTCCCGCGCTGAAGGTGGTGTTCGAACACATCACGACCAAGGACGCGGTCGACTACATCCGCGACGCGGGCGCGCCGCCCGAACTGCTCGGCGCGACGATTACCGCACATCACCTGCTGTACAACCGCAACGCGATCTTCCAGGGCGGCATCCGCCCGCATTACTACTGCCTGCCGGTGCTCAAGCGCGAGACGCATCGCGTCGCGCTGGTCGAGGCGGCGACGTCCGGCAATCCGCGCTTTTTCCTCGGCACCGACAGCGCGCCGCATCCGAAGGGGCTGAAGGAGCACGCGTGTGGCTGCGCGGGCTGCTACACGGCGCTGCATGCGCTGGAGTTGTACACCGAAGCATTCGACAAAGCCGGCGCGCTCGACAAACTCGAAGGCTTCGCGAGCTTCCACGGTGCGGATTTCTACGGTCTGCCGCGCAATACGGAGAAGGTCACGCTGCGTCGCGAGGAATGGACGCTGCCTGCGGAACTGCCGGTCGGCGATACCCCGGTCGTGCCGCTGCGCGGCGGCGAGTCGATCGGCTGGCGGCTGGTCTGAGGTCGCGGTAGATGCGTGAGCGGGGAGTAGGGGAAGGGCTTGCGGACGAGCGTGAAGCGCCGCCATCTCCGTTTGCCGCGATCGACTGGTCGCAGCCGTGGTTCGCGCAGTTGGGACCGCGCGGCGAGCGCTGGCAGCGCGCCGCGCTCGCCGGCTACCCGGACCTGCTCGCCGCGATGAATGCCGACGCGGCGCGGATCGGCCAGACCACCGGCCGCGGCCACCCGCTCGCCTTTATCGCGCAGGACGATCTGCCGCCCGGCGCCGCGTACGAGGCACACATTGCGTCGACCGGTTGCGTGCCGACGCGCCATAACCTGCACGACTTCTTCAACGGTTCGATGTGGTTCGCGTTTCCGCGCATCAAGGCGGCGCTGAACGCGCGGCAGTCGGCGGAACTCGACGTGCTCGGCGTCGGCCCGACGCGCGGCGGAGTGCGCGACATGCTGACCCTGTTCGACGAGAACGCGCTGCTGTTCGCGTGCGCGGATCCGGCGTTGAGCGCCGCGCTGCGCGGCTTCGACTGGCGCACGCTGTTCGTCGCGCGACGCGACGCGTGGCGGCGTAGTTGTGAGGTGCGCTGCTTCGGCCATGCGTTGCTGGAAAAGCTGATCGCGCCGTTCAAGGGCTGCACGGGGCATGCGTGGATCGTCGACGTGCCGGCCGATTACTTCGAGTGGGAGACTGCCGCGCGCAACGCGTGGCTCGACGAAGCGGTCAGCGCGGCGCTGCTCGGCACCGGCGAATTGACCAGCCGGCTGTTCGCGCCGCTGCCGGTGCTCGGCATTCCGGGCTGGTGGCCGGATAACGAAACGCCCGCGTTTTACGACGACACCACGGTATTTCGCGCTGGGCGCCGCAAAAGCTAGGCGCGACGGCGGCGGCGTTGGTAGCGCGTCGGCTATTTCACGCCGAAGCCGCGAAGCCTCAACGCATCGCATCAGTCTCGTCGTCGTTCGGTGTTAAAATCCGCGCCAGCAAAGCAGGCTAGGCAGTCGCGGCCTCGACGGTTTCGGCCGACGAGGGCGAGGAAAGTCCGGACTCCACAGGGCAGGGTGATGGCTAACGGCCATCCGTGGCGACACGCGGAACAGGGCAACAGAAAGCAAACCGCCGATGGCCCGGCGCAAACCGGGATCAGGTAAGGGTGAAACGGTGCGGTAAGAGCGCACCGCGGCTGTCGCAAGACAGACCGGCACGGTAACCTCCACCCGGAGCAATTCCAAGTAGGCAGGCGCGCATCTTCGAGATGCAGGACGGGGCCCCCGTCTCGTCTGCGGGTAGGAAGCTTGAGCGCGTCAGTAATGGCGCGCCTAGAGGAATGGCTGCCACGCACGGCGCGTCTTCGGACGCGGCGTGTGCACAGAATCCGGCTTATCGGCCTGCTTTGCCGCTGAATAAAAAAATGCCGGCGTCCGCGAGGACGCCGGCATTTTTATTGGGGCCGCCTGCTTAGAGCGCGACGATATCGAACGAATGCGTGAGCTCGGCGGTCTTCGCGATCATGATCGACGCCGAGCAGTATTTGTCGTGCGACAGGTTGATCGCGCGTTCGACGGTCGCCGGGTTCAGGTTCTTGCCGGTCACCGTGAAGTGGAAGTGGATCGTCGTGAACACCTTCGGATCTTCGCTCGCGCGCTCGGCCTTCAGCGTCACCGAACAGTCGACGATTTCCTGACGGCTCTTCTTCAGGATCATCACGACGTCGTACGCCGTGCAGCCGCCGGTGCCGAGCAGCACCATTTCCATCGGCCGCGGCGCGAGGTTGCGGCCGCCGCCCTCGGGCGCGCCGTCCATCGCAACCAGATGACCGCTGCCCGTCTCGGCCGCGAACGCCATCCCGTCCTGCCCCATCCAGCTTACTTTGCATTCCATGCTGTCACTCCACCGCGCATAGCTTTATCGAGACGGCATTGTAGCCCGCTGTTTGACAATTCGCCCGCCGCTGCCTTATCTCAAAAATATACACGCTGACTACTTTTGTGTTGCGCTGCGGCATGGGCGGCCGCTCTACAATTTCTTGCTGTGTTTAGGGGTTTTACTCTAGATGCGCGTCGATGCGATCTGGATCTTTAAACCTTTAGTGCTTGATCCATAAAGGCTTTCGTTGACAGCGCCAAATTTGACTATCTTTCACAATGTGGATTTGCATTTCGCAATGCAAATGTTCTTGCGTCGCACAAGGGCGCCTCATATAATTGCACCCATCGTTGCAGCAGTTTTGCAACTCCGCTGTCTCCTCCACCTCCTCCTTTGGTGGATTAAACCCGAACCAACCGTTCGGGTTTTTTTTCGTCCGGCGGTTTTTGCATCGTTTTGACGCGGTTTCTGGCTTTTCAGCGCGGTAGTCGCCGCAAGTTTTGACTTGCCAACTCAAATTCCTTTATAATTCAGGGCTTTTCCGCATCCGCGCCCGCGGAGGAAGAACCAGGGAGAGCCTGCACGCGCCTCGATGCGCACACTACAAGCAGGAAAAAACACATTGGGCGCAGCAATTTTTTTGGATCGATCATGAAGACGTTTTCCGCAAAAGCCCATGAGGTGACGCGCGAATGGTACGTGATTGACGCGACGGATAAGGTTCTCGGGCGTGTCGCCAGCGAAGTGGCACACCGTCTTCGCGGCAAGCACAAGCCTGAATTCACTCCCCACGTCGACACCGGTGATTTCATCATCGTTATCAACGCCGGCAAGCTGAAGGTCACGGGCAACAAGGTTACCGACAAGAAGTACTACCGTCACTCGGGCTACCCAGGCGGTATCTATGAAACGACGTTCGGCAAGATGCAGGAACGCTTCCCGGGCCGCGCGCTCGAGAAGGCGGTCAAGGGCATGCTGCCGAAGGGCCCGCTCGGCTACGCGATGATCAAGAAGCTGAAGGTCTACGCAGACGCAACGCATCCGCATTCGGCACAACAGCCGAAGGCGCTCGAGATCTAAGGGGAGCCCACATGATCGGTAACTGGAATTACGGCACGGGCCGCCGCAAGAGCGCCGTCGCTCGCGTGTTCATCAAGGCAGGCAAGGGCGACATCGTTGTGAACGGCAAGCCCATCGCTGATTACTTCTCGCGCGAAACGTCGCTGATGATCGTGCGTCAGCCGCTCGAACTCACGAACCACGGCACCACGTTCGACATCAAGGTCAACGTGACGGGTGGCGGTGAAACGGGTCAAGCCGGTGCGGTTCGCCACGGCATCACCCGCGCGCTGATGGACTACGACGCAACGCTGAAGCCGCAACTGTCGCACGCTGGCTTCGTGACGCGTGACGCTCGTGAAGTCGAACGTAAAAAGGTCGGCTTCCACAAGGCACGTCGCCGCAAGCAGTTCTCGAAGCG
This sequence comes from Paraburkholderia sejongensis, assembly GCF_020880815.1. GTDB lineage: Bacteria > Pseudomonadota > Gammaproteobacteria > Burkholderiales > Burkholderiaceae > Paraburkholderia > Paraburkholderia sejongensis. Next base: position 134,812 of record NZ_JAJITD010000007.1, read on the forward strand.
TTAATCGTTTCGAAGCAGACCGGCTTCGCCGCCGGTCGGCAGGAAGAGCCGCCAACGCTACCCGCGAAGGCGGCTTTTTTCATGGTTCGCCGGATCGGAGAGAACCCATTGATTTTGTGGGCATCGGCACGATATCGGGATCAGCCCTACAATAGCGGCTAAATGCTTTTTGGAGAGTTCGAATGAACGCAGTCACCGATACCCCCGTGACCGAGATGCCGGCCCCCTTCGTTTTCACCGACGCAGCGGCTGACAAGGTCAAGCAATTGATCGAAGAAGAAGGCAACCCGGAGCTCAAGCTGCGCGTATTCGTGCAGGGCGGCGGCTGCTCGGGCTTTCAATACGGTTTCACGTTCGATGAAGCGATCAACGAAGACGACACCGTGATGAACAAGAGCGGCGTCCAGCTGCTGATCGACTCGATGAGCTACCAGTATCTGGTCGGCGCCGAGATCGACTACAAGGACGACATCAACGGCGCGCAGTTCGTGATCAAGAACCCGAACGCGACCACCACCTGCGGTTGCGGCTCGTCGTTCTCGGTCTGAGCGCGACGGCTCGTTGAGCCACTCATCAAGCCAGCATTGAAAACGGGGCCTGCAAGGCCCCGTTTTTTGTTGGCTGCGCGCATCGATCCCGCCGTCAGCGCGGATAGATCGCGCCCAATACACGTTCGGCCGACGCGCCGGTCACCGCCGGCAGATTGCCCGGCAAGCGCGCGATGCAGCGCATCGCCAGCCACGCGAACGCGAGCGGTTCGACCTGGCTGGGCGGCACGCCGAGCGCATCGGTCGTCATCACCGGCACGCCGCTCACGCCGCTGTCTTCCAGCGCCTGCTGCAAAGCCTTCATGATCTCCGGATTGCGCGCACCGCCGCCGCAAACGTAGACCGCGCGAGCGTCGGACGCATGCCGCTCGATTTCGCGCGCGACCGTCACCGCGGTCAGCCCGACCAGCGTCGCCTGCACGTCGGCGGGTTCGAGGCCGGGAAACGGCGCGAGCTTCGCGTCGAGCCACGCGGCGTTGAACAGGTCGCGGCCGGTGCTCTTCGGCGGTTGCTCGGCGAAGAACGGTTCGTCGAGCAACACGTTCAGCAGGTCGCGGTTCAACTGGCCGCTTGCCGCGAAATGGCCGTTTTCGTCGAACGGTTTGCCCAGATGGCGTTCGGCCCACGCGTCGAGCAATGCGTTGGCCGGGCCGCAATCGAAGCCGCGCACGCTGCCGGTCGCGTTCAGAATCGTAATGTTGCTGATGCCGCCGAGATTGCAGACCACGCGCGTTTCGTTAGGCGAACCGAAGATCGTCGCGTGAAAAGCGGGCACGAGCGGCGCGCCCTGGCCGCCGGCCGCGACGTCGCGGCTGCGGAAATCGGCGACCACGTCGATGTGCAGCATTTCCGCGAGCAGCGCCGGATTGTTGATCTGGCGCGTATAGCCTTTTTCCGGCCGATGCCGCACCGTCTGGCCATGCACGCCGATCGCACGTACTTCGTCGGCGGACACGCGGCCGTCGCGCAACAGATCATGGCAGCAGACGGTGTAGCGCGTGGCCAGCGCGTTGGCGGCCAGCGCCTCGCGTTCGATCTCGTTCTCGCCCGGCTGCTGCAGCGCAAACAGCGCTTCGCGGATGCCGGCCGAGAAGCCGACGAACGCTTCGGCCAGCACTTCCGGCGGTTTGCCGTCGGCAAAGCGGACGGCCACACCGTCGACACCGTCCATGCTCGTTCCCGACATCAATCCGATGTAGATGCCGTCTGCAGAGTCTTGCGCCACGTCGCTGCTCCTCTCGATGTTCATTGCGATTCGTTGTAGCAGATTATCGGGGTAAGCGCGGCCGATGGTAAGCGCCGCGCCGCGCATCTATGGGACAATCCTGTTTTTTCGCGACTTCACGTTTCCAGCATGAGCACCGAGTCCACCAAGCCCACCCCCGCGTTCCCGATCACCGACGAAGTCCGTCACGCTCTCGCCGTCACCAAGCGCGGTGTCGACGAACTGCTGATCGAAGACGAATTCGCGCAAAAGCTCGCGCGGAGCGCGGCGACCGGCAAGCCGCTGCGCATCAAGCTCGGTCTCGATCCGACCGCGCCCGATATCCACATCGGCCACACGGTCGTGCTGAACAAGATGCGTCAGCTGCAGGACCTCGGCCACACGGTGATCTTCCTGATCGGCGATTTCACGTCGTTGATCGGCGATCCGTCCGGCCGCAACGCGACCCGTCCGCCGCTCACGCGCGAGCAGATCGAATCGAACGCGAAGACCTATTTCGAGCAGGCCGCGCTGGTGCTCGACCGCGACAAGACCGAGATCCGCTACAACAGCGAATGGTCGATGCCGCTCGGCGCCGACGGCATGATCAAGCTCGCGTCGCGCTACACGGTCGCGCGAATTCTCGAACGCGAGGACTTCACCAAGCGTTTCCAGGGCGGCGTGCCGATTTCGATCCACGAATTCCTGTACCCGCTGATGCAGGGCTACGACTCGGTCGCGCTGAACGCGGACCTGGAGCTCGGCGGCACCGACCAGAAGTTCAACCTGCTGGTCGGCCGCGAATTGCAGAAGCAGTATGGCCAGGAGCAGCAGTGCATCCTGACGATGCCGCTGCTCGAAGGGCTCGACGGCGTCGAGAAGATGTCGAAGTCGAAGAACAACTACATCGGCATCAGCGAAAAGCCGACCGACATGTTCGGCAAGCTGATGAGCATCTCCGACACGCTGATGTGGCGTTACTTCGAATTGCTATCGTTCCGTCCGATGGACGAGATCGCCGGCTTCAAAAAAGAAATCGAGGCGGGCCGCAATCCGCGCGACTTCAAGGTGATGCTCGGCCAGGAAATCGTCGCGCGCTTCCACTCGCAGGCGGATGCCGAGCGCGCGCTCGAAGACTTCAACCATCGCGCGAAGGGCGGTGTGCCCGACGATATTCCGGCCGTGACGCTCGCCGGCGCGCCGCTCGCGATCGGCCAACTGCTGAAGCAGGCGAACCTCGTGCCGTCGACCAGCGAAGCGCTGCGCAATATCGAGCAGGGCGGCGTGAAGATCGACGGCGCGACCGTGTCCGACAAGGGCCTGAAGGTCGAGGCCGGCGAGTACGTGGTGCAGGTCGGCAAGCGCCGCTTTGCGCGCGTCACGTTGAGCGCCTGAGCGTGGTTCGCATGACTACGGCTGCTGTCGCGGCGATGCGCTGTCGGTCGTTGCGCGGGTTCGCGCGATGATCGCGCTGATCCAGCGGGTACGGCGCGCCGAGGTGCGCGTCGCCGACCGCGTGACCGGCGCGATCGACTCGGGCCTGCTCGCGCTCGTCTGCGCGGAGCGCGGCGACACCGAAGCCGCGGCGGACCGTCTGCTCGCGAAAGTGCTCGGTTATCGGGTGTTCAGCGACGCCGCCGGCAAGATGAATCTGTCGGTGCAGAATCTCGACGGCGCCGGGCGCGCGGGCGGCCTGCTGCTGGTGTCGCAGTTCACGCTCGCCGCCGATACCAACAGCGGCCTGCGCCCGAGTTTCACGCCGGCCGCGCCGCCCGACGAGGGCAAGCGCCTGTTCGATTACTTCGTCGCGGCCGCGCGCGCGAAGCATCCGATCGTCGAAACCGGCGAGTTCGGCGCCGATATGCAGGTGTCGCTCGTCAACGACGGACCGGTCACGTTCTGGTTGCAGACCAACGCTTGAGTGCTGGCTGACGCGCGCCGCTGCGGCGCGTGTTCGTTTCAGGCGCTCCGCTGCGCACTTCGCCTATCCAGTCATCCCATCGCGTTCCAGCATTCCCACCCCGCCGCGCAGGCGAGCCTGCCGCTTTTTGCGACAATGGCGGCTCGGCACAACCGGCGAACAGCGCCCATCTCCTCCTATGACGACGCAGATTCTGTTTATCCGCCACGGCGAAACCGACTGGAACCGCATCAAGCGTATTCAAGGCCACATCGACATTCCGCTCGCGACGACCGGGATCGAGCAGGCGCAGCGTCTCGCGCGGCGTATCGCCGGCGAAGTGCGGCAGGGCGCGCGACTCGATGCGATCTATTCGAGCGACCTGCTGCGCGCGCAGCAGACCGCGCAACCGATCGGCGACGCGCTCGGCCTGCCGCTGCAACTGCGCGAAAACTTGCGCGAGCGCTCGTACGGCGCCTTCCAGGGCCATGACAGCGACGAGATCGCGCTGCGTTTCCCCGACGAATACGCGCAGTGGCAGACGCGCGATCCCGGCTTCGCGCCGCCCGAAGGCGAGTCGCAGCGGGTGTTCTATCACCGCATCGTCCATGCGATCGAGCCGCTGATCGCCGCGCATCCGGGTGGCCGGATCGCGTGCGTCGCGCATGGCGGGGTGCTCGACTGCGTGCGCCGCTTCGCGTGCGGTTTGCCGCTGGATGCGCCGCGCGACTATCAGTTGCTCAATACGAGCGTGAACGTGGTGGATTTCGATAAGGGCCGCGCGACGATCGTGTCGTGGGCGGATGTCGCGCATCTGGATGCCGGCAGCGCCGACGATGACGGTTTGAAGAAACACCCGGCGCCGTAAGCGCTGCGGGGGCGAGCCGCTGGCATCCGACATACGGCTTACGCGGCTTACGCCACTGCGTGCCCCAACCCCACGCCTACTGCGACTCTTTCGCCACCGCCGCCGCCCGCCGCCGCGCCCGCTTCGACACCCCATTGACCAGCGCCCAGCGAATCACCGGCGCGACCAGTCGCACGCCGGACCGCGTCAAGGTCCGGCGCAGCGCCGCGTAGCGTTCGAAGCCGAGCATCGTCTGCGCCCAGTCGGGCAGCAGATCGACGCCGGCGTTGAGCATCAGCGTGCCGGCCGGGCGCATCGCGAGGCTCGGCGCCGGTGCGCTCAGCACGATCCTGACCACCTCGCGGGTGCGCTCGCTCGCCACCAGCGCGGGCTGCATCGCGAGCAGGTACGCCTCGATCTCGGCGCGCGAGCGCGGAATATCGGTCGCGCCGAGCATTTGCGCAATGCGCGCGGTCTCCGCGAAATACTGATCCTGCGCGGCGACCGACAGCACTGGATTCACATAACGCAGATGCGCGGTCATGAAGCTCGATACTTCCGCGACGTGCACCCACGTGAGCAGCGCCGGCTCGCTCGCGCGATACGCCTGGCCGTCCGGCGCGACGCCGGTCACATCGAGGTGGATGCGCTTCACGCGCTCTATCAGCGCAAGCGCATCCGCGCGGCTGCCGAACGTGGTGCCGGCGATAAAGGTCGCGGTGCGCCGCAAGCGGCCGAGAATGTCGCTGCGAAAGCTCGAATGATCCCAGACGCCGGCGAGCGCGAGCGGATGCAGCGCTTGCAGCAGCAACGCGCTGATGCCGCCCGTCATCATCGACGTGAAGTCGGCGTGCACTTTCCAGCAGATGGAGTCGGGGCCGAACAGGCCGGGGTCGCCCGGCGGCGACGAATAGTCGAGCACCGGGCCGCTGCCGGTCGTCAGATGGGTGACGCCGGCCGCGAGTTTCGAGCGCAGGCGGTGGGTCAGTTGCTGTGCGAAATTGCCGGACGGGTCGCCGGCGGGATTGACGGGGGCAGAGTTGTTCGGGCCGGGTCGCTGGGTCTGGTCGGACATCCTGATCGGCCTCGGCTAGTGACTCACTTCGACGATTCCCACAGGCCCGGCAACGCGCTCGATCCATCCGGCACGGCCAGTCCGAAATGCCGGTAGGTGAGCAGCGTGGCGACGCGCCCGCGCGGCGTGCGTTGCAGGAAGCCTTGCTGGATCAGATAGGGCTCGAGCACGTCTTCGATCGTGTCGCGCTCCTCGCCGATGGCTGCGGCGAGATTGTCGACGCCGACCGGGCCGCCGTCGAACTTGTACAGGATCGCTTCGAGCAGCTTGCGGTCCATCAGGTCGAAGCCGACCGCGTCGACGTCGAGCATGCTCAGCGCGGCGTCGGCGACCTGCGCGGTGATGTTGCCGTCGGCCTTCACTTCCGCGTAGTCGCGCACGCGCCGCAGCAGGCGGTTCGCGATTCGCGGCGTGCCGCGCGCGCGGCGGGCGATTTCGAACGCGCCGTCCGGATGGATCTGCGCGTTCAGCAGCGATGCCGACCGCGTGACGATGCGCGCCAGCTCCTGCGCGTTGTAGAACTCGAGCCGCGCGACGATCCCGAAGCGGTCACGCAGCGGATTGGTCAGCATGCCCGCGCGGGTGGTCGCGCCAACCAGCGTGAACGGCTGCAGGTCGAGCTTCACGCTGCGCGCGGCCGGTCCTTCGCCGATCATGATGTCGATCTGATAATCCTCGAGCGCCGGGTACAGGATTTCCTCGACGACCGGAGAAAGCCGGTGGATTTCGTCGATGAACAGCACGTCGTTGGCTTCGAGATTGGTCAGCAGCGCGGCGAGGTCGCCGGCGCGTTCGAGCACCGGGCCCGAGGTTTGCCGCAAACTGACGCCCATTTCGCGCGCGATGATGTGCGCGAGCGTGGTTTTGCCGAGGCCCGGGGGGCCGAACAGAAGCACGTGGTCGAGCGATTCGGAACGGCGCTTGGCGGCCTCGATGAAGATTTCCAGCTGGCCGCGGACTTTTTCCTGCCCGACATATTCTTCGAGCTGGCGCGGCCGCAACGCGCGCTCGAACGCTTCTTCGTTCGACGACGCGGGCGTGGCCGCGATGATGCGCTCGGCGGCGAGTTTGTCGGTTTCGATCATGTCGGCATTGTACCGCCGCGTTGCTCGCGCGTTAGCCCTTCGACAGCGCCTTCAGCGCGAGCTTGATGCCCTCGGACACGCCGGTGCCGGCCGGCACGTTCTTGATCGCGGCGAGCGCTTCCTTCTCCGAATAGCCGAGCGCGAGCAACGCGTTGAGGATGTCGGACGCGTGATCGGACGGCGACGCGGCGCCCGCCAGCGCGCCGAGATCGGCGCCGAGTTTGCCCTTCAGTTCGAGCAGCAGCCGCTCCGCGGTTTTCTTGCCGATGCCGGGCACGCGCGTGAGCCGCGCGGCGTCCTGCATCGTCACGGTCTGCGCGAGTTCGGCGACGCTCATGCCGGACAGCACCGCGAGCGCCATGCGCGCGCCGATGCCGGAAATTTTCAGCAGCTCGCGGAAGGTCGAGCGCTCCTGCGCGGTGCCGAAGCCGTACAGCAGATGCGCGTCCTCGCGCACGATCATCTGCGTGAGCAGCACGATACGCTCGCCGGTCGACGGCAGGTTGTAGAACGTGCTCATCGGCACGTCCACTTCATAGCCGACGCCGTTGCAGTCGACGAGCAGATGCGGCGGGTTTTTTTCCAGCAGAACGCCGGCAATGCGACCGATCATGGGGGATTCAGTATCGAGAGTCGTGGGGGGAATGCGCGAGTGTAGCGTAGCGGATGGGCGGCGCGTATCGTGTTGCGGGCGATCTCGGCCTCAGCCGACCAGCCGCCCGCGCCGCACCCGCAGACCTTTCTTCGCGAGCGACGGCGCAATGCCGCCGAGCGTGCTCAGGGTGCCGCCGCCATGCGCGTGGCAGATCGCCATGCCGAGCGCGTCGGCCGCATCGGTGCCCGGCACGCCGGACAGGTTCAGCAGCCGCACGACCATCTGCTGCATTTGCTCCTTGGTCGCGCGGCCGTAGCCGACCACCGCTTGCTTCAGTTGCAGCGCGGTGTATTCGGCGACCGGCACGCCGCCCGCGACGAGCCCGCAGATCGCGGCGCCGCGCGCCTGGCCGAGCAGCAGCGTCGATTGCGGATTGACGTTGACGAAGACTTTTTCGATCGCGGCCTGATCCGGCGAGTGCTCGCGGATCAAGGTCGAAATGCCCGCGAAGATGGTGCCCAGGCGCGACGGCAGGTCGGCGTCGGCGGTGCGGATCACGCCGCTCGCGACGTAGCTCAGGGTATGGCCGTGTTGTTCGATCACGCCGAAGCCGGTCACGCGCAGGCCGGGGTCGATGCCGAGAATTCTCATTGGGTGCAGCGTATGCGATAAAAACCAGGTGCCTGCGATACTACAACGAACCCGCCGCGCAGCGGTCCGCTGACGGTGCGAGCGGCGCAATAAATGCTGTTGGGTCTTACTGGGGCTGCGCGCAGGGAGGCGAACGAACGATGGAGCGTTATCGGAATCTGAGCGGCGAGTCGGGCATCGACGCGTATGAAATCGGCGCCGATTTCATCAAGGTGCGATTCCGCACGGACGTCGTGTATTGGTACACAGAGACGAGTGCCGGCGCGGAGCATGTCGAGGAGCTTAAGCGTTTGGCTCGGCGGGGAAGGGGTCTTTCTACATACATCAGCCAGCATGCGGACGTGCGCGATGGTTATGCGCGGAAAGAGCCGGACGATTGAGCGAAGGCCGCGTGGCCGCACAGCAGTGCCACAGCGAACGCAGCAAAACAAACGGCCCGGTGGAAAAATCCACCGGGCCGTTTGTTCATCGGTCATGCCGGCAACCGCCGCGTCAGTGACACCGCAGCCGTCATCCGCAAAGCCGCATCAATGACGGAAGTGACGCACGCCGGTCAGCACCATCGCGATGTTGTGCTCGTCGGCCGCGCTGACCACTTCGTCGTCGCGCATTGAGCCGCCCGGCTGGATCACGCAGGTCGCGCCGGCCGCGACCACCACGTCGAGGCCGTCGCGGAACGGGAAGAACGCATCTGACGCGACTGCCGAACCGGCCAGCGTCAGACCGGCGTTCTGCGCCTTGATGCTGGCGATGCGCGCCGAGTCCACGCGGCTCATCTGGCCCGCGCCGACGCCGAGCGTCATGCCGTTCGCGCAGAACACGATCGCGTTCGACTTCACGTACTTCGCGACACGCCATGCAAACAGCAGATCGTCCATTTCCTTTGGCGTCGGATGACGCTTGGTGACGACGCGCAATTCGCGCGGCTGCACGTTCTTCGAATCGAGCGACTGCACCAGCAGGCCGCCGCCGACGCGCTTCAGATCGAACGCGTTATGGCCTTCGCCGAGCGCGATTTCGAGCAGACGCACGTTCTGCTTGGCCGCGAACACCTGACGCGCTTCGGCGCTGAACGACGGCGCGATCAGCACTTCGACGAACTGCTTCGCGACCGCTTGCGCAGCGGCTTCATCGACTTCGCGGTTGAACGCGATGATGCCGCCGAATGCCGAGGTCGGATCGGTCTGGAACGCCTTCGAATACGCTTCGTGCGCGTGTGCGCCGATCGCGACGCCGCACGGATTCGCGTGCTTGACGATCACGCAGGCCGGCACGTCGAAGGTCTTCACGCATTCCCACGCCGCGTCGGAGTCGGCGATGTTGTTGTACGACAGTTCCTTGCCCTGCAACTGGTTGTAGTTCGCGAGCGCGCCGGCCGGCACCGTGAGGTCACGGTAGAACGCCGCGCTCTGATGCGGGTTTTCGCCGTAACGCAGGTCCTGGACCTTTTCATACGCGACGTTCAGCGTGGCCGGATACTGATTGCGCGACGTGTGCTGCAACTCTTCGGTCAGGCTCGTCAGGTAGTTCGTGATCGCGCCGTCGTACTGCGCGGTGTGCGCGTAGACCTTGGTCGCGAGGCGGAAGTTGGTCTTGTACGACACCGAGTTGGCGTTCGCGCGCATTTCCTCGAGCACGACCGCGTAGTCAGCCGGGTCGACCACCACGGTCACGTCGCGATGATTCTTCGCGGCCGAGCGCAGCATCGTCGGGCCGCCGATGTCGATATTCTCGATCGCGTCTTCCAGCGAGCACTCTTCCTTCGACACCGTCTGCACGAACGGGTACAGGTTCACGACCAGCAGATCGATCGTCGGGATGTCGTGCTTCTCGAGCGCGGCCATGTGCTCCGGCAGATCGCGGCGCGCGAGGATGCCGCCGTGCACCTTCGGATGCAGCGTTTTCACGCGGCCATCGAGCATTTCCGGGAAGCCCGTGTAGTCGGCCACTTCGGTGACGGACAGGCCCGCGTCCGCGAGCAGTTTCGCGGTACCGCCGGTCGACAGGATCTTGATGCCGAGGTCCGACAGCGATTTGGCGAAGTCGACGATGCCGGACTTGTCGGAGACGGAGATGAGCGCTTGCTTGATCATGATGAAGACGAAAAGCCGAAGGGGAAACGTGGCAGGAGCGCGAGGAAACTACAACGGGTTACAGCAAACCGTGCTGTTGCAGCTTCTTGCGCAGCGTATTGCGGTTAATGCCGAGATACTCGGCGGCCAGCGACTGATTACCGCCGGCCTGCTCGAGCACCACTTCGAGCAAGGGTTTTTCCACGCATGAAATGACCATGTCGTAGACGTCGTGCGGATTGGAGCCGTCGAGATCCTGGAAATACACGTCCAGGCTGTCGCGGACAGATTGTTCGATATTGTTCTTGCTCATGCTGCTAGTTTGTCGGTGTGGTCCTCGCCCTGCGTGTCGAGCCCGGGGGTGCCGGCTGATTCGTCGACATAGACGAGGCGGTCTGAGATCGCCTTTTGCGCGTCAAAGAACTCGTTGACGGCGAGGAGTTGTTCGCGCGTGGTGTCCAGCGTATTCATGCGATGCCGGAACAGGTTGGCGCCGGAAAGGCCGCGAGTGTACCAGCCGATGTGCTTGCGCGCAGTGCGCACGCCGGTAAATTCCCCGTAAAAAGCGTAGTGATCCTCTAGATGTTCGTTCATCACCTGCTGGATTTCGTCGATCCGCGGCGGCGGTAGCAATTCGCCGGTTTGCAGGAAATGCTCGATTTCGCGGAACAGCCACGGCCGGCCCTGCGCGGCGCGGCCGATCATGATCGCGTCGGCGCCGGTCGCGGCGAGCACCTCGCGGGCCTTTTGCGGCGACGTGATGTCGCCGTTCGCGACGACCGGAATGCCGACCGCGGCTTTCACCGCGGCGATGGTCTCGTATTCGGCGTCGCCGTGATACAGGTCGGCGCGGGTGCGGCCATGCACGGTCAGCATCGAGATGCCTGCCGCTTCGGCAAGGCGCGCGACGTTCAGCGCGTTTTTATTCTCGCGGTTCCAGCCGGTGCGGATTTTCAGCGTGACCGGCACCGCGTCGGGACCGACGCCCACCGCGCCGACCACCGCCTCGACGATGCGCTGCACGAGCGGCTCGTTCTGCAGCAGCGCGGAACCGGCCGCGACGTTGCAGACCTTCTTGGCCGGGCAGCCCATGTTGATGTCGATGATCTGCGCGCCGTTGGCGACGTTGTAGCGGGCGGCCTCGGCCATCATGACCGGATCGGCGCCGGCGATCTGCACCGCGATCGGCTCGACTTCGCCTTCGTGGTTCGCGCGGCGCATGGTCTTTTCGCTTTTCCACAACTGCGCGTTCGACGCGACCATTTCCGACACCGCGTAGCCCGCGCCGAGCCGTTTGCACAGCTGACGGAAGGGCCGGTCGGTCACGCCGGCCATCGGGGCGACGAACAGGTTATTGCGCAGATTGTGGGAGCCGAGAGTGGGCATGACGTGAGCGCGCGGCGAAGACCGGCGAATGACAGTCGACGCAAACGCGAAATGCGAGGGAAAACCGCTATTTTAGCGTTAACGGGTAACGACGAGCCGGCAACCGCATCTCGTAACCCATTAAATCTTTTATGAAAGTCGCGCAATTCATAGAGCCGGCGCGAGGTGCGAACCGGCGGCGCGCGCCGCGCGGGCGACGGCGCGGCGCACTGCGTTGTTGGCCTAGCGACGCTGGCCGAACATCATCTGCCGCGCGAGCGCGGTTTTCAGCGGCGGCACGAATTCCAGCGCGGTCAGCGCGAGGCCGCGCAGCACCGCGAGCGGCGCAACGTCCACGGTAAAGAGCCGCGCGAGCGTGTCGGTCGAGCCGATCGTCAGGCGCCGGTCGAGCGCGCGGCGTTGCGCGAACGCGGCCAGCGCGAGCGAGGTCGGCCCTTCGGCGGACAGCGCGTCGGCGAGCGCATGCGCGTCGCGCAGCCCCAGATTCAGCCCCTGGCCGGCGACCGGATGCAGCGTCTGCGCCGCATTGCCGATCGCGACGATGTGGCCGTTCACCTGGGTGTCGATCGCGTTGAGCCCGAGCGGGAACGACGCACGGCCGGTGATGTGCGTAAAGCGGCCCATGCGGTCGCCGAATGCGGCGTCCAGTTCGCGCAGGAATTCCGCGTCGGATAGTTGCGCGCGGCGCGCGGCTTCGTCGGGCGAGCAGCACCAGACCAGCGCGTAGTCGGCGCCGCGCACGCCGCCCATCGGCAGCAGCGCGATCGGGCCTTGCGCCGTGAAGCGCTCCCACGCGACATGCGGTTGCGGCGCGGACACGGTGACCGTGCCGACCAGCGCGGTCTGGCCGTAGTCGCGCGAGCCGGCGATCGCGGTGCGTGCGGACTTGCCGGCTCGAGCGGCTTCGCGGGCGGGCGGGGCGGCGGAGTTCGAGGCGGCGTCGGCAGCCGGGCGCGGCGCCGCGTTTCCAGCCGCGCTGCCGGCCGCGCCGCGCGCCGCATCCTTACCCGCGCCGCCGCCATGCTTCTGATCGCCGAACAGCCCGCCCTCGGCGTTCACCAGAATCCGCGTGCGCAGTTGCCGCGCGACGCCGGCCGTTTCGATCGGCAGCGTGACGCCGTCGCGCTCCTGGACCGGCGTGCCGGCCGAGGTCGAGCGATACCAGTGGACCGGGGTCGCGCGCACCGCGTCGGCGAGGCCGTGCACGATCGCGCCGTAGCGCAGCACGTAGCCGAGCGCGGGCAGCCCGTGCTCGTGATGGTCGATCAGCGTGCGGCCGAAGTGGCCGCGCTGCGACACATGGATGCGTTCGATCGCGGTCGCCTCGGCGGGCCAGCGCAGCGGCTCGAGGATCATCCGGCTGCCGTGCGACACCGCGATCGCGCGCGGATCGGCGATCGAGTCTTCCGGCTCGCGCGCGTCGACCAGCGCGATCTTCAACTCGCGGGTCACGCTGCGGCGCGCGAGCCAGCCGGCCAGCGCAAGGCCGACCGGGCCGGCGCCGACGATCGTTACGTCGAAGTCGAACGGCTGGCGGGAAGCGGGCTTCAGGATCACGACTGCGTGAGAGTTCTGGTTCATCGCGGCTCAGGTCCTTGCCGGCTGGGCTGCTTGCATCAGCGCTTCGATTTCGTCGGCGGCCACTGGCACCTCGCGTGTGATCAGCTCGCAGCCGTTAGGCGTGACGATCGCGTCGTCCTCGATACGGATGCCGATGTTCCAGTAGCGCTCGGGCACCCCCTCGGCCGGGCGGACGTACAGACCTGGCTCGATCGTCAGCGTCATCGATGCCTGCAGCGTGCGCCACGGCAGCACGCCGGCTTCGTCGCGCGGCGCGCCGCGTTCGCGGTAGTCACCGCAATCGTGCACGTCCATGCCGAGCCAGTGACCGGTGCGATGCATATAGAACGGCGCGTAGGCGCGCTCGGCGAGGACGTCCTCGACCGCCGCGAATTTCGCGCGCGGCACGATTCCGGTGTCCAGCAGCCCTTGCGACAGCACCCGCAGCGCAGCCTGGTGCGGATCGTCGAAGCTCGCGCCCGCGCGGGTCGCGTCGATCGCGGCCTGCTGCGCGGCCAGCACGATCTCGTACAGCTCGCGCTGCGCGGGCGTGAAGCGGCCGCTCGCCGGGAACGTGCGGGTGATGTCGGACGCGTAGCCGTCGAGTTCGCAGGCCGCGTCGATCAGGATCAGGTCGCCGTCACGCGCGATCGCGTTGCCGGCCGGGTAGTGCAGCACGCACGCATTCGCGCCCGCCGCGACGATCGACGTGTAGGCCGGCGCCTGCGCGCCGAACTTGCGGAACGTGTACAGCAACTCGGCTTCGAGTTCGTATTCGCGGATGCCGGGCCGGCACGCGGCCATCGCGCGACGATGCGCGGCCGCCGAAATCTGTCCGGCGCGCCGCATGATCGCGAGTTCGTGGTCGTCCTTGACGAGTCGCATCTCGTCGAGCAGCGGTAGCAGGTCGCGCGCGGCGGCCGGCGCGGCGACGCCGCCGCGGCTTTGCGCGCGCACCGCGTCGAGCCAGCCGCGTACCTGTTCGTCGAGCCGCGCCGAGCTGCCGAGCGCGTAGTGCAGCGCCGGCTTGTCGGCGAGGATGCGCGGCAGCTGCGTATCGAGTTCGCCCACCGGGAACGCGGCGTCGAGGCCGAACGCATCGCGCGCGCCGTCGGGACCGAAGCGAAAACCTTCCCATGTTTCGCGCTCGACGTTCTTCTCGCGGCAGAACAGGATCGACGCCGGCGCGCCGGGCGCGGCGCTGGCGTCCAGCACCAGCACTGCCTCGGGTTCGGTGAAGCCGGTCAGATAGTAGAAGTAGCTGTCGTGGCGATAGGGGTAGTCGGTGTCGCGGTTGCGCAGTGCTTCGGGCGCGGTCGGCACGATGGCGACGCCGCCGCCCGCCGCGCGCAGCGCGGCGAGAACGCGCTCGCGGCGCGTGCGGTAGACGTCGATGGCGATGGTGGGTTCGGTCGGCTGGTTCATCGTGCGATTGTAGCGCCGCGTTTCGTCCGATCTCGCGCCGCACCGCGCGGTTTTTGTGCGGATTCCGACCGTGCGGGCGCCGCGGGCATGTTGCAATCCGTCAACAAAGGGTCCGCGAGCGGCTTGCAACATGCTTGCAGCATGCTCGGGAAGGCCTTAGACCACTTATACTTTCGCCGGATTCAAAAAAAGGCAGATGGTCATGATGAAACTCATCGGTTCGCTCAGCAGCCCGTATGTGCGTAAAGCGCGGATCGTGCTCGCCGACAAGAGAATCGACTACGAACTGGTGCCCGAGAACGTGTGGGCGCCGGATACCCGGATTCATACCTTCAATCCGCTCGGCAAGGTGCCGTGCCTCGTGATGGAAGACGGCGAGGCCGTGTTCGATTCGCGGGTGATCTGCGAATACGTCGATACGCTGTCGCCGGTCGGCAAGCTGATTCCGGCGTCGGGGCGCGAGCGCGTCGAGGTGCGTTGCTGGGAAGCGCTCGCCGACGGCGTGCTCGACGCGGCGGTGCTGATCCGTCTGGAAGGCACCCAGCGCCCGGCCGAGCACCGCAACGACGCGTGGCTCGCGCGCCAGCAGCGCAAGATCGACGAAGCGCTGGTCGCGATGTCCCAGGGACTCGGCAGCAAGCCGTGGTGCGCGAGCAATCACTACACGCTCGCCGACATCGCGGTGGGCTGCGCGCTCGGTTATCTGGACTTCCGGATGCCGGAGCTGAACTGGCGCGACGCGCACCCGAATCTCGACAAGCATTTCCAGAAATTGTCGCTGCGGCAGTCGTTTATCGATACGGTGCCGTCGAATTGAGGTGGCGGCTGCGGCCAGGTGATCGATAGCCTGGAGCGCGGTCCGGTGGTGAATCGTTGAATGAAAAATGCGCCTGAGAAGTCAGGCGCATTTTTTTTGCGGGTCCGATTCGCGCGACGCGCTACTTCTTGCCCTTGCGGCGCGCGAGCTTCGGCCCGAACGCAAAACCGAACGCGAGCAGCACCACCGACACCGCCAGCACCGTGTTATTGCCGCTCGTCACGTAAGGCGTGTTGCCGGTCGTGCCTTGCACGTTCACGTCGAGCGAGCCGACCGTGTACGGCGTCAGACGGCCGATCACGCGGCCTTGCGCGTCGATCGCCGCGGTCATGCCGGTGTTGGTCGCGCGCAGCATCGGCCGGCCGGTTTCGAGCGAGCGCATCCGCGCGATCTGCAGATGCTGGTCGAGCGCGATCGTGTCGCCGAACCACGCGAGATTGGTCGAGTTGACCAGCACGCCGGCCGGCGTCGCGTTCTCGCGCAGCGTACGGGCGATCTCCTCGCCGAAGATGTCCTCGTAGCAGATGTTCAGCGCGACCGGCTGGTTATGCACCATGAACGGCTTTTGCACCGGCGCGCCGCGGAAGAAGTCGCCGAGCGGAATGTTCATCAGGTTCACGAACCAGCGAAAGCCCCACGGCACGAACTCGCCGAACGGCACCAGGTGGTGCTTGTCGTAGCGGTAGATTTCGTGCGAGTTCGGGGTGACGCCGAACAGGCTGTTGGTGTAATCGACGACCCGGCCCTCAGGCGTGATCGTGCCGCCGATCGCGCCGAACAGCAGCGCGCTGCCGGTCGAGTCCGAGAACTGGCGGATCGCCGCCGCGAAATTCGGCGGCAGTTGCTGGGCGAGCACCGGAATCGCGGTTTCCGGCGTGACGATCAGGTCGGCCGGTTTCGCGGTGATCATCTGCTGGTATTCGTCGACGGCGGCGTGCAGGCCGGCTTCCTCGAACTTCATCTCCTGCTTGACGTTGCCTTGCAGCAGACGCACGGTGAGCGGCGCGTTGGCCGGCTCGGTCCATTGCACGAGCGGCAGCAGCAGGCCGATCGCCAGCAGCGCCAGCGCGACGGCGGCGGGCGCCGCGA
Organism: Paraburkholderia sejongensis; assembly: GCF_020880815.1. Taxonomy (GTDB): domain Bacteria; phylum Pseudomonadota; class Gammaproteobacteria; order Burkholderiales; family Burkholderiaceae; genus Paraburkholderia; species Paraburkholderia sejongensis. Next base: position 151,066 of record NZ_JAJITD010000007.1, read on the forward strand.
TCTGCGCGGCGCTGGCGGCGCGGGCCGGTGCGGCGGGTCCGGCGGCATTGAAGTTAGTGGCGGCGTTGGCAGTGTGAGTCGGATCAGCGGCGGGGTCAGCGGCAGAATTAGCGGCGCCGCCGCGCGCTGCGGCGCGCGAGCGCGCGAACGCCAGCAACGCCTGCACGATCAGCGCAGCCGTTAGCGCGACCATCCAGCCGACCCCATACACGCCGGCCACCGGCGCGAAGCCGGCGAGCGGACCGTCGACCTGCGCATAGCCGGTCGCAAGCCACGGAAAGCCGGTGAACACGGTGCCGCGCAACCATTCGCCGATCGCCCACGCGCTCGCGAACGCCAGCGCGCCGTGCCAGCTCGGCGCGAACGGCGCGCGGTGGTCGTTTGCGCCGTTGCGCGCATGGCCCGCGCAGAACGACCAGATTCCCGCGGCCAGTGCCGGATAGAGCGCCAGATACAGCGAAAACAGCACCAGTGCCGCGCCGGCGAGCGCAGCCGGCATGCCGCCGTAGAAATGCATGCTGACGTACAGCCACCACACGCCGGTCACGAAGTTGCCGAAGCCGAACGCGCCGCCGGTCAGCGCCGCGCTCTTCCAGCCGGTGCTGCGCGTGAGCCACGCGAACAGGAATACGAAGATCGCCAGTTGCAGCCAGCCGCCGTGCGGCGTCGGTGCGAACGACAGCGTGTTGAGCGCGCCGGCGGCCAGCGCGACCAGGTAGTGCCAACGCGGCAACGCGCGGCTGCGGGTGGCGGCGTCGATACCGGTGTCGCCGGTCGAGGAGGCTGCAGCGGGGGCGGTCGCGCCGCGGCGCGAACGGGAAGTGAGCGGGTCGGCCATTGTTGCGCGGTCGGCGTCGAAAGTTGAGAAACGGAAAAGCGCGCATAGGCGCGCGGGATGCGGAAAAACGGTGAGTCCTGCGGAACAACAGCCACCAGGCGGGCTAGCGATCCGCGGCTCGGCCGCGCCCCCGCCTCAGGTCTGCACGTGCTGCGCGTCGCGCTCGCGCTGCCCCGCGAGCGGATCGCGGCGCACCAGCAGCATATGAATCTGGCGGGCGTCGCCGCGCAGAATCTCGAAGATCAGATCGTCGAGGCGGACTTTCTCGCCGCGATGCGGGACCCGCCCGAAGTGATGCGTGACGAGCCCGCCGATCGTGTCGACTTCCTCGTCCGAGTAATGGGTGCCGAAGCTCTCGTTGAACTGCTCGATCTCGGTCAGCGCACGCACCCGGAAGCGGCCGTCCGGCGATGCGATGATGTTGCCGCTTTCCTCGTCGAAATCGTATTCGTCCTCAATGTCGCCGACGATCTGCTCGAGCACGTCTTCGATCGTGATCAGGCCGGCGACGCCGCCGTATTCGTCGACCACCACCGCGAGGTGATTGCGATTCACGCGGAAGTCGTGCAGCAGCACGTTCAGCCGCTTCGACTCGGGGATGAAGACCGCCGGGCGCAGCATCCCGCGCACGTCGAATTCTTCTTCCGCGTAGTAGCGCAGCAGGTCTTTGGCGAGCAGCACGCCGATGACGTTGTCGCGATTGCCCTCGTAGACCGGATAGCGCGAGTGCGCCTTTTCCAGCACGTAGGGGATGAATTCGGCGGGATTGTCCGCGATGTTGATCGCGTCCATTTGCGCGCGCGGCACCATGATGTCGCGTGCGCTCAGTTCCGAGACCTGGAAGACCCCTTCGATCATCGACAGCGAGTCGGCGTCGATCAGGTTGCGCTCGTGCGCGTCCTGCAGAATTTCCAGAAGTTCGGCGCGCGAGTCGGGCTCGGGCGAGATGAAGTCGGTCAGGCGTTCGAGCAGCGAGCGCTTTTCCTGCGGTTTGTCGAGTTGGCGTCCGGTGTGGCGTCGACTGGGATACGTGTCGTTCATGGTAGTGCGCCCGGCGAGACTGGGCGCGCTGTTGCAGAGCGTTAAGAATACACCAGGCCGATGGCGGAACCGTGTCCCGCCGGGCCCGGCGATGAGTGAAGCCAGGGTGCGGCAGCCGCGCCGCGAGGGCGACGCGTGGATCCATCCTAACCGATTCCGCCAGGAAAATGATTGTCGGTAAAAACGCGCGGTCGTGCTAAGTGGTTCAGCGCATGAAACCAGCGCACGACATTCAGCGCACCCAACTCAGCGCATCCAACTCAGCGCACCCAACTCAGCGCACCCAACTCAGCGCACCCAACTCAGCGCACCAACCCGCGATCCAGCGCCGGCGCCTGGGCGCCTTCGCGCCCTTCAGCTTCGCAGCGCGCCAGCAACGCCTCGAGCGCGCGGTCCGGCATCCCGCTTTCGCGTAGTGCGTGGACGGTGCGGCTCACGTAATCGAGCGTCGTGCCGTAGCGGCCGCACGCGCAACCGAGCACCGTGCGGATGATCTCGTCGCGCAGCTTGCCGGTATAGCTCGGCACGTCGCGCCGCATCACGAACGCGAGCGCGTCGACGCGGCGGCCGTCGGCGAGCACGCACGGCAGCCACGCGGGCCGGTACGAACCCATCGGCATTTCGCGCCGCCACAGCGCTTCGAGATGCGGCATCGAGCCCTCGGCGGCGAGCCGGAACGCCATCCCGGTGCAGGAGCCACCGCGATCGAGCGCGAGCACGAGACCGGGCTGCTCGGGCGTGCCGCGATTCACGCGCGACCACAGATACAGCCCGCGATGGTAGCCATGCACCTTCGAGCGCTGCGCCTCGACGGTCGGCAGGCCCGGGTTCCAGATCAAGGAGCCATAGCCGAACAGCCACAGGTCGCTCTTGCGGTCCCAGTCGCGCAACGTATAGTCGAGCGACATGCGCAGTTCGTCGTCCGTCAGAAGCCGTGATTCCCCGAGTACCGGCGGGTAGTCCGGGCAACGCACGAGGGTGTCGGCTTCGGGGGACGGGGTGCTCACGGTGTTCGGTCGTGGATCGCGTAAAGGAGGGTGAGAAGAAGGGGGAAAGCCGCGGCCCTTATTGATAGGGATCCGGAAAGCCGAGTTTGCCGAGGATTTCGGTTTCGATCGCTTCCATTTCCTCGGCTTCCTCTTCGACTTCGTGGTCGTAGCCCTGCGCATGCAACGCGCCGTGCACCAGCAGATGCGCGTAGTGAGCGACGAGCGGCTTGCCCTGTTCGGCGGCTTCCTTCTCGACCACCGGGCAGCACAGGATCAGGTCGCCGGTCACCGGATCGTCTTCCGATTCGGCGTACGCAAAGGTCAGCACATTGGTCGCGTAGTCCTTGCCGCGGTAGGTGCGGTTCAGCGTGCGGCCTTCCTCGGCGTCGACGAAGCGTACCGTCAGCTCGCCGTCCGCGAACAGCGCGGCCTTGATCCAGCCGGCGACGGTCGCGCGCGGCAGCAGCGCCTTGTGTTCGGGCCACGCCCTGGCGGCGGGAAATTGCAGGTTCAACGTGAGTTTCGGGGCGCGGCTCATGCGGTTCGGGCGGGGCGTTCGGGTTGGATGCGTCGGAGTAGGGCGTTCAGCGCGAATCGACCGGTGCCGGCGGCTTCTGCGCATGCGCATCGTACGCCTCCACAATTCGCGCGACCAGCGGATGGCGCACCACGTCCGCGCTGGTGAAGCGCGTGAGCGCGATGCCGCGCACGTTCGCGAGCACCTGCTGGGCTTCGATCAGCCCGCTCTTGTGGCCGCGCGGCAGGTCGATCTGGGTCGTGTCGCCGGTGACCACCGCCTTCGAGCCGAAGCCGATCCGCGTGAGGAACATCTTCATCTGTTCGGGCGTGGTGTTTTGCGCCTCGTCGAGGATGATGAACGCGTGGTTCAGCGTGCGGCCGCGCATGTACGCGAGCGGCGCGATTTCGATCATTTGCCGCTCGAACATCTTCGCGGTCTTGTCGAAGCCGAGCAGGTCGTACAGCGCGTCGTACAGCGGCCGCAGATACGGGTCGACCTTCTGCGCGAGATCGCCCGGCAGAAAGCCGAGCCGCTCGCCCGCTTCGACCGCCGGACGGGTCAGCACGATGCGCTTGACCTGATCGCGCTCCAACGCGTCGACCGCGCAGGCCACCGCGAGGTAGGTCTTGCCGGTGCCGGCGGGGCCGACGCCGAAGGTCACGTCGTGCGACACGATCTGCTTCAGATATTCGCGCTGCGCCGGCGTGCGGCCGCGCAGGTCGGCGCGTCGCGTGTAGAGCTTCGGGCCGTATTCCTGCAGCTCGTCTTCGCTCGCGTCGAGGTCGGCGGGCTGGTCGAACGGATGGTCGGGGTTGCCGGCGAAGTGCGGATCGGCTGCGTCGCCACCGTCGCCGGAGCCGTTGCCGTTGCCGTTCGGCCGATGGCGCGCCGGATGCCGTACTTCCACCAGCGCGAGCTGGATGTCGTCGACCGACAACGGATCGCGCGCGTTGTTGTAGAAGTTTTCGAGCGCGGTGAGCGCCAGTTTCGCGCCGCGTCCGCGGATCGTGATCCGGTGGCCGCGGCGCTGCAGGGTCACGTCGAGCGCCTGCTCGATCTGCCGCAGATTTTCGTCGAGCGGGCCGCAGAGGTTGGCGAGCCGCGCGTTGTCTTCGCGCGGCGCGGTGAATTCCAGATGCTGCTGAGTGGTCTTCAAGGCGGGGAGTCGATCCTGTCGGTTGGCGGTACGCGCGGATGGCTTAGTGGGTGGTGGCCGCGTTGTCGTCGTGCACCATCACGAGTTCGCCGCGCAGCGAGTGCGGGTACGCGTGCACGATCTTCACGTCGACCATCTGGCCGATCAGCCGCGCATGCGAGGCGACCGGGGCCGGGAAATTGACCACGCGGTTGTTCTCGGTGCGGCCGGCGAGTTCGTTCGGGTCCTTGCGCGCCGGGCGCTCGACCAGAATCCGCTCGACCTTGCCGACCATCGCGTGGCTGATGCGCTGCACGTTCTCTTCGATGGTCGCCTGCAGGTGTTGCAGACGTTTGAGCTTGACCTCGCGCGGCGTGTCGTCGTGCAGGTTCGCGGCCGGCGTGCCGGGGCGCGGGCTGTAGATGAACGAGAAGCTGGTGTCGTACTGCATCTCTTCGACCAGCGCCATCATCTTCGCGAAGTCTTCCTCGGTCTCGCCGGGGAAGCCGACGATCATATCGGTCGACAGCGACAGGTCCGGACGGATCGCGCGCAGGCGGCGGATCACTGACTTGTATTCGAGCACCGTGTAGCCGCGCTTCATCGCCATCAGGATGCGGTCCGAGCCGTGCTGCACCGGCAGGTGCAGATGGCTGACGAGCTTGGGCACCTTCGCGTAGGTGTCGATCAGGCGCTGCGTGAATTCCTTCGGGTGCGAGGTCGTGTAGCGAATCCGTTCGATGCCCGGGATATCGGCGACGTATTCGATCAGCGTCGCGAAGTCGGCGATCTCGGTCGAACCGGCGGTCAGCGCGCCACGGTAAGCGTTGACGTTCTGGCCGAGCAGCGTGACTTCGCGCACGCCCTGGTCGGCAAGGCCGGCGATTTCGGTCAGCACGTCGTCGAGCGGACGCGACACTTCCTCGCCGCGCGTGTACGGCACCACGCAGTAGCTGCAATATTTGCTGCAGCCTTCCATGATCGACACGAACGCGCTCGGGCCGTCGACGCGCGCCGGCGGCAGGTGATCGAACTTCTCGATTTCGGGGAACGTGATGTCGACCTGGGCGCGGCCGCTCGCGCGGCGCTCGTCGATCATCTGCGGCAGGCGGTGCAGCGTCTGCGGACCGAACACCAGATCGACGTACGGCGCGCGCGCGACGATCGACGCGCCTTCCTGGCTCGCCACACAACCGCCCACGCCGATGATCAGATTCGGATTTGCATCCTTCAGCTCGCGCACGCGGCCGAGGTCGGAGAACACTTTCTCCTGGGCTTTTTCACGTACCGAGCAGGTGTTGAACAGGATCACGTCGGCGTCTTCCGGCGTGTCGGTCTTGACGAGTCCTTCGGCGGCTCCGAGTACGTCGACCATCTTGTCGGAGTCGTACTCGTTCATCTGGCAGCCAAAGGTCTTTACATAAACTTTCTTGGTCATCGAATTTCGCCGGTCGCAGTGGTTAACCTGGGGGCGTCGTAAAAAGTGAAGAGGGGCCGCGGCACGAGCGGAGCGCGGCGCCTGAAGGCCGGCCCGCATGCGTCTTCGCAGCGTAACTCGATATTATAGCCCTTCATGCAGCGGGGGTTTTGACCCTCGGCTGGGCGGCCGGCGGCTCCGGCGGCAAGCCCAGCAGCCGTTCCAGTTCATCCGAAACCTGCGCGAAACGCTCGCTCAGGAAATCCAGCAGCACCCGCACGCGCGGCGCCATGAAGCGGTTGCGGTGATACAGCGCATGCAGCGGCGCGTCCGGGTAGCGCCATTCGGGCAGCAGGCTTTTCAGCCCGTCCGCGCGCAGGTCCGACTCCACATCCCACATCGACTTGATCGCGATTCCGTAGCCGCGCAGCGCCCATTCGCGCGCGACCGCGCCGTCGTTGGTCTCGCGCGACGTGTCGAGCGGCACCGTGTAGTGCTGCACCTCGTCGCCGCGCGTGAAGCGCCATTCGTTGACCGGCCCGGACGCGGTGCTGAGCACGATGCAGTCGAACCTGGCCAGATCCTGCGGATCTTTCGGCTCGCCCTTGCGCGCGATGTAATCCGGCGACGCGCACAGCACGCGCCGGTTCGGCGCGAGCCAGCGGGCGACCAGCGAGCTGTCCTGCGGCACGCCGAAGCGGATCGCGAGGTCGATGTCCTCCTGCACCAGGTTCGCGAGCGAATCCGACAGCGTCAGCGCGAACGTGACCTCGGGATACAGCGCGTTGAAGTCGTCGAGCCAGTGCAGCAGCAGGTTGCGGCCGAAGTCCGAGGTCGTCGAGATCCGCACCTTGCCGCGCACGACGCCCTGTCCGGCTTGCAGCGCGGCTTCGGCGTCCTCGAGCGATTGCAGCGCCTGGCGGCAGCAGTTCAGGTAAAGGCGGCCTTCGTCGGTGAGCCGCAGCTGGCGGGTGGTGCGCTCGAACAGGCGCGCCTTCAGATTGGCTTCGAGTTTCGCGAGCCGCGCGCTCGCCGCGGCGGGCGTCAACCCCATCCGCCGGCCCGCCGCCGACAGGCTGCCTTGCTGCGCCGCTTCGACGAAGAGGCGGATGTCACCGAGATTGTCCATCGTTCTCTTTCAAGCAGAATTTGAAAATGCTTCAAATGCTACGCCAATTATCAAAACGGCGCGGCGCCCCGACAATGCAGCCGTCGAAATACCGTGGTCGGCGGCCTCACCTGCGGGGCAAGCCAGCGCGATTGCACCTTCATCCCTGATTTCATCCAGGAGCGGATAAATGCCCATCCCCTTACTTGCGCTGGCGATTAGCGCCTTCGCAATCGGCACGACCGAATTCGTCATCATGGGCCTGTTGCCCGAAGTCGCCCGCGATCTGACCGTGTCGATCCCGTCGGCGGGGCTGCTGGTCAGCGGCTATGCGCTCGGCGTCGCGGTCGGCGCGCCGCTGCTCGCGGTGATCACCAGCCGGATGTCGCGCAAGTTCGCGTTGCAGCTGCTGATGGGCGTGTTCATCGTCGGCAACGTGCTGTGCGCGATCGCGCCGAGCTACGCGGTGCTGATGGTCGCGCGCGTGGTGACCTCGTTCGCGCACGGCTCGTTCTTCGGCATCGGCGCGGTGGTCGCGGCGTCGCTGGTGCCGGCCGACAAGCGCGCCAGCGCGATCGCGCTGATGTTCACCGGCCTCACGCTCGCCAATGTGCTCGGCGTGCCGTTCGGCACCTTCGTCGGCCAGCAGTTCGGCTGGCGCGCGGCGTTCTGGATCGTCAGCGGCTTCGGCGTGCTGTCGCTCGCGGGCGTGAGCGCGCTGGTGCCGAACCGTCACGACAGCGGGCCGGCCGGTCTCGGTCATGAAGTGCGCGTGCTGAAGGACCCGCAAGTGTGGACCGCGCTCGGCATGACGGTGCTCGGCTTCGGCGGCGTATTCGTCGTGTTCACCTATATCGCGCCGATCCTCGAACAGGTCAGCGGTTTCTCGCCGCGCGGCGTCACGCTGATCCTCGTGCTGTTCGGCGTCGGGCTGACGGTCGGCAACATGGTCGGCGGCAAGCTCGCGGACCGCGCGCTGATGCCGTCGCTGATGGCGATTCTGGCCGCGCTCGCGGTCGTGATGGCGATCTTTGCGCGCACCAGCCATTCGCAGGTCGCAGCGGCGATCACCGTGTTCGTGTGGGGCATCGCGGCGTTCGCGACAGTGCCGCCGCTGCAGATGCGGGTGGTCGAGAAGGCCGCCGCCGCGCCCAATCTCGCGTCGACGCTCAATATCGGCGCGTTCAACGTCGGCAATGCGGCCGGCGCGTGGCTCGGCGGGCTGGTGATCGGTCACGGCCATCCGCTCGATAGCCTGCCGTGGGTCGCGGCGGCGGTCAGCGTCGCGGCGTTGCTGCTCACCTGGGTCGCGGCGCGCATGGATGCGCCGCCCGCCGCGCCCGTTGCGCAGCGCGCGTAAAAGCTTGCCTCCGCAATGCTGATAACAGTGTGAAGATAACTTCGTTGGGCGGCGCGCGGGCCGATGCTATCTTGCTTCCACTTACTGCTCTTGCGCCGCCTGGCGGCGCTCTGGAGGCCAATATGCATTCCCCGCTCGCGCTGGTGCGCGATCCGTCGGCCGTTGCCGACAGCGTTATTCGTCCCGCCGCGGACCCCGCTGCTCATCACGCCGCCGGTAGCGTGGCCGCTGCCGCAGTCGCAGTCGCAGCAGGCGCCGCAGACACCGATGGCGCGCCGCGCTCACCCGAAGCGTTCGACGCGCTCGAACACCTGGTCGGCGTGAATCTCGCGCGGCTGCGCGCCGAGCGGCAGCTGTCGCTCGATGCGCTGGCACGGGCGTCGGGCGTGTCGCGCGCGATGCTCGCGCAGATCGAATCGGCGCGCAGCGTGCCGTCGATCAAGGTGCTGTGCAAGGTCGCGGCGGCGTTGCGGGTCTCGGTGGCCGCGTTCCTGCGGCGTCACGCGACCAACGGCTTCGAGCATCTGCCGGCCGAGCGCTCGGCGCGCGTGGTCAGCTCGAACGGGCGGTATTCCGCGCGGCCGCTGTATCCGGACGACGAAGCGGTCGCCGCCGAGTTTCATGAACTGCGGATCGCGCCGCTGCATACGGAGGCGGGCGTGCGTCGCGCGCCGGGCACGATCGTGAATCTGGTGGTCAGCGACGGCACGCTCGAAGTCAGCGTGCAGGACCGGCGGCAACTGCTCGCGACCGGCGACGCAATCGTGTTCGACGCCGATCAGCCGCATAGTCTGCGCAACCCGGGCGACACCGAGGCGCGCGCGTTTCGCGTGACGCTGCGGGCGGAAACGCCGCCGCGTTGGGAGGTGCCGGCGGTTGCCGCGCGTGACGACGCGGCGCGCGAAGGCGCACTGGGTTGAGCACTGGCTGGCCGGCCCGCGGAGCGGGCCGGTGATAAGGACTCCTCCAACGCAAAAAGCCGGTTCACGAGAACCGGCTTTTTGCTATCTGCCCGCGCCTACTCGCGCCGCGAGCACACAACGGAGCAGTGCGATTTACGACTGCAGGTCGCCGAACTCGCCGCGCACGCCCGCATCGACGAGCGCCGGCAATTCGTCCATGTGTTTCATGATCCGCGTGATCCCCATCGCCCGCAGCGCATCCGCGTAGCCGTCCGGAATATGGCTCGCGCCGACGAACGCGATCGTCTTCATGCCGGCCGCGCGCGCCGCGTTCAGCCCCGACACGCTGTCTTCGACGACGAGGCAGCGCGCCGGCTCGACGCCGAGCGATTGCGCGGCGAACAGATAGACATCCGGGAATGGCTTGGGCCGCGCGACCTGTTCGGCGCTGAACACGCGCTCGCCGAAAATCTGCTGCAGGCCCGCGCGGCGCACCGACGCGCTCACCCGCGTCATGCGGCTGTTCGATACGACCGCGACCGGCAGCGTCAGACGTTGCAGCGCATCGCGCACGCCGTTGATCGGGCTCAGCGACGACGCCAGCGCGACCTCGACGTTGTGCTCGATCGTGTCGAGAAAGTCGGCGGGCAGCGTGACGCCGAACTGCTTTTCGATGCCGGCGAGAAAGCGCGAGGTCTGCTGACCGAATGCGGTTTTGACGACGGGCGCGAAGTCGATGCCGGGGAGGGTGGCCGTCAGCGTATCGAACATCACGCGATCGGCGATGACTTCACTGTCGACGAGCACGCCGTCGCAGTCACAGATGAGATGGTCGATCATGCTTGCAAGTGCGGTGAAAGGCGCCATGATACGTGCTTTCGGCACGGCCACGGCCCGTCACCGCCGCCGCGCCGTCAACCCATATCCGCCCAGGCCTTCGCCGCGCGAATCGCGCGCTGCCATCCTTCGAGACACGACTTGACCTCCGCATGCGGCAGCGCCGGCGTGAAGCGCTGCTCGAGCTTCCAGTGACTCTTCAGCTCATCGATATCCTTCCAGTACCCGACCGCGAGCCCGGCCAGATAAGCGGCGCCGAGCGCGGTCGTCTCCGACACCCTGGGCCGCACCGCGTCGACGCCGAGAATATCGGCCTGGAACTGCATCAGCAGATTATTCGCGCAGGCGCCGCCGTCCACCCGCAATTCGCCGATCCGGATGCCCGAGTCCGCTTCCATTGCCTTCAACACGTCGAGTGACTGATACGCGATCGAGTCGAGCGCCGCGCGCGCGATGTGCGCGGACGTGGTGCCGCGCGTCACGCCGAACAGCGTGCCGCGCGCATGCGCGTTCCAGTGCGGCGCGCCGAGGCCGGCGAACGCGGGCACCAGATACACGCCGTCGCAATGCGAGACGCCGCGCGCGAGCGTCTCGATCTCGCTCGCCTTCCTGATGATGCCGAGGCCGTCGCGCAACCACTGCACGACCGCGCCGCCAATGAATATGCTGCCTTCGAGCGCGTAATCGATCCGCTCGCCGATCTGCCAGGCGATCGTCGTGACCAGGTTGTTGCGCGATTCGATCGGCTGCGCGCCGGTGTTCATCACGAGGAAGCAGCCGGTGCCGTAGGTGTTCTTCACCATGCCCGACTCGGTGCACATCTGCCCGAACAGCGCAGCGTGCTGATCGCCGGCGATGCCCGCGAGCGGAATCTTCGATGCGAACACCGTGGTCACGGTCGGCCCGTACACCTCGGCCGACGAGCGTACCTCCGGCAGCATGCTGCGTGGAATATCGAGCGCGGCGAGCAGTTCGTCGTCCCACTTCAGCGTGTGGATGTTGAACAGCATCGTGCGCGACGCGTTGGTCACGTCGGTGATGTGCAGCGCGCCCTTGGTGAAATTCCACACCAGCCAGCTGTCGACGGTGCCGAACGCAAGCCGGCCCTGGCGCGCTTTTTCGCGCGCGCCAGCGACGTTGTCGAGAATCCAGCGGATCTTGGTCGCCGAGAAGTACGAATCGATCGGCAGACCGGTCTTTGCGCGCACGCTCGCTTCGAGCCCTTGCGCTTTCAGCTCGTCGCAGAAGTCGGCGGTGCGGTGGTCCTGCCAGACGATCGCGTTGTAGACCGGTTGACCGGTCTCGCGATCCCACACGATCGTGGTCTCGCGCTGGTTGGTGATGCCGATCGCGGCGATCGACGTGCCGTTCATGCCGGCGCGCGTGACCGCTTCGGCGGCGACGCCGGCCTGGGTCGACCAGATTTCCTGCGGGTCGTGCTCGACCCAGCCGGGGTGCGGATAGATCTGCTGGAACTCCTTCTGCGCGGTCGACACGATGTTGCCGCGCCTGTCGAACAGCATCGCGCGCGAGCTGGTGGTGCCCTGGTCAAGCGCCAGGATGTACTGATCCTGCATTGTCTCTTCTCCATGCATGTTATGGATCGCCGGGCTGCGGCCGGCGATGGCGCGGCGGCTTGTCGTGTCGGCGGGCCGCGCTAGTGTGATGGCCCGTGCGGCTTGCGTCCAGCGCGGCGGGCGCGGTGGTGCTGCGGCGGGCGCGGCCCGGCGCGCTCGTCTTACGCGCTCGCGCGCGCCGGTTCGCGCGCGAACCAGCCATCGATATCGTTCGTGACCTGCGCGAGCGTGCCCGGCTCGACGTGCAGCCCGAGCTTCGAGCGCCGCCACAGCACGTCCTGCGCGCTGCGCGCCCATTCGGTGTCGCGCAGATAAACCAGTTCGGCTTCGTAAAGCCCTGGCGCGAATTGCCGGCCGAGCTCGGCGCGCGAGCGCGCGTCGCCGATCACGCGCCGCGCGCGGGTGCCGTATGCGCGCGCCAGCCGATGCGCGAGCGCCGGCGGCAGCCACGCGTGTTCGCGTTCGAATTCGCCGAGAAAGCGCGCGAAGTTCGCGTCCGCGATATCGCCGCCCGGCAGCGGCGCGCCGACGGTCCAGGCGGACGCGTCGCGCCGCAGCGCGTGGGTGAGCGTATCGACCGCCTGCTCGGCGAGCTTGCGAAACGTCGTGATCTTGCCGCCGAACACCGACAGCAGCGGCGCTTCGCCAGCGGGCGCGTCGAGTTCGAGCGAGTAGTCGCGCGTGACCGCCGACGGGTTATCGGCGTTCTCGTCTTCGAGCAGCGGCCGCACGCCCGAATAGGTCCAGCGGACGTCGGCCGGCGAGATCTTCTGCTTGAAGTAGCGGTTGATCGAATCGCACAGGTACTGGGTTTCGTTCGCGTCGATCGCGACCTGGGCCGGATCGCCGCGGTATTCGAGGTCGGTCGTGCCGATCAGCGTGTAGTCGCGCTCGTACGGGATCGCGAAGATGATCCGCTTGTCCGGGTTCTGGAAGATGTACGCGTGGTCGTGCTCGAACAGCCGCCGCGTGACGATGTGGCTGCCCTTGACGAGCCGCACGCTGTGCGTCGCCGGCCGCCCCAGTGCGCCCTTCAGCAGTTCGCCGACCCACGGGCCCGCCGCGTTGGCGAGCGCGGCGGCGCGCACGTCGAGCGTCGAGCCGTCCGCGCGGCGCAGTTGCGCGTGCCATTCGCCGTACGCCCGGCTTGCGCCGGTCAGCTTCGTGCGGGTCAGGATCGTCGCGCCGCGCTCGTGCGCGTCGAGCGCGTTCAGCACCACGAGGCGCGCGTCGTTGACCCAGCCGTCCGAATAGACGAAGCCGCGTTTGATCGAATCGACCAGCGGCGCGCCCGCCGGATGCGTCGCCATCGTGATGCCGCGCGAGCCGGGCAGCAGTTCGCGCCTCGCCAGGTGATCGTAAAGAAACAGACCCGCGCGGATCAGCCACGCCGGCCGCAGGTCGGGCATATGCGGCATCACGAAACGCAGCGGCCACATGATGTGCGGCGCCGCGCGCAGCAGCGTCTCGCGCTCCTGCAACGCTTTGCGCACCAGCCCGAACTCGCGGTATTCGAGGTAGCGCAGCCCGCCGTGGATCAGCTTGGTGCTCGCCGACGACGTATGCGCGGCAAGGTCGTCCTGCTCGCACAGCAGCACCGACAGGCCGCGGCCGGCCGCGTCGCGGGCGATGCCCGCGCCGTTGATCCCGCCGCCGACGACGAGCAAATCGTATTTCGAGCCTTGCGTCACCTGCTGGGTCCTCTGGATCGAATCTGGAAGTTGGAAAACGAATCGAACGGGTCATGTTCGTTTTCGAACTTTAATGAACATATTCGAAAAAGTAAAGTTAGCGTGCCGGTGGCGAGACCGATGCAAAGCGGGTCGGGAGTGGCGCAACCCGCGGCCGCGGACGATACTCACGGCAGCAGCCATTTCGAGGTGATGAATGCGTGGACTTTTGATGATCGGCGCGGCGGCGCTGCTGGCGGGATGCGTGAGCACGCCGAGTCTGGAAGGAACGAGAGGGGCGACATCGTTCGAGTCGTTGCAGCAGATGTGCTCGCCGCAGACGGTCGATTACGGCCCCGACGCGCAGGCCGTCTACACGGCGTTCTTCGACGCGTACGTCGCGAACCGGCGCGGCAGGTTGTCGAAGGAGGATTTCTGCGCGTTCCAGGCGGGCATCGCGCAGCGCCACGCGAGCGAAGCGATGAGCAGCGATCCGAAGCTGCGCAATCAGTGGGTCGAGTTCTTCAACCAGCAGCGCGCGAAGGCGATCGGCTGGCGCGCGGCGGCCGATCCGACATTGCGCGCCGGTTGAACTGGCGCGCCGCGACAGTCGTTCGAAATGCGCGCGCATCAGACGCCACGTGCGGGCGCGGCGCGGTCAGCGCCCGCCAGCCAGTGGCGACGCAGGTGAGCGAACAGGAAGAGGTGTTACGAGAACCGTTTTATGGCCCGCAGCGCATCGTCGCCGCTTTCCGTCACGCTCCACTGTTCATTGCCCGATGCGAGGCGTTCGAGTTGCACCAGTTGGCGTTCGAGCAACGCATCGAGTTCTTCGCGGTCCATGTCGACCTGATTGGGGGCGTCCTTGACGAGCAACAACGTGGCGAATTCATGCGGACTCAGCATCGTTCTCTCCATGTCAGGCAATCGCGGACAACCTTGCAAGCGCCGGTCGGGGCCGGGCGGGGTCCGCTAGAGGATCAGGGCGGGAGGTACGGCTTACACGACAGATTCACACAACAGGCGCGGCGGGCGATACGCACGCAACGCCGGGGAACTGGAGTGTAGGCGAGCCCCGATCAAACGCCAACCCAGCCCTCGTAAATATTCCGTTTGACAATTGGTCGCCCAAGCGGCGGTCTGGCGCGGCGCCCAGATCCTTGATTTCACTCGAAGTTTTGCGTGCGCCGCAGCATGGCGGCGAATGCCTGGGCGCGGCCGTAAGCCGTCTGATCAACGGTGGACTTAACATTGATGAACGGCCGGCGAGCCTCCGAAAACCTCCGGCGAACCCCCGGCGAACGCCTGCCCAAGCCGCCCGATTAGTCGGCGACGTAGACCTGGCAGTTGACCGCGCCGAGCATCTCGGCCATGTCCGCAGGCGGCGCGGCGTCGGTGAACAGCGCGTCGATCTGTTCGAGATGGCCCTGGCGAACCAGCGCCGGACGGCCGAACTTCGAGTGGTCGGCGGCGAGGAACACGGTGCGCGCGTGCTCGATGATCGCCTCGGCGACCCGCACCTCGCGGGTGTCGAAATCGCGCAACGTGCCGTCGGTTTCGATGCTCGACGTGCCGATGATCGCGAAGTCGACCTTGAACTGGCGGATGAAGTCGATCGCCAGTTCGCCGACGATTCCCTTGTCCCACGGCCGCACGATCCCGCCGGTGACCAGCACCTCGCAATCGGGATAGCCGCTCATCATGCTCGCGACGTTCAGGTTGTTAGTGATCACGCGCAGCCCGCGATGCCGGTTCAGTGCGCGCGCGACTTCCTCGGTGGTGGTGCCGAGATTGATGAACAGCGACGCCTGATCGGGAATATGCGTGGCCACCAGCGCCGCGATGCGCCGCTTCTCGTCATGGAACATCCGCTGACGCGCGGTGTAGGAGACGTTCTCGGAACTGGTCGGCAGGCTCGCGCCGCCGTGATAGCGGCGCAGCAGGTTCATGTCGGCGAGCCAGTTGACGTCGCGGCGGATCGTCTGCGGCGTCACGTCGAAGTGGCTGGCGAGGTCGTCCACGGTCACGAAGCCGTCGCGTTGCACCCACTCCAGCAGTTCCTGTTGCCGGGCGTTGAGAGTCAGGCGGGGGTCTCGTGTCATGGGTCTCGTTCGTGGTTGGAGGGCGGGGCGGCCTGCCGGCTGCGCTTTGCCGGTCCGCAATGGGAACCGGGGCGCCCGAGTTGCGGCTATTGTAAGACCATCGGCGCCGCGCTCCGCACAACTCATGCGGTCTGCATCGAAGAGGCGCCGCGGCCGTGACGCTTAATTCAGGCGCGTTACGCATTTATTCATTTGATAAATGAATTTGTTTTTTGCGCCGGTTCGCGCTGCAATCGCGGGTTCCGCTTTGTAGTTGCTTTACAACCTTTCCCTTGATGTCCGGCGACTCTTTCATGCCGGACAGCGCTTTCGAGAGTGTTCGACATGACTGGCTTCAACTGGCAAAACCCCTATTCGACACAACGTCTGCCCGTATTCGCGCGCAACATCGTTTCGACCTCCCATCCGCTCGCCGCGCAGGCCGGTCTGCGCATGCTGTGGAAGGGCGGCAACGCGGTCGACGCGGCGATCGCGGCGGCCGCCGCGATCACGGTGGTCGAGCCGGTGTCGTGCGGCCTGGGCGGCGATGCGTTCGCGCTGGTGTGGGACGGCAAGAAGCTGCATGGGCTGAACGCGTCGGGCGTGTCGCCGGCCGCATGGAACGTCGATTACTTCAAGCGCAAGTACGGCGAGGAAAACGGTCTCGCGAAGCAGCCCAAGCGCGGCTGGGACGCGGTCACGGTGCCGGGCGTGATCGCCGGTTGGGAAGCGCTGCATCAGAAGTTCGGCAAGCTGCCGTTCGCCGACCTGATGGAGCCGGCGATCGAGATCGCCGAGCGCGGTCACGCGGTCGCGAGCATCGTCGCGTACAAGTGGGCGGCCGCGGTGCCCGAACTGAAGGATCAGCCGGGCTTCGCGCAGACCTTCATGCCGCGGGGCCGTGCGCCGCAAGTCAGCGAACTGGTGCGCTTCCCCGGTCACGCGAAGACGCTGCGCCAGCTCGCCGAGCAGGGCCCGCGCGCGTATTACGAGGGCGAGATCGCCGAGCGCATCGCCGCGTTCGCGCGTGAAGGCGGCGCCGCGCTGACCGCCGACGATCTGCGCAATTACCGCGCCGACTGGGTCGAGCCGATCGGCAAGGACTATCGCGGCTACACCGTGCACGAGATTCCGCCGAACGGCCAGGGGATCGCCGCGCTGATCGCGCTCGGCATTCTCGAGAAGTTCGACGTGAAGTCGCTGAAGGTCGACAGCGTCGAGTCGCAGCATCTGCAGATCGAAGCGATGAAGCTCGCGTTCGCCGACGTATATCGCTACGTCGCCGACCCGCGTTCGATGGAAGTGACGCCGGAGCAGATGCTCGACGACGCGTACCTGAGCGCGCGCGCGAAGCTGATCGACCCGAAGCGCGCGACGCAATTCGACTTCGGGATGCCGAAGGCGGGCGGCACCATCTACCTGTCGGCGGCCGACGAGAACGGCATGATGGTCAGTTTCATCCAGTCGAACTACATGGGCTTCGGCTCGGGCATCGTGGTGCCGGACAGCGGCATCTCGCTGCAGAACCGCGGCTGCGGTTTCTCGATGGATCCGAGCTCGCCGAACGTGGTGGAAGGCGGCAAGCGGCCGTTCCACACGATCATCCCGGCGTTCCTCACGCAGCAGGTCGATGGCCGCCAGGAAGCGGTGATGAGCTTCGGCGTGATGGGCGGCGACATGCAGCCGCAAGGCCATCTGCAAACGGTGGTGCGGATGCTCGACTACGGCCAGCAGCCGCAGGCTGCATGCGATGCGCCGCGCTGGAAGGTCAACCGCGACTTCACGATCGACATCGAATCGACGCTCGATCCGCAGACCGCCGATGCGCTGCAAAAGCTCGGCCACACGATCAAGTCGGTCGACGATCCGTACATGGACTTCGGCTCCGGCCAGTTCATCTGGAAGCTCGATCGCAACGAGCCGGAGCGCGGCTATGTGGCGGCGAGCGACAGCCGCCGCGACGGGCTTGCGGCCGGTTTCTAGGTCCTGAGCGGGCGCCACATCACGAATCACGTATCACGCGTCAGACAGGCAGGAGACCCCCCATGACCGTTTCCGCATCGAGTTCCTCGAGCGCATCCCCTCATCGCCCGTTCGTACCGCTTTCCAAAGCGAAGATACGGCGGATCGTTTTTTCGTCGTCGGTCGGCAACGCGCTCGAATGGTTCGACTTCCTCGTCTACGGCTTCTTCGCGACGATCATCGCGAAGCAGTTCTTCCCGATGCAGGACGAATGGCTATCGACGCTGCTCGCGATCGCGACCTTCGGCATCTCGTTCCTGATGCGCCCGCTCGGCGCGGTCGTGCTCGGCGTCTACGGCGATCGCAAGGGCCGCAAAGCCGCGCTCACGCTCGCGATCGCGCTGATGATGATCGGCACTTTCACGATGGCGGTGATGCCGCCGTTTTCGTCGATCGGCGTGGCCGCGCCGGTGCTGGTGCTGCTCGCGCGGCTCGTGCAGGGCTTCGCGGTGGGCGGCGAGTTCGGCAGCGCGACCGCGTTCATGGTCGAGCATAGCCCGTCGCAACGCGGCTATTACGCGAGCTGGCAGTTCGCGAGCCAGGGCCTCGCGGCGATCACCGCGGCGGCCTTCGGTTCGCTGCTGACCGGCTGGCTGCCGGCCGAACATCTGAACAGCTGGGGCTGGCGCGTGCCGTTCGTGTTCGGTCTGCTGATCGGCCCGGTCGGCTACTACATCCGCTCGCATCTGGACGAGACGCCCGAATTCGTCGCGATGCGTGAGCAGCGCGAAGCGGCCGGCGCGCACAAGGCGGCGGACGAAACGAAGGATGCGTCGTTCGCGAGTCAGTGGGTCAATCTGCTGCTGGCGATCGGCATCGTCGCGCAGTCCACCGTCGGCGTGTACGTGTTGCAGCTTTATATGCCGCTGTACGCGGTCAAGCAGCTGCATATGGCGGCGGCCGCGTCGTTCGGCGTGGTGGTGCTCAACGGCGGCATGCAGTTCATCTTTTCGCCGCTCATGGGCGCGCTGTCGGACCGCATCGGCCGCATTCGCATCATGCTGACTACGTCGGTGCTGATGGGCGTGCTGATCTATCCGATGTTCGCATGGCTGCAATCGCATCCGACGATCGGCTGGCTGCTGGCGTTGCAAGGCGTCGCCGGTATCTTCAAGGCTGCTTACTCGGGGCCGATGCCCGCGCTGATGTCGGAGATCTTCCCGACCCAGGTGCGCTCGACCGGTCTGTCGATTGCGTACAGCCTCGGCGTGACGCTGTTCGGCGGTTTTGCGCCGACGATCGTCGAAACCTTCATTCACTTGACCGGCGACAAACTTGCACCGAGTTATTACGTGCTGCTTGCGGCGGTGCTGTCCGGCGTGTCGCTCGCCATCGTCGCGGTGCGGATGCGGCGGGGGCGGCTCGCGCAAGCGCGCGTGCAGCCCGCGTAGCCGTCATCAGGGGCGCCGGGCCTTTGTCCGATCGTCCCACGTGGGGATCCAAAGCCAGCTCGTCGAGCTGGCTTTTTTTTGGCCATCGGCACGCCGTTTTAATACGGTGGAAGATATCGACTATCTTGGAATTGGAACTGCGCGAGAGCGGCACGGTCTGTGCTCAATGATCTGCATGGTCGGATAACTGCTGTTAACCTGCAGAGTACGAGAGCCCAACTCTAATCACGGCGTTGTATCCGGCACGGAGAAACATCACGGCGAGCGCGGGGGCGGTAGCGAGCAGCGCCACGGGTCGGTACAGCATTGGAGCAAGACACGATGCACACAGAGCTGAACCATGTGATGCCCTGGCGGATCGAGGACATCGACCTCTCACGGATCGACCGGCGCAAGGCCGCCGCGAACGAAGACCTGCTGCTGTTGCTGTGCGCGTCCTCGTTCATCGAGAGCGGCACCGATCTGTACACCAGCAATCTGAGTACATTTTTCAACGGCGATCCCGAGGTCTCGGCGTGGCTCAACAACGAGTGGGAGCCCGAGGAAATGCAGCATGGCCGCGCGCTGAAGGCCTATATCGCGCACGTGTGGCCCGAGTTCGACTGGGATACCGCGTTTGCCAACTTCATGGCCGAGTACTCGCTGACCTGCTCGGTCGAGGATTTCGAAAAGACCCGCGCGCTCGAAATGGTCGCGCGCTGCGTGGTCGAGACCGGTACCGCGACGTTGTACCGAGCGATCGGCGAATGCTCGGACGAACCGGTGCTCAAGCAGGTCACCGACAACATCCGCACCGACGAAGTCCGTCACTACAAGCACTTTTTCAGGTACTTCAAGAAGTACAACAAGATCGAAGGCAACGGCCGGCTGGCGGTGCTCGGCGCGCTGCTGCGCCGCGTGATGGAGATCAAGAACGAGGACTCGGAGATCGCGCTGCGGCACGTGTTCGCGGTTCGCTATCCGGAGCGCGTGAACGATGCCGGCTATAACGGCGAGCGCGCGGCGCGCATCAACAAGCTGGTGCGACGCAATCTGTCCGCCGAGATGTGCGTGAAGATGCTGCTCAAGCCGCTCGATCTGCCGGCGCGCATCCAGCCCGGCGTGCATTACCCGCTCGCGAAGATCGCCCAGCACGTGTTCTTCCGTTGAGGCGCCGCGCGAATCCCTCGATGCGCGCGCGATCATCCTCGACCCTACGCTCGAGCCTGCGCCCGCCGCCGCGGGCTGCGGGTTTTTTCGAGGCATGATTGAGCTTTGCCGACCCGAACCGGATTCATCGTATGAGCGACTCTTCAGCTTCATCATCAAGCGCCGCGCGCGCGCTCGACCAGAACGTGTTCGACGAGTGGCCGGCCAACGTGCGAGCGTGGTTCGACGGCGCGTCGCTCGCGGACAAGACGGGCTTTACGGCGTCGTTGCTCAGTGTCGATGCGAACGGCCACGTGCGCACGTCGCTGCTCAGCGTCGGCGAGCTGTATGCGCCCGATTCGCGCACGCTCGGCATCGCGCTATGGCCGCAGGCGCGCGCGACGCGGGCGATCACGCAAAGCGGTCGGGCCGCGTTGAGCTTCGTGTGCGACGCCGCGTTCTATCAGGTTCAGTTGCGCGTCACGCCGCTGCCGTGCGCGGCCGGCGACGCTAGCGGCCTCGTCTATCTGCTTGCATCGATCGACACCGGCGAAGCGCAGAGCGTGCGTTATGCGCGCCTGACGGGCGGCATCACGTTCGAACTGGAGGGCGAGGGCAGTGCGGTGCTCGCGCGCTGGGAACGGCAACTGGAGCAGTTGAAGCGGGCCGTTGCGGCGAGCCGCCGTTAGTTTTTCGTGGGACGACTCGCGAACGGCTCGCGGTTTTGCTCGCGCTGTAGTTCGCGACATTGTTCGCGGCATTGTTCGCGATAGAAGGCGGCGAACTCGAAGCGATACCGCGGGCCGCGAGGCGGCAGACAGCAATGCCCAGATAGCAAAAGGCCCGCGATCAGCGGGCCTTTGAATTAGCAGTTCAGCGCAGAAACTTAGCGGCTGCGTTCGCCGTTACGCGACGGCTGCGCGCCACGCGGCGCATCGTTGCGCGGCTTCACGCCGCCGCCGAGCAGCGCGCCCGGATTGCCGTTGTGCGAGCGGTTGCCCTGCGGCTTGCGTGGCGCGTGATTCGCGGCGCCGCCGTCATGCGCGGCACGCGGGCGGTCGTCGTGACGCTGCGCGTCGCGGCGCGGCTGGCCGTTGTTGCTAGCGGCCGGCTTTGCGCCTTGTGCGCGCGGCGCATTCTGACCGTTCGACGGACGCTGCCCCGAGCGTTGAGCAGCAGCTTGACCCGCACCCTGCGGCGCGCGTTGTCCGCCGCCTTGCGCCGGCTTCGCAGCGGCGCCCGCGCCATCGCGGCGGCCACCGCCCTGGCCCTGACGCGGCGCGCGACCGCCGCCACCGCCGCCCTGGCCGCGTCGTTGAATCGGCTCCGGCTTCGCGGTCGGATCCGGCTCGAAACCGGCGATCACTTCCTGCGGAACGGGCCGCTTGATCAGCTTCTCGATGTCCTTGAGCAACTGCAGTTCGTCGACGCACACCAGCGACACCGCTTCGCCCGTCGCCCCCGCGCGGCCGGTGCGGCCAATGCGGTGCACATAGTCTTCCGGCACGTTCGGCAGGTCGAAGTTGACCACGTGCGGCAACTGATCGATATCGATGCCGCGCGCGGCGATATCGGTCGCGACCAGCACCTGCAACGTGTTGTCCTTGAACTCGGCGAGCGCGCGCGTGCGCGCGGACTGGCTCTTGTTGCCGTGAATCGCGAGCGCGCTGATGCCGTCCTTGGTCAGCTGTTCGGCCAGACGGTTCGCGCCGTGCTTGGTGCGGGTGAACACCAGCACCTGGAACCAGTTGTGCTGACGGATCAGGTGCGTGAGCAGCTCGCGCTTGCGGTCGCGGTCGACCGGGTGAATCTTCTGCGCGACCGTTTCGGCCGTCGTGTTGCGGCGCGCGACTTCGATCAGCGCCGGCGAGTCGAGCAGGTTGTCGGCGAGCGCCTTGATTTCATCGGAGAAGGTCGCCGAGAACAGCAGGTTCTGACGCTTCGGCGGCAGCTTCGCGAGCACGCGCTTGATGTCGTGGATGAAGCCCATGTCGAGCATGCGGTCCGCTTCGTCGAGCACGAGGATTTCGAGTTGCGACAGGTCGATGGTCTTCTGCTGCATGTGGTCGAGCAGACGGCCCGGCGTCGCGACGACGATATCGACGCCGCTTCTGAGCGCGCCGATCTGTGGATTGATGCCGACGCCGCCGAACATCACAGTCGACTTCAGCTTCAGATACTTGCCGTACTGGCGCACGCTTTCCTCGACCTGGGCGGCGAGTTCGCGGGTCGGCGTGAGGATCAGCGCGCGCACCACGCGCTTGCCGCCGGCGGCCGGCGCCATCGAATCGAGACGTTGCAGGATCGGCAGCGTGAAGCCGGCGGTCTTGCCGGTGCCGGTTTGCGCGCCGGCGAGCAGGTCGCCGCCGTTGAGCACGGCGGGGATCGCCTGAGTCTGGATCGGGGTCGGGCTGGTGTAGCCCAGTTCGTTGACAGCGCGGACCAGCGGTTCGGACAAGCCGAGGGAATCAAAAGACATAAAAGCTCTTTGCAATGCAATGCAGTTTCGCGAACGTCACCGGCGGGACCCAGCGGACCCCAACGCGGCAACAGCAGCGCGGCATCGACATGCGCGTTCGCGCATGAGCGAGGCCGAAGCCCGGTTCCGTTCACGGAGAAATCGGCGGCACGCTCCAGGAGGTGCCGAATGTTTCAACGCGCTATGCAGACACGTCGACTGGCCTTAAGTTGCAATCCGCCGCCGTGGCGTGTCATGCGACGTAGCGCGCGACACTGACGAATTGGCACAGACTGCCCGCCAGTACGAACAGGTGCCAGATACCATGTCCGTGGCGGATGCGCTCGTCGTTGATGAAGAAATAGATGCCGGCGCTATAAATGACGCCGCCGGCTACCAGCCACGCGGTACCCGCCGCCGGTAACGCATGCAGCAGCGGGCGGACGGCTACGAGCGCGAGCCATCCCATCAGCACATACAGCACCATCGAAACGCTGCGGGTGCGGCGCCCGAGCGTCAGTTCCTGCACGATGCCAAGGACCGCAAGCCCCCAGCTTACGCCAAACAGCGACCAGCCCCACGGTCCACGCAAGGTGACCAGCGTGAACGGCGTATAGCTGCCGGCGATCAGCAGGTAGATCGCCGAATGGTCGCATTTCTGCAAAATCGCCTTCAGACGCGGATGGCTCACGCTGTGATAGAGCGTCGAGATCGCGTACAGCGCGAACAGCATCGCTCCGTACACGCTGAAGCTGACCACCTTGTACGCGTCGCCGGCGAGGGCTCCCATCGTTACGAGCGTCGCCAGCCCCACCACCGACAGCACGGCGCCGACCAGATGGGTAATGCTGTTGAAACGCTCGCCGACGGGCACGGCTCTATCCTCCTGCGCGGTCCCACGAGGGCGACCATTCAAACCAATGGGCCCACATGATACCGGTCCTGAAAAAACGAAGGGCGCGGCCGCGAAATTCGCTGGCCGCGCCCGGGGTGCCTCAGACGCTGCTTAGTCGAGCGGCGCCGAACGCAGGTTGGCCACTTGCTGCGGCGACACGGCGGTGCCGTGGTTGCCCCAGGACATCCGGATGTACGTGACGACCGCCGCGACTTCCTGATTCGACAGCGACTGCGCGAACGGCGGCATGCCGTACGGATGCGGGTTGGCTTCCGTGCTCGGCGGATAACCGCCGTTCAGCACCATGCGGATCGGGTTGACCGCCGACGGCATCTGGATCGACTGGTTGTTGGCCAGCGGCGGGAAGGCCGGCGGCATGCCCAGACCGTTGTCCGCGTGGCACTTCGCGCAGTTGTCAGCGTAGATCTTCTGGCCCTGCTTCAACAGTTCGCCGCCGAACTGTTCCGAGGTTTCCAGCTGCAACGGCTCCGGTGCTTCGCTCTTCTGCGGGATCGTCTTCAGGTACGTGGCCATCGCCTTGATGTCCTCGTCCGACAGATACTGCAGGCTGTTATGCACGACTTCGGCCATCGGGCCGAACACGGCGCCGCGGTTCGACACGCCGGTCTTCAGCAGATCGGCGATGTCCTGCAGTTCCCAGTCGCCCAGACCCGCTTCGCGGTTCGACGTCAGCGACGGCGCATACCAGTTCTGCAGCGGGATCAGGCCGCCGGCGAAGGCCGCCGAGTTGACCGGGCCGCCCATCGCGTTGATCGATGTGTGGCACATCCCGCAGTGGCCGAGACCTTCGACCAGATACGCGCCGCGGTTCCATTCGACCGACTTGGTCGGATCCGGCTTGAACTCGCCTTCACGGAAGAACAGCGTGCGCCAGCCGATCAGCATGTTGCGCTGGTTGAACGGGAATTTCAGTTCGTGCGGACGGCTCGGCACATTGACCGGCGCGACCGAGCGCAGGTACGCGTAGATCGCGTCCGAATCGGCGCGCGTGACCTTCGTGTAGCTCGTGAACGGAAAGCCCGGATACAGCAGGCTGCCGTCCTTCGAGCGGCCGGTGTGCATCGCGCGATAGAAGTCGTCCTGGGTCCACTTGCCGATGCCGTACTGGTCGTCCGGCGTGATGTTCGGCGTGAACATCGTGCCGAACGGCGTGGCCATCGGCAGGCCGCCGGCGAACGGCTTGCCGCCGCGCACCGTGTGGCACGCGATACAGTCGCCGGCGCGGGCGAGATACTCGCCCTTCTTGATCAGTTCGGCATGGTCGGCGGGCGCGGCCGCCACGGCCATGCCGCTGCTGTGCAGATTGCCGCCGCCCGACCACAGGACGGGAACGAGGGCGGCAGCCGCGGCTACGACGACTGCCGAAAGGGCGAACAGGGACTTGCGTTTCATTTGAATGTCTCTCCCGGCGCCTTATTGCGGTTCGCTGCCGCAGGCAAGCGGAGTCTTCAACGAGCGGGCCGGAGCCGGCACGGGGTTTTGCGGAGCCTGCTGGGTGGAAAGCCAGGCCGCGGCGGCGTTCACGTCTTCGTCGGTCAGACGCGTGGCGATCGTGTGCATGCAGTCCGGCGCGATCGCGTGACGCGTGCCCGAGCGCCATGCGCCCAGCTGCGCGCTGATGTAGTCCGCGTGCAGACCGACCAGACCCGGGATGGCCGGTTCCATACCGGTCAGCGCCTTGCCGTGGCAGGCCACGCATGCCGGCACCTGCTTGCTCGCGTCGCCGTGCAGCACGATCTGCTCACCGCGCGCGAGCGTGGCGGCCGACACCGTCGGCTTGGCCGGCGGCGGATACGGGGGACGCTGCTGCGAGAAGAAGGTGGCGATCTTGTGGAGGTAGTCGTCCGAGAGATACGTGACGAGGTAGTTCATCGGCGGGTACTTGCGACGGCCTTCACGAAAGTTCTGCAACTGGTTGTACAGATAGTCCGCCGGCTTGCCCGCGAGGCGCGGGAAGTAATCGTTGTCGGTACCTTGCCCATGCGAGCCGTGGCACGCCGTGCAGCCTTGCACGCGCGCTTCCATTGTGTCGGGGGCCTTCGGTTGAGTCTGCGCTTTCGCAGCGCTGTAGACACCCGCGGAGCCGATCAGCAGAAGGGCAAGCAACGGGCGGAAGAGGCGTCTTGAAGACACGCGTAACTCCATCAGAATCGGGGACCTGACCGAACTTCGAGCGGCTCGGTGTGAAGGACTGCCGTCGCTGCGGCGACGCAGCATTCTATCATCGAAGGGTAATGGTGACTATTTGCCGCATTAGAGACCGTTCCCGCTGTGACCGCCATGCGACAGTATGCCGCGTCGAGTGCGGGCCGGGTTGTGTTGGTCAATCTGTTGCGCGCTTTGCTTGCTTTATCTCGAATTTGATGGCAGGGGCGGGTCGTTGCTCGCGCAACGGCCGGGCGCTTTGTTACCGATTCGTTCGAGCCCGGTTGAACCGATCCCCGCGCGCGCCATCGAAGCGTACACTTCCGGGCTCGCCGGCCGCCGCGCGGCCCGGTTCCGGTAGTCCCTCCGTTCGTTCTCATCCGCTATCAGCCTTACATGAAGCTATTCGACTTTTCCTCTTCGGCGCTGCGTGCGTTGATGTCCGGCGCGCTGCCGCTGGTGCTGTCCTCGAGCGCGTTCGCGCATGCGCATCTGGTCGCGAGCGAGCCGGCCGCGAACGCCGAGGCCGTCGCTCCGACCGAACTGACGATCCATTTCACCGAGCCGCTCGAACCCGCGTTCAGCAAGATCGTGCTCACCGATGCGAGCGGTAAGCCGGCGACCACGAGCGCGTCGACGGTGGACGGCCGCGATCCGAAGACGATGCGGCTCGCGCTGCCGCAGTTGAGCAGCGGCCGCTATGCGGTGCACTGGATCGCGGTGGCCACCGACGGCCATCGAACCCAGGGCGACTTTGCGTTCAACGTCAAATGAGCATCGACGGACTGTGGATCGGGCAGGTCGCGATGGCCGCGCTCATGAATGTCGCATTCGGTTTCGCCGTCGGTTCGGCGCTACTCGGCGCATGGCTCGCGCCGGACGCGCGGCAAAGCGTGTCGCCGGCGCGGCCCGGCTGGATCCGCGCGCATCGCTCGATGCTCGCGGCCGCGATCGTGCTGGTGCTCGCCGACTTCGGCTGGCTGCTGTACCAGAGCGCGTCGATGAGCGGCGTCGCGCTGCCGGCCGCGTTCAGCGTGATCCCGACCGTGCTCACGCAGACGCATGTCGGCTTCGGCTGGAGCGTCGCGTTCGGCGGCGCGCTGGTGCTGCTCGGCACCGCGCTGTCGAACGGCACCGGCATGCTGCGCAATGCGCTGCTGTGGCTCGCGGTGCTCGCGATCGCGGGCGGCAAGGCGTCGCTCGGTCATGCGGCCGATGCCGGAGTGGCGTCGGCCGCGCTCGGCATGCAGACGCTGCACGTGCTCGCGACCAGCGTGTGGGGCGGTCTCGCGGTGGCCGCCGGCCTCGCGGTGCTGCCGGCGCTCGGCGCATCGACCGCGCGCGGGATGCTGATTCGCACCGCGACCCAGCTGTCGAACGTGTCGCTCGTCGCGGTCGCGCTAGTGCTGCTCTCGGGTGTGTTCAACGCGGTGCGCGGCTCGGGCGGCTCGCTCGAAGCGATTCAGGCGAGCACGTGGGGGCATGTGCTGACGCTCAAGTTCGTGCTGGTCGCGCTCGCGCTGGTGCTCGGCGGGCTGAACCGGTTCTCGGCGCTGCCGCGCCTGCGCCGCACCGCGTCGACGATGGATGCGCATACCTTCGTCAACGTGCTGTATCTGGAAGCGCTCGTGATGATCGGGGTATTCGTCGTCGCGGCGGCGCTGTCGCATAGCGTGCCGGCGTTTGCGGCATAAAAAAGCGCCGCACTGCGAAGCACGTGCGGCGCAATACACACGGTCGCCTGGCGGTGGCCAGCGCATCCGTTACTGCTCGGTTCAGGCGGCGAGCGCGGCGAGCGCGGCGTCGGGCGCCGGGATCAGGGTCTCTTCGGGAAACATCTCCTGCTGCAGTTCGCCGGCATCGTTAAACCATTGACAGATCAGCCAGTTGCCCGGCGCGAACAGCACCGGGCCGCTCCATGTCGCGGTCATCGGGCGGCCGCCGGACTTCAGTCGCAGCACGTCGCCGGCGTGAAAGGCGGGTTTCGTGGAGCGGATCGACAGTCGCATCGCCCAGCGGGCCGGGTTATTCGAAGCCGAGCCGGTGGCCGAGGATCGGCGCGCAGAACAGCGCGATCGCGCAGCCCGCGGCCTTGCCTTCGAGTTCGGCGCCGGCCGCGCGCGAGCCGACGATATGCGTGAGCAGGTCGAACACCTGCGGCAGGCAGTACAGCACCGCAGCCGCGATAAAGCACTTGCTGACTACCGCGATGCTCCAGCCGCGCTCGTACGCGAGCATCGCGCCGATGATGCGCAGCACGCCGAACGCGACCAGCGCGCCGACCGCCGCCTGTTCGCGGATCAGATAGTCAGGAAGGAATTCGCCCATGATGCGCCCCGTTGCATGTGTGTTTTGCATGCATTTGAGCAAGGAGCGGGCCATGCGTATGTCCGATACCGAACAAACGACGCACAAGCCGCGCTGGGCAAGGCTTGGCGGGAAATGACGCGGGTCGCGCGGGAGTGCCGGAACGGCTGTTCGAGGCGCCGCGGTCGGCGATGTTACGTTACTGAGACGCCCCGCGCGTCACGTAGCCGTAACGCGCGGGCGGGGTTGCTTCAGACGCCGGCGATCACCACTCGGCGACGCTGCCGTCCGCGTGACGCCACACCGGATTGCGCCAGCGATGACCGACCTTCGCCATCTCGCGCACCTTCTCTTCGTTCACTTCGATGCCGAGGCCCGGGCCCTGCGGAATCGACACGAAGCCGTCTTCGTATTTGAAGACTTCGGGGTTCTTGATGTAGTCGAGCAGGTCGTTGCCCTGGTTGTAGTGAATCCCGAGGCTCTGCTCCTGGATGAACGCGTTGTAGCTGACCGCGTCGATCTGCAGGCAGGTCGCGAGCGCGATCGGGCCGAGCGGGCAGTGCAGCGCGAGCGCGACGTCGTAGGCTTCGGCCATCGAGGCGATCTTGCGACACTCGGTGATCCCGCCCGCGTGCGACGCGTCCGGCTGGATGATGTCGACGTACCCGCCCGACAGGATGTGCTTGAAGTCCCAGCGCGAGTACAGACGCTCGCCGAGCGCGATCGGTGTATTGGTCTGGTTGACGATGTCACGCAGCGCTTCCGCGTTCTCCGAGAGCACAGGCTCTTCGATGAACAGCAGCTTGTACGGGTCGAGCTCCTTCGCGAGCACCTTGGCCATCGGCTTGTGCACGCGGCCGTGGAAATCCACGCCGATGCCGATGTTCGGTCCGACCGCCTCGCGCACCGCGGCGACGTTGTTGATCACGCCCTGGACCTTGTCGAAGGTGTCGATGATCTGCAGCTCTTCCGAGCCGTTCATCTTGACCGCCTTGAAG
The DNA here is from genome assembly GCF_020880815.1 of Paraburkholderia sejongensis. GTDB lineage: Bacteria > Pseudomonadota > Gammaproteobacteria > Burkholderiales > Burkholderiaceae > Paraburkholderia > Paraburkholderia sejongensis. Next base: position 179,906 of record NZ_JAJITD010000007.1, read on the forward strand.
CCGCGTTCGACCACCGCGCGCGCGTTGTTGGCGACGTCGCTCGGGCGGTCGCCGCCGATCCACGAGTACACCTTGATCTTGTCGCGCACTTGGCCGCCCAGCAGCGCGTGCACCGGCACGCCATGATGCTTGCCTTTGATATCCCACAACGCCTGGTCGACGCCGGCGATCGCGCTCATCGTGATCGGACCGCCGCGATAGAAGCCCGCGCGATACATCACCTGCCAGTGGTCCTCGATCAGCAGCGGATCCTTGCCGATCAGATAGTCGGCCAGCTCTTCGACCGCCGCGGCGACCGTGTGCGCGCGGCCTTCGACCACCGGCTCGCCCCAGCCGACGATCCCCTCGTCGGTCTCGATCTTCAGGAAACACCAGCGCGGCGGGACGATGAAAGTTTCGAGCCTGGTGATTTTCATGGTGTGCGTCTCCTCGGTGGGGCGAAACTGGCGCTGCGAAGGCCGCTCCGCTGTCCGTGTGAAGCAGGCCTGCGCGCCTGCGAAAAATTCGGGATTTATATGCTACAACAAAAGCGCTTTTTAATACTATTAATAGTATTATTTGCCACATAGTGACCAGGGCGCGGGCCGCTTGCGCCTTTGCGAAACGGCCAACGCCCACCGATAGCCATCCTTACCCGCCGGAGAGAATCATTCAGCACGATCTGCATGGGCGAGTCGCCCAACTGCTCGCGACCGCGATTCTGCGCGGCGATTACGCGCCGGAATCGATCCTGCCGCGCGAAGCCGAGTTGATGGACAGCTACGGCGTGAGCCGCACGGTGCTGCGTGAAGCGCTGCGCACGCTGACGTCGAAGGGTTTGATCGAATCGCGGCCGCGGGTCGGTACGCGGGTGCGGCGCAAGTGCGCGTGGAATCTGCTCGATGCCGATCTGCTCGACTGGTACTCGCGCGTCGCCGAGCCGGTGGGCTTCGCGCTGAAGCTGCAGGAAATGCGCGAGATGATCGAGCCGTATGCGGCCAGTCTCGCGGCCGATGCGTACACCGACGACACGCTGTGCGCGCTGACGGCCGCGCATGCGTCGATGGTGGCGGCGCGCAATGTCGATGAATGGGTGCGCGCCGATCTGCAGTTTCATCTGAGCGTGCTGAGCGCGTGCAGCAACGAGTTGCTGATTCCGCTCGGTGCGCTGATCGAGCGCACGCTGGAGGCGCAGTTGCGCCTGAACGCGAAGCGCGCGGATGTGTTCAATGCGTCGCTGGCCGAACATACCGCCGTGTTCGACGCGATTCGCGCGCGCGATGCCGACGCGGCGTATGCGGCGATGGCGTCGTTGCTCGGGGCGACGCGCGGGAGGATCGAAGGGTAGCCTGTGCGGCGGCCAGGCGAGGCGCGCGGGATCGCGCGCCCGTCCGCTCAATCCATCGCCGCGTGCGCGACCGACGAATCCGCCGACTTGCGCGACGGCCGGATCAGCAGCAGCAGCGGAATCACCAGCAGCGTCGCCAGAAACATCAGCTTGAAGTCGTTCAGATACGCGACCATCGCGGCCTGCTGGGTGATCGACGCGTTCAACGCCGCGAGGTCATAGTTCGAGCCGCTTGCGAGCATCGGCTGGATCGCCGGGTTGAACGCCGTCACGTTCGCCGCGAGGTCCGCGTGCGAGACCTGCGTGTTGCGCGTCATCAGCGTCTGCACGATCGAAATGCCGATACTGCTGCCGATGTTGCGCATCAGGCTGTACGTCGCGGTGCCGTCCGCGCGCAGTTCGGGCGCAAGCGTCGAGAAGGTCAGCGCGGACAGCGGCACGAACACGAGGCCGAGCCCGAAGCCCTGGATCACGCCGGGCCACACGATGTCCGCCGCCGATAGCACGATCGTGTAATGCATCATCTGCCACAGCGAGAACGCCGAAATCAGGAAGCCGGCCAGCAACAGCAGCCGCGCGTCGACGCGCTTTAACAGCCGCCCGGCGATCAGCATCGCGACCATCGTGCCGGCGCCGCTCGGCGCTGTGACGAGGCCGGTGGTCGCGACCGGATAGCCCATCAGGTTTTGCAGCATCGGCGGCAGCAGCGCGCGGGTCGCATACATGACCGCGCCGATCACGAAGATGAAGAAGGTGCCCGTTGCGAAGTTCGGGTCTTTCAGCAACTGGTATTTGAAGAACGAGTTCTTGCCGATCGTCGCGGTGTGCACGAGGAAGAACGCGAAGCTGATCGCCGCGACGAGCGCCTGAATCACGATCTCGTTCGATGAAAACCAGTCGAGCTGCTCGCCGCGATCGAGCATCGCCTGCAGCGCGCCGATCGCGAGACCGAGGGAGATGAAGCCGAACGCGTCGAACTTCACGTCGTGCTTGGGCTCGCGGGTCGGCAGGAAGGTCGCGACGCCGAACAGCGCGAATGCGCCGATCGGCACGTTGATGAAGAATACCCAGCGCCAGTTGTAGCTATCGGTGAGCCAGCCGCCCAGCGTCGGGCCGAGGATCGGGCCGACCATCACGCCCATTCCCCACACGGCCATCGCCTGGCCTTGTTTCTCGCGCGGATTGATGTCGAGCAGGATCGATTGCGACAGCGGCACCAGCGACGCGCCGAAGATCCCCTGCAACAGCCGCGACGCGACGATCTGCGTGAGCGTCTCCGACAGGCCGCACAACGCCGACGCGACCGTGAAGCCGCCGATCGCGATGATCAGCAGGCGCTTCACGCTGAGCCGGTCCGACAGCCAGCCGGTCAGTGGCGTGGCGATCGCGGCGGCGACGATGTAGGAGGTCAGCACCCAGGTGATTTCGTCCTGCGACGCGGACAGCGTGCCTTGCATGTGCGGCAGGGCGACGTTGGCGATCGTGCTGTCGAGCGTCTGGATCAGCGTCGCGAGCATGATCGAGATCGTGATCATCGGCCGGTTGAGCGGCGCGGCGGCGCTGGCCGGCGTGGAGGCGGAGGACATGAAGGGCGGGGGATCGTCGATATAGTAAGCATGCTTAGTATATCGACGATGCGGGTTTTCGCTATCGGGGGTTGTGCGGAGGTTCGAGCGGGGGCGCGCGGCGTTGGAGGCCGACGTGCTTTCGCGAAGTGCTTTCGCGAAGTGCTTCCGCGAAGTGCTTCCGCGAAGTGCTTCCGCGAAGTGCTTCCGTATAATCCGGCGCATGAAAACCCAATTCGAAGAGCGCTTCGGCTTCCTGATTTCCGACGTCGGCCGGCTGTCGGGCAAGCGTTTCGACGATCTCGCGAAGTCGTCGGTCGATCTGACGCGCGCGCAGTGCCGCGTGCTCGCCTACCTCAGCCATTACGGTGATATCAATCAGGCGCGGCTCGCGGATCTGCTCGAGGTCGCGCCGATCTCGGCTGGGCGGCTGCTCGACCGGATGGAAGAGGGCGGCTGGATCGAGCGGACCGCTAACCCGCAGGACCGGCGCGAGCGCCAGGTGCGGATGACGGAGAAGGCGGAGCGCACGCTAGGCAAGGCGCGCAAGGTCGGCGACGAGGTCGCGAGCGAGGCGCTGAGCGGGTTCAGCGACGAAGAGATCGCGCAGTTGATCGCGATGCTGCAGCGGGTGCGGGGGAATTTGAGCCGGTTGGTGGATCGCTGACGCGGCTCGTTACTTCGATTGTGGCCCGTTACTTCGATTCCGATGCCGGCGCGGCGCCGCTCGGCGGTACCAGTTCGTAACAGACTGGTGGCTTGGCTTTCGGATCGGGCTGCTGCGGGTCGATGCATTTGAACGCGCTCTGATCGCGCTGCACGAAGATCGTGTCGGCGGCAGCGGCGTTGCCATGGGGCGCGCCGTTCACCACGGCAACGATCTTATAGCCGTTCTGCAGTAGCGTCGCGAGGGTGGTCGAGGCGGTGCGCCACTGGCTGTCGGACGTGGTTGGGGATTGGGCCTGAGCGGTGAAGGCGGCAGTCGTGCCGGCTAGCGCGAGCGCAGCAGCGGTGATTGCGAGCGCGGCGGGGCGGAACGTCATCAGGAGAGCTCCTTGAAGTTGCGTTTCTGCGAGCCAAAACAAAAAAGCCGCTGTCCTTGTGAGACAGCGGCTTTTCCTTGAAGCTGGTGGCGAATCAGGGACTCGAACCCCGGACCTGCGGATTATGATTCCGTCGCTCTAACCGACTGAGCTAATTCGCCGAAAGAAGCGAGATTATGCTGGTGAAGACGGGGGCTGTCAACCCCCGTCGCACATCTTTTTTAAGACACCCGGTCAGCCCGCGTTTCAGTCCTGCGCGTAGATGTCCGAGTCCTTGGTCTCCCGCACGAACAGCATGCCGATCACGAAGGTCACCAGCGCGATCACGATCGGATACCACAGCCCCGAGTAGATGTTGCCCTTCGCCGCGACGATCGCGAACGCGGTTGCCGGCAGGAAGCCGCCGAACCAGCCGTTGCCGATGTGATACGGCAGCGACATCGACGTATAGCGGATCCGCGTCGGGAACATCTCGACCAGCATCGCCGCGATCGGACCGTACACCATCGTCACGTAGATCACGAGGATCGTCAGGACCACGATCGTCATCGGCCAGTTGATCTGCGCCGGATCGGCCTTCGGCGGGTAGCCGGCGGCCTTCAGCGTCGCGGCCAGCGTCGCCTCGAACTTCTTGCCTTGCTCCTTCGCATCGGCGGCGCGGCCGTCGAACGTGTTGACCACCGTGTCGCCGACGCGGATCTGCGCCATCGTGCCGGCCGGTGCCGCGACGTTGTCATAGTTCAGGCCGGCCCGCGACAGCGCGCCCTTCGCGATATCGCACGAGCTCGTGAACCTCGCGGTGCCTACCGGGTTGAACTGGAACGAGCACTCTGCCGGATCGGCGATCACGACGATCGGCGACTTGGCGGTCGCCGCTTCGAGCGCCGGGTTCGTGTAGTGCGTGAGCGCCTTGAACAGCGGGAAGTAGGTCAGCGCGGCGATCAGCAGCCCGGCCATGATGATTGGCTTGCGGCCGATCCGGTCCGACAGCGAGCCGAAGAACACGAAGAACGGCGTGCCGATCAGGAGCGCGACCGCGATCATGATGTTGGAGCTCGCGCCGTCGACCTTCAGCGTCTGCGTCAGGAAGAACAGCGTGTAAAACTGGCCCGTGTACCAGACCACGGCCTGGCCGGCAGTCACGCCGATCAGCGCGAGAATCACGACCTTCAGGTTCTTCCACTGGCCGAACGCTTCCGACAGCGGCGCCTTCGAGGTCTTGCCCTCGGCCTTGATGCGCTCGAACACCGGCGATTCATGCAGTTGCAGACGGATCCACACCGACACCGCGAGCAGCAGGATCGACACGATGAACGGAATGCGCCAGCCCCATGCGCCGAACGCGTCTTCGCCCATCACCGTGCGCACGCCGAGAATCACGAGCAGCGACAGGAACAGGCCCAGCGTCGCGGTGGTCTGGATCCACGCGGTGTAGAAGCCGCGGCGTCCCGCCGGCGCGTGTTCGGCCACGTAGGTCGCGGCGCCGCCGTACTCGCCGCCGAGCGCGAGGCCCTGCAGCAGCCGCATCGCGATGAAGATCACCGGCGCGGCGATGCCGATCGTCGCGTAGCCGGGCAGGAAGCCGACGAGGAACGTCGACAGACCCATGATGACGATCGTGATCAGGAACGTGTACTTGCGCCCGACCATGTCGCCGAGCCGGCCGAACACGATCGCGCCGAACGGCCGGACCGCGAAGCCCGCCGCGAAGCTGAGCAGCGTGAAGATGAAGGCCGCGGTGGGATTGACCCCTGAGAAGAAGCTTTTGCTGATGAAGGCCGCGAGCGAGCCGGCCAGATAAAAGTCGTACCACTCGAAAACCGTGCCCAGCGACGATGCGAAGATCACCCGCTTCTCATCGCGCGTCATCGGCACGTGCGAGATTTGCCCGCCAACGGTAGCCATATGTCGTCTCCAATATTGATATGCCCACGGACGCCGGTCCAGGCGTTCCCGTGCAACCGATTATTGGAGCGGAAACTTACGGCGTTCTGACGCGGCCGCGCGACTTGGGGTAGTTCGCTATGCCGGCGAACCTGTCGACAATTTCTCGAAATTCGCCGCGAACGTGCTGCAACGTGCTTCGAATCATCTCAAAATTGTCTTTCCGGAGTTGCTGACGACGGGCCGGGTTAGGGTAAGTCCCGTCCCCGTTCGAGCGGGTGCAGGCTCACACGCACGAGGGTGCCGGCGAGCCGCGGCGCCTGCTGGTAGACGTTGTCGTCGATCGTCAGCTCGCCGCCGTGCATCGCGGCGATCTCCCGCACGATCGCGAGACCCAGCCCGCTGCCGTCGCCTTCGCGGCCGAGAATCCGGTAAAAGCGCTCGACCACCCGCGAGCGCTCGGCGACCGGAATGCCGAGTCCGGTGTCCTCGACTTCGAGGTGCACGAGTCGCGCGGCCGGGTCATGTCGCACCCGCACGGTGATACGGCCGCCCGCCGGCGTGTAGCGGATCGCGTTGTCGATCAGATTCGCGAGCATTTCGCGCAGCATCACCGGATTGCCGTCGACCTCGACGGGCTCGTCGGGCGCTTCGTAGCCGAGATCCATCTGCTTGGCGAGCGCCGGCTGCACCCACTCGCGCACCGCGTTGCGCGCGAGTTCGCCGAGCTCGACCGGCGTGAAGATATGCCCGGAGCGACGGTTCTCCGCGCGCGCGAGCGCGAGCAGCTGCGTGACGAGCCGCGCCGCTTGTTCCGAGCTGGTCGCGATCTGTTCGAGCGAGCGATGCACCTCGGCCGACGCATCCTGCCGCAGCGCCAGTTCGGCCTGGGTGCGCAGGCCGGCGAGCGGGGTTTTCATCTGATGCGCGGCGTCGGCGATAAAGCGCTTCTGCAACTCCATGTTCTGTTCGAGGCGCGTGAGCAGATCGTTGAACGAGGTCACCAGCGGCTCGATTTCGGGCGGTGCGCGGCGCGCTTCGAGCGGCGACAGATCGTCCGGGCGGCGCGCGCGGATGTGCGCCTGCAGTGCGTGCAGCGGCTCGAGCCCTCGCGACAGGCCGAACCACACCAGCAGGATCGCGAGCGGCAGGATCACGAACTGCGGCAGGATCACGCCCTTGATGATGTCGTTGGCGAGCGCGCTGCGTTTGTCGAGCGTTTCGGCGACCTGCACCAGCACCGGCTGCGCGCCGGGCGTCTGCGGAAACTCGACGGTCGTGTAGGCGACGCGAATGTCGTTGCCGCGCAGCACGTCGTCGCGAAATTCGACGATCCCCGCCTGCGGCCGGTCTTCCTCGTGCGGCAGCGGCATGTCGCGCTCGCCGGCGACCAGCTCGCCGCGCGTGCCGAGCACCTGAAAGAACACGCTGTCGACGTTGTCCGCGCGCAGGAAGTCGCGCGTCGATTCGGGCAGCGTCAGCTCGGCCACGCCGTTGACCGGATGGATCTGGCGCGCGAGCACGTAGGCATCGGTTTCGAGCGCGCGGTCGAACGGCCCGTTGGCGATCGACTTGGCCACGAGATAGGTGACCGCGAGGCTCATCGGCCACAGCAACAGCAGCGGCGCGAGCATCCAGTCGAGAATCTCGCCGAACAGCGAGCGCGGGCGCGCCTCGGCGGCGGCTTCGGTTTCGTCGGGTGGGGCGAACGGGTTCGCGTAGCGGGCGTCGCGCGCCTCGTCGAGGTCCGCCGCGTGCGCCGTGGCGCGATCAGCGCGTGCGGACATCGCGGCCCTCTACTTGTAGTGGTGGCTCGCCGGCATCGCGTCGGACGCGGGCGGCGTTGCACGAGACTCGGAGGCGGCGGGGGAGGTCGGCGCGGCCTTTTCGAGGCAGTAGCCGAGCCCGCGCACGGTGATGATCCGCACGCCGCTCGGCTCGATCTTCTTGCGCAACCGGTGCACGTACACCTCGATCGCGTTGTTGCTGACTTCCTCGCCCCATTCGCACAGATGGTCGACCAGCTGCTCCTTCGAGACCAGCCGGCCGATCCGTTGCAGCAGCACTTCGAGCAGACCGAGTTCGCGCGCCGACAGATCGATTACCTGGTCGTTCACGTACGCGATCCGGCCGACCTGATCGAACGACAATGAGCCGTGCCGCGTGACGGTCGGGCCGCCGCCCGCGCCGCGCCGGGTCAACGCCCGCACGCGCGCCTCGAGTTCGTTCAGCGCGAACGGTTTGGCCATGTAGTCGTCGGCGCCGAGGTCGAGGCCCTTCACGCGTTCGTCGACGCTGTCGGCGGCGGTCAGGATCAGCACCGGCAGGTTCGAATTGCGCGCGCGCAGGCGCCGCAGGACTTCGAGTCCAGACATGCGCGGCAGGCCGAGATCGAGGATCAGCAGGTCGAACGTCTGCATTGACAACGCGGTATCGGCTTCCACGCCGCTTTTCACGTGATCGACCGCATAGGCCGATTGGCGGAGTGATCGAACCAGACCGTCCGCGAGTATGCTGTCGTCTTCGGCTATCAGAATTCGCATGATGCGCCAGCTGGCTTTGCCGGCACCGTGGGGCTTGCCGCGGCGCGCAGCGGTCTCCGAACAATGATTGTGAGTAGTTGAGGCGGCGCGACAGTAAAAATGCACGATCGCATGACAATCCCGCTTGCCAAAACTACTGTTTTTTTATACAGTGTCTGCGTTTCGTGTGCTGTTCCTCAGAGTCACGCCAAATCTGGCTGAAAACCGGGCGCACACCTGCCTCAGACGCCGTTCATCATAGCAAAGGACGATTCATGGAAGAAAGCAAGAAAGGCTCGGCTGGACTGACTGCTGAAAAGAGCAAGGCACTGGCCGCCGCGCTCGCGCAGATCGAAAAGCAGTTCGGCAAAGGGTCGGTCATGCGGCTCGGCGCAGGTGAGGCAGTCGAAGACATCCAGGTCGTCTCGACCGGTTCGCTCGGCCTCGACATCGCACTGGGCGTCGGCGGTTTGCCGCGTGGCCGTGTGGTCGAAATCTACGGTCCGGAATCGTCCGGTAAAACCACGCTGACGCTGCAGGTCATCGCCGAAATGCAGAAGCTGGGCGGCACTGCGGCGTTCATCGACGCGGAACACGCGCTGGACATCCAGTACGCGGGCAAGCTCGGCGTGAACGTCGCCGACCTGCTGGTCTCGCAGCCGGACACCGGTGAACAGGCGCTCGAAATCGCCGACGCGCTGGTGCGCTCGGGCTCGATCGACATGATCGTGATCGACTCGGTCGCGGCGCTGGTGCCGAAGGCTGAAATCGAAGGCGAAATGGGCGACTCGCTGCCGGGTCTGCAGGCACGTCTGATGTCGCAGGCGCTGCGCAAGCTGACCGGCACGATCAAGCGTACGAACTGCCTCGTGATCTTCATCAACCAGATCCGTATGAAGATCGGCGTGATGTTCGGCAACCCGGAAACCACCACTGGCGGTAATGCGCTGAAGTTCTACGCATCGGTGCGTCTGGACATTCGCCGTATCGGTTCGATCAAGAAGAATGACGAAGTGATCGGCAACGAAACGCGCGTGAAGGTCGTCAAGAACAAGGTGTCGCCACCGTTCCGCGAAGCGATTTTCGACATCCTGTACGGCGAGGGCATCTCGCGTCAGGGCGAAATCATCGACCTCGGCGTGCAGGCGAAGATCGTCGACAAGGCTGGCGCATGGTACAGCTACAACGGCGAACGGATCGGTCAGGGCAAGGACAACGCGCGTGAATTCCTGCGCGAAAATCCTGAGATCGCACGTGAAATCGAAAACCGCATCCGCGAATCGCTGGGCGTCACCGCAATGGCGGACGCAGTGACCGGCGCAAACGCGGAAGAAGTCGCGGGCGAAGAAGAGTAAGCATCACGTGATACGCAAAGGCCGGCCCTTGTCCGATTCCGGACGCTATCCGGGCGGCCCGCGCGACCCGGCGGATGGATCACCTCATGATCGGGGTTCATCCGCCGGCGCTCCGCCAGATCACCTCGACTCATTCGACCCATTCGAATCTTTCGACGCACACGATCGCGCCGAGGGCCGTGGCCCGCAGCGTACGCGATCGACATCTTCCCGCGTGTCTCCCGCATCGGCGAGCGCGGATTTCTCCGAAGCTCCCACCGAAGCCACCTACACCCGCTCGCGCCGCCGACCCGGCGAAGCGAAGCCGGACCAATCCGCTGACCAACCGTCGAAATCCCGGCGTCCAACCCGTTCGCTGAAGGGGCGCGCACTGGGCTATCTGTCGCGTCGCGAATACAGCCGCGCGGAACTGGCGCGCAAGCTGAAGCCCTACGTCGAAGAAAACGATTCGCTCGACACGGTGCTCGATTTACTCGAAGCCGAAAACTGGCTATCCGATTCACGCTTTGCGGAAAGTCTCGTCCACCGGCGCGCATCGCGGCTCGGCACGAGCCGCATTCTCGGCGAACTCAAACAGCACGCGCTGAACCCGGTGCTCGTCGAAGAGGCCACCGCGCAACTGCGCGAAACCGAACTCGCGCGCGCCCACGCGGTGTGGAGCAAGAAGTTCGGGCAGCTCCCCGGGACCCCGGCCGAGCGTGCGAAGCAGGCACGCTTTCTCGCGTCGCGAGGCTTTTCCGGCGCGACGATCGGCAAGATCCTGAAGGGCGTTGAAGAGCTCTGGGAAGGCGACTAGCGCAGCGCTCGCGGCAACAGCGGGAGCCGGGCAATTCACGCGCCGCGCATCGCCGCACAGTCGTGCGCAATCCGGGGTATCCCAAATACCCGTTATGCTAAAATCCAGAGGTTTTCCAACCGGTCTTTCCTTCCCGCATGCCGCTCTCCCCGCCAGTGTCCCGTCAGTTGCGCCATCGTCGCGCAATCCGAGCGGAAGCCTTTGAGCGAGCCGATGGCCTGTGGGATGTGGAAGCGTGCCTGACCGACGAAAAGCCGCGTGAGGTGGCGCTTGCGTCGGGTGTCCGGCCAAATGGTCAGCCGATCCATGAACTCTGGCTTCGCATCACCATCGATCGAGAGCTCAATGTCGTCGACGCTGAAGCGTCGTCCGACTGGGTTCCCTATCCAGGGTTGTGCCAGACCAGCAATCCCGCCTACCGTGCCCTCATCGGGCTCAATCTGTTCCACAACTTCCGTCGCGATGCTGCCCGTTTGCTGGCCGGCACGGCCGGTTGCACGCATCTCACCGAGTTGTGCGCGATCCTGCCGACCGCCGCGATCCAGGCGTTCGCCGGCGACGTGTGGAACACCGGTGACAGCAAGCCCGGCGCGGACGCGGATTCGGCAGACGCGGCGGCGGACGGCACAGGCGAACATTCCAACGACAAACCGCCATTCCAGCTGGGACGCTGCCACGCGCTGCGTTTCGACGGCGAGGCGGTGAAACAGTTTTATCCGCGCTGGTATGGCCACGCACCGCGTCCGGCGGAACGCGCGGCCTCGTCGGGCGAGACGCCGGTTCGTGAAGAAGGCGGCAGCGCGTCGGCCTGAATGGCGGCGGCGGAATCGAAGTTCAATCCAACTCTCAGACTGAAGGGAATCACGCATGAAGATTCACGAGTACCAGGGTAAGGAAATCCTGCGGAAATTCGGCGTCGCGGTACCGCGCGGCAAGCCGGTCTTCTCGGTGGATGATGCGGTCAAGGCCGCGGAAGAGCTCGGCGGCCCGGTGTGGGTCGTGAAGGCTCAGATCCACGCGGGTGGCCGTGGCAAGGGCGGCGGCGTGAAGGTCGCCAAGTCGCTGGAACAGGTTCGCGAATACTCGAACCAGATCCTCGGCATGCAGCTCGTCACGCACCAGACCGGTCCGGAAGGCCAGAAGGTGAATCGCCTGCTGATCGAAGAAGGCGCTGACATCAAGAAGGAACTGTATGTCGGTCTCGTGATCGATCGCGTGTCGCAGAAGATCGTCGTGATGGCATCGAGCGAAGGCGGCATGGACGTCGAAGAAGTCGCGGAAAAGACGCCTGAGCTGATCCACAAGGTTGCAGTCGATCCGTCGACCGGCCTGAAGGACGCTGAAGCCGACGACCTCGCGAAGAAGATCGGCGTGCCCGACGCTTCGATCCCTCAAGCTCGTGCGATCCTGCAAGGCCTGTACAAGGCATTCTGGGAAACCGACGCATCGCTCGCGGAAATCAACCCGCTGATCCTGACCGGCGACGGCAAGGTCATCGCACTCGACGCGAAGTTCAACTTCGACTCGAACGCGCTGTTCCGTCACCCGGAAATCGTCGCCTACCGCGATCTGGACGAAGAAGATCCGGCTGAAGTCGAAGCTTCGAAGTTCGACCTCGCGTACATCTCGCTCGACGGCAACATCGGCTGCCTCGTGAACGGCGCGGGCCTCGCAATGGCAACGATGGACACCATCAAGCTGTTCGGCGGCGAACCGGCGAACTTCCTCGACGTCGGCGGTGGCGCGACGACCGAGAAGGTCACCGAAGCGTTCAAGATCATGCTGAAGAACCCGAACCTGACCGCGATTCTGGTCAACATCTTCGGCGGTATCATGCGCTGCGACGTGATCGCGGAAGGCGTGATCGCGGCGTCGAAGGCCGTGTCGCTGAAGGTGCCGCTGGTGGTCCGCATGAAGGGCACGAACGAAGATCTGGGCAAGAAGATGCTCGCCGAATCCGGCCTTCCGATCATCTCGGCGGACAGCATGGAAGAAGCGGCTCAGAAGGTCGTCGCGGCCGCAGCGGGCAAGGCGTAAGCCTCAGTCCCCAGCGCGTTTACCAGCTCATCGGCCAGCTCACTTGCCTGGTCTACGAATGGCGGCGCGCGAGCGACGCGGGCGTGCAACGGCACGCCTCGCGGCGCCACCGCGCGACACCAAACGAACAGAGGTCAATACATGTCGATTCTGATCAACAAAGACACCAAGGTCATCACGCAGGGCATCACCGGCAAGACCGGTCAGTTCCACACGCGTGCTTGCCGTGAATACGCAAACGGCCGCGAAGCGTACGTCGCGGGCGTGAACCCGAAGCGCGCCGGCGAAGATTTCGAAGGCATTCCTATCTACGCTAGCGTCGCTGAAGCCAAGGCTGAAACGGGCGCGACCGTGTCGGTGATTTACGTGCCGCCGGCAGGCGCTGCCGCGGCAATCTGGGAAGCAGTCGAAGCCGACCTGGATCTCGCAATCTGTATCACGGAAGGCATCCCCGTCCGCGACATGATCGAGATCAAGGACCGTATGCGTCGCGAAAACCGCAAGACGCTGCTGCTCGGACCGAACTGCCCGGGCACGATCACGCCGGACGAACTCAAGATCGGCATCATGCCGGGTCACATCCACCGCAAAGGCCGCATTGGCGTCGTGTCGCGTTCGGGCACGCTGACCTATGAAGCAGTCGGCCAGCTGACCGCGATCGGCCTCGGCCAGTCGTCGGCAGTCGGTATCGGCGGCGACCCGATCAACGGTCTGAAGCACATCGACGTGATGAAGATGTTCAACGACGATCCGGATACGGACGCCGTCATCATGATCGGCGAGATCGGCGGTCCGGACGAAGCGAACGCTGCGCACTGGATCAAGGACAACATGAAGAAGCCGGTGGTCGGCTTCATCGCTGGCGTCACGGCGCCTCCGGGCAAGCGCATGGGCCACGCCGGCGCGCTGATCTCGGGCGGTGCGGACACCGCTGACGCGAAGCTGGAAATCATGGACGCATGCGGTATCAAGGTCACGAAGAACCCGTCGGAAATGGCGCGTCTTCTGAAGGCGATGCTGTAAAAACGAATTCGCGTGCCCCGCGCACGCGATTTTGATACGCTTACGAGGTCCTTTCGTGAGCGGGCGGTCCCGAAAAGCGGGGGAGTGCAGACTCCCCCGCTTTTTTTCGTCCGTGCGGTTAGTCGTGGATACCCGCTGCGGCGCTCGCCCCGGCGCACTTTTTTCAAGCGTTTCTCATGCTCGAATTTTTCTCGACGCTCCATTGGGGCGCGGTGTTCCAGATCATCGTCATCGATATCCTGCTCGGCGGCGATAACGCGGTCGTGATCGCGCTCGCGTGCCGCAATCTGCCGCCGCAGCAGCGCCTGCGCGGCGTGCTGTGGGGCACGGCCGGCGCGATCCTGTTGCGGGTGGTGCTGATCGCGTTCGCGGTCGCGCTGCTCGATGTGCCGTTTCTGAAATTCGCGGGCGGCATTCTGCTGCTGTGGATCGGCGTGCGTTTGCTCGCGCCGGCCCACGACGGGCATGACAACGTGAAGCCGGCCGACAAGCTGATTTCCGCGATCAAGACGATCATCGTCGCGGACGCGGTGATGAGCGTCGATAACGTGATCGCGATCGCCGGCGCGGCTGAGGCCGCCGAGCATGAGCATCGGCTGGCGCTGGTGATCTTCGGTCTCGTGGTCAGCATTCCGCTGATCGTGTGGGGCAGTCAGCTGATCCTGAAGCTGCTCGATCGCTTCCCGGTCGTCGTGCTGTTCGGTGCGGCGCTGTTGGGCTGGATCGCCGGCGGGCTGATGGTCAACGATCCGGCCGGCGATCGCTGGCCGGTTCTCGACTCGCCGGTTGCCGAGTATGGGATGAGTATCGCGGGGGCGGTATTCGTCGTGCTTGCTGGATATCTGCTGAAGCGGCGTAACGCGCGACGCGCGGCGGTTTGACGGGGCGCGCCGGCGTTGCTTGCCGACGCGAGCGTGATTCCACGCCTGCCTCGTCACCACCCGCGGCACCAGCCTGGCCATCCGGCCGACTGTGCCGCGCGAGCCTTGCTCGCTACGATTGAAACGCCTGTTCCCGATCCGCGGGGCAGGCGTTTTTCGTATCAGGAGGCTGCCGATGATCGTGACCCTGCCGTATTCCCCTTACTCCCACTCGAAGCATTCGCCGCGCCACGCATGGTGGCGCGCCGGCTGGCAGAGGCGTCTGTTGCGCGCGTGCCGCCGCTGCGGCGTCGGCTTCACGCTGATCGAACTGATGATCGTGCTGGCGATCGTCGGCGTGATCGCCGCCTATGCGATTCCCGCGTACCAGGACTATCTGGCGCGAAGCCGGGTCGGCGAAGGGTTGTCGCTGGCGGCTTCGGCGCGGCTCGCGGTGGCCGAAAACGCCGCGAGCGGCAATGCGTTCGGCGGCGGTTACACGTCGCCGCCGGCCACCCGCAATGTCGAGTCGATCCGGATCGACGAAGACACCGGGCAGATCACCGTGACCTATACGACGCGCGTCGCGCAGGCGGGCGCGAACACGTTGGCGCTGGTGCCGTCGGTGCCGGACAACGCAGATGCGCCGACCGCGCGCGTCGCGTTGACGAGGGACGCGGTGCTCAGCGGCGCGCTGACCTGGGAATGCTTCGTCAGCGGCAAGAGCGCGTCGTCGCTACCGGCGCCGGGCGCGGGTCCGGCACCCACCGAAGCGCCGACGCTCGCGGCCAATCTGGCGCCGCCCGAATGCCGCTCGTAAGTCGGCGCATCAGCGCGTGAAAGAGGGGCGAGCCGACGCTCGAAGCGGCGGGGCAGCGGCTGACGCGATGACGCGAAGCGGCCACCTAATAGGCTGATTTTTCATCTATTTCGGCGGGGCCGGCGCACAGCGCAAGGAATTTTTTGTATAGTGCGCCGGTTGCTGACGCCCACCCGTTGATTCGATGCCCACCCCTTTCGCGCGCTACCTGTCTCTCGTTCTGCTGGCTCTCGCGTTGGTGCTGCCTTATGCGGTCGCAGCCCACACCTACCCGATCCCGACTTTCTACGCTGAATTCACCACGCTCGCGCTGTATCTGCTGACCGGCGCCGCGGTCGTGCTGCTGGTCGCGACCACGCGGCCGCGCGTGGCCTTCGCGTCGCCGACGGTCGCGCTGGTGCCGCTGCTGTTCGGCCTGCTGCTGGTCGTGCAGACCTTCGTGTTGCCGGTCGAGCAGCCGTCGATGAACTGGCTCGGCGCCGGTTTCCTGCTCGCCGCGTTCATGGCGGTGCACGCGGGCTACGGCTTCGCGCGCGTGAAGCTCGATGAAACCGCGTTGCGCTGGGCGGCCGGCGCGTTGATCGTCGGCGGTCTGTTCGCGGTGTTCAGCCAGGTGATCCAGCTGTTTCATCTCGAGACGCGGGTCGCGCCGCTCGTCGTCGCCTACAACATCACGATCGAGCGCCGGCCGTTCGGCAACATGGCGCAGGCGAATCACCTGGCGACCTACATCGCGTTCGCGGTGGCAGGCGCGTTGTATCTCGTGCAGACGCGTCGCATTGCGCTGCCGATCTGGCTGCTGGTGTCGACGCTGTTTTCGGTGGGCCTCGCGCTGACCGTGTCGCGCGGGCCGTGGCTGCAGATGGGCGTGATCGTTGTCGCCGGTTTCTGGATGGCGTTCGCGCAGATGCGCAGCGACGCGCAACTGCGCCGCAGCAACCGCGAATGGCTGATTCCGATCGCGCTCGCGGTGCTGTTCTTCGTGGTCAACGCGCTGATCCGCTGGGCCAACGTGCACTACAACCTCGAGCTGGGACAGTCGGCGGCCGAGCGCTTCAAGGACGCCGGCCAGATCGCGCCGCGCCTCGCGTTGTGGAAATACGGGCTGACGATGTTCAAGGCCCATCCGCTGATCGGCGTCGGCTGGGGCGAATTCCCGAACTATCAGTTCGAGCTCGTCAAGCAACTCGGCGGCGTCGAAATCGCCAACAACTCGCACGACATCTTTATCGACCTGCTCGCGAAGACCGGTCTGATCGGTCTGGGCATCGTGCTGCTGGGTCTGATCGCGTGGCTCGTGCGGGTGGTGCGCGCGCCGCAGAGCGCGGCGCGCGTGTTCGGCATCGCGCTGATCGGCGTGCTGACGATGCACGCGCTGGTCGAGTATCCGCAGCAATACATGTTCTTCCTGCTGCCGGCGATGTTCGTGTTCGGTCTGCTCGAAACGCGGCCGTTGCGGATCGTGCCGGCGAACGTGTCGCTCGGTGCGTTCGCGGTGGTCGTGTTCGGCGGGCTGGCGTCGCTGTATCCGGTGTATCGCGACTATGCGCGCGCCGAGGTGCTGTATTACGGCTCGCGGCCGGCCGAACAGTACGCCGCCGATCCGTCGTTGCTGTTCGGCGCGTGGGGCGACTACGGCCTCGCGACGCTGCAGCCGATGAATCCGCTGAACCTGCAACGCAAGCTCGCGATGCATCGCCGCGCAATCTCGCTGCTGCCGGGCGAAACGGTGCTGCGCCGTTACGCGGTGTTGCAGGCATTGACCGGCGATACCGCGGCGGCGCTCGATACGGTCGAACGGCTGCGGATTTTTGCCGAGGAATTGAAGGACTGGCCGGCGCAGCTCGGTTACCTGTACGAGTTGGTCGATGAGCAGAAGTCGCTCGCGGGCTTCAGGGAGGAGCTGGTCAAGCGTTACGGTACGCCGGCGGCCGGCGCGCACCAGTCGGACGACGAGGATAGCGACGACGAGTGAGCATGGAAGGCTGGTCTGCGCGGGCAGGGGGCGCGGACTTCACCGCTGGCCCTTACCCCACCATCAAAGCTCCGAATACTTCGTCGCCGTTCCTTTCGCCTTGTCCGCCGGATAGCGGACCTCGTTCAGCTTGAGCTTTTCCGCGGCCGCGTCGACGAGGTCGAAGCCCGCGGTATGCGCGACCAGCAGCAGATACATAAAGACGTCCGCGCATTCGTGGCGCAGGTCGGTCAATTGCTCCCGGTCGCCGAGCATCGTGTCGATCTGCGCATCGGTTTTCCACTGAATCGTCTCCAGCAGCTCGCCGGCTTCGATGCCGGTCGAGACGATCAGATTGCGCAGCGTATGAAACTGCTTCCAGTCGCGCGCGTCGCGAAATGCCAGTAGCTGTTCGAGCAGTTCGTCGTGGGTCATATCGGTGTCCTGAGCGTCGCGGGATAATTCTGGGGCCGGCGCTTATCCGGCGCTAATAGAACCGGCTTTCAAGCCCCCGCCACCCAATCCCCCGACTTCCCCCCATGCTTCTCCATCACCTTCACATCGGTGATGACCATCCCGCGATCGACCGCCTTGCACATGTCGTACACGGTCAGCAGTCCGACCTGTACCGCGGTCAGCGCCTCCATTTCCACCCCGGTCCGTCCGAGCGTCTCCACCTGCACCGTGCAGTGGACGCCGGGCAGCGTGTCGTCGAGTTCGAAATCGGCTTTTACGCGCGTGAGCGCGAGCGGATGGCACAGCGGAATCAGATCGGCGGTGCGCTTCGAAGCCTGGATCGCCGCGATCCGCGCGATGCCGATCACGTCGCCCTTTTTGGCGTTGCCGTCGCGGATCAGCGCGAACGTATCGGGCAGCATCCGGATCGAACCTCGCGCGACCGCGATGCGTTTCGTCTCCTGCTTGCCGCCGACGTCCACCATATGCGCTTGGCCGGTCGCATCGAAATGAGTGAGTTCTGGCATGGTTGGCTCCTTCAGAGGGCGCCTATCATAGCAGTGCGTTAGCGCTGCGATGCAGGTGCGATAGGGCAGAGCGATAGCCGCGCCGCGCAAGCCTTGCCGCTATTTCGACACAGCCTCGTCACAGCCTCGCAACAGAGCGCGCGCCGCTTCCGAACCGTCGCGGCGACTGGCTACAATTGCCGTCAGCTGTACCCGAGCTTAGCCCGATCTATGTCCCGCGACGCCGATGCCCGCTATGTTAGTCCGGCCGGCACGCGGCGTTTTTCGACTTCGTCAGACCGGCCCCGCGATGCGTGCAAAACGGTTTCTCGCTGCGTTGTTGTCCGGCGCGCTGATGGCGCCGCCGGGCGCGTTCGCGCAAGCGGGGAGCGTGACCGGCTTCGCGCCGAACCTGCCGTCCGCCGAGTCGCCGTTGGTCAGCGGATCGGCCGACAGCTACGCCGATCCGGTGCTGCCGCCCGACATCGCGCGCGGCGTGTTCGGCACCTACGGCGGCGCGCAAAGCCGCTTTTCGACCGGTGCCGTCGGCGCCGGCAGCCACACCGGCGATGGCTGGCGCGCGCCGATCGCCGCGCAGCAATTGCCCGATCTCGGCAGCGGCGGTTCCGGTTCGCTGACGCCGCAGGCCGAACGCAAGCTCGGCGATCGCGTGATGCGCGAAGTGCGGCGCGACCCCGACTATCTCGACGACTGGCTGGTGCGCGACTACCTCAATTCGGTGGCCGGCAAGCTCGCGGCGGCCGCCAACGCGCTGTACATCGGCGGCTATCGTCCGGACTTCGACCTGTTCGCGGTCCGCGACGCGCAGATCAACGCGTTCTCGCTGCCGGGCGGCTTCATCGGCGTGAACACCGGCCTGATCGCGGCGACGCAGACCGAGTCCGAACTCGCGTCGGTGCTCGGCCACGAGATGGGCCACGTGCTGCAGCGACATATCTCGCGGATGATCTCGACCGGCGAGCGCAGCGGCTACGCGGCGCTGCTCGGCATGCTGTTCGGCGTGCTGGCGGGGGTGCTCGCGCACAGCGGCGACCTCGGCGGCGCGATCGCGATCGGCAGCCAGGCGTACGCGGTCGACAGCCAGTTGCGCTTTTCCCGCTCGGCCGAGCAGGAGGCGGACCGCGTCGGCTTTCTGCTGCTCGCGGGCGCCGGCTACGACCCGTATGCGATGTCGTCGTTCTTCGGCCGGCTCGATCGCGCGGCGATGAACGACAACGGCATTCCGGCGTATGCGCGCTCCCATCCGCTGACCGGCGAGCGGATCGCCGACATGGACGATCGCGCGCGCCGCGCGCCGTATCGCCAGCCGCATCAGGACCCCGAATACGGTTTCGTGCGGGCCCGCGCGCGCCTGTTGCAGGACCACGCGCGCAACGAATACGCGGACGAAATTTCCCGGTTGCGCGCGGAAATCGACGAACGCACCGCGCTGAACGCCGCGGCGAACTGGTACGGGATCGCGTATGGGCAGATGCTGCTGGAGCGTTACGACGACGCGGTGGCCTCGCTGGCAACCGCGCGCGCGGCGTTCGCGGCGGGCGCGCGCGAGGCCGGCGAGCCCGAGCGCAGTGCGCCGAGCCTCGACGTGCTGGCGGCCGACATCGCGCGGCGCGCCGGTCACGACGACGACGCGGCGCGGCTTGCGGCGCTGGCGCAGAAGCGCTGGCCGGACTCGAACGCGGCGATCGACATGCACATCCGCACGCTGCTCACGCTGCACCGTTTCGCCGACGCGCAAGCGCTCGCGAAACAGGAGACCCGCGCGCATCCGGATCAGCCCGCGTGGTGGCTGTATCTCGCGCAGGCGAGCGCGGGCAGCGGCGATGTGTTGATGCAGCATCGGGCGATGGCGGAGAAGTTCGCGCTCGACGGCGCGTGGCCGTCGGCGATCCGCCAGCTAAAAGACGCGCGCGATCTGAAGACGATCGGCTATTACGACCTCGCAACCGTCGACGCGCGTCTGCACGAGATGGAGAGCCGCTACAAGGAAGAGCGGCTGGACGAGAAAGGTTAGCGCAGTTAGTTGAAGCTGAAGCGGCGGCCGCGCCGCGCGCGTCAGGTCGGCGTGTGCACCGCCGCTGCGGCTGCCGCGGGACTTGCGATAAACCCGAACCGCGCCGCCACCTCGTCATGCCGGATGCTCTGCAGAGGCAGCGGGGCTTGTGCATTCCAGTGGAGTTCACCGCTCATCGACCCATCGTCGGCGAGCGTCGCGTGATCGGCGAACAGTTCGAGATCGTGATCGTGCAGCACCGCGATGCGCGCCGGCTGTGTGTGGTCGGCGAACAGAATTGCGCCGTCTTCGTCGACGAACACCGCGGCCGGCTCGAACCTGCCGCCTCCCTGGTCGTGCAGCGCGAGCGCGCCGCCGGCATCGACCGACAATCGGACGACCCACGGCGTATAACCAAGCTCCACATACACCCGCTGCGGCCCGTTCTGAAAAAACCACTGCCCCCGCTCATCGACCTCGTAATTACGGTTGATGAAGCCCAGCAGCGCGTCGTGCCGGATCGCCGTGCCCGGCGCGCCGCTCGCCTGGGCCGCTTCGTCGCGCATGCGCCAGTTGCCGCGCCGGTCGAGCATCAGCCAGCCGGTGCAGCTCGGCACATTCGGCCATTTGGCCAGCGACTGTCTGACGATGTCATCCATGATCGACGTGACGCTCCAGGTAGCTGAACACGCGCCGCGACAGCCAGTCGATGCGGCCCGGAAACGGCCCGGTCATGAAGCCCGCGTGGCCGCCGTGCTCGGGTTGATACAGCTCGACCGCGTTTGACACCTCATGCGGCGACGGCAGCGCGGTGGCCGGCAGGAACGGGTCGTTGCGCGCATTGAGCACCAGCGTCGGCACCTCGATGTGCGGCAGCAGCGGGCGGGTGGTCGCGCTGCTCCAGTAGTGATCGGTATTGCGAAAGCCATGCAGCGGCGCGGTCACGACGTTGTCGAACTCGTACATCGTGCGGCTCGCGAGCATCGCGTCGCGGTCGAACAGGCCGGGGAACTGCTCGAGTTTCTGGCTGGCTTTCTGTTTGAGGGACTTCAGGAAGTTGCGCGTGTAGACGAGACCGAAGCCTTGCGACAGCGCGCGGCCACCCGCGTGCACGTCGATCGGCGTCGAAATCGCCGCGGCCGCGGCAACGAGCGGCACCGCCTCGTCGCGCTGTTCGCCGAGCCAGCGCAGCAGCACATTGCCGCCGAGCGACACGCCGGCCGCGACCACCGGCCCGCGATGCGCGGCCGCGAGACGGCGCAGGATCCAGTCGACCTCGTTGCTGTCGGCCAGATGGTAGAAGCGCGGCAGCCGGTTCAGCGAACCGCTGCAGCTGCGAAAGTGCGGCACCACGCCGTGCCAGCCGTACTGGCGCGCGGCTTCCATCAGCGCGGCCGCATAGTGCGAGCCGGAGCTGCCTTCGAGTCCATGGAACAGTACGAACAGCGGCGCGGTGGCGGCGGGCGCCGCTTCGTGCGCGACCCAGTCGAGATCGATGAAGTCGCCGTCCGGCGTGTCCCAGCGCTCGCGCCTGAACGGCACCGCGGGGCGGCGCGCGAATAGCGACGGGACGATGGTCTGGACATGCCGGTTCGGCAGCCACAGCGGCGCGCGGTACAACAGTTCGACGCTCGCCTCGACGGCCGCCGCGACGCGGGCGGTGGGGGAGGTGGGTTGATTGGGCGTCGAACTCATACCGGCGGAAAAACCAACGAACGTGGAGTTGAAACGGCGGCGCCGCGCGTCAGTGCAGCGGCCCCTGGCCATGCCGCATGCGGGTCGCGAACTGGCTCGCGGTCTCGTTCGGCATCGGGCTCGCGTGAATGTGCGCGATGCGCCACTCGCCGCGTTCATGAACCATCACGTAGGTCGTGAAGACCATCGCGGGTATCGCGGCCGGATCGGCCGGGCGATGCGCTTCGGCAATCGCGTAGACGACGGTGCCGAGGCTGTCGTAGACGCGGATGTCGAGCGGCTCGATCGACACCGGCTGCGCTTCGAGCTGGTTCTGCAAACCGGTGCGGATGTTCTCGAGCCCATGCAGATGCGAGCCGTCGGCGCAGATGCAGCTGACGAATTCCTCGTCGATCCACAAGCCCATCAAGCCGTCGATATTGACCTCGGCGACGGCCTGATAGTAGGCGTTCAGGGTATCGGCGGCGGCTTCGAAGATATGGGCAAAACGTGGCATGGCTCGTCAGTCTCGTGTGCGCGGCGCGCGGTTGCGGGTCAGCGTAGCGGGACGGTCCAGTGCTCCGGACCGTCGCTCCCGGGCGTCAGCTTGCCCGCGCCGCAAGGCGCGAACATGACGCGACGCGCTCGGGGCGTGCGGTGTTGCTTGCGAGTGCCGGCCGGCTCAGCGCTGCGCGAGCAGCATGCCGCGCAGATCGCCGAAAACCTGCTCGGCGCTCAACTGCTTCAGGCAGTTCAGGTGGCCGAGCGGACACTCGCGCTCAAAACAGGGGCTGCATTCGAGATGGAGCCATTGTACCTTCGCGAGCTCGGACAAGGGCGGGGTGTGGCGCGGATCGGTCGAGCCGTACACGGCCACCAGCGGGCGGCGCAGCGCGGCGGCGACGTGCATCAGACCGGAGTCGTTGGTGACCACCGCGTTGGCCCGCGAGATCAGCGCGCAGGCCTCGCCGAGCGCGGTCTGGCCGCACAGATTGCGCACGTTCGGCGCTTTCTCGGCGATCGCCTGGGCGAGCGGCGCGTCCTTCGGCGAGCCGAGCGCGACGATCTGCGTGTACGGGAACGACTGGCCGACCATCTGCGCGAGCGCTGCGAAATGCTCGGGCGGCCAGCGCTTGGCCGGACCGTATTCGGCGCCGGGGCAGAACACCAGCAGTGGCACCCGGGTGTCGAGATTGAAGCGCGCCGAGACCCGCGATGCCTCGTTCAGATCCGTGTCGAGACGCGGCAGCGGCAGATCCTCGGGGATCTTCGCGCCGGGCGCGTACGCGAGCGCGGCGTAATGGCCGACCATCGGCGGACGCTGATCCTTGCGCGGATTCGCGTGGCGCACGTTCAGCACGCCGTAGCGGCTCTCGCCGGTGTAGCCGATGCGCAGCGGGATGCCCGCGAGCCACGGGATGAGTGCCGACTTGAACGAGTTCGGCAGCACGTAGGCCGCGTCGTAGCCGACGTCGCGCAGATCGCTCGCCAACTGCCAGCGGCGCAGCATCTGCAGCTTGCCGTGGGCGAGGTCGGTTGCGTAGACGTCGCGGATTTCCGGCATCCGTTCGAGTACGGGCGCGACCCAGCTGGGCGCGACCGCGTCGATGACGATGCGCGGATGCAATTTCACGAGGCGCGCAAACAGCGGCTGCGCCATCAATGCGTCACCGATCCAGTTCGGTGCGATAACCAACGCGCGACGCATCAGAGTGAGGTCCGGTGTCGAAACGAAGCGCCGCGCGCGGCGCGCGTGGCGTTCGGAGGGGTAAAAGGGGAAATGAGAGCCGCTGCGGCGCGTGACCGGTTGCCCGGACGCGCCGCGACGGCGGCACGGCTTTCAGTGAGACGGCGCGGCGCGGGTGCCCGAAGCAGCGGCGCGGCTGGCTGGCCGCGCGCGCCGGCTCGTACCTGCGCGCGCTGGCGGAGCCGGCCTGAAGCCGCTCGAGCCCCCCGGGCTCAATGGCCCTTGATCACTTCGCCGTCGCGCAGCTTGTAGCGCGTGCTGCAGTACGGGCAGCGTGCTTCGCCGTGCGAGACGTCGATGAACACGCGCGGATGGGCGCTCCAGCGCGGCATGGCCGGGTTCGGGCAGTACGCCGGCAGATCTTTTGCCGTCAGTTCGACCAGCGGCATTTCCTTGATATCGCTCATGAGACTTTCTCGTTGTATGCGGGGTGCGGGCAGCGCGCCGCCACGCGGCGGCGCGGGCGCCTCTCGGACGCGGTTGCGTCAGATCTTCGTGAGCCAGTGCGCGTACTTCGCGCTCTTGCCGTTGACGACGTCGAAGAAGGCCGACTGCAGCTTCTCGGTGATCGGGCCGCGCGCGCCGGCGCCGATCGTGCGGTTGTCGAGTTCACGGATTGGCGTGACTTCGGCGGCGGTGCCGGTGAAGAACGCTTCGTCGCAGGTGTAGACCTCGTCGCGGGTGATGCGCTTTTCGATCACCTGCAGGCCCATGTCGCGCGCAAGCGTGATCACGGTGTCGCGCGTGATGCCGTCGAGGCACGACGACAGGTCCGGCGTGTACAGCTTGCCGTTGTTGACGAGGAAGAAGTTTTCGCCAGAGCCTTCCGACACGTAGCCGTCGACGTCGAGCAGCAGCGCTTCGTCGTAGCCGTCGGCGATCGCTTCCTGGTTCGCGAGGATCGAGTTCACATACCAGCCCGATGCCTTCGCGCGCACCATCGACACGTTCACGTGATGGCGCGTGAACGACGAGGTCTTCACGCGGATGCCCTTGGCGATGCCGTCTTCACCGAGGTAGGCGCCCCACGGCCACGCGGCGATCGCGACGTGGATCGTGTTGCCCTTGGCCGACACGCCGAGCTTTTCCGAGCCGACCCAGATGATCGGGCGCAGGTAGCAGGATTCGAGCTTGTTTTCGCGGACCACTTCGCGCTGCGCGGCGGCGAGCGTTTCGTGGTCGAACGGCACGTCCATCTGGAAGATCTTCGCCGAGTTCAACAGGCGCTTGGTGTGCTCCTGCAGGCGGAAGATCGCGGTGCCGCCGTCGGCCGTCCGGTAGGCGCGCACGCCCTCGAACACGCCCATGCCGTAGTGCAACGTGTGGGTGAGCACGTGGATCTTGGCATCGCGCCAGTCGATGAGCTTGCCATCCATCCAGATCTTGCCGTCGCGGTCGGCCATTGACATACGATTCTCCAGCAGGTGCGTTGTGAGGTGCGGCCTAGCGCGGGGGGCCCTGGCCGAGGAGCGCTATTTTAGCGTCATTTGCACACGCAACGGGCATTCGGGCGCTGCCGGCGCATAGCGCGGACGCTATAATCCGGCGCACACTTAAATCGATTCCGGAGACGCCGGCCGAGCTCGCAAGCCGGCGCCCACCGGGCCTTCCTGACGGCGTTTCCCGCGCCCGCGCCCTTTGCCTGATGCTCGCCCGACTGTCCGATACCGATCGCCGTGCCTTCCGTGAAGGCTTGCGCGACTACTCACCCACGCTGATGGCGATTTTCTCGTGGGGCCTCGTGACCGGCATCGCGATGAGCAAGTCCGTGCTGACGCTGCCGCAGGCACTGACGATGTCGCTGCTGTGCTACGCGGGCTCGTCGCAACTGGCGGTGCTGCCGCTGCTCGCCGCCAAGCTGCCGGTGTGGACCGTGCTGGCCACCGCGGCGATGGTCAATACCCGCTTCGTGATCTTCAGCGCCGGTCTGGCGCCGCATTTCTCCTATCTGCCGATGTGGCGGCGCATCGTGCTCGGCTATTTCAACGGCGACGTGATCTACCTGCTGTTCGTCAAGAAGACCTTCGCGACCGGCTACGTGCCGGGCAAGGAGGCGTACTTCTGGGGGATGGCGGTCGCGAGCTGGCTGTCGTGGCAGGTGTCGTCGATCATCGGCATCCTGCTGGCGAGCCTGATTCCGGACAACTGGGGGCTCGGGCTGGCCGGCACGCTCGCGCTCTTGCCGGTGATGGTCGCGGCGATCGCGACCCGCTCCACATTGGTCGCGGTCATCGTCGCGGCGATCGTCGCGCTGCTCGCCTTCGAGCTGCCGTACCGGCTCGCGCTGCTGCTCGCGGTGCTCGCGGCGATTGCCGCCGGTAGCGTCGCCGATCTGCTGGTCGAACGCGCGGACCTGCGCCGCATCCGCCGCGCGAGCGGCAAGCCGGGAGACGCCCGATGACCTCCACGCAAATCTGGCTCGCGATCTTCGGCATGACTTTCGTCACCGCGTTCACGCGCGCGATGTTCCTGATCGGCGGCGAGCGCACCGTGCTGCCGCCGCGCGTGCAGAAGATGCTGCGCTACGCGCCGGCGGCCGCGCTCGCCGCGGTGGTGGTGCCCGAGGTGCTGGCGACCCCCGCCGGGCTGTCGTTCGCGCCGTCCAACCATGAGCTGTACGCGACGCTGGCCGGGCTCGGGTGGTTTTTGTGGCGGCGCACCATGCTCGGCACCATCGTGACCGGAATGGCGGTGTTCACGCTGATGCGGGTCTTCATGTGACGGCTCGCGGCGGCCCATGCTGCACTGCGGCCTCACCAGGGTGCGGCCAAATACGGGAGATTCGCGCCATCGCGGGTCAGAAGGGTGGTGGGATCAGTTAAAATGCCGCTTTTCGGGATGAGTGCGCCGCACGCAGTAACGCAACCCGCGCAACCCGCGCAGCCCGCGCGCCCGGCCGCCGGCGCCCGATCCCGCGGAGCCGCTGGGCCGATGCGCAGGTACTGGCCGCGAATCGCCCGGCGCAGCCCGCCACCGCCTTCTCATCAACTCGCCTACTCAAGCCCATGAACAAGGTATTGCGTCTCTCCGACCTGATCGCCGAAGGCAAGCTGTCCGGCAAACGCGTATTCATCCGTGCCGATCTGAACGTGCCGCAGGACGATCAAGGCAACATCACCGAAGACACCCGTATCCGTGCGTCCGTGCCGGCCATCAAGGCCGCGCTCGACGCCGGCGCCGCCGTGATGGTCACCTCGCACCTGGGTCGTCCGACCGAAGGCGACTTCAAGCCTGAAGACTCGCTCGCGCCGGTCGCGAAGCGTCTGGCCGAACTGCTCGGCCGCGACGTGCCGCTGGTCGCGAACTGGGTCGAAAACGGCGTGAACGTCGCGCCGGGCTCGGTCGTGCTGCTCGAAAACTGCCGCGTCAACAAGGGCGAAAAGAAGGACTCCGACGAACTCGCGCAGAAGATGGCCAAGCTCTGCGACGTCTACGTGAACGATGCGTTCGGCACCGCGCACCGCGCCGAAGCGACCACCCACGGCATCGCCAGGTACGCGCCGGTCGCGTGCGCGGGCCCGCTGCTCGCGGCCGAGCTCGAAGCGCTCGGCAAAGCGCTGGGCGCGCCGAAGCGTCCGCTGGTGGCGATCGTCGCCGGCTCGAAGGTGTCAACCAAGCTGACCATCCTGAAGTCGCTCGCGGACAAGGTGGACCAGTTGATCGTCGGCGGCGGCATCGCCAACACGTTCATGCTCGCGGCCGGTCTGAAGATCGGCAAGTCGCTCGCCGAGAACGACCTCGTCGACGAAGCGAAGGCGATCATCGAGGCGGCCAAGGCACGCGGCGCATCGGTGCCGATCCCGACCGACGTGGTCACGGCCAAGGAATTCTCGCCGACCGCGAAGGCCGAGGTGAAAGCCGTCGCGGATGTGCAGGACGACGACATGATCCTCGACATCGGACCGGAAACCGCGAAGGTGCTGGCCGCGCAGCTCGAAAAGGCCGGCACGATCGTGTGGAACGGCCCGGTCGGCGTATTCGAGTTCGACCAGTTCGGCAACGGCACGAAGACGCTCGCGGACGCGATCGCGCGATCCTCGGCGTTCTCGATCGCCGGCGGCGGCGACACGCTTGCGGCGATCGCCAAGTACGGGATCCAGCAGCAGGTCAGCTATATCTCGACGGGCGGCGGCGCGTTCCTCGAGTTCCTCGAAGGCAAGAAGCTGCCGGCGGTCGAAGTTCTGGAATCGCGGGCTTAACGTGGCGACGCGCTCCCCAACCGTGAAGTCGACCAGGGCGCGTGGCGCGCAAGTGCCGCGCGGTAATGCGGCAGCAACGGCAGGGGAGCGGGCGCAGCGCGTGAGCACTGCGGCGGCGGTGGCCGCCACGGAGGCGGCGCAAGCTTCGCCCGCTGACGCGGCCACATCGGAAGCGCTTACCGACCAGCCAGACAGCGCGCCGGCGGCCCGCGCAGACTCCACCGCGCCGGCGCAACCGTCCGGCAACCAGCAGTCATCCGCGCCGGCCCACCCGGCGCCGGTCCTGCATACCGCATCACCCGTCTCACTCCACAAAGCGACGCCGGTCATAACCGGCGCGCGCCCCGCGGCATCGTTCGATGCGCAGACTCTGCAGCAGACCTACAGCGCTTATCCCAGCGATCCCATCCAGACGAGGAGACTCATGCATCGCGCCACCAAGATTGTCGCTACCATCGGTCCGGCTTCCAGTACGCCGGAAATCCTACTGCAAATGATTCATGCGGGAATGGATGTGGTGCGACTCAATTTCTCCCACGGCACCGCCGACGACCACCGCCAGCGCGCCGAATTCGTGCGCGAGGCGGCTCGCCAGGCAGGCCGCGAGGTCGCCATCATGGCCGACCTGCAAGGCCCGAAGATCCGCGTCGGCAAATTCGACAACGGCCGCACCACGCTGCTGGCCGGCAATACGTTCATCCTCGATGCGGACTGCGAGCTCGGCAACGACGAGCGCGTCGGCCTCGACTACAAGGATCTGCCGCGTGACCTGAAGCCGGGCGACGTGCTGCTGCTCAACGACGGCCTGATCGTGCTGAACGTACAGCGCGTGATCGGCAACGAGATCCACACGGTCGTGAAGATCGGCGGCGAGCTGTCGAACAACAAGGGCATCAACCGTCAGGGCGGCGGTCTGTCGGCGCCGGCGCTGACCGCGAAGGACATGGAAGACATCCGCACCGCGATGTCGCTCGGCGTCGACTTCATCGCGGTGTCGTTCCCGAAGAACGCGACCGACATGGAAATGGCCCGCCAGCTCGCCAACATCGCAGGCGCGCCGTACGGGATCAAGCCGAAGATGATCGCGAAGATCGAGCGTGCCGAGGCGATTCCGGCGCTGCAGGGCATCCTCGACGCATCGGACGGCATCATGGTCGCGCGCGGCGACCTGGCCGTCGAAGTGGGCAACGCCGCGGTCCCCGCGCTGCAAAAGCGCATGATCCGGATGGCCCGCGAATCGAACAAGTTCGTGATCACCGCGACCCAGATGATGGAGTCGATGATCCACGCGCCGGTGCCGACCCGTGCGGAAGTGTCGGACGTCGCCAACGCGGTGCTCGACGGCACCGACGCGGTGATGCTGTCGGCGGAGTCCGCGGCGGGCAAGTACCCGGTGCAGACCATCGAAACGATGGCCGCGATCTGCGTCGAAGCGGAGAAGTCCGAGCAGTCGGAACTGGACAAGGATTTCCTCGACCGCACGTTCACGCGGATCGACCAGTCGATCGCGATGGGCGCGCTGTTTACCGCCTATCACCTCGGCGCGAAGGCGATCGTCGCGCTGACCGAGTCCGGCTCGACCGCGCTGTGGATGTCGCGTCACTGGAGCCACGTGCCGATCTTCGCGCTGACGCCGCGCGTCGGCAGCGAACGCGCGATGGCGCTGTACCGCAACGTGACGTCGCTGCACCTGGACACCAACACCGACCGCGACATCGCGCTGCAGCAGGCGCTCGAAACCGTGGTCGGCAAAGGCTATGCGTCGCGCGGCGACATGGTGGTGCTGACCGTCGGCGAGCCGATGGGGCAGGCCGGCGGCACCAACACGCTGAAGATCGTGCGGGTGGGCGAACCGTACTGAGCACGCAGCACCGCTCGATCGGCACAGGCTGGAGCGAGCGAAGCAGGCGGGCGGCGCTCGATGCGCTCGCGCTCGCCGCATGTGCGACGGCGCACCAACGGCGCCCACGCCGGCGCGGGAACACCGCCTGCTTCGCGATAAAATCGCCGCAAAAGATGCCGACGGCAAAAGAATTCGTTTCAATCTAAGGAGTTACAGCATGCCTCTCGTATCAATGCGTCAACTGCTGGACCATGCCGCCGAAAACGGTTATGGCCTGCCGGCATTCAACGTGAACAACCTGGAGCAGGTGCAGGCGATCATGGCCGCGGCCGACAAGGTCAACGCGCCGGTGATCATGCAGGCCTCGGCCGGCGCGCGTAAGTACGCGGGCGAGCCGTTCCTGCGTCACCTGATCGAAGCGGCGGTCGAGTCGTATCCGCACATCCCGGTCGTGATGCACCAGGACCACGGCCAGTCGCCGGCGGTCTGCATGGCGGCGATCCGCAGCGGCTTCACCAGCGTGATGATGGACGGCTCGCTCGAAGCGGACGGCAAGACGGTTGCATCGTACGAGTACAACGTCGAAACGTCGCGCAAGGTCGTCGAAGCGGCGCACTCGATCGGCGTCACCGTCGAGGCCGAACTGGGCGTGCTCGGCTCGCTCGAAACGATGAAGGGCGACAAGGAAGACGGCCACGGCGCGGAAGGCACGATGACCCGCGAACAGCTGCTGACCGATCCGGAGCAGGCCGCCGACTTCGTCAAGCTGACCCAGTGCGACGCGCTCGCCATCGCGATCGGCACCTCGCACGGCGCATACAAGTTCAGCAAGAAGCCGACGGGCGATATTCTGTCGATCCAGCGCATCAAGGAAATCCATCAGCGCATTCCGAACACGCACCTGGTGATGCACGGTTCGTCGTCGGTGCCGCAGGAACTGCTCGCGGAAATCCGCGAATTCGGCGGCGACATGAAGGAAACCTATGGCGTGCCGGTCGAGGAAATCCAGGAAGGCATCCGTCACGGCGTGCGCAAGGTCAACATCGACACCGACCTGCGCCTGGCCATCACCGGTGCGATCCGCCGCTACATGGCGACCAATCCGGGCAAGTTCGATCCGCGCGATTACCTGAAGCCGGCGCGCGAAGCGGCGATGAAGATCTGTATCGACCGCTACACGCAATTCGGTTGCGAAGGCCAGGCCGGCAAGATCAAGCCGGTTTCGCTTGATAAAATCGCGGAGAAGTACAAGTCGGGCGAGCTCGCGCAAGTCGTCCGCTAAGCAGTAGTTCTGGCTCCGCGCCTGGCTATCCGGCCAGGTTGTGGTCCGAGCGCCGTTCCCGCATCATCGGGGGAACGGCGTTTCCCTTTTGTTCCGGTCACATTTTCTGCCCCATTTTTAGCGAACCACGACGATGTCTACCCTCTACGAATCCACGCTCCGCTCGCTGCCGCTGCTCGGCCGCGGTAAAGTCCGCGACAACTATGCGGTGGGCAACGACCAGCTGCTGATCGTCACGACCGACCGTCTGTCGGCGTTTGACGTGATCATGGGCGAGCCGATTCCGAACAAGGGCCGCGTGCTGAACGCGATGGCGAACTTCTGGTTCGAGAAACTGCAGCACGTGGTGCCGAATCACCTGACCGGTGTCGCGCCCGAGTCGGTGGTCGCGCCGGACGAAGTCGAGCAGGTCAAGGGCCGCGCGGTGGTCGTCAAGCGCCTCGAGCCGATCCTCGTCGAAGCGGTGGTGCGCGGCTATCTGGCCGGCAGCGGCTGGAAAGACTATCAGGCCACCGGCGCGGTGTGCGGCGTGCAACTGCCGGCGGGTCTGCAGAACGCGCAGAAACTGCCCGAGCCGATCTTCACGCCGGCCGCCAAGGCCGAGATGGGCCACCACGACGAAAACATCACGTACGACGAGATGGAGCGCCGCATCGGCACCGAACTGTCGGCCACGATCCGCGACATCTCGATCCGCCTCTACAAGGAAGCCGCTGAATTCGCGGCCACGCGCGGCATCATCATCGCGGACACCAAGTTCGAATTCGGTCTGGACAACCACGGCAAGCTGTATCTGATGGACGAGGCGCTGACCGCCGATTCGTCGCGCTTCTGGCCGGCGGACCAGTACCAGGTCGGCACCAACCCGCCGTCGTTCGACAAACAGTTCGTGCGCGACTGGCTCGAAACCCAGCCGTGGAAGAAAGAGCCGCCGGCGCCGAAGCTGCCGGACGAGGTGGTCGTCAAAACGGGCGAGAAGTACCAGGAAGCGCTCGAGCGCCTGACTGGCCACAAGCTCGACTGAGCGTCGACTGATCGCGCGCGCCTTGCGAGAGGCGCGCACCGTCCGGAAACAAGGAAGCCGTAAAGATGAGTGAAGCACAAACCGCCCACAAGCATGACGCGCCGGTCGTCGGCGTGCTGATGGGCTCCAGTTCCGACTGGGACGTGATGAAAAACGCCGTGGCGATTCTGCAGGAATTCGGCGTGCCGTACGAAGCGAAGGTCGTGTCCGCGCACCGCATGCCCGACGAAATGTTCGCCTATGCTGAAAGCGCGCGCGAGCGCGGCATTCGCGCGATCATCGCCGGAGCGGGCGGCGCCGCGCACCTGCCGGGCATGCTGGCCGCGAAGACCACGGTGCCGGTGCTCGGAGTGCCGGTCGCGAGCAAGTACCTGAAGGGCGTCGATTCGCTGCATTCGATCGTGCAGATGCCCAAAGGCGTGCCGGTCGCCACGTTTGCGATCGGCGAGGCCGGCGCGGCGAACGCGGCGCTGTTCGCGGTGTCGCTGCTCTCCGGTACCAGCAGCGAATACGCGGAGAAACTCGCGGCTTTCCGCGTGCGCCAGAACGAAGCGGCTCACGCAATGGTGTTGCCGGCGCTGTAAGCGCGCGGTGTTTGAACGACGTCCCCAACAGTTTGACCCTCGACCCCCGGCCGTTCGCCCGTCGCTCGCAAGATGAGCGCAACGCGCGGACGGCCGCGACCGACCACCAAGATGAACCCTGACAACACCCCGGTTTCACCGATTCTGCCTGGCGCATGGCTTGGCATGGTCGGTGGCGGCCAGCTCGGCCGCATGTTCTGTTTTGCCGCCCAGGCGATGGGCTATCGTGTCGCCGTGCTCGATCCGGACGAGACGAGCCCGGCCGGCGCGGTCGCCGACCGCCATCTGCGCGCGGCCTATACCGACGAAGCGGCGTTGACCGAACTCGCGCGGCTGTGCGCGGCGGTGTCGACCGAATTCGAGAACGTGCCGGCCGCGAGCCTGGACTTCCTCGCGAAGACTACCTTCGTGAGTCCGGCGGGCCGCTGCGTCGCGGTCGCGCAGGACCGCATCGCCGAGAAGCGCTTCATCGCGGCCTCGGGCGTGACGGTGGCGCCGCACGTGGTGATCGAGTCGTCGGATGCGCTGGCCGCGCTCGGCGACGGCGAGCTCGAAGCGGTGCTGCCGGGCATCCTGAAGACCGCCCGCATGGGGTACGACGGCAAGGGCCAGATTCGCGTGCGCAATGCCGACGAAGTGCGCGAGGCGCATGCATCGCTCGGCGGCGTGCCGTGCGTGCTGGAAAAGCGCCTGCCGCTGAAGTTCGAGGTGTCGGCGCTGATCGCGCGCGGCTCGAGCGGCGCGTCGGTCGTCTATCCGCTCGCGCAGAACACCCATCGCGACGGCGTGCTGTCGCACACGATCGTGCCGGCCCCGGACGCGACCCCCGCGCTGGTCCAGCAGGCACAGCAGGCGGCGTTGCAGATCGCCGACAAGCTCGGCTACGTCGGCGTGCTGTGCGTCGAATTCTTCATTCTCGAAGACGGTTCGCTGGTTGCCAACGAAATGGCGCCGCGTCCGCACAACTCCGGCCACTATACGGTCGACGCGTGCGCGACCAGTCAGTTCGAACAGCAGGTCCGCGCGATGACCGGCATGCCGCTCGGCGACGCGCGCCAGCATTCGCCCGCGGTGATGCTGAACATCCTCGGCGACGTGTGGTTCCCGGGCGGCCCGAAGGGCGCGCCGGTCACCCCGCCGTGGCACGAGGTCGCGGCGATGCGGGCCGCGCGGCTGCATCTGTACGGCAAGGAAGAGGCGCGTTGCGGCCGTAAGATGGGCCACGTGAACTTCACCGCGCCGACGCTCGAAGAAGCCCGCACGGCGGCGCGCGATTGCGCGCGGCTGCTGCATATCGCCACCAGCTGACGCGCGCATCATGCCGGATCAACACAAACCCGTCGAAGCCGCTGCCGGCGCGCTGCCGGTCAGCGCCGCGCAGATCGCGCACGCGGCGGCGCTCCTCGACGCGGGCGAGCTGGTCGCGTTTCCGACTGAGACCGTCTATGGGCTCGGCGGCGACGCCGAGAGCCCGGACGCGGTCGCGCGCATTTACGCGGCGAAGGGACGGCCGGCCAACCATCCGGTGATCGTGCATCTCGCGCCGCACGGCGATCCGAACTACTGGGTCGAGCATTTGCCGGCCGATGCGCAGCGCCTGATCGACGCGTTCTGGCCGGGGCCGCTCACGCTGATCCTGAAGCGCGCCGCCCGCATTCCGGCGGCGGTCAGCGGCGGCCAGGATTCGGTCGGGCTGCGCTGCCCGTCGCATCCGGTTGCGCAGGCGCTGCTCGAGGCGTTCAGCGCGTTGCGCGGCGGTCATGGCGGCGTCGCGGCGCCGTCGGCGAACCGCTTTGGGCATGTGAGCCCGACCACCGCCCAGCACGTGCGTGATGAATTCGGCGGTGCGATTCATGTGCTCGATGGCGGCGCGTCGGATGTCGGCATCGAATCGACGATTCTGGATCTGTCGCGCGGTTTTCCGGCGTTGCTGCGGCCCGGCCGCGTAACGCCGCAGGATATCGCCGACGTGCTCGGCGAGGCGCCGCGTCTGCCCGACGGCTCGGATGCGACCGCGCCACGCGCGTCGGGTACGCTCAAAGCGCATTACGCGCCGCGCACGCCGCTCGCGCTGCTGCCGTTCGCCGAACTGGAGCCGCTGCTCGCGGTGCGCGAGCCGGGCGAGCGTGTCGCGCTGGTCGCGCGGGCGTCGCGGGCGGGGCAGTGGGCCGATGCGCAAGGCGTGCATTTCGTCGCCGCGCCGGAAGATCCGCATGCGTATGCGCGCGAACTGTACGGTTTGCTGCGCGCGCTCGATCGCGCGAACGTCACGCGGATTCTGATCGAAAAGCTGCCCGATACGATCGAATGGATCGCGGTCAACGACCGGCTCGGGCGCGCGGCGGCCGCGTTCGAGGCGCAGGGCTGAGCCTAGGGCCCGGCATAGACGCAGGCGCAGGCGCCAAAAGACAAAGGCCCGGCTCGTTCAACGAGCCGGGCCTTTTTGCATCCAAGCGTGAGTCAAGGCTGCCGCGGGGTCATCCACCGTACCGACGATCCCACAGCCACGCCCCGGTTACTTCCCGAGCCCGCTCGCGGCGACCTGCTTCTCGACCTGCTGAGCGAACAGCGCGTACAGATGGGTGCTCGGGTGCACGAGGTCGGCGAACATATAGGTCTGGTCCGCGCCGGCCACCGTGTAGGTCTGCGGCGAGCAGAACAGCGACGAGCCGAACGCGCTGCCCCACGATGCGGCGTTCTGGCCGGGCGCGAGCACGCTCGGGTTGTTCGTCGCGTAGGTGGTGGCGGACGTGATCATCGACGTCAGATTACATGCGGTGCCCGTATTGGAGACCGTGAAGCCGAGCGACTGATAGTTCGCCAGCGTCTGGTCGAGCCATTGGTACGTGCTCACGTAAATGACCTGCTTGTTCGATGCGAGCGCCTGCTGGAGCGTGCCGTTGTACGCCTTCACCAGCCCATCGATGAGCGCCTGGCCGGTTGCGCCGGCCGCGAGTCCTTGCGGCGTCTTCGCGATGTCCGGGACATCCGCCACCACCACGTGCGTCGCGCCCGATGCGATCACTTTCTGCACCGTGGCGGCGAAGGTTTTCGCCGCCGTGACGATGGCCACCCCGGCGCTCTGGCTCGCGGTCGCCAGTGCGGTGTTTGCCGCGGCCTGCGCGTCGGCTGCGCTGCCGCCGCCTTGCAGCACCGCTGCCGCCGCTGCCGTCCCCGCCGCCGACACTGCCTGCACCTGCGTGAAGATATCGTTCGCGCCGCCGTTCATCAGCACCAGCTGGTTCCCATTGAAGCTGCCGTGCTCGGAGATGTATTGGGTCACCTGGGCCGTGACCGGCAGCGTGGTCGCTGCCAGGTTGTTCGGCGCGTAGCCCTGGCCCGGCTGCAGGTCGACGCGCGAACCGCCCTGCGCGTAGCCGAGCCCGCCGGTCGCCCTCGGCGCGTTGCCGAAGCCGCCCACATTCGCGGCGCTCAGCGTGTCGCCGTAGTACTCGGCGACCTTCTGGGTCCAGACTTCGCCCGGATTGGTCGTGAAGCGGCCGCCGCCGGTGCCGACATTGGCCTGCACCGCCGCCTGATACGTGCCGACGTCCGACAGGCTGTCGCCGAACGACACGATCTGCAGCTTGACGCCGCCGGCCGGCGTGCTGCTGTTGCTGCTCGAATTGTTGTCGTCACCCCCGCCGCCGCACGCCGCCAGCGCGGCGAACGCTGCGCTCGCCACGGCGATCTGCGTGGCGCGCATCCACGGATGTTTCTTCGAAGCGGTTTGATTCATGTTGACTGCATCTCCTCGTATGTGTGGCCCTTGTGCCATGTGTTGCAGGCAGCGCCTGCCGCGTTGCGCGGCGTGGCGACAGCTTACAGAATCTTTTACGGTCTGCGCGGGATACGAAACGCGGCCGTATGTCGTGTGTTCACACCTGATTGCCCTTTGTCGCGTTGCCGAGCGGCTTGCCCGGGCGGTGAAGCGGCCCGCTGCCTGTTGGCGCATGGACAGACATTGCGACTAACGGCGCGGCCACGCTTTCCATCGCCCCGGCCGCCGCGCGCTGCGCATGATAAGCGGCGGCCCACGCGGGCGGCGCGAACAGCGCGCGCCATTTGTTGCGCCAGCCGCGCACGCTCGCGAAATCGGCGGCCATCGACGCCCATTCGTGAAACGTCGCCTTCAGGGGGTTGTACGTGTGCAGCGGCTCGACGATTCCGTAGACCGGCGCATCGCGCGGATCTTCTTCGACGTAGCTGCCGAACAGACGGTCCCAGATCACCAGCACGCCCGCGTAATTGCGATCGATGTAGCGGTCGTTGCGCGCATGATGCACGCGGTGGATCGACGGCGTATTGAACACGTATTCGAGCCAGCCGAGCTTGCCGACCGCCTGGGTGTGCACGAAGAACTGGAAGCCGAGATTGATCAGCACGATCGCGACGATCTGCTTCGGCGGGAAGCCGAGGACCGCGAGCGGAATCCAGAACAGCCACATGCCGGCGATCGGATACATCAGGCTCTGGCGGAACGCGGTCGAAAAATTCATCCGCTCCGACGAGTGGTGCACGACGTGGGCGGCCCACAACCAGCGCACCCGGTGACTGCAACGATGAAACACGTAATAGAGCAGGTCCTGCGCGACGAACAGCACGACGAACGAGACCCACGTGGCCGGCCACGTATGGAGGCGAAAGTGGGAGTAGAAGAACGCGTAGACGGGGATGATCGCGAGCCACGCGAGCTTGTCGGCGGCCTGCTGCAGCAGCGCGAGCGCGGCGTTGCACAGCGTGTCGCTCCAGCTGTACAGGCGCTCGGCCGGCCGCGTGCGCCGCAGGTGCCACGCCTCCCAGCCGATGCAGCCGAGAAAGACGGGCGCCATGGCGAGCAGCAGCAATTCGGCATCGAATTGCATCGTGTCTCCGTTCCTGGTCCCTGACCGCCGCGCGGTACGCGCCGGGTGGTGTCGTTATCGTTCGTATGGGCCGCGTGTCCTTGGGACGCCGCGGCACGTGCGGCAGTGCGGTGCGCGAATGGTTTCGCTGGTTTCGCGCGCCGCATGCTGCCCGACAGCGTACACGCTTAGGCGCTTGCCGCGCGCGGCTTCGCTAGAAGTAATCCTCAGTGGCCGGCGCGTTTGCGCGGGTTTTTCCTGGGCTTCGCGCGCGGCTCTTCGACGGGCGCGGAGACTTTCGTGAAGCCCTGCGCCGGGCCTTCATAAACCCATTCGAGCAGCGCATCGTGCGCGGCGCGCGCCGCTTCCGAATGCGGATCGTTGATCAGGCTGACGACCACGTAACTATTGCCGTCGGCCGAGGCGACGTAGCCGGCGATCGCGCGCACGTCGCGCAACGTGCCGGTCTTGATGTGCGCGTTGCCGCCCGCGCCGAGGTTGGTCAGGCGGTTGCGCATCGTGCCGTCGACGCCGGCGATCGGCAGCGATTCGACAAACGCCTGCGCGACCGGGCTCGCGTTCGCGCGCTGCAGCAGATCGGCGAGCGCGAGCGCGGTGATGTGCTCGTCGCGCGACAGGCCCGAGCCGTTCGCGAGCGTCAGGTATTCGGTGTTCAGGCTGTCGCGACGCAGGAAGTCCTCCACCGCGCGCGCGGCGTTCGCGGTCGTCGCCGGGGCCTTGTCCTCTACCGCGCCGATCGTCAGGAACAGATTGCGCGCCATCGTGTTGTTGCTGAACTTGTTGATGTCGCGCACCACGTCGGACAGCACCGGGCTTTCGTGCGTCGCGACCAGCTTCGCGCCGCGCGGCACCGCGCCTTCGCGGGTAGTGCCGTGGAAGGTCGCGCCGGTCTGCTGCCACAGCGCGAGGAAGCCGCCGGCGAAGAACGTCGAATGATCGAGCACCGCGACGTTGACCGTGCGCGCGTCGCAGCGCGTCGGGAAGTCGCCGGCGAACGACGCGACCAGCGTGCCGTCCGGCTGCGGCGTCACGCTCGGGGTCGGCAGCTCGCCGCGGCATGGGCCGTTGGTCGCGCGCAACTGGTTGTCGATGCGCAGCTGCGCGAGCGCGGGCAGCACGTCGATCGCGACCGTGCCGTCAGGCGACGGCGTGAGCGTGAACGACAGCGCCTTGAACGCGTACAGCAGCGGGTCGGGGCCGACGTTGTACGGCGCGGTGACGTCGTCGTCGAACGCGGGCAGGTCGCGCGTCGACGGGTCGAAGTAGCGCTTGTCGAGCACCAGCGCGCCGTCGATACCGTTGATGCCCGCCTTGCGGATCTTCTGCACGAGGTCGATCAGCTCTTCCGGCACCAGCTTCGGATCGCCGGTGCCCTGGATGTACAGATTGCCGTGCAGCACGCCGCTCGCGTCCAGCGTGCCGTCCGCGTACGCGCTGGTGCGCCAGCGGTAATCGGGGCCGAGGATCGACAGGCCCGAATAGGTGGTGACGAGCTTCATCGTCGACGCGGGCATCATCGGCTTGCCGGCGTTCAGCGCGAGGATCGGCGTGCGGTCGCCGACTTTCTCGACCACCACGCTGATCGACGACAGCGGCACGTGCGCGCGTTGCAGCCCGGCCATCACCGGCTGCGGCAGCACCGTCGTGACGTTGACGCTCGGATGCGCGGCCTTCGCGCGAGCCTGCGCCGTTTGCGGCAGCAGCGCGGTCGTGCCGAGCGCGGCGGCCAGCAGGCCGACGGCGGCGCGCGACGCGAGCCGGCGGGGCAGGGATGCCGCATGAACGGGGAGACGGCGGGCGACGGAAGACTGGAGGGCGAGCGTCATGAACGGAGAAGAAGCACGGGAGCGGGCAAAAAAGCGGGCAAAGAAGCGGACAAAGAAGCGAACAGAGGCGGACAAGATTTCAACGCGAAATTTGGTGTCGGTTTCGGTGTCGGTACGTGTCGGACAGGTGTGCGGCAAGCGCGCCGGCCGCCAGACCGCCTCGCCGCCAGCCACCAGGCAGCCGCCGGGCGACGCAAAGCGACCATTGTAGTGACATGCCGCGCGGCTGCGTCGAAAAAAGCGCCCGGCGCCGCGCAGCCCGGAGGCGGGCGCTAGAATGCGGCATCATCAAACGTTTCGGAACGGACAACCATGCGCATCCTGCTTGTCGAAGATGACCGGATGATCGCCGAGGGCGTGCGCAAGGCGCTGCGCGGCGAAGGCTTCGCGGTCGACTGGGTCGAGGACGGCGAAGCGGCGCTGCGGGCGGCGGCCGGCCAGCCTTACGACCTCGCGCTGCTCGACCTCGGTCTGCCCAAGCGCGACGGCCTCGATGTGCTGCGCACGCTGCGCGCGCGCGGCCACGCGCTGCCGGTGCTGATCGTCACCGCGCGCGACGCGGTCGCCGATCGCGTGAAGGGCCTCGACGCCGGCGCCGACGATTATCTCGTCAAACCTTTCGATCTCGACGAACTCGGCGCGCGGATGCGCGCGCTGATCCGCCGCCATTCGGGCCGCAGCGATTCGACGATCCGCCACGGCAACCTGACGCTCGATCCCGCGTCGCATCAGGTCACGCTCGACGGCGCGCCGGTCGCGCTGTCGGCGCGCGAATTCGCGCTGCTGGAGGCTTTGATCGCGCGCCCCGGCGCGGTGCTGTCGAAGAGCCAGCTGGAAGAAAAGATGTACGGCTGGGGCGAGGAGATCGGCAGCAACACGGTCGAGGTCTATATCCATGCGCTGCGCAAGAAGCTCGGCGCCGAACTGATTCGCAACGTGCGCGGGCTCGGCTACATGATCGCGAAGGACGCCTGAGCCGATGCGCTCGATTCGCCGTCAGCTGCTGGTCTGGCTGCTCGCGCTGGTGCTGCTCGGCGTCGGCATCGCGGGCTGGTTGATCTACCGGCAGGCGCTGGCCGAAGCGAACGAGCTGTTCGATTACCAGCTGGAACAGATCGCCGCGGCGCTGCCGGCGGAACCGTTCTCGCAGGTGCTCGGCCGCGATACCGGCGACGAAGGCATCGTGCTGCAGATCTGGAACCGCAACGGCATGCTGATGTACTACTCGCGGCCGCGCGCGCCGCTTGCGCCGCGCGCCGAACTCGGCTTTTCGACCGAGCGCACCGAGCGCGGCGAATGGCGCGTGTACGGGGCGATCGTCGGCGATAACGTGGTGCAGCTCGCGCAGCCGCTGTCGGTGCGCAACCGGCTCGCGGCGAACGTCGCGCTGCGCACGCTGTGGCCGCTGATCGTGCTGCTGCCGCTGCTCGGGCTGGCGGTGTGGGTGATCATCGGGCGCGGGCTGCGGCCGTTGCGACGTGTGACGAGCGCGCTCGACACGCGTCATCCGGAGGCGCTCGAGCCACTGCCCGACCAGCGTCTGCCGCTCGAAGTGCAGCCGCTGGTGCGCGCATTGAACGGCCTGCTCGCGCGGCTCGCCAACGCGCTCGATGTGCAGAAAGCGTTCGTCGCCGATGCCGCGCACGAATTGCGCACGCCGCTCGCCGCGGTGCAGATTCAGGCGCAGCTGGTCGCGCGCGCGAAAGATGAAACCGCGCGCAGCGAAGCACTCGCCGATCTGCAGGCGGGCGTCACGCGCGCGACGCGCCTTGCCGAGCAGTTGCTCGCGCTCGCGCGCGCCGAACCGGACGAGCGCGCGGTCAGCGGACCGCTCGACCTGAGCGCGCTGCTGCGGGAATGCGTGGCGACCTACGCGCCGCTCGCGCTGAGCCGGGGCGTCGATCTCGGCATCGAGGCGAGCGAGGCCGCCAGCGTCAACGGCGATCCGGAAGCGCTGCGCGTGATGTTCAACAATCTCGTCGACAACGCGACCAAATACACGCCGCACGGCGGTCGCGTCGACGTTAGCCTGCAGGTCGAGAACGGCCGTCCGGTGGTGCGGATCGCCGACAGCGGTCCGGGCATCGACCCGGCCGACCGCGAGCGCGTGTTCGACCGTTTCTATCGCGCGGGCGCCGGCGCGGACCGCGCGCGCACCGACGTCGCCGGCAGTGGTCTCGGTCTGGCGATCGTGCGCCGCATCGCCACTCAACACCACGCGGAGGTGTCGCTCGACACGTCGCCCGCGGGCGGCTTGCAGGTCACCGTGCGGTTCTGAAAAACGCACGGCGCGCGGTCTTCCGGACTGCGCAAAATGCCGCCCGCAACGGGCCGCACATCGGCCCCGGAGGCCCATCCCATAAAGGTTCCCGCGCTCGGGCTCTGCTTAAGCCTCTTTTAAGTGACGCCCCTTACGCTCCTCGACATTCAAAGTCACTCTCTCCAGTCAGGAGCTCATGATGAACGCGAAAACCTTGTCCCGCGGGGCCGTTGCCGTAGCTATCGCCGGCGCGCTGTCCGCCGGTTATGTGGCGGGCCATCGCAATATGCCGGCCCCGCAGGTCATCTCGCCCGCCGAAGCGGCCGCGCTGATGCCCGCCGAAGCCGCCGCCAAAACCGGCATCCCCGATTTCTCGGGCCTCGTCGAGACCTACGGCCCGGCCGTCGTCAATATCAGCGCGAAGCACGTGGTCAAGGAGACCGCGCTGCGTGGCAACAGCCGCGGCAACCTGAACGGCAACCAGTTGCCGATCGACCCGAACGATCCGTTCTTCCAGTTCTATAAGCGCTTCTTCGGCGGCATGCCCGGCATGCAGGGCGG
The DNA here is from genome assembly GCF_020880815.1 of Paraburkholderia sejongensis. Classification (GTDB taxonomy): domain Bacteria; phylum Pseudomonadota; class Gammaproteobacteria; order Burkholderiales; family Burkholderiaceae; genus Paraburkholderia; species Paraburkholderia sejongensis. The sequence continues at coordinate 221,933 of NZ_JAJITD010000007.1, forward strand.
TGGTGGTGGCGGCGGTGACGGCGGCGGCGACGGACCCGATCAGCCGAGCGCGAGCCTCGGTTCCGGCTTCATCATCAGCAATGACGGTTACATCCTGACCAACGCGCACGTGGTCGACGGCGCCAACGTCGTCACCGTCAAGCTGACCGACAAGCGCGAGTTCAAGGCGAAGGTGGTCGGCGCCGACAAGCAGTCCGACGTCGCGGTGCTGAAGATCGACGCAAGCAATCTGCCGAGCGTGAAGATCGGCGATCCGCGCCAGAGCAAGGTCGGTCAGTGGGTGGTCGCGATCGGCTCGCCGTACGGCTTCGACAACACCGTGACCTCGGGCATCATCAGCGCGAAGTCGCGCTCGCTGCCGAACGAGAACTACACGCCGTTCATCCAGACCGACGTGCCGGTGAACCCGGGCAACTCGGGTGGTCCGCTGTTCAACCTGCAGGGCGAAGTGATCGGCATCAACTCGATGATTTACTCGCAGACCGGCGGCTTCCAGGGCCTGTCGTTCGCGATCCCGATCAATGAAGCGATCAAGGTCAAGGACGATCTGGTCAAGACCGGTCACGTGAGCCGCGGCCGTCTCGGCGTCGCGGTGCAGGGCCTGAACCAGACGCTCGCCAATTCGTTCGGCTTGTCCAAGCCGCAAGGCGCGCTGGTCAGCTCGGTCGATGCCGGCGGTCCGGCGGCCAAGGCCGGCCTGCAGCCGGGCGACGTGATCGTCGCGGTGAACGGCGACGAAGTCAGCGATTCGACGGATCTGCCGGCCAAGATCGCGGGCCTCGCGCCGGGCAGCTCGGCGACGCTGAAGGTATGGCGCGATAAGGCCAATAAGGACATCAAGGTGACCATCGGTTCGTTCTCGGACGCGAAAGTCGCGTCGGCGGACAAGGCCGATCAGCAGACCCAGGTGCAAGGCCGTCTCGGCGTCGCGGTGCGCGCGCTGACGCCGGACGAGAAGAGCAGCGCGTCGGTGTCGCACGGGCTGCTGGTGCAGCAGTCGGGCGGCGCGGCGGCCACCGCCGGGATCCGCCCCGGCGACGTGATCCTCGCGGTCAACGGCCGTTCGGTCGCCAACGTCGATCAACTGAAGCAGATAATTTCGGGCGCGGGCAACAGCATCGCGCTCCTGATCCAGCGAGACAACGCACAGATTTTCGTGCCCGTTGATCTCGGCTGATCCAGTCTCGGGCGATTTGCGAATCGCCCAACCACGCGAGAGCTGTAAGTAGTGCTTGCCGGTCCTTTGCATTTACTGCAGGGACCGATTTTTTTTCGTCGGTCGACAAGGGCCGCTGCGCCCACGGCGCCTAAGCCGCACACAGGCCGCGCGCCGTCGGGCAATGGTTGGGGCGCGTGGGCTTCGCGGTAAGCGCACGCCTGGCATGCAGGTTGCGTTATTTCCGGTTTGGGTCCGTTGAACGACGGCGCGAGGACTTTAACAAGGAGAGCGAACCGATGAAAACCCAACGCAATCAGCAAACGATCGTAGCCGCCGCGCTTTGCGCGGCGCTCACGCTCGGACTGGCGGGCGGTGCATACGCGCAGCAGGGGGGCGTGAGCGGCGGCTCGGCCACCGATAACACCAGCGCGGGCAATACCAACGGCGGCGGCCTGCCGCAAGTGCAGCAGCAGGGCGACGTGTCGTATGTGTCCGGCGGTGTCGGCCAGGACGAATCGCGCGCGCTGCAGGCGGCGCAAAGCGAGTGGCCGCTGACGCTGCGTTTCACCGGCCCGACCTCCAATTTTCTCGCCGACGTGCAGGTGCGCATCGTCGATGCGCATGACGGCGAGGTGCTGAACACCACGTCGCGCGGACCGTTCATGCTGGTCCGGTTGCACCCGGGCCGCTACACCGTGCACGCGAAGTACAACGACCGCGAGCAGACACACACCGTGACGGTGCCGGCGCATGGCAACGTCAAATCCGCGTTTGTCTGGAGCGGCCAGTAACGGGTGACGGCGGCGCAACCTCTCGCGCCGGCCCGGCGCGCAGTGAAGCCCGCTCAGTGAAGCCCCCTCAGCGAAGCCCGCGCAGGCGCCCGAAGTTTCGCCGATAATGAAGCCACGGGCGCGTCCCGTGGCTTTGCCGTTGCGGCGGCAAGCGCCCGCGTTGAGTGCCTATCCATCACGGAGTCCGGACATGAGCGATGCGTCGACATCTGAGCAAAAGCCTGGCGGCCATGCCATCGTGATTCACGAAAATAGCCACCGCGTGCGCGTGATTCACGGCGGCGTGACGATGGCCGACACCCAGGCGGCGCTCACGCTATGCGAAACCGGCCTGCCGGACGTCGTCTACTTTCCGCGCGAACATGTGAACATGGCCCGGCTCGAACGCTCGACGCACAGCTCGCACTGTCCGTTCAAGGGCGATGCGTCGTACTTTCATCTGCGCACCGAAGACGGTCTGATCGAAAACGCGGTATGGAGCTACGAGGCCCCATTCGAGCAGGTCGGACGGATCAAGGGCTATCTGGCGTTCTATACATCGCGCGTCGATCGCATCGATCAGACGTCCTGATCCCGCGGGCCGCGCGTTCATCGGGGAGGCTGTGATGGAACTGAACCAGGCGGTACGGATTCCGCTCGCGCCGGCCGAAGTCTGGGACGCGTTGCAGGATCTCGCGCTGTTGCGTGCGAGTCTCGACAACTGCGAGTCGCTCACCCGGCTCGCCCACGGCGAATACGCGCTGACCATGACGGTGCCGCTCGGCCCGTTGCGCGCCCGTTACGAAGCGCGCGCCCACGTGGCCGGTCAGGATTCCGGACCGGCCGACGCGCAGCGCCGCACGATCAACTTCAAGGCGCGTGCCGAAGGCGTCGGCGCGTTGCGCGGCCAGATCGAAGTGCGTCTGCGGGCAGACGACAGCGCGCATGGCGGCGCCCGCGAGCGCGGCACGCGGATCGATTACACGATCTGGGCGACTTCGTCCGGACCACTCGCCGAACTGCCGGTGCGCCAGCTCGAAAACGCATTGCATCAACTCGCCGACGATTTCTTCACCGAATTCGACGGGGTCGTGCGCGCCAAGCACGGCACGGGGCCGAACCGCGCGCGCGGGGCGGCGCCACGTCGCCAGCATGTGTTTCTGCGGCCGATCTCGCTCGGCGCAATCGCGCGACGCACGCGCATCGAGCACGCCAGCGCGCTCGGCGGGCGCGCGGCGAGCGCGTCGCATAGCTGGTCGCAGGGCGGCTCGCACCACGAGCCGGGCCCGCACGTCGTGCCGCACTGGGCGTGGGCGGGGATGATTTTCGTGGTCGCGCTGCTGCTGTATCTGGTGCGCTGGATCAGCGAGCATTGACGCCGCGAAAATCGCGCCGCCCTCGCCGCGTCGCCACTACGCCACTACGCCACCCGCGTCCTCGATCTTTCGACAAGGAGCCTTGCCATGACCACCGTCGCGCCGCGCCGTGCGCTGATTGTCATCGACGTGCAGAACGAATACGTGAGCGGCGACCTGCCGATCGAATTTCCCGACGTGCAGACTTCGCTCGCCAACATCGGCCGCGCGATCGATGCCGCGCGTGCGGCCGGCGTGCCGGTCGTGGTCGTGCAGAACATCGCACCGGCGACCTCGCCGCTGTTCGCTCGCGGCAGCGTCGGGGCGCAGTTGCACGAAGTCGTCAGCTCGCGCGCTCACGATCACCTGATCGAGAAGTCGCTGCCGAGCGCGTTCACCGGCACCGATCTGGCCGACTGGCTCGCCGCGCGCGAGATCGACACGCTGACCGTGACCGGCTACATGACGCACAACTGCGACGCGTCGACGATCAACCACGCGGTTCATGCGGGGCTCGCGGTCGAGTTCCTGCACGACGCGACCGGTTCGGTGCCGTATCAGAACAGTGCGGGTTTTGCGAGCGCGGAGGAGATTCATCGCGTGTTCAGCGTAGTGCTGCAGTCGCGCTTCGCGGCGGTCGCGAGCACGGACGCGTGGCTTGCATCGCTGCACAACGGCGCGCCGCTCGAGCGCGGCAACATCTATTCGTCGAATCAGACGGCGCGGGCTCGCAGCGCGGTGGCGTAAGCGCGGTATAGGAAAGTAAAGCGGTGCGCGCCGGCCGCCCCCAAAAAACAACAAGGGCGGTTCATCGCGAACCGCCCTTGTCGTGAGCTAACTCATCATCCACCGTCTAGGACGCGGCCTTGGTCCGCAGCGCCGGACTCAAACGCAACGCGTCGAACATCCCTTCGACCATTTGCTCCGCATGCGCGCCGAGATCCGTCGCGTCGGGCAAAAACAGCATGTCGCGCAGCGCGCCGCCGACGAACGCATGCACCATCGTCGCCGCGAGCCGGGTGTCGAGCTCGGCAGGCAACTGCCCCTTCGACACCGCATTGCGCAGACCGCCTTCGATCTTCTTGAGCCCCTCGCGCATGTTGGTCTGGTAGCGCTCGACCATCGGACCCATGTCCTCGACCAGCTCGCATTTGAGAAACAGGATGTCGAACACGCGCCGGCGGCGCGGGTCGTTGACGGTGTCGCGCAGACACACCATGCACACTTCGATCAGCCGCCCCAGCGGATCGGGCTCGTTCGGATCGAGCGACGCGGCTTTCAGCTCATCGAGCGGCAGCAGCACACGGTCGAACATTTCCGTGAAGAGATCGCTCTTGTGCGCGAAGTGCCAATAGATGGCGCCGCGCGTGACCCCGGCCGCCTGCGCGATATCGGCCAGCGACGTGCGCGAGACTCCTTTCTCGAAAAAAACCAGCTCAGCCGCGTCGAGAATGCGGTTGCGCGTCTCCAATGCCTCTTCTTTGGTTCTTCTGACCATATAGGTATGACCTGCACTGATTGTGGGGCTTTCCCGGACCGAATTAAGTCAGTCGGGTGACAATCCAACTACGTTTGAGCGAATGGCGAAGCGATCTTGCGAGTCCCCGGCCAGCAAGCGATGTAAATGCACTTTTACATGCATTCGTGAATGTATATATAATAGCACCCCACGATCGGATGGCCCAAGCCGTGACGACCGGTTAATATCCGTCACTGTTGCCTTTCAAAACACTCCCGCGCCTGTCCACACGGCAGGCGCCGTGCGGCATTCCCGGGTTGGCGCATTTCTCAGCAGGGTGCCTTTGCAGCGCGGTTGGCAGCGCTGGGCGTCCGGTCAAGCGTCGCAAGACGCCTGTGTGCGCTGTCGTCCCCGGGGTAGGGATGCGCGCACTTTTTCATTCTCAGTCTTTGACAGAGGTTGCTCCATGCGCGTCGAACGGGTTCCATTCCGCTTAATCAGTGCCGCGACGGCTGCCATTTTGCTGGCGGCATGCGGACCAAAACAATCAGCCCCGCCGCCACAGGCGCCCGAAGTCGGCGTCGTCACACTTGAGCCGACGACCGTGCCCGTCGTCACCGAACTGCCCGGCCGTACCAGTGCCTTCCTCGTCGCGCAGGTGCGCGCGCGGGTCGACGGCATCGTGCTGCGCCGCGAGTTCACCGAGGGTAGCGAGGTCAAGGCCGGCCAGCGTCTGTACAAGATCGATCCGGCGCCGTACATCGCGTCGCTGAACAATGCGAAGGCCTCGCTCGCGAAGGCGCAGGCGAACCTCGTGTCGACCACCGCGCAGGCGAACCGCTACAAGGTGCTGGTCGCGGCCAACGCGGTCAGCAAGCAGGACTACGACAACGCGGTCGCCGCGCAAGGCCAGGCCGCCGCCGACGTGGCCGCCGGCAAGGCCGCTGTCGACACCGCGCAGATCAACCTCGGCTACACCGACGTGACCTCGCCGGTGACCGGCCAGATCGGCGTGTCGCAAGTTACGCCGGGCGCATTCGTGCAGGCGAGCGCCGCGACGCTGATGGCCACGGTCCAGCAGCTCGATCCGGTCTACGTCGACCTCACGCAGTCGAGCCTGGACGGTCTGAAGCTGCGCCGCGAGATCCAGGAAGGCCGTCTGAAGACGTCCGGCCCGGGCGCCGCGCAAGTGTCGCTGGTGCTCGAAGACGGCCGCGTCTATCCCGAGAAGGGCAAGCTGCAGTTCACCGACGTGACCGTCGACCAGGGCACCGGCTCGGTCACGGTGCGCGCGATCTTCAAGAACCCGAACCGGGTGCTGCTGCCGGGCATGTTCGTGCGCGCGAAGATCGAAGAGGGCGTCAACCAGAACGCGCTGATCGTCCCGCAGATCGGCGTCACGCACGACCAGAAGGGGCAGCCCACCGCGCTGGTGGTCGGCGCCGACAACAAGGTCGAACTGCGTCAGCTGGCGACCGCCGGCACCTTCGGTACGTACTGGGTGGTCTCGGACGGTCTGAAGCAAGGCGATCGCGTGGTCGTGCAGGGCGTCGACAAGGCGCGCCCGGGCCAGCAAGTCAAGCCGGTGCCGGCGCAACTGCCGCCCACGCCGGCTTCCGGCGCGGCCGCAGGCGGCGCGCCCGCGGCAAGCGGCGCAGCCCCGGGGCAACCCGCGGCTCAACCCGCCTCCGCCGCGTCGGGCGCGTAATAACAGGGAGCCCGCCTCATGGCAAAGTTCTTTATTGATCGCCCGATTTTTGCATGGGTGATCGCCATCATTCTGATGCTCGCGGGTATCGCGTCGGTGTTCACACTGCCGATCGCGCAATACCCGACCATTGCGCCCCCGGCCGTGCAGATCAGCGCGAACTATCCGGGCGCATCGGCGAAGACGGTGGAAAACACCGTCACGCAGGTGATCGAGCAGCAGATGAGTGGTCTCGACCACCTGCTGTACCTCGCGTCGACTTCGGACGACTCGGGCACGGCCACCATCACGCTGACGTTCGCGGCCGGCACCAATCCCGACATCGCGCAGGTGCAGGTGCAGAACAAGCTGCAACTGGCCACGCCGCTGCTTCCGCAGGTCGTGCAGCAGCTCGGCACCAAGGTCACGAAGTCGAGCAGCAGCTTCCTGCTGGTGATGGCGTTCGTGTCCGAAGACGGCAGCATGACCAAGTACGACCTCGCGAACTACGTCGCGTCGAACATTCAGGATCCGATCAGCCGTATCGACGGCGTGGGTACGGTGACGCTGTTCGGCTCGCAGTACGCGATGCGGATCTGGCTCGACGCGAACAAGCTGAATAACTTCAGCCTCACGCCGGTCGACGTCGAAGCCGCGTTGCAGTCGCAGAACGTGCAGGTCGCGGGCGGCGGGCTCGGCGGCACGCCGTCGGTGCCCGGTCAGGTGTTGCAGGCCACCATCACGCAGGCCACGCTGCTCAACACCCCCGAGCAGTTCGGCAACATTTTGCTGAAGGTCAACAAGGACGGCTCGCAGGTGCGTCTGCGCGACGTCGCGCGGATCGAGCTCGGCGGCGAAAACTACAACTTCGACACCAAGTACAACGGTCAGCCGACGGCAGGCTTCGGTATCCAGCTGGCCACCGGCGCGAACGCGCTCGCCACCGCGAAGGCGGTGCGCGCGAAGGTCGCCGAACTGTCGAAGTATTTCCCGCACGGTCTGGTGGTCCAGTATCCGTACGACACCACGCCGTTCGTGCGTCTGTCGATCGAGGAAGTGGTCAAGACGCTGCTCGAAGGTATCGTGCTGGTGTTCCTGGTCATGTACCTGTTCCTGCAGAACCTGCGCGCGACGCTGATCCCGACGATCGCGGTGCCGGTGGTGCTGCTGGGCACGTTCGCGATCATGAGCATTGTCGGCTTCTCGATCAACGTGCTGTCGATGTTCGGTCTGGTGCTTGCGATCGGTCTGCTGGTGGACGATGCGATCGTGGTGGTGGAAAACGTCGAACGGGTGATGCAGGAGGAGGGCTTATCGCCCCGCGAAGCGACCCGCAAGGCGATGGACCAGATCACCGGCGCGCTGGTCGGCGTGGCGCTGGTGCTGTCGGCGGTGTTCGTGCCGGTGGCGTTCTCGGGCGGCTCGGTCGGCGCGATTTACCGGCAGTTCTCGCTGACGATCGTCGCGGCGATGGTGCTGTCGGTGCTGGTCGCGTTGATTCTCACGCCGGCTCTGTGCGCGACGATCCTCAAGCCGATTCCGAAGGGGCATCACGAAAAGGCCACCGGTTTCTTCGGCTGGTTCAACCGTACCTTCAATTCGAGCCGCGACAAGTATCACTCTGGCGTGCACCACGTGATCAAGCGCTCGGGCCGCTGGCTGATCATCTATATGGTGGTGATCTTCGCGGTGGGTCTGCTGTTCGTCAAACTGCCGAAGTCGTTCCTGCCTGACGAAGACCAGGGCACGATGTTCGTGCTGGTGCAAACGCCGTCGGGTTCCACGCAGGAAACCACCGCGCGCGCGCTGAAGGACGTTTCCGACTACCTGCTGGTCGACGAAAAGGCGATCGTCGAGTCCACCTTCACGGTGAACGGCTTCAGCTTCGCGGGCCGTGGCCAGAACGCGGGTCTCGTGTTCGTGCGGATGAAAGACTACGCGCAACGCCAGCATGCGGACCAGAAGGTGCAGGCGCTGGTGGGCCGGTTGTACATGCACTTCGCGGGCTACAAGAACGCGACCGTGTTCCCGGTCAATCCGCCGTCGATTCCCGAACTCGGCACCGCCGCAGGTTTCGACTTCCAGTTGCAGGATCGTGCCGGTCTCGGCCACGCGAAGCTGATGGAAGCGCGCAACATGCTGCTCGGTCTCGCCGCGAAGGATCCGACGCTCGCGCAGGTGCGTCCGAACGGCCTGAACGATACGCCGCAGTTCAAGGTGAACATCGATCGCGAGAAGGCGGAAGCGCTCGGGGTGTCCGTATCCGATATCAACACGACCTTCTCGGTCGCGTGGGCGTCGGCGTACGTGAACAACTTCCTCGATACCGACGGCCGGATCAAGAAGGTGTACCTGCAGGGCGACGCGCCGTTCCGGATGAAACCGGAAGACGTCAGCGCGTGGTTCGTGCGCAACAGCGCGGGCGCGATGGTGCCGTTCTCGGCCTTCGCGAGCACCGAGTGGATTTTCGGTTCGCCGAAGCTCGAGCGCTACAACGGCATCTCGTCGGTGGAAATCCAGGGCGCGGCCGCACCGGGCAAGTCGACCGGTCAGGCGATGGCGGCGATGGAATCGATCGTCACCAAGCTGCCGGCCGGGGTCGGCTACGAGTGGACGGGTCTGTCGCTGCAGGAACGCCAGTCGGGTTCGCAGGCGCCGATTCTGTACGGCATCTCGATCCTCGTCGTGTTCCTGTGTCTGGCGGCGCTGTATGAAAGCTGGTCGATCCCGTTCTCGGTGATCATGGTGGTGCCGCTCGGCGTGATCGGCGCACTGCTGGCCGCGACGCTGCGCGGGCTCGAGAACGACGTGTTCTTCCAGGTGGGTCTGCTGACCACCGTCGGTCTGTCGGCGAAAAACGCGATTCTGATCGTCGAGTTCGCGCGCGACCTGCAGCAAAAGGAGGGGATGGGGCCGATCGAGGCCGCGCTCGAAGCTGCCCGTCTGCGTCTGCGCCCGATCCTGATGACCTCGCTCGCGTTCATTCTCGGCGTGTTGCCGCTCGCCATCAGTAACGGCGCCGGCTCCGCCAGCCAGCACGCGATCGGTACCGGCGTGATAGGCGGGATGCTGACCGCGACCTTCCTCGCGATCTTCATGATCCCGATGTTCTTCGTGGTGATTCGCGCGAAGTTCGGCGGCGAGAAGGAAGACCCGGACGAGGCGCTCAAGCACTACGAACAGCATCATCCGCACGATCCGCAAGGCGGCGCGGCGGGTGACTCGGGCAACGCGCCGGATGGCAAGGATGCCGGCAAGGACTCGGGCAAGGATGGGCATTGAGATGCAAAAACACTCTTTGATTGCAGTGGCGGTGGCATTTCTGGCCGCGGGTTGCACGCTGGCGCCGCATTACGAGCGTCCGGCCGCGCCCACGGCGGCCACCTTCCCGAGCGGCGGCGTGTATGACCAGCAGCCGGGCACGGCTGGCGCGCGCAGCGCGAACGGCCAGGCCGCGGCCGACATCGGCTGGCGCGACTTCTTTGTCGATCAGCGTCTGCAGGAGCTGATCGCGATCGCGCTGAAGAACAACCGCGATCTGCGCGTGTCGGTGCTGAACATGCAGGCGTCGGCCGCGCAGTATCGGATCGTGCGCGCGGGCCTGCTGCCCACGCTCGACGCGGCTGCGTCGGGCACCCGCCAGCGCACGCCGAAGGATCTGACCTTCACCGGCCAGACGCTCTCCACCACGTATTCGGTCGGGCTGAACGCGTCGTGGGAGATCGACTTCTTCGGGCGCGTGCAAAGCCTGAAGGACCAGGCGTTGGCGACTTACCTGGGCACCGCGCAGGCGCGCAAGGCGGCGGAAATCTCGCTGGTCTCGCAGGTCGCGAACCAGTACATGACGCTGCTCGAACTCTACGATCTGCAGAAGGTCACCGAGGACACGCTGGCGAACGCGAAGGAGTCGTACCGGATCACCAAGGTCCAGTTCGACAACGGCACCGGTACCGAACTCGATCTGCGTCAGGCGGAAACGGTCGTCGAGACCGCGAACGCGAACCTGCAGTCGCAGGCGCGTCTGCTCGCGCAGGCCGAAAACGCGCTGGTGCTGCTGATCGGCGAGCCGTTGCCGGTCGATCTGCCGCGCGGCTTGCCGTCGGGCGACCAGAACCTGCTGACCGATATCCCGGCAGGGCTGCCGTCCGATCTGCTGACGCGTCGTCCCGACATCATGGAGGCCGAGCAGAATCTGCTCGCGGCCAACGCGAATATCGGCGCGGCGCGCGCGGCGTTCTTCCCGAAGGTCTCGCTGACCGGCAGCTTCGGCACGCTGAGCCCGACGCTCGGCGGGCTGTTCAAGCCGGGGTCGGCGGCGTGGAGTTTCGCGCCGTCGATCACGCTGCCGATCTTCGAGGGCGGCCAGAACCTCGCGAACCTCGATCTCGCCAACATCCAGAAGAAAGAACAGATCGCCACGTATGAAAAGGCGATCCAGACGGCCTTCCGTGAAGTGGCTGACGGCCTCGCCGCGCGCGGCACCTACGATCAGCAGATCGCGGCGCTCGAACGCGACACGGCGGCCGAGCAGCGCCGGCTCGATCTGTCGAACCTGCGCTACAAGAACGGCGTCGACAGCTATCTGACGGTGCTGACCGCGCAGACCGCGCTGTACGAGGCGCAGCGTTCGCTGGTGACCGCGCGGATGGAACGCCTGCAGAACCTGGTGACGCTGTATCAGGCGCTCGGCGGCGGCTGGATCGAGCACACCGGCGACCAGCCGCGTCCCGCGGACGCGCCGGTCGACTACGGTGCGGCGAGCGCGCCGGTCGCGGCTTCGGCGGCGACGGCGGGGTGAGCTTGATGAAGCGCTGAACGGCGCTCGCGTCATGCGGCGCGGCCTGCTCGAAAGGGTCGGCGCGCCGCGGATGCGCAAAGCGCTGCAGCAAAGCGAAAACGCCACGGCATGCCGTGGCGTTTTTTTATGCGCGGCATTCGGCGCCGCGCGGATCGAAGCGGTCGGCCCTGGCCTTAGCGAGCGCCTTGTGAGTCTCGCTGGCGACTCACCGCATGCCCCGCCGAGGCCGCACCTCGCTCAACGCAAATCCGCCGCGCGCAGCATTTCGTTGTGCTGCGGCTCGCCGCCCGTACGCGCATCGAGGTCGTGCCCGGCGCGGCGAATCTCGCACGTGGCCTTCTTTTCGCTCTTCACGCCGTTGAAGATCAGGTTCAGCACGACCGCCGACACCGACGCGAGCAGAATCCCGCTATGGAGCAGCGGCGACAACGCCGGCGGCAGCTGCGCGAAGAAGTGCGGCGACACCACCGGCACGAGCCCGAGCCCGATACTGACCGCGACGATGAACAGGTTGTGCTGGTTGCGCACGAAGTCGACCCGCGAGAGCACCTTGATGCCGTTCGCCGCGACCATCCCGAACATCACGATGCCGGCACCGCCGAGCACGAAGGGCGGCACCGACGCAACCACCTGCGCCATCTTCGGAAACAGCCCGAGCAGCACCAGAATCACGCCGCCCGTCGCGCAGACGAAGCGGCTCTTCACGCCGGTCACGCCGATCAGCCCGACGTTCTGCGAAAACGACGTATGCGGGAACGAATTGAAGATCCCGCCGATCAGCGTGCCGAGCCCGTCGACGCGCAGCCCGCGCACCAGCGTCTTCTGATCGACCGGACGATCGACCATGTCGCCGACCGCGAGGAACATGCCGGTCGATTCGATGAAGGTGACGAACATCACGGTGACCATCGTCGCGATCGACAGCGGATCGAAGTGCGGCAGTCCGAAATGAAACGGCATCACGAAGCCGACCCACGGCGCGTGGGTGACGCCGTCCATGTTGACGCGGCCGAGCAGCAGCGCGATCACGAAGCCGGCGACGATGCCGAGGAGCACTGCGATGTTGGCGATGAAGCCCTTTGCGAACTTGTTGATCAACAGGATCAGCGTGAGCACCAGCAGCGACAGGCCGAGGTACACCGGATTGCCGTACTCCGGATTGCCGACGCCGCCGGCCGCCCAGTTGATGCCGACTTCCATCAGCGACAGTCCGATCACCGAGATCACCACGCCGATCACGACCGGCGGAAAAAAGCGCAGCAGCTTGCCGACCGCCGGCGCGAGCACAATGCCGATCACGCCGGCCGCGATCGTCGAGCCGAAGATGTCGAGGATGCCGAGCGACGGGTTGGTGCCGATCGCGACCATCGGCCCGACCGCGGCGAAGGTGCAGCCCATGATGACCGGCAGGCGGATGCCGAAGATCCACAGCCCGAGTGTCTGGATCAGCGTGGCGATGCCGCACGAAAACAGATCGGCGCTGATCAGAAAGGCGATCTGATCCTTCGGCAGCTTCAGCGCCGCGCCGACGATCAGCGGCACCGCGACCGCGCCCGCGTACATGACCAGTACGTGCTGGATTCCGAGGGTGAGCAACTGGCCCGCGGGTAGGCGCTCGTCGCACGGGTGAACCGCGTTCGCTTGCATATCGTCTCTCTCCACCATCTCGTTTGGGATGACTCCAAGGTATCGGGGACGAAAAAGCGCAACAAGACCGCTGGCGCCTATTCCGGCATTCCCGGCGACGATATGCGGCGGCGTCGTTTGAAAGGCGAATTAAAGGTGCATGGCTGGGCGGCCGGTGAGCGATTGCTCGCGCAGCGGCGCCGGGCCCCGCTGGACGGCGGATACGCGCGGCGCGGCGCACGAGGACTGTCGATTCGTTGCGGGCGGGCATATGTGTGAGAATCAATGGCGTGTATCACGCCTCTCACATAGTCCTGTTTCGACGCGCGTCGCGGCGCGACGGGGTTAACCCGCGAAGCGGGATTTTTCTACACTTCATTTCGACGTCCTGACCGACGTCCCGACACCCATGAGTTTTCTCGGCATCGACCTCGGCACCGGCTCCCTGAAAGCGGCAATCGTCGACGAAGAGGGGCGCGAGCAGGCGGTGTCGAGCGTCGCGTATACGCTGGATACGCCGCATCCGGGTTGGGCCGAAATCGACGTGCGCATCTGGTGGCGCGCGCTCGTCGACGCGCTCGCACAGTTGCCGCGCGAGTTGCGCGACGGCGTGCGGGCGATCGGCTTTTCCGGGCAGATGCACGGCGTCGTGCTGGTCGATGCGGCCGGCGACGCGGTGCGGCCCGCGCTGCTGTGGCCCGACTCGCGCGCGCTCGACCTGCTCGACGCGTGGCCCGAGCCGCAGCCCAATCCGGTCGCGCCCGGCATGGCCGGGCCGCTGCTGCGGTGGATTTTGCGCCACGAACCCCAGAGCGCGCGCCGCACGCGCTGGGCGTTGCAGCCGAAGGACTGGCTGCGGGTCGCGCTCGGCGGCGCGTGCGTGACCGATGCGTCCGATGCGTGCGCGACCGCGCTCGCCAGTGCCGCCGGCGTGTGGGACGACGCGCTGCTGGCGCGTCTGGCGATCCCGCGCGAGTGGTTCGCGCCGTTGGCGCCGTCGTATGCGGCGGCCGGCAGGTTGTCGCCGCGGGCCGCGCAGGCGCTCGGCTTGCGCGCCGGCATCGTGCTCGCGACCGGCGCCGCGGATACGCCGTGCGCGGCGCTCGGCAGCGGTCTCGCGGACGACGGCGACGCGTTGCTGACCACCGGCAGCGGCGGCCAGATCGTCGTACTCGCGAATGACGAACCGGCGGCGCTGCGAGGTCTGCACTGCTATCGCGCGGCAAGCGATCACTGGTACCGGATGGCGGCGATGCAGAACGTCGGCATCGCGCTGGAGCGGGTGCGCGGGTGGCTGTCGTATGAATGGGCGGACGCTTATCGGGAAGCGTTTGGGGATCCGAACTATTCGGCGGCCGGCGGCGCGCCCGTTTGCGCATCGAATCTGACGTTCCTGCCGTACCTCACCGGCGAACGCACGCCGTGGCTCAACCCGCAGGCGCGTGGCGGCTGGCTCGGTCTATCGCTAGAACACACGCGCGGCGCGATGATGCGCGCCGCGTTCGAAGGCGTCGCGTTTTCACTGCGCGCGGGGCTCGACGCGATTCGTGCGAGCGGCGCGAGCGTGACCGCGCTGAAGCTCGCGGGCGGCGGGTCGGTCGACGCGCGCTGGCGAGAACTGCTCGCCGATGCGCTCGAGGTCGAGTTGTACGCGCTCGATTGCCCGAACGCGGCGCCGCGCGGCGCGGCGATCCTCGGCGGTGTTGCGTGCGGGCATTGGCAGACGCGCGATCTGGCCGCGCTCGCGCCCGGCGCGACGCGGGTGGCGGGTTCGAGTGGCGATGCGGCGCTCGCCGGGCGTTACGCGCGCTTCGTCGAGTTGTATGGCTGCGTGGTGCCATGGTTCGGCGGCGCGCCGCAGCGCTCTGGACAGAAGTAAGGGCACGGCAGCAAGCTCGCAGTGGCAATCGCCCAGCAAGACCTGGCGGCAATAACGGCGCGACAATAACGGCGCGGCAATCACTGCGCCGCCCGCAATGCAAAACGGCGGCACGTCACCGTGCCGCCGTTTTGCATTTCAACGAGTCCCGCGCCGGCTCAATGCCGCTTCAACAAACTCCCGCCATACACCAGCGCGGACAGCACGGTAATCCAGAAACTGGTCGGCCAGTCGGTATAGAACGCGAGCGTCAAACCGAGCCACGCCTGCGCGAGCGCGAACAGCGCGGCCAGCACCAGCCCGGTCGAGAGCCGCGTGCTGAGGTTCTGCGCGGCGGCGGCCGGACCGACCATCAGCGTGAACACCAGCAGCACGCCGACGATCTGCGTGCACGCGGCGACCGCCAGCGCGGCGATCGCCAGAAACAGCACCGACACGCGACGCAGCGACACGCCCTTCGCCTCCGCGAGTTCGGGCTGTAGCGACGCGAACAGCAACGGCCGCATGATCGCCGCGAGCGCGGCGAGGCTGACCACGCCCAACGCGGCCAGCACGCCGAGCGTCGATGCATTGACGCCGAGCACGTTGCCGAACAGCAGCGCGGTGACCTGGGTCGCATACGCGGTGAAGAAGTGCAGGAACAGCAGCCCGAAGCCGAGCGACAGCGACAGGATCACGCCGATCGCGACATCGCGTCCCGCGAGCCGCTCGCCGAGCGCGCCCATGCCGACGCCGGCCGCCAGCGTGAAGCCGATCATCCCCCAGATCGGCGAGATGCCGATCAGCACCGCGCCGGTCGCGCCGGTGAAGCCGACGTGCGACAGCGCGTGACCCGCGAAGGTCTGGCCGCGCATCACCAGAAAATAGCCGACCACCCCGGCCAGCACCGCGACGATCCCCGACGCCGCGAACGCGTTGACCATGAAATCGTATTCAAACATCGTGCGTGTGTCCGTCGCGAGAATCGTGCTGGTGGGAGTGATGGTGCGAATGCCCATGCTCGTGCGAATGGCCGTGCGCATGACCGTGCGAATGACCGCCGGCTTCGTCGTGTTCGTGCTCGTGATCGTGCTTCTCGACCTCGACGCCGCCCGACATCACGAAGATGCGGCCGTTCACGCGCATCACGTCGATCGGCGAACCATACAGACGCGACAGTACCGGCCGGGTGATCACTTCATCGACGGTGCCGAGCGCGGCCACGCCGCTGCCGAGATACAGCACGCGGTCGAGCGAATTGAGCAGCGGATTGAGTTCGTGCGCGGAAAACAGCACCGCGATGCCGAGTTCCCGCTGCACGCGCCGCACCAGTTCGACGACGCTTTTCTGATGATGCGGATCGAGGCTGATCAGCGGTTCGTCGAGCAGCAGAAGCTTCGGATTGCCGAGCAGGCATTGTGCGAGCAGCAGGCGCTGGCGCTCGCCGCCCGACAGTTCCGACAACGGCCGCAGCGCGAGCTTGCTCGCGCCGACCAGATCGAGCACCCGGTCCACTTCCGCGCGGGTGTTCGCATCCGCGTGCGGCAGGCCCCAGCGATGCCCGTCGGCGGCCATCGCGACGAAATCGCGGCCGCGCACGCGGCGTCCGGCGAGCGCGCTGCGCGTCTGCGGCATATAACCGATCGACGCGTTGCCGCGCTCGATCGCCTGCCCGAGCACGCGGATCGCGCCGCCGGCGGCCGGCACGAGGCCGAGCACCGCGCGCATCAGCGTGGTCTTGCCGGCGCCGTTCGGGCCCAGCACGCCGATGAATTCGCCCTGATTCACGACGAAGCTGGTGTCGCGCAGGATGGTGCGGCCGCCGAGTTCGAGCGTCACGTGCTCGAGTTCGAGCACCGGCGCGTTGCCGCGGGCGACGGCGGGCGTAGCCGCTGGCGCTTGCTGGCCAGTCGATGTCATGGGGTGGTTCCTTTGGTTCCTTTGGTTCCTTTGGTTCCTTCGGCGTTGGCTTCGCCCGCGGCGAGCGCCTGTTCGAGCGCGTCGAGCTGCGCGAGCATCCACGTCTGATAGGTCTTGCCGGCCGGCAGCGTTTCGGTGACGCTCAGCGTCGGCACCTTCGATTGCTGCGCGAGCTTCAACATACGTCGGGTCAGGGCCTCGGTTGCCTGGCTGTTATAGATCAGCACGCGCACGCGGCGCTCGCGCAGATCGCGTTCGAACGCGGCAATGTCCGCCGCGCTCGCTTCGGTGTCGTTCATCGCGGCGAGCTGGAAGCGCTGGTTGCGCATCTGCAAACCGATCGCGTCCGCCATGTAGCCGAACACCGGCTCGGTCGCGGTGACCGGCACGCCGGCATAGCGGCTGCGCAGCGCGGCGACCTTCGCGTCGATCGGCTTCAGCGAGTCGAGAAACTTCGCGAGGTTCGCATCGTACGCCGACTTGTGCGCCGGGTCAGCAGCGACGAGTGCGGCGCTGACCGCGCGCGCGACTTTCGGCATCGTCGCCGGGTCGTACCACAGGTGCGGATTGTCGCCACCTTTCCTGCCGGTCAGCTCGGCCGCGACGATCACCGTGCGCTGCGCGCCTTTTGAGGCGGCCAGCAGTTTGGCCATCCACGGATCGTAGTCGGCGCCGTTGTAGACGACGAGGCTCGCGTGCTGCAACGCGCGCGCGGTGGCCGGGCTCGCTTCGAACAGGTGCGGGTCCTGGTCGGGATTGCTGAGGATGCTGGTGACCGCGACGCGCTCGCCGCCGAGTTGGCGGACCACGTCGCCGTAGAAGTTTTCCGCCGCGACTACCGGGATCGGGCTCGCGGTGGCCGGCGCGGCTTTCGCGTCGGCGGCGCAGGCGGCATGGCCGAAACCGAGCGCGACGGTCGCGAGCAACCAGGCTGCCAGATGCGCGGATAAATTCGCAGACCGGGTGGCGGCGCGGTTCAGTGGCAACTGCGCGGATAACTGCGCGGGCAACTTCGCAGTCAGAGTCGCAGTCAGGGGCGCAGGCGCATGCGCCGGCAAACCCGTAGACAGCTTCAGCGCGCGGCGCGCGATCGTGAACATCGAACTGATTGTTTTCATCGTGGTGTCCTGCTGCTTGAGAGTTGTTCGAACCACCGCGGTGGCAATGACGGGTCCAGCTCGCGCTCGACGTCGGCGGCCGGCTTCATGAGGTCGGCGGCTCGCCAGGGCCCGCGCCGTCTTTCGCCGCGCGCGCACACTCGGCGCACAAACCGCTCAGCTCGATCACCTGCCGATGCACCTCGAAACCATGCGCGGGCGCACTGTGCGACAACTGATCGGCGAGTTCGGCGCCGGGAATTTCGACGGTCGCGCCGCAGCGATCGCACATCAGAAACTGGCTGCGATGCGGTACCCCGACCTCGCAGCAGGCGACGAACGCGTTCTTCGATTCGATCCGGTGCACGAAGCCATGCGCGACGAGAAAGTCGAGCGCGCGATAGACGGTGGTCGGCGGCATCCGGCCACGCTCGGGGGCGAGCGCGTCGAGCAGCTCGTAAGCGCCGATCGGCCGCTCGCTCGCCACGATCGCCGCGTACACCTGGTGGCGCAGCGGCGTGAGCGCGAGGCCCTGAGCCCGCGCGTGCGCTTCGGCGTGCGCGAGCCGCGCGGCGTGCCGGTCGGCGGGCAGGGTGGTCATCGGCGTGGGTCTCCTGATGGGCGAGGGGCGCACTAACGGACTTCAGACGTCCGAAGTGCGGCAAGGCCGAAATGATATAACGTATCGCGGCTTTTTGTCAGTGGGCGCCTTTCTTCCCCGCACGCCCCGCTGCCGCGCTGCACCATCGAAATCTGCCCGTTCACCTTGACATGACCCGGTCCGTATCCGATCATTCGACCACCAACAGAGCAAATGATCACGCAATGGGCGTTCGCTCACCGCGCGACAGCAAGTACAACGAACCGGAGACAGGCAGTGGCGCGATTGCAGGACAAAGTGGCCATCTTGACGGGCGCGGCCAGCGGCATCGGCGAAGCGGTCGCGCGGCGCTATCTCGACGAAGGCGCGCGCTGCGTGCTGGTCGACGTGAAGCCGGTCGAGAGCATCGGCGAAGCGTTGCGCGCCAGTCACGGCGAGCGCGTGCTGGCGGTCAGCGCCGACGTGCGGCGGCGCGAGGACATCGAGCGCATCGTCACGAGCACGCTCGGCCGCTTCGGCCAGATCGACATTCTCTTCAACAACGCGGCGCTGTTCGACATGCGCCCGCTCCTCGACGAATCCTGGGACGTGTTCGACCGCCTGTTCGCGGTCAACGTAAAGGGCCTGTTTTTCCTGATGCAGGCGGTCGCGCGGCAGATGGTCGAGCAGGGCCGCGGCGGCAAGATCATCAATATGTCGTCGCAGGCGGGCCGGCGCGGCGAGGCGTTGGTGTCGCATTACTGCGCGACCAAGGCGGCGGTGTTGAGCTATACGCAGTCCGCGGCGCTCGCGCTCGCGCCGCATAAGATCAATGTGAACGGGATCGCGCCGGGCGTCGTCGATACGCCGATGTGGGGCGAGGTCGACGCGCTGTTCGCGCGCTACGAGAACCGGCCGCTCGGCGAGAAGAAGCGCCTTGTCGGCGAGGCGGTGCCGCTCGGCCGCATGGGCGTGCCCGACGATCTGACCGGCGCCGCGCTGTTTCTCGCGTCGGCCGACGCCGACTACATCACCGCGCAAACGCTGAACGTCGACGGCGGCAACTGGATGAGCTGAACGAAAAAACTGGAAGCGGGCCCGCCGCTTGCTAATGGCGACCGATTCCGTCAACGCACGCAGCACCACATAACGTACGAGAAAGGAGACAACGATGAAACCATCTTTCAAATTCGCGCTGAAGACGGCCAGTGCCGGCGCGGCCGCCTGCTTCGCGCTGGGCGCGTCGGCGGGCACGGTGACGATCGCGACGCTGAACAATCCGGACATGATCGAGCTGAAGAAGCTCTCGCCGGCCTTCGAAAAAGCCAATCCCGACATCAAGCTGAACTGGGTGATTCTCGAGGAAAACGTGCTGCGTCAGCGCGCGACCACCGACATCACGACCGGCAGCGGCCAGTTCGACGTGATGACGATCGGCGCGTACGAAACCCCGCAATGGGGCAAGCGCGGCTGGCTCACGCCGATCACCAATCTGCCCGCCAGTTACGATCTGAACGACGTCGTGAAGACCGCGCGCGACGGGCTGTCCGCGAACGGCCAGCTGTATGCGCTGCCGTTTTACGTCGAAAGCTCGATGACCTATTACCGCAAGGACCTGTTCGACAAGGCCGGCCTGAAGATGCCCGATCAGCCGACCTACGAGCAGATCGCGCAATTTGCCGACAAGCTCACCGACAAATCGAAGGGGCAGTACGGCATCTGCCTGCGCGGCAAGGCCGGCTGGGGCGAGAACATGGCGTACGGCACGACGGTGGCGAACACCTTCGGCGCCCGCTGGTTCGACGAGAAATGGAACGCGCAGCTGACCTCGCCGGAATGGAAAAAGGCGATGACGTTCTACGTCGATCTGCTGAAGAAAGACGGCCCGCCGGGAGCGAGCTCGAACGGCTTCAACGAAAACCTCACGCTGATGTCGTCGGGCAAGTGCGCGATGTGGATCGACGCGACGGTCGCGGCCGGCATGCTCTATAACAAGCAGCAGTCGCAGATCGCCGACAAGGTCGGCTTCGCGGCGGCGCCGGTCGCGGTCACGCCGAAGGGCTCGCACTGGCTGTGGGCGTGGGCGCTGGCGATTCCGAAGTCGTCGAAGCAGGCCGACTCGGCCAAGAAGTTCATCGCGTGGGCGACCTCGAAGGATTACATCGAACTGGTCGCGAAGGACGAGGGCTGGGCCTCGGTGCCGCCGGGAACCCGCCAGTCGACCTACGCACGGCCCGAGTACAAGCAGGCCGCGCCGTTCGGCGACTTCGTGCTGAAGGCGATCGAGACCGCGGACCCGGATCATCCGACGCTCAAGCCGGTGCCGTACACCGGCGTGCAGTTCGTCGGGATTCCTGAGTTCCAGTCGTTCGGCACGGTGGTTGGACAGAGCATTTCCGGCGCGATCGCCGGGCAGATGACGGTCGACCAGGCGCTGGCGGCCGGCAACGCGGCCGCCGATCGCGCGGTCAAGCAGGCCGGCTATCAGAAGTGAAGCAGAAGTGAAGCGCCGCGGCCGGCGCGTCGCGATCGTCGCGTGTGGATGACGCGCCATCGGCGACGCCGAACAGTGGCGTGGATAAGCGACGCAGATAAGCGGCGTCGATAAGCGGCGCCGCTAGCCGGCGCGCGGACCCGGTCAACGAGCCGCGCCGCCGGGCCGCCCTATCGAGCGATGCGGCCGGCCGGGTTCACCCGTCGACCGCGCCCGGCCTCGGGCCAGCTCCGGCAACCAGGCCGGATTGCGTTGAAATTGCGGAGAGCCGGCGCTCGCCGGCGCTGCCGCGCACCTCGAAGTGAGGCCATCATGCAGCAACTTGCTACTCCCGCTCCTCCGCCGCTCGCACAGCAAGGCGGACTCGATCGCAAAGGTGCGTCGTCCGCGCGCTGGCTGGTCATGCCGTCGGTCGGCGTGCTGGTGTTGTGGATGACGATTCCGCTCGCGATGACGATCTGGTTTTCGTTCTCGCGCTACAACCTGCTGAACCCGGATGTGCGCGGTTTCGCGGGCCTCGACAATTACCGCTTTCTGGCTACCGATCCGTCGTTCTGGCCGTCGATCGCGCACACGATCCAACTGATCGTCGCGGTGCTGGTCATCACCGTCGGCGGCGGCGTGCTGATGGCGATCCTGTTCGATCGCAAGTTCTACGGGCAGGGCGTCGCGCGCCTCCTGGCGATCGCGCCGTTCTTCGTGATGCCGACCGTCAGCGCGCTGATCTGGAAGAACATGATCCTGCACCCGGTGTACGGGCTCGTCGCGCAAGGGATGCTCGCGCTCGGCATGACGCCGGTCGACTGGTTCGCCGACTACCCGCTGACCGCGGTGATCATGATCGTCGCGTGGCAGTGGCTGCCGTTCGCATTCCTGATTCTGTTCACGGCGATCCAGTCGCTCGACCAGGAGCAGAAGGAAGCGGCGAAGATCGACGGCGCCGGGCCGTTCTCGATGTTCTTCTACATCACGCTGCCGCACTTGCGGCGCGCGATCGCGGTCGTCGTGATGATGGAGACGATCTTCCTGCTGTCGATCTTCGCCGAAATCTATACGACCACCGGCGGCGGTCCGGGCAACGCGACCACCACCCTGTCGTACCTGATCTTCTCGCTGGGCCTGCAACAGTTCGACGTCGGCCTCGCATCGGCGGGCGGGATTCTCGCGGTCGTGCTGGCCAATATCGTGTCGTTCTTCCTCGTGCGGATGCTGGCGAAGAACCTGAAAGGGGAGTACGAAAAATGAGCCACGTTGCCTCTACCCCGGCGTCGACCGCGCAGCCGGTCGCGGTGCCGGCCAAGTCGCCGTTCGAACCGGTGCTGCGGGCGATTCCGGGCGTGCTCGCCTGGCTGGTCGCACTGCTGCTGTTCTTCCCGATCTTCTGGATGGCGATCACCGCGTTCAAGACCGAGCAGCAGGCATACGCGTCGTCGCTGTTTTTCGTGCCGACGCTCGACAGCTTTCGCGAGGTGTTCGCGCGCAGCAACTACTTCGCGTTCGCGTGGAATTCGGTGCTGATCTCGGTCGGCGTCACGCTGCTGTGCCTGATCCTCGCCGTGCCCGCCGCATACGCGATGGCGTTCTTCCCGACCCGCCGCACGCAGAAAGTGCTGTTGTGGATGCTGTCGACCAAGATGATGCCGTCGGTCGGCGTGCTGGTGCCGATCTATCTGCTGTGGAAAAACAGCGGGCTGCTCGACACGGTGTCCGGGCTGATCATCGTCTATACGCTGATCAATCTGCCGATCGCGGTGTGGATGGCGTTCACCTACTTCGCCGAGATTCCGCGCGACATTCTCGAAGCGGGCCGCATCGACGGCGCGGCGACCTGGCAGGAGATCGTCTATCTGCTGATGCCGATGGCGTTGCCGGGGCTCGCGTCGACCGCGCTGCTGCTGGTGATTCTTTCGTGGAACGAAGCGTTCTGGAGCATCAACCTGTCGAGTTCGAACGCCGCGCCGCTGACCGTGTTCATCGCGTCGTATTCGAGCCCTGAGGGGCTGTTCTGGGCCAAGCTGTCGGCCGCGTCGCTGCTCGCGGTCGCGCCGATCCTGATCGTCGGCTGGCTGTCGCAGAAGCAACTGGTGCGCGGCCTCACGTTCGGGGCGGTCAAATGACGGCAGACCCGGCGGCCGTGGGGCGCTTCGCGCTGATCTGCGATTGCGACGGCGTACTGATCGACAGCGAGGCGGTGGCCGCGCGCGAGCTGGTGCGCGAACTGCACGCGCGCTGGCCCGGCACCGACGTCGAACCGGTGCTGCTGCCGCTGCTGGGCTTGCGCATCGAGCGCGTGTTGCAGGACAGCGCGACGCAGCTCGGCAGAGAGCTCAGCGTTGCCGATATCGACGCGATCCGCCGCTCGGTCGAAGCGGCCGCGATGCAGGCGCCGGCGGTCGACGGTATCGACGCGGCGCTCGCCCAGGTGCCGCTCGTGAAGGGCTGCGCGAGCAACAGCTTTCGCCCGTATGTCGAGTCGGTGCTGGCGCGCACCGGCCTGAAGCGCTTCTTCGGCGAGCGGCTGTTCTGCGCGGATGCGGTGGCCAATCCGAAGCCCGCGCCCGACGTCTATCTGGCGGCCGCGCAAGGCTTCGGGCTCGCGCCGGGCGCGTGTCTCGTGGTCGAGGACAGCGTGACCGGCGTTACCGCGGCGGCGGCGGCGGGCATGGCGGTGCTCGGTTTTATCGGCGGCGGCCACGCGAGCGACGCGCAGATCGACCGCCTGCACGCGGCCGGCGCGCGGCACGTATTCGACGATATGCGCGAGTTGCCGGAGCTGGTCGCGCAATGGACCGTCAGCGCGACCGCGGCGGCGCGTTAGCCACCCAGGTACACCGGAACAAACCGGCTGAAACCAGCCAACCGGAACAAGCCAGCGGAAATGAGCAGCACCACGTATCGGACAGCATTACACGGAGACACATCATGGCAAGCGTAACCTTGCGCAACATCCGAAAGGCCTACGACGACAACGAAGTGATGCGCGACATCAATCTCGACATCGCGGATGGCGAGTTCGTCGTGTTCGTCGGACCGAGCGGTTGCGGCAAATCGACGTTGATGCGGATGATCGCGGGCCTGGAGGACATCAGCGGCGGCGACCTGACGATCGATAACACCCGCATGAACGACGTGCCGCCGGCCAAGCGCGGCATCGCGATGGTGTTCCAGTCGTACGCGCTGTATCCGCACATGACGCTGTACGACAACATGGCGTTCGGGCTGAAGCTCGCCGGCACGAAGAAGCCGGAGATCGACGCGGCGGTGCGCAATGCGGCGAAGATCCTGCACATCGACCATCTGCTCGATCGCAAGCCGAAGCAGCTGTCCGGCGGGCAGCGCCAGCGCGTCGCGATCGGCCGCGCGATCACCCGCAAGCCGAAGGTGTTCCTGTTCGACGAGCCGCTGTCGAATCTCGACGCCGCGCTGCGCGTGAAAATGCGGCTCGAATTCGCGCGGCTGCACGACGAGCTGAAGACCACGATGATCTACGTGACGCACGACCAGGTCGAGGCGATGACGCTGGCCGACAAGATCGTCGTGCTGTCGGCGGGTAATCTGGAGCAGGTCGGCAGTCCGACGATGCTGTATCACGCGCCGGCCAATCGCTTCGTCGCGGGCTTTATCGGCTCGCCGAAGATGAACTTCATGGAAGGCACCGTGCAATCGGTGACGCGCGACGGCGTGACCGTGCGCTATGACACCGGCGAGACGCAGCGCGTGTCGGTCGAGCCGGGTTCGGCGAAGCAGGGCGACAAGGTGACGGTCGGGATTCGCCCCGAGCATCTGCACGTGAGCACGAACGAAGACGGGATCGACGCGCGCACGATGACGGTCGAATCGCTTGGCGACGCCGCCTATCTGTATGCGGAGTCGAGCGTCGCGCCCGATGGTCTGATCGCGCGAATTCCGCCGCTCGAGAGGCACGCGAAGGGCAATGTGCAAAAGCTCGGCGCGACGCCCGAGCACTGTCATCTGTTCAATAGCGACGGCAAGGCGTTCCAGCGCAAGATCGTCGAAGTGCTGGCGGCTTGAACCGGACCGGCGGATGAAAACAGCGGCTCACACGTGAGCCGCTGTTTTGTTTGCTCGCCTGGCGCTCGTCCGGCGCTTGCCTGGCGCTTGCCTGGCGCTTGCCTGACTATCGCGCCGCCAACGCCGCCCGCGCGCACAGCTCGTCGGTCACCAGCCCCGACAGCCAGCCGCCCTTGAGCACCGCGATCAGCGCTTCGCGCTTGCGCTGGCCGCCGGCGAAACCGATCGTCGGCCGGCTTGGCGGCGCATCGAGCGCGATGCTGGTCACGCGCCGGCCGGTCGGCGATTCGACGTGCGCGCCGGCCGCGTCGATCGGTAGGCCGAGCATCTCGGCGACCGCGCCGTTCTGCAGCAGCTCGTTGACCTCCGCCTCGGTGATGAAGCCGTCCTCGTGCAACGGACACGTCATGCCGATATTGCCGATCCCGACGAACGCGACGTCGGCCTGCGCGGACAGCGACTCGACGATCCGGTACAGCCGGTGATTGCACCACTGCGCGCGCTCGGCCTCGCTGTCGGCGAGCAGCGGCGCGGGCAGCAGGAAATGCTTGCCGCCGGTCTTCTCCGAGATATGCAGCGCGACGTCGTAACGGTTCGACGAGCCGTCCTGCGCGATCGCGCCGACCATCGACACCAGCCGATGCTGCGGCCGGTCGAGCTGGGCGATCTGATCGACCGCGGCCTTCAGCGTGCGGCCGCTGCTGACCGCGACGACCATCGGTTTTTCCGCGCTCAGATAGCGCTCCATCACCTGCGCGCCGGCCACCGCGAGCTTGCGGTCGACCTCTTCGGGCGTGTCGCCGTCGATCGGCACGACTTCGCACATGGTGAGGCCGTAGCGCCTGGACAGCTGCTCGGCGAGCGACAGGCAATCGGCGAGCTGATGATCGACGCGCACGCGGATCAGATTTTTTTCGACCGCGAACGCGACCAGCCGCTGCGCGACCGGGCGCGACACCTGCAGCTTCTCGGCGATTTCGTTCTGGGTGTTGCCCGCGACGTAGTAGAGCCACGCGGCGCGCGTGGCGAGATCGAGTTTTTCTGTGGACCTGGGCACGATAGGATTCGCTCGAGTTTTGCTTGGAGTGTGCCGATGATAGCCGCCGGCCGCGCAAGCGTGCGGGCCGGCTGCCGTGCAACGCTCAGGCGAGCGGCGCGCGCGCGGGATCGAACAGCGGCCGCACGTGCCGGTACAGCGCGCGATACGCTTCGAGCCGGCTGCGCAGCTGAGTGTGGCGGTGCGGATTCGGCGTGAACTCCTTTTCGACGGGCGGCTTGGTCAGCACCACGGCCGGGTCGCCGCCCGCGGCGAGCCAGCCGAGCCGGGCCGCGCCGAGCGCCGCGCCGGTTTCGCCGCCGCCGTGCTTGACGGTGACCGTGTCGAGCGCGTCGGCGAGCAGTTGAGCCCAGTAATCGCTGCGGGCGCCGCCGCCGAGCAGCGACAGCACCTTCGCTTCGGTGCCGGCCGCGCGCAACGCGTCGAGGCCGTCGGTCAGCGCGAGCGTCACGCCTTCGAGCACCGCGTAGCCGAGCAGCGCGCGATCGGTCGCATGATTCATCCCGAAGAACACGCCTTGCGCGTACGGGTCGTTGTGCGGCGTGCGCTCGCCCGACAGATACGGCAGGAACAGCGGCGCGGTCGTAAGCGCATCGGCGGGCAGCGCTTCGATTTCGGCGAGCAGCGTCGGCTCGTCGGTCGAGGTCAGTTTGCAGACCCAGCGCAGACAGCTCGCCGCCGACAGCACCACGCTCATCTGATGCCAGCGGTCCGGAATCGCGTGACAGAACGCATGTACGGCCGAAGCCGGATTCGGCCGGAAGCTGTCTCCGACCACGCACAGCACGCCCGAGGTGCCGAGCGACACGAAGCCGTCGCCGGGCTGCGTCGCGCCGATGCCGATCGCGCTGGTCGCGTTATCGCCGCCGCCGGCCGCGACGATCACGTCTTCGCTCAGGCCGAATTCGCGCGCGAGTTCCGGCAGCAAGGTGCCGGCCGGCGCGCTGCCTTCGCGCAGCGCCGGCATCTGCGCGCGCGTCATGTTGCAGGCGGCAAGCAGCGAATCGGACCAGTCGCGCTTCGCGACGTCGAGCCACAACGTGCCGGCCGCGTCCGATGGATCGGACACCTTACCGCCGGTCAGTTGCAGGCGCAGATAGTCTTTCGGCAGCAGCACGCAGGCGGTGCGCGCGAAGATTTCCGGTTCGTGCCGCGCGACCCAGAGCAGCTTCGGCGCGGTGAAACCGGGCATCGCCAGATTTCCGGCGATCTCGTGCAGTTGCGGCGCGCGTTCGGTCAGTTCCGCGCATTCCTTGTCGCTGCGCATGTCGTTCCACAGGATCGCGGGACGCAGCACGCTGTCGTGCGCGTCGAGCAGCACCGCGCCGTGCATCTGCCCGGACAGGCCGATGCCGCGAATCCGCGCGAACTCAATCGGATGACGCGAGCGCAACGCGGCGAGCGCCGCGCGGGTGCCGGCCCACCAGTCTTGCGGATTCTGTTCGGCCCAGCGCTGATGCGGGCGCGAAACGGTAAACGGCGTGCCCGCAGTGCCGACCACGCGGCCGTCGGAGGCGAGCAGCAGAACTTTCACTTCGGACGTGCCGAGGTCGATGCCTAGGTACATGGGCGCGAAACCTTCGTCGTTGGGGGATGCGCTACTTTAGCCGCTGAGCGCGCGCGCTGTCATGGGCATTAAGCCTGGCACGCTCATAGCGCGCCGCGCCTGGCGAGCCACGCGTCGACACGCGCGAGCGCGCCGGCGAGCGCCGCTTCCAGCTCCGGCGTTTGCGCCATCCCGCCCCATAGCAGCCGGTCGGCGGCAAACGCGCGCAGCGGCTCGGGCGCGTTGAAGATACCATGCGCGACCTTCTCGTCCATCACGCCGTCCTGATACGCGTACGGCAACCTGCCGGTGTGCCAGCGTTCGAGAAAGCGGAAAAACAGCGCGGGCAGCATCGCGGTCGCGGCCGGCGTGACGCCGCGTTCGAAGCATTCGGCGAGCGTCGGTGCAATGAAGCCGGGCAGCTTCGAGAAGCCGTCGGCGGCCACGCGCTGGTTGGTGTCGAGAATGTGCGGATTGCTGAAGCGTTCGAGCACCACGTCGCGATAGCGTTCGAGATCGAGCGGACTTGGGGTGAGGCACGGAATCACGTCCTCAGTCACGTAGTCGTACGCGAACTGGCGGATGTCGGGGTCGAGCGTACCTTCGTGGATGAACTTCAGACCGACCAGCGTGCCCGCCCACGCGATGCAGCTATGCGTCGCATTGAGGATGCGGATTTTCGCTTCCTCGTACGGCAGCACCGACTCGACCAGCTCCGCGCCGACCTTTTCCCATTGCGGCCGTCCGGCGCTGAAGCGGTCTTCGATCACCCATTGAATAAACGCTTCGCCCATCACCGGCGCGTTGTCGTCGACGCCGGTCGCGGCCCGCACGCGTTCGCGCACGTCGGGCGTCGGCCGCGGCGTGATCCGGTCGACCATCGAGCACGGCGACGACGTGTTGGCGTCGAACCATTGCGCGAGGTCGGTGGCGCCGCGCCGTTCGAGAAACTCGCTCATGCCCGCGTGAAAACGCTCGCCGTTGCTGCGCAGGTTGTCGCAGGTTTGCAGCGTGACGGGGCCCGCGCCGCGTTTCATCCGGGCGTCGAGAATCGCCGCGAGCGCGCCGTAGATGGTGGTGTGGCCACCGGCGAGGTCGGCCGCGAGATCGGGGTTCGCGGTGTCGAGCCGGTGGTGTTCGTCGAGGTAGTAGCCGCCTTCGGTGACGGTGAACGCGATGATCTTGCAGGCCGGATCGGAGCCCGCTTCGATCAGGCCGGCGAGGTCCGCGCTCCACGGCAGCACGCGTTCGATCGAGCGGATCGTTTCGTACGCGCGCTCGCCTTGCGGCGTGACGGTTTCGAGCGTGTAGACGCCGTGCTGCGCGGCCAGCGCGTCGAGCACCGCGTTCATGTCGCTGCGGATATTGCCGACCGTCAGCGACCAGTGCGGTTCGCCGGCCAGCTTCGCGTCGTTGAGCCGGTGCAGATACCAGGCCTGATGCGCGCGATGAAACGATCCCGCGCCGATGTGCAGGATCACGTGTGCGGCCGCGCCGCTGTCTTGCCCGCTGTTCATGGTTGTCTCCGTTGTCGACCGTGGGTCGAGGTGTCGCCCTCGCCGCGGTCCTGTGCAATGCATTGCCCCAGGCTGTTATGATCATTTGCTCTGTGTGTGAGCGAATGATCGTACCCGCCGGAACGAAAGTCAAGGCGAGCGCGCGGGGTTTTCGTGGCGCAGCGCGGCATGGAGAGCCGGGGGTGACTTGGCCGATCGCGCGACTTATCCATATTGCATTGCATCAAATTTGACTTCCGTGGCACGCGGGCTCGGCCGGGTGCAAAAAAGTATCGATCCACGGTGTCTTTTCTAGTGGTGGCCGGCGCGTTTGGCGATTAACTTTCGCTGTACAAGATCAAGATCGGCGGTGCCCGGTGACGTTCGACCCGCGGCCCGCTTCATGGAGGCAGACAGTGCAACCCGATCTCGAAATCGTGGCGGTGCGCCACGACGAATCGTTCAAGGTGTGGTCGCATGGCTATCCGTATCGCACGGTGCGCTGGCACTTTCACCCGGAGTACGAAATTCATCTGATCGTCGAGACGAGCGGCAAGATGTTCGTCGGCGATTACATCGGCAGCTTCGCGCCCGGCAATCTCGTGCTGATGGGGCCGAACCTGCCGCATAACTGGGTCAGCGACGTGCCCGAAGGCGAGAGCATCGCGCAGCGCAATCTGGTGGTGCAGTTCGGTCAGGAGTTCGTATCGAATTGCGCCGGCAGTTTTCCGGAGTGGCGTCAGGTCGAGGCGATGCTTGCCGACGCGAGGCGCGGGCTGTCGTTCGGCGCGCAAACGTCCGCGCGGATCACGCCGCTGTTTCTCGAACTGCTCGCCGCGCGCGGCCTGCGCCGGCTGGCGCTGTTCATGTCGATGCTCGAAATCCTGCTGAACGCGCAGGATCGCGACACGCTCGCGTCGCCCGCGTATCAGGCCGACCCGACCAGCTTCGCGGCGACCCGCATCAATCACGTGCTCGCCTATATCGGCAAGAACCTCGCGAACGAGTTGCGCGAGTCGGAACTTGCGCAACTGGCGGGCCAAAGCGTCAGCGGGTTCTCGCGCTATTTCCGCCGTCATACCGGGCTGCCGTTCGTGCAGTACGTGAACCGGATGCGCATCAATCTCGCGTGCCAGTTGCTGACCGATGCCGAGCTGAGCGTGACCGACATCTGCTTCAAGTCGGGCTTCAATAACCTGTCGAATTTCAACCGGCAGTTTCTCGCGGTCAAGGGGATGGCGCCGTCGACGTTTCGCCGCTATCAGCAGTTGAACGATGCGAGTCGCGACGCTTCCGAGGAAGCGGCCGCGCATGGCCGAGGTATCGACAACGCACCGGCGATCGTGCTCGCGCCGGGTTTGCCGCCGCCGCGGCCGGCTTATCCGCTGAGTTAGCTGTGGTTAGCCGTGCTTAGCCGTGCCCGGCCGCGGCTGACCGTGGCTTGTGCGCTCAGGTAGTTCGTAGTCCCACCCACTCGCGTTTCAACGCGCCTCGCGCTGTGTCCGCACAGCGTGACGGGCGTGCTCACTTCAAAAAATGGAGACAACCATGAAGTCATCGGTTTTTCAGCGTCGCTCGCAGGCCGCTATCGGCGTGGCCACTGCTTCGTCCCCGTTGCCCAAAGTCGCGCGCCGGCTCGCCGCGCTCGGCGGCGGTTTGTCGCTCGCGTTCGCCGCGGCTGGCGCGCAGGCCGCGCCGCTGAAAATCGGCATGACCTTCCAGGAGATGAACAACCCGTACTTCGTGACGATGCAAAAGGCGCTGAACGATGCGGCCGCATCGACCGGCGCGACGGTGATCGTTACCGATGCGCATCACGACGTCAGCAAGCAGGTCAGCGACGTCGAGGACATGCTGCAGAAAAAGATCGACATCCTGCTGGTCAATCCGACCGACTCGACCGGGATCCAGTCGGCGGTCACGTCGGCGAAGAAGGCGGGCGTGGTGGTGGTCGCGGTCGATGCGAACGCGAATGGTCCGGTCGATTCGTTCGTCGGCTCGAAGAACTACGACGCCGGCGTGATGGCCTGCGAGTACCTCGCGAAGTCGATCGGCGGCAGCGGTGAGGTCGCGATTCTCGACGGCATTCCGGTCGTGCCGATTCTCGAGCGGGTGCGCGGCTGCAAGGCGGCGCTCGCGAAGGCGCCGGGCGTGAAGCTGGTCGATACACAGAACGGCAAGCAGGAGCGCGCGACCGCGCTGTCCGTCACCGAGAACATGATTCAGGCGCATCCGAATCTGAAGGGCGTGTTCAGCGTGAACGACGGCGGCGCGATGGGCTCGCTGTCGGCGATCGAATCGTCGGGCAAGGACATCAAGCTGACCAGCGTGGACGGCGCGCCCGAAGCGATCACCGCGATCCAGAAGCCCAATTCGAAGTTCGTCGCGACCTCCGCGCAATTTCCGGCCGACCAGGTGCGGATCGCGCTCGGCATCGCGCTCGCGAAGAAGTGGGGCGCCAATGTGCCGAAGGCGATTCCGGTCGACGTGAAGCTGATCGACAGGAGCAACGCGAAGGGCTTCAGCTGGTAAGCGACACGAGCGACTGAAGCGACTGAAGCGCAGCACGCGCCGGCCGCCGTCCGCAGCGATCCGCCTGCGGCGGCAGCCGGCGGCACGGGAGCACCCGATGGACACGATTCTGAAGCTCGAGAACATCAGCAAAAGCTTTCCCGGCGTGAAGGCGCTGCAAGGCATTCATCTCGAAGTCGAGCGCGGCGAGATTCACGCGCTGCTCGGCGAGAACGGCGCGGGCAAGTCGACGCTGATGAAAATCCTCTGCGGCATCTATCAGCCGGACGACGGCACGATCACACTCGACGGCCAGACGCGCCACTTCGCGAACTATCACGACGCGGTGGCCGCCGGCGTCGGCATCGTGTTTCAGGAGTTCAGCCTGATTCCGTATCTGAACGCGGTGGAAAACATCTTTCTCGGCCGCGAACTGCGCAACCGCTTCGGGCTGCTCGCGCGCGGCCGGATGCGGCGCGCGGCGGCGGCGATTTTCCGGCGGCTCGGTGTGGCGATCGATCTGGCGGTGCCGATCCGCGAACTGTCGGTCGCGCAGCAGCAGTTCGTCGAAATCGGCAAGGCGTTGTCGCTCGATGCGCGCATTCTGATTCTCGACGAACCGACCGCGACGCTGACGCCGGCCGAGGCCGCGCATCTGTTCGCGATCATGCGCGAGCTCAAGCAGCAGGGTGTCGCGATGATTTTCATCTCGCATCACCTCGAAGAAATTTTCGAGGTGTGCGACCGCATCACGGTGCTGCGCGACGGTCAGTATGTCGGCACCACCACGGTTGCGCAGTCCGACGTGAGCCGGCTCGTGCAGATGATGGTCGGGCGTCGCATCGAAAGCAGCTTCCCGCCGAAGCCGCCGCCGCGCGCGGACGCGAAGATCGTGCTCGACGTGGTGCGCTTGCAGCTGTTCAAGGACAGCCCGCAGTTGAGCTTCACGCTGCGCGAGGGCGAGATTCTCGGCTTCGCGGGCCTGGTCGGCTCGGGGCGCACCGAGACCGCGCTCGCGGTGATCGGCGCGGAGCGGGCGTACGCGAAGGAGATTCGCATCAACGGCGCGGCCGCGAAGCTCGGCGATCCGGCCGACGCATTGCGCTCGGGCGTCGGCATCCTGCCGGAAAGCCGCAAGACCGAGGGGCTGATCACCGACTTCTCGATCAAGCAGAACATCTCGATCAACAACCTGGGCAAGTATCGCTCGCTGCGCTTCTTTATCGACCAGCGCAGCGAAGCGCGCGCGACCGCCGACATCATGAAGCGCGTCGGCGTGAAGGCGCCGACGATGCACACCGAGGTCGCGACGCTGTCTGGCGGCAACCAGCAGAAGGTCGTGATCGCACGCTGGCTCAATCACCACACCAATATCCTGATCTTCGACGAACCGACGCGCGGGATCGACGTCGGCGCGAAGGCCGAAATCTATCTGCTGATGCGCGAACTCACCGCGCGCGGCTACTCGATCGTCATGATCTCGTCCGAGCTGCCGGAGATCGTCGGCATGTGCGACCGCGTCGCCGTGTTCCGGCAGGGCCGCATCGAAGCCATGCTCGAAGGCGACGCGATCGAATCGAATGCCGTGATGACCTATGCGACCGCCGGTTCGCTCGGAGCCAATCATGAACACGCCTGACACCTCGCCGAAAACCTCGACCGTTGCGAGCGACACGCCCGGCGCGCCAGTGCGCTTCACCTGGGCCGCGCTGAAACGTTCGACACTGTTCTATCCGTTCATCGGCCTGCTCGCGGTGTGCATCGTGATGGTGTTCGCGAGCGACAGTTTTCTGTCGGCCGCGAACATCGAGAACGTGCTGCGCCAGGTGTCGATCAACGCGATCATCGCGGTCGGCATGACCTGCGTGATCCTGACGGGCGGCATCGATCTATCCGTCGGTTCGGTGATGGCGCTGGCCGGCACGCTGTCGGCCGGGCTGATGGTCGCCGGGATGAACGCGGTCGCCGCGCTCGCGATCGGCCTCGCGGTCGGGCTCGGCTTCGGCGCGGCCAATGGCTTCTTCGTCGCGTTCGCCGGGATGCCGCCGATCATCGTCACGCTCGCGACGATGGGCATCGCGCGCGGCCTCGCGCTGATCTACACCGGCGGCTATCCGATCGACGGGCTGCCCGAGTGGGTCAGCTTCTTCGGCAGCGGCAAGATTCTCGGTGTTCAGGCGCCGGTCGTGATCATGGCGGTGATCTACGTGATTGCGTGGCTGCTGCTCGAGCGGATGCCGTTCGGCCGCTATGTGTACGCGATCGGCGGCAACGAGCAGGCCACGCGCCTGTCGGGCGTGCGGGTCGCGCGGGTGAAGCTGATCGTCTACACGCTCGCCGGGTTGACCTCCGCGTTCGCCGCGATCGTGCTGACCGCGCGGCTGATGAGCGGCCAGCCGAACGCGGGCGTCGGCTTCGAACTCGATGCGATCGCCGCGGTCGTGATGGGCGGCACGTCGATCTCCGGCGGGCGCGGTTCGATCGTCGGCACGCTGATCGGCGCGCTGCTGCTCGGCGTCCTGAATAACGGCCTGAACATGGTCGGCGTGAATCCGTACGTGCAGAACGTGATCAAGGGCGGAATCATTCTGCTCGCGATCTATATCAGCCGCGACCGCAGAAAGTAACGTCTTTGTCCTCACTCCACACCTTCTCTATTGCCGGGACCATGCAATGACGACTCAATCCGATACGACGAACATGACCGCCATCGTCTGTCATGCGCCGAAAGACTATCGCGTCGAACAGGTGACAAAGCCGAGCGCGCGCGCGCACGAACTGGTGATCCGGATCGCCGCGTGCGGGATCTGCGCGAGCGACTGCAAATGCCATTCGGGCGCGAAGATGTTCTGGGGCGGTCCGAGCCCGTGGGTCAAGGCGCCGGTGATTCCGGGCCACGAGTTCTTCGGATATGTCGAAGAACTCGGCGAAGGCGCGGCCGAACATTTCGGCGTGCGCAAGGGCGATCGCGTGATCGCCGAGCAGATCGTGCCGTGCGGCAAGTGCCGCTACTGCAAATCCGGCCAGTACTGGATGTGCGAAGTGCACAACATCTTCGGCTTCCAGCGCGAAGTCGCCGACGGCGGAATGGCCGAATACATGCGTATTCCGCCGACCGCGATCGTCCACAAGATTCCGGACGGCATCTCGCTCGAAGACGCGGCGATCATCGAGCCGCTGGCGTGCGCGATTCATACGGTCAATCGCGGCGACGTGCAGCTCGACGACGTAGTGGTGATCGCCGGCGCGGGGCCGCTCGGTCTGATGATGACCCAGGTCGCGCACCTGAAGACGCCGAAGAAGCTGGTCGTGATCGATCTGGTCGAGGAGCGCCTCGCGCTCGCGCGCGAATACGGCGCGGACGTGACGATCAATCCGCAGAAGGACGACGCGCTCGCGATCATCAAATCGTTGACCGATGGTTACGGTTGCGACGTCTATATCGAAACGACCGGCGCGCCAGTCGGCGTGAATCAGGGGATGGACCTGATCCGCAAGCTCGGGCGCTTCGTCGAATTCTCGGTGTTCGGCGCCGACACGACGCTCGACTGGTCGGTGATCGGCGATCGCAAGGAACTCGACGTGCGCGGCGCTCATCTCGGACCGTACTGCTATCCGATCGCGATCGATCTGCTCGCGCGTGGACTCGTCACGTCGAAGGGAATCGTCACGCACGGCTTTTCGCTGGAAGAGTGGGATGACGCGATCCGGATCGCGAACTCGCTCGATTCGATCAAGGTGCTGCTCAAGCCGCGCGGGTGACAGTAGTGGATGAGCGAGCGCCTGATTCACGTGCGGCAGCTGTCAACGGAGACTCTATGAACTACGTCATCGGCGTCGATATCGGCACGCAGAGCACCAAGGCGCTGCTCGTCGATCAGCACGGCGCGATCGTCGCGCAGCACTCGGCTGCGTATCAGCCCGACACGCCGAAGCCGCTGTGGGCCGAGCAGTGGCCCGCGGTGTGGGTGAACGCGGTGCGCGAATGCGTGGCCGCGTGCGTCGCCGACGCGAAAGCGGCCGGCATCGCCGCCGCATCGATCAAGGCGCTGTGCGTGAGCAGCCTGTACGGCGGTTCGGGCATCGCGGTCGACACAGAGATGCGGCCGCTCGCGCCGTGCCTGATCTGGATGGACCGGCGCGCGACCGCGCAGGTCGAGTGGGTGCGCGAAAACGTCGATCTCGAACGGCTTTATACGATCACCGGCAACGGCGTCGACAGTTACTACGGCTACACGAAGATGCTGTGGCTGCGCGAGAACCAGCCGGACGTATGGGCGCATACGCGCTACTTCCTGCCGCCGAACGCGTACGTGATCTATCTGCTGACCGGCGAGATTGCGGTCGATCACAGTTCGGCCGGCAATCTCGGCGGCGTGTACGACATCGCGCGGCGCGACTGGTCCGACGAAGCGCTCGACATGCTCGGTATTCCCGCAACGATGATGCCGGAGCGTCTGGTCGAATCGTCGGAGGTGGTCGGCGGGCTGTTGTCGCAATGGAGCGCGCAGCTAGGGCTGGACGCGGGTACCGCGATCGTCGCGGGCGGCGTCGATGCGGCGATGGCGACCTTCGCGGCCGGCGTCACGCGCGCCGGCCAGCATGTCGCGATGATCGGCACCAGCATGTGCTGGGGCTACATCAACCAGCGGGTCGACGCGCGCCACGGTTTGATCAGCATGCCGCACGTGTTCAACGGCGCTCAGGATATCTACGTATTCGGCGGCGCGATCACCGCGGGCGCGTCGGTGACGTGGTATCGCGAGCAGTTCTGTCACGCGGAGATCGAGGCCGCGCGCGCGACCGCGCACGGCGATCCGCACCGGCTGCTCGAAGAGTCCGCCGCGCAGGTGCCGGCCGGCGCCGACGGCGTGCTGTTCCTGCCGTATCTGATGGGCGAGCGCAGTCCGGTGTGGGATGCGCAGGCGAGCGGCGCGTTTGTCGGGTTGAGCCTGTTTCATACCCGCGCGCATCTGTATCGCGCGGTGCTCGAAGGGGTGTCGTTCGCGCTGAAGCACAACATCGACGCGGGCCGCCAGGGCGCGCAATCGCTCGACGACAAACTGATCGTGGTCGGCGGCGCCGCGCATTCGGACCTGTGGATGCAGATCATCGCCGACGTCACCGGCTATCCGGTCTACACGATCGAGCAGGACGTCGAAGCCGCGATGGGCGCCGCGCTGCTCGCTGGGGTCGGCGCCGGGCTGGTGTCGCGCGAGGCCGCGCAGCGCGGCTGGGTCACGCTGGTCGAGCGCGCGCAGCCCGACGCGCGACGGATGGCTTTATACGAACAGCGCTTCGGCGTGTACAAGGACCTCTATCCGGCGTTGAAGCCGGTCATGCATCGTCTGCAAACATCATGAACGCTACTTTCGATTTTTCCGGCCGCTCGATCCTCGTGACCGGCGCCTCTAGCGGGATCGGCCGCGCGACCGTCGAAGCGCTGTGCGCGAGCGGCGCGTCGGTCGTCGCGGCCGCGCGCAACGTCA
This sequence comes from Paraburkholderia sejongensis, assembly GCF_020880815.1. GTDB lineage: Bacteria > Pseudomonadota > Gammaproteobacteria > Burkholderiales > Burkholderiaceae > Paraburkholderia > Paraburkholderia sejongensis. The sequence continues at coordinate 258,867 of NZ_JAJITD010000007.1, forward strand.
ATGAACTGGCGCGGCTCGCCGAGCAAACCGGCTGCGAGCCGTTGACGCTCGACGTCGGCGACCCCGCCGCGATCGACGCGGCGCTCGCCGAGCTGCCGGTATTCGATGGACTGGTCAATTGCGCGGGGATCGCGCTGCTCGAACGCGCGGTCGATACGACCGCCGACAGTTTCGATCGCGTGCTCGCGGTGAATACCCGCGGCGCGGTGCTGGTCGCAAGGCACGTCGCGCGCGCGATGCTGGCGGCCAAGCGCGCGGGCAGCATCGTCAATGTATCGAGCCAGGCGGCGCTGGTCGCGCTCGACGATCACCTGAGCTATTCGGCGTCGAAGGCCGCGCTCGATGCGGTCACGCGCGCGCTGTGCATCGAATTGGGACCGCACGGGATTCGCGTGAACAGCGTGAACCCGACGGTCACGCTGACGCCGATGGCGGTGCTCGCGTGGAGCGATCCGGTCAAGCGCGACCCGGCGCTGGCCGCGATCCCGCTGCGGCGTTTCGCCGAGCCGGCGGAGGTCGCCGCGCCGATCATGTTTTTGCTGAGCGACGCGGCGTCGATGATCAGCGGCGTGTGCCTGCCGATCGACGGCGGCTATACGGCGAGATAAGCACTCACAGCATCGTGCGCACGTGCCACAGCTCGGGGAACAGCACCACGTCGAGCATCTTGCGCAGATACGGCGCGCCGCTGGTGCCGCCGGTACCCTGCTTGAAGCCGATGATGCGCTCGACGGTGGTCACGTGGCGGAAGCGCCATTGCCGGAACGCGTCTTCGAGATCGACCAGTTCCTCGGCCATCTCGTACAGCTCCCAATGCTGCGACGGATTGCGATAGACCTCGAGCCAGGCCGCTTCGACCGATGCGTCGTGTTCGGTCGGCCGGCTCCAGTCGCGTTCGAGCCGCGCCGGCGCAATCGCGAAGCCGCGGCGCGCGAGCAGGCGCACGGCTTCGTCGTAGAACGACGGCGCTTCGAGCGACGCCTTCACCTCGGCGTAGATGTCGTCGCGATGCGCGTGCGGCTTGAGCATCTGCTCGTTCTTGTTGCCGAGCAGGAATTCGATCTGCCGGTACTGATACGACTGGAAGCCCGACGAACTGCCCAGGTACGGGCGCATCGCGGTGTATTCGGACGGCGTCATCGTCGCGAGGACGCTCCACGCCTGCACCAGCTGCTCCATGATGCGCGACACCCGCGCGAGCATCTTGAACGCGGGCGGCAACTCGTCGCGATGCACGGCCGCGAGCGCGGCGCGCAGTTCGTACAGCGCGAGCTTCATCCACAGTTCGCTCGTCTGATGCTGGATGATGAACAGCATCTCGTTGTGATCGGGCGATAGCGGATGCTGCGCGTCGAGCACCTTGCCGAGCGACAGATAATCGCCGTAGCTCATCGACCCGGAGAAGTCGAGTTGCGCGTCGTGCCAGCCGGTGTCGGCGGAGGCGGAGGCGGAGGCGCTGGAAGTATTGGAAGCATTTGAAGCGCCGGCCAGGGCCGTTGCCGGGTTCCGCCCATACCCAAACGGGCAGCCTTGCGCGGCCGGTTCTTCCGGCAAGCCCGGCGTGTGCATGTGATCGTTCATTCCCGACTCCTCAGGTCACCGCGCCGCGCGCGGCAAATTCCGGGGCTCGCCAGCTTTCGCGAGCCAGCACGTCGCGCAGCGTTTCGACCGCATCCCACACATCGACGAAGCGCGTATAGAGCGGCGTGAAGCCGAAGCGCAGCACATGCGGTTCGCGATAATCGCCGATCACGCCGCGCGCGATCAGCGCCTGCATCACTTCATAGCCATGCGGATGTTCGAAGCTCGCATGCGAGCCGCGTTGCACGTGCTCGCGCGGCGTGACGAGCTTGAGCGCAAACTCGCCGCAGCGCGACTCGACCAGCTCGATAAACAGATCGGTCAACGCGAGCGACTTGCGGCGGATCGCCTGCATATCGGTTTGCAGGAACACGTCGAGCCCGCATTCGACCAGCGCCATCGACACCATCGGCTGCGTGCCGCACAGATAGCGCGCGATGCCCGGATCGGGCTGATACGTCGGATTCATTTCGAACGGCGCGCGATGTCCCCACCAGCCCGACAGCGGCTGCGCGAATTCGGCCTGATGGCGTTTGGGCACCCACACGAACGCGGGCGAGCCGGGGCCGCCGTTCAGATACTTGTAGGTGCAGCCGACCGCATAGTCCGCGCCGACGCCGTTCAGATCGACCGGCACCGCGCCCGCCGAGTGCGCGAGGTCCCACAGCGCGAGCGCGCTCTTGTCGTGGATCAGCTTCGTCAACGCGGCCATGTCGTGCATAGAGCCGGTGCGGTAGTTCACGTGCGTGATCATTGCGATCGCGGTGTCGTCGCCGATTGCGGCGGGCAACTCCGAAGGGTCGTCGACGAGGCGCAGTTCGTAGCCGCGATCGAGCTGCTCGATCAGGCCTTGCGCGATATACAGGTCGCTCGGGAAATTCGAGCGCTCGGACACGATCACGCGCCGCTTCGGATCGCGTGCATAGGCGACCCGCAGCGCGGCCGACAGCACCTTGAACAGGTTGATCGAAATCGTATCGGTGATCACGACTTCGTCTTCGGCCGCGCCGATCAGCGGCGCGAGCTTGTTGCCCAGGCGCCGCGGCAGCGCGAACCAGCCCGCGCTGTTCCAGCTGCGGATCAGGCCTTCGCCCCATTCGGCGCCGATCACGGTTTGCGCGCGCTGCGCGGCCGCGGCCGGCGGCACGCCGAGCGAGTTGCCGTCCAGGTAGATGGTGGTCGGCGACAGCGCGAACTGGTCGCGCAGCGGCGCGAGCGGGTCGGCGGCATCGAGCGCCAGGGCTTCGTCACGATGGTTCATGGTGGGTCCGGGGTACGGTCGGGAGGGTGGGTCTGTAGTGTTGGTCTGGAGCGGGGGTTCGGGTCGAGCGCTCAACTGCGCTCAATGTCCGTTGGTGTCCGTCAGTGTCATTCGGGCAGCAAACGCAGTACCGCGCGCACCGGGCTCGCGTCGAGCGTGGTCAGCTTCAGCGGCAGCGCGATCAGTTCGTAGTCGCCGGGCTCGACCGCGTCGAGCACGATCCCTTCGAGGATCGCCATCCGGTGCGCGCGAATCCGCTGATGTGCGTCCATCGTCTTCGATTCCTGCGGGTCGAGCGACGGCGTATCGATGCCGATCAGCTTCACGCCATGTTCGGCGAGCAGGTCGATGGTCTGCGGCGCGACCGCGCAGAAACCGCTGTCCCACTCGCGCGTCGGCGCCTTTTTGTAAGTGCGTAGTAAGACTCGCGGCGGCAGGTCGTCGAGCGCGCCGGTCAGGTGTTGTGGCGTCACAACAGGCGATGCGCCGATGCAATGAATCACCCGGCATATACCCAGATAGGTATCGAGCGGCACGTCGCCGATCGCGGCGCCGTTCGCGTCGTAATGGAGCGGCGCGTCGGTGTGCGCGCCGGTGTGCGGCGAGATCGTCAGACGCGCGACGTTGACCGGCGAGCCCGCGTCCATGCGCCACACGCGCTCGATGCCGACCGGTGTGTCGCCTGGCCAGACGGGCGTGCTGCTGTCGACGGCGGGGGTAATGTCCCAGAGGGTGCGCATGGCGGCGGTCGCGGAAAGTGTCTATGGGGGAATGATAGTAGTGAGGCCGCGCAATGTGATTGCGAAATAATCTCCTTCTTCGGCGTGTCTTGGAACATAATTTGAGTCAAACGGAAAAGGGAGACCGAATATGAACGCGATCTCACTCGACGCCACCGATTGCCGTATTTTGACGGTGCTTCAGCAGGAAGGACGGATCAGCAATCTGGATCTCGCGGAGCGCATCTCGCTATCGCCATCGGCCTGTTTGCGACGCTTGCGTCTGCTGGAAGAGCAGGGCGTGATCGAACACTATCGCGCGTGCCTGAACCGCGAAGTGCTCGGCTTCGAACTCGAAGCGTTCGTGCAGGTGTCGATGCGCAACGACCAGCAGAACTGGCACGAGCGCTTCGCCGACGAACTGCGCGACTGGCCGGAAGTGGTCGGCGCGTTCGTCGTCACCGGCGAGACCCATTACCTGTTGCGGGTCCTCGCGCACAATCTCAAACACTATTCGGATTTCGTGCTCAACCGCCTGTACAAGGCGCCGGGCGTGATGGACATTCGCTCGAACATCGTGCTCGAGACGCTGAAGGAAGATTCCGGCGTGCCGGTGTCGCTGGTGAAGAAGACGAGCGGGCATGGGGCCGCGCACAACGACCGGTGACGAGGGCGGGGCTGCCGCCGGTTGCGCGAGTTAGCGCGACGCGCGCACTTTGCTGTGGCGGCGCGGCGCTTCACTCAAAGCGGATCGAGACCGTGGAATTTGCCGCCCTGGAACACCAGCGGCGAAATCTCGGCGGCCTTCTCGTGCACGCCGCAACGCTCCACTTCGCCGACGAAAATCACGTGGTCGCCTTCGTCGTAGCGGCTGCGGTTATGGCATTCGAACCACGCGAGCGCGCCGTCCAGCACCGGCATTCCGGAGTCGCCCGCGGCGTGCGACACGCCTTCGAAACGATCCCCTTTGACAGTCGCGAAGCGCTTGCACAGATCGAGCTGCGACGCGGCCAGCACGTTGATCACGTAGTGGCTGTTCGCGCGGAACACCGGCATCGACGCCGAGCGCGTCGCGAGCGACCACAGCACCAGCGGCGGATCGAGCGAAACCGAGTTGAACGAACTGGCGGTGATGCCGACCAGCTGGCCGCTCGCCGCGCGCGTGGTGATCACGGTGACGCCGGTCGCGAACTGGCCGAGCGCCTGCTTGAATGCGGTCTGGTCGAAGTTGGGAGGGCTCGCGCGCTTCATCGGGGCAGGGTCCCCGGCACGCGCGGTGCTGAGACCCGGCGCAGGCGCGAATAAGAGCGCAGAGTTGCGCGGCTGGAAGCGAGTGATTCGAAAGTCATGGTGAAAATCGTCGATTTCCGCAATTTTAACTGCAATCGATGCGGGCGCCGCAGCGCAATGCGTGCCGTTTTCAATACGCATGCCGGGGCGGAGCGTTCGAACTCGCGCCGTCCATCTTCTTCACCCGACCCGCGCGTGCGTTTCTATACTCGATACACTGAGCCGCACGATTCGCTCGACGCGGCACCGCGCGTTCACGATCTTTTGACACGCGTTTTCGGCCATATATTCCGATCCGGTGGCGGTTGCAATGCGGGCCGCCGGTCATTTTTCTGTATCTGATTCTGGGGTGAAGCTTATGAACGAGACGGCAACGCTCGGTGGCGGGTGTTTCTGGTGCCTGGAAGCGGTGTATCTGGGTGTCGAAGGCGTGAGCGCGGTCGAGTCCGGCTATGCGGGCGGTCATACGCGCGAGCCGAGCTACGAGCAGGTTTGCGACGGCGAGACCGGCCACGCGGAAGTGGTGAAGGTCGAGTTCGATCCCGCGAAGATCAGCTATCGCGAGATTCTCGACATCTTCTTCGCGATTCACGATCCGACCCAGCTGAACCGGCAGGGCAACGACGTCGGCACGCAATACCGGTCGGTGATCTACACGCATTCCGACGCGCAGCGCGATACCGCGCTGCAGGCGATTCGCGAGATCGGCGAGCAACGCATCTACGACGGCAAGATCGTGACCGAGGTGGTGCCGCTCGACGGCAACTACTGGCCGGCCGAGGCGTATCACCAGAACTACTTCGCGCAGCATCCGAATCAGGGTTACTGCTCGTTCGTGGTCGCGCCGAAGGTCGCGAAATTCCGCCAGAAGTTCGCGCACCGGATCAAGGCGGGGTGACAGGCGCGGCTTCGCTTTTTGCGTCGCGCTCCTGCGCAAGTCGCGCATATGCCTCGACGATCGCTTCGGCGAGCTTCACGCAGCTGAGCGGCGCCGAACCCTCCGCCTTGTTGTTCACTGCGATCACCACCGGCTGGCCGGCCAGCGCATAGCGCGCGGCCAACTCGGCGAGCGACGCGCGCGTCGCCGGGTCTTCGTCGACGAGCCGGCTGAACGGCTCGTACTTCGCCTTCGCCTGCTCGTATTTGAAGCCGCCGTGCAGACTCCAGCGCACGATCAGCGGACCGGCCGGCTCGCCGTCGAGCAGCGCGAGCGCCGCCGCCTGGCGCAGCGGATCGGGCATCCGCGCATGAATGCCGACGCAGTAGCGCACGCCCGCCGCCTTCAGCATCCGGATGAAACGCGGCGTCAGCAGACTCGCGTCGCGAATCTCGACCGCGTAGCAACTGCCGTCGGGCAGCGTCGGCAGCGCGCCGAAAAACTCTCCAAGACGTTCGACGAACACCGCCGGCTGCGCGAGCATCTGATCCGGCAGCGGCGAGAACTGGAACACCAGCGCGCCGGCTTTCGCGCCGAGTCCTTCGAGACAGGGCGTGACGAACTCGTCGATCGCCATCTGCGCGTTCAGAAAACACGGATTCAGCGATACCGGCTCGCCGCGTTCGGCGCGCACGGTTGCGTCGGTGATCGTCATCGGCGCTTTGACGATGAAGCGGAAGTGCTCGGGCACCTGCTGCGCGTAACGTAGGTATTCGGTGACGGTCAGCGCCTGGTAGAACGAACGGTCGATGCTGACCGTCTTTAGCAGCGGATGCGCGCCGTACGCGCTCAGGCCTTCGCGCGAGAGTTTGCTGTTGCTGTAATCGTCGCCGTAGACGATTCCGCTCCAGCCGGGAAACGACCATGTCGATGTGCCCAGGTGAATCTGCGGCGGCAGTTGAGCGGCGAGCGCGAGCAGTTCCGGCGACGGCGGCGCGGCGAGGATTTCTCGGGTACGGCGTTTTTTCGGTGGCGCCGAGGATGCGGGGGCGGGGGCGGGGGCGGGTCGATCGTCCGCAGCCGAAGCCGTGGCCTCTGCCGTGGCCTCGGCCGCCGCTGGCGGCGCGGCCCCGGGTTCGACCGGCATCCCGAACAGATCGAACTGCCCGGCGTCGCCGGCAGCCTGCTGTGCAACTTCGCGATTGCCGTCGCCGTTCAACGGCTCGTCAACTTCACTCGTGCCACTGTGGTCCATCGATATCCGGTCTGCTGTTCAGGATTGCGCCGCGGCGAGCGTCTCATGCACGCGGCTGCGGCGCAAGCGCGTCACAGCGGTTTTTCGTACATGTAGCGGCGCGACCACGGCAGGGTCTTAGCGCTGCGGCCGGCTTTGCGGCACACCACCTGGAAGATCGACACGTCGTCGTTTTCGAACGCATACGCGCAGCCGGCCAGATACACGCGCCAGATGCGGAATTTTTCGTCGTCGACGAGCTTGCGGGCTTCGTCCGCGTGGGCCTCGAAATTCTCGGCCCACAGGTCGAGCGTGTGCGCATAGTGACGGCGCAGGCTTTCGACGTCGACCGCTTCGAGCCCGCCGCGCTGCATCGATTCGAGCGCGAGGCTGATGTGTGGCAGCTCGCCGTCGGGGAACACATAACGGTCGATGAATTCGCCGCCGCCGAGCGCGGTTTCGCCGCTATCGGCGTCGCTCGACGTAATGCCGTGGTTCATCGCGACGCCGTCGTCGGCGAGCAGATCGTGGATCTTCTGGAAATAGCCGGGCAGATTCTTGCGGCCGACGTGTTCGAACATGCCGACGCTGGTGATGCGATCGAACTGCCCGGTGACGTCGCGATAATCCTGCAGGCGGATTTCGATCTGGTTTTCGAGTCCGGCCGCCTTGACGCGCGCGGTCGCCAGATCGAACTGGTTCTGCGATAGCGTCACGCCCACGCATTGAGCGCCGAACTTCTGCGCGGCGCGCAGCACCAGCGCGCCCCAGCCGCAGCCGATGTCGAGCAGACGCTGGCCGGGCTGCAGCTGGATTTTGGTCAGGATGTGATCGATCTTCTTGATCTGCGCGGTCGCGAGGTCTTCGGTGCCGGTCTCGAAGTACGCGCACGAATAGACCATGTTCTCGTCGAGCCACAGCTTGTAGAACTCGTTCGACACGTCGTAGTGATACTGGATCGCCTTTTTATCCGAGCTCTTCGAGTGATTGAAGTAGCGTCGCACGCGCGCCAGCTTGCTCGCGCTCGTCACGGTGCTGCGCGCGAGCTGATAGCCGATATTGATGATGTCCGACAGCTTGCCCTCGATGTCGATCTTGCCCTTCACGTACGCCTCGCCGAGATTGTCGAGGCTCGGTTCGAGCAGATAGGGCAGCGCGGTGGCGCTCTTCACGTGTAGCGTGACCTGGGGCGCGGCGAACTGCCCGAAGTCGTGTTGCTGACCGTCCCACAGCACGAGGCGTGCAGGCAGGTTAGCTTTGGATTTGACCTCTTCAACCCACTGCGCCAGCTTCTTCTCCCAGAACATGCGATCTCTCCGTGTTCGTTGAATTAAAGCAAAGCTTGTGTGGATCGCAGGGCGCGACGCTTTTGCGCGAGTCGCGCGACGCAATCCGGCCGACGTGTGCCGCTACCTGGGCACGCGCCGGCGTGATCTTTTTATTTGCTCAGGGCGACAGGCGGGCGATCTGCCACGGGCTGCCTTCGTCCACGCGCGTGAACTGCAGGCGATCGTGCAGACGCGACGGGCGTCCTTGCCAGAACTCGATCGCGTCGGGCACGACGCGATAGCCACCCCAGTGCGGCGGACGCGGAGGATTGTCGCCGTATTGCAGGCTGATTTCGCGTTCGCGCACTTCGAGCTGCGAACGGCTTTCAATCACCTGACTCTGATTCGATGCCCACGCGCCGATCCGCGAGCCGAGCGGCCGCGACGCGAAATAAGCGTCGCTGTCCGCCTCGCTCGTCTTGACGACGCGGCCCTCGATACGCACCTGGCGCTCGAGTTCGATCCAGTGAAACAGCAGACTCGCGTACGGGTTCGCGTTTATTTCGCGGCCCTTACGGCTTTCGTAATTGGTGAAGAACACGAAGCCCCGTTCGTCGACGCCCTTGATGAGCACGATGCGTGCCGAAGGCCGGCCGCGCGAGTCGACCGTGGCCAGGGTCATCGCGTTCGGCTCGGGGAGTTGGGCGTCGATCGCCTGCTGGAACCACGTGTTGAACTGGCGGAACGGATCGTGGTCGACGTCGGCTACGTCGAGGGAGCCCAGCGAATAGTTTTTTCGAAGCTCGGCGAGTGAGATCATGTTCTTATGCGAACGCTACAGTCAGGAAAGTATAGCCAGGCGGCCAGTTTTTTGCCTGCGATTACATCAACCTGTGATGCACTGCGCGCCGCTCTGGTGCGAAGCTGCACGCTCGTGTGGCGGCACTCGATCCCGCGCGGTCCCGCGGGTCGCCACGCCCGCCGCGGGCGATCAGGCAAAATACCGGCTGCGCGCGCCCGTGTTCCACCGTGGCGCAGCGGCTTTTTTTCGTTCCGCCCGTGTTTTCGAGTCCTGCCACCATGTCCAGCACTACTGCGCAATCCGATCTTACTACCAGCCCCGATGCGAATGAAACCGCCGACCGCGCGCGGCGTTTCGGCGGCATCGCGCGTCTGTACGGCGCGCCCGCGCTCGCCGCGTTCGAAGGCGCGCACGTCGCGGTGATCGGCATCGGCGGGGTCGGCTCGTGGGTCGCCGAGGCGCTCGCGCGCAGCGCGGTCGGCACGCTGACGCTGATCGATCTCGACAATGTCGCCGAGAGCAACACTAACCGGCAGATCCACGCGCTCGACGGCAACTACGGAAAACCCAAGGTCGAGGCGATGGCCGAGCGGATCGCGGCGATCAATCCGTACTGCGACGTGCGGCTGATCGAGGACTTCGTCGAGCCGGACAATTTCGCGGCCACGCTCGGCGGCGGCTTTGACTACGTGATCGATGCGATCGACAGCGTGCGCACGAAGACCGCGCTGATCGCGTGGTGCGTCGAGCGCAAGCAGCCGCTGATCACGATCGGCGGCGCGGGCGGGCAACTCGATCCGACCCGCATCCGCATCGACGATCTCGCGCTGACGATCCAGGATCCGCTGCTCTCGAAAGTGCGCGGCCAATTGCGCAAGCAGCATGGCTTTCCGCGCGGGCCGAAGGCGAAGTTCAAGGTCAGCGCGGTGTATTCGGATGAGCCGCTGATCTATCCGGAAGCGGCGGTCTGCGATATCGATACGGAAGCGGAGCACGTCAGCACGTCGCCGGGCCACACCGGGCCGGTCGGGCTCAATTGCGCGGGTTTTGGTTCGAGCGTGTGCGTGACCGCGAGCTTCGGTTTCGCGGCCGCGGCGTATGTGTTGCGGGAGTTGGGGAAGCGGGCGGCGGGGTAGTTGCTCAGGCGGCGGCTCTTTGCAGAGAGCCGCTACCCGACACAAACATTTGAATCGATCGGTTCAGCGGATCAGTTCAGCGCCGCGCTCAGCTTGCGCCGCCATTGCGCGACCAGCTCGGGCTGATGCGCGGCCAGGTCGAACACCGACAGCATCGTCTTGCGGCCGATATCGTCACGGAACGCGCGGTCGCGTTGCACGATTTCCAGCAGATGTTCGAGCGCGTCCGCGTATTTGCGCCGCGCGATCAGCGCGCTCGCCAGATCGAAGCGCGCTTCGAGATCTTCCGGATGCTGCGCGACGCGTGCTTCGAGCGCGTCGGTCGGCGGCAGGTCGGCGGCGGCATCGAGCGCGTCGAGCCGGGTCTTGATCGCGTTGAAGCGTGCGTCGATCCCCTGGGTCGTTTTCGGCGACAGCAGATCGACTTCGTTGCGTGCTTCGTCGATGCGGTTGTCTTCGAGCAGCATCTCGATACGGTCCATGCGCGCGTCGTCGAAGCCGGGGTCGTACGCGAGCGCATCCTGCAGCAGCGCGTACGCATCTTCGCGGCGGCCTTCGGCCAGCGCGGTCTGCGCATCGGCGCGCGAGGCCGGCGCGCCTTGCGGCACCAGCCGTTCGAGGAACTCGCGCAGTTGTCCTTCCGATAGCACGCCGACGAACTGATCGACCGGCTGCCCTTCGGCGAACGCGATCACGTGCGGGATGCTGCGCACCTGGAAATGCGTGGCGAGTTCGTGATTCTCGTCGACGTTGACCTTGACGAGCTTCCATTTGCCGGCGGCTTCGGCTTCGAGCTTTTCGAGCAGCGGGCCGAGACTCTTGCAGGGGCCGCACCACGGCGCCCAGAAGTCGACCAGCACGGGCGCCAGAAGCGACGCCTTGATGACGTCCTGTTCGAAAGTGGCCAGAGTGGTGTCCATTACGTCCTCGTCGATAATTTCGGGATTGCGGCTAGGTGGGGCCGAATCGTGTCACTTCAATACGGGCTGGCGATGCGCGGCCTCCCGGTTGCCGCGCGCTCGCGAGCGAGCCGGCTACGGTCACTCGCGTTTATTTGCGCTCGCTTCTGTTCATTTGCGTACCGGCAGCGGAATCCATTCGGTCTCGCCGGGCACGTGGCCCATTTCCTGATTGGTCCACGCGAGCTTCGCGGCCTCGATCTTCTCGCGCGAGCTGGCAACGAAATTCCATTCGATAAAGCGTTCGCCGTCGAGTTTCTCGCCGCCGAGCAGCATCACGCGCGCGCCGTGGGTGCTCGCCAGCGTGACCGTTTCGTCGAGCGCGAGCACGGCCATCGTTGCCACTTCGAGCGGCGTGCCGTCGATTTCCAGATCGCCGTCGACCAGATACACGCCGCGCTCCTCGTGTTCCGGTTCGAGCGCGAACGCGCTGCCCGGCGTGAATTCGGCCGCTACATACAGCGTGCCCGAAAAGGTCGACGCCGGCGAGGTCGCGCCGAACGCGGTGCCGGCGATCACGCGCAGCGTCACGCCGTTGCGTTCGATGACCGGCAGCGTCGCGGCCGGGTGATGCGCGAAAGACGGCTCGGTGTCTTCGTCGGCGAGCGGCAGTGCGACCCAGGTCTGGATGCCGTGAATGGTCTGGCCGCGCGCGCGGTCTTCCGGCGGGGTGCGCTCCGAATGCACGATGCCGCGTCCGGCGGTCATCCAGTTGACGTCGCCGGGCAGAATTTTCTGCTCCGAACCGAGGCTGTCGCGATGCATGATCGCGCCGTCGAACAGATAGGTGACGGTCGCGAGACCAATATGCGGGTGCGGGCGCACGTCCAGACCCGTGCCGGGTTCGAGCGTTGCCGGACCCATGTGGTCGAAGAAGATGAACGGGCCGACGAGGCGCGCGGCCATTGCCGGCAGCACCCGCCGCACGGCCAGATTACCGATGTCGCGTATATGCGGTTTCAGAACGGCTTTGATCGAGGTAGTCATGGGCGGGCTCGGCGAAAAAGTGGCGGGAGAGAGGCTCAATGGGCGATTCTACTGCGCGTTGCGCATGCTCGACGGTAACGGCGCGCGCGGGGCATGAGCGACGAGCACTTGCCCGCTCACGCGGTAATGCAGCGTCCGCTACACTGCCGGATCGAATCGTCATTTATCACTATCGTGGAGAGCCGGATGTCGCCCAGGGATTTGCTGCTCGCGCTGGTCGTCGTGGTTGCGTGGGGCGTCAACTTCGTCGTGATCAAGGTCGGCCTGCACGGCGTGCCGCCGATGCTGCTCGGCGCGCTGCGCTTCACGCTCGCCGCGGTGCCGGCGGTGTTCTTCGTCAAGCGCCCGCAGATGCCGTGGCGCTGGCTGTTCGCGTACGGCGCGACGATCTCGTTCGGCCAGTTCGCGTTCCTGTTCTCGGCGATGTACGTCGGCATGCCGGCGGGCCTCGCGTCGCTGGTGCTGCAGGCGCAGGCGTTTTTCACGCTGATTTTCGCGGCGCTGTTCCTGCACGAGCGCTTCCGTGTGCCGAACGTCGTCGGCCTGCTGATCGCCGCGGCCGGGCTCGCGGTGATCGGTTTGCAGGGCGGCCATACGATGTCGGTAGCCGGTTTCGTGCTGACGCTGTGCGCCGCGTGCATGTGGGCGCTCGGCAACATCGTCACCAAGAAGGTCGGCAACGTCGACCTCGTCGGGCTCGTCGTGTGGGGCAGCCTGATTCCGCCGCTGCCGTTTTTCGCGGCGTCGTTCGCGTTCGAAGGGCCGCACGAGATCGCCGCCGCGCTGACGGGCATCAGTGCAATGTCGATCTTCGCGGTCGTCTATCTCGCCTTTATCGCGACGCTGGTCGGCTACAGCTTGTGGAGCCGCTTGCTGTCTCGCTATCCGGCCAGCCAGGTCGCGCCGTTCTCGCTGCTGGTGCCGATCGTCGGACTCGCGTCGGCTTCGTTGCTGCTCGGCGAGCAGTTGTCGCTGGTGCAGGTGGCCGGTGCGTTGCTGGTGATGGCGGGGCTCGCGGTCAATGTGTTCGGCGGCTGGGTCGCGCAGCGGCTGCTGCCGGCGCGTTGAGCGATGTCTTTCGCGCGTGGAGAGGGCGCGGTAGGTGATGCGCAAATAAAAAAACGGCCGTGAGGCCGTTTTTTTATTGCTGCGAACGCCGCGTGTCACGCGCGTGGGTCGTCACGTCATGCGGCTCTTCGCGAGCGGCGGGTTGGCCGCGAAATAGCGTTTGATGCCGGTCATGATCGCGCTCGCCATCTTGTCGCGATACGCGTCGTCGTTCAGACGCTTTTCTTCGTCCGGATTACTGATGAACGCGGTTTCGACGAGGATCGACGGAATGTCCGGCGCCTTCAGCACCGCGAAGCCGGCCTGCTCGACCGAGCCCTTGTGCAGCTTGTTGATGTCGCCGATTTCCTTCAGCACGAAGTTGCCGTAGCGCATCGAGTCGCGAATCTGCGCGGTGGTCGACATATCGAACAACGCGCGATTGACGGCCGCGTCGGCGGACTTCACGTTGATCCCGCCGATCTCGTCCGACGAGTTTTCCTTGTTAGCCATCCAGCGTGCGGCCGCGCTCGACGCGCCGTGCTGCGACAGCGCGAACACCGACGAGCCGCGTGCCTCCGGCGTCGTGAACGCGTCCGCGTGAATCGACACGAACAGGTCGGCGCCGACCCGGCGCGCTTTCTGCACGCGCACGTTCAGCGGGACGAAGAAGTCGGCGTCGCGCGTCATCATCGCGCGCATGTTTGGCTGCGCGTCGATCTTCGCGCGCAGCTTCTTCGCGATGTCGAGCGCGATGTGTTTTTCGTAGGTGCCCGAGCCGCCGATCGCGCCCGGATCTTCGCCGCCATGACCCGGATCGATCGCGACGGTGAGCAGGCGCACCGTGTTGCCGCGGTTCGATTTCGGCGTGGTGAAACCGTAATTGTCGTCGTTGCCGGCGAGGTTGTCGGCGCTGTCCTCGCGCGGAGCGGCGCTGCCCTTATTGCGTGCGATCGCGGCGGGCGGCGCGTTCGGCGTCGCGGGCGCGGCCGGCGGAGTGGACGGTCTGCTGGCGATGATCGGCGGCGTGCCCGCGCTCGTGCCCGGAGTCGTGCCCGGCGCCGCGCCGCGCGTGGGCGCATGCGCATGCGGCGCGGCCGGCGTGCCGCTATTGCCGCCGCTGCCTGCGCCGCCGTTTTGCGCGTAGCGCTCGAAGAACGCTTCGCTGTTGTCGGTGGGCGGCGGCGTGGAGCCGGGACCGGCGAGCGTCGCCGGCGGCGGCGCGTTGTTTTCCGCGTTCAGCGCGTCCTGCTTGCGCTCGCTCTGCGCGAGCAGCTCCATCAGCGGATCCGGCGCGACGGCCGGATAGAGGTCGAACACCAGCCGGTATTTATACGTGCCGACGGGCGGCAGCGTGAACACCTGGGGCTTTACCGAGCCCTTCAGGTCGAACACCATGCGCACCACGTGCGGCTGATACTGACCGACCCGCACCGACGAAATTTGCGGATCGTTCGGGGTGATCTTCGAGACCAGATCCTTCAATTCCTGATCGAGGTCGAGGCCACTCAGATCGACGACCAGCCGGTCAGGTCCCTGCAACAGTTGCTGGGTGTTCTGCAGCGGTTGATCGGATTCGATCGTCACGCGCGTGTAGTCGCGCGCGGGCCACACGCGCACGCCGAGCACCGAGCTCGCAAACGCGAGACGCGGCGCGACCAGACCGAGCAGCAGCGTCGACGCGCCGGCGCGCAGCATCTGCCGGCGGCGCCAGTTGTGCGTGGCGGTTGCCGCCGATTCGATCGAGTGAAACGGTTTGATCAACATCTTTCGAGACATGCCTTTCCTGATTCGCTATAGGCCCGGGCGACGAGTCTGCGCGCATCCGCGTCGCCTGCGAGTTCGAGCGAGAAGACGAGATCCGGCACGCCGAGCAGCGAGCCCGCGCGTTGCGGCCATTCGACGAGGCAGACCGCGCCGCTGTCGAAATATTCGCGAAAGCCCGCGTCGGCCCATTCGGCCGGATCGGTGAACCTGTACAGATCGAAGTGATAGAGCGCGAGTTCCCCGGCGGGACGTTCGAGCACGTATGGTTCGACGAGCGTGTAGGTGGGACTGCGCACGCGGCCGGCGTGGCCGAGGCCGCGCAGCGTCGCGCGCACGAGGGTGGTTTTGCCGGCGCCGAGGTCGCCGAGCAGTTGCACCTGCAAGCCGGTGAACGCGGGATGGTTCGCGCTGCCAGGTGTTTGGGCCGGCTGGGTTGACGTTTGTGCTGACGTTTGGGTTGACGTTTCGGTGTGCGGTTGAGCCGCTTGCGCAAGCGACGCCGCGCGCACACTTTCGAGCGCCTGCGCGAAGCGCGCGCCGAACGCCTGAGTGGCGGCTTCGTCCGCGAGCGCGATAGTGCGTTCGAGCAGAACGGGAGCGGACGGCAGGGTCGCGTGATCGGGATTGACAGGCATTCTCGTAAAATGGCGTGATGAACCGAAGTCCGACGTCCCCTGTTTCCAGCACGCCCGCGGCGGCCGATGGTGCCGCGCGCACTGAACTTCCTATCGGTGCACCAGCGCTCGCCGCGCTCGCGCTCGACATCAAGACGTGGGGCCGAGAACTTGGTTTCGGGGCGATCGGCATCAGCGATACCGACCTGTCGGCCGCCGAAGCGCCGCTTGCAGCGTGGCTCGAAGCGGGGTGCCACGGCGAGATGGATTATATGGCCAAACACGGGATGAAACGCGCGCGGCCGGCCGAGCTTGTGGCCGGCACGCGACGTGTGATCACCGCGCGGATCGCCTATTTACCGGCGAATACGTCGGCCGGAAAAGCGGTAGAGGATGCAGCTGACGGGGCGCTTGCGGCGGCGCGCGACTGGCGCGCGGCCGAGCATGCGCGGCTCGCCGATCCAGCGGCGGCGGTAGTGTCGATCTACGCGCGCGGCCGCGACTATCACAAGGTGATGCGCAACCGGCTGCAACAGCTAGCCGACCGGATCGCCGCGGCGATCGGGCCGTTCGGCTATCGCGTGTTCACCGATTCGGCGCCGGTGCTCGAAGTCGAACTCGCGCAGAAAGCCGGCATCGGCTGGCGCGGCAAGCACACGCTGCTGCTGCAACGCGACGCCGGCTCGCTGTTCTTCCTCGGCGAAATCTACGTCGATCTGCCGCTGCCGACCGACGCCGAAACCTCACCCGAGACCGCTCCCGAAACGCCCGGCTCGCATTGCGGAAGCTGCGCGCGCTGCATCGGCGCGTGCCCGACCGGCGCGATCGTCGCGCCGTACAAGGTCGACGCGCGCCTCTGCATCTCATATCTGACGATCGAATTGAAAGGCAGCATTCCCGAAGAGTTGCGGCCGCTGATCGGCAATCGCGTGTACGGCTGCGACGATTGTCAGCTCGTGTGTCCGTGGAACAAGTTCGCGCAGGCCGCGCCGGTCGCCGATTTCGATGTGCGGCATGGGCTCGATCGCGCATCGCTGGTCGAACTGTTCGCATGGAGCGCGGATGAATTCGACACCCGTATGCAGGGCAGCGCGATTCGCCGGATCGGCTACGAGAGCTGGCTGCGCAATCTCGCGGTCGGCATGGGCAACGCGCTGCGCGCCGCGCCCGCGAGTCTGTCCGCCGCTGCGCGCGCGGCGATCGTGCAGGCGCTGCGGCAACGCGCGGACGATCCGTCGGCGCTCGTGCGCGAGCATGTGGAGTGGGCGCTCGAAGCGGCGTAAAGTAGCGGCAATTCGCGGCGGCCGGGTTTTGCTGTAGGGTGCCCGCGCTCCATGCAGGCGCGCAATGCGGCGAACCATGGGACGCACCCACGCACCCACGCAGCCCGTCGCCATACCCCGCGACTGAGGAGCAGGCAATCATGTTCAACGCAGTGATCGATGCGCCGTTCGGCAAGGTCGGCATTCGTGTCGAAGGCGAGGCCGTGCGCGAGATCGTCTATCTGCCGGAGTCGAGCCGCAATATCGCGCCCGATACGCCGCTCGCGCGCGCGGCGGTCGAGCAGATCGAACGCTATTTCGAGCGTGCGTCGGCGGGCTTCGACCTGCCGCTCGCCGATGTCGGCAGCGCGTTTCAGCGTCGCGTGTGGCAGGCCATTAGCGAAATTCCGCCGGGCGTCGTGCTGACCTACGGACAACTCGCGAAGCAGCTCGGCAGCGCGCCGCGCGCGGTCGGCCAGGCGTGCGGCGCGAATTTCTTTCCGATCGTGATTCCGTGTCACCGGGTGGTGAGTTCGAGCGGTATCGGCGGCTTCGCGCATCACGGCGGCGACGGTTTTTTCCGCAACGTGAAGCGCTGGCTGCTCACGCATGAGGGTGTGCCGTACGCATGAGCATCGACGCAAGCATTACCGAAACCGCCGCGCAAACCGACAGCGCAAGCGCGCAAGCGAACCACGCAGCGGGGCCGCTGTTAGCGGCCAGCAACGCGTCGATCGATGCGTTCTGCGACGCGCTGTGGCTCGAACACGGCCTGTCGCGCAACACGCTCGATGCGTATCGCCGCGACCTGCGACTGTTTTGCGAATGGCTCGCGCACACCCGCAACGGCTCGCTCGACACCGTCAGCGAAGCCGACCTGAACGCGTATAGCGTGGTCCGTCAGAACGACAAGGCGACCTCGGCGAACCGGCGGCTGTCGGTGTTTCGCCGCTACTACGCATGGGCGGTGCGCGAACATCGCGCGACGAGCGATCCGACGCTGCGCATCGTGTCGGCGAAACAGCCGCAGCGCTTTCCGTCGACGCTCAGCGAGGCGCAGGTCGAAGCGCTGCTCGGCGCACCGGACATCGGCACACCGCTCGGTCTGCGCGACCGCACGATGCTGGAGCTGATGTATGCGAGCGGTCTGCGCGTGACCGAACTCGTCACGCTGAAGACGGTCGAGGTCGGGCTCAACGATGGGGTGGTGCGGGTGACCGGCAAGGGTTCGAAGGAGCGGCTGATTCCGTTCGGCGAAGAAGCGCACGCGTGGATCGAGCGTTATCTGCGCGACGCGCGTCCGGCGCTGCTCGGCGCGCGCGCGGCCGATGCGCTGTTCGTGACCACGCGCGCGGAAGGGATGACGAGGCAGCAGTTCTGGAACATCATCAAGCGGCACGCGGCGGCGGCCGGTGTGGATGCGCCGTTGTCGCCGCATACGCTGCGCCATGCGTTCGCGACGCATCTGCTCAATCACGGCGCGGACCTGCGGGTCGTGCAACTGCTGCTCGGTCATACCGATATTTCGACGACGCAGATTTACACGCACGTCGCGCGTGAGCGCTTGAAGTCGCTGCATGCGCAGCATCATCCGCGCGGGTGATTGCCGCTCAAACGAACTCGCGCAAGCGGTGCTTGAGAATCTTGCCGGTCGATGCCGCCGGCAGCGCCGCCAGCACTTTCAGTTCGGCCGGCCGCTTATACGGCGCGAGCCGCTCGCCGCACCACGCGATCAACTCGGCCGGCGTCACCGTCGCGCCCGAAACGAGTTCGACGAACGCGACCACCTCCTCGTTGCCTTCCACCGCGCGTCCGATCACCGCCGATTGCACGACCTGCGGATGCGCGTTCAGCACATGCTCGACCTCGGCCGGATAGACGTTGAAGCCCGAGCGGATGATCAGCTCCTTGCTGCGCCCGACGATATGCAGCGAGCCGTCCGCCAGCTGACGCGCGAGGTCGCCGGTCTTGAGCCAGCCGTCCGCGGTGACGGTCGCGCGAGTCTGCTCGGGGTTGCGGTAATAGCCGAGCATCACGTTCGGCCCGCGCACCCACAGTTCGCCGACTTCGCCGGGCGCCGCCTGCGCGCCGTCGAGCCCGACGAATTTCACCTCGACGCCCGGAATCACGTCGCCGACCGAGCAGTCGTCGCGTGGCGCATCGAGCATCGTGTGCGACACGGTCGGGCTGCTTTCGGTCATTCCGTAGCCGTTGTGCAGCGGCAGACCGTAGAGCGCCTCGGCTTGCGCTTTCAGCGCGGCGTCGAGCGGCGAGCCGCCCGAATACGCGAAGCGCAGTTGCGGCGCCGACCACGGGTGGCCGCTGGTTTGCAGATGTTCGAGCAGCTTCGCGTGCATTGCCGGCACGCCCTGGAAGATCGACACGCGTTCGTCGGCGAGCGCGCGACGCACGGCCTCCGGTGCGAAGCGCGGCGCGAGCCGCAACGTCGCGCCCGCATGCAGGCTGCCCAGGCACACCGACGCGAAGCCGTACACGTGCGAGATCGGCAGTACCGCATAGACGACATCGTCGGGGCCGACCTTGCGCAGGCGGCTCGAGACCGCCGCGATGTACAGCAGATTGCGATGCGACAGCATCACGCCTTTCGGCGTGCCGGTAGTGCCGGTCGTGTAGATCAGCGCGGCGCATTGGCGCTCGTTGCTCGTTTCGACCGGTTCGGGCTGCACGGTGTCGTCTAGCGCATAGGCCCATGCGCCGATGTCCGGCGTGAGCGCCGGCGCGGCCGCGGCCTGATGGCGTTGCGCGTGCTGGCGCGCATCGGGCGAGCTTTCCACGCCGTAAGCGATGACGCGCGGCTGCGCGTGCGCGCGGATGGCATCGAGTTCGGCCACCGACAGACGCGCGTTCGACACGAGCGCCCAGGCGTCGAGTTTCGCGGTCGCGAACAGCAGCACGATCTGCGCGATGCTGTTTTCCGCGACGATCATCACGCGGTCGCCGCCGCGCACGCCCCACTCGCGCAGCAGCGCGGCGGCGGCGTCGACCGCTTGCAGCAACTGCGCGCTGGTCAGGCTGCGCGCGTCCTCGATCAGCGCGACATGCAGCGGATCGCGCGCGGCGGCGAGCGCCGGGATTTCGCTGATGCGCGCGGGCAGGGCGGCGAGCAGCGCGGGGATGTCGATGGGGGTGTGGATGGGTGATGCCTGGTTCAACGCTGTCTCCTGTCGATCCGGAGTTGGCGCTTTAGCGCTTACTCCGGTCCCATGCAAAGCTCTTACTGCGGTTCGATGCAATGCGGTCGGCGCACATATCCGAACGATCGTGCCACAAGCCCGAACCCCGCACAATTAGCCGTTCGGCAAATAGCCGCGCCGCAAACTGGCCATTACAATGCGCCGATGAGCAAATCCAGACACGTGTCCGAAACGCCCGCGACCCAGCTGCTGCGCCGTCACGGCATCACGTTCGGCGAACATCCTTACGATTATGTCGAGCACGGCGGGACTGCGGAATCGTCGCGCCAGCTCGGAGTCGACGAGCATCAGGTCGTGAAGACGCTGGTGATGGAAGACGAACACGCGAAGCCGCTGATCGTGCTGATGCACGGCGATCGTACCGTCAGCACCAAGAATCTCGCGCGGCAGATCGGCGCGAAGCGCGTCGAGCCGTGCAAGCCCGAAGTCGCGAACCGGCATTCCGGTTATCTGATCGGCGGCACGTCGCCGTTCGGCACGCGCAAGCAGATGCCGGTGTACGTCGAGGCCAGCATCCTCGAGATGGACAAGGTCTGGCTGAACGGCGGCCGGCGCGGCTTTCTCGTCAGCATCGAGCCGCGGGTGTTGACCGAGCTGCTCGCCGCGAAGCCGGTGCAGTGCGCGAGTGTCGATTGACGCGCGGGCGCCTGTCGTTTGCCTGACGTTTGGTTGAATGTTTTTCGCGCACGCACGTTCGGTAGAATGTGCGCCGCCCCCGTTCCAGGCGGCTTGCCCCGATGCGGTTCGGGCGTCGAGTGTCATGCCGCGATACCTATAAGAGCTCTGAGATGCAAAACCTGATCGTCGCCGTCGTTGCCTATCTGATCGGATCGTTGTCGTTTGCCGTGATCGTGAGCGCCGCGATGGGGCTCGACGACCCGCGTTCGTACGGCTCGGGCAATCCGGGCGCGACCAATGTGCTGCGCAGCGGCAGCAAGAAAGCCGCAATCCTGACGCTGATCGGCGACGCGTTCAAAGGCTGGCTGCCGGTCTGGTTCGTCGTGCACTTCGGCGCGCGTTTCGGGCTCGACGAGCGCTCGATCGCGATCGCGTCGATCGCGGTGTTTCTCGGCCACCTGTATCCGGTGTTCTTCCGCTTCAAGGGCGGCAAGGGCGTCGCGACCGCGGCCGGCGTGCTGCTCGCGATCAATCCGACGCTCGGCGTCGCGACCTTGCTGACCTGGCTGATCGTCGCGTTCTTCACGCGCTATTCGTCGCTCGCCGCGCTGTGCGCCGCGTTGTTCGCGCCGCTCTTCTACGTGTTCCTGTTCGGGCCGCGCATCGTCGCGCTGTCGATTCTGGCGATGAGCGTGCTGCTGGTGTGGCGCCATCGCGGCAATATCGCGAAGCTGATGCGCGGGCAGGAGAGCCGGATTGGCGACAAGAAAAAGGCGGCGACGCCGGCGGCGGGGAACGATCTTTGAAGTAGGCGGTTGCCGGGGCACACGCGCGAGGCGAAAAAACCACCCCCGCGCGGCGCCTTGCTTAATCGCGGAAGTTGTTGAAGTCGAGCGGCGTGTCGGTCACGTCCTTGCGCAGCATCGCGATCACGCTTTGCAGGTCGTCGCGCTTCGCGCCGGTGATACGCACCGCATCGCCCTGGATGCTCGCCTGCACCTTGATCTTGCTGTCCTTCACGAGGCGCACGATCTTCTTCGACAGATCGCCGGACACGCCCTTCTTGATCTTGATCACCTGCTTGACCTTGTCGCCGCCGATCTTCTCGATCTTGCCGTAGTCGAGGAAGCGCACGTCGACGTTGCGCTTGGCCATCTTCGACAGCAGCACGTCCTTCACCTGGCCGAGCTTGAACTCGTCGTCGGCGTACGCGGTGATTTCGTTTTCCTTGTGCTCGACGCGCGCGTCGGAGCCCTTGAAGTCGAAGCGCGTCGAAATCTCCTTGTTGGATTGCTCGATGGCGTTCTTGACTTCGATCATGTTCGCTTCGCAGACGACGTCAAACGATGGCATTACTCTCTCCCAATAGTGCGGCGATGCGCGACGCGGCCGGTCGGCTGCGCGCGGGGCACTCGCTATAATCACGGACCGGACGTCATTTTACCGACGCCGCTCCCTTTTGCCCAAGGCCGCCGCGCAGTGCCGCGCGGGCGAGCGATCCGGCGCCGGGTGGCGCCGCGTTGGCGTGATTCGGCTGGATTCGCCGCCGTTCGCCGCCGGCTGTTGCCGCTCGCTGCCGTTCGCTGAGGCTTGTCGCGAGTTGTCGTTTCCCCTGTTGCCATTCCGATGTCCCAATCCGATTCCGCCGCTGGCCGTGCCGTCTCCGCTGCCTCTGCTGCATCCATTCCTGATGGCGCCTGCGCGTCTGCTCCCGCCGTTGCCTCGTTGATCGCCGGCTATCCGTTAAAAGCGCACAACACGTTCAGTTTCGACGTGCGCGCGCAGTTCGCGTGCCGGATCGAACGTGAGGAGCAATTGCTGGCCGCGGTGCGCGATCCGCGCGTGGCCGGCCTGCCTCGTCTGGTGCTCGGCGGCGGCAGCAACGTGGTGCTGACCGGCGACTTCGCCGGCCTCGTGCTGCTGGTTGCGCTGCGCGGGCGCCGCATCGTGCGCGAGGACGCCGACGCGTGGTATGTCGAGGCGGCCGGCGGCGAGCCGTGGCACGAGTTCGTCGCGTGGACGCTCGAGCAGGGCTTGCCCGGTCTGGAAAACCTCGCGCTGATTCCGGGCACGGTCGGCGCGGCGCCGATCCAGAACATCGGCGCGTACGGACTGGAGATGTGCGAGCGCTTCGCGTCGCTGCGGGCGATCGAGCTGGCCAGCGGCGAAGCGCTCGAACTCGACGCCGATGCGTGCCGCTTCGGCTACCGCGACAGCTTCTTCAAGCGGGAAGGGCGCGAGCGGTTCGTGATCACGTCAGTGACCTTCCGTCTGCCCAAAGCGTGGCAGCCCCGCGCCGGCTACGCGGATCTGGCCCGCGAACTGGCCGCGCGCGGTTGCGCAGCGAATGCGGGCCAGACGGATGACGCGACCGGGGCGGCCGCCCCAGCGGCGCCGACCGCGCAGGCGATCTTCGATGCGGTCGTCGCGGTGCGGCGCGCGAAGCTGCCCGACCCGCTGGAACTGGGCAACGCCGGCAGCTTTTTCAAGAACCCGGTGATCGACGCCGCGCAGTTCGACGCGCTGAAGCACCGCGAGCCGGAGCTCGTCTCCTATCCGCAAGCCGACGGCCGCGTGAAGCTGGCCGCAGGCTGGCTGATCGATCGATGCGGCTGGAAAGGCCGCGCGCTCGGCGCGGCGGCGGTGCATGACCGGCAGGCGCTGGTGCTGGTCAATCGCGGCGGCGCGAGCGGCGCGCAGGTGCTGGCTCTCGCGCGGGCGATCCAGCAAGACGTGCGAGAGAAATTCGGGGTGGAACTGGAGGCGGAGCCGGTTTGCCTGTAGGCGATCGGTGATTTGCCGTGCCGCGCCGCAAGCGCGGCGGCGAAAAGAAAAAGGCGCTGGGAAGCAATTCCCAGCGCCTTTTTCTTATTCCGGCTCCAGCAGTGGTGCCTCGTCTTCAAGGCCCGCCACGGATTCCGGCGTCAGTGATTCAGCTTGCCGAGCAGCAGGAACTCCATCAGTGCCTTCTGCACGTGCAGGCGGTTTTCCGCCTCATCCCACACGACGCTCTGCGGCCCGTCGATCACTTCCGCGCTGACTTCCTCGCCGCGGTGCGCGGGCAGGCAGTGCATGAACAGCGCATCCGGATTCGCGCGCGCCATCATGTCGGCGTCGACGCACCAGTCCGCAAAGGCTTTCTTGCGCGCTTCGTTTTCGGCCTCGAAGCCCATGCTGGTCCAGACGTCCGTGGTGACGAGGTCGGCGCCCGCGCAGGCTTCGTTCGGATCGTCGAATTCCTCGTAGAACGGCGCGCTTTCCGCCGCGACCAGCGCGCGATCGAGCTTGTAGCCGGGCGGGGTGGACAGGCGCAGCTTGAAGCCGAGAATCTGCGCGGCTTCGATCCACGTGTACAGCATGTTGTTGGCGTCGCCGACCCACGCGACCGTCTTGCCGCGGATCGGGCCGCGATGCTCGAAGTACGTGAAGATGTCCGCCAGCACCTGGCACGGATGGTATTCGTTGGTCAGTCCGTTGATCACCGGCACGCGCGAGTTTTCCGCGAAGCGCTGGATGATGTCCTGGCCGAACGTGCGGATCATGATGATGTCGACCATCCGCGAGATCACCTGCGCGGCGTCTTCGATCGGCTCGCCGCGGCCGAGCTGGGTGTCGCGGGTGCTCATGAATACCGCGTGGCCGCCGAGCTGGAAGATGCCGGCTTCGAACGACAGGCGCGTGCGGGTGGAATTCTTTTCGAAGATCATCGCCAGCGTGCGGTCGTGCAGCGGGTGATAAGTCTCGTAGTTCTTGAATTTGCGTTTCAGGATGCGCGCGCGTTCGAGCACGTACTCGTAGTCTTCCAGCGAGAAATCCTTGAACTGCAGGTAGTGGCGAATTTTCTTGGCAGTCATGAAACAAATACGGCGGTCTCACCCGGCAGGATTGCCGGACTGCGCCGCCGTCGTTTGGTGGTAACTCAATGCAGCATAAAGGATTTCGCCGAGTTTGACGAGTCGGCTGGCAGGCCGGGCAAGCTCGTTGAAAGCGTCGCGCGACCGTCTCCGGGCACTTGTGTGCGGTGCGGAAAAAGGTCCGCTGCGCTATAATCTCGGGGTTATCCCAAAGCCCAGCAGACCGCCGTTTAGTGTCAGGAAACGCGGCGCGCATGGCGCGGAAAAGCCTGTCACGGCGGCCTGTTACGGCGCGGCCGTGCGGCAGGCGCAGAGCGGTTCAGCCGGTCCTCCGCAGCGGTTCTCGTGGTGCGGTTCGTCATTGTTGCGTCAGCGCCAGGTCGTATGTAGCAGGCGGTTCGCCGCCTGCCGTGCATGCCGCTTGCGGCGAGTTCGAGCGCATGGCCGGCGTGGCGCCGGTTAGCCGTCATTCCGCCGGGCAGTCACACAGGTATTCCTACATGGCCGAAACAGCTCCAATCGAATATTTCATTCAGGGCATCACGTCGACCGGAAAGAGGTTTCGGCCGAGCGACTGGTCGGAGCGGCTCGCGGGTGTGATGTCGTCGTTCGGACCCGGTGTGAGGAAGGGGCCCAACGCCTATATGCAGTACTCGGCGTACGTGCGTCCCACCATGATCGGCGACCTCAAGTGCGTGATTCTCGATTCGCGGCTGCGCGATATCGAGCCGATGGCCTTCGATTTCGTGCTCAACTTTGCCAAAGACAACGATCTCGTCGTCACCGAGGCGTGCGAACTGGAACTCGAGCATGCGCCGCCGGTGCAGGCGAAGCGCCATGTGATCTAGCGCAGCCGGGCCGCAGCGCCGGCTCGCTACCGCTAAAAAACAGAAACCCGCAATTGCGGGTTTTTTTATGGCCGACGCAAAAGCTCGGCGCACATGGGGATTTGCTCCGCCGCGAATTGCTTGCCGCACGCGCAAGACACGTAAGCGCAGAGCGGGGAGCCCGAAACAACGCGGCACCAAACAAAAAAGCCCGCCAAAGCGGGCTTCTTGTGCAGCGGAAACAGGAGGTAGCCCACCGAAGCGGGCTGACCGGAATTACTGCGCTGCGGGCGCTTGCAGACCCTTAATGGCTGCAGCGAGGCGGCTCTTGTGGCGAGCTGCCTTGTTCTTGTGAATGATGTTCTTGTCGGCGATGATGTCGATGGTCTTCGACGATGCCTTGAAGATTTCAGCGGCCTTAGCCTGGTCGCCTGCATCGATTGCCTTGCGGACGGCCTTGATAGCCGTGCGGAACTTCGAGCGCAGTGCCGAGTTGTGCGAGTTTGCCTTCGCGGCCTGGCGGGCGCGCTTGCGTGCTTGTGCGGAGTTAGCCATGACGGTTCCTTATCCTGTTCCTGTTTCCAGTACCCGGCCTTCGAAGTAATTTGAAAGGCGAGGTGCTGCTTCTCGATCCGAACCCCTGGAAGCGATTGCCCAGGAGCGCAAAAGTGTCGAAAAAATCGATTGAACTACGCGAAGGCGGGCTCGTGTTCCTGGGTGTTCGGCATTGACGGGCGGCTTGGCGCCAATCTGACCAACTGGGTAATGCCGGCCGAAAACCGTTCGAAAACTGAGCGAGCTTCGAAAGCCGACGATTATAGCAACAAAAACAGGCAGGTGGCAACGAGAAAGCTTGGCCACTTGTTGGGAGCGCGACCGGTGTGCGGCCGGAACCGGCGCCGACACGGCTGCAACCAGGCGTTCATCATGTGTGTCGACCCGGCGGCAAGCCGCGGCCGGAAGCACAGAAAACGCGAAAATTCGGGTTTTACAGTGCGGCCCAGCGAACGTCCGCGTGTCAAATCGGTCCGAATCGCTCCCTAGGCTCGTCGCCCGCTTTGGCGGGACCCGTATAATAAGCGCCCCATGAATCTATTCCGAGCCCTGCTGACGGTCAGCGGCTTCACGCTGCTGTCGCGCGTGACCGGACTGGCCCGTGAAACGTTGATCGCCCGTGCGTTCGGCGCCAGTCAATACACCGACGCTTTTTACGTCGCCTTCCGTATCCCGAACCTGCTGCGCCGTATTTCCGCCGAAGGTGCGTTCTCGCAAGCCTTCGTGCCGATCCTCGCCGAGTTCAAGAACCAACAGGGGCACGACGCCACCAAGGCGCTCGTCGACGCGACCTCGACGGTGCTCGCGTGGGCGCTCGCGGTGCTGTCGCTGCTCGGCGTGCTCGGCGCGTCGGGCGTCGTGTTCGTGGTCGCGTCGGGTCTCGCGCACGAGGGCCACGCGTATCAGCTCGCGGTCACGATGACGCGCATCATGTTCCCGTACATCATCTTCATCTCGCTGACGTCGCTCGCGTCGGGCGTGCTGAACACGTACAAGAACTTCTCGCTGCCCGCGTTCGCGCCGGTGCTGCTGAACGTGTCGTTCATCGCGGCGGCCCTGTTCGTCGCGCCGTACCTGAAAACGCCGGTGTATGCGCTTGCGTGGGCGGTGATCGTCGGCGGCGTGCTGCAGTTCGTCGTGCAACTGCCGGGTCTGAAGAAAATCGACGTGGTGCCGCGCATCGGTCTGAATCCGTTGCGCGCGCTCGCGCATCGCGGCGTGAAGCGGGTGCTGTCGAAGATGGTGCCCGCGATGTTCGCGGTGTCAGTCGCGCAGATCAGCCTGATCATCAACACCAACATCGCGTCGCACATCGGCCCGGGCGCGGTGTCGTGGATCAACTACGCGGACCGGCTGATGGAGTTTCCGACCGCGCTGCTCGGCGTCGCACTCGGCACGATCCTGCTGCCGAGCCTGTCGAAGGCGCACGTGGACGCCGATGCGCACGAATATTCGTCGCTGCTCGACTGGGGACTGCGCGTCACGTTCCTGCTCGCGGCGCCGAGCGCGGTCGCGCTGTTTTTCTTCGCGCAGCCGCTGACCGCGGTGCTGTTCAACTACGGCAAGTTCGACGGCAACTCGGTCGTGATGGTGAGCCGCGCGCTCGCCGCCTACGGCGTCGGCCTGATCGGCCTGATCATGATCAAGATCCTCGCGCCCGGCTTCTACGCGAAGCAGGACATCAAGACGCCGGTGAAAATCGGCGTCGGCGTGCTGATCGTCACGCAGCTGAGCAACTACCTGTTCGTGCCGATGTTCGCGCATGCGGGCCTGACCTTGAGCGTCGGGCTCGGCGCCTGCGTGAATGCGTTGCTGCTGTTCGTCGGTTTGCGCAAGCGCGGCATTTATATGCCGTCTCGCGGCTGGCTCAAATTCTTCGTGCAGCTGCTCGGCGCGTGCCTCGTGCTGGCCGGCACGATGCGCTGGCTGTCGATCAGCTTCGACTGGATCGGCATGCATACCCAGCCGGTCAATCGGATAGTGCTGCTCGGCGCGTGTCTCGTGCTGTTCGCCGCGCTATATTTCGGTATGCTTTGGCTGATGGGCTTCAAATACGCGTATTTCAAAAGGCGAGTGAAGTGATCACGATGACGCGGGTTCTCGACTATTTCAGCACGCTCGTCGCCGAAGACGAGAGCCTGCCGTTGACCGAGGCGGCGCTCTCGCTCGCGCAGGACGCCTATCCGGACCTCGATCTGCAGGCGGCGCTCGCCGAGATCGACGAGCTGGTGCTGCGACTGCGCCGCCGCATCGCGGACGACGCCGACATCCGCCAGAAGGTCGGCGTGCTGAATCGCTTCTTCTTTCGCGAGCTCGGTTTCGCGAGCAATGTGAACGATTACTACGACCCGGACAACAGCCATCTGAACGTCGTGCTGAAGCGCCGTCGCGGAATTCCGATTTCGCTCGCGGTGCTGTATCTGGAAATGGCCGAGCAGATCGGCATTCCGGTGCGCGGCGTGTCGTTTCCCGGGCACTTCCTGTTGCGCGTGACGACCCCCGACGGCGACGTGATGCTCGACCCCACCAGCGGTCATTCGCTATCCGAAGCGCAGATGGTCGAGATGCTGGAGCCGTACGTCGCGTCGGCCGGCGACTCGGTCGGACGCGCGCTGCGCATGCTGCTGCAGCCGGCCACGCGGCGCGAGATCGTCGCGCGGATGCTGCGCAATCTGAAAGCGATCTATCTGCAGACCGAGCGCTGGCAGCGTCTGCTCGCAGTGCAGCAGCGGCTGGTCATTTTGCTGCCGGACAATATCGAGGAAGTGCGCGATCGCGGTTTCGCGTATGCGCGGCTCGATTATCTGCGGCCGGCGCTGGAGGATCTCGAAAGCTATCTGGGCGACCGCCCCGATGCCGAGGATGCAACGGTGGTCGAGTCGCAGCTTCATGAGTTGCGGCAGCGTACGCGGCACGACGGCAGCGTGTAGCGCGCAAGCTTTATTCAGCTCCGCACAAAAGACAACGCCTGCACAGGCTTCCCCTGTGCAGGCGTTTTTGTTGCCGACCGTTTCCGTCGCGCGTTGTGTGTTGCGCATTGCACGCCGCGTGAAGCGGCATGCGCGGCATGCGCTCGAACGCGCGTTACTTCGGCTGCATCCGGATCGCGCCGTCCAGCCGGATCACTTCGCCGTTGAGCATCGGATTATCGAAAATCTGCTTGGCCAGCATCGCATACTCGGCCGGCTTGCCCAGGCGCGGCGGGAACGGCACCATCGCGCCCAGCGCGTCCTGCACTTCCTGCGGCATGCCGAGCAGCATCGGCGTTTCGAAGATGCCGGGCGCGATCGTCATCACGCGGATCGCGTTGCGCGACAGGTCGCGTGCGATCGGCAGCGTCATGCCGACCACGCCGCCCTTCGATGCCGAGTAGGCCGCCTGGCCGATCTGACCGTCGTAAGCGGCGACCGATGCGGTGTTGATGATCACGCCGCGCTCGCCATTCGCGTTCGGCGGGTTCTTCGACATTTGCGCGGCGGCGAGCCGGATCATGTTGAACGTGCCGATCAGATTGATCGAGATCGTGCGCGTGAACAGATCGAGCGCATGCGGTCCGTCCTTGCCGACCGTCTTCGCAGCCGGCGCGACGCCCGCGCAATTGACGAGGCCGCGCAGCGTGCCGAGTTTCGTCGCGGTTTCGACGGCGTTCAGCCCGTCTTCCTCGCGGCTCACGTCGCATTTGACGAACACGCCGCCGAGTTCCTTCGCGAGCGCTTCGCCCGCGTCCAGATTCAGGTCGGCGAGCACGACCTTGCCGCCGTTCTCGACCAGCAGGCGCGCGGTTGCCGCACCCAGACCCGATGCACCGCCGGTGATCAGGAACACGTTGTCACGAATCTCCATGTCTTCTCCTTTGCTACGGTTGTTCAGTGCTGTGTCGATCGATGCCGTGTCGACTGCTCGATCGATTGTAGCGGCTATGCTGCACCGCGGAAAGCGAAGCGGGCAGGGCGGTGGCGCATAGCCGCGCTGCCCGGAGCGCCTGTTCGAAGCGCTACGGAAAACTAACTATTGCGCTGATGAAATGGCTTCGCACCGCATCGCGTGTTGCACGTGGCCTTCCGAGACCCGCGTCGCCGCGGCGCCAATAAAAAACCCGCCAACGGGGGCGGGTTTTTTATCGAATGCAAACAGCGGCTGACGCTTACTTCAGTGCGTCGAACACGCGGGCACGGATCTCGTCGACACTGCCGAGGCCCGAAATGCGGCGGTATTGCGGCGCCTTCAGCGACGTCGATGCATCGCCGTTCTTCGCCCAGCCGTTGTAGTACTCGATCAGCGGCTTGGTCTGCGATTCGTACACTTCGAGGCGCTTCTTGACCGTCTCTTCCTTGTCGTCGTCGCGCTGGATCAGCGGCTCGCCGGTCACGTCGTCGACACCGGCGACCTTCGGCGGATTGAACGTCACGTGATAGGTGCGGCCCGAAGCGGGGTGCGAGCGGCGGCCGCTCATGCGCGCGATGATCTCGTCGAACGGCACGTCGATTTCGAGCACGTAGTCGATCGCGACGCCGGCCTGCTTCATCGCTTCCGCTTGCGGAATGGTGCGCGGGAAGCCGTCGAACAGATAGCCGTTCGCGCAGTCCGGCTGCTGCAGGCGTTCCTTGACGAGATTGATGATCAGTTCGTCGGTGACGAGCTCGCCCGCGTCCATGAAGCGCTTCGCTTCGAGGCCGAGCGGCGTGCCTGCCTTGACGGCCGCGCGCAGCATGTCGCCAGTCGAAATCTGCGGAATACCGAATTTTTCCTTGATGAAGTTTGCCTGAGTGCCCTTGCCCGCGCCCGGTGCACCCAACAGGATCAAACGCATGTGATATCTCCAGATCTATGTGAATTCTTTGTTGGCGCGGCGTGCTCCCGGCGACGCTCACAGGGCCCGCATCGATCGTCATTGCCTGTCTCGCGCTGCACGTCCAGCTGGACGGCGCTGCAAGATCGCAATGGCGCGACCGGGATAAACCTGGATGTCACCCAAAAGCTGGGAGGCGCGCACAACCGTCCGATTATGCCATGCCTTCCGGCGCTCAAGACCCGAATAAAGCCCGGACGCGCGCGAGATCGGCGGGGGTATCGACGCCGGGCAGCGGCACGTCCTGTGTGACGAGTACCGCGATGCGTTCGCCGTGCCACATCGCGCGCAACTGCTCGAGCGCTTCGACCTGCTCGATCGGCGAGATCGCGAGGCTCGGGTAGCCGCGCAGGAATTTCGCGCGATACGCATACAGGCCGATATGCCGGTACACGACGGCGGGCGCCGGCGGGGTCGGCAGCGCCGCGACGTTGGGCCAGTGCGGCTGATACGCGTCGCGTGCCCACGGGATCGGCGCGCGCGAAAAATACAGCGCGACGCCGCGTGCATCGGGCACGACCTTGACGACGTTCGGATTGAAAATTTCGGCGGGGTCGTTGATCGGATGCGCGGCGGTTGCGATCGCGCAGCCGCTCGCGGCCGCGAGATGCGCGGCGACTCCGCGCACCAGCGCCGGATCGATCAGCGGCTCGTCGCCTTGCACGTTGACGACGATCGTGTCGTCGCTCCAGCCGAAGCGCGTCGCGACTTCCGCGAGGCGGTCGGTGCCCGACGGATGATCGGCGCGCGTGAGCACCGCGTCGAAGCCGTGGTCGTGCGCGGCGTCGAGCACTTCCTGTGAATCGGAGGCGACCAGCACCTGCTGCGCGCCCGATTCGCGCGCACGCTCGGCGACGCGCACGACCATCGGCTTGCCGCCGATGTCCGCGAGCGGCTTGTTGGGCAGACGCGTCGACGCGAGGCGGGCCGGTACGACAGCGATAAACGGAGGCGTGGCGGAGTGGGTCATCAGAGCAGGGGCGGCGGCGATAAGGGCGAGGCAGGAAGCGGTCGCGCGGGCGGCGCTTACGCGAATTCAGATTAATACCGGCAACGCTAACGAGCGGGAGGAAGGGGGATCGGCGCGGCGGGCAGTGGCATTTGCTGCGGCTTTGAATTCAGCCTCAGCCTGAGCTTCAGCGCGACGCCGCGTGCCGCAACGTGCGCGGCACGCGCCGCGCGTCAGGCGACCGAGCCCGGATTCAGATCGACCGGCGTGCCTTCGACCGTTTGGCGTGCTTCGTCGACCAGCATCACCGGGATGCCGTCGCGAATCGGATAAGCGAGTTTGTCCGCGTTGCAGATCAGTTCCTGCGCGGCGCGGTCGTAGCTGAGCGGGCCCTTGCAGATCGGGCAGACGAGAATTTCAAGCAGGCGAGCGTCCACGGACTTTCTCCACAACTAATGCAGTGAGGCGATGATCGAGCGCGGCTTCGACCGGGACAACCCAGATGCGCGCATCGTGCCAGGACCCCAATTTTACCGCATCCTTTTCGGTTATCAGGATCGCGTCGGCGTCGATTCCAGTGAACGGATTGCGCTCGAACGCGTAGTGATCGGGCAGCGCGCGAGTCTCGGGCGCGAGGCCGGCCGCGCGCAGTGTCGCGAAAAAACGCTCCGGCGCGCCGATGCCGGCCGCGGCCAGCACCCGCTGGCCGGCGAACTGCGCGAGCGGGCGACGCAGCGCCGGATTGTCGAGATGCCACGCGTCGCCGGGCGCGAGTTGCAGCGCGAAGGTGTTCGGCCACGCGGGCAGCGTGCGCGCGTACGGATCGTTGATCAGCGTCGCGTCGCGGCGGCGCGACAGCGGCTCGCGCAGCGGTCCGGCCGGCAGCAGGAAGCCGTTGCCGCCGAGCCGGTGATCGAATACGACCAGCTCGACGTCGCGCGCGAGACGGTAGTGTTGCAGGCCGTCGTCGCTGACGATCACGTCGATGTCGCGATGCGCGGCGCACAGCGCCAGCGCGGCGGCGACGCGGTCCGGGCAGACCCACACCGGCGCACCGGTGCGGCGCGCGATCAGCAACGGCTCATCGCCGCCGACGCTAGCCGACGAGCCCGGCGTCACCACGGTCGGCGTGCTGACCCGCGCGCCATAGCCGCGCGACACGACGCCGGGTGTGAAGCCGGCTGCGCGCAACGCTTCGACGAGCGCGATCACGGTCGGCGTCTTGCCGGTGCCGCCGACGGTCACGTTGCCGACCACCACGACCGGCACGCCGATGCGGACCGACTTCAGCCAGCCAAACGAAAAGGCGGCGCGGCGCGCGGCCGCGACTGCGCCGAACACGCAGGCGAGCGGGGTCAGCGCCCACGCGAGCGGGCCGCGCTGTTGCCATTCGCGCGCGAGGCGCGCTTCGAGACGGTGCTTGAGTTCGCTCATGGGCGGGCCGCGGTGGCAGCCTGCGCGCGGTTCGCCGGATGCGGGCGAAGCGGTGGCGTGAAGGCATCGTGTGCGATACGCGGGATCTGCATCAACACGGTTCTCCGGACATTCGAAAGTTGCGGCGGCTCGACGCGAAACGGGCGCGGCTCGCGCCCGTCGGCCGGTTGCTTCAGCGCGCGTCTGGCCGGTTCGGTGACAGGCGGGCGCCGGGCCATGGGTTGCTTTACATGCCGGCGCAGCCATCCGACACACGCTGGCGGGCGCGCTTGCCCATGCCGTCGAACCCGCCACTCTAGCGCGGCGGTGGGCCGCCCGGCAAGCCGCTCGCGGTATGCCGCACGCCTGCCGACGCTATGTGCGCTTGCCCACAGTCTGTGGATAACTTTGTGGAGAACCGGCCTTCCGATCGCCGGGAAGCGCCGCCACGCCGCATCCGAATCGGCGGCGCGCCGTCCTGGGCAGTTATAAACGCCATATAAATCAAAGGCATGCCCTAAATTCTCGCGCGGCGATTCAGGCTCTGGCGTAATTCGTCAGGCGGTTCCCGCCATGTGGACACTTTTAACAGTTCTGCGATCACGCTGGACGTCGCTGGCCGGTCGGTCTATCGTCTGTCCGGCCAGTTCAATTTATTCCTCGCATGAATCCCGAAAGCCCCTTTGCTTCGCCGGCGACGCCCGGCGGTGAGGTCGTCGTTCCCGTTTCCGCGCTCAATCGCGCGATCGGCTCGATGCTCGAACGCTCGTTTCCGCTCGTCTGGGTGGCCGGTGAAGTTTCCAACTTCACGCGCGCCGCGAGCGGCCACTGGTATTTCTCGATCAAGGACGCGCAGGCGCAGATGCGCTGCGTGATGTTTCGCGGCCGCGCGCAATACGCGGAATTCACGCCGCGCGAAGGCGACCGCATCGAAGTGCGCGCGCTCGTCACCATGTACGAACCGCGCGGTGAGCTGCAACTGAACGTGGAAGCGGTGCGCCGCACCGGCCAGGGCCGTCTGTACGAAGCGTTTCTGCGGCTCAAGGCGCAGCTCGAGGCCGAGGGGCTGTTCGCGGCCGAGCGCAAGCGCGCGCTGCCCACCCATCCGCGCGCGATCGGCATCGTCACGTCGTTGCAGGCGGCCGCGTTGCGCGACGTGCTGACCACGCTGTCGCGGCGTGCGCCGCATATTCCGGTGATCGTTTATCCGGCGCCGGTGCAGGGCGCGGGCGTGAGCGCGAAGCTCGCGGCAATGGTCGAGGCGGCCGGCGCGCGGCGCGAAGTCGACGTGCTGATCGTGTGCCGCGGCGGCGGCTCGATCGAAGACCTGTGGGCGTTCAACGAAGAGGTGCTCGCACGCGCGATCGCGCAGAGCGTGATCCCGGTGGTCAGCGGCGTCGGTCACGAAACCGATTTCACGATCGCCGACTTTGCTGCCGACGTGCGCGCGCCGACCCCGACCGGCGCCGCCGAACTCGTCAGTCCGCAGCGCGTGATGCTGCTGCGCGAGCTGGATCACCGGCACGCGACGCTCGCTCGCGCGTTCGGCCGCATGATGGAGCGGCGCGCGCAGCAACTCGACTGGCTCGCGCGCCGGTTGGTGTCGCCGGCCGAACGGCTCGCGCGGCAACGCACGCATCTGCAACAGCTGCGGGTACGGCTCGCATCGGCGGGCGCGCGGCCGGTCCGCGATGCGCGGGCCCGCTTCGCACTGCTGCAGATGCGCTGGCAGCGCTGGCGTCCGGATCTCGCGGCCGAACAGGCGCGCGTGAATAATCTCGCGCAGCGTTTGAATGCGGCGTTGTTGCGCCAGCACGAACGTCAGCACGCGCGAATCGATACGCTGGCCGCGCGGCTCGAAGTGCTCAGTCCACAGCGCACGCTCGAACGCGGCTATGCGGCGGTACTCGACGCCCAAAGCGGTCGCGCGATTCGCGCGCCGTCGTCGCTGAAACCCGGCCGACGTCTCACGGTGCATCTCGCCGACGGCTCGGCCGATGTCGCGCTCGCCGATGTGCAAGCGCGCCTGACCGACGCTTTCTGACGTTTCATCGCTGATTCGCCGCCGCCTCGGCGGGGCGTCGTGATGCTCTTTTGCGAGGCCTTGGCACGCGGTGTGCGCACCCGTTCCGGAGGCCTTACGCACCGCGTGTTTACCATGCTGGGCATAAAGTCCGTTGGTTTGCGGGGTTATTCCAACTCGCCTACAATCGAGTGCTCGAAAGCGTCATCCGCAGACTCCCCACAACAGATACTGAGAAGGAAAGCACCATGGAACATACGCTCCCGCCGCTGCCGTTCGCGAAAAACGCGCTCGCACCGCACATGTCGGAAGAGACGCTCGAGTTTCACTACGGCAAGCATCACCAGACCTATGTGACCAACCTGAACAATCTGATCAAGGGCACGGAATTCGAAAACCTGTCGCTGGAAGAGATCGTCAAGAAGTCGTCGGGCGGCATCTTCAATAACTCGGCTCAGGTGTGGAACCACACGTTCTTCTGGAACAGCCTGTCGCCGCAGGGTGGCGGTGCTCCGACCGGCGCGCTCGCCGATGCGATCAACGCCAAGTGGGGTTCGTTCGACAAGTTCAAGGAAGAATTCGCGAAGACCGCAGTCGGCACGTTCGGCTCGGGCTGGGCATGGCTCGTGAAGAAGGCCGACGGTTCGCTCGACCTCGTGTCGACGAGCAACGCCGCCACGCCGCTCACCACCGACGCCAAGGCACTGCTGACGATCGACGTGTGGGAGCACGCGTACTACATCGACTACCGCAATGCGCGTCCGAAGTTCGTCGAAGCGTACTGGAACATCGTCAACTGGGACTTCGCTGCGAAGAACTTCGCGTAAGAGCCGGTTGCTGCGCGCCGCGCGCGGTCGTGACATGACGCGAGGCTCGACCGGTTCGAACTGATTTCGCCGGTTGCGGTCGATTGCGGCGGCAAAAATGAGAAAGCCCTCCTTGCGAGGGCTTTTCGTTTTTGGGCGGGCGTTTATTTTTCTGGCGCTATGTTGAGGCGGGCGCGCGCGGTTGCGGGTATCTTTCTTGCGGCCGGCCGGAAACAAGATTGTCACAGTTGGTAACTGCGGGTGGGGTGGGCGCGGCGAGCGAAGTGGGCGGTGGAACACGCTGGTTTTTCGCAGCTTGCTGATTGCTTTCGTGTTGGATAAGACCGGCGCAGCGGCTTGCCGTCTTTTCTCGCCACTTACGTCGGGGCGACGATGCAGTGACGAAAAACTTTCTGTAACGAAGCGGTAACCACGGAATTTAGCGATTAGCCTAACGTTTGAATTTCAATCGTTCGAAGTGCACTACCATGATTTCCAGCAATAAATCGGTTCTCCTCGCTGTTCCCGTCGCCGTCTTGGCGCTTGCGCTCGGTGGCTGCGCGGTGGTGCCGCCGAGCGGCCCGAGCGTGGTCGCGATGCCGTACCGCGGCGAGCCGCTTAGCGAGTTCCAGCAGCACGACTACGAGTGTCGCGATTACGCGAACCACACGACTAACTCGTCCGGCGCCGCCCAGGCCGCTACGACGAACAGCGTGAACAGCGCGGCGCTCGGCACGTTCGGCGGCGCGGCAGTCGGCGCGCTGTTGGGTGCGGCAGCGGGCAATGCGGGCGCGGGGGCGGCGATAGGTGCGGGCAGCGGTTTGCTGATCGGTGGCGCGAACGGTGCGAATGGCGCCCAATACTCGGCGTCGGGTCTGCAGGCACAGTACGACGCGGCCTACGCACAGTGCATGACCTCGAAGGGCGACACCATCGCGCAACCGCAGCCTTACTACGCGCCGCAGCCGGTATATGTCGCGCCCCGGCCTTATTACGCGCCGCCGCCGGTCATGTATTCGCCTTATCCGTACTACTGAGCGGTGATCCCTTTCTTCTGATCTGATCAACAGAGCTGCTCGCTTCCGCCGTTCTGCAATGCATCGTGCAGAGCAAGTGCCGCAAGCGGGCGTTGCAAAGATTCGTTCACGTCTGGCAGATCGGCGCTAAGCGAAGCGGTAGCGCCGTCTGCGTTGTTACGGAAACCTGAATGAACCGCGCGCTGCGATCTGGATGCCGGAGCGGCGAAGCGTGCGCGGTGTCCGGCTTGTTGCGCAGCTTACCGAACGCGTTGTTTCGCGTTTATTCAGCGTTGTCCGTTGCTCCCGCTTTGCGCGGACGACGACCGCGCGACGGGGTCTTGCGAGCCGTCTTTTTAGCCGCCGCGGGCGCCTGCTCCGCACTGGCCGCCGAAGTACCATCCTCGGGTGGTGCTGCGATTTCCGGCACTTCATCGATCGTTCGCGGCGGGCTCTTCTTCACCTTCTTTGCAGCCGTTTTTCGCGATGCGCGTTTTTTCGCGGGTTGCGGCTGTTCTGCTTGCCCGACGTCTGAGAGCGGGGCAGCTTCGTCTTCGTGACCGATGGCGGCCGGTTCCGCGCCAACATCTCGTGGTGCGGCGCTGGAGCGGGTTTGGCGCAGGTCGCCTGCCGACTCCGCTGCGGACGGCCTCCGCTCGTGTGTTTCCCCGTGCGCCTGCTGCTGCGGGACGCGCGTCACATGTTCAGCACGTTCGTCATCTGTGGCCGCTTCTGACTGCGCGGCAACAACCGGTTCGATCACACTGGCTTGCCGATGAGCAGCCTGTTCGCGAGCGGATTCGTCACGAGCGGCGTCCTGCTGCGCACGAGCCGCCTTGCGATTACCCCGGTCCTTGCGCCGCGACTTGTGCTTGCCGCCCGACTCGAAGGACGCCGCTTGCGCGGTCTGAGCCTCATATGAATGAGCCGCCGCCGGCTCGCCCGTTCGTGCCTCGGCCGGCTCATTCACGGTTTCATTCGCCGCTTCGTTTGCAGCCTGATTCGCTGCTTCACTTGCCGCTTCATTCGCCGCTTCATTCGCCGCATCACTTACGGCTTCATTCGAGGTCTCCCCGGGGGCCTCGCCGGCGACGCTCACCGCCGTGCTCCGGTACACATACGCCCCCGACTTCTCATCGCGGCCGAACTCGAGCAGTCCGCGCGCCTGGGCCTCTTCCAGCAGATTGCCGAACGCGCGAAAACCGTAGTACGTCTCGTTGAAATCGGGTTTGCGTCGTTTGATCGCGTTTTTCAGCACGGACGCCCAGATCTTGCCGCTGTCGCCGCGTTCGGACGCGAGTGCATCGAACGTCTGCACGGCAATTTCGACCGCCTTGCTGCGGCGTTTTTCGAGGTCTTCCTTCGGCCGCGCCTTTTCTTCGTCCGGTGCGCGTTTCGCTGCCTGCTGCGCGTTCGGCTGCTGGCGCGACGACTCGCGCCGCGCGACCGCGCGCTGACTTTCGCGCACGAGGTCGTCGTAAAAGAAGAACTCGTCGCAGTTCGCGATCAGCAAATCCGACGTGGATTGCTGTACGCCGACGCCGATCACCTGCTTCGCGTTCTCGCGCAATTTCGACACGAGCGGCGAAAAATCCGAGTCGCCGCTGATGATCACGAATGTGTTGACGTGCGATTTCGTGTAGCAGAGGTCGAGCGCGTCGACTACCAGCCGGATGTCGGCGGAATTCTTGCCCGATTGACGTACGTGCGGAATTTCGATCAGCTCGAAATTGGCCTCGTGCATCGCCCCTTTGAAACTCTTGTAGCGGTCCCAGTCGCAATACGCTTTCTTGACGACGATGCTGCCCTTCAGCAGAAGCCGTTCGAGTACCAGCTTGATGTCGAACTTGTCGTACTTCGCGTCGCGCACGCCGAGCGCGACGTTTTCGAAGTCGCAAAACAGCGCCATGCTGACGTTTTCGTTGGATGCCGCCATGTATCTCTCCATTGAAGCGGTCGTCGAACTCGACGAATCGCGACATGATAGCGACTCCAGCGAAGGTGAGCAGCTTTTGTGCTCCGAGCGCACCGACAGGTGCGCGCAACTCTCCGGCAAACGGGCACATGTTCGTTCCGTCACGCATGTTCATGATGAGGTACGGGGCCCAGCGCTGCCCGGGTTTCCAGCACTTCGTCGATCAACCCGTAGTTTCTCGCTTCGAGCGCCGACATGAAGTTGTCACGGTCGGTGTCGCGCGCGATTTCCTCGACGCTACGCCCGGTTCGCTCGGCCATCATCGCGTTCAGACGCGCGCGGTTGTACAGCACCTCTTTCGCCTGAATCTCGACGTCCGCGGCGGTGCCCTGACCGCCGCCGGACGGCTGGTGAATCATGATCCGGGCATTCGGGAGTGCGTAGCGTTTGCCGCGCTGGCCCGCGGTGAGCAGGAAGGTGCCCATGCTGGCGGCGAAGCCCGTGCACAACGTGGAGACCTCGGGCTTGATGAACTGCATGGTGTCGTAAATCGCGAGGCCGTCGTACACCGAGCCGCCCGGCGAATTGATGTAAAACGAAATATCCTTATCCGGATTCTCCGATTCGAGAAACAGCAGTTGCGCGACGATCAAGCTGGCCGACTGCTCGTTCACCGGACCGATCAGAAACACGATGCGTTCGCGCAGCAGGCGCGAGTAGATGTCATACGCGCGCTCGCCGCGCCCCGACTGTTCGATCACGGTTGGCACGAGGCCGAGACCGGAAATGGATGGATAGCTCGACGACATAGGCTCCTCGTTCTATGGCGACTGGGTGGCGCGATTGCGCAGGCGGCGCCAGACGCGGAGTTGCTCGCGCCGCGCGCCGGTTGTTGTTCATTTGACGACGCAGCGGTCGCCCGTGTGACAGGATTATTTTTGTGTTTCGCTGTCACATCTCTAGTGGCCGACGCGTCAAGCTCAGGTATGCCGTCGCTGGTGCGCGCCTGAACTGCACCGCGGCCCGGCTCGCGTTTCTTTTTCACCGCACGAATCTGGAGGTCTACGCATGACGGAACAGGGAATCGACAAGGCATCCAGCTTCGAAGCGGCGCGCGCCCGGTTGCTGGCGCTTGCGTACCGGATGCTCGGCAGCCGCGCGGAAGCGGAAGACGTGGTGCAGGACGTGTGGCTCAAATGGCATCTGGCGCAGACGCAGGCGGTGCAAACGCCGGCCGCGTGGCTGACCACACTGACCACGCGTACCGCCATCGACCGGCTGCGGCACGCGCAGCGCGAGCGCTCGTCGCAGGCCAGCGGCTGGTTGCCGGAGCCGTGGCTCGATCAGGTCGCGCCATCGGCGGAGGAGTTGGCGCTGCGCGCGGCGGATATGTCATATGGCGTGATGCTGCTGCTCGAGCATCTGAAACCCGACGAACGCGCGGCATTCGTCCTGCACGAGGCGTTCGACTGCGACTATGCGGAGATTGGGTCGATTCTCGAGCGCACGCCGGCCGCTTGCCGGCAGATCGTCCACCGGGCCAAAGCGCGTTTGCGCCGTGCGGGCGCACCGTTGGAGCGGCCCGATCCGGTGGTGCACGCGCGTATCGTCGAGCGTTTGCGCGCGGCTTTGGAAGCCCAGGACCGGACCAGCCTGCTGCGGCTCTTCAGCAGCACGCCCGAACTGATCAGCGACGCGCCGTTGGGCGCGTCGTTGGTTCCGCCGCAGGTTCTGCCACGGCATGAGCCGGCACGTACTGCGCTGCACGCGCCGCTCGAACCGTCCGTGAAAGACCCCGCCGGCGTCAGCTGCAGCGCCTCGCTCAGCGCGCCGTCCCGCACAGCTGCAGCCGCATCGGCGCACAGCGGCGAGCCGGTTGGCGGCCCGGGATGGATGGGGACGATCGCAGCGCTCGCGCGGCAAGCGGGTCACGCGGAGGTCGTGTCGATGGCGGGAGCGCTGTGTATCGCGTTGTGTTGCGACGGCGATGTGGTCGGCGTGATCGACGTGCTGACGGACGGCGCAACAGATGAATCAGCACGGATCGTCTCTGTGCGCATCGTGACCAGCGCCGCGCGCTTGCAGGCGGCCAACCAGCTGCTGGGTCGGGAAGCGGTCCGCCAGCTGCTGGCCCGGATCCGGGATCAACCGGGCGCTTCAGCTTCAGTTGCGGTGAGCCGCGACTTCCCAGTTGATGTCGACGCATAACACCTGAGTGCCATGCGGAGTATGTGCAGCAATCGAAGCGGTGACGCACAGGTGCGCTTCGTTGATCGACAGGTACGGCGGCGTCAGATGCACTCGTCCAGGTTGGCGCATCGCCTGAATAAAGTACGGCCGGCGTTCCCAGCTCGCGCCTTCGGAATGCAGCAGCGGGCGGAAGCGTTTCGCGCGTTGCGACGTCCTGCCCGGCGGCAACTGGTTGTCGCCGATCTGGCGGCCCGAGCCGTCCAGCACGAAGCAGCGGGCCGTTTCGCCCAAGGTGAGCAGCGGCGCGGTGGCATCGGCGATCGGCTCGCCGGCAAGCAGTTGCGCGGCGGCGGTCTCGAGCGCGGTGACATACGGTGCAAGGCGAGCGGACTGCGCTTTTTCGCGAGCGGCAACGCGTTCACGCAGTGCCGCCGACAGCGAATCCATCAGGCTGGCGGCAACTTGCGGTTTGACCGGCTCGACGCTCGGGCCCGCGAAGAAGGTGCCCTGAACGAAGTCCACGTTGCACTCGAGCGCGATCAGCGCGTCCCGTTCGGTGCTCAGGCCACCCATCAGCACCAGTTGCCCGGACTCGTGCAGCAGCGAAACGAGGCCCGGCAGCACGCGCTCGATATGCGAGTGTTCGCTCGCTTGCGCAAGGATGCAGCGGTCGAGCGTGACGATGTCCGGCCGCAGATTCCACACGCGGTCGATATTCGAATGCTTCGCGCCGAAGCCGTCGAGCGCGATCAGAAAGCCGGACTTGCGCAGCGAATCGATGATGTCCGCGAAGCGCGTGGTTTCGCCGCCAGCCTGCTCGGAGACTTCGAGCACGACGCGTTGCGGCGGCAGGCCGAGCGTCTTCAGGCCGGCGAGCAATGCGTCGCCGTAGCTGGTGTCCATCAGCGCGGCCGGATGCAGGCTCAGAAAGAGCCATTCGTCGTGGCTGTCGAACGCATTGAAATTGCCAAGGTGCAAGGATTCGGCGAGTCGCCCGAGCTCGAGCAGGTCGCCACGGCGCGCGGCCTGGGTGAAGACCTCGTGCGAGGGCACTTGCCGCGAGTGCTCGTCGTGCGCGCGCAGCGACGCGTGATAGCCGATCGCGCGGCGGTGCGACACGGAGAAAACCGGTTGGAACACACTGAACACGGTGTAGCCGCCGTACAGAACGGTACGCCGCGAACCTTCATCGCCGGCTATCGGGCGTGGCGGTTGGAAGCCGGGAGGATCGAGTTCGATCATGCTCATCATGTCGGTCGTGTGGAGGTGGCGGTGCTTTCCGGGCTCGGCACGGCTTTGCACGCGCCGGCCAAGAGTTTACAGGATAGGCGAGCAAGAACTATGCGAGTGCGCAAACACATGCGGACCGTTCAGCTGCCGTGCGTCGCGACGCTAATTGTGCGCCCCCCGGGGTGCGAACGCGGCGACTCGCACTGCGCTGGTGCGGTGTACGCCCTTTTGCGGGTCGGCGGCGATCGACATGCGCGCGCTTCGCAACAGGCAGTCGGCACGCGTTTGAGCTCTGATCCACAGCAGCGTCACCCCGAACCCTCAGGTCCGCTCCGAAGGATCGGTCTTCTTCGCGGGCGTGCGGATGTCCGGCGACAGCTGCGCGAAGATCCACGACGAGCACGCGGTGATGATGCCGACACACAGGAACGTCGCATGAAAAGCGGGCAGCGAATTGGCGGCGGTCACCCGGTGCATGATCCCGGTGAAGGTCGTCAGCAATGCGCCAGCAACGGTCACGCCGAGGCTCATCGACAGCATCTGCACGAGCGAGAACAGGCTGTTGCCACTGCTCGCGCCGCCGGTGCCGAGGTCTTTCAGCGTCAGCGTATTCATCGCGGTGAACTGCATCGAGTTCACGCCGCCGAACACGGCCAGTTGTACGACGCGCAACCACAACGGCTGATCGGTGCTGGTCAGCGCGAAGCTCGCCATCATCAGCCCGACCAGAATCGTGTTCGCCATCAACACGCTCCGGTAGCTGTATCTGGTAATCAGCTTCGTCACGAGCCGCTTGGTCGCCATCCCGGCGGCGGCGACCGGCAGCATCATCAGGCCGGCTTCGAACGCGCTATAGCCAAGACTGATCTGCAGCAGCAGAGGA
This sequence comes from Paraburkholderia sejongensis, assembly GCF_020880815.1. Taxonomy (GTDB): domain Bacteria; phylum Pseudomonadota; class Gammaproteobacteria; order Burkholderiales; family Burkholderiaceae; genus Paraburkholderia; species Paraburkholderia sejongensis. The sequence goes on from NZ_JAJITD010000007.1 coordinate 302,014, forward strand.
ATCAGATACGGCATCGAGCCGCTGCCGATCCGCGCGAACAGATTGCCGAGCAGGCCAACGCTGAACGTGTGGATCTTGAACAGCTCGAGCGGGAAGATCGGCGCGGGTACGCGCACCGCGTGCAGGCCGTAGGCGACGAAGCACGCAAGGCTCAGAATCAGCAGCACCAGCACGGTCGCGTGCTGAATGCCGAATTCGGTGCGGCCGTCGAGCGCGAACGAAATCGCCACCATGCCGACTACCAGCAGCAGATAACCGCCGAGGTCGAACCTGCCGGTGTGTTCGTTGCGGCTATCCGGCATGAAGATGAACGTGGCGATGCAACCCACGATGCCGACCGGCACGTTGATCAGAAAGATCCAGTGCCACGACGCGATCTTCACGAGCCAGCCGCCCAGCGTCGGCCCGATCAGCGGTCCGATCAGGCCGGGGATCGCGACGAACGACAACGCCGGCAAATAGCGCTCCGCGGGAAAGGTCCGCAGCACCGCGAGTCGGCCGACCGGCAGCAGCATCGCGCCACCCACGCCTTGCACAATGCGGAAGTACACCAGCTGGTTCAGCGTGTGCGCGTTCGCGCACAACAGCGAGCCGATCGTGAATACCAGGATCGCGCTGAAGAACACGCGCCGGGTGCCGAGCTTGTCCGCGAGCCAGCCGGACACCGGAATCATCACGGCCATCGTCAGCGAATAGGCAATCACCACCGACTGCATCCGCAGCGGCAACTCGCCGAGGCTCGTCGCCATCGCGGGGAGCGCGGTGTTGACGATCGTCGAGTCGAGCGTCTGCATGAAGAAGCCGGTGGCGACGAGCCACAGCATCACGGTCAGCGAACGGGGCGACGGACCCGGTGCGGTTTCGGTGTCGGGGGACAGGGCGGGCGGAGTCGGCGTCGTGGACATGGCGGGCGGCTGGGCGCGCGGGGGCGGTCTGGGACTCGCTATTCTAGGGAAAAGCGGGGCGCCGCGCAGCTTGCGGCGGGCGAGTGGCCGCGTCATGCACTGCGGCGGCCACGCGGCGCGGTGTTTCTACCGGTCGGGCGGCAGCGCCGCGGCCGCGCGGAAAAAAGCCAGCGCGCGCGGCTCGTTGCCGAAGGCCACATGCACCCGGATCCACGGGCTCACCTCCCGGTTCGGCCGGAAGTGCTGCCCGGGCAGCACCGTCACCCCGAGCGGCTCGCCGCACTTCACGAGGCGCTCGGCATCGGCGACATGCGGCACGCGCGCCCATACGAACTTGCCGCCCGTCGGCTCCGCGAAAATCTCCCAGCCGGCGTTTTCGAGCGTCTGGACGGTCGAGCCCAGCGCCGCGCGCATCTGCCGGCGCAGTCGTTCCAGATATTTGCGGTACGCGCCGCGCTCGAGCATCGATACCGCGACGGCTTCGGCAAAGCGCGAGCCGCCGAGGCTCGTCAGCATCTTGATATCGACCAGATCCTTGAGGATCGCGTGGCTCGCCACCACGCAGCCGATCCGTAGCGACGACGACAGCGTCTTCGACAAGCCGCCCACGTAGATCACCTGTTCGAGTTGATCGAGCGTCGCGAGGCGGTCGGTAAGGTCGGTCTGGAAATCGGCGTAGATGTCGTCTTCGATGATCTGGAAGCCGTGCTCGCGCGCCAGTTGCAGCAGCCGGAACGCGACCTGCGGTGCGACCGTCGTGCCGGTCGGATTGTGGAATACGGTGTTGATCAGCAGCAGCCGCGGACGGTGCAGCTTGAGCTGCTCCTGCATCACGTCGAGATCGGGACCGCTGCGAGTGCGTGGAATGCCGATCAGCTTCATTCCGTGAAGTCGCAGCAGGCCGTACAGGTTGTAGTAGCCGGGGTCCTCGACAAAGATCGTGTCGCCGGGCTTGAGCATGTAGCGCAGCAGCAGATCGAACGCCTGACTCGCGCCGTTGGTGATCAGGATTTGCGAGGTGTCGGCCTGAATCCCCAACTGGCCGATGCGGGTTCTCAGGTGCTCGCGCAGGGCCGGATTGCCGATCGGCATCGCGTAATCGACCATGCTCGCCGGGTCGGTGCGTGACACGTGGCGAATCGCCTGCGCAAGGCTGTCCATGTCACGCCAGCTTTCCGGGATGAAGCCGGTGCTGAGCTTGAGCGTTTCTCCCGGGTAGTTGAATTCGTGCAGCAGATGGCCTGATTCCACTTCCGCACGGCGTGGGTCCGACGCGCCCTGGCAGCGTTCGGCGACCGGCTGACGATCGGCGACGTAGAAGCCGGAGCCGTGGCGCGAGTCGACATGACCGAGCGATACCAGCCGGTCGTAAGCCTCGATCACCGGGAAGCGGCTAACGCCGAACTCCGCGGCGAATTGACGGATCGACGGCAGCTTCGAGCCGGGATGCGCATTGCGCGAGCGGATCCATGCTGTGACACCGGCGACGATCTGTTCGGTGAGGGGGACGCCGTTGTCGCGATCGAGTTGAATATCGAGCTTCATGGCTGGCTTTCCTTATCCGGTCGCCGCATCGAGACATGCCAACTGTCCGGTTTTTTGACTGAACAGTTTCGATGAAAGTGTTCGGAACTGTTCATGGGTCTCCGATCATCGCACGTCAATAATCGATACAACAGAAAAGTTCTTCAAGGAGAGCGGCAATGCGAGAAGTCCGGATTTTCGAGCTGGAACATGACGAGCCCGCGGCGGCGTGGCGTGTCGCGCGGCCGTCGATTATCAACGTGGTCTCGGGCGAGATCTGGCTGACCGTCGCCGGTGAGCACGAGGATCATTGGCTCGCGGTGGGGCAGTCGATCGAGCTGGCGCGCGGCGCGACCGCGTGGATCAGCGCGGGGCAGACGGGCGCGCGTTTTGCGCTGGCGAGCGGTTCCGGGCGCGCAGTGCGTAGTGCGCTGTTCGGCGGCGCGTGGCAGGGTTGGTTTGGGCGGCGGCCGGGTGTGGTTTGAACGGAGGCGGCGTGCGCTGGCTGGACGCTCAGCTACCTCCGTCCCCCAACGGACACTCCCCGACATACCGCGCCCGCGGCCGGATCAACCGGCCGTCGCCGCTCTGTTCGATCGCGTGCGCGATCCAGCCGACCACTCGCCCCACCGCGAACAGCGTGAACGCGCTACCGGCCGGCAGGCCGAGCACGCGCTCGAGCGCGGCCAACGCGAAATCGACGGTCGGCTTCGCGCCGGTCGTGTCGCGCACCGCGCGCGCCAGATTCAGCACGTCATTGAGCGGCGAGCGCGCCGGCGCGCAGTCGGCGAGCATCGACAGCAATAGCCGCGCGCGCGGATCGCCGTCCGGATAGAGCGGATGACCGAAGCCGGACAGCACCGCGCCCGGCGCACCGGATTCGTGATGCGCGAGACGGTTCGCGAGGTAACGGTCCAGGTCCGGCGCGCGCGCTGCCTCTTCAAGCAGCGCCGCGATCCGCACCGTCTCGCCGCCGTGGCGCGGCCCCGCCAGCGCGGCGAGGCCGCCCGCGACCGCGCCGAACAGATGCGTACCGGTCGACGTGATGCAGCGGACCGTGAACGTCGAGGCGTTCAGTTCGTGATCCGCGCAGGCGACCAGCGCCGCGCGCAGCAGAGCGCCTTGCTGCCGGTTGCGCACTCCCCAGGCCGTGGCGATCTGCCGATGCAGCGGCTCGTTCGACGGCGCGGCCGGCAGCATCGCGGCCGCCAGCAGCCGCATCACCGCGCATGCGGTGTCGAGCTGCGCATCGCGCCCGAGCGCCCACACCCGCGGCATCTGCGCGGCGGCGGCCGGCAACAGCACTAGCGCGCGATCGAGCGGCGTGCTGTCGCTCCACAGCTTCAGCCACGCGGCCCATTGCGCGGGCGCGAGCGGCACGGGCGGCGCATCGGCGATGCGTCGCGGGGTGCATTCCCACAGCAGCGCGGCGACCTCTTCGAGCGACGCGCTGCGCGCGAGCTCGATCGCGTCGCGTCCGCGATACAGCAGGCGACCGTCCGCGACCAGCGTGATCGACGATTCGAGCACCGGCACGCCCCAGTCGAGCACCTTCTGCACGACCTTGCCGGCCCGTTTGCCGTCGGCCTTGCGCCGCGCGAGGCGGCGTACCTCGGCCGCGTCGTAGAGCCGGTGCCGGCTATGCGCATCCGCCGACGAACCGAGCATCCCGCGGCTCACGTACGCATACAGCGTGGTTACGCTGACGCCGAGCGTCGCGGCGGCTTCGGCCGCGGTCAGAAAAGTTGGGTTGGGCATAAGCGGTCGCAGAAACCGAACAAATCAATATATGTTGATTATGATAATCAAGATTGATCGCGGCAATTGGGAATCCTAGACTCGGAGCACTTTCTCTCTGCCCGCGTGACGAACGCGTTCGCTTTCATGACACCCGAACTCGCCCTCAAGCACATCTGGACTCTCGCCGGCTGCGATCCGGTCGCGCTGCACTCGGTCGCGCTGAGCGGCGCCGACCCCGAGTTGCCGTCGGTCTATCGGGTCGGCACGCTCGCGTCCGCGACGGTCGCCGCGACGGGGCTCGCCGCGGCCGAATACTGGCGCTTGCGCAGCGGCCGCCGGCAGCAGGTGTCGGTACAGATGCGGCGCGCGCTGGCGGCGTTTCGCAGCGAACGCTATTTGCGCATCGATGGCGGGCCGCCGCCCGCGCTGCGCGATCCGGTCACCGGTTTCTACGAAACGCGCGACGGTCGCTGGATCCAGCTGCACACGAATTTTCCGCATCACCTGCAAGGCGTGCTGGAACTGCTCGGCTGCGACAACGGCCGAGCGGCGGTGGCCGCGGCGATTCGCGGCTGGGACGGCGCGGCGCTCGATAGCGCACTTGCCGACGCGGGACTGTGCGCCGCATTGATTCGGACACCGGACGAATGGGCCGCGCTCGAACAGGCGCGGGCGATCGCGGGTTTGTCGTTGTTCGAAATCGAGCGCATCGGCGATGCAGCGCCCGAGCCGCCGTGCGTTGCCGGGCGGCACGCAGCCACCGGCTCCGCTTCCATCGTTGATCGGCCGCTCGCCGGCGTGCGCGTGCTGGACCTGTCGCGGATCATCGCGGGGCCGGTGGCCGGCCGCGCGCTCGCGCATCACGGCGCGGACGTGCTGATGATCAACGGGCCGCATCTGCCGAACATCGCGCCGCTCGTGATCGACAACGGTCGCGGCAAGCGCTCGGCGCTGCTCGATCTGCGCGACGCGGCCGGTCGCGACACGCTCCGCACACTCGCGCGCGATGCCGACGTGTTCTTGCAGGCGTATCGGCCGGGCGCGCTGGCGGCGCGCGGCTTCGGTCCCGGCGATCTCGCGCGGGTGCGTCCGGGCATCGTCTATGTCTCGGTGTGTGCGTATGGGCACAGCGGGCCGTGGGCGCAGCGGCGCGGCTTCGATAGCCTGGTGCAGTCGGCGAGCGGGATCGCGTGGCACGAGCGCGCGGCGGCGGGCGGTGAGGAGCCGCGCCATCTGCCGTGCCAGGCGCTCGATCACGCGAGCGGCTATCTGGCCGCGTTCGGCGCGATGGTCGCGCTTGCGCGGCGGGCTCGCGAGGGCGGCAGCTGGCACGTGAAGGTATCGCTCGCGCAGACGGGGCGCTGGCTGCAATCGTTCGGGCTGCTTGAGAATGGTCAGCAGGCAGCGGATCCGTCGCTCGACGAAGTACGCGATTGCGTGGCGAGTGTGCAGTCGGAGTTCGGCAGCGTGCTGGCGGTGCAACCGGCGGAGCAGTTGGAATTGACGCCGGCGTTTTATGCGTTGCCGCCGGTGCGCGTCGGCGCTCACGACGCGAAGTGGTTGTAGCGGGTGGCACGCGTTAGCGGGCCGCTTCCGGGCCGCTTCCGCGTCGCTTTTGCGTCGCTTCTGCGCCGTGGCGAAGCACAGTACCGTTGGGCCCAGGCGGCCATCGCAACGCCAACCGCTTAACGCCCGGCCCGCCACCGCCGTCTACTTGCGCAACTCCGCCACAAAATCGTAGTAATCGTTACGGCAATACGTATCCGTCAACTCGATCGCCCGCTGATCCGCCGTATATCCGACCCGCGTAATCAGCAACAGCGCGTCGTTCGGCGCAATGCTCATCTGCTGCGCGATTTCCTCGCTCGCATTGACCGCGCGGAAATGCTGCAACGCGCGCACGATCGTCAGGCCGCGATTTTCCAGGTACGTGTACAGCGAGTCGCCGATCGCCTGCGGATCGGGAATGACCGAGGCCGGAAACGTCGAGTTCTCGACCGCCATCACGATGCCGTCGGCGAGCCGCAGCCGTCGCAACCGCGCGACCGCCGCGGCCGGCGACAGCCCGAGCTGGATCACCTCGTCGCGATTGGCCGGCGAAATTTCACGCGACAGCCATCGCGAGCTCGGCGTAAAGCCGCGCCGTCGCAGCATTTCGCTGAAGCTCGACAGCCGCGACAGCGGATCTTCATAACGCGGTGTGATGAAGCTGCCCGCACCCTGGGTGCGGCGAATCAGGCCCTGCTCGACCAGTAGCGCAATCGCCTTGCGCGACGTGATGCGCGACACGCCGAGCGCTTCCGACAGCACGCGCTCCGACGGCAGCGCTTCGCCGGCGTTCCAGCGATTTTCGTGGATCGCGCTGCCGAGCTTGCGAGCGAGTTGCAAATAAAGCGGCGTGTCGTTTTCCGGGTCCGGGCGCAGATCGCGCCAGCGGTCTTCCGAGGCAGTGGTCATGGGGCTAACGCGAGAAGGGCAAGCGGCAATTCTAGAACATCGGCGCGCCGCGTTATAGCGGGCTTTCGTCAGATGCACGGTCGCCGGGCCGCCGAATCGCTACACTCGTCGCTATGTTTCCGGGAGCCGGCGGCGCGTGTCGCGCGCGGTCATCTGGTGCGCCCGCGTTGAGCGCCCGTCTCGACCAGCCGGGCGGCGCCGCGCATCGAACCAAACCAGATCGAACTACTTCGAGGAGTCACTATGACGAGCGAAATCGCAAGCGTGAGCCTGCCTGACGGCGAGCGCATTCCGGCATTGGGGCAGGGCACGTGGGAGATGGGCGAACAGCCGTCGCGGCGCGCGGCCGAAATCGACGCGCTGCGCTGCGGCGTCGAACTCGGGATGACGCTGATCGACACCGCCGAAATGTACGGCGACGGCGCGACCGAAACGCTGCTCGGCGAAGCGCTGGCGGGTCTGCGCGACAAGCTGTTTCTGGTCAGCAAGGTGTATCCGCACAACGCCAGCCGGCGCGGCGTGATCGCCGCCTGCGAGCAGAGTCTGAAGCGTCTGCGGACCGACCGGCTCGATCTGTATCTGCTGCATTGGCGCGGTTCGGTGCCGCTCGCGGAAACCATCGACGGCTTCGAGGCGCTGCGCCACGCGGGCAAGATCCGCCACTGGGGCGTCAGCAACTTCGACACCGACGATTTGGAAGAGCTCGTCGCCACGCCGGGCGGCGACGCGTGCGTGACCAATCAGATTCTTTACAACGTCGCGCGGCGCGGTCCGGAGTTCGACCTGCTGCCGTGGCTGGCCGCGCGCGGGATGCCGGCGATGGCGTACAGCCCGGTCGATCATGCGCGCTTGCCGAAGCGCTCGCCGCTCGACGATATCGCCGATGCGCGCGGCGTGTCGGTGTTTCAGATCGCGCTCGCGTGGGTGCTCATGAAGCCCGGGGTCTGCGCGATTCCGAAGTCGGGGCGCGTCGAGCACGTGCGCGATAACTATCGCGCATCGCAATTGCAGCTGCGGGCCGACGAGCTTGCCGCGCTCGATGCGTACTTCAAGCCGCCGCGCAGCAAGCGCGCGCTCGAAATGCTGTGAGTGAGGCGGGGGAGGGAAGCGCGACCGCCGCGCGTTGGGGGCGCGGCGGTGGGCGAGGCGGGCGGATCGGCGCGGATGTGCGGTGGAGGCGCCGCGTGCGGGCTGGGAGAAGCAACCTGAGCCGCCAAAGGATCCCGGCGAAGAGGCCGCATAAGCGATCCAACTAAGCGACCGAACTAAGCGACCCAACTAAGCGACCTTCCCAGCCACCGCGCCCGACGCCGTCAGGTGCACGGGTGATGCATATGCACCGAGCCGAGTACCGCGACTTCGGCGGGGGTGTGCTGCAGGGACTCCACGTCGACCTGGGCGGCGTCCGCGAGGAAGTCGTCGACGATCGACGACACCGGCACGTCGCGCAGGCACAGCGACACGCGTTGGGTTTCGTTCGCCGGCAGTGTCCCGCGTTGACCGAGGAACAGCACGCCGTACTGGTAGCCGTGGATGATCCCGCGGATCGCGCCGACGCATTGAGCTTGCGCGACGTTGTCGTTACGTTGCTTGCAGGACTGCACCAGCGAGTAGGCGGAGAACGTTGGATCGACCGGCGGGGCGGCTTGCGACAGGGTTTGCTGCAACGGCTGCGGCGCTTTGGGCGCCGGCGTTTGCGCATTGGCGAGCGATGCGAGGCCCAGCGCGGCAGCCATCAGCACGGTGGCGACCGTGCGTGTCGCGGCAGGGGGGACGTTTCGTTGCATGTTGTGGGCCCTCATATCGAACGATGAATCTGATATGAGGCGGTCGTCTCGGATTGGTTCCATAACACTCGCACGCGATGGGGGTTGTGTTCCCGGCGCTCGCGGCAGGCTGCGCGTGACGGCGCGGGACGCATCTGACGCGCGTTCTCCGCGGGGCTCCGTCGGCGCAGATGCCGCTGGCGGCCGGGCCGCTCCGACCGGCCTCGGGCGGTGACGCTCGACCGGGGGATCGAGTGTCACCGCCGTTGCCGGCGGATAGCGGACAGTATGCCGGGACATGCCGCCGGCGGGTAGGGCGCTCAGCCCTTACCGAACGCGCGGGCCACTGCTAGTGCCCGTTGCCGCCGCCGTTGCCGCCACCGCCATTGCCGCCGCCACCCTTGCCTCCGTGACCGCCGCCGAAGCCTCCGCCAAAGCCCCCGCCAAAGCCGCCACCGAAGCCGCCGCCAAAACCACCACCGAAGCCACCACCGAAGCCACCACCGCCGAAGCCACCGCCATGCCCACCTGCGCCTTGCCCACCACCGCTGGAGCCGCCGCCCTGGCCGCCGCCGGAGCCTCCGCAACCGCAGCCGCCGCTCCCGCCGCCGCCGCTGCTTCCGCCACCGCCGCTGCTGCCGCCGCCACTGCTTCCACCACCGCTACTTCCACCGCCACTACTTCCACCACCACTACTTCCACCACCGCTACCGCCGCTATTGCCTTTGCCGCTCCCGCCCGCGCCACCGCCGCCCCCTGCGCCCGCCGCGGCACCGCCGCCGGTGCCGCCGCCGCCGCCGGTTCCGCTATTGCTGCTCGCCGCTGCGCCGCCGTTCGCCGAACCCGCCGCGCTTCCATTGCCGCTGCCGCCGCCATGCGGTCCGCAGCCGCCCAGGCCCAAACTGCCGCAACCGGCCGGCGCGAAGACGGCGGCTGCATCGTCGGCGGCTGTCGGCGTGTTGGCTTGCGTGCCGGTGGCCGCGCCGTCGTTCTGCGCGAGCAGCAGCGGCGCGGACCCCGCGGGCGCCGGCGCACTCGCGGCGGCGATCTGCCGCCACTGCGGGACCACGTCCGTCGAGGCCGCGTAGCCGAACTCGCTCGCGAGCGCCGTTAGCGTCGCGACGATTAACGCATCGCGTCGAACCCCACAGTAGTACTGACTGAATTTTCTGGTCTTCATCGCGCATCTCCCGAGCGAGCGACGGTACCTCGTTGCCGCCATCGCAAACTGCTCCAACGGCGGTCGACCTGTCTGCGCGCGGGTCTTCGCATCCCGAGTCCGTTGTCGTCGAAGCGATGCGCGCGGCGTTGCAGACGCGCCCGGGCTTCGAATCCATGCGGGCCAAATTAGCGATATCCATGCCACGGTGCGCAAAGTCTTGAGGCGGCGCGGGCATGGGCGCAATGTGCGATGCGCGCACGGCGAAAACGCGGCAAAACGTTTCGGCGATGAAACGCGCGGCCCCGCACAGCCCGATTCGGCGCGGGATTCGTTAAGGGCGGCGTGAGCGAGAGGGGCGCGCGGTGAAACGCGAACGCATTAACGACGGCTAACCGGCGCTTCGCGCGCTTCGTCAAAGTTCTCAGTGGATCGACGGGAACCGGATCGGCCGCGAAGCCAATCGATGCGTCGCGAATCGGCTCGGCGCGCAATGCATTGAACGGGGCGTTGGATCGCGAGAACAGGATGCAACGGGACGACGAGCGATGCGCGGCTAACCGCCATCATGCGGCGAGTCATTTGGGCCGAGCCGGTTCGTCGTATCGCGGTCGCCACCGCCACCGCCACCGCCACCGCCGTCGTTGCCATGCTCACGCGCAGCGCGTTGCAGCTCGCGCAGCGTAGCCACGGGAATATGGCAACGAATCCGATGCACGGATGCTTGAGCCGCATCGCCCGAATCGCCCGCATCGCCCGCATCGACAAACGGCGGATCCTGCTGCTCGCAGATCGCGCCGAGCTTGCGCGGACAGCGCGTATGGAACACGCAACCGGACGGCATCGCGCCCGCGCCCGGCAACTCGCCCGACAGCCGGATCCGCGCACGCTGCGCGTCGGGTCGCACGTCGAGCATGCCATCGCCATGCAGCGTCGGCACCGCCGACAGCAACGCCTCCGTATAAGGATGCTGAGGTCCGTCGAACACCGCGGCGGCCGGGCCGATCTCGAGCAGCCGGCCGAGATACAGCACCGCGATGCGATCCGACACGTAGCGCACCACGTGCAGATCGTGCGAGATGAAGATGTAGCTGACGCCGCGCTCGCGTTGCAGTTCGGCAAGCAGGTTCAGGATCGCCGCCTGCACCGACACGTCGAGCGACGACGTCGGTTCGTCGCAGACCACCACGCGCGGCTCGCCGGCAAACGCGCGGGCAATCGCGACGCGCTGCTTGAGGCCGCCCGACAACTGCCGCGAGCGCGCATCCAGATAACGCTCGGGCAAGCGCACGTCGGCGCTCAGCGTCGCGAGCCGCTCGTCGATCGCGTCCCCGCGCAGCGCGGTGAAACGCGCGAGCGCGCGGCCGATCAGCCGCTTCACCGAATGCGCGCGATTGAGCGCCGAGTCCGGGTTCTGGAACACGATCTGCAGCGACTTCAACTGCTCGTCGCTGCGGCGCGTTACGCGCGCGGCGAGCGGCGCGCCGTCGAGTTCGAGCACGCTGCCAGCATCGGGTGTCGTGAGGCCGAGCAGCAGCCGGGCGAGCGTCGTCTTGCCGCTGCCCGATTCGCCGACGAGGCCGAGCGTCTCGCCGCTCGCCAGTTCGAGCGACACGTCATCGACCGCGCGCAACGGCGCGCCGCTCACGTGGAAAGTCTTCGACAGATTGCGCGCACGCAGTACCGGGGCAGTGCGCGTGGATGAGCGAACGTCACCTGCTGCAGCGGGCGGAAATTCTGTCGAATGCTCCGCCGCCGCGCGCGGCAACTCGATCGCGCGCTCGTGATAGTGGCAGCGCGCCATCTGATCGCCATGGGTGGCCGCGAGCCGGTACGGCGGCGGCGCTTCGCGACGGCAGCGCTCGTCCGCCAGCCGGCAACGCTCCGCGTAGATGCAGCCCTGCGTGACCGAACCGGGCAGCGGCAGGCCGCCGGCGATCGTATCGAGCGGCTCGCGGTCCTTGCTGCGTCCCGCGCTCGGCAGGCAGCGCAGCAGGCCGACCGTGTACGGATGGCGTGGCCGCGTGAACACGTCCGCGGTCGCGCCTTCCTCCACCAGCTTGCCCGCGTACAGCACGCCGACGCGCTCGCACATCCGCCCGATCACCGCGAGGTTGTGGCTGATGAACAGCACCGCGGTGCCCAGTTCCGCGCGCAGCTGCGCAACGAGGTCGAGCACTTCGGCTTCGACGGTCGCATCGAGACCGGTGGTCGGTTCGTCGAGAATCAGCAGCGCCGGGTTCGATGCGAGCGCCATCGCGATCACTACGCGCTGCTGCATGCCGCCCGACAATTGATGAGGATAGCTGTCCATCACGCGTTCGGGCGCGGCGATGCGCACACGTTCGAGCATCTCGAGCGTGCGCCGCAGCGCTTCGTCGCGCGCGACGCCCGCCGCTTCGAATGCTTCGGAGACCTGACGGGCCACCGTCAGCGACGGATTGAGCGCGCGCCCCGGATCCTGATAGACCATCGACACCGTGCTCGCGCGCAGCTCGCGCAACGCGTCGGCGCCGAGTTTGTGCACATCGTCGCCGGCGATCAGGATCTTGCCGGCCTTCACCTTGCCGTCGCGCGGCAGATAGCGCAGCGTCGCCATTGCGACGGTCGACTTGCCGCAACCCGATTCGCCGACGAGTCCATACGCTTCGCCGCGCCGCACCCGCAGCGACACGTCCTGCAACACCTCGCGATCGCGTCCGCGAATCCGGTAGGTGACCGTCAGGCCGACGATCGTCAGCGCATCGGTGCGCTCGCTCTTCGACACGTCGAATGCGGCGAACGGGGAAGACTGGGAGGGCGGCGCGCCGTTCATCGGTCGAGCACTCCTTGCACGCCATCGGCGAGCAGATTGACGCCGACCACCAGCGACGCAATCGCGCCCGCCGCGAACACCACGGTCCACCATGCGCCGCCCGCCATTAGCGTGTACGACTCGGACAGCGCGAGCCCCCAGTCGGCCGACGGCGGCTGGATGCCGAAGCCGAGAAACGACAGCGTCGCGACCGCGAAGATCGCATAGCCGAGCCGCACGGTCGCCTCGACGACGATCGGTGGTAGCACGTTCGGCAGGATCTCGACGAACATGATGTACGGCGCGCGTTCGCCGCGCAGTTGCGCGGCGGCCACGTAGTCCAGATGGCGTTCGCTGAACACCGCGGCGCGCACGGTGCGCGCGGTGATCGGCGTGAACGTGAGGCCGATCACGACAATCACGGTCAGGTTCGATGCGCCGAGCGCGGCGAGCGCGAGCAGCGCGACGATCACGAGCGGCAGCGCGAGCACCGCATCGATCACGCGGCCGACCACGTGATCGACCCAGCCTTCGAAGTAGCCGACCAGCAGACCGAGCGCGGTGCCGGCGACGGTGCCGAGCAGCGTCGCGAGCGGCGCGATCGTGAGGATGTCGCGCGCGCCGACGATCACCCGCGAGAACACGTCGCGGCCGAGCTGATCGGTGCCGAACCAGTGGGTGCGATCGGGCGGCGTCAGCGAGTTCAGCGGATCGGATGCGTACGGATCGAGATGCACGAACCACGGCCCGGCGATCGCGCAGACGATCCACCACGCGACGATCAGCGCGCCGACGACGAAGGTCGGCGAGCGCAGCAGTTGTTGCGCGCGGGGATAGCGCGGCTCGCGTGCAGCGGGCGGCGCGGCCGGAGCAGGCGAACCGGGTGATCCCGGCGCCCCTGGCCCGCTCGACCCGTTCGGCGGCACAGTCGCGCTCATTCGGCGCTCCCCACCCGCAAGCGCGGATTGAGCAGCACGTACAGCGCATCGGCGAGCAGATTCGCGAGCGTATAGACGACCCCGACCGTCAGTACGCCGGCTTCGAGCATCGGAAAGTCCTTCGCCTTGGCCGCGTTGTAGATCAGCGAGCCGATGCCCTGGTAGTGAAACAGCGTTTCGACCACCACGAGGCCGCCGATCATGTAGCCGAGCTGCGTCGCGGCGACCGTGATGGTCGGCAGCAGTGCGTTGCGCAGCACGTGCCGCCAGATCACCACGTGACGCGGCAGGCCTTTGAGAATCGCGGTGCGGGTATAGTCCGCGTCGAGCGCTTCGACGGTGCCGGCGCGCGCCATCCGCGCGATGTAGCCGAAGAACACCAGCACCAGCGGCAGCACCGGCAACACCAGGTGCCGCAGCTGTTCGAGCACGCCGGCATCCGGCGGATATGTCGCTTCGATCGGCAGCCAGCGCAGCCACACGCCGAACACCAGAATCAGCACGATCGACGACACGAACTCCGGCACCACGGTCGCCGCGAGCCCGCCGATGCTGATCGTGCGATCGAGCCAGCGGCCCGCGTGCATCGCCGACCACATGCCGCCCGCGATCCCGAGCGGCACGACGACGATGAACGCGAGCAGACCGAGCTTCGCGGAATTGGCGAGCGCGTCGGCGATGAACGGCCGCACCGGCTCGCGATACGCATACGAGAGCCCCATGTCGCCGCGCAGGAAATGCGTGATCCAGTCGACGTATTGCGTGAGTAGAGGCCGGTCCGCGCCGAGCTGATGATTGAGCGCGGCGACCGCGCGCGCGTCGGCGAGCGGGCCGAGCACCGCGCGGCCGATGTCGCCGGGCAGCAACTGGCCGCCCGCGAACACGATTAGCGACAGCAGCCACAGCGTGATCAGCGCGAGCCCGGCGCGGGTCGCCAGAAAGCGCGCGACGCGTCCCGCATTGCCGCGCGCCGCGCTGGACGCGCGGGTTGTCGCGGAAGCGGGAGAGGGCGCCAGAGCCGACATCGTGAGTCCTCGTGAAAGAAGGGCGACGTGCGTGCGAACTGCGTGCAATCCACTCGCAAGCTGCGCGCATGTTGCGCGCTCAACTGAGCGTCGCGCGATCGAAATAGAGCTGCGCGAGCGCGGTGAAACGCACGCCGTTCACGCCCTTGCGCATCGCGATCAGCTGATCGTAGAAGAACGGAATGATGATCGGCGTCTCGTCGAGCAGCAGCCGTTGAATCTCGCCGGAGATCTTTCGCTGCGATGCGAGGTCGAGCGCCCCGACGAATTGCGCAACCAGTTGGTCGTACTGAGGGTTCTTGAAGTGCGCGGCGTTCCATGTGCCGTTGCTGGTCAGCGGCGCATTGAGGAACACGTTCGGCACGCCGCGATGGCCATAGTCGGTGATGCCGAGCGGCGAGTCGAGCCAGTCGGACTTGCCGGGCGTGCCCGCGCCGTAATACAGCGACTGGCTTTCGACCTTCAGATTGATGCGCACGCCGATCGCCTTCGCGGCGTTCTGCACGACCACCGCGAGGTCTGGAATCTCCATGTATTTCTCGGTGGTCAGCGTGACGTCGAAGCCGTTCGGCACGCCGGCTTGCGCGAGCAGTTGCTTCGCCTTCTCGACATCGAGCTTGCGTTGCGGCACGCCCGCGTCCGACGACGGAAACACCGGCGCGAACGGACTGTCGTTGCCGAGCTGCGCGCGACCCTTGAACAGGCCGCGCACGATCACCTCGCGATCGAGCGACAGCGCGAGCGCCTCGCGCACGCGTTTGTCCTTGAACAGCGGACTGTCGTTGCGCATGTGAATCTGCCGGTGCGCGCTCGACTTCACGCCGACCGCCTTGTACTCCGGATTGTTCAGGATAGCCGCGCCGCCCTGCACGGTGAAGGTGCCCATCACGTCGGCCTGATGACCTTGCAGCGCGAGCAGCTGCGCCTGCTGGTCGGCGTAGAAGGTGAACTGCACGCGCTGCGGCAGCGCCTTGTCGCCCCAGTAGTCGGGATTGCGCACGAACGACGCGCCGACCTTCGGCTGATACTTTTCGAACTTGAACGGGCCGGTGCCGGGAAAGCTCTTTTCGTAATTGCCCGCGTAATTCGCGGGCAGGATCACCGCGTTGTAATTGTCGGAGGAAACGTAGTACGGGAAGTTGCCGTTCGGCGCGTCCAGATGAAACGCGACCGTGCGTTCGTCGACGACCTTCGCACCGCCTTTGGACAGCACACCCTTCAGCACCGACAGCGCGGCCGAGCCGCTGGCCGGATCGGCGAGCCGGTCGAAGGTGGCGACCACGTCTTTCGCGCCGAAGCTCTGGCCGTCGTGGAACTTGACGTTCTCGCGCAGTTTGAAGGTCCACACGTCGCCCTTGTCGTTCGGCTTCCACGACAGCGCGAGCGCGGGTTTGAGCAGCAGCTTTTCGCCGTCGTCGTCGATCAGGAATTCGCCGGTCTGATTCAGCAGCGCGAGGCTCGCGGCGTCGGTCACGGTCAGCGGATCGACCGCGCCGGCCGGCGTCAGATGCGCGACGCGGATCGTCTGATTGCCGGGCGCCGTCGCGCCTTGGGCGTGCGCGCGCGGCGTGCCGAGCAGGCCGCCGCCCGCCAGCGCTAAGCCGATCACGCTCGCATGACGCAGCAGTTCGCGGCGCGTGATGCGGCCGGCGAGGAATTCATCGAGAGCGTGGTTGCCGAGGGCGTCGGCGGTGCGGCGGGTGGGGTCGAGTGCGCGGGGCAGCGCGGGAAAGCGATCCACGGGCGTTTTCATCGATGGCGTGTCCAGTCCGTTCTGTTGCCGGTTCTTGAGCGTCGCGCCGTGCTTAGGGCAGCGCGACAGCGCGAGGGACAGCGGGCTGTCGTGAACGCGGCGCAAACCGGTGTCGGCCGGCCGCGCTGACGACAGCGGCAGCGCTGCGCAAAGCCGTTTCAGTGTAAGCGATTGCTCGCGGCGCTGCCGCACTACGGCGTCACCGCGTCACCGCCGCCGGCCGCCGCCAGCGATGAAACAGCACCGAGCCGATCCAGCACGCGATGAACGCCGCGACGATCGCATAGCCGAGCGAGCCGAGATGCTCGTTCAGGCTCGCGAGCGCATCCCACACGCCGCCGCTCAGGCCGAAACGATCCGACAGCAGCCCGAGCGCCTCGATGCCGCCGATCACGATCGCGACCAGCGCCGACACAAACGTGATGCTCGCGTTGTAGTAGAGCTTGCGCTTCGGGTCGTCCATCGCCCAGCCGTACGCATGGACCATCAGCACGTTGTCGGTCGAATCGACCAGCGTCATGCCGGCGGTGAACAGCGCGGGGAACACGAGGATCGAGTAGAGCGGCAAACCGGTGCTCGCCTGCGACGCGGCGATCGCGAGCAGGCCGATCTCGGTTGCGGTGTCGAAGCCGAGCCCGAACAGCACGCCGATCGGGTACATGTGCCAGCTTTTCGTGACCAGCCGGAACAGCGGCCGCAACGCGCGCGACAGCAGTCCGGCCGGCGCGAGCGTGTCGGCCGCGGCCACACTGTGCGCGGCCGGGTCGCCGGCGCCATCGCGCTGCGCGTGCCGGTAGCGGCGCCAGACGTCGCGCAGAATCAGGAGGTTCACGGTCGCGAGCACCAGCAGAAAGCTCGCCGACACCAGCGTGCCGATCGTGCCGCCCACTTCCCTGAAGTTCTCGAAGCGCGCATGCAGCGAATGCGTGGTCCAGACGATGCCGAGCGTCGCCGCGATCACGATCGACGAATGCCCGAGCGAAAACGCGAGACCGATGCCGAGCGGCCGCTTGCCGGTCTGCATCAGCTTGCGGGTGACCGCGTCGATTGCCGCGATGTGGTCGGCATCGACCGCGTGACGCAGGCCGAAGCCGTACGCGAGCAGCGCGGTGCCGAGCAGCAGCGGATAGTGGCGAAACGCGATCAGCGCCCATAACCAGGCGCCGAGATTGGCGGCGATCAGCACCGCGTAGAGGGTGACGAGGCGAGGGCGCAGCGAGGCGGTGGGCGTCATGTGGCGCAATGCGAAGTGAGCGGAGGTGTTAGTGATCGTGCGGATGCTTATGGATCGGATCGACCCAGTAGACGGTCTCGGGCTGTTCGACCGCGTCGATGTTCAGATTGACCACGACCGCTTCGTTGTCGCTGCGCACCAGCACGCATTCGAGCGGATCGTCGGTGCTCGCGTTGATCTCCTGATGCGGCACGTACGGCGGCACGAAGATGAAGTCGCCGGGGCCGGCCTCGGCGGTGAATTCCAGATGCTCGCCCCAGCGCATCCGCGCCTGACCGCGCACGACGTAGATCACGCTCTCGAGCGCGCCGTGATGATGCGCGCCGGTCTTTGCATTCGGATGGATCGTCACGGTGCCGGCCCAGATTTTCTGCGCGCCGACCCGCGCCGCGTTGATCGCGGCCGCGCGGTTCATGCCCGGCGTCTGCGCGGTGTTGCTGTCGAGCTGATCGCCGCGGATGACCTTCACGCCGTGCTCGCGCCAGTCGATCTGCGCGGCGGCTTCGGCTGCCTGATGCTCGTCCCGGTAGTGCGGGTGTTCGTGATCCTGGCTCATGGTTGTCTCCTGTCCGGCTTCTGTGCCACGCCTGGGTGCTTGATCGCGGGGATTCGATCGACGGTGCGTCGTGCATCACGACCGGCGCACTGCTGTCCGGCATTCTGGCACGTTCAAAAAACACATGCTGCACCGCGCGCACAGCCAGGCGGCTCGCATTGGCCGCGCGATGAAAAAAGCCCGTTCGCAAGGAACGGGCTTCGGTTCTCTGCGCGGGCGGCACAATGCTTGCGCCGCCCACGCCGGATGCTCAGCGCCTCACTTCTGCTTCGCGTTGATCACCGCCTCGGCCACGTTGTTCGGCGTTTCCGCGTAGTGCTTGAACTCCATCGAGTAGGTCGCGCGGCCCTGGGTGGCCGAGCGCAGCGAGGTCGAATAGCCGAACATCTCGGCGAGCGGCACTTCGGCGCGCACCAGCTTGCCGCCGCCGCCGGCGATGTCTTCCATCCCCTGCACCATCCCGCGACGGCTCGACAGATCGCCCATCACGTTGCCCATGAAGTCCTCGGGCGTTTCCACCTCGACCGCCATCATCGGTTCGAGCAGCACCGGTTTGGCCTTGCGCATCGCTTCCTTGAACGCCATCGAGCCGGCCATGCGAAACGCGTTTTCGTTCGAGTCGACGTCGTGGTACGAACCGAAGGTCAGCGTCACCTTCACGTCGACGACCGGATAGCCGGCCAGCACGCCGGCCTTCAGCGTTTCCTGGATGCCCTTGTCGACCGCCGGGATGAATTCGCGCGGAATCACGCCGCCCTTGATCGCATCGACAAATTCGTAGCCTTTACCTTGTGCGGACGGCTCCAGCGTGATCACCGCGTGACCGTACTGGCCGCGCCCGCCCGATTGCTTGACGAACTTGCCTTCGACGTCCTCGACCTTGTTGCGCACCGTCTCGCGATACGCGACCTGCGGCTTGCCGACGGTCGCCTCGACGCCGAACTCGCGCTTCATCCGGTCGACCAGAATTTCCAGGTGCAGCTCGCCCATCCCGGAGATGATCGTCTGGCCGGATTCCTCGTCGGTCTGCACGCGGAACGACGGGTCTTCCTGCGCCAGACGGTTCAGCGCGATGCCCATCTTTTCCTGGTCGGCCTTGGTCTTCGGCTCGACCGCCTGCGAGATCACCGGGTCCGGGAAGATCATCTTTTCGAGGATGATCACGTGGTTGGGATCGCAGAGCGTATCGCCGGTGGTCGCTTCCTTCAGGCCGACCGCGGCGGCGATGTCGCCGGCATACACCTCCTTGATTTCCTTGCGCTCGTTCGCGTGCATCTGCAGGATGCGGCCCAGACGCTCCTTCTTCTCCTTGATCGCGTTGTAGACCGTGTCGCCCGAATTGACGACGCCCGAGTACACGCGGAAGAAGATCAGCTGGCCGACGAACGGGTCGGTCATGATCTTGAACGCGAGCGCCGAGAACGGATCGTCGTCGTTCGGATGACGCTCGATCTCCTTGTCGTGCTCGTCGTGGCCGGTGATCGCGGGCACGTCGACCGGCGACGGCAGATAGTCGATCACCGCGTCGAGCATCGCCTGCACGCCCTTGTTCTTGAACGCGCTGCCGCACAGCATCGGCACGATTTCATTGGCGACCGTGCGCGCGCGAATCCCGTGCTTGATTTCCTCTTCGCTCAGCGGCTCGCCGCCGAGGTACTTTTCGAGCAGCTGTTCGTTCGCTTCGGCCGCGGCCTCGACCATCTTGTCGTGCCATTCCTTCGCGGTCGCCGCAAGTTCGGCCGGAATATCGCGGTACTCGAACTTGATCCCCTGGCTCGCGTCGTCCCAGAAGATCGCCTTCATCTTCACGAGATCGACCACGCCCTGGAAGTGCTCTTCGGCGCCGATCGGAATCTGGATCGGTACCGCGACGCCCTTCAGGCGATCGCCGATCTGCCGCTGCACGCGGAAGAAGTCCGCGCCGACCCGGTCCATCTTGTTGACGAACGCGATGCGCGGCACCTTGTACTTGTTCGCCTGGCGCCACACCGTTTCCGATTGCGGCTGCACGCCGCCGACCGAGTCGTAGACCATGCAGGCGCCGTCGAGCACGCGCATCGAGCGCTCGACTTCGATCGTGAAGTCGACGTGCCCGGGGGTGTCGATGATGTTGATCCGGTGCTCCGGATAATTGCCGGCCATCCCTTTCCAGAACGCGGTGGTGGCCGCCGACGTGATCGTGATGCCGCGCTCCTGCTCCTGTTCCATCCAGTCCATCGTCGCCGCACCGTCGTGAACCTCGCCGATCTTGTGGGTCACGCCGGTGTAGAACAGGATGCGTTCAGTGGTGGTGGTTTTGCCGGCATCGATGTGAGCGCTGATGCCGATATTCCGGTAGCGCTCGATGGGAGTCTTGCGGGGCACGTGAACCTCCTTGGAATGGCGCGCCTGAAACGCATGCCGGGCGACCGCGTGGGCCGCCCGGGGAGTGGGGTGCTGCTTTTTCGAGATTACAAGGATAGCGCGTCGGTTGGTCTTTTGCATGAATCCTGCCAGCCGGCGGCGAGGCCGCTCGCGCGGGGCTCGGCGGACGAAAAAAAACCGGCGCCCCCGGGAAGGGGCGCCGGCATTTCTCGCGGCGGCAACGCGCTGGAGCGGCGCCGCGCCGCGTGCCTCTGCAAGCGTTTTATTACTGTGTCACGCCCGGCACCGGCGGCAGACCCTTGATCTGCATGCCCGGCTTGATGCCTTTGGACGCGAACCAGCCCTTGTTCATCTCCAGCGCGAACACGCCGTTGTGAGTCGGGCAGTGGTTGTCGGTGGTCTCGGCCTGCATCTCGGCGATGTCGGTGATCGTGCCGTCCGCGCGGATGAACGCGATCGACAGCGGGATCAGCGTGTTCTTCATCCAGAAGCAGTGACCGGCGTTTTCGTTGAACACGAACAGCATGCCTTCGTTCGGCGCGAGCTGCGTGCGATACATCAAGCCCTGTTCGCGGTCCGCGTCGTTGGCGGCGACGGCCGCGTCGATCACGTACATGCCGGCGGTCAGCTTCACGCGCGGGAAGTCGCCCGGCTGCTTCGCGCCCGGCGGCATCTGCTGCGCGTGAGCGGGAACGGTGGTGGCGGCGAACGAGAGTGCCGCGAGCGGCAGGGCAACGGCAATGGCCAGACGCGCCATCGACGAGCGCAGGGAAAATCGCACGGCAAGACTCCTTGCTGAAATTGACTCGCGCATGTTACGCGAGCGCGCCAAAAACAAAAAGGCAGATCGCCTTGCGGTGATCTGCCTTACAACGCCGTAAGAACGGCAGTGAAGCTGTTCTTGACTGCGTCTTTACAAGCAACTTACTCCGAAGCTGCCGAAGCTGCTTCTGCAGCTGCTGCCTTCTTGTGCGACTTCTTGTGAGCGTGGTGCTTGGTGGTCTTCTTTGCCGACGAAGCTGCTGCTGCCGGAGCTGCCGAAGCTGCTTCCGGTGCCGATGCTTGTGCGAATGCTGCCGTTGCGAAGAGGCCAGCGACCAGAGCGGCGATCAGTTTGTTCATTGTGTGAATCCTCAGCTTGAGTTAATTAACCAAATGACCCGGCATATGTAGAGTCATGTCGGTAAACGTGCCATCCACCTTTCGGTTGACAGCCGCATCGAACAATTTTTTCGACGCGTCTGCTAGCGTTCGGACTTTCGTATTCGCCCACGTACGGCGGCTTATGCAAAGGTCTTTAATGCTCAATGCCGGATAGCTTCTGCGGCATCTGCGTCGAATAACGCGTGGGGTTGCGCGGCGGTTGACGCGAATTTTTCAGAAATTTTTGGCGCGCGCAAATGCGTGCAAATACAACGGCCTGGCGCACTCGTCAGCGCGCGCGAAATGCATTTTGAGCGGGGACGTACCGCACATTTGCAACGTCTCGTATCTTCACTTGACACCGTCCCACGGTGCGTTCGCGCGCAATTCGATGCTCTCGCCGGGCTGCAAGCCAAGTGAAAAAATGTCAAGCGCACCGATGCCGACGCGCACCAGACGCAGCGTCGGAAAACCGACCGCAGCCGTCATGCGGCGCACCTGACGGTTCTTGCCTTCGGTGATCGACAACTCGATCCACGTGGTTGGAATCGCCGCGCGAAAACGGATCGGCGGCGTGCGAGTCCACAGCGCTGGTGAAGGCTCGACGTAAGTCGCGCGACACGGCCGTGTCACGTAATCGCCGAGATCGACACCGCGCGCGAGTTTCTGCAACGCGGCGGCATCGACGGCGCCTTCGACTTGCGCCCAGTAGCGTTTGACGAGTTTGTGGCGCGGCTCGGCGATACGGGCCTGCAACGCGCCGTCGTCGGTGAGCAGCAGCAGGCCTTCGCTATCGGAATCGAGCCGGCCGGCCGGATAGACGCCCGGCACCTTGACCCAGTCGGCGAGCGACGCGCGCGTCTCATGCGGCGAGAATTGACAGATGGTGCCGAACGGCTTGTTCAGGGCGAGAAGGCGCATAGCGAAGAGGGTCGGCACAGAGAGGGAGGGCGCGCACGAGGCGGCCGCGTGGTGATCGAGCTGCGCGGGCAGCCGCCGGCAAAACTGTCACGCACTGTGTCGTGACGAGCCAGTGACGGCAAACGGCGACTTCGCGCGAGATCGGTCCATCGATGGATGGCGCGATGATAATGCATAAATCGGGATGACGATTCTTGTATCTTATAGAGGAGCGCGGCACGATCGGGTCTTCGTCCATGTTGGGAAAACCCCGAGCCGCGGGGCGTCGGGACGCGCGCAGGGCGTGGGCTAGAATACGGCCAGGCCGCTCGCGGGCGTTCGGCAGTGCGCGGCGAGAGGCATCGCTTGCGCAGTCTTCCATCAGCTTTTGCACCGTTTTCACTGGAGTCGATCATGCCGTATCAGCACATCAAGGTTCCGACCGGTGGCGACAAGATCACCGTCAACGCCGATTTCTCGCTCAATGTTTCGGACCAGCCGATCATCCCGTACATCGAGGGCGACGGCACCGGTGTGGACATTACGCCGGTCATGATCAAGGTCGTCGATGCGGCGGTCGAAAAAGCCTATGCGGGCAAGAAGAAGATTCACTGGATGGAAATCTTCGCGGGCGAGAAAGCGACCCGCGTGTACGGCCCGGACGTGTGGCTGCCGGAAGAGACGCTGGAAGTGGTGAAGGAATACGTGGTGTCGATCAAGGGGCCGCTCACCACGCCGGTCGGCGGCGGGATCCGTTCGCTGAACGTCGCGCTGCGCCAGGAACTCGACCTCTACGTGTGCCTGCGGCCGGTCCAGTATTTCAAGGGCGTGCCCTCGCCGGTGCGCGAGCCGGAAAAGACCAACATGGTGATCTTCCGCGAGAACTCCGAAGACATCTATGCGGGCATCGAATGGCCGGCCGGGTCCGAGCAGGCGAAGAAGATCATCCAGTTCCTGCGTGAAGAGATGGGCGTGAAGAAGATTCGCTTCCCGGACAGCTCGGGCATCGGCGTCAAGCCGGTCTCGCGCGAGGGCACCGAGCGGCTGGTACGCAAGGCGATCCAGTACGCGATCGACAACGATCGCCGCTCGGTCACACTGGTGCACAAAGGCAACATCATGAAGTTCACCGAAGGCGCATTCCGCGACTTCGGCTACGGCCTCGCGCAGAAGGAATTCAACGCGGAGCTGATCGACGGCGGTCCGTGGATGAAAGTCAGGAATCCGAAGACGGGCAGCGACATCGTCATCAAGGACGTGATCGCCGACGCGTTCCTGCAGCAGATCCTGCTGCGCCCGGCCGAATACGACGTGATCGCGACGCTGAACCTGAACGGCGACTACATCTCGGACGCGCTGGCCGCGCAGGTCGGCGGCATCGGCATCGCGCCGGGGGCGAACCTGTCGGATTCGGTTGCGATGTTCGAGGCGACCCACGGGACTGCGCCGAAATACGCGGGCAAGGACTATGTGAACCCGGGTTCGGAAATCCTCTCGGCCGAAATGATGCTGCGCCACCTCGGCTGGTTCGAGGCGGCGGACCTAATCATTAGTTCGATGGAAAAATCGATCCTGCAAAAACGCGTGACTTACGATTTCGCCCGTTTGATGGAAGGGGCGACCCAGGTATCGTGTTCAGCATTTGGGCGAGTAATGATCGAGAATATGTAAATGATGCGCTGCGATTATGCGGCGCACATTAATACCCCGGCGCCGGAAGGCGGCCGGGGTATTTTTTTAGCGGTAGTCCCGGCGCGTATTTACGGCCGAAAGATCCGCATTGCAAAAAGCCGGCCGCAAAAAAGAAAACCCGGCATAAAGCCGGGTTTTCCAAAGACGGATAACAACCCGCCTCAGAACGAAGCCGCTTCAGGCGGGTGCCTGAATGTTCGATGCCTGTTTGCCTTTCGGGCCTTGCACGACCTCGAAAGTCACCTTCTGGCCTTCCTTGAGGGTTTTGAACCCGTTCATCTGGATTGCCGAGAAGTGCGCAAACAGATCCTCACCGCCTTCGTCAGGCGTGATGAATCCGAAACCTTTGGCGTCGTTAAACCATTTGACCGTACCAGTTGCCATTTCCAACTTCCCCTGTAACTCATGTCACTACCACGAGCCCTCGAAAAGCCACGACTACACAAGGCAGTCGCTTCCTCCTCACAAGCTCACCATCGGCATTTTTTCGAAATTATTGCTTGGTGAAAAAAGTGCCAGCTTGATTGTTGAGGCTCTTTATTCGAGTGTCAAGGAAATTTTGAGACGCCGTTGTCGCGTTGCAAACACGCTGCTTTTCCAGGGTTTTTACCGCTTCCGTTATGTGCGGTTGCGCAAGCGGCAGGCCTTGAAAAGTCGCATAATCGTCTCACCTGCTGACAGTGCCCGAGGCGCCGGCGCCCAGCGCCGCGAGCGCTGCCAGCCAGCTCCGGCAGGTTGTGCGATACTCGATCCGACCGCGCTGCAGCACCTAGCGCGCAGCAGGACAGGATAGGGGCCGGCACCGCGATCGGCCCGTCGAAAGCGAGCGTGCCACGGCGATCATGACAACATCGTGACGGCCGGGCGGCGGCGAACGGGTTCACCGGCCGGGCGGCCGGGTTTTGACAGGATTGCGGGCCTGTCCTAGTTGTTTAGAATGGGTGTATGGCGATTATCCCGGACAAGCAGGACGGCACCGTACTGGAGCGGCAGGAGCAGAAGCTCAAGCCGCCCTCCATGTACAAGGTGGTGCTGCTGAATGACGACTTCACGCCGATGGAATTCGTCGTGATGATCGTGCAGGAATATTTCAATAAGGATCGTGAAACCGCAACGCAGGTTATGTTGAAGGTGCATCGCGAGGGCAGGGGAGTTTGTGGGGTCTATACGCGGGACATCGCGTCGACCAAAGTCGAGCAAGTCGTTACCCACGCACGGCAGGCCGGGCATCCGCTGCAGTGTGTGATGGAGGAAGCATGATTGCCCAGGAACTGGAAGTCAGCCTGCACATGGCGTTCATGGAAGCACGCCAGGCAAGGCACGAGTTCATAACGGTCGAACATCTTTTGCTTGCGCTGTTGGACAACCCGACGGCGGCAGAAGTGTTGCGTGCATGCGCGGCCAATATCGAGGATCTGCGCCAGAACCTGCGCAACTTCATTCATGACAACACGCCGACCGTGCCGGGCACGGACGACGTCGACACGCAGCCCACGCTCGGTTTCCAGCGTGTGATCCAGCGTGCGATCATGCATGTGCAGTCCACCTCGAACGGCAAGAAGGAAGTGACCGGCGCCAACGTGCTGGTCGCGATCTTCGGCGAGAAGGACTCGCACGCGGTGTACTACCTGCAGCAGCAGGGCGTCACGCGCCTGGACGTGGTCAATTTCATCTCGCACGGCATCGCCAAGACGAGCAGTTCGGCTGCCGCGAAGGCCAGCGACGCGAATGCCGAGTCCGACGAAGCCGCCGCGCAGAAGGAAACGCCGCTCGCCCAGTTCACGCAGAACCTGAACCAGATGGCGAAGGACGGCCGCATCGATCCGCTGATCGGGCGCGAGTCGGAAGTCGAGCGCGTGGTGCAGGTGCTGTGCCGCCGGCGCAAGAACAATCCGCTGCTGGTCGGCGAGGCCGGGGTCGGCAAGACCGCGATCGCCGAAGGGCTCGCGTGGCGCATTACGCGCGGCGAAGTGCCGGACATCCTTGCGGACGCCCAGGTCTATTCGCTCGACATGGGCGCGCTGCTCGCCGGCACCAAGTATCGAGGCGACTTCGAGCAGCGTCTGAAGACGGTTTTGAAAGAGCTGAAGGAGCGTCCGCACGCGATCCTGTTCATCGATGAAATCCATACGCTGATCGGCGCGGGCGCCGCGTCGGGCGGCACGCTGGATGCATCGAATCTGCTGAAGCCGGCGTTGTCGTCGGGCACGCTCAAGTGCATCGGCGCGACCACCTTCACCGAATATCGCGGCATCTTCGAGAAAGACGCTGCGCTGTCGCGGCGCTTCCAGAAGGTGGATGTCACCGAGCCGACCGTCGAGCAGACGGTGGCGATCCTGCGCGGACTGAAGTCGCGTTTCGAAGAGCATCACGGCGTCAAGTATTCGTCGGGTGCGCTGTCGGCGGCGGCTGAGTTGTCGGCGCGCTTCATCACGGATCGTCATCTGCCGGACAAGGCGATCGACGTGATCGACGAAGCGGGCGCGGCGCAACGCATTCTGCCGAAGTCGAAGCAGAAGAAGACGATCGGCAAGAACGAGATCGAGGAAATCATCTCGAAGATCGCGCGGGTGCCGGCGCAAAGCGTGTCGCAAGACGACCGCAGCAAGCTGCAGACGCTCGACCGCGATCTGAAGAGCGTCGTGTTCGGCCAGGATCCGGCGATCGACGCACTGTCGGCCGCGATCAAGATGGCGCGCGCGGGTCTGGGCAAGCTCGACAAGCCGATCGGCGCGTTCCTGTTCTCGGGCCCGACCGGCGTCGGCAAGACCGAAGTCGCGAAGCAGCTCGCGTTCACGCTCGGCATCGAGCTGATCCGCTTCGACATGTCGGAATACATGGAGCGTCATGCGGTGAGCCGGCTGATCGGCGCGCCGCCGGGCTACGTCGGTTTCGACCAGGGCGGCCTGCTGACCGAAGCGATCACGAAGAAGCCGCACTGCGTGCTGCTGCTCGACGAAATCGAGAAGGCGCATCCGGACATCTTCAACGTGCTGCTGCAGGTGATGGACCACGGCACGCTGACGGACAACAACGGCCGCAAGGCGGATTTCCGCAACGTCATCATCATTATGACGACGAACGCGGGCGCCGAGGCGATGGGCAAGTCGGTGATCGGCTTCACGAACCGCCGGGAGGCGGGCGACGAGATGGTCGACATCAAGCGCATGTTCACGCCGGAGTTCCGCAACCGTCTGGATGCGACGATCAGCTTCCGTGCGCTGGATGAAGAAATCATCATGCGCGTGGTCGACAAGTTCCTGATGCAGCTGGAAGATCAGCTGCACGAGAAGAAGGTCGACGCGCTCTTCACCGACACGTTGCGCAAGCATCTGGCCAAGCACGGTTTCGACCCGCTGATGGGCGCGCGGCCGATGCAGCGCCTGATCCAGGACACGATCCGTCGCGCGCTGGCCGACGAGTTGCTGTTCGGCAAGCTGATGAACGGCGGCCGCGTGACGGTCGACGTCGATGCGGAAGACAAGGTGCAGCTGACCTTCGACGAGCATCCGGCGCCGCGCAATCCGAATCCGGAAGCGGTGGAAGTGGAGTAATACGCGGGCCCGGCTCTGCACGAAGCCGGATCAGCAGAAAGCAGAACGGCGCGGGTTTTATCCCGCGCCGTTTTTTTTTTGAGCGTTGATTTCCGTGGGCTCAGCCCAGGTCAATCAATGCTTGCCGGTGCTGCCGAAGCCGCCCGCGCCCCGCTCGCTTTCCGCGAAGTCGTCGACGATATTGAATTCGGCCTGCACGACCGGCACGATCACCAACTGCGCGAGGCGCTCCATCGGATTGAGCACGAACGTGGTCTGGCCGCGGTTCCACGTCGAGATCATCAGTTGACCTTGATAGTCGGAGTCGATCAGACCGACCAGATTGCCGAGCACGATGCCGTGCTTGTGGCCGAGACCCGAGCGCGGCAGGATCAGCGCCGCATAACCCGTATCGCCGACGTGGATCGCGAGGCCGGTCGGCACCAGCGCGGTTTCGCCGGGCGCGAGCGTCAGCGGTTCGTCGAGGCACGCGCGCAGATCGAGGCCGGCGCTGCCGGTCGTCGCGTAGGCGGGGAGCTGTTCGCGCATGCGCTCATCGAGAATCTTCAGGTCGAGTTTCATTCAGGTTCGAAAGAGGATGGGTTGGGCGTTAGTTCGAGCCGAGCTGGAATGCCTCGGCGAGAAGTTCATAGGAGCGCAGCCGCGCGCGATAGCTGCCGGCCACGGTCAGCACCATCAGCTCGTCGGCCCGGAACTGCTCCTGCAAGTCTTTCAGCCGTTCGGTGACCTGTTCGGGTGTACCGACGATGCTGCGCGGCTTTTCCCGGTCGATCACCAGCTGTTCGCGCTCGCCGTATTCCTGCGCGAGGCCTTGCGCGATCGACGGAATCGGTTCGTTCAGGCCGTACGCCATCTGCACGCGGCGCAGATCGACGGCCTTCTCGAGGTCCGCCGCTTCCTGCTCGGTGTCCGCGCAGATCACGAACACCGCCGCCGCGAGATACGGCTGCGCCGCTTCCGGGCCGGCCTGGAAACGCTCGCGATACGCGAGCGCGACCGGTTTGCCGAAATGCGCGTTGATGAAATGCGCGAACGCGAAGCGGATGCCGAGTTGCGCGGCCAGCAGGCCGCCGAATTCGCTCGAGCCGAGCATCCACAACTGCGGACGCGTATCGATTTGCGGCTGCAGCAGCACGCCTTGCGCGAGATGATCATCGGGCAGCGTGCCGTGCAGCAGCCCCTGCAGCTCGGCGACCTGCTGCGGGAAAATCTCGCCGCGATTGTAGGTGCCGGCCGCGACCGCTTGCGCGGTGCGCATATCGCCGCCGGGCGCGCGGCCGACGCCGAGGTCGACGCGGTTCGGGAACAGCGCCTCGAGCATCATGAACTGCTCGGCGACCTTGAACGGGCTGTAGTACGGCAGCATCACGCCGCCCGAGCCGAGGCGAATGCGTTTGGTCACGCTGCCGAGCCGCGCGAGCATCACTTCGGGGCACGGGTTCGACAGGCCGCGCAGGCCATGATGCTCGGCGCACCAGTAGCGCGTGTAGCCGAGGTCGTCGGCGAGTTGCGCGAGTTCGACGGTCGCGGCGATCGCGTCCGCCACCGAATGGCCGGCGATCACCGGCGTTTGATCGAGCACGGAAAGTAGCGTCATGACAGTAGTGCTCCAGATGATTCAGGCGCTTCGGCGAGAGAGCGGGGCGGTGAGGCGGTAAGGACCGCCGCCGCGCCCGCTGACTCGCTCAAAGAACCGGCCCGGCGACGGGCGGCAGGCGCTTCGCGATTTCCGTAATCAGCGCGCGCGCGAGCGTCTGCTTGTCGGCGCGCGGCAGCTTCGTTGCTTTGCCTGCTTCGAACAGGATCACTTCGTTGTCGTCAAGTCCGAAGGTTTGCGGACCCAGGTTGCCGATCAGCAGCGGCACATTCTTGCGCGCGCGTTTTTGTTCGCCGTGGACGTCGAGGTTGTCGCTCTCCGCCGCGAAGCCGACCGTGAACGGCGGCTTCGGCAGCTTCGCGACCGCGGCGAGGATGTCGGAATTCTCGACGAACGAAAAGCTCGGCAACGCACGCTCGGCGCTCTTCTTGATCTTCTGCTCGCTGACATGATCGACGCGCCAGTCGGCCACCGCCGCGACGCCGATGAAGATGTCCGCGTCGGCGACCGCGTGCATCACCGCGTCATGCATCTGCTGCGCGGTCTGCACGTCTTCGCGGAACACGCCCCAAGGCGTGTCGAGCGCGACCGGGCCGGCCACCAGATGCACGTCGGCACCGGCCTGCTGCGCGGCGCGCGCGAGCGCGAAGCCCATCTTGCCGCTCGAGCGGTTGGTGATGCCGCGCACCGGGTCGAGCGGTTCGAAGGTCGGTCCGGCGGTCAGCAGCACGCGCCGGCCGGCGAGAATCTTGGGTGAGAAGAACGACGCGATCGCTTCATAGCTGGCGGCCGCTTCGAGCATGCGCCCGTCGCCGACTTCGCCGCACGCCTGCGGACCCGAATCGGGACCGAGCACTTCGATGCCGTCCGCGCGCAGCTGCGCGACATTGCGTTGCGTGGCCGGGTTCTGCCACATCTGCCGGTTCATCGCCGGCACCACCAGCAGCGGACAGTCGCGCGCGATGCAGAGTGTCGACAGCAGATCGTCGGCCATCCCGTGCGCGAGCCTGGCGAGAAAGTCGGTGGAGGCGGGCGCGATCACGATCGCATCCGCTTCGCGCGACAGATCGATATGCGCCATGTTGTTCGGCACGCGAGCGTCCCACTGGCTGGTGTAGACCGGCCGGCCGGACAGCGCCTGCATCGTGACGGGGGTGATGAACTGGGTGGCCGCTTCGGTCATCACGACCTGCACGGTTGCGCCTGCCTTGGTCAGCAGGCGCGTGAGTTCGGCGATCTTGTAGCAGGCGATGCCACCCGTCATGCCGAGGACGAGGTGTTTGCCTGCGAGTTCTGCGGTTGCCAACGAAAGCCTCCGACAAAGCGTGATCGCGCGGCGGCGCGAGACCTTGCCCGCCGTTGCCGCCGCGCCTTTAAACGGACGCGGGCAGGGCCGTGGCGGCCGCGCCCGCGGGCGACGTTAGCGTGAGCCGCGTACGCGCCGCAGCTCGTCGAGCACGAGCAGGATCGCGCCTACCGTGATCGCGCTGTCGGCGAGGTTGAACGCCGGCCAGTGCCAGCCGCCCACGTGGAAATCGAGGAAGTCGATCACGTGGCCGTACATCAGCCGGTCGATCACATTGCCGAGCGCGCCGCCGAGAATCAGCGCGAGCGCCGTGCAGAACATCTTCTGCCCGCTGTGGCGCTTGAGCAGGTAGCAGATCACCAGCGCGGCGACCACGCCGAGCGCGGTGAACGCCCAGCGCTGCCAGCCGCCCGCCATCGCGAGGAAGCTGAACGCGGCGCCGCGGTTGTACACGAGGATCAGGTTGAAGAACGACGTGACCTCATGCGGCACCCCATATTCGAACACCTTGCGCACCGCGATTTTCGTCAGCTGATCGAACAGGATGACGATCAGCGCGATGCCGAGCCAGGGTGCCAGCGAACTGCTTCGGGCCGATGTTTTCGACATGCTGCTGCCTGCCATTATGCCGCGCTCCTCGTTTCGCCATTGCTGAACAGGTTGCTGAAGCACCGGCCGCACAGCGACGGATGTTCGGCGTTCGCGCCGACGTCCGCGCGGTAGTGCCAGCAGCGCTCGCACTTCAGGTACTTCGATGCGATCACTTCGACGCCTTCGTCCGCTTCGCTGTCCACCTTGACGACGCTGGCCGCCGACGTGATCAGCACGAACTTCAGGTCGTCGGCGAGACTCGTGAGCGCGTCGTAACGCGCGCCGCTCGCGCGGATTTCGACTTCCGCCTGCAGCGACGAGCCGATCAGGTTCGCGACGCGCGCCTCTTCCAGCGCCTTGGTCACGTCGCTGCGCGCCGCGCGCAGCAGCGTCCACTTGTCGAGCAATGCGCCCGCTTCAGGCACCGCCGGATACGCGTGATAGGTCTCGGTAAAAATCGTTTCGCTGTTGGGCTGGAACACCTTCCACGCTTCTTCCGCGGTGAACGACAGGAACGGCGCCATCAGACGCAGCAGGCCGTGCGCGACGTGATACAGCGCGGTCTGCGCCGAGCGGCGCGCGACCGAGTCGGCCGCGCTCGTGTACAGGCGGTCCTTCAGCACGTCGAGATAGAAGCCGCCGAGGTCTTCCGAGCAGAACGTCTGCAGCTTCGCGACGACCGGGTGGAATTCGTACTTCTCGTAGTGCGCGAGGATGTCGTTCTGCAGGTTGGCCGTCAGCGCGACCGCATAGCGATCGATTTCGAGCCAGTTTTCGACCGGCTGCGCGTGCTGCGCGAAGTCGAAATCCGACAGGTTCGCGAGCAGGAAGCGCAGCGTGTTGCGGATCCGCCGATAGGCTTCCGTCACGCGCTTGAGAATTTCCTCGGAGATCGCCAGTTCGCCCGAGTAGTCGGTCGACGCGATCCACAGGCGGATGATTTCCGCGCCCAGACGGTTCGCGACTTCATGCGGATCGATCCCGTTGCCGAGCGACTTGCTCATCTTGCGGCCTTCGCCATCGACGGTGAAGCCGTGCGTGAGCAGCGCGTTGTACGGCGGGCGGCCGTCGAGCATCGATGCGGTCAGCAGCGACGAGTGGAACCAGCCGCGGTGCTGGTCCGAGCCCTCCAGATACAGGTCGGCCGGAAATTGCAGCTGGTCCTTGTGCGAGCCGCGCAGCACGTGCCAGTGCGTGGTGCCCGAGTCGAACCACACGTCGAGCGTGTCGCGGTTCTTTTCGTACAGGTTCGCGTCGTCGCCGATCAGCTCGCGCGGGTCGAGCGTCTGCCATGCCTCGATGCCTGCCTTCTCGACGCGCTGCGCGACCTGCTCGAGCAATTCGAGCGTGCGCGGGTGCAGCTCGCCGGTTTCCTTGTGCACGAAGAACGCCATCGGCACGCCCCACTGGCGCTGACGCGACAGCGTCCAGTCCGGCCGGTTGGCGATCATGCTGAACAGGCGCTGCTTGCCCCACGACGGATAGAACGCGGTGTTCTCGATCCCTTCGAGCGCGGTTTCGCGCAGCGTCTTGTCGGTGTCGTTCGGCTTCACGTCCATGCCGGCGAACCACTGCGAGGTCGCGCGATAGATGATCGGCGTCTTGTGGCGCCAGCAGTGCATGTAGCTGTGCGAGTACTTCTCGGTGCGCAGCAGCGAGCCGGCGCCTTGCAGCGCCTCGACGATCTGCGGATTGGCCGCCCAGATCGACAGGCCGCCGAACAGCGCGAGCGATTCGATATAACGGCCGTCGCCCATCACCGGGTTGATGATGTCCGAGTCCGCCATGCCGTGCGCCTTGCACGACACGAAGTCTTCGACGCCGTACGCGGGCGACGAGTGCACGACGCCGGTACCTGTTTCGGTGGTCACGTAGTCGCCGAGGTAGACCGGTGCGGTGCGCTTGTAAGCCGGATGCGCGGACGCGAGCGGGTGGTTGAAGCGCAGGTTCGCGAGCTTTGCGCCCGGCGTGGTCGCGACGACCTTGCCTTCGAGACCGTACAGCTTCAGG
The DNA here is from genome assembly GCF_020880815.1 of Paraburkholderia sejongensis. Classification (GTDB taxonomy): domain Bacteria; phylum Pseudomonadota; class Gammaproteobacteria; order Burkholderiales; family Burkholderiaceae; genus Paraburkholderia; species Paraburkholderia sejongensis. Next base: position 335,022 of record NZ_JAJITD010000007.1, read on the forward strand.
CACGCTTCGACGCGTTCCTCGGCGAGGATCAGCAGCCCGCGCGGCGTGTCGACCAGCGCGTAGACGATTTCCGGATGCAGGTTCAGCGCCTGGTTGGCCGGGATGGTCCACGGCGTGGTGGTCCAGATCACGATGCCGCCTTCGTTGCGCGGCAGCGCGGCAAGGCCGAAAGCCTGCGCGGTCTTTTCCGGCTCGGCGAAGCTGAACAGCACGTCGATGGTCGGATCGGTCTTGTCCTTGTACTCGACTTCCGCCTCGGCCAGCGCCGAGCCGCAGTCGAAACACCAGTTGACCGGCTTCAGGCCGCGGAACACGTAGCCCTTTTCCATGATCTTCGCGAGCGCGCGGATTTCGCCGGCTTCATTCGCGAAGTTCATCGTTTTGTACGGATTGTCCCAGTCGCCGAGCACGCCCAGGCGGCGGAAGCCGGCCTTCTGCTTTTCGATCTGCTCGGTCGCGTACGCGCGCGCCTTCTGCATCACTTCGGCCGCCGGCAGCGACTTGCCGAACTGCTTTTCGATCTGGATTTCGATCGGCATGCCGTGGCAATCCCAGCCCGGCACGTAGACCGCGTCGAAGCCCGCGAGGTTTCGCGCCTTGACGATCATGTCCTTGAGGATCTTGTTCACCGCGTGGCCGAGGTGGATGTCGCCGTTCGCATACGGCGGGCCGTCGTGCAGGATGAACTTCTTGCGGCCCTTCGAAGCCGCGCGGATCGTGTCGTAGACCTTGCGTTCCTGCCATTGCTTGACCCATTGCGGCTCGCGCTTGGGCAGGTCGCCACGCATCGGAAACGGCGTGTCGAGCAGGTTGACCGGGTAGCGGGACTGCGGTTTCGAATCGGCTTTCTTATTGCTCATGATGTGAGTGGCGGTGAATGCGTTGGAATGCGTAGCGGCGCGCGGATTGCGCTGAGCCGTGGCGTGGGACGCGCCCGGCGGGCGGCTCGCGTGAAGCCCGGACGCCCTTCGATGCGCGTGGCGGCGATTCGTGCGGCGCGGCGCGCCGGCCCGAATCGCGGCGGCTATCTAATTCGGTCGGTGGCCGAGGTGGCGAAACCGGTGGAGCGGCTGCCCGGTGTGCCGGCGCCGACGGCCGCGAACCATGCGCGGGCATTGGCGACGTCGCGGGCGATCGCGGCGGTCAGCGTTTCGAGGTCGGCGAACTTTTCCTCGTCGCGCAGCTTCTTCAGGAATTCGACGCGCACGAGTTTGCCATACGCGTCGCCGTGCCAGTCGAGCAGATGCACTTCGAGCAGCACGCGGCCGGAATCGTCGACGGTGGGGCGCAGGCCGAGGCTCGCGACGCCCGGCAGCGGGTGATCGGCGATGCCGTGCACCTGCACGACGAAGATGCCGGCGAGCGCCGGGCGCTTGTGCGCGATCGGCAGGTTCAGCGTGGGGAAGCCGAGATCGCGGCCGAGCTTCATGCCGTGCGTGACGTGGCCGCTGATCAGATAGTCGCGGCCGAGCGCGCTGCGCGCCGCGTCGAGGTCGCCGGCGATCAGCGCCGCGCGCACCCCCGAGCTGGAAATGCGCGCGCCCGACGGGTCGGCCACCGTGGCCATCTGCTCGACTTCGAAGCCGTACTGCTCGCCGGCCTTCTGCAGCGACGCGAAATCGCCGGCGCGCTTCGCGCCGTAGCGGAAGTCGTCGCCGATCATGACCCAGCGCGCATGCAGCCCGTTGACGATGATCCGCTCGACGAACGAATCCGGCGACTGGCTCGCGAAAGTGTGATTGAAGTGCTCGACGACGACCCGGTCGACCCCGTTGGTGCGCAGCGCCTCGAGTTTGTCGCGCAGCATCGCGATGCGCGGCGGCGCGCTGGCCGGGTTGAAGAATTCGCGCGGGTGCGGTTCGAAGGTCATCACGCAGACCGGCAGGCCGCGCGCATCGGCGGCCGCGCGCACGTGGGCGAGCAGCGCCTGATGGCCGCGGTGGACACCGTCGAAGTTGCCGATGGTCAGCGCGCAGGGCGCGCGGCTCTCGGCATTGGGAAGACCGCGGAAGACTCTCACGATAGCGGGTTGCAGCGGTTGCGGCGGTTGGGTTGCAGTGGCGGCCGGAGTGCCGCAAAACAATCGATTATAAACGCTTGGCGCAACGCAGGGCTGCGCGGTCGCTGGATCGCGACGGCCGAATGATAAAATCCGCGCATGAAAAAACTCGTCATCCTGATTTCCGGACGGGGCAGCAACATGGAAGCCATCGTGCGCGCTTGCGCGAGCGAGGGCTGGCCGGCGCAAATCGCCGCCGTGATTGCCAACCGTCCCGATGCCGCGGGGCTCGCTTTCGCGGCCTCGCACGGCATCGCGACCGCCGTGGTCGACCATCGCGAGTTTCCGGATCGCGATAGCTTCGACGCGGCGCTGGCCGAGCGGATCGACGCGTTCGCACCGGACCTCGTCGTACTCGCCGGCTTCATGCGGGTGTTGACCGCACGCTTCGTCGACCATTACGCCGGCCGCATGCTGAACGTGCATCCGTCGCTGCTGCCGAGCTTCCCGGGCCTCAAGACTCACCAGCAGGCGCTGGACGCCGGCGTGCGGCTGCACGGCGCGTCGGTGCATTTTGTCACCTCGCAGCTCGATCACGGGCCGATCGTCGTGCAGTCGGCGGTGCCGGTCGTCGCCGGCGACACCCCCGCCACGCTCGCCGAACGCGTGCTGGCAACCGAACACATCATTTATCCACGCGCGGTGCGCTGGTTCGTCGAAGGGCGTCTCGCTCTGGACGGCCTGCGCGTCACGCTAACGCCGTCGGAGCCGCAATGGCTCTTTGCCGGTCACACCGCCGGAGAGGGCGCATGAGATTGCATGGTTTTCTGATTGGACAAACTGAAACGCTGCTGGCCGAAGTGCTGCGGCTCAACGGCCCGGCCGACGCCACCACCAGCCGGTTCTTCCGCGCGCATCCGAAGCTCGGCCACAGCGAGCGCGGCGTGATCGCCGAGGCGGTGTTCGCGGTGCTGCGCCGGCGCATGGAATTCGCCCATCTGGCCGAGAGCGGCTCGGGCAATCCGGCGCGCCGGATGGCGCTGCTGGGGCTGATGCAGACGGTCGGGCGCAACGCGCTGAAGCCGTTCGTCAGCGAGGCCGAGGCGACCTGGCTCGAACATGTCGCGAAGATCGATCCGGAAAGCCTGCCGCTGCGGATTCGCCTGAACCTGCCCGGCTGGATCAGCGACGCGCTCAGCACCCGCATCGAGCCCGCCGAACTCGCGCAGCTGGCCGCCGCGCTGAACTACCCGGCGCCGCTCGATCTGCGCGCGAACCCGATCAAGGCGACTCGCGACGACGTGCTCGGCGCATTGCAGAAGGCCGGCATCGAGGCCGGCGCGACGCCGTTCGCGCCGTTCGGCGTGCGGGTGGTCGGCAAGCCGGCGCTGACGAAGCTCGACGCGTTCCAGCAGGGCTGGCTCGAAGTGCAGGACGAGGGCAGCCAGTTGCTGTGCTCGCTGGTCGCGCCGCGGCGCGGCGAGATGATCGTCGACTTCTGCGCGGGCGCGGGCGGCAAGACGCTGGCGCTCGGCGCGGCGATGCGCTCGACCGGCCGTCTGTACGCGTTCGACATCTCCGAGCGGCGTCTCGCCAAGCTGAAGCCGCGTCTGGCGCGCAGTGGGCTGTCGAACGTGAACCCGGTGCTGATCGACAGCGAGCACGACGCGAAGATCAAGCGTCTGGCCGGCAAGATCGACCGCGTGCTGGTCGATGCGCCTTGCAGCGGTCTCGGCACGCTGCGCCGCAATCCGGACTTGAAGTGGCGCCAGTCGCCGGAGTCGGTCGCCGAGCTGGCGCCGAAGCAGGCGTCGATTCTGGCCAGCGCCGCGCGTCTGGTGAAGAAGGGCGGGCGCCTCGTCTACGCGACCTGCTCGATCCTCGAAGCGGAAAACGAGGCGGTCGTGCAGCAGTTCCTCGCCGACCACCCCGAGTTCGCGCTGGTGCCGGTTCGCGACGTGCTCGCCGAGCAGCGCATCGAACTCGAAATGGGCGACTACCTGTCGCTGTGGCCGCATCGCCATGCGACCGACGGCTTCTTCGCCGCCGTGCTCGAGCGCCAGAGCTAAGCGCACCCGCCTCACCTGCGGCGCGCGTGGGCTCGTAACAGCCCGCGCGCGCCGGCCGCTTCCGGCGACCTCATGAACACCACCTTTCCTCACATGTTCGACGACATCTGGCGCGACTTCGGTCAGCCCGTGATGTTGTGGCAGGTCGGCATCCTGCTGGCGACGCTCGCCGTCGCATGGCTGCTCGCGGGACTGTTGCGCCGGCGGCTGGCCAAACCGCAGTCGCAGTCGCCGCTTCAGTTGCAGCTTCAGTTGCCGCGATACCAGGGCCTGCGCTTCGGGATGGAAAGCCTGAACCGTGCGGCCTTTCCGCTGATCGGCGCGGCGCTGGTGTGGATCGCGCGCGCGATCGCCGGCCAGTTCATGCACACGGCGCTGCTCAATGTGGCGCTGGTGCCGCTGGTCGGGATCGGCCTGATCTATATCGTGTTTTTCTTCGCGCGGCGGGTGTTCAACCGCGACGGCGGCGTGCATCCGTGGCTGTTCCTCGTCGAGAAGACCGTGTCGGTGGTCGTATGGATCGGCATGGTGCTGACGCTGCTGGGCATTCAGGAAGACGTGATCGAGTGGATGGGCAGCGTGCGCTTTCGCGTGGCCAATGCGCACATGACGCTGCTGTCGCTGGCGACCGGCCTGCTGTGGGTCGGCGTCACGATGATCGTCGCGATGTGGCTCGGCTCGACCTTCGAAGAACGCCTGATGCGCTCGAAGACGCTCGATGCGAACCTGAAGGTGGTGGTCGCGCGGGTCGGCCGGGCGGCCTTCGTGCTGGCGGCGATCCTGATCAGCCTGTCGATCGTCGGAATCGACATCACGGTGCTCGGCGTGTTCGGCGGCGCGCTCGGCGTGGGCCTCGGCTTCGGCATGCAGAAGATCGCCAGCAACTACGTGTCGGGCTTCATCATCCTGCTGGACCGCTCGCTGCGGATCGGCGACACGATCAATGTGAGCGGACTGGCGGGGCGGGTCACGCAGATTCGCACGCGCTACACGGTGGTGCGCGGGCTCGACGGGATCGAAACGCTGATCCCGAACGAGAAGCTGATCACCGACGTCGTGCAGAACCAGTCGTCGTTTCTGACCCGCGGCTACGCGAAGGCGACCGTGCAGATCGCCTACACGTCCGACGTCGAACAGGCGATGGCGCTCCTCGCCGAGGCAGCCGCCGACGTGCCCCGGGTGCTGCGCGAGCCGGCGCCGACGCCCTATCTGGCCGGCTTCGGGGCGGACGGGATCAATCTGGAGCTCGGTTTCTGGATCGAGGACGCCGCGACCGGTACATCGGGCGTGCGCTCGAGCGTCAACCGCAACATCTGGCGCCTGTTCTCCGAACACAACATCTCGATTCCGTTCGCCCAGCGCGAGGTGCGGATCATCGGGCCGGTGGGCGGCGTGATACCGCAGTCGGTAGCAATGACCGATCCGGTTGGCGGCGGCGGGGTGAACGCCACGTCCGAAGCCGCCTCCGCGCCTGTGGACGGCGCCGCCAACGACGTTCGCTGACGGCCGTTTCCCGTCGCCGCGCACTGCGTCCCGGTGCCGCGGCGAGCGCTATCGTGTTGATAGCACACAAAAAAATCCCTATTTGTTACAAACACTTGGAACGCTTCCAGTAGAATGTCGTCCAATCCCGCGTTATGCTTTCACTTTCTTGACACACGCGCCGCGTGTGCTCCGAATTTCTCGTTCTGCAGGTAACTTACCTTGTTGAATTCTTTGCTCGATTTCCTTGCCCACGGCCTGTTGCGTTTCTCATGGTTGCAACTCGTCGTGTACACGCTGATCGTCACGCACATCACGATTATCGGCGTCACCGTCTATCTGCATCGCTGCCAGGCGCACCGCTCGCTGGAGCTGCACCCGATCGCCAGTCATTTTTTCCGCTTCTGGCTGTGGATGACCACGGGCATGTTGACCGGCCAGTGGGCCGCGATTCACCGTAAGCATCACGCGAAGTGCGAGACCGAAGAGGATCCGCACAGTCCGCAAACGCGCGGCATCTGGAAGGTGCTGCTCGAAGGCGCGGAGCTCTATCGCGCGGAAGCGAAAAATGAAGAAACGATGCGTAAGTTCAGTCACGGCACGCCGAACGACTGGATTGAGCGCAACGTGTACACGAAGTACCCGATCCTCGGCGTGAGCATCATGATGGTGATCAACGTCGCGCTGTTCGGCGTCGTCGGTCTGACGATCTGGGCAGTGCAGATGGTCTGGATCCCGTTCTGGGCGGCGGGCGTGGTCAACGGCCTCGCGCATTTCTGGGGCTATCGCAACTTCAACTCGTCGGATGCGAGCACCAACATCTTCCCGTGGGGCATCATCATCGGCGGCGAAGAACTGCATAACAATCACCACACGTACGCGACGTCGGCCAAGCTGTCGAACAAGTGGTATGAGTTTGACATCGGCTGGATGTATATCCGCATCATGCAGGCGTTCCGTCTGGCCAAGGTGAAGAAGGTGGCGCCTACGCCGCGTCTGACCACTGGCAAGCTCGTGCTCGATCAGGACACGCTGCAGGCCGTGCTCGCGAACCGCTACGAAGTGATGGCGCGTTACGCGAAGGCGATCAAGCGCGCTTACCGTCAGGAGCTCGCGCATCTGAAGGAAGTCGGCGCACGCGAGAAATACCAGGTGATGCGCGGCGCGCGCAGCTGGCTCCACAAGGAAGAGGCTGGCCTGAACGAGCCGCAGAAGCGCCAGTTGCCGCAGATCTTTGCGAGCAGCCAGAAGCTGAAGACGTACATCGACATGCGCAACGAGCTCGCGTCGATATGGGAGCGTTCCAATGCGTCGCGCGAACAGTTGCTCGCTCAGTTGCAGGACTGGTGCCATCGCGCGGAGCAGAGCGGCATCAAGGCGTTGCAAGACTTCGCGATGCGACTGCGTCGCTATGCCTGAAATCCATTAAAATTTCAGCACGTCACAAAACCCCGCGTTGGCGGGGTTTTGCTTTTTTGGGCCGTGGAAAATCGTCGGACGAAAGTAGCACGACCGTCGAACCGCGGCGGCCAGGTGAGGGCAGAGGAGATGATGGAGCAGCAGGCGATCAGGACCGTCGAATACGACCGGCCTCAGGCACTGGGCACAACGTGCGCAATTGGGCAGGCGTGGGCGAAGGTGCCCGCGATGCCGTCGGTGGAAGAGAAGCAGGCGCTGAAGGCGCGCATTCGCGCGTTACTGAAGCGGGAGAAAGCGGTGCTCGTCGCGCATTATTACGTCGACGCCGAATTGCAGGAGCTCGCCGACGAGACCGGCGGTTGCGTCGCCGATTCGCTGGAAATGGCGCGCTTCGGGCGCGATCACGATGCGCAGACGCTGGTGGTCGCGGGCGTTCGCTTCATGGGCGAGACCGCGAAAATCCTTAGTCCCGACAAACGCATTCTGATGCCTGATCTCGATGCGACCTGTTCGCTCGATCTCGGCTGTCCGGTCGATGAATTTTCGGCTTTTTGCGATGCGCATCCAGACCGCACGGTGGTCGTGTATGCGAACACCAGCGCTGCCGTGAAGGCGCGCGCGGACTGGATGGTCACGTCGTCGATCGGACTCGAGATCGTCGCCGATCTGCATGCGCGCGGTGAAAAGATCATCTGGGCGCCGGACCGTCATCTGGGTGGCTACATTCAGGGCAAGACCGGCGCGGACATGCTGATGTGGCAGGGATCGTGCCTCGTGCACGACGAGTTCAAGGGTATCGAACTCGATCTGCTGCGCGCCGAGTACCCGCGTGCCAAGGTCCTCGTGCATCCGGAGTCGCCGGCCAATGTGGTCGCCCAGGCTGATGTGGTCGGCTCGACCACGCAACTGATCGATGCCGCGCGCAAGCTCGACGCGACGCATTTCATCGTCGCGACCGACCTCGGCATCCTGCACAAGATGCAGCTGGCCGCTCCCGGCAAGACCCTGATCGCCGCGCCGACGGCCGGCAACAGCGCAACCTGCAAGAGCTGCGCGCATTGTCCGTGGATGGCGATGAACGGCTTGGGGAACCTGGCCGACGTGCTCGAACGCGGCCACAACGAAATTTCCGTCGACCGTGCAATCGGCGAGCGCGCGCGTTTACCGATCGATCGGATGCTCGACTTCGCGGCGCGTCACAAGAAGCGCGTGCAGGCGAGCGGCGATCTCGCGCGCGACGCGCAACTGTATTCGAACGTGGGAGCAGCGTAATGACGGTGGTGGAGAAGGCGCCGGAGTCGGCGGTGGGCGGACGTGCAACGGTCCATCACGCGGTGTCGCCGCTATTCGCGGAGATCCACGCGCAATACGGCGCGGCGTTCGACGCGGCGCTCGCGCGCAACGTCGCGGATGCGCTGGCCGAAGACGTCGGCAGCGGCGATCAGACCGGCCGCCTCGTGCCCGCGGACGACGTGCGCGCCGCTCGCATCATCGTGCGCGAGGACGCGGTATTGTGCGGCGTGCTGTGGTTCGACGCGGTGATGCGCTCGGTCGATCCGCGTATCGAGGTCCAATGGCGTTATCGCGAAGGTGAGCGGATGAGCGCGGACACGCCGGTCTGCGAACTGCGCGGGCCGGTGCGCGCGCTGCTGACCGCGGAGCGCAACGCGATGAACTTCCTGCAGTTGCTGTCGGGTGTGGCGAGCGCGACGCGCCGCTATGTCGACGCGATCGCTCATACGCGTACGCGCGTGCTCGATACGCGCAAAACCCTGCCCGGTTTGCGGCTCGCACAGAAGTACGCGGTGCGCGTGGGCGGTGGCGCGAACCAGCGGCTCGCGCTGTACGACGGCATCCTGATCAAGGAGAACCATATCGCCGCGGCCGGCGGGGTGGGGGCGGCGATGGACGCGGCGCTTGCGTTGAATGCCGGCGTGCCGATCCAGATCGAGGTCGAGACGATCGAGCAACTGGAAATCGCGCTCGCGCATCGCGCGCAGTCGATCCTCCTCGACAACTTTTCGTTCCACATGATGCGCGACGCGGTGAGGAACACGGCCGGGCGGGCGGTGCTCGAAGTGTCCGGCGGCGTGAATTTCGACACCGTGCGCACGATCGCGGAGACCGGCGTCGATCGCGTGTCGATCGGTGCGCTGACCAAAGACGTGCGCGCGACCGATTACTCGATGCGGATCGTTTGACGCGACTGCGTTGGCGCGCGAGACGGCGTCCGCGGTTGCGGGCGCCGTGAAGCAAAAAAAGGCCGTCGCCGGAGTCGATCCGCCGATGGCCTTGTCGTTTTTGCACGGCCTTCTCAAGCGCAGGTCACACCCCAGCTTTGCGCACATACTCTGGCGACAACACCGTCGGCAGTGCCTTCGGCAACGTGGCCGGCCAGTCGCGGCTGAAATGCAGCCCGCGGCTCTCACGCCGCGAGCTCGCGCCGTCGACGATCAGCGAAGCGACGTCGACCAGGTTGCGCAGTTCCAGCAGATCGCGGCTCACCTTGAAGTTCGCGTAGTACTCGTGGATCTCGTCGCGCAGCAGCGCCAGGCGGTGCTTCGCCCGTTCGAGCCGCTTGTCGGTGCGCACGATGCCGACGTAATTCCACATCAAGCGGCGCAACTCGTCCCAGTTGTGCGCGACCACCACTTCCTCGTCCGGATCGGACACGCGACTTTCGTCCCATGCGGGCAGCGGCGCGCCGATCGCGGCGCCGAAGCCTTCCGCTTCGATCGCCTGCGCGGCCGAGCGGCCGATCACAAGACATTCGAGCAACGAGTTGCTGGCGAGCCGGTTCGCGCCATGCAGACCGGTGCAGGAAGTCTCGCCGACCGCATACAGGCCGGCGAGATCGGTGCGACCCGCGAGATCGGTGACGACGCCGCCGCACGTGTAGTGCGCGGCCGGCACGACCGGAATCGGCTCTTTCGTGATGTCGATGCCGAATTCGCGGCAGCGCGCCAGAATCGTCGGGAAATGCTCGTGCAGGAACTCGGCCGGCTGATGGCTGATGTCGAGGTACACGCAATCGATGCCGCGTTTCTTGATCTCGAAGTCGATCGCGCGCGCGACGATGTCGCGTGGCGCGAGCTCCGCGCGCTCGTCGTGATTCGGCATGAAGCGGGTGCCGTCGGGCAGCTTGAGAATGCCGCCTTCGCCGCGCACCGCTTCCGAAATCAGGAACGACTTCGCGTACGGATGGAACAGGCAGGTCGGGTGGAACTGGATGAACTCCATATTCGATACCCGGCAGCCGGCGCGCCAGGCCATCGCGATGCCGTCGCCGGTCGCGGTATCGGGGTTGGTCGTGTACAGATAGACCTTGCCTGCACCGCCGGTGGCGAGCACCGTGTGCGGCGCTTCGATCGTTACCGTACGGCCGCTTTGCAGCTCGAGCGCGTACAGGCCGTGGCAGCGGCGGCCGGGCAGGCCCAGACGCTCGGAGGTGATCAGGTCGATCGCGTGATGGTCTTCGAACAGCGTGATGTTCGGGTGCTGGCGCACCTTTTCGCTCAACGTGGCGACTACCGCATGGCCGGTCGCATCGGCCGCGTGAATGATCCGGCGATGGCTGTGGCCGCCTTCGCGCGTCAGATGAAAGCCGAGTTCCGCGGCGTCGTCCTTCGTGAACGGCACGCCTTGCCCGATCAGCCATTCGATCGCGGCGCGCCCATGTTCGACGATAAAGCGCGTCGCCGCCTCGTCGCACAGTCCGCCGCCCGCGATGAGCGTGTCGCGCACGTGATTTTCGACGCTGTCCGCCGAGTCGAGTACCGCGGCGATGCCGCCTTGCGCCCAGTCGCTGGCACCCTCGGTCAGCGATCGTTTGGCGATCACCGCGACCCGCCGGGTCTGCGCGAGATTGAGCGCGACACTCAGGCCCGCCAGACCGCTACCGACAATCGCCACATCGAATTCCATTGCCTACATCTCCGTCTTTCGTTTTGCGATGACGGCGCGCGATCCAGCGCGCGCCGCGAAAACGACAAAGGATACGCGCCGCAGCCGGCGAGGGAAAGCTGGCCGAATGGAATAAGGTGTTACTTGCGAGCGTGGCAGCGCTTGGCGTACCGCGCGCGCCAAAACAAAAAAGCCTCGCACGGATGCGAGGCTTTTCGGCATGTCTTCGCCTTCGTCAGGCTAGAGGAGATCCAAGATTACTTGATCTTGGTTTCCTTGTAGTCAACGTGCTTGCGGATGACCGGATCAAATTTCTTGATCAGCATCTTTTCCGGCATGTTGCGTTTGTTCTTCGTGGTCGTGTAGAAGTGACCCGTGCCTGCGGTCGATTCCAGCTTGATCTTGTCGCGTGCGCCTTTCGCCATGATTTACTCCTTAGGCTTCGCCGCGTGCGCGCAGATCTGCGAGCACAGCGTCAATACCGTTCTTGTCGATCAGGCGCAGGCCGGCGTTCGAAATACGCAGACGCACCCAACGGTTTTCGCTTTCCACCCAGATACGGCGGCTTTGCAGGTTCGGCAGGAACCGGCGCTTGGTCTTGTTGTTCGCGTGGGAAACGTTGTTGCCGCTCATCGGCGCTTTCCCAGTTACTTGGCATACGCGTGCCATGAGAGCACTCCTAATACGCTAATTCTGAGTTCGAACGCCGTGAAAGTTTCCCGAAAAGAGCCGCACTGAAGTGGAGTCCGCAAGTACTCGCTACTACAGCCGCCTGACCTTTTTGGAACGCCTCAGTGGCTTCGGAACAGGGGGTTGGAAATAGGCAAACCGGGATTCTAGCAGAAAAAAACTCGATAAATCAAACCTTATTTGCGACGCCGGACACGGCGTTGCGCAGCGGCTCCTCGGCTTGCCGCGGCGCGGCCGGCCGATGCGGATGCTTGGGCCAACCGGCGCGGGCGAATGAGTATACGCCGTCCGCGCTGACCACCAGATGATCGATCAACTGGATGTCGACCAGCGCGAGCGCGTCGCGAAGCGTCTGTGTCAGCCGACAATCGCTCGCGCTCGGCTGCAACGCACCGGACGGATGGTTATGCGCGACGATCAAACTGGCCGCGTTGGCCGCGAGCGCGCGCCGCACGATTTCGCGCGGATACACGGCCATCCGCGTGAGCGAGCCCTGCGCGCTTTCCTCGCAGTCGATCAGCCGATGCCGCGCGTCGAGAAACAGCGACACGAACACCTCCAGCGGCCGCCCGCCGATCAACAGGCGCAAATAATTCTCCACCGTTTCCGGGGAATTCAGCAGTTCCCGTCTACGCATCCGGTCGACCAGCGAGCGGCGCGACATTTCCATGATCGCGAGCAGCTGGGTTTTTTTCGCCGGACCGAGGCCGCGGATCCCGTCGAAGTCCGTGTAGGTCGCGTCGAGCATCGCGCGCAGTGTGCCGAAGCGCTCCAGCAACGCGCCCGCGACCCTGAACACGTCGTGGCCGGGCAGGCCGGAGCCCAATACGAGCGCGATCATTTCAGTGTCGGACAGCGCGCTGGGGCCCTTGCTGATCAGCCGCTCGCGCGGCATGTCGCTGCGATGCCACTTGCCGCGCAATAGTCGGGAACGGATGCGGGCGGCGGCTCCGTCAGTCGGTTCCGCAGCCTGCCCGCCGGGCGCGCCTTTCCCGCGCCGACGCGCTGGCCGCCGCGTGCCGGCCTCGGCGGTTGCGTCGATTGGGCTGGCGAAATCTGCCATATATACAAGGTCCTCCGCTTCCGGGTGGCGGTCCGGCCGGCACGCGGTGCCGCCCGGACCGTGCCCCCTTTTGCGGGCGACGGACTCAAGCCGGCGCCCGCTAGGTGGCTTACAATAGACGCTTTGCGCACGGCACCCCGACGGTTTGCCACACGCGTCGACTGCGCCCGCGGCGCACGCGTGCAGCGCGCTTCGACTGAGCGAGCATTGCATGAGCATCATCGACATCTCCGAGGTGAAACCCGGTTCACACGTCACGCTGCATTACCGGCTTTCGCTTGCCGATGGCGCCGAAGTGATCAACACGTTTAACGACAAACCGGCCACGCTGCTCCTGGGCGCCGGCCAACTGGCGCCGCCGCTGGAAGACATTTTGCTGGGTCTGAAGGTGGGCCACCATTCGACCTTTCAGCTAGCGCCGGGCCAGGCATTCGGGTCGCGCAATCCGGAGCTGATCCAGCGTGTTTCCCTTGCCACGTTGCGGGAGAACAGCATGATCGGCGAGGATTTTTCGCCGGGCGATCTGGTCGAATTCAACGCCCCGGGCGGCGGACGCTATGCCGGCGTGCTGAAAGAAGTCGGCGAAACGTCGGCGCTGTTCGATTTCAATCACCCGCTTGCCGGCCAGGCGCTGGCGTTTGAAGTGAAAATCATCGGGATTTTGTAAACATGAGCATTGCGGATACGACTCTCGCCGAAGCGGAGATCCTGCTGGCCCAGCCACGCGGGTTCTGCGCCGGCGTCGACCGGGCCATCGAGATCGTCGAGCGCGCCATCAAGCTGCACGGCTCGCCGATCTACGTGCGTCACGAAATCGTTCACAACGTGTATGTGGTCGAAGACCTGCGAAAGAAGGGAGCGATCTTCATCGAGCGGCTCGAAGAAGTGCCGCCCGGCAACACGGTGATCTTCAGCGCGCATGGCGTGTCGAAAGCCGTGCGCTCGGAGGCGGAGTCGCGTGGGTTGCGGGTCTATGACGCCACCTGTCCGCTCGTCACCAAGGTGCATATCGAAGTCGCGAAAATGCGTCAGGACGGCTTCGACATCGTGATGATCGGCCACAAGGGTCATCCGGAAGTCGAAGGCACGATGGGGCAGGCGGCCCAGGGCATGCATCTCGTCGAAGATATCGAGGACGTGCAGGCGTTGCAGCTCGCCGACCCCGAGCGCATCGCGTTCGTCACGCAAACCACGCTGTCGGTCGACGACGCCGCCGAAATCATCGGTGCGCTGAAGGCCAAGTATCCGTCTATCCGCGAGCCCAAAAAGCAGGACATCTGCTACGCGACGCAGAACCGTCAGGACGCGGTGAAGTTCATGGCGCCGCAGTGCGATGTCGTGATTGTCGTCGGCAGTCCGAATAGCTCGAATTCCAATCGCTTGCGCGAACTGGCCGAAAAGCTCGGCGTGCCGGCCTACATGGTCGATTCGCCCGACCAGATCGATCCGGTCTGGGTCGAGGGCAAGCGCCGCATCGGCGTGACGGCCGGCGCGTCGGCGCCCGAAGTGCTCGCACAGGCCGTGATCGGGCGGCTGCGCGAACTCGGCGTGCGCAACGTGCGCGCGCTCGACGGCATCGAGGAAAACATCGCGTTTCCGCTCCCGCGCGGACTCGGTCTGCCCGCCTGACCTGCCGCCGCTTTGTTGTAAGAAAACGCACCCGAGGGTGCGTTTTTTTTATGGCTCGGCCTTCGCCACGCGACCCATTATTAAGTGACAGACCGCGCTAAAGTGGCGCGGCGAGTGTCCTCGCCCACAAATTATTTTTGAAAAGCGATCGGGTCTTTTTATCATTTTCCGTAATGTGACCCCGTTTATCGGGCGCTTACTCCACGCGATCGGGTTTAATGATGCACTGAATTAGTGCCTTCTATCTCATGACGCTCAAACGAGGGTTCCGCGCAAAGCCAGGCCTATCCGGCATTTCGCGTGACCATCCGCAACAGTTGATGCGGCTAGGCTTTGAGCCGGTGCAACTGGTGCACGAAAAAGGATCGCAACCGGGTTGCGCTTTTTCATCTATTTGGCTCTCAAAATGAGGTTGCAATGCAGGAAAACCCTGCCGTTTCAACAATATTGCCACTCGCATAATTGGAGTTACAATGCGCGCGTTCTCAAGGCCTTAAGGTCCTGAACAGTGGATTTTGCAAGGCGCGGGAGACCTTATTTAATGCGAGTCAAATTTGCTTACGCCGTGTCGATCGCGGCCGCGGTTGCGATGCTGACCGCGTGCGGCAAGAAACCGGATGGCGAAGCGGGTGCGGGCGCGTCGGCGGCCTCGGCGCCGGTCGCTGCCGCGAGCGAAGCGACTATCGTGAAGATCGGTCATGCAGCCCCGTTGACGGGCGGCATCGCGCATCTGGGCAAGGACAATGAAAATGGCGCGCGCCTCGCGGTCGAGGAAATCAACGCCCAGGGTTTGACGATCGACGGCCATAAGATTGAGTTGCAGCTCGACGCGCAGGACGATGCGGCGGATCCGAAAACGGGCACCGGCGTCGCGCAGAAGCTGGTCGACGATCATGTGGTCGCGGTGGTTGGCCATCTGAACTCCGGCGTGTCGATTCCGGCCTCGAAGATCTATCGCGACGCGAGCATCGTGCAGATCTCGCCGTCGTCGACCAATCCGGCCTACACGCAGCAAGGTTTCAAGACGACCTACCGGGTGGTCGCCACCGACGCGCAGCAGGGTCCGGCGCTCGCCAATTACGCGACCAAGGCGCTCGGCGCCAAACGCATCGCGGTGGTGGACGATGCGACCGCCTACGGCAAGGGCCTCGCGGACGAATTCGCGAAGACCGTCGAAGCGGCCGGCGCGAAGATCGTCGCGCGCGAGGCGACCAACGACAAGGCCACGGATTTCCGGGCCATCCTCACGAAGATCAAGAGTGTTCAGCCGGACGTCATCATGTTCGGCGGCATGGACGCGACGGGCGGGCCGTTTACGAAGCAGGCGGCGGCGCTCGGTATCAGGGCAAAAATCCTTGGCGGCGACGGTGTGTGTACCGACAAGGTAGGTGAGCTGGCGGGTACCGCCGTGCAAAACCTGGTCTGTTCGGAGGCGGGACTCGCGCTCTCCAGAATGGACAGGGGAGCGGACTTCGAAAAGAAGTACGAGGACCGTTTCCACACACCGGTGCAGATTTACGCGCCGTTTACGTATGACGCTGTGTACGTGATCGTCGATGCAATGAAGCGCGCCAATTCGATCGAGGCGCCCAAGGTGCTGGCTGCGATGCCGTCGACCGACTACAACGGAGTAATCGGCCACATCGCGTTCGACGACAAGGGTGATTTGAAAGAGGGCGCCATTACGCTTTACGACTTCAAGGACGGCAAGAAAGCGGTTCTCGACGTCGTCAAGATGTGATGACGGGACGTTTGGCCTGACGGCACCGACACCATCCAACGGTGCCGTTTTTGCATCCGCCGATGGCGAGCCCGCGACCGCATCACGGTCGGCAGGGCGAACCGGCAGCGGATAACCCTTACCGGTCTTTTATATCAGTACCCGCAGTGCCGTTGAGATTTTCGTCGCGCATCACCGCCCACCGGCCGATGACGAGCGTGAATCCAGTCGCACGGGCTAAGGAGCATTAAATGGATATTTTCATCCAGCAGATCCTGAATGGACTGGTGCTTGGCAGTGTCTACGCCATCATCGCACTAGGCTATACGATGGTTTACGGCATTCTGGGCATCATCAACTTCGCGCACGGCGATGTGTTGATGGTCGGCGCGATGGTTGCGCTGTCCGCGATAGGCGTGCTGCAGAACCACTTCCCCGGCCTCGGCAACGTGCCGACGCTGATCATTGCGCTGATCATCGCGGCGGTGGTCTGCTCGGTGGTCGGCTACACGATCGAGCGGGTCGCGTACCGGCCGCTGCGGCGCGCGCCGCGTCTGGCGCCGCTGATCACCGCGATCGGTGTGTCGATCCTGCTGCAGACGCTCGCGATGATGATCTGGTCGCGCAACCCGCTGCCGTTCCCGCAACTGCTGCCGACCGATCCGATCAACGTGATCAAGGCCACCGACACCACGCCCGGCGCGGTGATCTCGATGACTGAAATCGTCATCATCGTGGTCGCGTTCCTCGTGATGGGCGGGCTGCTGCTGCTCGTGCACAAGACCAGGCTCGGCCGCGCGATGCGGGCGATCGCGGAGAACCCGAACGTCGCGAGCCTGATGGGCGTGAATCCGAACTTCGTGATTTCAGCGACCTTCATGATCGGCTCGGCGCTGGCCGCGCTGGCCGGCGTGATGATCGCGTCGGAATACGGCAACGCGCACTTCTATATGGGCTTCATCCCCGGCCTGAAGGCCTTCACCGCGGCGGTGCTGGGCGGGATCGGCAACCTCGGCGGCGCGATGGTCGGCGGCGTGCTGCTGGGCCTGATCGAGCAGCTGGGCGCCGGCTATATCGGCAATCTCACGGGCGGCGTCTTCGGCAGCAACTACCAGGACGTGTTCGCGTTCATCGTGCTGATCGTCGTGCTGGTGTTCCGTCCGTCGGGTCTGCTCGGCGAACGTGTCGCGGATCGCGCCTGATCCCGGGCCCTAAGGAGTAAATGAACATGACCTCAATTCAACCGATCGAGCCGTCGACGACGCTGATCCCCGAAAAGAATCCGGCGAAGACGCTGACCGTCGGCATCATCACCGCGATCCTCGTGATCGCGGCGCCGATCATCATCGGCACCGCGGGCGGCAATTACTGGGTGCGCGTGCTGGACTTCGCGATGCTGTACGTGATGCTCGCGCTGGGCCTGAACGTGGTGGTCGGCTTCGCCGGCCTGCTCGACCTGGGCTACATCGCGTTCTACGCGATCGGCGCGTACACGGCGGCGCTGCTGAGCTCGCCGCACCTGACCTCGCAGTTCGAGTGGATCGGGGCGCTTGCGCCGCACGGCCTGCACACGCCGATCTGGATCATCGTGCCGATCGCGATGGCGCTCGCGGCGCTGTTCGGGATTCTGCTCGGTGCGCCGACTTTGCGTCTGCGCGGCGACTATCTGGCGATCGTGACCCTCGGCTTCGGGGAAATCGTGCGGATCTTCATGAACAACCTCGACCGTCCGGTGAACATCACCAACGGCCCGAAGGGGATCACGGGTATCGATCCGGTGCAGATCGGCGGCTTCAGCCTGTCGCAATCGCACTCGCTGTTCGGCCTGCAGTTTCCGTCGGTGTACGGGTATTACTACCTGTTCGTGCTGTGCGCGCTGTTCGTGATCTGGGTCTGTACGCGTCTGCAGCATTCGCGTATCGGCCGCGCATGGGCGGCGATCCGCGAAGACGAAATCGCCGCCAAGGCGATGGGCATCAACACCCGTAACGTGAAGCTCCTCGCGTTCGCAATGGGCGCGTCGTTCGGCGGTCTGTCGGGCGCGATGTTCGGCGCGTTCCAGGGCTTCGTGTCGCCGGAATCGTTCACCTTCTGGGAATCGGTCGTGGTGCTCGCCTGCGTGGTGCTCGGCGGCATGGGCCATATCCCCGGCGTGATTCTCGGCGCGGTGCTGCTCGCGGTGTTCCCGGAATTCCTGCGCTCGACGATGGGTCCGCTGCAGAACATGATCTTCGGCCATGAAATTGTGGATACCGAAGTGATCCGTCAGCTGCTGTACGGTCTGGCGATGGTCGTGATCATGCTGTATCGCTCGGAAGGCCTGTGGCCGGCGCCGAAGCACGAAGACAAGATTGCGAAGCTGGCGAAGCGCAACGGCAAGAAGCCGGTGCGCGCGTAACGCGCGGTGGAGAAAAAGACATGAGCGATAACGTAAGCAACAACGCGGTGAAGGGCTTCGCGAACACGCCGATCCGCCTTTCGGTGAAGGGCGTGAACAAGCGTTTCGGTGGCCTGCAGGCACTCTCCGAGGTCGGTCTGGAGATCAAGGCCGGGCAGATTTACGGCCTGATCGGCCCGAACGGTGCCGGCAAGACGACCTTCTTCAACGTGATTACCGGGCTGTACACGCCGGACTCGGGCGAATTCAAGCTCGACGGCGAGAACTACACGCCGACCGCGGTCTATCAGGTCGCGAAGGCGGGGATCGCGCGCACGTTCCAGAACATCCGTCTGTTCGGCGGGATGACCGCGCTCGAAAACGTGATGGTCGGCCGCCACGTGCGCACGAAGCACGGGCTGCTCGGCGCGGTGTTCCAGACGCCGGCCGAGCGCAAGGAAGAGCGCGAAATCAAGGAGCGCGCGCTGGAGCTGCTCGAGTACGTCGGCATTGCGCAGTATGCGGACTTCACGTCGCGCAACCTGTCGTACGGTCACCAGCGGCGTCTGGAGATCGCGCGTGCATTGGCGACCGATCCGAAGCTGCTCGCGCTGGATGAGCCGGCCGCCGGCATGAACGCGACGGAAAAGGTCGAGCTGACCAAGCTGCTCGACAAGATCCGCGCGGACGGCAAGACGATCCTCTTGATCGAGCACGACGTGAAGCTGGTGATGGGTCTGTGCAACCAGATGACGGTGCTCGACTACGGCAAGGTGATTGCGCAAGGTCTGCCGCAAGACGTGCAGAAGGATCCTAAGGTGATCGAAGCTTATCTGGGTGCGGGAGTCCACTGATGTCCACGACGCAAGCAATGTTGAAAATCAAGGGCCTGCAGGTCAACTACGGTGGCATCCAGGCGGTCAAGGGCGTCGATCTCGAAGTCGGTCAGGGCGAACTCGTCACGTTGATCGGCGCGAACGGCGCGGGCAAGACCACCACGATGAAGGCGATCACCGGTCTGAAGGCCTATGCCGCCGGCGACATCGAGTACATGGGTCAGTCGATCAAGGGGCTGCCCGCGCACGAACTGCTCAAGCGCGGTCTGGCGATGGTGCCGGAAGGGCGCGGGATCTTCGCGCGGATGTCGATCGTCGAGAACATGCAGATGGGCGCGTATCTGCGCAACGACAGGGACGGGGTCGAGAAGGACGTCGACCGCATGTTCGGTTTTTTCCCGCGTCTGAAGGAGCGCGCATCGCAATACGCGGGCACGCTCTCGGGCGGCGAACAGCAGATGCTGGCGATGGCGCGCGCGATCATCTCGCGGCCGAAGCTGTTGC
Organism: Paraburkholderia sejongensis; assembly: GCF_020880815.1. Lineage (GTDB taxonomy): Bacteria > Pseudomonadota > Gammaproteobacteria > Burkholderiales > Burkholderiaceae > Paraburkholderia > Paraburkholderia sejongensis. The sequence goes on from NZ_JAJITD010000007.1 coordinate 354,713, forward strand.
TGCTGGACGAGCCGTCGATGGGCCTGTCGCCGATCATGGTCGAGAAGATCTTCGAAGTGGTGCGGGCGATTTCGTCGGAAGGGATGACCGTGCTGCTGGTCGAGCAGAACGCGCGTCTGGCGCTGCAGGCGGCCAATCGCGGCTACGTGATGGACTCCGGTCTCATCACGATGTCGGGCGACGCGAAGCAGATGCTCGATGATCCGAAGGTTCGGGCTGCTTATTTGGGCGAGTAAGCGCGATCGGTAGGCGTCGCTTACCGATGAAAAAAGGCCGCATGCGTTAAGCAACGCATGCGGCCTTTTTGTTTTCGAAGCGCTTCGATTCTGTTACGCCGCGTCCGCGAATTTGCCGAGCCGTTTGCCCAGACTGATCACCGCATCGGCGCGATACCCGAGCGCCTCGTAAAACGCCTGGATGTCGGCCTTCGCCGACAGAACCTGCAGGTTCAGCTTCGGACAACCGAGCCCGGTCAGCACGCTCTCGACGTGCGCGACCAGACGCGTGCCGATCCCATGACGTCGCAGCGCTTCATCGACCGCGAGCGAATACAGCCAGCCGCGGTGGCCGTCGTAGCCGCCCATCACGGTGCCGACGATGCGCCCGTCGAGCACCGCGACGAAGAACAGCTCCGGCTGTGTGGCCAGCTTGTTCTCGATCGACAGCCGAGGATTGCGCTGCGGCCGCGTCGCGTCGCGGTACTCGGGAAACGCCTGCTGCCACAACGCGATCACCGCTTCGGTATCGCCCGCGTCGAAGCGGCGGATCGACAGCAACGTGTTGGTCGTCATCGGCACGGTCTCCGGTCGATTACAGCGAGTCGAGCACCGAGCGCAGCATCGCCATCATCTGGTCGATTTCTTCGGTCGTCACGTTCAGCGCCGGCATGAAGCGCAGCAGGTTCGGGCGCGCGGCGTTCAGCAGCACGCCGTCCGGCTGCATTTCGCGCGCCTTCTCGACGATCTGGTTGCCGATGTCCTTGCCGAGCAGCAGCGCGCGCAGCAGACCTTCGCCGCGCTCGCCGTTGAAGCCGCGTTCTTCCGACAGTTCGAGCAGCCTCGCGCGCAGATATTCGCCGCGCTCGCGCACGCCTTCGAGGAAGCCCGGCGCGGTCAGTTGCGAGATCACCGAATAGCCGACCGCGGTCATCAGCGGATTGCCGTTGTAGGTGCCGCCCTGATCGCCTGCTTCGAACACCGCGATTTCCTTCTTCGACAGCAGCGCCGCGAGCGGCACGCCGCCGCCGATGCCCTTGCCGAGCGTCATGATGTCCGGCTCGATGCCCGACAGCTCATACGCGAACAGCGTGCCCGCGCGGCCGCAACCGCTTTGCACTTCATCGACGATCAGCAGCAGGTTGTGCTTCTTCGTCAGTTCGCGAAGTTGCTGCATGAATTCGCGCGTCGCCGGAATCACGCCGCCTTCGCCCTGGATCGGCTCGAGCATCACCGCGACGGTCTTCGCGTTGATCAGCTTTTCCACCGATGCGATGTCGTTCAGGTCGGCCTTCGGGAAGCCCGGCACCTGCGGCGCGTAGATCGTGTCCCAGCCCGGCTTGCCGCTTGCCGACATCGTCGCGAGCGTGCGGCCGTGGAAGCTGTGATCGAACGTGATGATCTCGAACGCGCCGTCCTTGAACTTCTTGCCCCACTTGCGCGCGAGCTTGATCGCACCTTCGTTCGCTTCGGCGCCGCTGTTCGCGAAGAACACCTTGTCGAAGCAGCTGTGCTGCGTGAGCAGGCCCGCGAGTCTGGCCATCGGTTCGTTATAGAACGCCGGCGACGGGTTCAACAGCAGCTTCGCCTGGGTGTTCAGCGCTTCGAGCATGCCGTCGTTGCAGTGGCCCAGACTGTTGACCGCCCAGCCCTGAATGAAATCCAGATAGCGCTTGCCGTTGTTGTCGTAGAGCCACGAGCCCTTGCCGTGCGTGAAAACGATGTCGGGCCGGTTCGTGATGTACATCAGCGACTCGATCGGATACTCATTGAAATTCATGACGGCAGGCTCCAGGCAAAAAGGTGAAAGCAGGGTGAAGGATCAAGTCGGTTCGGCGCGTCGAAAAAGGCGGCCGGAAAAACAGAAAAGCCACGGCAGGCCGTGGCTTTCATGATTCGAACAGCTTGCGCCGAAGTGGTGTGCGGCGCGAATCCGTGACGAAGCCAGCGGCGTCCCTAGGGGAGCGGCGAGCGGCGACGTCGGAGTTCGGACTGGATGCGGTTCATGCGCGAAAGAATACGACAACCGAAGCGCCGGTGTAAACCATGAATTTGCAGCGGTACTGTAGCGAGAAGAACTTGCCCGCTTGTCGCGCGGCCGACATGTTCGGCGTAGTTGGCGCGCGCGGCCCGCGAATGGAGGCACGCGCGCCGCGGCGGCCGCCCGCCCGCGTGACGACGCGGGCAGGCGGCCGGCGGGCTATCAGACCGCGTTCGCGAGATCGGCTGCGCTCGTGAACGAGTCCGCGTAGAACTCGTCTTCCGGGAGCTGGTGATGCTGGGTGAAATCGCGTTGCGCCGATTCGACCATCACCGGCGCGCCGCATGCATACACCTGGTACGCCGACAGGTCTGGCAGATCCTCGATCACCGCGCGATGCACGAAGCCGGTGCGGCCGGTCCATGCGTCGCTCGCGTCCGGTTCGGAGAGCACCGGCACGAACTTGAAGTTCGGAATCTCGCGCGCCCATTGTTCGGCGAGTTCGAGCAGGTACAGGTCTTTCTTGCGACGCGCGCCCCAGTAAAGCGTCATCGGGCGCGTGATGTTCTTGAACACCGCGTGCTCGACAATCGCCTTCAGCGGCGCGAAGCCGGTGCCCGATGCGAGCAGCACGATCGGCTTGTCCGAGTCTTCGCGCAGGAAGAAAGTGCCGAGCGGTGCTTCGAAGCGCAGGATGTCGCGCTCTTTCATCGTGTTGAATACGTGGTCGGTGAACGCGCCGCCGGGCATGTGGCGGATGTGCAGTTCGACCGGGCCTTCGGTGTGCGGCGCATTGGCCATCGAATAGCTGCGGCGCTTGCCGTCCTTCAGGATGAATTCGAGGTACTGGCCGGCCAGATATTGCAGCCGCTCGTTGGCGGGCAGTTGTAGCTTGACGACGACCACGTCGTCGGCGCGGCGCTCGATCGCGTTCACGCGGCACGGCAGCTTCTTGACCTGCACGTCGCCGACGCCGGCCACTTCGCGGATGTCCACCTCGAGATCGGAGCATGCGGTCGCGCAGCACAAGAGGGCCATGCCGCGAGTCTTTTCGTCGTTCGACAATGCCGACGACGAATGCGCGCGCTGTTCGACTTCGCCGCTGACCACGGTGCCCTTGCACGAACCGCACGCGCCGTTCTTGCAGCCGTACGGCAGGCCGATGCCTTGACGCAGGGCGGCGGTGAGCACCGGTTCGTCCTGTTCTACCTGAAACTGCCGGCCGCTTTGCCGGAGCGTGACGTTAAATGCCATAGAGTGTTCGGAATCGAAAAAACGGAATCGTTATCGGACCCGCCGGATTAACCGCGCGGTACCTGTTGCGTGTGACCGCTACAATGCGTCCACCATGAATGCGACTCGAAACTTTCGCCGGCCGCGCGTGCTGATTATCGGCTGCGGCGACGTCGGTATGCGGTGCGTGCCGCTGTTGCGGCCGCGGGCGCATGTCTTCGCCCTGACCAGCCACCCCGCGCGTTGCGCCGAGTTGCGCGCCGCCGGCGTGACGCCGCTGATCGGCGATCTCGATGTGCGCCGCAGCCTCAAACGGCTCGCGGGACTCGCGCCGACGGTGCTGCATCTGGCGCCGCCGCAGAAATCCGGCGACACCGACCGGCGTACCCGCGCGTTGCTGGCGACGCTCGGCAGCGCTGCTGGCGGGCGCCGCGGGAGTGTGTCCGCGGCGCGTTCGCCGGTCGTGCCGACCGCGCGTTTGCGGCGCGCGCGCGCTTCATCGGTGGACGCTAAAACAGCCGGTATTGTACCCGACGGGGTACGCCGGACCGCCGCGTCGGCGGCACCGCCGCGCATCGTGTATGCGAGCACGACGGGTGTCTACGGCGACTGCGGCGGCGTGTGGATCGACGAAACACGCGCGCCGCGGCCCGCTAATGCGCGCGCGAAACGGCGCGTGTCGGCCGAGCGGCAATTGCGCGAGGCGAGCGCGCGCGGCAGCGTCCTCGCCAGCATCGCGCGAATTCCGGGCATCTACGCGGGCAACCGGCTGCCGCTCGCGCGGCTGGAAAAAGGCACGCCGGCGCTGATCGATGCCGACGACGTCTACACCAACCACATCCACGCCGACGACCTCGCCGCGATCCTCGTGCGGCTCACGACCCACGGCCGGCCCGCGCGCGTGATTCACGCGTCCGACGATTCGTCGCTGAAGATGGGCGAGTACTTCGACGCGGTCGCCGACGCGTTCGGTTTGCCGCGCGCGCCGCGCATCACGCGCGCGCAGGCGCAAACGCAGATCGAGCCGATGCTGCTGTCGTTCATGAGCGAATCGCGGCGACTGGTGAACCGGCGCTTGAAGGAGGAATTGCAGGTGACGCTGCGCTATCCGAGCGTCGGAGATTTCTTGCGGGAAGCGGTGAAGGCCAGGAGCTAGCGTCTTTGCGCAAGGGGCGGGTCGACGGCGGCCGGCAACTCACGGCGACATGAGTCGCTAACGCGGCTGAATTGCCGCAAAAACAACAAGCCATCCTCGCGGAGCATCGCTGCTCCGCAAAAAGCCGTGCCCCCGCACCGCATCATCAAACCGCGTGGTCGCGGCGGCCGCGCGCTTGGCGCGGGTCAGGTCAGCGTCGGCAGCATTTCCAGCAACAGGAAACACAGCATGCCGCCGATCATCGCGCCGATCAGGTTCGGGTGGTACTTGTGCCGCAGCCGCATGATGACCAGCGAGCCGCCGATCAGCAGCAGCGCGAAACCGATAAACGCAATCATCGCCTGCGAGATCGCAATCGTGCCGTCGATATGCATGGCGCCCCTCCTTGAAACCTTTGTAGTCGTTTGTTTCAACGAGTATAGGGCGGCCTGTAAGGAACGCCATGCTGCGGCGCAGCGCCTTACGTGCGGTGCACCGCAATGCGTGCGCGCTTTATTCGGCGCATCAAGGGCTTATGCGCGGACTACCGGTTTACCCGCCCCGTAGCGCGTCGAGTTCGTTTTCACCGAGCCATTGCCACGCGCCCGGCGCGAGCGTCGCGGGCAGCGCGAGGCCGCCGACGCGCTCGCGATGCAGCGCCTCGCAGCGGTTGCCGGCCGCGGCGATCATCCGCTTGACCTGGTGATATTTGCCTTCCAGTACGGTGAGCGCGAGCGTGTGGGTGTCGCGCGCCTGCGCATCGAGCGCGGCGCTCGGCTTGCTTTCGCCGTGCAGCAGCACGCCGTCGCGCAACGCGCTCAATTGCGCGTCGTCGAGCGGATGGCGGGTGGTCGCGACGTACAGCTTCGGCACCTTGCGCTTAGGCGAGGTGAACTGATGCACGAACTTGCCGTCGTCGGATAGCAGCAGCAGGCCGGTGGTGTCCTGGTCGAGCCGGCCGACGCACTGCACGCCGCGCTCGGCGAACTGCGGCGGCAACAGGCTGAACACGCTCGGATGATGCTGTGGATCGCGCGAGCATTCGTAGCCGGCCGGCTTGTTCAGCAGCAGATACGCGTGCTCGCGATACGGCCATTCGATGCCGTCGACGCTAAAGCGCAAGGTTCCGTCGGCGACCGCGAAATCGGCGTCGGCATCGGTACAGACGCTGCCGTCGATGCTCACGCGCGCGTCGGCGATCAGCGCGCGGCATTGGCGGCGCGAACCGAAACCCTGGGTAAAGAGAATGCTTTCTAGATTCATGGCGAGCGAAGAATAACACCGCAAGAAGCGGGGCGCTGCGCATCGCGCGAGCGCGGACGATGAGGTCTTCGAGTCGAATCTCTGGAGTCCATCGATGCGTGCCGCCGCTTCATCCGCTTCTTCATCCGCTGGTTCTGCTTCAGCCGTTGCGCCGCGTTTATCCGGCGCGTTTCGCCGTCTCGCGTGGTCGAACCTGTGCGCGCAATCGGCCGAGCAGATCAGTCTGGCCGCCGCGCCGCTCGTCGCGGTGTTCGCGCTCGGCGCGAATGCGCGCGACACCGGCCTGCTGCAAACCGCGCAAACGCTGCCGTTTCTGTTGCTGTCGATGCCGCTCGGCGTGTGGGCCGATCGCCGCTCGCGCCGCGTGCTGATGACGCTCGCCGAAAGCGTGCGCGTTTGCGCGATGCTCGGCGTGCTGTTGCTGGTGCTCACGCATGGCTTGAATCTGCCGCTGCTCGCGGCGCTCGGCTTCGTCGCGGCGACCGGCACGGTGGCGTACAACGTCGCCGCGCCTGCGTTGGTGCCGTCGCTGGTGCCGCGTGAAGCGTATGCGCGCGCGAACGGCCGGCTCGAACTTGCGCGCAGCGTCGCGTATTCGGCGGGGCCGGCGCTCGGCGGCCTGCTGGTCGGCTGGAGCGGCGCGGGCTGGGCATATGGGGGCGCGGCTGCGTTGTCGGCGCTGGCGGTCGCGCTGCTCGCCGGACTGCGCGAACCGCCGCGCACGGCCGCGCCGCGCCGTCACTTCCTGCTGGAATTGCGCGACGGCACCCGCTTCGTGCTGCGCGATCCGTTGTTGCTGCCGATGCTCGCGACCGCAGTGTTCTTCAACCTCGGCTTCTTCGTTCTGCAGGCGGTGTACGTGCCGTACGCTGTGCATCGGTTGGGGCTTTCCGCGTCGGCGGTCGGTGTGACGCTCGGCGCGTACGGCGTCGGCATGGTGTGCGGCGCGCTGGCCGCGCCGGCGATCGCGCGGGCGCTGACGTTCGGCCGCTTGCTGGTGATCGGGCCGTCGTGCGGGTTGCTGGCGTCGCTCGTGATGGTCGCGACGCTGGTCGCGCCGTCGTTCTGGCTTGCGCTGTCGAGCTTCTTTCTGCTCGGCGCGGGGCCGATTCTGTGGGTCGTCGGTTCGACCACGCTGCGTCAGGCGATTACGCCGGAGCGGATGATCGGGCGGGTGTCCGCGCTGATCAGCACTGCCACTTACGGCGCGCGGCCGGTGGGCGCGTTGCTCGGCGCGGCGCTCAGTGCGCGCTGGAACGTCGACGTGTGTCTGGTCGCGGCGGCGCTCGCGTTTGTGGTGCAGGCGCTGATCATTTTCATGTCGCCGGCGGCGCGGTTGGTTGGGATTCCGGAGCAATGCGAGCAGGAGGGGGTGGGGGTGTGTTGACGGGGCGTGAAAAGGCGTGAACTGGCTCGATGAAAATGAATTTTCGTCCCTGCGGAGCGTCGCTCAACGTCAGAGCCCCTTGTTTAAAGGGGTGGGTCAGTAAAAACCCTGGCGTATGAAAATACATTTTTGTCATGGCGAGATTTGTGTAAATATACTTTCATTCATTTCAGATAACCCAGTCAGCCCGACGCCGCCCGTATGGTCCACCATTCGTCCGCTGTTCCGAACTCCGCCGAGCAGGCGATTGCCGCCCGCATCGGCGCCGCGATGCCGACGCTGACGCCGATTCACCGGCGCATGGGCGAATACGTGCTGGCCAACCTGTTCCGCGCGGCGACGATGCGGATCGACGAACTGGCGAGCGTGGTCGGCGCGTCCGTTGCGAGCGCGAACCGTTTTGCGCGCGCGCTCGGCTTCGACGGCTATCCGCAGTTTCGCGACGCGCTGGTGCGCGGTTTCGAGGCGACCCTCGCGCCGGTCGAGCGGCTGCGCAGCGCACAGGAATCGCTCGCGGCCGGCGACGATCTGATCGACGCGTCGCTGGAGCAGGCTGCCAACAATCTGCACGCAACCCGCACGTCGATCGATCGCGCGGCGGCCGATGCCGCGGTCGAAGCGATCATCTCCGCGCGGCGCGTGTTCGTGCTCGGCTTCGGCGCGAGCGCGTTTCTCGCGAGCCTGATGGAGCACGGACTGCTGCCGTATCACGACAACGTCCGCTCGCTCGCGCTGATCGGCGGCCCGTCGCATGCGGCGCGGCAACTGGTGCGCTCGAACGAAGGCGATCTGGTGATCGGCATCGCGTTTCCGCGCTACGTCGAGGACACGATCGAACTCGCGCGGCGCGCGTCCGAGCGCGGCGCGCGTGTGCTCGCGTTGACCGACTCGCCCGCTTCGCCGCTCGCGCAGTTCGCCGACCTCGCGCTGTATATCCGCACCGATCGGCGCCTCGCGTCGAATGCCGATTCCGCGGTGCTCGCGGTGATCGAGGCGCTGTGCGACGCGGTCGCGTATCGGGCGCAACGCTCGGTGAAAGCGGCCGCCGAGGTCAGCGAGTTCGTGCTGCCGTGGCTGTTCGATCCGCAGACCGGCGCGGCCGGCACGAAAGCCGACGCAACACACATCGCAAAGCGCGGCACGAAAGCCAACGCGAAAGCCAACGCAAAAGCCAGCACAAAAGCCAGCACGAAAGCCAACGCAAAAACCGGCGCCCCCACGCGCGCCGGCGCTCCCCGCGGCACCCGCACAACTCGCACAACTCGCACTCCACACTCGAAATAATGAATTCCAACGCAGTCATTGCCATTCATGGCGGAGCAGGGACGATCCTGCGCTCGGCGCTGTCGGCCAGCGCCGAAGCCGACTATCACGCGGCGCTCACCGCGGTGCTGAGCGCCGGCCAGCGCGTGCTCGCCGACGGCGGCAGCGCGCTCGACGCGGTCAGCGAAGCGGTGCGCCTGCTCGAAGACTGTCCGCTGTTCAACGCGGGTCACGGCGCGGTCTACACGTCGGCCGGCACCCACGAACTCGACGCCGCGATCATGGATGGCCGCACGCTCGAAGCCGGCGCGATCTGCTGCGTGAAGCGCGTGCGCAATCCGGTGCTCGCCGCACGGCGCGTGCTCGAACGCAGCGAACACGTGCTGTTCACCGGCGACGGCGCGGAAGCGTTCGCGGCCGCGCAAGGTCTCGAGTTCGTCGACAACAGCTACTTCGATACCGACGCGCGCTATCGCCAATGGCAACTCGCGTGCGAGCAGCAGCGGCCGATGCTCGATCACGACGGCGCGACGCTCGCGGCAAATGCGTCGAACCGGCAGGAACCCACGCCGCACGAGCCGATCGATCCGAATCGCAAGTTCGGCACCGTCGGCGCGGTCGCGCTCGACGTGCACGGCCACCTCGCGGCGGCGACCTCGACCGGCGGCGTCACTAACAAGCAGGTCGGCCGGGTCGGCGATACGCCGCTGATCGGCGCGGGCTGCTACGCGGACGATGCGACCTGCGCGGTGTCGACCACCGGCTCCGGCGAAATGTTCATGCGGATGGTCGCCGCGTACGACGTGGCCGCGCAGATGGCGTACCGCGCGGTATCGCTCGACGAAGCCGCGCACGACGTGGTGATGAACCGCTTGCCGAAGATCGACGGACGCGGCGGCCTGATCGCCGTCGACGCGCGCGGCAACGTCACGCTGCCGTTCAACACCGAAGGCATGTACCGCGGTTTTGCGCGACCGGGCGCCGCGCCGGTGACGGCGATCTACCGCTAGCCGCTGGCGCGCGGCGCCGCGTTGGCGTACCGCATCGGCATCCCGCTGCGGCGCACTGCTGCGGCAGCATGCCGAAGCGTCGCCCGCCCCGACCGGACCAACCGCGCCACCCGCTCGACTCCCGCGCCTGAACCGCGCTTCAAACCCGTTAGCCGCGTTCGACTTCAAAGGAATCACCGTGCCGACTTCATCGCACACCGCCCGCCCGCTTATCGAAACCTTGCCGCCGCAGCGCGTGCTCGCGGTCGACGATCTGACGGTCGCGTTCCGCCGCGGCGGCTCGATCTTCAACGCGGTGCGCAATCTGTCGTTTACGGTCGAGCGCGGCGAAACGCTCGCGATCGTCGGCGAATCGGGCTCCGGCAAATCGGTCACGTCGCTTGCGCTGATGCGCCTGATCGAGCATGGCGGCGGCCGGCTCGCCGGCGGCAGCATCGCGTTCCGGCGTCGCGACGGCAGCGTGCTCGATCTCGCGCAAGCATCGTCCGGCGCGATGCGCTCGGTTCGCGGCGCCGACATCGCGATGATCTTCCAGGAGCCGATGACCTCGCTCAATCCGGTGTTTACGGTCGGCGACCAGATCAGCGAGGCGATCGCGCTGCACCAGGGCAAGAGCCGCGAGGCCGCGTGGGCCGAAACCTTGCGTCTGCTCGAACTGGTTCGGATTCCTGAGGCTCGCCGGGTGGCCGGGCGTTTTCCGCATCAATTGTCGGGCGGGATGCGCCAGCGCGTGATGATCGCGATGGCGCTCTCGTGCAAGCCCGCGTTGCTGATCGCCGACGAGCCGACCACCGCGCTCGACGTGACGATCCAGGCGCAGATCCTGCAACTGATCCGCGGCTTGCAGGACGAGATGAACATGGGCGTGATCTTCATCACGCACGACATGGGCGTGGTCGCCGAAGTGGCTGACCGCGTACTGGTGATGTATCGCGGCGACAAGGTCGAGGAAGGGCCGTCCGACACGCTGTTCGCCGCGCCGTCGCATCCGTACACGAAGGCGTTGCTCGCGGCGGTGCCGCGGCTCGGCTCGATGCAGGGCACCGACCGGCCCGCGCGCTTCCCGATCCTGAGCGTCGAGCAAGCCGGTGCCAACGGCGCCGATGCGGCAGTGCAGCCGGCCGCGAGCGTCGCCGAACAAGCGCAGCCGCCGGTGCGCGACGATACCCCGCCGATTCTGCGGGTGCGCGATCTGGTCACGCGCTTTCCGGTCCGCACCGGCCTGTTCGGCCGCGTGACCGGGCGCGTGCATGCGGTCGAAAAAGTCAGCTTCGATCTGCGGCCCGGCGAAACGCTCGCGCTGGTCGGCGAATCCGGCTGCGGTAAATCGACCACCGGCCGCTCGCTGCTGCGTCTGGTCGAAAGCCAGAGCGGTTCGATCGAGTTCGCCGGCAAGGAAATCGGCTCGCTGACCGGCCCCGCGTTGCAGGCGTTGCGGCGCGATATCCAGTTCATTTTCCAGGACCCGTTCGCGTCGCTCAATCCGCGTCTGACGGTGGGCTTCTCGATCATGGAGCCGCTGCTCGTGCACGGCGTCGCGCAGGGCGCCGAAGCGCAGGCGCGCGTTGCGTGGCTGCTCGAAAAAGTCGGTTTGCCGGCCGAAGCCGCGCGCCGCTATCCGCACGAATTCTCCGGCGGCCAGCGCCAGCGGATCGCCATCGCGCGCGCGCTCGCTTTGAATCCAAAGGTCGTGATCGCCGACGAATCGGTGTCCGCGCTCGACGTGTCCGTGCAGGCGCAGATCGTCAACCTGATGCTCGATCTGCAGCGCGAACTGGGCGTCGCGTATCTGTTCATTTCGCACGACATGGCGGTGGTCGAGCGCATCAGCCATCGGGTCGCGGTGATGTACCTCGGCCAGATCGTCGAGATCGGACCGCGCCGCGCGGTGTTCGAGGCACCGCAGCATCCGTACACGAAGAAGCTGATGAGCGCGGTGCCGGTCGCCGACCCCGCGCGCCGTCACGCGAAGCGGATGCTCGCCGCCGACGACATCCCGAGCCCGATCCGCGCACTGCACGACGAGCCGCTGGTCGCGCCGCTGATCGCAGTGGGCCCCGATCATTTCGTCGCGCAGCATCGCGTCGGCGGCGCGTACTGAGCCACCGGATAACCAAACCTTCGTTGCGGCCGCATATGCGCCGCGCGAGCCGCAGCACCCTGTAGTACTCCGTAGTACCGCGCAACACCAACCATAACGACCCAGTCACACCTTCAACGTCAATCTCGCAGCCTGGAGCAATCTGATGAACCTGCTGTTTCCGTCTTCTCCATTTCGTTTGCGCGCGCTCGTCAGCGGCGGCGCGGTGGTGTTCGCGATGCTCGCGGGCAATCCGGCGCAGGCCGAAACCACGGCCGTGATGGCCGTCGCGTCGACCTTCACGACGCTCGATCCGTACGACGCGAACGACACGCTGTCGCAGGCAGTCGCGAAGTCGTTCTACCAGGGGCTATTCGGTTTCGACAAGGACATGAAGCTCGTCAATGTGCTCGCCGACAGCTACGACGTGAGCCCCGATGCGAAGGTCTACACGTTCAAGCTGCGCCATGGCGTGAAGTTCCAGGACGGCACCGACTTCAACGCGGCCGCGGTGAAAGCGAACTTCGATCGCGTGACCGACCCGGCGAACAAGCTCAAGCGCTACAGCATGTTCAACCGCATCGAGAAGACCGAGGTGGTCGATCCGTACACGGTGCGCGTCACGCTGAAGGCGCCGTTCTCGGCGTTCGTGAACGTGCTCGCGCATCCGTCGGCGGTGATGATCTCGCCGGCCGCGCTCAAGCAGTACGGCAAGGACATCGCGTTCCATCCGGTCGGCACCGGCCCGTTCGAATTCGTGAAATGGGACCCGGCGGGCGATCTGACCGTGAAGAAATTCGCCGGCTACTGGAAGAAGGGCTACCCCAAGATCGATGCGATCGACTGGAAACCGGTGGTCGATAACAACACGCGCGCCGCGCTGATGCGCACCGGCGAAGCGGACTTCGCGTTCCAGGTGCCGTACGAGCAGGTCGCGCAGTTGCAGGCGAGCCCGAAGGTCGACGTGATTGCGACGCCGTCGATCATCGCGCGCTACCTCAGCATGAACATGAACCAGAAGCCCTTCGACAACCTCAAGGTGCGTCAGGCGCTGAACTACGCGATCAACAAGGAGGCGCTCGCGAAGGTCGCTTTCTCGGGCAACGCGGAGTCGATGGAGGGCGTGGTGCCGAAGGGCGTCGATTACGCGACGAAGACCGGCCCCTGGCCGTACGATCCGGCGAAGGCGCGCGAACTGCTGAAGGAAGCCGGCTATCCGAACGGTTTCGACACCACGCTGTGGGCCGCGTATAACAACTCGACGTCGCAGAAAGTGATCCAGTTCCTGCAGCAGCAGCTCGCTCAGGTCGGCGTGAAGGCGAAGGTCGAAGCGCTCGAAGCGGGGCAGCGGGTCGCCAAGGTGGAAAGCGCGCAGGACCCGGCCACCGCGCCGGTGCGGCTGTTCTACACCGGCTGGTCGGCGTCGACGGGCGAAGCGGACTGGGCGCTGACCCCGCTGCTCGCGGGTCACGCGTTTCCGCCGAAGATGCTCAACACCGCGTACTACAGGAACGACGCGGTCGACAGCGATCTGAAGCAGGCGCTCGAAACCACCGATCGCACGCAGAAGGCGTCGCTGTATGCGGATGCGCAAAAGCGCGTGTGGGCCGACGCGCCGTGGGTGTTCCTGATCAAGGAGAAGGTCGTGTACGCGCGCAGCAAGCGCCTGTCGGGCGCATACGTCGCGCCGGACGGCTCGTTCAACTTCGACGAGATCGCGGTCAAGTAATCAGTCGAACGCGCGGCCCGCGGGCCGCGCCCGATTCTCCGTTGCCTGCATTTCTGCCGGATTGGTTTCATGCTGAACTTCCTCGTCAAACGTCTTTTTGGCCTGCTGCCGACGCTTTTCATCGTCGCCGTGCTGGTATTCCTGTTCGTGCATCTGCTGCCGGGCGACCCGGCGCGGCTCGCCGCCGGTCCCGAAGCGGACGACGCGACGGTCGCGCTGGTGCGTGCCGACCTCGGGCTCGACAGGCCGCTGCCGCAGCAGTTCGTCAATTTCTTCTGGCGCATCGCGCACGGCGACTTCGGCGTGTCGACGCGCAGCAAGCGGCCGGTCAGCCAGGAAATCGCCGAACGCTTCATGCCGACGCTGTGGCTCACGCTCGCGAGCATGGTGTGGGCGGTCGCGATCGGCATGGCGCTCGGCATCGTCTCGGCGGTGTGGCGTAACCGCTGGCCCGACCGGCTCGGGATGACGCTCGCGGTGTCCGGCATTTCGTTTCCGGCGTTCGCGCTCGGCATGCTGTTGATGGAAGTATTCTCGGTGCAACTGGGCTGGCTGCCGATCGTCGGCGACGGCACGTGGCGCGGCTACGTGCTGCCGTCGCTGACGCTCGGCGCGGCGGTCGCGGCGGTGATGGCGCGCTTCACGCGGGCGTCGTTCGTCGAGGTGATGCACGAGGACTTCGTGCGCACCGCGCGTGCGAAGGGCGTGCCGGAGTGGCGCGTGATCGCCAGACACTGCCTGCGCAACGCGCTGATTCCGGTCGTCACGATGATGGGTCTGCAGTTCGGCTTCCTGCTGGGCGGCTCGATCGTCGTCGAGGTCGTGTTCAACTGGCCGGGGCTTGGGCGTCTGCTCATCGACGCGGTATCGATGCGCGACTATCCGGTCATTCAGGCGGAAGTGCTGTTGTTTTCGCTCGAATTCATCATCATCAACCTGATCGTCGACGTGCTGTACGCGGTGATCAATCCGACTATCCGTTTCAAGTGAGGCGCGCATGAGCACCACCGCCACCGGGCCGAATGCGGCCAACGCCGCCCCCGCCGAACGCGCGATCCGCACGCCGTGGAGCGAGTTCTGGCGCAAATTCCGCAAGCAGCACGTCGCGATGGCCGCCGGCCTGTTCGTGCTGCTGCTGGTCGTCGTCGCGATCGTCGCGCCGCACATCGTGCCGTACGACCCGGAGAACTTCTTCGACTACGACGCGCTGAACGCGGGGCCGTCGGCCGCGCACTGGTTCGGCGTCGATTCGCTGGGCCGCGATATTTTCAGTCGCATCCTGGCCGGCTCGCGCATCTCGCTCGAGGCAGGCTTTCTGTCGGTCGCGATCGGCGCGGTGATCGGTACTTTCTTCGGACTGCTGGCCGGTTACTACGAAGGCTGGTGGGACCGCATCACGATGCGTGTGGCCGACGTGCTGTTCGCGTTTCCCGGCATCCTGCTCGCGATCGGGGTGGTCGCGATTCTCGGCAACGGCATGATCAACGTGATCTTCGCGGTCGCGATCTTCAGCATTCCCGCGTTCGCGCGGCTGGTGCGCGGCAATACGCTGATGCTCAAGCAGCTCACGTATATCGAGGCGGCGCGCAGCATCGGCGCGTCGGACTGGACGATCATCGTGCGACACATTCTGCCGGGGACCATTTCATCGGTCGTCGTGTATCTGACGATGCGCATCGGCACCTCGATCATCACCGCGGCGAGTCTGTCGTTTCTCGGCCTCGGCGCGCAGCCGCCGACCCCGGAGTGGGGCGCGATGCTGAACGAGGCGCGCGCCGATATGGTGACCGCGCCGCATATCGCGCTGTTTCCGAGCCTGGCGATTTTCCTGACCGTGCTCGCGTTCAATCTGCTCGGCGACGGTCTGCGCGACGCGCTCGATCCGAAGCTGGACCGGCCATGAGTCACACTAACGATTTTGCCGCCGGCGCGCACCGGGGCGCGGCTTCGCGTGCGGCGCCGCGCGCGCCGCATATCGGCGTGTTGCCGGCCGGCCCGCTCGGCACGATCGCCGACGTCGCCGGCGTCACCGTCGGACATTGCACGCTCGCCGACGGCGCGCTGCAAACCGGCGTGACCGTGCTCCGGCCGCATCGCGGCGATCCGTTCGTCGCCAAGGTGCCGGCCGCGGCGTCGGTGATCAACGGCTTCGGCAAAAGCATCGGCCTCGTGCAGCTCGACGAACTCGGCACGCTCGAAACGCCGATCGCGCTGACCAACACGTTCGGTGTCGGCGCGCTCGCGCAGGCGCAGATCCGCGCGGCGATTCGCGCGAATTCGCGCATCGGCCGCGAGTGGTCGACGGTCAATCCGCTCGTGTTCGAATGCAACGACGGCTATCTCAACGACATTCAGGCGCTCGCGATCGGCGAGCAGCATTTCGATCAAGCGTTCGCCGCCGCCGGCACCGAGGTCGCAAGCGGCGCGGTCGGCGCCGGGCGAGGAATGTCGAGTTTCGATCTGAAGGGCGGGATCGGCACTGCGTCGCGCGTGGTGCGGGTCGCGGGACGCGACTATATGGTCGGCGCGCTCGTGCTCGCGAACTTCGGCCGTCTGCCGATGCTGACCATCGACGGCACGCCGCTTGGCCGCCTGCTGGCTGACCGCGCGGCGGCTGCGGGCGCCGGCACGCCTAGCGCGGCGGCTGACCCGATCGCTGACCCAATGGCTCACCCAACCACCGGCAAGCCCGAACAAGGCTCGATCATCATGATCGTCGCGACCGATGCGCCGCTCGACGCGCGCCAGCTAAAACGCGTGTCGTTGCGCGCGGCGGCGGGCCTTGCGCGCACCGGCTCGGTGTACGGGCACGGTAGCGGCGACATCGCGCTGGCGTTCTCCACCGCGTACACGGTGCCGTACGACGCGGACCTCGTCACGCTGCCGCCGCTCGTCGCCGATCACTGCCTGGACCCGCTGTTTCGCGCGTGCGCCGACAGCGTCGAGCAGGCGATCGTCGATGCGTTGTGGAGCGCCGAATCGGTAACCGGCCGCGACGGACACCGGCGACGGTCGCTGCGCGACAGCGTGCCGGACCTCGCCGAACTGCTGGGGCTGTCCACGCGATGAAAGTCCTGATTTCCACCGATATCGAAGGCGTGGCCGGCGTCTTCCATCCCGAGCAGACGCGCGCGGGCAACGGCGAATACGAAGCCGCGCGCCGCTGGATGACGCTCGAAGCGAACGCGGCGATCGAAGGCGCGTTCGCGGGCGGCGCGACCGACGTGTGGGTCAACGATTCGCACGGCGGCTTTCGCAACCTGCTGCCGGATCTGCTCGATCCGCGCGCGCAAATCGTGCTCGGCAAACCGCGTACGCTGGGGATGATGGCCGGCGTCGAATACGGCGTGGCGCTGGTGTTCATGATCGGCTATCACGCGAAGGCGCAGACGCGCGGGATCCTCGCGCATACGATCAACAGCTTCGCGTTCGCGCGTGTCGCGTTCAACGGCGTCGAGCTTGGCGAAGCAGGTGTGTATGGCGCGCTGGCGGAAGAATACGGCGCGCGGGTCGCGCTGTTATCGGGCGACGATGTGTTCGCCGAGGAAACCGCGCCGCGTTTTCCGGACGCGCGTTTCGTCGTCACCAAAAACGCGACAGGGCACGCGAGCGGCATCACACAGGCGCCGGCGATGGTGCGCGAAGCGTTGCAAGCGGCCGCGCGCGATGTGGTTCGCCAGCATCTCGAAGCGGGCCGCGCGCCCGAGGTATCTGACGCGCGGCCGCGACCGCAGCCGGTCGAATGCGAGCTGCGCGTGCAAACCAGTGGCCTCGCCGATCTGTTCTGTCAGTGGCCGACGCTCACGCGCGTCGATGGCGTGACGCTGCGCTTTAGCGCGGCATCGGCCGAGCATGCGGTGCGGATGCTGAACTGTCTGTCGGCGATGTCGTTCATGCTGCGTTGAGCGTTTTCGCCCCGGCTAACTACGTGTGCTCGCGGCCGCAAACTACTAACGCTGCGACCGGCTCAACTCGCGCGCCGCGTGATCGATCGCATCGGCGACCGCGCCCGCATGCGACACCGGCGCGAGATGGCTCGACGCGACCGGCACCACCTTCGCGCCGATCCGCTCGGCGATCGACTTCTGCAGCGCGGGCGACACCGCGCGGTCCTGCGTCGTCAGCACATACCACGACGGCCGGTCCTTCCAGCCGATCTGATCGACCGGTTCGTCGAACGCCTGCGCGGCGATCGGCACCTGCGCGGCGGCGAGCACGCGCGTGACCATCTCGGGCACGTCGGCGGCGAGGTCCGCGCGATAGCGCGCGCGGTCGAGCCACAGAAAACCGTTCGCGTCCTTGCTGATGCTCTGGCCGGCCGGCATCGGGCCGCCCGCCTTCATCACGTCCATCGCCGACTCGTGCAGCTGGGGCGCGAGCGCGGCCACATACACGAGCCCCGCGACGTTCGGCGCATTCGCCGCCACTTCGGTGATCACCACGCCGCCCCACGAATGGCCGACCAGCAGCACCGGACCGTTTTCGCGCGCGAGCACGCGACGGGTCGCGGCGACATCGTCGGCAAGCGACGTCAGCGGGTTCTGCACCGAACTCACGTGATAGCCCTTGCGCTGCAGCTTGGCGACCACGCCATTCCAGCTCGAACCGTCGACGAACGCGCCATGCACCAGCACGATATTGCGCACCGGACCGGCGAGCGGCACGGCAGCGGGTTTGGCGGGAGTGGGGGCGCCCTGAGGCGCCTGTGTCGCAGCGGGGGCCGGCCCCGTGCTGCCCTGTGCGCCGGAATCACCGGCCGGAGGCGTTGCAGCAGGCCCCTGTTCAGCACCGGGCGCGGCCGTAGGCGCGGTTTGAGCGAACGTTGTCGCGCCAGCGAAGCACAGGCACAAAACGGCGGCGTGAAGCGGACGTCTGAGCAGCATGATGAAACTCCGCGGGCTGAGAGTCGAACTCGGGAACATACCGAAGCGCCCCTGCCGTGACAATCACAATCCGCGCACTTAGGTGCGGCGCAGAACTAACCGGGGTTGCTACGAATATCGGGTCAAAATTGGCCGGGTTAAAATTGCCGGTTCGCCGCGGCGGCGCCGTGCCCGTCCGGGAAATAGGTGCCGAACCGGCGGCGAGCGGGACGCAAGCAGATCGTTCCCATACGTTGTTCCAATCAAGCGCTCGCCAACGAGCGGTCTCCACATAGCAGAGCGCAATGAATAGTGCACAGCAGCAACAGGGCCTGCAGCGCGGGCTCAAGAATCGCCATATCCAGTTGATCGCGCTGGGCGGCGCGATCGGCACGGGTCTGTTTCTCGGCTCCGCCAGCGTATTGCAGGCAGCCGGTCCATCGATGATTCTCGGCTATGCGATCGGCGGCATCATCGCGTTCATGATCATGCGCCAGCTCGGCGAGATGGTCGCGCAGGAGCCGGTCGCCGGCTCGTTCAGCCACTTCGCGTACAAGTACTGGGGCGACTTCCCCGGCTTCCTGTCGGGCTGGAATTACTGGGTGCTGTACGTGCTCGTCAGCATGGCCGAGCTGACCGCGGTCGGCACCTATGTGCATTACTGGTGGCCCGGCGTGCCGACCTGGGTGTCGGCGCTGGTCTGCTTCGCGCTGATCAACGCGATCAATCTCGCGAACGTGAAGGCCTACGGCGAAACCGAATTCTGGTTCGCGATCATCAAGGTGGTTGCGGTGATCGGCATGATCCTGTTCGGCGGCTACCTGCTGGTCAGCGGTCACGGCGGCCCGCAGGCGACGGTCGCGAATCTGTGGAGCCACGGCGGCTTTTTCCCGCACGGCTTCCATGGCCTGTTCATGATGCTCGCGGTGATCATGTTCTCGTTCGGCGGCCTGGAGCTGATCGGCATCACGGCGGCCGAAGCGGCCGAGCCGCAGAAGAGCATCCCGAAGGCGGTCAATCAGGTGATCCTGCGGATCCTGATTTTCTACATCTGCTCGCTCGCGGTGCTGTTGTCGCTGTATCCGTGGAATGAAGTGGCGGCCGGCGGCAGCCCGTTCGTGATGATCTTCTCGCAGATCGGCTCGACGCTGACCGCCAACGTGCTGAACGTGGTAGTGCTGACCGCGGCGCTGTCGGTCTACAACAGCGGCGTGTATGCGAACAGCCGGATGCTGTACGGCCTCGCCGAGCAGGGCAACGCGCCGCGCGCGCTGCTCAAGGTCGACCGGCGCGGTGTGCCGTACATGGCGATCGGTCTGTCGGCGCTCGCGACGTTCGCGTGCGTGATCATCAACTACGTGATTCCGGCCGAGGCGCTCGGTCTGCTGATGTCGCTGGTGGTCGCCGCGCTGGTGCTGAACTGGGCACTGATCAGCCTGACCCATCTGAAGTCGCGTCGCGCGATGGTCGCGGCCGGCGAGACGCTGGTGTTCCGCTCGTTCTGGTTCCCGGTCAGCAACTGGATCTGCCTCGCGTTCATGGCGCTGATCCTCGTGATTCTGGCGCTGACGCCGGGGCTGTCGGTATCGGTGTGGCTGGTGCCGGTGTGGCTCGTGCTGATGTGGGTGGGATATGTGGTCAAGCGGCGTCGCGAAGGCGTGCGTCGTCAGACGGAGATGGCGGGGCGCTGAGCGGCGCCCGGAGCGCAGCGCGGGCACAGTGGGAGACTGGCTCGCGCTGCTGATCGACTTGCGTTCTTGCCCACTGTTGCCATTGGCGCGCGAGTCGCGCCAGAAACGACAAACCCCGCGAGCAGATTCTGCAGGCGGGGTTCGTTATGTGCGTTGACGACGCGATGCTTGGCTGGAGCGCTAACGCTGTATGACAGCGCTGGCGTAGACCTTCACTTCACCAACAACGGTCCATCGAATTCTTTGGTGCCCAGGGCCGGAATCGAACCGGCACGCCTTGCGGCGGGGGATTTTGAGTCCCCTGCGTCTACCAATTTCACCACCTGGGCAGATCTGCGTGAAAAGCAGAAGCCGCAGATTATGGCCGAAAAACGGGCGACGGGCAAGCCGCTTGCTTTATGCCGCGCGACCCGGCGACCCCTGCGGCTTCAGACCGTCCGCGAGAAGCGTTCGAGCGTCTGCTCGCCGAGATAGCGGTCGAACACCATCGCGATATTGCGCACCAGCATGCGCCCGGCCATCCGCACTTCGAGCTTGCGGCTGCCGAGCGAGATCAGGCCGTCGTCTTCGAATGGGCGCAGACGTTCCAGTTCCGGCGCGAACGCTTCGGCGAAACGAATCCCGTAAGCCGCCTCGAATTCATCGAAGCGCAGTTCGAGATTGCACATGATCTGCGTGATCACGTCGCGCCGCAGACGGTCGTCGGCGGACAGGCGGATGCCGCGCGCGATCGCGAGTCGGCCGGCGTCGATCGCCGCGCCGTATGCGTTCAGCTCCTTCGCGTTCTGCGCGTAGACGTCGCCGACCTTGCCGATCGACGACGCCCCGAAGCCGATCAGATCGCACTCGGCGCGCGTGCTGTAGCCCTGGAAATTACGGTGCAGCGTGCGCCGCGCCTGGGCGCGCGCGAGTTCGTCGGTGGGCAGCGCGAAGTGATCCATGCCGATGTACACATAGCCCGCGTCCGTCAGACGCTCGACCACCCGTTGCAGCAGCGCGAGCCGCTCGGTGGGCGAGGGCAGCGTGGCCGGGTCCATCTGCCGCTGCATCTTGAAGAGCTGCGGCATGTGCGCGTACCCGAACACCGACAGCCGGTCCGGCGCGAGTTCGAGCATCGTGTCCAGCGTGCGGCTGAAGCTGTCTACGCTCTGATGCGGCAGCCCGTAGATCAGATCGACGCCGATCGAATGAAAATCCACCGCGCGCGCGGCCTGCATCACCGCCGCGGTCAGTTCGAACGGCTGGATCCGGTTGATCGCCCGCTGCACGCGCGGATCGAAATCCTGCACGCCCAGGCTCAGGCGGTTGAAGCCGAGCTCGCGCAGATGCGCGATCGTTTCCGGCGACGCTTCGCGCGGATCGACTTCGATCGAATATTCGGCGTCGCAGTCGGGCAGCAGTGTGAAGTGTTCGCGGGTCGCGGCCATCAGCTCGGCCATTTCGTCGTGCGACAGGAAGGTGGGCGTGCCGCCGCCCCAATGCAGTTGCGACACCGGGCGCTGTGTGTCGAAACACGCGGCCTGCAAAGCGATTTCGCGCTTCAGGCGTTCGAGGTACGGCCGCGCATGCGCGCGATTTTTCGTCGCGACCTTGTTGCAGCCGCAGTAGAAGCACACGGTGTCGCAGAACGGAATGTGGAAGTACAGCGACAGGTCGGTCGATGCCGCGCCGGGGTCGGCGGCGGCGCGCCGGTAGTCGGCGGGATCGAACGAATCGCGGAACTGCGGGGCGGTCGGATAGGACGTATACCGCGGACCGTTCGCGCTGTAGCGGGCGAGCAGGTCGGGGCGGAACAGGCTGTCGGCGATGGACATTAGTGGGGCGTTACGGTGGGTGACTGCGGGGGGCTTCGAGCGCGAGGGCCGCGTTGTTTCGGTACTGCGGGCCGCGGGGCGCGAGGCGCGGAAGCGTTCGAGTTTAAGCGAGTGCTTCTCTCACAAATTGAGTAAAAAGGTCGCACGGAAAGGCGGTGGCACAATGCGGGTCTGGCATGCTTTGCTAGGGTTTCAGTACAGGAAGGATGACGTGGATCAAGGGTTGAACAGCGCAGTGCGCCGTGACGGGTCTGACCGCGCGGCGTTGCAACAGGGCGGCGCGCCGCGCGCGTCGCCGTTTCAGGTTGACGGCCATGCGTGCCGTCCCGATTGCGGCGCGTGCTGTATCGCGCCGTCGATCTCGAGCCCGCTGCCGGGCATGCCGAACGGCAAGCCGGCGGGCGTGCGCTGCGTGCAGCTCGGCGACGATCTGCGCTGCGCGATCTTCGGCCAGCCGGAGCGGCCGGCGTGCTGCTCGGGCCTGCAGCCGCAACTCGAAATGTGCGGCGCGAATCGCGGCGAGGCGCTCGCGTGGCTCACGCTGCTCGAGGCGCAGACGCAACCGGGCTCGCCTGTATGAACCCATTCCCCAGGAGATTTCGTATGACCCGACCCGCAGCGCCCGCCCGGCGCCGCTTTTTGCGCGCAGCGCTGAGCGGCTGCAGCGCGCTTGGCATCACGATGTCGCTCGCCGCTTGCGCGAGCCCGATCTTTCCGTTCATCCCGTCGCACTACACGTTCTCGCAGCAGCAGGTGCAGGATGCGGTGCAGCGCAAGTTCCCGTATCAGCGCACGGTGTCGCAGGTGTTCGATGTCGCGCTGAGCAACCCGGTGGTGGGGCTGTTGCCCGATGCGAACCGCGTATCGGTGAAGCTCGACGCGCGCTTCGCGAGCCCGTTCCTGCAACAGCCGGTCGATGGCGTGTTCACGCTGTCGAGCGAACTCGCGTACGACCCGGGCAGCCATTCGGTGATCCTCAAATCGCCGAACGTCGATAACGTCAGCGTGAGCGGTCAGGCGCAGGCGTACACGCAGCAGATCAACGCGGCCGCGGCGCTGCTCGCCTCGCAGCTGCTGACCAATTACCCGATCTACACGTTCAAGCCCGAGCAACTGCAATTTGCCGGCGCGCACTACGAACCCGGTACAATCACCGTCCTTACAAACGGCATACGCGTGCAGATCGTCGAAAAATGACGCGCGCGGCGGCCGCCGGGGCCGCGCATTTCTGAATCAACGTGCCGGCCCTGTTCGTTGCGACAACCTACCTACCGCGATAAGGGGCACGGATGGACTGGCTACTGGCTTGCAAAGCGCTGATTCTGGGCGTCGTTGAGGGATTGACCGAGTTCTTGCCGGTGTCGAGCACCGGCCATCTGATCGTCGTCGGCAGTCTGCTCAACTTCACCGACGAGCACGCGAAGACCTTCGACGTCGTCATCCAGCTCGGCGCGATTCTCGCCGTGTGCTGGGAATTCCGGCGCCGCATCGGCGATGTGATCGTCGGTTTGCCGAGCCGGCCCGACGCGCGTCGCTTCACGCTGAACGTGATCATCGCGACGATTCCGGCGATCGTGCTCGGCCTGCTGTTCGAAAAGAACATCAAGGCGGCGCTGTTCTCGCCGGTGCCGGTGGCGCTGGCGCTGGTGGTCGGCGGCGTCGTGATCCTGTGGGCCGAGGCGCGCCAGCGTGCACGCGGCGACGCGGCGGTGCGGGTGCGCAGCGTCGACGATCTGACGCCGCTCGATGCGTTGAAAGTCGGTCTCGCGCAGTGCTTCGCGCTGATTCCGGGGACTTCGCGTTCGGGGTCGACGATCATCGGCGGGATGCTGTTCGGCATCGAGCGCCGCGCGGCGACCGAATTCTCGTTCTTCCTCGCGATTCCGATCATCTTCGGCGCAACCGCCTACGAGCTCTACAAGGACTGGCACCTGCTTTCCACCGATGCGCTCGGCAGCTTCGCGCTCGGCTTCGCGGCGGCGTTCGTCAGCGCGTTCATCTGTATCCGCTGGCTGCTGCGCTACGTGGCGTCGCACGACTTCACGGTGTTCGCGTGGTATCGGATCGGCTTCGGCCTGCTGATTTTGCTGATCGGTTATAGCGGCGGGTTGAGCTGGGCGGATTGAGTTTTTTAGAGCGTTCAGAGCGGCCGTGACTGGCCGCCAGTTTCTTACCTCACGGTTGTATGAACGAAATGCAAAAAAGTCCGCAATTGCGGACCTTTTTTATTGGGCAGGCCCCGGCAGCTGCGGGGCGATGCGCGGGTGGCTTTTACGCGGTCGCCGCGCGCTTGCGGAACACCAGATCCCACACGCCATGACCGAGCCGCAGCCCGCGGCGCTCGAACTTCGTCACCGGACGATAGTCGGGGCGCGGCGCGTAGCCGTCGGCGGTGTTTTCCAGCAACGGATCGGCGCCGAGTACTTCGAGCATCTGCTCGGCGTAGTTCTGCCAGTCGGTCGCGCAATGCAGATATGCGCCGGGTTTCAGACGCGACACCAGCAGCGCGACGAACTTCGGCTGGATCAGCCGGCGCTTGTGATGACGCGCCTTGTGCCACGGGTCCGGGAAGAAGATGTGCACGCCGTCGAGGCTGTCGGGCGCGATCATCTGTTCGAGCACTTCGACCGCGTCGTGCTGAATGATGCGGATGTTCGTCAGCGACTGCTCGCCCATCAGCTTGAGCAGCGCGCCGACACCCGGCTCGTGAACTTCGACGCCGAGGAAGTCGTCGCCCGCACGCTGTGCGGCGATCTCCGCGGTGGTCGCGCCCATCCCGAAGCCGATCTCCAGCACGCGCGGCGCGGCGCGGCCGAACACGTTGTCCCAGTCCGGCTGCTGCGGCGCGTAGGGCACCACGAAGCGCGGGCCGAGGTCGTCGAGCGCGCGCCGCTGGCCGGTCGATACGCGACCGGCGCGCGTCACGAAGCTGCGGATGCGGCGATGATGCAGCGGGTCGACCGGGGTCGCGCCGGAGTTCGCGTTGCCATGGTCCGCAGCGTCGCTGACGGGCTGGTCCGCGCTATCGTTCGCGGGCGTCGGGAGGTCGTCCGGCAGGCCGGAGTCGTTGGGATCGTGGATCATTGGTCGATGCTGCTGCAAGGATGAGGGCTGCGGGGCTGGCGTGGCGGGCCGCGCGCGCAATGCCGGGTTGGCCGGGCGCATCGCCCGCTGCTGGTCGCGCGATGCCGGGCCTTACCGCTACAAAGAAGCCCGCTACAAAAAAGCCGCCTTCGGGGAGGCGGCTCTTGCTGGGTTCCGCTGACCGCTCAAGTGCGGAAAGTGGAGCGGGCGATGGGAATCGAACGCTCACAACGAATCACCCGCAAGTGCTTGATTAAACTACAACAATGAGCGGGCGAACCCCGCTCTCGTAACAGACTTCTGTGGAGGCGGATTGTATCGCGCCAACCCCTCTCTGACAACTTTGCGCGTGGCGCGGCAGGCGCGGTAAAGTAGTCCCAGAGCAGGGGCTCTACGCGCAATATCCCAGACCGCCCGCGGTCAAGTCCGTGTTACATCATGACGGCGGGCGCAACGATCCAGTGTCGTTCTTTCTTGAATCCGATAAAAAACATGAAGATAAGCGAGCGGTTTCAGTTGGGGAAAAGCCAGATAGAACTAGACTTTGTAGACATCGATCCTGACCGGGACACTCCGCTCTATTTGTCCCCACACGCATTCGGCTATAGATCGGATGCGTTTTCCGTCGAGGCACATAGGACCGTTGAGTCTTTTTTTCGGTTCTTCCTCGACTTGGTGCGCGCTGGGGAAATGGATCAAGCTAGAGCGCTATTCGAGTATTTGCACGAACCCAACGAAACTTGTCTCGGGATTTCGAGCGGCAATCCAAATGGTCGTGGAGTGGGGAGCCATCAGGCACAGCAAATCTTTGACAGTATCGTCCAGAGTCGTGCTGTCCAGACGGGTGTAGTCGAACATTTAGAAGATTGCCGGATATTCATTCATGGCATCGATAAAGACAAGGTTTCGGATATGACGACGAACATCATTCGGAGAAATCTTGTTAGATATACACAACAGCAATGCTTCCTGCATGGAATTGAGCTTAGACCCAACACGGCAACTGGTCCCTGTTGGGTGCGCGAAAATTCTCGATGGGAGGAATGGCACGACGACATGCTTGTAATTGATGACGCTCCAATATTGTTAGTTCCTAAGGGGGTGGTTAGTTACGCAAAAACGTTTGGATTGGGCAAATATCATCAGCACTTTGTGCTTAATTTTCTCAAGCAGGAGCAATTTCAAACAAATGGACCATTCGTCCATAGGCGGCAACTCCGTAATGGAGCGGAAAAGGTTTGGGTTTCAAAAAAGGAGCTAAAGGAAGCCGTTGCGCCTGCGGAGAAGGATTTTGTGACGGGGTTTACCGTGCGTCACAGAGGTGTCTTTACGGGATTCCGCGAATGGGCGGCAAGAACTGATAAATCTCTTAGCGACGACGAGATCCAACCTGGATTGGACTTGCCGACAGCTCTCGCGTTTCTGCGACAGCAGTTGCCCGCCATTCCCGTCGGCAGCGATGGGGCAACCGCCTATCACCGTCTCGTTACCGGGATACTTGAAGCAATTTTCTACCCCAAACTTATCAGCCCATCCATCGAAATGGAAATTCACGATGGACGGAAGAGAATAGATATTCTTTTTGACAATGCGGCCGATAACGGCATTTTTCACAGGTTGCAACAAGTTCATCGCCTCCCTTGCCAGTATATCGCTGTGGAATGCAAAAACTATGGTCGGGAAGTCGGGAATCCAGAGGTTGACCAATTGAGCGGGAGATTCTCGCCGAACAGAGGGCAAGTCGGAATGCTGTTATGTCGATCAGTCGAAGATATGGATCGACTGATCCACCGTTGCAGAGACACCTACACTGATAATCGGGGGCTAATCATTCCTCTCACTGATGAAGACCTGCTTCAATTGCTTGACGAAAAGATCGCAGACGAGACAGCACGTCCGGAGGATCAATTGTTAGGGAATCGTATCAGGGCCGTGATTGTCGGGTAAGCGAGCAAAGGCGAACTCGATATGTCGGTTCGCCGCATCATTCATCATCTCTCGATAGGCGTGCAAGGCACCCACCATTCCGTTCACGCTGAGTCGATTCGTTCTAGCAACCGGCATAGTTGTCCACGATGCCACGTGCCGCCATTCGGAGTTTTGATCCCGAGAGCGTTCAGCTCGGCCACCATGTCACGCTGAGAGAGGTTTCGCGCTCGGAACCCTGCCACCATGCCTGCCAGCTTCACTGCAAAGGCGTCGGCGGCGCGCTGTCGGGCCTCGACGTTCGGCTTGAGGTTCGCGGCTCCTGCCGTCCCGAGCTTCACGCCACGCGCCTTTGCTGCCGCCAGAGCGTCCTTTGTTCGCTTGCTGATCTGATCGCGTTCCCACTCAGCCATTACAGCGTGCATCTGGATCATGACCTTGTTCGCCTGCGGCATGTCGGCGGCTACGAAGTCGCATCCGGTTTCCAGCAACCCAGACACGAAATGCACGTTGCGGGCGAGCCGGTCGAGCTTTGCGATGATGAGCGTCGCGCCACGACGCTTGCATAGTTCAAGCGCGGCACGAAGCTGCGGGCGCTTCTCCAGAGCGTTCGCGCCCTTGCCGGTCTCCGTCTCGGTGAACTCGCCCACCAGCTCCCATTCGCCACCGTTCAGGTAACGAGCAACCGCTTCGCGCTGTGCGTCGAGACCCAAACCGGATGCGCCCTGACGCGCCGTGCTGACCCGGTAGTAAGCGACAAATTTCCCTTGTGCCATTCAATACTCCTGCAAGTGGCCTCACGACGAGACGAACGTTTAATGTGAGGCCAGTATAACCCAAAACGAACTTACACAACTCATAAGTTGAATGGGTTTTGAATGGCATGTAGAATGACTCCATCGAAAATTGAGAAGGAGCAGGACGTGGAACTTTTGAGCAGCAAGGCGGCAGCCGAATGGTTGAATGAGGCCCTGCCGGGGGAGTCGGTTGGATATTGGCAACGCTGGCTGACCAATAATCGCAGTCAAACGAGGCGTGTCCCGTATCGCATCCCATTCCAAACGGTAGTGGGCTTCAAGGCCGCTCACTATGACGTGGACGAACTTGCCCGGTTTGTCGAGTTCGAGAAGCAACGGCAACTCGGCAGCGTCACGCTCACGGGGCGCGCGGCTGAAGTCATGCGCGCGTATGGCATCGGCGAGAAGGGTGGCAGCACGACCGGCAGGAAGCTGAAGGTGTCCGGTATCCACCCGCAGGTGGACGAGGCCGGGAAGCCATATGTCCAGCTAATCACCGATGACCCTCTGATGGTCTACCGGATCGAAGTGGCGGAAGCAGTGGCCGTCTTGGAAGAATTGTCGGCAGCCGTTGACGCCTGCAAACGAGCTACGGCATAAGGGGCAAGCATGAAGGTCAAGGAAACCATCTATCCGGCGGGCGAAACCGCCTTGATCCTGCGCGACTTCCTCGGTGCGATGCGGTCGTGGGATGACGCACTCGCCGATATGCGCAAGGGCAAAACCGATGTGTGCGGTCATGTGCTGACGCCTGCCGTCCGATACCACGACGGGCGTGCATGGCGTCCAATGTATGCCCTCAGTGCGATCAAGGCGTTTATCAGGAACGTCCACGCCTCCACAACGCTCGCGGTCGCGAAGCAAGCGCCGCAAGGCATCGTCATGGAATTTGATACCGCCGTCCACTGGCGACACCAGAAAATCTCGAAAGGTCCGGCTCTGGTCGCGCGCACGTAGCATCATGGGCGATCTTCGACACTTCCGGCGAAAGGCTTGCGTGGACTGGCTGGACGTGAGGCTCCGCACCGCACGTCCAACCCAGTTCCAGCACGTCCAATCCGCGCTCGACACAGCGGGTGCCGGAAAGCTCCACGTCACGCCTATCGAGCCCGGACCCGGTGGCGTGGCGGATACGTTCGTGGTGCGCGTTACCGACCATCTGGCGAACGACTATGCGGCATTGAGCAAGGCGCTCGCGGAGTTCGTCGCACGGTATCCGCTCGCCCACGCACCGGAAATCGCAGCGATTGAGGTCGCGTGCGACTTCCTGCATACAGGAGAGGTGGAGCGAGAGGCAGCGACCCGCGCTATGACCTATCGCCTGCAATCGAGCTTGCTGACGGACGGAGATAGCCCCCGCCAGTTCGATCCTGCGCGACGAAAGAACCGTTTCATGGATGCGCATGGCGAGCGACTAGACCCGCTCCTGAATTATCGCGAAGGCAACAAGTGGGATTACGTGTCATGGCACGTCTACTGGAAGCGCACTGATTGCGGCCAACCGCTTCCGCCGACTGATTGGCGCGCACGCGTCGAGGTGACATTGAACGGTCACGCACTCCAAGATGTGGGCTTAGTCAAGCTGGCGGACCTTGATGGATACAAGTTCACGACCCTTGCGCGCTTCTTCCGATTCCGCACTCCGATTGCCCCTGAGACGCAAGCAAAGGGCGACCGGTTCAAGCTCGCTGCGATCACGATCAACAGGCGCTTGAACGACGCAACACCAGCACGCGGCTTGCACAGCTTCCGGTCCATCGGACAGCGCGATAGGTGGCGGAAACTGCGGCGCGAGAGCAGCCATCTGCAAGCGGACAACGAACTTCAGGATGCAATCAAGGATGCTTTGCGACGCCTGAACATCTGACCGGCCTTGCGCAAAAAATCGGGACAACCGATGCCGGTCTAAGTCCGTCAAACCCTTGTCGGGCCTAAAGGTCGTCTTGCGGGCCTAATAACTGTCTATACACATGTCACCCATATACGCACGCTCTCTCGTCCTCTCCCTTCATTCACGGGAACATGAGAAGGGGTGAAGCAAAGCGACACCCGGCCCCGAGAGGATGAAACGCAGCACTGCCGCCACGCAACAAAAACGGGCGTGCGCATCCGGTAACAAACCCTTAGGAATTGAAGCCGGTCTCGAAGGGATACCGTGTTTCAACTGGCGGCGTTTTTTGACGAAACCTTATAGAGAGCCCCGGAGAGCACCGACAGGAAGCACCCGGACCCGGACGCTCCCGAAAAGCCTGCGCGGCTCTATGCGCGCTTACATCTGGCTCCGATGCGTAACGCGCACCATCTTGCCATCCTTATCGAACAGCACTGCGACGTGCGCCGAAGAAGCGCCGACCACAGAACCCTGCGTATAAATCCATTGCAGCAACGTGCCGCCATTCACGACCGCTGACGACGATGCGGGTTTGCCGAGCGCGGTTTCTGCATCTTGTATCGTGGTCACACCCGGACGCATGGAGTCCACCGCGCTCGGATCGAACTTATTACCGACCGTCATGCAGGCGGTCAGAGCCAATGAAGCAAGGGACAGCACGGCGATTCTTTTGAGATTCATTTTTGTTTCCCCGATTTGTGCCGCGATTGCGGCGAATGCTATGTGTTTAACGCTGCTCGCGTCGGCTGGCCGCCACCTTCTGGCGCTCTGCGCATTTGATTGCGACCAGAGCATCACCAATCCTGAATGGCGCTACGCCAGCGAGTGCCGGGAAGTGCAACCGGGCGAAAATCTCTGCCAGCTCGTCGGCGCTGCGGTCCTTCGTGTAGCGGATACCGGCCTGCGTGGTGCCGCGCTCATGCCCTGCCAGCTGAGCGAGAATGCGCTCCGGCAGTTCGAGCCGATCAAGCGCTGTAACGAACGTATGCCGGAACGAGTGGAACGTCTTCCTCCCGTTGCGCTCGATGCCAAGCCTGTTGCCTAGAAAGCGCTCGTTGAACCACGATCCAGCGGGCTTGCCGTAGCCCTTCACCGGGTCACGCTTCAGCTCTGGGAACAGGCGGGTATGCCCCGCCCGCCTTAGCCGCTCGACATACTCGGGCAAGCCGAGGCGCACCAGCTCTGCATGTATCGGCACGACTCGTACGGCGTTGACCGTCTTCAGCGACTTGTCGGGCACGTCCTCTACCTTGTCTCCGTCGAGGTTGAAATCCAGATACCACACCCCGGCCTCAGACTGCCGTATGTCGTCTAGGTAGAGCTGCGACAGCTCATTGATACGGCCACCGGTCAACAGGCCCAGCAGCGGCAACCAGTAGTAGTGCGGTCGCCAGTGCGTGAAGCCGTTCCTTCTAATGGCCCCCGCACCACGCGCGAACCAGTCCTGCGAAAAGATGCGCTCCAGCTCGTCAGGCTCGAACGTCTGGCGGTCGTCCTGCGGACGTGAACCCGCACCAGCGCTGCGCCCACGCTTGTAGCCCGATGCCGGATTGAAGTGCATTAAGCCCGCCTTGACGCCGTAGCCGAGAATCTGGCTAACGTTCCCGACGTGCCGTTTCACCGTATCCTCATTCTTGCGTTTCCGCCCGTCGCGCTTGGCGAGTTCTATCAGCTCGTGGAGGGTTTTGGTCTCGCCGGTCGTGCGGAAATAGTTGCGCCGTGCGTCGTGGATGTCTGTCGGCAGTAGGGCGAGCAGCCGCGCGAACTCCAGCACGGTCTCTTTCTCGATGTCGCCTAGCGCCGGATCGCCCATCAAATCCTTGAATAGACCGGCTTCGGTTGTCATGCGGCGGGTCTGTCCTTCGCTCCAGCTCCGGTCTTGCTTGTAAAGCTCGAACAGGTCTGAAAAGCGCTTGGAGCCCTGCCGCGCCGTGATTGCATCGTGGATGATGGGCGTCGCCATGCTCGGCGTCACAGTGGGGCTTGCTGGCGGCGCGGGCGGTATCGTCGTGGCAGTCGGCACGACAGGGCTTGCTGGCGGCACGGACAAGGCAAGGCGGGCACGAACCTGCGCGACGGCGGTTTTGGTCGTGACGCACTCGGACAGCGACACCTCCAGCTCGTCATCCAGAATGACGGCGGCGCGCGCACCGTGCCGCAAAACGGACTCGGCGGACTTAGCACCGACGACGAACCGGCCAAGCGTGGCGCGCGTATCGAGGAACCGCACCATACCGGAATGGGTCGTCTCGACGCCTTTGCTCTCAACGTCATTCAGGACGAGGCCGCCGTCATAGTCGCGCTCGATGTCGTTCAAGTCAGGAACCGCCCAACCGCGTAGACCTTGAACGTGCGTATAGACCTGCGCCCGGTCATTGAGCAGTTCGCCAGCGAGTGCGCCGGGTGAGATGCCGATAGCGTCCGCCGCCGCCGTGATCGAAATCATGCCGTCGCCAGCAATCAGCGGGCTTTCGTTCCTCAGTTTTTCCGCGTCCATCGCCTGAAAGTGTTTGCGCCAGTGAAGCTGGATTCTAAGCGCCTCAGTCTTCGCAACCGGCAGACTTCGGACGCCGGTAGACGTGTGTATCTCCGTCCTACCGACGAACGCGCGCAACCGCTTAGGGACGACGAGACGCACTGCGTAGATGCCGCTAGGACGGCGATACAGGCAGGAGATACCCTGCATGACGGACCACCACTGTAGTAGTCTCGCGGAGTATTCGTGCTGTCAGGACCGTAACCGGAACAAAATCAACCGGTTAGGTTCGAGGTGGAGCGGGCGATGGGAATCGAACCCACGGCTCTAGCTTGGGAAGCTAGGGTATTACCATTATACGACGCCCGCAGAAGGCGAGATTTTACAGGGTTTTGGGCGTCGGGGGCAATGGGCGGTCGCGGCGACCAGCAGCGCGATCCGTCCCTGCGCTTTGCGGTGAAATGCGTGTCGCTCCGATCGGGAGCCTTAGTGAGTGCCGCTCTGCGCGTCATGGCGGACTCGCTTTAGCTTGTGAGATTGTTGCTCCGGGTGGTCGTCCTGCTGTAGTGCAATGGAATTCTGCGACTCGGGCGATGACGCAGTATTCGCCGGAGTGTTTGAGATTTCCGCTTTCCAGCCGGTTACAAAAGCACTGATCTGGGCAGGAGTGGTTTGCGTCAATTGCAATAAGCCTAGTATTCCAATCAGCGAGCCAAATATTGTGAGGCGTCGTTGCAACTTTGTCTCGAAAGCGGATTCCGCAGCCGTTCTCTCTATCCGAATGATTTCGGCGATTCTTCCCAGTTGATCGACAAGCTCGTGGCGAAGCGATTTGAGCAGCAACCGCTCGTAGATCGTTTCATAAAGTGGCCCAACTTCCGTAGTGGTGACACGTGCGGGCGCATCGAAGTAATAGCTGGCAATGAAGCGAGAGATTTCCGAATGCATTGCTTCAATGCGCTTCACCTTCAAATCGTCGCGGCAGCATTCGGCAAGTTCGTGGATAGCATCTTCCAGCATACGGTGATAAGCGCGCCCTAGCATGTATGCCACTAAGGCTCGTTCTACCCGGTCGCTGTTGGACCCTGTCGCGAGTATCGCCATGCCTCTTGCATCGACGGCCGCTTGTACCCCAGCTACATCCGAATAGCCTTCTCGGGTCAAGGTGGCTGACTCCCGAAAGAACATCGAGATGTCGTTGATCATGGATGCCGAGTTGCTGGTGGACCAGACAAACCGACCTATTTCCTCGATCGGTGTATCTTGCTGCGCGAATTTGCGTGCGCATACCCATGCATATTTTTTGGCTCCGTCGCTCAAGGTGTCAACTGGACAAAAACAGAACACGGTCGAGCGATTAGAGCCGGAGAAAAAGCGAATTGCGAATGGTTCGTTCAAACCGTCATGGGCGCTCGTCATGGTTGAACTATGAACCGCCCCAAGAAAATAAGCTCCTTGCAGAGGGATAGTTATCTGGAGTGAGTTTATCGGCTGTTCGATGCGATAGATGATTCCTTGCACTTCATTCTCCTGAGCGGGGGCGTTTATTTATCGACTGTTTACGGCATCCTTTTAAAAACCTGTATGTGTGCCAGTGGGTTATACGTTCTGGCCTTCAGAATCCACTGCCGCCGGCCGTAATCCCGGACTGGCGTCCCGCTCCACAAGCTGTCAAGAAAAACAAGCCAACGCCGCGGCGCCCCCATCCCGTTGAGAGACTTCCAAAAATGCAGTGGTTTTCCAATCTGAAGCTCAGTCACAAGCTGGTCGGCGCATTGATGCTGTGCGCGTTCGTGACGGCTATCGTCGGCATCGTCGGCGTGCTCAAGGTGCGCGAAGTCGCGACGATGCAGACCGAAATGTACGAGCGCGAATTCGTGCCGGTGCGTAACGACGGCACCGCCGCGTGGCAGGCCGCCTCGCACTTCCGGCGCCTCTATTCGTACATCCTGAATCCGGACGTGGCTGGCCGCGCCGATACTGTGCGCCTCAATCACGGTGGCGAGACGGCGATCCTGTCGGCGTTCGACTACGAGCGCAAGCACGCGAGCACCGACGCGCAGAAGCAGTTGCTCGGCGACTTCGACGCCGCGTGGCCCGCCTATATGAGTTCGGTCGCGAAAGTGATGGCGCTCGCGGACCAAGGCGATCAGCCCGGCGCGCTCGCCGAACTGAAATCGACGACCGATCCGCTGCACGTGAAACTGCGCACGCTGCTGATCAAGCTGTCGGACGTGCGCGACGAGCTCGCGCAGCGGCGGGTCGAACACGGTGTCGACGCGGTGCGCTCAGTCACGTGGTGGATAGCGAGTTGCGCGCTTGCCGGCGTCGCCATCGCGCTCGGTCTGGGCCTGCTGGTGACGCGTGCGGTCGTGCGGCAGATCGGCGGAGAGCCGGTCGACGTCGCGCAGGTGGTCGAGCGGATCGCCGGCGGCGATCTGAGTCAGCGTCTGGACAGCGGCCGCACCGGTCAGCGCAGCATCCTTGGCGCGATCGCCGACATGCAGCAACGTCTCGCAACCACGATCGGCTCGATCCGCGAAAGCGCCGAGTCGGTCAGCGTCGCGTCGCAGCAGATCGCGAGCGGCAACATCGATCTGTCCGCGCGCACCGAAGAACAGGCCGCGTCGCTCGAACAGACCGCAGCGAGCATGTCGGAGCTGACGCAGACCGTCAGCCGCAATAGCGACAACGCGCACAACGCCAGCGCGCTTGCCATCCAGGCCGCGCAGGTTGCGAACACCGGCAATAAGGCGGTCGAGGGGATGGTGCGCACGATCGGCGAGATCAGCGGCAGCTCGACGAAGATTTCCGAGATCACCGGCGTAATCGAGGGCATCGCGTTCCAGACCAACATCCTCGCGTTGAACGCCGCGGTCGAAGCGGCGCGTGCTGGCGAGCAAGGGCGTGGCTTCGCGGTGGTCGCGAGCGAAGTGCGCAATCTCGCACAACGCTCGGCCAGTGCGGCCAAGGAAATCAAGGAAATGATCACGACTTCGGCGGCGATCATCGAGGGCGGCACGCAGCAGGCCGCCGAAGTTAGTGCGACGATGGCCGACATCAAGGACGCGATTCATCGGGTGTCGGACATCGTCGGCGAAATCGCGACGGCCTCCGAGGAGCAGAACCGCAGCATCCATCAGGTCGGCCAGGCGGTCACGCAGATGGACGAGACCACCCAGCAGAACGCGGCGCTCGTCGAACAGGCCGCGGCGGCTGCGCAATCGCTCGATGCGCAGGCGCGCAAGATGAAGCAGACGGTGGCGGTGTTCCGGACCGGGGAGAGCCGGGGTTTCGCGGCGGAGCTGGCGCCGAAGGCGGCGCCGCTGGTGCCGGCGCGGGCCGCGAAGCCCGCGGTAACGCAGCCTGTGGCGCAGAAGCCCTCGGTGGCGGCGCCGAGGCCTGCGATGGCGACGGCGGACGACGACTGGGATACGTTCTGAGCTGCGCTAAATCCGCGTTGAGGCGAGGCTGTGGCGCCGCCGAGGCGAGTGGCACGCAGCTTTCGCCACGCGCCGCCCCGCTTCAACACACACTCAGATCACGAAGTAAGTCAGCTGCACCGCCGCGCGCGTGACCACCATCTGCAGCACCTGCACGATCACGAACAGCAGGATCGGCGAAAGGTCGATTCCGCCGAGCTGCGGCAGCACGCGGCGCAGCGGATTCAGAAACGGCGCGGTCAGCTGATAGAGGATCGGCATCGCCGGCGAGCGCGGGTTGAGCCACGACAGCAGCGCCATCAGGATCGTCATCCAGATGATCAGGTTCAGCGCCCACTTGATCGCGGTCAGCACCGCGACGATCAGCAGCGTCGGCGCCAGCGCCAGCGGATCGGCGCCCGTCAGCACGACCATCAGCACCACGTAGACGATCGCGGCGATCAGCGTCGCGACCACGCTCGCCCAGTCGATCCTGCGCGTGCTCGGCAGGATGTGGCGCAGCGGCAGCACGATCCAGTTGGTCGCCTGCATCACGGCATTCGACACCGGGTTGTACGGCGGCAGACGCACGACTTGCAGCCACGCGCGCAGCAGCAGCGCCGCGCCGAACAGCGTGAAAACGGTATTGAGTAGAAAACGGGCGATATCGCCAAACATCTCGTGTCCTTATGCTTCTGAGCGCGGCCCCGGTTGACTGCGGCCGGCCGGAGTCGCCCGCGTGGGCGCGCCGGTGCTCGGTTGATTGGCAGACGTGTTGCTCGCGCAACGGCGTCTTGACTGTTGTCGGTCTCAGGCGGCCGCGCGGGGTACAGGCGGTGAGTCGCGCGGAACTTGCGTTGGAAAGATTCGACCGGCTCGGCCCGCCGGCGGCTCGACGTCATTGCGCTCCGCCGCCCTCCGGCTGTCTGTCCGGCATCACACGGAAACCCGGACCTCGCTGATCAGGATCTGGCCGTTGCCGCCGTCGGTGTAATTCGGAATGTCCGCCAGCAACTCGTCCGACGCGGGCTTGAACACTTTATAGAAGTCGTCCGCGCTGTCGAACAGGAAGTGACCGGCGGCCACGTACGGTGGCGGCGTGCCGGGCGGCCCCGCGTTGAGCCCCGCGTCGACCGACCAGCCTTTCAGCGCCGGCCCGAACAACTTCGCCGCGAGCGGCAGGTGGGTCGCGCAGTAGTAGTCCATGTCGAAGCGGCCGTTTTCCCGGTACGGATAGAGGATGCTGACCTTGATCATTGTGCGTTCTCGTCTGTTGGTCCCGAAGCGCGGCGCGGGCCGACGCGGCGTGGCAGGCTGTTGGCCGGTTGGCGTGCAACTGTCGGCGGATCGCGCCGGTCGTCACATTATCACGGCTTACTTGACGCTTGCACCTGCTGCCGCCTGATTGAGCGAGCGGCCCAGCGATTCTTCCACTGACGCCGAGATGGCATCGAGCGTCGCGGGCGGGATCGCGCGCCGCTGCGCGAGCTCGACCGCGCGGCGCGTCAGCAGTCCGTAGAGCGCGGCATGGTCGCCGCCGAGCCCTTCGAGCAGCGCCAGCTGCTTTCGCACGACGCCGGTGTCGCCGCGCGACACCGGGCCGGCGAGCGCGTTCGGCAGCCCTTTGTCGCGGGCGGTTTCGATCGTGCCGGCGAGCATCGGCAGCAGCGCGCGCAGCGCGTCGTCTTCGGCGAAGCCGAGCGTGCGCCACAGCGCGACGCATTCGGCGAGGCTGCACAGCGCGAAACTCGCCGCATAGTGCGCAGCGCCGTGATAGAGCATCCGGCTGCCGGGTGGGATCGATAGCGGATGGCAGCGCAGCGCGACTGCCAGCGCGGTCAGCGTGTCCTTCAGCGCGCCGTCGGCTTCGATCGTCACCGAGCAGCCGGCGATCCGCTCGAGGTCGGCTGGCTCGCCGCCAAACAGATAGAGCGGATGAAAGCCGCCGATCGCCGCACCCTGCGCGCGGGCCGGCGCCAGCAGCTCGACCGGCGACGCGCCGCTGCAATGCACGAGCGCCTTGCCGCTCGCGAGTCCGGGGCCGAATCGGAGTGTGTGCGCTGTCGTACCGATGTGGTCGTCGGGAACGGCTAAAAAAACGATATCGGCGGCAGTGATGACCTGTTGGGGATCGTCGCACGCGACGCACTGCTCGAGCTGGGCGGCGAGCCGGCGCGCGGACTCGGTCGAGCGGCTGGCAATCGCGGTCACCGGATAGCCGGCGCGCGCGAAGCCCAGCGCGAGACAGCGCGCGAGCCGTCCCGCGCCGATGAAGCCGACGCGCGGCAGGGAAGACTGGGACATGGTCGGCGGCTCCGGGACGGATCGGTTGAACGGGACAAACGAAGTATCGCGCATCCGGCGCCGTCCATGCGCGCGGCCGGCGCTGGCGATTTTCCACGCCGTATCGGCGCTCGTGTGAACACCTGTCGTCCGATCAGTTCGCCGGCGATATGGCGGCCACAGCCGGTCATCGGGCCGTGCGATGCCCGTGGGCCTGAAAACTGCTCAGAATCGTGAGTGGAATGAAGCAATGATCTGGAAGAAGTTGCGGTTGCGTACTTTTGCGGTTCCTGTCTATGTACAGCAGTCAGAGATTCGGGAGGGTAGCGATGAGTATTTTTTCTTACCGAAAACATTTGCGGTTCCTGACGCCGGCCCAGCGCCGTCGCTGGTGGGATCAGAAAAAGCGGCTGACGCCGCGCGTGAGGATCAGCGGCGCCTATGTCCCGCCGAGCGTGTCGCGCGAATTTGCGTATGTGAAGGTCGGCTAGGCCCGCGCTCGTCACAGGTGAGAAAATGCCCGGCATGCGGTTTTGGCCGGGCATTTTTCGTAGGGAACTGGATGCCCCTGTCAGTTTTGAAGCGAATTTGTAATCAAACATTACCGAGTCGCGAAGTCCTGCCCATCAGCGCGTGCCGGTGCTTCCGGCGCGCCGCGTCAGCCCCGTCCAAATCCTTGATTCCCGGTCCGTTTCGGGCTTGCCGCGAGCGCGTCGGCGAGACCCCGTGCGGTTCGCGGCCGCACGTCGACTGTCGCTGATTGCAATTTGCAACAAATGCGAACAGTTCGGCGGCGGCTTTTTCGTTAAATTGATTCAACAGCATGCGAGGCATGCGCAGTCGGCGACCTTGGCAGGCCGCGCTAGGAGAATAGAAGTGAAAAAGATCGTTCCGTTTGTCGTAGCAGTCGGGCTCGGCCTCGGACTTGCCGGGGCCGCTCAGGCGCATGTTTCCGTCGGTATCGGGCTCGGGGTGCCTGTTGCGCCGGCCTATCCGGTGTACGCGGCGCCGCCGCCGGTGTACGCGCCGCCCCCGCCGCCGGTCTATGTGCCCCCTCCGGTCGTCGTGGCGCCGGCTTATTACGGCTATGGCCGTCCGTACTATCCACATGGCTACTATCGCGGCTATTACGGGCATGGCTACTACGGCCACGGCTATTACCGCCGCTAAGCGCGGGCGCGCTTGACGCGCAACGAAAAACGGCTCGCATCTGCGAGCCGTTTGCATGTGGGCGATCAGTGCGTGTCAGCTACTAACATGCGCGGTGCTCTGCACGATCAGATCGTGATACCCATTGACGATCACGCTGTACGAGAAATACGCGAACAGCAGAGCGGACAGCACGTGACACGCGCGCAACAGCCCGGTACCGGCGCGCTTGCGGCCGTGGCTGCCAAGTCCGCAGATGAACAGCGTCCAGCACAGTCCACCGAGGAAAAAGCCGCCGAGAAAGATCAGCGCGGTCTTTGGACTCGTCGCGCCGGCTTTCGCGATCAGCGCGCCGCCGACCGCCGCGAACCACAGAATCGCCGTCGGCGACGAGACCGCGAGCAGCACGCCGCGCAGAAAGCCGCGCCATGCGGAAGGTTGCGCCACAACGGTGGTGCCGTCGCCGTCGCCGGCGACCGCGGGCGCCATGGCCGGGAACATCGCCTCGCGCGCCATCTTCCAGGTGAGAAACAGCAGGATCGCCGCGCCGCCGATCCACACGACCCAGCGCACCGAGTCGAACTGCAGCAGCGCGGCCATCCCGGCGAGCGCAAGCGCTGCGTAGAGCAGGTCGCCGAAGCATGAGCCGAGGCCGAGCCAGAAGCCCGGTCGGAAGCCGTGCGACAGCGTCATCGAAATGATCGCGACGTTGACGAGACCGATGTCGAGACACAGCGACAGGGACAGAAAAAATCCGTCCGACATCATTGAGAAGGCGTGCATCTGGCGTACTGCTCCAAACTTGTTGTTATCGGTTGTTGGGTGACAGGGGCTCAGGGCTTGCCGAGGCCCAACTGATCCCACAGGCTATCGATGCGCTGCTTCACGGCGTCGTCCATCACGATCGGGCGGCCCCATTCGCGGTCGGTTTCGCCGGGCCACTTATTGGTCGCGTCGAGCCCCATCTTCGAGCCGAGCCCGGCCACCGGCGACGCGAAGTCGAGATAATCGATCGGCGTGCGGTCGACCAGCACCGTGTCGCGCGTCGGGTCGACCCGCGTGGTGATCGCCCAGATCACTTCCTTCCAGTCGCGGATGTTGACGTCCTCGTCGACGACCACGATGAACTTCGTGTACATGAACTGCCGCAGGAAGCTCCATACGCCGAACATCACGCGTTTCGCGTGGCCGGCGTAGCTCTTCTTCATCTGCACGATCGCCATCCGGTAGCTGCAGCCTTCGGGCGGCAGATAGAAGTCGGTGATTTCGGTGAACTGCTTCTGCAGCAGCGGCACGAACACTTCGTTGAGCGCGACGCCGAGCACCGCGGGTTCGTCGGGCGGTTTGCCGGTGTAGGTCGAGTGGTAGATGGCGTCGCGCCGCATCGTGATGCGCTCGACCGTGAAGACCGGGAACCACTCCTGTTCGTTGTAGTAGCCGGTGTGGTCGCCGTAGGGGCCTTCGAGCGCGTGCTCGTAGCCCGCCGACGCCCCCTTCGACGGGCGCGGCGGCGCACCCGCCGGCGCGGGGGCGGGGGCGCCGTCCTGCGGATAGATGAAGCCCTCCAGCACGATTTCGGCGCGCGCCGGCACCTGCAGACCGTCGACGCCCGGCGTCAGGCACTTCGCGAGCTCCGTGCGGCCGCCGCGCAGCAGCCCGGCAAACTGGTACTCGGACAGCGTGTCGGGCACCGGCGTGACCGCGCCGAGCGTGGTGGCCGGATCAGCGCCGAGCACCACGGCGACCGGATACGGCTGGCCCGGATTGCG
Organism: Paraburkholderia sejongensis; assembly: GCF_020880815.1. Taxonomy (GTDB): domain Bacteria; phylum Pseudomonadota; class Gammaproteobacteria; order Burkholderiales; family Burkholderiaceae; genus Paraburkholderia; species Paraburkholderia sejongensis. The sequence continues at coordinate 395,173 of NZ_JAJITD010000007.1, forward strand.
CAGCGCGAACTCGCGAAAGTCGAGCGCGCCGCCGCGATGTGCGAGCCAGCGCATGATCAGCTTGTGGCGGCCGATCAGTTGCTGTCGATAAATGCCGAGATTTTGTCGGCTCTTGTTCGGGCCTTTCGTAACGGTGAGCCCCCAGGTGATCAGCGGGCCGGCGTCGCCGGGCCAGCAGGTCTGGATCGGCAGCTTGCCGAGGTCGACGTCGTCGCCTTCCCAGACGATTTCCTGGCAGGGCGGCGCGCTGACCGTTTTCGGCGCCATGTCCCACACCGCCTTCGCGAGCGAGAACAGCTTGCCCGCATCCTTGAGCCCCTTCGGCGGCTCCGGCTCCTTCAACGCGGACAACAGCCGGCCGACGTCGCGCAGCGATTCCAGCGCGTCGTGGTCGCCCGCGCCGGCCTCGGCATCAATACCCATGCCGAGCGCGACCCGGCGCGGCGTGCCGAACAGGTTGCCGAGCACCGGGAACGCATGCCGCTCGGTGTTCTCGAACAGCAGAGCCGGACCGCCGGCTCGCAGCACGCGGTCGCACAGCTCGGTCATTTCGAGTTGCGGCGATACCGGTTGCGAGATACGGCGCAATTCACCGATCGATTCAAGGCGGCCGATGAAGTCGCGCAGGTCTTTGTATTTCATCTGTAACGGTCGGGGCCGCATGCGCGGCGCATAGGGACGAATGGCGAACGGGAAGCGACGAAAAACCCGCGATAAACGCGACGGCCGGAACGGCGCAAGAGCCCGGCTGGCGCAAAAACGGTTGTCGATTTTACCTGCGTTGGCCAGCGCACGTAGTTCGACTAAATGACCGCTCCGAAACGGCTAGGGTCAGATCGCCGAAAACGCGCATGGCGCGCGGTTTTCGGCCGACTGAACGCTGTTCATAATTACAATTAGTTATAGATATTGCATTCTATAGTGTTGACGATCTATAAAACCGTGCATAGAATCCGTCCACATTAGTCACAGGGCGTTAACCTTTTTACCGTTGCCCCGGTCCTTCGACGCAACGCGTCACCGTTTCCGTGTGCCCCTCAGGGCACGAACGGCCACACTGGAAGTCCTCACCAGCGTCCACTGACGCTGGTTTTTCGCGTGGGAGCCAAGCCCGGCACGCTTCGAGTGTGTCTGGGCTGTTTTTGAGATGGCTCCCCGGACGGTATTTGCCGTTTTCCCGACATCGCTGCTGCCCAACCAGCGAGCAGACGATGTCTTGACTCCGCGAACATGTCGTTCCGCCTGTGTTTATCTGGCGGCGTGCGCGGATCATGCAAGATGGGAGATCTGAATGAACGCCTGGTTATCATGGCGTCCCGATGAGCGTATTGCGCAGCTGATGCGCGGTGTGCTGCGGCGCGGGACGCGACTCAGTCATCACCTGTTCAGTATTGTCGGCGGAATCGCCGTGGTACTGGCACTCGCTCTCTGGCTGATGCCGACATGGCGCGGCGTGCTCGCCGCGCGGCTGATGCCGGTGGTGTCCGCCGCCGTGCAGGCCGGTCCGGCCCGCCTGCTGCAAGGCAATCCGATGCCCGCGATCGGCCCGGCCCACTACAACGGTCCGTCGTCCGACGACTCGCTGGCGGCCACCACGCCCGGCATCTCGGGCAACCCCGACGCCGCGAACGACGGCGGCACGACCTTCACGGTCGGCAGCACCAGCTTCGACAGCGCCTTCAACAACTCCGGCTCGGCCGGCATTGGCGTCGCGACGCTTAACGGCCTCGATCCGCGCACGATGCAAAGCGTCACCGCGCTGGCCAGCCTGATTCCGTCGCAGCGCGTCTCCGCCGATGCCCGCGACGACCGCGTGCTGGTGTCGAGCCGCGAGCAGGAACTGGTCGCGTCGTACCTCGCGCGGCGCTACCGCGTCGCCCAGGAGCCGGTCGGCGAGCTCGTGAAAGCCGCATTCGACACCGGCCGCGAAGTCGGTCTCGATCCGCTGCTGCTGCTGTCGGTGATGGCGATCGAATCGGGCTTCAACCCGTATGCGGAAAGCGGCGTCGGCGCGCAGGGTTTGATGCAGGTGATGTCGAAGGTACATTCGGACAAATTCCAGTACTTCGGCGGCCAGAGCGCGGCGCTCGAACCGCTCGCGAACATCAAGGTCGGCGCGCTCGTGCTGAAGGATTGCATCGCCCGTGGTGGTTCGCTGCCGGGCGGCCTGCGTCTCTACGTCGGCTCGACCTCGCCGGACGACGGCGGCTACGGCGCGAAGGTGATGGCCGAGCGTGGCCGTCTGCGCGACGTCGCACGCGGCCGCAAGGTGCCGATCAACGCACCGCAGGCGCCGGTCCTGACCGCGTCGGCCAATCCGGTTCCGGCTGCCGCGAGCAGCAACGGCGGCAACGGCAAGCGCGTGCAGGTGACGTTGCAGACCGGCCACGCGAGCGCGTCGACGCATACGCCGTCGGCGGAGCAGGATGACGATACGAGCGCCAGTGCGACGCGGCATGTCGCGTCGGCTTCGGAACTGGGGGCCTGACTGACGGCAGCGGTTCCGGGCAGTTGAGCTCGTTAAAAAAATGGACACCCGAGGGTGTCCATTTTCGTTTCCAGCGGCTGATTCGGCGCCGCGCTCCGCGGTTCAATGCCGCCCAAATAGCTTCGCCAGCCGCTCGACCGCCTCTTCGAGCTTCGGATACGCGGTCGCATACGACAGCCGGATATAGTCCTTCGGCGCATGCGTGCCGAAATCCATGCCCGGCACCAGCACGACGCCGGCATCGTGCAGCATCGCCTTGGTCAGCGCCGCGCTGTCGCCGGCCGCCGGATGGGCGACGCCGCGGCAATCCGCGTACACGTAGAACGCGCCGTCCGGCATCACCGGGACCGCGAAGCCGAGCGCTTCGAGCGCCGGCGCGATGAAATCGCGGCGTCGCTTGAATTCGAGGCGACGCGCTTCATAAATGGCGATCGTATCGGGCTCGAAGCAGGCGAGCGCCGCGTGCTGCGCGAGCGCCGACGCGCAGATGAACAGGTTCTGCGCGAGCTTTTCGAACGCGCCGACCATCGCCGGCGGCACGACCAGCCAGCCGAGCCGCCAGCCGGTCATGTTGAAATACTTCGAGAAGCTGTTGACGGTGATCACGTCGTCGCCGAACGACAGCGCCGACACCGGCTTCGCGTCGTAGCTCAGGCCCTGGTAGATTTCGTCGACGATCGTGAAGCCTCCGCGCGCCCGCACGGCCTTGACGATGCGCTCGAGCTCGGCCGGCTCGATCGACGTGCCGGTGGGGTTCGACGGCGACGCCAGCAGCACGCCGCGGGTGCGCTCGCCCCACAGCCGCTCGACGTCGGCGGCGGTCAGCTGAAAGCGCTCGGCGGGGCCGCTCGGCACCATCACCGGCTTGCCTTCGACGGCGATCACGAAATGGCGGTTGCACGGATAACACGGGTCGGGCATCAGCACTTCGTCGTCGCGATCGACCAGCGCCGCGCACGCGAGCAGCAGCGCGGCCGACGCGCCGGCGGTGACGACGATGCGGGCCGGATCGACCTCGACACCGTAAAAATCGGCGTAATGCGCGGAGATCGCGTCGCGCAGCGCATGCAGGCCAAGCGCGTTGGTGTATTGGGTGACGCCGCGGCGCAACGCGTTCGCGGCCGCCTCGATGACCGGCTCGGGCGCGGTGAAGTCGGGTTCGCCGATGCCCATGTGGATGATGTCGCGCCCGGCGCGCTCGAGCAGCGCGGCCTCCTTGGCCAGTTCCATCACGTAGAAAGGCTGGATAGCGTCGACGCGGGCGGCAAGGCGCGCGAGCGGTTCGGTCACGGAGTTCATACAGTTAGATCCAGTACAGAAGCACAGGCAGAAGCGGCAGTAGAAGCGGGACGGCGCGCGCGGGAAGGGGAGTGGGACGCTGAGATGCATGAGGCGCCGACGTAGCCGCTGTCGCGCGCGGGCTGCCATCTGGGCGGACGGCCAGCTGTGCCATCCGCGTGATTCGGGTAATGCGAGACGGCGCGTGACGGCCACCCACCAGGATGGCCGCACGCGCGCCCCGCTCAGCCCTTGCGGGCCGCTTGCGTTTCGGTCGCGCGCAGTTGCGCCGCGAGCTTGTCCAGCACGCCGTTCACGTACTTGTAGCCGTCCGAGCCGCCGAACGTCTTGGTCAACTCGACCGCCTCGTTGATGACCACGCGATACGGAATGTCGACGTGATTCTTCAGCTCGAACGCGGCGACCAGCAACACCGCGCGTTCGACCGGCGACAACTGCTCGATCGGCCGGTCGAGACACGGCGCGATCGCGGCCGACAGCGCCTCGGAGTCGCGCATCACGCCATGCAGGATCGCGTCCAGATGCTCGTGATCGGCCTTGTCGTAACCTTGCGCGCCGCGCAGTTGCGCGTCGATTTCACCGCCGGGCGAGCCCGACAGCAGCCACTGGTAAAGCCCCTGCGTGGCCAGTTCGCGGGAGCGTCGGCGTGCGCTCTTCATGCCTGTTCCTCGTCTTCGTCTTCTTCCTCGTCGTCATCGCCGCCGAGCTGTTCCAGCGCAACCGCGAGGTTGGCCATTTCGACCGCCACGCGCGCCGCGTCGCGACCCTTTTCGGTCATGCGCGCGACCGCCTGTTCGTCGTTCTCGGTGGTCAGCACCGCGTTCGCGACCGGGATGCCGAAGTCCAGACCGATGCGGGTGATGCCCGCGCCGCTTTCGTTCGAGACCAGCTCGAAGTGGTAGGTCTCGCCGCGGATCACCGCGCCGAGCGCGATCAGCGCGTCGAATTGCGCGCTTTCCGCGAGCTTTTGTAGCGCCAGCGGGATTTCCAGCGCGCCCGGCACCGTGACCAGCAGCACGTCTTCGCCGGTCACGCCGAGGCGTTCGAGTTCTTCGATGCACGAGTCCGCGAGGCCGTTGCAGACCGGCTCGTTAAAGCGCGCCTGGACGATGCCGATACGCAGTCCGTCGCCATCGAGGTTCGGTTGGTATTGTCCGATTTCCATGTGAATTCCGTAATGTTTGAGTGGGCGCGAGGCGCGCGAGTGGCCGGGTCAGCCTTGCGGGGCTTGCGTGCTGCCGCCGGGCATCGGCACGAAGCCCGTGACTTCGAGACCATACCCCGACATGCTGCCGAGCTTGCGCGGATTCGACAGCACCTGCATCTTGCCGACGCCGAGTTCGCGCAGAATCTGCGCGCCGATGCCGTAGGTCTTGAAGTCGACCGGCCGGCGCTTGAGCGCATCGGCTTTTTCCTTCGAGTCGAACGCCTTGAAGACGTCGATCAGATGGTCTTTCGTGTCGCCGCAGTTCAGCATCACGACCACGCCGAGATCGCGCTCGGCGATTTCCTTGATGGCTGCGTCGAGCGTCCACGAATGGGTGGATTCGCCGACTTCGAGCAGATCGAGCACCGACAGCGGCTCGTGCACGCGCACCGGCGTGTCGACGTCCGGGGTCGGGGTGCCGCGCACCAGCGCGAGATGCGGCTGGCCGCTCGGCTGGTCCAGATACATGATCGCGCGGAACGCGCCGTGCGCGGTTTGCATCGTGCGTTCGCACACGCGCTCGACGATCGATTCGGTGAGGCTGCGGTAGTGGATCAGATCGGCGATCGTGCCGATCTTCAGACCGTGCTCCCCGGCGAACTTGATCAGGTCGGGCAGGCGCGCCATCGTGCCGTCGTCGTTGATCACTTCGCAGATCACCGAGGCCGGCGTGAGTCCGGCCAGCGCGGTGAGGTCGCAACCGGCTTCGGTATGGCCGGCGCGCACCAGCACGCCGCCCGGCTGGGCCATGATCGGGAACACGTGGCCCGGCTGCACGATGTGCTCGGCACGCGCGTCGGGCGCGACCGCGGCGGCGACCGTGCGGGCGCGGTCGGCGGCCGAAATGCCGGTGCTCACGCCTTCGGCCGCTTCGATGCTGACCGTGAACGCGGTGCCGTACTGGGTGCCGTTGCGGTACGTCATCAGCGGCAGATTCAGCTGCTTGCAGCGTTCCTGGGTCAGCGTCAGACAGATCAGGCCACGGCCGTAGCGAGCCATGAAATTGATCGCTTCCGGAGTGACAAACTCGGCGGCGATCACGAGGTCGCCCTCGTTTTCGCGGTCTTCTTCGTCGACGAGGATCACCATCCGGCCGGCTTTCAGTTCGGCGATGATCTCTTGGGTGGAGGCGAGCGTCATGTTGGCGAGATTTTCGGGAAAGCGCGTATTTTACGCCACGCGCGGGCCCAAGTCGCCTGGCCCGGACGACATAGATCGTTTGGCCGACTACCGGTGGGCAGGCCGCCGTTGCTAAGCTCGTCGCAACGGTTGACGCACGGCGGCGAGGAGCAGGCCGGCGCGCGCGACGCGCTTTGAAAGGTGGCGCTGACGGATTGCAACAGTGCGGAATGGCAGTGGTGAATGCTACGGTCGAATGGATCGACAGTTCGTTCGTGGCCCTGTTACACAACATGCTCCACATGCATGGAAGCTTGACGCAGATCAAGAAAGGACGAGAAAGAACGCCGTGTTTTCAATGCGCGAGTTGCATGGTGCAGTGCGGAATAGGTCGAAAACGCGCGGTTTTGGGCGCCATCATGCTTTGGGGGTATGGAAGCGGACGGCAAAAGTATTGGACGCCAAAATCGCGCGAGAGGTATAAAAACGTCCAACGAACTTCCTCTCTCGCCGCCGCCCCATGACCCACCCGACCATCGAACGCATCGAAACGAGCCTCGTCGATCTGCCGACGATCCGCCCTCACAAACTGTCGGTCGCCACGATGTACGGGCAGACGCTGATGCTGGTGAGGGTCTATTGCAGCGATGGCGTGATCGGCATCGGCGAAGGCACGACGATCGCCGGGATGGCCTACGGCCCGGAAAGCCCGGAAGCGATGAAGCTGGCGATCGACGCGTACTTCGCGCCGGCGATGATCGGCAAGGACGCAACGCGCATCCAGGCGCTGATGGCGCACCTGGGCAAGCTGGTCAAGGTCAATCATTTCTCGAAGAGCGCGCTCGAAACCGCGCTGCTCGACGCGCACGGCAAGCGCCTGGACGTGTCCGTCAGCGAACTGCTGGGCGGGCGCCGCCGTGAACGTCTGCCGGTCGCGTGGACGCTCGCCTCGGGCGATACCGCGAAGGACATCGCCGAAGCCGAGCACATGCTCGAAGTGCGCCGCCACAACGTCTTCAAGCTGAAGATCGGCGCGAAGGAACTCAAAACCGATATCAAACACGTCGCCGAGATCAAGAAAGCGGTCGGCGAGCGCGCCGCGGTGCGTGTCGACGTCAACATGGCGTGGAGCGAGACCCAGGCCGCGTGGGCGATTCCGGCACTGGCTGACGCGGGCTGCGATCTGGTCGAGCAGCCGGTCGCATCGGCGGCCGCGCTCGCGCGCCTGATGCGCCGCTTCCCGGTCGCGCTGATGGCCGACGAAGTCCTGCAGGGCCCGGACAGCGCATTCGAAATCGCGAAGAACGGCGGCGCGGACGTGTTCGCGATCAAGATCGAGCAGAGCGGCGGCCTGTTCGCCGCGCAACGCGTGGCCGCGATCGCCGATGCCGCCGGCATCGAGCTGTACGGCGGCACGATGCTCGAAGGCGCGTTCAGCACGGTCGCGTCCGCGCATCTGTTCGCGAGCTTCGCGAACCTGCAATGGGGCACCGAACTGTTCGGCCCGCTGCTGATCACCGAAGAAATTCTGACCCGGCCGCTGGACTACAGCGAATTCGAACTGACCGTGCCGAACGGCCCGGGTCTTGGCATCGAACTGGATGAAGCGAAGGTCAAGCGCTTCACTCGCGATGGGCTGATGAAAGTCACGAAGTGACGCCCACCCGCCCACCAATTAACACCCCCTGATTGAGGAGACGCTGACCATGCTTTTCCACGTACGAATGGACGTCAACCTGCCGGTCGATATGCCGGCGGACATCGCCAATGACATCAAGACCCGCGAAAAGGCTTACTCGCAGGACCTGCAGCGTAGCGGCAAGTGGCGCCATATCTGGCGTCTGGCCGGCGAATACGCGAACTACAGCATCTTCGATGTGGAGAGCAACGCCGAACTGCACGACATCCTGGTCGGCCTGCCTCTGTTTCCGTACATGAAGATTTCGGTGACACCTCTGTGTCGTCACCCGTCGTCGATTCGGGACGACGACATCTGAGCCCAGTGGCGAGACCACGCC
>NZ_JAJITD010000008.1 GCF_020880815.1 Paraburkholderia sejongensis
GCAGGGCAGGCAGCGGCCCTCGGGCCGCTGCCTGCGAAGCGACGGTGCGTTTCTTCTTCATCGGCATATCCATGACCTTGGTCCTTCATGATATGCCCCGCCCACAAAATGACGGATAGGTCCCCTGTGCGGGGCGGCACCTACTTTCTTTGCGGCTGCAAAGAAAGTAGGCAAAGAAAGCAGCTTCACACCGCTAGCTCTTAAGCGGGTCCCCTGGCGTGGAAAGGGCAGTGGTGCATCTGGAATCCGTGCTTCCGCACACTCCGCGCTAGTGACAAAGCCACCATCAGCTCCCACTCCGCACTGCGTGCGTCGCGGACGGGTCTGCCAGGGAAACACTCGGGAGGCCCGCGCAGCGGGGCCCTCGGCTGCGCCGAGGGGAGGGGCGTGAAAACGGCGGGCGGTTTTTGAGCGGGGCTTCGGCGCGCGTAGCGCCGCCGGAAGAATGATGGCTTTGTCACTACCGCCGAATGTGCGGGGACACGGATTCCAGATGCACCACTACCAATGGCCCGCTACGGTTCCCGCTTAAGAATTAGCGGTGTGAAGCTGCTTTCTTTGCCTACTTTCTTTGCAGCCGCAAAGAAAGTAGGTGCCGCCCCGCACAGGGGCAGAGCTAATAGACCGACAAGAACACAAGGAAAGGCCAACACAATAAAGAACACAGACAAAAAAGCGCCACCCCGCCCAAGGGGCCAATCACCCCTTGACCAGCTTCCCCTCGACATCCGGCAAAAGCACAGTCAACACCCCAATCAAAGGCAAGAACGAACAAACCTTATAAACAAACGCAATGCTAGTGGCATCGGCGAGCTGCCCGAGCACGGCGGCACCCACGCCGCCCAACCCAAAAGCAAAGCCGAAGAAAAGCCCCGCCACCATCCCGACCTTCCCGGGAATCAACTCCTGCGCATAAACGAGAATCGCCGAAAACGCGGAAGCGAGCACGACCCCGATCACGACGGTCAGCACGCCAGTCCAGAACAGATTCGCATACGGCAACAGCAACGTGAACGGCGCGACGCCAAGAATCGACACCCAGATCACATACTTGCGACCTATCTTGTCGCCGATCGGACCGCCGATCACCGTCCCCGCCGCAACCGCGGCCAGGAACACGAACAGATGCACCTGCGCGGCCTGCACCGACAGATGGAACCTGTCGATCAGATAGAACGTGAAGTAACTATTGATGCTCGCGAGATAGAAGTACTTCGAAAACACCAGCAGCACCAGCACGCTCATCGCGAGCATCACCTGACGGCGCGGCAGCACGGCCTGCATCCCCTGGCCACGCGCCTTCTTCACCGACGGATGACGCTTGTACCAGCGGCCGATCTGCGTGAGCACGACGATCGCCACCAGCGCCGCAGCGGAAAACCACGCGATGCTGCGCTGGCCGTGCGGAATCACGATCAACGCGGCGAGCAGCGGCCCGAGCGACGAACCCGCGTTGCCGCCGACCTGGAACAGCGACTGCGCGAGGCCGTGACGGCCGCCCGAGGCCATCCGCGCGACCCGCGACGACTCCGGATGGAACACCGACGAGCCGCAGCCGACCAGCGCCGCCGCGATCAGCAGCACGCCGAAGCTCGGCGCCACCGACATCAGCAGCAGCCCGGCAAGCGTGAAGCCCATGCCGACCGGCAGCGAGTAGGGCTTCGGATGCTTGTCGGTATAGCTGCCGACCAGCGGTTGCAGCAGCGATGCGGTGATCTGGTAGGTCAGCGTGATCAGCCCGATTTGCCCGAACGACAGCGAGAAGTTGTCCTTGAACATCGGGTAAATCGCGAGAATCAGCGACTGGATCATGTCGTTCAGCAGGTGCGAAAAACTGATCGCGCCGAGCACGGAGTAGACCGTGCGCTGAACCCTGGCCGCCGGGGCGGCTGAAGTGGGCGGCGTGGCCGCGCCCGTGGCGGCGGCGCCGGCAAGGGCGCTTTTATCGAGGCTCGTTTCCATACGCTAGAAAAAAGAAATCAGGCAAACGGTGGAATGGGACATCGTCGATGAGCCGGTCGGGTAGCGCGCCTCGTAAGCGCGCTACGTGAGGTTTTCGCGGCATTTCGTCGCGTTAACCGGCGTTTTTAAGTAGTTGTCGAAGTTTAATGTGGCGCCTGCCAATTGTAAGGACAAATTTTGTCGCGAATCGGACACCGGCGACGCCCCTCTAGCCGACGAACCCAGCGGAAATCGTTTTGCGCTACCACGGCGACGGACTATTTTGTCGCGATTTTTGGTCGCGGTATAAAGCGCACGCGGGCGCGGATTCAAGGTTGCGCAGTTTGTTGCCGTAGACCCGGCAGAGATAACGAGTCGTGCCGGAACCGACCTTTCCGGCGCGTCGATAGATGGGGAACGGGGAACATGACAACGATGGCGCGAAGCGGCGCACAGCGCGCGGGGTGGCTGGAGAGCGGACCGGCCGGGACAGATCCGGCCGCACGAACGGAGCGCGACCGCGCTGCCGGCGTCTATCGCGCGGAGCCGGGGCCTGCCGCCGCGCGGGCCGCCGGCTTGTCGGTCAAGGCGACACTGCGCATCGCGTTTGCGGTGCTGCTGCTCGGCACGCTGCTGATCGGGGTGTTTTCGCTGTTGCAGATCGGTCGGCTCGCCGCGTCCGCGCAGTCGATCTACGACCAGGGCCACGTCGCCAGCCGCGCCGCCGAAGAGGCGCGCGGCCACATGCTGCGCGCGAGCCGCGCGCAAAAGATGCTGCTCACCGCGACCACCGCGAAGGAGCGCGACGAACTGGGCGCCGACATCGAGCGCGGTCTTGCCGGGCTGGGCGAGCAGTTGCGCACGCTGCAGCAGTACGTCGATACCGGTGACCCGAAAGCGCTCGCCGGGCAGAAGGCATTTGCCGCCGCGGTCGGCGCATGGAGCGGCCATTTGCGCGATTTCGTGACGCTCGTGAAGGCGCAACCACTCGACCTGTCGCAGATGAACTGGCAGGTCGGCACCCAGGACGTCTCGTTGCTGGTCGAAACCGGCAAACTCGAAAAGCTCGTCGACGAACTGGTCGCGCAGCGCGGCATCGCCGCGAAGGCGACGATCGACGCATCCGGCTTTATCTATCGCTCGTCGTTCGTAATGATCGCGGTGATGACGCTCGCGCTGATCGTGCTCGCGTTCGGCATCGCCGCGTGGGTCGTGCGGCGTCTCACCGCGCAGCTAGGCGGCGAGCCCGCTTACGCGAAGACCATTGCCAGCCACATCGCGGCCGGCGATCTGTCGAACCGCATCGCGCTCGGCGGCAAAGATCAGTCGAGCCTGCTTCATGCGCTCGCCGGCATGCAGAGCGAACTCGCGAGCACCGTGGCCGGCATCGCGTCGAGCGCCGATGCGATCGCGACCGCGTCCGCGCAGATCTCGATGGGCAATCTCGACCTGTCGCAGCGCACCGAGCAGCAGGCGTTCGCGCTCGAGCGCACCGCAACCAGCATGGAGCAGTTGACCTCCACGGTGCGGCAGAACGCCGACAACGCGAAGCAGGCCAGCACGCTCGCGAGCAACGCGTCGGAGATCGCCGAGCAGGGCGGCGCGGTGGTCCACCGGGTGGTCGCGACGATGAGCGACATCAATGACAGCGCGCGCAGCATCGGCGACATCATCGGCGTGATCGAGGGCATCGCGTTCCAGACCAACATCCTCGCGCTGAACGCGGCGGTGGAGGCGGCGCGCGCGGGCGAGCAGGGGCGCGGGTTTTCGGTGGTGGCGGCGGAAGTGCGCAATCTCGCGCAGCGCAGCGCGTCGGCGGCCAAGGAGATCAAGGGCTTGATCCAGACCTCGGTGGAGCGGGTCGGCAATGGCTCGGCGCTAGCCGCCGACGCCGGTCAGACGATGGACGAAGTGGTCAGGGCGGTCAAACGCGTGACCGACATCATCGGGGAAATCTCGGCGGCCTCGTCCGAACAGAGCACCGGCATCGAGGCGATCAGTCTCGCGGTCACGCAGATGGATGCCAGCACCCAGCAGAATGCGGCGCTGGTCGAGCAGGCGAGCGCCGCGGCCCGCTCGCTCGACGATCAGGCGCGCGGGCTGAAGGCGATGGTCGGCAAGTTCCGGCTGTAGAGCGGGGATCGAGCCCGCTCGGCAAAACGGCCTTGCGGGTTTGCCGTCTTCACGTCAGCTCTTTTGGGCCGACCCCGGTTGCACGACCACCGTGCAAGTCGTCCCGGCGGCGAGCATCACGTCGTCGGGAACCGAATCGATCTTCACGCGCACCGGTACGCGTTGCGCGAGACGCACCCAGTTGAAGGTCGGGTTCACGTCGGCCAGCAGTTCGTGGCTTTGCGGATTGTCGCGGTCGTAAATGCCGCGCGAAATGCTTTCGACGTGGCCTTGCAGCGTACCACCGCTCATCAGCTTCACCTCGGCCTTGTCGCCGATGCGCACGCGCGGCAGCTTGGTTTCCTCGAAGTAGCCGTAGACCCAGAACGAGTGGCTGTCGACGATCGCGAGCTTCGCGTTGCCGGCGGTCGCATAGTCGCCGCGGAACACGCTGAGGTTGGTCACGTAGCCGTCGACCGGCGACACCACGCGAGTGCGCTCGAGGTTCAGCTTGGCCGCATCGAGCGCGGCGAGTGCCTGCTGATACGCGGCCTCGGCGGCGGACGCGGTATGCGACGCGTTTTCGCGGCTTTCCTTCGACACCACCAGCGAATCCATGTCGGCGCGCCGCTGCGCGTCGTCGCGCTTCATCTGCAGTTCGGACTTGCGCGCGGCGACGGCGGCCTGCGCCTGCTCGACCGCAATCTGATAGTGCGACGGATCGATCTGCATCAGCAGATCGCCCTTTTTCACGAGCTGGTTGTCCTTGACCGGCAGATCGACGATCGCGCCCGACACGTCCGGCGCGACGTTGACGATCTCGGCGCGCACGCGGCCGTCGCGGGTCCACGGTTCATCCATGTAATGGACCCACAGCACGCGGCCAATCAGGATCGCGACGATAAAAATGACGGCTGTCGCGAAGAAGCCCACAAGATTTCGGATGGTCATGTTTCGACTCTGATCAACGATAAACGGCGAGGCCGAGAAGGCCGCACACAGACACGAGCAAGCTGGCCCGGAACAGGGAGGGGTGCCACACGATGCGATACAGGCCCGTATAGGCGATCACGCGATCGAGCACCCAGGTGAGCGCGGCACCGGCGATGAACAGCAGCACGAGGGCCGGCATATAAGCGTCCAGCACGGCGATATCACGCGGCATGGGGAACTCCTTCTGAGGGCGCGCGGGCCGGCGCATTGATCGCCGCGGCGAGCGGCGACTGCGGATCGAGCAGCGCGGTACGAATGAAATGCAGATGACTGCGGATGCGTTGCAACTGATGGCGTTCGTCGCGCGACGGCGTGAAACCGTCCATCAAATGCTGCACTTGGGCGAGCGCGTCGGCGGTCGCGTCCAGCGCACGCGCGAAGCGGTCCTCGCGGGGCCGCTCGAACAGCGCGGCGAGCGCGTCGAGCAGGCCGTCGAGCGCGAGCCGCCACGGCGCGCCCTTGTCGTTGCGCGGATGCGCGGGAAGCGTCGCGACTTCGCGGCGCAGATCGATCACCGCGTTGCCGACTTCGAGCACCGAGAACAGCCAGCGCAGCGTGTCGCGCTTCGTGTCCGGTTCGTCCGGCGACAGCGCGTTGATCTGGAACATCAGATCGCGCGCGCCGCTCTCGAAACGCGAGCGCACCCGCGCGAGACCGGCGCGGCCGGCCACCACCACCTGGCGGCGCAGGTCGACCAGCAGGCGCTTGCGCAGCCACGGCGTGGACGGCGGCAACAGCACCGCGAACGCGATCGACGACACCAGCATCGAGAGCACCAGCGCGAGCCCATCGTTCATGAACGCGCTCGGGTCGTAGTGCACGACGTTGTCCGGGCCGGCCAGAAAGCAGAAGAAGATGCAGTAGCCCATCCCGTAGCCGGCCAGTTGCGGCCGCGTGGTCATGAATACGCCGAGCAGCAGGAACGGCGTGAGCGCGACGCACAGCAGCACGAAGCCGTCGATATGCGGATACACGCCGAACACCGCGAGCATTCCGGCGAACGTCGCGAGCAGCGTGCCGGCGCCCATCTGGAACGCGATGCGCTTCGGATTCGGCGCCGACGACGCGAGCGCGCAGACGGCCGCGGCGTTCAGCACCAGCGTCGAGCCGCTCGGCCACGCGGTGGCGATCCAGAACGCGCCGAGCACCAGCATCACGATGGTCGCGCGCAGGCCCGCGACGCCGGCGGCGATCGCATTGGTTTTCGGCTCGTAACGCTCGATCCAGCGCTCGCGCGCATGGGTGTCGACCGCCAGCGACGCGTAGGTGGCCGCGTACTGATACAGATCGTCGATGAAGCGGTACAGCAGTTCGGCGGCGGTGTCGAATTCGAGCAGCGGCGCGTCGGGATGGTCCTCCAGCTCGGCGCGGGTCGCGCGCACGCGCTTGGGCAGCTCGGCCTTGTAAGCGTCCAGTTGCGCGGCGGCATGCGCGGCGTCGGCCGCCGACAGCACCGGTTCGCCCGACTTCGCGAGCAGCGGCGCGATCTCGCGGAAGTACGGCTCGAGCGCGGCGATCGCCACCGACGCACCGTGCGTGCCGCGCTCGCGCAGCCGGTTCATCAGCTGATGCAGCGCGTGAAAGCGCGTCGACGCGGTCATGAACTCGCTGTTCAGGCGCGCGAGGCGGCCGCCGCGCATCCGCGAATCGGGGCCTTCGAACACGGCGACGCTGCGCGCGGCCTCAAAGCCGACGATATCGGCGACGAAGCGCGCATTGGTCGCCTCGATCTGCGCGCGGTCGTTGCTCCCGGCGAGCGACGCCGACACGTATTCGACGAAAGCGGAGAAGCGCGCGCGTACGGTGCTGCGCATCTGCAGGCCGGCGAACTGCGGGAACACGAGGCCGCTGACCGCGCCCGCGCAGATGATGCCGATCACGACTTCGGCGACCCGCGTGAGCGCGGACAGGAACGCGCCGTCCGGATGCTGCGACGCGGGGATCCCGATCAGCGCGGCCGTGTAGCCGGCCAGCACGAAGCCGTATGAGCGGAAGTTGCGGTTACGCGCGGCGCCAGCGGTGCAGATGCCGACCCAGATCGCGGTCGAGATGATGAACAGCTCCGGCTGCTGCGCGAACAGGCCGATCAGCGCGAGCATCACGACGAGGCCGACGAGGGTCCCGCAGATCCGGTAGAAGCTCTTTGCGAACACCGCGCCGCTTTGCGGCGTCATCACGATGAACACGGTCGTCATCGCGGTGCGCGGCTGCGGCAGATCGAGTTTCATCGCGACGCCGAGCGCGAGGAAGCACGCAGCGAGCGCCTTGGCGATGTAGATCCACGTGAGGCCGTCGGTACGCGCCCATTCGAGCGCGGCCTTGCGGAAATCGGCCAGCGTGGCCGGGCGAGCGGCGTGAGAGGAGGGGGCGGACATGGCCGGCTTCCTTACTCGGCCGCGGCCGCGCGCGGCGCGGCGGGGGCGGTGCTGGCCGCGGCCGCGGTGGCGTGCGTGGCGGCGTCGGGCTGGGCGGCTGCGCCGGCGTCGGCCTGCGCGGCTGCGCCGCTTTTGCCCTTGCCGTGCGCCGGCAGCGTTTCGCTGTCCTGCGGACCGTTGGCCGGATCGTCGAGGCCGCCGCCGAGCGCGGTCATCAGCGACGCATGCGCGCCGAGCCGTTCGGCCTGTACCTTCGCGACGCCTTCCTGCGCGCGCAGCAACTGGCTTTGCGCGATCAGCACGTTCAGATAATCGGTCAGGCCGCGCCGGTAACCCTCGCGCGACAGATCGTAGTTCCGGCGGGCCGCGGCGACCGAACGGTCGGCGTCTTCCGCCTGGGTCGACAGCGAACGGATGCGGATCACCTGATCGGAGATGTCCTTCAGCGCGGTGACGATCGACTGGTTGTAACGCTCGACCGCCTCGTCGTAGCCCGCCGACGCCGCGCCGAGTTGCGAGCGCAGCCGGCCGCCGTCGAAGATCGGCAGGGACAGCGCGGGACCCACGCTCCAGCTGTGCGACGGCGCCTTCAGGAACTGGAACAGCGGCCCCATCGCCGCATAGCCGCCGATCGACGCGAGCAGGTTGATGTCCGGATAGAAGCCGGCCTTCGCGACGTCGATTCCGCGCGCCTGCGCGGCGACGCCCCAGCGCGCCGCGACCACGTCGGGGCGATGGCCGATCAGTTCGGCGGGCAGCGCGGCCGGCAGGCCGGCGTTCGCCGCGAGCGACAGCGCCGGGCGCTGGATCGAGTCGCCGGCGCCAGGACCCTTGCCGGCCAACGCGGCGAGCTGGTTGCGGCCGAGCGCGATCTTTTCTTCGAGCGCGTCGATCTGGCGTTCGTACTCGGGCATCGGCGTTTCGGCCTGGCTCACTTCGAGCTGCGTGCCGATGCCGCCCTTCAGGCGCCGCGTCGCGAGATCGACGATCTGCTGCTGTTGCTGCAGCGTCGCCTTCGCGATGTCGAGCAGCGCGTAGTTCATCGACATCTCGATGTAGGTGCGCACCACGTTCGCCTGCAGTTCGAGCTGGGCGGCGCGCGCATCGGCGGCGCTCGCGTGCGCGAGATCGAGCGCGCGCTCGGCGGCGTTCTTGTCCTTGCCCCACAGGTCGAGGTGATAGGACAGTCCGAGCGTGCCGGTGTTGTTCCACGATTGCTCGCCGGCCAGAGGTCCCGGACCGTAGTAAACGTTGTCGGCCCACTTCTGACGCTGGATCGACAGGCTGCCGTTGACCTGCGGTGCGAGCGCCGCGCGCGCGACGCCGGCCATCGATGCGGCTTCGCGCACCCGCGCCTGGGCGATCGCCAGGCTCGGATTGCCGGCCTGCGCAGCGTCGATCCACTGGTTCAGCTGCGGGTCGTTATAGACGCGCCACCAGTCGGCGGTGGGCCATTGGGCGTCGGCGTTGGCGGCGCGGATCGCGTTGCCGGCATCGAGCGATGCGGGCGCGATCGTGTGCGTTTGCGGCGCAATGCCTCCGGTACTTGCACATCCTGCGATTGTTAATAGGATCGTAAGAACCGCGGCCGCGGCGATCCCGTTGGGTACCGGAGACTGCACGATTTCCTCCAAAATTGACTATAGAAGCTTGTGCGCAATTATATTTTTCGATCGATTGGGGAATAACCGGTAAAGGTGCAAGGCATTTTTACAAGACGTGAGATAATTGCCTTTGCGAATCGTGTAACAATCGCCGCCGATTAATCGCAATTCGGTTGCAAAAGGCGAAAAGGGGCGCGCAAGCGCTCTTTGGGGGCTCGGTGTGACGGCGTTGCGGGGACCGGAAACGTAGCTGTGCGTGAACTCCGGATCGACCGCAACGGGGTTGCACGGGACCGCAGTAAGCAGCTCTGCATGGGATCGGACTGAGTACTAAAGCGCTAACGCCGATCGACAGCTGAAGCGCTAACTCCAGTCGACAAAGGAATGGGTATGGATACGCTTCAAAACATGCGCGTTTTCGTCCGGGTCGTCGAAGCCGGCAGCTTCACGGGCGCCGCGCAACATCTGAATACGACGACGGCCTACGCGTCGCGCGCAGTCTCCGATCTGGAGGCACATCTGCGCACCCGGCTGCTGAACCGGACCACGCGCCGCATCGCGCTCACCGAGGCCGGCGAGCGCTATCTGCAACGCTGTGAGCAGATTCTCGCGTACGTGGATCAGGCGGAAGCCGAGGCCAGCGATGCGCACGCGCGCCCGTCCGGCAAGCTCAAGGTCCACGCGATGACGAGCTTCGGCCAGCACTACGTGGTGCCGGCCGTGGGCCGCTACCAGGAGCGCTATCCGGACGTGCATATCGAGCTGACGCTCGCGCAGCGCATGCCCGATCTGCTCGACGAGGGCTTCGACGTGTCGCTGACGCTCGCGACCGGCCTACCGGATTCGGGGCTGGTGTCGCAGCGCCTGGGCAGCGCGTTCAGCATCGCGTGCGCGTCGCCGGAATATCTGGAGCGCCACGGCGTGCCGCTCACGCCGTCCGACCTCGCGCAGCACACCTGCCTGCAGATGGTCTCGCCGGTGTATCCGCCGGACAAATGGACCTTCGACGGCCCGAACGGCGAGGAAGTCATCGCGCTCGGCGCCACGAAGTTTCAGGTGAATGTTGCCGAGGCGATGGTCGGGGCGGTCTCGCAGGGGATGGGCATCGCGCTGATTCCGATCTATTCGGCGATCAGCGGTTTGCGCAGCGGCAAGCTCGTGTGGCTGCTGCCCGAGTACACGTCGCAGGAAATGAACCTGTATGCGCTGTACCCGTCGCGCCAGTATCTCGATGCGAAGATCCGCACGTGGGTCGAATTCCTGCGCGACGAGCTGCCGTCCACGCTCGCGGCGGACCAGGCGGAATTGCGGCAGTTCGCTCGCTCCTGAAGTTGCGCGCCGCAGCCGCGGCCGCGGTCTTGCCGCGATCGTGCCGTGCGGAGGTGGCTGCAAAGCTTGACGTTCGAGCGACCCGCCGCGTGACAGGCTGTTACATCCGCGTCGCGTCGCAACACTTCCTTACTGTTCGGGCGCGGTCGATTTGCTAACGTGTCGTTCACGCGCCGCCGCTTACGCTTGACCACACGGCTCGCGCCGGATTCACCGCCGTTCGGCACCTCGCAACCACTGAAGGACGACAAATTCATGGATACGCATCTGATGATCGGCGTGGCCGTTATGTTTGGACTGATCGGCATCGCCGCGTCGCGCGATCTGCTGCGCCGGATGCGCGAACAGCAGCCGCAACTCGCGCCGGTGAAGATCGAGCGGCCGGATGCGCGGCGGCGCGAGCGCTGAGCCGAACGCGCGGGGCCCGTGGGTCGCGCGCGAACAGATTTTCGAAGTGAAGTCATGCGCGTGCTCGTCTGAAGCCGGCATCGCACCGGCATTTTCCCCGCTTTGCACCCCACAAGCGTCACATCTCGACGACCTTATCCCACGCAAACTGCGGATTTTCCCACTGACCCGTACGCCGGTCGAAATAGCCACGCGGATTGCAGACGACGCGCGTGCCGTCGACCACATAATCGAACGACGTATGCGTGTGGCCGTGAATCCACAGCGCGACAGGCGGGCGTACGAGCTGCGGCAGGTGATTGACGAAGCCAGCCGACACGCGGTCCAGTGCATAACGTTCGGCCAGACTCAACCGATGCGGCGCGTGATGCGTGACCACGATCGACTGCCCGGCGAACGGTTTCGCGAGTTCGGCTTCGAGCCATGCGCGCGCGTGCCGGTGCAGCGCGAGCGAATCGGCGGGCGTGAAGTCGCGCGCCGCGTCGTGCGTGTCGTGCGGCCAGTTCATCTGGATCAGCCCGCGATAATCGAGCATCACGCGGCGCGCGGCATCGATCGAGGAATCGAGTTCGGCGGGCGTCGCGCCGTACAGCGCGAAGTCGGTCCACAGGGTCGTGCCGAGCACCCGCCAGCGGCCGTGCGGATCGACCAGCGTCGCGTTGTTCAGCACGTGCACGTTGTCGACCTGCTCCGCCGCGTCGAACAGCGCGCGTTCGAGCGCGCCGAACTCGCCGTCGTAATACTCGTGATTGCCCGGCACGTAGACGACCGGTACCTGGCCGTCGAACGCCTGCGCGGCCCAGCGCGGACCCGCAGCGTGATTGTGGATGTCGCCGGCCAGCACGATCAGATCGGCCTGCGCGTGCGGGATCAACTCAGGTTCGTCGTTTTCCAGATGCAGATCGGACAGCACGCGAATCTTCACGGACGCGACTCCTGCGAATGTCCGCGCGCGGCAGCGCGCAGACTGGTTGCGTTAAGCGATGATCCGCCGCTGACGTCAGCGACGCCGGCGGCCGGAGGTTCCGCGCCAAATGTGAGCGGGCACTTGTTTATCAGCGTAGCACCTTGCCCGGATTCATCAGGTTCAGCGGATCGAGCGCGGCCTTGATCGCGCGCATCATGCGTACCTCGACATCCTGCTTGTAGTGCGCGGCCTCGTCGATTTTCAGCTGGCCGAGCCCGTGCTCCGCGCTGATGCTGCCGCGATGCGCGTGCACGCTGTCGTAGACGATCTGGTTGATCGGGCCTTGATACTGCTTCAGAAACGCGTTCGCATCCACGCCCTCCGGCGCCTGCACGTTGTAGTGCAGATTGCCGTCGCCGAGGTGGCCGAAGGTGACCATCCGCGCGCCCGGCGCCGCTTGCGCGACCGCGGCGTCGGTGGTCTCGATGAAGTGACCGATGCGCGAGATCGGCACCGCGATGTCGTGTTTGATGTTCAGCCCTTCCTCGGCCTGCGCGAGCGGAATGTGTTCGCGCAGATTCCAGAACGCGCGCGACTGCGCGAGGTTTTCCGCGACCACCGCGTCTTCCACCAGACCCTGTTCGAGCGCGGTTTCCATCATCGACTCGAACAGCGTGCGCGCGTGCGCCTCGCTTTCGCTGTCCGACAGTTCGAGCAGCACGACCTGCGCGTGCGGTTCGGCGAACGGGTAGCGCATCTGCTCGAAATGCCGGCCGACGAGGCGCAGGCAGAAATCCGACATCAGCTCGAAGCCGGTCAGCAACGGACCGGCAACACGTTGCGCGAGCGCGAGAAAATCGAGCGCCGCATGCGGCGACGCGAGCGCGGCGAGCGCGGTGACGCGCGCGGCCGGCTGCGGATGCAGTTTCAGCACCGCCGCGGTGATCACACCGAGCGTGCCTTCCGCGCCGATGAACAGGTCGCGCAGATCGTAGCCGGTGTTGTCCTTGCGCAGTCCGCGCAGACCGTCCCACAACTCGCCTTGCGGCGTCACGACTTCGAGGCCGAGACACAGCTCGCGGGTGTTGCCATAGCGCAGCACGCCGGTGCCGCCCGCATTGGTCGACAGATTGCCGCCGATCGTGCAGCTGCCTTCGGCGGCGAGGCTCAGCGGAAACAACCGGCCGGCCGCTTCCGCGTGCTTGTGCACGTCGGCGAGGATCACGCCGGCTTCGACGGTGATCGTGTTGTTGTGCGGATCGATGTCGCGCACCCGGTTCAGACGGCGCAGACTGAGCACCGCCTGCGCGCCGCTCGCGTCGGGCGTCGCGCCGCCCGCCAGGCCGGTGTTGCCGCCTTGCGGCACCAGCGCGATGCGATGCGCGACCGCGAGTTTGACGAGCGCGGCGGTTTCGTCGGCGTTGGCCGGGCACAGTACCGCGCAGGCCGCGCCGTTGTAGCGGCGGCGCCAGTCGGTCAGATAGGGCGCGGTGTCGTGCGGGTCGGTCAGTACGTGGGACGCGCCGATGGCGTCGCGGCAGGCGGTGAGGAAGGCGTTGTCGGTCATGGGGGCAGTCGAAAAGTCGGGACTTGTGACGGGTGGCTCAGCGCGGGTCGTGGTGGGCGGTTGCGGCGGCCGCGTTGGCCGCTCGTTTTGCCGCCAGTTTCGCCGCGCGCTTGAACGGTCCCACATAGGCGAGCGTACTCGCGAAAAAGATCACTGCAAGCGCGGCTTGCAGCCAGCCGAGTCGCGCGCTCAAGCCGGGATCGCTCCAGCCGCGCACGACGCCCTCGGCGAAGTACAGCAGGATCAGCATCGACGCCCATTGCAGCGTATAGAGCCGGCGCCGCCACACGCCCGGCAGCGCGCTGAGCAGCGGCAACGCCTTGAGCACCAGCAGCGAGCCGCCGGGCCGCAACGGCGCGAGCCACCATTCCCACGCGATCGCGAGCACGATCATCGCGACGAGCGTGAAGGCCGCGAGCAGCGCGGCGGCGGCTTTCGGCTGTACGGGCGGGGCGGTTGCGCCGCTCACGGCCGCTCGCTCATCGACGCGGCGGTGCGCGCGACGCGTGCGCCGAGCGCCACGGCCAGCGTGCGCTCGTCGGCGGAGATGCCTTGCGCGGCGCTGCCCGCGCGCGCGAAATGCGACGCGCCGTACGGCGTGCCGCCGGTTTGCGTGGTGGACAGCGCGCTCTCGGTATAAGGGATGCCGACGATCAGCATGCCGTGATGGAGCAGCGGCAACATCATCGACAGCAAGGTGGATTCCTGGCCGCCGTGCAGGCTGCCGGTCGACGTGAACACGCAAGCCGGTTTGCCCGACAGCGCGCCGGCGAGCCACTGCGGCGTGGTGCCGTCGAGAAAGTATTTGAGCGCGGCCGCCATGTTGCCGAAGCGGGTCGGCGATCCGAGCGCGAGGCCCGCGCATTCCTCGAGATCGCGCAGTTCGACGTACGGGGGGCCTTCGGCGGGAATGTCCGGCTCGCTCGCCTCGCAGACCGTGGAAACCGCCGGCACGGTGCGCACGCGCGCCTGCATGCCGGGGACGCTGTCGACGCCGTGCGCGATCGCCAGCGCGAGCTCGCGGGTGGCGCCGTGACGGCTGTAATAAAGCACGAGAATGTCTTTCATAGGCCTCATCGGTGAACGGGTATTATAGGGGTTCGGTCCGCTGCACAGGCCACTGCTGGCCGTTCGGCCAGGTGTCGCAAGCGGTGCCCGCAGGGCAGAATCAGCGTTGTGCAATCAGCGCTTCAGGGAGCAAGGAGGCAGGTTTGTTGTCCAGGATGCGTTTCGATCTCGACACGCTCAAACGGCTTGCGCAATTCGCCGCGCAACGCATCGGCGAGGACCGGATTCCGCAGGTGGCAGGCAGCCTGACGTTTACGACGATGCTCTCGCTGGTGCCGCTCGCCACCGTGGCGTTCGCGCTGTTCACCGCGTTTCCGATCTTCAGTTCGTTCCAGGCGTCGCTGCAGTTTTTTCTCGCCGATCACCTGATGCCCGCGCAACTGAACGACCAGATCTTCAGGTATCTGAACGAGTTCGCCGCGAAGGCCAAAGGGCTGACGACGATCGGCATGATCGTTCTGTTCGTCACCGCGGTGATGACGATGATGACCGTGGAATCCGCGTTCAACGTGATCTGGCGCGTGCGCAAGGCGCGGCCGGTCGCGCAGCGCATCCTCGTCTACTGGGCGATCATTACGCTCGGGCCGATCCTGATCGGCGTGAGCCTGTCGATCTCGTCGTATCTGTTCACCCAGTCCATGACCTTCTCGGCCGCTCAGCGCATCACGCCGCTGATCGAATGGGCACTGGCGAGCGCGACACTGCCGCTGACAGTGCTCGCGTTCACGATTCTTTACGTTTATTTACCCAATACCCGCGTCGAATGGCGCGACGCGGTGGTCGGCGGCATGATCGCCGCGGTCGCGTTCGAACTCGCGAAGCGCGGCTTTGGCTACTACGTGCGCCGCATTCCCACTTACACGGCGGTGTACGGCGCGTTCGCCGCGGTCCCGCTGTTTCTGCTGTGGGTGTATCTGTGCTGGTTCATCACGCTGACCGGCGCGATGATCGCGTCGGCGCTGCCGGCTATTCGTATCGGCCAGTTTCACCGGCCGGTTTTCAACGGCAGCAATCTGTTCGATTCGCTGGAACTGCTCGCGTGTCTGTGCGAAGCGCGCGAAGCCGGCAAGCGCGGCTACACGATGCCCGAACTCGCGCGCATGCTTCGCCGCGACAAGGACACGACGCTGATGCTGCTGCAACGGCTGGAGGACATCGAATGGATCGCGCGACTGGAGGAGGACCGTACCGGTCCGCACTTCGTGCTGATCGCAAACCCGGCGCAGGTGACGGTGCAGCGGCTATTCGACCTGTTCGTGATCGACCGCGCGGAACTCACGTACCAGCTCGAACTCGACTCGACGCGGGTGGACGCCGACATGCTGCTGGGCGCGCTCGATAACGACAAGCTGCGGGTGACGCTGGCCGCGTTGCTTGCCGCGCGGACTGCGGCTAAGGCGGCTCGGGCCGGCGACAGCGAGGGGGCTACCGCTTCGATGCCGCACCAGGCGGCTTGAGAGGACGCGTGCCGCCGCCGTTCGAGCGCGGCGCCGCGCGTCGCCAGAACTACAACGAAATCTTCCCTACGCAGATGTCCTTGAACATCACCCAGTCGCCCATCAGGCTGTAGAACGGATGACGGAAGGTGGCCGGTTTGTTCTTCTCGAAGAAGAAGTGGCCGACCCATGCAAAGCCGTAGCCGCAGACCACGGCCGCCGGCAGCCACAGCCAGTTGCCGGTGGCAAGCGCCATCGCGAGGCAGCCGATCACGCCGAGCGAGCCGACGAAATGCAGGCGCCGCGACACGATATTTCCATGTTCGCTCAGGTAGTACGGATAAAACTCCGCGAAGCTCGCGAAGTGATCGGTATGCGCGGTATGAGCCATGATGGCCTCTGGGTCTGGGCGCGGGGCGGAAAACGACGGGTTTCTGTCATTGTCCGGCGATCGTCAGCCCGCTGCAAGCTGGCCGTTCGGCCGATGGCGCGGCGCATCCGTCGCCGGTATCGTGGCCCCTGCGGTGGCGTTGCGGCGAGCCTTCAGCGACGTCTCCCAGGCAATTTTCTGACACTCCGTGACGATAAGTGGCACGCACTGCGCGTTGCCATTCGCGGTCCGCGCCGGCTGCGAGACAGCGCGCAGTTAGCGCGCTGCACGCGGCGCTTGCGACGCGAAGCTGAACAGCGCATCGAGCGTCGCGTCGGGTTGCTCGGTCATCAGTGCGTGGCCCGCGTCGAGCGTCACGGTATCGACGGCGACGCCGGCTTGCGCGAGTGCCTCGGCCAGCGCTCGCGCCGCGCGCGGCGGCGTCATCGCATCGCGCCGGCCGACGATCAGACGCGTCGCGCAGCGCACCTGTGCCGCACGCTTCAGACCGTCCGCGTACTGGTGGCAGGCGGTGAAATCGGTATGAAACAGATGCGGCTCGCCGCTTGCCGCGACGTGCTCCATCAGCCGCTGGTTCATCCCGCGCAGCCAGAAGCCGGGGCCGGGGCACGACGGCTTCGCGGCGAGCGTCGAATGCGACCACTGGTTGACCATCGCGATCGCTTCCGGCTCGCGCTCGAGCGCGGCGTCGAGCAGCGCGTCGGACACGCTCATGGGCAGCGCGGTAGCGAGCAACGCGAGATGCGTCGCGCGCGGCGGATAGCGGCCGGCGAAATCGAGCGCGATCAGCGAGCCCATGCTGTGACCGGCGACGAACGCCCGCGCCACACCTACCGCGTCGAGCAGCGCGGCGAGCCAGTCGGCCAGCGCGCCCACGCTCGTGAGCGCAGGGCCGGCGCTGCGGCGATGGCCGGGCAGATCGACCGCCAGCACGCCGAAGCCGTGATGCGCGAAGTAGCGGCTTTGCAGCGCCCACACGCTGTGGTCGTGCTCGGCGCCGTGGAGGAACACCGCGGTCGGCAGGCTCGCGTCGAAGGATTTGCCGCCGGTGTAGGCGTAGGCGGGTTTGCGTTGAACGGTGACGATCATGCCGACTCCGGACGCGAAGGGTGGGTCGCGCCGGCGGGCGCGGGGTTCGCGGCGCGCCCGCCCTGCGTCGCCTTCTGCGCGGCTTTCAACGCGCGCTTGAGATCGTCGATCAGGTCGTCGGGATCTTCGAGCCCGATCGACAGCCGGATCGTGCCCTCGGCGATCCCGGCCGCGGCGAGCGCATCGGCGTCCATCCGGAAGTGCGTGGTCGATGCGGGATGAATCACCAGCGAGCGCGCGTCGCCGACGTTCGCGAGGTGCGAGAACAGGGTCAGCGCCTCGATGAAGCTGCGCCCGGCCGCGCGGTCGCCGCGCAGATTGAAGCTGAACACCGCGCCCGCGCCGCGCGGCAGCAG
This sequence comes from Paraburkholderia sejongensis, assembly GCF_020880815.1. GTDB lineage: Bacteria > Pseudomonadota > Gammaproteobacteria > Burkholderiales > Burkholderiaceae > Paraburkholderia > Paraburkholderia sejongensis. The sequence goes on from NZ_JAJITD010000008.1 coordinate 17,577, forward strand.
CCGCTTCGCGAGCGCATGGTCCGGATGCGTCGGCAGTTCCGGGTAGGCGACGCTTTCGACCGCCGGATGCGCGGCCAGAAACTCGACCACCCGCCGGGTATTGGCGACGTGCCGCTCCATCCGCAGCGGCAGCGTCTCGATCCCTTGCAGCAGCTGCCACGCGGCCTGCGGATGCAGGCAGGCGCCAAAGTCGCGCAGACCTTCACGGCGCGCGCGCAGCAGGAACGGCGCGACCGTGCTCTCCTCGGCGAACACCATGCCGTGAAAGCCGTCGTAAGGCTCGGTGAATTCGGGAAAGCGGCCCGACGCGTCGAAGTCGAAGGTGCCGCCGTCGACCAGCACGCCGCCGATCGTCGTGCCGTGGCCGCCGAGAAACTTGGTCGCCGAGTGGTAGACGAAGTCGGCGCCGTGCTCGAACGGTTTGAGCAGGTAGGGCGTCGTGAAGGTCGAGTCGACCAGCAGCGGCACGCGGTGTTCATGCGCCAGTTGCGCGAGCGCGGCGATGTCGAGCACGTCGAGGCCCGGGTTGCCGAGCGTTTCGCCGAACAGAAGCCGCGTGTTCGGGCGCAGCGCGGCGCGCCAGCCGTCGAGGTCGCCGGGCTTCACGAAGCTCGTCTCGATGCCGAAGCGCCGCAGCGTGTAGTGCAGCAGATTGTGCGAGCCGCCGTACAGGGCGCTGGAGGCGACGATGTGCGAACCCGCGCCCATCAGCGTCGCGATCGCGAGGTGCAGCGCGGCCTGGCCGCTCGCGGTGCCGATCGCGCCCGCGCCGTTTTCGAGCGCGGCGACGCGCTCCTCGAACACGGCGACGGTCGGGTTCGAAATGCGCGAGTAGACGTGGCCGGCGCGCTCCATGTTGAACAGCGCGGCGGCGTGATCGGCGTCGCGAAACGAGAACGACGTGGTCTGATAGATCGGCGTCGCGCGCGCGCCGGTGGCGGGGTCGGGGGCTGCGCCGGCGTGCAGCGCAAGCGTGTCGAAACGGTTGGCGGACATCGTGGGCGGCGGGCCTCGAACGGCCGCGCGAAGGATCAGGGTGGCGGCCATCCTATCGAGCGGCGAGCGCGGGTTCAAGCGAGGTTTTCCCCGGGTTTGTCCCGATATGGGTCTGCGCCGAAGGGCGGATTTAAGCGGGAATGCATCCTTGACGCGGTACGAATTTGAGATTGCTTGAGCCCGCTGCGCGTTGCCTGGCGGGCCGCTTTCCTTTTATGGACCTTTCCGCTAGGATCGGAACACCATTTCATGCAGCGCCGGAATTAGCGGTATCAGGAGATAGATCATGCGAGTCAGCGACATTCTTAAAGTCAAGGGCAACACCCTTTTTACGGTCACGCCGGATACCACGCTGCACGATGCGGTCAACACGATGGCCGAGCACGATATCGGTTCGCTCGTGGTGATGGAGTACGGCGACCTCGTCGGCATGCTGACGTTTCGCGAAATCATTCTGACGTTGAGCCGGAACGGCGGCAGCGTCGGCACCTCGACGATCCGCAAGGTGATGGACGACCATCCGCTCACCTGCACGCCGGAAACCGACGTGAACGAAGTGCGCCGCATGATGCTCGAGCATCACGTGCGTTATCTTCCGGTCATGGAAAGCCGTACGCTGATGGGCGTCATTTCGTTTTACGACGTCGCGAAGGCAGTGGTCGAGGAGCAGGGCTTCGAGAACCGGATGCTGAAGGCGTATATCCGCGACTGGCCGGAAGAACCGGAAGGGCAGCAGGCACAGCAGCCGGCGCGCTGATGCGCGTGGCCTGGACCGCGCGCCCGGCGAGGTGAGCACAGCGCGCGGGATCCGACAGCGAGCGTACGCGAGAGCGTGCGCTTTTTTTGTATCTGCCCATCTGTGCCGTTACCGGCCCCGGTCAGCCCCGTCGTTGCCAGACCCGCTTGCCGTTCCCAGACCTTATGAACGATCGTCCGCTGCCTGCCGCCCGTCGCGCCGCTCACGCGCAAGACCGGCACGAATCCCAGTTCGCGCTGCTCCGTCAGCGCCGCTTCGCGCCGTTTTTCTGGACGCAGTTTCTCGGCGCGATGAACGACAACGTGTTCAAGATCGGCTTTACGTCGCTGGTCACGTACCAGGCGGCGCGCTTTTCGGGCGTCGATCCGAAGACCGCGGCATTCCTGATTTCGGCGATCTTCATCCTGCCGTTCGTGCTGTTGTCGGCGACCTCGGGCCAGATCGCCGACAAGTACGACAAGGCGCTGCTCACGCGGCTCGTGAAGACCTTCGAGATCGGCGTGATGCTGGTCGGCGGCGCGGGCTTCTGGATGCATAGCGCGCCGCTGCTGTATTTGTGCACGTTCCTGATGGGCGTGCATTCGACGGTATTCGGGCCGGTCAAGTACTCGTATCTGCCGCAGCATCTGTCGAAGCAGGAACTGGTGGGCGGCAACGGGATGGTCGAGATGGGCACGTTCGTCGCGATTCTGCTCGGCACGATCGTCGGCGGCGCGGGTGCCGGGTTCGCCGAGCATGGCGCGGTGGTGCTGGCCTTTGCGTGTATCGCAATTGCATTGATCGGCCGCGCGGTGTCCGCTTTTGTGCCGGCCACGCCGGCGCCGCAGCCCGAACTGCGCATCAACTGGAATCCGGTCAGCGAAACGTGGCGCAACCTGAAGCTCGCGCGCGAAAACCGCACGGTGTTCCTGAGCCTGCTCGGCATTTCGTGGCTGTGGTTCGTCGGCGCGACCTTCCTCGCGTCGTTCTTCAATTTCGCGAAAGACGTGCTGTCCGCCGATCCGGATGTGGTGACGGTGCTGCTCGGCACGTTCTCGATCGGGATCGGCAGCGGCTCGCTGCTGTGCGAAAAGCTGTCGAAGCGGCGCATCGAAGTGGGGCTCGTGCCGCTCGGCTCGATCGGCATGAGCGTATTCGCGATCGATCTGTTTTTCGCGAGCCACGCGCTGCCGCCGGCCGGCCATCTGCTGAGCGTCGGCGAATTCCTCGCGCGGCCCGCGCATTGGCGCGTGCTCGCCGACCTGTTTCTGCTCGCGATGTTCGGCGGCTTTTACAGCGTGCCGCTGTATGCGCTGATCCAGAGCCGCAGCCAGCCGAGCCATCGCGCGCGCATCATCGCGGCGAACAATATTCTGAACTCGCTGTTCATGATCGTTTCCGCGCTGATGGCGATGGGGCTGACCGCAGCGGGCTTCAGCATTCCGGCGATCTTTCTCGTCACCGCGCTGCTGAACGTGGTGGTCGCGGGCTATATCTATTCGCTGGTGCCGGAGTTCCTGCTGCGCTTCGTCGCGTGGGTGCTCGTGCATACCTTCTACCGGATCCGGCTCGTGCACGCGGAGCGGATTCCCGAACGGGGCGCCGCGGTGCTGGTGTGCAATCACGTGAGCTTCGTCGACGCGATCGTGATCATGGCCGAAAGCCCGCGGCCGATCCGCTTCGTGATGGATCATCAGATTTTCCGCTCGCCGTTCATCGGCTGGCTGTTCCGGCATGCGAAGGCGATTCCGATCGCGCCCGCGCATCAGGACGCGGCGCTGCTCGCGCGCGCCTACGATCTGTGCGCGCAGGCGCTCGCCGACGGCGAGCTCGTATGCATCTTTCCCGAGGGCAAGCTGACCCGCACAGGCGAGATGAATCCGTTTCGCCATGGCGTGACGGAGATCGTGACGCGTACGCCGGCGCCGGTGATTCCGATGGCGCTGCGCGGGCTGTGGGGCAGTGTGTTTTCGCGCTCGACCGACGCCCATTGGCCGCGGCCGATCCGCAAGGGCGTGATGAGCCGGCTCAGTCTGGCGGTCGGCGAGCCGCTGGAGCCGCAGATGGCGACGCCGGAAAGGCTGCAGCAGATCGTGACCGAGCTGCGCGGCGCGCGCAAATAGCGGGGGAGGGCGGGCGTTGAACCCGGACAGGCTGGCATAATAGCGTTCTCCCCGCATTTCTTTGGACGACGCCCATGTCCGGCAACACCCTCGGTACGCTTTTCACTGTCACGACCTTCGGCGAATCGCACGGTCCCGCTATCGGCTGTGTGATCGACGGCTGCCCGCCGGGCATGGCGCTCAGCGAAGCCGACATCCAGTTCGAACTCGATCGCCGCAGGCCCGGCACGTCGCGCCACGTCACGCAGCGCCAGGAAGAAGACAAGGTCGAGATCCTGTCGGGCGTGTTCGAAGGCCAGACCACCGGCGCGCCGATCGCGCTCGTGATCCGCAACACCGACCAGCGCAGCAAGGACTACGGCAATATCGCCGAGACCTTCCGCCCGGGCCACGCGGACTACACCTACTGGCAGAAATACGGGATCCGCGACTATCGGGGCGGCGGCCGTTCGTCGGCGCGCCTGACCGCGCCGACGGTCGCCGCGGGCGCGGTCGCGAAGAAGTGGCTGCGCGAGAAGTTCGGCACCGAGATTCGCGGCTACATGGCGGCGCTCGGCGAGATCGACGTGCCGTTCGTCGACTGGGCGCAGGTGCGCGAGAACCCGTTCTTCGTGCCGAATGCGCAGATCGTGCCGCAACTCGAAGCGTATATGGACGCGCTGCGCAAGGACGGCGATTCGATCGGCGCGCGCGTGAACGTGGTGGCCTCGGGCGTGCCGGTCGGGCTCGGCGAGCCGCTGTTCGACCGCCTCGACGCGGACATCGCGCATGCAATGATGGGCATCAATGCGGTGAAGGGCATCGAGATCGGCGCGGGTTTCGCGAGCGTCGCGCAACGCGGCTCGGTGCATGGCGACGAACTGACGCCGGAAGGCTTCGTCGGCAATCACGCGGGTGGGGTGCTCGGCGGGATTTCGACCGGCCAGGACATCACCGTGTCGATCGCGATCAAACCGACGTCGAGCATCCGCACGCCGCGCCGTTCGATCGACAAGGCCGGCCAGCCGGCGGTCGTCGAAACCTTCGGGCGTCATGATCCGTGCGTCGGCATCCGCGCGACGCCGATCGCCGAGGCGATGCTCGCGCTGGTGTTGATCGATCACGCGCTGCGCCATCGCGCGCAATGCGGCGACGTCGAGGTCAGCACGCCGAAGATCGCGGCAAGCGCGCCGTAACGCTAACCGCCGTCACGCAAGCACTGAGCGCCGCGCGCCGCCGCGGCGCTCGAAAAAAAATCGGGGCACCGGGCTTTCGCCGGGCGCCCCGATTTCATTGGGCGAGTGCCTGCTTACATATTCGGATAGTTCGGACCGCCGCCGCCTTCCGGCGTCACCCACACGATGTTCTGCGTCGGGTCCTTGATATCGCAGGTCTTGCAGTGCACGCAGTTTTGCGCATTGATGACCAGCCGCTCGTTGCCGTCGTCGTTCTTCATGAACTCGTAGACGCCGGCCGGGCAGTAGCGCGACTCGGGACCCGCATAGGTCTGCCAGTTCACGTTGACCGGCACCGACGGATCTTTCAGCGTCAGGTGGGCCGGCTGGTTCTCTTCGTGATTGGTGTTCGAGATAAACACCGAAGAGAGCCGGTCGAACGTCAGCTTGCCGTCCGGCTTCGGATAGGTGATCGGCTTGCACTGCGACGCCGGCTTCAGCATCTCGTGATCCCAATGCTGGTGATGCAGCGTCCACGGCACGTTGCCGCCCAGCAGCTTCTGCTCGATGCCGACCATCAGCGTGCCCAGGTACAGGCCCTTGCTCATCCACTGCTTGAAATTGCGCGCGCGATACAGCTCGGTGTGCAGCCACGAGGTCTTGAACGCTTCCGGGTAAGCGGTCAGCTCGTCCGCCTGGCGGCCGGCCTGCACCGCGTCGAACGCGGCGTCGGCGGCGAGCATGCCGGTCTTGATCGCCGCGTGCGAACCCTTGATCCGCGATGCGTTCAGGAAGCCCGCGTCGTCGCCGACCAGCGCGCCGCCCGGGAACACCAGCTTCGGCAGCGACATCAGGCCGCCGGCAGTGATCGCGCGTGCGCCGTACGACACGCGCTTGCCCCCTTCGAGAATCGCGCGGATCGCCGGATGGGTCTTGTAGCGCTGGAATTCCTCGAACGGCGACAGATACGGATTCGAATAGCCGAGGCCGACCACGAAGCCGACCACGACCTGGTTGTTATCCATGTGATAGAGGAACGAGCCGCCGTAGGTGTCGTTCTGGAGCGGCCAGCCGGCGGTGTGCATCACCAGACCCGGCTTGTGCTTTGCCGGATCGATTTCCCACAGTTCCTTGATGCCGATCCCGTAGACCTGCGGGTCGACGCCGTCGCGCAGCTTGAATTTGTCGTGCAGCTGACGGCCGAGGTGGCCGCGCGCGCCTTCGCAGAATAGCGTGTACTTCGCGTGCAGTTCCATGCCGAGCTGGAAGTTCTCGGTCGGCTCGCCATCCTTGCCGATGCCGAGATTGCCGGTCGCGACGCCCTTGACCGAGCCGTCGTCGTTGTACAACACCTCGGCCGCCGGAAAGCCCGGGAAGATTTCGACGCCGAGCGCCTCGGCCTGTTGACCGAGCCAGCGCGTCACGTTCGCGAGGCTGATCACGTAGTTGCCGTGATTCTTGAAATTGTCCGGCAACGCCCAGGTCGGCACGCTCTTCGCGCCGGTTTCCGTCAGGAACAGGAAGCGGTCTTCGGTCACGTCGACGGTCAGCGGCGCGCCTTTTTCCTTCCAGTCGGGGATCAGTTCGGTAAGCGCGCGCGGGTCCATCACCGCGCCCGACAAGATATGTGCCCCGATCTCCGAGCCCTTTTCCAGTACGCACACGCCCAGCTCGACGCCCTGTGCGGCGGCGCGCTGCTTCAGGCGAATCGCCGCCGACAGGCCAGCCGGGCCGCCGCCGACGATCACGACGTCATACTCCATCGACTCGCGCGGGCCGTACTGCTCAATGAGACTTGCGGGGGTCATTGATGCTCCTCTTACCGTTAGAATGCTTTTTTCGGGTTCGTATTGTGGGCGATCGATTCTCGCACCGCAACCCGGAGCAAACCGATTAGCACGATCGTTCTATTTTGTGATACGGTATCGGCCCGCAGCGATGGTCCTACCGCACCCGTCAACCGCAGTCGTCTTTACCAACGAACAAGGAACGACAATGGGCCGTTCGATCAATCTGGAAGGCAAGGTTGCGCTGATCACCGGCGCTTCGAGCGGATTGGGCAAGCGCTTCGCGCAGGTGCTGTCGCAGGCGGGCGCGAAGGTCGTGCTGGCGAGCCGGCGCACCGAGCGGCTGAAGGAATTGCGGGCGGAAATCGAGGCCTCGGGCGGCGCGGCGCACGTCGTCTCGCTCGACGTGACCGATTACCAGAGCATCAAGTCGGCGGTCGCGCATGCGGAAACCGAGGCCGGCACGATCGACATCCTCGTCAACAACTCGGGCGTGTCGACCACCCAGAAGCTCTCCGAGGTGACCCCGGCGGACTTCGAATACGTGTTCGACACGAATACGCGCGGCGCGTTTTTCGTCGCGCAGGAAGTCGCCAAGCGCATGATCATGCGCGGCAACGGCGCGCAGAAGCCGTCGTACCGGATCATCAATATTGCTTCGATGGCGGGGCTGCGGGTGCTGCCGCAGATCGGCCTGTATTCGATGAGCAAGGCCGCGGTCGTCCATATGACGAAAGCGATGGCGCTCGAATGGGGCAAGCACGGGATCAACGTGAACGCGATCTGCCCGGGCTATATCGACACCGAAATCAACCATCATCACTGGTCGACCGAGCAGGGGCAGAAGCTCGTGTCGCTGCTGCCGCGTCATCGCGTCGGCAAGCCGGAGGATCTCGACGGGCTGCTGTTGCTGCTGGCGGCGGACGAATCGCAGTTCATCAACGGCTCGGTGATCGCCGCCGACGACGGCTTCGGGCTCGCCTGAGCGCGCCGCGCCGGCCGCCGGTTTTTTCAACGTTTCAATGCTTCGAGGTTTCGCCGCTTCAAAAGCAGCAAAGGAAGAACGGAAGTTAAGAATGAGCGATTTTCACGCAGTTTTCGAAATGAAGATGCCGATTCGTTGGGGCGACATGGACGCGTTCGGCCACGTCAACAACACGGTCTATTTCCGCTATATGGAGCAGGTGCGGATTTCGTGGTTCGAGCATATGGGCTTCATCGGCAGCAGCGCGGACGGGCAGGGGCCGGTGATCGTCAATGCGTCGATGGAGTTTCTGAAGCAGCTGCACTATCCGGGCGACGTGATCGGCCGGATGTCGGTGGCGACGCCGGGGCGCAGCAGCTTCGATACCGCGTTCGAACTCGTGCGCGCCGATCAGCCGGACACGCTGTACGCGCGTGGCGCCGCGCGCTGCGTGTGGATCGACTACGCGGCCGGCAAGTCGGTGCCGGTGCCGGACGTGCTGCGCGCGGCGATCGAGCAGGCGGCGCTGGTCAAGGCTGACTGATAACGCCGGCTCGCGGCTCGCGAAGGCCCGCTACCCCGGGCCTTCCATTTCCCCACCGTCAATTTCCCCACCGTCAATTTCCCAGCAGCCGCTGCAACAGTTCGGTCGCGTTCCCCGTATCGTATTTGCGCATCAGCCGCGCACGGTACACGTCGACCGTGCGCGGGCTGATCTCGAGCGCTCGGCCGATCTGCTTGCTGGTTTTACCTGTCACCAGCTGCGCGGCGATCTCCCGCTCGCGCGGCGTCAACTCGACCGCGACGCGCCGCGTCGCGCTCAGATCCTCGAAAGTCCAGACGCCCGCCGCATGCGGGTCCGAGCGCTGCTGCGCGCGCCCGGTCACGTGACACCAGAACAGTTCGCCGTTCGCGCGCTTCATGATGCGGTCGTCCGCGTAGCTGCCCTGGGCGGTCATGATGGGCGGAATGCGCGCGCCGATCCGCTCGAACTCATCGGCCGACGGGTACAGCACCTGAAACGACTGGCCGATCAACGCGTCGCGCGCGTAGCCGAAAATCGAGGCGAGCTGGTCGTTGCAGTCTTCGATGAAGCGTTCGCGCGACAGCACGAGGCCGATCGGCGCGAGGTGAAACGCGGTGCGGTAATCCAGGGCGGGCATGGGCGGGCGGCAAGTACTTATGTATTTTTGCGTATTGTGCCGTATGGCACGCCCAGCGTACTCTTTCGCGCAGATGACAACGCGGCGCAGGACGCCGCGGCGGGCACCGGCGCGAAGTGGTCGAACGCACGGGCGCTCCTGCCGCGGATGACTAGAATGACGTAGCGGCATCGGCTAGCGGCGCACCAATTCGCTTGATGCGATGCCGGCCGCACACATCCGGCGGCCGGCAACCGGTTTCGGATTTCCATAGAGGAAGGGACATACTGATGAACAAGGTCTATCCAGGCGCCGCCGAGGCGCTGAAAGACATCGTCAAGGACGGCCAGACGTTCGCCGTCGGAGGCTTCGGACTGTGCGGGATTCCCGAGGCGCTGATCGCGGCGCTGCGCGACACCAAAGTGCAGGGCATCACCTGTATCAGCAACAACGCGGGCGTCGACGGTTTCGGCCTCGGCCTGCTGCTCGAGACGCGCCAGATCAAGAAGATGATCTCGTCGTACGTCGGCGAGAACAAGGAGTTCGAGCGCCAGTACCTGGCCGGCGAACTCGAGCTCGAATTCACCCCGCAAGGCACGCTCGCCGAAAAGCTGCGCGCCGGCGGCTCGGGCATCCCGGCCTTCTTCACCAACACCGGCTACGGCACGCTGATCGCCGAGGGAAAGGAAACCCGCCAGTTCGGCGAGAACCACTATGTGCTCGAGCATTCGCTGACCGCTGACGTCGCGCTCGTCAAGGCATGGAAGGCCGACAAGTCCGGCAACCTGATCTATCGCCGCACCGCGCGCAACTTCAACCCGATGTGCGCGATGGCCGGCCGCATCACGGTCGCGGAAGTCGAGGAGATCGTCGAGGTGGGCGAACTCGATCCGGACGCGATCCATACGCCTGGCATCTTCGTGCAGCGCATCGTGCTGAATGCGCATCCGGAAAAACGCATCGAACAACGCGTCGTCCGCGCGAAAGGAGACTGATCATGGCATGGACTCGTGAGGAAATGGCCGCGCGCGCGGCGAAAGAACTGCAGGACGGCTTTTACGTGAACCTCGGCATCGGGCTGCCGACGCTGGTTGCGAACCACGTGCCGGCCGGCGTCGAAGTGTGGCTGCAATCGGAAAACGGCCTGCTCGGGATCGGCCCGTCGCCGACCGAAGACGAAGTCGACGCCGATCTGATCAACGCCGGCAAGCAGACGGTGACGACGCTGCCGGGTTCGTCGATTTTCTCGTCGGCGGATTCGTTCGCGATGATTCGCGGCGGCCACATCAACCTGGCGATTCTCGGCGCGATGCAGATCAGCAAGAAGGGCGATCTGGCCAACTGGATGATCCCGGGCAAGATGATCAAGGGGATGGGCGGCGCGATGGATCTCGTCGCCGGCGTCAAGCGCGTGGTCGTGCTGATGGAGCACGTCGCGAAGGGCGACCAGCACAAGATTCTCGACGAATGCACGCTGCCGCTGACGGGCGTCGGCGTGGTCGATCAGATCATCACGGACCTCGGCGTGATCGAGGTGACCGACGCGGGGCTGAAGGTCACCGAACTGGCGCCGGGCGTCAGCGTCGATGAAATCAAGGCGAAGACCGGCGCGCCGCTGGACGTGAGCGCGGTGAGCTAAGCGGTTCGCGAAGCCGCCTTCTCGTTGCTGTGACGAGGGGCGGCAACAGGGTAGTCCGCACGGGCGAGACGAAAGTCTCGCCCGTTGTGCTTTTGGCGCGGCGCGCGCGGGGTGCGCGAGCGCTTCGAGCGGACCGTCCTATGCCTTTCGGCCGGTCCGTGCGGCGCGGCGAAGCGGTTTACAATCTTCGACAGATTGAACGCGGGTGGGGCGTGTCGATGGCGTCGTTCCCGCGTCAGCGCGTATCGACCGGGCCAATCCGTAGCCCTTTTTGCAAGGACCCCAGATGACCGCAACGACTTCCGCCTCCGCCGCCGCGCGGCCCGAGCCGCGTCAACGCTATGTGCAGTGCGCGAGCGGCGCCGGCCTGCATCGCGTGGCCTATACGGAGTGGGGCGACCCGGACAATCCGCGCGTGCTGCTGTGCGTGCATGGCCTGACACGTTCGGGCCGCGACTTCGACCGCGTTGCCGCCGAGTTCGCCGACACCTACCGCGTGGTGTGCCCGGACGTGGTCGGCCGCGGCTTGTCTTCGTGGCTCGCGAACCCCAACTTCTACGCTGTGCCGCAGTACGTCGCCGACATGGTGACGCTGATCGCGCGGCTCGACGTCGAGACGGTCGACTGGTTCGGCACCTCGATGGGTGGGCTGATCGGCATGGCGCTCGCCGGTCTGCCCGACACGCCGATCCGCAAGCTGCTGCTGAATGATGTCGGGCCGCATCTGGAACCGGTCGCGGTGAAGCGGATCGGCGATTACCTGGGCAAGCCCGCGCGCTTCGAGAGCTTGCAGCAGGGCGTCGACTACGCGGCGCAGCTCGCGCAAAGCTTCGGTCCGCTGACGCCGGACGAATGGCGCGAGATCAATACGCCGCTGCTGCGCGAACAGGACGGCGCGTGGGTGCTGCGTTACGACCCGCGCATCGCGCAGCCGTTCGCCGCGGTCACCGAAGAAGCCGCGAAGCTCGGCGAGGCGGCGCTGTGGCATGCGCTCGCCGCGTTCAAGGGGCCGGTGCTGGTGGTGCGCGGCGAGCAGTCGGATCTGCTGTCGCGCGACACCGTCGCGAAAATGGTCGCGACCGGGCCGGCGGTGTCGAGCGCGGAAATCGCCGGCGTCGGGCATGCGCCGGCGTTTCTCGCGGCCGAGCAGATCGCGCTCGCGCGGCAGTTCTTTATCGGCACGGCCGCGAACGCGCGATAATGTTGAGTTCCGCATGACATTTCGAGCGGCCTGATTCGAAACGTCATGCGAGATGCATTCGATCGGATGCATGTCGATTAACCAACCAGCTCAGGATTTTTCATGGCAGTCATTCGTCACCACGTCGGCAAGCGTCTTTCGGAAATCGCCGTGCACAACGGCACCGTCTACCTCGCCGGCCAGATCGCCGAAGACGACACGCAGGACATCACCGGCCAGACGCGCGAGGTGCTGGGCCACATCGACCGTCTGCTGGGCGAAGTGAACAGCGACAAGTCGCTGCTGCTGTCGGTGCAGATCTACATCTCGGACATGGTGCATTTCGCCGGCATGAACGCGGTGTGGGACGAGTGGGTCGCGCAGGGCGACACGCCGCCGCGCGCGACCGTCGAAGCGAAGCTCGCGAACCCGAAGTGCCTCGTCGAAATCGTCGTGGTTGCCGCGCAGCGCAGCTAATGCGCCGCTGGTCCAACCGCTGGACCGCGGCGTTGTTGAAATCCCATTGAATCGTCTGGCCCGGCGGGCCGTCGCACCATGAATACCGAAACCGTTACGAACGCGCCTCATCCTTATCCTTCGTTCGAGGAAGCGATGGCGTTCGTACGCGAGCATGCGGGCGAGGTGCGGCTGGCGTCGGGCGAGCTGCTCGCCGATCACGCGGAGGGCACCGCGCTGATCATGCGCAAGCTCAACGTCGATCCGCCTGCGGTGCTGGCGGCGGCGCTGTTCGCGCTGACGCCGCACCTGCGCGATCCGGAGCGCGTGATCGCCGACAACTTCGGCGAAGAGGTCGCGCAACTGGTCGGCGACGTGCGCAAGCTGTTGCGTCTCGGCACGGTCAGTTTGCGCGCCGCGCAGAACGCGATGCCCGAGGCGGGGCGCGATGCGCAGGCCGCGCGTCGCGCGCAGGTCGAGGCGCTGCGCAAGATGCTGCTCGCGTTCGCGCAGGACATTCGCGTGGTGCTGATCCGGCTCGCGTCGCGGCTGCAGTCGCTGCGCTATTACGCGGCGGCGAAGATCACGCCGTCGCCGGACGTCGCGCGCGAAACGCTGGATATTTATGCGCCGCTCGCGAACCGGCTCGGTATCTGGCAACTGAAGTGGGAGCTCGAAGACCTCGCGTTCCGCTTCGAGGAGCCGGTCACGTACAAGCGCATCGCGAAGCTGCTGGACGAAAAACGCGTGGAGCGCGAAAGCTACGTCGCGCAAGCGATCGAACGCTTGCAGCAGGAGCTGGCCGCCGCTCACATCCGCGCGGAAGTGAGCGGCCGCCCGAAGCATATCTACAGCATCTGGCGCAAGATGCGCGGCAAGGAGCTCGACTTCGCCGAGCTCTACGACGTGCGCGCCTTTCGCGTGATCGTGCCGGACATCAAGGACTGCTACACCGTGCTCGGGATCGTGCACAACCTGTGGCAGCCGGTGCCGAAGGAATTCGACGACTACATCTCGCGACCCAAGCCGAACGGCTACAAGTCGCTGCACACCGTCGTGATCGGCGACGACGGCCGCGCGTTCGAAGTGCAGATCCGCACGCAGGAAATGCATCGCTTCGCCGAGTACGGCGTGGCCGCGCACTGGCGCTACAAGGAAGCGGGCGCGCGCGGCTACGGCGGCACTTTCGCGGCGAACGAAAAATACGACGAGAAGATCGCGTGGCTGCGTCAGCTGCTCGCGTGGAAGGACGAGGTCTCGGAGGGCGAGCACGGTGACGAGCGCGCGGCGCAACCTTGGGAGCAACTGCGCCAGGCCACGCTCGACGACGACCAGATCTACGTGTTGACCCCGCAGGCGCGCGTGATTCCGCTGCCGCACGGCGCGACGCCGATCGACTTCGCGTATCACCTGCATAGCGAACTGGGGCATCGCTGCCGCGGCGCGCGCGTCGACGGCGCGATGGTGCCGCTGAACACGCCGTTGCAGAACGGCCAGACGGTCGAGATCGTCGCGGTGAAGGAGGGAGGTCCGTCGCGCGACTGGCTCAATCCGCAGCTCGGCTATCTGCAAAGTCCGCGTGCGCGGCAGAAGGTGCGCGCGTGGTTCAACGCGGTCGAGTTGCAGGAGCACATCGCGAGCGGCCGCGCGATGGTTGAAAAGACCTTGCAGCGCGAAGGCAAGACTTCGGTCAATCTCGATCAACTGGCCGCACGACTCGGCTTCAAGACTACAGACGATCTGTTCTCGGTGGTCGGCAAGGAAGAGTTCAGCCTGCGGCTCGTCGAGCAGGCGCTGCACGATGCGCCGCCGCCAGAACCCGAAATCGATGCGCCGGAAAAGTTCGAGAAGCGCAGCAGCGGCGCGAGCGTCGCGCGCGGTGCGTCGACCGGGGTGCTGGTGGTGGGTGTCGATGCATTGCTGACCCAGCTCGCGCGTTGCTGCCGCCCGGCGCCGCCCGACGACATCGCCGGTTTCGTCACACGCGGCAAGGGTATGTCGGTCCACCGCAGCGACTGCGCGACGTTCCGGCGGATGGCCGAGCGCGCGCCCGAGCGCGTGCTGCAGACCGCGTGGTCGGCGGACGTGATGAGCGGGCGCGGCCAGTCGGTCTACCCGGTCGACCTCAGCATCGAGGCGACCGACCGGCAGGGTCTGCTGCGCGATATCTCCGAAGTATTCGCGCGGGAAAAGATGAACGTGATCGGCGTGAAGACGCAATCGCGCCGTAACGCCGCGTTCATGCAGTTCACCGTGGAGGTGTCGAGTTCCGCGCAGATCCAGCGCGCGTGCACGCTACTGGGCGAAATCACCGGCGTGGTCAGGGCGACGCGCAAGAACTGACGCGCCGGCGGTTTGGCGCGGCGGGGACGGGATTTAAAGTCTCTGCATAAAAGTGCTTGCCAAGCTCTGCTAGACCCCATATACTCTCGTTTCTTCAGGCTCGTAGCTCAGCTGGTTAGAGCACCACCTTGACATGGTGGGGGTCGTTGGTTCGAGTCCAATCGAGCCTACCAACGAAAATGAAACTCCGGTCCGCCGGGGTTTCGCAAACGCAGTAAGCGCCTCGAGCGCAAAAGGCGAATACGGTTATGACACCGCGAACGTTGACCGAGACTACTTCGGAGCGACGCTAGTCGAGGACCAATTTCGCCAGTGAAGTTTGCATGAAATGTGAATGCGGCCCCTCGAAAGCGGGGCCGCATTTTTTTTGGCTTTTTTTGATGGTTGTATGTGCCGCCGCCGGTCGGCACCACGGAGAACGCAATGGTTTCGATACGTTTGCCTGACGGTTCTGTTCGACAGTACGAGCATCCGGTGACCGTCGCCGAAGTGGCCGCCTCGATCGGCCCTGGCCTCGCGAAAGCCGCGCTTGGCGGCAAGATCGACGGCGAGCTGGTCGATACGTCGACGCTGATCGATCGCGATGTGGCGCTCGCCATCGTCACCGAGAAGGACGCAGACGGTCTCGATATCATCCGCCACTCCACCGCGCACCTGCTCGCGTACGCGGTGAAGGATCTGTTCCCGGAAGCGCAGGTCACGATCGGCCCGGTCATCGACAACGGTTTCTATTACGACTTCTCGTACAGCCGTCCTTTCACGCCGGAAGATCTCGAAAAGATCGAAAAGCGCATGCAGGAACTCGCGAAGAAGGACGAGCCGGTAACGCGCCGCGTGGTGTCGCGCGACGAAGCGGTCGACTACTTCAAGAGCATCGGCGAAAAGTACAAGGCCGAGATCATCGAATCGATTCCCGCCAGCGACGAAATCAAGCTGTACTCGCACGGCGGCTTCACGGATCTGTGCCGTGGCCCGCACGTGCCGTCGACCGGCAAGCTGAAGGTCTTCAAGCTGATGAAGGTCGCGGGCGCGTACTGGCGCGGCGACTCGAAGAACGAGCAGTTGCAGCGCATCTACGGTACGGCCTGGACGAAGAAAGAAGACCAGGAAGCGTATCTGCACATGCTCGAAGAGGCGGAAAAGCGCGACCACCGCAAGCTCGGCAAGCAACTCGACCTGTTCCATATGCAGGACGAGTCGCCGGGCATGGTGTTCTGGCATCCGCGTGGCTGGACGCTGTGGCAGCAGGTCGAGCAGTACATGCGCCGTCGCGTGAACGACGCCGGTTACCTTGAAATCAAGACGCCGCTGATCATGGACCGTTCGCTGTGGGAAGCGTCGGGCCACTGGCAGAACTATCGTGAAAACATGTTCACGACGGAATCGGAAAAGCGCGACTACGCGATCAAGCCGATGAACTGCCCGGGTCACGTGCAGGTGTTCAACCACGGTCTGCGCTCGTATCGCGATCTGCCGCTGCGATACGCGGAGTTCGGCTCGTGCCACCGTAACGAGTCGTCGGGCGCGCTGCACGGCCTGATGCGCGTGCGTGGCTTCGTGCAGGACGACGCACACATTTTCTGTACCGAAGATCAGTTCATCAACGAATCGATCGCGTTCAACACGCTGGCGATGAGCGTCTACCGCGACTTCGGCTTCGATAACGTGGAAATCAAGCTGTCGCTGCGCCCCGATGCGCGCGCCGGCACCGACGAGACGTGGGATCGCGCGGAGCAGGGTCTGCGCGAGGCGTTGACCGCATGCGGCGTGACGTGGGAAGAGCTGCCGGGCGAGGGCGCGTTCTACGGTCCGAAGGTCGAATATCACATCAAGGACGCGCTCGGTCGCTCATGGCAGTGCGGCACGCTACAGCTCGACATGGTGCTGCCGGAACGCCTCGGCGCCGAATACGTGGCAGAAGACAACAGCCGCCGCCGGCCGATCATGCTGCACCGGGCAATCGTCGGTTCGATGGAGCGTTTCCTCGGGATTCTGATCGAGCACCATGCTGGTGCAATGCCTGCGTGGCTCGCGCCGATGCAGGTTGTCGTGATGAATATCGCGGAAAACCAGGCCGAATATGCGCAGGTTGTGGCCCAATCGTTGCAAAAACAAGGGCTTAGAGTTGAGGCTGATTTGCGCAACGAGAAGATTAGCTATAAAATACGCGAGCACACGCTGGAAAAGGTCCCGTACCTGCTGGTCGTCGGCGACAAGGAGCGTGAAGCACAAACGGTAGCCGTGCGTGCCCGTGGTGGTGTCGATCTGGGTGTGATGCCCGTCGATTCCTTCATTGAGCGTCTGCGCCAGGACGTGCAGTCGTTCAACTGAGCCACTTGGCAGCCCGGCTCGTTTTTTTTAATTTTTAGAGGAAACGTAACATCGCTACTGATAAGTCTGCGCACCGCATCAACGGTGAGATTACTGCACCCGAGGTGCGACTGGTCGGCGTCGAGAACGAACCACTCGGCATCGTAAAGCTCGCTGAGGCGTTCCGTATGTCGGAACAACAGGACGTCGATCTGGTTGAAATCGCTCCGCAAGCGGTTCCGCCGGTTTGCCGTTTGATGGACTACGGCAAGTTCAAGTACCAGGAAGCGAAGAAGCAACACGAGGCCAAGCTCAAGCAGAAGGTCATCCAGGTCAAGGAAGTCAAATTCCGCCCGGGTACCGACGACGGTGACTACAACGTCAAGCTGCGCAACCTCATTCGCTTCCTCGAAGACGGCGACAAGACCAAAATCACGTTGCGTTTCCGGGGCCGCGAAATGGCTCACCAGGAAATCGGCATGCGCATGCTCGAACGCCTGCGCACCGACCTCGACGAAGTCGGTCAGGTCGAGCAGATGCCGAAGATGGAAGGGCGCCAGATGATCATGGTGCTCGCTCCGAAGAAAAAGAAGTAAGCGCACAGCAGTGATCCGGAGCGGCGGCGCGCCATGTGGCGCGCGCTCCGGTGGCGCAGGTTTGTTTGTCGCCGTGCCGGGGTCCGGTGCGGCGCAGGAAGGTTTCGGAACGGCGCGTACGCAAGTGCGCGGCGAGTCCCGGAAAGCGGCCGCTGGCGGTATCGGCGGTCTGCATACCAAGTGGAGTGGGTTTCGAAGGGCGGGAAATGGCTATCTGGTCGACCGCACACCCATGTCCATCTAATAATGGAGTTGTCATGCCGAAGATGAAGACCAAGAAGAGCGCTGCAAAGCGCTTCGTGGTGCGTCCGGGCGGTACCGTCAAGCGCGGTCAGGCCTTCAAGCGTCACATTCTTACCAAGAAGACCACCAAGAACAAACGCCATCTGCGCGGCTCCACGGCAGTTCATGATTCCGATCTGAACTCCGTTCGCGCAATGCTGCCGTTCGCTTAACCCTTAACCGACACTCATAGGAGCGAAACATGCCTCGAGTAAAACGTGGGGTTACCGCACGGGCCCGTCACAAGAAGATCATCAAGCTGGCCAAGGGTTACCGCGGCCGTCGCAATAACGTCTATCGCATCGCCAAGCAGGCGGTCATGCGCGCAGGCCAGTACGCCTACCGCGACCGCCGCAACAAGAAGCGTGTGTTCCGCGCACTGTGGATCACGCGTATCAACGCGGCGGTGCGTCAGCACGACATGACGTACAGCGTGTTCATCAATGGCCTGAAGAAGGCGTCGATCGAACTGGACCGCAAGGTGCTGGCCGACATGGCTGTGTTCGACAAGGCTGCTTTTGCTGCGATCGTTCAGCAGGTGAAAGCCGCCGTTGCAGCCTGATTGCGCTTCTGGCAATTAAAACTGCGTGGTTCGTAGCAGCGAACATCCGGTTGTCTCGGTGACGCTGCAACAAAAACGGGGCTCCTCACCGAGCCCCGTTTTTGTTGGTAGAACCAGTTTTGTTTCGATAGAACACTGACGTTGAAATGATGGGATCAATGGATCTGGACCAGATTGTCGCCGACGCGCAAAAAGCCTTCGCAGAAGCCCCCGACGTCACCACGCTCGAGAACGAGAAGGCGCGCTTTCTCGGTAAATCGGGCGCGCTGACCGAACTGTTGAAGGGCCTTGGCAAACTCGATCCCGACACGCGCAAGACCGAAGGCGCACGGATCAACCTCGTCAAACAGCAGGTCGAAGCCGCGCTGACCGCGCGCCGTCAGGCCCTCGCCGACGCGCTGCTGAACCAGCGTCTGGCCGCCGAGTCGATCGACGTGACGCTGCCGGGTCGTGGCGCCAGTACGGGCAGCCTGCATCCGGTGATGCGCACCTGGGAGCGCGTCGAACAGATTTTCCGCACGATCGGCTTCGACGTGGCCGACGGCCCCGAGATCGAAACCGACTGGTACAACTTCACCTCGCTGAACAGCCCCGAAAATCATCCGGCGCGTTCGATGCAGGACACTTTCTACGTCGACGGCAAAGATGCCGACGGCCGTCCTCTGCTGCTGCGCACGCATACGAGCCCGATGCAGGTCCGCTACGCGCGCACCAACACGCCGCCGATCAAGGTGATCGTGCCGGGCCGCACCTATCGCGTGGACAGCGACGCGACCCACTCGCCGATGTTCAACCAGGTCGAAGGTTTGTGGATCGCCGAGGACATCAGCTTCGCGGACCTGAAGGGCGTCTACACTGACTTCCTGAAGAAATTCTTCGAGCGCGACGACATTCTCGTGCGCTTCCGGCCGTCGTATTTCCCGTTCACCGAACCGTCGGCCGAGATCGACATGCAGTTCGAAACGGGCAAGAACGCCGGCAAGTGGCTCGAGATTTCGGGCTCGGGCCAGGTGCATCCGACCGTGATCCGCAACATGGGTCTCGACCCTGAGCGCTACATCGGCTTTGCCTTCGGCAGCGGCCTCGAGCGTCTCACGATGCTGCGTTACGGCGTGCAGGACCTGCGCCTGTTCTTCGAAAACGACCTGCGTTTCCTGCGTCAATTCGCGTGAAGCGGCGCGCGCGAGCGCGACCAAGCATAGAACGCGGTGGCGCATCGAATGCGCGCCGCGAGCGTCCCCGGCAGCGCCGAGTAAGCCGGTCCGAAACCGGTGCATTACGGACACGAGGCATTCGCCGGACGTGGACCTAACCTGATCAGAACGTACACAGAACCATGCAATTTCCGGAATCCTGGCTCAGAACTTTTGTCGATCCGCAGTTGACCACCGAGGAGCTGTCGCATGCGCTGACGATGGCCGGTCTCGAAGTCGAAGACCTGCGCCCGGCGGCGCCGCCGACCTCGGAGATCGTCGTCGGCCAGGTGCTGGAAGTCGTCAAGCATCCGGATGCGGACAAGCTCAACGTATGTCAGGTCAACGCCGGCACCGGCACGACGCTGAACATCGTATGCGGCGCGCCGAACGTGTCGCCCGGCATCAAGGTGCCGGTCGCGCTGGTGGGCGCGCAATTGCCGCCGGCCGAAGAGGGCGGCGCGCCGTTCGCGATCAAGCTGTCGAAGCTGCGCGGCGTCGAAAGTCAGGGCATGCTGTGCTCGGCACGCGAGCTGAAACTGTCGGAAGACCACAGCGGCCTGCTGATCCTGCCGGAAGGCACGCCGATCGGCCAGGACATCCGCGATACGCTCAATCTCGACGACACCGTGTTCGAAATCAAGCTGACGCCGAACAAGGCGGACTGCCTGTCGGTGTTCGGCGTCGCGCGTGAAACCTCGGCGATCACCGGCGCGCCGCTGCGTCCGCTCGAGATCAAGCCGGTACAGGTAAAGCTCAACGAAACGCTGCCCGTGAAAATTTCGGCGCCCGATCTGTGCGGCCGTTTCTCGGGTCGTGTGATCCGCGGCGTGAATGCGCGCGCGAAGTCGCCGCAATGGATGGTCGAGCGTCTCGAGCGCTCGGGTCAGCGCAGCATCTCCGCGCTCGTCGACATCTCGAACTACGTGATGCTCGAACTGGGCCGCCCGTCGCACGTGTTCGATCTGGACAAGATCCACGGCGGCATGGACGTGCGCTGGGGCCGCAAGGGCGAGACGCTGAAGTTGCTGAACGGTAACACGGTCGAGCTCGATGAGACGGTCGGCGTGATCGCGGACGAGCAGCATATCGAAAGCCTCGCGGGCATCATGGGCGGCGACAGCACGGCCGTTACGCTCGACACCACCAACATCTATCTGGAAGCCGCGTTCTGGTGGCCCGATAGCATTCGCGGCCGCTCACGCAAGTACAACTTCTCGACCGACGCAGCGCATCGCTTCGAACGCGGCGTCGACTATGCGACGACCGTCGAGCATATCGAGCGCATCACGCAGCTGATTCTCGACATCTGCGGCGGCGAAGCGGGCCCGGTCGACGATCAGATCGTCAACGTGCCGAAGCGTGCGCCGGTGAAGATGCGCGTGTCGCGCGCGAATCGCATCATCGGCGTGCAGATCGGCGCCGATGAAATCGCGCAGATTTTCACGCGCCTCGGTCTCACGTTCGAGCGCGACGGCGATACGTTCGCGGTGCAGCCGCCGTCGTACCGCTTCGATATTGAAATCGAAGAAGACCTGATCGAAGAAGTCGCGCGTATCTACGGCTTCGAAAAGATCCCGGCCAAGCCGCCGGTCGCGGCCAGCGAAATGCGCGCGACCAACGAGACGCAGCGTTCGATCCACACGATTCGTCACGCGCTCGCCGCGCGCGACTACGCGGAGACGGTGAACTTCAGCTTCGTCGATGCCGAGTGGGAGCAGGACTTCGCGGGCAACAGCAACCCGGTGCGTCTGCTCAACCCGATCGCGAGCCAGTTGTCGGTGATGCGCACGACACTGTTCGGCAGCCTGATCCATGTGTTGCGCACGAACCTGAATCGTCGCGCCGCGGACCGCGTGCGCGTGTTCGAAGCCGGTCGCGTGTTCCTGCACGATCCGTCGGTCAAGGCTGGCGAGCTGACCGTCGAAGGTTTTGCGCAGCCGAAGATGATCGGTGGCCTCGCCTATGGTCCGGCTCTGGAAGAGCAGTGGGGCGCGGCCACGCGCGCGGTCGATTTCTTCGACGTGAAGGGCGATCTCGAGGCGCTGCTCGCGCCGGCCACTGCGCGCTTCGTGAAGGCCGAGCATCCGGCGCTCCATCCGGGACGCAGTGCGCGTATCGAACTGAATGGCCGCGCGGTCGGCTGGATTGGCGAATTGCACCCGCGCTGGATGCAAAAATATGATTTACCGCATGCGCCGATTCTGTTTGAAATCGAAGCCGAAGCATTAATGCAGCGAGTATTGCCGGTTCCGTCGGAAGTATCGAAATTCCCGCCGGTACGACGCGATATCGCGGTGGTCGTCGATCAAAAAATCGAGGTCCAGGCGCTGCTCGACGAGCTTCAGAAGGCCCTGTCGGAACCCGCTTGCAAGAGCGTCCAGAAGGTTGCGCTTTTCGACGAATTCCGTCCAAAATCAAACACTTCCGGTGGTCTGGCCGCGCACGAGAAAAGCCTTGCGTTCCGTGTGACCTTGCAAGATACTGGCGGAACCCTTCAGGATGAAACGGTCGATCTGGCTATTCAAACTCTGGTGGAACGTCTGGCTCGAGTATATGGCGCACGGCTGCGCGGATAACCGCATTTGACAATTGCACGGCTGTTTCCGCATCCATTGTTTTATGCTTGGCGCGCCATTTGATAGATATGAATGAAATGAACTCGAGTGATTTCGAAGCCCTTCTTACGGCGCAACGCAGCGCCATGATTCGAGATATTCCGACATCACCCGCCGTCGTTTCCACCGAAACGCCGACGCTCACCAAGGCGGAGCTTGCCGAGTTGCTGTTCGACAATGTCGGGCTCAACAAGCGGGAAGCGAAGGACATGGTCGAAGCCTTCTTCGAAGTGATCCGCGACGCGCTGGAGAGCGGCGACAGCGTCAAGCTGTCGGGCTTCGGTAACTTTCAGTTGCGCGACAAGCCGCAGCGTCCGGGCCGTAATCCGAAGACCGGCGAGGCGATTCCGATCGCAGCGCGTCGTGTGGTGACGTTTCATGCAAGTCAAAAGCTGAAGGCGCTGGTCGAGAACGGCGCTGAAGCGAGCTTCGCGCGCTGATCTGCCTGGCGCGCTTTTGCGCAATCCATCACGGCTAACTGACGATGACCGCGACGATCGAAAAAGTCGTGTTGCCTCCGATTCCAGCTAAGCGCTACTTCACGATTGGTGAGGTCAGCGAACTATGCGGCGTGAAACCTCATGTGCTGCGTTATTGGGAGCAGGAGTTCACCCAGTTGAAGCCGGTCAAGCGGCGCGGCAATCGTCGCTATTACCAGCATCACGAGGTGTTGTTGATCCGCCGGATTCGTGAATTGCTGTACGAACAGGGCTTCACGATCAACGGCGCGCGTAACCGTCTCGATTCGCATGGCGGCGGCGCTGCGCCGGATGCGCTGGCCGAGGAAGGCGAGGGCGGTGGTGTGGCGGCGGTGCAGCCTTCCGCTTCGCCCGCAGCGGGCGCCGGGGATGCGGTGGATGTCGAGAAGTTGCGCAAGGAACTGCAGAGCGTGATCGATCTGCTCGGTGGACATCAATAGCCGATGCCGAGAGACGCGTTTAGTTTTCCGTCTGGCGGTTCTAATCGAATAAAGTGTCTGTTATAATTTCTTGCTGTTCGGGGCGTAGCGCAGCCTGGTAGCGTACCTGCATGGGGTGCAGGTGGTCGGAGGTTCAAATCCTCTCGCCCCGACCAAAGAATAGAAGGACCTATGGTGAAAGCCGTAGGTCCTTTTTTCGTTTCTGGCGGGGGTCATGCCATGCAGCATCAATACAATGTGCCCCGGGTCAAGCAACGCACGACCTCAAGCCGCAAATAGTCTCTCTTCATCCGCAAACGCCCGCATCAGATGCTCGACCACGGTTCTGACCGGTAGGTCGTTGCGATCCTGTTCACGAATCAGCAGCCATATCTCTCTCGGCGGCGGTACTGGCGTGATTTGGCACAGCCGCAAATCCGGCTCCTTGCGCCCGATGTAATGCGGCAGTAGCGCAAGGCCGACACCGGAACGTGCGGCGCTCGCCTGAGCAATCTGATTGTTGGCCCTGAACGCGACCCGCGCGTGCGGATATTCGCGCGTCAGCCACCTCGCATCGGGAATGTCCGCGTTGGTTTCGTCGAAGCCGACAAAGACCGGCGCTTCGCCATCTTCGACTCGCTGGCAAATCGCGGGCACTCCATAAAAGCCATACGCCATCGATCCCAGACGCTTCGCGATCAGGTCCGCGACCGGCGGCGGATCGAGGCGAATCGCGATGTCCGCCTCGTGGCGGTCCAGGCTGATCGAACGCAGGTCGGTGGCGAGATCGATGTCGATGCCAGGGTAGAGCAGCGGCAGCTTTGCGAGTCGACTGATCAGGAATCCTTGTGAAAGCGCCGGCGAAGCATTGATGCGAACGAGGCCTTTCGGTGCGCCGTCGAGTTCACCGCGCCCGAGCGTTTGCACCGCCTTCTCCATTTCTCGCGCCGCGCTCAGCGTGCGAGTTCCCGCCGGCGTCAGCACGTAGCCTTCCGGCCGGCGTTCGACGAGCTTGTCGCCGAGCGAAGCTTCCAGTGAGCGGATCCGGCGCGAGATGGTCGCGTGATTGACCGACAGTGTGCGCGCGGCGGCCGACAGGCTGCCGTGACGGGCGAGCGCGAGAAACACGCGGATGTCCTCCCAGTCTGCCTCTGTGCGTTTTTTCTCAGCCATTGAGCGCGAATAGCGAATGTTCCGAAAGGGGCGAGCAGCGTACGCTTGGCCGGTCGCTGCAGCATAAGGGTAGCCGAAAACCTGTCGAACCCGGCGGGCCGGCGCCGCAAACCATTCATTCGGAGAATCATCATGACCAGTCAGCAGAAAGTCGCGATCGTCACCGGCGCGTCGCAAGGAATCGGCGCCGGCATCGTCAAAGGTTATCGGGACAATGGCTACGTCGTCGTCGCCAATTCGCGCAGCATCCAGGCGAGCGACGATAGCGGTGTGATTGCGGTGCCCGGTCACATCGGCGATCGCGAAGTCGCTCAACGGGTCGTCGAAACCGCGCGCGAGCGTTTTGGGCGGATCGACACGCTCGTTAATAACGCCGGCATTTTTATCGGCAAGCCATTCACCGACTACACGCTCGACGACTTCAGGAGTGTGATCGACGTGAACCTCGCAGGCTTCTTCCACGTCACGCAACTGGTACTGCCGCACATGCTCGCGCAACGTCGAGGGCATATCGTGCAGATCACGACGGCGCTGGTCGATCAGCCGATCGCGGGTGCGCCGTCGGGTCTCGCCGGCCTGACCAAGGGCGGCCTCGACGCGGTCACGCGCTCGCTTGCGATCGAATACGCGCGCAGCGGCATCCGCGTGAATGCGGTCGCGCCCGGCATCATCAAAACGCCGATGCATCAACCGCAGACGCACGAGTTTCTCGCCGGCCTGCATCCGCTCGGCCGGATGGGCGAGGTTCACGAGATCGTCGACGCCGTGCTGTACCTCGAACGCGCGGGCTTCGTGACC
Source organism: Paraburkholderia sejongensis (assembly GCF_020880815.1). Classification (GTDB taxonomy): domain Bacteria; phylum Pseudomonadota; class Gammaproteobacteria; order Burkholderiales; family Burkholderiaceae; genus Paraburkholderia; species Paraburkholderia sejongensis. Next base: position 42,527 of record NZ_JAJITD010000008.1, read on the forward strand.
GGTGAGACGCTTAGCGTCGATGGCGGCCAGCACGCGGGCCGGTGGTAATGCCGATCATTGGACAAGGAGAACGGCCATGCCGTACGTGAACATCAAGGTGACGCGCGAAGGCACCGTGCCGGGCGCGGCGGCGACGACGCCGGAGCAGAAGATGGCGTTGATCAAGGGCGTCAGCGATCTGCTGTTCGAGGTGATGGGCAAGCCGCCGCAATCCACCTTCGTTGTGATCGACGAGGTCGATATGGAGAATTGGGGTGTCGGCGGGGTCACGGTGCCCGAATATCGTCAGCAGGAACGCGAAGCGGCCGAGGGTAAGTTGAAGTAGAGGTGGTGTCGGGGGGCGAGTGGGCGCGCTGAGCCGTCCTTGGCAGAACTGAGGATCTTGGTTCGGCCGAGGACGGTCAGGCGCGGGCGATGGGGCAGGGAGGTCACTACGATAAAAGCTGCTGTCAACTCTTCGATAGCGAACTCACTTTCGCCGGACGACTATTTGCACTCCGTGGCCGCGATCGTTTCGCGCATGCGATCGGTCTCGGCGGTTTTGCACGTTGCGGCCGCCGTGGGCAACATCGAGCCGCCACCCCATTGCCGCGAGGCGGATCTGGAGCACTCAGCGTCGCGACGCTTCTTCCACACGGCGATCTTCTTTTTCAGTGCCTTTTCGCAGGCGGCCGACGAGCCTGCCTTCGCGGCCACCGCGAGCTCCAGCTTTTGTTCAGAGACGATCTGATCACGCCACGCGCAAAAGTTCATGCTCGTTTGATTGGCTTCGCAATCGGCCAAGGTTGCCGTGACTTCGCTGGCAGGCAGTCCACTTCGTTTTGCGATTTCTTCGACTGGGTCGGCGGCAAGCGCCGACGCGCAGGCGCCGACGAGCACTAGTGCCAGAGTTAAGTATTTCATTGCTATCGCTGTGTGATGAACGGCGCCGCTTCTTCACGGCGACGACTTGTCAGGCCCCGCGTACGCGCACTGCGGGCACTGCTTGGCATTCACCCACCCCTTGCCCCACCCCCAACGCCACAAACCGCTCCAGATGATGATCCTCATCCCCAAGTTGATGATCGATCATCACGAGGCGCTTCGCGTAATGCGCAAGCGGCAGTTCCCATGTCATCCCGATCCCGCCATGCAACTGGATGCACTCTTCGGCGACGAGCGTGCCGATCCGTCCAATGCTGTACTTCGCCGCCGACGCCGCGCGCTCGCGCGCATGGCGCTCGCCGTCGAGCGCGGCCGCGGCGTTGATCACCGCCGAGCGCGCCTGCTCGATTTCGAGCAGCAGGCCGGCCATCCGGTGCTGCAACGCCTGGAAGCTGCCGATTGGCACACCAAACTGTTTGCGGGTGCGCAGGTAGTCGAGCGTGTAGTCCTTTGCGACGTCCATCGCGCCGACCGCTTCCGCGCATAGTGCAAGCACGCCGCAACTGACCGCGTATTCGAGCGTCGCGAAGCCCTGGTCGGCAGGGCCGAGCAACGCATCGTCGCCGAGCCGGACGTTGTCGAAGCTGACTTCGGCCGCGCGGCCGCCGTCGATCTTGCGATAGCCGCGCACGCCAACGCCCGCGGCATCGCGCGCAACCATAAAGAGCGAAATGCCGGCTTCGTCATCTTCGTCGCCATGGGTGCGCGCGGAGACGAGGAAGTGCGATGCGTGCTCGCCGTGCTGAACCACCGCCTTCGCGCCGTTCAACGTCCAGCCGTTGCCGTCGCGCTGCGCCCGCGTCGTCACGCGCGCGAGTTCGTAATGGCTGTCCGGTTCGCCATGCGCGAGCGCGACGATCCGCGAGCCGTCGATCAACGACCCCACCAGCGCCCGCTGCGCGTCGTTGCCGGCGCGCGCGAGCGCCCGACCGACGATCAACGTATCGAGAAACGGCTCGACGACGAGACCGCGCCCGAGGCTCTCGAACACGACGGCGATATCGAAACCGCCGCCGCCGAACCCGCCGCTCGCTTCATCGAATAACGCGCCGATCACGCCGAGCTCCGCAAAGCGCGCCCACAGTTCGGTGCTGAAGCCTTGCGCCGAGCGCGCGATCGCGTCGCGCGTCGCAAAGCCGTATTGCTCGCTGACAAAGCGGTTCAGCGTATCCGCCAGCATGCGGCGGTCTTCGGAGTGCTGAAAATTCATGACGTGCGCCTCTTACAGTCCGAGGATCATTTTGGAAATGATGTTCTTCTGGATTTCATTCGAGCCGCCGAAGATCGACAGCTTGCGATTGTTGAAGTACAGCGACGCGGCGCTCGCCGCTTCGTCGGGTCCGACCGGCACGCCATCGAAGCCCTCGTGCAGTGCTTCCTCGACGAACGGCTGCGCGTACGCGCCCATCGCGCGGCGGGTCAGCGACGAGATTTCCTGTCGGATCTCGGTGCCGCGAATCTTCAGCATCGAACTCTCGGCGCCGGGTACGCCGCCGCCCGCGACCGCCGCGATCACGCGCAGGTTGGTGGTCTTCATGTTCTCGAGGTCGATCTCGACGCGCGCCATGCGGGCGGCGAACGCGGGGTCTTCGGCGAGCGGGCGGCCATTGCGCCGCTGCTTCGCGGCGATCTTACGCAGGCGGTTGAACGCGGCAACCGAGAAGCCGACGCCCGCGATATTGGTGCGCTCATACGTGAGCAGATACTTCGCGTAGGTCCAGCCCTTGTTCTGTTCACCGACGAGGTTTTCGACCGGCACGCGCACATCGGTGAAAAACACTTCGTTGACCTCATGTTCGCCGTCGAGCGTGATGATCGGCCGGACTTCGACGCCCGGCGTATTCATATCGATCAGCAGGAAGCTGATGCCTTCCTGCTTGCGCACGTCGGTCGCGGTGCGCACGAGACAGAAGATCATGTTCGCGTAGTGGCCGAGCGTGGTCCACGTCTTCTGGCCGTTGACGATGTAGTGCTCGCCCTGGGCGTCGGTGCCGCGCACCGCGGTGGTCTTGACCGCCGCGAGGTCGGAGCCGGCGCCCGGTTCGGAGTAGCCCTGGCACCACCAGTCCGAGCCGTCGAGAATGCGCGGCAGCCAGTGGCGTTTCTGCGCGTCGTTGCCGTATTTGATCAGCACCGGGCCGAGCATGTTGACGCCGAACGGCACGACGCGCGGCGCGCCGGCCAATGCGCATTCGTTTTCGAAGATGAATTTCTGCACCGCGTTCCAGCCGGGGCCGCCGTACTCCTTCGGCCAGTGGTTCGCCAGCCAGCCCTGGCGGTGCAGGATCGCATGCCATTCGGCCATATCGTCGCGTGTCAGACGGCGGCCGCCGTGTACCTTGTCGGCCAGGCGCTGCGGGAGGTGGTCGCGCAGAAACGTCAGCACGTCGGTGCGAAACGCTTCTTCTTCGGGGGTGAAGTTCAGATCCATCGCGGTTATTCCATGGGAGTTCAGTAGACCGGCGCTCGTCACGTAAAGTGGCGCCAGTCGCGATGCGGTGAATGATGGCTACGCGTGCGCGGTGTGGTTCAGGCTCGCGAAATCGGCGCCGCGTTCGACCAGATCGACCAGCAGCGGCGACGGCCGCCAGAACAGCGGATCTTCCTTTGCGAATGCGCGGATGTCCGCGAGTATCGTCGGCAGGCCGACCATGTCCGCATATTTCATCGGGCCGCCGCGGTAGCGCGGAAAGCCGTAGCCGTACAGGAAGGTCACGTCGACGTCGAGCGGGCGCAGCGCGATGCCTTCGTGCACGACGTTCGCGCCTTCGTTGATCATCGCAGCCATGTAGCGGCGGATGATTTCGTCGTCCGTGAAGCTGCGCGGCGTGATGCCGGCGCGTTGGCGTTCGGCGTCGACGATCGCCTCGACCTCCGGGTCCGGCGTGCCGCTGCGCGATCCTTCGGGGTACAGATAAAAGCCGCGGCCGCTCTTCTGGCCGAACCAGCCGCGCTCGCACAGACGGTCGGCGATCTGCACATAGCGCGCTTGCGGATCGCGGGTCGCCGCGCGGCGTTTGCGCGCGGCCCAGCCGATGTCGCCGCCGGCGAGATCGACCACCTGGAACGGGCCCATCGGAAAGCCGAATGCGCGTACCGCCGCATCGATCTGGTAGGGCGACGCGCCGTCTTCCATCAGCGCATCGGCGGCGGCGCGATACACGGCGAGCACCCGGTTGCCGATGAAGCCGTCGCACACGCCCGCGCGCACCGGCGTTTTGCGCAGCTTCTTCGCGAGCTCGAACGCGGTTGCGACCACGTCCACACTGACCTGTTTCGGCACCACCACCTCGAGCAGCTTCATGATGTTGGCCGGCGAGAAGAAGTGCAGGCCGATCACGTCGGCGGGGCGGGAAATGCTGGCGGCTATCGCGTCGATGTCGAGATACGACGTGTTGGTCGCGAGCACCGCGCCCGGCTTGCAGACGCGGTCGAGTTCGGCGAACACCGCCTTCTTCACGTCGAGGTCCTCGAATACCGCTTCGATCACGAGGTCGACGTGCGCAAGCGCATCGTACGAGGTGCTGCCGTTCCAGCGCGCGAGCGTCGCGGCTTTCTTCTCCGCGCTCATGCGACCCTTTGCGATCAGGCCGTCGTAGACCTTTTCGATGTGCGCGCGGCCGCGCGCGAGTGCCGCGCCGTCGCGTTCGATCATCGTCACCGGCAAGCCCGCATCGAGTGCCGCGACCGCGATGCCGGCGCCCATCGTGCCGCCGCCGATTACGCCGAGCGCGTTCAGCGCGCGCGGTTTCGCGTCGCGCGTTTCCGGCGCCTTCAGCACTTCGCGTTCGGCAAAGAATGCATGGACCAGCCCTGCGCGTTGCGGACTGTCCAGGCATTGCAGAAACAGTTTGCGCTCGGTTTTCAGACCTTCGTCGAAGGGCTGTTCGAGCGCGGCTTCGACCGCGTCGACGATCTTCAGCGGCGAGAACAGGCCGCGCGATTGCTTCGCGGTCTGCGCGCGTGCGGTAGCAATTGCGGCCGCGCTCGCCGCGCGATCGGCGAGCGCGGCGGCGTCGCGCGTGCGTCTTACCGGGGCATGGGCGGCGAGCAGTTCGTGCACGTACGCGAGGCCCTCGGCAAGGATGTCGTCGCTCGTGCCGATGCGATCGATCAGGCCCAGCGCGAGCGCTTCCTGCGCGCCCACGTGCCGGCCGCTCAGAATCAGATCGAGCGCGGCCTGCGCGCCGATCAGGCGCGGGGTGCGCTGGGTGCCGCCGGCGCCCGGCAGCAGACCGAGTTGCACTTCGGGCAAGCCGAGCTTCGCGCCGTCGACCGCAATCCGGTAATGCGCGGCGAGCGCCACCTCGAGCCCGCCACCGAGCGCCGCGCCGTGCAACGCCGCGATCACCGGTTTGCTGCACGCCTCGATGCGGTTGCATATGTCCGGCAGCGCGGGCGCAACCGGCGGCTTGCCGAACTCGCGAATGTCCGCGCCGGCGATGAAGTTGCGCCCCGCGCCGATCAGCAGCACGGCGCCGATCGCGGGCTCGGCGTCGGCCGCTTCGATCGCCGCGAGCAGGCCGCGCCGCACGTCGGCCGACAGTGCGTTGACAGGCGGATGATCGATGGTGACGAGCAGCACCTTGCCGCGCAACTCGCGCGTGACGACGTCGGCTGAAAGGGGAAGGGTCATCGGGGCGTCTCCTTTTGGTTCGATTGGCGAGGGCGCGTGCGTAGCCGGTACATGCAGAAAAAAACGCGCAGTACGCAGCAAACGTGCGCCCGATGATCCCATTCTGGAGCGGTCAAGGTTCGTTGACAATCACATGGATGATTGACAGACTGTCAAAATTATTTTGACAACGACGCGACGATGGACGTCAATTCCCTGACTCTGCTGGTCGATATTCTCGATGCCGGCAATCTGAGCGAGGCCGCGCGCCGGCTCAAGATGAGCCGCGCGAACGTCAGCTATCACCTGAACCAGCTCGAGCGCTCGGTCGGTCTGCAACTGGTGCGGCGTACCACGCGCCGCGTCGAGCCGACCGAGATCGGGCTGCGGCTTTACGAGCATGGCCGCACCATTCAGAACGCACTGCTGGCCGCGCGCGAGTCGGTGACTACACTCGGGCAGAGTCTGCAGGGGCGGGTGCGGCTGAGCGTGCCGAGCGGCTACGGCCAGCTCGTGATGTCCGACTGGCTGATCGCGTTCAAGCGGCTGTACCCGGGGATCGTGCTCGACGTGATGTTCGAGAACCGTGTCGAAGATCTGTTGCGCGACGAGGTCGATATCGCGGTGCGGGTGATGTCGGAGCCGCCGCAGAATCTGGTTGCGCGCGATATGGGGCCGGTCCGTTACGTTGCGTGCGCGTCGTCGGAGTTCGCGCAAACGCGCGGCATGCCGGCGACGCTCGACGATCTGCGCGCCGCGCCGCTGATCACCGCGGCCGTGATCGGCAAACAGCTGCGGCTCGCCGCTTATCTGCATGACGAGCGGCACGAAGTGCTGCTCGAACCGACAATTATTTCGGAAAACTTTCTATTTTTGCGGGAGGCGGTGCTGGCTGGCCTCGGCGTTGGGCTCGTGCCCGACTACGTGGTGCAGGACGTTCTGAAGCGCGGCGAGGTGCGCACCGCGCTCGACGAATGGCGGCTCAGCATCTTCGGCACCCACATGTACTTGCTTTATATGCCGAATCGCCATCACACGCGCGCGGCCGCGACGTTCATCGAATTCATCCTCGAGCAGACTCACGCCGCGCAAGCCGCGCGGGAACCGTAGCGGTTACGCGTATAGGGGCGCTCAAGCGCAGAGGCGGTGAGGGAGTTAGGCGCCTAAGCGGCGCGCGATCGCGGTCTTGACCATCGGCACGCCGACGCGCAGCAGCTTGCGCACGCCTTCGTCGCTGCCGACTTTCTCCTCCGCGTTGTCGATCATCGCTTGCATCACGTTGGTCGGGTAGAACTCGCGGAACATCCCATTCGCGCCCGTTTGCTCGAAAACGTGATGCAGGAACGAGCCGACCGGCGGACCGACGCGCTTGAACAGGCCCATTTTGACGACGCGGTTGTTCCACAGGTGCAGGGTGTACGCATCGGAACAGAGCGCCGCGCATTCGTCGAAATAGCGTGGCAGGAACGGCTTGTAGTAGTCGTCGAAATGCACCGGATAGAACAGGCTTTCGGGCATGCCGGCCTTCACGCCGTAGACGGTGGTCAACAGGCGCGGACCGGTGGCGCCCCACTTGATCTCGGTGCCTTTCATCGCTTCGACGCGCACGATCAGATCGTTCAGGCGCGGATGATCCGGATCGAGCCGCAACAGCGCGGTGCAGATGCTCGTCGGCGTTTCCCGGCCGATCAGATCGCCTTTCGCGCCCAGGTCGAAGTCGCGCAGCAGCAGCATGTCGGTATCGACCCAGATTTCATCGGTCTTCGTGAACAGCACGAAGCGGAAATAGTCGGTGAAGTGCGCCATCGACGGCACACCGTTAATCGGAAAATCGTTCAGCGAATCGCGCGGCAGAATCGCGCTCGCGTCCTTCGCGATCACGCGCGGCGGTAGATTGGCGATCGGCTCGTAACTGTAGAGCGCGACCTCGCTGCCGTACAACGTGAACGAATTCAGACAGGCGATTTCGTACGGGGAGAGTTCCGGGCCATGCCAGAACGATGCGAATCTTGCCTTGCTCATAAGCCTTCCGGGAAAAACAATCGAGCGACGCGACGCGACCGGCGCGTTACGTCAACCAGGGTCGATGCTAGCCCGCCCGGAGAACATCAGACGTAAAGGGCCGAAATTGCACAGGAGTTGTCGCGAATTGACGAGTCGCGACAGAGAAATAGGCGGATCGGGTCTGGGTTATGTCAGATGCGCGAGGATTGGGGATCCCGGCGGCCTTGCGCATGCCGATGCCCATGCTACGATCACCCACCCACCACCACGACCAATAAAAACCGGAGATCCTGGATGCGCCCGGAGAGTGCGATTCGTTTCGACCAGCAGTTCGCGCCGCGCATCGCCGAAGCGATCGCCGCGTGTTTCGCGAAGACCGTGCATACCGATGTGTTGCCGCACGGCGGCCACGGCGAACCGACGCGGTTGCGGATTCACGCGGCGCCGCTCGGCGATGTCGGCCACTATCCGTATCCGTTGAATCTCTATCTGACGTGGGACAGCGACGAAATCGAGCGGCTGATGAACGAGTCGGGCGGCGCGCGCTTCGCCCGCTATCTGGCGGCATTGCCGCGCAAGCTCACCGCATGGACGCAGGCGCGCGAACTCGATTTCCTCACGCATACGCAGGGCGATCCGATCATGTTGATCGGCGGGCTCGATTTCGAAGCGTAGCATTCCTCCCGAATCGGGAGCCCCGAAAAACCACGGCCGCCGCGTGCAGACACGCAGCGGCCGTCGCCTTTACAAACGCGCTTCATGAAAGCGCGCCGAAACGCTTAAGCGCCCAACGCCGGATCGCTCATGCTGCTGTTGCCGGTTTCCACGTGACCGGCGAGGCGTCGTGCAAACGCCGGGTCGGTATCGACGGTGATTGCCAGGTCGTACCAGCCGTGCGCGTTGCGCAGATCGAGATATAACTCGTCGTGATCGCCGCCGCGCACCGTGTGGCGGATCGGATGGTTCGGATCGTAGGCGTTGACGATGGTGAACTGACAACGGGCGCTACCGTCGTTCTGGAGCCGCAGTTGCAGATTGCCGTTCGCGACGTCGTAGCCGTCGGCGACGACCGGCCGCGCGCTGTCAGCGCGATGGCCACCGCCGTGCGCGGCCACCTTGCCGGCAAAGCGGCGCAGGAAGCCGTTCGGGCCGTGCACGGTGAAGTCGTAGCTGCCGTCCGCATCGAGCGTCAAGGTGTCGTGCAGACGCTTGCCCGCCTCGACCGTGAAGCTGAGCGGCGCAGTCGTGCTGTTGGCCGCATACACGAGGAACACCGCGCCCGCGCGACCGGTATTGATGAAGCGCATCGTCAATTTGCCGTTCGCCCCTTCGTCCGCGCGCACGAACAGTTCATAGGGCAACGCGCGGGCGGGACGCACGCCGGCTTCCTGTTTCGGCATGGCCTGCACGGCCGGCGGCTGCGGTTTGTAATCGTCGTGGCGCTGCTGATCGGCCGGCACGTAGCCGCTCGTGGACGGCAGCGACGGCATCGCCGCGTTCGGATTGGCGAAGTCGAACGCCGAAGTCAGATCGCCGCATACCGCGCGACGCCACGGCGTGATGTTCGATTCGCCCAGATTGTGATGGACACCGAACCGTTTTTCGATGAAGCGGATCACCGACGTATGGTCGAACAGTTCCGAGCACACATAGCCGCCTTTCGACCACGGCGAGACGACCAGCATCGGCACGCGCGGCCCGAGCCCGTACGGCGCCGCCGCGGTCTTCGCGTCGCCCGGATAGATTTCGTGCGTGGTGTCGACAGTCGACAGACCGTTCGCGCCCGACGCGGCCGCGAACGGCGCGGCGACGTGATCGAAGAAGCCGTCGTTTTCGTCGTAGTTGATCAGCAGCACGGTCTTGCTCCACACTTCGGGATTCGACGTGAGGATCTGCAGTACCTGATCGATGTACCACGCGCCGTAGTTGGTCGGCCAGTTCGGATGTTCGGAGTACGCTTCCGGCGCGACGATCCACGACACTTGCGGCAGCGCGTTGTTCTCCACGTCGCGCTTGAGGATGTCGAAATAGCCGTCGCCCTTTGCCGCGTTGGTGCCGGTGCGCGCGTTGTCGTACAGCGGATTGCCCGGCTGCGCGTTGCGGTACTGGTTGAAGTAGAGCAGCGAGTTGTCGCCGTAGTTGCCGATATACGGGTTCTGCGTCCAGCCCCACGAGCCGTTCGCATCGAGCCCGGTGCCGATGTCCTGATAGATCTTCCACGAGATGCCGGCGTTTTGCAGTACTTCCGGATACGTCGACCAGCCGTAACCGAGTTCCGAATTGTCGATCACCGGACCGCCGCCGCTGCCGTCGTTGCCGACCCAGCCGCTCCACATGTAGTAGCGGTTCGGATCGGTCGGCCCCATCAGCGAGCAGTGGTACGCGTCGCAGATCGTGAACGCGTCGGCGAGTTGATAGTGGAACGGCATGTCCTCGCGCGTCAGATAGGCCATCGTCGTCGTGCCTTTCGCGGGCACCCACTGATCGTTGCGTCCGCCGTTGCACGCGGCGTGCGTGCTGCCCCAGTCGTGCGCGAGATCCTGCAGAAATTGCAGGCCGAGGTTCGGCGCGCCCGGGCGGAACGGCAGCACATAGCCGGCGCCGGCGGTATCGGTGGTCATCGGCTGATACCAGACCGGCTGGCCGTTCGCGAGCTTGATCGCGCGCGTATCGCCGAAGCCGCGCACGCCTTTGAGCGAGCCGAAGTAATGATCGAACGAGCGGTTTTCCTGCATCAGCACGACGATGTGTTCGACGTCGCGGATCGTGCCGGTGCGGTTGTTGGCCGGAATCGCGAGCGCGTTGCGAATGCCGGCGGGCAGCATGCTGAGCGCGGTGAACGAACCGGCCGCTTGCGCGGCCGAGCGGAGAAAATCACGGCGATTTTTTGAGGTCATGGTGGTGGCTTTGATCTTCGGTGGACGAAAGGATAGAGCGAAGGGGGACGATGTGCTGCGCTGCCGCGGGGGGACAGGCCGGCCGCCGCGCGCAGCATGAAACTCAATCCACGCTGTGGATCATGGGCGGTGCGAGCGGCGGCGCGGTCGCCGACAGCGCGGTGCCGGCGTCGGACGAGGATGCCGCGGGAGTCTGGATCGTCAGGATGGCCGGCGCGGGTGTGCCCGGCGGCGCGTCGCCCGAGCCGTTAAAGCTGTTGGCGGCGGAATGCTCAGTAGCACTGAGCGTAGGCGTACGGTTGGTCTTATCGTCGTTGCCGCAGCCGGCGGCGAGCGCGCACAGCACGCCGAGCGTCAGTGCGCGTGCCAAACGTTTGCGCGACGGCGCCCGGAACGGCTTCGACACGAGGGGCATGGCACTGTCTCCGGCACGGGGAAGGGATGCCTGGGCATCGAGGTGCCGAGGTCAGCGATGCGAGAGCATAAGTGCCGAACCGTGTAATTTTTATGAACAAGGCGCAAGAGCCGCGCCGCGGCGTTTATGGCTGTGCGCGGACGAACGCGGCGATCGCGTCGTTCAGAGCAGCGGGCGCATCGCGATGCGGCGAGTGTCCGCCCGTATCGAGTTTGACGAGCCGCGCGTGCGGCACGCGCGCGGCGATCGTGTCGATCTGCGCCATCGTGCCGTAGTTGTCGTCGTGGCCCTGAATCGCGAGCAGCGGCCTTTCGATCGGCGCGAGCGCGTCGACGATCGACCACTGCCTGAACGCAGGATCGAGCCAGACGTCATTCCAGCCGTAGAACGCGGAATCGACGTCCGCGTGATAGCGGGCGAGCTTCGCGCGCAGGTCGGTGGTTTCGTAAAGCTGTCTGGTTTGCGCGATGCTTTGCACCGAGATGTCTTCGACGAACACATGTGGCGCGATCACGACCGCGCCCGCCAGCGCATCCGGATAGAGCGCCGCGTACAGCAGCGTGATCGAGCCGCCGTCGCTATGGCCGATCACCCACATGTGCCGGCGCTGTTGCGTATCGATGTCGAGCGCGTCGAGCAGCGCGGGGAGAACGTCGCGCGCCTGCGCGGTCATGAAATCGAGCGGCCATTTCACATCGGGTTCGCGTGGGGTCGACAGTCCATAGCCGGGCCGCGAATAGACGAGCCCGCGCATGCCGAGCCGTTCGCACAAGCGTTGCGGCCAGTCGCGCCACATCGCGATCGAACCGAGGCCTTCGTGCAGAAACACCGCGATCGGCGCATTTTCCGGGGCTTGCGCGGCTTCGTTGACCCAACGATATTCGATGCGCAACGGCCCATGCGACCCGCTCGCCGGCAACTCGGCGAAGCGGCTCACAGCGGCGGATGCGTTCGCGGGGGCCTTCTCGGAGGCAATGGAAGGGGCAACAGCGGAGGCTACAGCGCAAGCAGGGTTCTGCATCGATCGGTTACCTCATGATAGTTCGCGCAGCTTGAAGCGTTGAATCTTGCCGGTCGCGGTTTTCGGCAGGTCGTCGGCGAATACGATGTCGCGCGGGTACTTGTGCGGCGCGAGTCGTCCCTTGACGAAGGCCTTCAGTTCGTCCGCGAGTATCTCAGACGGCGCGAACTCGCGCTTGAGCACGACGAACGCGCGCGTCTTCACGAGGCCGTCGCGCGCGAGCCCCACCACCGCCGCTTCGAGCACCGCGGGATGCTCGACCAGCACCATCTCGACCTCGACCGGTGACACGAACTGGCCGCTCACCTTCAGCATGTCGTCGCTGCGGCCCGCGTACACATAGCAGCCGTTCGCGAGGCGCCGGTATTTGTCGCCGCTTCTGATCCATTCGCCGAGGAAGGTCGCGCGGGTTTTCTCGCGATTGTTCCAGTACATCAACGCTGCGCTCGGACCCTTGATGAACAGATCGCCGACTTCGCCGTCGGCCACCGGCTGCCCGGATTCGTCGCGCAACTCGACTTCGTAGCCCGGCACCGGGCGACCGGTTGTGCCGTACTCGACTTCGCCCGGGCGATTCGACAGGAAGATGTGCAGCATTTCGGTCGAACCGATGCCGTCGAGGATCTCGGCGCCGAAGTGCGCGGTGAAGCGCTCGCCGACTTCGCGCGGCAACGCTTCGCCGGCCGACGCGCAAATCCGTATCGCGACGTCCGCGCGTGCCGGCAGATTCGGCGACTCCAGCATGTTCGCGTACAGCGTCGGCACGCCGTAAAACACGGTCGGCCGGTGCCGCACGAGGCGCGTGAAAATCGCGTCGGCGGTCGGGCGCTCGGCCATCAGGATCGCGGTCGCGCCGACCGACAGCGGAAAGGTCAGCGCATTGCCGAGTCCGTACGCGAAGAACAGTTTCGCCGCCGAAAACACCACGTCGCTTTCGACGATGCCGAGCACCGGCTTGCCGTACAACTCGGCGGTCCAGTACAGATTCGCATGCGTGTGCACGGTGCCTTTCGGCTTGCCGGTGGAGCCGGACGAATACAGCCAGAACGCGATGTCGTCGGCGCCGGTCGGACCGGCTTTGAGCGCGGGCGGCGCCGCGTCGAGCAGCGTTTCGAAGCGCGGCGGAACGGGCGATGCGAGCGATGCGGGCGATGCGGGCGATGCCGGCGCAGAGGCTGCCGCCGCGGCGGTGCCGTACGGTTGCGACACCAGCAGCTGGCAACCGTCGTGCTCGACGCTGGCGAGCGCGTCGATCACATTGGGCAATAAGGGTTCCGAAACGATCGCCGCGCGCGCTTGGCTGTGCGTGAGCATGTACGCGTAGTCGGCGGCACCCAGCAGCGTGTTGGCGACGACCGGCACGATGCCCGCATACAGCGTGCCGAGAAACGCGACCGGCAGCGACACGGTGTCGAGCATCACCAGCAGCACGCGCTCCTCCGGGTGCACGCCGAGCGCGCGCAGCGCACTGGCGCAGCGGCGCGCGCGTTGCTCGAGTTCTCCGTAAGTCAGCGTGCCGTGATCGTCGAGATAGGCGAGCTTGCTCGCGCGCGCGTCGTTCAGCTGGAACAGATGCGCGGCGAAGTTGAACGACGGCGGCGGCGCGACGGGCTGCGACTCGGCCTTTTCCAGCAGGGCTTCCATAGGTCTCCTCCATCGGTGGGGCGCGCTCCGGCCGTTATGTGCTCGTGAGCCGCTCGCTGCGAATTGTTCGCGTGGGGCGTGGTGTGGGCTGCGATGTCGTGGCGTGGGCGGCGCGGCGCGCGGCTTACGCGCGCGTGAATTCGATCGCGCCTTGCGGCAGCAGATACAGCACCAGCGCCTGGCCGTTGGCGACCGTCGGCCGATGCGCGGAGCCGGGGCCGTACACACACCAGCCGGCCGGGTGGCCATCGAACGTCGCGCCTTCGGTGAGCGGCATGATCAGGTCGATTTCGCCGTGCGGATGCACGTGGTGCGGACCGGCGATGTCCCGCATGTCGACGACGTCGACCGAAAAGCCATGAGTCTCGGGCAACGCGTTGAACACACGGCCGTAGCGGATGCCGCCGCCTTCGCGGTTGCACATCCAGCCGCTGGCGATAGCGCTGCGGCACGCGCTGGCCAGTTGCTGGAAAGTCGGGCTGTCGGCGGGCCAGGTGTCGTTCAGCCACGCGGCGAGCTCGGCGTCGACCGGCCGCCCGGCTAGTTGCCCGGTCACGCCTGCGATCAGACGCTGGAAATCCTGTGGGGACATGCGAGCCTCCAGATGCGCGCGAGCGCCGGGTACGTGCCCGTGCACCGGCACTTTCGTGCAGGCGTGCTGCCGCGCGGTCTCCATGACGCAGCCGGGCTTGCTCGGCTGCGCGCGAATGTTTGTTTGAATCTGCATTTGGCGAAAAATTAAACCGTTCAGTCGACGCCTGTCAAGCACTATAGTACATGCGCCGAATTCACGAGGTCGCAGAATATGAATCAAAAGTACTCTCAGGGAAAGCCCTCATCTGCGCAGCTGGATCGCGCCGAGCGGGGCCGCGTCGGGGTTTGCCAGTAAGTGCACTAAAGTGCTTTACTTGTTAAATAAAGTGCACTATGGTTCAAAAAATAGCCTCGCATCGTCAATCAGGAGACACCCCCATGTCCGCAGTTGAGCCCGCCGTCGCCCCGGTCGACTACCGCACCGACCCGTCGCAGTACCAGCACTGGAAGCTCAGTTTCAACGGCCCGGTTGCGACGCTCGGCATCGACATCGCCGAGGACGGCGGGATCCGCGACGGCTACAAGCTCAAGCTCAATTCATACGATCTCGGCGTCGATATCGAGCTGCACGACGCGCTGCAGCGAATCCGCTTCGAGCATCCGGAAGTGCGGACCGTGGTGGTGACGAGCCTGAAGGACCGGGTGTTCTGCTCGGGTGCGAACATCTTCATGCTCGGTCTGTCGTCGCACGCGTGGAAGGTCAACTTCTGCAAGTTCACCAACGAAACCCGCAACGGCCTCGAAGATTCGTCGCGTCATTCGGGGCTCAAATTTCTCGCCGCGGTGAACGGTTCGTGCGCGGGCGGCGGCTACGAACTCGCGCTTGCCTGCGACGAAATCTATCTGATCGACGATCGTTCGTCGTCCGTATCGTTGCCGGAAGTGCCGCTGCTCGGCGTGCTGCCCGGCACCGGCGGTCTGACGCGGGTGACCGACAAGCGCCACGTGCGCCACGATCGCGCGGATATCTTTTGCACGCTGGTCGAAGGCGTGCGCGGCGAGCGTGCGAAGGCGTGGCGGCTCGTCGATGAAGTCGTGAAGCCGAACCAGTTCGAGCAGGCGATTCAGGCGCGCGCGCTCGAACTGGCCGCGCACAGCGACCGGCCCGTCGATGCGCAAGGCGTCGCGCTCACCCGTATCGAACGCAGCGAGCGCGCGGACGGCCTGAGCTATGCAACCGTCGACGTGACGATCGATCGCGCCAAACGCGTTGCGACTTTTACCGCGCGTGCGCCGCTCAGCGCGCCGCCTTCGGAGCTTGACGCGATCGTCGCGGCCGGCGCGAACTGGTGGCCGCTGCAATTCGCACGCGAACTCGACGACGCGATCCTGTCGATGCGCACCAACGAACTCGACATCGGCACCTGGGTGTTCAAGACCACCGGCGACGCCCGTCATCTGCTGGCGGCCGACGCGACGCTGCTGCAGCACAGGGATCACTGGTTCGTGCGCGAGACGATCGGCATGCTGCGCCGCACGCTCGCGCGTATCGACGTGTCGTCGCGCTCGCTGTTCGCGCTGATCGAACCGGGTTCGTGTTTCGCCGGCACGTTCGCCGAGATCGCGTTCGCCGCCGATCGCAGCTACATGGCCGCGCTGCCGGACCGCGAAGACGACGAGCCGGCGCTGACGCTGTCGGAAGTCAACTTCGGTCTGTATCCGCTCGTCACGCATCAGTCGCGGCTAGCGCGGCGCTTCTACGAGGAGTCCGAACCGCTCGACGCGGTGCGCGCGCTGCTCGGCCAGCCGCTCGGGCCGCGCGACGCCGAGCGCCTCGGTCTCGTCACCGCGGCGCCGGACGATATCGACTGGGCCGACGAAATCCGCATCGCGCTCGAGGAGCGCGCGGCGATGTCGCCGGATGCACTGACCGGGCTCGAAGCGAATCTGCGCTTCAACGGACCGGAGACGATGGAGACACGCATTTTCGGGCGTCTCACCGCCTGGCAGAACTGGATTTTCAACCGTCCGAACGCGGTGGGCGAGAAGGGCGCGCTCAAGGTGTACGGCAAGGGCAGCAAGCCGCAATTCGATGTGTCGCGCGTCTGATCACGCGGCTTTCGCACAGGAAACCGACCCCATGTCCACGATCAACTACAGCGAAAAGATTCCGAACAATGTCAACCTCGCCGACGACCGCGCACTGCAGCGCGCGCTCGAACAGTGGCAACCGAACTTCCTGTCGTGGTGGGGCGACATGGGCCCGGAAGGCTCGCACGGCTACGACGTGTATCTGCGCACCGCGGTCAGCGTCGACGCCGGCGGCTGGGCGCATTTCGATTACGTGAAAATGCCCGAGTACCGCTGGGGCATTTTCCTCACGCCGGGCGAGCAGGAGCGCAAGATCCATTTCGGCGAGCACAAGGGCGAAGCCGCGTGGCAGGACGTGCCGGGCGAGCATCGCGCGAATCTGCGCCGCATCATCGTGACCCAGGGCGATACCGAGCCGGCTTCGGTCGAACAGCAGCGTCACCTCGGGCTCACCGCGCCGTCGCTGTACGATCTGCGCAACCTGTTCCAGGTCAACGTCGAGGAAGGCCGCCATCTGTGGGCGATGGTCTATCTGCTGCATCGCTATTTCGGCCGCGACGGTCGTGAGGAAGCCGAAGCATTGCTCGGCCGCCGGTCGGGCGACGACGACAATCCGCGCATTCTTGGCGCGTTCAACGAGAAAACGCCGGACTGGCTCGCGTTCTACATGTTCACGTACTTCACCGATCGCGACGGTAAATTCCAGCTGTCGGCGCTCGCCGAGTCGGGCTTCGATCCGCTCGCGCGCACCACCCGGTTCATGCTGACCGAAGAAGCGCATCATATGTTCGTCGGCGAATCGGGCGTGTCGCGCGTGATTCAGCGCACCGCGCAGGTGATGAACGAACTCGGCACCGACGACGTCGCGAAGCTGCGCGCGGCCGGCGTGATCGATCTGCCGACGATCCAGCGCTATCTGAACTTCCACTACTCGGTGACGATCGACCTGTTCGGCGCCGATCATTCGTCGAATGCGGCGACGTTTTATAGCTCGGGGCTGAAGGGCCGCTACGAGGAAGGCAAGCGCGACGACGATCATCGTCTGAACGAGCACAGCTACAAGCTGCTCGACGTGCAGGACGGCAAGCTGGTCGAGCGCGAGGTGCCGATGCTGAACGCGATGAACGAAGTGCTGCGCGACGATTACATCAAGGATTCGGTGGCCGGCGTCGGCCGCTGGAACAAGGTGCTGGAAAAGGCCGGCATCGATTGGCGCATGACAGTGCCGCACAAGGCGTTCAACCGGCAGATCGGCACCTTCGCGGGCACCCGGGTGTCGCCCGACGGCCGCGTGCTCAGCGAGACCGAATGGGCCGCGAACGAGGCGAAGTGGCTCGCCACGCCGGAAGACCGCGCGTTCGTCGCGTCGCTGATGGGACGCGTCGCCGAGCCGGGCAAGTTCGCAAACTGGATCGCGCCGCCGGCGATGGGCGTGAACCGGCAACCGGTCGATTTCGAATACGTGCGCTTCAATTGACGCGCGCGGCCCGTCTTTGCAGTCGGAGGAAGTCATGAACGGCCCAGCGTCGATCGAAGTTGTGCGCCAGCATCTGATCGATCCGGAAATCTGTATTCGCTGCAACACCTGCGAAGAGACCTGTCCGATCGACGCGATCACGCACGACGAGAACAACTACGTGGTCAGGGCGGATATCTGCAACGGCTGCATGGCCTGCGTGCCGCCGTGCCCGACCGGCGCGATCGACAACTGGCGCACCGTGCTGAGGGCCGACGCGTATTCGATCGACGAGCAATTCACGTGGGACGTGCTGCCCGAACAGAACACGATGGCGGTGCCGCCCGCGGAACCGGCGTTGCCCGCCCAGGGCGACAGCACCGACGAGGCGGACGGCATCGAAGTCGACACGGTGCGCGGCGCGCAGGTGCCGCCGTGGTCGGCCGCGAAGCCGTACGTGAATCTGTACACGCACGCGAGCCCGACCAGCGCGACCGTGGTCGGCAACTACCGCCTGACCGACGCGTCGACTTCCAGCGATATTCATCACATCGTGCTCGACTTCGGCGCGATGCCGTTTCCGGTGCTCGAAGGACAATCGATCGGCATTCTGCCGCCGGGCGCGAGCGCCGACGGCCGCGTGCATCATGCGCGCCAGTACTCGATAGCGAGCCCGCGCGACGGCGAGCGGCCCGGCTACAACAACGTGTCGCTGACGGTCAAGCGGGTCGCGCGCCAGCACGGCGATGCGGTCGACGGCGTCTGCTCGAACTATCTGTGCGATCTGAAAAAGGGCGACACGGTCAGCGTGATCGGGCCGTTCGGCAGCACGTTTCTGATGCCTAATCATCCGAACTCGCATCTGCTGATGATCTGCACCGGCACCGGCTCCGCGCCGATGCGGGCGATGACCGAGTACCGCCGGCGCAAGCGCCTGAAAGGCGCGACCGGCAAGCTGATGCTGTTTTTCGGTGCGCGCACCAAGGAGGAACTGCCTTACTTCGGGCCGCTGACGAATCTGCCAAAGGATTTCATCGATACCACGCTGGCGTTTTCGCGCACCGCGGGGCAGGCGAAGCGCTACGTGCAGGACGCGATGCGCGAGCGCGCGGCCGACGTCGCGAGTCTGCTGAAGGACGACAACACCTACATCTACGTGTGCGGTCTGAAGGGGATGGAGGACGGCGTGTTGCAGGCGTTGCGGGAGATCGCCGAACAGCGGCAACTCGACTGGGACGCGCTGTGGGCGAAGCTGAAGCGGGAAGGGCGCCTGCATCTGGAGACTTACTGAGCGGCGCGCGCCCGCGCGCTTCGCGCGGCTGCCGCGTTCCGCTTTGAAAAAGGTGGACGGTTTGCTACAGTCGGCCCACGTTGCGCCGCGGCCCGAAAGGGCCGGCGCCACAGCCGCTTACAGGTCGCCACCCCACGGAGTCATCGATGAATCCGCTTCGTTCCCTCGCGCTCGTCGCGTTGCTGCAGATCGCGCTCGCGCTGCCCGCGCACGCCGACGATCTCGCGCGGATCAAGGCCGCCGGCGTGCTGCGCATCGGCACCGAGGGCACCTACGCGCCGTTCAGCTATCACGACGAGACGGGCCGGCTGACCGGCTTCGACGTCGAACTCGGCAGCGCGATCGCACAGCGGCTCGGCGTCGACGCGCAATTCATCGAGGGCAAATGGGATGGCATGATCGGCGGGCTCGACATGAACCGTTACGACGCGGTGATCAACGAAGTGGCGATCACCGACGAACGCAAGCTCAAATACGATTACTCGACGCCGTACCTCACGTCGCACTCGGTGCTGATCGTCGCGTCGGACAACACCAGCATCCACTCGTTCGACGATCTGAAAGGCCGTAAAACGGCCAATACGCTGGGCAGCGCGGTCGGCCGGGTCGCGGCCGCGCATGGCGCGCAGGTGATTCCGGCGGCGAGTTTCGAGGACTCGATCGAGCTCGTCATCGCGGGCCGCGTCGATGCGACGGTCAACGATTCGCTGTCGTTTCTCGATTACCGCAAGCGCCGGCCGGATGCCCCGGTGAAAGTCGTCGCGGTCGATCAGTCGGCCGGCAGTGGTGATCACGCCGCGGTGCTGATCCGCAAGGGCAGCCCGAAACTGCGCGCGGCGCTCGACGACGCGCTCGCGCGCCTGCGCAAAGACGGCACCTATCTGCGAATTTCGCAGAAGTACTTCGGTCGCGACGTTTATCAATGAATCGGCGCGTGATGAATCGCCAATAAAAAAGAGGGGGCGTCTTCACGCCCCCTCTTTTTTTTGCCGGCAGCGCGCCGCTTATCCGGCGCGCCGCCTCGTCGATTGCAGAGCCGAACTCAGACCGTCGCGTCGCTCAGCGCCGCGTCGAAGAAACGCTCCTGCGCATCCGCGCTCACGCGGGCATACGCACGGTTCACGCCGCTGATCACCGCGCGGATCGACGCGGTCACCAGATTCGCGTCGACACCGACGCCGAACGCGCTGCCCGACACATCCGCGCCGGCCATTTCGGCGATCGCGATCGCGCGGGCATCCGCGCCTTGCGTGAGCGCGCGCTCTTCGTAGTGCTGGATGCGCACCGGCACGTCGAACGCCTGCATCAGCGCGTCGAGCGGGCCGTTGCCGGAACCGCTCAGCACGCGCGGCGTGCCGTTGATTTCGACGTTCAGCTTGATGTGCTCGCGGCCGTCCTGCTCGGACAGGCTGTGGCTGAGATAGCGAACCGGCTCGGCGGCATGCACGTATTCCTGCTGGAACAGTTCCCAGATCTGCGCGGGCGTGACTTCCTGGCCGCTGTCGTCGGTGTAGCGCTGCACGGCCGAGCTGAAGTCGACCTGCAGACGGCGCGGCAACACCACGCCGTAGCTCTGCTCGAGCAAATACGCGATGCCGCCCTTGCCCGACTGGCTGTTGACGCGGATCACCGAATCGTAGGTACGGCCGAGGTCGCTCGGATCGATCGGCATGTACGGCACTTCCCAGATCGCTTCCGGCTTCTGCGCGGCAAAACCCTTCTTGATCGCGTCCTGATGCGAGCCCGAGAACGCGGTAAACACCAGATCGCCGACATACGGATGACGCGGATGCACCGGCAACTGCGTGCATTCCTCGGCGGTGCGCGCGACTTCGTTGATGTTCGAGAAATCGAGTTCGGGGTCGACGCCCTGGGTGTACAGGTTCAACGCGAGCGTGACGAGGTCGACGTTGCCGGTACGCTCGCCGTTGCCGAACAGGCAGCCTTCGATACGGTCGGCGCCGGCCATCACCGCGAGTTCGGCGGCGGCGACCGCGGTGCCGCGATCGTTATGCGGATGAACCGACACGATCAGCGAATCACGGCGCTTGAGGTTGCGGTGCATCCATTCGATCTGGTCCGCGTAGACGTTCGGCGTGGCCATTTCGACGGTGGCCGGCAGATTGACGATCGCCTTGTGCTGCGGCGTCGGTTCCCAGATGTCGAACACCGCGTCGCACACTTGCTTCGCGAATTCGAGTTCGGTGCCGCTGAACACTTCGGGACTGTATTGCAGCGTGAAGTGGGTTTCCGGCTGCGCGTCGGCGAGGCGCTTCATCGTGCGCGCGGCTTTCTGCGCGAGTTCGATCACGCCGCTCTTTTCGAGGCCGAACACGATCTTGCGAAATTCCGGCGCGGTCGCGTTGTACAGGTGGACGATCGCGCGCGGGGCGCCGCGCAACGATTCGAAGGTGCGTTCGATCAGATCGTCGCGTGCCTGGGTGAGCACTTCGATCGTCACGTCGTCGGGAATATGGCCGCCCTCGATCAGCTCGCGCACGAAGTTGAAATCGGTCTGCGACGCCGACGGAAACGCGACTTCGATTTCCTTGAAGCCGATCTGCACCAGCGTCTTGAACATGCGCATCTTGCGCTCGGCGTTCATCGGCTCGAACAGCGCCTGGTTGCCGTCGCGCAGGTCGGTGCTCATCCAGATCGGCGCGCGCGTGATGGTGCGCGACGGCCACTGGCGGTCCGTCAAATTGATGGGCTTGAACGAGCGGTACTTGGTAGCAGGGTTTTTCAACATTTTCATCATCCGGGGGAGAGACCGTGGAACGGGTGTCGACCGGACGACGAAAACGCGATACTGGGCCGCCGGTCGGAAACCGGGGCTGGGTCAGTTACTGGGGATTCAAGCGATGCTTCGGTGGATCAGAGAGAAGCGGACGCGCGCAGCAGCAGACCTAGCCCGGTAGAGCGGGCTAGTAGTAGCGATAGGGTGGTCTGGGCGCGGTACATAGGGCGCAATAGGAACACATTCGCGGCGGCCCGTCAAGCGCCGAAACGGCTGCGATGCCGCTCGACAAGCCCTGAGCTACAATGGCCGACGCCTGGAACAACGGACTTTCGATGAAAATTCGGCTCCTCCCTTTCACCTGTACTGCGGCCTCTACTGCGGCCTGTACCGCGGCCTGTATCGTGAGCGCCGCCGCGCTGCTCGCGGGCTGCACGATTGCCACCCGCAACTCCAGCGCATGCGAGCAGTTGATGCGCGACAAGCTCGCCGATCCGGCGTTGGGAATGACGGCCGCTACACTGCGGGTCAGCCACCGGGGCGCCGCGATTCGCGGCTCGCGCGTGGTAGTCGAGGGGTCGATCCAGAAGCGGGTGAGTGTGCCGGACGCCGCCGCTTCGGACGCGCTCGCGGCTTCCGCGCCGCTGGCCGCGTCGGCGCCGCACGCGGCCTCGGAACTCGAAGCGGCGGCTAGCCATCCCGTGTCGAAGAAGATCGACACGCCGGCCGCGGCCGAATGCACGTTCAACGGCGAAACGCTCGACGTATTCCGTTGGCTCGCACCGGCGCAACTGGCCGCGCCGCTCGAGCAGGCGGCCAGCGAAGCGGGCTAGGCCCGCCGCGCGCTTGCCGCGTTCCGGTCACGCAAGCGCGCTGCGTTCCCGCTGCGTTCCCGCTGCGTTCCTCTCCCTCCTGACTCCACCGACCCACTTCAGAACGCGTAATACGGCCCGGCGCCCGCCGACGTATTGCGCGCCGCGATCGCCGTATACACCCGTTTGCCGTAGAAGAACGGCAGCCCCCAGCCGAAGCCCTGACTCGCGTTGCCGGCCAGATTGGCGAACGCGTTGTTCGCCGACGCGAACATCGTGCTCGAATTGCCGACCGTAAACGACACCGTGCTCGACACGCCGTTGGCGCCGGTGATCGTCGCGCTCAACGCCTGCGTCGTGCTCGGGCAGAACCAGAAGCCGCACAGCGGGAACTGTGTCGAGCGGAAGAACAGCCCGTTCGAGCCGCTGTCGAGATAGCTCAGCGCATAGGTCTGGCCGCCTGCGCTGGTCGTCACGTAGCCGGTCGCCGCATTCGCCTTGAGCACCGTCGAGCCGCTCAGCGTGTTGTTCGCCTGGGTGTCGATGCCGAAGATCAGCGAGCCCGCCACGCTGGGCGCGCCGCCATCCGCGACGGCCGGCAGATCGATCACGACGCCGTTGTTGTCGAGCGCGAAGCTGCTGACCGGGTTGGTCACCTGCTGCGCGAGCGGTTGCCGCGTCGCGGTGCAACTGCCGCCCGTCGTGCAGTTGTAGTACCAGCGCGGCAGCGCCGCGTTCGAGCAGCCGCTGCCGCAGTCGACCGGGAACAGACCGACGCCGAGGATCCCGTTCGAATGCAGGCTCGCGACGGTCAGCAGCGCCGGACCCGCGTTCGCGCAGTCGGTCGGCGCGGCGGGCAGCGCGCTGTCGGCGATCACGTGAATCGGAATCGACGCTGCCAGCTGGCCGGCGAGGCGCACGTCGGCGTTGCGCAGCGAGCCCCACGCGTAGCCGCTGCCGAACACCGCGCATTCGGCGCTGACGCCGCCGCCCGCCGCGATCGTCGGCAGCGACAGAGTCGCCGGCAGCGCCGACGCAAGGATGCGCAGGCCGTTCGAGCCGGTGTCGACCTGGATATCGTCGATCGTCGCGCAGTTGCTGGTGCCGGCCTCGCAGACGGTGACGCTGGTCGTCAGCATGTTGCGGGTGTTGCCGGGCGACACGCCGACCGCGATCGGCTGCACGTTGGCCACCGTCGATTGCGGCACGCTGGCGGGTTGGGTCGTGTTGGTTGCGCTGGTCGAGCCGGCGGAACCGGTGGAGCTGGGGCCGCCGGACGAAGGCGTGGAAGGCGTCGCACTCGTCGACGAGCTGCCGCCACCCCCGCCGCCGCATGCGGCGAGGGCCGCGCAGACGACGAGGAGCAGGGCGTGGAAACGCAGGGCGGATTTCATGGCGTGAGGACCGGTCGGATGCACGGAAGGGCGCGTGTGCCGGCGCGCGCACGACGCGACGGCACACGCGCGCGTGAGTTACTGGATGTCGTCGGCGCTCACGCCGGCCGGCAGCGCCGCCGGCAACCACGCCCGGCCGACGTAGCCGCGCATCGGCCCGCCGGACTCCACGATCACGTCGGAACGCGCGACCCGCGACGCATGCAGGTTGCCACTACCCGCCGCGGCGGCCGCGCCGGCCCGATAAGAATCCGCGTAGTTGCCGAGCAATGCGTGCAGGTCCGGCATCGTCGGGCCCTGCCATGCATAGGCGACGATCTGACCGGTACTGGTCGCGTATTCGTTGATCACGGTGGTGCCGGCGTCGGTCCACGTGCGCTCGCGCAGCGCGCCGTTGAGCACCGTATGCGGCGCGCTCGCGCCGGCCACGGCCCCGCTGGGCATCGCGCCGCCCAATTGCGCATGCGCGCTCACGCTCGCGCAGCAGGCGACCATCGCGAGCGCCGCGGCGCTCGCCGATCGATTGAAACAGTGCTTGTACATGTGGCTTGTCCTCGTCTGGCGGCCGGGCTTTATTGAGATAACGGATTGGTGAACCGCCCGGGTTTTTTAATTTTTCGTAGGCCGTGTTGGACACAGACCCCTGCACCTCGCAGCCGGGTGCCTGTCCGCGAAAAGCCCGTTCTGAAGCAGCTTCCGGCGAAGACCCGAGAACTTTCCCACGTCGATCGGGGACCGTCATTTTTTGTTGCATAACCGTCCGCCTTCGTCGAGGTCACTATGCGCTTGTCGGCAGCGGCGGCCTTCGGCTTTAGCGCGGGCAAACCCCAGTTTTTGCACACGCTTGCCCGGGACCGGTAAAATGTTGGGTTGATCCACGGAAACTTGCCGTGGCGTAGCGGAAGGATTCCCCGAACATGACTGATCTTCGTCTTACCAAGCGGTTTGCAGTATTGCTGATGGCGGGCGGGCTGGTCGCCGGCTGCGGCACCTCGTCGCCGACCAAAATCGACTACAAGAGCGACTCGAAGTCGAAGCAGGCATCGCTTGCCGTGCCGCCGAACATGATCGACGAGACGGCCGATCAGCGTTCGCTGCCGCCGCAGGGCGGCGAAACGTCGTTGTCCACGCTGAAGCAGGTACAGGCGCAGGCGCCGGCGGGCGACGCGGTGGCAGTCGTGCCGCAGGTTCAGGGCATGCATATCCAGCGCGACGGCACCGAAAGCTGGCTCGTGATCGACAACAAGGCGCCCGATCAGGCATGGCCGCAAATCCGCCGTTTCTGGCAGGAGCAGGGCTTCCTGCTGGTGGTCGACCAGCGCGACAAGGGCGTGATGGAAACCGACTGGAACGAAACCCACGCGCAGATCGACAACGGCTTTATCCGCAATACGTTGTCCAAGACGATGGGCAACAGCTACGTGACCTCGGAGCGCAACAAGTTCCGCACCCGTCTCGAAAAGTCGCCGAACGGCGGCACCTACGTGTTCGTCAGCCAGAAGGGCATGCGCGAGGCGATCACCGGCACCAACAAGGATTCGAGCGAATGGCAGCCGAAGCCGAACGACCCGGCGCTCGAGCAGGAATATCTGAAGCGGTTGATGGCCGCGCTCGCGCGCGCCGATGCGCGCTCGCAGGGCGACACGCAGAACGCGGAACTGTCGCCGGCCGGCGCGCAGATCGCGCCTGGCGCGGCGGGCGCCGGTGCAAAGTCGGCCGCGGCCGCGACCGCTGCGCAGAACGTCGCACTCGCGGCCCAGCAGCCGATGCCGGATGACGCGGCCCATACGTCCGCGCAGATGTCGTCGACCGAACTCACGCTCGGCGAGCCGTATGACCGCGCGTGGCTGCGCGTCGGACTCGCGCTCGACCGCAGCAACTTCACCGTCGACGATCGCGACGTGAGCCGTGGCCTGTACTTCGTGCGTTACGTCGATCCGAAGGATATGTCGTCGGCCG
Source organism: Paraburkholderia sejongensis (assembly GCF_020880815.1). Classification (GTDB taxonomy): domain Bacteria; phylum Pseudomonadota; class Gammaproteobacteria; order Burkholderiales; family Burkholderiaceae; genus Paraburkholderia; species Paraburkholderia sejongensis. The sequence continues at coordinate 68,321 of NZ_JAJITD010000008.1, forward strand.
AGCAGGGCTTCTGGAGCCAGGTGTTTCACGGCAGGAAGGAAAAGGTCGCGAAACAGTATCGCGTGAACGTGCGCGCGGTGACGCCGAACGAGACCCGCGTCGCTATCGTCGACGACAAGGGGCAGGTCGACGAAAGCCCGCAGGCCAAGCAGATCCTGAGTCTGATGGTTTATCAGCTGCACTGATGCGCATTGATGCGTGAGCCTTGCGGCTCGCGCTGCTGCTTAAAAACAAAGCCCGGCCGAGCCGGGCTTTTTTTTCGTTCGCGCGCGGGTGGCGCAGACGTTGCACATGGGTTTTGCGTGCTGAAGACGCGCCCGGCCATCGCGCCCCGTGCGTCGGACGATCGTCGCGCCGAGCGGCTCTCCATCTACCGCCGACTATCCGCGCAAATTGCCTCAGCACGAGCGCACACGCGAGCCCGTGTAACGTGACGTTACCCCAGTGACGTAACTCGCCCGGACGCTCTCCGACCGCTCGGTCGGCGCGCTTTGCCGCTGCCCAACAAGAAATATCACAATAAAAATCAGTGGCTTGCAACCAATCCGCCGAGCTACGCGCTAACTGGCACACAAGCTGCTTTATAGGACTCATGGGGCCGGATGGGATGCCCGGCGAAGCCTGGCGGCCGGATCCCCAACTGCGTTTCCCTTCGCTAATGGCATAGGCCGAAGAGCCTGCGCCGAGCCGACAACGGCCGCGCGACGCGCGGCCCCGGTGGCCCCGTCGCCTATCCTCGTAGGGCGACGGTTTTTAGCCCGCACTCCAGCAGTGCGGGCTATTTTTTTGTGCGGTGGATTTTGCGCGCCTGCCGGCGCGGCAGACGTTCACGTATCCGCGCGGCGCGTGCCGAACCACGGCAAGCGCTTGACCACGCCGGTCGCGAGCGCGGTGCCGAGCAGAATCACCGCGCAGCCTGCGAGCATGCCGGGCGAGATCGCCTCGCCGAGAAACAGCGCGCCCCACAGAATGCCGAAGATCGGAATCACGAAGGTCACGGCAATCGCGCGTGCCGGGCCGGCCACCGCGATCAGATGGAAAAACAGCATGTACGCGACGCCGGTGCAGGCCACTCCGAGCGCGATCACCGCGCCCCAAGCGCGCGGCGAGATCGGCGCGGCGGGCCAGTAGATCACCGCGAGCGGCAGCAACACGAGCGTCGCGCCGAGCATCGTGCCGGTCGCGACGGTCAGCGCGTCGACGCCGGTCAGGTAGCGCTTGGTGTAGTTGGCGGCGATCCCGTACAGCAGCGTCGCGGCGAGCGCGGCGCCGGCCGCGAGCGCGATGGTCAAGGGCGCCGCCGCCGAGCCGGCCGGCGCCGAGATCTGATCCCACACCAGCATCAGCACGCCGAGAAAACCGACTGCGAGCCCGAGCGTGCGCAGCGCGCTCAATTTGTCGCGCAGCCACAGGAAGGCGACTAGCGCGCCCCACAGCGGCGCGCTCGCATTGATCACCGAGGTCGCGCCGGCCGACAGCGTCAGCTCCGCATACGCGAACAGGCAGAACGGCGCGGCCGAATTGAGGATGCCGACCACCAGCAACGGCAGCGCGCGGCTGCGCAGCAAGGCCGCGGACTGCCGCAGCGGGCGTCGCGCGATCAGGACCACGGCGAGAAACAGCGCGCCGATTCCGACGCGCAGCGCCATCAGCGGAGCGACGCCGAAGTCGCTGACGCCGACGCGGATGAACAGGAACGACGCGCCCCACAGGGCGGCGAGAATCAGGAGTTGCAGCAGGTTTTTGGGGTTCATTGGACAGGCGCCGCGCGCGATTGAGTCGGGACGCCAGCGCATCGTAGCAGCGCAATCGCGCGAGACGTTTCAGCGTGCGATGAAACGGCAAGATACGGGAGATGGCGGCGTCCGGTGGGGTCGATCGTAAGCGTCGCGAGGGCGCGCGCAAAACGAGCAATTCTCACCCGTATGTGAGAAAAATTGCGATCAGACCCGGGGCGGCATTGTAGACGGTGCCGCGCTGCCGGTGGGGCAGCGCGGGCTTGACGTGTGCGCGGCGCGTGACTGCCGCGTGACGCCGCAGCCAATCAAAGCGGATGATCGACGCGCAGCCTCAATGCGGAATCATCCACTGCAGGAAATTCTGCTGCGCCCACACGAGCAGACCGAGCAGCACCGTCAGCAGAATCGAGTGCTTGAAGGTCTTCGCGAACACCACGCCTTCCTTGCCCTTGAGCTCGGTGGTGGCGACGCCGGTCGAGATGTTCTGCGGCGAGATCATCTTGCCCATCACGCCGCCCGACGAATTGGTCGCCGCCATCAGCACCGGGTTCAGGTTCAGCTGTTTGGCCGCCACCACCTGCAGGTTGCCGAACAGCGCGTTGCCCGACGTGTCGCTGCCCGACAGGAACACCGCGACCCAGCCGAGGAACGCCGACACCAGCGGAAACACCGGCCCGACCGACGCGACCCCGAGCCCGAGCGTATAGGTGAGTCCCGAGTAATTCATCAGATACGCGAGGCCGACGATCGTCGCGACGGTCAGAATCGCGATGCGCGTCTGCTCCCACGTGTCGGCGATCGCGCGGCCGAACTCGGCGACGCTCAGCCGCACGACCAGCGCGGTGATGATCGCGGCGACCAGAATCGCGGTGCCGGTCGCGAGCGGCTGGAAGTCCCACACCGCGGCGTACGGCGTGTTGTACAGCGTGATGAAGACGGCCTTGTCGAGCCCCGGCCACGGCACCTTGATGTTGCCGATCGTAAAGATCCGCGCGACCGTCCAGATGATCACGACGACCGAGACGATGATCCATGGATACCAGCCCTGCACGCCGCCGATGCGGCCGCGGGTATCGCCGGTCCGCTCGACGTCGACCGCGAATTGCGGATCGGCGGCCGGTTTCCACACGCGCAGAAACGCGACGGTGAGAATCAGCGACACCAGCGACGACAGCACGTCGGTCAAGCTGTAGTTGACGAAGTTCGACACGACGAACTGGGTCAGCGCGAAGCTCAGCCCCGACACCAGCAGCACCGGCCAGATCCGCAGCATGTTGCGAAAGCCCGCGTACACGCCGATCACATAGAACGGCAGCAGCACCGCGAAGAACGGTAACTGCCGGCCGACCATTTTGCCGAGCAGATCCGACGGCAGATGGGTGACTGCGCCGAGCACGGTGATCGGCACGCCGAGCGCACCGAACGCGACCGGCGCGGTGTTGAAAATCAGCGTGAAGGTGAGCGCCTCGAGGGTCGGAAAGCCGAGCAGGATCAGCAGCGAACTGGTGATCGCGACCGGCGTGCCGAAGCCCGAAATCCCTTCGAGCAGCGCGCCGAACGAAAAGCCGACCACCACCAGCACGATGCGCCGGTCGTTGGGCAGGTTCTCGATCATCCACACACGGAATGCTTCGAAGCGTCCCGAGCGTTGCGCGATGTTGTACAGCAGGATCGCGGTGAACACGATCCACATCACCGGCCAGCACGCGAACACCGCGCCGGCCGCGACCGAGTTGAACGCGAGTCCCACCGGAAATTGCCAGACGAAAATCGCCACCACCAGACCGATGATCAGCCCCGCGAGCGACGCCTGCCACGCGGGTCGACGGGCCCAGCCGAGTAGCGCGAGCACCGCGATGATCGGCAGCGCCGCGACCATAAACGACGCGAGCAGCGAATTGCCGACCGGAGTGAGTAGTTGATGGAACATCACGTCTCCTTCGTTGTTGTTCGGATCGACGCGGCGGGACTGCGCAAAAAGGGCGCGTCGCGGTAAGCGGGCGGACGCGCGCCGGAGAACTCGATGAAGCGGGTGCCGCGGCAGTTAAGCGGTTGCTGCATGAGGCTTTCCAAGAATAGGGCGCAATGCCGGCGAGTCAAGCCGGGAAAGTACGAGCGCGGCGCGCGCCGCCGAGGGCGGGCGGCGTCGCGTCGCGCTGATCGATGAGCAAGACAGGCGCCTGAGCGAGCGGCAGCTCGCGCGCTGGCGTCAATGCCAGTGGCCGTGTCCGTGCCCGCCCCAATGTCCACCCCAATAGCCGCCGATACCGATCGCGATCGACGGACCGTACCAGCCGGGATAGCCGTAGTAGGCCGGATAGGGATAGACAGGCGGCGGGTAGTAAGCGGGATAGACGGGCGGCGCCACATAGACGGGTGGCGCGGCGACCGCATAAGTGGGCGCGCCGTCCTGCGCGGTGCCCGGCGCCGAGGTTTGTCCCTGGACCTGCGCTTGAGCCTGCTGCGGATCGGCCGGCTGGGCGGCCACCGTCGAGTAATACGACGTGTAATAGCCGGACGGATAGTAACTGGCCGGGTAGTAATAACAGCCGGACAACGCGATGGCGCCGCCGACGACTACCCACATCGCGCGAGTGGGACGTGCGGATGCACGGACAGAGCGGATGGAGCGGAGCGGAACGCGTGAATGCTGGAGAAAGTGCGCGCGAGCGGCGCGGCAAGGATGAACGACGCGTGAATTCATGGCGCGCTCCCGGGGACTCGATACCGCGTGGCGCGGCATCACTGTGGAGAGCTTACGCTTTTGCGGCGCGAATGCAGTGGCGAAACCGTAACGGCTTATTGCGGTCCGACAGATGCGCGGTCCGACAGATGTGAAGGCAGAAACAAGGCACGGCGGTTTGCGCCGCGCTGGGTAGTCTGAAAATTTGCTTCGGGATCCTGTGTGAATCGACGGGCGCGTTCAACATCGCGCGTGAACAGGTTCACGCGCGATGCGCGCGCTTACTTGCCGACCTGGTTACCGATGATGCCGCCCGCCGCCGCGCCGCCCAGCGTCGACAGTGCATTGCCGCCGATCGCCGCGCCCGCGGCGCCGCCCACGCCCGCGCCGATGGCCGTGTCGCGTTGACGTCGGGTCATGCCGTCGCAAGCCGACAGACTGACCACAAGGGTCGCGATGGTGGCGAGCGTACCGAGATGACGGATCGTTTTCATGATGCTGACTCCGTTTGTAGTTGACCACGTTTGATCAAGCGAATTGACGTAGGCGCGAGCGGCGTAATTCACGACGACGCACTCGTTTCGCTCCTTTGCATTTGATCGTAGCCGCGAACGCCGTATCCAGATGTATGCGCTTGTCAGCGCGGCGCCGCTTTGGTAATCAAATGTTTCCTATGCTTTAGCAGGTCGCGTGCCTGCTCTACGTGGCATCACGTGCGCGGCGCAAATAAAAAAGCCCGCCATGCCGGCGGGCTTCGATGCCGCGATGCTCCTGATGCAAGCGATGCAAGCGATGCGCAAGGGATTCGATGCGACGTGAAGCGTTACTGCCGCTGATAAATCTCCGCGCCCTGCTTGATGAACTCGATCGACTTCACTTCCATCCCTTTCTTCAGCGCTTCATCGTCGCTCATCCCCTGTTGCGCGGCGAACTCGCGCACGTCCTGGGTAATCTTCATCGAGCAGAAATGCGGCCCGCACATCGAGCAGAAATGCGCGACCTTCGCCGAGTCCTTAGGCAGCGTTTCGTCGTGGAATTCGCGCGCCTTGTCCGGGTCGAGGCCGAGATTGAACTGGTCCTCCCAGCGAAATTCGAAGCGCGCCTTGCTCAACGCGTTGTCGCGTACCTGCGCGCCCGGGTGACCCTTCGCGAGGTCGGCCGCGTGCGCGGCGAGCTTGTACGTGATGATGCCGGTCTTCACGTCGTCCTTGTTCGGCAGTCCGAGGTGTTCCTTCGGCGTCACGTAGCACAGCATCGCGGTGCCGAACCAGCCGATCATCGCCGCGCCGATGCCCGATGTGATGTGGTCGTAGCCGGGCGCGATGTCGGTGGTGAGCGGCCCGAGCGTGTAGAACGGCGCCTCGTCGCACCAGTCGAGCTGCAGGTCCATGTTCTCCTTGATCAGTTGCATCGGCACGTGACCCGGACCTTCGATCATCACCTGTACGTCATGCTTCCATGCGATCTGCGTGAGTTCGCCGAGCGTCTTCAGCTCGCCGAGCTGCGCTTCGTCGTTGGCGTCGTAGATCGAGCCGGGGCGCAGGCCGTCGCCGAGCGAGAAGGCCACGTCGTACGCCTTCATGATTTCGCAGATCTCTTCGAAATGCTCGTACAGGAAGCTTTCCTTGTGATGCGCGAGACACCACTTGGCCATGATCGAGCCGCCGCGCGACACGATGCCGGTCATCCGGTTCGCGGTCAGCGGCACGTATTGCAGGCGCACGCCCGCGTGGATCGTGAAGTAGTCGACGCCTTGCTCGGCCTGCTCGATCAGCGTGTCGCGGAAGATTTCCCAGGTCAGGTCTTCAGCCTTGCCGTTGACCTTTTCGAGCGCCTGATAGATCGGCACCGTGCCGATCGGCACCGGGCTGTTGCGGATGATCCATTCGCGGGTTTCGTGGATGTGCTTGCCGGTCGACAGATCCATCACCGTGTCGCCGCCCCAGCGGATCGCCCACGTCATCTTGTCGACTTCCTCGCCGATCGACGAGGTCACCGCCGAGTTGCCGATGTTCGCGTTGATCTTCACGAGGAAGTTGCGGCCGATGATCATCGGCTCGCTTTCCGGGTGATTGATGTTGTTCGGGATGATCGCGCGGCCGCGCGCGACTTCCTCGCGCACGAATTCGGCGGTGATCCCGGCAACGCCGTTCGGGCCGAACGCGCTCGCGCCGAACGCCTGGCCCGGATGCTGGCGGCCCATCATCGCGGCGAGTTTGGTGCCGTTCGGACCGCTCGCTTTCAGGCTCTCCAGATACTCGGCGCGGCGCTGGTTCTCGCGGATCGCGATGTATTCCATTTCCGGCGTGACGATGCCCTGTCTCGCGTAGTGCATCTGCGTGACGTTCTTGCCGGCCTTCGCGCGGCGCGGCGTGCGATGCAGGCCCGGGAAGCGCAATTGCGCGGTGGCCGGGTCGGCGGCGCGCTCGCGGCTGAAGCTGCTCGACAGACCGCTGAGCGGCTCAGTGTCGCCGCGCTCTTCGATCCACGCCTGACGCAGCGCCGGCAGACCGGCGCGGATGTCGATCTTCGCGTCCGGGTCCGAGTAGGGGCCCGACGTGTCATACACGTAAATCGGCGGATTCTTTTCGCCGCCGAAGCCGTCGGGCGTGTCGGCCTGCGAGATTTCGCGCATCGGCACGCGGATGTCGGGACGCGAGCCGGTCACGTAGACCTTGCGCGAATTGGGCAACGGCGCGACGGCCGCCTCGTCCACGTGGGCTTCGGCGGAAATGAATTTCGGATTGGCGTTCATGCGTGTCTCCATACAAAGCAATGTGGGGCGGCTAAGCAGGAGACGAGACGGAAGTAGCCGGAGATCGCGTGAGAGATGAGGCGGGTGAGGCTGGAGTGCGAAATCCGTACGCTTCCCTGCGCTGGCATTATCCAGATCAGGTTCAAAGGGTATTTCTCACCCACGTGGCACGGACCTCCAGCTCCGCGCTACGCAGGACCCCCGCGTTAGCAGCGCACACAATACACTGCCTGCCCGCTATTTGGCAACCTGTCCGCTTGTGGACTCGATCACACGTTCGGCCGCGTCAGGATTCGTTCTATGCTGCTCGGGACAGGACCGGTCGGCGGGCTTACGGCGCAGCAACAGACGGCTTACAGCGTGAAGTCGTCGGCGGCTTCCGGCTGATACAGGATCTTGTTCACCTTGAGCACCTTCTGCGTGCCGCTCGGCGGCGTAAAGCGGATGTTCTCGCCGCGCCGCGCACCAAGCAGCGCGAGGCCGGCCGGCGAGAACACGTTCAGGCGTCCCTGCGCGAAGTCGGCGTTGGGCGGATAGACGACGGTCCACGTCATCTGCTCGCCGCTCGCCGTATCGATCAGGGTTGCTTGCGAGTTCATCGTGACGACGTCGGCGGGGATCTCGTGCGAGTCGACGATCACCGCGCGTTCGAGCACGTCGTCGAGCATGTCCTGCAGTTTCGCGTTGGCGGCTGCGTGTTTTTCGAGACGGGCGACGTCGAGTTCGGTCAGGTAGCAGGCTTTGGTTTTCTTCACGATGAGTACTCCGGATCAATCTGTGAGGGAAGGACACGCGTAGCAATACGCGCGGCGCGATCTGCGAATGGGGGCAGCCAGGGGGCGAACGAAGCGGGCCCGGAGCCCGGCGACGCGGCCCCGGATCAGCGATGGGCTACGTCAGTGCGGGCGCCGGGCGGCGTGAAGCGGGAGCGTTCGGGACGCCCCGGCGCGGCTGTGCGGCGCGCCGGCCGCACGTGCGCCGACGCTTGCGCGGCAGCGGCGCAGGCGGGCGAGAGCACGGAATGTCAGTCGGCGCATAGGCGTTAGGGACAGGACGAACAGGGTGGGAAAGGGGGCGCGGCGAACGGCAGCGAAGAGCATCGCAGCGATGCGGCAATCGTGAAACGAAAGCTTGATGTTAGCACGCTGTCGCGCGCTTCTGTCTCGCGCTTATGTCTCGCGATCACGCGTGCCCCGCCGCATGCGGTTCGCGCGAGCGGGGAAGCCGGCAAATGATGCGCGATGCGTTCAAGCCTGTCGAAAAAGCGTCGTTAATCAGTATGTGGCGAAGGGCGCCGCTTCGCGCAGCGATTCGCGCGATGGCGCGTGAATGGAGTGTGTATGGCGCGTGAGTAGCGCGTGAGCAGCGTGTAAATGGCGCGAGGCGACTCGCGCCGACTGACAGAGAGGGGTGCGCATGAAAACAAAAGGAATGCAGTTGCGAAGCGCCGCTCATGCGGCGGTACTGGCGGCCTTGCTCGCGGCGCCGCTGGCGGCATCGGCGGCGGGGGCCAATGGCGGGGTGATCCGGTTCGTCGGGGCGATCGTCGCGCCGCCGCTGCAGATCCGCACCGCTGCGCTGCCGATGTCGGGCGGTATCGCGAGTGCGACGGGGCAGGGCTTTGCGCGTACGGTGACGTTCAGCGCGCCGCCGGGAGCGGCCGGCGGCGCGGATGTCGCGCTGGAGGTCGACGGCAAAGCGCCGCCGGCCGAGCGGGTAACGGCGCGCTTCGTCGACGGCAACGGCCGGGTCGGTGCGGCCCGCAACGGCCACTACCCGGTCAATCGCAGCGGCGGCGTGCTGTCGCTTAACGCAAAGCGCACCGATGTCGATACACGCGTGACGTTGGTGGTCAGCTACGAGTGAGCGGCAGTTTCAGGTTGGAGAGCGGACGGCGGCTCGATTGGCGGCCGCAAAACGCGAAGCGCTGGCGCATGCGTGATCGCTCCCCAAGTGCTTAGCGATCCTGCCGATCCCGGGCCACGCCGGGCAATCCAGCCCGCCGGAAAACGCCGGACCTCGAAGTAATTCGCAAGTCATTTGAAGCCGCGGCTCAGTCCCCGGCTTTTCTGTTGCAAGTACGCTAAAAAGTTACGATTCTCCCGCCCGGCGCATTGGGCGCTTACTGCATAATGCGAAGCCGCGCGGCGGCGTTTCTCGCCAGGCCGCGCGGCGGCGTTCCGTATGCCGGCGCGCGTCGCGCCGGCACCGCATCGGGTCGTTTTGACCGATCCGGCGTCGGCGCCGCTTTCGGCGCGGCCCGCGCCTTTCACGTCTTCCCGTTCCAGCACCATGCCCGCCAGCTTCGCCCGTCAGACCGCATCGCCGATGCGGTGTCCGCCGTCCCGCCCCGGTGGCGTTTGCACAGGCGCGCCGCGCTGCGCGCGTTCGATCATGCGCAAACTTGCGCGCGCGAGCCGGGCGGACTGAACGCATGTCGCTGCAATCGCCTGATTTTCTGCCGGACTGGCTGCGCCTGCCGCGCTCGCGCAACAGCCAGATCGCGCTTGCGCTCGCCGTCGTCTATTTCGTGTGGGGCTCGACCTATCTCGGCGTGCATGTCGCGCTCGGTTCGTTTCCGCCGCTATTGATGTCGGGGCTGCGCAACCTGTTCGCCGGCCTCGGACTGTTCGCGTTCGCGGTGCGGCGCAAGCCGGTCTGGCCGAGCGTCGCCGAAGTGCGCAACGCCGGCCTCGTCGGCACGATGTTGGTGGGCCTGTCGAGCGGCATGCTCGCGTACGGGATGCGCACGGTCGGCACCGGCACCGCAGCCGTGATGGTCGCGACCGTGCCGCTGTTCGCGACTGTGATCGCGGCGCTCGCCGGCCGCAAGATCGGCCGCGGCGAATGGGTCGCGGTCGGGCTCGGGCTGGTCGGCATCGCGATTCTCAGTCACGGCGACAACACCCCGGGCTCGGCCGGCGGCAGTCTGGCGATTCTGTGCGGCGCGCTGTTCTGGGCCGGCGGCGCGCAACTGGCCGCGCAACTGAAGCTGCCGTCGGATCTGTTTCTGTCGACCGCGCTGCAGATCGGCCTGGGCGGCGCGATATCGACGGTGCTCGCGTTGATCTCCGGCGAGCGGATGCTCGAACTGCATTTCCTGCCGGTGCTAGCGTTTTTGTATCTGGTGCTGATCGGTTCGATGGCCGCGTATGTCGCGTACGGCTTTCTGATCCGTCATACCAGCCCGATCATCGCGAGCAGTTGCATGTACGTGAATCCGCTCGTCGCGGTCGCGCTCGGCGCGCTGTTGCTCGGCGAACAGGTCACCCGCTATACGGTGATCGCGACGCTCGTAATTTTGCTGAGCGTCGGTTTGTCTTTCTGGTTCGATTACCGGAAGAAGGGCAGCGCGTAGAAAGTCAGCGGCGCGGCCTTCGTCAAAGTCTCGCCGCGAGTTCCGCGCCTTCGCGAATCGCGCGCTTCGCATCGAGTTCGGTCGCGAGCTTCGCGCCGCCGATCACATGAAAGCGTGGACCGCCGGCGCGCCCGCCGCCGGTCGCGGGCAGCAACTCAAGCTGCGACTCCTGCCCCGCGCAGACGACGATCGTATCGACGTCGAGCCATTGCTCGACACCGTCGCGCGCGATGCGCAGACCGCGCGCACCGATCTCGCGATACTCGACGCCGCCGAGCATCTGCACACCGTTTCTGGCCAGCGTCGCGCGATGCACCCAGCCCGAAGTCTTGCCGAGCCCCGCGCCGAGCTTGCCGGGCTTGCGCTGCAACAGCCAGATCTGCCGCGGCGGTCGCGCGGGCGACGGCGGTTTCAGTCCACCGCGCTCGCGCACCGCGAGGTCGACGCCCCATTCGTCGAGCCACGTATCGCGCGGCACCGGCAACGGCTCGCCCGCGCGATGCAGCAGAAACTCGCTGACGTCGAAGCCGATTCCGCCCGCGCCGATCACCGCGACCCGTGCGCCGACCGGCGCGCCGCGCAGCACGTCGACATACGACAGCACGTTGGGCCCGTCGATCCCGGCGATCGCCGGCCGGCGCGGCACGATGCCGGTCGCGACGATCGCGTCATCGAACCCGCCGGCCGCGAGCAGCGCAGCATCGACGCGGGTGCCGAGCCGCACGTCGACGTGATGGCGCTGCAACTGGCTGCGGAAATAGCGGATCGTTTCGCTGAACTCTTCCTTGCCCGGCACCCGCATCGCGAGATTGAACTGGCCGCCGAGCGTGTCGCTCGCTTCGAAAAGCGTCACCCGATGACCGCGCGCGGCGGCCACTGTCGCCGCCGATAACCCGGCCGGCCCCGCGCCGACCACCGCGATTGAGCGCGCGGCCTGCGCATGCGCGAGCGGCCGGTAGACGAGTTCGGTCTCGCGGCCCGCGCGCGGATTGACGAGGCAGCTCGCGCGCTGGTTCTTGAACGTGTGATCGAGGCAGGCCTGATTGCAGGCGATGCAGGTGTTGATTTCGTGCGCGCGTCCCTCGGCGACCTTCAGCACGAACTCGGGGTCGGCCAGCAGCGGCCGCGCCATCGACACCAGATCGGCCGCGCCGTCGGCGATCAGCGTGTCGCCGATCTCCGGCGTGTTGATGCGGTTCGACGCGATCACCGGCACATTGACCGCGGCCTTCAGGCGCGCGCTGAGCGCGACGAACGCGGCGCGCGGCACCGAGGTCACGATGGTCGGCACCCGCGCCTCGTGCCAGCCGATCCCGCTATTGAAGATCGTCACGCCGGCTGCTTCGAGCGCTTGCGCGACCTGCACGGTTTCGTCCCACGTATTGCCGCCTTCGACCAGATCGATCAGCGACAGCCGGTACACGACGATAAAGCGCTCGCCGCACACTTGCCGCACCCGTTCGACGATTTCGCGCGCGAGCCGCATCCGGTTCTCGAGGCTGCCGCCGTACTCGTCGGTGCGCTGGTTGGTGCGCGGACACAGGAACTGGTTCAGCAGATAACCTTCGCTGCCCATGATCTCGACGCCGTCGTAGCCGGCGCGCTGCGCGAGGCGCGCGCAGCGCGCATAAGCACGCACGGTCCTCGCGATGCCGGCGACGCTCAACGCGCGCGGCCTGAACTTCGAGATCGGCGACTTCAACCTCGATGCCGACACCACGAACGGCTGATAGCCATAGCGTCCCGCATGCAGGATCTGCAGCGCGATCTTGCCGCCTTCGGCATGCACCGCTTCGGTCAGCAGCCGGTGATTGCGCAGATCGAATACCGAGTTCAGCGTGCCGCCGAACGGCAGCAGCCAGCCCTCGCGATTGGGCGAGATGCCGCCGGTAATGATCAGACCGACGCCGCCCTTGGCGCGCTCGCGAAAGTACGCGGCCAGTTGCGGGTAATGCCAGAAGCGGTCTTCCATGCCGGTGTGCATCGAACCCATCACGACGCGATTGCGCAGCCGCGTGAAGCCGAGATCGAGCTCGGCGAGTAAGTGTTGGTAAGACATGCGAAAGCCGTGTAAGGAAGGAAGCCGCTCGAACGATACACCGCGCGCGCGTGCCTGACGGCCGAGGAAAAATTCTAAATCGCGGCCCGGTGCTGCCGCGCGAGAGCTTCGTGCGGCTCGCAAGTCCCTGGCATTGTCGCGGCACATGCATTGCTATTTGCGAGCATCCACCGCCACGGTGCTCGCCTTAACCAATGCATGGCGCGCGCTCCGGTTCGGATGGGGGAGGGCAGCCGCGAGCTTCGCGGCGGCAGTCCGCATATCAATAGGCAAGGGCGTCAAGCCCGACATCGACACAGGTGAACATAATGAAAGCGATCCGAACCATCGCGGCAGTGGTTGCAGCCGCATCGATTCTCAGCGCGTGCGGCGGCGGTAGCAGCGATGCCGGCAAGGAGCTTGGGCTGACCAATCCGCAGATCCACTTCATTCACGCGATTCCGGGCGGCCCGGCGGTCGACTTCCTCGTCAACGGCAGCGCGCCGTCCGGGCAGACCAACATCGCGTACAAGGGGGTGACCAATCTCACCAACATCAACACCGGTTCGACCACCGTCGCGTACGCGGCCACCGGTTCGACGACCGCGCTCGCCAGCGGCACGTTCCCGAACGTCGCGAAAGGCCATGAATACACGGTGCTCGCGTTACCCGGACTGAGCGCGCCCGACATCGACCTGATCGACGATCCGTTCGACAAGGGCCTGCTGACCAACGATGCGCGCGTGCGCAGCTTCAATGCGTCGGCCAATGCGAGCAATCTCGATCTCTACCTCGTGCAGGCAGGCACCACCGACGTGTCGAACGTGTCGCCGACGCTGGCCGGCGTGTCGTTCAAGAATGCGGTGCCGGCGAGCGGCCAGGATTCGATCTACGTGTCGGGCGGGCAGTACGTGCTGATCGCGACCGTGTCCGGCAACAAGACGCCGATCTTCCGGTCGGCCGCGTTCTCGCTTGCGAATAACGCGGACTGGCTGATTACGTCGGTGCCGATCGGCGGCGCGTTGAGCCAGCTGCTGCCGGGGCAGATCCATCTGCTGATCGCGCAGAACGGCAACACCAGCACGCCGAGCATCGAGTTGACGAATGCGCTGACCGGGCAGTGACGGCGGCGCATAGCGGGGGGTGACGGCGCGGGCACTCACGAGGTGCCCGCCGCGGCGCGTGCGGGGTTGGTGCGCACGCGCTGCCGATAACAAGGACTGCGCAATAGCAGGCGCTGGAAGGGCAGAACGGCGACACCGCGAAAGCGGGTCGCCGTTCTGTTTTCATTTCCGACTTTCTGTCGTGAGTCAACGCCGCGCATGAACGCCGCGCACGAAAAAGCCCGCCGCGGTTTCCCGCGGCGGGCGCCTGGCAATCCTGCGTAAAACCCGGTGACGACGGGCGCGGCTCGCGTGCCCGCTGCGCCGTTGTTTCGTCTCTTATTTCGCGTTTTATTTCGCCTTTTCCGCCGAGTTCGTCAACGCGTTGCCGCCCTTCGAAATATCCTCACCGGCGCCGGCCATCGTGTTGCAACCGGTGGCCAGCACGGCGGTTCCTGCAAGCAGAAGCACAGCGATCAGTCGAGTCATGAAAGTTCTCCTTGTCGAGAATGCATCGGTTGATGTCGTCCGACCGGGGACATGCCAGTCGATCAGGTTTCCATCCGGTCTCGAACCGGCCTGATTGCATGGTAAAAAAAGGGCGGAGGCGGCGCTGTCGGCGGCGCCGCGATTTTGTTGTAGGCGCACTCCGGTGTTGGCGTCGGCGTCGTCCTACAGCGGGTCGCATCGGGGCGCCGGGCAGCGTTGCTACAGCGGGTTTTGCGACGCTGTGGGAGGCACCGCGGGCGGTATTTCCTGCCGCACATCGACCGATGGCGTCGCGGTGCTCGCGCTCGGCATCACGACATCGATATCGGTGCCGTTGTGCGGGCCGCGGCGAATCTCGAAGCGCCCGCCGTGCGCGGCGACGCGTTGGCGCATTCCGAGCAGCCCATGCGTGTGGGTGCGTTTCAGATCGGCCGGCATGATGCCCACGCCGTTGTCGGCGATATGCAGCGCGACCTCGCCGTCGTCGACGCGCAACGCAATCGACACCTTCGACGCCCGCGCATATTTCGCCGCATTTGTCAGGGACTCCTGAGCGACCCGAAAGAGCGCGATCTCGGTCTGCTCGTCGAGCTGGATGTCGTCGGCCGGCAGGTGCAGTTCGAGCGCCCAGCCGTTGCGCTGCGCGGCTTCGTCGGCGAGCGTGCGCAGCGCGGTGACGAGTCCGAAGTTGGCGAGCACGGTCGGACGCATGTCTTCGATGATGCGGCGCTTCAGCGCGATCCCCTGGTCGAGATTGGCGAGCGCGCGCTGGAGCTTGTCGGCGAGTTCGGGTTCGCTGTCCTTCAATTTGCGGCGTGCCCACGCGACGTCCATCCGGCACGCGGTCAGAATCGCGCCGAGTTCGTCGTGCAGCTCGCGCGCGAGCTGGGTTTTTTCGTTTTCGCTGACCGCCTGCAGATGCCAGCCGAGCGCTTCAAGCTGGCGGGTGCGCTCATTGACCAGCTGATCCAGTTCTTCCTGCTGCGTGATCAGCTGCCGTTGCGCGCGCGCCTGCCGGTCGATCTGGATGCCGAGATTGCGAAACAGCAGGATGAACAGCACGATGTTCAACGCGGACAAACCGGCCGCGCACAGCGTCGAGAGCCGCTGATCGGCGCGGCTCGCGGCCAGCGCGTGCTGCGCGCGCCGCTCTTCGTTGTCGCGCAGCAGCGTGAGCGTGCTGTCGATCAGCGACGCGTCGGCCGGATTCACACTGGCGGCCTCGCCGCATGCGCGCAGTTCGAGCGGGTGGGGCGCCGCGTGCTGCAGCGCGGCGGCGCCCGCGCCGATGCGCGCGTCGATGAGCGCGAGGATCTGCGTGAAGCTGGCGAGCTCAGCGTTGTCCGCGCGGCCGCCGCGGTAGAAGCGCTCCAGTTGCCGGGTGTTGTCGCGAATGCGCGCGGCGCTCGCGCAGAACGCCTGCGCGGCGACGTCGTCCTTCGTCAGAAGAAACTGGTTCTGGTGCGCGTCGAGGCGCGCTAGCTCGCTCGCGAGCGTGCTCAGTTGCACGGTCACGTCGCGCGCTTCCAGCGCGGTTTCATATTCGGCGGTGATGCGCTGGCGCGCGGTCTCGAGAATCACCAGACCGCCGACGGTAATCACGATCGCGACCGTCATCGCGATCGCCCAGCTGCGGTTGCGCATCCAGTCGGCGAGTCGCGCGGCGCTCGTAGCGCTGCGCACTTCCGGCAGGTTCTGCACGTTCGACACGTTCGACTCCTTGGCGAGGATTGCGGCGTAACGCCGTTGTAATCCGATGTAAGCGGATTCTCACACGAAAAACGGCGAGCGTCGGAATGCGCGCGCCGCGCTGCATCGATAGCATGGACCCGATCGTTCAATCAATGTTTCGGGAGGCAACCATGTTGAAGTGGGCACTGATCTTCGCGGTCGTCGCCGTGATTGCCGGCGTTCTCGGCTTCACCGGGATCGCCGCCGGCGCCGCGGCCATCGCGAAGTTCCTGTTCTTCGTCTTCGTCGTGCTGTGCGTGGTGTTCCTCGTGCTCGGCTTCGTGGTGACGAAGAAAATGATCGATTAGCGACGCGGCTTTGCTCGTTGCCATCGCAAGCCGATAACAAAGGGAGAAATGCCATGCTTCACTATGCCATTGTGTTTTTTGTGATTGCAATTATCGCCGCGGTGTTCGGCTTTACCGGCATCGCGGCCGGCGCGGCCGAGATCGCGAAGGTCCTGTTCTATATCTTCCTCGTCGTGTTCGTGGTCACGTTGTTGCTCGGCGTGTTCCGAACGTAGCGATAACAAGCCGGCGCCGCGCGCAGTACTCGCGAAGTACGCGGAACGCCAACAGTTTTCACCCGTGCGCCAGGCGCGATTCGTGCTGGTGCGCGGGTTCCCCCAATACGGTTCAAGGAGAAGTTCGATGACGAAGCAATCTGACGCCCAGGCGGGCGGTTCGTTTTCGATGGATCTGCAGAAGATTCGCGACGACGCGCGCAAGCACATGTCCGATGGTCCGGTGACCGCAACCTACGGCGCCCACCGCGAGACGGTGCTCAAGCTGCTCAACGATGCACTTGCCACCGAAATCGTCTGCACGCTGCGCTACAAGCGGCATTACTTCATGGCGAAGGGCATCAATTCCGAGGCGGTGGCGGCGGAATTCGCCGAGCATGCGAGCGAGGAGCAGGAGCATGCGGACCGGCTCGCCGAACGGATCGTGCAGTTGGGCGGCGAGCCCGATTTCGCGCCGGACGGCATCAAGGGCCGCGCGCATTCCGAGTACAAGGAAGGCACCGACCTGACCGACATGATCCGCGAGAACCTCATTGCGGAGCGCATCGCGATCGATACGTATCGCGAGATCATTCGCTATCTGGGAGACAAGGACGTGACCACGCGGCGGCTGTTCGAGGAGATCCTCGCGGTCGAGGAAGAGCATGCGGACGATATGGCCGACCTGCTCGAAGGGCGCGAATAACGCACGCTCACGCCGCGAGCGGTGGTGAAGCGGCGGCGACCCGCGCCGCGCGGGCGTGGCGCGGCTCATTACAATATCGGCTTCGGAGCGACGCTCTTTGCACGGACACCCAACCGATGATTCGAGTGCTGATAGCTGACGATCACGCGATCGTTCGAGGCGGTTTCAGACAGTTCGTCGCCGACGAGCCGGATATGTGCGTCGCCGCGGAGGCGGCCACCGGCGAGGAGGCGATCAGTCTCGTGCGCGAGCAGGCGTTCGACGTGGTGCTGCTCGACATCGCGATGCCGGACAAGAACGGTATCGACACGCTGCGCGTGATCAAGCAGGTGCGTCCCGAGCAGGGCGTGCTGATTCTGTCCGGCTACCCGGAAAGCCAGTACGCGATCAACCTGCTGCGCGCCGGGGCGAACGGCTATCTGAACAAGGATTGCGAGCCCGACGAAATCGTCCGCGCGATCCGCTCGGTTGCGCGCGGGCATCGCTATCTGTCGGAGGCGGTCGCCGACACGCTCGCCGACAATCTCGACAAACCCGCCGCGGGCCGGCCGCATGAAGCGTTGTCGGAGCGTGAATTCCAGATCTTCTGCAAGCTCGCGGCCGGGCAATTGCCGACCGAAATCGCCGAGGAACTGCATCTGTCGGTGAAGACCATCAGCACGTATCGCGCGCGCGTGCTCGAGAAGATGCGTCTGACGAACAACGCGGACCTCACCTATTACGCGATCAAGAACGGTTTGATCGAATGATGGACGAGCGAGACACGCCGATGAACAGCGAACCGAACCCTGTCGATGGATCAGCCGCTCACGCGCCGCTGCGCGTGCTGCTGATCGAGGATTCGCCGCTGATTCGGCGCTCTCTCGTGGAGGCGATCGATTCGTCGGGATTGTTGCAGGTGGCCGCGTATGCCGATTCGGCCGAGCAGGCGATCGCGCTGCTGGACGCCGAAGCGTTCGACGCGGTGATCGTCGATCTGCAACTGAAACAGGGCTCGGGGGTGCCGGTGCTCGCGTATCTACAACGCGAGGGATTGATCGATTCGATGTTCGCGGCGGTGCTGACCAATCACGCGCTGCCCGCGTATCGTGCGCGTTGCGAGCAGTACGGGGTGCGCCACTTTTACGACAAGTCGTTCGAGTTCGACCGGGTGCTCGACGCGTTGCATGAGTATGCGCAGGAGCGCGGGGGCGGCAGGTGAGTGCTGCGGCTGGTGGTTAGTCGCGCTGCCATGCGCCGCGCTGCATTGCTTCTTCGAGCATGCCGAGCGTGAGTTCGCGGCCCCTCGAATAGTTCGCGCGCTGTGGCGCTGAACGGCGACTTCAGCGCGGCCGCGACGGCATCGCGCTTTCGCATGCTGGCGGTGGGAACGTAGTAGCTGACGTCGAAATCGCGCAGGTCCACCTGGAAGCGCTCGGCCCATGCCTGCATCACCTCGACGATTCTTGGCGGTTCCCAATCGAGATCGTGATACAGATCCATCTCGCGGCTTAGTTCTTCGTCGAGAGAGAAGAGAGAAGGGCCGCGCATTTCGCGGATGAATTGTTCGAGATCAGGCCATGTGTCGTTCATCGAAGTTCCTCGCTATGGCCTGGCATTGCGATCAATTCCCCGCCCGCGCCGGCAACCGCAAATGATTCCACGCGCCGAGCGCGACGAACACGATGCCCGCGATGCTCACGCCAATCCAGCCGAACATCGGCCAGACGATCGCGCCGACCCCCGAGCCCAACGCGCCGCCGATGAAATACGCGACCATGTACACGGTATTCACGCGACTGCGCGCATCGGGCTTGAGCGCGTAAATGCGCGACTGATTCGAAATCTGCGCGGCCTGCACGCCGATATCGAGAATGATCACGCCGACTACCAGCCCGGCGATGCTCTTCGCCGACGCCCCGAAAATCACGAACGAGATCGCGACCAGCACGAGCGAGACGGTGATGATCGCGCGCGGTCCGCGCCGGTCGGCGAACTTGCCGGCGAGCGGCGCGGCCAGCGCGCCCGCCGCGCCGACGATGCCGAATAGCCCCGCGGCCTGCGGCCCGAGATGAAACGGCGCGCCCGCGAGCAGCAGCGCGAGCACCGACCAGAAGATGCTGAACGCGCCGAACAGCGAGGCGCCGGTCAACGACGCTTCGCGCAGCGCGCGATGCTCGACCACCAGATGCCACATCGACACCATCAGCTTGCCGTACGGCAGCGTCGAAGTCGGCTGACTCTTCGGCAAACGCAGAATGATGACGACCGCGAGCGCCACCAGCGCGAGCACCGACGCGCCGAACACCGCGCGCCAGCCGAAGTATTCGGCGACGATGCCCGACGCGGTCCGTGCGAGTAGGATGCCGAGCAGCAGACCGCTCATCACCATGCCGACCGCGTGACCGCGTTCGGACGGCGGCGCGAGTTCGGCCGCGAACGGCACCGCCTGCTGCGCGATCGTCGCGAGCACGCCGATCGCCAGACTCGCGACGATCAGCACCGCGAGCGTCGGCGCGGTGGCCGCGACGATCAGCGCGACGCACATCCCGGCGATCTGCAGCAGGATCAGCCGGCGCCGGTCGAAGCGGTCGCCGAGCGGCGCGAGCAGCAGCATGCCGGCCGCGTAGCCGAGCTGCGTGACGGCCGGCACCGCGCCGACCCACGACGCGCTGCCCGGAAACGACTGGCGGAAGTTGTCGAGCAGCGGCTGGTTGTAATAGATGTTCGCGACCGAGATGCCGGCGATCGTCGCGAGCAGCAGCAACAGGCTGCGCAACGACCGCGCGGAGGAAGCGGAGGTGGAGGCGTCGGGAGTGGCCATGACAGAAAGGATCGGCGGACCGGCCCATGCACGGTCCTCAAGCGTGCCGATCATACCGGAGCAGCGTGGTTCCTGCTGTCGACGACGGTGCGTCGCCGGATCGTTCATTCGGTGCCGGCGTTCAGTCGATCGGGCCGCCTTCGTCATGGAACGGATACGGTCCGTCGGCCGCATCGACATACGCGTGATGCGTGACGAGACCGGTCGCCGGCTCGTAGCGATGCAGCGCATAAGCGGGCGGTTCCATCACGAACGCCGACGGCGCGTGTTCGCGCAGATCGAGCGCGACCTGATGCGCGGGCGCCGGAATCGCGCTCGCGATCGTGCCGCCGAAGCGCACGAACATCGCGCGGTGCACGTGGCCGCACAGCACGCGCTCGACGTTCGGATGCTGGCCGATCAGCGCCGCGAGCTTGTGAGCCGCCGCCTGGTCGAGGCGCATGTCGTCCATATGGCCAATTCCGCACGCGAACGGCGGATGATGCAGCGCGACCACGACCGGCTTGCTGCGCGCCGCGTCGAGTTGCCGGGCGAGCCAGTCGAGCCGCGCATCGCACAGCGTGCCGCCGCTCTGGCCGGGCACCATCGAATCGAGTGCGAGCACGCGTAGCGGTCCGACATCGACCGCGTACTGGACGAATTCGCCGCCGCCTCGCAGTTCCGCTCGCTCGGGAAACGCCGCGCGCAACGCGGCGCGTTCGTCGTGATTGCCGACCATCAGGAAGTACGGGATTTCGAGCGGCGCGAGCAGCGTCCTCAGGTGTGCGTACTGTCGCGAGTCGCCTTGGTCGACGAGGTCGCCGGTGATCAGCACCGCGTCGGGACGCGGCGCAAGCGCATTGAGCGCGGTGACGCAGCGCGTCAGACAGGCGGCGGTGTCGACGCGGCGATACGCGAGCACGCCCGCTTGCTTGATATGCAGGTCGCTAATTTGAGCCAGCAGCATGGTGGGGAATCCTTCGGGTTCCTGCGTGTTGAGCGCCGCGAGCCGGCGCTGTCTTTGACGCTGTCTCCAGGATAGCGCATGTAGCGCGTTCGGGGCGATCGAGATGCCGACCGCGGTGGCTCTTGGGCGCCCGGCGACGCAATGGTAGAATTCGCGTCCACGCGCTTTTGCGACCCCCGCCGGGGTGATGAAATTGGTAAACATAGCGGACTTAAAATCCGCCGCTTCGCAGCTTGCCGGTTCGAGTCCGGTCCCCGGCACCAACGGTAATTCTTGTTCTGGCAGGCAGATGCCGTGTCCCACCTCAAATACCTGACCGGCTACCCCGCACCCCTGCAAGACAAGGTGCGAGCGCTGATCGCCTCCGATCAACTCGGCTCGTACATAGCAAAAAAGTACCCGCACACGCACGAGATCCAGACCGACCGCGCGCTCTACGCCTACTGCGCGGAACTCAAACGCGAGCACCTGCGCAGCGCCGAACAGATCGACAAGGTCACCTACGACAGCAAGCTCGACGTCGTGCGTCATGCGCTCGGCCTGCACACGAGCATTTCGCGGGTGCAGGGCGGCAAGCTGAAAGCGAAGAAGGAAATCCGCATCGCGTCGCTATTCAAATCAGCGGCGCCGGAGTTTCTGAAGATGATCGTCGTGCACGAACTCGCCCATCTGAAAGAGAGCGATCACAACAAGGCGTTTTATCGGCTGTGCGAATTCATGCAGCCGGGTTACCACCAGATCGAATTCGATCTGCGTTTATATCTAACGCATCGCGATCTGGCGAAGGCGAGCGCCTGAAACACGGGTCCCGCGTTGCGCGGCGACCCGTAGAAAAACTCAGGCAGCCACCGCTTCCAATACTTCCACCGCCGACGCGCTCAACAGCACCGGAATCGACTTCGACGTCGGCGTCCCCGCGCCGTCGGCGACAGAGGAGAGCGGCACGAGCGGATTGGTCTCCGGATAATAAGCGCCGAGACAGCCGCGCGGAATGTCGTATTCGACCAGCAGAAATCCATCGACGCGCCGCTCGATCCCATCGGCCCAAACACTCGTGATATCGACCCGCTGACCGGCCGCGAAACCGAGCATATCGAGGTCGTCCTTGTTCGCGAACAGCACGCGCCGTTGTCCATACACGCCGCGATAGCGATCGTCGAGACCGTAAATCGTCGTGTTGTACTGATCGTGCGAACGTGTGGTCATCAGCGTCATCAGGCGTTCGCCGTATTGTTCGCGCGCCAGGTGAATCGGCGTGTCGAGCGCAATCGCGTGCGCGATGAACTGTGCCTTGCCGCTAGGCGTTTTCCACACCCGATCGCGCGACGCGACGCCCAGGTGAAAACCGCCCGGCTTCTTCAGGCGCTCGTTGTAGTCCGCAAAGCCGTCGATCACCTTGGCGATGCCGTCGCGAATCAGCGCATAGTCGGCCGCGTGCGCGAGCCAGTCGACTTTCGCGCTGCCGAGTGTCGCATGCGCGATGCGCGCGACGATCGCTACTTCGGACAGCAGATTATCGGACGCCGGTTTGTTCATCCCGTACGAGATGTGCACCATGCTCATCGAATCCTCGACGCTCACCCCTTGCGGCACGCCGTTCTGCAGATCGATCTCGGTGCGCCCGAGCGTCGGCAGGATCAGCGCGTCGCGGCCATGCACGAGGTGGCTGCGGTTCAGCTTGGTGGTCACGTGCACGGTCAGATCGCAGGCGCGCATCGCTTCCCACGTGCGCGGCGTGTCCGGCGTCGCGATCGAGAAGTTGCCGCCGAGGCCGATAAACACCTTCACCTTGCCGTCGAGCATCGCCTGAATCGTGTTGACGACGTCGAGCCCATGCTCGCGCGGCGGTTCGAAATCGTAAACCGCGCCGAGCTTGTCGAGAAACGCCTGGGTCGGCTTTTCCTCGATGCCGACCGTGCGATCGCCCTGCACGTTCGAGTGGCCGCGCACCGGGCACAACCCCGCGCCGCGCCGGCCGATATTGCCGCGCATCATCATCAGGTTCGACAGCAGCTGCACGGTCGCGACCGAGTTCTTGTGCTGCGTGAGGCCCATCCCCCACGTCGAGATCACCGCGCGGCCCTTCACATAGATGTCCGCGAGCTTGAGCACGTCGTCGAGCGGTACACCCGCTTCGGCGACGATCGTATCCCAGCGCTCGGCGCGCAGATCGGCGGCGAACGCCGCGAAGCCGACCGTGTGCTCGGCGATGAACTCGACGTCGAGCACGCGCGGCAGGCCGGATGCGAGCGCTTCGTCGTGGAGTTCGAGCACGCGCTTGGCGACGCCCTTGATCAGCGCGAAATCGCCGCCGACCTTCGGGCGGATGAACACCGAACTGATCTTCGTGCTGCCCATCGTCAGCATTTCGACCGGGTGCTGCGGGCTCGCGAAGCGTTCGAGTCCGCGTTCCTTCAGGGGGTTGATCGACACGATGGTCGCGCCGCGCTTCGCGCATTCGCGCAGTTCGCCGAGCATGCGCGGATGGTTGGTCGCCGGGTTCTGACCGAAGATCAGCAGCGTGTCCGCATGTTCGAAGTCATCGAGCGTGACCGTGCCCTTGCCGATCCCGACCGTGTGCGGCAGTCCGCGGCTGGTCGCCTCGTGGCACATGTTCGAGCAGTCGGGGAAATTGTTGGTGCCGTACATGCGCACGAACAGTTGATACAGGAACGCGGCCTCGTTGCTCGCGCGGCCCGACGTGTAGAACGCGGCGCGGTCCGGATCGTCGAGCCGCTTCAGATGGCTCGCGATCAGCTCGAACGCTTCGTCCCAGCCGATCGGCACGTAGCGGTCGCGCAGCGCGTCGTAGACCAGCGGGTCGGTCAGGCGGCCGTGCTGTTCGAGTTCGAAGTCGGACTGCGTCATCAGTTCGGCGACGCTGTGCTCCTCGAAGAACGCGGGCGTCACGCGCTTGCTGGTCGCCTCGGCGGCCACCGCTTTCACGCCGTTCTCGCAGAACTCGAAGGTCGATGCGTGCTCGCGATCCGGCCACGCGCAACCGGGGCAGTCGAAGCCGTCGGGCTGGTTCTGTTTGAGCAGCGTGCGGTAGTTGCCGCCCGCGACTTTTTCCTTCAGCAGGTTGATCGCGACGTACTTCAGCGCGCCCCAGCCGGCGGCCGGGTGCTTGTACGGTTCGATGCGGGCTTCGGTGCGCGCTTCGGTGCGGATTGCGGCGCGAACTTCGTTCTTCTTCATGGCGGTGGCGAGGGAGGGACTCGAGAGGCTCTTTGAGCCGATACCCGCAAGCCTACTGTGTTCCAAAAAGTGCATCGGATACAGAAAATCGCAAAGAACAGGAGTACAGTTGCGCAACTGTACCCTTGGCTCGAACCCTGGGCGTTTGCCGCCCGCTCACGCCACCGTCAAAACCGTCCCGCTGCCCGTGAAACTCTACGAAAAACTCGCCGACGAAATTACCGAAGCCGTGCGCCGCGGCGTGTTCGCGGCCGGCGAGCGGATCGCGTCGGTGCGGCAGGCGAGCCAGCAGCACGGCGTCAGCATCAAGACCGTGCTGCACGCGTACGCGCTGCTGGAGAGCCGCGGCATCGTCGAGACGCGGCCGCAGTCCGGTTACTTCGTGCGCGACGCCGCCGCGCGCGCGCTTGCCACGGCCCCGGCGTCGCCGCGCACCGCCCGCAAAGCGCCGCCGCCGGTGCCGGCGACCGTCGACGTGAGCCGGCTGGTGCTGTCCACCTTGCGCAGCATCCGCGCGCACGACGCGGTGCCGTTCGGCTCGCCGTACCCGGATCCGTCGCTGTTCCCGTGGCGGCGCATCAACCAGTACGCGAACGCGATCGCGCGGCGTCACGCGAGCTGGAACCTGATCGACGATCTGCCGCCCGGCAATCCGGAGCTGATCCGGCAGATCGCGCGGCGCTACGCGGAAAACGGCCTGCCGGTCGATCCGGGCGAGATCGTCATCACGCTCGGCGCGACCGAGGCGATCAATCTGAGTCTGCAGGCGGTCGCGAAGCCGGGCGACACGGTCGCGGTCGAATCGCCGACCTACTACGCGATGCTGCACGCGATCGAGCGTCTCGGCATGCGCGCGATCGAGGTGACCACGCATCCGCAACACGGGGTCGATATCGATGCGCTCGCGAAGGTGATCGCGCGCCAGAAGATCGCCGCTTGCATGGTGATGCCGAATTTCCAGAATCCGCTCGGGTTCCGGATGCCCGACGAGCGCAAGCGGCAACTGGTCGAACTGCTCGCCGCGCACGAAATTCCGGCGATCGAAAACGACGTCTATCAGGAGCTTTATTTCGGCGACACGCGGCCGTCGTCGCTGAAAACATTCGATACCAACGGCCTGGTGCTGCACTGCGCGTCGTTTTCGAAGAGCCTGAGCGCGTCGTACCGGATCGGCTGGGCGCTGCCGGGACGGTATCGCGCGCAGGTGGAGAAGCTGAAATTTTTGAATACGCTGACCACGCCGTCGGTGCCGCAGGTCGCGGTCGCCGACTATCTGCGCCAGGACGGCTACGATCGACATCTGCGGCATCTGCGGAAGGTGTACCGGCAGCAGGCGAGCATCATGAGCGCGCTGGTGCTGCGCTTTTTTCCGGTCGGCACGCGGGTGTCGACGCCGCAGGGCGGCTACGTGCTGTGGGTCGAACTGCCGCCGCAGGTCGATGCGATGCGGCTCTATCAGGCGGCGCTCGCGCGCGGGATTACGATCGGGCCGGGCCTGATGTTTTCGACGCGTAACGACTACCGGCATTTCATCCGGCTCAATTACAGCTATCCGTGGACCGCGCACGCCGAAGCGGCGCTGAAGACGCTCGGTGAGCTGGTGAGCGCGATGGCGGCTGCTTGAGTGTGAATGGCACGCGGCGTGCGGCGAGCGGGCGGGTGGCGGTGAAGTGTTGGCGACGTAACCGGGACCCGGCCGAAGGACCAGGCGAAGGACCCAATTGAACGAGGAGACCCGCATGAGTGATGACGAAGACTTCGACCCGCAGCTTGCCGCGATTCTCGCGCAGCTATGGCGCGCGCATTGCGAGACGCCGGGGCGCGCGTGGTCGCTGGCGAAGCTGTCGAAGCAGGCGGGTGTGCCGATGAGCAGCTTGCGGCGTCAGTTGACCGCGCTGGCGGACGGCGGTCTCGTCACGACGCTGGTCAACGACGACGGCACCGGCGCCGCCACCCTCAGCGAGCTCGGCGCGGATCTGTGCGGCGAGCTGTTTGGGACTGGCGACGACGGCGGCGCGGACGAGGGCGGTGCGAACGACGACAGCGGTGACAGCGATGACGAAGGCGACGGCGGCGCACCCACCGACGACGGCCCGGCCACGCCGCCCACGCTTCACTAAGCCGCCGGGGTGGGCCGGAGCAAACCGCGCCGCACCAGCGCCACCACCAGCGCGCGCCGCGCCGCGCACGCTCACAGCTGGCTCATCCCCCCATCGACAATGATCTCCGTCCCGACGATAAACGCCGACTCCGGCGCCGCGAGGTGCAGCACCGTCGATGCGACTTCGTCCGGCGTGCCGAAGCGGCCGAGCGGCACTTGCGCGACGATCTGCGCGGCGGTTGCATCGAGCGTCGCGGCGTCGAGCCCGAGCTTGCCGTAGAGCGGCGTGCGCACCGGCCCCGGGCTGACCACGTTGACCCGCACGCCTTGCGGCAGCAATTCCGCCGACAGCGTCTTCGCGAGCGAAATCAGCGCGGCCTTGCTTGCCGCATAGACCGACGACGCCGGCATGCCGATATGCGCATTGATCGAGCCGTTCAGCACGATCGACGCCCCGCGGTTCAGCAGCGGCAACAGCGCCTGAATCTGGAAGTACGCGCCCTTGACGTTGATATCGAAGGTCGCGTCCCACAGCGCTTCGTCGATCGCGGCAAACGGCGCGAGCCTGGCGATGCCGGCGTTGATGAACACCGCGTCGAGCCGCACGCGTTGCGCGTCGAGCGCGGCGGCCAGCTCGCGGGCCGCGGCGACCGAACCGGCGTCGTTGCGAAGCGCGATCGCGCGCTCGCCGAGCGCGGCCTTCGCGGTTTCGAGCGCATCCGCGTCGCGGCCGGTGATGATCACGCGCGCGCCTTCACGCGCGAACGCTTGCGCCGCCGCGAAGCCGATGCCGCTGCTGCCGCCGGTGACCAGAACAGTGCTGTTATGAAAGCGGGTCATTTCGTTTCTCCGAAAGAGTGAGGGTTGGTGATAGCGATAATGCGCGCCAGCCACGCGCGTGCCGTACCACTTTCCCGATGAACTCGTTCGAAGTTTTCGCATGATTTTTCGCATGAGTTGGCGGGCGCCCGTCTTTGCGCTGGCTCCAGTCAGCTTAGGATGTCGGCGCAGCGCTCGCCGCGCGGACAGCGGCGCGCGGATGTCATATGTGCGCCGCAACGTCTATATATAAGAAGGGGCATAAGAAGGGCGTGTCGGGGCGTTCAGCAGCGGGGAGTTCAGCAGCACCTTGATGCCGGCTGGTTCAAAGCGGTTTTCGAAAAACGGGAGAAAGAATGAAACAAAAACTCGTTCTGGGTTGTTACGTGGCGGCGGGACTGCTGGCGCTGCCTGTCGTGGCCGATGCGCAGTCGCAGGCCTATACGACGAGCCGGGTCAACGTGCGCGCAGGTCCCGCATCCGATTACCCGATCGTCACGCAACTGCCCGGAGGCGTCCCGGTATCCGTGCTGGGGTGCCTGAGCAACTATCAGTGGTGCGACGTGGCCACGCCCAATGTGCGCGGCTGGGTCTATGCATCGCTGCTCAGTTCGCCGTATCAGGGCGGCAACGTACCGCTGATGAACTACGGCGCGGCGATCGGCTTGCCGATTCTCGCGTTTTCGCTCGCCGATTACTGGGGCAATCATTACCGCGGCCAGCCGTGGTACGGCCAGCAGTCGCGCTGGGCGCGCCATCCGCCACCGCCGCCGCCGCGGCCCGGCGCCGGGCATCCGCCGAACTGGCAGACGCTGCCGGGCCACGTCGGCGGACCGCCGCCGGGTCACGGGGGCGGGCGGCCGCCGGGTCACGCGGGCGGCCGCCCGCCGGGCCATGAAGGCAATCGACCGCCCGGCCATGCCGGTGGCCGCCCGCCCGGCGGGCAAGGTCCCGGCGGCCAACCGCCCGGCCACGCGGGCAACCGGCCGGAAGGCGGGCCGCCGGGTCACGCAGGCAATCGCCCGCCGGGCGGCGGTGCGCAGGGCGGTGGTAATCGTCCGCCGGGTGGTGACGCGCAGGGCGGCGGCAATCGACCGCCGGGCGGTGGCGGCCAGCAGGGCCGGGGCGGTGGCCGTCCGCCGGGTGGGCCGCAAGGCGGCGGAGGTGGTGGAGGCGGAGGAGGTGGAGGCGGCGGCGGAAACCGTCCGCCCGGTGGCGGCAACAACTGATCCCGCGCCCGCGCCGCGGCACCACAGAACCACAACCGCGCAACGCAGCAAAACCGCAGTACGATGTTTCCGCGTCAACCGGCGGTTGCCCATTTCGCCCCGTAACCGTCGCGCGCGATGCATCACGGATTTTCGAGCCGGGTTCGCGTAAACCCGGGTGTGCCACGAGTACTAATTTGCCGATGTTGGGTTGGGGGGCGCATCTATGAGTTGCGAAGCGACATCACGTGGCATCACGGCAGACGCGCCTGACGGCGTGCGCTACCGGCCGGAACGGGCCGAGCAGGTGCTCGCGTCCGAGCGCAGCGTATTGCGGCTGATCACCCGCAACACGCCCTTGCCGGAACTACTCGACGAAGTCTGCCGCCGCGCCGAAGCGCTGCTCGGCGCGGGCTCGGCCTGCTCGATCCTGCTGCTCGATCCCGACGGCCGGCATATGCGCGTCGGCGGCGCGCCGTCGCTGCCGCCGGTGCTCAGCGCCGCGATCGACGGCGCCGAGATCGGCCCGCGGGTCGGCTCGTGCGGCACCGCGATGTTCGAGCGGCGCCTCGTGATCGTCGACGACATCGCAACCGATCCGCTGTGGGAACCTTTCCGCCATCTCGCCTTGCCGTACGGGCTGCGCGCGTGCTGGTCGGTGCCGTTCGAGAACGACGTCGGCATCGTGCTCGGTGCGTTCGCGATCTACTACAACGTCGCCCGCCGGCCCACCCCCGAGGAGGAAGCGATGCTGCGCGACATCGGCGGCAGTGTCGGTCTCGCGGTTCATCAGGACACGATGGCGCAGCGCCTCGCGCATAGCGAGGAGCGCCATCGGCTGGTGGTCGATCATCTGAGCGAGGGGATCGTCGTGCAGTCGCGCGCCGGCATCGTGCTGGCCTGCAATCCGAGCGCGCAACGGATGCTGCGCGCGAGCCCGCAGTTCGTCGGCTGCCATATCGATACGGTGATCGCGCGCGCGTACAGCGAGGACGGCTGCCTGATCAATATGGCCGACCATCCGGTCGCGCACGTGTTCGCGACCGGCAGGCCGATGCTCGGCGTGACCGTCGGCGTCGAGTTGAGCGACGGCGAAGTGGTGTGGATCACCGAAAACGTCGTGCCGATCCTGCGCCCCGGCGAGAGCGAGCCGGACTCGGTGTTGATTTCGTTTTCCGACATCGGCCCGGTGCGCGAGGCGCAGCGCCAGCTGAAATTTCTGGCCACCCGCGATTCGTTGACGGGGCTCTACAACCGCGCGTATCTGAGCGAGCGGATGCGCGATCTGTTCGCGTCGCGCGGCGCGGACGACGGCGCCGCCGAACTCGCCAGCGTCGCGGTGCTGTTCGTCGATCTCGACGGCTTCAAGAAGGTCAACGACACCGCCGGCCACGAGGCCGGCGACGCGCTGCTGTGCAGCGTCGCCGAACGGCTGTCGGCGTGTGTCGGGCGCGGCGACACGCTGGCGCGGGTCGGCGGCGACGAGTTCGTGATCGTCGCCAGCGCGTACGGCAACACCGGCGAGCTGATCGGCCTCGCGCGCCGGATCCTCGACATGATTGCGGTGCCGTTCGCGGTCGCCGGCAACGAATACTACCTGGGCGCGTCGATCGGCATTAGCCTGTTTCCCGAGGACGGCCAGGATGTCGCGACGCTGATGCGCAACGCGGACTCGGCGATGTATCACGCGAAGCAGCGCGGCCGCAACAACTTCCAGTTCTTCACCGCCGAGCTGAACCATCATCTGCAGCGCCGCTTCACGATCGAGCAGTCGCTGCGGCGCGCGCTCGCCGCCAACGAGCTGAGCCTCGTGTACCAGCCGATCGTCGACAGCCAGAGCGGCCTGACGATCGGCGCCGAGGCGTTGCTGCGCTGGTACAACAACGAACTCGGCAACGTGTCGCCGGGCGAATTCATTCCGGTCGCCGAGGACGCCGGCCTGATCGTCGAGATCGGCGAATGGGTGCTCGAACACGCGTGCCGGCAGGTCGCGCAATGGCGCCGCACGCTCGCGCCGCATCTGATCGTCGCGGTGAACCTGTCGCCGCGGCAGTTCACCGACGGGCTGCTCGAACGAATCGAACGCTGCCTCGAACAGTCGGGGCTCGAGCCGGCCGCGCTCGAACTCGAGATCACCGAGCGCCTGTTGATGAGCGACAGCGACGTGGTGCTGCCGATGCTCAGCGCGCTCAGCGCAATGGGCGTGCGCATTTCGGTCGACGATTTCGGCACCGGTTATTCGTCGCTGTCGTATCTGAAGCGCTTTCCGCTGCATAACCTGAAGATCGACCGCTCGTTCGTCGCGGGGCTGCCTGATCACCGCGACTCGATCGCGATCACCCAGGCGGTCGTCGCGATGGCGCACTCGCTCGGCATGAACGTGACCGCGGAAGGGGTCGAGACGGCCGCGCAGGCGGCGTTTCTGCGCTCGATCGATTGCGACAAGCAGCAGGGCTATCTGTACAGCCGGCCGGTCGGCGCGAGCGCGTATGCGCGCTCGCTGTGCGACGCGCGAGCGGCGGTCGGGATCGCGAAGGCGTCCTGATTCGCACGTCGCGCGCGGGTTCGGCAGCCGGCTGCTCACGTGCCGGCGCGATTGTTCAGATTGCGCAACAAGTGACTTCGGCTTGCCGCTATTTATCGGCGCCGGTGCGCTCCCTACAATCCCTCCATCGAAACGGTTAATCAGGCGTGCTGCCGAAGCGGCAGCCGTGCGATGGGGGTCATCATGTCGGAGTTGATCAGGAACCAGCTGTACCGGCCGTCGGTCGTGTTGCCGATGGTCGCGCTGATGCAGGTGATGGTGTCGCAGGACTTCAATCTCGGCCAGGTCGGCTGGGTGGTCGCGACGCGCGGTGCGCGGGCGGCGCTGCAGCGCTCGCGCGAGTTGATCTGCGCGGCGCACTGCCACGGCTGAGCCGCGCGCGCAAATGGATGGGCAGTAATCCGAACTGATCGCGCGGCGACCTGCGCGCGGTCGTCAGCAGAACCAACTTCCCCGCAAAACGCGTACCGCTCGCGCACCGCGGCGCGTGACACTAAGCGTAAGATGCTACGACCTGCACCCGCTCCGGGAGAGTCGCCATGCCACAGCACTTCGACGCAGTCGTGATCGGTACCGGACAGGGCGGCTCGCCGCTCGCGGTGCGCCTCGCCCAGAGCGGCCGTCAGACCGCGGTGATCGAGCGGGGCGATTTCGGCGGAACCTGTGTGAACGTCGGCTGCACGCCGACCAAGTCGTATGTGGCGAGCGCTCGCGCAGCGCACGTCGCGCGTCACGCGGGCGAACTCGGCGTGCAGGTGGGCGGCTCGATCAGCGTCGATCTCGCGGCGGTCAAGGCGCGCAAGGATCGCATCATCGGCGAGTCGCGCGACGGGGTCGAAAAATGGCTGCGCGGCACTCCCAACCTCACGGTGGTCAATGGGCACGCGCGCTTCACCGGCGCGCATACGCTCGCGATCAGCGGCCGCGACGGCCAGCTGCTTTACGAGCTGAGCGCCGACGAAATCTTCATCAACACCGGCGCGCGCGCAATCGTGCCGCCGCTCGAAGGAATCCAGCGGATTGCTCACTACACGAACTCGACGCTGCTGGAACTGACCGAGTTGCCGGAGCATCTGGCGATCGTCGGCGGCAGTTATATCGCGCTCGAATTCGCGCAGGCGTTTCGCCGCTTCGGCAGCCGCGTCAGCGTGCTGGTGCGCGGCGAGCGCGTGCTCAGCCGCGAGGATGCGGATTTTGCGGAGTCGGTGCGCAAGGTGCTTGCGCGCGACGGCGTCGAATTTCATTTCAACGTGCAGCCGATCCGGGTCGAGCCGCATCCGCATCGCGCGCCCGACGTGTGTATCGGCTTCGAGCAGAATCTGCCGGCGATGGAAGCGTCGCATCTGCTGTTCGCAACCGGCCGCAAGCCGAATACCGATGACCTCGGGCTCGAACTCGCCGGTATCGAGGTCGACCGGCACGGGATGATCGTCGTCGACGGCCAGTTGCGCACCAGCGTGCGCGGCGTATGGGCGATCGGCGACGTGAACGGGCGCGGCGCGTTCACGCATACGTCCTATGACGATTACCAGATCGTCGCCGCCAACCTGCTCGACGGCGGCGCGCGCAGCGTCGACACGCGGATCATGGCGTACGCGGTGTTCGTCGATCCGCCGCTCGCGCGGGTCGGCATGTCGGAGGACGAAGTGCGCGCGAGTGGCCGCGACGCGCTGATCGCGACGATGCCGATGGCGCGGGTCGGCCGCGCGCGCGAGCGCGGCGAGATCGACGGTTTCATGAAGGTGCTTGCCGATGCGCACAGCAAACAGATCCTCGGCGCGGCGATTCACGGCATCGAGGGCGACGAGGCGATTCATACGTTCATCGACATCATGAGCGCCGGCGCGCCGTACCCGACGCTGCAATACGCGATGCACGTGCATCCGACGATCTGCGAGCTGGTGCCGACGCTGCTCGATGGGTTGAAGCCGTTAAAACCGTTGGAGCGGTGACGCGCGAGCTATGAAACAGGCACTCGAGACCGGCAATCTGTTCGCTCACGTCGCCGCCATCGCCGGGCCGCAAGCATCATCGCCCGCGCAAGAGCGGTTCGACACGCTGGTCGAGCAGGGCGGCATCACGATCGAGCGGATCGTCTCGACCGGGCAGGCGAGTGCGCCGGGCTTCTGGTACGACAACCCGCGCGCCGAGTGGGTCGTGCTGCTGAGCGGCGCGGCGACGCTCGAATTCGCCGGTGAGCCCGAGCCGCTGCATCTACGGCCCGGCGATCACGTGCTGATCGACGCCCATCGCCATCACCGCGTCGCGTGGACCAGCGAGACCGAGCCGAGCGTCTGGCTCGCAGTGCATTACCCACCCGAGCCGGCGTGCTGAACGCGCGGGGCTGAGCGCATCGACAAAGCCGCGCGCGATCACCGATAATCGGCAGCGGCGCGGCCAGCGCGCAACGCGCGGGCTGTGCGCCTAACCGCATTCATCACTGGAACTCGCATGGGCAAGGGACGCATCGAAGCCTTCAGCGATGGCGTCATCGCCATCATCATCACGATCATGGTGCTCGAGCTGAAGGTCCCCGAGGGTCACGATCTCGCCGCGCTGCGTCCGGTCGTGCCGGTGTTCTGCGCGTACGTGCTGAGCTTCGTCTACGTCGGCATCTACTGGAACAACCACCATCACACGTTCCATGCGGTGCAGAAGGTCAACGGCCGCGTGCTGTGGGCGAACCTGCATCTGCTGTTCTGGCTGTCGCTGCTGCCGGCCGTCACCCACTGGATCGGCGAAAGCCATCTGGCCGCGTGGCCGACCGCGACCTACGGGATCGTGCTGCTGATGTCCGCGATCGCGTATTTCATCCTGATCCAAATGCTGATCGCCGAGCACGGCAGGGACTCGGCGATCGCGCGCGCAGTCGGCGCCGACTTCAAGGGCAAGGTATCGGTGGTCATCTATCTGCTCGGTATCGCGCTCGCGTTCGTGCTGCCGTGGCTATCGGCCGTGCTGTATGCGCTCGCCGCCGCGTGGTGGTTCGTGCCTGACCGGCGCATCGAACACGTGATGGAAGCGTGAGCAGGGCGTTCGCCACGAAACCATGACTGCCCGTTCATCCTCTTCGTCGGCGACCCGCATCGGCCTGATCTCCGATACGCACAATCTCGTGCGGCCCGAAGCGCTGCGCTACCTCGAAGGCTGCGACGCGCTCATTCACGCGGGCGACATCTGCAAGCCGGAGGTGCTCGACGCGCTCGCGCACATCGCGCCGCTTACCGCGGTGCGCGGCAACAACGACATTGGCGAGTGGGCGGCGGCGCTGCCCACTCATGCGCGGCTGAGCGTGCAGCAGGTGACGATTCTGGTCGTGCACGACATCGCCGAACTCGGCTGCGTGCCGCGCGACGAAGGTATCCGCGTGGTGGTGAGCGGCCATTCGCACAAGCCGTCGATCGTCGAGCGCGACGGCGTGCTGTTCGTCAATCCGGGCAGCGCCGGGCCACGGCGTTTCAAGCTGCCGATCAGCGCGGGGATGCTGACGATAGAAGGCGCGCAGGTCAGCGCGTGTTTCGATGCGCTGCCGACCTGACATGAAAAAACAGCCCGCACCGGCGCAAGCCGGGCGGGCTGTTGCGGATCAAACCGATCCTCACACGGTCGCCGCCGCCGCGAAACGCTCATCCATCTCTTCGGCTTCACGCTCGCCGCGCAGCACCGCATGCGCTTCGGCGCGCGACGCGACGCACGGACCCGAGCCGAGCAGCGGCTTGCGAGCGGTTTCGCGCAGCGCGAGCACCGACACGATGCCGATCAGCGACGCGCCCATCAGGTAGTACGCGGGCATCATCAGATTGCCGGTGCGCTCGACCAGCCATGCGGTCACGAGCGGCGTGGTGCCGCCGAACAGCGACACGGAAATATTGAAGCCGATCGCGAGCGCGCCGTAGCGGATCCGGGTCGGAAACAGTGCCGGCAGCGCCGATGGCATCACGCCGGTGAAGCACGACAGCAGCATGCCCAGAATCATCAGCCCGCCGAACACCGGCAGCACCGTGCCCATGCGGATCAGCAGCAGCGCCGGAATCGACAGCACGAACAGGCCCACGCAGCCGAGCAGCATCACCGGCTTGCGGCCGACCGTATCCGACAGGCGGCCGGCGGCGAGCGTCATCGGCATCATCAGCACCATCACGATCAGCACGAGGAACAGGCCGTGCGTTTCGTTGAAGTGCAGCGTCGCCGACAGATAGCTCGGCAGATACGACAGCGCCATGTAGTCGGTCACGTTGAAGATCAGCACGAGGCCGACGCACAGCAGCAGCGGCTTCCATTGCTGCACGAGCAGCTGGCCGAACGACTGCTGCGGCGCCGCGCGGTCTTGCGCTTCGCGCTCTTCGGCCTGCTTCTTAAACGCCGGCGTTTCCTCGAGCTTCATGCGGATATACAGACCGACGAGGCCGAGCGGACCGGCGATCAGGAACGGCACGCGCCAGCCCCACGACAACAGCGCGTCGTGCGACAGCAGCGCGGTCAGCAACGCGACCGTGCCCGCGCCGAACACGTAGCCGATCAGCGTGCCGAACTCGAGGAAGCTGCCCATGAAGCCGCGCCGCTTGTCGGTCGAGAACTCGGCGATGAAGGTCGCCGCGCCGCCGTACTCGCCGCCGGTCGAGAAACCCTGCACCAGACGCGCGACCAGCAGCAGCACCGGCGCGAAAATGCCGATCGTCGCGTAATCGGGGATCAGGCCGATCGCGAAGGTGCCGAGCGCCATCATGATCATCGTCATCGCCAGCACGCGCTGACGGCCGATGCGGTCGCCGAGCGGGCCGAACACCATGCCGCCGATCGGCCGCACCAGGAACGCGGCGGCGAACGTGCCGAAGGTCGCGATCAACTGCGCGGACGGGCTCGACGACGGGAAGAACACTTTGCCGAGCGTGACAGCGATGTAGCTGTACACGCCGAAATCGAACCATTCCATCGCGTTGCCGAGCGCCATTGCGCCGACGGCACGCTTGAGAAGGGAGTGATCGACGACGGTGATGTCGTCGAGGGACAGGCGTTGTTCTTGTTGGTGTCGCCAGAAGCCGTTGCTGGAAGCGGTCAAGGTTAAAACTCCAATGACTGCGACGAAACTCATGATGCGTTCCGCCACGGTTGCCGGGGAGTGTAATTTCGCGAGCAATGCAAGGCGGGCCGCGGCACCGGTGGCCCGGCGGCGGAACAGGAGGCGTCGAGAAAAAAACCAACGCCTGTGCCTCGCGAACTGGTCGCGAAAGAACACTCGTCTGGATTGTGCTGACTTTGCACCTGCGTGGCCGTGGAAGGGGGGCAGGTACATGACGGACGCCGGATGGCCGATAGCTCGACGCAGCGCCACTGGAAGGCTTGAAACGAAAAAGGCCGGTCTTGAATTTTTCCGCTTGCGCGGGGAAACGACCGACGAGCCTTCTTGTTTAAAAAACAGCTCGATTCAGGTTGGCGAAGGCACTGTACGAAGGGCGCCGGGCCGGTTTGAAGCGAACGCGAATGAAGGTGAATTGCCGTTGAAACGACGCACATGTTAGCACGATGGGCGAGGATCGTGCAAACCGGGCCTTGAGGGCACCCCGTGCGATGCCGCTCAATCCATTGCGGGGCGGGGCTTTCAGCGGGGTCGCAACGGTTTAAAAAACGGACCATTTAGAACATTTTCGACGTCGATTTTTTGAGACGAAGGCAGTTTGTGGGCGCAACGCAGGCGCAACGCAGTCGAAGCGCAGACGAAAAAAATCCGCGCTCGCGGCGCGGATTTTTTGGTGCTGCGGATGGCGCGCCGGAAATTGCCGTGGCGCTTACGTGGCGAACGAAACGGTCGCCAGTTGGCTCAGGCCGACGGCGGCACGTAGCCCGACGCGGTGTCCGCGCCTTCGCCGAAGAAGAACTTTTCGGTCTGCTTCATCAGGTACTGGCGCGCGCGCGGATCGGCCATGTTCAGGCGGTTTTCGTTGATCAGCATGGTCTGCTGCTTCAACCAGTCCTGCCACGCCTGTTTCGAGATGCTTTCGTAGATCCGCTTGCCGAGTTCGCCCGGCAGCGGCGGGAAATCGAGGCCTTCGGCTTCCTTGCCGAGCTTCGCGCATTGAACCATACGAGTCATGCTGTGCTTCTCCTGTAATCGATGTGGGGTGGGCAATCGCCAGTGCTGTGCAGATGGGGCCGCTTAGATATGTTTCATCAGCACCAGCGACTTGCGCTGCCAGTTATAGAGACGGCGGCGGTCTTCGGGCAGATCGTCGACCGTGGCCTTGACGAAGCCGCGCTTGAGGAACCAGTGTTCGGTGCGGGTGGTGAGCACGAAAATACGCGTCAGGCCGCGCGCCCGCGCGCGTTGCTCGATGCGTTTGAGCAGGCGTTCGCCGTCGCCGGTGCCTTGCGCTTCGGGGGCGACCGTCAGGCATGCCATCTCGCCGATCCGCTCCTGCGAATACGGATACAGCGCCGCGCAGCCGAACAGCACGCCGTCGTGCTCGATCACCGAGAAATGGTCGATGTCGCGCTCGATCTGGTGACGGCCGCGCCGCACCAGCGTGCCATCCGCTTCGAGCGGCTCGATCAGCGCGAGAATGCCGCCGACGTCGTCCGGCGTCGCTTCGCGCAGACTTTCCAGATTCTCATACGAGATCATCGTGCCGACGCCGTCGTGCAGGAACAGTTCGAGCAGCAGGCTGCCGTCGAGCGCGTACGGGATGATGTGCGCGCGCGGCACGCCGCCGCGGCACGCGCGGATCGAATGCTTCAGATAGAACGCGGTGTCGCCGGTCAGCTCGCCGCTTTCGTGCAGCTTGTACGCGTCGTCGAGCGACAGTTCGCGGATCAGTTCCGCGCCCTCTTCGCCGGGTTCCATCAGGCCCGGCGTTTCGGTCAGGAACACGATCTTGTCGGCGCGCAGCGCGATCGCGGCGGCCGAGGCTACGTCTTCCATCGACAGATTGAACGCCTCGCCGGTCGGCGAGAAACCGAGCGGCGACAGCAGCACCAGCTTGCGGCTCGCGAGCGAGTGGCGGATCGAATCCGCGTCGATCTTGCGCACGAGGCCGGTGTGCTGGAAATCGACGCCGTCCAGAATGCCGACCGGACGCGCGGTCACGAAGTTGCCCGACACGACGCTGATGTGCGCGTGCGCCATCGGCGTGTTCGGCAAGCCCTGGCTGATCGCGGCCTCGATGTCCAGACGCACTTCGCCGGCCGCTTCTTTCGCGGATTCGAGCGCGCGGGCATCGGTTATGCGCATGCCGTGGGAGAACTCCGACTCGACGCCGTGCAGGCTCATCTGCTCTTCGACCTGCGGGCGCGACCCGTGCACCAGCACGATCTGGATGCCCATTGCCTGGAGCAGCGCGATGTCCGACACGAGCGCATTCAGCAAGCCCTGATGCACCACTTCGCCGCCGAAACCGACGACGAACGTCTTGTTGCGGAACGCGTGGATGTAAGGGGCGACTGAACGCATCCAGTCGACGAATTGCGCGTGCTGGGCGAGGGTTTCCGGTGTGCCGGCGGGGGCCGGAACGCTCGCGGGCGCGGGGACGAGGTCGGTTTGGGAATTCATGCCCGGGATTATAATGCGCCCCCATGTCGAATGTACCCAAAAGCCCTGCTGAGGCGAACGAGAAACCGGCGTCCGGCGCCGCTCAAAAGAACCCCGGTGACGCGTCGCGCGGCACTGCGCAGGGCACCGAATCCAACCCGCCGCGCGCGTCGCGCGAGCGGTCCGCCGCGTCGTTGTCCGCGCAGTTGTCCGAACTGAAAAATACTCTGGTGGTGGCGCGCGGCGCCGATCGACCGTTGACCGGCGGCGCGGCGAAGTATGCCGATACCGGTGGGCAGGCTGAGCAGGCTGGGAAGCCGGCGCAGGCTTCGAAGGCGACGGCGGTGTCGGCGGCGCGAGCAGAACCGCAAGCGCAGGCACAACCGCAAGCGCAAGGACAACCGCAAGCGCAACCGCAAGCGGAAAATACGCGGCGCGATGGCGGCCGTGAAGCCGGGCGGGATCGCGGGCGCGGGCAACGCGAAGGCGGACAGTCGCCGCACGCGGCGGCAACGCCTGAGCAGAAGTCGCCGGCCGTGGCGGGGCACGAGCGCAACGGGCCTCGTCACGAAGGCCGGGGCGAGAGCGGCGAAGGGCGGCGCGATCCGCACACGCAACAGAAACCGCGTGTCATTGCCGAAGTTCGCCGGCCGAACGCACCGCGCGACGCGCAGAAAACCCGCGAACCGGGCACGCCACGCGAACCTCGCGCGATAGCCGAAGCACGCAAGCCGAACGCACCGCGCGACGCGAAGCAAGCGCGCGAGCCCCATGAAGCACGCACAACGGCCGAAGCTCGTCAGCCAAACGCACCACGCGAGGGGCGGGAAGCACACGAACCGCGCGCACAACGCGAAGCACACGCAACAGCCGAAGCACGCAAGCCGAACGCACCGCGCGACGCGCAGCAAGCGCGCGGGCCGCGCACGCAACACGAACCACCCGCAACCGCCGAGGCCCGCCAGCCTCGCGCACCGCGCGAAGCGCAGGACACGCGCCAGCCGCGTGCAACGGTGGAACCCCGCAAACCGAACCCACCACGCGAGCCCCGCGAGCCACGTCCCCCGCGCGTGATCACCCCCAACCCGATCCCGCCGATCACCTTCCCCGAAGCGCTGCCGGTGTCCGGCCGCCGCGACGAGATCGCGCGCGCGATCGCGCAAAACCAGGTGGTGATCGTGTCGGGCGAAACGGGCTCGGGCAAGACCACCCAGCTGCCGAAAATCTGCCTGACGCTGGGCCGCGGTCTCGGCGCCGGCGGCAGCGGCCTGATCGGCCATACGCAGCCGCGCCGGATCGCCGCGTCGGCGACCGGGCGGCGCATCGCCGAGGAACTCGGCACGCCGTTCGGCGAAGTGGTCGGCTACAAGGTGCGCTTTAACGACAACCTCGCGGCGGGTGCATCGGTCAAGCTGATGACCGACGGCATTCTGCTCGCCGAAACGCAGACCGATCCGCTGCTGAAGGCGTACGACACGCTGATCATCGACGAGGCGCACGAGCGCAGCCTGAACATCGACTTCCTGCTCGGCTATCTGAAAGAGATCTTGCCGAAGCGCCCCGATCTGAAACTGATCGTGACGTCGGCGACGATCGATGCCGACCGCTTCGCGCGTCATTTCGGCAGCGACGACAAACCCGCGCCGGTGATCGAAGTGAGCGGGCGCCTGTATCCGGTCGAGGTCCGCTATCGGCCGGTCGTCGAGGACAGCCCGGCG
This sequence comes from Paraburkholderia sejongensis, assembly GCF_020880815.1. Lineage (GTDB taxonomy): Bacteria > Pseudomonadota > Gammaproteobacteria > Burkholderiales > Burkholderiaceae > Paraburkholderia > Paraburkholderia sejongensis. The sequence continues at coordinate 108,285 of NZ_JAJITD010000008.1, forward strand.
GTGAAAAACGCGCAAGGCACCGCGAGCGGCGCATCGTCCGCGGGCCGCGAGCGCCCGAAGACCCAGCGCGAGACCGACCGCGATCTGATGGAAGCGATCGTCGACGGGGTCGACGAGCTGTGCCGCGAAGGCCCCGGCGACGTGCTCGTGTTCCTGCCCGGCGAGCGCGAGATCCGCGATGCCGCCGAGGCGCTGCGCAAGCATCATCCGCCGCACACGGAAATCCTGCCGCTGTTCGCGCGACTGTCCGCGGCCGAGCAGGAGCGCGTATTCCGCGCATCGAACGCGCGCCGCATCGTGCTCGCGACCAACGTCGCCGAAACCTCGCTGACGGTGCCCGGCATTCGCTATGTGGTCGACACCGGCCTCGCGCGCGTGAAGCGTTACTCGTACCGCAACAAGGTCGAGCAGCTGCAGGTCGAGTCGATTTCGCAGGCCGCCGCGAATCAGCGCGCCGGGCGATGCGGGCGGGTCGCCGACGGCATCTGTATCCGACTGTATGAGGAAAGCGACTACCAGGGTCGCGTGCGCTTTACCGATCCGGAGATTCTGCGTTCGTCGCTGGCATCAGTGATTCTGCGGATGAAGTCGCTGAATCTGACGGCGATCGAAACCTTCCCGTTCATCGAGCCGCCGCCAGGCCGCGCGATTTCCGACGGCTATCAGCTGCTCAACGAACTCGGCGCGGTCGACGACGACAACGACCTGACCCCGCTCGGCCGCGAACTTGCGCGCCTGCCGCTCGATCCGCGCGTCGGCCGGATGATTCTGGCCGCGCGCGATCAGCACGCGCTGAAGGAAGTGCTGATCATCGCGAGCGCGCTGTCGGTGCAGGACCCGCGCGACCGCCCGATCGAAGCGCAAGAGCAGGCCGATCAGGCGCATCGCCGTTTCGCCGACGAGCGCTCCGAATTCCTGCAGTGGCTGAAAATCTGGAACTGGTTCGACGAAGCGATCGCGCACAAGAAATCGAACCGTCAGTTGCAGGACGAATGCCGCAAGAATTTCCTGTCGCAACTGCGGCTGCGCGAATGGCGCGACGTGCACTCGCAACTGCTGACGGTGGTGCGCGAACACGGCTGGCGCCTGAACGAAGCGGAAGCGACGTTCGAGCAGATTCATCTGGCACTGCTAACGGGTCTGCTGGGCAATCTCGGTCTGAAGGCCGACGACGAGCCGTACTACCTCGGCGCGCGCGGCATCAAGTTCTATCTGTGGCCGGGCTCGGCGCTGGTGAAAAAGGCCGGCAAGTGGGTGATGGCCGCCGAACTGGTCGAAACCAGCCGGCTGTACGCGCGCTGTATCGCGAAGATCGAGCCGGAGTGGGTCGAGACGGTCGGCGCGCATCTGCTGAAGAAATCGCTGTCCGAACCGCATTGGGAAAAGCGCCCGGCGCAGGTGTCCGCGTTCGAGCGGGCGATGCTGTACGGGCTGCCGATCTATCACCGGCGCCGTGTCGCGTTCGGCAAGCAGGACCCGGCGCGGGCGCGCGAGCTGTTCATTCGCGGCGCGCTGGTCGAAGGCGAGTTCGACACGAAGCTCGCGTTTTTCGCGCACAACCGCAAGCTGCTTGCCGATATCGAGCAGCTCGAACACAAGTCGCGCCGTCAGGACGTGCTGGTCGACGACGAGCTGATTTTCGCGTTCTACGATCAGGCGCTGCCCGACGGTATTTACACCGGTGCATCGTTCGAGCGCTGGTATCGCGACGAGGTGAAAAAGAGCGGCCAGCCGGAGGACAAGCTGCGGCTGCTGTATCTGTCGCGCGATGACCTGATGCGCCACGAAGCGGCCGGCGTGACGACCGAGCTGTTTCCGAAGCGGCTGACGATGGCCGGCATCGAAATGGCGCTCACCTACCACTTCGAGCCGGGCACGCCGCGCGACGGCGTGACGCTCGCGGTGCCGCTCTACGCGCTGAACCAGGTCGACGCGCGCCGCTGCGAATGGCTGGTGCCGGGGATGATCAAGGAGAAGGCGCAGTTGCTGCTGAAGTCGCTGCCGCAGAAACTGCGCCGCCATTGCGTGCCGCTGCCCGATTACGCGGCCGGTTTCGCCGAGCGGCATGCGATGCCGCGCTTCGGCGCGGGCGGCCTGCTCGAAGCGCTGATCGCCGACGTGCGCGAGCAGACCCAGGTCGCGCTGAAGCAGTCCGACTTCAAGCTCGAGACGCTGCCCGCGCACCTGTTCATGAACTTCAAGGTGATCGACGAGCACGGCCGGCAGCTCGCGATGGGACGCAACCTGTCGCAACTGCGCGCCGAACTCGGCGGCCAGGCGCAGCAGCATTTCCAGAAGCTGGTGTCGAGCGCGGCCGGCGCGGCTCTGGCCGATGCGGGCGGCGGCGGGGTGGCGACGCCCGCGCAGGCGGGGCAGGCGGCTCACGCGGCTCAGTCGGCGCCGGCGGGTGCGACCGGCGCGGCGCGTTCGGCGTCGGGCGGCAAGGGCGCGAACGCGCCGCAAACCGCCGCGCACGATGGCGCGCCCGGCACCGCGCTGTATCAAAACCTGACCACGTGGAATTTCGGCAAGCTGCCCGAGCTGCTCGAAATCCGTCGCGGCGGCCAGACGCTGTTCGGCTATCCGGCGCTGGTCGATCGCGGCACGCATTGCGACGTCGAAGTGTTCGACTCGCCGGAAGAGGCGGCGCGAATTCATCGCGCGGGCTTGCGCCGGCTGTTCGCGTTGCAACTGAAGGAGCCGATCAAATATCTGGAGAAGAACCTGCCGGGCCTGCGCGAAATGGCGATGCAGTTCATGCCGCGCGGCACCCAGGAGGAACTGCGCGATCAATTGATCGACACCGCGCTCGATCGCGCGTGTCTGCAGGACCCGCTGCCGGACGACGACGGCAGTTTCCACACTCGCCGCGACGAAGGGCGCAGCCGCCTGACGCTGCTCGCGCAGGAAATCTCGCGGCTGGTCGGCCAGATCCTCGCCGAATACGCGGGCCTCGCGAAAAAGATGCTGCATGCCAAGCCGTTCGCGGCCGCCTACGCGGATCTACAGAGTCAGCTCGATGCGCTGATCGGCAAGCGCTTCATCATCGATACGCCGTACCCGCAGCTCGCGCATTTCCCGCGCTATCTGAAAGGGATCGCGCTGCGGATCGACAAGCTGCGCGCGGACCCGGCGCGCGACGCGCGCCAGTTCGCCGAATTCCAGCCGTTGCAGCAGCACTATCAGCGCGCGGTGTCGCAGCGCGGCGGGGTGGTCGATCCGCGTCTGGCGGAATTCCGTTGGCTGCTCGAAGAACTGCGGATTTCGCTGTTCGCGCAGGAGCTGCGCACGCCGATGCCGGTATCGGTGAAACGGCTGCACAAGGTGTGGGAATCGATGCAGCGCTAGCGGGCGCAGCGGCCCCGCTCGCTAGCGCCCCGGTCATTTTTCCGGGGCGGCGGCCACGATTTGCGTCAACCGCTCGGCGCGGCAAACGTTCTACAATGACAGTTGTTCTCCGAAGCGAGTTTTCATGCGTAAATTTTTTCTTCCCGGCTTGACTGCCACGTTCGCCGCGACCGCCGCGCTGGTCGCCGCCGCAGGCTTTTTTTCTCCGGCGGCCCACGCCAATAACGTGATCGTGCTCAATTCCGGCGAAGCGACGCTGAGTCTGATCGACGAGAGCAGCCGCCAGGTCATCGGCACGGTGCCCACCGGCAAGGAACCCCATCACCTGATGGCAACGCCGGACAATTCCTCGCTGATCGTCGCGAATTCGGTGTCGAACAATCTGATGTTCGTCGACCCGAAAACCGGCCAGTTGCAGCGCTGGGTCGAGAACATCGAAGATCCGTATCAGATCGGCTTCTCGCCGGACCGCAAGTGGCTCGTGACCACCGGCCTGCGGCTCGATCGGCTCGACATCTATCACTACGACAGCCAGAAGAACCAGATGACGCTGGCGTCGCGTCTGCCGCTCGCGGTGATGCCGAGCCACATGGCGTTCACGAATGACAGCAAAACGGTATTCGTCACGCTGCAGGTCTCGGGCGAACTCGCCGCGATCGACCTCGCTACGCAAACCGTGAAGTGGAAGATGAAGGTCGGCAAGGTGCCGGCGGGTCTGTGGATGACGCCGGGCGAGAAGTATCTGCTGGTCGGCATGACCGGCGAGGATTACGTCGCGGTGGTCGACTGGCGCAACCAGAAGGTCGTCAAGACGATCCACACCGGCAAGGGCGCGCACAACTTCCGCTCGCTGGCGGACGGCAAGCACGTCGCGGTATCGAACCGGGTCGCGAGCACGATCAGCATCATCGACGAAGATACGCTCACCAACGTCGGCGACATCACGGGCCTGATGCCGGGCCCGGACGACATGGAACTTTCCGCCGACAAACGCTATCTGTGGGTTACGTTCCGCTTCGCGAAGCACATCGGCATCATCGATCTGAGCACGCGCAAGCTGATCCAGACCATCGCGGTGGGCCGCTCGCCGCACGGCATCTACTTCTTCAATCGCGCGCCGGTCACCGCGCCTAACGGTGCCTGACGAAGTTTCCAGGCGCCCGGCGGCTCACAGCAGCAGGGCGCCCGCGCGACACACGACGGACGCAGCAACCAGGCCAGCACCATGTTCCATCTGATTTTCTCTTCACTCGACAGCTTCGTTTCAGCCATCCAGACATGGCTGTATGTCGACGTGGTGCAGCCGCTGCTGTTCCGTTTCAACCTGATGGACTACGACGAGGACACCTACGACGCGCTGTACTGGGTGATCGTCGGCGTGCTCGAAGTCCTCGCGATGTATGCGGTGCTGCGCCCGCTCGAGGCGCTGCGCCCGGTCGAGCGATGGGAAAGCCGCAAGGCGGTGCGGGTCGACGTGCTGTACACGTGGATCGCCAAGCTCGGCATCCTGAATCTGTTCTTCTTCTTCGCGCTGCAACCGTTCTTCGACACCGTGCAGGGCTGGCTGCGGCTGCACGGCATCGCCAATATCAGTCTCGACAATCTGTGGCCCGGCGTGACCACCCAGCCGCTCGTCACGTTCGTGATGTATCTGCTGGTGCTCGATTTTGCCGGCTATTGGTATCACCGCTGGCAGCACCGGATCGGCGTGTGGTGGGAGCTGCACGCGGTGCATCACAGCCAGCGCCAGATGTCGCTGTGGTCCGACGACCGCAACCATCTGCTCGACAATCTGCTGCAGGCGTCGTTTTTCGCGGTGATCGCGCTGGTGATCGGCGTGCCGCCGTCGCAATTCGTCGTACTCGTCGCGATCACCAATCTCGCGCAGAGCGTGCAGCACGCGAATATCCGGCTGTACTACGGCTGGCTCGGCGAACGGTTGCTGGTGAGCCCGACCTTCCATCGCCGCCATCATGCGATCGGCTACGGCCACGAAGGGCTCAAGTACGGCTGCAACTTCGGCGTGCTGTTTCCGTGGTGGGACATGCTGTTTCGCAGCGTGTCGTGGAGCCGCGAGATGGAGCCGACCGGCATCGCCGACCAGCTCGACGGCCGCCGTTATGGCGACGGTTTCTGGGCGCAGCACTGGCTCGCGTTCGCGCGCATCGCGCGGCGCCTGGCCCCCGGCAAGCGCCACGCGTCCGGCAACGACGCCGCGGCCGTTTGAATACCGTCTGAATCCCGCTTGAATCCCGCTTGAACCGCGTCTGAACCCCGCTTGACCCCCGCCCGACTGCCGTTTTCATCCTGTTCGGTGACCCTCGCGAGCGCGTCGTTCGGCCGTCCCAGCGGCGCGTCCGGTAGTTTATGCTGTGCACGTTCGTGCGCACGCTCGCGCGCCCCGGCATCGCCGGCCGGCGCACCGCGCGTTTTCTTCCCTTTCGTTTCGTTCGCAGGCACTGGCTCGCATGACTGATCTGTTGCGCTCGTTCGGACGCGCATTCGCAAGCGCGTTTCATCCGCGCATGCTGTGGCTGACTTTCAAACCGTTCATCGTCGCGACGGTCGGCTGGGGCATGATGCTGTGGTTCTTCTGGCAGACGCTGACCGGCGCGACCCGCGCGTGGCTCGACGACTGGTCGTTTACCGCCACGCTTTACCGCCTGTTCGACTGGCTCGGTTTTTCCGCGCTGCATGCGGTGATCGCGCCTTTCATCGTGATCGCGATGGCGATTCCGCTGATCGTCGTCACTGTGCTGTTGCTGATCGCAATGCTGTCGATGCCCGCGGTGATCCGCTTCCTCGCCGCGCGCCACTTCCCCGAGCTCGAGATGCGGCGCGGCGGAACATGGTACGGTAGCCTCGGTCAGGCGCTGTCGACCACGCTGGTCTGTCTGTTGCTGCTGGTCGTCACGTTGCCGTTGTGGCTCGTGCCGCCGTTCTTCGCGTTGATTCCGCCGCTGTTGTGGGGTTGGCTCACGTATCGGGTGATGTGCTACGACGCGCTCGCGCTCCATGCGAGCCGCGACGAACGCCGCGAGCTGGTGCGACGCCACCGCTGGCCGCTGCTGCTGATCGGCATCGTCAGCGGGCTGCTCGGTTCGGTGCCGACGCTGCTGTGGGCATCGTCGGTGTGGCTGATCGTGCTGTTCCCGGTGATCACGACGGTGACGATCTGGATTTATGCGTTCATCCTCGTGTTCTCGGCGCTGTGGTTCGGCTACTACTGCCTGCGCGCGCTGCAACGCATGCGCGCTCAGCATCAAGACGGCGCGTATCAGGTCGCGTCGGTTTCCTATCGATCAAACTGAAGAGGGCGGCAATGGCATTCGGCGTCATCATCATCGGCGATGAAATCCTGTCGGGCAGACGCGTCGACAAACATCTGCCGAAGGTCATCGAGTTGCTCGGCGCGCGCGGGCTGTCGCTGAGCTGGGCGGAATACGTCGGCGACGATCCCGAGCGGATCACCGCAACGCTGCGGCGCACGTTCGCGTCGGGCGACATCGTGTTTTCGACCGGCGGCATCGGCGCGACCCCGGACGATCACACCCGCCAGTGCGCGGCGGCCGCGCTCGGTGTGCCGCTCGAGCTGCATCCGGAGGCGGCGAAGCTGATTCAGGAGCGCATCCGCGACATGTATCAGCCGAAGGACGGCTCGCCGCTCGATCTCGATTCGCCGGAGAACCGTCACCGGCTGAACATGGGCACGTATCCGCAGGGCGCGGCGATCATCCCGAACGGCTACAACAAGATTCCCGGCTTTTCGATCCGCCATCACCACTTCGTGCCGGGCTTCCCGGTGATGGCATGGCCGATGATCGAATGGGTGCTCGACACGTACTACGTGCACCTGCATCACACCACGCCGCACGCGGAGAAATCACTGCTGGTGTTCGAGTTGCCGGAGTCGCGCGTGACGCCGCTGATGGAGAGAATCGAACGCGATTTTCCGGGCGTGCGGGTGTTCAGCCTGCCGAGCGTCGGCGACGCGGAGCGCGGCGGCGTCTACGCGCGGCATCACATCGATCTCGGTGTGAAGGGCGAACCGGAAGCGGTCGCGGCGGCGTTTGTCAAATTGCGCGAAGGCGTGCATCTGCTCGGCGGCGATATCGTCGAACCGGAAGCGGCGGCGGCGGCTGCGGCGGCGGGCAAGCCGCGCAGCTAGGCGTTTAGTCACGGTGTGCCCGGGTGGGGCTGCGTCGCGTGACGTTGCCGCGGCATGTCAGCGCGGGCAAGCTGCATGCGTTCGGGATTGCGGCCGCGCAGTGAGATGCGCGCTCAGCGCGCGTTGGGTATCGGGTATTGGCTGTTGGACCGCCGCGCGCGGTGCTTGGTAAGGCAGGCAGGCTTCGCGTGAGAGAAAGGGGGCGCTTCGAGGCGCACCCGCCGCGCGACATATCAGTGTCACGGCACGCGCCGACGATGCACTCCATGTGTCGCCGGCGCATGTTGTTTCAGGCGGGGGCGGGCGGGGTTTCAGCTTCGACCACCGCGCGATGCACCGTTCCATACGACGCAGGCGGCTCGCTAGCGCTGGCGCCCGCCTTCGGCAACCGATGCGTTGGCCGCTCCGGTCACGCCCCGATCCACGGCAAGCCGCGAAAACACCAGCCCGACACCGTCTTCCGATGCCCCTGACTGTCCTTGTCGCCTTCGAAGCCTTCCAGCAGGTCATACGCCTTCGTAAAGCCGGCCTGGGTCGCGGCGATCGCGGCGAGCTTCGAGCGCGCGGCGCTGCGGCACAGAAACAGCACCGGCGTGTCGGGCGAGGCGACCTGCGCGAGTTGCTGGACGAACTCCTGATTCGGCACCGCGCCCGGATAGCGGGTCCATTCGACGTGCGCGTATTGCCCGTCGCCGGTCACCGGCCGGCCGACCCAGTCGAGTTCGGCGCGGGTGCGCACGTCGACGAGGCGGGTGCGCGGGTCGAGTTGCAGCAGTTCGAACGCCTCGGCGGGCGATACCGCGCCCGCGTAGGGCAGTTGATTCTCGGTGCGGCGGGCGTCCGCCTGCGCGTACAGCTGTTCAAGCGTGCTCATGAGCGTCAATCTCCTTCGGACCAAATGAATATTCTAGCGCGCGCGATGCACGCCGAATGCGGCTGTGAGCCTGCCGCGGCGGCGAACGGCGACGCTTGGCCTGACATTTCCGCGCACGTGAGGATGCGCAAATCTGGTGCAATTTCGGAGAAATGCACCAAAATGGAATGGTCGGAGTTTTCCAAAGCGGTGAATGCACGGAACTGGTGCGTGGCGCTGCGGGCGGATTTAGCCGGGCGTTCATTCGGGACCGGCGCACCTCGCGCAGACCCAAGCGTGACAAGGCTGTGCCGTCGCAGCGGTGGCCTGGGCGCCAAGACTGGCACGCTATCTGCTTTATTGGTGTCGATCGATTCGACCCGGCAAATTTTCCTGCCTCGCGACGCCGTTTTCGGTGGACGCGCCCGGGCGTGTCAGCTAGATTGGGCGGCGGCTGAAATCCGCCGAATTTGTTAATCCAGGAGATAGGTTATGAGTAAATCCGTGGCCGACGTCATTCAACTCGTCAAAGACGAAGACGTCAAGTTTGTCGACTTCCGCTTCACCGACACGCGCGGCAAAGAGCAACACGTTTCGGTGCCGGTGTCGCACTTCGACGAAGACAAGTTTGAAAGCGGCCACGCTTTCGACGGTTCGTCCATCGCCGGCTGGAAGGGTATCGAAGCGTCGGACATGCTGCTGGTCCCCGATGCGAACACCGCGTTCATCGACCCGTTCTTCGAAGAGTCGACCCTCGTGCTGACCTGCGACGTGGTCGAACCGGCTGACGGCAAGGGCTACGAGCGCGACCCGCGCTCGCTCGCGAAGCGCGCCGAAGCGTACCTGAAGAGCTCGGGTCTGGGCGACACCGCATTCTTCGGTCCGGAACCGGAATTCTTCATTTTCGACTCGGTCCAGTGGAGCACGGATCAGTCGGGCTGCTTCCTGAAGATTGGTTCGGAAGAAGCACCGTGGTCGTCGTCGAAGGAATTCGAAGGCGGCAACACCGGCCACCGTCCGGGCACCAAGGGCGGCTACTTCCCGGTTGCTCCGGTCGACACGTTCCAGGACATCCGTTCGGAAATGTGCCTGCTGCTCGAACAGATCGGCATCCCGGTCGAAGTGCACCACCACGAAGTGGCGGGTCAAGGCCAGAACGAAATCGGCACTAAGTTCTCGACGCTGGTTCAGCGCGCCGACTGGCTGCAGCAGATGAAGTACATCATCCACAACGTCGCGCACACGTACGGCAAGACGGCAACCTTCATGCCGAAGCCGGTCGTCGGCGATAACGGCTCGGGCATGCACGTGCACCAGTCGATCTGGAAGGATGGCCAGAACCTGTTCGCGGGCAACGGCTACGCCGGCCTGTCGGAATTCGCGCTGTTCTACATCGGCGGCATCATCAAGCACGCTCGCGCGCTGAACGCGATCACGAACCCGGGTACCAACTCGTACAAGCGTCTCGTGCCGCACTTCGAAGCACCGGTCAAGCTCGCTTACTCGGCACGCAACCGCTCGGCATCGATCCGTATTCCGCACGTGTCGAACCCGAAGGGCCGCCGTATCGAAACGCGCTTCCCGGATCCGCTGGCGAACCCGTACCTGTGCTTCTCCGCGCTGATGATGGCGGGTCTGGACGGCGTGCAGAACAAGATTCACCCGGGCGAAGCCGCCGACAAGAACCTGTACGACCTGCCGCCGGAAGAGGATGCAAAGATCCCGACCGTGTGCGCCGGCCTCGACCAGGCTCTCGACGCACTCGACGCGGACCGCGAATTCCTGACCCGCGGTGGCGTGTTCACGGATTCGATGCTCGACGCGTACATCGAACTGAAGACGGGCGAGCTGCAGCGCTATCGTCAGGCGGTGCACCCGCTCGAATTCGAAATGTACTACTCGCTGTAAGCGGCCATCGCGCTTCGCCGGCCGGTTATGCGGCGAAGCGCCTGGTCCGACGCTCGCGATCGGTCACGAAGGGACGGCGGCGCCGTCCCTTTTTCGTTATGAAGCGCTGCAAAGCCGCTCTTTCCGATTTATCACCATCTCCCACCGGCCAGACTGCAAGATGGTTCTGAAGAATCTGATCAAGGCAAGGAAAGGACACGAACAGACGCTGTCGGACGACGTGCAGCTGCTGAACTCCGGCCTGCTGCCGGGCTTCGAGGCGCTGCCGACGGTGGTGCTGGTGCTCGAGAAGCGCACGCTGCGGGTCGCGTTCGCGAATCCGTCGGCCGAATCGATGCTCGAAATGTCGCGCCGCCAGCTCACGCAGATGGCGTGGCCTGACATCTTCTCGAACGCCGACGAACTGGTCGCGACGATCACCGCGATCGCCGCGCACCGTTTTCATGCGACCCATCTCGACGCGGTGCTCGAACGCCCGGGCCACGAACCGCTGCACGTGCATGCGATCGTTGGCTTTCTGGAAAGCGCGCAGGACTATGTGCTGCTGGAGCTGTTCGAAAACGAGCGGCATCTGCGCACGGACCGCGAAGAGCGCATCAACGACCTGACCGCGGTCAACAAGCAGTTGATCCGCAATCTCGCGCACGAAATCAAGAATCCGCTCGGCGGCATTCGCGGCGCCGCGCAGCTGCTCGAATTTGAACTCGGCGAGCGCGAACGCGACGAGTTGCGCGAGTACACCCAGGTCATCATCAAGGAGTCGGACCGGCTGCAGACGCTGGTCGACCGCTTGCTGGAGCCGCACCGGCATCCGCATATCGTCGGCGACGTGAATATTCACGAGGTGTGCGAGCGCGTGCGCCAGGTGATCCTCGCCGAGTTTCCGCGCGGCCTGACGATCGAACGCGACTACGACGTCAGCGTGCCGGACCTGCGCGGCGACAAGGAGCAGTTGATCCAGGCACTCCTGAACATCGTGCGCAATGCAGCCGAGGCGCTGCGCGAGCGCATCTCGCAGGGCGACGCAAAGATCGAATTGCGCACCCGCATCGCGCGCAAGATCACCATTTCAAAACGCTTGTGCAAGCTGGCATTGGACTTGCATGTGATCGATAACGGCCCGGGCATTCCGGAAGAGATTCGCGACCGCATCTTCTATCCGCTTGTGTCGGGGCGCGAGGACGGCAGCGGTCTGGGTCTGACGCTCGCGCAGACCTTCGTGCAGCAGCATGAAGGTCTGATCGAAGTGGACAGCCGGCCGGGCCATACCGAGTTTCAGATTCTGCTGCCGCTCGACTACTGACTTCACAAGCACTCAAGACTTCTGACCGACCTATATGAAGCCGATCTGGATAGTAGACGACGATCAATCGATTCGCTGGGTGCTGGAAAAAGCGCTCGCCCGCGAAAACTTCGCGACCCGCAGCTTCGCGAACGTGCGCGAAGCGTCGGCCGCGCTCGATCACGACAGCCCACAGGTGCTGGTCTCCGATATCCGGATGCCTGGCGGCTCCGGGCTCGAACTGCTGCAGACCGTGCGCGACAAGGTGCCGGGGCTGCCGGTCATCATCATGACCGCGTTCTCCGATCTCGATAGCGCGGTAGCCGCGTTTCAGGGCGGTGCGTTCGAGTATCTCGCCAAGCCGTTCGACATCGACAAGGCGGTCGAGTTGATCCGCCGCGCGGTCGACGAAAGCATGCGCGGCGAGCAGACCGTCGACGAGCGTGTTGCCGAGGCGCCCGAGATGCTCGGTCAGGCGCCGGCGATGCAGGACATGTTTCGCGCGATCGGGCGGCTGTCGCATTCGGCGGCGACCGTGCTCATTACCGGCGAATCAGGCACCGGGAAGGAACTGGTCGCGCGGGCGTTGCACCGACATAGCCCACGCGCGAACGGTCCGTTCATCGCGCTCAATACCGCGGCGATTCCGAAGGATCTGCTGGAGTCCGAACTGTTCGGCCACGAGCGCGGCGCGTTCACCGGCGCGCAGGCGATGCGCCAGGGGCGCTTCGAGCAGGCCGAGAACGGCACGCTGTTTCTCGACGAAATCGGCGACATGCCGTTCGATCTGCAGACGCGCCTGTTGCGGGTGCTGTCGGACGGGCAGTTCTATCGGGTCGGCGGCCACAATCCGCTGCGCTCGAACGTGCGGGTGATCGCGGCGACCCACCAGAACCTCGAATCGCGCGTGCGTCAGGGGCTGTTTCGCGAAGACTTGTATCACCGGCTCAACGTGATCCGGCTGCGGCTGCCCGCGCTGCGCGAGCGCAGCGAGGACATTCCGTTGCTCACGCGCCACTTCCTGCAAAAGAGCGCGCGCGATCTCGGCGTCGAGCCCAAGCGCGTGTCCGACGAGGCGCTCGCGTATATGGCCGCGCTGCCGTTTCCGGGCAACGTGCGGCAACTGGAGAATCTCGCGAACTGGCTGACCGTGATGGCGCCCGCGCAGACGATCGAGATCAAGGATCTGCCGCCCGATCTCGGGCCGGCGTCGGTGGGCACGAGTGACCTGTCCGCCAGTGCGAATGCGGTCGCGGCGCCGGACGGCACGGCGCTGAACGGCGCTGCGTCGCTGGGCGGCGTGGGCCTCGGTGCGGGGGGCGCGGTGCATCCGCTGGGCGCGTCGGCGGTTTCGGCGGCGGCGGTCGCGAGCGCGCTGAGCGCGTGGGAAGGCGGCTTGCGCACCGAAGTCGCGCGGATGCTGCGCGAAAACGCGGCCGACGTGATGGACGAACTGGCGCGCCGCTTCGAGGCGGCGGTGATTCGCGAGGCGCTCGACTTCACGCGCGGCCGCAAGGTCGAGGCGGCCGAGCGGCTGGGGATCGGCCGCAATACGATCACGCGCAAGATTCAGGAACTGCATCTCGAACCGTGATGGCCCGCGTGAGTTGAAGCGGCAGGCGAGGGCGGCTCAGGCCGCCTTCGTCGTTTTTGCGGTTCACGCTCGCGTCGACTGCCGCGCCGCGCGGCTCGCCGCTCCTTCCCACGGCCCGTGCCGCGCGCAACAGGCATAATCGACGCTGTTCCGATCCTACAGCCGATGATGCCAGCTTCTTCCCCCGTGCCGTTCCAGTGGCCGCTTTCCCCTGATCCATTCCTGCCGCTCGAGGCGCTCTACGATCCCGCGGCGCTCGCGTGGGTCGAAGCGCAGAACGCGCGCACGCGCGCCGCGTGGTGCAGCGGCGCGGCGTTCGAGACTCTGAAGCGGCGCCTTGCCGACGCCTATCTGCCGCGCGAACGTCCGGTGATTCCGGACCGCTGGAAGGACTGGGCCTACGATCTGTGGCAGGACGAGCGCAATCCGCGCGGCATCTGGCGACGCACGACATGGGCCGCGTGGCGCGCGGGCGCGCCGGTGTGGCAGAACCTGCTCGACTTCGATGCGCTCGGCGCCGCCGAAGGCACGCCGTGGGTCTGCGTCGATCTCGACATCCTCTATCCGGACGGCGATCGCGCGCTGATCACGATGTCGCCGGGCGGCTCCGATGCGGTCGTGGTGCGCGAATTCGACCTCGACGCGCAGTGCTTCGTCGACGGCGGCTTCGCGATTGCGAAGGCTGGCAAGCACACCGCTTCGTGGATCGATCGCGACACGCTGTACGTCGGCTGGGACAACGGTCGCAAGACCTTGACGCGCTCCGGCTATCCGCGCGAAGTGCGGCGCTGGAGCCGCGGCAGCGCGCTCGCCGACGCGCCGGTGGTGTTTCGCGGCGAGTTCGACGACATCGGCGTCGATGCGCATTACGACCCGATCGACCGGCGCCATACGGTGACGAGCAGCGTCGACTTTTTCGATTCGCAGACCTATTGGCTCGATGCGGCGACCGGCGCATGGCGCCGCTACGAGGTGCCCGAGCACGTCGCGGTCGGCGCATGGCAGGGCTGGCTGCTGCTCGAACCGCGGCTCGACTGGGAGCGCGACGACGGCACGCATTTTCCGGGCGGCGCGCTGCTGGCGATTCGCGAGGACGCGTTCCTGCGCGGCGAACGCGATGTGACGCCGCTGTTCATGCCGAACGAGCGGACCTCGGCCTGCGAGTGGTCGCACACGCGGCATCATCTGATCGTGTCGTACCTCGACGACGTGCGCAGCAAGACGCTGATCTGGACGCCGACGCAGCGCGAGGACGGCACATGGCAGTGGCGCGAGCGCGTGTTCGCCGCGCACGGCGATGCGCAGGTGGACGTATCACCGGTCGAATCGACGCTGAACGACGAGGTATTCGTCGATACCGACGACTATCTGCAACCGCCGGCCTACTGGCTCACCGATCTGGCCGGCGACGCACCGGCCGACTGGGAATTGCTCGACCGCTGGCCGACCCAGTTCGACGCGACGCGCTTTGCCGTGACGCGCGCTCACGCGGTATCGGCCGACGGCACGCCCGTGCCGTACACGGTGATCGGACCGAAGGACATCGCATCGTCAGGACAGCAAAGCAAGCCGCGTCCATGCCTGCTGAGCGGTTATGGCGGTTTCGCGATTCCGCTGCTGCCGAGTTATCTGACCGGGCAGGGGATCGGCTGGCTCGAGCGCGGCGGCGTCTACGTGGTCGCGCATATTCGCGGCGGCGGCGAGTTCGGCACGCGCTGGCATACGGCCGCGCAGGGCGAGCATCGCCAGCGCGCGTTCGACGATTTCATCGCGGTCGCAGAAGCGCTGAGCGCGACCGGCGTGACGAGCGCCGCGCAACTCGGCATCCAGGGCGGCAGCAACGGCGGCCTGCTGGTCGCCGCGTGCATGGTGCAGCGGCCCGAGCTATTCGGCGCGGTGGTGTGCGAAGTGCCGCTGCTCGACATGAGCCGCTACCACCTGCTGCACGCGGGCGCGTCGTGGATCGACGAATACGGCGACCCGGATGAAGCCGACGAAGCGCGCGTGCTCGCCGCGTATTCGCCGTATCACAACCTCGCGGCGGGCGTCGCGTATCCGCCGGTGCTGTTCATGACCTCGACCGCCGACGATCGCGTGCATCCCGGCCACGCGCGCAAGATGGTCGCGCGGATGCAGGCGCTCGGCGCGCCGCAGGTGTGGTATCGGGAGAACACGGAAGGCGGGCACGGCGGCTCCGATGAACTGGAGCAGGCCGAGCATGATGCGATGGTGTACGGCTTCTTGTGGGGTGTGTTGGGCGACGCGGCGGCCGCCCAGGCGATGGCGCGCTGACGCGCGCCGCTGCGCCGCTGCCTCGCGGCCTCGCAGCGTCGGCCTCCCGGCGCGTCAGCCCAGTTGCGCGAACACCGGCGCGTGATCTGACGGTTGTTCCAGCTTGCGCGGCGCTTTGTCGATATCGCACGCGGTGCAGATGTCGGCGAGCGCCTTGGACAGCAGGATGTGGTCGATGCGCAGTCCCGCGTTGCGGCGGAACGCCATCATCCGGTAGTCCCACCACGAATAGATCTTTTCCTGCTGCTCGAACTGGCGGAACGCGTCGAGCAGACCGAGTCCGATCAGCCGCACGAACGCCGCGCGTTCTTCCGGCGACACGAGGTTCTGACCTTCCCATGCCTTCGGATCGTGCACATCGCGATCTTCCGGTGCGATGTTGTAGTCGCCGAGCAACGCGAGCTTCGGATGCAGCGTCATTTCGGTCGCGAGCCAGTCGTGCAGCGCGTCGAGCCAGCGCAGCTTGTACGCGAACTTCTCGGTGCCCGGCGCTTGGCCGTTCGGAAAATACGCGGAGATGATGCGCACGCCTTCGATCGTCGCCGCGATCACGCGCTGCTGCGGATCCTCGAAACCGGGGATATTTCGCACGATGCTGCTTTCTTCGACGTGCAGGCCGTCGCGCACCAGAATGCCGACGCCGTTATAAGTTTTCTGCCCCGCGTACCAGCTCTGATAGCCGATCTCGGCGAGCTCCGCGCGCGGGAATTTTTCGTCGGGGAGTTTCAACTCCTGCAGGCACAGCACGTCGGTGCCGCTGCTCGCGAGCCAGTCGATCACGTGTTGCTGGCGGACTTTGAGGGAGTTGACGTTCCAGGTGGCGATTTTCATGTCGTTCTCACTTTGTTGCGGAGCGGGGCCTCGTCACCCGAGCCTCACGCTTTTGTTCTGATCGGTCGCCGTGCGGTGCAGCGCAGCGCGCATGCGCGGTCGCGGACGATTCGGGGTTCGATGCCCCGCATCTTATCGCGCGCGAGCAGCGTATGGGGCGGGTAACGGGCGAGGGCTTGCGTCGCGCGAGACGCGCCGCATTTGCATGCGTCACGTGTGGCGGATGAACAAGATTCGGACCACCGTTTGACGTTTATCAAAAGGCCGGCTATAATCTTTTTTCTCTGACGCGGGGTGGAGCAGTCTGGCAGCTCGTCGGGCTCATAACCCGAAGGTCACAGGTTCAAATCCTGTCCCCGCAACCAAGTTTTGTTGAAAGCCCGCATAGCGCAAGCCATGCGGGCTTTTTGACTTTCAGCCGGGCATTTCGGCTCGGCGTTCTAGCCCGGCGCCTTTCAGCCCGGGCTTTCGCAGTCAACTCACGCCGACCCGATCGCCCATTCCACCGCCGCCTGTGCATGCAACGCGGTGGTGTCGAACACCGGCAGCACCGAATCCTCGGGTTTGATCAGCAGCGTGATTTCGGTGCAGCCGAGAATCACCGCCTGCGCGCCGCGCGCGGCCAGATGCTCGATCACGCGCTGATACACGCGGCGCGATTCGGCTTCCACATTGCCGTGACACAACTCGTCGTAGATGATCCGATGCACGTCCGCGCGTTCGGCGTCGTCGGGCACCAGCGTGTCGAGGCCGAAGCGCTCGCGCAGCCGGCCGGTATAAAACTCCTGCTCCATCGTATAGCGGGTGCCGAGCAGGCCGACCCGTTCGACGCCCGCCGCGCGCAGCGCTTCGCCGGTCGGATCGGCGATGTGCAGGAACGGCACGCTGATCGCCCGCTCGATCGAATCGCATACGCGATGCATCGTATTGGTCGCGAGGATCACCAGATCGGCGCCGCCGCGTTCGAGCTGGCTCGCGGCATCGGCCATCTGCTTGCCGAGCGCGGCCCAGTCGCCGGCGCGCTGGTTCGCTTCGACCTCGGCGAAGTCGACCGTCAGCAGCAGGCTGCGCGCGTTGTGATGGCCGCCCAGGCGCGCCTTCGCGTGACGGTTCAGCAGCCGGTAATACTCGGTGGACGACTCCCAGCTCATGCCGCCGATCACGCCGATCGTTTTCATCTGTACGCTCCGTGAATGCTTGCCCGAAACGGCGAGTATAGGCGCGTCGCGATGCCCGCCGCCGGTACGGATCGTAGCGCGCTGGCCGGTACGCCTCGCTGCCCTGACGAGCGGCCACGGCCATCACGGTGCGCGCACGCGACACGACCCGCGCGCGCATTTCTGGCGCCGCTAGAATCGTAGCGAGTCCGAAGCGATCAACGGGAGCGATACATGGATCTGATCATCCGCCGCGCGACGCTGCCGCGCAGCGCCACGCAACTGCTGCCGGCGTCACGGCATAACCACGGGCCGGTCGACATCGGCATCGACGCCGGCCGCATCGTCGCGGTCGAACCGTCGCTGGCCGCGAGCGCGCGCGAAGAGCTCGATGCGGCCGGTTCGCTCGTTACGCCGCCATTCGTCGATCCGCATTTCCACATGGACGCGACGCTGTCGTACGGTTTGCCGCGCGTGAACGCGTCGGGCACGCTGCTCGAAGGGATCGCGCTATGGGGCGAGCTGAAGCCCGAGCTCACGCAGCACGCGTTGATCGAGCGCGCGCTGCAATACTGCGACTGGGCGGTCGCGCGCGGCCTGCTGGCGATCCGCAGCCACGTCGACGTATGCGACTCGCGGCTGCTCGCGGTCGAAGCGCTGCTCGAAGTAAAGCGGCGCGTCGCCCCATATCTGGATCTGCAACTGGTCGCGTTTCCGCAGGATGGACTGCTGCGCAGCGCCGACGCGTTCGACAACCTGAAGCGCGCGATCGGCATGGGCGTCGACGTGGTCGGCGGGATTCCGCATTTCGAGCGCACGATGGCCGACGGCGCGCAGTCGGTGCGCATGCTGTGCGAGTACGCGGCGCAGCAGGGCTTGCGGGTGGACATGCATTGCGACGAATCGGACGATCCGCTGTCGCGCCATATCGAAACGCTCGCGGCCGAAACGCACCGGCTCGGTCTGCACGGCCGCGTCGCCGGCTCGCATCTGACCTCGATGCATTCGATGGACAACTACTACGTGAGCAAGCTGTTGCCGCTGATACGCGAGTCGGGCGTCGCCGCGATCGCCAATCCGCTGATCAACATCACGCTGCAAGGGCGCAGCGACAGTTATCCGAAACGGCGCGGGATGACCCGCGTGCCGGAGATGCTGGCCGCGGGGATTACCGTCGCGTTCGGCCACGACTGCGTGATGGACCCGTGGTACAGCCTCGGTTCGGGCGACATGCTCGAAGTCGCGCACATGGGGCTGCATGTCGCGCAGATGACGGGCATCGACGGGATGCGTGCGTGCTTCGACGCGGTGACCGTCAATGCGGCGCAAATCCTCGGTCTGGACGGTTACGGGATCGCGCCCGGCTGCGCGGCCAATCTCGTGCTGCTCGATGCGCGCGATGAAATCGACGCGCTCCGTTTGCGCGCCGCGCGGCTCGCGGTCGTGAGCCGGGGCAGGGTGGTGAGCCGCGCGCCGGCCGCGCGGGCGGCGTTGTCGATCGAAGGGCGGCCGCGCGAGGTGGACTTCAAACTGCATCGCGCGTAGCGCGGTTGCATCGATGTGAAGCGCCAATAAAAAACCGGCGGCCTGCTCGCGCAGACCGCCGGTTTTGTTCGTCGCTACCGTTGCGTCGGTGCCTCAATGCGCGGCGCCCGGCGCCATCCCGTTGTGGCGCAGCAGCGCATCGATATTCGGCTCGCGGCCGCGGAACGCCTTGAACGATTCCATCGCCGGACGGCTGCCGCCAACCTCCAGAATCTCGCGGCGATAGCGCATCCCGGTGCTCTGATCGAGCACGCTGCCGGCCGCCTGCGCGGCTTCCTCGAACGCCGCGTACGCATCCGCCGACAGCACCTCGGCCCACTTGTAGCTGTAGTAGCCGGCCGCGTAACCGCCCGCGAAGATATGGCTGAACGTGTTCGGCCAGCGCGAGAACGGCGCTTGCGGCACCACGTGGAAGCGCTCGTTGATCTCGCGCGCGAGGTCGTTCGCGCTGGTCGCGCCGTTCGCGTCGAAGCCGGTGTGCAGTTGCATGTCGAACATCGAGAACACGATCTGGCGCAGCGTGCCGAGGCCGCTCTGGAAGTTCTTCGCGGCGAGCATCTTGTCGAACAGCTCGCGCGGCAGCGGCTTCGCGGTATCGACGTGCGAAGTCATGTCCGACAGCACGTCCCACTCCCAGCAGAAGTTCTCCATGAATTGCGACGGCAGTTCGACCGCATCCCATTCGACGCCGTTGATCCCCGACACGCCAAGTTCATCGACACGCGTGAGCATGTGATGCAGACCGTGGCCGAACTCGTGGAACAGCGTGATCACTTCGTCATGCGTGAAGCACGCGGGCTTGCCGCCGACCGGCGCCGAGAAGTTGCAGGTCAGATACGCGACCGGCGTCTGCACCGCGCCGTGCGCGAGCTTGTGACGGCCGCGCGCATCGTCCATCCATGCACCGCCGCGTTTGCCTTCGCGCGCATACAGGTCGAGATAGAACTGCGCGACGAGACCGCCGTCCTGATTCTCGACACGGAAAAAGCGCACGTCCGGATGCCACACGGCCGCTTCATCGCGACGGATGCGCACGCCGAACAGCGTTTCGGTGACCTTGAACAGGCCCTTGAACACTGCGTCTTCCGGGAAGTACTGCTTCACTTCGTTTTCGGAGAACGAATAGCGCTTCTGGCGCAGACGCTCGGCCGCGAAGGTCATGTCCCACGGCTGCAGATCGCTCATGCCGAGTTCGGTCGCCGCGAACGCCTGCAGCTCCTTCCAGTCCTGCTCAGCGTGCGGACGCGCGCGCGTCGCGAGGTCTTCGAGAAAGGCCATCACCTGCGCCGGCGACTCGGCCATCTTCGGTGCGAGCGACACTTCGGCGAAGTTGTTGTAGCCGAGCATCGCGGCTTCTTCGGCGCGCAGCTTCAGTTCGTCGGCGAGCACCTGGGTGTTGTCCCACTCGGGCTTGCCGTTGCCGTATTGCGCGCCCAGTTCGGACGCGCGCGTCACGTACGCGCGGTACATCGCTTCGCGCATCGCGCGGTTTTCCGAGTACTGCATGACCGGGAAATACGACGGGAAGTGCAGCGTGAACTTGTAGCCGCTTTTGCCTTCGCGCTCGGCCGCTTCTTTCGCGGCCGCGATCACGTCTTCGGGCAGGCCGGCCAGTTGCGCCTCGTTGCCCGCGTCGACGACATACGCGTACGCATTGGTCGCGTCGAGCACGTGATCGGAAAACGCCTTCGACAGCGCCGCCTGGCGCTCCTGCAGTTCGGCGAAACGCGGCTTCTGATCTTCCGGCAGTTCGGCGCCCGACAGGCGGAAATCGCGCAGCGCGTTGCCGAGGATCTTCTTGCGCTCGCTGTTGAGCGCGGCGAATTCGTCGCTCGCGTTCAGCGTCTTGTACTTCTCGTAGAGCGCCAGATTCTGGCCGACGCTCGACCAGAACTCGGTCACGCGCGGCAGGTTTTCGCCGTACACGGCGCGCAGCTCGGGGGTATCGGCGACCGCGTTCAGATGGCCGATCACGCTCCATGCGCGCGACAGCGGCTCGGTCGCGCGTTCGACCGGTTCGACGACGTCGGTCCACGAGGTCGGCGTGGCCGGCAGCGCGGCGCGCTCGACCGCGGCGGCTGCGTTCGCGAGCAGCACGTCGAGCGCGGGCGTCACGTGCTCGGGGCGGATCTCGCCAAAGCGCGGCAGGTCGGAAAAATCGAGGAGCGGATTGTCTTGATGCGTGGCGGTGGTGGACATAGGGCTTCCTGTCTGACGCGGGTGAACGGGGCGGTGCGGCGGCGCTCGCGCGGGGCGTCGGGCGATGCTTGCCTGACGCGCGGCGCAGCGCGCATGGCAGCACCGGGTACGAACATTATTGGGGCGGGGTGAGCCGATTCCAATCCAGTCGCAGACAAATTAACAGATGTGGCGGCGGGCGGGGCGGATCGGTCCGTCGCGCGTTTCGTGCGACAGCGCATGGTGCGGATGGCTTGATGGTGCAGCAATGCATCGCGGCGCTCGCGACGCGCCGACACCCGGCCTCGCGCGCGGCGAGCGGGCCGCGCGCGAGTGGGTTGGCGGGTTACGCCTGCGCGGCGTCCGCGGCGCGCTCGGCCGCTTCGATCGTGTTGACCAGCAGCATCGTGATCGTCATCGGGCCCACGCCGCCCGGCACCGGCGTGATGTAGCCGGCCACTTCCTTGACGCCCGCGAAGTCGACGTCGCCGCACAGCTTGCCGGCGTCGTCGCGATTCATGCCGACGTCGATCACGGTCGCGCCCGGCTTCACCATTTCCGCGGTCAGGATGTTGCGCAGACCGGTCGCGGCGACCACGACGTCGGCGTTGCGGGTGTGCGCGGCGAGATCGCGCGTCTTGCTATGGCAGATCGTAACGGTTGCGCCCGCTTCGAGCAGCAGCAGCGCCATCGGCTTGCCGACGATGTTCGAGCGGCCGATCACCACCGCGTTCGCGCCCTTCAGATCGATGCCGTAGGCCTCGAACATCTTCATCACGCCGTACGGGGTGCACGGACGGAACAGCGGCTGGCCGGTCATCAGCGCGCCGGCATTGGCGACGTGAAAACCGTCGACGTCCTTCTCCGGCGCAATCGCCTCGATCACCTTGTGGCTGTCGATATGCCTGGGCAGCGGCAGTTGCACGAGGATGCCGTGAATCGACGGGTCGCGATTCAGTTCGTCGATGCGCGCGAGCAGTTCGGCTTCGGACAGGTCGGCCGGATAGCGGTCGAACGACGAACCGAGGCCGTTGTCGTGGCAGGCCTTGACCTTGTTGCGCACGTAGACTTCGCTGGCCGGGTTGTCGCCGACCAGAATCACGGCGAGGCCCGGTTGATGGCCGCGGGCGGTCAGGGCGGCGGCGCGCGTGGCGACGTCGGCGCGCAAGGTCTTGGAGAGGGCGAGGCCGTCGATCAGTTTGGCAGTCATGGTC
Source organism: Paraburkholderia sejongensis (assembly GCF_020880815.1). Taxonomy (GTDB): domain Bacteria; phylum Pseudomonadota; class Gammaproteobacteria; order Burkholderiales; family Burkholderiaceae; genus Paraburkholderia; species Paraburkholderia sejongensis. The sequence goes on from NZ_JAJITD010000008.1 coordinate 130,655, forward strand.
GGTCGAGCGTTGAGTCGAGAATGGAATCGGGACAGGAGCGGATTGGCGCGGCGAGGTTGCAGTGTTTGCGCCGGCACGCGCGATGGCGCGGTGCGTTGGCGCGTCGCGGCACGAATCTGTCGGTTCGCGGCAGGCATGCAACGGCGGGTTTGGGGCAGCGCCACGGCAAAGTCCAACATTATACCGGCGCGGCGGCGGGCTTCCGCAGGGATTCGAGGCGCGGCGTGGTGACGATGAGGGGCGTGGCGGCGCCTTGTGACGGGCCGCGCAAATGCGAGGGGAGCGCGATCAGGCGCTGTGGGGACTTTGTGGGACTCGCGCACCAGCGCCCGTCCGGCACGCGCAACCCTTTCGACGAAGAAGCCGCGCGTGCCGCGGTGATGGTGCGCGCGGACGCGCGCGCGGCAGGGTGCCGCGACGCGCCCGCAACCACGGCAATACTTACTGCGCGGCCTGCGGCTTGTTCGACAGCGCGAGGCGCAGCAGATCGGCGACCGTGTTGACGTTCAGCTTTTCCATGATGTTCGCGCGATGCGCTTCGACCGTCTTGATGCTGATCCCGAGGTCGTCGGCGATCTGCTTGTTCAGGCGGCCGGCGATGATCCGCTCGAGCACCTGATGCTCGCGCGCGGTCAGCTTGCCCAGGCGCTCGGCGGCGGCGCGCTGCTGCTGGACGCTGCTGCTTTCGCTGCGCGCCTTGTCGAGCATGCGCTCGACCAGCTTGCGCAGTTCGGCTTCGTCGAACGGCTTCTCGATGAAGTCCATCGCGCCTTTCTTCATCGTCGAGACCGCCATCGGCACGTCGCCGTGGCCGGTCACGAAGATGATCGGCAGCAGCGTGTTGTCGGCGATCAGGCGCTCCTGCAGCTCGAGCCCGCTCATGCCGGACATCCGCACGTCGAGGATCAGGCAGGCGATCTGGCCCGGATGCTGATGCGGCTGCCACGCGTCGAGGAACTGCTCGGCGCTCGAAAAGCATTGCACGCGGTAGCCGTTCGCCTCCAGCAGCCAGCGCAGCGAATCTCGCACGGCCTCGTCGTCGTCGACGACAAAGACGGTTTCCTGTGTGGTGACTGGGCTGTTCATAGCTCTCCCGTAACGGTTTGTGGTGTCGGCGCCTCGGACCCGCCGTTGCTCGGGCCGTCAGGCTCTCCAATGGGCAGACTGCAATGGAAGGTGGCGCCCGTGATGTGGCCGTCGGACTCGACGTTGTTGACCACCCACAGACGGCCCCGGTGCGATTCGATAATCGAACGGCAAATGTTCAGCCCCATGCCCATGCCATCGGACTTGGTGCTGTAAAAGGGTTCGAACAGGCGCTCGGCGGTCGCCTCGTCGACGCCCGGACCCTGGTCGACGACGCTGATGCAGACGAAGCCGCCCTCGAGCCGCACGACCACCCGGATCACCGGATCGACCGCGTTCGGGCGGGCCTCGGCCATCGCTTCGGCGCCGTTCTTCAGCAGGTTGACCAGCACCTGCTCGATCAGCACCGGATCGACGTAGATCACCGGCAGGCGCGAGCGCAGGTCGGTGACGATGCGAATCCGGCGCTTGCGGGCCTCGATCTCGGCGAGCCCGACCGCGTCCGCGACGATATCGGCGACGCGGGTCGCCTGGCGCTTCGGCTCGCTGCGCTTCACGAACTCGCGGATGCGCTTGATGATCATGCCGGCGCGCACCGCCTGCTGCGCGGTCTTTTCGAGCACCGGCAACAGGTTGTCGGGCGTCGTCCGGCCGGACTTGACCAGCGCGACGGTCCCGGAGCAATAGTTGTTGATCGCGGCGAGCGGCTGATTCAGTTCGTGCGCGAGCGACGAGGCCATTTCGCCCATCGTCATCAGGCGGCTGGTGAACTGCAGCTTTTCGTCCTGCTGGCGCGACAGTTCCTGGGCTTGCTTGCGGGTCGTGATGTCGGTCGCGATCTGCATCTGCGCGAGATGGCCGTCGACCCACTGGATGTACTGGCGCCGCACCTCGAACCACTTCTGGATGCTGGGGATATAGATTTCCTGGGCGTCGGCGGTGCTTTCGGTCAGCGCGGCGGCGGGCAGGCCGACGTAGGTGTCGACCATGTCGATCGAATCGGACGAGGCCTGCGAGCTGTCGAAGCCGCCGCCCGCGAGTTCCAGATGCCCGTCCGGGCGAATCCCGAACAGGTGGCGGTAGTAGCGGTTCGCGAACAGCAGCTCGGCTTCGTCGGCGGCCAGCACGGAGACCGCCGCGTCGAGGCTTTCGAGCACGGTCGTGAAGCGCTCGTGCGCGGCGGCGAGTTCTTCGCGCGCGCGCTTGGGCTCGGTGATGTCGGTCATCGACGACATCCAGCCGGTCTGACGCCCCGAACTGTCGATCAGCGGCGACACGTACAGCCGCGCGTGGAAGGTCGAACCGTCCTTGCGGCGCACCCGCAGCTCGAAGCCCGACGACGGCGCCTTGCCGCGCAGCGTCATGTCGAGCTGGCGCTGCATTTCCGGATACGCGTCGCGCGGCCAGTACGCGAACGGCGCGCTCTTGCCGACGAGGTCGCTTTCGTCCCAGCCGGTCATCCGGCAGAACGCCGGATTCACGTGAGTGATGCGCCCGTGCATGTCGAGCACGCGCATGCCGATCAGCACTGAGTTTTCCATCGCGCGGCGGAAGAACGCTTCCGCGTACAGCGCCTGCTGCGCCTCGAAGCGCTGGCGGGTGTGCTTCCACAGGCTCCACAGGCTCCACAGCACGAAGCAGGACAGGCCGGCGACCAGCCACACCAGCGTGTTGTTCGTGAAGTTGGTGATTTGCGGGAACGCGTACACGCGCACCGAAATGCCCTGGCCCGGCGGGTCGAGCGGCAGGTCGTAGAACATGTCGCGCGGCAGGCGCGGGCGGGTCGACGTGGTGGTCAACTCGCGGTTGTTCACGTCGATGATCGAGATCTTGTACTTGGCCGACAGTTCGGGCGGGATGTCGCGCTTCAGGATGCCTTCGACCGAGAACACCGCGGCGATCGTGCCGAGGAATTCACGGTCGCGGAAGATCGGGGTTTGCAGCGTGATGAAGCCGTTGCCGAGGTCGTCGTAAATGAGCGGCGAGTAGACCTGGCGGCGGGTGTTGCGCGCTTCGGCGAAACCGGCTTTGACCGCTTCGTCCATCTGCGCGTCGTTCGGGCGCGCGAGCCGCTGGCCGAGCACCGGCGGCGCCGCGTTCGGCCAGCGAGGCTGCTGCTGACCGGTGTACCAGTTCATATAGAGGATTTCCGGGTGCCCCTGCATGATGTCCGTGGTGCTGACCTCGAACGAATGCTGGTCGGCATGGCCGGTGGCCAGATCGCGCGCGAGCGCCTGGATCTGTTCCTGCGCGCCGGTCATCGACAGTCGGATCTGCTGCTGCGCCCACGCGACGTTGCGGTACAGCGTGTCTTCCTGCTGTTGCTGCTCGCGCCGGTTCAGACTCCACAGAATCAGGCTCATGACGACCAGGAAAACCAGGATCGACAGCAGCGGCGTCAACAAATACGAATTGGACCACCATGGGCCATGGTGCCAGCGAGGAGACGGCGACGAATCCGCTGGCGAACCGGCGGTGCGCGCCGAGCGTGAGAAAAGCCGTTCGGTCAACATGCGTGGCATTGTAGCGCAGCACGTCCCTGACAAATGACGCAAAAAAGCACGGAAAGTCTCGTTAATCGGCGCAAACTAGCCGACGGATTCGTCGATTAGCAGTCAAATCAGGTTGCAGTGCAGCAATTTTCCGCATTATGAGAATCGATCTCGTAATTTGAAAATTTCCTTGCGCGGACGTCGGGACCCTTATTACAATCGGCCGGAGCTGCCGCGGTCGTTTCCTGCGTTCCGCGTGGTCTGTTCAAAGTGCGTTCCCATATCCAGGAGACGAGCATGTCCGCTGTACCCGACGAAGTCATGAAATATGTCGCCGCCGAGAAAGACGACGATCCCCAGGAAACCGGCGAATGGCTGGAAGCGCTGGATGGCGTGATTTCTGCTGTTGGCCCTGACCGTGCCCACTACCTGATCGAGAAGCAGATCGAATTCGCGCGCGTGCACGGCGAACATCTGCCGTTCTCCGCCAACACCCCGTACATCAATACGATTCCGGTCGCGCGCCAGGCGAAGAACCCCGGCGACCAGGACATCGAACACCGCATTCGCTCGTACACCCGCTGGAACGCAATGGCGATGGTGCTGCGCGCCGGCAAGGAAACCAACGTCGGCGGCCACATCGCGTCGTTCGCATCGGCCGCCACGCTGTACGACGTCGGCTACAACCACTTCTGGCATGCGCCGTCCGCCGAGCATGGCGGCGACCTCGTGTTCGTGCAGGGCCACTCGTCGCCGGGCGTCTACGCGCGCGCGTTCCTGCTCGGCCGCCTGACCGACAAGCAGCTCGACAACTTCCGTCAGGAAGTCGGCGGCGAGGGCATCTCGTCGTATCCGCACCCGTGGCTGATGCCGGACTTCTGGCAGTTCCCGACCGTGTCGATGGGTCTGGGCCCAATCATGGCGATCTACCAGGCGCGCTTCATGAAGTACCTGCAGGCGCGCGGCATCGCGAAGACCGACGGCCGCAAGGTCTGGGCCTTCCTCGGCGACGGCGAGACGGACGAGCCGGAATCGCTCGGCGCGATCGGCATGGCCGGCCGCGAGCGTCTGGACAACCTCGTGTTCGTGATCAACTGCAACCTGCAGCGCCTCGACGGTCCGGTGCGCGGTAACGGCAAGATCATCCAGGAACTCGAAAGCGAATTCCGCGGCGCCGGCTGGAATGTGATCAAGGTGATCTGGGGCAGCCGCTGGGACGCATTGTTCCAGCGCGACAAGTCGGGCGCGCTGATGCGCCGGATGATGGAAGTCGTCGACGGCGAGTACCAGACCTACAAGTCGGAGTCGGGCGCGTTCGTACGCGAGCACTTCTTCAACACGCCGGAACTGAAGGCGCTGGTCGCCGACTGGTCGGACGACGACATCTGGAATCTGAATCGCGGCGGTCACGATCCGCACAAGATTTACGCGGCGTTCACCGAAGCGTCGAACTCGAAGGGCCAACCGACCGTCATCCTCGCGAAGACGATCAAGGGCTACGGGATGGGCGAAGCCGGCCAGGCGATGAACATCACCCACCAGCAGAAGAAGATGCAGGTGGAGCAGTTGAAGAAATTCCGCGACCAGTTCCGTCTGCCGATCACCGACGAGCAGATCGTCGACGTGCCGTACCTGACTTTCGAAGAAGGCTCGAAGGAGCTCGAGTACATGCGCCAGCGGCGCATGGACCTCGGCGGCTATCTGCCGGCGCGCCGTCAGAAGGCCGAGTCGCTGCCGGTGCCGGAACTGTCGGCATTCGATCCGCTGCTCAAGGGCACCGGCGAAGGCCGCGAGATTTCCACGACGATGGCGTTCGTGCGGATCCTGAACATCCTGCTCAAGGACAAGGCGCTCGGCAAGCGCATCGTGCCGATCGTGCCGGACGAGTCGCGTACCTTCGGTATGGAAGGCCTGTTCCGCCAGATCGGTATCTGGAATCAGGACGGCCAGAAGTACGTGCCGGAAGATTCCGACCAGCTCATGTTTTACCGTGAGTCGGAAACCGGTCAGATCCTGCAGGAAGGCATCAACGAAGCCGGCGGCATGGCCGACTGGATCGCAGCCGCGACGTCGTACTCGACGCACGGCGAGATCATGATCCCGTTCTACATCTTCTACTCGATGTTCGGCTTCCAGCGCATCGGCGACCTCGCATGGGCAGCGGGCGACATGCGTTCGCGCGGCTTCCTGCTGGGCGGCACCGCGGGCCGCACGACGCTGAACGGCGAAGGTCTGCAACACGAAGACGGCCACTCGCTGCTGTGGGCCGCTTCGGTGCCGAACTGCATCAGCTACGACCCGACGTTCGGTTACGAACTCGCGGTCATCATGCAGGACGGTCTGCGCCGCATGGTCGCTGAGCAGGAGGACGTGTACTACTACATCACGGTGATGAACGAGAACTACGAGCACCCGGCGATTCCGCAGGGCGACACCGTAGCCGCGGACATCATCAAGGGCATGTACTCGTTCCGCAAGGTCGCCGCCGACAAGAAGGCGCCGCACGTGCAGCTGATGGGCGCGGGCACGATCTTCAACGAAGTGATCGCCGCCGCCGACCTGCTGAAGAACGACTGGGGCGTCAACGCCGATCTGTGGAGCGTGCCGAGCTTCACGGAACTGGCGCGCGAAGGTCACGAAGTGCAGCGCTTCAACCTGCTGCATCCGACCGAAGAGAAGAAGCTCTCGCACGTCGAGAAGCTGCTCAAGGATGCGCCGGGCCCGGTGATCGCGTCGACCGACTACGTGCGCGCGCTGACCGAGCAGATCCGAGCGTTCGTGCCGCAACGCTTCGTCGTGCTGGGCACCGACGGCTATGGCCGCTCGGACACGCGCGAAAAGCTGCGTCACTTCTTCGAAGTCGATCGCTACTGGGTCACGGTCGCCGCGCTCAACGCGCTGGCGGACGAAGGCACGATCGAACGCAAGGTGGTCGCCGAGGCGCTCAAGAAGTACAACCTTGATCCCGCCAAACCCAACCCGATGACCGTCTAAGGCATCACCCGTGTGCCACGTCGCACGCGGTCGCTCCTCGAATGCGAGGGGCGGCGGCGTGCGCGGCCCAGGAGACACTAACAATGAGTCAAGCGATCGAAGTCAAGGTGCCGGACATCGGCGATTACAAGGACATTCCTGTGATCGAGGTGCTGGTGAAGGCGGGTGATACCGTCGAGAAAGAGCAATCGCTCGTTACGCTGGAATCGGACAAGGCGACGATGGACGTGCCGAGTTCGGCGGCCGGCGTCGTCAAGGAAGTGAAGGTCAAGGTCGGCGACAACGTGTCGGAAGGCTCGCTGATCGTCGTGCTGGAAGCCGCGGGTGCCGCGGCCGCCGCGCCTGCGGCGGCTCCCGCCCAGGCCCCGGCTGCCGCGGCCCCGGCCGCCGCGCCCGCCGCGGGCGGCGGTACGCAGGAAATCAAGGTCCCGGATATCGGCGACTATAAAGACGTTCCCGTGATCGAGATCGCGGTGAAGGTCGGCGACCGCGTCGAGAAAGAGCAGTCGCTCGTCACGCTCGAATCGGACAAGGCGACGATGGACGTGCCCAGCTCGGCCGCCGGCGTCGTCAAGGAAGTGAAGGTCAAGGTCGGCGATACCGTGTCGGAAGGCTCGGTGATCGTCGTGATCGAAGCGGAAGGCGCCGCCGCGGCACCGGCACCGGCCGCCGCGCCGAAGCAGGCCGCCGAGAAGCCGGCCGACGCACCGGTCGCGCCGACTCCGGCACCGGCCGCGCCGTCCGCGCTCGCGCAGGCGCCGCTGATCCCGGCCGGCGAGGGCGGTTCGCGCCATCCGAGCCACGCGTCGCCGTCGGTGCGCAAGTTCGCGCGCGAACTCGGCGTCGACGTCGGTCAGGTCAAGGGCACGGGTCCGAAAGGCCGTATCACCCAGGCCGACGTGACCGCGTTCGTGAAGGGCGTGATGACCGGCCAGCGCGCCGCGCCGGCTGGTGCCGCGCCGGCGGCGGGCGGCGGTGGCGAGCTGAATCTGCTGCCGTGGCCGAAGGTCGACTTCACGAAGTTCGGTCCGGTCGATCCGAAGCCGCTGTCGCGCATCAAGAAGATTTCCGGCGCGAACCTGCACCGCAACTGGGTGATGATCCCGCACGTCACGAACAACGACGAAGCGGACATCACCGAGCTCGAAGCGCTGCGCGTGAAGCTGAACAAGGAAAACGAAAAGGCGGGCGTGAAGTTCACGATGCTCGCATTCGTGATCAAGGCCTGCGTCGCGGCCCTGAAGAAATTCCCGACCTTCAACGCCAGCCTCGACGGCGACAACCTGGTGTTCAAGCAGTACTACCACATCGGCTTCGCGGCGGACACGCCGAACGGCCTCGTGGTGCCGGTGATCCGCGACGCGGACAAGAAGGGTTTGATCGACATCGCGAAGGAAATGGCCGATCTGTCGAAGGCCGCGCGCGAGGGCAAGCTCAAGCCGGACCAGATGCAGGGCGGCTGTTTCTCGATCTCGTCGCTGGGCGGCATCGGCGGCACGCATTTCACGCCGATCATCAACGCGCCTGAGGTTGCGATTCTCGGTCTGTCGCGCAGCGCGATGAAGCCGGTGTGGGACGGCAAGCAGTTCGTGCCGCGGCTGACCATGCCGCTGTCGCTGTCGTATGACCATCGCGTGATCGATGGGGCGGAAGCGGCGCGCTTCAATGCGTACCTGGGTGCGATTCTTGCCGATTTCCGGCGTGTGATTCTTTGATGTGGTGAGGTGCGTGGGGCGCGGGTTTTGTTTTGTCTGTGATCCGCGTCTCTCTGTAGAACCTGCTTTCTTGTCGGTCTATTAGTGTTGCCCCTGTGCGGGGCGGCACCTACTTTTCTTTGTCTTCCAAAGAAAAGTAGGCAAAAGAAAGGCGCGTCCTTGGGCGGACGGCAAAGGATGTTTCTGTTCATGCCCGTGGCGCCTGTCCGGCCGAATGTTGCAAGTTCTGCGCTCATCACAATCAACAGGAGAAGGGGACACTATGAGTCTCGTCGAAGTAAAAGTGCCGGACATCGGTGACTTCAAGGACGTCGACGTCATTGAAGTCAATATCAAACCGGGCGACACCATCGAGAAAGAGCAGTCGCTGCTGACGCTCGAATCGGACAAGGCGTCGATGGAAGTGCCGAGCGACACCGCCGGCACCGTCAAGGAAGTGCGCATCAAGCCGGGCGACAAGGTTTCGCAAGGCACGGTGATCGCGCTGGTCGAGGCAGCTGCTGGCGGCGCAGCCGCCGCGGCCCCGGCGCCGGCTCCCGCCGCAGCGCCCGCACCGGCTGCCGCACCGAAGGCCGCGGCGCCTGCGCCGCAAGCGGGCAGCTATGCGGGCGGTGCCGATATCGAATGCGACATGCTGGTGCTCGGTTCGGGCCCCGGCGGCTATTCGGCCGCCTTCCGCTCCGCCGACCTCGGCATGAAGACGGTGCTGGTCGAGCGTTATTCGACGCTCGGCGGCGTGTGTCTGAATGTCGGCTGTATTCCGTCGAAGGCGCTGCTGCACACCGCGCTCGTGATCGACGAAGCGGCGGATCTGGCGTCGCACGGCATCACGTTCGGCAAGCCGCAGATCGATCTCGACAAGCTGCGCGACTTCAAGTCCGGCGTCGTCAAGAAGCTGACCGGCGGTCTCGCCGGCATGGCCAAGGCGCGCAAGGTCGAAGTGGTCGTCGGCACCGGTTCGTTCGTCGATCCGTACCACATGGAAGTGCAGGGCGAAGGCGGCAAGAAGGTCGTCAAGTTCAAGCAGGCGATCATCGCCGCGGGTTCGGAAGCGGTGAAGCTGCCGTTCATTCCGGAAGATCCGCGCGTGGTCGATTCGACCGGCGCGCTCGAACTGCGTCAGATTCCGCAGCGCATGCTGGTGATCGGCGGCGGCATCATCGGTCTGGAAATGGCGACCGTCTACTCGACGCTCGGCGCGCAGATCGATGTGGTCGAAATGCTCGACGGCCTGATGGCCGGCGCGGACCGCGATCTGGTCAAGGTCTGGGAGAAGTACAACAGCAAGCGTTTCGCCAACGTGATGCTGAAGACCAAAACCACCGCGGCTGAAGCGAAGGACGACGGCATCTACGTGACGTTCGAAGGCGAAAAGGCGCCGGCCGAGCCGCAGCGCTACGACCTCGTGCTGGTGGCGGTCGGCCGTACGCCGAACGGCAAGCGGATCGGCGCGGATAAGGCCGGGGTCGCGGTGACCGATCGCGGCTTCATCGACGTCGACAAGCAGCAGCGCACCAACGTGCCGCACATCTTCGCGATCGGCGACATCGTCGGTCAGCCGATGCTCGCGCACAAGGCGGTGCACGAAGGTCACGTGGCGGCGGAAGCCGCGCATGGCGAGAAGGCCTACTTCGACGCGATGCAGATTCCGTCGGTTGCTTACACCGACCCGGAAGTGGCGTGGGCCGGCAAGACCGAAGACCAGCTGAAGGCCGAAGGTGTGAAGTTCGGCAAGGCCGTGTTCCCGTGGGCCGCATCGGGCCGCGCGATCGCCAACGGCCGCGACGAAGGCTTCACGAAGCTGCTGTTCGATGAGGAAACGCATCGCGTGATCGGTGGCGGTATCGTCGGTCTGAACGCGGGCGACCTGATCAGCGAAGTGTGTCTGGCGATCGAAATGGGCGCGGACGCGACGGATATCGGCAAGACGATCCATCCGCATCCGACGCTCGGCGAATCGATCGGCATGGCCGCCGAGCTGTACGAAGGCGTCTGTACCGACCTGCCGCCGGTCAAGAAGAAGTAAGCCGGCTGCTCCGCCGGTCTCGCGAGAGGCGGGCGGGGCAGTGGGGCAAAGGCAAAACGGCGCGTTCCTTGCGGAGCGCGCCGTTTCTGTTTGGTGCGGGGTGTGCGTCTGGATGTGCGTCTGCGCGTGCGAACTCGAGGGCGAGTGCAAATGCGCGAGCGCAAATGCCGCCGGCAAAAAAATCCCGGCGCGATGGCCGGGCAAACGATACGTCATCTGACGTATCGGAGCGTTCGGCCAATCACGCGTATGGAACGGCAACGGCACGACGCTGTTGCTTGCGGTGACGCCGGCAGCAGCGGCTGGGCTGGCTGCTGGCGTAGAAACGACAACGCCAGGCCGAAGCCTGGCGTCGCGATGCCTGAACGCCGTAAAGCTTAGGCGGTCTTCTTGGCAGCGCGCGATGCTTGCGCAGCAGCTTGCGAAGCTGCCTTCGATGCGGCCGTTGCAGCTGCATTGAAGTTGCTTTCGGCGATTTCGACAGCCTGGCGGGTTGCCTTGTGGACCGTTTCGTACGTCGTGTTGGCGGCGGTGATAGCCGACTTCATCACGGCAACGGCGGTTTCCGAACCAGCCGGTGCGTTCTTCGCGACGTTTTCGACCAGAGCCTGGACCTTGCGGTTTTGCTCTTCGAATTGCGCTTCAGCGACGCGGGTGAATTCGCCTTGCGTTGCCGACACGATTTCGTACACGTGACGGCCATACGACAGCGCTTTTTCGGCGACCGGCTGCGCGAGGCTCGCTTGCAGTGCCAGCAGTTCCTGTGCGTCCTTCACCGACAGCGCGCGCTGGGCGTTTTCCTGGCTTTCCGCGAGCGTCGACTTCACGACTTGCAGGTTCAGTTCAACCAGCTTTTCAACGCCTTCGAATGCCTTGGTCGTCAGACCGAACAGCGTTTCGAAGTTGGCTTTCTGGGCGGCGGCGAATTGTTCGGGGGTCAGCAGAGTCATCGTTTACGCTCCTGGATCGCGGACCGTCTGTGCGGACCGCATTGGGTTGGTGGCGAGACGCAGTGGATCGTCTGCCTGGACCGCGATGTATTTGTGCATCGCAGCAATGGTTCCCATTTTAGGATGGTCACAAATAATGTCAAGCACTTTTTGTGCGCCGCACAATTCAGGGAAAACGCTAATAAAACAAGACGTTATGCAGTAGGCATGTCATACAGATGACACGCGATGATTTTTCTTTGCACCGTTCCGGTGCAGGATAAAAACCTAATTGGATGGGGTGCTGGAAATTATTTTTCCCCGCCAAAACGCATATGCAGGCACGATAGCGTGTCGATGCTACGATTCGTCCCCTGAAAAAAGCCGTCCTCGTGAATTCGATGTAAACCACAAAGTGCTACGGAACGTTAAGAAAGTGCGATAGTCGAACGCGCGTTAGCGACTTTCGGCAGACGTTTAACAGTGTGTGTCGCCTGCTCGCAACGCCTTCACCGCACGGCGGCGCAATATCCGCCGATGCACCACCGTAGTTTCCCGGATCAAGGTTGTCTCGAAATTGCCGTTAAGCTGCAAGAATCTGCTCGATTCTGTTGGGCGGCGGCAATGGGGAGGCATGGACTGCAGCGATCGCTTTTTTCGATCGATGTGCGGCACTTATTTGGGTTTTTGCGATCGGAGCTTACAAGCCGGTTTAAGGAGCGCGTATAAGTGCTTCAAATTGCTAATTTTTCGTTGCTTTACTACACTTGCGGAAACCTCTCGCCGCTCCCTATTGAACACCCATGAAAACCGACATGTTTTCGTCGCTAAAAGTGCTCCACGGCGCGGCGCGCAGCACCGCTCTGTCGGTGGCCGTGTCGCTCGCCGTCGCGGCAGCGTTCGCCACGCCCGTCGACACTTTTGCAGCCACTTCTGCTGCAACCGCAAAAACCACCAAACACGCGAAAGCCGCGAAAAAAGCGGCCCCGGCCACGGCTCCCGAGAAGGTGTCGAGCCGGGCGGCGAAGGCCGGCAAGAGCGCGGCCGTGAAAGCGGCCGCCGCGGATGACGACGCGCCGCGTGCCGGCGCCAAACGCAAGCGCGTGTCGTTTACTGCCAACGGCCGTCACCATTCGGCGGTGCGCCGGGTCGCGTTCGAGCCGCGTCCGCCGACGGTCGGCCAGGCGTTCGGCCTGCACGAAACGCCGGACGCGCTGATGCTGCGTTCGAGCGTCGCGTATGTGATCGACCAGAACACCGGCGAGCCGCTGTTCGACAAGAACTCGCATGCGGTGGTGCCGATCGCTTCGATCACCAAGCTGATGACCGCGATGGTCGTGCTCGATTCGAAAGAGCCGATGACCGACCAGCTCGAAGTCACCGACGAAGACCGCGACTACGAGAAGAACACCGGCTCGCGTCTGTCGGTGGGCTCGGTGCTGTCGCGCGAGGACATGCTGCATATCGCCCTGATGGCGTCGGAGAACCGCGCGGCGGCGGCGCTGTCGCGCTACTACCCGGGCGGCCGTCCGGCCTTCCTCGCGGCAATGAACGCGAAGGCGAGGCAGCTCGGCATGACCGACACGCACTTCGAGAACTCGACCGGTCTGACGAGCCAGAACGTGTCGAGCGCGCGCGATCTGGTGAAGATGGTCAACGCGGCGTATCAATATCCGCTGATCCGCAAGTTCTCGACCGATCACAGCTACGAGGTGTACACCGGCAAGCGCTCGCTCGCTTACAACAGCACGAATGCGCTGGTGCGTAATCCGACGTGGGACATCGGTCTGCAGAAGACCGGCTTCATCAACGAAGCGGGCGAGTGCCTCGTGATGCAGGCGACCATCCACGGGCGGCCGACGGTCATGGTGCTGCTCGATTCGTCGGGCAAGTATTCGCGCTTTGCCGATGCGACGCGTCTGCGCACGTGGCTCGATAACGGCGGCGGCGAGCAGCCGCGTATCACCAGCGCCGATGCCGGCGGCGCGGGGACCTGAAGCCAGCGGGTTCTGTAGCCGTAAAGAAAAAGCCTCGCGGATGCGAGGCTTTTTTTATGCCGCCGACACGGGTGCAATGAGCGGCGCGCCGGTTACGAATGGTGGCCGTGGCCGTGGCCGTGCCCATGCCCATGATCCTGCTGCGGCTGGGGCCGATAGCCGAGCGACTCCGAAATCATCAGCGCGGTCTGGCTCAGCTGACCCAGCCACGAATCCTGCAGGCGGTCGGCCGGCGCCGACAGCGACAGACCCGCGACGAGCTTGCCGGTGTCGTCGTAGATGCCGGCGGCGATGCAGCGCACGCCGAGTTCGAGTTCTTCGTTATCGCGCGCGCAGGCCTGTTGACGCACGTGCGACAGCTCGCGTTCGAGTTTCGCCAGATCGGTGATGCTGTTTTGCGTGTGACCCGACAGGCCGGTGCGCGTCGCGTATGCGCGCACGCGGGTCGCTTCGTCGGCGGCGAGGAACAGTTTGCCGACCGAGGTCAGGTGCAGCGGCGCGCGGCCCCCGATCGCCCGCACCACCTGCATGCCCGAGCGCTCCGAATACGCGCGCTCGATATAAACGATTTCGTCGCCCTGACGGACCGACAGATTGACGGTCTGGCCGGTCTGTCGATGCAGCTCGCGCATCGGCGTAAGCGCCGCGTCGCGGACCGACAGGCGTGCCTTGACCAGATTGCCGAGTTCGAGCAGGCGCATGCCTAGGCGGTAGGTGCCCGGATCCGACCGGTCGACCAGCCGGCACATCACCATATCGTTCAGGATGCGGTGCGCGGTGGACGGGTGCAGTTCCGTGCGCAGGGCCAGTTCTTTCAGGCTGACCGGGTCGCTATGCGCCGCCAGTGCATCGAGCAGGCGCATCATGCGTTCGATCACCTGGATCGAAGTTTTGGGATCCGGGTTGGTATCGCTCATATGAGAATCGGTGGATGCGTCAAACAGCGAAAACTGATTGTATCTCGTATGGTGAAAAAAGCGAGCGCGGTCGAAGAGTGCTTCGAATCCGCGCAAGCCGCGTCCTATGCCGTTCGGCCGTTGGTATTGCCGCGCCAAACAGCGGATAATCAGGCAAGTTTCCCCGAAGGAGGGCTCATGCGAGTCGGATTGTTCGTTACCTGCCTGATCGACCTGATGCGGCCCGAAATCGGTTTTTCGGTCATCAAGCTGATCGAGGGCGCCGGCTTCGAGGTCGTCGTGCCGCCCGCGCAAACCTGCTGCGGGCAGCCCGCGTACAACTCGGGCGAGCGTCGCCTCGCGCGCGACCTCGCCGAGAAAACGCTGCGCGAATTCGAACAGTTCGACTACGTGGTGGTGCCGTCCGGCTCGTGCGGCGGGATGATCCGCGCGCACTACGGCGATCTGTTCGGCGACGATCCCGAGCTGATGAACCGCTTCGGCCGTTTGCGCGCGAAGGTGTTCGAGCTGACCGATTTTCTCGTCAACGTCGCGAAGGTGCGGCTGCAACCGGGCGAGTTTGCCGCGCAGGTGACCTATCACGACTCGTGCTCCGGCTTGCGCGAACTCGGCGTGAAGACGCAGCCGCGCGAGTTGCTCGCGCAGGTTGGTGTCGCGGTGACCGAGATGAAGGGGTGCGAGCATTGCTGCGGCTTTGGCGGCACGTTCGCGGTCAAGTATGGCGATATCTCGACCGCGATCGTCGACGAAAAATGCGCGAATATCGCGGCAACCGGCGCGGGCACCGTGGTGCTCGGCGATCTCGGCTGCATGCTCAATATCGAAGGGCGCCTGCGCCGCAACGGCGATTCGACCACCCGCGTGCTGCACATCGCGCAGGTGCTGGCCGGCGACGTGTAATTGCGCTCTGCGCTCCGACTCCCTCAAGGCTGCCATGCAGATTCAATCGATGCAGTTCAAGGCTCGCGCCGGTCAGAAGCTCGCCGACCAGCGCCTGCAACAGAACCTGACCAAGCTGTCCACCAAGTTCGTGTCGGCGCGCGCCGACGCGATGACCGCGATCGACTTTCCGGCGACACGCGCCGCCTTGAAGGAGCGCCGCAATCGCGCGCTCGACAATCTCGACGTATGGCTGGAAACGTTCGAGCGCGAGGCGACCCGGCGCGGCGTGACG
The DNA here is from genome assembly GCF_020880815.1 of Paraburkholderia sejongensis. Taxonomy (GTDB): domain Bacteria; phylum Pseudomonadota; class Gammaproteobacteria; order Burkholderiales; family Burkholderiaceae; genus Paraburkholderia; species Paraburkholderia sejongensis. The sequence goes on from NZ_JAJITD010000008.1 coordinate 145,985, forward strand.
GTGCTGTTCGCCGAGAGCACCCAGGATGCCGCGCGGCTGGTCGGCGAGATCGCGAGCCGGCACGACGTGAAAAAGGTGATCAAGACCAAGTCGATGGTCACCGAGGAAATGCGCTTGAACGAAGTGCTCGGGCAGATGGGCGTGCAGTCGATCGAAACCGATCTTGGCGAATACATTCTGCAGATCAATGACAACGAGCCGCCGAGCCACATCATCGCGCCGGTCGTGCACAAGGATAAGGACGAGATCGCCGACCTCTTCGCCAAGACCCACGGCCGGCCCCGGCTGACCGAGATTCCCGACATGACGCGCGAGGCGCGCGAGATGCTCCGGCCGCATTTTCTGAGCGCGGACATGGGCGTGACCGGCGGCAACTTCATCGTCGCGGAAACGGGCTCGGTGGTGGTCGTGACGAACGAGGGCAACGAAGGCATGTGCACGGTGATGCCGCGCGTGCACGTGGCGGTGACCGGCATCGAGAAGGTGCTGCCCACTCTCGAAGATCTCGCGACCGCGATGCGTCTGCTGCCGCGCTCGGCGACGGGTCAGGCGACCTCGAACTATTTCTCGATGCTGACCGGGCCGCGCGGTGCGGGCGATCAGGACGGACCCGAGCATATGTATGTGGTGCTGGTCGACGGTGGACGCACCGGGCTGATCGGCGGCGACTTTCAGGAGATGCTGCGCTGCATCCGCTGCGGCGCGTGCATGAATCATTGCCCGGTTTATCAGAAGGTGGGTGGCCATGCGTACGGCTGGGTCTATCCGGGGCCAATGGGCTCGGTGCTGACGCCGAGCTATGTCGGCATCGACAAGGCGCTCGATCTGCCGCAGGCCGCGACGCTGTGCGGCGAATGCAATAGCGTGTGCCCGGTCGGCATTCCGCTGTCGGATCTGTTGCGCAAGCTGCGCGAAAAACAGATGGAGCGACGTCTGCGGCCGTGGAAGGAACGGGCGGGCCTCGCGCTGTGGGGCTGGTTCGCGTTACATCCGGATGCCTATGCGCTCGTGACCAAACTGGCGGTACGTGTGCTGGAGCGCATGGGCGGCAGCAAGCGGTCGATCGCGAAGCTGCCGCTCGGCGGCGCCGGCTGGACCAACACGCGCGAGATGCCGGCGCCGGTCGGACGAACTTTCAGGGAACTGTATGCGGCGCAGCGAAGCCATATCGGCTGAGCGAGCGGTTTCGGCAGGGAGCGGTTTGAACGGCGGCGCGTGAGCGCGCAGCCGGTGACGCGGATGAAACGGGCGGGGCGGCGTGCGTAACGATAACGCACACCGCCCCGCCCGTTTTTGCATCTTCAGTGTTCAGTCATTTGGCCCGCTTGCCGCGCGGGCGCGTTTCTCACCCACGCGTTGTTGCCGCCACCGCCACCTCCGCGACCACCGCCGCCGGCCTGCGGTTGAGCGGGCGGCGCAGACGGCGGCGGGCCGCCCGCGCCGGGGCGCGGACCACCGCTCGGGCCGCCGCTCATGCCGCTGGGGCCGTGCGGACCGGCTGCTGCGCCTTGGGGTGGCGGGCCGCCGCGCGGTTGGCCCGGACCGCCGCCGTCGCCGCGGTTGCCGTGATGCCAGTCGTTATCGTGCGGGCGTCCGCGGTCCGGATAGCCGCGATACCCGGGTCCCGGTCCGTAGTAACGACCCGGCCCGTAATTGTCATAGCCGAGATAGACGTTGGTTTGCGGCACCACGGCGGCACCGGGCGCGTAGCCGTAACCGTCGTAGCCGTAATCGCCATAGGCACCGTAGCCGTTGCCGTACATCGGCGTGCCGTCCGGGTAGACCGCGCAACCGCCGAGCAGGGCGGCGGCGACGAGAGCAGCGAGAGGAGCAAAGCGTTTCATTTTGTCAAACCGCGTGTAAGTGCAGAGAAATGCAGATGTAAGAATGAGACCACTATTATCGCCGTCCGTCTTCGGAGCTTTGTATTCGTTTGTAAGGTTTTCTTTCTCGTGCCAGCTCGCGCGACTAGTTCTGCGAAATGCTGATCAATGGACTGTTTCCTTTGAAGCAACGATCTATCGCGCCGATGTGGGTTTTTCCTGATTGTGAATTTCTATAGGATCTCGGCTGGGCATAGTGGGTCATGAGCTCATGCGCCTCTAATCGGAAAACACATCATGAAAAACACAATATCGGTGTACTGGCCCCTCGCCATCGTCGCGTCGCTCGCGACACTCGCCTATTTGCACATCAACAGCCATGCCGCGTCGCGCGCGTCGCAAACGCTCGACGCCAATCACCTGACCGCCGAACTCGCGCGCGCGGTGTCGTACGGGATCATCGACGCCGCCGTGCTGCCCGCCAAACCGCTGCGCGACGCGACGGCGATGCCGGTCGCCGAGGCGTCGTAAGCACGCGGTAGTCCACCGGTACACGAGCGGCGGCGACTGGATGCCTGTAGCACGCCCGGCGCGAATCCGTCGAGCTTTGTATAATCGCGGCGCATCCGCATCCTGTCCGTCGACCCTCACACGCGGCGCTTCCGGCGCCTGACTCCGCGATGAAAACTGTGTCCGTCTGTTTCGTCTGCCTCGGGAACATCTGTCGTTCACCGACCGCGGAAGGCGTGATGCGCCATCTGGTCGACGAAGCGAAGCTCGCGGACCGCATCGTGATCGATTCGGCCGGCACCGGCGACTGGCATATCGGCGCCGCGCCCGATGAGCGGGCGCAGCAAGCGGCGCGCCAACGCGGTTACGACCTCGGCGCGTTGCGCGGTCGCCAGATCGCGGCCGCCGACTTCGAGCGCTTCGATCTGCTGATCGCGATGGACGACCGCAACGTCGCCGCGCTGCGGCAGGTCTGCCCGCCCGAGCAGCGCGACAAGATCCGGTTGCTGATGGAGTTCGTGCCCGAGGCGGACAGCCGCTGGGGTGGCGCGCGCGAAGTCGTCGATCCCTATTTCGGCGGCGCGGAGGGCTTCGAGCAGGTGCTCGATCAATGCGAGACCGCGTGCCGGGGCCTGATCGCCGCGCTGCGGCCGCAGTTGCTGGCTTGATCGGCCAACCGGCGTAGGCGTCACCCCTACGGGCGCAAGCGCAGCGTCTCGGCCCGACGGCCAATTAAGCAAATCGCACAAATCACGCTGGCCATACTTGACTAATTTGCTCATGTATTTATACTTGACAAAACTTGTCGAGAATTGCGGTTCCCACACCATATGAGACTCACCACGAAAGGCCGTTTCGCCGTCACGGCGATGATCGACCTGGCACTGCGCCAGGAGCAGGGCCCGGTGACGCTTGCGGGTATCAGCCAGCGCCAACATATCTCCCTGTCCTATCTCGAGCAGCTGTTTGGCAAGCTGCGTCGTCATGAAATCGTCGAGTCCGTGCGCGGACCGGGCGGCGGCTACAATCTGGCGCGCCGCGCCGAAGCCGTGACGGTGGCGGACATCATCATCGCGGTCGACGAACCGCTCGACGCGACCCAGTGCGGCGGCAAAGGCACGTGCGAAGGCACCAAGCAGCACGACGGCCATTGCATGACCCACGAGTTGTGGTCGACGCTGAACCAGAAAATGGTCGAATACCTCGATTCGGTCTCGCTGAAAGACCTGGTCGACCAGCAGCGTTCGCGCGAAGGCGCGCCGACGGTGCTGCGTGACAGGCGCAGCGACGCGCCGGCGGTCGAGCCGGTCCGCGCGGCACCGAAAGGCCCCAATTCCGTTTTCAACATGGCCGGTTCCTGAGCGCGGCACGAAATAGAACAAGCCGCTGCACGATCACGAACCCATAAGCCAGAGCACACGACGTCCCCGGAGCAATTGATGAACAACGACTCTCTCCATCTGCCCATCTACATGGACTACAGCGCCACGACGCCGATCGATCCGCGTGTGGTGGACAAGATGATCCCGTATCTGCGCGAGCAGTTCGGCAACCCGGCTTCGCGTAGCCACGCATACGGCTGGGACGCCGAGCGCGCGGTCGAAGAGGCGCGCGAGCAGGTCGCCGCGCTGGTGAACGCCGATCCGCGTGAAATCATCTGGACGTCGGGCGCGACCGAGTCGGACAACCTCGCGCTCAAGGGTGCCGCGCACTTCTATAAGAGCAAGGGCAAGCACATCATCACGGTGAAGACCGAGCACAAGGCCGTGCTCGACACCTGCCGCGAACTCGAGCGTGAAGGCTTCGAAGTCACTTATCTGGACGTGAAGGACGACGGTCTGCTCGACCTCGACGTATTCAAGGCCGCGCTGCGTCCGGACACGATCCTCGTGTCGGTGATGTCGGTGAACAACGAAATCGGCGTGATCCAGGACATCGAGGCGATCGGCGAGATCACCCGCGAGAAGGGCATCATTTTCCACGTCGACGCAGCCCAGGCAACCGGCAAGATCGGGATCGACCTGCAGAAGCTGAAGGTCGACCTGATGTCGTTCTCGGCGCACAAGACCTATGGCCCGAAGGGCATCGGCGCGCTGTACGTGCGTCGCAAGCCGCGTATCCGTATCGAAGCGCAGATGCACGGCGGCGGTCACGAGCGCGGCATGCGTTCGGGCACGCTGGCCACGCACCAGATCGTCGGCATGGGCGAAGCGTTCCGTATCGCGCGCGAAGAGATGGCGACCGAAAACGAGCGCATCCGCATGCTGCGCGACCGGCTGCTCAAGGGCCTGTCGGAAATGGAAGAAGTCTATGTGAACGGCGACATGGAAAAGCGTGTGCCGCACAACCTGAACATCAGCTTCAATTTCGTCGAAGGCGAATCGCTGATCATGGCGGTGAAGGACGTCGCGGTGTCGTCGGGCTCGGCGTGCACGTCGGCGTCGCTGGAACCGTCGTACGTGCTGCGCGCGCTCGGCCGTAACGACGAACTCGCGCACAGCTCGATCCGCTTCACGGTGGGCCGTTTCACGACGGAGCAGGAAGTCGATTACGTGATCAACCTGCTGAAGACGAAGATTTCCAAGCTGCGCGATCTGTCGCCGCTGTGGGAAATGCACAAGGACGGGATCGATCTGTCGACCATTCAATGGGCCGCGCACTGACGCGCCAGCTGGTCGGCATCGAACCCGGGTGTTCATCGGATTGCAGGTTGAAACGAATCAAGGAGTGTAATCATGGCTTATAGCGACAAGGTCCTCGACCACTACGAAAACCCGCGCAACGTCGGTTCCTTCTCGAAGGACGACGACGCGGTCGGCACCGGCATGGTCGGCGCGCCGGCTTGCGGCGACGTGATGAAGCTGCAGATCCGCGTCGGCGCGGACGGCATCATCGAAGACGCGAAGTTCAAGACCTACGGCTGCGGTTCGGCGATCGCGTCGAGCTCGCTCGTCACCGAATGGGTGAAGGGCAAGACGCTGGATCAGGCAATGTCGATCAAGAACACGCAGATCGCCGAAGAACTGGCGCTGCCGCCGGTGAAGATCCACTGCTCGATCCTCGCGGAAGACGCGATCAAGGCCGCGGTTGCCGACTACAAGCAGCGCCACGGCGAAGCGGTTGCCGAACAAGGCAAGGCCGCCTGAGTAACCGTCACGGCTGAGCGCGGCGCGCCCGAGCGCGCCGCGCCCGCACTGCGCAACTGAGAAACGCTATGGCAATTACGTTGACCGAAAAGGCAGCACAGCACGTCCAGAAATATCTGATCCGTCGCGGCAAGGGCATCGGCCTGCGCGTCGGCGTGCGCACCACCGGCTGCTCGGGCCTTGCCTACAAGCTCGAGTACGTCGACGAACTCGCGCCCGAAGACCAGGTATTCGAGACGAGCGGCGTGAAGGTCGTCGTCGATCCGAAGAGCCTCGCCTATATCGACGGCACCGAGCTCGACTTCGCACGCGAAGGGCTGAATGAAGGCTTCAAGTTCAACAACCCGAACGTGAAGGACGAATGCGGCTGCGGCGAGTCGTTCCGCGTCTAGGTTCGACACTTTCCGCGTGCGGCGGATCAAAGGCGGCGCGGGCCGCCTTTTTAATTTGCCGCGCAGCCCGGGCGGTCGCCTCGCGCTGCTGAATCCGGCCCGCACTTGCCGGCCGCGTTTTTTAGACCCGCACTCCGGTGCGCTTTGATCAACGGACGTTTAATCCGATGGCCTCGCTGAACGATAGCCACTTCGACCTGTTTGGACTGCCGGCGCAATTCGCGCTGGAAGCGAACGCGCTCGATCACGCGTACCGCACCGTGCAGGCGCAGGTGCATCCGGACCGCTTCGCGGCGGCTGGCGACGCGCAAAAGCGCATCGCGATGCAGTGGGCGACGCGCGCGAACGAGGCGTATCAGACGCTACGCGATCCGCTCAAGCGAGCCACTTATCTGCTGTCGCTGCGCGGCATCAACGTCGGCGCGGAGAACAACACGGCGATGGAGCCGGCGTTCCTGATGCAGCAGATGGAATGGCGCGAGAACATCGAGGACGCGGCGGCGGCGAAGAACGTCGACGCGCTCGACGCGCTGCTCGCCGAGCTGCGCGACGAAGAGCGCCGGCGTTTGGACAAGCTCGGTGCGTCGCTCGACAGCGGCGCGAACCAGGCGGCCGGCGAAGCGGTGCGACAGCTGATGTTCATCGAGCGCGTCGCCGCGGAAATCGGCACGCAGATCGAACGGCTCGAAGACTGACAACAGGCGGCGCGGCCCAGCCGCCGCGCGCCGCGGTATCACACCCCCAGCAACGCGAACATTCAGGACGGGGCACCACGTCCCCGAGAAGATCCAGATGGCCTTATTGCAAATCTCCGAACCCGGCATGGCGCCGGCGCCTCACCAGCGGCGTCTGGCGGTCGGCATCGATCTCGGCACCACCAATTCCCTCGTCGCCGCCGTGCGTAGCGGCGTGCCCGACGTGCTGCCCGACGAAGACGGCCATGCGCTGCTGCCGTCGGTGGTGCGCTACCTGGAGCAGGGCGGGCGCCGCATCGGCCGCCGCGCGAAGGCCGAGGCGGCCAGCGATCCGCGCAACACGATCGTGTCGGTCAAGCGCTTCATGGGCCGCGGCAAGGCCGAGGTCGAAGGCGCGGAAAACGCGCCGTACGATTTCGTCGACGCGCCCGGCATGGTGCAGATTCGCACCGTCGACGGCGTGAAGAGCCCGGTCGAAGTGTCGGCCGAAATTCTCGCGACGCTGCGCCAGCGCGCCGAAGACACGCTCGGCGACGAGCTGGTCGGCGCGGTGATCACGGTGCCCGCGTATTTCGACGAAGCGCAGCGCCAGGCGACCAAGGACGCCGCGCGGCTCGCGGGCCTGAACGTGCTGCGCCTGCTGAACGAGCCGACCGCGGCGGCGATCGCGTACGGTCTCGACAACGGCGCGGAAGGGCTGTACGCGGTGTATGACCTTGGCGGCGGCACCTTCGACCTGTCGATCCTCAAGCTCACCAAGGGCGTGTTCGAAGTGCTCGCGGCGGGCGGCGATTCCGCGCTCGGCGGCGACGATTTCGATCACGCGCTGTATCGCCACGTGCTCGAACAGGCCGGCATCGCGCAGCAGACGCTCGCACCGCAAGATGTGCGGCTGTTGCTCGATAGCGTGCGCGACGCGAAGGAAGCGCTCTCCAGCGCGCCGCAGGCCGCGCTGAAAGTGACGCTGTCGAATGGCAGCGCGATCGATCTGACGCTCGACGAAGCGACCTTCGAGACCCTCTCCGCCGCGCTGGTCCAGCGCACGCTGGGTCCGACCAAAAAGGCGCTGCGCGACGCGAAGGTGACGACCAAGGAAATCAAGGGCGTGGTGCTGGTCGGCGGCGCGACGCGCATGCCGGTGATCCGCCGCGCGGTCGAAGCGTTCTTCGGCCAGCCGCCGCTCGTCAATCTCGATCCGGACCAGGTGGTCGCGCTCGGCGCCGCGGTGCAAGCCGATCTGCTCGCCGGCAACCGGGGCGCGGAAGGCGACGAATGGCTGCTGCTCGACGTGATCCCGTTGTCGCTCGGCGTCGAGACGATGGGCGGGCTGACCGAGAAGATCATCCCGCGCAATTCGACGATTCCGGTCGCGCGCGCGCAGGATTTCACGACCTTCAAGGACGGCCAGACCGCGATGGCGATCCACGTCGTGCAGGGCGAGCGCGAACTGGTCAGCGACTGCCGTTCGCTCGCGCGCTTCGAGCTGCGCGGGATTCCGCCGATGGCGGCCGGCGCCGCGCGGATTCGCGTGACCTATCAGGTCGACGCCGATGGTCTGCTGTCGGTGTTCGCGCGCGAGCTGGGCTCGGGCGTGGAGGCATCGGTGGTGGTGAAGCCGTCGTATGGTCTCGCCGACGACGACATCGCGCGGATGCTCGAAGACAGCTTCTCGACCGCCGAGGTCGACATGCGGGCCCGCGCATTGCGCGAGGCGCAGGTCGAAGCGCAGCGCCTTGTCGAAGCGACCGACGCGGCGCTGGCCGCCGACGCCGAACTGCTCGACGACAGCGAACGCGCGGCGCTCGACGCGCTGCTCGATACGTTGCGCCGCGTCGCGCAAAGCGACGACGCCGGCGCGATCGAAGCGGCCACTAAAACGCTCGCCGAAGGCACCGACGAATTCGCCGCGCGCCGCATGAATAAGGGCATTCGCCGCGCGCTGTCGGGCCGCAAGCTCGACGAGATTTAAGCGCCGCTGCTGAACCACCGGAGCGCGTCGGGCGGACTTAAAAACTCCGCGCGACGCCAGTAAAATGGCACGGAAGACTGCACCAGGCATTGCCGGCAGCCGCCGTGCGTCAGACCCAAACGGAAACTGTATGCCTCAAATCGTTGTGCTGCCCCACGTCGAACTGTGCCCGGAAGGCGCGGTGATCGACGCCGTTCCCGGCAAGAGCATCTGCGACAGCCTGCTCGAACACGGGATCGAAATCGAGCATGCGTGCGAGAAGTCGTGCGCGTGCACGACCTGTCACGTGATCGTGCGTGAGGGTTTCGCCGCCTTGACGCCATCCGAGGAAGACGAGGACGATCTGCTGGACAAGGCGTGGGGTCTCGAACCGGCTTCGCGTCTGTCGTGCCAGGCGATCGTGCCGGAAGAGCAGGACCTGGTCGTCGAAATTCCGCGTTACTCGATCAATCACGCGAAGGAAAACCACTAACAAGGAGGGCGCCGCCATGAAGTGGACCGATACGCAAGACATCGCGATGGCTCTGACGGACAAGCATCAGGACGTCGATCCGCAGCAGGTACGCTTCACCGACCTGCACCGCTGGGTCACCGAACTCGAAGGCTTCGACGACGATCCGAACCGTTCGAGCGAAAAGATCCTCGAGGCGATTCAGGCGGCGTGGATCGAAGACGCGGATTATTGAGCGGGTCGTCGCGGTTTTGCGACGACTGCATCGAAAGAAAGGCGATTCCATTGGAATCGCCTTTTTTATTGGCGCTCGGCAGGAAGCGCCGAGCCGGTTAGCTGTGCGCTCGCGTCAGTCCGCCACCAGCGTGCCGTTTTCGACCCGCACGCGCTGGCCGTCGCGGAACGGCGGCGCGTCGTGATACGTGAAGTAGCGCGTATGGCCGTTTTCCATCCGCACCCGCACCGAATACGAGGTCGAGCTGCGCAGATGTTTTTCGACCGAGTTGCCGGCGAGGCCGCCGCCGAGCGCGCCGAGCAGCGTCATCGCGGTGCGGCCGCCGCCGGCGCCGAACTGGTTGCCCACCACGCCGCCGGCCACCGCGCCGCCGACCGCGCCGATCCCGGTGCCGTGACCTTCATGACGGACCGCCGAGACTGCGACGACGGTGCCGCAGGTCGAACAGTACGCGCCTTGCGGGGCGGGTTGCTGCTGTTGCGCGTATTGCGGCGCGGCTTGCGTCTGGGGTTGGCGCGCATATTGCTGCTGTTGTGGCGGAGCCGGGACGGGGGCCGGCGCGGCTGTCACCGGTGGCTGAGCCTGCGCGGGTTCCTGCGCCGCTTCCTGCGCCGCCTGTTGCTGCGCGGACGGATTCACCGGCGCGGCCGAATCGACGACGCCCGGTTGCGGCGCGGCCGTGATCTGCGCGCTCTGGGTCTGGCCGTTCTGCGCGCTGGTGCTCGACGCTTGCGGAAACACGCCGGTGATGGCCGCGGTCGCGACGAGGCTCGCGATCAGCACCGCGCCGGCGGCGACCGCGATCAACGGATGAAGACGACGTTGCTGCTGTGTTTGGGTGGGGTTGTCCATGTTGGGCCTCCGTTTCTGACAGAGCCGACTGGGGGTGAGATCGAGTGTCGGGCAATTCGATCCGGGCGGCGTTTCGAGTTGTAACCGGCGCTTCAGTAGGGCCGTCGGAATGGTACGGAATGAGGCAGCTTTTACCGCTGGTTACAAACCATCCGTAGCAGAAAGCGATCCTGGATTGCGCGTGTCGCAGCGGCGGACAGCACGCCAAAACGGCGCGCAAAAAAGAAAAACGCCCGGCATGACCGGGCGCTTGTTCAAGGGCGTTTTGTCGCGTGCACCGCGCAACTCTCAGCGGTACTGAGCGGTACTCAGCGGCGTGCCGCCCGTGGACTCAATCCTCGCGGCGCAGATGCGGGAACAGAATCACATCGCGAATGCTCGGGCTGTCGGTCAACAGCATCACCAGACGGTCGATACCGATCCCGCAACCACCGGCCGGCGGCATCCCGTATTCGAGCGCGCGGATGTAGTCGGCGTCGTAGTACATCGCTTCCTCGTCGCCGGCGTCCTTCTGGTCGACCTGCTTTCTGAAGCGCGCAGCCTGGTCTTCCGGATCGTTCAGCTCCGAGAAGCCGTTGGCGATCTCGCGGCCGGTGATGAACAGCTCGAAACGCTCGGTGATGCCTTCCACCTTGTCCGACGCGCGCGCGAGCGGCGAGACCTCGACCGGGTAATCGATGATGTAGGTCGGCTCCCAAAGTTGCGACTCGGCGGTCTCTTCGAACAGCGCCAGTTGCAGCGAGCCGACACCCGCGTTCAGGAACTGCGGCTGCGACGCGTCGACGCCGAACTTCTTGAGTTCGGTGCGCAGGAACGCGGCATCGGCGAGCTGTTCGTTCGTGTATTGCGGTGCGTACTTCTGGATTGCCTGGGTGATCGTCAGGCGATGGAACGGCTTCGACAGATCGAGCTCGCGACCCTGGTAGGTGATGGTCGCGGTGCCGAGCGCGTCGATCGCCGCCTGGCGGATCAGTTGCTCGGTGAAGTCCATCAGCCACTTGTAGTCGGTGTAGGCCGCGTAGAACTCGATCATCGTGAATTCCGGGTTGTGGCGCACGGAGACGCCCTCGTTGCGGAAATTACGGTTGATCTCGAACACCCGTTCGAAGCCGCCGACCACCAGCCGCTTCAGATACAGCTCCGGCGCGATACGCAGGAACATCTGCATGTCGAGCGCGTTGTGGTGGGTGCTGAACGGCTTGGCCGCCGCGCCGCCGGGAATCGGGTGCAGCATCGGCGTTTCGACTTCCATGAAGTCGGCCTTGGCCATGAAGTTGCGCACCGACGCGATCGCCTTGGTGCGCGCGACGAAGGTGCGGCGCGTTTCCGGCGTGACGATCAGATCGACGTAGCGCTGGCGGTACTTCATTTCCTGGTCGGCCAGACCGTGGAACTTGTCCGGCAGCGGGCGTAGCGACTTCGACAGCAGGCGCAGCTCGGTGCAGCGCACCGACAGCTCGCCCTTGTTGGTGCGGAACAGCACGCCGCGCGCGGCGACGATGTCGCCCATGTCCCACTTCTTGAACGCGTCGTAGGTGTCCTGACCGACGTCGGCCGGCGTGATGAAGAACTGGATCTGACCCGAGCCGTCGCGCACCGTCGCGAAGCTGGCCTTGCCCATCACGCGCTTGAGCATCATGCGCCCGGCGATCGCGACTTCGAGCGGGTTCGCCTCGAGCGCTTCCTTGTCGGTGTGCTCGTACTGCGCCTGCAGGTCTTCGGCGTGGTGCGTGGGACGGAAATCGTTCGGATAGGCGACGCCTTGCTCGCGCAACTCGCGCAGCTTTTCGCGGCGCTCGGCGATGATCTTGTTGTCGTCCGCTTCGGGCGCGACAGGCGCTGCGGGCGCGGCATTCGGCTGGGTCGGTTCGGTCATGGTGATGTGGTATTCGGTGGTCCGCCGCGGCGTGGGCCGCGGGCGGCAAGCCAGTCAGTATAAAAACCTCAGGCGGTCAAACAAGAGGCAAGAAACGGCGACGCGGCCAGGGGCAGGCCGCAGCGGGCCGCGCCGGTTGCGCTTAGACGCCCTGTTTCAGGCTCGCGCTGATGAACGGATCGAGATCGCCGTCGAGCACGCTCTTCGTGTTGCTGATTTCGACGTTGGTGCGCAGATCCTTGATGCGGCTGTTGTCGAGCACGTACGAGCGGATCTGGTGACCCCAGCCCACATCGGTCTTGCCCGCTTCGAGCTTGTCCTGCTCGGCCTGACGCTTGCGGATTTCCGCTTCGTACAGGCGCGACTTCAGCATTGCCATCGCTTCGGCGCGGTTGCGGTGCTGCGAGCGGTCGTTCTGGCACTGCACGACGATGCCCGACGGCATATGCGTAATACGCACCGCCGAGTCGGTCTTGTTGATGTGCTGACCGCCCGCGCCGGACGCGCGGTAGGTGTCGATGCGCAGATCGGCCGGATTGATGTCGACTTCGATCGAGTCGTCGATTTCCGGATACACGAACACCGACGAGAACGACGTATGGCGGCCGCCCGACGAGTCGAACGGCGACTTGCGCACGAGCCGGTGCACGCCGGTTTCGGTGCGCAGGAAGCCGTACGCGTATTCGCCTTCGATCTTGATCGTCGCGTTCTTGATGCCAGCGACGTCGCCTTCGGTCTGTTCGAGCACTTCGGTCTTGAAGCCCTTGCGTTCGCAGTAGCGCAGATACTGGCGCAGCAGCATCGACGCCCAGTCGCACGCCTCGGTGCCGCCGGCGCCGGCCTGGATGTCCAGAAACGCGTTGTTCGGGTCGGCCGGGTTCGCGAACATGCGGCGAAATTCCATGTCGGCGACGCGCGCCTCGATGCCCTGCGCATCGGCTTCGCACGCGAGCAGCGTGTCGTCGTCGGCTTCTTCGCGCGCCATCTCGAACAGGTCCTGGGCGTCGCGCACGTCGTTGCTGAGCGACGTGAGCTTGCCGACCGTGTCGTCGAGCAGTTTCTTTTCCTTGCCCAGTGCCTGGGCGTGTTTAGCGTCGTTCCAGACGTTCGGGTCTTCGAGTTCCCGGTTGACTTCGATTAGACGCAGTGCTTTGTCGTCGTAGTCAAAGATACCCCCGTAGGTCGTCCGCGCGCTTGCGCAGGTCGGCCAGAGAGGCTTCGATCGCGTTGAGACGTTCCGCTTCCATGTCGATCTTCTATTCTGCGTAAAAGGCAGAAATTATAGCCGATCGGCGCGCCGCGCCGGAGCCTTACGGGCGATCCGGCGTGGGTTTGCGGTTGATTTTGCGGAGATTTTCGAGGCTTTGGCCGGGCTGGCATTCCGCACGGGAAGCACAATGCCGCAGCCCGGCGCGGCCGGCGTTGCCCACAGGCTTCAGCTCAGCGCGTGCTCGACGATCAGCTGCACGCGCGACACGCCGTTCCACGTATCGCTCGCTAGCCGGTACGCGAGCGTGGTGCGCGCGGGCAGCGTGTCGGTATGGTTGAACCAGATCGCGTTGAAACGCTGGCGGCCGCGCAGCAGTTGCAGTTTCAGATGCTTGTCCTTGACGAGCGCCTGCGAGGCGATCTCGAACTCGCCGGAAAAGAGCGGCGCGGGAAAGCCCTGACCCCACACGGCCGCATCGAGCATCTCGACGAATTGCGGCGTGAAGTACGCATCTTCGAGCTCGCCGTCGGTTTCGACCGTGCGCGCGAGCGCTTCGGGAGACAGCCATTCGCGGCCGACCGCCTCGAACGCGGCGGTGAAGCGCGGCACGTCGGCGGCGGCGATCGACAGACCCGCGGCCATCGCGTGGCCGCCGAACTTGACGATCAGGTCCGGTTCGCGCTTCGAGATCAGATCGAGCGCGTCGCGCAGATGGAAGCCCGCGATCGAGCGGCCCGAGCCCTTGACCATCACGCCGCTGTCGTCGGCCGGCGCAAAGGTGAACGACGGCCGGTGGAATTTTTCTTTCAGCCGCCCGGCGACGATGCCGATCACCCCCTGATGCCAACTCGGGTTGAACAGCGTGATCGTGGTCGAGCCCGCGGGATCGACCGTGGCCAGATCGTCGAGCGCCTGCTGCTGCATGCCCGCCTCGATCTCGCGGCGCTCGCGGTTCATCGTGTCGAGCTGCTGCGCGAGTTCCCATGCGCGGCCGACATCGTCTGTGGTCAGGCATTCGATTCCGAGCGACATGTCCGACAGCCGGCCCGCCGCGTTCAGACGCGGGCCGAGCGCGAAGCCGAGGTCGAAGCCGGACGCGCTGCGCGCATCGCGCGCGGCGGCGCGAAAGAGCGCCGCGATGCCGAGCTGCATGCGGCCCTTGCGGATCCGCTGCAATCCTTGCGCGACCAGCACGCGGTTGTTGCCGTCGAGCTTGACCACGTCGGCGACGGTGCCGAGCGCGACCAGGTCGAGCAGGCCGTCCAGACGCGGCTCGGCCAGCGCGTCGCCGAACGCGCCGCGGCGGCGCAGTTCCGCGCGCAACGCGAGCAGCACGTAGAACATCACGCCGACGCCGGCGATGCATTTGCTCGGGAACGTGCAGCCCGGCTGGTTCGGATTGACGATCGCGCGCGCGGCGGGCAGCTCGTCGCCGGGCAGGTGGTGGTCGGTGACCAGCACGTCGATACCGAACGCGTTGGCCGCCTCGACGCCGTCGACGCTGGCAATGCCGTTATCGACGGTGATCAGCAGATCGGGCTTGCCGGCTGGCGCGCTCGCCGCCAGCGCGACGATGTCCGGCGTGAGGCCGTAGCCGTGCTCCATCCGGTTCGGCACCAGATAGTCGATCCGGCCGCCGAACATGCGCAGCCCGCGCACCGCGACCGCGCAGGCGGTCGCGCCGTCGCAGTCGTAGTCGGCCACCACCAGCATCCGGCGTTTGTGCTGGATCGCGTCGGCGAGCAGCGCGGCGGCGTCGTCGCAGCCTTTCAGGGCAGCCGGCGGCACCAGCCGCGCGAGGCCGGTTTCGATGTCCTCGGGCAGGCACACGCCGCGCGACGCATAGAGGCGCGCGAGCACCGGGTGCAGGCCGTGGCGGGTCAGCACTTCGGCGTCGACCGGGGAGCAGGGGCGTGTAACGATTTGGGTCATGCGGAAAGGCCGTCAATCAGTCGATCGGCAAAGCGATCGGTCATTCGATGAACAGCGAGGCCAGCACGCGCCGTCGCCAGAATTTGCGCAGATCGCCGCGCGTGATGTTGAGCGTGACCGAGCCGGTGTCGCCGCACAGCGTCAGACCGAGTTCGGCCAGTTCGCCGGCTTGCAGCGCGGCGAGCGCGGGTTCGAACCAGTCGATTTGCAGCGCGGCGAACGCGTCGTTCCAGCGCGCCCAGTCCTGCTCGATGTACGGCGCGGAGAACGGGTCGAGTTCGACGAGGGTGCCGGCGGCGCCGTTGGTGGCGTCACGCCGCACCGCCGCCAGGCCGCCGAACGATGCCGGCGGCGCGCCGATGGGCACGCCCGCGCTGAGCGCGAGTCCGCGGGTCGCGGCGGCATCGGAGAGCACCGTCCCGAACGGACTGCGCACCGGCCGCGCGACGCCCTGCGCATGAAACCAGATCGAGTTCACGGCCGGCAGCCCGCGCGCCTCGCGCGCTTCGTTGACCGGATGCTCGAACCACGCCATCTGCACTTCGTTCTGCAGCTTCATCCACGCGCGCGAACGCTCGCCGGAATGCGCTTCGTGCGGCAGCCAGATCTCGATATTGCGGCCGCTCGCGCGCAGCGGCGATGCGCCGGCGAGCGTGCCGAAGTTCTCGCTCGACAGATACCAGCGGGCCGGCCGCGGCGCCTCGATACGCACGCCCAGTTCCTCGATCAGCGGCCGCGCGACCGCCAGCAGCGCGCTGGCATCGGCGTCGGACAGCTCCAGTGATGCAGGGTCGATCAGCACCAGATGGTCATGCGCGATGCGCACGTGCACCGGCTGCACGCAGGCCCACGTCGCGTCGCCGGGCTCGCCGCCGTCGGCGCGCAGCATGTAGGGCGCGAGCGGCGCTTCGTCGGCGGCGGCGGACGCGCCGTCGGCCAGCGCGCCGAATTGCCGGGCGACCCAGCGTTCGTGCGGCAGCGTGCGCTGAAAATCCTCGCCGGCCACCCGTTCGACCAGGGTGGCGCGCGCGATCAGTTTGTCGAGCGCGGGACTATGGATGTCGTGCAGGGCGGTGGAGGCATCGGCCGCGGCGGGCAGCGCGAACGGCAGCAGAAGATGGAGGCGGTCGGCAGGCATGATGCTGCGCATTGTAGGGCAAACGGGGCGGTTGATTCGAGCCGGCGCGTGGGCGGGCGCCGCGGTATCGACGGCGGCTTCGCCGCGCATGCGCGTTACGCGAGGCGGCGGCATTGTATGGCAAACTTCGCGCTTGATCGCGGCAGGCGGCGAGCGCCGCGGACCGATCGGACCCGCGGTCGGTCCCGCGCTCGGACCCGGAACGATCGGCCGCGCCGCAGGCCCAACGATCACGACGTCAGGCGCCCAGGCAGACGCTTTGCGTTTGCCGCGCAGCACGGCACACCGCCGCAGAAACGCACAAAGGATTCGCTTGAAATTTCCCTACGAATGGCAGATTGGCTGGCGCTACACCCGCGCCGGCAAACGCACGACCGGTAACGGCTTCATCTCGTTCATCGCGCTGGTGTCGATGTCGGGCATCGCGCTCGGCGTCGCCGCGCTGATCGTCGTGCTGTCGGTGATGAACGGCTTCCAGAAGGAGGTGCGCGACCGCATGCTGTCGGTGCTCGCGCACGTCGAAATTTTCTCGCCGACCGGCTCGATGCCCGATTGGCAGCTGACCGCGCAGGAAGCGCGGCAGAACAAGTCGGTGATCGGCGCCGCGCCCTATATCGACGCGCAGGCGCTGCTCACGCGCCAGAACGCGGTCAGCGGCGTCGCGCTGCGCGGCGTGGAGCCGTCGCTGGAGCCGCAGGTGTCCGACATCGGCAAGGAAATGAAAGGCGGCAAGCTGACCGACCTGACGCCGGGCGACTTCGGCATCGTGCTCGGCGCGGACCTCGCCGCCAGTCTCGGCGTGCAGCTGAACGACAAGATCACGCTGGTCGCGCCCGAAGGCACGATCACGCCGGCCGGCATGCTGCCGCGCCTGAAGCAGTTCACGGTGGTCGGCATCTTCGAGTCGGGCCATTACGAATACGACAGCACGCTCGCGCTGATCAACATCAAGGACGCGCAGGCGCTGTTCCGGCTGCCGGCGCCGAGCGGCGTGCGGCTGCGTCTGCAGGACATGCAGCGCGCGCCGGAAGTCGCGCATCAGCTCGCGCGCAGCCTGTCGGGCGACCTTTACATCCGCGACTGGACCCAGCAGAACAAGACCTGGTTCTCCGCGGTGCAGATCGAAAAACGCATGATGTTCATCATCCTCACGCTGATCATCGCGGTGGCGGCGTTCAATCTGGTTTCGTCGCTGGTGATGACGGTGACCAACAAGCAGGCCGATATCGCGATCCTGCGCACGCTCGGCGCGCAGCCCGGCTCGATCATGAAGATTTTCGTCGTGCAGGGTGTGACGATCGGCTTTATCGGCACCGCGCTCGGCGTCGCGCTCGGCTGTCTGATCGCGTGGAGCATTCCGTGGCTCGTGCCGATGATCGAACATCTGCTCGGCGTGCAGTTTCTGCCGCCGTCGGTGTATTTCATCAGCGAACTGCCGTCCGAACTGGTGCCGGCCGACGTCGCGCGCATCGGCATCATCGCGTTCGTGCTGTCGGCGCTGGCGACGCTTTATCCGAGCTGGCGCGCCGCGAAGGTCCGTCCGGCGGAGGCGCTGCGTTATGAATGACCGCCTCGCTCACTCTTCCAACGATTCATCCATGACCGCTCAGGACCCCGCAGTGCAGCCCGCCTCGCATCCGTACGTGCTCGAAGCCACCGGCATTTCCAAATCGTTCGTGCAGGGCGGGCTGAACGTGCAGGTGCTCGATAACGCGCAACTGTCGGTGCGGCGCGGCGAGAAGCTGGCGATCGTCGGCGCGTCGGGCTCCGGCAAGAGCACGCTGCTGCACGTGCTCGGCGGTCTCGACGATCCGAGCGCGGGCGAGGTGTCGGTGCTCGGCAAGCCGTTCACGAAGCTGTCCGAGCGCGAGCGCAACGACCTGCGCAATCGCGCGCTCGGCTTCGTCTATCAATTCCACCATCTGCTGCCGGAGTTTTCCGCGCTCGATAACGTCGCGATGCCGCTGCGAATTCGCCGCGAGACGCCCGAAGTCGCGCGCCGCGAGGCGCTCGCGGTGCTGGAGCGGGTCGGCATGGGGCATCGCGCGAAGCATCGGCCGGGCGAACTGTCGGGCGGCGAGCGGCAGCGCGTTGCGATTGCCCGCGCGCTGGTCACCAAGCCCGCGTGCGTGCTCGCCGACGAGCCGACCGGCAACCTCGACGGCGGCACCGCCGACACCGTCTTCAACCTGATGCTCGAACTGTCGCGCACGCTCGAAACCAGCTTCGTGATCGTCACGCACGATCAGGAACTGGCCGGCCGCTGCGACCGCATCATGCGGCTGCGCGACGGCGTGCTGCATGAGGAGCCGCCGGTGCCGGTGTGACGGCGGCAGGCGGAGCGGCATAAAGCGCGACGTAAAGGCCACGTAAAGCGCGGCATGATCGTTGCGCGCTGACCCGCACTTGCGGGCGCCGCCGGCGCGAGCCGGGCGGCGCCTGTTCCATTGCTAGCGAGACAGCCCATGTGGATCGACACCCACTGTCATCTGGACGCCTCGGAGTTCGACCCCGACCGTGACGCGGTCGCCGCGGCGGCGCGCCGCGCCGGCGTGTCGCGCATCGTGATTCCGGCGATCGGGCGACAGAACTTCGCGGCGGTGCGCGAGCTCGCGCACCGCGTCGACGGCGGCGCGTACGCGCTCGGCATTCATCCGCTGTTCACCCCGAACGCCGCCGACGGCGACCTCGACCTGCTGCGCATGGAAATCGAGGCGAGTCTGGACGATCCGCGCTTCGTCGGTATCGGCGAGATCGGACTGGACTTTTTCGTCGAGGGACTCGATGAAGCGCGTCAGCAGTTTTTCTACAACGGCCAGTTGCAGCTCGCGCGCGAATTCGATCTGCCGGTGATCTGCCACGTGCGCAAATCGCAGGATCAGGTAATCGCGGGGCTGCGCCGCCATCAGATTCATCGCGGAATCGCGCACGCGTTCAACGGCAGCTTCCAGCAGGCGCAGGCTTATCTCGATCAGGGCATGCATCTGGGCTTCGGCGGCAATCTGACCTTCGAGCGCGCGCGCCAGATTCGCCGGCTCGCGGAGCAACTGCCGCTCGACGCGCTGGTGGTCGAGACCGACGCGCCCGACATCGCACCGTCGTGGATCTACAAGCAGCGCAACTCGCCCGAGCAGATTCCCGCGATCGGCGCGGGCCTCGCGCAACTGCGCGGCCTCACTGCCGACGCAACGGCCCTAGGCACAACGGCTAACGCGCTCGCCGCGCTGCCGCGACTCGCACTTTCGTCTGCATAATCGACTGGTTGGTCGAACGAATTACGCGCCGCGCAATTGCACGCCCGGCGGGCTCGCTGCTGCCTGTTTGCGGTGCGCGGTCCGGCGTGTGACGAAGCCGGCGCCGGTGGCGCGGAGGGCGAATGCGGGCGGTATGGAGCGGGTTTGCGCTGGGGGTGTTCTGGCTGCAGCAGCAGGCGGTGTTGCCTGAGGCGGGCGACTGGTGGGTGTTGGTGCTGACGGGCGGCGCGGGGGCCGGTGTTGCGGTGTGGGGCTTGCGCGGGTGGTCAGCCAGTGGCTCCGCGCCCGCGCGCCGCCACCGGCTGACCGCCCGCGCGCGGCGCGGCGCCGGCTGGCTGGCGCTCTGCTGCGCGGCAGCTTGCATCGGCTTCGGCTATGCGGCACTGCGTGCGCAGGCGCGGCTCGCGGTGAACCTGCCGCCCGGGTGGGAAGGGCGCGACATCGAGGTCACCGGCAGCATCAAGGGCTTGCCCTCGCGCGACGCGAACGGCGCGCGCTTTCTGTTCGCGGTCGACTCGAACGACGCGCGGCTCGCCGCATTTCCGCCGGTGATCCGGTTGTCGTGGATCGCCGGCGATGCGCCGCCGCCAGCGCTCGAACCTGGCGAGCGCTGGCGGCTGCCGGTGCGGCTCAAGCGCCCGCACGGCAACGCGAACTTCGGCGTGCGCGATGCCGAAGCGAGTCTGCTCGCGCGCAACGTACGGGCGACGGGCTATGTGAGCGCGCCGCAGCGCGCGAGGCGGCTCGCCGGCCGCGAGCAGGGCGTTGCGGTGCTGATCGACCGCTGGCGTGCCGCGTTGCGCGCGCGGATCGACAGCGTGCTCGCCGATGCGCCGCAGCGCGGCATTGTCATTGCGTTGGCGATCGGTGCGCAGGACGACATCAGCGATGCCGACTGGCAGCTGCTGCGCGCCACCGGCACCAGTCATCTGGTGGCGATCTCGGGGCTGCATATCGGTATCGTCGCGGGACTGACCGGGTGGCTTGCCGCCGCGCTGTGGCGACGCTCGGGCTGGCTCGGCCGCAACTGGCCGCTGCGGTTGCCGGCGCAACTCGTCGGCGTGACGGCCGGCGCGCTGTTCGCGGTGCTGCACGCGGCGCTCGCCGGCTTCAATGTACCGGCGCAGCGCGCGCTGTGGATGGCGATGCTTGCCGCGCTGGCGTTCGTCGGCGGGCGGCAGCTCGCGCGCTCGACCGTGTTCGCGTGGGCGCTCGGCCTCGTGCTGCTGGTCGATCCGTGGGCGGTCGTGTCGGCCGGATTCTGGCTGTCGTTCTGCGCGGTCGGTGCGATTCTGTACGCGCTGTCGGGGCGGCCGCGCATGGCCGTGACGGAGCAGGCCGAGGCGGCTTCCGATCAGCCGCGGCGCGAGCGGGACGACGACCGGCAGCGGCAGGGCGGTCGGCGCGGCGAGCAGCACAAGGCGGCGCCGCCGCGTTGCCTGGCGCTGCGCGGCGCAGCGCTTCGGCATCTGCGCACGCTGTGCGAACGGCTGCGCAGCGCCGCGTACGTGCAGTTCGCGGTGACCATCGCGCTCGCGCCGCTGACCGTTTACTGGTTCTCGCAGATTCCGCTCGTCGGGCCGCTCGCGAACGCGTTCGCGATTCCTTGGGTGAGCGTGCTGGTCACGCCCGCCGTGCTTCTGGGTGTCGCGCTGCCCGCGCCACTCGACGGCTTTACATGGCACGCCGCGCACGCACTTCTCGAGTGGCTGATGGCGGGCTTGCAGCTGCTGACGGGGCCGCGCTGGGCCGTCTGGTGGCTACCGCAACCGTCCGCGTGGGCGCTCGCGGCGGCGGCGCTCGGCGTGCTCTGGTGTCTCGCGCCGCGCGGCTGGCCGCTGCGCTGGGCCGCGCCGCTGACGTGGCTGCCGCTGCTGCTTCCCGGGGCGGACGGCGCGCCGGCTGTGCCGTCCGGCGGGTTTCGCGTGACCGCGCTCGACGTCGGCCAGGGCACCGCAGTACTGGTGCAGACCGCCCATCACGCGTTGCTGTTCGACGCCGGGCCAGGTCCCGAATCGAGCCACGCGGGCGAACGGGTGGTCGTGCCGTTCCTGCGCGCGCATGGGGTGACGACGCTCGATACGCTGATCGTCAGTCACTCCGATTCCGATCACTCGGGCGGCGTGCCGGCGGTATTCGACGCGATCGACGTGCGGCAGATGGTGGCCGCGCTCGCGGTAGATCATCCGCTGTGGTCGGTCGCCCGACAGCACGGCGCGCAGACCGCGCCGTGCGCGGCCGGGCAGCGCTGGCAGTGGGATGGGGTCGAATTCGCGATGCTGTGGCCGGACCCGGGGCCGCTGTCCGGCAAGCCGAACGAGCATTGCTGCGTGCTCAGCGTGCGCACGTCGGCGGCCGCCGCGAGTGGCCCGCCAACGCCCCAATCACTGAAGCCGCCGCGGCCCGGCAACGAGCCGGCGCGCTTCGCCGCGCTGCTGAGCGCCGACCTCGAAGCGTCCGCCGAACGGGTGCTGCTCGCACGCGATCCCGCCGCATTGCGCGCGCAACTGCTGATCGTGCCGCATCATGGCAGCCGGACCTCGTCGACCGAACCGTTCCTCGACTCTATCGATCCGTCCATCGCGGTATTTCAGGTAGGCTTCGGAAATCGCTTTCATCACCCGCATGCGGGCGTCTATGCGCGTTACGTCGCGCGCGGCATCGAGCTGGCGCGCAGCGATCAGCACGGCGCGGTGCGGGTCGACGTGGACCCGCGCGGCGAGGGGCCGGCATTGACGCTCGAGCGCTATCGCGAGACGCAGCGGCGCTATTGGATGGACCGCTGAGCGCGGAGTGGACGGAAGCACGCATGGCGGGGAACCGCGCAAACAAACGCCGGCGCGCGGGCGGCGGTCCCGGCACAGCGAACCCGCGCGGTGCGGACCCTGCGCTGCGGACCGCCACGCGCGGAAAAGCACGAAGAAAACACAACGAGAACACCACGGAGATAGCCGCAGTTGAAAAACATCATCCATTTCTCGCATGCGAACGGCTTTCCGGCCTCGACTTACCGGACCATCTTCGCCGAGCTCTCCGACGACTACGAGCTGCGTTCGATCGAGCGCATCGGCCACGACCCGCGCTTTCCGGTCACCCAGGACTGGCCGCATCTGGTCGAACAACTGCTCGACGACATCGCCCGCACGTACGAGCAGCCGGTGTGGCTGGTCGGCCATTCGCTCGGCGGCTATCTGTCAATGATGGCGGCGCTGAAAAAGCCGCAGTGGGTGAGGGGCGTGGTGATGCTCGACTCGCCGGTGATCGCCGGCTGGCGCAGCAGCATGCTGCGGGTCTCGCAATGGACCGGGCTCGACGAGCGACTCTCGCCGGCCGCCGCGACGCGCAACCGCCGCACCCACTGGACGAGCCGCGACGAAGCGTGGCGTCATTTCCACTCGAAGCCCGCGTTCGCGCGCTGGGACGAACGGATGCTGTCCGACTACATCGACTTCGGTATTCCGCAAAGCTCGCCCGACGGCAGCCGCGCGCTCGCGTTCGACCGCCGCACCGAATACCAGATCTACCGGACGCTGCCGCATACGCTCGGCGCGCGGCTCGCGCGCGGCGCGCCGGTGCCGGTCGGTTTCATCGCCGGCACGCGCTCGAAGGAAATCCGTCAGGCCGGACTCGACGCGACTCGCCGCGCTACCGGCGGCCACATCGAGTGGATCGAGGGCAGCCACCTGTATCCGATGGAAAAGCCGCTCGAAACCGCGCGCGCGGTGCAACGGATGTTGCGCGAACTGGAGCGGGGCGCCTGACGGCGCGGCGCGGCTCGCCGCGCTGCTTATCGCTATTTCGATTCGCTATTTCGACTCGCGACGGCCGATGCCGCGCGAGGTGGATCGACGCGTGCGGGTCGGTCGTTTTTTGCTGGGTCGGGCCCTTGCTTTACGGTATAATCCGTTTTTCCCGCGAGCATCCAGCGATGACCAAATATGTTTTCGTCACCGGCGGCGTAGTATCTTCCCTCGGCAAGGGTATTGCCGCCGCTTCCCTCGCCGCGATCCTCGAATCGCGCGGTCTTAAAGTCACCCTCCTCAAGCTCGATCCGTACATCAACGTCGACCCCGGCACGATGAGCCCGTTCCAACACGGCGAAGTGTTCGTGACGGAAGACGGAGCGGAAACCGACCTCGACCTCGGCCACTATGAGCGCTTCATCAGCACGAAGATGCGCAAGGCCAACAACTTCACCACGGGCCAGATTTACGAATCGGTGATCCGCAAGGAACGCCGCGGCGATTATCTCGGCAAGACGGTGCAGGTGATCCCGCACATCACGAACGAAATCCAGGCATTCGTCGAACGGGGCGCGGCTTCCGCGACCTGCGGCGAGCCGGATGTCGCGATCGTCGAAGTGGGCGGCACGGTCGGCGACATCGAATCGCTGCCGTTCCTCGAGGCCGCGCGTCAGATGAGCCTGCGCCTGGGCCGCAACAGCGCGTGCTTCGTGCACCTGACGCTGGTGCCCTGGGTCGCCACGGCCGGCGAGCTGAAGACCAAGCCGACCCAGCACAGCGTGCAGAAGCTGCGCGAAATCGGTATTTCGCCGCACGTGCTGCTGTGCCGTGCCGATCGCCGCATTCCGGACGACGAGCGCGCGAAGATCTCGCTGTTCTCGAACGTGCCCGAAGACGCGGTCATTTCGGTGTGGGACGCGGACAGCATCTACAAGATTCCGCAGATGCTGCACGACCAGGGTCTTGACGCGATCATCTGCGATGAGCTGAAGCTCACGCCGAAGCCCGCCGATCTGTCGATGTGGTCCGACCTCGTCGAAAAGCTGCAGAACCCGAAGAACGAAGTGACGATCGGCATGGTCGGCAAGTATGTCGATCTGACCGAGTCGTACAAGTCGCTGATCGAAGCGCTGCGCCATGCGTCGATGCATACGTCGACGCGCGTGAACATCGAGTACATCGACTCCGAAGAGATCGAAACGCAAGGCGTCGAAAGCCTTCGTCATCTCGACGCGGTGCTGGTGCCGGGCGGCTTCGGCCGGCGCGGTACCGAAGGCAAGATCGCGGCGATCCGCTATGCGCGTGAAGCGAAGGTGCCATACCTCGGCATCTGTCTCGGCATGCAGCTCGCGGTGATCGAATTCGCGCGCGACGTGGTCGGCCTGAAGGACGCGAACAGCACCGAGTTCGATCAGGACACGAAGAACCGCGTGGTCGCGCTGATCACCGAGTGGTACGACCGCGAAGGCCGCGTCGAGAAGCGCACCGAAGAGTCGGACCTGGGCGGCACGATGCGCCTCGGCTCGCAGCGCTGCCCGATCAAGCCGGGCACGCTCGCCGAAGAGATTTACGGCAAGGACGTGAACGAGCGCCATCGTCACCGTTATGAAGTCAATAACCGTTTCGTGCCCCAGCTCGAAGGCGGCGGCCTCATCATTAGCGCCCGTACCCCGAGCGAGGATCTGCCGGAAATGATGGAATTGCCGCGCAGCATGCATCCGTGGTTCGTCGGCGTGCAGTTCCACCCGGAATTCACGTCGACTCCGCGTGACGGTCACCCGCTGTTCAAGTCGTTCGTCGAAGCGGCGCTTGCGCATCAGCAGTCGCGCGCAGTCAATGAGGTCCAGGAGAAAGCATGAAACTGGGCGATTTCGAAATCGGGCTCGACAAGCCGTTTTTCCTGATCGCCGGTACCTGTGTCGTCGAATCCGAACAGATGACGATCGACACGGCCGGCCGCCTGAAGGAAATCTGCGCGAAGCTGAACATTCCGTTCATCTACAAATCGTCGTACGACAAGGCCAACCGCAGCAGCGGCAAGTCGTTCCGCGGTCTGGGTATGGACGAAGGC
Organism: Paraburkholderia sejongensis; assembly: GCF_020880815.1. GTDB lineage: Bacteria > Pseudomonadota > Gammaproteobacteria > Burkholderiales > Burkholderiaceae > Paraburkholderia > Paraburkholderia sejongensis. Next base: position 171,282 of record NZ_JAJITD010000008.1, read on the forward strand.
CTGCGTATCCTGTCGGAAGTGAAGCGCCAGCTCGGCTTGCCGGTGCTGACCGACGTGCATGCCGAGCACGAGATCGAGCAGGTCGCGTCGGTGGTCGACGTGCTGCAAACGCCCGCGTTCCTGTGCCGTCAGACCGACTTCATTCACGCGTGTGCGCGTTCGGGCAAGCCGGTCAATATCAAGAAAGGCCAGTTTCTCGCGCCGCACGACATGAAGAATGTGATCGACAAGGCGCGCGACGCCGCGCGTGAAGCGGGTCTGTCGGAAGACCGCTTCATGGCGTGCGAGCGCGGTGTGTCGTTCGGCTATAACAACCTCGTGTCGGACATGCGCTCGCTCGCGATCATGCGCGAAACCAATGCGCCGGTCGTGTTCGACGCGACGCACTCGGTGCAGCTGCCGGGCGGCCAGGGCACGAGCTCGGGCGGCCAGCGCGAATTCGTCCCGGTGCTCGCGCGCGCCGCGGTTGCGGTCGGGGTGGCGGGTCTGTTCATGGAAACCCATCCGGATCCGTCGCAGGCAAAGTCGGACGGCCCCAACGCGGTGCCGCTCAATCGCATGGCCGAGCTGCTCGAAACGCTGGTCACGCTCGACCAGGCCGTCAAGCGCGGCCCGTTCCTCGAGAGCAACTTCAACTGATTCAGGCGAGCGCCGCGTGTCACGATTTCCTTCGATAATCGGCTCGCGGCGTTTTCGCATAATGGTCGTCGAACGTATCGGCGCGCGGGTTGTCTGTCGGGGAGACCGGCAAGTGCGCGATACCGTGTCACAGTAAAGAATTCAACGTCATTTCCTTGAGGAAACCATGAGTGCTATCGTAGACATCATCGGTCGAGAGATTCTCGATTCGCGAGGCAACCCCACCGTCGAATGCGACGTGCTGCTGGAGTCGGGCACGATGGGCCGCGCCGCGGTACCGTCGGGCGCATCGACCGGTTCGCGCGAAGCGATCGAACTGCGCGACGGCGAAGCCGGCCGTTACGGCGGCAAGGGCGTGCTGAAGGCCGTCGAGCATATCAACACGGAAATCTCCGAAGCGATCATGGGTCTCGACGCTTCCGAACAGGCCTTCCTCGACAAGACCCTGCTCGAGCTCGACGGCACCGACAACAAGTCGCGTCTCGGCGCGAACGCGATGCTCGCCGTGTCGATGGCCGTCGCGAAGGCCGCTGCTGAAGAAGCCGGCCTGCCGCTGTATCGCTACTTCGGCGGTTCAGGCGCAATGCAACTGCCGGTGCCGATGATGAACATCGTCAACGGCGGCGCGCACGCGAACAACAGCCTGGACATCCAGGAATTCATGATCGTTCCGGTCAGCCAGCCGACCTTCCGCGAAGCGCTGCGCTGCGGCGCCGAAGTGTTCCATGCGCTGAAGAAGATTCTGTCGGATCGCGGCATGAGCACCGCGGTGGGCGACGAAGGCGGCTTCGCGCCGAACTTCGGCAGCAACGAAGAGTGTCTGTCCACTATCCTGCAAGCTATCGAAAAAGCAGGCTACCGCGCCGGTGAAGACGTGCTGCTCGCGCTCGACTGCGCGGCCAGCGAGTTCTACCACGACGGCAAGTACCAGCTCGCGGGCGAAGGCCTGCAACTGTCGTCGACGGAATTCGCGGACTACCTTGCGAACCTCGCCGACAAGTTCCCGATCGTGTCGATCGAAGACGGCATGCACGAAGGCGACTGGGAAGGCTGGAAGGTCCTGACCGACAAGCTCGGCAAGAAGGTTCAGCTGGTCGGCGACGACCTGTTCGTGACCAACACGCGCATCCTGAAGGAAGGCATCGAGAAGGGCATCGCGAACTCGATCCTGATCAAGATCAACCAGATCGGCACGCTGACGGAAACCTTCGCGGCGATCGAAATGGCCAAGCGCGCCGGCTACACGGCGGTGATTTCGCACCGCTCGGGCGAAACCGAAGACTCCACCATTGCGGACATCGCGGTTGGCCTGAACGCCGGTCAGATCAAGACCGGTTCGCTGTCGCGTTCGGACCGCATCTCGAAGTACAACCAGCTGCTGCGCATCGAAGAAGATCTCGGCGATATCGCCAGCTATCCGGGCAAGTCGGCGTTCTACAATCTGCGCTAAGTTCTCAGCCAGTTTGTTCACGCGATTCGATGAGCCGGTTTTCCTTCGTTTCTGATTGACCTCGCCGCCCTGCGTATAGCGCAGGGCGGCGCGTATTTATTGTGCTTACTTCATGCGGCTTGTCACTGCTGTACTGATTGTTCTGCTGGCGCTGATCCAGTACCCGCTCTGGTGGGGGCACGGCGGCTGGCTGCGCGTGCATGAGTTGCAGCAGCAGCTCGCGCAGCAAATGCAGAAGAACGCCGACTCGAAGCTGCGCAACGAGCGCATTCAGGGCGAAGTGCAGGATTTGCAGAACGGCACGGCCGCGGTCGAAGAGCGGGCGCGCTACGAAATGGGCATGGTCAAAGACGGCGAAGTGTTCGTGCAGTTCGTGTCGCCGAATCAGCCGTTGCCGGTGCCGAGTGGTCCGTCGGCGAATACGTCGACGCGTGGCGAGATGTCGGCTGCGCCGCTGCACGTGGTGCCCAATCCGGAGTCGCGCGCGAAACCGGATCGCCGGCATGGCGGCAAGGCGGCGGCGAAGGATAAAAAGCCGGCGCACTGATGTGAAGGCGGCTCACTGTGTCGCCGGGCCTGGTCTGGTGCTGGCAGAAGACATAAAAAAAAAGCGCGGTTCATTTGAGCCGCGCTTTTTCTTTTGGGGCAGAGCCGGCGAGGCGCTTGTCACTGCCCGCGGCGGTGTCACCATTCCCGTTCACCAACCCCAGTATGGCCCGAAGCCGACGCCAATACCGGTCCCCCAGCCGCGTCCCCAGCCACCGGTCGAGAAACCGCCCGTGAACGTAATGGGCGGCGGCGCCGAGTACTGCCGCGACCAGGCGCGCGCGGCGGCGTCCGCGGCCATCGTCTGATCCTGCTCGAACAGCACCTGACGGTCGATCGCCTCATAGCGCGCGCGATCTTCTGGGAAGAGCGGCTGGCCGTGGCTGACCGCCTCCGCCTGATCGGGCGGCAAACGGCTCAGGATCGGCGACGGACCCGGTGGATCGATCGTACAGCCGGTCATCAGTGCGGTGCCCCCCGCGACGAGGGCCAGCACCGCGAGCGAGCGCAGCGGGCGCAGCGACGAAAGAGAGTGCTTCATGGTCGAATCTCCATCGGTTCGATGCCTGAGATTACCTGAGCGGCGTCTGGGACACCCGTATCGGGTGCATCGTTGATGATTTTACGCAAGGAGCGGTGAGCATCGTGTGGAGACAACGCCGATGAAAATCCCCAAAAGCATCGCCGAAAAGCACCCCCAAAAGCACCGCGCCGCCCGAGCCATAACAAGGCAACGGGCGGCGCGGTGAGGATAATCGTCAGCAAGCGCGGGTCAGTGGGCGGTGGTGAAGCCGCTCCCGGCGACCGTGAGCAAGATCAAGCGCATCAATGCCGCTGCTCGGCCGCCGGCGTGACACCCTGCGACAGCCCGTCGGCGACGAAAAGCTGCGCGACATCGACCGGGTCGAACTCGTAGCGCTGGTTGCAGAACTCGCAATGAATCTCGACGTGGCCGCGCTCCTCGATCACGCTATCCACTTCTTCGCGGCCGAGCATCTTCAGCATCGCGCCGACCTTCTCGCGCGAGCACGTGCATTCGAAGCGCGCGCCGACCGGCTCGAAATGCTGGACGTTCTCCTGCCAGAACAGCCGCCGGAACACCGTCTCGGGTTCTTCCTTCAGCAACTCGTCTTCGGACAGCGTGCCGCCGAGCGTGCACACGCGCTCCCAGGTGTCGGCGTCGAGTTCGCCCGGATGCGGGACGATGCCGCCGTCGCCGGGCAGCTTCTGCAGCAGCATGCCGACCGCGCGCTCGGTGTTCGCCGCGAGCCACATGCGCGTGTCGAGCTGCTCGGAGTGATGCATGTAGTGCTCGAGGACCTCGCCGATCGACTGCAGCGGACCATTGACGCCCGCGAGCGGCACGATGCTCTGGTACGGCTGCTGACCGGGTTGCTTGTCGGTCGGGTCGAGCGTGATCACGCAGCGGCCGTGACCGCTCGCGTTCAACAGATCGACGAACGGCGTAGCGTCGCCGATCAGATGGCTGCCTTCGGCCGACAGCTTGGCGGTCGCGCGCATCGTCAGGTTCGAGCTGCACTGCACGACCAGCATCTTGACCGGGCCGTCGCCGAAAATCTGCATGACGAGCGTGCCGTCGAACTTCAGGTTCGCCGACAGCAGCGCGCACGCGGCCATCATTTCGCCCAGAATCGTCCGCACCGGCGCCGGATAATCGCGGCGCGTCAGCACCTCCTGCCACGTATTGCGCAGGGAAACGATCTCGCCGCGCACCGGCGCCGCGCTGAACATGAATTTTTGCAACTGGTCGTTCACAACTTTTCCTCGGTGGAATGACGCGGCCGATGCCGCGTCGTGGCGCGCCTCGTGCGCCGGCCGTCTAGCCGATGCGTACGAGCTGCGCCTTGAAGTACTCACGGCGCTCGGCATAGCTTGCCGCGCCGCGCTGCATGTTGGCGATATCCGCTTCCGTCAGTTCGCGCACTGCCTTCGCGGGCGCGCCCAGAATCAGCGTATTGTCGGGAAACACCTTGCCCTCGGTGACGACGGCGCCCGCTCCGACCAGACAGTTGCGGCCGATCACCGCGCCATTCAAGACCACCGCCTGAATGCCGATCAGCGAGCCTTCCTTGATCGTGCAGCCGTGCAGCATCACCTGATGGCCGATCGTCACGTTTGCCTCGACCGTCAACGGGAAGCCCGGGTCGGTGTGCAGCACTGCGCTTTCCTGCACGTTGCTGCCGGCGCCGATCGTGATCGGCTCGTTGTCGCCGCGCAGCGTCGCGCCGAACCACACGCTGGCGTTTTCCTCAAGCGTCACGTTGCCGATGATGTTCGCCGAATCCGCGACGAACACGCTTTCATGGATGATCGGGGCGGCTTCGCCCAGCTTGTAAATCGTCACAATGTCTCCTGTTGGTCGGTCGCCGCACGCGTGACGCGGCGGCTTGCGCCGGCACGCGAGGGTGGATCGGGTGTTACCGTCCTGCCAATCGACCGGCACGCTGGTGGGCACGCCGGTCAGTCGAATCGGGTATTGTAAACGGTTGTGCGCGCGAGCCGCTCGCCGTGGTCGGGCAGCGGGCGTGCGGTGGCTCGACGGTGGCTAAAGGTGCTTAGGCAAGTGTTCGGGGCGCTGGCGCGATTCCGTCCCGCCGAGCTCGCCGCCCGTTCCGGCCGTCGCACTCAGCCTCACAACGTTTCCCGTGGCGTTTGACGCGCGCTCGCTTCATCTTCCGTTGCCTGTCCCCGTTTCCTTGCAGATCCGCTCTTCATGACATCCGTCGCTTCGCCCGTTTGCTCCGCTTACTCCGCATCGACTCGCGCGCAAGCGCCGTACTGCGCGCGTAGCGCCGCGCTCGCCGCGTTGTGCGAGCGCGATCCGGCCACCAAGGCGGCGGCGACCCGCGACCTCCACGCGGCGGTGCTCGACGGCCGCGCGCTCTGTCACGCAGATATCGAACTCGCCGAACCGGCCGGTCTGCCCGGTCGTCCCAGCCGGCCCGAGCTGGTCGAGCCACGCCAGCTCGGCCGCCGCAGCATGCAGTCGCCGCAAGGCCGCACGGTGCTGCTGCACGCGCTCGCGCATATCGAGTTCAACGCGATCAACCTCGCGCTCGACGCGGTCTGGCGCTTCGCCACCATGCCGCCGACGTTCTACACCGACTGGCTCAAGGTCGCCGCCGAGGAGGCCTACCATTACTCGCTGCTCGCCGCGCGGCTCGCCGAATACGGCCACGCGTACGGCGACTTCCCGGCGCACGGCGGGCTGTGGGACATGTGCGAGCGCACCCGCGGCGACGTGCTCGCGCGCATGGCGTTGGTGCCGCGCACGCTCGAAGCGCGCGGCCTCGACGCGTCCCCGCCGATTCGCGCGCGTTTGCAGCAGGCGGGGGACCACGCGTCGGCGGCGATTCTCGACGTGATCCTGCGCGATGAAATCGGCCACGTGCTGATCGGCAATCGCTGGTTTCGTCATCTGTGCGACGGCAGCGGTCTCGATCCGCATCGAACCTATCTGCGTCTCGCCGAGCAGTACCACGCGCCGAAATTGCGCGGCCCGTTCAATTTCGAAGCGCGCCGCGACGCCGGTTTCGACGAGACCGAACTCGCCGCGCTGGCGAGCCTTGACGCCGGGGCCGACACGCGCCAAGACCCGCAGTAAGTCCGCAGCGAATCCGCATCGACCCGCAAGGATCTCCAGAGACCCGTAGCTGGCGCCCGACGAACCCGGCCGCGGCATACCACAGCCAGCGCCGCGAGTTCCGCGGGCGAGCGCCGATCGAGCCGCGCCTCGATAAACCGTTACCACTTCCGGCACGGCTATCCCTATAATCGAACGACCATTCTTTTTCGTGGGTGCGCCGTACATGAATATTTCCCGCTCTGAGTTCGTTGCCGCGCGCGGCGTCCGTTTGCATGTGCGACGGTGGGGCCGTCCCGACGCGCCGATGCTGTTCATGCTGCACGGCTGGATGGATGTCGGGGCGTCGTTCCAGTTCGTCGTCGATGCGCTCGCCGGCGACTGGCAGGTGATCGCGCCCGACATGCGCGGTTTCGGCCTGTCGGACTGGCCGGTCGCCGAACGTGGCGGCGGCAGCTACTGGATCCAGGACTATCTCGCCGACCTCGACGCGCTGCTAGACCACTATGCGCCGGACGGCGCGGTGAACCTCGTCGGTCACAGCATGGGGGCGAACGTCGTGTGCGTGTATGCGGGCGTGCGCCCGCAGCGGGTGCGCCGCGTGGTCGATCTGGAGGGCTTCGGGCTCGCGCCATCGCATCCGGCGCAAGCGCCCAAACGTCTGCTCAACTGGCTCGACGAGTTGCGCGATCCGCCGCAGCTGAAGCGCTATGAATCGCTCGACGCGGTTGCCGCGCGGCTGATCAAGACCAATCCGCGGCTCGATCCGCGGCGCGCGCAATTTCTAGCGCAACACTGGTCGAAGCCGGACGGGCACGGCCAGTACATGCTGCTGGCCGATCCGGCGCACAAGGTGCGCGGCCCGACGCTGTACCGCGTCGATGAAGTGATGGCGGTGTGGCGCAAGGTCAGCGCGAAGGTGCTGCACGTCGAGGCGGCCGGATCGCCGACGCTCGCGCAGATCGCCGGCGAAATCCCGCTCGACGAATTCAAGGCGCGTTTCCAGGCGTTTCCCGATTGGCACGAAAAGATCATCGATGAAGCCGGCCACATGGTGCATCACGACCAGCCGGAGCAGATTGCGGCCCTGATCGAAGGCTTTTGCGCGTAACGGCAATGGTCCACGCGGCGCTGAATCGCCGCTGCCTCACCGCTGAATCGGCCAGGCATCCGCCCTCCAGCGGTCCTGAACTCGCGCGACGCCAGCGGCCGGCCCCCCGTCTCGCGATACCCCTGCGGTCCCTTACTGCGTTGCAGTAAAATGGCCGCAGAACCTTTTCAGGACCACGATGAACGCCGATCTTCACTGTCATTCCACCGTTTCCGACGGCCAGTTCGCGCCGGCCGACGTCGCGCGCCGCGCGCATGCGAACGGCGTGACGCTCTGGGCGCTCACCGATCACGATGAAGTGGGCGGCCAGCTCGAGGCCCGTACCACCGCCGAGGCGCTCGGCATGCGCTATCTGAGCGGCGTCGAGATTTCGGTCACGTGGGCGGCGCGCACCGTGCATATCGTCGGACTCGGCATCGATCCGACCAGCCAGATCCTGATCGACGGTCTCGCCCGCACCCGCGACGGCCGCGCCGCGCGCGCCGAGGCAATCGGCGAGCAACTGGCCACGCTCGGTATTCCCGATGCGTACGAAGGCGCGCTGAAATACGTGTCGAATCCCGACATGATGTCGCGCACGCACTTCGCGCGCTTCATGGTCGATCACGGCCACTGCGCGACGACCCAGGAAGTGTTCGACCGCTATCTTGGCGACGGCAAGCCGGCCTGTATCGCGCACCGCTGGTCCAAACTCGCCGACGCACTCGGCTGGATCAAGGCGGCGGGCGGCGTCGCGATCGTCGCGCATCCGGGCCGCTACGCGTATTCGCAGCTCGAATTCGACGCGTTCTTCGGCGAGTTCATCGACCTCGGCGGCAAAGCGATCGAGGTCGTCACCGGCAGTCATACGCCCGACCAATACCGTGAATATGCGGACGTCGCGCGCCGCTACGGCTTCGAGGCGTCGCGCGGCTCCGACTTTCACGCACCCGGCGAAGGCCGCATCGAACTCGGCGCGTTGCCGCCGCTGCCGGCCGATCTCAAGCCCGTCTGGGAACGCTGGCTGTGACGCCGGGTCGTGCCGTATCGGCACGTCACACGCGCGGGCCGGCCGGCTGCAGCGCGCACTATGCCCACCCTACGCCGTAGTCCATCCGCCGCCGCGCTTGCGTCGTCATCGTGAGTCTCCATGTCCCAATACTTCCGGCTTCATCCCGACAATCCGCAGCCGCGCCTCGTCAAGCAGGCGGTGCAGATCATCAACGAGGGCGGCGTCGTCGCATTGCCGACCGACTCCACCTACGCGCTTGCGTGCCATCTCGACGACAAGGACGCGGTCGAGCGTCTGCGGCGCATTCGCGGGCTCGACGAAAAGCAGTTGCTGTCGCTGCTGGTGCGCGATCTGTCGGAGCTGGCGAATTTTGCGATGGTGGACAACCGCCAGTACCGGCTGCTTAAATCGGTGACGCCGGGGCCGTACGTGTTCGTCCTGCAGGCGACCAAGGAAGTGCCGCGGCGCGTGTCGCATCCGTCGCGCAAGACGATCGGTCTGCGCGTGCCCGATCACGCGATCACGCTCGCGATTCTCGAGGAACTCGGCCAGCCGCTGCTCGGCACCACGCTGATCATGCCGGGCGAAACCGAAGCGCTGAACGACCCCGAGGAAATCCGCGCGCGACTCGAAAAGCAGCTGGATCTGGTGATCGACGGCGGTGCGTGCGTGTGCGAGCCGTCCACCGTGATCGACCTGACCGGCGCCGAGCCGGTGCTGGTGCGAGCAGGGCGCGGCCCGCTCGCGCCGTTCGGTCTTGCCGAAGCGGCCTGAGCGGCTCGAACAGCTCAAACAGCTCGAACAGCTCGAACAGCATGAGCGAAAGCGGACAGACGCGCGCAGGCGCATTGTTACAATAGCGAGTTATGGATTCTTCCCTGATACAGACCATTGCGGTGTACGCGCTGCCGGTGATATTTGCGATCACGCTGCACGAGGCCGCGCATGGCTACGTCGCGCGCTGGCTCGGTGACAACACCGCCTACGTGCTCGGCCGCGTGTCGATCAACCCGATGCGCCATATCGATCCGCTCGGCACGATCGCGATTCCGCTGCTGCTGTATTTCGCGACCAGCGGCGCATTCATGTTCGGCTATGCGAAGCCGGTGCCGGTCGCGTTCGGCAATCTGCGCAATCCGCGCTGGGGCAGCCTGTGGGTCGCGGCGGCCGGGCCGCTGTGTAACTTCATTCAGGCGTTGATCTGGGGCGTGGTCGGCGTCGCGCTTGCCGTGCTCAATGTCGACGAACCGTTTTTCACCCGCATGGCGGCCGCCGGGGTTGGCGTGAACCTCGTGCTCGGCGTGCTGAACCTGTTCCCGTTGCCGCCGCTCGACGGCGGCCGCGTGCTGATGGCGCTGTTGCCGCCGCGGCCGTCGCTGATGCTCGCGCGCCTCGAGCCCTACGGTTTTTTCATCGTGATGGCGCTGGTGATGACGGGCACGCTCACCCGTTTCTGGCTCAGGCCGCTCGTTACGCTCGGTTACGGCGCGATCACCGCCATTCTGACTCCACTCGTTTCGCTCTTCTAATACAACCATGTTCCCAGACCGTATCTTCTCCGGCATGCGGCCCACCGGGTCGCTGCACCTCGGCCACTATCACGGCGTGCTGAAAAACTGGGTCAAGCTGCAGTCCGAATACCCGTGCTTCTTCTGCGTGGTCGACTGGCATGCGCTGACGACCCACTACGAAACGCCCGAAGTGATCGAAAAGAACGTGTGGGACGTGCTGGTCGACTGGCTCGCTTCCGGCATCGATCCGGCCCAGGCGACGCTGTTCATCCAGAGCAAGGTGCCCGAGCACGCGGAACTCGCGTTGCTGCTGGGCATGAGCACGCCGCTCGGTTGGCTCGAACGTGTGCCGACCTATAAGGAGCAGATGGAGAAGCTCAAGGACAAGGACCTGTCCACCTACGGCTTCCTCGGCTATCCGGTGTTGATGGCGGCCGACATCCTGCTGTATCGCGGCTCGCTGGTCCCCGTTGGCGAAGACCAGGTGCCGCACGTCGAGATGACGCGCGAGATCGCGCGCCGCTTCAACTATCTGTACGGCCGTGAGCCGGGCTTCGAGGAAAAGGCCAACGAAGCCGCGAAGAAACTCGGCGGCAAGCGCGCGAAGCTGTATCACGAGCTGCGCAACGCGTATCAGCAGGAAGGCGACGACGAAGCGCTGGAACGCGCGCGCGCCATGCTGCAGGAGTCGCAGAGCCTGTCGATGAGCGATCGCGAGCGCCTGTTCGGCTACCTCGAAGGTTCGCGCAAGATCATTCTCGTCGAACCGCAGGCGATGCTGACCGAAGCGTCGCGTATGCCGGGCCTCGACGGTCAGAAGATGTCGAAGTCGTACGGCAACACGATCGGTCTGCGTGAAGACGCGGAAACGATCACGAAGAAGGTTCGCACGATGCCGACCGACCCGGCGCGCGTGCGCCGCACCGATCCGGGCGATCCGGACAAGTGCCCGGTATGGCAGCTGCATCAGGTCTATACCGACGAAGCGACCCACGAGTGGGTGCAGAAGGGCTGCCGCTCGGCGGGTATCGGTTGCCTCGACTGCAAACAGCCGGTGGTCGAAGGCATTCTGCGCGAGCAGCAGCCGATGCTCGAGCGCGCGCAGAAGTATATGGACGACCCGTCGCTGCTGCGCGCGATCGTCGCCGACGGCTGCGACAAGGCTCGCCGCTTCGCGACCGAAACGATGCGCGACGTCCGCGAGGCGATGGGCCTTTCGTACAACTGAGCCGGCGCGTTAAAGCAGACCCCGATGATGAGTACGTCCGTCGCCGTTCCGCATGGTCTCGGTGAGCCGTCGCGCTGGGTGCGTGACTGGGCGCACCTCGTTGCGCCGGGCGGCGCGGTGCTCGACGTCGCGTCGGGAGCGGGGCGGCACGCGCGTTTTTTCGCGTCACGCGGGCACCCGGTCACCGCGGTGGATCGTGACGCGGCCGCGCTCGAGTTGCTGCGCGACGCGCCACACGTGTCGCCGCTCGTCGCCGACCTCGAAAACGCGCCGTGGCCGTTGCCCGGCGATGCGGCGTTCGCCGCGATCGTCGTGACCAACTACCTGCACCGGCCGCTGTTCCCGCAGCTACTGCATGCGCTCGCGCCCGGCGGCGTGCTGGTTTACGAGACCTTCGCGCAAGGAAACGAAAGCGTCGGCAAGCCATTTAATCCGGCCTTTTTGCTGGCTCCGGGCGAGCTGCTGGAGCGGGTGCGCGGCCAGTTGCGGGTGGTCGCGTACCAGGACGGATTTCTTGCGCAGCCGCGTCCGGCCTATATTCAGCGCATCTGCGCGATCCGCGAGGCCGCGGGTTCGAACAACCCCGAGCAGACGGCATTCCCACCGTGTTACGAGTTGGCGGGCTAATCCGCTACAATCGCGGTTTACCTGATCAAATTCATGGCTTTTCATGACTAACGGCAACCAGAGCGCTCACCAGGACGGTGTCAAGATTCGCGGCAGCATCCCTGCCATCATCACCCCGATGCTCGAAGACGGCAGCCTCGACCTGCCGGCGTTTCGCAAACTGATCGACTGGCACGTCGAAGAAGGCACGGACGCGCTGGTCGTGGTCGGCACCAGCGGCGAGTCGGCCACGCTGTCGGTCGAAGAACACGTGCTGATGGTCAAGACCGCGGTCGAACACGCGGCGGGCCGCATTCCGGTGATCGCGGGCGCGGGCGCCAATTCGACCGCCGAAGCCATCGAACTCACGCAACACGCGAAAGACGTCGGCGCGGACGCGACGCTGCAGGTCGTGCCGTACTACAACAAGCCGACCCAGGAAGGCATCTACCGCCATTTCTCGAAGATCGCCGAAAGCGTCGATCTGCCGGTGATCCTGTACAACGTGCCGGGCCGCACCGTCGCCGACATGAGCAACGAGACCATCCTGCGCTGCGCGCAGGTGCCGGGTATCGTCGGCGTGAAGGAAGCGACCGGCAACATCGACCGCGCCGCGCATCTGATCAAGGCGGCGCCGGCGCACTTCGGCATCTATAGCGGCGACGATCCGACCGCGTTCGCACTGATGCTGCTCGGCGGCCACGGCAATATCTCGGTGACCGCGAACGTCGCGCCGCGTGCGATGAGCGATCTGTGCAAGGCCGCGCTCGCGGCCGACGCGAAGACCGCGCGCGAGATTCATCTGAAACTCCTCTCGCTGCACAAGTACCTGTTCGCCGAAGCGAATCCGATTCCGGCGAAATGGGCGCTGCAGCAAATGGGGCGCGTGCAGGGCGGCATCCGCTTGCCGCTCACGCCGCTCGACGCGCAATACCACGAAGTGGTGCGCGGCGCGCTGCGCGAAGCGGGCCTGCTCGGCTGAGCGGCGCGCCCGCCCAGTCGCAGCGTCCGCAAGACCGCCACCGGCATTTCATTAACCGACGTCGCTTCAGCCCACGTTCCCGGCAGACCGAACCAGGCATCGCGTTCCAGCATCACGAAGGACTTCATGAAACGTTCCGCACTTTCCCTCCACGCAACCCGCATGGCGGCGCTGGCGCTTGCCCTGACATCGCTCGCCGGCTGTGACACGCTGAACGACTGGTTTGCCTCCGACCGCGTCGATTACAAGTCCACCGCCAGCGCGCCGCCGCTCGCGGTGCCGAGTGATCTGAGCACCTCGCCGACCGACCAGCGTTACGTGGCGCCGCCCGCCAATCTGGCGCTGGGCGGCGCGACCGCGCGCAACGTGACGGCTGCGGGCAACGCGTCCGAAGGCCAGCCGACCGCGCAGGATCCGCTCGGCATGCACATCGAGCGCGACGGCGATCGTCGCTGGCTGGTGGTCGACGGACGTTCGCCGGAACAGCTGTGGCCGCAGTTGCAGGAGTTCTGGCAGGAGAACGGCTTCGCGCTGAAGACCGACGCGGCGTCCACCGGCATCATGACGACCGACTGGGCTGAAAACCGCGCGAATATTCCGGACGACTGGTTCCGCCGCACGGTGGGCAAGCTGATCGACTTCGCATACTCGTCGGGTACACGCGACAGCTTCCGCACGCTGGTGTCGCGCGGTCCGAACGGCACGACGGACATCTCGATCACGCACAGCGCGATGGAAGAAGTGCTGACGGGCCAGGACAAGACCTCGTCGCGTTGGGAGGAGCGTCCGCGCGATCCGGCGCTGGAGGCGCTGTTCCTCGCCAAGCTGATGCAGAAGTTCGGCCTGACCGAAGCGCAGTCGAAGCAGTTGCTGACCGACGCGCGTCCGGCCGCCGCGCCGGCCACGATCGAGCAGAACGCGGGCGCGTCGACGCTCGACCTGCAGGAGTCGTTCGACCGTGCATGGCTGCGCGTGGGCCTCGCGCTCGATCGCACCAATTTCACCGTCGACAACCGCGATCGCGAGAAGGGCATCTACTACGTGCGCTACGCGGATTCGATGCAGGAGCTGAAGAGGGAAGGGCTGTTCGGCAAGCTGTTCTACAGCGGCAATTCGGCGCGCAAGCCGGGGCAGGAATTCCTCGTCAACGTGCGCGCGAAGGGTGACTCGGTGACCCAGGTCGCGGTGCTGAACGCGAACGGCCAGATCGATACGTCGTCGGACGCGCAGCGCATCGTGTCGCTGCTGCACTCGCAACTGAACTAGGTGGGTCGTGCGCTTCGCAAGTCTTGGCAGCGGCAGTGAAGGCAATGCGCTGCTGGTCGAGGCGCACAGCGGTACGACTACCACCCGCGTGCTGCTCGATTGCGGCTTTTCCGCGCGCGAAGTCGAGAAGCGTCTCGCGCGGCTCGGCGCAAGCGCCGAGCATCTCGACGCAATTCTGATTACCCACGAACATAGCGACCACATCGGCGGCGCGCTGACGCTGGCGCGCAAGTGGTCGATTCCGTTGTACATGAGCTGGGGCACCGCGCGCGCGGTGGGCGCCGACGAAGCCGATGTCGACCTGCAGGTGCTGTGGGGCGACGAGGCGGTGGCGATCGGCGACCTCAGCATTCTTCCCTATACGGTTCCGCACGACGCCCGCGAGCCGTTGCAATACGTGTTCTCGAATGGCGCGAGCCGGCTCGGCGTGCTGACCGACGTCGGTACGTCCACGCCGCATATCAGTGCGGTGCTGAGCGGCTGCGACGCGCTGGTGCTCGAGTGCAATCACGACGCGCAGATGCTCGCGGGCAGCCGCTACCCGCCGTCGCTGAAGGCGCGCATCGGCGGCAATCATGGTCATCTGAACAACGACGCGGCGGCGGACATTCTGGCGTCGCTCGATCGCTCGCGCTTGCGGCATCTGGTGGCTGCGCATCTGAGTCAGCAGAACAATCTGCCGGAGCTGGCGCAGGCGGCGTTGGGCGGCGTGCTCGGCGCGGCGCACACCGAGGTCGTGGTGGCGTCGCAAACCGACGGTTTCGCGTGGTTGTCGGTTTGATGCCGCCCTGACGACTTGTGACCGCAACGCCGACTTCAGGCGGCCGCTCCATGAAAAAAGCCCATAACGAGTAATCGTTATGGGCTTTTGTTCTAGCCGCTGAAGGCGGCGCCGAAGCGCCGCGCGTTGGCCGGACTTAGTTGCGGTTGCCACCGAAGATGCCGAGCAGCGCCAGCAGGTTGACGAACACGTTGTACAGGTCGAGATAAATCGCGAGCGTCGCGGTGATGTAGTTGGTTTCCCCACCGTTCACGACCCGCTGCACGTCGAACATGATGTACGCGGAGAAAATCACGATCGCGAGGACCGAGACCGTCAGCATCAGCGCCGGCAGTTGCAGGAACACGTTCGCGACCGATGCCAGCAACAGCACGATCACGCCCATGAACAGCCACTTGCCGAGACCCGAGAAGTCGCGCTTGCTGACTGTGGCGACCGTGGCCATGGCCGCGAAGATCACGCCAGTGCCACCGAACGCGAGCATGATCAGCGACGGACCGTTCGAGAAACCGAGCACGAACGCGAGGATGCGCGACAGCATCAGCCCCATGAAGAACGTGAAGCCCAGTAGCACGAATACGCCTACGGCGCTGTCCTTGGTACGCTGGATTGCGAACATGAAGCCGAACGCGATCGCGAAGAACGCTAGCATGCTCATTGCCGGGCTGGTCGCGGCGAACAGCGAGAAGCCGGTGGCGAGGCCGACCCATGCGCCGAGCACGGTCGGAATCATCGACAGCGCGAGCAGCCAGTAGGTATTGCGTAGCACCCGGTTACGCGTTTCGGCCGTGCTGACCGCACCGTTGCGGCCAAACATATACGGATGATCGTTCATGGTCTCTCCTTACCTCGCAAGCGTGTTTCGTGATGGTGATACGGAAATTCGTGAAGTGCCGGCGGAGCCGGCATTTACCCCTAAGATTAGCGCCGCGGCAGGGAGTTTCAATGCCCTGCGATTCCCCACACAGCATACGCTACCAGAATTATTTGACTTCCTGCAGCAACCTTTCAGTGCTGTAAGGGTTCAATCGCAATCATACACGGGAACATGCTACAATCGCGGATTCATTTGAATCTGTAACCTCTTAATTTTTTGGAGTTTTTATGGCGATCGAACGCACCCTGTCGATTATCAAGCCGGACGCAGTGGCAAAGAATGTGATCGGCCAGATCTACAGCCGCTTCGAAAACGCTGGTCTGAAGATCGCGGCATCGCGCATGGTTCATCTGTCGCGTGCTGACGCCGAGAAGTTCTACGCTGTGCACGCAGCGCGTCCGTTCTTCAAGGACCTCGTCGAGTTCATGATCTCGGGTCCGGTGGTGGTGCAGGTTCTGGAAGGCGAAAACGCAATCCTGAAGCACCGCGAACTGATGGGCGCGACGGACCCGAAGAAGGCGGACAAGGGCACGATCCGCGCCGACTTCGCCGACAGCA
Organism: Paraburkholderia sejongensis; assembly: GCF_020880815.1. Taxonomy (GTDB): domain Bacteria; phylum Pseudomonadota; class Gammaproteobacteria; order Burkholderiales; family Burkholderiaceae; genus Paraburkholderia; species Paraburkholderia sejongensis. The sequence continues at coordinate 187,432 of NZ_JAJITD010000008.1, forward strand.
TCGACGCGAACGCAGTCCACGGTTCGGACGCGGCTGAAACGGCAGCGGTGGAAATCGCTTTCTTCTTCCCGCAAGTCAACGTGTACGCACGTTAAGCACTGATGCGGGCGGCGCGTGACCGGCGTCCCGCGCAATGTGCCGGCCGGTTCCGTGCCGCGGGTTTCGTGTAGCCGGGTTTGATCGCACGAATCGCACGCGCGGACCGGCAACGTAGTAAGGTAAAAGCAGCAGGAATGGGCGCGATCGGCAGGGCGTTCATGCAGCTTGTTGCATGAATGAAAGTCTCGCACTGAAATGGCAGGATTCGATATGACGAGCAGTCCCAACGTCAACCTTCTCGACCTCGACGCCCAAGGGCTCGTCGCCTATTGCGACAGCCTGGGCGAGAAGCCGTTTCGCGCCAAGCAATTGCAGCGCTGGATTCACCAGTACAACGCTGCCGACTTCGACGGTATGACCGATCTCGCGAAGTCCTTGCGCGAAAAGCTCAAGGGGCGCGCGTCGATCACGATGCCCGGCATCGTCAGCGACCATATTTCCACCGACGGCACCCGCAAGTGGCTGATCGACGTCGGCAACGGCAACGCCGTTGAAACCGTGTATATCCCCGAGGAAACGCGCGGCACGCTGTGCGTGTCGTCTCAGGCCGGATGCGCGGTCAATTGCCGGTTCTGCTCGACCGGCAAGCAGGGCTTCTCCCGTAATCTCACCACCGGCGAAATCATCGGCCAGCTGCGCATGGCCGAATTTGCGCTGCGCGCGTCGCGCGGCGATACCGGTGGGCGCGCGATGGGCGGCGACGGTAAAGGTGAACGTGTGGTCACCAACGTCGTGATGATGGGCATGGGCGAACCGCTGCTCAACTACGACGCGGTTGTGCCGGCCATGCGGCTGATGCTCGACGACAATGCGTACGGCCTGTCGCGCCGGCGCGTGACACTATCCACCTCCGGCGTCGTGCCGATGATGGACCGGCTCGGCGCCGATCTGCCGGTGGCGCTCGCGGTGTCGCTGCATGCGTCGAACGATGCGCTGCGCGACGTGCTGGTGCCGCTGAACAAGAAGTATCCGTTGCGCGAACTGATGGCTGCGTGCGAGCGCTATCTGAAAGTCGCGCCGCGCGATTTCATTACGTTCGAATATTGCATGCTCGATGGTGTGAACGACAGCGAGGCTCATGCGCGCGAGCTGCTCGCCGTCACGCGTAACGTGCCGTGCAAGTTCAATCTGATTCCGTTCAATCCGTTCCCGGAATCGGGCCTCATCCGCTCGAAGTCGGAACAGATCAAGCGGTTTGCGCAGGTGCTGATGGACGCGGGCGTCGTCACCACGGTGCGCAAGACCCGCGGCGACGATATCGATGCTGCCTGCGGTCAGCTGGCCGGTGCGGTGAAGGACCGCACCCGTCTTGCCGAACGCACCGGGAAGGCGGCGAAGGTCATTGAAGTTCGCGCCGTGTAATCGGACAGGGCTGGCAGGGCGCCAGTGGTCGCGCGAAAAACCGCGTGCCCGCAACAAAGTGCCAGATGCCCCGCCGATTGAAAAGAAAGTTTGCAGAATCGATCAGGAGCGGCACACAAAGCCGCGCATTTTGTTATAAACGGTCTGCGATTTGGACGCGAGGCTCGAGCCCGTCCGGTTGCACCAGAAAAGAATCGACGCGAAAGGATTTGGGATGAGTGAGCCGCAGCACCCGCAGCCGCACGAGACAGATACGAACGACGGCCATCCGGCACCCGTAGCGCGTGCGGTGGTTCAGCCGGTCGTGCAGCCGGCCCTCGATTCGCTGGCGGCGGTTGGCGCGCGCTTGAACCAGTTGCGTGAAGCGAAGGGCTGGACGATCGAAGACGTGTCGGCGCGGCTGAAGGTGTCGGTCGTCAAGCTGAGAGCGCTCGAGGCGGGCGACATCAGCCATCTGCCGGATACCACTTTCGCGCTCGGCGTGGTGCGCAGCTACGCGAAGATGCTCGGTGCCGACCCGGCGCCGTTTACCGCCGCGCTGCGTCGCGAAAAGGGCGTGCCGGCGCCGAATCTGTCGATGCCGGCCTCGTCGGGCAAGGACCTGCCGCGCGGCAAGGTTTCGCTGACGCTCGGCGACAGCGGCCACAAAAGCCGCTCGTGGCTGTGGGGTGTCGCGGCCATCGTCGTGGCGGTCATCGCGCTCGGCATGTGGCGTACCAATGGTGGTGATTCGTCCGCGTGGCTCGCGCGTCTGAAGGCGAGCGCGAACGGGTCGACAAATAGCGAAACGGTTGCGTCGGGCGTGGTCGCACAAGCTCCGGCGGCGGCAGCACCGGACGCGGCAGCGCCGGCCGCCACTGCCGGCAATAATGCGGCGGGCGCGGACACCGCGGCAGCATCGGCGACGCCGATGCCCACGCCGCTCGCCACCGGGACGACGGCAGGCGCGGCTCCCGCAACGAACGCCTCAGCCGCCGAACCGAAGGCCAGCTCGCAGCCCAAGGCGGCCGCGAGCGCGCCGGCGTCGGTCGTCGCGGGCGCAGCGGCGCCGGCGACCGTGGCGGCGCCGGGCGATGCGGTCGTCGCGCTGCGCGTGACCCAGGACAGCTGGTTCAGCGTGCGCGGCAAAGACGGCAAGGAGCTGTTCTCGGGCCTCGTGCATGCGGGCGATTCGAAGGAAGTGAGCGGCGCTGGGCCCTTCAAGGTCACGGTTGGTAACAAAGCCGGACTCGAATCGATCACGCTCGACGGCCAGCCGGTCGATCCCGCGAAATATTCGGCAGCCAAGGGCAACGTGGCGCGCTTCGCGCTGCCTTGACAGATACGGTACGCGCCGCGGCCACCCGGTCCGCGGCGCTTTTTCAATTCAGGCGCTGCGTTTGTAGCGCATGCGGCGTAAATGGGTTTTTCGATGCAAACCGAGGCTCAATCCCAATCCTGTAGCAAGATCGTTTCAGACGAGCCGGTGTTCGGCGGTCCCGCGATGCGGCGCAAGTCGCATGCGGTCAATGTCCGCTGGGGCGGCCAGCTGGTGACCATCGGCGGCGATGCGCCGGTGCGCGTCCAGTCGATGACCAATACCGACACCGCCGACGCGATCGGCACCGCGATCCAGATCAAGGAATTGGCGCAGGCCGGCTCCGAGCTGGTGCGCATCACCGTGAACACGCCGGAAGCCGCGGCGGCCGTGCCGGCGGTTCGCGAGCAGCTCGACCGCATGGGCGTGATGGTGCCGCTCGTCGGCGACTTCCATTACAACGGCCATCTGCTGCTGCGCGACTATCCGGCCTGCGCGGAAGCGCTGTCGAAGTACCGGATCAATCCGGGCAACGTCGGGCACGGCGCGAAGCGCGACACGCAGTTCGCGCAGATGATCGAGGCGGCGGTCAAATACGACAAGCCGGTGCGAATCGGCGTGAACTGGGGCAGTCTCGACCAGGACCTGCTCGCGAAGATGATGGACGAAAACGCGTCGCGCGCCACCCCGTGGGAAGCGCAAAGCGTGATGTACGAAGCGCTGATCCAGTCGGCGATCGGCTCGGCCGAACGCGCCGTTGAACTCGGCCTCGGCCGCGACCAGATCATCCTGTCGTGCAAGGTCAGCGGCGTGCAGGATCTGATCGCGGTGTACCGCGAACTCGCGCGCCGTTGCGACTTCGCGCTGCACCTCGGGCTGACCGAGGCGGGCATGGGCTCGAAGGGTATCGTCGCGTCGACCGCGGCGCTGTCGGTGCTGCTGCAACAGGGCATCGGCGACACGATCCGGATTTCGCTGACACCGGAACCGGGCGCATCGCGTACCGGCGAAGTGATCGTCGGTCAGGAAATCCTGCAGACGATGGGCCTGCGCTCGTTCACGCCGATGGTGATCGCGTGCCCGGGCTGCGGCCGCACCACCAGCACGCTGTTCCAGGAACTGGCGTCGCAGATCCAGACCTATCTGCGCCAGCAGATGCCGGTGTGGCGCGACCAGTTCCCCGGCGTCGAGCAGATGCACGTCGCGGTGATGGGCTGCATCGTGAACGGGCCTGGCGAATCGAAGCAGGCCAACATCGGCATCAGCTTGCCGGGCTCGGGCGAGAATCCGGCCGCACCGGTGTTCATCGACGGCGAGAAGGTCAAGACGCTGCGCGGCGACAATATCGCGCAAGAATTCCAGCAAATCGTGAGCGACTACGTCGAGCGCCGCTATGGCCGCGCCGACGCGCTCAACTAAACCGCGGCAATCGAAACACAGATGACTGAACAGAAGAAAAAGCTCGAGAAGCTGTCCGGCGTGAAGGGCATGAACGACATCCTTCCGCAGGAAGCCGGGCTCTGGGAATTTTTCGAAACCACCGTCAAGTCGATGCTGCGTTCGTACGGATACCAGAACATCCGCACGCCGATCGTCGAGCATACGCAGCTGTTCACGCGCGGTATCGGTGAAGTGACCGACATCGTCGAAAAAGAGATGTACAGCTTCACCGACGCGCTGAACGGCGAGAACCTGACGATGCGCCCGGAAAACACCGCGGCGGTCGTGCGCGCGGCGATCGAGCACAACATGCTGTACGACGGCCCGAAGCGTCTGTGGTACATCGGCCCCATGTTCCGTCACGAGCGTCCGCAGCGTGGCCGCTATCGCCAGTTCCATCAGGTCGGCGTCGAGGCGCTCGGCTTCGCCGGTCCGGACACGGACGCGGAAATCATCATGATGTGCCAGCGGCTGTGGGACGACCTCGGGCTGACCGGCATCAAGCTCGAAATCAACTCGCTGGGCCTCGCTGAAGAGCGCGCCGCGCATCGCGTCGAACTGATTGCGTACCTCGAAAAGCACATGGACGTGCTCGACGAAGACGCGAAGCGCCGTCTCTATACGAACCCGCTGCGCGTGCTCGATACGAAGAACCCGGCGCTGCAGGAAGTCGCGCAGAACGCGCCGAAGCTGATCGATTTTCTCGGTGCGCAATCGCTTGCGCACTTCGAAGGTCTGCAGCGCATTCTGAAGGCGAACAACATCCCGTTCACGATCAACCCGCGCCTCGTGCGCGGTCTCGATTACTACAATCTGACCGTGTTCGAATGGGTGACCGACAAACTCGGCGCGCAGGGTACGGTGGCGGCCGGCGGCCGTTACGATCCGCTGATCGAACAGCTCGGTGGCAAGCCGACCGCCGCGTGCGGCTGGGCGATGGGCGTCGAGCGGATTCTCGAGTTGCTGAAAGAAGAGCAACTGGTGCCGGAAGCGGAAGGCTGTGACGTGTACGTAGTCCACCAGGGCGACGCCGCGCGCGAGCAGGCCTTCATCATTGCTGAGCGTCTGCGCGATACGGGTCTCGACGTGATCCTGCATTGCAGCGCGGACGGTCAGAGCGCCAGCTTCAAGTCGCAGATGAAACGCGCCGACGCGAGCGGCGCCGCGTTCGCGGTAGTGCTAGGCGAAGACGAGATCGCGAACGGCACGGTCGGCGTCAAACCGCTGCGCGATACGCAAGCTGGCGGCGGTAAGAGCGAGCAACAGAACGTGCCGGCCGAAGACTTGACCGAATTTCTAATCAATGCGATGGTTGCAACCGCCGAAGACGGCGACGACTGAGCGCGCTGTCGTCGGGCCGGCTGGCTCGACACACGTCAGTATCAAGAAAGAGGAAATCGCCGGGCGATGAGTTACCACGACGAACAAGAATCGATTGAAAGTGTGAAGGCATGGTGGAAGCAGTGGGGCAATGCGACCACGTGGATCTTGCTGGTGGTATTGCTGGCAGGCGCGGCTTATAACGGCTGGAATTTCTGGCAGCGGCGTCAGGCGGCGGAAGCCGCGGTGCTGTATGACCAGGTGCAGCAGGCGGTGGCCGCGGGCGACAAAGCGCAGGTCGCGCGCGTCGCCGCCGACATGGAAGACAAGTTCGGCCGCACCGCGTATGCACAGATGACCGCGCTCGGCGCCGCCAAGGCGCTGTACGCCGCCGGCGACGAAGCCGGCGCGAAGGCGCAACTGCAGTGGGCAATCGATCACGCGAAGGACGACGAGTTCAAGCAGATCGCGAAACTGCGCATGGCGTCGCTACTGCTCGACGAAAAAGCCTACGATCAGGGTCTCGCGCTGCTGGCCGAGCCGCAGGCGCAAGCCTTCAAGGGCCTTGTCGCGGATCGCCGCGGCGACCTGCTCGCCGCACAAGGCAAGAGCGACGACGCGCGCGCGGCCTATAAAGTCGCGCTCGATTCGCTGTCGAAGAGCGACAGCTCCGCGCGTCAGCTGATCCAGTTCAAGCTGGACGCGCTCGGCGGTTGAGTGTGGCGCGCGGCGAGCCGCGCGCCACCACCGCAAGACGACCTCCTTTAATCCATTTCCTGAATGCTTCGTCCACCGATGAATCTGCTGAAACGTTACGCCGTGCCCGTTATCTGTGCGATGACCGTCCTGACGCTGGCGGCTTGCTCATCCACGAAAGACGAGCGCCGTGTGCCGACGCCGCTCACCGAGTTCAAACCCGTGCTCGACGTGCAGCAGTCGTGGTCCGCGAGCGTCGGCAAGGCGGGCCGCTATCTGTTCTCCCCGGTGGCGGTCGGCAATGCCGTGTTCGCGGCGGCCGCGAACGGCACGGTCGCCAGGATCGACGCGCAAACCGGCAAGGACGTGTGGCGCGTCAAGCTGCATGACGATCTGTCGGCCGGGGTCGGCAGCGACGGCACGCTGACCGCGGTCGGCGGCCTGAAGGGCGACGTCTACGTGCTCGGCGCGGACGGCAAACAGCTGTGGACCGCCAAGGCGCCGGGCGAGATCATCTCGCCGCCGCTGGTCGGCAACGGTCTCGTGGTGGTGCGCACGATCGACGGTCAGATCGTCGCGTTCAACGCGCAGACGGGCGAGCAGAAGTGGAACTACCGCAACCGCGCGGTGCCGCTGAACCTGCGCGTGTCGTCGGGAATGACCTTCGCCGGCGATGCCGCGGTGCTGGCCGGTTTCCCGGGCGGCTCGTTCGCCGCGATCAACCTGCAGACCGGCGACGCCTACTGGCAGACGCCCGTGTCGTATCCGAAGGGCGTGACCGAAGTCGAGCGTATCAACGACGTGACGGGCCCGCCCACGCTGGTCGGTTCGCAAACCTGCGCGGTCACCTTCCAAGGCCAGATCGGCTGCTTCGACGCGAACTCCGGTCGCGCGCTGTGGGGCAAGCCGTTCTCGAGCGCGAGCGGTCTCGCGCAGGATGAACGCAGCGTGGTTGCCGCCGACGACTGGTCGGTCGTGTCCTCGTTCGACGCGAATAACGGCTCGGTGCTGTGGAAGAACGAAGCGCTGAAGAACCGCGACCTGAGCGTGCCGATGCTGCTCGGCCGCGCGGCCGTGTTCGGCGACTATCAGGGCTACGTGCATTTCCTGTCGGCCGTCGACGGCACGCTGGTCGCGCGGGTGAAAACCGACGGCAGCGCGATCGTCGCGGCGCCGGTGCTGGCCGGCGACACGCTGGTCGTGCAAACGCGCAACGGCGGGCTGTACGGTTTGCGTCCGCGCTGATCACGCGGCATACGGTTGTCTGGCGCGCAGGCCGGCTTTGCCGGCCGCGCGCTTTTTAATTGAGGTTGGCGTCGGCCTTGACGCCGGCCAACGGTAAGCAGGCGAAGCGACGCGTGCCTGTCTGTCCGTCGTCGCGGTGGCAAGGCCCACCAGAAAAAACCGCCGGACGGGCTGGTCCGGCAAGTCGGTTCGAGCGTCGCGCCGACCGCACGCGCGGCACCCCGCGAACTTTTCCGCCGATGCCGCGAACAGGCGTGCTCGAGCGGAGCTGTGAACCGCCGGGCCGTCGGACCTGCAGCAGGCGGCCGCAGGTGCCGGCTGTACAGCCCATTCCCGTCCGCCCGGATGCGCGTCGTAAGCGCGTATCCGGAGCTGGCTGAATTCGTGATAATTTCGTCGGAACACCGCCAGCTGGCGGCCATTCGGCGTCGCTACGCGGGTGCGCAATTTCTCGCTCCCGCGTTCACTGTGAACAAGATCAGATGAAACCCGTTATTGCCCTCGTCGGGCGCCCCAATGTGGGGAAATCCACGCTGTTCAACCGCCTCACGCGCTCGCGTGACGCGCTGGTTGCCGACCTGCCCGGTCTCACCCGCGATCGCCATTACGGCGAGGGGCGCACCGGCGAGCGGCCGTATCTGGTCGTCGACACCGGCGGCTTCGAGCCGGTCGCGAAAGACGGCATCCTGCACGAGATGGCGCGGCAGACCCGCCAGGCGGTCGAGGAGTCGGACATCGTCGTGTTCATCGTCGACGGCCGCAACGGGCTCGCACCGCAGGACAAGTCGATCGCCGACTATCTGCGCAAGGTCGGCCGGCCGATCTTCCTCGTCGTCAACAAGGCCGAAGGGATGCGCTACACGACGGTCGCCGCCGACTTTTACGAGCTCGGCCTCGGCGACCCGCGGGCGATTTCGGCCGCGCACGGCGACGGCGTGACCGAGATGATCAACGAGGCGCTCGAAGTCGCGTACGCCGGCCAGCCGGAAGAAAGCGACGAAGACAAGGAAACGCGCGGCGTGAAGATCGCGATCGTCGGCCGGCCGAACGTCGGCAAGTCGACGCTGATCAACGCGCTGGTCGGCGAAGAGCGGGTGATCGCATTCGACATGCCGGGCACTACGCGCGACTCGATCTATGTCGATTTCGAACGCCAGGGCAAGCCCTACACGCTGATCGACACGGCCGGCCTGCGCCGCCGCGGCAAGGTGTTCGAGGCGATCGAGAAGTTCTCGGTGGTGAAGACGCTGCAGTCGATCTCCGACGCGAACGTCGTGATCCTGCTGCTCGACGCGCGTCAGGACATTTCGGAGCAGGATGCGCACATCGCCGGCTTCGTGGTCGAACAGGGGCGCGCGCTGGTGGTCGGTGTAAACAAGTGGGACGGTCTCGATCCGCATGTGCGCGAGCGCACCAAAGCCGACCTCGAGCGCAAACTAAAATTTCTGGACTTCGCCAAATTCCACTTCATTTCCGCAGCGGAAAAAACCGGAATCGGCCCGCTGATGCGTTCGGTCGACGACGCCTACACGGCCGCGATGTCGAAGCTGCCGACGCCGAAGCTCACGCGCGCGTTGATCGAGGCCGTCGAGTTCCAGCAGCCGCGCCGTCGCGGTCCGGTGCGGCCGAAGCTGCGTTACGCGCACCAGGGCGGTCAGAATCCGCCGATCATCGTGATTCACGGCAATGCGCTCGATGCGATCACCGACACGTATAAGCGCTACCTCGAGAATCGCTTCCGGGAAACTTTCAAGCTGACGGGCACTCCATTGCGAATAGAGTTCAGATCGTCGACGAACCCTTACGCGGACAAGGGCTGACGCGGGGCCGGGAAAGCGCTTCGAACCGGGCCTCGAAGTCAGGCTGAAACCCGCGTGTGCGTTGGCTTTGGCCGCCTGGCCAGGGCCCGCGCGCCGAAATGAAAATCAGCTATAGTGTAGCGGTTGGCGGTGGATCTCTTTTTCTTCCCCGCCAATTTAGTCAACCTGCAAAAAAATACGGAGTTTGCTATGAGCAACAAAGGGCAATTGTTACAAGACCCGTTTTTGAACGCACTGCGTAAAGAGCATGTGCCGGTGTCGATCTACCTGGTCAACGGCATCAAGCTTCAAGGGAACATCGAATCGTTCGACCAGTACGTCGTGTTGCTCCGGAATACGGTCACCCAGATGGTCTACAAGCACGCCATTTCGACGGTCGTGCCGGCCCGCCCGGTGAATTTCCACCCGGATTCCGAACAGTCCTAACCCTCGTCGCGGCCGGCCCAGCGTCGCCCGTTGGCGATCATTCCCGGCCGCGTCATTTTGATACCCTCCAATTTGATCAATGCAGCGCTCGTCGGCATCGACTTCGGCAAGATCGATTTCGAAGCCAGTCTCGAAGAACTCAGCCTGCTCGCGCAAAGCGCGGGCGCGAATCCCGTAGTCACCCTCACCGGGCGCCGATCCAGCCCCGACGCGAAGATGTTCGTCGGCAGCGGCAAGGCCGAAGAATTGCGCGTTGCGTGCGAGGCGAACGACATCGAACTCGTGATCTTCAACCATGCTCTGGCACCTGCGCAGCAGCGCAATCTGGAGCGGGCGCTTAACCGGCGCGTGGTCGATCGCACCAGCCTGATCCTCGACATTTTTGCGCAACGCGCCCGCAGCCACGAAGGCAAGCTGCAGGTCGAGCTCGCGCAGCTGCAGTACCTGTCGACCCGGCTGATTCGCGCATGGACCCACCTCGAACGGCAGAAGGGCGGTATCGGTCTGCGCGGTCCGGGTGAAACCCAGCTCGAAACCGACCGTCGGCTGATCGGCGAGCGCATCAAGGCGCTCAAGATCCGGCTCGACAAGCTGCGCCGTCAGCATGGCACGCAGCGTCGCGCGCGCAGTCGCAATCAGACCATGTCGGTGTCGCTGGTCGGTTATACGAACGCCGGTAAATCGACGCTGTTCAATGCGCTGACCAAGGCCCAGGCGTATGCGGCCGATCAACTGTTCGCGACCCTCGACACGACTTCGCGGCGCGTCTATCTCGGCGACGAGGCGGGGCAGGTGGTGGTGTCCGACACGGTCGGCTTCATCCGCGAGTTGCCGCACCAACTGGTCGCCGCGTTTCGCGCGACGCTCGAGGAAACCATTCACGCTGACCTGCTGCTGCATGTCGTCGATGCGTCGAGCGCGGTGCGGCTCGACCAGATCGATCAGGTCAACGAGGTGCTGCACGCGATCGGCGCGGACACCATCCGGCAGGTGCTGGTGTTCAACAAGATCGACGCGGTGCCTGAGTTGGCGGCCCGTGGCGACGCGGTCGAGCGGGATGAGTATGGTAATATTTCGCGCGTCTTTTTGAGCGCGCGCACGGGGCAGGGGCTTGATACGCTGCGCGCTGCCATCGCTGAAATCGCTACTGCCGAACCGCTTGCCGATATGCCGCTCGACGCGTCGAAAGACGACCGCACGGCGGAACCGAACGAAAACCACAAGGTTCCAGAACTCGGGCACTGACCCGTTCCAATTGCACTGACCCGCTGTCTACTCTGGTGAACGAACACAGGTGAACGATTACAACGAGCGGAGTACCTGGCTGCGTATGCGCGCCTTGCTTTCACTGAACGATCCGCGCTGGGGCCGGGGCGACGGCAATGGCGACCGGCAACGGCCGAACGATCCGAAGCGTCCGGGGCGCGACGGCGAAGGCCCTCCCGACCTCGACGAAATGTGGCGCGACTTCAACCGTCGTTTGAGCCGGATGTTCGGTCGCAAGGGCGGCGGCGGTGGGGTCGGCGGCGGCCGTCCGGATAACGGGCGCGGCGCCCGTATCGGCGTCGGTATCGTGATCGGCGTGCTGATCGCGATTTATCTCGGCAGCGGGGTGTTCGTCGTGCAGGACGGCCAGCAGGCCGTCGTCATGCAATTCGGCAAGTATCGCTACACCGCGAATCAGGGTGTGCATTGGCGCTTGCCGTATCCGTTCGAATCCCACGAGTTTGTCAACGTCGCCCAGATCCGCCAGGTCGAGATCGGCCGCAGCAACGTGGTGCGTCTCGCGAACGTGAAGGACGCGTCGATGCTCACGCACGACGGCGATATCGTCGACGTGCGCTTCGCGGTGCAATACCAGATCCGCAAACCCACCGACTATCTGTTTCGCGGCGTCGATGCCGAGCAGAGCGTGACCAGCGCCGCGCAGGCGGAGGTGCGCGCAATTGTCGGCGCGCACAGCACCAGCGAGATTCTCGATCAGGATCACGAAGCATTGCGCCAGCAACTGATGACGGCGATCCAGCAATCGCTCGACCAGTACGAGTCCGGTCTCGCGGTGACCGGCGTGACGATCCAGAGCGTACGAGTGCCCGAGCAGGTGCAGCCGGCGTTCGACGCGGCCGCCAGGGTCCACGACGAAAACGAGCGCGCGAAGCGCGACGCGCAGGCGTACGTGGCCGATCTGTTGCCGCGCGCGCAGGCCGACGTCGCGCGGCAGGTCGAGGAAGCGAAAACCTATAGCGCGAACACGGTCGCCCAGGCGCAGGCCGAGGCCGAGCGCTTCAAGCAGGTCTACGCGCAATACGCGAAGGCGCCCGCGGTGGTGCGCTTCCGCCTGTACATGGAAACCATGCAGCAGATCTACTCGAACGCGACCAAAGTGTTCGTCGATGCGAAGAACGGCAACAACGTGCTGTATCTGCCGCTCGACCGGCTGGTCGAGATCAATCGTGAGCGCCAGGCCGCGGCGGCCGCCGCTGCCGGTGCGAGCGCGCCGCAGGCCGCCAGCGCAGCCGTGCCGGCGCCGGCACAGGCCGGTGCCGCGGCGGCCGACAGCGGCGCCGCTACTGGCGCTGCCACTGGCGCCGCAGCCGGCGCTTCAGCCGATGCCGCGTCCGCTCCCGCAGCTTCCGCGCCTGCCGCAGCGAGCCGGCCGAGCGCCGCATCGCTGCGTTCGCGCGAAGCATTCCGCAATCGCATGCGCGAAGACGACGTCCAATAAGGAGCGCACGGAAATATGAACAGAATCATCGCGCTCGTCGTCGCCATCGTCATCGTGCTGTTCGCGGCATCATCGATGGTGTTCGTCGTCGATCAACGCCATATGGCCGTGCTGTCCCCGCGCGGCGATGCGGCGCCGACGCTGCTCGGCCCCGGCCTGCACGTCAAGTTGCCGCCGCCGCTGCAAACGGTCACGCTGGTCGACAACCGCATCCAGTCGCTCGACGCGCCGGACGAAGACCATTACGTGACTTCCGACAAAACCGAGTTGCTGGTCAATCCGGTCATCAAGTTCCGCATCACCGATCCGCTCAAGCTGCTCGCCGAAACGAAGGGCGACGTGCAGAGCCTGCCGGAGCGTCTCGCGCTGCTGTCGCGCGGCGCGCTGGGCGACGCGTTCGGCCAGTTCACGCTGGCCGACGCGCTGGCTAAACAGCAGGCCGTGGCCGAACAGGCCCGCGGCGCGCTGGACAAGGGCGCGGCCTCGCTGGGCGTGTCGGTGGTCGACGTGCGGTTGACCCGCATCGATTTCCCGGCCGCGCAGGCCGACACCGTGTTCAAGCGAATGATCGCCGCGCGCGAGCAGGTCGCCGTCGACGAGCGCGCGAAAGGCACCGCCGAAGCGGACCAGATTCGCGCGGACGCACTCGCGAAGCAGCAGGCGGTGCTGGCCGAAGGCCTCGCCCAGGCGCAGGGCATTCGCGGCGAAGGCGATGCGAAGGCCGCGGAAATCGCCGCCGAAGCGTTCGGCAAGGACCCGCAGTTCTATCAGTTTTACTTGAGCATGCAGGCGTACCGGAAGACCTTCAAGCCGGGCGATCTGATCGTGGTCGACTCGAACAGCGAGTTCTTCCGCTTCATGCGTAGCCCGACCGGCGGCGTCGCCCCGGACGCCCCCGCGACGACCCCGCGCAAACGCTGATTACCGACGGCCGCGGCATCCGCATCGCGGCCGCTTCACTCGCATGGACATAGCTGGCTCGTTGTTGCTCGCGATCGCCCTGATGCTGATCATCGAGGGGATGTTCCCCTTCGTGTTTCCGAGCGCCTGGCGCGATACGTTCCGTAAAATAGCGGAGCGGCCGCCGCACCATATTCGCGTCGGTGGACTGATCGTGATGCTGCTGGGGCTGGTGTTGCTGTTCATCGTGACCTGACAAAACGGCGCGCATCCGGCTGCGGCACGCGCCGCTCCCGGCAAACTCGCGGCGCGCCCCCGGTGGCGAGCCGCCAGAATCAAGCCGCTGCCCGCCATTCACACTCATTTATCGGCGCTTCAAGACGCCGTGTTCAACGCCGTAGGACTGTATCGATGTCGACCTGGTTGCTTCCCGAGAATATTGCCGACGTGCTGCCGTCGGAGGCCCGCAAGATCGAAGAATTGCGGCGCCATTTGCTGGACCGTTTCCGCTCGTACGGCTACGAGATGGTAATGCCGCCGCTGCTCGAATACCTCGAGTCGCTGCTGACGGGCGGCGGCCAGGATCTGAATCTGCGCACCTTCAAGCTCGTCGATCAGCTGTCGGGCCGCACGCTCGGTCTGCGCGCCGACATCACGCCGCAGGTCGCACGGATCGACGCGCATCTGCTGAACCGTCAGGGCGTCACGCGCCTGTGCTACGCGGGCAATGTCGCGCATACGCGACCGCGCGGTCTGCACGCAACCCGCGAGCAGATTCAGATCGGCGCTGAAATCTACGGCCACGCGGGCCTCGAAGCGGACCTCGAAATCCAGCAACTGATGCTCGACGCGCTGCGTCTGGCCGGCCTCGGCAAGGTGCGCCTCGACCTGTGCCACGCGGGCGTGCTCGCGGCGCTGATCGAAGCGGAGCCGGCCGCCGCGCAGCTCGGCCAGGCCCTGTACGACGCGCTCGCCGGCAAGGACGTGCCGCGCCTCGTCGAGATGACCGCGCAGTTCTCGCCGGTGATCCGCGACGCGCTGCGCGCGCTGCCCACGCTGTACGGCGACGCGTCGGTGCTTGAGGAAGCCCGCGCGCGGCTGCCGAACTCGCCCGCGATCGCGCGCGCGCTCGACGATCTCGCGTTCCTCGCGACCCAGGTCGACGGCGCCGAGGTGATGATCGATCTCGCCGATCTGCGCGGCTACGCGTACCACAGCGGCGTGATGTTCTCCGCGTATGTGGACGGCGTGCCGAACGCGGTCGCGCGCGGCGGCCGTTACGACCACGTCGGCCAGGCCTACGGCCGCGCGCGCGCGGCTACCGGCTTCTCGCTCGATCTGCGCGAAGTCGCGCGGATCTCGCCGATCGAGGCGCGCAGCAGCGCGATTCTCGCGCCGTGGCGGCACGACGAGACGCTGCGCGCGGCGGTTGCGGCATTGCGCGACGCGGGTGAAGTGGTGATTCAGGCGCTGCCTGGCCACAAACACGATCTCGATGAGTTCGCGGCCGACCGCGTGCTGGTCGAGCGCAACGGTGCATGGGTGGTCGAACCGCGCGCGTGAGCCGCGCATCGTTCATACACTTCGCAATACTCAACATAACGTGCATGCCGTTGAGCGGAAACGGAAAAAATCCGGAAGCTTCCGCGAACCTAGGTAAAATACGTTTTTAACCAGCTTACGAAACAACATGTCTGCCAGCGCAGTGAATGTGAACCCCGGGCGCAACGTCGTCGTCGTGGGTACCCAGTGGGGTGATGAGGGCAAGGGCAAGATCGTCGACTGGCTGACGGACCACGCTCAGGGCGTCGTTCGCTTCCAGGGCGGTCACAATGCCGGTCACACGCTCATCATCGGCGGCAAGAAAACCATCTTGCGTCTGATTCCGTCGGGCATCATGCGCCCCGGCGTCGCGTGCTACATCGGCAATGGCGTCGTGTTGTCGCCGGAAGCGCTGTTCAAGGAAATCGGCGAACTCGAATCGGCCGGTATCGACGTTCAGAAACGCCTGTTCATTTCCGAAGCCACCACGCTGATCCTGCCGTATCACATCGCGATCGACCAGGGCCGCGAAGCGCGCCGCGGCGCGAGCAAGATCGGCACCACCGGCCGCGGTATCGGCCCGGCATACGAAGACAAGGTTGCACGTCGCGGCCTGCGCGTGCAGGACCTGTTCGATGCGACCGAATTTGCCGCCCGTCTGCGCGAAAACCTCGACTATCACAACTTCGTGCTGACGCAATACCTCGGCGTCGCCGCGGTCGACTTCCAGCAAACGCTCGACACGATGCTCAGCTATGCCGACCGTCTGAAGCCGATGGTCACCGACGTGTCGCGCCGTCTGTATGACGCGAACGCGAACGGCGGCAACCTGCTGTTCGAAGGCGCGCAGGGCACGCTGCTCGATATCGATCACGGTACCTATCCGTACGTGACGTCGAGCAACTGCGTAGCGGGTGCCGCCACGGCGGGCGCCGGCGTCGGTCCGCAGAAGCTCAACTACATCCTCGGCATCACCAAGGCGTATTGCACGCGCGTCGGTTCGGGGCCGTTTCCGAGCGAGCTGTACGACGCCGACAACGCATCGCGTCAGGACCCGATCGGTCTCGAACTGGCCACCGTCGGCAAGGAATTCGGTTCGGTCACCGGCCGTCCGCGCCGCACCGGCTGGCTCGACGTCGCCGCGCTGCGCCGCTCGATCCAGATCAACGGCGTATCGGGCCTGTGCATGACCAAGCTCGACGTGCTCGACGGCCTGGACGAAGTGAAGCTGTGCGTCGGCTACACCGTGGACGGCCAGCCGCTCGATCTGCTGCCGCGCGGCGCGTCGGAAGTCGCGCGCTGCGAGCCGGTCTACGAAACGTTCGCGGGCTGGAAGGAAAGCACGGTCGGCATCAGCGACTGGGACAAGCTGCCCGCCAGCGCACGTGCGTACCTGTCGCGCGTGGAAGAAGTCGCGGGTATCCCGATCGACATGGTGTCCACCGGCCCGGATCGCGACGAAACGATTCTGCGCCGTCATCCGTTCAAGGTTTAAGCAATGCAAGGTGTACCGATGATCGCGATGAAAGATCCGCGTAACGACGACAAGAACCTGTGGGTCGGCTGGGACGAATATCACCGGCTGATCGAGGTGCTCGCACTTGCCGTGCACGAATCGGGCTGGAAATTCGATCAGATCCTGTGTCTCGCGCGCGGCGGCCTGCGCGTCGGCGATCAGCTGTCGCGTATTTACGATCTGCCGCTGGCGATTCTCGCCACCAGCTCGTATCGCGAAGCGGCCGGCACGGAGCAGGGCGAACTCGACATCGCGCAATACATCACGATGACGCGCGGCGAACTGCACGGCAACGTGCTGCTCGTCGACGATCTCGTCGATTCGGGCGTCACGCTCGCGCGCGTGCAACAGCATCTGAAGGAACGCTATCCGGCGATCACCTCGGTGCGCTCGGCGGTGCTCTGGTACAAGGGTTGCTCGAAGGTGAAGCCCGATTATCATGTGCAGTATCTGCCGACCAATCCGTGGATTCATCAGCCGTTCGAGGAGTGGGACACCGTGCGTCCGCATAACCTCGGTGCGTGGATCAAGCGCGGAATCGCGCAGGCCGAGGAATCGGCCGGCGAGTAACACTCGGGTGAGTGCGTCGCGGGAGCTTTGATTGTTGCAATGAAATCCGCGTCGCCAATTGCTGCGAGACTGTGCTTGCCGCAAAAATTCTCAGTGCGACGAAATCCGCAAAACGGAGCCCTTCCAGGCTCCGTTTTTTTTGCCCGCGGGCCGCGTAAGCGGGCGCTTCACACCTGAGTGAGACGGCCACGGATGCGGCAGACGCACTCATATCGCAGTGCTACACTGCGCGGGACGTCCACGTGGCGTATCCACAACAAGCCGGGCGGCACCGGAAGGGCAGTTTAGAATAGCGGTCGTTTTTTCCGCCCCGGGAACGGATTTCCTCGCGTCTATGACAGATAACAATCACGCACATAAGCAGCCGCTGCCTTCCCTTGCGATTGCCGCGATCGGAGTGGTGTTCGGCGACATCGGCACGAGCCCGTTGTATTCGCTCAAAGAGGCGTTCAGCCCGTCGCACGGCATCCCCCTGACCGATCAATCGATTCTCGGCGTGATCTCGCTGCTGTTCTGGGCGATCATGATCGTGGTCGGAGTCAAATACGTGCTGTTCGTGATGCGTGCCGACAATAACGGCGAGGGTGGTGTGCTCGCGCTGATGGCTTTGGCGCTGCGCTCGATCGACCAGAAGTCGCGAGTCGCCGGCCTGCTGATGATGCTCGGCATCTTCGGCGCCTGCATGTTCTATGGCGATGCGGTGATCACGCCGGCGATATCGGTGATCTCGGCGGTCGAAGGTCTCGAAATCGCCGCGCCGCATCTATCGCATCTGGTGCTGCCGCTGACCATCGTGATCCTGATCGCGCTGTTCTGGATTCAACGTCACGGGACCGCGACGGTCGGCCGGCTGTTCGGCCCGATCATGGTGCTGTGGTTTGTCGTGCTCGCCGTGCTCGGTTTGTGGCACATCGTGCAATCGCCGAGCGTGATCCGCGCGCTCAATCCGTACTACGCGTACTCGTTCATGGCCGCGCACGTGTTGCAGGCCTACGTGGTGCTCGGTTCGGTCGTGCTGGTGCTGACCGGCGCCGAAGCGCTGTACGCGGACATGGGGCACTTCGGCGCGAAGCCGATCCGGATGGCGTGGTACTTCCTCGTGATGCCGTCGCTGGTGCTGAACTACTTCGGCCAGGGCGCGCTGCTGATGCACGACTCGAAGGCGATCGAAAACCCGTTCTTCCTGCTCGCGCCGGACTGGGCGCTGCTGCCGCTCGTCGTGCTGTCGACGGTGGCGACCGTGATCGCCTCGCAGGCGGTGATCTCGGGCGCGTACTCGCTGACCAGTCAGGCGATCCAGCTCGGCTACGTGCCGCGGATGAAGATCCTGCACACGTCCGAACTCGCGATCGGGCAGATCTATGTGCCGGTCGTCAACTGGATGCTGCTGTTCATCATCCTGTGCATCGTGATCGCGTTCAAGAGTTCGGATAATCTTGCCGCCGCATACGGTATCGCAGTGACCGCGACGATGGTGACCACCACGATCCTCGCCTGCGTGGTGATGGTCAAAGTATGGAAGTGGAACAAGATTCTGGTGGGGCTGATCATCGGCGTGTTCCTGGTGGTCGACCTGGGCTTTTTCGGCGCGAACCTGCTGAAGGTCGAAGAGGGCGGCTGGCTGCCGCTGTGTATCGGCGCGCTGCTGTTCTTCCTGCTGATGACGTGGTTCAAGGGCAGGATGCTCGTCAAGGAGCGTACGGCCGCCGACGGCATTCCGCTGATGCCGTTCCTGCAAGGGCTGCTCGCGCATCCGCCGCATCGCGTGTCAGGTACCGCGATCTACCTGACCGGCAGCGCTACGCTCGTACCGGTAGGTCTCCTGCACAATCTGAAGCACAACAAGGTGCTGCATGAGCGCACGATCTTCCTGACCTTCATCACGCGCGATATCCCATACGTGAACGACGCGGATCGCGTGACGGTCAAGGATATGGACGGCGGACTGTATCTGGTGAAGGCGGCCTATGGCTTCAACGAAACGCCGGACGTGAAGGCGGTGCTGCTCGACGTGGGCCGCACGCACGACATGACCTTCGAGATGATGGACACGTCATTCTTCCTCGCGCGCGAAACGGTGGTGCCGACGCAATTGCCGGGTATGTCCGTGTGGCGCGAGCGGGTGTTCGCGTGGATGCATCAGAACGCCGCGAAGCCGACGGACTTTTTCAGTATTCCGGCTAACCGTGTGGTCGAACTCGGAACCAAGATCGAGATCTGAGCGCGGCGCCTGCCGCTTCTGATATACGGAGTGCGAACAAAAAGCCCACGCAATGCGTGGGCTTTTTGTTTGTCGCGCGCGGCGCGGGTCGGGATACGCCCGCGCCCGCTGAGGGCTTATTTCTGTTTGAGCTTCGCAAACGCGGCCGCCATCGCGCCGGCCGGTTCGGCGTCGCGCGAGCGCTGCGGCGCACCGCGTCCGCCGCCGCCACGGTTGAAGTTGCCGCCGCCGCCACGCTCCTGCTGCGCACCGCCGCCGCTGCGTGCGGCCGCCGCGCCCGGTTCGTCGTCCATCCGCATCGTCAGCGCGATACGCTGGCGTTTCACGTCGACCTCGAGCACCTTGACCTTGACGATCTGTCCGGCCTTCACGACTTCGTGCGGATCCTTGATGAATTTGGTCGACAGCGCGGACACGTGTACGAGACCATCCTGATGCACGCCGACGTCGATGAACGCGCCGAACGCCGCGACGTTGGTCACGACGCCTTCGAGCACCATCCCCGGAATCAGATCGCTGACCTTCTCGACGCCCTCGCGGAACGTCGCGGTCTTGAACTCCGGACGCGGATCGCGGCCCGGTTTTTCGAGTTCGCTGAGAATGTCGCGCACCGTTGGCAGACCGAAACGTTCGTCGACGAACTCAGCCGGTGACAGTCCGCGCAACGCGTCGCGATTGCCGAGCACTTCGCCGGCCTGCTTGCTGATCTTCGCGAGAATGCGCTCGACGACCGGATACGCTTCCGGGTGCACCGACGAACGGTCGAGCGGGTTCTCGCCGTTGTTGATGCGCAGGAAGCCGGCGGCCTGTTCGAAGGTCTTGTCGCCCAGCCGCGGCACCTTGCGCAGATGCTCGCGCGACGGGAACGGACCGTTCGCATCGCGGTAGTCGACGATATTGCGCGCGAGCGTCGCGTTCAGGCCCGACACGCGCGCGAGCAGCGCGACTGACGCGGTGTTCGCATCGACGCCGACCGCGTTCACGCAGTCCTCGACCACCGCGTCGAGCGAGCGTGCGAGTTCGCGCTGGTTCACGTCGTGCTGATACTGGCCGACGCCGATCGCCTTCGGCTCGATCTTCACGAGTTCGGCGAGCGGGTCCTGCAGACGCCGAGCGATCGACACCGCGCCGCGCAGCGACACGTCCATGTCGGGGAATTCCTTGGCCGCGAGTTCGGAGGCCGAGTACACCGACGCGCCCGCTTCGGACACGACGATCTTCTGCAACTTCAGTTCAGGATGCCGCGCGATCAGCTCGCTCGCGAGCTTGTCGGTTTCGCGCGACGCGGTGCCGTTGCCGATACTGATCAGTTCTGCCTGGGTTTGCGCGGCGATGCGCGCGAGCTTCGCGAGCGAGCCGTCCCAGTCGCGGCGCGGCTCGTGCGGGTAGATCGTGTCGGTCGCGAGCACCTTGCCGGTGCGATCGACCACCGCCACCTTCACGCCGGTGCGCAGACCCGGGTCGAGGCCGATCACCGCCTTCGGGCCGGCCGGTGCGGCCAGCAACAGGTCCTTCAGATTGCGCGCGAACACGCGGATCGCCTCGTGCTCGGCTTCGTCGCGCAGATTGGTCAGCAGCTCGTTCTCGAGATGCGGCTGCACCTTCACGCGCCAGCACCAGCGGCATACGTCGGACAGCCACTTGTCGGCCGGGCGGCTCTGATTGGCGATGCCGAAGTGACGCGCGATCAGCGCCTCACCCGGATGCGGGACCTGCGCGTCGAGTTCCTCGCCCAGACCGAGCTTGATCATCAGCACGCCGGCATTGCGGCCGCGGAACAGCGCGAGCGCGCGATGCGAC
Organism: Paraburkholderia sejongensis; assembly: GCF_020880815.1. Classification (GTDB taxonomy): domain Bacteria; phylum Pseudomonadota; class Gammaproteobacteria; order Burkholderiales; family Burkholderiaceae; genus Paraburkholderia; species Paraburkholderia sejongensis. The sequence goes on from NZ_JAJITD010000008.1 coordinate 208,411, forward strand.
GGCACCGTGCGGATCGTTTCGGCATAGTCGTAGTAATCGCGGAATTTTTCTTCTTCCGCGGTTTCCTTGCCTTCCACGACCTTCGACGACACCACGCCCTGGTTGAACAGATAGTCGCGCAGCTTGCCGAGCAACTCGGCGGTTTCGCCGAACTGTTCGGAGAGGATGTCGCGCGCGCCGTCGAGCGCGGCCTTCACGTCGGCGACGCCTTTGTCGGCGTCCACGTACGCTGCGGCTTCGCTCTGCGGATCGAGCAGCGGGTTGCCGAGCAGCGCGTCGGCGAGCGGCTGCAGACCGGCTTCGCGGGCGATCTGCGCACGCGTGCGGCGCTTCGGCTTGTACGGCAGATAGAGGTCTTCGAGGACCTGCTTGCTGTCGGCGCCTTCGATTGCGCCGCGCAACTCGTCGGTGAGTTTGCCCTGTTCGTCGATGCTCGCAATGATCGCCGCGCGGCGCTCTTCGAGTTCGCGCAGATACAGCAGGCGTTCCTCGAGATTGCGCAGTTGCGTGTCGTCGAGATTGCCGGTCACTTCCTTGCGGTAACGGGCGATGAACGGAACGGTCGCGCCTTCGTCGAGAAGTTCCACCGCGGCCGCGACCTGGCGCGGCTGGACGGACAGTTCGGCGGCGATGCGCTGGACGATCTTGAGTGCTACGGTTTCCGTCATAAGGTCTTGGTGTTCCTGCGGACTCAGTGATGGGCCGCGCGCGGGCGGCAGGTCGGACAGGCCGGGCGTGAGCCGCGACCAGGAGCGGGGCATTTTGCCATAAATGCCAAAGGGCTCAACCGCGCGGTGTTAGAATTTCGGCCATGTTCCGTTGACCTTCTACGACGTTGCCAATCTCCTTGCCGCTCAACCGCCTGGTCCCTTTTCTGTCGTCGGATTCGCTGCCGGGCTCGGCTCGGGGTTCGTTCCAGTCGCCACTGGTTTCGTCGTGTGTTGCGCGCGCATCGTCGCGCTCGCTCGCCGCACTGAGCGCGGCGTGGGTGATCGCCGGCGTGATGGTAATACCGGCGCCGGCCGCCGCGCAAACGGTGCAGTCCGCACCTTCCGCACCTTCCGCACCTTCAGCACAGAGCGCGGCACCGGTCGCTGCGCCCGCCGCAAGCGCGCAGGTCTCCGCCCCGGGCGCCTCTGCGGACAGCGCGCAGAGCGCCAGCGAAGCGGCCGCGCTGGACAAATCGTTCGAGGAGCGGCAGCAGGCGCTCAACGAGCGCAGCGACGACAACAACTATCAATTCGCGGTCGCGCAGCACAACTGCTATAGCCGCTTCTTCGTCAATCATTGCCTGAACCGCGCGCGCGACTCGATGCGTACCGTGCAGGCGCAAATCCGCAAGGAACAGCTCGCGCTCGACGCCGAACAGCGTGCGCAACGCGCTCGCGAGCGCGACGAGCGCGCCGCGCTGCGGCGTGCCCGCGCCGAGGCGGAAGCGCCGCAGCGGGCCGCCGAAGACGCGCGCAACGAGCAGGCCTATCAGGACCGGCTGCGCCAGCACGAAATCGATCAGGCGCGACGCACCGCCGAGGCGCCGCAGCGCGCGGCCAACGCACAGGCTTACGAGGACAAGCAGCGTCAGCACGCGCTCGATCAGGCGCGGCGTAACGCCGAGGCGCCGCAGCGTGCGGCCAACGCGCAGGCTTACGAGGACAAGCAGCACCAGCATGCGCTCGAGCAGGCGCAACGCGGCACGGCGCCGGCTCAGGGTGCGACCGCGCAGAACGCTGCCGGCCAGAAGCAGAGCGACTTCCAGCGGCAACTCGAAGAAGCCCGTCGACAGGGTGCGCAGCAAGCGGCCGAGCGTCAGCAGAAGCAGGCGGATTTCGAGCGCAAGCAGGAGACCGCCGCGCAGCATAAGCTCGACGTCGAAGCGCGCCAGAAGCAGGCCGCCGAGAAGGCCGAGCAGCGGCGCCAGGACCAGCTGAAGCAGCAGCAACTCGAAGAGCAGCAAAAGCAGCAACAGCAACAGCAGTAAATCGGCCGTAGGGCTTGTGCTGTAGAGTGAACCCGGCCGCTCGAGCGTGGCCGGGACCGAGGTAGTCGCCGTAACGCGTTTTGAGCCGGACAGCAATCTCAGGCAGCGGACCGTGCACGAGGTCCGGGCCGCAGACGAGGGGAGGCGAGCATGCGCGATCGTCATCACGTCATCGACGCGAATACACTTCGCGACCGCATTCTGCAGCTGGAATCGGAGCATAGCGGGCTCGACCGGTTGATCGACCGGATTGCGGATGAGCCCGGCATCGACGACTTCGAGTTGCAGCGTCTGAAAAAGCGCAAACTCAAAGTCAAGGACACCATCATCTTGCTGCAATTGCAGCTCGAACCGGACGCGCGCGCCTGAGTTCGTGGCCTGGCAGGCGCCGGGCGCGCAGCGCGCGAGCCGGACCTAGCAGGAAACGCTTGCCTTGAATTCACCGCATGACACTTCATCCCGGACCGCGTCGGGCGACGCGGCTTCCAGCGCCGGCACGCCGGCGCCGCGCGCGGCTGCCTCGATAACGGGCGGCTCGTTGAGCCGGCGCCGCGCGAGCGAGCTCGACGAAATCTTCGCTGACAACGGTTTGCTCGCCCGGCAGATCGACGGCTATCGGCCGCGCGCGTCGCAGGTCGAAATGGCCCGCGCGGTCGCCGCCGCGATGGAAGCGTCGGGCCGCGCGATGCCCGAGCCCGCGATGTTCGAAGCGCAGAAACGTCCGGCGCGGCGCCTGCAGCAGACGGGCGCCGACAGCGCGGCCGAGGCGAGCGATAACGACGCGGCCGAAGGCGCCGACGCCGGCGAGAACACGCTGATCGTCGAGGCCGGCACCGGTACCGGCAAGACCTATGCGTATCTCGTGCCGGCAATGCTGTGGGGCGGCAAGGTGATCGTCTCGACCGGCACCAAGCATCTGCAGGATCAGCTGTTCCAGCGCGACATTCCGACCGTGCGCGACGCGCTCGCGGTGCCGGTGTCGGTCGCGATGCTCAAGGGCCGCGCCAATTACCTGTGCCACTACTACCTGCAACGCACCGCGGACAACGGCCGCTTGCCGTCGCGTCAGGAGACCTCGTACCTGCAGGACATCGTGCGCTTCGCGAAGATCACGCGCACCGGCGACAAGGCTGAACTCGCGAGCGTGCCGGAGACGGCGGCGGTGTGGTCGATGGTGACCTCGACGCGCGACAACTGCCTCGGCCAGGAGTGTCCGCACTACAAGGAATGCTTCGTGATGCAGGCGCGCCGCGAAGCGCAGCAGGCCGATATCGTGGTGGTCAACCACCATCTGTTCTTCGCCGACATCATGTTGCGCGATACCGGCATGGCCGAACTGCTGCCGACCGCCAACACGGTGATTTTCGACGAAGCGCATCAGCTGCCCGAAACCGCGACGCTGTTTTTCGGCGAAACACTGTCGACCACGCAGTTTCTCGAACTCGCGCGCGATTCGGTCGCGGAGGGTCTGGGCCACGCACGCGACGCGGTCGACTGGGTCAAGCTCGGCGCGACGCTCGAGCGCGCGGCGCGCGACGTGCGGCTCGCGTTCAAGGAAGATTCGGTGCGTCTGTCGATCGGCCAGTTGCCCGACGACCATCCGCTGTTCCCCGCGCTGGAGACGCTCGAAGCCGAGCTCGATGCGTTGGCCGCGGCGCTCGCGGGGCAGGCCGAGCGCGCCGAATCGCTCGGCGCGTGTCTGCGCCGCGCGCGCGAATTGCAGGACGTGCTGAGCGGCTGGACTACGCCGCCTACCAGCACCGAACGCGACGCTGCCGCCAGCCGCGACAGCGGGGCTGACGCGGCTGGTGGTGAGCGCGGCGAACGCGCCGAACGCACAGATCCGAACGAGAAAGTGCGCTGGATCGAAGTGTTCTCACACACGGTGCAACTGCACGAAACGCCGCTATCGGTCGCGCCGATTTTCGCGAAGCAGCGCGCGGGTGTGCCGCGCGCGTGGATCTTCACGTCGGCGACGCTGTCGGTGCGCGGTGACTTCACGCACTACGCGGCGCAGATGGGCCTGAACTCGAAGCGCTCGATGACGCTGCCGAGCCCGTTCGACTACCCGTCGCAGGGGCTGCTGTACGTGCCGCGCAATCTGCCGCAGCCGTCGTCGCCGATGTTCACCGATGCTGTGTTCGACGCCGCGTTGCCCGCGATCGAAGCATCGGGTGGCGGCGTCTTCATGCTGTGCACGACGCTGCGCGCGGTGGACCGGATCTCGGCGAAACTGCGCGACGCGATCGAGGCGCGCGGCTGGGACTATCCGCTGCTGGTGCAGGGCGATGCGAGCCGTACCGAGCTGCTCGATCGGTTTCGCGCGTACGGCAACGCGATCCTGGTGGGCAGTCAGAGCTTCTGGGAAGGGGTCGACGTGCGTGGCGATGCGTTGTCGCTGGTGGTGATCGACAAGCTGCCGTTCGCACCGCCCGACGATCCGGTGCTGTCCGCGCGGCTCGACGCGCTGACCAAGAAGGGCTTGAGCCCGTTCGCCGTGCATCAGCTGCCGCAGGCGGTGATCACGCTGAAGCAGGGCGCTGGCCGGCTGATTCGCGCGGAGACCGATCGCGGCGTGCTGATGATCTGCGATACGCGCCTCGTCGATAAGCCGTATGGTCGGCGGATCTGGCAGAGCCTGCCGCCGTTCAAGCGCACTCGCGAGATCGATGTGGTGCGGGAGTTTTTCGAAGAAAACGCAGTGCCGGATTCCGCCGCGTGAATGCGCGAATCCGGGTTAATGTAAAAAAGCCGCTTTTAAAGCGGCTTTTTTTTCGAATCTCTTCGAGCGGGTCGGCGTAAGCGTCAACAAAAGCAAAATCGAAAAACCGGAGCCCAAAAAACAAAACGCCACGGAGATGAATCCGTGGCGTTTCGCCGGACTGCCCGGGAAACCGAAACGATTTCCCGAAGCAGTTTTCGCCCAGAGGCGAACCCTACGCGACAGCTTACTGGCTTGCGCCCGAAGCCGGAGCAGCAGCCGAAGCAGCAGCGTCCGAAGCGGCAGCGCCAGCGTCCGAAGCAGCAGCCGAAGCCGAAGCAGCAGCGTCGCTCGCAGCAGCAGCAGCACCCGAAGCCGAAGCAGCAGCGTCCGAAGCTGCAGCAGCCGGTGCCGAAGCAGCAGCTGCGTCGCTAGCCGGTGCGGCGGCCTGGTCGTTGCTCTTGTTGCATGCAGCCAGTGCCACAGCTGCCAACAGGGATGCTACGAGGAGGGATTTCTTCATGATCACGTCCTTTTATGGTTTAAAGGTAAGCAACAGCGCAAAATAAAACCGGTAATGTGCTCCAACACCGACCTGGGCCGCTGGTGGAGAAGCTCTTCTGACGAGCTGGATTCTTCCCTACGGCTTGGGCGGAAATTATATGCACTTTCGTACTGACAGTCGATGAATCCGGGGTCAATACGTTGTCTTTCTCATACAAAATTTCACTGTACGGTATAGCACGTGGGCAGAGTTACGCAAGCTCGCCCACCTGTATCCAGCCCGCACAATACCATTCGTGTAGCAGTGCTGTCACCGATGAATCGTGCGATAGTGTTACAAAGCGTTTCGCACTCATCGACCGGCAGTTGGCGAGATCAAACAGCCATTTTTTCGCGCCGTGCCACGCCATTTCCTCTCCATTTACGAAGAAAAAGCGGCGTTCATACAACAAGTTAGTCTTGCGATCGAGTCTGAGACCCTGTTTCGACGCCGCGCTGACAAAACGCGCGTCGTTGAGCGGCCGCTGCGGCGGATCGAAGACGACACTCGGCTTGGGTTCGCTGAGATACGTACCAAGGAACGACGCAATGTCCTGCTCATTCCATTTGACGCGAGCAAGGATCGAGCCCACCCGTTCGACCAAGGCCGCGGGCAGCTGCGCGGGCGTGGCGACGGCCGGTTGCTGCGGATCTCGATAGAGCGCACCGGACTTGCCGGCGGCCTCGCCGCGCTCGGCCAGATGATAGAGGAACTGCGCGGTCAATTCGCGCTCCGAAGGCGCGCGAAAACCGATCGAGCAGGTCATGCATTCGCCTTCCGCGATGCCGTCGTGGGCGATGTGCGGCGGCAGGTACAGCATGTCGCCGGGTTCCAGCACCCACTCCTCCTGCGCCTCGAAGTTCTGTAAAACTTTCAACGGCAAGCCGGGCCGCAGCGTCAGATCCTTCTGTGCGCTGATGCGCCAGCGGCGCTTGCCTTTTACTTGCAAAAGAAACACATCGTAGGAATCGAAGTGCGGGCCGACTCCGCCGCCATCGCTCGCGTACGAGATCATCAGGTCGTCCAGACGCGCGTCCGGCACGAAGCGGAAGCGGTCGAGCAACGCCCGCGCGCGGTCATCGTGCAAATCCACGCCCTGCACCAGCAGCGTCCATGCGCGCTGTTTAACTGACGGCAGTTCGTCGGGCGCGAACGGGCCGTGCTCGAGTTGCCACTTGTTGCGGAAGTGAGTGATCAGCCGCGCTTCGACTTCGTCCTGATCGGCGAGCTCGAACAGCGCGTCGCGCGAGAGCGGCGCCTCGATGCCGGGGATCGCCTGGCGGATCAGCAGCGGCTTTTTTTGCCAGTAGCGGCGCATGAATTGCGACGGGCTCAGACCGCCGAGCAGTGCGGTCGGAAGATCGGGCGAGGCAGGGGTAACGGGCAGGGTGACCGGCTTTGCAGCGGACGACGAATTGGCCGCCGAAGCTGCATCGGCCGGAGGGTGAGTGGGCCGCCTGGGCATCGTATAATGTGAGTTGTATTCTGGAGAATCGAATGAAAATCGCAAAGAACACCGTCGTCTCGGTCGCCTACAAGCTGTCGGATGCACAGGGCAATCTGATTGAGGAAAGCGACGAGCCGATGGTCTATCTGCACGGCGGCTATGATGGCACGTTCCCCAAGATCGAGGAAGAGCTCGACGGCCACGAGACCGGCTTCGAGACGCAGATCCAGCTCGAGCCGCAAGACGCGTTCGGTGAATACGATCCCGAACTCGTGAAGATCGAGCCGCGCGATCGTTTCCCGGAACCGCTCGAAGTGGGCATGCAGTTCGAAGGCACCCCGGAAGACGGCGACGAGGAAATCGATTCGCTGGTCTACGTGGTGACCGACGTCGCGGAAGACAAAGTCGTGCTCGACGGCAACCATCCGCTGGCCGGCATGGCGCTGCGTTTCGCGTTGACCGTGAAAGACGTGCGCCCGGCTACCGAAGACGAAATCGAACACGAGCACGCGCACGGCGCGGATGGCCTTGAAGTCCTCGACGACGATGAAGACGAGGACGAAGACAACTCAAAACCGACCCTGCACTGAACTCGCGGGTATTCCGGGTGCGCCTGACGCGGCACCCGGTACCCGCGGCGCCGTCGCGGGGGCAGGCGGCGCCGGCACAGGCGAGGCGGGCAAGATCGAACCCGGCGGCATCGAGATCGCCGGCCCGTAGCCGCCATCGGGCGTCTGCAACAACGGCGGCGTTTCGGACGCCGGCCCGAACCCTTCCACATTCGGCATATCCGGCACGCCCGGCACCGACGCGCCCGACTCTTCGCGCGGCGCTCCGGCCGGCAATAACGGCGGCACAGCCGGCAGCGGCATCTGCTTGGGCACCTCGCGCACACTGACGCGGAACGGCGGCTTCCTGCCGAAATCCGCTTCCACCTCGATCCACTGATTCAGACGATCACGCGGCGCAAGCGCGATACGCGTGAGATTCGTGACAACCATCCCTTTATCGTTGCGTAACGGCTGATCGATCACGAAGCCGCCGGCTGCGCGTTCGTCGTCCGCATGAATCACGACCACCGGTCCCTTGAAACTCTGCGCGAGCTTGACGAGGCTGCGCTTGAATTCGAGAAAGCCGTCGCGGCGCGAACTGGGCGCGAAGTGCAGCCATGCGAACCGTTCGGGCCGCTCGTAACGCTCCGGATCGAAGTCGCCCTGAGTGAACACGACGATCGCGCGCGCGTCGCGGCGTTTCGCGTACTCGCCCGCATGCTCGAGCCAGAACGCATTGGCGATCACGCGATCCTCGAACTCGCCGTTGCGCCCGCCGGCGGTCAGATAGTGATTGTTCGGGCCGGGCGCGTTCAGACCGACGAACACGACGTCGCCGGCTTTGTCGTTGACGACCCAGCGCACGTTTTCGCGGAACTGCCGGAAGCGCGACACTTCGCTCTCGCGCGTCAACGCGAGCGGATTCTGGCCCATCGAGGTCGGGTCGGCGAACAACGTCTGACGCAGCTGATCGAGCCGTTCGACCGGATCGAAGCCGCCGGCTTCGGCGGTATTGCAATCGACCCAGTCGTGCTGGCCGGGGATAAAGAATAGCGGGGGGCGCGCGCTTTCGAGCAGCGCGTGACGGCGCTCGAACAGCGCGTCGCGGCAGGTTTCCTTCGGGCCCTTCAGATTGCCGTTGTAGACGATGAAGCGCACGTCGCGATCACGGCCGATCGCGTCCAGTAGCCGCTGCGTCGATGCTTCGTCGGCGGGGGCGCGCAGCGTGTCGGCGATTACCGCGAAAGTGAGGCGCGGGGAAGCGGCATAGGCCGGCGCGCCGGGCGCGCCCAGCACGGCTGCGAGTGAAGCAGCGATGCCGACCGCTAGCGCAAGCGTGTGGCGCAGCGCCGCGCAAAATTCGCGCGGGCGCCGCGATGGCCGCGCTGTGTCAATGGTCCGCATCCGGCGCGACGGCCAGTTCGTGCAGTTCGTACAGCAGATCGAGTGCTTCGCGCGGGCGCAGATCGTTCGGGTCGATGCCGCGCAGACGTTCGACCAGCGCCTGCATTGCCGGCGCGACGGACGGTGTCGCCGCGGCGGGCTCGTCGTAGTCCTCGGCGTCTTCGAGCAGCATCGGCGGCGCGGCGAACAGATCGAGTTGCGGCGCGGGCTGCGCGGCCGACTGTTGTTCGAGGTGCGCGAGATGCTTGCGCGCCGCGCGGATCACCGCGTTCGGCACGCCGGCGAGCTGCGCGACCTGCAGACCATAGCTCTGATTGGCCGGGCCCTCGTTCACCGCGTGCAGGAACACGATGCCGTGGCCATGCTCGACCGCGGACAGATGCACGTTCGCCGCATGCGGAAATTCCGCCGGCAACTGCGTCAGTTCGAAGTAATGCGTCGCGAACAGCGTATAGCAGCCATTGTGCGACAGCAGATGGCGGGCGATCGCCCACGCGAGGGCGAGGCCGTCGAACGTCGAGGTGCCGCGGCCGATTTCGTCCATCAGTACGAGGCTATGCGGGCTCGCGTCGTTGAGAATCGCGGCCGCTTCGGTCATCTCGACCATAAAGGTCGAGCGGCCGCCGGCGAGGTCGTCGGCCGCGCCGATGCGCGTGAAGATGCGGTCGATCGGCCCGAACGCCGCGCGCTGCGCCGGCACGTAGCTGCCCACGTAGGCAAGCAGCGCGATCAGCGCGGTCTGACGCATGAAGGTCGACTTACCGCCCATGTTCGGACCGGTGATCAGCAGCAGTTTGCGCTCGGCCGCGAGCGCGCAGTCGTTGGCGATGAAGCGCTCGACCTGCGCCTCGACGACCGGGTGGCGACCCTGTTCGATGTCGATGCCCGCGTCGGCCGAGAAGCTCGGCGCGACCCAGTCGAGCGCGCGCGCGCGTTCGGCGAACGCGGCCAGCAGATCCAGTTCGGCGAGCGCCATGGCGACCCGCTGGCAGTCCGCAATGAACGGCAGCAACGCTTGCAGCAACGCGTCGTACAGCGCGCGTTCACGGGCCAGCGCGCGTTCCTGCGCGGACAACGCCTTGTCCTCGAAGGCCTTCAGCTCAGGGGTGATGTAGCGCTCGGCGTTCTTCAGCGTCTGGCGGCGCCGGTAGTCGTCGGGCACCTTGTCGGTCTGCCCGCGCGTGACTTCGATATAGAAGCCATGCACCTTGTTGAATTCGACGCGCAGATTGCCGATGCCGGTGCGCGCGCGTTCGCGCGTTTCCAGATCGATCAGGAACTGTCCGCAGTTCTCCGAAATATCGCGCAGTTCGTCGAGTTCCGCGTCATAGCCGCGTGCGATCACGCCGCCGTCGCGCACCATCGCGGCCGGTTCCGGCGCGACCGCGCGCTTGAGCAATTCGACGCAGTCTTGCGGCGGTTCGAGCGCCGCGTCGATGCGCGCGAGCGAATCCGCGTTCGACGCGACCGCCGCGAGTCGCGCGCGCAATTCGGGCAGCGCGATGAAGGTATCGCGCAGGCTCGACAGATCGCGCGGCCGGGCCGACAGCAGCGCGAGCCGGCCGGTAATTCGTTCGATGTCCGAAACCTGCCGCAATGCGCCGCGCAGTGTATCGAGATCGGCGCCGGGCGGCGCGTCGAGCAGCGCGCCGATCGCCTGCTGGCGCGCCTGGGCGAACGCCGGATCGCGCGGCGGATGATGCAGCCAGTGACGCAGCAGGCGGCTGCCCATCGTCGTGCAGCAGGTGTCGAGCAGCGAGCATAGTGTCGGCGACTCGGTGCCGCGCAGCGTTTCGGTCAGTTCGAGGTTGCGGCGCGTAGCGGGGTCAAGGCCGATATATTCGGATTCCGATTCGACTTTCAGGCTGCGCACATGACGCAGCTGCTGGCCTTGCGTGGACGCCGCGTACAGCAGCAATGCGCCGGCCGCGCCACACGCGCAGGTGAGCGAGTGTGCCCCGAAGCCGTCGAGGCTCGCGACGCCGAGTTGATCGCGCAGGCGCTGAGTGCCCGAGCCGATGTCGAAGTGCCAGGCCGGCATGCGGGTCAGCGCGCCGACGTTGACGGGCGGACTCCAGCTGGACGACTCGGCGGTGCTGTCGGCGACCAGAATTTCGGCGGGGCGGATACGTTCGAGCGCGGCGGCGACCTGATCGGGCGCGACTTCGGCGAGGCGCAGCGCGCCGCTCGCCAGATTGAGCCACGCGAGGCCGACGCTGATCGCGACGCCGCGGCGGTTGTGCGCGACGCACATCGCGAGCAGGTAGACGTCGTTCTTGTCGGACAGCAGCGCCGCGTCGGTCAGCGTGCCGGGCGTGACGACGCGCACGACTTTGCGCTCGACCGGGCCTTTCGATGTGGCCGGGTCGCCGATCTGTTCGCAGATTGCGACCGATTCGCCGAGCTTCACGAGCTTGGCCAGGTACTGTTCGACCGCGTGATGCGGGACGCCGGCCATCTTGATCGGATTGCCCGCCGACGCGCCGCGCTGCGTGAGCGTCAGATCGAGCAGGCGCGCGGCTTTTTCCGCGTCGTCGAAAAAGAGTTCGTAGAAGTCGCCCATCCGGTAGAACACCAGCGTGCCCGGATGCTCCGCTTTGATGCGCAGATACTGCTGCATCATTGGCGTGTGTTGTGCGACGTCGGTGGCCGCTGCGGTTTGATTGCCCATCCTTGGTGTCTTCTTGCGGTAGATGCTCAGGGCGTGAGTTTAACCCGCCGGCGCGGCGAGCGGACCCTGGCCGGATGGGCGATGTCCGGGGCGCGATCGGGCTGGCAACATCAGCGAACCGTTGGCCATCGCGCCGCTCGCCAGCGCGGCGCTGCGGCGCCTGTCGATGCAGATACGCACGCGCGCCACGGAGGGACCCTCATGCGCTTATTCCTCGACCATCGCCCGCATATCCACCACACGCTCGTTCGCGGCGCTGCGCCGCTTCGCGAGCCACATCATCAGCGTGATAAAGCTGCCGAACACGACGATGATCCACTGCGCGGGCAACTGCGCGGTGAGCAGCAGCGCGTACGCGCCGAGCATCAGCAGAACCGCGAGGTTCTGGTTGAAATTCTGCACGGCGATCGAATGACCGGCCGACAACAGCGTCGCGCCGCGGTGCTGCAGGATCGCGTTCATCGGTGCGATGAAAAAGCCCGACAGCGCGCCGAGCACGATCATCAGCGGATAAGCGAACAGGATGTAAAAGGGCAAGACGTGCGCGCCGACGTGCAGCCCTGCGCCGGCCGGGAACAGGTCCTTGTGGTAGAACGCCATCGCGATCGCCACCGCGCCGGTCAGAATGCCGATCGGCAGCACCCGCAACGATTGGCGCAGCGGAATCAACGCGGCCGCGCCCGCCGCGCCGAGCGCGATGCCCACGCCGGTCACGCCCTGCATCACCGCCGCCTTCGACAGCGACAGCCCCAGGTTCACGTTCGCCCACTTGAGCACCAGCAGCTGCATCGTGACCGCGGCGCCCCACAGCAGCGTCGTGACCCACAGCGCGATCTGCGCGAGCTTGTCGGCCCACAGCACGTGAAAGCAGTGATGGAAGTCGCTGACCAGCTTTTTCGGTTCGGTCAGCCGGTTCGGATAGCGCGCGCCGGTATCGGGAATGAACACGTTGATTGCAGCGGCGAGCGCATACGTGAGCATCACCGCGAACATCGCGAGGTCGGCGGCGGAGCCGATCAACGGCAGATGCGCATGCGCGACGAAGCGCTCGACGACCGCGCTGATCAGCGCGCCGCCGAGCATCGTGCCGACGATCGTCGAGAGCACCGTCGCCGATTCGAGCCACGCGTTCGCCTTGACGAGTTTTGCGGCCGGCAGCAGTTCGGTGAGGATCCCGTACTTGGCGGGCGAATACGCGGCCGCGCCGAAGCCGACCACGCCGTACGCGATCATCGGATGAACGCCGGCGATCATCAGCAGGCAGCCGCTCGCCTTCAGCGCGTTGGAAATGAACATCACGTGACGCTTTTGCAGCGCATCGGCGAACGCGCCGACGAACGGCGCGAGCAGCACGTAGGAGATCGTGAAGAAAATCTGCAGCAGCGGCGTGACCCACGCGGCCGATTTGATCACCGACAGCAGCGCGATCGCGGCAATCAGCAGCGCATTGTCGGCCAGCGAGGAAACGAACTGCGCGGCGATGATCGTGTAGAAGCCTTTTTTCATGAGGCGGGTGGAAAGCTGAGCGCAAAGCGGCGGGAGGGCGACGTGACGACGTCACGGACGGGGCAAGTCGAAGCTGCCCGAAGCACGGAACGGTCCCGCTCGTTGCGCGAGAGGGCCGGGGCGGCGGGATTCGGCTGGACTCGCGAGACTCGTCGCAAGCGGCCGGCCCGTGTCCCGCGTATCTCCGGCGCGGGCACGGCGCTGGCGCTTGCACCTGCAGCTGCACCTGCACCTGCACCGGCACCGGCACCGGCTCTGCGCGGTTTCCCGTTTTGTAGCACGAAGCTCCGCGCGTTGCAGGCCGCGCGGCCGGGCCAATGAAAAAAGCGGCCGAAGCCGCTTTTTCTTGTCACCTGATGGGGCTGCCGCGAACCGGTCGCGGCGGCGCGGCTTAAGCCGACTGCTGACGCGTGCGGCTGTAGCGCGACAGCACCGGGATCATCTGCGCGTAGACCTTCGGGTTGCCCGCGACGATTTCGCCGACGTGCAGGAAGTCCGAGTCGCCGGTGTAGTTGCCGACCAGACCACCGGCTTCGGTGATCAGCAGGCTGCCCGCGGCGACGTCCCATGCGTTCAGGCCCTGCTCGAAGAAGCCGTCCATGCGGCCGGCGGCGACGTTGGCCAGATCGAGCGCGGCGGCGCCCGGGCGGCGCAGGCCCGCGCAGGCTTCGGTCATCTCGGCGAACTGGCGGCCGTACGCGTCGAGGTTGTCGCTCGCGCGGAACGGGAAGCCGGTGCCGATCAGGCAGTCGGCGAGGCGGTCGCGCTTGGCGACGCGAATGCGGCGATCGTTGAGGAACGCGCCGCGGCCGCGCGATGCGGTGAACAGATCGTTGCGGGTCGGATCGTAGACGACGGCCTGGGTGACGATGCCCTTGTGCGCGAGCGCGATCGACACGCAGTAGTACGGGAAGCCGTGGATGAAGTTGGTGGTGCCGTCGAGCGGATCGATGATCCACTGGTATTCGGACTCGTTGTCCGACTTGCCCGATTCCTCGGCGAGGATCGCGTGATCGGGGTAGGCGGTCTTCAGCGTGTCGATGATCGCCGCTTCAGACGCTTTGTCGACCTCCGTGACGAAATCGTTGTGCTGCTTCTTGCTGACCTGGACCAGGTCGAGATCGAGCGATGCGCGGTTGATGATCTGCGCGGCGCGGCGCGCGGCCTTCACAGCGATATTGAGCATGGGATGCATGAACTGATCCTTGTGCCGGGGCAGCACGGCTGCTTGCCGGTAAATAGGCGCGAAAACCCGCGCCAGGAGGCGCCGCAACGGCGCGAAAACGGCACGGAACGCTGGCCGGACAACGCCGGGGCGCATTCCGTCGACGGAGACGAATTGAATAAGAACGTAGCGGCCGGTTCGACGCAAACCGTGGGGCGGACGTCGGCGCCGGACGCGAAAGGCGGTATTTTACCCGAAGTCCGGGCGTCGCCGCGCAGGTGCGAACGAACCTGCGTGATTCGGCAGCGGCGCGCGTTGGCGCTACCATACGCGTCTTCGGTCGCAGTCTTTTGCACCAGTCACCTGTTTTCTAGCTAGCCGGGTTCATCGTGGATCACCCTCATCACTCTTCCGACCCCGCCGTTGCCGATCTGCGCGGCGGCTTCACGTCGACGCGCTTCGTGCTCGTCGAGCCCAGTCATCCGGGCAATGTCGGCGCCGCCGCGCGCGCGCTGAAAACCATGGGCTTCGCGCGGCTCGTGCTGGTCTCGCCGCGCGTGCCGAACGTGCAGAACGATCCCGAGGCGATCGCGATGGCGAGCGGCGCCGATGACGTGCTCGCGTCCGCGCACGTCGTGCCGACGCTCGCCGAGGCGCTGACCGGCGTGCACTGGTCGATCGCGCTGACCGCGCGGCTGCGCGAGTACGGGCCGCCGCAGTGGACGCCGCGCGCGGCCGCCGCGGTCGCGCACCAGCAGGCGGTGCATGGCGAGATCGCACTGGTGTTCGGCAACGAGCGCACCGGGCTGTCGAACGACGACGTCGAGCGCTGCAGCGCGATCGCGCATATTCCCGCCAATCCGGCCTACAGTTCGCTCAATCTCGCGCAGGCGGTGCAGGTGCTCGCGTACGAATTGCGGACCGCGTATCTCGGTGCCGATGACGCGGGCGGCGCGTCCACGACGGCGCGGCCGGGCGCCGCTTCAGGTGCGGTTGCAGGTGCGGTTGCAGGTTCGGGTACGAACGCTCACGCAAGCGCAGGGCAGGCCGAATCGGCTGGCGCCCGCGCGCAGATGGCGGCCAGCGACGAAATCGAAAGCATGTTCGCGCATCTGCAAAGTGCGCTCGTCGCGCTCGAGTTTCTCGATCCGGACAATCCGAAGAAGCTGATGTCGCGGCTGCGGCGGCTATTCGCGCGCTCCGGTCTGGAGCGCGAAGAGGTCAACATCGTGCGCGGGATCGCCAAGCACATCCTGCTGAAGACGAAGCGGGGCGACTGAGCGGCGCGTACCGGTCGAGCGTGATGCGCGGGGAGCGCCGTACCGTACAACGGGGCAACCGGACACGCTGCCCGCGGGCCAGCGAGGCCAGCGCGCCCCACAGGCGACAACCTTGCCGGCGGCGGGGGCTTCCCGCAGCTTTCGCGCAATCGACCTACAATCCACCAGACATTCGAAGCTAAGCTGCTGGCGTGCTAAGCGGCCGCGCTGCATGCAGCGCGCGAAATGCCCATGCAAAGACACCGCAGCATGCATGAGCGACGTGCGCGCACCGAGGCGCGCCGAACCGCGCCAACGGTTGTCCGTCCCTACCCAAAACCAGTGCCTGCCATGTTCACGAGACTTCGCGAAGATATCGCCACGATCCGCGAGCGCGATCCCGCCGCCCGCAGCGCATGGGAAGTGCTCACCTGTTATCCGGGGCTGCACGCGCTGGTGCTGCACCGTGTCGCGCATGCGTGCTGGCGGGCCAAACGCCGCTGGCTTGCGCGTTTCGTCTCGCAGATGGCGCGCTTCATGACCGGCATCGAGATCCATCCGGGCGCGACGCTCGGCAGGCGCGTGTTCATCGATCACGGGATGGGCGTCGTGATCGGCGAGACCGCGCAGGTCGGTGACGACTGCACGATCTACCAGGGCGTGACCCTTGGCGGCACCTCGCTCACGCGCGGCGCGAAACGCCATCCGACGCTCGAGCGCGGCGTGATCGTCGGCGCGGGCGCGAAGGTGCTCGGCGGCTTCACCGTTGGCGCCGACGCGAAGATCGGCTCGAACGCGGTCGTGACCAAGCCGGTGCCGGCGCGCGGCACCGCGGTCGGCAATCCGGCGCGGATCATCGTTCCGGCAGCGGCAGTGGTTGCCGCGAGCGGCGCCCATGCGAACGGGCAAGCGGGCGGCGCGGCCGCGAGTTCGACCAGCCAGGACGCCAACCACGCCGCCAGCCAGGACGCCGCGCGCGACGCCAAACGCGCTGCCGAAGCCAGCGCGTTCTGCGCGTACGGCATCACGCCGAATGCGGACGATCCGGTTTCGCTCGCGATTCACGGTCTGATCGATCACGCGGCCACCCAGGCGCGGCGCATCGATGAAATCGTCGCCGCGCTCGAGCGGCTCGGCACCAGCCTCGAAGGTCTGCAGGGCGCGGATGCGGCGCTCTTCGACCTGCGCCGTTTGTCCGCGGCGATCGCGGGCAAGGCGGAAACCGCGACGGCGGAAGCCAACTCGTGAAGTGAGGCGAGGTGAGGTGAAGTGAAGCGAAGCGCAGGTGAGAAGTGCGGGCGTGCGCGGCGCCTGCCGCCGCGTCACGCGTCAATCGAGTGTCAATCCAGCGGCAACGCGCGAATCCCGTCGGCATCGATCTTCAGATAGCCGCCCCGGCGCGGCCCGTGATCGAGATCCCAGTCCGGCAATACCCAGCGCGTGCCGCCCGGCTCGCGATGCCGCGCGGGCAGATGCGTATGCCCGTGAATGATCGTCGCCGCCTTCGATTTGCGGAACAGCGCGGCGACGCCTTTGGCGGTCACGTCGTACTTGATCGACATCGGGCGCACGCGGCCGTGCTCGCTATTGGCGCGCATCTTCTCGGCGAGCCGGCGGCGCCAGCGAAACGGCCACGCGAGAAACAGCAACTGCACAAACGGATTGCGCGCGAACTTGCGGAACAGTTGATAGCCGCGATCGGCGGTGCACAGCGCATCGCCGTGCGCGAGCGCGACACGCGTGCCGAATGCGGTGATCACGAACGGATCGGGCAGCCAGATCGCGCCGGCCGCTTTCATGAAGCGCCGGCCGAGCAGGAAATCGCGATTGCCGTGCATGATGTAGAGCGCGATGCCGCGCTCCGACAGCGTATGCAGCAGCGCCGTGATGCGCGCGACGAACGGTTCGCCGAGCATGTCGTCGCCCACCCAATACTCGAACAGATCGCCGAGGATGAACACCGAATCGGCGGCCTCGGCGGTGACGCGGACGAAGTGCTCGAACGCGGCGACCGTGTGCGGAATCGCGTCGCTCAGATGAAGATCGGAGAGAAAGAAAAACGGGCGTGCGGCGTGCGGGCGTGGGCCCTCGCCTGGCACGCCCGCGGCGACGCTTCGCAGCGGCGTCTCTTGCAGCATTGAAGGTGCCTGATAATCAGTTCAAACGGGTCGACGTTAAGCGGTTCGCTTAGTCGACGACGACAGCCTTCTCGATCACGACGTCGTCGACCGGCACGTCCTGGTGAAAGCCCTTCGAACCGGTCTTGACCTTCTTGATCTTCTCGACGATGTCCATCCCTTCGACGACCTTGCCGAACACCGCGTAGCCCCAGCCCTGCGGCGTCGGCGACGAGTGGTTCAGGAAGTCGTTGTCGTTCACGTTGATGAAGAATTGCGCGGTCGCCGAATGCGGGTCGTTGGTGCGCGCCATCGCGATCGAGCCGGTTTCGTTCTTCAGGCCGTTGTTCGCTTCGTTGGTGATCGGCTCGGCCGTCGGCTTCTGCTTCATGCCGGGTTCGAAGCCGCCGCCCTGGATCATGAAGCCGTCGATCACGCGGTGGAACACCGTGTTGTCATAGTGACCGGCTTTCACGTAGTTGAGGAAGTTCTCGACCGACTTCGGCGCCTTCGCGGCGTCCAGTTCGAGTTTGATGACGCCGTGGTTCGTATGCAGTTCAACCATGATGGAATCCTTTGATGAACAGGTGGATAAAAGGCGCGGCGCGCCGTCATTGGTTGACGGCAGGCCGCGCCGGGGCGTGGGTTGCGGCGCGTACCGGTGAGGTGCGCGAGCCGCCGGTACGCGGTTACTTGCTCACCACCGTCGCCGACTGGATCACGATCGGCTTTTGCGGCACGTCGCTCATCGCGCCGCGCACGGTGGTCGGGGTCGCCTCGATGCGTTTGACGACGTCCATCCCGCTCGTCACTTTGCCGAACACCGCATAGCCGTTGCCGTCGGGCTTCGGATAGTCGAGATTGGCGTTGTCAACGGTGTTGATGAAGAACTGCGCGGTGGCCGAATCCGGATCGCTGGTGCGGGCCATCGCGATCGTGCCCGCGGTGTTCTTCAGACCACTGCGGCTCTCGAGCGCAATCGGCGCGCGCGTCGGCTTCTCGGCGAAGCTCTGCGTGTAGCCGCCGCCCTGGATCATGAAGCCCGGAATCACCCGATGAAAGATCGTACCGCTGTACTGGCCGGCCTTCACGTAGTCGAGGAAGTTCGCGACAGTTTTTGGCGCTTTCTCGGGATACAGTTCGACGCGAATGTCACCTTCGGACGTCTTGAGCAGCACCTGCGGATGAGCGGCCTGCGAGCCCGCCTGCGCAAAAGCCGGCGCGGTTGCGATCAGGGCGGCGCTGCCGAGCGCCAACATCAACCATTTCATGAAGATCCTCGGGGTGGAAAAATCTGCGGTGGGGCAGTGTGGCCCCGCGTTAGCGCGACGGCGCGACGTACGGCGGCATCGCGAGCGAGCCGTTGGCGCCGCCGAACTGGAAGCTCGGGGTTTCAGGCAGCGTCGAAGAAGGGGTGTTGCGCTCGGTGGTTTCGCTCGATTGCGCGGCGGCCGGTTGCGCGGCTTTGCGCGCTGGCGCCGGCGAAACGATCTTCTGGATTTGCGCGAGACGCTGGGTGGTGGTCGCGCTGGCCTTGCCGATGCCCTGCGCGCGCCGATACGCTTCATTGGCCATGCGCAGATAGACGTCGCCGAGGTTCTCGTAGGCGAGGCCGTAGTTCGGGTTGACCTGCAACGCGGTTTCGAGCGCGGCACGCGCGTCGGTCAGACGGCCGTGCTTTGCATACAGCGTCGCGAGGTTGTTGTACGGTTCGGGCAACTCGGGGTAGAGCTGCGTGAGTTCGGTGAACGCGGCGATCGCTTCGTCGTCGCGGCCCAGGTGAGCGAGCACGGTGCCGCGCTTGAATTTGGCCTGGGCGTCGCGCGGGTTCGACGCGATGCGCGCATCGAGCTGGGTCAGTGCGGCCTGCCAGTTTCTCTGCTCAATCGACGCGTCGACTTCGGGCGTGTTGTCGCGTACCGCCGGGCCTTGCGGCATCACCGCGGCCTTCTGCGCATAAGCGCCGGCGACCGGTACCACGGCCAGCGCGGCGGCCACGGTGACGCGCCACGCGAGAGTGCGCGCCGCTGCGAAAACAATGCCGCCGGAACGGCTTCCAACGAGGCCGCCAACGAGGCCTTCAGGCGCAGTCGCGGCGAGGGTCGCAGCGCTGCGTGCGCGGCCGCTGGAGTGTTTCATAGGCTTAGGTCTGGGTGTTATACTCCGAGCCATTCTAACAAAAGGTCTGCGCGTTCCGTCGAACCGCCGACTGTCTTTTCGCCACTCGTGGCCGTCTCCGCCTGGTTCGCCGTTTCGTCTGCAGCGTGATCGCCGCACGAGGTGCGCCGGTTTCAGCTGCCGGCGACGCACCCGCTGTTCTGTTCGTCTCGGGTCGCGGCGCGCATGAAGCACAATGCGGACTTCTTTGGGCCCACGCACCGTTCTCTATGGAATCTCTGCGCATCTACAACACGCTCGCGCGTGACAAGCAAACTTTCGTCCCGCTGCAGGAAGGCGTTGTACGAATGTACGTCTGCGGGATGACCGTGTACGACTATTGTCATGTTGGCCATGCGCGGGTGATGGTCGTGTTCGACATCGTGCAGCGCTGGTTGCGCACGCTCGGCTACAACGTGACCTACGTGCGCAACATTACCGACATCGACGACAAGATCATCCGTCGCGCGGTCGAGAACGGCGAGACCATCAAGTCGCTGACCGATCGCTTTATCGCCGCGTTGCATGAAGACGCGGACGCGCTCGGCATCGCGCGTCCGGACATCGAGCCGCGCGCGACCGACTTCATTCCGCAGATGCTCGGCATGATCGAGGCACTCGAGAACAACGGGTACGCGTATCAGGCGAGCGACGGCGACGTCAACTACGCGGTGCGCAAGTTCGCGGGCTACGGCAAGCTGTCGGGCAAGTCGCTCGAAGACCTGCGCGCGGGCGAGCGCGTCGCGGCCAACGACGCGAAGCAGGACCCGCTCGACTTCGTGTTGTGGAAGCAGGCCAAGCCCGACGAACCGGCCGACACCGGCTGGGAGTCGAAGTACGGCCGCGGCCGTCCGGGATGGCATATCGAGTGCTCGGCGATGGGCTGCACGCTGCTCGGCGAACAGTTCGACATTCATGGCGGCGGCCAGGACCTGCAGTTTCCGCACCACGAAAACGAGATCGCGCAGAGCGAAGCCGCGACCGGCCAGACCTTCGTGAATTACTGGATGCACAACGGCTACGTGCAGATCGACAACGAAAAGATGTCGAAGTCGTTGAACAACTTTTTCACGATTCGCGAAGTGCTCGCGCAGTACGATGCGGAGGTCGTGCGCTTCTTCATCGCGCGCGCGCATTACCGTTCACCGCTCAATTACAGCGACGTGCATATCGACGACGCGCGCAACGCACTGACGCGTTTGTACACGGCGTTGAAAGACGTGACGCCCGATACGGGCGAACTCGACTGGAACGAAGCGTACGCGCGGCGTTTCCAGGCGGCGATGAACGACGACTTCAATACGCCAGTGGCCGTGTCGGTGCTGTTCGAGCTGGCCACCGAAGTGAACCGCACGCGCGAGCCCGCGCTGGCCCGTCAATTGCGCGAGCTTGGCGCGGTGCTCGGGCTGCTCGGACGGGAGCCGCGTGCCTACCTGCAGCAGGCAGCGGGTGCTGCAGCCGAAGGCGCGCTGGATGCCGCCGCGATCGAAACGAAGATCGCCGCGCGCGTCGCCGCCAAACAGGCAAAGGACTATGCGGCAGCAGACCGGATCCGGGCCGAATTGCTCGAAGCCGGCGTTGCCCTCGAAGACAAACCCGGCGGGTTGACCGAGTGGCGGCGCGTGTGAGCGCACCTCGTACTTCCCTCTGATCGACTCGCCAGGCAGGAGGCAGGATGGCAACGGCCACGAAGACGCCGGCTAAACGCGCGACGTCTCAAACCAGTGCGGCAGCCGCAGCGTCGGCTGCCGCGGCTAAGTCGACGCGTGCGTCGACTCGCGCGGGCAGCGCGGTAGAGAAAGCGTCGTCGAAAGCGGGCGGGGCGGCGAAAGCCGGTGCCGCCGCGGCGAAGAAGAGCGCGGCCAAACGCTCGCTGAACGGCGCGGGCGGCGACGCCGCGCATGTGTCCACCGCGAAGCGCGCGAAGTCCCCGACGAGCGCCGCGGCGGGCAAGAGCAATGGCGCCGCGCCTCCGAAAGCCGCGGCCAAAGCCGCCACCAAACCCGCGGTGAAACTCGCGAACGAACTGGCCGGCGAAGTCCAGGAACTCGCGCGCGACACCAACGCGGGCGAGGTCGTGCGCAAGACGCGCGTGTCGGCCACCGCCGCGAGCGCGACCAGCGCGAGCGGGGAAGCGGCCGGCGCCAGCGCGCTCGCGAGCGAAGTCGCGGTGCCGGTGCAGATCGGCGGCCTCGCGCCGGAAGTCACGCGGCCCGCATACTGGGACAAGGCGTGCGCCGATCTCGTCAAGCGCGACCGCATTCTGAAGAAACTGATTCCGAAATTCGGCCCCGTGCATCTGCTCAGCCGCGGCGATCCGTTCGTCACGCTCGCGCGCTCGGTGGTCGGTCAGCAGATTTCGGTCGCCTCCGCGCAGGCGGTGTGGGCGCGGGTCGAAGCCGCGTGCCCGAAGCTGGTGCCGCAGCAGTTCATCAAGCTCGGTCTGGAGAAGCTGACCGCCTGCGGTCTGTCCAAACGCAAGGCCGAATACGTGCTCGATCTCGCGCGCCATTTCGTGTCGGGTGCGTTGCATGTCGGCAAGTGGACGTCGATGGACGACGAGGCGGTGATCGCCGAACTCACGCAGATTCGCGGCATCGGCCGCTGGACCGCGGAGATGTTCCTGATCTTCAACCTGTCGCGTCCGGACGTGCTGCCGCTCGACGACCTCGGTCTGATCCGCGCGATCAGCGTCAACTATTTCAGCGGCGAACCCGTCACGCGCAGCGAAGCGCGCGAGGTCGCGGCAAACTGGGAACCGTGGCGCACCGTCGCGACCTGGTATATGTGGCGTAGTCTCGATCCGTTGCCGGGCGACTACTGAAGAACAGGAAAACGAGGCCGTTTCGAAAAACTATCGTTTGTTTATAGTCGATAGTTGAGAAAAGGTTTTGACATCGGCGCGCGCGGTTAGAATACGCGCTGCCCGGTAAGTCCAAGGATTACAACCAATGAAGACCACGTTTCTGGATTTCGAGCAGCCGATCGCTGAACTCGAAGCGAAGATCGAAGAATTGCGCTTCGTGCAGGACGATTCGGCCGTCGATATTTCGGAAGAAATCGAGCGGCTGTCGAAGAAGAGCCAGCAGCTCACCAAAGATCTGTACGCGAACCTGACGCCGTGGCAGGTTTCGCAAATTGCCCGTCATCCGCAGCGTCCGTACACGTTCGACTACGTGAGCGAGCTGTTCACCGATTTCCACGAATTGCATGGCGACCGCAGCTTCGCGGACGACCAGTCGATCGTCGGCGGCCTCGCGCGTTTCAACGGGCAGGCGTGCATGGTGATCGGCCATCAGAAGGGCCGCGACACCAAGGAGCGCGCGATGCGCAACTTCGGCATGCCGCGTCCGGAAGGCTATCGCAAGGCTGAGCGGCTGATGCGTCTGGCCGAGAAATTCGGTCTGCCGATTTTCACGTTCATCGATACCCCGGGCGCGTATCCCGGCATCGGCGCGGAAGAGCGCGGCCAGTCGGAGGCGATCGGCCGCAATCTGTACGTGATGGCCGAACTGAAGACGCCGCTGATCGCGACGATCATCGGCGAAGGCGGTTCCGGCGGCGCGCTCGCGATCGCGGTGGCCGACACCGTGCTGATGCTGCAGTTCTCGACCTACTCGGTGATTTCGCCGGAAGGCTGCGCGTCGATTCTGTGGAAGAGCGCCGCGAAGGCGCCGGAAGCCGCGGAAGCGCTCGGCCTGACCGCGCATCGTCTGAAGGCGCTCGGTCTGATCGACAAGATCGTCAACGAGCCGCTCGGCGGCGCGCATCGCGATCCGAAGGGTATGGCCGCGATGCTGCGTCGCGCGCTCGCCGATTCGCTGCGCCAGTTCCAGGGCATGGGCACCAACGACCTGCGCGAACGCCGTTTCGAACGGCTGATGGCGTACGGCAAATTCAAGGAAACGACGCCGGGCGCGTAAGCCCGCGCGCGTTAGCCTGTCTCTCTGGTCCACCAGCGCTTGCCGCGCTAAGCACGTGACCTCCACCGCCGACTCGTCCGCCGAGCGCCTCGTTTTCGAGGCGCTCGGCGTTGCGCTATCCGCGCTCGACGCACGCGATCCGCACGCGCGGATCGCGGTCGCGTTCAGCGGCGGCGTCGATTCGAGCGTGCTGCTCGACGCGGCGGTGCGCGTCGCGGGTTCCCCACGCGTGATGGCGCTGCATGTGCATCACGGCTTGAGTCCGCACGCCGATGCATGGCTCGCGCATTGCGACGCGTTCGCGCGCGAGCGCGGCGTCGCGTTCGACGCGCGACGTGTCGAAGTGGCGCGCGCGAGCGGCGTGAGCATCGAGGCAGCGGCGCGCGATGCGCGTTATCGTGCGCTCGATGCGATGTGCGACGCGCACGGCATTCGCATGCTGTGGCTCGCGCAGCACGCGGACGATCAAGCCGAGACCGTGCTGCTGCAGTTGTTGCGCGGCGCGGGGCTGGCAGGGCTGGCGGCGATGGCGCCGGAGTTTCTCGCCACTGGCGCGTCGGCGACCCGGGTGCGGCCGCTGCTGCATCTGTTGCGCGCGCAACTGGATCAGTATGCGCGCGCGCGCCGGTTGCACTGGATCGACGACGAGTCGAATGCGGACACCCGCTATGCGCGCAATGCGCTGCGCCATCAGGTGATGCCGGCGCTCGCGGTGCACTTTCCCGGTTTTCGCGACGCGCTCGCGCGCACCGCCGCGCATGCGGCGTCGGCGCAGCGTCTGCTCGATACGCTCGCGCGCGCCGATCTGCAAGACGCGGCGCGCAATGAAGGCCGCGCGCTCGACGCGTCAGCATTGCTCGCACTCGACGACGACCGCGCGCTGAACCTGCTGCGTTACTGGATGCGCACGCTGGGTTTCGTCGCGGCATCGAGCGCGCGTGTCGCCGATGCGCTGCGGCAGTTGCGCGAGGTGGGCGCGGGGCAGGGCGGCCATCGTTTGCGCATCGATCATGCGGGGCACGCGCTGCGCAGTTATCGCGGCCTGGTCTACTGGGAGGCCGGCGACAGCAGCGAGCCCGCCGACGAAACCGCGCTGGTCGAACGCGAAATCAGCGAGCTCGTGTGGCAGGGCGAAGCGGTATGGCGTTTGCCGCAGTGGCGCGGCACGTTTGTGTTCGAGGTGCTGCCAGTCGGTGACACGAACGATGCGACCCAGCCGGCCGCCGCCGATGACGCCGGCCTGGTTCCGCTCAGCGTGCTGCAACGCGCGCCGCTCAGCGCGCGCGCGCGCCGCGGCGGCGAACGGATGCGCACCGCTGCGCCGAACGCGCCGAGCCGCACGTTGAAGAATCTGTTCCAGGAGCGCGCGATTCCCGCATGGAAGCGCGACGTGCCGTTGCTATATGTCGGCGACGCGTTGCTGTTTGTTCCGCTGATCGGCGTGAATCGCGCGAGCGTGCCCGAGTCGGTGGCGAGCAGTGAAGCGTGCGTGAGGATCGTCTGGCGCGAAGACCTGCTGATCGCCTGACCGGCCGGTCGGGCACTTGCGCATCAGCTTCCCGCAAGTACCGAAATCACGAAATAGGGCACAAATCAGCGGAAAAACGGGTCCTTGCCAGCCCGATTTCACGCAATTGAACGCTCGCCGCGACTTGTCTTTTTGTGCCTAATCAGGTACTTTAGCTCGTTTGCCCGACCCGATTTCGTCATCGCTTTTGCCGCACTCGGTCGTGATGCCGGTTTGCGAGCGTGATCCGTCGTTGCCGTTGAATTCCGACCTGCCATCAAGCGATCTCATCCCGGGCAAATCCGCGCGTGCTGCACGCGCGCTGCATTTACGCCGCCACACACTTCGCCGCCGTTCACGAGACGTTGCGCCCCTGTGCTCCCTGTGCGGTTTTCTTCAGCGCGCCAGCGCGGTTTCTCCTTCAGTTCAGAACGACAATGGCACTCATCGTACACAAATACGGCGGCACCTCGATGGGCTCGGTCGAGCGCATCAAGAACGTCGCAAGGCGCGTCGCGAAATGGCACAAGGCTGGCCACAAGATGGTCGTCGTGCCGTCGGCAATGTCCGGCGAAACCAATCGCCTGCTCGGCCTCGCAAAAGAAATTACGACCCAGGCGAGCCCGCGCGAACTCGACATGATCGCCGCGACCGGCGAGCAGGTCAGCTCGGGTCTGCTCGCGATCGCGCTGCAGGAAGCCGGCGTCGACGCGGTCAGCTACGCAGGCTGGCAGGTGCCGGTCAAAACGGATAGCGCATACACCAAGGCGCGGATCAGCGAAATCGACGGCGAGCGCGTGCTGCGCGACCTCGACGCCGGCAAGGTGGTCGTGATCACCGGCTTCCAGGGTATCGACCCGGAAGGCAACATCACGACGCTCGGCCGCGGCGGCTCGGATACGTCGGCGGTCGCGGTCGCGGCCGCGCTGAAGGCCGACGAGTGCCTGATCTATACGGACGTCGACGGCGTCTACACGACCGACCCGCGGGTGGTCGAAGAGGCGCGCCGGCTCGATCGCGTGACGTTCGAAGAAATGCTGGAAATGGCCAGCCTGGGTTCGAAGGTGCTGCAGATCCGCTCGGTGGAATTCGCCGGCAAATATCAGGTGAAGACGCGCGTGCTGTCGAGTCTGACCGATCCGCTGATGTCGCTCGAAGAAGAAATGAAGTCGGGCACCCTGATTACTTTTGAAGAAGACGAGACCATGGAAAAAGCAGTCATCTCGGGCATCGCGTTCCAGCGCGACGAAGCTCGTATCGCCGTGATGGGTGTGCCGGACAAGCCGGGCATCGCGTATCAGATCCTCGGCCCGGTGGCGGACGCGAATATCGACGTCGACATGATCATCCAGAACCAGAGCGTCGAGGGCAAGACGGCGTTCACGTTCACGGTCGGCCGCGGCGACTACGCGCGCGCGATGGAAATCCTCACCGGCACGGTGAAGGGTCACGTGCAGGCCGAACAGGTGCTGGGCGATCCGAAGGTGTCGAAGGTGTCGGTGGTCGGCGTCGGTATGCGCTCGCACGTCGGCATCGCGAGCAAGATGTTCCGCACGCTGTCGGAAGAGGGCATCAACATTCAGATGATCTCGACCTCCGAAATCAAGATTTCGGTGCTGATCGACGAGAAGTACATGGAGCTCGCAGTGCGCGCGCTGCATAAGGCGTTCGAACTCGATCAGGCTTAAGAAGTAGCGAGCGGCATTGAGTTGCCGCAATAAGCGGCAGAAAAACGGGGCGCCCACGGGCGCCCCGTTTGTTTTGCGGCGCGCATGTGAACAGCCGATGAACTATTTGCATCGCCAGCGTCGAATTGGCACAAAAAATGTTCGTCAGACATTGACCTTATCGGCTTCGCCCGCTATTATCTTGGCTTCTTCGCACTGACTCCCTGTGCGAAAGAAAGTTTGGGAGACGTGGCCGAGAGGTCGAAGGCACTCCCCTGCTAAGGGAGCATCTGGGCCAAAACCTGGATCGAGGGTTCGAATCCCTCCGTCTCCGCCAGAAGTGGTAGAGAGAACCCCGCAGAGTCTAGGCTCTGCGGGGTTTTTGTTTTTCTGGCCGTGTTTGGCGGCTTTCCCGCGTTTTTTCCTTCTCGTTGCTTCCTCTGGCCGTCGGCTCGCGCGTGACGGATTTCTCCGTAGCTTGCCCGCAGTGCTTGCGGCATTGTGAGTCTGCGCGGGTTCCCAGTATCGCCCCGGCTATTGCATGCGCCGCTCGTGACGGTGCGGGTTTTGGAGGCAGTGCAAACGCGGCGCCGTCACGCCGCCCGAGCGAGTCGGAGCACGTTTGCCTCCGATATGTAGGTCTCCAGATTAAATGGCTCCGCTGTTCTCTCCGGCCGACAGTCATTACCAGCACGCGCGCGTCGGCGCGATGAGCACCGCTTCACTGCGGCCGCCACACCTCCATTCAGCAGCACGCTCCGGCACCAAGCCTGCGAGCGAGGCATCGCGGCGTCCTGTCTTCGCGCTTTCAAGGCAACCGAGGGATCGAAAACCGGCCCCCCCATCTCACGTGCGCTGCCATAACTCTTCGGTCGCATCCGCAAGCGTGCCTGCGCGGACTATCGACCCGCGATTAATTCTTCTTTTGGATTCTGGCGCAACGCTGTGTCGTGGATACAGGCTGGAAATAAATTTCGCTAAATTCATTGCAATTATTTCGAGATAATGTATGCATTAAGTATGAATAAGAGTTGTAACACAATGCGCCTGCGCTGTTCTAATTGTTAATCAAATATTGACGTTTATTAACAATTATTTCGATTTAATCCTATTCAATGAATTGACGCATGACGCCGACAATACGCGCTATTAAAGCTATTAGGGAAGCGGTCACTACGTAGTGCAGGGTTCACACGAAAATTAAAAGTTGATCGGCTCTCGTGCTGGTCAAGTGATCTTATCTCAAATTAGAGAAGTTGAAATATTTTTTATATCCTGTTTACCCCGGTTCAGATTTATGCGATTGCGAGTAATTTCCAATCTCGAAAATATCGAAAATCAGTTTGTTGGGACGTAGTGAGTGATAGGTAACCAGTGTCTGGAGGTGGATTTTGCTTACTAAGATTGCTATCGCCGACAGCAATTCCATTCTGCGAATAGGAATGCGGTGTATTTTCGGAAGGCAGGCTGGCTTGAGGGTAGTGGGGGAGGCGGACAATTCCACGGCGATCATGGAATTACTTCGAGAAAAAGAAGTCGACGTGCTGCTGGCCGACTTTGAAATTCCCGGAAAGGTCTATCGGGACGGAAGCTCGCTGATGGCGCTGCTGCGCCGGACCTTTCCCGCCACCAAAGTCATCTTCGTCACCACCCTGACCAACCCTCTGCTGCTGAGCGCCGTCGTCAAATCGCGGGCGCATGGCGTGTTGCTGAAAAACGATTCCCCGGAAGAAGTGGTGAGCGCGGTGCGCTGCGTGTCGCGCGGCCAATTCTATATAGCGCCGTCGGTGCGCCGTATCACCGGTGCAAGCCATTGCGAGGAATCGGATACCGACAGAATGGGACATCTGTCGGCGCGCGAGGGCGAAGTGCTGCGTCTTTACGTGAGCGGAATGAGTATCAGCGAAATTGCCGCGTTAAGTCACCGGAGTCTGCAAACCGTCAGTACCCAGCGAAAGCAGGGCATGAAAAAGCTCGGGTTTACCAATGACCGCGAGCTGTTCGAATACATGCTGCCGTCGCGAGGCTGATTTTTACGGATTTTTTACACCCACCATCGAAACGTCGATTTTTACGGAATTTTTTCAGCCCGACCGGGAGCCTGATTTTTACGAAATACTTACAAGAACATCGGTTGCTAATTAAAACGGCAACTTTGTCAGATGTATTTAATAGAGTCATGGTTCCGGGTTTTATTAAAAATAGTAGTAAGTCGACGTCGGCAAATTTGGGATATCTCTAAGATTTTGACTGGCATGACTGATGTCAGCCGAAGTATCAGCGCGCGCTGATTTTGTTTTTTCAATCGGTTGGTTTTCGATTCACGATTTATTTAACAGGTAAAACAATGAAACTTGCACGTTCACTCGCATTTGTCGCGGTCGCAGCAGCAGTCGGTATTCCGGCGGCATCGTACGCAGCTGACGGCACGATCACCTTCAACGGCAACATCACCGCGCAAACCTGCACGATCAGCGGCAACGGCGGCGGTCAGGACTTCACGGTGACCCTGCCGACGGTGTCGACCTCGGCGCTGGCAGCAGACGGTTCGACGGCCGGCCGTACGCCGTTCAACATCGCGCTGACCAACTGCTCGCCGGATTCGGGCACCGCGCTGACGTACTTCGAACCGGGCGCAACGGTCGACACGGCAACGGGTCGTCTGCTGAACGCAACGGGTAGCGCAAGCAACGTCGAAATCGGCCTGCTGAACAAGGACTACAGCACAATCCAGCTGGGCGCCGCACAAAGCTCGCAGAACTCGCAGTCGGCCACGATCTCGGCCGGCAGCGCAACGCTCGACTACTTTGCGCAATACGTCGCGACGGGCGGCGCAGCAGGCGCGGGCTCGGTCAACACGACGACGCTCTACTCGATCGTCTATCAGTAAGCAGTACGGAGCAGCAGTAAGCCGTACATGACGTGGTGAGGCAGCGGCCGGGGCCCGATGGGCGCCGGCCGCTGTCCGAAGAATTCAGTGGCATCCCGGCAGGACCGGGTAAGCGGGGCGAGAAGATGGCGGTACGTAAAAATTTACTGGCGGCAGCGGCCGCCTTGTCGATGTGTGCGGGCATCGCCCACGCGAGTGTCGTCGTCAACGGAACGCGTCTGGTGTACGACGCGAGCGACCGTGAAATTACAGTCAAACTGAACAACGTCGGCAACGATCCGGCGCTGGTGCAGGTATGGCTCGATACCGGCAATCCCAAGTCGTTGCCGGACGAAGTGCAGGTGCCGTTCTCGATGTCGCCGCCGCTGTTCCGGCTCGATCCGAAGAAAGGCCAGAGCCTGCGTCTGATCTATACGCAGGATCCGCTGCCGCAGGACAAGGAGTCGCTGTTCTGGCTCAACGTGCTCGAGGTGCCGCCCACCGCCGCGCAGAAAGACGCGGTCGAGCGCAACATGCTGCGCCTCGCGTTCCGCTCGCGCATCAAACTGTTCTTCCGGCCTGACGGACTGCCCGGCCGCGCGGACGAAGCGCCCGCGAAAATCAGCTGGAAGTTCGTGCCGAAAAAAGACGGCGCCGGCTATGTGCTCGAAGCGACCAACCCGACGCCGTATCACGTGACCTTCACGCAGGTCGTCGCGAAAGCGGGCGGCGCGACGTGGACCGACGACAAGGGCGGCATGGTCGACCCCGGCGCGACCCAGGACTACGACGTGGGCAAGGTCGCGTCGTTGCCGGCCGCGCCGTTGCAGGTCGACTACAAGTTTCTCAACGATTACGGCGCGGGCACGCCCGGCCAGTACAAGCCGGCGCGAGCCGCCGCGGCAGCCACGCCGGCCGAAGCCGCAGCAAGCGCGCCGGCCCCGCAAGCGCAGCCTGAAGCGCAGCCCGGGCCGCAGCGCGCCGCCCAGCCTTAAACCGCGCGCCACTCCAGTCCTAATCATCCGGTGCCCCGACCCGCGCGGTCGCGGCACTCGCCCGAGTCATCGCGCGTGCCGAGTAGTACGCGCGTCCAGCGTCTAAAGAACGGTATTCATGCGTATCAGACAACAACATCAACGGAACCGTTACGCGGGCCGAGCGCCCACGCCCAGGCATAGCCATTTCGTGATCCTCGGCGCGTTGGCGAGCTGGGTTCCGGCTGCCGCACACGCCGATTCGACGATCGCCCAGGTTCAGTTCGACGATCAGTTCCTGATGAAGCCGAAGAATCAGAGCGTCGATGTATCGCGCTTCGAGCACGGCAACCCGGTGCTGCCCGGCGAATACACGGTCGACCTCTACGTGAACGGCAACTGGGCCGGCCACCCGTCAGTGAACTTCCGCACGCCGCAAGGCGCCGACAGCGCGACGCCGTGTTTCGACAAGGCGCTGGTCGGCCGGCTCGGCCTGAATCAGACCAGACTGACGGACAGCGCGCGGGCGGTGCTGGCGGGCGGCGGCGAATGCATGGACCTGGGCGAGATCGTCGAGGGCGCATCGGTGACGTTCGACATGTCCGATCTGCGGCTCGACGTGAGCGTGCCGCAGGCGTCGCTCACGCGCAATCCGCAAGGCTATGTGAGCCCCGAGTTCTGGGACGAGGGGGTGCCGTCCGCGACGCTCGCGTATAACTTCAATTCGTTTCGCGTCACCGGCTCCGGTTACGGCAGCACGCAGAGCTATCTCGGCCTGAACAGCGGCATCAATATCGGCAGCTGGCATCTGCGGCAGAATTCCGCGTTCACATTCGAGTCGCACGGACCGAGCTCGTATCAGAACATCGAGACGTACGTGCAGCACGATCTGCCCAGCATCAGCAGTCAGCTGACGCTCGGCGATGCGTTCACCGACGGCGCGGTGTTCGACAGCATCGGCATTCGCGGCGTGCAGGTCGGCACCGACGACCGCATGCGGCCCGATTCGCAGCGCGGCTACGCGCCGGTGATTCGCGGCGTCGCGTTGACCAATGCGCGTGTGACGGTGTCGCAGAACGGCAACCGTCTGTACGAAACCACGGTCGCGCCGGGCGCGTTCGAGATCGACGATCTGTATGCGACCGGTTACGGCGGCAACCTGCTGGTGACGGTGACCGAGGCCGACGGCACCCAGCGCAGCTTCACGGTGCCGTACGCATCGGTCGTGCAACTGTTGCGCCCTGGCATCTCGCGTTTCAACTTCGCGCTCGGCCAGATTCGCGACGCGGAGCTGGACCGTCACCCGAACATTCTGCAGGGCACGTTCCAGTACGGTATCAACAATCTGATCACCGGTTATGCCGGCGTGACGGCCGCGCAAGGGTATGCGGCGGGGCTCGTCGGCGCGGCGTTCAACACGCCGATCGGCGCGGTCGCGCTCGACGTCACGCAGGCGAACGCGAGCATTCGCGGCGCCGGCACGACCTCGGGGCAGAGTGTGCGGATCAGCTACAGCAAGCTGCTCGCGGCCACCGATACGAACTTCGCGGTCGCCGCCTATCGCTATTCGTCGAGCGGCTTCTGGGGGCTGCGCGACGCGATGCTCGCACGCGACGCGGTCTCGCGCGGCCAGTCGGCCAACTCGATCGACCGCCAGCGCAACCAGGTGCAGCTGACGATGAACCAGGGGCTCGGCGACGGTCGCGGCAACGCGTACGTGGTCGGCTCGACGCTCAGCTACTGGAACCGTTCGGGCACGACCACGCAGTTTCAGGTCGGCTACAACAACATCCTGCGCGCGCTCGGCACCAGCTTCAGCTACAACCTGTCGCTGTCGCGCCAGCGCGATACGCTCAGCGGCCAGATGAACAACCAGGTATTCCTGAGCGTTTCCGTACCGCTCGGCAAGTCGCAGCACGCGCCGACGCTCGCCACCAGCTTCGCGCACGACAGCAACACCGGCTGGTCGGAACAGGCGATGCTGACCGGCACCGCCGGCGAGGACAACGACTTCAGCTACGGCGTGACGGCGAACAATTCGCCGGGCTCGACGGTCGGCGGCGTCAACGGTCAGTACCGCAGTCCGTATGCGACCTTCCTCGGCAGCGCCAGCACCGGCTCCGGCTATTCGCAGCTGTCGGGCGGCGTTTCCGGCGCGGTGGTCGCGCATCCGGGCGGCATCACGTTCGCCAACGATCTCGGCGACACGGTCGGGGTGGTCGAGGCGAAAAACGGGTATGGCGCGCGCGTCACCAATTCGACAGGTGTGCGAATCGATCCGCGCGGCTATGCGGTGATTCCGTATCTGATGCCGTACCGGATGAATCTGGTCGACATCGATCCGAAGGGCTTGCCGCTCGACGTCGAGTTCAAATCGACGACCCAGCAGATCACGCCGCGCGCGAATTCGGTCGTGATGATCCATTTCGACACGGTGAGCGGCCGCGCCGCGGTGATCACCGCGCGTCAGCCGAACGGCGCGAAGCTGCCGTTCGGCGCGAATGTGCTCGACAGCGACGGGCACGACGTCGGCGTGATCGGTCAGGGCAGCCGGCTCTTCGTGCGCGGCGTCGCCGACGAAGGCGCGTTGACGGTGAAGTGGGGCGACGCGGCCGACCAGCAGTGTCTGCTGCACTACAAGTTGCCGCCGCGCGACGCCGACAAGGGCATGTTCGCGCACGCCGACGCGCTTTGCGACGTGGGCGCGGTCGCGCCGGCGACGGGTGTGGTGGCGACGCCGGTGGCGACACCGCAAGTGGCGCCGCAAGCGACACCGCAAGCGACACCGCAAGCGACACCGCAAGCGACACCGGCCGTACAGGCGCACCCGCAAGCGCCGCAGCGACCGGCACAGCCGTCCGGCGAGCAGGCACAGCCGCAGTCGCAACCTGAGCTGCAACCTGAGCCCGCCGAACAGCAGTCGTTCGCGCCGAGCGGGCAGAACTGGGCGGCGAACATGGCTGCGGCGAACGTCAGCATGGCCGCGCGGATTTCGACCGCGGGCCGCCTGCACGGCGACGGCGACGGCGCCGCGAACACCCACCTGCATTGAAACCCGCACCGCGGGCGCGGGCGGCCCGGCTGCCCGCGCGCTCCAGCACTCGATCAACCCTGCAAGGTCCGCTCAATTGAAAGCACGCCATTTACTGATTGTTTCGCTGCTCGCAGCGTCTGTTCTGCCGGCCCTGCCGGCGCACGCGCAGGTGGTCCGTTCCATCGGCATCGCGCGCAATCCCGCCGCCGCGGCGGCGCAGCGGGCCCACGGCGAGTGGAGCCAGCGCAACCTGAGCGGCGGCAGCGGCGGCGCCGTGAGCGCTGCCGGCCCGTCGGCGGCTGAGACCGCCAATAGCAGTACCGCCAACACCGGCAACGCCGACAGTCGCGGCGGCCGCAATGTCGGCTTCGTGCAGTTGCCCGGCGTGCACTAGTCGCGGGCGCACCCCGACAGCGCCGCCAGCGCCGCCACCGCGCGCGAGCGCAATGGCGGCGCACGATTTTTTGCGCGCCGTCCCGACTGCGACGCGCGTTCTGCTGCAACCGGTCACCGCAAGGAACCTTATGAAACTCATCTCCAGATTTGCCGACGCGACGCACGTCGTGTCGAAACTGCTGCTGCCGGCGTTCGTGCTGATCGGCGCAACCCTGCTGCCGGGCTTCGCGCACGCGCAGTGTTCGCTGGGCTCGGGCGGCACGTCCAATTTCATGATCTCGATCCCGTCGCCCGTCACCATTCCTCGCGACGCGCCGGTGGGCAGCGTGATCGGGCAGGGCACCGCGACGGTGGCGTTCAGCAACGCATCGCCGACCGGGGTGTATTGCACGGCCGCGGCCTCGTACGTCTATTCGAACCTGCAGGGCGGCAGTTCGTCCGGCTCGAACAGCGTGATGCCGATCGGCTCGACGGGTATCGGCTA
Organism: Paraburkholderia sejongensis; assembly: GCF_020880815.1. Taxonomy (GTDB): domain Bacteria; phylum Pseudomonadota; class Gammaproteobacteria; order Burkholderiales; family Burkholderiaceae; genus Paraburkholderia; species Paraburkholderia sejongensis. The sequence goes on from NZ_JAJITD010000008.1 coordinate 242,765, forward strand.
CACGCTGCAAGCGGGCTCGAGCTACTATTCGACCGCCACGGGTACGTTGCCGGCAACGTGGTTCCAGCCGTCGTCGTGCGGTCAGACAGCGGGCGGCAAATGCTATGCGTACCTCGGACCGACCGTGACGCTGCGGCTGATCAAGCTGTCGCCGCTGATCAGCAGTCAGACCATCGCAGCGGGGCAGTATTTCACGGCGACCGTCGGCGGCTTGACCGCGGGCACGGTGTCGCTGGCGAACCCGGTGCAAATCACCAATCAGACCTGCACGGTCACCACGCCTTCGATCTCCGTGCCGCTCGGCAACGTGCCGCTCAGTCAATTCGGCCCGGTGGGTTCCACGTCCAATACCGTGCCGTTTCAGATCGGCCTGAATTGCTCGGGCGTCGCGACCAGTTATTACATCACCTTTACGGACAGTAATAACCCTGGAAATAATTCGAATGCGTTATCGTTGACATCGGATTCCAGCGCGAAAGGCGTCGGCATACAAATCCTGAAAGGCGGTAATCCGGTCGCTTATGGTCCAGATTCATCGGTGGCGGGTAATCTGAACCAGATTTTTCTCGGCACCACCGCCGGCACCGACACGGTCGTGAGCCTGCCGTTCGGCGGCCGTTACGTGAAAATCGACAGCACCATGACGCCCGGCAGCGCCAATGGCGTCGCGACCTTCACGATGTCGTATCAATAAAAAACCGAAGTTATCAGATTGACATCGATGGCATTTTAATTCCGGAATTATTTCAAGATAAAACGGGTTTTGTTGGTTATTTGCGCTATGTCAAATTTTATTAAGCGTATTGCATAGATTAATTAATTTGGCATAATTTGCATGCCGGATTTACGGGGAATTAGTGAATCCGGGAAAACCTTTTAATTCGAAATACAGGATATAAAAATGCAACAGATCGATCGTAACGAACTCGCCAAGGCCAACGTCGCAGGTGGCTGCTGCAAGACCAGCTGCGATATCACCACCAGCTGCTCGACGGACACGTCGTCGACGGGCGGCACGGGCGGCAACCCGCTGCCGGTGACCAGCGCGTAATAGCCGCTAACCGGTCGTGCGCGCGAGGGCGGTCGAACCCGGCCGCCCTCGCGCCGTCTCTGATCGGGGCTGCCTATGCGCTCATTTTCATCACGGCTGCGCAGGAATCTGCGCTACGCGAAGTATCGCTGCCAACGCGCTGTGCTGGCCCGCGTGCCGGCGTCGCTGCTCGAGCCGCTCGCGGCCGCAGGTGCGCGCAGCGGTGCTCTGTTCAGTGCGAAGCGGCGTGCGAACGGCGTGGTGCGCGCCGATCCCGGGCCCGATCTCGCGGATCTCGCGCCGCGCGAAACGCGCCGCGCGCGCACAAGTCGCGCACTCGAACATCTGATCGACCGGCGCATCTATTTCGGCCGCCACGTACGCGGCGTCGAACATTGGCCCGACCTGCAGGCGGTCGCCGCGAAGCTCGCGCAACAGATCGCGCGGCTCAGGCAGACGCACCCCGGCTGTCCGGTGATCGTGTCGCCGTTTCACTACGTGTCGCAGTACGCGAACATTTATGTCATCGACGAATTGCGCGCGCAACTGGCGCTTCGCTCGCTCGCGGTCGTGTCGGGGATGCCGCGCAATCTGTACGGCAACGACCAGGCGCAGATTCCGGGCGTGAACGTGCTGTACACGTTCGACGACGACAACCGCGGCGGACTTGGCCTGCGCGTCGTGCGTTCGCTCAAGCGCAACGGTGCGCTGGTGCTGTTCGCCGACGTGCCGCCTTTCACGATGCACCGCTATCCGATGGAGACGGTCGGCGTCCAGATGTTCGGCCGCAACGCGCGGATTCACCACGGCGTGTTTCGGCTCGGCGCGCCGCTGAACGCGTGGCTGTTGCCGTTTTATCTGACTTTCGAGCGCGGCCGCTTCGATGCCGAGCTGTTCGAGCCGCTGCCGCTCGCGGCGCCGGACGCGCCGCAACAAGTGGCCGACTGCATCGCTACCGCGCTGCGCGCGAATTACGGCCGCTGGCTCGCCGCCGGGCATCCGTCGCTGTACGCGTTCGCCGCGTCGCGTTAGCACGCCCGGCGCGGCCAGGCTGCCGATCACGCATTCACGGCTCGCGCTTATCGCGGTCACCCATATCACGGCTCGCGGCTGTCACGGCTCGCGCAGGCAAGTATCGGCGGGCGCGCATCAGCGCCTGATTTCCCGGCCGCACAAGCCGCTACAGACAACAAGGCATGCCAATCATCCGGGCATGAGCAGCATCGATGGAATCGACTCAACTTCCGCAGTTCAAGGACGTGCCGTGGCGCTGGATCGCCTACGCGACGTCCGTGCTGGTGATCGGCGCGATCGCCTTCGCGTTCCTGCACGAAATCGAATTGAAGCAGGACGTGCAGAGCGAAATCGTCTCGCCCGACGAGGTCAAGATCCAGGGCCTCAGCGGACTCGTGTCCGCGATCTACGTGCAGCCGCTGGCGCACGTGAAGGCCGGCCAGCCGCTGTTCCAGCTCAAGCGCGACCTGTCGCTCGCCAGCGACGGGGTACAGCGGCCGGTGTACGACGCGCGGATGCGCGACGACCAGCTGCGCACCTCCGAAACGCAGTACGCGCAGCGGCGCGCCGCGCTGAGCGCGCAACTGGCCGCGTCCGCGCAGACGCTGCAAAGCCGCCACGCGGAGCAGGCGGCGCTCGATCAGCAGATCGCGCAGAACCGCGCGCTGGCCGACGAATCCGCGCGCAAGCTCACGCGGCTGCAATCGGTGTCCGACTACGTGACTGCCGATCGCATCGAGCAGGCGAGTGCCGACGTGCATCAGGGCAAGGTGGCGGTCGCCCAGGGTCTCGCGCGGCGTCAGCAGCTGGTCGGCGAGCTGGCCACGCAGCAGAGCACGCAGACCGACCTGCAGGCGCAGCTGCGCGAACTCGATGCGCAGCATGCGCGCGATCTGCAGGACATCCGGCTGCGTTTCGAGCAGTTGCGCCAGGACCAGACGATCTCCGCGCCGCAGGCCGGCGTGGTGACGTTTTCGAATCTGGTGCCGGGCCGCTCGCTGGCCGCGGCCGACGTCGCGCTCGTGCTCGGCACACGCGAGCACGGGCCGTTGCGCGCCGCGCTGCGCATACCGTCACGCCAGCGCGGTTTCGTGCGCGAAGGCGACACGGTGCGGCTGAAATTCGACGCGTTTCCGTATGAGCGCTTCGGCACCTACGCGGCGCGGATCGACGCGATTTCGAGCACCACGGTGCAGACGCAGATCTCGCCGGACAGCGCGTCGGACGCGAAGGCGAGCGAAGCCGGCGACTACATGGCGTGGGCCACGCTGGCCGGCGACACGTTCGTGTTCGAGCGCCAGCAGTTCCGGATTTTGCCGGGCATGCGCGCGACCGCGAGCATCGTCGTCGAACGCAGGACCATCGCCGAATGGGTACTGGCGCCGCTGTTTCGCATGCTGAGGGGGTAACGGTGCGCACGATCTATCAGAATGAAGTGGCCGAATGCGGCTACGCGTGTCTCGCGATGGTGCTCTCGCACCTCGGTCGCGCGACCGAAGTGCGCGAGCTGTCCGCGTTCCGGCCGATCTCGGCGAACGGGCTCACGTTGATGGACCTGTACGACGTCGCGGTCGAATTCGGCCTCGCGGTGCAGGCGTATCGCTTCGACGTCGCCGATCTGCACGAGGTCGCGCGCGGCTCGATCATCCACTTCGGCGGCGCACATTTCGTCGTGTTCGACAAATACCGGCGTGGCTACGTGCATATCATCGATCCGGCCAGCGGCCGCCGGCGCGTGTCGCTCGACACGTTCGCGGCCAACGTGTCCGGCTATCTGCTCGAATGCGGGCCGACTCCGCAATTGCCGCGCATTCGCGCGGATTCCGGGGTGGCCGCCGCGCTCGCGCGGGTGCGGGCGAGCAACCCGATGCTGTCCGCGCAGATCGCCAAGGTGCTGTTCGTCGCACTCGGCAGCCAGGTCGCGATTCTGGCGATGCCGTATCTCGGCAATCTGGTGCTCGACTACGTGGTCGCCACCGACAACCTGAACCTGCTGAACGTGCTCGTGCTGACCTTCGCGAGCCTGTTCGCGATCGGCGTGTTGAGCCAGTACGTGCAGGCGCGGCTCGTCGAGGTGCTCGAAGGGCGCACGCGGATCGGCATGACCGAGGGGCTGCTCGGCCATCTGCTGCGCAATCCGCTGCCGTGGTTCGAGAAGCGCAACGTCGGCGATCTGTTCGCACGCCTGAAGGCACAGGACGAGATCAACACCTATGCGACCCGCACCGCGGTGTCGCTGTATATCGACATCGCGGTCGGGCTGCTCGCGTTCGTGCTGATGCTGGTGCAGAGCCCGCTGCTGACCGCGGTCGCGGTCGGGATTTTCGCGTTCTACGTGACGGTCGCGTTCGCGCTGTTCGTGCGGATGCGTGACAACCACGCGCTGGTGCTGGAGCGCTCCGCGCAATGCGACGACGCGCTGATCGAGACGATCCGCGCGGCCTCGCTGATCAAGCTGTCGCAAGGCGAGACGCGCCGCACAGCGCGTTACATGACGAAGTATCGCGACTTCATCGCCGCGACGCTGACCAGCAACCAGCTCGGCGGCCTGCGCGACGCGATCCTGAAACTGGTCGACTACGCGGACATGATCGTGATCACGTGGCTCGCCGCGCAGCTGATGCTGGGCGGCCAGATTTCGGTCGGCGTGTTCTATTCGTTTCTGATCTACAAGGCGCTGCTGTCGGAGCGGCTCGCGCGCTCGATCAACGCGGTGTTCGGCTACTTCATGCTGAGCGTGCCGGTCGCGCGCGTCGACGATATCGTCAAATGCGAAAGCGAGCGCTATACGCCGCCCGAGGACGCTCAGAAAGCGGTCGAAGTGCGCGAATTTCGCGACCTGTCGATTCGCGGTGTGTCGTTCCGCTATGGCGTGTCGGACCAGCCGGTGCTCAGAAATGCGAACCTCGAGATTCGTCGCGGCGAGAAGATTGTGATCACCGGGCCGTCGGGCAGCGGCAAGTCGACGCTGTTCAAGCTGCTCGCCGCGGCCGAGCCGCTGCAGGAAGGGCAGATCGCGCTGAACGGGATCGCGTGGCCGAACCTGCACGTCGACGAAATCCGCCGCCATGCGACCCATATGCGCCAGGGCGACCTGATTCTGCACGGCTCGATCGCGGACAACATCTCGCTGTTCGAAGCGCATGCGGACGAGGAGCGCATTCATCGGCTGCTCGACGACGTCGGCCTGCTCGCCGACGTGATGCGTCTGCCGATGCGCACCCGCACGATCATCAGCGACACGATCGCCAATATTTCGGCCGGGCAGCGGCAGCGGCTGCTGCTTGCGCGCGCGTTGTACCAGCGGCGCGAGGTGTTGCTGCTTGACGAACCGACGTCGAATCTCGATCCGGAGTCGGTGCGCCGCGTGGCGGCTTTGCTGCTGCGGCTCGACTGCACGGTCGTGGTGATTACGCACGATATGTCGCTCGCGGCCGCGTTCGGGCGGCGCTACCGGCTGCACGAAGGGGAACTGGTGCGGGAAGGGCAGAGCGATATCCAGGCCGACCCGCAACGCGAAGTTCGCGACAACCTGAGCACTGCAAATGAATAAGCACGGCGGCATGCTGCTGATTCTGCTGGCCGGTTGCATTGCGACCGCCGCCATGGCCGGTACCGTGGTCGGCACCCCGACGACGCCCCCCGTGCCCCCCGCGCCAGCCGTCGACCTGATGACGATAGTCGACCAGGCGATCGGCCACGACGCCGATCTCGCCGCCGCCGAGGCCGGCTACGCGGCCGCGCGGCAGGCCCGGCCGATCGCGCGCGCGGCGTTGCTGCCGCGCATCGACGGCGGCTGGGGCCGCGGCTACAACCGCATCGCCAATCAGGGCTATACGCCGGTCGCGTACTGGCAGAGCGGCTGGACCGTGAGCCTGTCGCAGCCGCTGTTCGACTGGGCGCGCTGGACCGGCTACCAGCAGGCCGATCTGGTCGAGGCGCAGGGCGCGCTCACCTATGCGGACGCGCGCCAGAGCACGATCCTGCATGCCGCGCAGGCGTACTTCGACGAACTCGCCGCCGAAGACGAACTGCAACGCGCGACCGATTATCGGGCGGCGGTCGGCACCCAGCTCGACGAACTGCGGCGGCGCCGCGCGGCCGGCGACGCGACGCTGATCGATCTGCGCGAAGCCGATGCATTGAGCCAGCAGGCGCAGTTGCAGCAACTCGACGCGACGAGCGCGCTGCATCTGAAACGCCAGGCGCTCGAACTGGTGACCGGGCAGCCGTTCACGCCGCTATCGCGGCTCGCGGCCACGCCGGTGCGACCGCGGCTCGAACCGGCCGACCTCGACAGCTGGGTCGCGCAGGCGAGCACGCAGGGCTACACGGTGCAGCTCAAGCAGCTCGACTCGCAGATCGCGAAACTGGACGTCAGCAAGACGCGCGCCGCGCACTATCCGGTCGTCAATCTGCAGGCGGGTTACACGCCGGCCGGCGCGGCCTCCGGCTATGCGCGTCCGACCACCACGACGACCGCGATGCTGACCGTGACGATCCCGCTGTACTCCGGCGGCGAAATCCAGGCGCGCCTGCGGCAGTCGTTCGCGCAGCGCGACCAGGCCGAGGACGCGGCCGAGTCCGCCGCGCGCGAGGCGGGCGCCGCCGCCCGCGACGCATACACGCGCTTCACCTCGGGACTCGCGCGCATCGATCTGCTCGCGCGTATCGCGCAAAGCTCGCGCGACGCGCTTGCGGCGACGCGCATCGGCTACCGGGTCGGCAGCCGCACCAGCACCGACGTGCTGCGCGCGACCGACACGCTGTACACGAACCAGCGCGATCTGCTGCGCGCGCGCTACGACACGATCCTCGCGCTGTTGCAGCTGAAGGCGCAGACCGCCGCGCTGAATGTCGACGAAGTGGCCGCGGTCAATGCGCAGCTGGCGGCGGCCGGCGCAGGCTCCGCCGCGTCACCCGCGAATGGCCGCAACGGCGTCGCCGCGCCCGCGCATTGAGCGGGGCTGAAAGTTTTAAAACATCGACGCTGAAATTATCTTGAAATGGCCGGGCGATTTCCGAAGTCCGGCGCTCGTCCGTCGGGACAAAAATTGCAAATAAAAACTAACGATTTCGGGTTTTCATTGACCTAAAACCAGTTGTGCGCGTGGTGTGAAAAACACCTTGGTTTGCAGGGTATTTTCTCCGTAATAAGCGCGTTAGTTCAGCCCTCCGGCCAATGCCAAATCTCAATAATAAATAGAACATATAAGAAACCGGAAAATGCGATGCTGAATTAAATTATGCCGATAGTATTTGTCAATATTTTTTAGAGTTATTAGAATAAGGAACGAATATGCGTGACATTGCGGTGGTGGGGATGGCCGGGCGTTTCCCGGGTGGTCTCGACAACCTTGATCTGCTGGTCGAGGCCTTGCGCGCGCGGACCGTGACCGCGGGCCCCGTTGCGCCGGACCGCTGGGATGCCGCGCGCTACTACGCGTCCGACGAAAGCGCGAAGGGCAAGGCCTATGTGGATCGCGCGAACTTCATCACGCAGGACGTGCGCGCGATGGACGCCGGCTTCTTCGATCTGCCCGCGCGCGTCGCCGAGAACATCGACCCGCAGCAGCGTCTGCTGCTCGAACTGATCTGGGAAGCGTTCGAGAACGCCGGTCTCGATCTGCCCGCGCACGCGGGCCGCAAGGTCGGCGTCTATGTGGGCGGCTTCATGCTCGACCATATGGTCACGCTGATGCAGGTGTCGAACCGCACGCGCCACAACGCGAACACCGCCGCCGGCATGATGATGACGATGCTCGCCAACCGCCTGTCGCATGCGTTCGATCTGCGCGGACCGAGCCTGTCGATCGACACCGCGTGTTCGTCGTCGCTGGTCGCGTTCAGCTATGCGTGCCGCGATATCTGGGCCGGCGACTGCGAGATGGCGGTGGTGGGCGGCGCGAACGTGATGACGCGCCCCGAGTACCCGATCGGGATGAGCAAGGGGCAGTTCCTGTCGCGCGACGGCCAGTGCAAGTCGTTCGACGCGCGCGGCGACGGCTACGGCCGCGCCGAGGGCGGCGGCATCGTGCTGCTCAAGCCGCTCGATCGCGCGCTCGCCGACGGCGACACGATCCTCGCGACGGTGGCGGGCGCGGGCGTCAATTCGGACGGCCGCACGCCCGGCATCTCGATGCCGAGCGAAGAAGCGCAGCGCGCGCTGATTCGCGAGGTGTCCGAACGATTCTCGATCGACACGCGCAACGTGCGCTACGTCGAATGCCACGGCACCGGCACCGCGGTCGGCGATCCGATCGAGGCGGCCGCGATCGGCTCGGTGTACGGCGCCGGCCGTCATGGCGACGAGCGCGTGGTGCTCGGCTCGATCAAGAGCAACATCGGTCACATGGAAGCCGGCGCCGGCGTCGCGGGCGTGATCAAGGCGGTGCTGTCGTTGCAGCATCGCGAGGCGTTCCCGCTCGGCAATCTGCAAACCCCGCACCCGGGTATTCCGTTCGAGGAACTCGGCGTGCGGCTGGCCGATGCGCCGATTACGCTCGCGCCGGCCGGCGAGCCGTTCCTCGTCGCGATCAATTCGTTCGGCTATGGCGGCACCAATGCGCACGTGGTGCTGCGCTCGGCGCCGCAGCCGGCAAACGCGGCCGCAAGCGCAACGGCTGCCAACGATGCCGCTGCCAAGGTCAATGCAGCACCGAAGCGCCCGGACCATCTGCCGCTCTATCTGCCGCTGTCCGCGCGCAGCCCCGCCGCGTTGCAGGCGCTCGCGCAGCGTTATTGCGACGTGCTCGACGCGCCCGCAACCAAGCTCACCGATCTGCTGCATTCGGCCGCGCTGCGCCGCGCGCCGCTCAGCCAGCGCGCGGTCGCGCTCGGCGCGAACCGCGAGCAGTTGCGCGCCGCGCTGCATGCGCTGGTGCAAGGCGAGCTGTCGGAACAACTGGTCACCGGTCAGCAGGTGGTCGGCGCGCGCGATTTGCCGGTCTGGGTGTTCAGCGGCATGGGTCCGCAGTGGTGGGCGATGGGCCAGCAGCTGTATCGCGACGAGCCGCTGTATCGCGCGGCCGTCGACGAGGCCGACGCGATTTTCCAGCGCATCGCCGGCTTTTCGATTCTCGCCGAGATGCTCAGGAGCGAAGCCGACTCGCAGATCACGAAGACGATCTACGCGCAGCCGGCCAACTTCATCGTGCAGTGGGGGATCGTCGCGGTGTTGCGCGCGGCGGGCGTGACGCCGGGCGCGGTGGTCGGCCATAGCGTCGGCGAGGTCGCGGCGGCCGCGGTCAGCGGCGCGTTGAGTCTCGAAGACGCATTGCGGGTCAGCTACGAACGCAGCCGTTTGCAGGCGCAAACCGCCGGCAGCGGCAGCATGCTCGCGGTCGGCGTCGGCCGCGACGCGCTCGCGCCGTTGCTCGACGCGTACGCGGGCCGCGTCGAAATCGCCGCCGCGAACGGCCCGAACACGCTGACGCTGTCGGGCGAAACCGCGGCGATCGAGGCGCTGGCCGCCGAGCTGTCCGCGCGCGAAATCTTCAACCGCGTGCTGAACGTCGAGGTGCCGTACCACAGCTATCTGATGGAGCCGATTCTCGACGAGCTGACCACGTCGCTGCGCGGCATCGTCGCGCGCGAGCCGGCAATTCCGGTCTATTCGACGGTCACCGGGCAGCGTCTGCAAGGCCCATCGTTCAGCGCCGACTACTGGGCGCGCAACGTGCGCGAGCCGGTTGCGTTCGCCGACGCGGTGCAGTCGCTGGTCGACGCGGGCTTCGCGACCTTCGTCGAAGTCGGCCCGCATCCGGTGCTGTCGAGCGCGATGCGCGACTGTGTGAAGGCGCGCGCGAAAGAGATCCGGCTGGTCGAAACGCTGCGACGCAACGAGGCCGAATGCAAGCGCGTGTACCGCGCGATCGCGCAGGTGTTCGCGAGCGGCTGCACGCTCGACTGGCGCGCGCTGAACGGCGCGGGCCGCTTCACCGCGCTGCCGAACTATCCGTGGCAGCGCGAGCGCGCGTGGCTCGAAACCGAGCGCTCGGTGTATCAGCGCGTGAGCCCGACCGAGCGGCCGCTGCTCGGCTGCGAGCAGTATCCGGCGACCGGCGTGTGGGTCAACGACCTCGAATACGACGAGCTTGCCTATCTGAAGGATCACATTGTGTCCGGCACCGCGATCATGCCGGCCGCCGGCTACATCGAAACGCTGCTCGAAATGGCCGCGCTGCTGCATCCGCGCGCGCCGGGCTGGCGCATCGGCGATGTCGAGATTCGCGCGCCGCTGGTGCTGGCCGGCGACCGCGCGATCGACTACGTATCGAGCTACGACCGCGACACGCGCCGCGCGGCGATTCGCAGCCTGGACAGCGGCAAGATCGGCGAAGGGCAGTTGCATCTGACCGCCAGCGTCGCCGCGCTGGGCGCGGCCGAGGCGCGCCGCGTCGATCTCGCCGCATGGCGCGCCGCGTTGCCGGTCGAGCGCGAGCCGGCCGGGTTCTATCGCCAGCTCGCCCGCATCGGTTTGCAGTACGGAGAAAAATTCCAGACCGTCAAGGCGCTGCATCTGGCGCCGCAGGGCGGCCGCGTGCTGGCGCTGATCGAACGCGATCCGGCGCTGCGCGAGGCCGGTTATCTGGCGCAGCCGGTGATGCTCGACGCGTGCTTCCAGGTGCTGGTCGGCCTGCTCGAGGACAACGAAGCGACTTTCCTGCCGACCGGTTTCAAGGAGCTGCGTCTGCTGGTCCCGCAACTGCCCGCGCGCTACTGGTGCGAGGCGGTGCAGGTGCGCGTGAGCCCGCAGCATATCGACGCGGACCTGACGCTGGTCGACGACTCGGGCGCGGTGCTCGCGGTGATCCGCGAGATGCGCGTGACCGCGTCGTCGGCGAAGGTTGCGCGCACCGACGACTTCGGCGATCCGGTCAAGCTGCAGATGGTTCGCTACGAATGGCACGACGCCGGCAGCGCGAGCGAGCCGAAGCGGCTCGGTCACTGGCTGGTGGTCGAAGACCCGGCCGCCGCCGCGCTGACCGACCGACTTGCCGACGGCCTCGAAGCGTTCGGCGCGCGAGTCTGCGCGCGGCTGCACGCGGGCGCCGGTTTCAACGTGGACGGCGCGCGGATTAGCGTGCGCCCCGACTCGGCCGACGACATCGCGAAGGCCCTCGCCGCGGCCGGCCCGGTCAGCGGCGTGCTGTTCGCGCACGGCGCCGAGGCCGCGCTCGACGGCGTCGACCCGACTGCCACCGAAGCGCTGCTGTTCATGCTCGGCGTCACCCGCCAACTGGCGGCGTTGCCGGTCGCGCAGCGGCCGCGCACGTATCTGCTGACCCGCAATGCGTTCAGTGTCGGCGACGGCGACCGCGCGAACCATATCGTGGTCGAACCCGCGCAAACCGCGCTGAACGGTTTCGCGCGCGTCGCGTTCAACGAACTCGAAGCGATGCGCTTTAGCACGGTCGATATTCCGGCCGCCGCGAGCGACGACGATCTCGACGCGGCGATTCTCGAACTGCTGTGCGACGCCGACGAAGACGAAGTCGCGATCCGCCGCGGCCACCGCTTCGCGAGCCGTCTCGAAGCGAAGCCGTGGCTCGCCGCGCCGCGCATCGAAACGGTGCCGCTCGGCAGCGAGCGCGCGGTGCAGGTGCGCGGCGTCGCCGAACACGAGGAGCAGCAGAGCGCCGGCAGCGTGAAGCTGATCGAGACGATGCGCGCGCCGCTCGCGAGCGACGCGCTCGAATTGCGCATCGAACAGATCGCGCTGACCATGCGCGCGCTGCGCCACTCGGGCGCCGACTCGCTCGATCAGGACTTCGTCGAAGTGGTCGCGACGGTCAGCGCAGTAGGTGGCGACGTCACCGATCTGCGGGTCGGGCAGCGCGTGTACGGTCTCGCGCCGGCCGATTTCGCCAGTCATATTCGCGGCCCGCGCTCGGCGTTCCAACTGGTCGAGCTGCCCGCCGCGCCAGGCGCCGCGCAGACGAAGGCGGCCTCGGCGCTGCTGTTCGTCGCGCTGCGCGAAGCGGTCGCCGAGCGCGTCGTCGAGCAGGCCGATCTCGCCGCCGGCGCGCGCGTGCTGATCGCCGCCGACGAACTCGGTCTCGCGGTCGGCGCGGCGCTGCGCCGGCGCGGCATCGAGACCACGCTGTTCGCAAGTCCCGCCGACGGTTCGACGCGTCAGCCGGCCGGCAACGTGGTCGCGGCGATCGCCGCGACCCACGCGGCGCTCGAAACGGCGGTCGCCGACGTGACCGCGGATCGCGGCTTCGACGCGATCGTCGCGCCGATGAGCGCGTGGGCCGACAGCTTCGGCTGGTACGCGCTCACCGCCGGCGGCGTGCTGATCGATACCGCGCCGCGCACGCAGCCGTTCACGGTGCCGCCGCAGGCCGCGTCGATCGTGCGCGCCGATCTCGCGGTGCTCACGCAGCGCGGGGGCCGCTTCGTCGCGGCGTTGCGCGACGCGGTCGAACGGGTGGGCCGCGGCGAGCTGACGCCGGTCGATAGCCTCGCCGTGTCGATCGTCGATCTGGCGAGCCGCAAGCTCGCGCTGCCGGACGCGGACAGCCCGCTGATCGTCAGCTTCGACGCGCTTGACACGCCGTTGCAGCTGCGCGTGCATGAAGCGCTGAACTTCCGTGCCGACGCCAGCTATCTCGTGACCGGCGGCCTCGGCGGCTTCGGTCAGAAGACCGCGCGCTGGCTGATCGAGCATGGCGCACGGCATCTCGTGCTGGCCGGGCGCAGCGGCATCGATACGCCGGAGCGGCGCGCGTTCGTCGCGGAACTGGAGGAGCGCGGCGCGCACGTCGCGTTCATCAAGTGCGATCTGTCGAAGGCCGGCGAGGTCAGCGATCTGTTCGCGACGCTCGCGAGTTCGGCCGCGCCGCTGGCCGGCGTGTTCCACTCGGCGGCCGTGATCATCGACGAACCGGTCGCCGAGCTCGATCCGCGCAACCTCGTCGCGGTGATGCGCAGCAAGGCGGAAAGCGCGCGGCTGCTGCACGAGGCGACCCGCGACATGGCGCTCGATTATTTCGTGCTGTATTCGTCGATCGCGAACCTGGTCGGCAACAGCCGCCAGGCGAGCTACGTGGCGGCCAACGGCTTCCTCGACGGCCTCGCGTGGCATCGCCGCGCGCTCGGGCTGCCGGCCACCAGCATCAACTGGGGGGCGATTGCCGACGTCGGCGTGGTCACCCGCGACGAGAAGCTCGAACAGTTCATGCGCTACATGGGGCTGCGCGGGATGCAGTCGGCCGAGGGCCTGCGCTGGCTCGAACGCGCGCTGCTGCGCGAGACGACCCAGCTCGGCATCACGCTGATCACCAACTGGAGCGACTGGGGCCGCTATGAAACGCTGGCCGCGCAGTCGCCGCGCTTTCGCGAGCTGATCGCCGCCGACACCAGCGCCGACGCGGACCCGGGCGCGGTGCTGCGCGCGGAACTGGCCGAGGTGCCGGCCGCCGAGCGCTTCACCGTGCTCGCGAGCCTCGTCGCCGCGCTGATCGCCGACGAGCTGGAGACCAGCGCCGACGCGATCCCGGTCGACCGCCCGATCCTCGATCTCGGCGTCGACTCGTTGATGGCGACCGAAATCCAGTCGCTGCTCAATCGCCATCTCGGCATCGCGGTGTCGGTGCTGGAGATTCTCGATGACCTGACCGTGCGCGCGATCGTCGACAAGACGTTGAACGCGTTCGGCTGGGGCGACGCGGACGCGGCCGCGCCGGTCGCGAAGGTCGCGTGATGCGGCTGAGAACCGACTTCGACACTTGCAAGGAGACTCGCCGATGAATCCCGCCACCCATATCGAACGCCTGCGCGCGAAGCTGCTCGGCAAGCCGCCCGTCGCCGGCGGCGCCGCGGCCGGTGACGACGCGCCCGCGCCCCGTCACAGCCCGGCGAAAGTCACGATAGGCCCCGAGCACTACGACTTCGCGCGCTTTCCGGAGCTGCGCGAATACACCAACACGCGCTGGTATTACGACAAGCAGGGCTACGAGTGGAACATGTTCCGCGAGCACGTCGGGCTGGTCAGCGCTGAGGTCGAAGTGGCCGGCCGCAAGATGATCAATTTCTCTTCGTATAACTATCTGAACCTGTCGGGCGATCCGCGCGTGCAGGAAGCGGCGAAGCAGGCGATCGACAGCTACGGCACCTCGACCGGCTCGGGCCGGATCATCATGGGCGAGATCCCGGTGTTCGGCGAGTTCGAGCGCGAGCTGGCCGACATGCTCGGCGTCGAGGACGCGGTGCTCGGCGTCAGCGGCTACGGCACCAACGTCGCGGCGATCGGCTATCTGGCGCGCAAGCAGGACCTCGTGCTGTACGACGAGCTGGTCCACAACAGCATGCTGGTCGGCGCGAAACTGAGCGGCGCGCGCCGCTTCGCGTTCGCGCACAACGATGGCGACGCGCTCGAACGGCTGCTCGCCGAGCATCGCGGCAGCTACGAGCGGGTGCTGATCCTGACCGAAGGCGTGTTCAGCATGGACGGCGATATTCCCGATATCCCGCGGCTGATCGAGATCAAGAAGCGCTATCACGCGCTGCTGATGGTCGACGAAGCGCATTCGATGGGCGTGATCGGCCCGCGCGGACGCGGCGTGGTCGATCACTTCGGGCTCGACCCGGCCGACATCGACATTCATTACGCGTCGATGAGCAAGGCGTTCGCGACGGTCGGTGGCTATATCGCCGGGCGCCGCGAGCTGATCACGATGCTCAAGCACTACGCGCCGGGGCTCGGGCTCTATATCGCGTCGCCGATGCCGGCCAATGCCGCGGCCGGGCTCGCGGCGCTGCGCATCATGCGCGACGAGCCGCAGCGCGCGCGCCGCGTGCTGGAGAGCGCCGACTACTTCCGTGCGCAGGCGCGCGCGGCGGGTCTCGACACCGGCGTCAGCGAAGGCTCGGCGGTGATCCCGGTGATGCTGCCCGACGGCGAGAAAGCGCTGTGGATGGCCGCGCGGATGTTCGACAACAACATCTTCACGTTCCCGATGATCTTCCCGGTGGTACCGCGCGACGCCGCGCGGCTGCGCTTTTTCATCAACGCCGCGCATACGCGCGAACAGATCGACCGCACGATCGCGCTGCTGGTCGAGCTGAAAGCCGCCGCGCCGGCGAGCAGGGGACTCTTTTGAAACAGATCCGGATTGACGCCTTCGGGCCGCCGTCGCAGGTCGTGCGCTGCTGCGAGGTCGCCGCGCCCGGCGCGCCGGCCGCGTGGGAGGTGCTGGTCGACATCGACGCGTGCGCGGTGAATCTCGCCGATCTCGCGCGGATCGCCGGTCACTACGGCGAGCTGCCGAAGCTGCCGGCGACGCCCGGTCTCGAAGCGGTCGGGCGGATCGTCGAATGCGGCGCATCGGTCAGCGAACTCGCGCCCGGCGACCAGGTGATTCTGATGGCCAACGACAACTGGTGCCAGCGGCGCCGGCTGCCCGCGTCGCTGGTGTTCAAGGTTGGCGCGCCGCTCGATCCGCTGCAACTGGCGGGGCTGAAAGTCGGCGCGTGCAGCGCGCTCGAACTGGTGCGCCGCCAGGCCGCGCTCGCGCCCGGCGGCTGGCTGGTGCAGACCGCGCCGCTGTCCGCCGTCGGCCGCGCGGTGATGCAGATCGCGCGTCAAGACGGTCTGCGCACGCTCAATATCGTGCGCCGGCCCGAGGCGATCGCCGAGGTGCTGGCCGCGGGCGGCGACGTCGCGCTCGAAGACGGGCCCGAGCTCGTGAGGGCGGCGCGCGCGGCGGCGGGCAGCGCGCCGCTCACCGTCGCGTTCGACGCGGTCGGCGGCGACGGCGTCGCGCGGCTCGCGGCGCTGCTCGACAGCGGCGGCACGATCGTCAACTACGGGATGTTGTCGGGCCGCCCGATTCAGCTCGATTGCGACGACGCGATCTTTCGCGGCATCGGCGTGAAGGGCTTCTGGCTCACCAGGCGGCTCGCGCGGATGACGCACGCGCAACGCGACGCGCTGCTCGCCGAGGCGGTCGAACTGGTGCGCGCGGGCGTATTGCGCAGCGAGGTCGCCGCGACCTATCCGCTCGATGCGATCGGCAAGGCGCTGCGCGAGGCCGCGCAGCCGGTGCGGCCGGGCAAGGTTTATCTGTTGCCGAACGGGGAGCCGGGCGCGATTGGCGCCGGCGGCTCCGCGCGCTGATGCAAGCTGCCGCGCCATCTAAAAATCATCAGGATATCTATGAGAATCGATTCGCAGGAAGCCGCGGCGCCTGACGCGGAAAGCGCGCCGTTGGCGTCGTTTGCGCCGCCGGCCTCGCTCGCGCCGCGGGGAACACCGCAGAGCACGCCGGTGGTGCGCCTGAAAGGCGTTAGCCGCAGCTACGGCCAAACGCAGGCGCTGGCCAATCTCAATCTCGACGTGCCGGCGGGCGAGATGCTCGCGATCGTCGGGCCGTCCGGCAGCGGCAAGACCACGCTGCTCAATCTGATCGGCCTGCTCGACAAGCCTTCGACCGGCGAGATCGAAGTGCAGGGCGAGCCGACTTCGCGCCTCACGCCGACCGGCTACGCGCGGCGCCGCCAGGCGCTGATCGGCTTCGTGTTCCAGAGCTACAACCTGATCCCGGTGCTGAGCGCGCTCGACAACGTGCTGCTGCCGCTGCGTCTTGCCGGCCGCACGAATGCCGCGCAAAGCGCGCGTGCCCGCGAGTTGCTCGACGAAGTCGGCCTCGCCGGTCATCACCACAAGCGCCCCGAGCAGATGAGCGGCGGCCAGCGTCAGCGCGTCGCGATCGCGCGCGCGCTGATCGGCGAGCCGCAACTGGTGATCGCCGACGAACCGACCGCGAGCCTCGACAGCGACAACACCCACGCGGCGATGCAGCTGTTCCAGCGTCTGAATCGCACGCACGGCGTGACCTTCGTGTTCTCGACGCACGACGAGCGGGCGCTGCGTTATATGACCCGTTGCTTGCGGCTATGCGACGGCCGGCTTCCCGCAGGAGATTCCCACTGATGCATGCGCTGCTTCTCGCACTCAAAAATGTATTTCGCAATCGCCGCCGCAGCTTCGTCACGCTCGCGGCGATCGCGTTCGGCCTGACCGCGATCAATCTGTTCAGCGGCTATATCTCGAACGTCTATGCCGGGCTCGAACAGCAGGCGGTGATGGGCGAACGTCTCGGACACCTGACGATCTTCCGGCGCGGCTTCCTGCTCGAAGGCAAGCTCAATCCGAAGCGCTATCTGTTCACGCCCGACGACACCCGCAAGATCGAAGCGCTGATTCATCGCGAGCCCGGCGTGAAACTGATCTCGCCGCGCCTGTCGCTCAATGGGCTGATCTCGAACGGCGAGGCGTCGACGATCTTTATCGGCGAAGGGATCGTGCCGCGGCATAACGACCTGCTCGGCGCGGGCGGCACCGACGATTCGGGCGGCCGGCTCGATGCGAAACACGACGCGGGCGTCGCGGTGTCGTCGGATCTCGCGAAGCTGCTGAACCTGAAGAAGGGCGATACGTTCAGCCTGCTCGCATCGACGCTCGACGGGCAGGCGAACGCGGTGGACGCGGACGTCGTCGACATCTTCAACACAGGCAGCGCCGGCACCAACGACAAGTACGTGCTGACCACCCTCGCGCTCGCGCAGTCGTTGATGAACACCGGCTCGGTCGAACGGCTGGTCGTGCTGCTCGACGACGCGGCGCTCACCGACCGCGTGCGGCTCGACCTCGCGCGGCAACTGCGCGACGCGGGCTTCGACGTCGAAATCAAAACGTGGAAGGAGCTGTCCAGCTTCTACAGCCAGGTCCGCCAGCTGTTCGACATGATCTTCTCGTTCATCGCCAGCATCGTGCTGGTGATCTCGGCGATGAGCGTGGCCAACACGATGTCGATGGCGGTGGTCGAACGCACTCGCGAAATCGGCACGCTGCGCGCGCTCGGCCTGACCAATGCGGGCGTGGTGCGGCTGTTCTCGCTCGAAGGGCTGTGGATCGCGCTGCTCGGCTGCGCGGCCGGCTTCGCGATCACGGTGCTCGCGGCGCTCGCGATCAACGCGTCGGGGATCGGCTACGTGCCGCCCAATTCGTCGTATCGCGTGCTGCTGCAGGTCGATCTCGACTGGCCGCGGATGCTGCTGATCGCGCTCGCGGTGAGCTTTTTCGCGGTGCTGTGCGCGGCGTGGCCCGCGTATCGCGCGACCCGCATCGAAGTGGTCGACGCGCTGAGTTTCGTCTGAGCGTCGATCGATGTTTCCCATCTCCTTGTCAGGTACCCATACGATGCAGCGTTTGAAAGCAGTGTTTTTTCTCGGCATGTCGCTGCTCGCGAGCGGCGCGGCAGTGCCGCTTCGCGCGGCCGCGGCCGACCAGCCGAATCCGACCGAAATCGTCGCGGCGAGCGACCGCGCGCGCGGCGGCGGGCTGGACGGCGTGCAATGGACGATCGATATCACCGGCCAGGACTCCGGCGGCCCGATCGACAAGCGGACCTACGTGGTGCGCGCGAGCGGCGACGACAGCCTCGCGCAGGCCACCTATCCGCCGCGCGAAGCCGGCAGCCGCCTGCTGCAGAACGGCCGCAGCATGTGGTTCGGCAAAGCGACGCTGACCAAGCCGGTGTCGATCTCGACCCGGCAGAAGATGGTGGGCCCGGCGTCGAACGGCGATATCGCATCGACCAACTATGCGAAGGACTACGACGCGACGATCCTGCGCACCGAGCCGGTGAACGGCGAGGACGCGTACGTGATCAATCTGGTCGCGAAGAGCCGCTTCGTCACCTACGACCGGATCGTCTATTACGTGTCGGTCGCGCGCCGCGTGCCGCTGAAGGCCGAGTTCTACACGGTGTCGGGCAAGCTGTTCAAGACCGCGCAGTTCGAGATCGGCAATAAGCTGCAGATCGACGGCAGCACGCAGCCGTTCGTCAGCAAGATGAGCATCCAGGACACGATCGATCGCTCGAACTACTCGGTGCTGCAGTATTCGGACGTGAAGACGAAGAAGTTCGCCGCCGACACGTTCAATCTCGATGCGCTCAATCGTCCGTGACGGCGGGTTAGCGAGGTGATGCGTCGAAACGAACGGGGCCGGGCGGGCCGAGCGCCCGGCGTGCCCAACGTGCCCGGCGTGTCCGCGAGGCTGCGTCTGCGCACGCTGCCGCTGGCGCTGCTCGGTTGGGCCGCGGCAGCGGGTACCGCATGGGCCGACGACGGTCAGGACGACATATCGAACTGGTTGTCGTTCGACTACAACATTCAGGCGCTCGGCTACGGCACCGCGACCGTGCTGAACCGCGAGTCGCTCGCCAATCCGGACAACCGGATCGCGCAAGTGCCGCAATTAAAGGGGGAAGTCGATCCGCGCGTCGATCTGACGCTGAAGGCCGGGCCGTGTTACGCGCAGCTCAAACCGCGCGGTTTTTTTGTCTGGCAGGGCAGCACGCCCGGCGAGAATCCGCGCAGCTCGACCGACGCGTATCTGAACGAAGGGCGGCTGTCGTGCCGGCTGCGTGGGGTGACCGCCGAAGTGGGGCGCGGCGTGCTGCTGTGGGGCAGCTCGATCCTGCTGTCGCCGAGCAATCCGTTTTTCGCCGAGACCGGCAAGACCAATCCGGTCAACGAAATGCTCGGCCGCGATTTCGCGCGGCTCGCCGCGCAGTTGTCGCCCGCATGGAGCGTCGAAGCGATCGGCAACTTCCACGTCGATACGCGCGATACGACCAAAGCGTATTTCTCGCCGGTGACCGCGCTGAAAGTGAACTGGACCGGCGACGCGGCGAGCGCGAGCGCGCTCGTCTCGCATCGCGACGACGGCGTGAACCGGCTCGGCGCGTACGGCACGTGGACCGTGTCGGACGCGTTGCTGCTGTACGGCGACGCCTCGCTCGGCCAGGGCCGCAGTGCGCTCTTCGCGGTGCCGCAGACCGGCGCGCCGGCGGGCTGGACGTTCGCGCAGAACCAGACGCGCGACAAGTCGCTGCGCGCGAGCGCGCTGTTCGGCGCGAGCTATACGGTGCCGTCCGGCTGGACCGGGACGTTGGAGCTGCTGTACAACGGCGACGGTTATTCGAGCGGCGAGCGGCGCGCGTATCAGTCGGCAATCCAGGCCGCGAACGGCGCGCTCGCGATGGGCAACGTCGCGGCGGCCGGCGTGCTGGGGCAGGCGCTCAATCCGCAGCAGAGTCTGCTCGGGCGCCGCTACGCGCTGCTGCAAGTGGGCCGCACCGATCTGTTCAACAAGCTCGACGTGACGCTGCGTTACTCCCAGGCGTTCGATGCGCCGCGCGGCGGCAACGCGGCGCTGTCGTTGAACTACAAGGTCACGCCGAACGCGGAGCTGTTCGCGTTCGCGCAGTGGAACGTCGGCAATTCGCAGTCGGAGTTCGTGCAGGTCGCGCGCTTTTCGCTGATGAGCGGCCTGCACTACTACTGGAAGTGACCGGCGGGGGGCACGCGCTCGCGGGGTGGATTTCACGATGGGTGGGTGATCTGATGACTTAAGGGAAGTTAGCCGAACGTTGATGTTATTTAGAAAATGAAAATGTTCGTCTTGAGATAGTGTCGCGAGAGGGGCGAGCGGGTGAAGGAGAGCGCGGAAGAGGGGAAAGCGCCCGACCCGCCGGCAGGTAGGCCATGCCGGTGCGGCGGATTTGCGCGGTCGGCTGGCCGATGTAACCAGACGTTACCCAGCGTCCGGAGCGGCGATCTTCCGCATCAGTTATTACAAAGTTGAAATACGCGCGATGCTGCGTTGCGCTATATTTCCGCCAACAAAACGTTCCTACCAAGGGTGAATCCATGAAGTCCGCTCGTGTTGTTCCGCTTCTGCTCGGGGTGTTGACGTTGGCTGCATCGGGGGCCGCGATGGCCGCGGGGCTGAACGTCGGCGTCAATATTGGTATTCCCGCGCCGGTCTACGTCGCCCCGGCGCCGGTCTACGCACCGCCGCCTCCGCCCCCGCCGCCGGTCGTCTATCAGCCCGCGCCGGTCTACTACGGTGGTCCGCAGGTCGTGATCGGCTGGCACGGCGACCGTTACTGGGACGGCCGTCGCTACTGGGATCGTGACGACTGGTATCGCCATCATCCGCACGGTCGCGGCGACTATGCGCGCGACCACTACGACCACCGCCACGGCTGGCACTGAGTCGCGCGGCTGGCGGCTTCGAGTCGCGCTGCAATAAGGAACCGCCCGCGAGGGCGGTTTTTGTTTTTGGGCCGGCGGTTTTGCCGTGGCGCGCATCACGTCGCGGCGAGGAGCGAAAGGAGCGGAAGGGGGCGGGAACGGACGGGAATACGTAGATTAATTGGGTAGAATCGCTCCCAACGCCACTGCCCACTTCCCAGCACGACTCTATGATCACTGGCTCGCAACGGGTTCAAACGACGGCTGCACCTCGACGCAGCGTGATTCATCGACCGTTGCGCGCCGCGCTCACCGCCGCGCTTGCGACCGTGTTTCCGGCTGTGGCTTCGGCGGCGCGGTCAGCCACGGTTTCAGCCGCGATTTCAGCCGCAATTTCAGCCGTACTGCTCTGCGCGACGCTTCTGCTCGCGCCGGCCGCGCACGCGGCGCACGCGATCGCCCAATACGGCGAGCCGAAATATCCGGCCGGCTTCAAACATTTCGACTACGTCAACCCCGACGCGCCGAAGGGCGGCACGCTGGTGCTCGCGAATCCGAGCCGGCTGACCAGCTTCGACAAATTCAATCCGTTCACCCTGCGCGGCAACGCGGCGCCGGGGCTCGAACTGATGTTCGAGAGTCTCGCGGTCGGCAGCGCCGACGAAGTCGCGTCGATCTACGGGCTGCTCGCCGACGACATCGCGGTCGCGCCGGACGGTCTGTCGGTCACGTTCCGGATCAATCCGCGCGCGCGCTTTTCGAACGGCGACCCGGTCACCGCCGACGACGTCAAGTTCTCCCTCGACACGCTGAAAAGCCCGCAGGCCGCGCCGCAATACGCGTCGATCTTCGGTGAGATCAAGCGCGCGGTGGTCGTCGATCCGCGCACCGTGCGCTTCGAGTTTCGCGAGCGCAATCGCGAGTTGCCGCTGCTCGCGGGCAGCATGCCGGTGTTCTCGCGCAAGTGGGGGCTCAAGGCCGACGGCAGCCGCATTCCGTTCGATCAACTGGCGTTCGAAAAGCCGATCGGCAGCGGCCCGTATCTGATCGAGAGCTACGACAACGGCCGCAACATCACCTTCAAACGCAATCCGGATTACTGGGGCGCCGATCTGCCGGTGCGGGTCGGCATGAACAACTTCGATCGCATCGTCTACAAGCTGTACGCGGACGCGACCGCGCGGCTCGAGGCGTTCAAGGCCGGCGAGTACGACGTGCTGGTCGAGTACATCGCGCGCAACTGGGTGCGGCGCGACGTCGGCAAGAAGTTCGACAGCGGCGAGCTGATCAAGCGCGTATTCCCGCAGCACAACGGCACCGGGATGCAGGGCTTCATCCTGAACGCGCGCCGGCCGCTGTTCCAGGACGTGCGCGTGCGCAAGGCGCTCGATCTCGCGCTCGACTTTCAATGGCTGAACCGGCAGCTGTTCTACAGCCAGTACACCCGCATCGACAGCTATTTCGCCAATACCGAATGGCAGGCGAAAGGGCTGCCGTCTGCCGGCGAGCTCGCGCTGCTGGAGCCGTGGCGCGACCAGCTCGACCCGGCCGTGTTCGGGCCGCTGCCGAAGCAGCCGGACACCGATCCGCCCGGCTCGCTGCGCGCCAATCTGCTGCAGGCCCGCGATCTGCTGCAACAGGCCGGCTGGACCTATCGCGACGGCGCGCTGCGCAACGCGCGAGGCGAGCCGTTCCGCTTCGAGATTCTCGACGACTCCGGTTCGGCCGCGTCGATGGAGCCGATCATCGCGACCTTCACGCGCAACCTGCAAAAGCTCGGCATCACCGCGACGTTCCGGGTCGCCGACTACGCGGTCTATCAGAAGCGCCTCGACGCGTTCGACTTCGACGTGACGACGATCCGCATGCCGGACGTGCAGGTGCCCGGTCAGGAGCAGATCAACCGCTTCGGCAGCAAGGCCGCGGATACGCCTGGTTCGGATAACGCGATCGGCGTGAAGTCGCCGGTGGTCGATGCGGTGCTCGACGCGCTCGTGCACGCGCAAACCCGCGAGCAGCTGACCGACGCCGCGCACGCGCTCGACCGTCTGCTGATGCATGGCTACTATGTGGTGCCGCACTGGTACAGCGGCACGCACCGGGTCGCGTTCAGGCGCGGGCTCGCGTGGCCGAAAACCTTGCCGCTGTACTATGGCGCGGAAGGCTGGATCACGTCGATGTGGTGGCACGAAGATCGCTGATTCAGCGGCCGCCGTCGTCCACCGTCTCGCTCATACGTCGCTCACAGGTCGCTCACACCAACGCCTTCGCACCGGAACTACCGCTTATGTGGAGCTACATCCTCAAACGCCTGCTGCTGATGATCCCGACGCTGATCGGCGTGCTGACGCTGACCTTCGTCGTGATCCAGTTCGTGCCGGGCGGCCCCGTCGAGCAGATGCAGCACGAGCTGCGCAAGGGCGCGGAGGGCGCGTCGCCGTTCGGGCTGCGCACGCATAGCGGGGTCGACGCGCAGCAGCTCGCGCAACTGAAGCAGTTGTACGGCTTCGACAAGCCGCCGCTCGAACGCTATGGGCTGATGCTCAAACGTTTTGCGACCTTCGATCTTGGCCAGAGCTATTTCCGCCATCAAAGCGTGTGGTCGCTGATCGTCTCGAAGCTGCCGGTGTCGATCAGCATCGGCTTATGGACGTTCTTTCTCACCTATCTGATATCGGTGCCGCTCGGCATCGCGAAGGCGGTGCGCAACGGTTCGAACTTCGATCTCGCGACCAGCCTGATCGTGCTGATCGGCTACGCGATTCCGGGCTTCGTGCTCGGCGTGCTGCTGCTGGTGCTGTTCGGCGGCGGCACCTTCCTGCAACTGTTTCCGCTGCGCAATCTCACGTCGGATAACTGGGACCAGTTGAGCGTGATCGGCAAGGTGCTCGACTATCTGTGGCACATCACGCTGCCGGTCACCGCGTCGGTGATCGGCAGCTTCGCGGTCGTCACGATGCTGACGAAGAACGCGTTTCTCGACGAGATCCGCAAGCAGTACGTGCTGACCGCGCGCGCGAAGGGCTTGTCGGAAAAGCGCGTGCTGTGGAAGCACGTGTTTCGCAATGCGCTGCTGCCGCTGATCGTCGGCTTTCCGGCCGCCTTCATCGGCGCGTTTTTCACCGGCAGTCTGCTGATCGAAACACTGTTTTCGCTCGATGGGCTCGGGCTGCTGTCGTATGAGTCGGTGATGCGGCGCGACTATCCGGTCGTGCTCGGCACGCTGCATGTGTTCACGCTGATCGGCCTCGTCACCAAGCTGATCTCCGACCTGTGCTACGTGTGGGTCGATCCCCGCATCCAATTCGAACAGCTGGAGCGCTGATGAATCGAGCCCGCCTTTCCGCCGACGCGGCAGCGCGCACCGAACCCGCGCGCGCCTTGCAGTCGCCGACGCCCGCGCGCCGCGTCTGGCAGCGGTTTCGCCAGCAGCGTCTGGGCTACTGGAGCCTGATCATCTTCGTGGTCGCGTTCGCGGCGAGCCTCGCGGCGCCGCTGTGGTCGAACGACAAGCCGCTGGTGGTGCGCTACGACGGCCACCTGTATTTCCCATTGTTCAAGAACTATGCGGAGACCACCTTCGGCGGCGACTTCCCGACCCCGGCCGATTATCTCGATCCGTATCTCAAGCATCGTTTCGATGCGCCGGGCAATTTCGCGCTGTATCCGCCGAACCGCTATTACTACGACACGCTGAACTACTTCTCGAAGGCGCCGAACCCGGCGCCGCCGTCGCGCCAGAACTGGCTCGGCACCGACGACCGCGGCCGGGACCTGTTCGCGCGGCTGCTGTACGGGTTTCGGGTGTCGGTCGAATTCGGTCTGGTGCTGACGCTGATCGGCACGGTGCTCGGCATCGCGGCCGGCGCCGTGCAAGGTTACTTCGGAGGGCGAACCGATATCGTCGGGCAGCGGCTGATCGAAATCTGGGCCGCGATGCCGGAGCTGTATCTGCTGATCATCTTCTCGGCGATCTTCGAGCCCGGTTTCATTCTGCTGATCGTGCTGCTGTCGCTGTTCGGCTGGATCGGCCTGTCCGATTACGTGCGCGCGGAGTTCCTGCGCAATCGCCAGCAGGACTATGTGCGGGCGGCGCGCGCGATGGGGCTGTCGAACTGGCAGATCATGTGGCGCCATGTGCTGCCCAACAGCCTGACGCCGGTCATCACGTTCCTGCCGTTCCGGATGAGCGGCTCGATTCTCGCGCTGACCAGCCTCGACTTTCTCGGCCTCGGCGTCCCGTCGCCGACCCCGAGCCTGGGCGAACTGCTCGCGCAGGGCAAGGCGAATCTCGACGCGTGGTGGATTTCGATGTCGACGTTCGGCGTGCTGGTCGCGATGCTGCTGCTCCTGACCTTCATGGGCGACGCGCTGCGCAATGCGCTCGATACGCGGATCTCCGATGCGATGCGCGCGGGAGGCAATCAATGAGCGCGCAGCCGCATGTGAAGCCGCCGCGCACGGACGCGCCGCTACTCGAACTCGATCATCTGCGCGTCACGTTCGGCGACACGGTTGCGGTCAACGACGTGTCGCTGGCGATCGCGCGCGGCGAACGGGTCGCGCTGGTCGGCGAATCGGGCTCGGGCAAGAGCGTGACCGCGCTGTCGGTGCTGCGCCTGCTGGCCGACGCCGAGGTGAGCGGCGCGATCCGCTTCGCCGGCGAAGATCTGCTCGCGAAGAGCGAACGGCAGATGCGCGGGCTGCGCGGCTCGGACATCGCGATGATCTTCCAGGAGCCGATGACCGCGCTCAACCCGCTGTATACGATCGGCGACCAGATCGCTGAGACGATCGTCACGCACGACGGCGTCAGCGCGCTGGAAGCGGCGAAGCGCGCGGTCGAGCTGCTCGCGCGCACCGGCATTACCGAGCCGGGCAAGCGCGTGAACAGCTATCCGCATCAGCTGTCGGGCGGCCAGCGCCAGCGCGCGATGATCGCGATGGCGCTCGCGTGCCGGCCGCGGCTGCTGCTGGCCGACGAGCCGACCACCGCGCTCGACGTGACGATCCGCGCGCAGATCGTCGAACTGTTGCTGGAGCTGCAACGCGACGAAGCGCAAAAACGCGGGATGGCGGTGCTGCTGATCACCCACGACCTGAATCTGGTGCGCCACTTCGCGCAGCGCGTCGCGGTGATGGAGCGGGGCGTGCTGGTTGAGACCGGGCCGGTCGAACAGGTGTTCGAGTCCCCGCAGCATCCGTACACGCAGCGCCTGCTGGCGAGCCGGCCGCAGCGCGCGGTCGTGCCGGTGCTGCCGATCGCGCCGGTGCTGCTCGAAGCGCGCGACGTGTCGGTCGACTTCAAAACGAAGCTGCCGGGCCTGCGCGGCTGGTTCGAGTCGGGACGCTTTCGCGCGGTCGACGCGGCCAGCGTGTCGGTGCGCCAGGGCGAGACGCTCGGGATTGTCGGCGAATCGGGCTCGGGCAAGTCGACGCTCGCGATGGCGCTGCTCGGCCTGCAACGCACCGCGCACGGGGAGATCGAGTTTCAGGGCAGGGCGCTCGGCAGCTACCGCGGTGCCGCGAAGACCGCGTTGCGCTCGAATATGCAGGTGGTCTTTCAGGATCCGTTCAGTTCGCTTTCGCCGCGCCAGACGATCGAGCGGATCGTCGGCGAGGGGCTGGCGCTGCATCGGCCGCAAATGACCGCGCAAGCTCGCCGCGACAAGGTGGTCGCGGTGCTGCGCGAAGTCGGCATCGACCGCACCGCGCTGTATCGCTATCCGCACGAGTTTTCGGGCGGCCAGCGCCAGCGGATCGCGATCGCCCGCGCGCTGGTGCTGGAACCGAGCGTACTGATTCTCGACGAACCGACCAGCGCGCTCGACGTCTCGATCCAGCAGCAGGTGCTCAAACTGTTGAGCGGTTTGCAGCACAAATACAACCTCGGCTTCGTATTTATCAGCCACGACCTCGAAGTGATCGGGGCAATGGCGCACCGGGTCGTGGTGATGCAAAACGGATCGATTGTCGAAGCCGGCGAGGTCGAGCGAATTTTTGCGACGCCGTCGCATCCTTACACGCGAAAGCTGCTGAAAGCAGCGCTTGATCGTTGATTTTTCACTCGTTTAACAATTGCGTGCGTATCTCGATTGATTTTTTCTATTTGTTTTGACACACAAATACTTACTGATTAGTATCGACCAAACTTTTTTCCCTAGCCCCCTGATTTTTTGGCAAAAACTTCCGACCAATGCAGCACAGAAATCTAACCCAGGCTTGCACGCGCGTCGTCGCCGGGATGTTCATTGGCGTCTTGATGGCAGCAACTCCCGGCGCATTCGCCGACGAAGTCAGCAGTTTCAATCAGAATGCCTCCTATTCGACCAGCTCCGGGTCGAATTCCCTGTCCCTCTCCACTGCCCAAACCCCCGCTGCCGACAGCAATAGCGGCGGCGCGAAGTCGTTCTTTTCCGGCATGGCCGGCAAAGCGGGCGACGTCGTGGTCGGCGCGCTGAACATGATCGGCGTGCGCTACCGCTGGGGCGGCAATACGCCGGATTCGGGGCTCGATTGCAGCGGCTTCGTGCGCTACGTGTTCCAGGACACGCTCGGCCTCGCGCTGCCGCGCCGCGCCGAGGAGATGAGCCGGGTGGGCGAGAAGGTGCGTGTAAGCGACCTGAAGCCGGGCGATCTGGTGTTCTTCAATACGATGCGACGCACGTTCTCGCACGTCGGCATCTATATCGGCGACAACAAGTTCGTGCACTCGCCGTCCACCGGCAGCACGATCCGCGTCGACGACATGGATGACGGCTACTGGGAAAAGCGCTTCACCGGCGCGCGCCGGATCGAGACCTCGTATCAGGGCGACGATCTGCGCCAGCGCGTGAACGCGACGCTCGGCGGCAACAACTGATTCCAGCCTGAGTTTGGCAAAATAATCTGGCGAAATAAAAAAGCCTGCTTCATCGAAGCAGGCTTTTTTGCGTTTTGGGGCGCCGATGTTTTTGCCGCCGCGGCTGGCGCTGGAATCGCGCCCAGCCCTGCGACGCACCGATTCGCGCCGTCAGCCGGCCATCCGCCGGGCCGCGAGCTTGCGCTGCAACTCCGGCATCATCTTCGCGACCGCTTCCTCGCCGGCGAGAATCGCCGCGTTGCGCTGCG
This sequence comes from Paraburkholderia sejongensis, assembly GCF_020880815.1. Taxonomy (GTDB): domain Bacteria; phylum Pseudomonadota; class Gammaproteobacteria; order Burkholderiales; family Burkholderiaceae; genus Paraburkholderia; species Paraburkholderia sejongensis. The sequence goes on from NZ_JAJITD010000008.1 coordinate 270,975, forward strand.
AGAAGTCGCTGCCGCTCATCGCCGCCAGATTCGGCCGGATTACGACGTCCGCATACTTGTCGAGTTCGTAGGCCTTGATTGACTGGCCCATGATCGTAAAGGTCTGCATCAGCACGTCGAACGAGCTGCTGATCACGCCGGTCTCCGGGCGCTGCGAGATATCGACCGCGATCACGAAGTCCGCGCCCATCTTGCGCGCGAACGACGCCGGCACCGGACTCACGAGGCCGCCATCCACGTATTCATGACCGCCGATCTTCACCGGCTCGAAAATCGACGGCACGCTGCACGACGCGCGCACCGCAATGCCGGTATCGCCGCGCTGGAACAGGATCGGCTGACCGGTCTGCAGATCGGTCGCGACTACCCCGAGCGGCCGCGCCATCTTCTCGATCGGGCGGTTGTTCAGCGTCGTGTTCAGGTACTTCTGCAGCGCCACGCCTTGCAGGAAGCCGCGGGTGCGAAACGGCATCGCCCAGTCGCTGATCGACGCTTCATCCATCGACAGCGCGAGCTTGTTCAGCGCGAAGCCGTTCATGCCCGACGCGTACAGCGCACCGACCACGGAACCGGCGCTGGTGCCGGCGACCAGATCGATCTGGATGTTGCGCGCCTCGAGCGCCTTGATCACGCCGATGTGCGCGAAGCCGCGCGCGGCGCCGCCGCCCAGCGCGAGCGCGACCCGCACGGGTTTTTGCTGCGCTTTGTCGGCCGGCGGCGCGGTGGGCGTGGCGGTGATCGGCGCGCCGTCGAGCTTGCCGCCGGTCGTGGTGCAGGCGGCGAGCAGCGCGGACGCGGCTGCCAGCGAGAAGTGGCGACGGCTCAAACGGCGCGGCGCGTGGCAGAGCGATTCGGGGGACGAAGCGGGCGAGGACGGGGATGACGGTTTCAACGATTTCTCCAGCAACGGCGCGGGCGACGCAGTCGGCGTCGCGCGTGCCGCGGTCAGGCTGAGGTAAGACGGAACGAAGCGCCGGGGAGCGGCGTCCCGTCGAAATGCGACCGGGGCCCACCTGCAGCGCGCGCACATCATAAAGCAAAGGATCGGCTCGCACGGGGCACTGTAATGAAACGTTGCAGAGGAAGTATTCGGAACTGGCGGACGGGCTTTTCGGAACGGCGTGCGGGTTCGCCAGGCTGTCTGCCTCCATGCCGTTTGCCGCGCCTGTCAGGCCCTGCCGGCAAGGGCGGCAAGCCGCGTGCGGCAGGTATAATTCGACCCTTGCACCTATTTCCCTCGTGTCCGTGCGCGACCTCGCGCGCAGCATGGGCACGCTTCGCTGCCGCGCTTGCGCGAACCCATTCGCCCGGGCGCCGGCGCCTGTTCTCCGAGTAACGCTAATGACCACCTCTGTCCGTACCCGCTTCGCACCGAGTCCCACCGGCTTCATCCACCTGGGCAACATCCGCTCCGCACTGTATCCGTGGGCGTTCGCGCGCAAGATGAAAGGGACCTTCGTGTTGCGGGTCGAAGACACCGACGTCGAGCGCTCCACCACCGAATCGGTCGACGCGATTCTCGAAGGGATGGCCTGGCTCGGCCTCGATTTCGACGAGGGCCCGTTCTACCAGATGCAGCGCATGGACCGCTATCGCGAAGTGCTCAAGCAGATGCAGGACAACGGGCTCGTCTACCCGTGCTACATGTCGACCGAGGAACTCGACGCGCTGCGCGAGCGCCAGCGCGAAGCCGGCGAAAAGCCGCGCTACGACGGCACGTGGCGCCCGGAGCCGGGCAAGGTGCTGCCGCAGCCGCCGGAAGGCGTGAAGCCGGTGCTGCGCTTTCGCAATCCGCTCACCGGGGTGGTCGCGTGGGACGACGCGGTCAAAGGCCGGATCGAAATCTCCAACGAGGAACTCGACGACCTCGTGATCGCGCGTCCGGACGGCACGCCGACCTATAACTTCTGCGTGGTGGTCGACGATCTCGACATGCGCATCACCCACGTGATCCGCGGCGACGACCACGTGAACAATACGCCGCGCCAGATCAACATCCTGCGCGCGCTCGGCGGCGAGCCGCCGGTCTATGCGCACCTGCCGACCGTGCTGAACGAGCAGGGCGAGAAGATGAGCAAGCGCCACGGCGCGATGAGCGTGATCGGTTATCGCGATGCCGGCTATCTGCCGGAAGCGGTGGTCAACTATCTGGCGCGACTTGGCTGGTCGCATGGCGACGCGGAGATTTTCACGCGCGAGCAGTTCGTCGAATGGTTCGACCTCGAGCACCTTGGCAAATCGCCGGCACAGTACGACCACGACAAGCTGAACTGGCTCAACGCGCACTACATCAAGGAAGCGGACAACGCGCGCCTCGCCGAACTGGCGAAGCCGTTCTTCGCCGAACTTGGTATCGACGCGGCGACGCTCGGGCAGGGCCCGGAACTCGTCGGCGTGGTGGGGCTGATGAAGGATCGCGCGTCGACGGTCAAGGAGATCGCGCAGAACGCGGCGATGTTCTATCGCGTGCCGGCGCCCGATGCCGAGTCGCTCGCGCAGCACGTGACCGACGCGGTGCGCCCGGCGCTCGCCGATCTGGCCGCCGCGCTGAAGACGGTCGAGTGGACCAAAGAGGCGATCGCCGCCACGCTGAAGGCGACGCTCGGCGCCCATAAGCTGAAGATGCCGCAACTGGCGATGCCGGTGCGTCTGCTGGTGGCAGGCACGACCCATACGCCGTCGATCGACAGCGTGTTGATGCTGTTCGGCCGGGACGTCGTGGTGAGCCGCATCGAGAAAGCGCAGGGCTAATCGACGCGCTGAGGCGGGCGTTCAGGCGCGTGTGAGAGGGCATGCACGCGACCTGAAAAAATTTCGCATGTAATTGCTCAAAGGGTATTTACAAAGCGCAAATCGACCTCTAGAATCTCGTTTCTCTGATGTGCCGCGGGGGTATAGCTCAGCTGGGAGAGCGCTTGCATGGCATGCAAGAGGTCAGCGGTTCGATCCCGCTTACCTCCACCACCACAGCAGAGCGAGTAGGAGAAAGTTGTTCGGAAGTCTCGAAGTTGTAGTAAAAAAGACTTCACAAACGACTAAAAAGAAGTTATAGTAGCGGTCTTCGCAGTTGACGAAAACGAATTAACGAAAGTTAGCGTCAGTTAGCAGCGAATTAAATACAGATCTGAAAAGATTATGTCCCCTTCGTCTAGAGGCCTAGGACATCACCCTTTCACGGTGAGTACAGGGGTTCGAATCCCCTAGGGGACGCCAAACATCAGCGTCGCTTTAGTGTTCGAGTTGTAGTGACCCGGAAGTAAAGCAGCGCAGCTTGCAGAGAATTAACCGACGCTCGCAAGCCAGGGTGTAAAGACTGGAGTGGTAGTTCAGTCGGTTAGAATACCGGCCTGTCACGCCGGGGGTCGCGGGTTCGAGTCCCGTCCACTCCGCCAGACAAAGCCCGTTCATTCGAACGTGAACGGGCTTTTTCATTAAGGTTGTAAGCAGTATGTTGTCCCCTTCGTCTAGAGGCCTAGGACATCACCCTTTCACGGTGAGTACAGGGGTTCGAATCCCCTAGGGGACGCCAGAACGTCGGCGTCGTTCGGTTGGAAGTTTGAACGGTGCAGCAGGCAAGCGGATGACACCGTTTGCCACGGTGCAAAAATCTGGAGCGGTAGTTCAGTTGGTTAGAATACCGGCCTGTCACGCCGGGGGTCGCGGGTTCGAGTCCCGTCCGCTCCGCCAGATTTGAAAAGCCCACTTCGAAAGAAGTGGGCTTTTTTCATTTCCGCTACCGTGGTTTCGTGTGCGTGGTGCCGCGCGGCCTCGGGTGGCTCCGGACAAACAGCCATTGCCAGCGCGTGCGGGCTGTTTTACCGTTGACCCGGTTCATCTCTGCACTCCCGCCATGTTCGATCCCACCGAAGCTCCGTCACCGTTCCATCTGCGCACGGCCAGCATCGACGATTTCGAGTTTGCCGAGGCGCTGACGCGTAACAACATGGGCGGCTACTATCGCCGGCATCATCTGGTATGGCGCAGCGATCTGTTTCTCGGCAGTTGGCGCGAGTCGGAGAATTTCATTCTCGAAGTGGACGGCGTGCCGATGGGCGTGCTGCGCATCACCGAAGAGGGCGATTCGCTGCATATCCGCGACGTGCAGATTGCCGAAGGGTATCGGCGGCTCGGTGCGGGGACCTTTCTGCTCGACATCTCGCATCAATGGGCGCGTGAACGCGGGCTGCGCGAGTTGCAGTTGCGCGTGTTCGTCGATAATCCGGCCGCCCGGCTGTATCAGCGCAAGGGCTATAAGCTCGCCGGGCCACGACTCGCGCAACTCGGCGCGATCCGTCATCTGGCCAGACGGGTTTGATGCGGTGCTTTGCGCGGCGCCGAACGCCACCACGCTAGCGCTCGGCGACCATGCATGCATGCTGGAGCCGATGAACGCACCGATAAACGCACCGATCAACGCGCCGCTGTCACTCAGCGTCCGCCAACAGCGGCCGGGTTCGCTTGCCGCTGCGCCGCTTCCTCACCCGTTTCCTCGTCGGTTTGTCCGCTATCGGGTTTGCCGTTCTCCGCGCGATGCTCGGCGCCGCGTTCGATAAACGCGCGCGGACTGGTCCCGAACGCGCGCCGGAACATTGCCGAAAACGCACTCTGGCTCTGATAGCCCAATTCCCGCGCGACATGCGAGAGCGGCCGTCCCTGACTCAACAGCGGAATCGCGCGCGCGAGAATCGCCTGCTGGCGCCATTGCGAAAAACTCACGCCGAGTTCCTGGCGAAACAATCGCGCGATCGTGCGCGTGCTCGCACCGACCTGCGCCGCCCATTGTTCGAGCGACTCGCCATGCGTCGGGTCGGCGATTACCGCCTCGCACAGCGCGCGCAAGCGCTTTTCGCGTGGCATCGGCACCGACAGCGGCAGCGGCTCCGAGCGCGTCAGCTCATCGAGCGCGAGCGCGCCGAGTAGCTGCTCGCGCGCGGGCGACAACCCGCTGGTGTCGAGCGCGGCGATCACTTCGCGCAGCAGGTTCGAGACCTCGACGACGCGCGGCGCATCGAGCACGGCCGGCACCGCGTTCTCGGTGATGTAGAGCGTGCGCAAAAACGCATCTTCGACCGAGACCACCTCGTGCGTGACGTGCGGCGGCAGCCAGATCGCGCGCGACGGCGGCACCATCCACGTGGTGCCCACGGTGGCGACCCGCAGCACCCCGCGCGACGCATACGCGACCTGCGCCCACGCATGCGTATGACGCGCGATGTGCGAGCCGGCCGGCATCGGCCGCGAGCGCACCCGGATCGGGTGGGTCGCGTTCGGCGCGAACTCGGGCGGGATGTCGGCGAAGCTGGCGCGGCTGAGCAGATCAGAGTCGGCGGACGAGGTCATGGCGAGGGTCGGTCGGGACAGGGCGGCGGGGCGGCGCGCGCCGAAGCAGGGCGGGTGTCGGCCGCCGGAATTCACCGCCGGGGCTGCCAATCATTGTAGAGGGTGCCCGCCCACGGTGATCAACCGGCGAGCGGACCGATGCATAATGTGCCGGTTGTCCCAGCCAGTCCTCTCTCACCCAGGAGACCTCACGACGATGCAGACCGTCTTTGTCTATGGCACGCTGCGTGCCGGTGAAACCAACGACATCAGCGAAGCCGCCGCACGCAACGACGTGCCCGCGCCGACGCTGCTCGGCACCACGACCGTGCGCGGCCATCTGTTCGACTTCGGCGATTACCCGGGCCTCGTCGTCGACGAAGCGGGCGTCGAGGTAGTCGGCGACGTCTATGAGATCGACGATGCGCTCGTTGCGGTGCTCGACGAAATCGAAGCGGTGTACCCGGGCGTGGAGGACCGTTTCCTCGCGCGCGAGGTGATGGTGAAAGTGGACGACAGCGTCGTGAACTGCCGGTTCTATCCGGTGGCGCCGAACGCGGTAAAGGGCTTGCCGGAAATCCGCTCGGGCGATTGGATCGAACATCGGCGCACGCGCTGAGCGCAGGTACGGCGGCGTAGCGCCGCGAGAGGTAGCGCGCAACGCGGCTATCAGTAACAAGGCGCGCCGGATTCGCATCCGGCGCGCCTTTTTTTCAGCTCGCTATGAACGATCACACGCTCACATCAGACCGCTCGGAAGCGCCCGGCCCGTCTGATCGTGCTTCCGCTCAAAGCTCCTCATACAGCGGCAGCGTCAGAAAGTCGGTGAACTGCTCGGCGGTCGACATCTGTTCGAAGATCTGCGCCGCGCGCTCATACGGCTTCGTATCGCCGCCGACCGTCTGCTTGACCTTCTCCAGTTCCTGCACCGACAGCTCGCGCACCAGTTCGACCGTCACCTTGCGGCCGTCGTCGAGCTTGCCCTTTGGCGAGCGGATCCACTGCCACACTTGCGAGCGCGAAATTTCCGCGGTCGCCGCGTCTTCCATCAGATTGTGAATCGGCACGCAGCCATTGCCCGCGAGCCATGAGCCAAGGTAGTGGATGCCGACGTTGATGTTGTTGCGCAGACCCGCTTCGGTGATCGGCGTCTCCGGGCGGAAGTCGAGCAGGTCGGTCGCGGTCACCAGCACGTCGACGCGCTGCTTGTCGATCTGGTTCGGCCTGTCGCCGAGCACCTTGACGAACTCTTCCATCGCGATCGGCACGAGGCCCGGGTGCGCAACCCAGCCGCCGTCGTAGCCGTCGCCCGCATCGCGCGCCTTGTCCGAGCGCACGCCGCCCATCGCCTTGTCGTTCGCGGCCGGATCGTTCTTGATCGGGATCAGCGCGCTCATCCCGCCGATGGCCGGCGCGTGGCGGCGATGGCAGGTCTTCAGCAACAGCAGTGCGTACGCGCGCATGAACGGCGAGGTCATCGTGATCTGCGAGCGGTCGGCGAGGCAGAAGTCGCGATCGGCCTTGAACTTCTTGATCGCCGAAAAGATGTAGTCCCACCGGCCGGCGTTCAGGCCCGAGCTGTGTTCGCGCAGCTCGTACAGGATCTCGTCCATTTCGAACGCGGCGACGATCGTCTCGATCAGCACCGTCGCGCGAATCGTGCCGCGCGGCACGCCGACCGCTTCCTGCGCGGCGACGAAGATGTCGTTCCACAGCCGCGCTTCCAGATGGCTCTCCATCTTCGGCAGATAGAAGTACGGGCCCGAGCCGCGCGCGATCAGCTCTTTCGCGTTGTGCACCAGGTACAGCGCGAAATCGAAGATACCGCCCGACACGCGCTTGCCGTCGACCAGCACGTGCTTCTCGTCGAGATGCCAGCCGCGCGGGCGCACGATCAGCGTTGCGGTCTTGTCGTTGAGCCGGTACGACTTGCCGTTCTGTTCGAGCGAAATCGTGCGGCGCACCGCGTCCTTCAGATTGATATGGCCGGTTATCTGGTTGTCCCAGCTCGGCGCATTCGAATCCTCGAAGTCGGTCATGTAGGAGTCCGCACCGGAATTGAGCGCATTGATGATCATCTTGCGTTCGACCGGCCCGGTGATCTCGACGCGCCGGCATTGCAAATCCCGGGGCAGCGGCGCGATGCGCCAGTCGCCTTCGCGCACGCTCTTCGTGCTGGCGAGGAAGTCGGGACGCTCGCCGGCGTCGAGCCGCTTCGTGCGCTCGACGCGCGCCTGCAGCAACTGCTGGCGGCGCGGCTCGAACGTGCGATGCAGCGCGGCGACGAGTTCGAGCGCTTCGCGCGTGAGGATCGCTTCAAAGCCGGGCTTGATCTCGCCGGTGATTTCCATGCCCTGCGGCAGCGATAGCGTGTTCGTCATGTGGTTCTCCTTGGTCGGTCGGATTGCAGAAATACGAAGGTGAAAAGGTGTCGGGGTGGGTGAAAGGGGCAGTGAACGCCGTCATGCGCGCGGGCCGGCGCGCTTGCGGTGGCCACTGCCGGGAACCTGGGTCGAGCGGGTGGCGCGCCCGCGAGCCGAGGTCGAGACCGAGGCCGGCGCCGCTGCCGCGAGCGTTTGCAGAAAGCCCGGCAGATCGTGCATGCCGCCGCCGGTGCCGTGCGGCGCGATGCCCAGTTCCTCGACCGGCAGCTTCTGCCGGTTCAGCCAGAAGGTCGTGAAGCCGAACCACGTCGCGCCGGCCACGTCCCAGCCGTTCGACGACACGAACACGATCTCGCGCGCGGCCACCCCGAAAGCCGCGGGGCCGAGCGCGTAGGCGGCGGGCGAGGGCTTGTACGCGCGCACTGCATCGACGGACAGCACGTGGTCGAACAGAGCGCTCATCCCCGCGCTCTTGACCGCGATGTCGAGCATCTGCGGATTGCCGTTCGACAGGATCGCCAGCCCGACGCGTGGCGCGTCGGCGGCATCGGCGGTTTCGCGCAGCGCGCGCAGCACCGGCACCGCGTCGGGAAACGCGGACAGGCACGCGTATTCGTCCATCAGACGCTTTTCGGCCGCGCGGCCCAGGGTCAGCTGAAGTTTCTTCGCGGCGAAGCGCAGCGCGTCGAGCGTGATGTCCCAGAACGGGCGGTAGTGCGCGCCGGGCGCGTCGAGCGGCGCGGCGAGCGTGCGCAGTTGCGTGTATTCGATCTGCTTCTGGCGCCACAGCTGCGACAGCGCGTCGCCGTGGCCGGGGAACAGTTGCTCGGCGGCAGCGAGTACCGAGTGCACGTCGAAAAGCGTGCCGTACGCATCGAAAATCACTGCTCGCGGGGTAGGTGTCGTTGTGGCCGACATTGCCGTGCGCTCCACTCAGAGGTCGGGAACGATTGTATTGGTGACATCCGCTACCTGAAAATAGGCTAAAGATCACTTGATCTTTTACTTTCATCCACCTAATCTGGCGCGCACCGGAATACTTTTACGCTTGCCTTTTCTGCGACGCCGCGCGCATCGTTCATGGACCGTTTCAAACAGATCGAGACCTTCGTTACCGTCGCCGCGCGCGGCAGCCTGTCCGCGGCGGCGCTCGCCGAGGGCGTCGCGCCGGCGATCATCGGCCGCCGCATCGACGCGCTCGAGGAGCGCCTCGGCGTCAAGCTGCTGGTGCGCACGACCCGCAAGATCACGCTGACTTTTGAAGGCTCGGCGTTCCTCGAAGACTGCCAGCGCATCATTCACGACATGCAGAACGCCGAGGCCAGCGTGTCGGCGGGCGGCGTGAAGGCGAGCGGCCATCTGCGGCTGTCGGCGCCGGCCGGCTTCGGGCGCCGCCACGTCGCGCCGCTCGTGCCGGCATTCACGGTCGCGCATCCGGACGTGTCGATCACGCTCGATCTGTCGGACCGCCTCGTCGATCTGGTCAACGAAGGCTTCGATTGCGCGGTGCGGCTCGGCGAGTTGCCTGATTCGTCGCTGGTGTCGCTGAAGCTCGCGGAAAACCGCCGCGTGTGCGTCGCGTCGCCCGCGTATCTGAACCGCCGCGGCGCGCCGCATAGCCTCGCCGAACTCGCGCGCCACAACTGCCTCGCGCTCGGCGCGAGCGCGAACCAGCAGCGCGGCTGGATGTTCCAGCAGGACGGCAAGGTCGTGTCGATCAAGGTGTCCGGCACGATGGAATGCTCGGACGGCGCGGTGCTGCACGAATGGTGTCTGGCCGGCCACGGCCTCGCGTGGCGCTCGTGGTGGGAGGTCGGCGCGGAGATCGCGGCCGGCCGGCTCGTCAGCGTGCTCGACGAATTCGCCGCGCCGCCGATCGGCATTCACGCGGTGTTTCCGCAGCGCCGTCATCTGCCGCTGCGGGTACGCCTGTTTCTCGACTTTCTCAAGCATACGTACGGCGAACCGGATTACTGGGATTGAACGAAGCGCGCGGCTGGAGCGATGAAGATGTGCATCGATGCGATCCGGCCCGGCGCTGTGCGCCGCGACCTCAGGCCGATTTGTCCCCGCGTTCGCACGCACTACAATCGATGCGAGCAGCCTGCACGCGGGGCTTCGTCGAACGCTGAGGCCGGGCTGCGCGAAGCCGGCGACGGAGGGCATCATGTTCACGCACATCCTGGTTCCTACCGATGGTTCGGATCTGTCACGCAAGGCGATCGCGGGCGCGATCGATCTCGCTCAGGCGGTGGGCGCGCGCGTCACCGCGTACGCGTGCCTGCCGCAATATCCGTACTCGCCGTTCTCCGACGTCGCGGTCGAGCCGCCCGGCGAATTCCTGCAACGCAGCGAGCGCGAAGCGCGTGTGCATCTGCGCGAAGTGGAGTTCGCCGCGCACCGCGTCGGCGTGAGCGTCGAGAGCCGCACCAGCGTGCATCCGGCGCCTTACCTCGGGATCATCGAGGCGGCCGAGCAGGGCGGTTGCGACGTGATTTTCATGGCCTCGCATGGACGGCGCGGACTCGGCAGCCTGCTGATCGGCAGTGAAACGCAGCGGGTGCTGACGCATACGAAAATTCCGGTGATCGTGTATCGCTGAGAGCGTGGGCGGGATAGCGGCAGCGGCGGCAATCTGCGCGCGAGTTCAAAAAAAGCGCGCCGGCGGCAACGCCGGCGCGTTCAGTTTCGCCGCACGCTTGCTGCGTGCTGGCTTCTCTCAGACCCCGGCCGTCGGCGCTCGCCCGAAGACTCACTGCCAATCCGGGACGGCGCGGTCCTCCCTGTTGCCGGCGGCGCGTCTAGCGGCGCCGCTCGGCGTTCTGCCAGTCGTTTGCGCGATCAGACCGCGGGGCCGCACGGCCCAGCCGGTTGATCTCAGGCGACCTTCTTGTCGAAAAACTGCTCGTCTTCGGTCGAGCCGTGCAACGCGGTGGTCGACGCTTCGCGTTCGACCGTCTGCGTCACCGCGTCGAAATAGCCGGTGCCGACTTCGCGCTGGTGCTTCACCGCGGTGAAGCCCTTTTCGGCTGCCGCGAATTCCGCCTGCTGCATTTCGACGAACGCGGTCATCTGGTTGCGCGCATAGCCGTGCGCGAGATTGAACATCGAGTAGTTCAGCGCGTGGAACCCGGCCAGCGTGATGAACTGGAACTTGTAGCCCATCGCGCCGAGTTCACGCTGGAACTTCGCGATCGTCGCGTCGTCGAGGTTCTTCTTCCAGTTGAACGACGGCGAGCAGTTGTACGCCAGCAGCTGGTCCGGGTACTCCTTGCGGATCGCGTCGGCGAATTTCTTCGCGAACTCGAGGTCCGGCTTGCCGGTTTCGCACCAGATCATGTCTGCGTACGGCGCGTAGGCGAGACCGCGCGAGATCGCCTGTTCGAGACCCGGGCGGGTGCGGAAGAAGCCTTCGACGGTGCGCTCGCCGGTCAGGAACGGGCGGTCGTTGTCGTCGATGTCGGAGGTGACGAGGTCGGCGGCTTCCGCGTCGGTGCGGGCGAGCAGCACGGTCGGCGCGCCCGACACGTCGGCGGCCAGACGCGCGGCGGTCAGCTTGGCGACCGCTTCGCGGGTCGGCACCAGCACCTTGCCGCCCATGTGGCCGCACTTTTTCACCGACGCGAGCTGGTCTTCGAAGTGCACGCCGGCCGCGCCTGCTTCGATCATCGCCTTCATTAGTTCGAACGCGTTCAGCACGCCGCCGAAACCGGCTTCGGCATCGGCCACGATGGGCGCGAAGTAGTCGATATAGCCTTCGTCGCCGGGATTCTTGCCTTCCGACCACTGGATCTGGTCGGCGCGCGTCAGCGTGTTGTTGATGCGCTTGACCACCAGCGGCACCGAGTTGGCCGGATACAGCGACTGGTCCGGATACATTTCGCCGGCGACGTTCGCATCGCCCGCCACCTGCCAGCCCGACAGATAGATCGCCTTCAGACCGGCCTTCACCTGCTGCATCGCCTGATTGCCGGTCAGCGCGCCGAGCGAGTTCACGAACGGCTCGCTGTTCACGGCGGCCCACAGCTTTTCGGCGCCCCGCTTCGCGAGCGTGTGTTCAGGCTGCACGGAGCCGCGCAGACGCACCACGTCTTCGGCCGTATAGGTACGCTTCACACCTTTCCAGCGCGGGTCGGTTTCCCATTGCTGCTTCAGTTGCTGCACCTGCTGTTCGCGGGTCATGGTCATGATGTGCTCCTTCTATGCCTGTGATGGAGGATGGTGACTCGGTGATCTCGAAGCGGGCGAAGCCTTGTGGGGCGTTCCGTTTCGCGAAGTCTTGTAGAAGAGTCTAGGCAAATCGATGGAGCCGCAACAGGCGCGGCAAAGCGTTTTCTCGATATTTATTTTGATATGAAATCAAGGGCTTGAAATCGCCGTTTCGCGATGAGAAACGACATTTTCCCTCTTGCAACGTGCCCCGTTGTGCCGTGCAGCATGATTTTTTACGACACAAAAAAATTTTTTACATCGTGAAATTTTGGGGTGGCGAAGCGCGGGACGAAAAAAAACCGGTGCCTGAGCACCGGTTTTTCTTTGACGGGCGGACGGCGCGGAGCCGTCCGGGTCTTTACACGCTAGAGGCGTTTAGCTGCCGCGACGCGCGGTACGCGGACCGTCGTTGCGGCGCGCGCTGTAACCGTCACGCGAGCCGTAGCCGTCGCGCGAACCGCCGAAGCCTTCACGCGAGCCGTAGCCGTCGCGCGAACCGCCGTGGCCTTCACGCGAACCGCCGGCCGGCTTGTTGCCCCAGCTGCTGCCGTTGCCGTTGCCGTTGCTGCTGCCGCTGCGCGAGCCGCCGTAGCCGCCCGGCTTGCCCGAGCCGCTGCCGAAGCGACGGCCGTTACCGCCGCCCGGACGACCGCGGCCACCGAAGCCAGGACGGCCGTTGCCCGAAGGCGCCGCCTTGCGCGGCTCGAAGCCTTCGACGACGTTGACCGGCAGCGGCGTGCGCACGAAGCGCTCGATGCGCTTGAGCGCGCCCTGTTCGGCGTGATGCACGAGGCTCACCGCGACGCCCGAGCGGCCCGCGCGGCCGGTACGGCCAATGCGGTGCACGTAGTCTTCGGCGAACTTCGGCAGGTCGTAGTTGAACACGTGCGTGATGCCGGGGATGTCGATGCCGCGAGCCGCGACGTCGGTCGCGACCAGCACGCGCACGCGACGCTCGCGCAGCGCGCGGATCGTGCGGTTACGCGCGCCTTGCGGCAGGTCGCCGTGCAGCGCGGCCGATTCGAAGCCGGCGTCGGCCAGACGGCCGGCCAGCTGGTCGGCGTCCATCTTGGTCGCGGTGAACACGATGGCCTGGTCGAGGCCTTCGGCGCGCAGCAGATGGTCGAGCAGACGATCCTTGTGATCGCGGTCGTCGACGTAATGAACCGTTTGCGCGATGTTGGTGCGCTGTTCCATGCGCTGGACGATCTCGATGCGCTCCGGATCCTTCAGCAGACGGCCGGTCAGCGAACCGATCTTGCCGTCGAGCGTGGCCGAGAACAGCATGGTCTGACGCGTGGCCGGCGTTTCGGCGACGATCGTGTCGATGTCGTCGATGAAGCCCATGTCGAGCATGCGGTCGGCTTCGTCGAGCACGAGGATCTGCAGTTGCGACAGGTCGATGCGGCCGCGTTCGAGGTGGTCGATCAGACGGCCCGGCGTCGCGACGAGGATTTCGGGGTTCTTCGCGAGCAGCATCAGCTGCTGGCCGTAGGCGACGCCGCCCAGAATGCTGACGGTGCGCAGGCGTTTCAGGTGCTTGCCGTAGGTTGCCGCGGCGGTCGTGACCTGCATCGCGAGTTCGCGGGTCGGCGTCAGGACCAGCATGGTCGGGCGCGCGACCGGCTGCGGACGGCGGCCACGGTTGCCATCGGCCGGACGCGGTTCGCGCGGCTGGCTTGCCTGGGCTTTTTGCAGTTGAGCGAAACGCTCGATGGCCGGCAGCATGAATGCCGCGGTCTTGCCCGAACCGGTCGGGCTCGACACCAGCAGGTCGCTGCCGGCGATACCGGCCGGCACCGCGCGTTGCTGCACCGGCGTCGGGTGTTCGTAACCAGCAGCGGTCAGCGCGGAAACGACGTCCGCGGACAGACCGAGCGACGCGAACGTCGGCTTGCCGTCTTCGGCGGGCGCGGCGGCCGCAGCGACTTCCGCTGCGGGGGCGAGACCGAGTGCTTCGTCGGCGATGGCGTTCAACGGGCTGCTGGGGGTATTGCTCGAAGTCATGTGAATCCTTGAAAACGATCCTGGGGAGGTTCGTGAAATAAAAACGTCAACGCCAATCGGCATACCCAAGTCGTCGGATTCAGCGAGCAAAGAAGCAGCGAGCAAATCGCAAAACGGGGGCAACTCGCGACAATGAAGGCGAGTTTTTCGTTAGAAGCTGTATCGGATGCGACGTGCCGAAATGGCAAGCCGCCAGCCTGGGACTTGAGCCCGTAGGGGGCTAGGCAGAAGGGGACAGGTTCTAAACTGGATTGGAGCAAACGCTATCGGACGCTACGCCGCGAGGTCCGCGTGAAAAGCGGGCAAAGCAGTGAAGCGCAGGCGGCATTATATAGAGATTTGCTGCACTGCGCCACTATTAGCGCGAGCCCGATAGAAAAAAGTGCCGGAATGGTATGAAGAGAGGAGCCGGCGGTGCGGCGCGGCTGCCGCTGGCAGAGCGCCGCGTAACGCTGCCGCATCGGCCTGAGCGGGCCTCGTGCGGCGGCTTAACGTACCCGGGACGGCCTCAAGCCGCGGCGCCGCTCTTTAGCGACTCGACGAGTTCCACGTACTGCTGCTTCGCAGCGTCCTGCGCGGTGCCCTTCAGCGCGGCCCATGCGTCGTACTTGTATTTGCCGACGATGTCGGTGAAGCCCGGCTTGTCGCCGTGCACGTCGCCTTCGCTCGCCTGCTTGAAGAGTGCATACAGACGCAGCAGCGTCAGATTGCCGGGACGCTCCGGCAACTGCTTGACGTCTTCCTGAGCTTGCGCGAATTGCGTATTGATATCGGTCATGGTGATGTGCCCGCGGGACGGGATTGGAATAGATCGGCCGAAAATCATAACAACGGAGCGGCGCCGCCGGATCGAGGGCTTATTCCAAACATCGTCGGTTTCGCGGTCCGGCGACGCGCTCGCGCACCGCACGCGCGAACCGCCGCGATGCAGCGGCAAACCACCATCCGCGCGCAGCGCGCCGATTACAATACGCACCATGACTCAAACCGTGCTCCTTGCCCTCGATACCTCGACCGAATTCTGTTCGGCGGCGCTGCTGTGCGCGCCGGCCGATACGAGCGGTCAGTCCAGCGCCGAACCGCGCATCTGGCTGCGCCACGAACCGACCGGCGCGGTCTCCAGCACCCGCCTGTTGCCCGCGATCGCCGAACTGTTCGACGAAGCCGGTCTCACGCTGGCCGATTGCGACGCGATCGCGTTCGGCTCCGGGCCGGGCTCGTTTACCGGCCTGCGCACCGCGACCGGCGTAGCCCAAGGCCTCGCGTTCGGCCTGAATGTGCCGGTCGTGCCGATCGGCACGCTGCTGATCTGCGCCGAGAGCGCGCGCCTGCGCGATCCGTCGACGACCCGCGTGCTGGCCGCGCTCGACGCGCGGATGGACGAAATCTATTGGGCCGACTACGCGTGGGACGAAGCGCAACACGAATGGCGCACCGTGCAAAGCGCGTCGCTCGATGCGCCGCAGCGGCTGGTGCTGCCCGACGTGCCGTTCACGCTGGCCGGCAACGCGGCCGCCGCATTCGGCGCGCGCTTGCCGGCGCTGGCCGCCGCGCGAAGTGTCGACAGCGAGGCGTTGCCGCATGCGGGACCGCTCGCGTACGCGGCGCTGCGCGCGTTGCGCGCGGGCCGCACGGTGCCCGCCGATCAGGCCGCGCCCGAGTACGTGCGCAACAAGGTCGCGCAGACCACCGCCGAGCGGATGGCCGGGAAAGCGGCCAAGGCGGAGCAGGCCCCGCAGCGGCCGCACGACGGCGCGACGGCGCAGGCGCCCCGCGACGAGGCGCGCCGATGAGCGGCGTGCTGCTCGCGGACCGCTACATGTCGCCGATGACCGAAAGCGACCTGGACGAGGTCGCCGCGATCGAGAAGCTCGCCTATGAGTTTCCGTGGAGCCGCGGCAATTTCGGCGACTCGCTGCGCAACGGTTATTTCGGCGTCTGCCTGCGTCATGTGACGGGTGCGCTGATCGGCTATTGCGTGCTGATGCCGGTCGTCGATGAAATGCATCTGCTCAATCTGTGCGTGACGCCGGCGGCGCAGGGCGGGGGCGCGGGTCTCGCGTTGCTGCGCGAGGCGGTGCGCATCACCCGCGCCGAAAAGCTCGACGGGCTGCTGCTCGAGGTGCGGCCGTCGAATCATCGTGCGATCCGGCTGTACGAACGCTTCGGTTTCGCGACGATCGGCCGGCGCAAAAATTATTATCCGGCGCGGCATCGCGCGCGGGAGGACGCGATCGTGATGCGTCTGTCGTTTGCCACGGAGGGCGCAGATGGCGCTGCATGAATCGGTGCTCGAGGAATTCGGCCTCGCGCCAATGTGGGTGCGTCGCGGTATGGCGACGCGGCAGGACGCGCAGGTCGTGGCGGCGAATGCGTCGGTAGATCAGGCGCGCGGTGCGGTAGCCGGACAGGTGGCTCAGGAGCCCATGCCGGCGGCACATGCGCAGGAGGGGGCCGAACCGCAGTCGTACGCAGCATCGCGCGAATCGCAACCTGCAGCGCAGCCGCAAGCGCAAACGCAAACGCAAACGCAGCCGCAATCGCAGCCGAAAGGGGAGCCGCAATCGCAGCCGCCCGCAGCGCCGCGCGCCGCCATGCAACGGGAACCAGAACCCGCGTCACGCGGTGCGGCCTCGCCCGCGCAAGCACGATCCTCCGAACCACCCAACTTCGACATCCCGCCCGACGACGACTTCGCGTGGTTCGACGACCCCGGCGCACCCGCGCCGGCATCGACCGAAACGCGCGGCGACACGCCCGCGTTGCCGGCCGTCGATACGCTTGACTGGGACGCGTTGGCCGCCCGCGTGGCCGGCTGCGAAGCATGCCGGCTGTGCGAAAAGCGCACCAACACCGTATTCGGCGTCGGCGATCGCGAGGCCGACTGGATGCTGATCGGTGAGGCGCCCGGCGAGAACGAGGACCGCCAGGGCGAGCCGTTCGTCGGCCAGGCCGGCAAGCTGCTCGACAACATGCTGCGTTCGCTCACGCTCGCGCGCGGCAGCAACGTCTATATCGCGAACGTGATCAAGTGCCGGCCGCCCGGTAACCGCAATCCGCAACCGGACGAAGTCGCGCGTTGCGAACCGTATCTGCAGCGCCAGGTGGCGCTCGTGAAGCCGAAGCTGATCGTCGCGCTTGGCCGTTTCGCCGCGCAAAGCCTGCTGAAGACCGACGCGAGCATCTCGTCGCTGCGCGGCCGCGTGCATGCGTACGAGGGCGTGCCGGTGATCGTCACCTATCACCCCGCGTATCTGCTGCGCAGTTTGCCCGACAAGGCGAAGGCGTGGGCGGATCTGTGCCTCGCGCGCGATACGTGGCTCGCGAACGGCGGCGCGCCGTCGACCGAAGCAAAGTGACGACGTCCGGCAGGCCGGCGGCGCCCGCTGGCCGCGCGGCGCTCGTCGATACGTTGCTGGACGGCCAGGAGCCATTGCGCGACCCCGCGGTTCGCGATCTCGCATGGCTGCTGTTCAGTGCGGATCTGTTGCGCCCGCAACTTCCGGTGGGCGCGCTCGCGCAACCGTTCGACACGCCGAGTGAATTGCACGCGACCGTCGCGTGGCTGCGCACGCTCGACGCCACTCCCGAACCGCTCCATCACGACCTCGCGGCAACCCGCATCACGCGTCTGGGCCGCTACGCCGAGCGGCTGCTCGGCTTCTTCCTGCAGCACGGTCCGGCCGCGCGACTGATCGCGGCGGGCGTGCCGTTGCGGCGCGCGGGCATCACGCTCGGCGAATGCGATTTTCTGCTGCGGACCGGGCAGCACGCGCATCTGCATTGGGAACTGGCGGTGAAGTGCTATCTGCACGCGGGGGCCACGGGCCGCGCGGACCCTACCAGTGAGCCGGCACGAGCGCGGCTGGCCGATTACGTCGGCCCCAATCTGAAGGATCGCTTCGATCTGAAGCTATCGCATCTGCTCGATCATCAACTGCGCCTGAGCGCGCACGAAGCGTTCGGCTCGACCGGCTATGCGGGCGTATGGACGCCGCAGATGTTCGTCAAAGGCTGGCTGTTTTACCGGCACGGCGGCGGTGCGGATGGCACGCCGGTCGACCCGCCCGAACTCGATCCCGCGCATGGCCGCGGCTGGTGGGTCACAAGACGCGACTGGCCGGACTTCGCGGCCGCGCAGGCGGACCGCTGGCGCGTGCTGTCCAGACTCGAATGGCTGGCGCCGCGTCGTGAGCGGCTTGCTGCTCGGGCAGGCAGCAACGAGGCCACATCACAACTGGTCGATGCCCGCGCACTCGCCGCGCAGACCTCGAATCAACCGGGCCCGGTGATGGTCGCCGCGTTCATCGAAACTGCCGCGGGCGAACTGCTCGAACACTCGCGCGGCTTTATCGTGCCCGACGACTGGCCCGAGCACGCGCGACGTTACGCACAGCAATAACGCCGCTTATAACGCCGCTTACCACCAGCGATAAAAATGATGCACCGGCCCGACGCCGCTACCGACGTCGAGCTTGTCGCTCGCCTGCAATGCGCCGGTCAGATACAGCTTCGCATCGGCCACCGCGCTGGCCAGATCGGCGCGCTGGGCAATCAGCGCCGCGATCGCCGACGACAACGTGCAGCCGGTGCCATGGGTATTTTTCACCGGCACGCGCGGGCCGCCCAGACGCAGCGTGCCGCTCGCCTGCACGAGCCAGTCGGGGCTGTCGGCCGCGCTCAGATGGCCGCCTTTCATCAGCACCGCGCGCGCGCCGAGCGCGCGCAGCGCGTCACCCTGTTCGACCATGCCGGCTTCATCGGTGGCGCTCTGGGTGCCGAGCAGCGCGGCCGCTTCCGGCAGATTCGGCGTCAGCAGATCGGCGAGCGGCAGCAGTTCGTCGCGCACCACCGCGACCGCGTCGGGCAGCAGCAGCGCGTGATTGCTCTTCGAGATCATCACCGTGTCGAGCACGATGTGTTTCGGTTTGTGGCGACGCAGCGCATCGGCGACCGCGCGGGCGATCGGCGCGTTCGCGAGCATGCCGATCTTCACCGCGTCGATGCGGATGTCGTCGAACACCGCGTCGAGTTGCGCGGTGATGAAGCCCGGGTCCGGCGCGTGAATCGCGGTGACGCCGCGGGTGTTCTGCGCGGTCAGCGCGGTGATCACGCTCGCGCCATACGCGCCGAGCGCGGAGAACGCCTTCAGGTCGGCCTGGATGCCGGCGCCGCCGCCGGAATCGGAACCGGCGATC
The DNA here is from genome assembly GCF_020880815.1 of Paraburkholderia sejongensis. Lineage (GTDB taxonomy): Bacteria > Pseudomonadota > Gammaproteobacteria > Burkholderiales > Burkholderiaceae > Paraburkholderia > Paraburkholderia sejongensis. The sequence goes on from NZ_JAJITD010000008.1 coordinate 290,095, forward strand.
GTCAGCACATTGGGAATCGGTTGGGTCATGGTCAAGCGGGGAAGAAAGAGGGGGCGCGCAGGGCGTGCGGCTTAGTGCTTCGCTTCTCCGATCAGCGCGACCGAGTCGAACGCGCGCTGGTTCGCCTGGTGGCGCCGCATCACGAGCCACATCATCAGACACACGAAGGTGCCGAACAGCACGATCACCGCGGTGACCGGCACGTCGAGCCACACCAGCACCGCGTACAGGCACAGCATCACCAGCACGGACAGATTCTCGTTGAAGTTCTGCACCGCGATCGAATGGCCCGCCGACAACAGCACGTGGCCGCGATGCTGTAGCAGCGCATTCATCGGCACGACGAAGAAGCCCGACAGTCCGCCCACCAGCATCAGGAAGACGTACGCAAAGAGCAGATAGCCGGGCACGTGCACCCGGCCGAAGTAGATACCCCAGTGCGCCGGAAACAGCTCGCGCGTGTAGAACGCCATCAGCATCACCGCGATACCCATCATGACGCCGACCGGCAGCACCGACAGCGACTTCTTCAGCGGCACCCGCGAGGCCGCCAGGATCGCGCCGCCGGCGACGCCGACCGCCACCACCGCCTGCAGGATCGCGGCCTCCGACAGCGACATGCCGAGCGACACCTCGGCCCATTTCAGCACGATGAATTGCAGCGTCGCGCCCGCGCCCCAGAACAGCGTGGTCACCGCGAGCGAAATCTGGCCAAGCTTGTCGCGCCACAGAACGAGGAAGCAGTCGGCGAAATCGGTGATTAGGCGGATCGGGCCGTGTTCCTGTTTCGGGTAACGCGCGCCGGTGTCGGGAATCCGTAGATTGAACAGCGCGGCGATCACGTAGATGCCCATGATCACGAGCATCGCCGCTTCGGCCGGCGTATTGACGGTGGGGATATGCAGCTTGAGGATCGGCGCGGCGATATGCGGGCTGATCAGCGCGCCGCCGAGCACGGTGCCCAGAATGATCGAGCCGACCGTGGTGCCTTCGATCCAGCCGTTCGCGGCGACCAGCCGGTCAGGCGGCAGCAGCTCGGTGAGAATCCCGTATTTGGCGGGCGAGTACGCGGCCGCGCCGAAACCGACGATCCCGTACGCGAGCAGCGGATGCGCGCCGACCAGCATCGTCACGCAGCCGACGACCTTGATGGTATTGGTGACGAACATCACGCGTCCTTTCGGACGGGAGTCGGCGAAGGCGCCGACGAAGGCGGCAAGGACGACGTACGACAGCACAAAGAACAGCTTGAGCAGCGGCGTCATCCAGTTCGGAGCGTGGAGATCTTTCAGCAGTGCGATAGCAGCGATCAGAAGCGCATTGTCGGCCAGCGACGAAAAAAACTGCGCGGCCATGATGGTGTAAAAACCTTTTTTCATCTGATGCGATGCTGTCCTCGCTGCGGTCTGTCCGCCCCGGCCGTTTGCAGTGCGTCCGGGCTTATGCCGATCGAAATGGGTTGTGCGCACGGCTTTATATCATGAAAATAGCTGAATTCGGACTAGCAGAATCCTTGATCGCACCGCCCAGCGGGCCGCCGAGCGCCGAAAACGCCCGGTAAGCCGCTGATTCGCAAGTGTCTTTACGAAAATCTCCCATGCCGCGCCCCCTCTCAGCCACGATTCACACCGCCGCACTCGCCAATAATCTCGCCGTCGCCCGGCGCTATGCGCCGAAGTCGAAGATCTGGGCCGTCGTCAAGGCGAATGCGTACGGGCATGGCCTCGCGCGCGCGTTTCCGGGCTTGCGCGCAACCGACGGCTTTGGTTTGCTGGACCTCGAAGAAGCGGTGAAGTTGCGTGAATTGGGCTGGGCCGGCCCGATTCTTCTGCTGGAAGGTTTTTTTCGTCCGACCGATATCGACGTGATCGACCGCTACAGCCTGACCACCGCGCTGCATTCGGACGAACAGCTGCGCATGCTCGAAATGGCGCGCCTGTCCAAACCGGTCAATATCCAGTTGAAGATGAACACCGGGATGAACCGGCTCGGCTACACGGTCGAAAAGTTTCACACCGCGTGGGAGCGCGCGCGCGCATGCCAGGGCGTGGGCCAGATCACCTTGATGACCCATTTTTCCGATGCCGACGCCGAGCGCGGCATCGCGCATCAGATGGCCGCGTTCGAGCGCGGTGCGCAGGGCATTGCCGGCGCGCGCAGCCTCGCGAATTCGGCGGCGACGCTGTGGCATCCGGATGCGCATTTCGACTGGGTGCGGCCCGGCATCATTCTGTATGGCGCGTCGCCATCGGGCGTGACGGCGGCGATCGAAGGCACCGGCCTGCAACCGGCAATGACCCTCGCATCCGAGCTGATCGCGGTGCAAACGCTCGCCGAAGGCAGCACGGTCGGCTACGGCTCGGCCTTCACCGCGCGCGCGCCGATGCGTATCGGCGTGGTCGCGTGCGGCTACGCGGACGGCTATCCGCGCACCGCGCCGGAAGGCACGCCGGTGATCGTCGATGGCGTGCGCACGCGGGTGGTCGGCCGGGTCTCGATGGACATGCTGACCGTCGACCTGACCCCGGTGCCGACCGCCAACGTCGGGTCGCGCGTCGAGCTGTGGGGTGCGGCGCTGCCTATCGACGACGTCGCGCAGGCCTGCGGCACGATCGGCTATGAGCTGATGTGCGCGGTCGCGCAGCGTGTGCCGGTTCGCGCGGAGTAACGCGTGGCGAAATCGAAGACGTTGTACGTTTGCAGCGAGTGCGGCGGCCAGTCGCCGAAGTGGTCCGGTCAATGCCCGTCGTGTCACGCGTGGAATACGCTGGTCGAATCGGTCGCCGAGGGTCCCGCGACCCATCGCTTCCAGTCGCTCGCGAAGAGCACCCCGGTGCGGCGCCTCGCCGACATCGAAGCGTCGGACGTGCCGCGCTTCACGACCGGCGTCAGCGAGTTCGACCGCGTGCTCGGCGGCGGTCTGGTGCCGGGCGGCGTGGTGCTGATCGGCGGCGATCCGGGGATCGGTAAATCGACGCTGCTGTTGCAGTCGCTCGCGGAAATCGCCGCGGACAAACGCGCGCTCTATATCAGCGGCGAAGAGTCGGGCGCGCAGATTGCGTTGCGCGCGCAACGGCTGTCGCTGCTCGAACCGGGCTCGAAGGCGAGCGAATTGCAATTGCTCGCGGAAATCCAGCTCGAAAAAATCCAGGCGACGATCGCCGAGCAGCGGCCCGACGTTGCGGTGATCGACTCGATCCAGACCGTCTATTCGGATGCGCTGACGTCCGCGCCGGGCTCGGTCGCGCAAGTGCGCGAATGCGCGGCGCAACTCACACGGATCGCGAAGCAGTCGGGCACCACCATCATCATGGTCGGTCACGTGACCAAAGAAGGCGCGCTTGCGGGTCCGCGCGTGCTCGAACACATCGTCGATACGGTGCTGTACTTCGAGGGCGACACGCACTCGTCGTACCGGCTGGTGCGCGCGATCAAGAACCGCTTCGGCGCGGTCAACGAACTCGGCGTATTCGCGATGACCGAGCGCGGCTTGCGCGGCGTCGCGAATCCGTCGGCGCTGTTTCTGTCGCAGCACGAGCAGTCGGTGCCGGGCTCGTGCGTGCTGGTCACCCAGGAGGGCACGCGCCCGCTGCTGGTCGAGGTGCAGGCGCTCGTCGATTCGGCCAACGCGCCCAATCCGCGGCGCCTCGCGGTCGGCCTCGAACAGAACCGTCTCGCGATGCTGCTCGCGGTGTTGCACCGGCATGCGGGGATTGCCTGTTTCGATCAGGACGTGTTCCTGAACGCGGTGGGCGGCGTGAAGATCTCCGAGCCTGCCGCCGACCTCGCGGTGCTGCTCGCGATCCATTCGTCGATGCGCAACAAGCCGCTGCCCAAGGGGCTCGTGGTGTTCGGCGAGGTTGGCCTCGCGGGCGAAATCCGGCCGTCGCCGCGCGGGCAGGAGCGTCTGAAGGAAGCGGCCAAGCTCGGCTTCTCGATCGCGGTGATTCCGAAGGCCAATGCGCCGAAGCAGCCGATCGAAGGCTTGCAGGTGGTGGCGGTCGAACGCATCGAGCAGGCGATCGACCGGGTTCGCACGCTCGAATAACGGCGCGCGCTGTGGCGGGAGGAGCGGGCCGCGCGCACGCCTTCCCGCTGTAACGTTCAGTAAATATCTCCCTATTGGCTGTAACCTGGCCGCCATCTCTTTTTTCTAAGCTGTCGCGATATGCATCCCTGTGATGCCGGAAAAAGGATCGCGCTTTGAAACAGTCACATGAAACCCTGGCCGAGGGTCCTACTATCCAGGTGCGCGGCTGCCGGGTCTCTGCACCGATTCATCAACCGTGGGGCGGCGCCTGCCGGATCGTCGAGTGGATCGACACCGCCGGACAGATCTCGCGGCGCGTGGTCGCCGAAGACGTGACCGCCGCCGAAGTCCGCGCAACGATCAGCCGCCACGTGGAAGGCCGCAAACACCTGCTCTACGACGATGAGAAAACCCCGCGCCAGGTGCTGCCGAGACAGACGGCGATGCGGCGGTGATGGTGTGAGTGCGCGGGCGCGGTGCGGTGCGGTGCGGTTCGTCGCTCGCGCCCCGGGCGCCTGTTTGCGTGGGCGATGACGGCTGCGCGCCGCCGTCGTTTATCGCGGGCGCCAGTCGCCAGTGCCGGCGCTCCCGCTATCCGCCTGATCGGCACTCGCGCTTGCCGCCGCATACGCGTGCGGATTGAACAGCGGATGCTCCGCCGCCTCAGCCGGCGTCAATACCGGCGACACACAGCAGTCGAGCGCTTCCAGCGACTCCGCCCACTCGGCCAGCGTGCGCGTGCCGATCACGCCGGCCAGCTCCTCAGTCAGCGCAAGCGCATCGGGTCCGCCGATCGCCTGTCCCAAACTCCAGTGACGCGTCGCCCATTCGGGCCGGTCGAGCGCCATGCACAGCGTTTCCCAGAATTTGAGCTCCAGCGCGCCGACCGCGAGCCAGCGCTGATCGCTGGTGCGATACAGGTTGTAGCAGGGCACGCCGCCGTTCAGCAGCCCGGCGCCGGCCGGCGGCGCGGCGCCGTCGTTGGCGAGCGCGACCTGCGCGACGACGTTGTGCGCATAGCTCGTGTGCGTCATCGATACATCGACGAAGCGGCCCTCGCCGCCGCGCGCCACGTGCCACAGCGCGGCGAGGATCTGCGTGACCGCGGCGAGCGCGCCGCCGAGCAGATCGGCGATCTGGAAGTTCGGCAGGATCGGCGCGCCATCGCGGCTCGCCAGCTGATCGAGCACGCCCGCGTAGCCGATGTAATTCAGATCGTGGCCTGCATGATCGGCGAACGGCCCGCTCGCGCCGTAACCGCTGATCGCGCAATAAACGAGCTGCGGATTGGCGGCGCGCAGCGTGTCGTAGCCAAGGCCCATGCGCTCCATCACGCCGGGCCGGAAGCTTTCGATCAGCACGTCCGCCTCCGCGGCGAGCGCGCGCAGCACGTTGCAGCCTGCCGGGGTTTTGAGGTCGAGACGGGTTTCGCGCTTGCCGCGATTGACCATCCGGTAAAACGCGCCGGGCCGTCCGGCGACGCGGTCGCTCGACGATTGCATCATCGTGCGGGTCGGGTCGCCCGCGCCGGGCGCTTCGATTTTCAGCACATCGGCACCGAGTTCGGCGAGCCGCAGCGCGGCGACCGGACCCGGCAGCAGGCGCGTCAGGTCGAGCACGCGCAAGCCTTGCAGCGGGGGCGGGGGAGCGGCTACGGCGGGCGACTGAGCCGCCGCCCCGGCCCCTGATGCAGACGCAGGCGATGAGTTCGCAAATGACAAAGCCAAGCTCCCATGGTTGCCGGCGCGGCTGCGCCGGGGCGTGCCGCTAGCCGATCTGTTCGAGTTCCTCGTGCGTCTCGAGCCAGTCGGCTTCAAGGCTTTCGAGACGCGCGTTCACGTCCGCCTCACGGCGGATTGCCTCCGTCAGCTTGTTCTTGCGCTCGGGCTCGTAGCTGGCGGGATCGGCGACGAATGCATCGAGCGTCGCCTTTTCCGCGTTCAGCGCGTCCATTTCCTTCTCGATCTTCGCGATGCGGCTTTGCAGCGGCTTCTTCAGATGCGCGAGCTTCTGGCGCGTTTCCGCTTCGAGACGGCGCTGCTCCTTGCGGTTCACGCCGCTGTCGACGCCGTTTGCCGCGCCGACTCCGTTACCCGCCGCGCCCGCATTGCCCCCATTGCCCGCCGCGTTCGCCTTCAGCGCCGCGCGCTGCTCGGCCGCATGCTGCAGCAGCCAGTCGCGGTAGTCGTCGAGATCGCCGTCGAATTCCTGCAGACGGTGCTTCGCCACCAGCATGAACTGGTCCGTGGTCGCGCGCAGCAGATGGCGGTCGTGCGACACGAGGATCAGCGTGCCTTCGAATTGCGCGAGCGCCATCGTCAGCGCGTGACGGGTTTCGAGGTCCAGGTGGTTGGTCGGTTCGTCGAGCAGCAGCAGGTTCGGCTTCTGCCAGATGATCAGCGCGAGCGCGAGACGCGCCTTTTCGCCGCCGGAGAACGGCGCGATCTTCGCGGTCGCCATGTCGCCGGAAAAATTGAAGCTGCCGAGGAAGTCGCGTAGTTCCTGCTCGCGCGTATCCGGCGCGAGGCGCGCCAGATGCTGCAGCGGCGTGTCGTCCGGGCGCAGCGTTTCGAGCTGATGCTGCGCGAAGTAGCCGATCCGCAGTCCCTTGCCTTCGCGCACGTGGCCGGAGAGCGCTTCGAGCGTGCCGGCCAGCGTCTTGATCAGCGTCGACTTGCCTTGGCCGTTCGCGCCGAGCAGGCCGATGCGCTGGCCGTTCTGGATCGACAGCATCACGCGCTCGACGATCGGAATCTCGCTGCCGTCTTCCGCGCGATAGCCGCAGCGCACGTCCTCCATCACCATCATCGGATTGGGCGCGGAGTCGGGCGTGCGGAACTCGAACGTGAACGGCGACGCGATATGCGCGGGCGCGATCAGCTCCATTTTTTCGAGCGCCTTCACGCGGCTTTGCGCCTGACGCGCCTTGGTCGCCTGCGCCTTGAAGCGATTGATGTAGCTCTGCAAATGCGCGACCGTGCGCTGCTGCTTCTCGTACGCGCTTTGCTGCAAGGCGAGCTGCTGCGCGCGCTGCACTTCGAATTGCGAGTAGTTGCCGCCGTAGCGCTTGATCTGCTGCTGCTCCAGATGCAGCGTGACGTTGCAGATCGAATCGAGAAATTCGCGGTCGTGCGAGATCACGATCAGCGTGCCCGGGTAACGATGCAACCAGTCTTCGAGCCACACGATCGCGTCGAGGTCGAGGTGGTTGGTCGGTTCGTCGAGCAGCAGCAGGTCGGAGCGGCACATCAGTGCCTGCGCGAGATTCAGGCGCATGCGCCAGCCGCCGGAGAAGCTGGTGACCGGTTCGCGGGTCTGCTCGAGCGTGAAGCCGAGGCCGAGCAGCAACGCTTCGGCGCGGGCGGGCGCGGTGTAGCCATCGGCGTCGGCGAACGCGGCGTGCGCTTCGGCTTCGGCCGCGCCGTCGTGGGCCGCCGACGCCTGCGCGATGCGCGCTTCGATCGCGCGCAACGCGGCGTCGCCGTCGAGCGTGTAGGCGAGGGCGGTCTTGTCGACCGCGGGGGTTTCCTGCGCGACGTGCGCGATGCGCCACGTGGGCGGAATCGAGAAGTCGCCGCCGTCCGCGTGCAGCTCGCCGAGCAGTACGGCGAACAGCGTCGATTTGCCCGCGCCGTTCGCGCCGACGAGACCGGCTTTTTCACCAGGGTTCAGCGTGAACGTGGTGTTGTCGAAAAGCGGCTTGGTGCCGCGCGCGAGGCTGAACTGGTTGAAGCGGATCACGACGTGGCCGGCTGAAGAAAACCGCTATTTTAGACTGCCCGGGGCGTCGCCGGGCGCGCGCCTGGATTGGGCCGGTGCGCGAGCGCGCGCGGCGGCCGAAACGGACCTCAGCCCGGATCGCTATCGGCCATTCGGCCGACTACGTCGACGACGCGTTTGGGCATAGACTGACGGCTTTCTCGGAGGGCACATGACATCGATCTATTCGTTTTCGGCGCGCACGCTCGGCGGCGAGGAAGTCAGTCTCGCAAAGTATCAGGGCAAGGTTCTGCTGATCGTCAACACCGCGAGCGAATGCGGATTCACGCCGCAATACGCGGGCTTGCAAAAGCTCTACGAAACGTATGCGGCCCGCGGGCTCACGGTGCTCGGTTTTCCGTGCAACCAGTTCGGCAAACAGGAGCCGGGCGACGCCGCGCAGATCGGCGCGTTCTGCGAAAAGAACTACGGCGTGACGTTCCCGATGTTCGAGAAGATCGACGTGAACGGCGCGAACGCGCATCCGCTGTTCAGCTATCTGACCGGCGAAGCGCCGGGGCTGCTCGGGCTCGAAAAGATCAAGTGGAATTTCACCAAGTTCCTGGTGGGCCGCGACGGCAACGTGGTCAAGCGCTACGCGCCGCTGACCAAACCCGATGCGATCGCCGCCGATATCGAAGCACTGTTGTGAGAGCGGCGCACGCGGGCGGCTCGGGCGCGTAGCGCGCGGTTGTCGCCGGGGTGCCGCCGGGTTGTCGCCGGGGTTGGCGGGCGCTACAGAATGGGCGAGAACAGCCGGGCCACGTGCATCAGCATCCGGCGCCACGCGGCCGCCTTGCGATACTCGTCGCGATCGATCTCCAGCGACGCGGCGAAGTCGTTCAGCAGCATCGTTTCGACTTCGAGCGCGAAGCCGCGATCGACGGTCAGCACCATGATCTCGAAGTTGAGCCGGAACGAGCGGTTGTCGAGATTGGCGCTGCCGATCGCGGCCGCGACGCCGTCGATCAGCACCACCTTCTGGTGCAGAAAACCCGGTTGATAACGGAAGATGCGGATGCCCGCGCGCAGCGAGTCGTACGCATAGAGCTTCGACGCGGCAAACACCACCAGGTGATCGCGCCGGCTCGGCAGCATGATACGCACGTCGACGCCGCGCAGTACCGCGAGACGCAGCGCGGCGAACACCGCTTCGTCCGGGACCAGATACGGCGTGGTGATCCACACGCGTTCGCGCGCCGCGTTGATCGCTTCGACGAAGTACAGCGAGCAGGTCTCCTGCTTGTCGGCCGGGCCGCTCGGCAGCACGAGGCAGTGCATGTTGCCGGCGGGGGCGTCGGCGGTGTCCGAGGTTTCAACGGGCTCATCACCGGCGGTCGCGTCCCGCAACTCGAGATCGGGCAACTGCTGGGTCGCCCAATACCAGTCCTCGACAAACACGAACTGGATGCTCGCGACCGCCGGTCCGCGCACCTCGATATGGGTATCGCGCCACGGCGACAGCGGCGGCTTCGCGCCCAGATATTCGACGCCGACGTTATGACCGCCGACGAACGCGCGCTCCCCATCGACCGCGACGATCTTGCGGTGATTGCGGAAGTTCAGTTGCAGACGGTTGACGAAACGGCGGTTGGTCGCGAACGGATGCATCGCGACGCCGGCCGCGCGCAGCGCCGCGACGTAGCGATGCGGCAGATCGAAGCTGCCGATGCTGTCGTACAGGAAGTACACGCGCACGCCCTCGCGGGCCTTCGCGATCAGCGCGTCTTTCAGCATCTCGCCGAGCGCGTCGTTGCGCACGATGAAGAACTGCACGATCACGTAATGGCGTGCGTGTTCGATCGCATCGAGGATCGCGGTGAAGGTCGCGGTGCCGTTCACCAGCGTGCGCACGGCGTTGCCCGGCAGGAACGGCATCCCGCCCAGCCGCGTGAGCGACTGCACCGGCCGCGTGCCGAGCTGTTGGGTCGGCAGTCCCGCCGACGACGCCAGGCTATCCCACTGCTGCGGATACGCGCGGGAGCGCAGCAGCTCGTTTTCGACCCGTCGCGCGTCCGCATAGCCGGCGAACTTGCTGCGGCCCAGAAACAGATACGGGATCAGCGTCAGATAAGGCATCGACACCAGCGACACGGCCCACGCGATCGCACCCTGCGAGGTACGGGTGTTGAGGATCGCATGGCCGGCCGCGATGATGCCGAGGATATGGGCAAGAGCGACCAGCGGGCCGACGTGAAGCAGGTCGAATTGCATAAGCTCGCGGAAGTTGGCGAAGCGCCGCGCTTCGGATCAGCCGGCCGGACTCAAACAGGCAGATCGCGCGCCTGGATCAGGAACACGTTGTCGTCGCCGGCGCTGGTCGGCAGCCACACCAGATCGAGGCCGCCGAACGCCGCTTCGACATGCTCGCGCTCGTTGCCGATCTCGACCACCAGCACGCCTTCGTCGGTCAGCCAGTTGCGCGCGTCGGCGATGATGCGGCGCACGATGTCCATTCCGTCCGCGCCGCCGGCGAGCGCCATCTCGGGCTCGTGTTTGTACTCGGCCGGCAGCGCCTGCATCGAGGTCGCGTTCACGTACGGCGGATTGCTGAGGATCACGTCGTAGCGGCGCTCGGCAAGCGGCGCGTACAGGTCGCCCTCGAACAGCGCGATGCGCTCTTCGAGCTTGTATTCGGCGACGTTACGGGTCGCGACTTCGAGTGCGGGCGCGGACAGGTCGACCGCGTCGACGTCCGCGTTCGGGAACGCGTGCGCGGCGAGAATCGCGAGGCAGCCGGAGCCGGTGCACAGTTCCAGCACCGCGCCGACCTGCTCGGGGTCTTCGACATACGGTTGCAGCCCGTCTTGCAACAGCTCGCCGATGAACGAACGCGGCACGATCACGCGTTCGTCGACATGAAAGCGATAGCCGTGCATCCACGCTTCCTGGGTGATGTAGGCAGCCGGCACGCGCTCGGCCGCGCGCCGTTCGATCACCTTCAGCACCGCGTCGATTTCGGCGCTCGTCAGGCGCGCGTCGAGGAACGGATCGAGCAGATCGAGCGGCAGATGCAGCGTGTGCAGCAGCAGATAGGCGGCTTCGTCGTAGGCATTGGCCGAGCCGTGGCCGAACGACAGTTTGGCTTCGTTAAAGCGCGACACCGCGTAACGCAGCAGGTCGCGGACAGTGGAGAAGGGCAGCGTCATTGCAGGGAGTCCCGGTCAGGCGATCAGTTGTTCGAGCACGCGGCGATACACGTTTTTCAGCGGCTCGATGTGGGCGACTTCGATATGTTCGTCGATCTTGTGGATGCTCGCGTTCAGCGGACCGAATTCGATCACCTGTTCGCAGATGCGCGCGATGAAGCGGCCGTCCGAGGTGCCGCCGGTGGTCGACAGTTCGGTTTCGACGCCGGTTTCGTCCTTGATCGCTTTCGCCAGCGCGTTCGACAGCTCGCCGCGTGGCGTCAGGAACGGCAGGCCGCTGACGCTCCACTGCAGATCGTATTCGAGGCCGTGCTTGTCGAGGATCGCGTGCACGCGTTGTTGCAGGCCTTCCACCGTGCTCGCGGTCGAGAAGCGGAAGTTGAACATCACGTCCGCGTGGCCCGGGATCACGTTGCTCGCGCCGGCGCCGCTGTGCAGGTTCGACACCTGCCAGGTGGTCGGCGGAAAGTATTCGTTGCCGTCGTCCCAGCGCTCGGCGACCAGTTCGGCGAGCGCGGGCGCCAGCAGATGCACCGGATTTTTCGCCAGATGCGGGTAGGCGATATGGCCCTGCACGCCCTTGACGACCAGCTTGCCCGACATCGAGCCGCGCCGGCCGTTCTTGACCATGTCGCCGAAGCGTTGGCTGGAGGTCGGCTCGCCGACGATGCAGTAGTCGAGCCGTTCGCGCCGCGCCTGCAGCGCTTCGACGACCTTCACGGTGCCGTCGGTCGCCGGGCCTTCTTCGTCGCTGGTGATCAGGAACGCGATCGAACCGCGATGTTGCGGATTGGCGGCGACGAACTCCTCGCTCGCGACCACGAAGCCGGCGATCGACGCCTTCATGTCCGCCGCGCCGCGGCCGTACAGCTTGCCGTCGCGCTGGGTCGGCTCGAACGGCGCCGAATGCCACTGTTCGAGCGGGCCGGTCGGCACCACGTCGGTGTGGCCGGCGAACGCGAGCAGCTTGCCGCGCGTGCCGTCGATGCCGCGTTTGACGGCCCACAGGTTGGTCACGCCGTTCGATTCGATCGTCTCGTGCTCGAAGCCGAGCGCGGCCAGGCGCTCGATCAGCAGACGCTGGCAATGCTGGTCGTCGGGCGTCACGGACGCGCGTGCGATCAGTTGTTCGGTAAGGGCGAGGGTGCCGGACATGGATTCAGTACAAGCCACTTGGAAATGAAAAAATGCCGGCTCGCGGTGATGCACCGCAGCCGGCAACAGCATTTGAACGACGCGGCGCGAGGCCGCGTGCGTCACATTCAGGCAAACAGCGTCAGGCAAACAGCGCCGCGTAGTCATCCGCGGAAAAACCGAGCGACTTCACCCGCCCGTTGACCACCAGCACCGGCCGCTTGATCACCGACGGCTTGTGGATCATCAGCGCGATCGCGCCCGGTTCGGTTTCGGCGGCCGCCTTCATGTCGTCGGACAAACCGCGCCACGTGGTGCCGCGGCGGTTCAGCAGCGCGTCGAGCTTGACGTCCTTCAGCCAGTCCTGCACCAGCGGCTCGGTCACGCCGGCCTTCCTGAAGTCGTGAAACTCGAACTCGACGCCATGCTCTTCGAGCCACACGCGTGCTTTTTTCACGGTGTCGCAGTTCGGAATGCCATAGACGACGGTTTTGGTGCCGCGCGCCATCAGTCGCCTCGCAGCAGCTCGTTCAGGCCGACCTTCGCGCGGGTCTTCGCGTCGACCTTCTTGACGATCACCGCGCAGTACAGGCTATGCGAGCCGTCCTTCGACGGCAGGTTGCCGGCCACCACGACCGAGCCGGCCGGGATGCGGCCGTACGTGACTTCGCCGGTTTCGCGGTCGTAAATCTTGGTGCTCTGGCCGAGGTACACGCCCATCGAGATCACCGAGTTTTCTTCGACGATCACGCCTTCCACGACTTCCGAACGGGCGCCGATGAAGCAGTTGTCTTCGATGATGACCGGGTTCGCCTGCAGCGGCTCCAGCACGCCGCCGATACCCACGCCGCCCGACAGGTGCACGTTCTTGCCGATCTGCGCGCACGAACCGACGGTCGCCCACGTATCGACCATCGTGCCTTCGTCGACGTATGCGCCGATGTTGGTGTACGACGGCATCAGGACGACGTTCTTCGCGATGAACGAGCCGCGGCGCGCGATGGCCGGGGGCACCACGCGGAAGCCGCCGGCGGCGAAGTCTTCAGCGGTGTAGTTCGCGAACTTCGACGGCACCTTGTCGTAGAACTGCGAGTAGCCGCCGGCCGGCATCGGCGCGTTGTCTTCGAGGCGGAACGACAGCAGCACGGCCTTCTTCAGCCACTGGTTGACGACCCAGTCGCCGTCCTTCTTTTCGGCCACGCGCAGCGCGCCTTTGTCGAGTTGCTCGATCGCGTGGGCGACGGCTTCGCGCACTTCGGCCGGCGCGGCTTTCGGCGACAGGTCGGCGCGGTTGTCCCAGGCGGTGTCGATGATTTGCTGAAGTTGTTGCGACATATGCGTGATTTTCTGAAGAGTTGAAGTCTGAAGAGGGGAGGCGGCGCGGCTCAGGCGGCGTTCAGCGAGCGGCAAAACTCGACGATCCGCTGCGCGCCTTCCGTGCATTCGTCGACGTCGGCGACGAGCGCGAGGCGCACGAAATTGCGGCCGGGGTTCACGCCGTGCGCGGTGCGCGCGAGGAACGAGCCCGGCAGAACCGTCACATTATAGTCGGCGTAGAGGCGCTGGGCGAACTCGGTGTCCGTCAGGCCGGTGCGCTCGACGTTGGCCCACAGGTAGAACGCGGCGTCCGGCAGACGCACGTCGAGCTCGTCGGCGAGCATCGGCGTGACGGTGGTGAACTTCTGCAGGTACTTCGCGCGGTTCTCGCGCACGTGGGTTTCGTCGTTCCACGCGGCGATGCTCGCGCTCTGAAATACCGTGGACAGCGCCGCGCCGTGGTAGGTGCGGTACAGCAGGAAGGCTTTCAGGATTGCCGCATCGCCGGCGACGAAGCCCGAGCGCATGCCCGGCACGTTCGAGCGCTTCGACAGGCTCGACAGCATCACCAGCCGCTCGTAGCCGCGGCCCAGTTGATGCGCCGCTTCGAGACCGCCGAGCGGCGGCTTCGCTTCGTCGAAATAGATTTCCGAGTAGCACTCGTCGGACGCGATCACGAAGCCGTAGCGGTCCGACAGCGCGAACAGTTCGCGCCAGTCGTCGAGCGTCAGCACCGCGCCGGTCGGGTTGCCGGGCGAGCACACGTACAGCAGCTGGGTGCGCGCCCACACGTCGGCCGGCACCGCCGAGTAGTCGCATGCGAAGTTGCGCGCCGGGTCGCTATTGACGAAGTACGGCTGGGCGCCGCCGAGAAGCGCCGCGCCTTCGTAGATTTGGTAGAACGGGTTCGGACAGAGTACGATCGCAGGCTGCTTGCCGGTCGTGCCGGCGGCGTTTGCGCCCGCGTCGCGCTGCGGATCGAGCACGGTCTGCGCGAGCGCGAACAGCGCCTCGCGCGAGCCCGATACCGGCAGCACTTCGGTGGCCGGATCGAGCGGCGGCAGGTTATAGCGCGTCGACACCCATTTGGCGATCGACTCGCGCAGCGGCGCCGAGCCGAGCGTGGCGGGGTAGGTCGCGAGACCGCCGAGCGACGCGATCACGGCGTCGCGGATCAGCGGCGGGGTCGGATGTTTCGGCTCGCCGATGCCGAAGCTGATGTGCGCGAGGCCGGCCGGCGGCGTGACGTCCTTGAAAAGCACGCGCAGCTTTTCGAACGGATAGGACTGAAGGGAGTCGAGTAGCGGATTCACGGACGAGATGGCCTGATCGGGATGGACGCGGACAGAAGGCGAGAAAGCGTTGCACGCGGGACGGCGGGCGGCGCGTACAACGGCGTCTCATGCGCGCGCCGCATGGGCCGACGAGGGCCGACCGGCAGCAGCAGCGAGCGGACGATTATAGCGTGGCGCGCCCCGCCGGGCGGCGCGTCGGCACGCAGAACAGGCAGCCGAGCGGAACCCACGCAGGTTTCGCGCAAAAAACACGCAGGAGCAGCAATGTACGCAGTAGTTGTGGAGACAATCCGGGCAGCCCGGCGTGAACCGGCCGCCGGCCGCAACGTCTCGCGCCCGCCCGGGCCGGGGCACGCCCGGGTTTGCGCCGGGATGTGGGCCCGGATGTGCGCTCGGAGGTGCGCCCGGGCGTCCACGCGAATGTCCACGCGCGCATTCGCGGGCACTGACGCCCGCTTGTGCCCGCGCGCGTCCATCCCCGCACCCCGGCTCACCGTCGCACCCACTGTCACTTTTGCCGCCTCGCCGACGCCGATCACCCCCACCCGCCGGAGCCCCAGCCGATGACCAACTTGCTGCGCAACGGCTGGCCGACGCTTGCAATCATGCTCGGCGCGTCGGTCTGGGGGATCGTCTGGTATCCGCTGCGGATGCTGGCCGCGCTCGGCGTGACCGGCACCGCCGCGAGCGCGCTCACCAGCGGCACCGGCTGCCTGTTCGTGCTGCTGGTGCGGCGCCGCGCGCTGAAGACCGTGCGCTGGCACTGGCTGCTGCCGGCGCTCGCGCTCGCCGCCGGCGTCACCAATCTCGGTTTCGTGTGGGGCTCGATCCACGGTCAGGTGATGCGGGTGCTGCTGCTGTTCTATCTGACGCCCGCGTGGACCGCGCTGTTCGCGCACTTCATCCTGCATGAACGGCTCACGTGGTCGGGCGCGGCGCTCGCGGCGCTGTCGCTGGCCGGCGCGATCACGATGCTGTGGTCGCCGCAGCTCGGCATCCCGATGCCCGGCAATCCGGCCGAATGGGCGGGTCTGGCGGGCGGGATGGGCTTCGCGATGAGCAACGTGCTGATCCTGAAGACGAGCCGCGTGTTGCCGGACATGAAACCGGAGATGCGCACCGCGACGGTGTTCGGCGGCGCGGCGCTGCTCGGCGCGCTCGCGTCGCTGTTCGAGCCGATGCCCGCGCCGCCCGCCGGCGCGCATCTGCTCACGGCGGCGGGGCTGGTGCTGGGCCTCGGCTTGCTGCTCGCGTCGAACAACATGCTGGTGCAGTACGGGCTCGCGCGCGTGCCGGCCAACCGCGCGTCGATCATCATGCTGTTCGAGCTGGTCGTGACCGCGCTGTCCGCGTGGCTGTTCGCCGGCGAAATGCCCGGTCCGCGCGAATGGGCCGGCGGCGCGTGCATCGTGCTCGCGTCCGCGCTGTCGAGCTGGGTGCATCGCACGAAGAGCGCGCCGCCCGATCCCGCCATCGAGGACACCGGCGTGCCGGGCGAGCATGACGGCGGCGGCGCCGGCACGCGGGCCAACGAGCGCACGAGCGGACACGCTAACGAAAGCACTACCGAACACACAAACGAGCACGGAATCGATCCGGTCCGCGAGCGCGACGACCACCGCAAGGGCGGTAAGAATCGCCCGCGCGCGATGGTATGATTGCCCCTCATTAGCCGGCGCGTGCGCAGTTGCGAGTGCAGCAGCGCATCCAGCCGGCAACCCAATTGCGAAGGCTCGCGAGGTTGCGTGGGCCGTCCCGCCATGGCGGTGAACGACCGGCGCAACCTCGCGAGCCACCTATCACACCCTCTTTTCAAACAGCGAAATCGCCGTGCGTCTCACCTCGATCAAACTCGCTGGCTTCAAATCCTTCGTCGATCCCACCCATTTCCAGGTCCCAGGCCAGCTAGTCGGCGTGGTCGGCCCGAACGGGTGCGGCAAATCCAACATCATCGACGCCGTGCGCTGGGTGCTCGGCGAATCGCGCGCGTCGGAGCTGCGCGGCGAGTCGATGCAGGACGTGATCTTCAACGGCTCGACGGCCCGCAAGCCCGGCAGCCGCGCGAGCGTCGAACTGGTGTTCGACAACGCGGAAGGCCGCGCCGCCGGCCAGTGGGGCCAGTATGCGGAAATCGCGGTGAAGCGCGTGCTGACCCGCGACGGCACCTCCAGCTACTACATCAACAATCTGCCGGCGCGCCGCCGCGACATCCAGGACATCTTCCTCGGCACCGGTCTCGGGCCGCGCGCGTACGCGATCATCGGGCAGGGCATGATCGCGCGCCTGATCGAGGCGAAGCCGGAAGAGTTGCGGGTGTTCCTCGAAGAAGCCGCCGGCGTGTCGAAGTACAAGGAACGCCGCCGCGAGACCGAGAACCGTCTGCACGACACGCGCGAGAACCTGACACGGGTCGAGGACATCGTCCGCGAACTGGGCGCGAATCTCGAGAAGCTCGAAGCGCAGGCGATCGTCGCGACCCGCTATCGCGAGTTGCAGACCGACGGCGAAGAAAAGCAGCGGCTGCTGTGGCTGTTGCGCAAGAACGAGGCGGGCGGCGAGCAGCAACGTCAGCAGCGCGCGATCGAACAGGCCCAGATCGACCTCGAAGCGCAGACCGCGAGGCTGCGCGAAGTGGAACTGGAACTCGAAACGCTGCGGGTCGCGCATTACTCGGCGAGCGACGCGATGCAGGGCGCGCAAGGCGCGCTCTATGAAGCGAACGCGGAAGTGAGCCGGCTCGAGGCGGAGATCCGCTTCATCGTCGAGTCGCGCAATCGCGTGCAGGCGCAGATCGCCGCGCTGACCGCGCAGCGCGAGCAGTGGCAGTCGCAGGCGGACAAGGCACAGGACGATATCGCCGACGCCGAGGAGCAGCTGGCCGTCGCCGAAGAAAAAGCGCTGCTCGCCGAAGAGGACGCGGCCGCGAAGCACGACGCGCTGCCCGCGCTCGAAGCGCGCTGGCGCGACGCGCAGGCCGAACTGAACGCGGAGCGCGGCGGCATCGCGCAGACCGAACAGGCGCTCAAACTCGAAGCCGCGCATCAGCGCAATGCCGATCAGCAGTTGCAGCAGTTGCAGCAGCGCCATGAGCGGCTGAAGTCGGAAGCAGGCGGGCTCGACGCGCCCGACGAAGCGCAGCTCGAAGAGTTGCGCATGCAGCTCGCCGAACACGAGGAAATCCTGCACGACGCGCAGGCGCGTCTCGCCGATGCGCAGGAAACGCTGCCGCGGCTGGACGGCGAGCGCCGCGCCGCGCAGGAGCGCGTGCAGGCCGAAAGCGCGCAGATTCATCAGCTCGACGCACGCCTCGCCGCGCTCAAGCAACTGCAGGAGAGCGTGCAGACCGAGGGCAAGATCCAGCAGTGGCTCGACAAGCACGAACTGGGCGGCCTGCCGCGTCTGTGGAAGAAGCTGCACGTCGAAGCCGGCTGGGAAACCGCGCTCGAAGCGATGCTGCGCGAGCGCCTCGCCGCGCTCGAAGTGTCGAATCTCGACTGGGTCAAGGCGTTCGCGACCGATGCGCCGCCCGCCAAGCTCGCGTTCTACGCGCCGCCCTCGGCCGGTCAGCCGGCGCCGGCGGCGCCCGCCGCGCTGCGCTCGCTGTTGTCGCTGGTACGGATCGAAGACGCGGGCATCCGCGCGGTGCTGAACGACTGGCTCGGCCTCGCGTTCGTCGCCGACGATCTGCAGCAGGCTTTGGCGCTGCGCTCGCAACTGCCCGAAGGCGGCGCGTTCGTCGTCAAGGCGGGGCACCTGGTCACCCGCGTCGGCGTGCAACTGTACGCGGCCGACTCCGAACAGGCCGGCATGCTCGGTCGCCAGCAGGAAATCGAAAACCTCGGCCGTCAGGTGCGCGCGCAGGCGTTGCTCGCGGACGAGGCGAAGGCCGCCGCGATCCGCGCGGAAGCCGCGCATACCCAGGCCGCGCAGGCGCTCGCCGATCTGCGTGCGCAAGCCGAGCGCGCGACCCAGCGGGTCCACGCATTGCAGATGGACGTGCTGAAGCTGACCCAGGCGCATGAGCGCTACACGCAGCGCAGCACGCAGATTCGCGAGGAACTCGAGGAAATCGCCGCGCAGGTCGAGGAGCAGCGCGCGCTGCGGGCCGAATCGGAAGCGAACTTCGAGCGTCACGATGGCGAACTCGCCGAATTGCAGGCGCGCTTCGAAGATCATCAACTGGCGTTCGAAGCGCTCGACGAACAACTGACGAGCGCGCGCGGCGAAGCGCGCGATCTCGACCGTGCCGCGACCGATGCGCGCTTCGCCGCGCGCAACATGACGAACCGGATCGATGAGCTCAAGCGCAGCATCCAGGTCGCGCACGAGCAGAGCGAGCGCGTGGCCGGCTCGCTCGAAGACGCGCGCGCCGAACTCGAAACGATCAACGAGCAGACCGCGCACACCGGCTTGCAGGACGCGCTCGACATCCGCACCGCGAAGGAAGAAGCGCTGCGCGCCGCGCGCGTCGAACTCGACGACCTGACCGCGAAGCTGCGGGCGGCCGACGAAACCCGCCTGACCGCCGAGCGCGCGTTGCAGCCGTTGCGCGATCGCATCAACGAATTGCAGTTGAAGGAACAGGCCGCGCGCCTGAACGGCGAGCAGTTCATCGAACAGCTCGCGGCGGCGGGCGTCGACGAGGCCGAGTTGCAGGCCAAGCTGACGCCGGACATGAAGCCGTCGTACCTGCAAGGCGAAGTCACGCGCATCAACAACGCGATCATCGCGCTCGGGCCGGTCAACATGGCCGCGCTCGACGAGCTGAAAGCGGCGACCGAGCGCAAGACCTTCCTCGACGCGCAGTCTGCCGATCTGACCAGCGCGATCGAAACGCTCGAAGACGCGATCCGCAAGATCGACGCGGAGACCCGCACGCTGCTGCAAAGCACCTTCGACGAAGTGAACCGTCATTTCGGCGAGCTGTTCCCGCGCCTGTTCGGCGGCGGTCAGGCGAAGCTGATCATGACCGGCGACGAAATTCTCGATGCCGGCGTGCAGGTGATGGCGCAGCCGCCGGGCAAGAAGAATTCGACGATTCACCTGCTGTCGGGCGGCGAGAAGGCGCTGACCGCGACCGCGCTGGTGTTCGCGATGTTCCAGCTCAATCCGGCGCCGTTCTGTCTGCTCGACGAAGTCGACGCGCCGCTCGACGACGCGAACACCGAGCGCTTTGCGAACCTCGTGCGGGCGATGTCGGACAAGACCCAGTTCCTGTTCATCTCGCACAACAAGATCGCGATGGAGATGGCGCAGCAGCTGATCGGCGTGACGATGCAGGAGCAGGGCGTGTCGCGGATCGTCGCGGTCGACATGGAAACGGCGGCGGGTTTCGCCCAGAATATCGTTTGAGTCAAGGCCTGCGCGGGCGGCGCGTTCAGCGCAGCGGCGGTGCTGACCGGCCGCGCGAGAACTGAAGCGCACGCAATCCCGCGCGGATGGAAGAATTGCTGATGGAGCATGCATGGACGAGTTGACACTCGGTTTGATCGGCGCGGGCGCCGTGGTGGTCGGGGGCGTGGTCGTGTACAACGCGTGGCAGGGCGCGAAGGTGCGTCGCAAGATGCCGCGGCCGATGCCGGCCGAGACCGCCGAAAGTTTCGCGCCGCGGGACGAGCATGAAGAGCAGAGCCCGTTCATCGAGCCGGCCCGCCCGACCATCCGGCGCGAGCCGAGCGTGAGCGCCGCCGAGCCGCTCGCGGACCCGAGCGCCGCGCGGGTCGAGCCGACTTTCGGTGCGGCCGCAGGTGCGGCTACGGCGCCGCTCGACACGCCCGCCGATATTCAGGCGGAGATGACGTCGCCGAACGGCTACCCGGACCCTGAACAGGCGGCGCGAGCCGAAGGCGCGGGCGAGGGCGAGCCCCATCACGCCGACGCATCGGCTGGCGACAGCGAGCGGCCCGCTGCTGAAACGGCTGCCGCGGCAAAGCCGGCGTCCGTCGAGCAGGAGCGCGTCGAGCCGATCCTGCCGGCCGCCACGACGATTTCGTCGGCGCCGCCGGCGATCGTCGACCGGCGCATCGACTGCATCGTGCCGATCCGGCTGAACGGCCCGGTGGCCGGCGACAAGGTGATTCCGCTCGCGCAGCGGCTGCGTCGCGCGGGCAGCAAGCCGGTGCATATCGAGGGCAAGCCCGAAGGCGGCGCGTGGGAGCTGCTGCAAAACGGCATCCGCTACGAGGAGCTGCGCGCGGCCGCGCAGCTCGCGAACCGCAGCGGCGCGCTCAACGAGCTCGAGTTCTCCGAGTTCGTGACCGGTGTGCAGCAGTTCGCCGATGCGCTCGACGCGGCCCCCGAATTTCCCGACATGCTGGAAACCGTTGCGATGGCGCGCGAGCTCGACGGCTTCGCCGCGCAGTGCGACGCGCAGTTGTCGATCAACGTGCTGTCGGACGGCGCGCCGTGGTCGGCTAACTACGTACAGGCGGTCGCGTCGCAGGACGGGCTGCTGCTGTCGCGCGACGGCACCCGCTTCGTCAAGCTCGACTCGCGCCAGAGCCCGGTGTTCATGCTGCAGTTCGGCGACACCAACTTCCTGCGCGACGACCTCACGTACAAGGGCGGCGAGATGATCACGCTGGTGCTCGACGTGCCGGTCGCCGACGAAGACATCCTGCCGTTCCGCCTGATGTGCGACTACGCGAAGTCCCTGGCCGAGCGGATCGGCGGCCGGGTCGTCGACGACGGCCGCCGGCCGCTGCCGGAAAGCGCGCTGCTGGCGATCGAAAAGCAGCTGATGACGCTCTACGCGAAGCTTGAACAGGCGGGCATTCCGGCGGGCTCGCCGGCGACGCGGCGGCTGTTCAGCCAGTAACCGCGCATCGCAGCGCCGCGCGTTTTTCGCGCAGGAATAGACGGCCGCACGATGTGCGGCCGTTGTCGTTTGGGGCATCGTTTACAGGCATTCGCGCGAGGGCGCGAAGCGCATCGCAAGTCGCCCATTCGGCCGATGTAAAGGGCCAGGCTTCCTGCGATAATCCGATGTCCGACTTTCATCCTGATAAAGCTTCCGCGCGTATGGCCCGAACCTCCGTCCCTCCTTCCGAAACCAGTGCGCCGGCCGAACGGGCCGCATGGCTGCGCGCCGAGCTCGAACGCGCGAACTACGCGTACTACGTGCTCGACCAACCGGACCTGCCGGACGCCGAGTACGACACGCTGTTCAAGGAGCTGGAGCGCATCGAAGGCGAGCATCCGGACCTGATCGTGCCGGACTCGCCGACCCAGCGCGTCGGGGGCGAAGTGGCCAGCGGCTTCGAGCCGGTCGTGCACGATCAGCCGATGCTGTCGCTGAACAACGGTTTTGCCGATGAAGACATCGTCGCGTTCGACAAGCGCGTCGGTGACGCGCTCGGCAAGAATGCGAGCGAGCCACCGGTGCCGGTCGACTACGCGGCCGAGCTGAAGTTCGACGGCCTCGCGATCTCGCTGCGCTATGTCGACGGCGTGTTCGTGCAGGCGTCCACGCGCGGCGACGGCACGACCGGCGAGAACGTCACCGAAAACGTCCGCACGATCCGCTCGATTCCTTTGAAACTGAAGGGCAAGCGCGTGCCGCACGTACTCGACGTGCGCGGCGAGGTGCTGATGTTCAAGCGCGATTTCGAACGCCTGAACGAGCGCCAGCGCGCGGCCGAGCAACGCGAATTCGCGAACCCGCGCAATGCGGCAGCGGGTAGCCTGCGCCAGCTCGATTCGAAGATCACCGCGCAGCGGCCGCTGTCGTTCTTCGCGTATGGGATCGGCGTGCTCGACGGCGCCGACATGCCGGCCACCCACAGCGAATTGCTCGACTGGTACAAGGAGATGGGGCTGCCGGTCAACGGCGAGCGCGCGGTCGTGCAGGGCGCCGAAGGGCTGCTGGGCTTTTTTCGCGGCATCGGTGAGAAGCGCGACAAGCTGCCGTACGACATCGACGGCGTGGTCTACAAGGTCAACCGGCGCGACGAGCAGGACGCGCTCGGCTTCGTGTCGCGCGCGCCGCGTTTCGCGCTCGCGCATAAATTTCCCGCCCAGGAGGCGCTGACGAAGCTTGTCGCGATCGACGTGCAGGTCGGCCGCACCGGCGCGATCACGCCGGTCGCGCGGCTCGAGCCGGTGTTCGTCGGCGGCGCGACGGTCACCAACGCGACGCTGCACAACGAAGACGAAGTGCGCCGCAAGGACATCCGCATCGGCGATACGGTGATCGTGCGGCGCGCGGGCGACGTGATTCCGGAAGTGGTCAGCGCGCTGCTCGACCGGCGCCCGGCCGATGCGCGCGAATTCGTGATGCCGACGCAATGTCCGGTGTGCGGCTCGAATATCGAGCGCCTGCCGGACGAGGCGATCGCGCGCTGCACCGGCGGCCTGTTCTGTCCGGCGCAGCGCAAGCAGGCGCTGTGGCACTTCGCGCAGCGGCGCGCGCTCGATATCGACGGCCTGGGCGAGAAGATCATCGATCAGCTGGTCGAGCAGAATCTGGTGCGCACGCCGGCCGATCTGTTCAACCTCGGTTTCGCGACGCTCGCGGAACTCGACCGTTTCGCCGAGAAGTCCGCGCAGAACCTGCTCGACTCGCTGGAAAAAGCCAAGAACACCACGCTCGCGCGTTTCATCTACGCGCTCGGAATTCGTCATGTCGGCGAATCGACCGCGAAGGATCTCGCGAAGCACTTCGGTTCGCTGACGCCGATCATGGACGCGTCGCTCGAAGAGCTGCTGGAAGTCAACGACGTCGGCCCGGTGGTCGCCGAATCGCTGCACCAGTTCTTCGCGGAGGAGCACAACCGCACGGTGATCGAGCAGTTGCGCGCGCCGGGCCGGGTCACCTGGAAGGAGGGGCCGCCCGCGCCGAAGGCGCCGCAGGGCGTGCTGGCCGGGCAGACCGTGGTGCTGACCGGGACGCTGCCCACTCTGTCGCGCGAAGAGGCGAAGGAGATGCTCGAAGCGGCGGGCGCGAAGGTGGCGGGCTCGGTGTCGAAGAAAACCAGCTACGTGGTGGCCGGCGCGGACGCGGGCAGCAAGCTCGCGAAAGCGGAGGAACTCGGCATCCCCGTACTCGACGAAGAAGGTATGCGCAAGCTCCTGGAGGGGCATTCATGATTCACGACATTCTGAAGATGGGCGATCCGCGCTTGCTGCGAATCGCCAAACCGGTCGATCACTTCGATACGCCCGAGTTGCATCAGTTGGTCAAGGACATGTTCGAGACGATGCACCACGCGAATGGCGCGGGGCTCGCGGCGCCGCAGATCGGCGTCGATCTGCAGGTGGTGATCTTCGGCTTCGGCTCGAACGAGCGCTATCCGGACGCGCCGTCGGTGCCGGAAACGGTGCTGATCAACCCGACCATCACCCCGGTGTCGCAGGACATGGAGGAGGGCTGGGAGGGTTGTCTGTCGGTGCCGGGGCTGCGCGGCGCGGTCAACCGCTTTTCGATGATCCGCTATCACGGCTTCGACCAGTTCGGCAATGCGATCGAACGGGTCGCCGAGGGCTTTCACGCGCGCGTCGTGCAGCACGAATGCGATCACCTGATCGGCAAGCTCTATCCGATGCGGATTACGGATTTTTCGAAGTTTGGCTTTACCGAGGTCCTGTTCCCGGATCTGGATCCGAATAGCGACGATTGAGGCGGCGCGTTTGTCGCGCGTTCGTGGCGCGTTTGTGGCAGGTGCGACGCGCCGTGCCGGCGGCAATAAAAAACCCACGCTCGTGCGTGGGTTTTTTTTATTGATCGAAGCCGAAGCGCGCCGGCTCACACGGAGCCGGCCCAGGGTTCGGACCTCAGCGCATCAGAACGCTTCGTCTTCCGACAGATAGCGCCATTGACCCGGCGGCAACGCGCCGAGCGTTATGCGCCCCATCCGCACGCGCTTCAGGCCGACCACTTCGAGGCCGACCAGCTCGCACATGCGGCGAATCTGGCGCTTGCGGCCTTCGCGCAGCACGAAACGCAATTGCTCGCCGTTTTGCCAGTTGACCTGCGCGGGTTTGAGCTGGACGTCGTCGAGCGTCAGGCCCTGGCACAGCAGCGCGAGCTTGTCGGCCGGGAAGTGGCTTTCGACGTCGACCGTGTGCTCGCCGTAGGCGACGCGCACCAGATACTCCTTGTCGACCTCCGAATGACCGCCGATCAGCTGCTTCGCAATGCGGCCGTCCTGGGTCAACACCAGCAAGCCGGTCGAATCGATGTCCAGACGGCCGGCCGGCGCGAGCTGACGCAGATGCGAAGGCGCGAAACGGATGCCCGACTGGTCGCCTTCCCAGCGGTTCTCCGGCGTGACCAGCGTGATGGCCGGCTGATAGCCGTCTTCCGCCTGGCCCGACACGAGACCGACCGGCTTGTGGATCAGCACAGTGACCTGGCTCGACTGCGCGGCTTCGGCGGCGGGGTCGATATCGATGCGCTGGTCCGGGAACACCTTGGTGCCGAGCGTATCGACGCGTTCGCCGTCGACCATTACCCAGCCTTTCTCGATCCACTCGTCGGCTTCGCGGCGCGAGCACATGCCGAGTTTCGACATCAGTTTCGACAGCCGCAGCATGCCGGGCGCGTCTTCCTGGTCGCGGCGCGGGCGCGGGGTGGCGGTGACGGTGTCAGGGGTGACGGCCGGTGCTGCGGCGCACGGTTTGGCGGCGCGGGTCGGGCGGTCGCCGAATTCGCGGCGTGGGGCGCGTTCACCGCGCTCGCTTGTTCCTTCGAAGCGGCGGGGTGCGCGTTCTGCGCGGTCGCCAAATTCGCGACGTGGGGCGCGTTCGGCTCGCTCACTGCTGCCTTCGAAGCGGCGGGGTGCGCGTTCTGCGCGATCACTCAATTCGCGACGCGGCGCGCGTTCACCACGCTCGCTCGTTCCTTCGAAGCGACGGGGTGCACGTTCCGTGCGGTCGCCGAATTCGCGACGGGGAGCACGTTCGCCACGCTCATTGCCGCCTTCGAAGCGACGCGGTGCACGTTCTGCGCGGTCGCTGAACTCACGACGCGGAGCGCGTTCGCCACGCTCACTGCTGCCTTCAAAGCGGCGGGGCGCCCGTTCCGCGCGATCACCAAATTCACGACGCGGAGCGCGCTCACCACGCTCACTGCTGCCTTCAAAGCGGCGCGGCGCGCGTTCCGCGCGATCACCGAATTCACGACGCGGAGCGCGCTCACCACGCTCACTGCTGCCTTCAAAGCGGCGCGGCGCGCGTTCCGCGCGATCACCGAATTCACGACGCGGAGCACGCTCACCACGCTCACTGCTGCCTTCAAAGCGGCGCGGCGCGCGTTCCGGGCGATCACCGAATTCACGACGCGGCGCACGCTCACCACGCTCACCCGCACCTTCAAAGCGGCGTGGCGCCCGTTCCGCGCGATCACCAGATTCACGACGCGGCGCACGTTCACCACGCTCACCCGCACCTTCAAAGCGGCGGGGTGCGCGTTCCGCGCGGTCGCCAAATTCACGACGCGGCGCGCGTTCACCGCGCTCACCAGCGCCCTCAAAGCGACGCGCCGGCCGTTCACCGCGCTCACCACCTTCACGGCGCGGCCCACGTTCACCGCCGCGCTCGCCGCCAAAGCCGCGTTCCCCACGCTCGCCGCCACCTTCAAAGCGACGCGGTGCCCCCGCACCCGCCGGCTTCGGGCCGACCGGCCGCTTGCCGGTGCCGCCGGCCGCCGCGCTACCCTCGCGAGCGCCACCGGCTTGCGGTGCTTGCGGCCGCACCGGACGGGTCGGCTTACGCGCGGACGCGCTGCCGGAACGGACAGGGGCGCGCTCGGACGAGGCCGGCCGCGGATGCTTGGCTGTTAATTTGATTCGCATGAAAAGCTCACACTGCGATCGCGCGCAGCAGTTCGGTTTCGACCTGGATTTGCAGGCGGTTGTCCGACAGGCTGTGTCCCTCGAGCAGGAACACGTCCTCGACGCGTTCGCCGAGCGTATTGATCCGCGCCGAAGCGACGCCGACCCGGTGCTCGGCCAGCACGCGCGCGATCGAATAAAGAAGGCCCGGCCGGTCGTTCGCCGACACGGACAGGATGTAGTATTGGCCGCGCTCGTCGGCCCGCAGGTCGACGCGCGGCGTGATCGGGAAGGTGCGCGACAGCCGCGACAGCCGGCCCTTCGACGGACCCGGCAGCAGCGTGCCATGGCCGGCGAGGCGAGCAGTGAGTTCCTGCTCGACCAGATTGGCGATGTCGCGGTAGTGCACGTCCTGTTCGGTGTGCGCGACGAGGAAATTGTCGAGCGCGTAGCCGTGGCGCGTCGTGCTGACGCGCGCATCGAGCACCGACAGCCCGTTGCGGTCGAAATACGCGCAGATGCCGGCGAACAGATCGGGCTGATCCTTCACGTAGACCAGCACCTGCAGCGCCTCACCGATCGGCGACGGCCGCGCGCGCACGAGCGGTGTCGGCGTTTCGACGTGGCGGTACAGCA
Source organism: Paraburkholderia sejongensis (assembly GCF_020880815.1). GTDB lineage: Bacteria > Pseudomonadota > Gammaproteobacteria > Burkholderiales > Burkholderiaceae > Paraburkholderia > Paraburkholderia sejongensis. The sequence continues at coordinate 317,186 of NZ_JAJITD010000008.1, forward strand.
CGCGGGTTTGCCACGCGATATCCGCCGCGTCGTGGCGCAGGAAGTAACCGACGTCGAGCTTGTCCCACAGCGCCCGTTGCGCGCCTTCCGGCACGGTTTCGAGGCGCAGCAGCGCAAGCGCCTCTTCCTGGCGCGATTTCAGTTCCGAATGGGTGTCGGGCGTGGCGCCGCCGAGCACCGCGAGCGTCGCCCGATACAGGTCCTCGAGCAGCTTGCCTTTCCATGTGTTCCAGACCTTCGGACTGGTGCCGCGGATATCGGCGACCGTCAGCAGGTACAGCGCGGTCAGGCGGCGTTCGGTGCCGACCAGCTCGGCGAAGCGCTTGATCACTTCGGGGTCGCTGGTGTCCTGCTTCTGCGCGACCTGGCTCATCGTCAGATGCTGCTGCACGAGCCACACGACCAGCTCGCCATCCTCGCCGTCGATCCCGTGCTGCCGGCAGAAGCGGCGCGCGTCGGCCATGCCGAGCGTCGAGTGGTCGCCGCCGCGGCCTTTTGCGATGTCGTGAAACAGCGCGGCCACGTACAGCACCCACGGGCGGTCGAAGTTCACGATCAACTGGCTGCAGAACGGATATTCGTGCGCATGCTCGGCGATCGCGAAGCGGCGCAGATTGCGCAGCACCATCAGGATGTGCTGATCGACCGTGTACACGTGATACAGGTCATGCTGCATCTGTCCGACGATGCGCCGGAAGTTCAGCAGATAACGCCCGAGCACGCTGGTCTGGTTCATCAGCCGGAACGCGTGGGTGATGCCGGCCGGCTGCCGGATGATCTCCATGAACAGCCGGCGGTTTTCCGGATCGCGGCGCCAGTGCTGGTCCATCACGTCGCGGGCGTTGTAGATCGCGCGCAGCGTGCGCGCCGACAGGCCCTTCACGCCGGGCGTGCGCTCGTACAGCAGGAACGCTTCGAGGATCGCGTTCGGCTCGCGCTGGAACACGTCGTCGGAGGCGATTTCGAGCATGCCCTGTTTCTCGACGAAGCGGTCCGACAGCACCCGGGTGATCCCGCTGGTGCTCGGAAACAGCTGCGCCTCGACGTTCTGGATCAGGATCGTCGCGAGTTGCGTGACGGCTTTGGCGGCCCAGTAGTAGCGGCGCATCAGCTGTTCGCTCGCGCGCTTGGTCGCGGTCGGCTTATAGCCGAAGCTTTCGGCGACCGGCGTTTGCAGGTCGAACACCAGAATGTCCTGGCGGCGTCCGGCGATCACGTGCAGCCGCGCGCGCAGCGACTTCAGGAAACTCTCGTTGTGGCGCAGTTCGCGCGCCTCGCGCTCGGTGATCAGCCCGCGCGCCTCGAGTTCGCGCCAGCTGCTGCCGAAGTCGGCCGCCTGGGTGATCCACAGAATGAGCTGCAGATCGCGCAGCCCGCCGGGGCTTTCCTTGATGTTCGGTTCGAGCGCGTACGGCGTGTCCTGGAACTTCGCGTGGCGCTGGCGCATCTCGAGCACCTTCGCCTGGAAGAACGCCTTCGGGTCGAGCGCGTCGCGGTAGCGCCGCGCGAAATCGTCGAACAGCGCGGTGCTGCCGGTGATGTGCCGCGCCTCCAGCAACGAGGTGCGCACGGTGACGTCTCCGGCCGCTTCCTCGATGCATTGCGACACGCTGCGCACGCTGCTGCCCAGTTCCAGCCCGAGGTCCCACGCGAGGCTGATGAAGCGCTCGATGCGCGCTTCCAGATGCGCGAGCGGTGCATCGGGCAACAGCACCAGAATGTCGATGTCGGAATGCGGCGCGAGCTCGCCGCGCCCATAGCCGCCGACCGCGACGAGCGCCAACTCGTCCGGCAGCTCGCACGTGTCCCATGCGGCGCGCAGCGAGTGATCGGTCGCGCGGGCGAGCGCGGCCATCAGCGCATCGACGTTGGTGGCGGTGCGAAAGCGTTCCAGCAACTGGGCTTTGGCCACTTTGTAGTCCGCCTTGAGCGACGAAGCATGGGCAGGGGCAACGGCTGGAACGCTACTCATTGGAGGGCGGGCGAAAAGGGTCGAAGTGCGCTCAGGATGGAAGTGCGTTCAGGCAGTGGCCGCGACGAGCGGCGGACGCGCGGGCGTGCCGGCCGACACGGTCAGCACGTCGTAGCCGGTCTCGGTGACGAGCACCGTGTGCTCCCACTGCGCGGACAGGCTGCGGTCCTTGGTCTTGACGGTCCACTGGTCGGGCATCGTGCGGATGTCGCGGCGGCCGGCGTTGATCATCGGTTCGATCGTGAAAATCATGCCCGCCTGCAGTTCGAGCCCGGTGCCGGGACGGCCGTAATGCAGGATTTGGGGGTCTTCGTGGAACACGGTGCCGATCCCGTGGCCGCAATATTCGCGCACCACGCTGTAGCCGAGGCCTTCCGCATGCTTCTGGATCGCGTAGCCGATGTCGCCGAGATGCGCGCCGGGGCGCACCTGGTCGATGCCAAGCCACATGCACTCGAAGGTGGCCTGCACGAGGCGCTTTGCCATGATCGAGCCTTCGCCGACGATGAACATGCGGCTCGTGTCGCCGAAGTAGCCTTCCTTGATCACGGTGATGTCAATATTCAGCGCATCGCCGTTTTTCAGCGCCTTGTCGCCCGGAATGCCGTGACAGATCACGTCGTTGACAGAAATGCAGGTCGCTTTCGGGTAGGGCGGGTAGCCGGGCGGCTGGTAATTGAGCGGCGCCGGAACCGTGCCCTGTTCCTTCAGCATGTATTCGTGACACAGGCGGTCGAGTTCGCCGGTCGTCACGCCGGCCTTGACGAACGGCGTGATGTAGTCGAGCACCTCGCTGGCGAGCCGGCAGGCGACGCGCATTTGGGCGATATCGTGTTCGTTTTTGAGCGTAATAGCCATGAGTCGGGCCTGAAATGCGATTTATTGCGGGATTATCGCACCATATTCCGGCTGCCGCAGGCTTTTGAGAGAAGCGCGGCAGGTTGAGTCGTCCGATAGTCGCGTGCTATACTCTTCGGCTAAGTCGATCTTGTCCGTTGTCATTGCGTGCGTGCATGACAAGCAGGGCTGAGCGGCTTGTCGCGGCGCTTCGGTTGTCTGTGCCGCGAGCAAAAGTAGTGTTCAGGCAGCCAATTCGCAAGCCGGCGCACCCAGGGTGTCGACGCGTTTTACAGCAGCGCACGAAAGTGCGGGCGGACGCGACCGATACGGCAGCCGGCTTAAGACCCAACCCTCGTGGAGAATTTCATGGCAGTTACGATGCGTCAAATGCTGGAAGCAGGTGTCCACTTCGGTCACCAGACCCGCTTCTGGAACCCGAAGATGGCTCCGTTCATTTTCGGTCACCGCAACAAGATTCACATCATCAACCTCGAAAAGACGCTGCCGATGTACAACGACGCGCTGAAGTACGCGCGTCAGCTGGCATCGAACCGTGGCACGATCCTGTTCGTCGGCACGAAGCGTCAGTCGCGTGACACGATCGCCCAGGAAGCGCAGCGCGCCGGTATGCCGTTCGTCAACGCACGCTGGCTCGGCGGCATGCTGACCAACTTCAAGACGCTGAAGGTTTCGATCAAGCGCCTGAAGGACATGGAAGCGGCGCTGGAAGCAGGCGAAACCGAGCGCATGAGCAAGAAGGAAGCGCTGCTGTTCGAACGCGAAATGGCCAAGCTGCAGAAGTCGATCGGCGGCGTGAAGGACATGGGCGGCATTCCGGACGCGATCTTCGTCGTCGACGTCGGCTACCACAAGATTGCCGTGACCGAAGCGAACAAGCTCGGCATTCCGGTCATCGCCGTGGTCGATACGAACCACTCGCCGGAAGGTGTGGACTACGTGATCCCGGGTAACGACGACGCCAGCAAGGCAGTCGCCCTGTACGCGGCAGGCGTGGCCGACGCGATCCTCGAAGGCCGTGCGAACGCGGTCAATGAAGTGGTCCAGGCCGCACGCGGCGGCGACGGCGACGAGTTCGTCGAGGTCAACTCGGAAGCGTAAGGCTGCCCAGTGTCCGGCATAAAAGGGGGCTTTCTACAGGCCCCCTTTTTTTAAGTCGCGACGCTTGTAACACGCATCTGGCAAGGTGCTGGCGGACGGCAACCACAGGTCGTCCGTAAAATTGCGCGAAAACGCTGAAACGAATTGCTGCCGCCGGCATCGAAGTGCGGGCGGCGTGTCACAGACAGAACCCAAGGAGCAAATGATGGCGGCAATTACCGCAAGCATGGTTGCAGAACTGCGCGCGAAGACCGACGCGCCGATGATGGAATGCAAGAAGGCGCTGACGGAAGCCGACGGCGATCTGGCGCGCGCTGAAGAGCTGCTGCGCGTGAAGCTCGGCAACAAGGCGAGCAAGGCTGCATCGCGCGTGACGGCTGAAGGCGTGGTCGCATCGTTCATCGCCGGCAACGCTGGTTCGCTGGTCGAACTGAACTGCGAAACCGACTTCGTCTCGAAGAACGACGACTTCCTGGCTTTCTCGAAGAAGATCGCCGAGCTGGTCGCAACGCAAAACCCGGCTGACGTCGCCGCACTGTCGGCACTCCCGCTGGACGGCCAGACCGTCGACGCAGTGCGTCTCGCGCTCGTCGGCAAGATCGGCGAAAACCTGTCGATCCGCCGTTTCGTGCGCTTCGACACCGCCAACAAACTGGCAGCGTACCTGCACGGCACGCGCATCGGCGTGCTGGTCGAGTACACCGGCGCGGACGAGCAGGTCGGCAAGGACGTGGCAATGCACGTCGCGGCAATGAAGCCGGTTTCGCTGTCGTCGAACGACGTGCCGGCGGACCTGATCGCGAAGGAGCGCAGCATCGCTGAGCAGAAGGCCGCGGAATCGGGCAAGCCGGCTGAAATCGTCGCGAAGATGGTCGACGGCAGCGTGCAGAAGTATCTGAAGGAAGTGTCGCTGCTGAACCAGACGTTCGTGAAGAACGACAAGCAGACGATCGAGCAGATGCTGAAGGCAGCGAACGCGAGCGTGCAGAAGTTCGCGCTGTTCGTGGTCGGCGAAGGCATCGAGAAGAAGCAGGACGACTTCGCCGCGGAAGTGGCCGCCCAGGTCGCTGCTGCGAAGCAACAATAAGCTTTACCTAAGCATCACGGCTGTACCGTTGGACCCGCGGCGGGGCAAGATCCCGCCGCGCTCGGCAGTCCCGCAAGGCCGCGCCCGGGTTGACCCTCGCCGCGCGGCCGCCGTCGGCGGACCTCATCGGTTCGCCGAGCCGGCGGCGCTTGCCCGAATCAGCATTTCACCCCTACATTAGTCCCTTGTTGTTGCCCTGTTCTGCGCGATCTGGATACCTCTATGCCCACTGCCTATAAACGCGTCCTGCTCAAACTCTCCGGTGAAGCTCTGATGGGCGACGATGCCTTCGGCATCAATCGTGCGACCATCGAACGAATGGTGGCGGACGTGGCCGAAGTGGTCCGTCTCGGAACGCAGCTGGCCGTGGTGATCGGCGGCGGCAATATCTTCCGCGGCGTCGCGGGCGGCGCGGCCGGCATGGATCGCGCAACGGCCGACTACATGGGCATGCTGGCCACGATGATGAACGCGCTGGCATTGCAGGATGCAATGCGCCACGCCGGCATCGAAGCGCGCGTGCAATCGGCGCTGCGCATGGATCAGGTGGTCGAGCCGTACATCCGGCCCCGCGCGATCCGCCAGCTCGAGGAAGGCAAGGTCGTGATTTTCGCGGCCGGTACCGGCAACCCGTTCTTCACGACCGACACCGCCGCCGCGCTGCGCGGCGCGGAAGTCGGCGCCGAAGTGGTGCTGAAGGCGACCAAGGTGGACGGCGTCTACTCGGCCGATCCGAAGAAGGATTCGAGCGCGACCCGTTACAGCACGATCAGCTTCGATGAGGCGATCGGCCGCAATCTGCAGGTGATGGACGCGACCGCGTTCGCGCTGTGCCGCGACCAGAAGCTGCCGATCCGCGTGTTTTCGATCGTCAAGCCGGGTGCGCTCAAGCGCATCGTACAAGGTGAGGACGAGGGCACCCTCGTCCACGTGTAAACTCTCGTTTACATTAGTGGGCTTTGACGCGAGCCCGGGCCGCCGCATCGCGCGTGCCGGGCGGCTCGCACCGTTTAGAAGGTTCGGAGGTTAAAAATGTCTGTGGCTGATATCAGGAAGGGCGCTGAGCAGAAAATGCAGCGTTCGATCGACGCGTTCAAGAACGACCTGTCGAAGATCCGTACGGGCCGTGCTCATACGGGCCTGCTCGATCATATCCAGTGCGACTACTACGGTTCGCCGGTGCCGATTTCGCAGGTCGCGAACCTGACGCTGATCGATGCGCGCACGATCGGCGTGCAGCCGTGGGAAAAGAAGATGGTGCCGGTCGTCGAAAAGGCGATCCGCGAGTCGGACCTCGGGCTGAACCCGGCGACCCACGGCGACGTGATCCGCGTACCGATGCCCGCGCTGACCGAAGAGCGTCGCCGCGAACTGACCAAGGTCGTGCGCAGCGAAGCCGAAACCGCCAAGGTGGCCGTACGCAATCTGCGCCGCGACGCTAACGAGCAACTGAAGAAGCTCGTCAAGGACAAGGAAATCTCGGAAGACGACGAGCGTCGCGCGGGTGACGACGTTCAGAAGCTGACGGACCGTTTCGTCGCTGAAATCGACAAGCTCGTCACGACGAAAGAAGCCGAGATCATGACGGTCTGACGCCGCCCGGCTCAGTCCTTTCTGGTTTCCACTTCTTTACTGGCATTACTGTCCCGACGGCCATGACCTATACCAGCTCAACTGTGCGCGTGCCTGAAGTCGCCGCGGTGCCGCGACATATCGCGATCATCATGGATGGCAACGGCCGTTGGGCCACCCAGCGGCGTCTGCCGCGCGTGGCGGGCCATACGCGCGGCGTCGACGCGGTGCGGGCAGCCGTCGAGGCTTGCGCGCGCAAGGGCGTCGAGTATCTGACGCTGTTCGCGTTCAGCTCGGAGAACTGGCGCCGCCCGAACGAAGAGGTGTCGTTCCTGATGCGCCTGTTCGTGACCGCGCTGGAACGCGAAATCGGCAAACTGCACGCGAACGGGATCCGTTTGCGGGTGGTCGGCGATCTCGACCGCTTCGACGCGAAGATTCGCGATCTGATCAAACGCGCGGAAACCAAAACCGCGCGCAATACCCGTCTCACGCTGACCATTGCCGCGAACTATGGCGGTCGCTGGGACATCATGCAGGCTACCCGCAAGCTCGTCGAACAGGCGGCCGCGACCGGCAAGCCGGTCGAGGTGAACGAAGATGCGTTCGCCGAGCATCTGTCGATGGCCTACGCGCCGGAGCCGGACCTGTTTATCCGTACCGGCGGCGAGCGCCGCGTCAGCAACTTCCTGCTGTGGCAGCTTGCATACACCGAGTTCTATTTCACCGACACGTTCTGGCCTGACTTCGATGCCGACGCGCTCGGTCATGCCATCGCTTCCTACGCCGAACGGGAACGCCGTTTCGGCCGCACCAGTGCTCAACTCGAGCCGCAATCGCAAAACGTCGATTCGCTTCCATGCTAAAGACCCGTGTCATCACGGCGATCGTCCTGCTGGCAGTATTGCTGCCCGTCACGCTGTTCGCACCGATCGGAGGGTTCGGCGCGCTGATCGCCTTCGTCGTCGTGTTCGCCGCGTGGGAGTGGGCGCGCCTGCTCAAGCTCGGCGGCGCCGGTCCGATCGTCTATGCGCTGGTCGCGGCGCTCGCGCTAGTCGCGAGCACGCGCGCCGGCATCGGCCGTGACGCCGCGCGGCCGTTTTTTCAGGCGGCCGCGGTGTTCTGGGTGATCGCCGGTCCCTTCGTGCTGATGCGCAAGCCGGTGCTCGCGCAGGGCGCGTGGCGCGCATTCCTGTTTCTGGCCGGCATCGTCACGTTCGTGGCCTGCTGGCATGCGCTGGTCGCCGCCCGTATGCAGGGCGTGCCGTTCGTGCTGTCGCTGCTGCTATTGGTATGGCTCGCCGATATCGGCGCATACTTCTCCGGGAAAGCGTTCGGCAAGCACAAGCTGGCACCCGCCATCAGTCCGGGTAAAACCTGGGAGGGCGCGATCGGCGGCTGGTTGTTGGTGATGATCGTCGCGGCTGCGGCGATCTTTTTGCACGCGTTCGAGCCGACCCTGTATTCTGCGCTGCTGGCGCAACTGGGCGCGCTGCGCACGGTGCTCGCGCTGACCCTGCTGGTGGTCTTCAGCGTGGTCGGCGATCTGTTCGAATCGATGTTGAAACGCCAGGCCGGCGTCAAGGATTCGAGCGGTCTGTTGCCGGGGCACGGCGGCGTGCTCGATCGCATCGACGCGTTGTTGCCGGTGCTGCCGCTCGCCATGCTGCTGCTCGGCTAGAGAAAGAGATATGCAAAAACGTCTGACATTGCTCGGTTCCACGGGCTCGATTGGAGACAGTACGCTCGACGTCGTCGCGCGTCATCCCGAGCGTTTCTCGATTTACGCGCTCTCCGCGCATCGCAACGGCGACAAACTCGTCGAGCAATGCCTGCGCTTCGCGCCCGAAGTCGCGGTGGTCGGCGACGCCGACACCGCCGCGCGGGTCGCCGCGAAGCTGCGCGAAGCGGGCAGCAAGACGGAGGTCACGTACGGGCCGCAAGCGCTCGTCGAGGTCGCGAAGAGCGACGGCTGCGACACGGTGGTCGCGGCGATCGTCGGCGCGGCCGGCCTCGCGCCGACTCTGGCCGCCGCGCGGGCCGGCAAGCGCATCCTGCTCGCCAACAAGGAAGCGCTGGTGATGTCGGGCGCGATCTTCATGGACGCGGTGCGCGACAACGGCGCGGTGCTGCTGCCGGTCGACAGCGAACACAACGCGATTTTCCAGTGCCTGCCGCGTGAAGCATCGCTGCACGGCGGTGTGTCGAAGATCATCCTGACCGCGTCGGGCGGCCCGTTCCGCACCCGCGAGCCGGCGACCCTCGTCGACGTGACGCCGGACGAAGCCTGCAAGCATCCGAACTGGGTCATGGGCCGCAAGATTTCGGTCGACTCGGCGACGATGATGAACAAAGGCCTCGAAGTGATCGAGGCGCACTGGCTGTTCGATCTGCCCGGCGAGCGCATCGAGGTGCTGATTCATCCGCAGAGCGTGATCCATTCGCTGGTGTCGTACGCGGACGGTTCGGTGCTCGCGCAGCTCGGCAACCCCGACATGCGCACGCCGATCGCGCACGCTCTGGCGTTCCCCGACCGGGTCGATTCCGGCGTCGCGCAGCTCGATCTCGCGCAGATTGCATCGTTGTCTTTCGAGAAGCCCGATTACGCGCGCTTCCCGTGCCTCGCGCTCGCGATGAAGGCACTCGCCGAGGGCGGCGTCGCCAGCGCGGCGCTCAATGCCGCGAACGAAATCGCGGTCGACGCGTTCCTGTCCCGACGCATCGGCTTCATGGCGATCGCCGAGGTGGTCGACTCGGTGCTCAACGCGTTGCCGAACCGCAGCGCGCACGCGCTCGACGACGTGATCGAGGCCGACGCCGCCGCGCGCCGCGCCGCTACCGAATTCATCGCGCGTCTGCCCGACGGCGCCCGTCGTACAGAACGCGCCGTCCAGTGAGGCGCTTATGAATCTCCTGATCGAACTGCTCGCTTTCGCGGTTGCGATTGGAGTGCTCGTGGTGGTCCACGAGTACGGGCACTACAGCGTCGCGCGTCTATGCGGCGTGAAGGTGCTGCGCTTTTCGATCGGCTTCGGCAAGCCGCTCGTTCAGTGGATCAGCCCGAAGACCGGCACCGAGTGGACGATCTCCGCGCTGCCGTTGGGCGGTTACGTGAAGATGCTCGACGAGCGCGAAACCGGCACCGCGCAGATTCCCGCGGCCGACCTGCCGCACGCGTTCAATCGCCAGTCGGTATGGCGCCGGATCGCGATCGTCGCGGCCGGCCCGGTTGCCAACTTCCTGCTCGCGATCGTGCTGTTCGCGCTGGTCTTCGCGACCGGCGTGACCGAGCCCGCCGCGGTGATCGCGACGCCCGCGCCGAATACGCCCGCGGCCACGGCCGGCTTCGAGGGCGGCGAGACGATCGTCGGCGTGCGCACCGGCAATAACGACGAGACCGAGCCGGTGCGTTCGTGGTCGGATCTGCGCTGGAAGCTGCTCGGCGCTGCGTTCGATCATCAGCACATCGTGCTGGCCGCGAAAGATTCGCATGGCATTTCCGATTTTCCGCTGGACCTGCGCGGCCTGACCGAGAAGGACGTCGACGATGACCTGATGGCGCGGCTGGGCTTCGAGCCCGGCGGCGGCAAACTGACGGTCGCGGGCGTGCAGTCGGGCAGCGCTGCGCAGAAGGCGGGGCTGGTCGCCGGCGACCGGCTGCGCGCGCTCAACGGCGTGCCGACCGACAACGCGGCGGCCTTCATCGCCTACGTCAAATCGCACGCCGGCGTGCCGGTCACGCTGCAGATCGAGCGCGGCGGCCGCGGCGGTCATCCGGCCGGCAAGCTCGAAGAACTGAGCATCGTGCCGCAAGCGCAGCGCGATGCGGCGAGCGGGCAGCAGATCGGCCGCATCGGCGCCGAACTGGCGACTCAGGTGCCGTCGATCGACGTGCGTTATGGACCGCTCGACAGTCTGCGGCTCGGCGCGCATCGCACGTGGGAACTGTCGGTGTACTCGGTGCGCATGTTCGGGCGGATGATCGTCGGCGAAGCATCACTGCGCAATCTGTCCGGTCCGGTGACGATCGCCGATTACGCGGGAAAGAGTGCACGTCTGGGTCCCAGCGCGTTTCTCTCGTTCCTGGCCCTTGTCAGCATTAGCCTCGGCGTGCTGAACCTGCTACCGATTCCGGTATTGGACGGGGGTCATCTGTTATATTATTTGGTTGAAGCTGTGACCGGTAAAGTTGTCTCCGATCGCTGGCAACTCGTTTTTCAAAGGGCGGGTCTCGCCTGCATCGTCGCATTGTCGGCGATTGCGCTGTTCAACGACCTGGCTCGTTTAATCCATTTCTAAAGTGTCTGGCGGCGTTCAAGAGGGCGGCCGTCTGACCTGATGCAGCTATACACACTGGGGAAGCACGTTGTTTAAACCTCATCGCTTTGGTCCAAAGACGGTTATAGCCGCGGCACTCGCCGCGCATGGGCTGGTTGCTCACGCAACGACGCCCTTCGTGGTGCAAGACATCCGCATTGAGGGATTGCAACGCGTCGAACCGGGCACCGTGTTCGCGTACCTGCCCATCAAGCAAGGCGATACATTCTCCGACGACAAGGCGTCCGAAGCGATTCGCGCGCTATATGCAACGGGCTTCTTCAACGACGTCAGAATCGCGACCGAAGGCAACGTGGTCGTCGTGCAGGTGCAGGAGCGTCCGGCCATCGGCACGATCGACTTCGCCGGCATTCACGAGTTCGAGAAGGACAACCTGATCAAGGCGTTGCGCGCGGTCGGGCTGTCGCAAGGGCGTTACTACGACAAGGCGCTGGTCGACAAGGCCGAGCAGGAACTGAAGCGCCAGTACCTGACGCGCGGTTTCTACGCGGCCGAAGTCACCACCACGATCACGCCGATCGACCGCAACCGGGTCGGCATTCTGTTCTCGGTGGCAGAAGGCCCGAGCGCGAAGATCCGCCAGATCAACTTCATCGGCAACAAGACTTTCAGCACCGGCACGCTGCGCGACGAGATGCAGCTGTCCACGCCGAACTGGTTCTCGTGGTACACGAAGAACGACCTGTACGCGAAAGACAAGCTTACCGGCGACCTGGAGAACATCCGCTCGTATTACCTGAATCGCGGCTACCTCGAGTTCAACATCGAGTCGACCCAGGTGTCGATCTCGCCGGACAAGAAGGACATGTACCTGACGGTCACGCTGCATGAGGGCGAGCCGTACACGATTTCGAACATCCGCCTCGCCGGCAATCTGCTCGATCGCGAAGCAGAGCTGAAGAAGCTGATCAAGATCAAACCGGGCGACCGCTTCTCGGCGGAAAAGCTGCAGGCCACCACGAAGGCGATCGTCGACAAGCTCGGCGAGTACGGTTACGCATTCGCGACCGTCAACGCACAGCCGCAGATCGACCAGAACAACCACACGGTCGACCTCACGCTGCAGGTCGACCCGAGCCGCCGTGTGTACGTGCGCCGCATCAACGTGGTCGGCAACACCCGCACGCGCGACGAAGTGGTGCGCCGCGAAATGCGCCAGCTCGAAAGCTCGTGGTTCGATTCGAACCGCCTCGCGCTGTCGAAGGACCGCATCAACCGTCTGGGCTACTTCACCGACGTCGATGTCACGACGATTCCGGTGGAAGGCACGCCCGACCAGGTCGACATCGACGTGAAAGTGGCCGAAAAGCCGACCGGCGCGATCACGCTCGGCGCCGGTTTTTCGTCGACGGACAAGGTGGTGCTGTCGGCCGGTATCTCGCAAGATAACGTGTTCGGCTCCGGTACCAGCCTGTCGGTGAACGTCAATACCGCGAAGACGTACCGCACGCTGACGGTCACCCAGGTCGATCCGTACTTCACTGTGGACGGCATCAAGCGCATTACCGACGTCTACTACCGCACCTATCAGCCGCTGTACTACTCGACGGATTCGAGCTTCAAGATCGTCACGCTCGGCGGCGACCTGAAGTTCGGCATCCCGTTCTCCGAAGTCGACACCGTGTACTTCGGCGCGGGCTTCGAGCAGAACCAGCTCGACGTCGATGCGAACACGCCGGCTTCGTACAAGCAATACGTGCAGGACTTCGGCCGCGTTTCGAACAACGTGCCGCTGACGGTGGGCTGGTCGCGCGATGCGCGCGACAGCGCGCTGGTACCGAGCCGCGGCTACTTCGCGCAGGCCAACGCCGAGTACGGCACGCCGATCGGCGGCACGCAGTACTACAAGGCCGACATCAACGCACAGTACTATTACTCGTTCGCGCGCGGCTTCGTGCTGGGCTTCAACTTCCAGGGCGGCTACGGTAACGGTCTGTCCGGCAAGCCCTATCCGATTTTCAAGAACTACTACGCGGGCGGTATCGGTTCGGTGCGGGGCTACGAGCCGAGCTCGCTGGGTCCGCGCGACAAGACGACCGGCGACCCGATCGGCGGCTCGAAGCTGCTGGTCGGCAATATCGAGTTGACGTTCCCGCTGCCTGGCACCGGTTATGACCGCACGTTGCGTGTGTTCACGTTCCTCGACGCCGGTAACGTGTGGGCGGACGCGAGCTCGGCGGCTACGTCGGTGGGGTCGAACGGTCTGCGTTACGGCTACGGTGTCGGTCTCGCGTGGATCTCGCCGATCGGCCCGCTCAAGCTGAGCCTCGGCTTCCCGCTGACCAAGCACACCGGCGACCAGTATCAGAAGTTCCAGTTCCAGATCGGGACCGCGTTCTGATCGGAGCGACGACGCTTGCGGCCGCCGGCGGCCGCAAGCGGGCAGCAAACTACAGTATCGAGAGGATGACTTTGCTAACCGGAATGTTTTCGAAACGTGTAGCGTGCGCATTGGCGCTGGCCATGACCCTGGGCGTCGGGGTCGCGCATGCGCAGGAGGCGAGAATCGCCGCGGTGAATTCCGACCGGATCCTGCGCGAATCGGCTGCGGCCAAGGCCGCACAGGTCAAGCTCGAGGCCGAATTCGCGAAACGCGACAAGGACCTCGCCGACATGGCGCAGAAGCTCAAGTCGATGTCCGATTCGCTCGACAAGAGCGGCGCGTCGCTGTCGACCGCCGATCGCGCGCAGAAGCAGCGCGACCTGTCGCAGCTCGATTCGGACTTCCAGCGCAAGCAGCGCGAGTTCCGCGAAGATCTGAACCAGCGCCGCAACGAGGAACTCGCGGCGGTGCTCGATCGCGCGAACAAGGTCATCAAGCAGATCGCGGAAACGCAGCACTACGATCTGATCGTGCAGGAAGCGGTGTACGTGAGCCCGCGCATCGATATCACCGACCAGGTGCTCAAGGCACTGGCGGCGTCGGGTAACTGAGCACCGCAGGACAGGAGACAGGATAGGCATGGGATTTACGCTCGAGGACATCGTCCAGCGGTTCGGCGGTGAAGTAGTCGGTAACGGTTCGCAGCGCGTGGGCAGTCTCGCGCCGCTCGACCAGGCAGGCCCGGACCAGTTGGCGTTCCTCGCCAATCCGAAGTATCTGTCGCAGGTCGAGACGACCCGCGCGGGCGCGGTGCTGATCAGCGCCGGCGATCTCGCGAAGCTGGCCACGCCGGACGGCCGTAACTTCATCGTCACGCCGAATCCGTACGCTTACTTTGCGCGCGTCGCGCAAACCTTCATCGACCTCGCGGCGCCGAAGGCGCTGCCCGGCGTACATCCGAGTGCCGTCATCGACCCGTCCGCGCAGATCGCGGCGAGCGCGGTGATCGGCCCGCGCGTCACAATCGAAGCGGGCGCGGTGATTGGCGAGCACGTGCGGCTCGACGCGAACGTCGTGATCGGCCGCGGCACGCGCGTCGGCGCGTACTCGCATCTGTACCCGAACGTGACGGTCTACCACGGCTGCAAGCTCGGCGAGCGCGTGATCGTGCATGCCGGCGCGGTGATCGGCTCCGACGGCTTCGGCTTCGCACCGGACTTCGTCGGCGAAGGCGATGCACGCACCGGCAGCTGGGTGAAGATCCCTCAGGTCGGCGGCGTGTCGATTGCAAACGATGTCGAAATCGGCGCGAACACCACGATCGACCGTGGCGCGATGGCCGACACGATCATCGAGGAGTGCGTGAAGATCGACAACCTCGTGCAGATCGGCCACAACTGCAAGGTTGGCGCGTACACGGTGATCGCGGGCTGCGCGGGTATTGCGGGTAGCACCACGATCGGCCGTCACTGCATGATCGGCGGCGCGGTCGGGATTGCCGGCCATGTGACGCTCGCCGATTACGTGATCGTCACCGCGAAGTCCGGCGTGTCGAAGTCGCTGCTCAAGCCGGGCATGTACACGAGCGCGTTCCCGGCCGTGAATCACGCCGACTGGAACAAGAGCGCGGCGTTGCTGCGCAATATCGACAAGCTGCGCGATCGCATCAAGGCACTCGAAGCGAACGCCGCCGCCGCGGCGGACAAGGGCGGCCACACCGGCGCCAACCCGGCAGCCGACTCATCCCCGGGTACAAACACCTAAGATCACCGGCGGCGCGCCGGCACCGCGTAAAATAGCGGGCGAGCATCAGGAAGCAAAGCCGGTTGCCGTGACCGGGTGGCACGGCCGCCGGTCACGAGATGCGCCGGCCGCGCGCGTTCTCAACCCACCTGCACCAGCATCCGCAGTCATCATCGCGCAGTCAATGCGTGAGCAGAAACACCATGAGCACCGAAAAAATCAATCTCGACATTCATAAGATTCTCACGCTGCTGCCGCATCGTTATCCGATCCTGCTGGTCGACCGGGTGCTCGAACTCGAACCGCACAAGAGCATCAAAGCGTTGAAGAACGTGTCGATCAATGAGCCGTATTTCCAGGGACACTTCCCGACGCGGCCGGTGATGCCTGGCGTGCTGATCCTCGAAGCGCTCGCGCAGACCGCGGCGCTGCTGACGTTCTCGGAAGAGCCGAGCGATCCGTCGAACACGCTGTACCTGTTCGTCGGCATCGACAATGCGCGCTTCAAGCGCGTGGTGGAACCGGGCGACCAGCTGATCCTGAACTGCACGTTCGAGCGCCATATGCGCGGCATCTGGAAGTTCAAGGCGCGCGCGGAAGTGGACGGCGTCGTCGCGGCGGAAGCCGATCTGATGTGCGCGGTGCGCCACACGGACAAAGACGCCTGAAGCCCGTGAGCGGGCCAGCGGCGGCGCGCGCCGAGCGCGCTCCCGGCCTGCGCGCGAGTCCATCCAGACAACGCAACAGAATCAGAAGCGAGGACGCATGAGCAGGATTCATCCCACTGCGATCATCGAAGCGGGCGCGCAGCTCGACGAATCCGTCGAAGTCGGACCGTACGCGGTGATCGGCGCACACGTGACGATCGGCGCGCGTAGCACGGTCGGGTCGCACAGCGTGATCGAAGGGCACACCACGATCGGCGAAGACAACCGCATCGGCCATTACGCGTCGGTCGGCGGCCGTCCGCAGGACATGAAGTACCGCGACGAGCCGACCCGGCTCGTGATCGGCAACCGTAACACGATCCGCGAATTCACCACGATCCACACCGGCACCGTGCAGGACGCCGGCGTCACCACGCTCGGCGACGACAACTGGATCATGGCCTACGTGCACATCGGCCACGACTGCCACGTCGGCAACAACGTGATCCTGTCGAGCAATGCGCAGATGGCCGGCCACGTGACGATCGGCGACCACGCGATCATCGGCGGCATGTCGGGCGTGCACCAGTTCGTGCGCATCGGCGCGCATTCGATGCTCGGCGGCGCATCGGCGCTGGTGCAGGATATCCCGCCGTTCGTGATCGCCGCGGGCAACAAGGCCGAGCCGCATGGGATCAACGTCGAAGGGCTGCGTCGCCGCGGCTTCTCGGCGGACGCGATTTCGGTGCTGCGCACCGCGTACCGCGTGCTGTACAAGAACGGCCTGTCGCTCGAAGAGGCGAAGGTGCAGCTGCGCGAACTCGGCGCCGCAGGCGGTGACGGCGACGCGCCGGTGCAGACGCTGCTCGCGTTCGTCGAAGCGTCGCAGCGCGGCATCATCCGCTAGGCGATGGCGTTGCAACCCAGTCCGCTGCGCGTCGCGATGGTGGCCGGCGAGCCGTCCGGCGACCTGCTCGCCGCGTCGTTGCTCGACGGTCTCGCCAGCCGGCTGCCGGCCGGCACGCAGTATTACGGCATTGGCGGCCCGCGCATGATCGCAGCGGGTTTCGACGCCCACTGGCCGATGGAAAAGCTGACGGTGCGCGGCTATGTCGAAGCGCTGCGGCACATCCCCGAAATTCTCGGCATCCGTAACGAACTGAAGCGCCAGCTGCTCGCGGAGCCGCCGTCGGTGTTCGTCGGCGTCGATGCGCCCGATTTCAACTTCGGGCTCGAGCATCGGCTGCGCGACGCCGGCATTCCGACCGTGCACTTCGTCTGTCCGTCCATCTGGGCGTGGCGCGGCGGGCGCATCAAGAAGATCGCGAAAGCGGTCGACCACATGCTGTGCGTGTTTCCGTTCGAAACCGCGCTGCTCGAAAAAGCGGGCGTCGCGGCGTCGTACGTCGGTCATCCGCTCGCCGACCAGATTCCGCTCGAGCCGGACACGCTCGGCGCGCGGCGCGCGCTCGGCCTGGCGCAGGACGGTCCGGTGATCGCGGTGTTGCCGGGTAGCCGGCGCTCCGAAATCGACCTGATCGGTCCGACGTTTTTCGCGGCGATGGAAATGATGCAGCATCAGGAGCCGGGCCTGCGCTTCGTGATGCCGGCGGCCACGCCGACGCTGCGCGCGATGTTGCAGCCGCTCGTCGACGCGCATCCGGGCCTCGCGCTGACCATCACCGACGGCCAGTCGCAGCTCGCGATGACCGCCGCCGATGCGATCCTCGTGAAGAGCGGCACTGTCACGCTGGAAGCCGCGCTGCTGAAAAAGCCGATGGTGATCTCGTACAAGGTGCCCTGGCTGACTGGCCAGATCATGCGCCGGCAGGGCTATCTGCCGTACGTCGGGCTGCCGAACATTCTGGCCGGGCGCTTCGTGGTGCCGGAAATCCTGCAGCACTTCGCGACCCCGCAGGCGCTCGCCGAGGCGACCCTGAAACAGTTGCGCGACGAAGCGAACCGGCGCACGCTGACGGAAATCTTCACGGAGATGCATCACGTGCTGAAGCAGAACACCGCGCAGCGCGCGGCGGAAGTCGTCGCGAGCGTCGTCGAACAGCGGGCGGGGCGGCCATGACCGCGGCGCGCGCACCGCGCCGCAACACCGCGGCCGTGGTCCGGGTGACAACGCAGGCCGGCCTGAACTTCGAGAGCGCCGAAGACATCGTCTGCGGCGTCGACGAGGCGGGGCGCGGGCCGCTGGCCGGTCCGGTGGTCGCCGCGGCGGTGATCTTCGATCCGGCCAAACCGATGATTCGCGGCCTCGACGATTCGAAGGCGCTCAGCGCGAAGAAGCGCGACGAGTTGTACGAGAAGATCGTCGACCGCGCGCTCGCTTATTGCATCGCGTCGGCCACGGTCGAGGAAATCGATTCGCTGAACATCCTGCACGCCACCATGCTCGCGATGAAGCGCGCGGTGGAGGGCCTGGCGGTCGTGCCCACGCTGGTCAAGATCGACGGCAACCGCTGCCCGACGCTGTCCATTCGCAGCGAGGCGGTGATCGGCGGCGATGCGCTCGTGAAGTGCATTTCGGCGGCGTCGATTCTCGCGAAGGTCACGCGCGACCGCATCCTGCTCGAGTTGCACGAGGCCTTTCCGATGTACGGCTTCGACGCGCATTCCGGTTACGGCACGCCGCAGCATCTGGCGGCGCTGCGCGAGCATGGTCCGTGCGCGCATCATCGGCGTTCGTTCGCGCCGGTGCGTGAAGCGCATCTGCGTTTCGGCACGGGTGTGCCGTTGGTGGCGGCCGAGGCGGTCGTCGTGGCCGACGCGCTGCTCGATAACGACGCGTTCGGCGCAGCCGGGCTCGCATAAAGACCACGGCGGCGCGGCCCGCGCATGGGTCCGCGTCGCAATTCCGAAGCGCCGGTTCCTCCCTTATCCATTCTCATTGCCTTCGCTGCCTGTGAAAGCCATCACCTCGCGGGACAATCCGCTCTACAAGCGCCTGAAGGCACTGGCCGGTTCGACGCATCAACAGCGCCGCAGCGGCCATGCGCTGCTCGAAGGCTTCCATCTGGCGAGCGCGTATCTGGACGTCGCCGGTCAGCCCGAGTTGTGCGTCGTCACCGAAGGCGCGCTGCGTCACGACGAAGCGCAGGCGATCGTGTCGCGCATCGACGAACACCGGCTCGTGACGCTGCCCGATGCATTGTTCGGTCAGCTATCGAACGTCGTGCACGGGGTCGGCATCGTGCTGCTGGTCGAGAAGCTCGACGCGCCCTTGCCGGAGCGGATCACCCAAAACTGTCTCGTGCTCGACGGTGTGCAGGATGCGGGCAACGTCGGTTCGATTTTGCGCAGCGCGGCCGCCGCCGGCATCGAGCATGTGTTCTGCGCGCCGGGCACCGCGTATGGGTGGTCGTCGAAGGTGCTGCGCTCGGGGATGGGCGCGCATTTCCTGTTGCAGATTCATGAGGACGTCGAAGCGAGTACGTTGCTCGAACGTCTGGCGGTGCCGGTCGTGATCACCGATTCGCACGGCGCCGAGGCGATCTACGACTGCGACCTGAGCGGACCGCTCGCGTGGGTGTTCGGCAACGAAGGGGCGGGGGTGTCGCAGATCTGGCGCGACGCGGTGTCGTTGCGGGTGACGATCCCGCAGCCGGGCGGGATGGAATCGCTGAACGTGGCGGCCGCGGCGGCGGTCTGCGTGTTCGAGCAGTGCCGGCAGCAGCGCGCTGGAGCCAGCAGCCCGAAGTAAGCAAATAGCGTTGCGCGCCATTGTTTCCGGCCGCGCAACGCATCACAGTCAGGCGCCGCTCAATACGACGGCCGGTCCAGCTTGACTTCCTGCAGGATGGTCGTCGCGATTTCTTCGATCGACTTGTGGGTCGACGACAGCCACTTGATCCCCTCGCGCCGCATCATCGTCTCGGCTTCGTTGATCTCGTAGCGGCAGTTTTCCAGCGCCGCATACTTGCTGCCCGGACGCCGCTCGTTACGGATCTCCGACAAACGCTGCGGATCGATCGACAATCCGAACATCTTCTGCCGGTGCTCGAGCAGCGGTGTCGGCAGCTTGCCGCGTTCGAAGTCTTCCGGAATCAGCGGATAGTTCGCCGCCTTCACGCCGTATTGCATCGCCAGGTAGAGGCTGGTCGGCGTCTTGCCGCTGCGCGATACGCCGACGAGGATCACGTCCGCGTCGGCCAGGTTGCGGTTCGACTGGCCGTCGTCGTGCGCGAGCGAGAAATTGATCGCCTCGATCCGGTTCTTGTACTCCTCGGTGTCCGCGTTCTGGTGACCGCGGCCCATCGCGTGGCTCGACTTCAGTTCGAGCTCCTGCTCCAGCGGCTCGACGAAGGTCTGAAACATGTCGAGCACAAGCGCATTCGAGCCCTTGACGATCTGATTCGACGCGCTATCGACGAGCGTCGTAAAGACGATCGGCCGACGGCCGTCCTGGATGACCGACTCGTTGATTTTTTCCAGCGTGACATAGGCCTTTTCGGTCGAATCGACAAAAGGCACGCGAACCAGGCGGAATTTCTGGTCGAACTGGGAGAGGATCGAATGCGCGAAGGTTTCGGCAGTAATCCCGGTACCGTCAGAGACGATAAATACGGTGGGCGGCATCAGTGGAGCTGGGAACGTGAGCGCAGTTTGCGCGTCGACCAAAACGACGCGCGGCGCGCTCGAATCTATTAGCGCTGCGGCGCTGCCGCGTTCCGGCGGCTGACCGGAGACGGGCGGCGTCGACGCAGCGCGCCGTGAGCAAGCGCCACGTTCGCACCCCGGGCCTTCATGCCGCGCAAAAGCCCGCTGGCTGGGTGGGGCGCGCATCGAGGCGCAATTCTCGTCCGACTGCCACATTTCAGGAGTCGGCACGGTAGAATAGCGGCAACCTGTTGGATAAGCAATTGCAGGCGATTGGCGGCTAACTCGCCGTGAACGAACGTTCAACATCATGCTATCGGCCGTCAACTTGAGCCGAACACGATGGATCGAGCGGCAAATTCGCCCAATCGCATTCTTCTCCGGCGCACCGCCGGCGCGTCGGCACCGCGCCCGGCGTGCACGTTGAATGCCACCGCGATTGCTTATCTAACAGGTTGTGCAAGACACGGGGTCGAGCTTCCAATGGGCTGCCCGTGTTCAAGCCCACTTGCACAGCCGTGAATTTCTTTCACACTTAGGGGCTTGTATGACTAACGCAGTTACCGTCGCAAAGGACAAGGCGTATGTAGTTCCGTTCGAGCAGTTGCGGATGACCGACGTGGAAATCGTCGGCGGCAAGAACGCGTCGTTGGGCGAGATGATCAGCCAGCTCGCCGAAGCCGGCGTGCGCGTGCCGACCGGTTTCGCCACCACGGCGCTCGCTTTCCGCGACTTCCTGCAGCACAACAATCTGACCGAACGCATCGCCAAACGTCTCGAGACGCTCGACGTCGACGACGTGAAGGCACTCGCCGAAGCGGGCAAGGAGATCCGTCAATGGATCGTCGACGCGCCGCTGCAGCCGCAGCTCGAGGCTGACATTCGCGCGGGTTTCGCCACGCTGCAAAACAGCTCGCCCGAAGAGCTGTCGTTTGCCGTGCGCTCGTCCGCGACCGCGGAAGACCTGCCGGATGCATCGTTCGCCGGTCAGCAGGAAAGCTATCTGAACGTGGTCGGCATCGACGACGTGCTCGATCGCATGAAGCACGTGTTCGCGTCGCTTTATAACGACCGCGCTATCTCCTATCGCGTCCACAAGGGCTTCACGCATGCTGAAGTCGCGTTGTCGGCCGGTGTGCAACGCATGGTGCGCTCGGACGTCGGCGCCGCCGGCGTGATGTTCACGCTCGACACCGAATCGGGTTTCAAGGACGCGGTCTTCATCACGTCGAGCTACGGCCTCGGTGAAACCGTCGTGCAGGGGGCGGTGAATCCGGACGAGTTCTACGTCTTCAAGACCACGCTCGCGCAAGGCAAGTACCCGATCATCCGTCGCTCGATCGGCTCGAAGCTGATCAAGATGGAGTTCACCAAGCCGGGCGAGCCGGGCCGGGTGAAGACCGTCGACGTCCCGCACGAGCAGCGCAACCGCTTCTCGATCACCGACGAAGACGTGATCGAACTGGCGAAGTACGCGGTCATCATCGAGAAGCACTACCAGCGTCCGATGGACATCGAGTGGGGTAAGGACGGCCGCGACGGCAAGATCTTCATCCTGCAGGCGCGCCCGGAAACCGTGAAGAGCCAGGGCGGCGGCAAGGCCGAACAGCGCTTCAAGCTGAAGGGCCAGTCGAACGTGCTGACCACCGGCCGTGCAATCGGCCAGAAGATCGGCGCGGGTCCGGTGCGCGTGATCCACGATCCGTCGGAAATGGACCGCGTGCAGCCGGGCGACGTGCTGGTCGCCGACATGACCGACCCGAACTGGGAGCCGGTGATGAAGCGCGCATCGGCGATCGTCACGAACCGCGGCGGGCGCACCTGCCACGCGGCGATCATCGCGCGTGAGCTCGGCGTGCCGGCGGTGGTCGGCTGCGGCGACGCGACCGACGTGCTGAAGGATGGCGCGCTCGTCACCGTGTCGTGCGCGGAAGGCGACGAAGGCAAGATCTACGACGGTCTGCTCGAAACCGAAATCACCGAAGTGCAGCGCGGCGAACTGCCGCCGATTCCGGTCAAGATCATGATGAACGTCGGCAATCCGCAGCTCGCGTTCGACTTCTCGCAACTGCCAAATGCAGGTGTCGGTCTCGCGCGTCTCGAGTTCATCATCAACAACAACATCGGCGTGCACCCGAAGGCGATTCTTGAGTACCCGAACGTCGATCAGGACCTGAAGAAGGCGGTCGAAAGCGTCGCGCGCGGTCACGCGTCGCCGCGCGCGTTCTACGTCGACAAGCTGACCGAAGGCATCGCGACGATCGCAGCGGCGTTCTATCCGAAGCCCGTAATCGTGCGTATGTCGGACTTCAAGTCGAACGAGTACAAGAAGCTGATCGGCGGTTCGCGCTACGAGCCGGACGAGGAAAACCCGATGCTCGGCTTCCGCGGCGCATCGCGCTATATCGCGGAAGACTTCGCCGAGGCGTTCCAGATGGAATGCGTCGCGCTGAAGAAGGTGCGGGAAGAGATGGGTCTGGACAACGTCGAGATCATGGTGCCGTTCGTGCGTACGCTGAAGCAGGCGCAACGCGTGGTCGAGTTGCTCGGCAAGTTCGGCCTGAAGCGCGGCGAGAAGGGCCTGCGTCTGATCATGATGTGCGAAGTGCCGTCGAACGCGATCCTCGCCGAAGAGTTCCTGCAGTACTTCGACGGCTTCTCGATCGGCTCGAACGACCTCACGCAGCTCACGCTCGGCCTCGATCGCGACTCCGGTATGGAACTGCTCGCGGTCGACTTCGACGAGCGCGACGCGGCGGTCAAGTTCCTGCTCAAGCGTGCGATCGAAACCTGCCTGCGCCTCGACAAATACGTGGGCATCTGCGGTCAGGGCCCGTCCGATCATCCGGACTTCGCGCAATGGCTGACCGACGAAGGCATCAAGTCGATCTCGCTGAACCCCGACACGATCGTCGAGACGTGGCAGCAGTTGGCCAAGTCGAAACAGTAATTGACGAAGTCGTGCATGCCGCTTTTCAGGCGGCATGCATAACGGCAGGCGCGTTGATTGTTAAACCCGGCGACGCCTGCCGCGACACCCGTCAAATGCGCGTTCGCTTCGTGCTATAAACACCCCGGTAGATCCGGGGTGTTTTGCTTTGTGGAGGTCGACGTGGCGCCTGGTGGGCTGTTCTGGTGGATCGGGGCGGGTGTGCTGGTCGTGCTGGAGTTGACCAGCGGCACCTTCTATCTGTTGATGATCGCGATCGGCTTCGTTGCGGCCGCGCTCGCGCATATTGCCGGCGCGAATGCGGATATGCAGTTCGCGGTCGCCGCGGTGGTCGCGCTGGCGGCGGTCGTGCTGCTGCGGCGCTCGCGCTTTGGACGGCGCAAGCGCGAACATGCGTCGCGCAACCCGGACGTCAATATGGATATCGGCCAGACGCTCAGCGTGCCGGCCTGGCAAGCGCGCAAGGCGCGCGTGATCTATCGCGGCGCCGCGTGGGACGTCGAGCTCGCCGACGGCGAACCCGAAGACGCGCAAAGCTACGAAATCAGGGAATTGCGCGGCAGTTCTCTGGTGGTCGTCGCGAGCCGAAGCTCGCCAGCCTGAACTCGAATCACGCAGGTCGCGCAACCTGCGCACAACAATTCCACACGTGGACCGGAGGGCAGTCATATGGATTCAACCATCGTCGCGGCAGTGCTGCTGATCGTCGTGATCGTGCTCGCGTCGCAGACCATCAAGATCGTGCCGCAACAGCATGCGTGGGTGCTCGAGCGACTCGGCCGTTATCACGCGACGCTGACGCCGGGTTTGAGCTTTGCGTTTCCGTTCGTCGACCGGATCGCGTACAAGCACGTGCTGAAGGAAATTCCGCTGGAAGTGCCGAGCCAGGTCTGTATCACGCGCGACAACACGCAGCTTCAGGTCGACGGCGTGCTGTACTTTCAGGTCACCGATCCGATGAAGGCCTCGTACGGTTCGAGCAACTTCGTGTTCGCGATCACACAGCTGTCGCAGACCACGCTGCGCTCGGTGATCGGCAAACTCGAACTCGACCGCACCTTCGAGGAGCGCGATTTCATCAACCACAGCATCGTCTCCGCGCTCGATGAAGCTGCAGCGAACTGGGGCGTCAAGGTGCTGCGCTACGAGATCAAGGACCTGACGCCGCCGAAGGAAATCCTCCACGCCATGCAGGCGCAGATTACCGCCGAGCGCGAAAAGCGCGCGCTGATCGCGGCATCGGAAGGGCGCAAGCAGGAGCAGATCAATATCGCGTCGGGTGGCCGCGAGGCGGCGATCCAGAAGTCCGAAGGCGAGCGCCAGGCGGCGATCAATCAGGCGCAGGGCGAAGCGGCGGCGATTCTGGCCGTCGCCGAAGCGAACGCGCAGGCGATTCAGAAGATCGCGGCGGCGATCCAGTCGAACGGCGGGATGGACGCGGTCAACCTGAAGGTGGCCGAACAATACGTGAATGCGTTCTCGAATCTGGCGAAGCAGGGCACCACGCTGATCGTGCCGGGCGATATGTCGAATATGAGCTCGATGATCGCGTCGGCGCTGACGATCGTGAACAAGGGCAAGTCCGGCGGCGACGTTATTCGAAGCTAAGTTCGCTAATCACGCGTGGCGAGCCCACGCCGAACTTTTGCACAAAAGCAAATGGCCCGCACTTCATCGTGCGGGCCATTTTTATTGGCGGATCGAAGCTGGCCCGAGCCGCAAGCGCGGCTCGCGCTCGACGATCAGGTCGGCGAACGCATCAGGCGCGCCTTCTCGCGCTCCCAGTCGCGCTTCTTCTCGGTCTCGCGCTTGTCGTGCATCTTCTTGCCCTTCGCGAGGCCGATCTCGCATTTGACGCGGCCGTTCTTGTAGTGGAAATTCAGCGGCACCAGCGTATAGCCGCGCTGCTCGACCTTGCCGATCAGTTTGCTGATTTCCTCGCTGTGCAGCAGCAGCTTGCGCGTGCGCACCGGGTCGGGATGGATGTGGGTGGATGCCTCAGGCAGCGGGCTGATATGCGTGCCGATCAGGAACAGTTCGCCGTTGCGGATCACCACGTAGCCTTCCTTGATCTGGCCGCGCCCCGCGCGCAATGCCTTGACCTCCCATCCTTCGAGCACGAGGCCTGCCTCATAGCGCTCCTCGACCGAGTAGTCGTAAAAGGCTTTTCTGTTGTCGATGATGCTCATGAATGGAAAGCGCCCAACTCGTTTAAAATCACGATTTTAGCAAAGCGGTGCAAGGAAAGCCCGCGGCGCTTGCCCACCCTTGCCACGCGCTGTTCAATTTATGGCAGATGTCCAGAAAACCGTGTTGATCCGTCATTCGGCGGAGCAGATGTTCGACCTCGTCACCGATGTCGCCGATTACCCCAATTTCCTGCCCTGGTGCGGAGGCGTCGAAATTCGCCGCCAGGACGAAAAAGGCATGGAAGCGAAGATCGATATCAACTTCAAGGGCATCAAGCAGCACTTCGCGACACGCAACTCGATGGAGCGGCCTACCAGGATCGATATGGAATTCGCCGACGGTCCGTTTCGCAAGTTCACCGGCTTCTGGCGCTTCACGCCGCTGCGCGCCGATGCCTGCAAGATCGAATTCGCGCTCCACTACGAATTCACCAACATCCTGCTGGAGAAGATCATCGGGCCGGTGTTCAATCACATCGCCAACACCTTCGTCGAATCCTTCGTGAAGCGCGCCGATCAGCGCTATGGCAAAGCATGAGCGCGCGTCTGTCGGTTGAAGTCGTCTATGCATTGGCCGATGTGCAGACGCTGATCCCGGTCGGGTTGCCGGTGGGCGCGACGTTGCAGCAGGCGCTCGATGCGAGCGGGATTTTGCAGCGCTTTCCGTCGATCGATCTGGCTACGCAGAAGGTCGGCGTGTTCGGCAAGTTCAAGCCGCTCGATACGGTGCTCGCCGATCACGACCGGGTCGAAATCTACCGGCCGCTGCTGGTGGATCCGAAGCTGTCGAGGCAGCGCCGCGTCGAGAAGACCCGCAAGGCGGGGTCGATCGAAGGGCGCCGCTGGTTGAACAAGGATTCGCGTTAGACGACCTGGCGGGGCGCAGGCAAGGGCGGTTGACCGTTGCTGCTGAGGGTGGTTGCTGGCGGTCGCTGCCCGGGAGCCATCAAGCCTGTCAGGTCCGTCAAGCCCACAAGCCGGAACGCCGCTCAACCTGAAGCGGCGCTTGTCCGGCCTTCCTGTCAAGGCGCTGAAACCTGCGCGTTGTCGTCCACACGCGCGGCGCCCGACGCATCGTCGTCCGAATGCTGGCGCACCGACCAGCAAACCCCCGCCACCAACAGCAGGATCGCCGCGAATTCCAGCGGCCGCGGCAGGCGCTGGTCGTAAATAAACGCATACAGCAACGCGAACAGCGTTTCGAACACGATCATCTGACCGGACAGCGTCAGCGGCAGCCGCTTCGACGCGGCGTTCCACAGCCCGTTGCCGAGCCACGACGCGCCGATCGCGAGCGCCAGATTGAGCAGCCAGAACGTGTGCCAGCGCGCGTCCGCGAATTCCCCTTGCGGGCCGCCGGGCGGCAGCAGCGCGATCACGAGCCACATCGCGCCGCCCAGCGCGCCGGTGACCACGCCCCACAGCACCGACCACTCATTGCCGCTGAAATGGGTCTGCCGCTGCAGATAGCGCGCGTTTTCGACCGCGAACCAGGTCCAGCAGATCAACGCGCCGACCGCGCAGGCGACGCCGACGAGCCGCGTCGCGACGCTCACCGGCGTCGCGCCCGTTTCGGTGAAAACGTCGATATTGATGCACACGATGCCGGCCATCACGATGGCGAGCGGCCACGCGAGGCGCGCGAGCGGCACCGCGCCGTGATCGCGCCGGCCGACCAGCGTGACCGTGACCGGCAACACGCCGACGATCAGCGATGCCGGCGCGATCCCGATCAGGTGCACGGCGGCCGTCAGCAGCAGGTAATAGACGATGTTGCCGGCCAGCGCGAGCTTGACCAGCGCGACCAGGTCCCCGCGGGTCAGGCGCTTGAGCAGCGAGCGGGCGACCGGCAGCGCGGCGACCAGCGCGACGATGCCGTACATGGAGTAGCGCCCGGCGCTGAGCAGCAGCGCAGAGAAGTCCGGCAGCACCCGCGGCACCAGAAACACCATGCCCCACAAGGCCCCGGCCATTACCCCATATGCCACACCGCGCTGCATCGACTGCTCCTGACTCGAAAACTGGAATGGTCGGCAGAATAGCGGTTTTGGTGGGTGGTCGTCTTGTTCGATCCTGCATTCATGCACAAGGAGGCGTTTTACGGGCGGGTGTGGGCGAACGCGCAAACGAAACCCGATCGAACCCGGGGCGAACAGGCAAGCGAAATCGGCGGCCTTGCCAAGCGGAAAAAAATGACCTGAAATTCGCTAAGCTGCTGTTCGCGCAGTGAAAACCGGGGAGGTATCGCGTATAATTCGCTTTTGCGCCTATAGGATTTGCCATGCGTCTGATCCAAACAGCACTCACGTTCGATGACGTGCTCCTCGTCCCGGCCTTCTCCGATGTTCTGCCGCGCGACACCAGCCTCAAGACCCGGCTGACCCGCAACATTTCCCTGAATATGCCGCTCGTGTCCGCCGCGATGGACACGGTGACCGAAGCACGTCTGGCGATCGCCATGGCGCAAATGGGCGGCGTGGGTATCGTTCACAAGAACCTCACGCCGGCCGAGCAGGCGCGCGAAGTCGCCAAGGTCAAGCGCTTCGAGTCGGGCGTCGTGCGCGATCCGATCACGGTGCCGCCGCAGATGAAAGTGCGCGACGTGATCGCGCTGTCGCGCCAGCATGGCATTTCGGGCTTCCCGGTCGTCGAGGGTGCGCAACTCGTCGGTATCGTGACGAACCGCGACCTGCGCTTCGAAGAGCGTCTGGACGAGCCGGTGCGCAACATCATGACCCAGCGCGAGCGCCTCGTCACCGTCAAGGAAGGCACGCCGCTGGCCGAAGCGAAGGCGCTGATGCACAGCCACCGCCTCGAGCGCGTGCTGGTCGTCAACGACGCGTTCGAACTGCGCGGCCTGATGACCGTCAAGGACATCACCAAGCAGACCGAGCACCCGGACGCCTGTAAGGACGAGCACGGCAAGCTGCGCGCGGGCGCGGCAGTCGGCGTCGGCGCGGACAACGAAGAACGCGTCGAGCTGCTGGTGCAGGCGGGCGTCGACGTGATCGTCGTCGATACCGCGCACGGCCACAGCAAGGGCGTGCTCGAACGCGTCAAGTGGGTCAAGCAGAACTTCCCGCACGTCGAAGTGATCGGAGGCAACATCGCTACCGCCGCCGCGGCCAAGGCGCTGGTCGAATACGGCGCGGACGGCGTGAAGGTCGGTATCGGCCCGGGCTCGATCTGCACGACGCGGATCGTCGCCGGTGTTGGCGTGCCGCAGGTCACCGCCATTTCCAACGTCTCCGAAGCACTGCGCGGCACCGGCGTGCCGGTGATCGCCGACGGCGGCGTGCGCTTCTCGGGCGACGTCAGCAAGGCGCTCGCCGCTGGCGCGAGCGCGGTCATGATGGGCAGCATGTTCGCAGGCACCGAAGAAGCGCCGGGCGAAGTGTTCCTGTACCAGGGCCGCCAGTACAAGTCGTACCGTGGCATGGGCTCGGTGGGCGCGATGAAGG
Source organism: Paraburkholderia sejongensis (assembly GCF_020880815.1). Taxonomy (GTDB): domain Bacteria; phylum Pseudomonadota; class Gammaproteobacteria; order Burkholderiales; family Burkholderiaceae; genus Paraburkholderia; species Paraburkholderia sejongensis. Next base: position 346,035 of record NZ_JAJITD010000008.1, read on the forward strand.
ACGGCGCCGCGGACCGCTACTTCCAGGACAACTCGGCGAACATCGACAAGCTGGTGCCGGAAGGCATCGAAGGCCGCGTCGCGTACAAGGGTTCGGTCAACGCGATCCTGTTCCAGCTGATCGGCGGCGTGCGTGCGAGCATGGGCTACTGCGGCTGCCGCACGATCGCCGAGATGAACGAGAAGGCGGAGTTCGTGCAGATCACCGGCGCGGGCCTGCGCGAGTCGCACGTGCACGATGTGCAGATCACCAAGGAAGCGCCCAACTACCACGTGGACTAAACGCCGATGAAGCCGCTGCTGCGCGTTGTACTGATCCTGGATGCGTTGTTGCTGACGGCGTTCGGCCTGCTGTTTGTGCTGACGCCGTGGACTTCGCTGTACGACGGGCTGCATCTGGTGCAGACGCAGCCGGCGCTGGTCGGCCAGGCGTTCGGCGTCGCGCTGATCGGGCTCGCGTGGCTGGCGGTGCATGCATCGTTCGACGGCGCGTTGACCTCGAAGGTCGCGAAGGTCGTCGGGCACGTGCACTGGCTGACCGGCGTACTGATGCTCGCGTGGCTGCTCGGTCTGCGCACGCCGCCGCTGCCCAGCTACGGGCAACTGGTGACGGTGCTGGCCGCGGTCGTGCTGGTGGTCGTCGGGCTCGGCGGCGTCAGGCTGGCGGGCGCGGTGCGGCGGCGCGAGAAGGGTATCGTCGCCGGCAAATCCTCCGGCAAGGCCGATAAGAAGGCCGCCAAGGAGGCGCAGAAGCAGGCGGACAAAGATGCCGTGCGGCAACGCGAAGTCGGGCGTCGGGTCGAACCCGACGGTGTGCGCGAGCCGCAGGTCACCGCGGGCTTTCCGGTCTATCACGCCGAGCCGGCGCCCGAACCCGTGGTGCCGGTCACGCGGCCGGTCAATCCGGCTGCCGCTGCTTCCGCGACGCCCGGCAGCGCCTCTGTCGCTTCCACCACGCCGCTTCATCCGGTCTCGGGCGGTACCGAGCGCGCCGCGGCTGCTTCCGGCGATGCTCACAACGACGCGCCCCGGCCGCCGTTTCATGGCTGACGCGTCGCGCGCCACGCCGCTTACCGAAGCTTCCGGGTTGGGGTTGCGCGTGCCGCAGACGGCGCGCCGCGGTGTTATCCCTCTTCGTGCGCTTTATCGTGCTGTTTCAGGTCCGCGCCGCGCTGTATCGGGCGCCGCGTGGACCGTTTTGAATTCAACGCCGCGCCTCGTGCGCGGCATTCCGTATCCGCTCACTTTTGATTCCGTCCGCTGCCATGCATGACAAGATCCTGATTCTCGACTTCGGTTCGCAAGTCACCCAACTGATTGCACGTCGCGTTCGCGAAGCCAACGTGTATTCGGAAATCCATCCGTACGACGTCGACGCGGCGTTCATCCGCGAGTTCGCGCCGAAGGGCGTGATCCTGTCCGGCGGCCCGAGCTCGGTCACTGAAGAAGACACGCCGCGCGTGCCGCAAGCGGTGTTCGAACTCGGCGTGCCGGTGCTCGGCATCTGCTACGGGATGCAGGCGATGGCCCAGCAACTGGGAGGCAAGGTCGACATCGGCCATCTGCGCGAATTCGGCTACGCCGAAGTGCGCGCGCGCAACCACACGAGCCTGCTCGAAGGCATTAGCGACTTCACCACGGCCGAAGGCCACGGCATGCTGAAGGTGTGGATGAGCCACGGCGACAAGGTGCTGGAAATGCCGCCGGGCTTCGCGCTGATGGCATCGACGGAATCGTGCCCGATCGCCGCGATGGCCGACGAACAGCGCCGTTTCTACGGCCTGCAATGGCACCCGGAAGTGACCCACACCGTGCAGGGCCGCGCGATGCTCGAACGCTTCGTGCTGCAGATCTGCGGCGCGAAGGCCGACTGGGAAATGGGCCACTACATCGATGAAGCCGTCGCGAAGATTCGCGAGCAGGTCGGCAACGAGCAGGTGATTCTCGGGCTGTCGGGCGGCGTGGATTCGTCGGTGGCGGCGGCGCTGCTGCATCGCGCGATCGGCGATCAGCTGACCTGCGTGTTCGTCGACCACGGTCTGCTGCGTCTGAACGAAGCCGAGCAGGTGATGACGCTGTTCGCCGACCACCTCGGCGTGAAAGTGATCCACGTCGACGCCAGCGAGGCGTTCCTCGGCAAGCTGGCCGGCGTGACCGACCCGGAAGCGAAGCGCAAGATCATCGGCGCGGAGTTCGTCGAAGTGTTCCAGGCCGAAGCGGGCAAGCTGACCGACGCGAAGTGGCTCGCGCAGGGCACGATCTATCCGGACGTGATCGAATCGGCGGGCAAGGGCAAGAAGGCCGCGCAGACGATCAAGAGCCACCACAACGTCGGCGGCTTGCCGGAGACGCTGAACCTGAAGCTGCTCGAGCCGCTGCGCGAGCTATTCAAGGACGAAGTGCGCGAACTGGGCGTGAAGCTCGGTCTGCCGCACTCGATGGTGTATCGCCACCCGTTCCCGGGCCCGGGTCTGGGCGTGCGGATTCTCGGCGAAGTGAAGCGCGATTTCGCGGACCTGCTGCGCCGCGCGGACGCGATCTTCATCGAGACGCTGCGCACCACGATCGACAAGGAAACCGGCAAGTCGTGGTACGACCTGACGAGCCAGGCATTCGCGGTGTTTCTGCCGGTGAAGAGCGTCGGCGTGATGGGCGATGGGCGTACTTATGAGTACGTGGTCGCGCTGCGCGCGGTGCAGACGCTCGACTTCATGACCGCGCATTGGGCGCATCTGCCGCATGAGCTGCTGGGGCATGTGTCGAACCGGATCATTAATGAAGTGCGCGGGATTAACCGGGTTGTTTATGACATCTCGGGCAAGCCGCCGGCGACGATTGAGTGGGAGTGAGCGCCGTTCTGGCGCGTCATCTTGCAAGATTTGCTGATCGTAATTAAGCCGTAGCAGTCCAGAAGCCCGCGATTTTCGCGGGCTTTTTTTATGGCTGTGGGAAGTTGCCCCTCAGCCCCTTTTGCCTTCAGCTGGATAAGCCCTGCATTGCTCCATCCCGGCTGCTTACTGCGCAGCCTGTCTGTCCAGCCGCCGCGCCTCTGGGGTCGATCCCAGCGCTCGATCGGCTGTCAGCTTCCCACCGACGCTTTTGTCACCTCACCCCCAAACTCAGGGTAAACACAAATGCCGCCCACCGCCTCCTGCAATCTAGAATCTCCTTAATTCGCAAATAGCAACATAATTTGCTATAGATTAATTACAGATTCAGGAGACATCATGCCGGTCGACTACCAGAAACTGCGCTTCGACTACGTCCGAGCCGCTGAGCACGACGCTCCCGCCCAAGCGGTGTTGCCCGTCGTCGTGGTAGGCGCCGGCCCTGTCGGCCTTACCGCTGCGATCGATCTCGCGCAGCAGGGCGTCGACGTGGTGCTGGTGGACAACGACGACACGCTATCGAGCGGCTCGCGCGCGATCTGCTTCGCGAAGCGCACGCTCGAAATCTTCGACCGGCTCGGTTGCGGCGACCGGATGGTCGAGAAGGGTGTCAGCTGGAACGTCGGCAAAGTCTTTCTGCAGGACGAACTGATCTACACGTTCAACCTGCTGCCCGAAACAGGCCACGCGCGGCCGGCCTTCATCAACCTGCAGCAGTATTACGTGGAAGGGTATCTCGCCGAACGCGCGATGCAGCTCGAACATCTGCAGATGCGCTGGAAAAGCTGCGTCGCCGGGCTAACCCAATACGACGAGCACGTCGAACTGCTGATCGACACTCCCGACGGAACCTATCCGCTGCGCGCGCAATACGTGGTCGCGGCCGACGGCGCGCGCAGCGCAATGCGCAACATGCTCGGCCTCGACAGTCGCGGCCGCACGTTCAAGGACCGCTTCCTGATCGCCGACGTGAAGATGAAGGCGCCGTTTCCGACCGAGCGCTGGTTCTGGTTCGATCCGCCGTTTCATCGCAATCAGTCGGTGCTGTTGCATCGGCAGCCCGATAACGTCTGGCGCATCGATTTCCAGCTCGGCTGGGACGCCGACCCGGTCGCCGAAAAAGCGCCCGAGCGTGTCATTCCGCGCGTCAAGGCGCTGCTCGGCGAGGACGTCGAGTTCGAACTCGAGTGGGTCAGCGTCTACACGTTCTCATGCTTGCGGATGGATTCGTTCCGTCACGGCCGGGTGCTGTTCGCCGGCGATTCCGCGCATGGCGTGTCGCCGTTCGGCGCGCGCGGCGCAAATAGCGGCGTGCAGGACGCGGACAATCTGGTGTGGAAGCTGCGTCTGGTCACGAACGGCGCGGCGCCCGACGCGCTGCTCGACACCTATGCATCCGAGCGCGAGTACGCGGCCGACGAAAACATCCGGAACTCGACCCGCGCGACCGACTTCATCACACCGAAGAGCGCGGTATCGCGGCTGTTCCGCGACGCGACACTAAAGCTCGCGAAAGACTGCCCGTTTGCGCGGCGCATCGTCAACAGCGGCAGGCTGTCGGTGCCCGCGGTGCTGTCGGGCTCCGCGCTGAACACGCTGGACCGGGCCGGCGATGCGTTTGCGAGCGCGATGGTGCCCGGCGCGGTCTGCGCCGATGCGCCGGTGGCGAGCGACGGCAAGTCGGCGTGGCTGCTCAGGCACACCGACGGCGGCGATTTCACTGGCCTCTATTTTTGCGGCCCTGACGAGAACCTCGACGCAATCGCCGCGCAGTGTGCCGCGCTCGCGCGTGAGCCGATTCCGGTCCGCGTGCTGGTGGTCGTCCCCGCCGGCGCGACGCTGTCGCCGCACGCCGGCATGACGATCGTCGAGGACGTGGCTGGCGTGGTCCAGCAGCGCTTCGATGCGCGCGCCGGCACGTTTTATCTGCTGCGTCCCGATCAGCACGTGTGTGCGCGCTGGCGTGCACTCGATCCGACTTCTGTCCGCGCGGCCGTCGAGCGCGCAACCTGCAACGTCACCCTGAACGGTTGAACTCACGATGAGCCATCTGAATCTCGAACCCAACATTGCAGACATGGATGCGTTCTACGAGCATCTGATCGATACGCACAACGGACTAAGCGACGCCGACAGTCACGCGCTGAACGCGAAGCTCGTGCTGTTGCTGGCAAATCATGTCGGCGATATCGACGTGATCCGCGAGGCGCTTGCGAAAGCACGCACGGGCCTTGGCGGCGGCGCGCAAGCGGCTGACGGGTCGAGCGCGCCGAACGCCATTGCGCAATCGGTGCCTGTTCAGGAAACCGTATGAAATCTGCTGCGCGACGGCGGCGAGCGGTTTCAGAGCGCGTATCGCCGATCACGCGATGACGCACGATGCGTTCGCCGCCGCGGAACCGGGCCGGCAGCCGGACGCGAACGTGTGAGAAGACTGCATGTGGCAAGGGCATGAGGCAAGGGTATAAGACGAGGCCGCTCGACCCGCCCTCAAGCTTCCCTCAAGCCTCCACGGAGCCTTCCCCAAACAACCCGAAGCGCCACGACAACCGCCGCGTCGCTTCGAGCAGCGCGCGCCCGATCGCACCATTCGGACTGCGATCGAACCCGCTCGACGGCCCGATCACCGCGATCACCAGCCGGATGCTGCGCGTGTGATCGAACACCGGCGCGGCCAGCGTGCCGATGCCGGGCACCGGCGTATCGAACGCGTCGTCGATGCCGCTCGCGCGCACGCGCGCGAGGCGCGCGCGGTAGTCGGGTGAAAGCGTCGCCTTGGGCGTCGCTTTAGTCGCGGTTTTCGCCGCGCTTTTCGCTACCTCCCCGGCGAGCCGGATCGGCTCCTGCACGAGCAAACCTTCCAGCTCGTCTTCCGGCAGATGCGCGGCGAACACGCGGCCGATCGCGGTATTGACCAACGACATCACGGTACCGACGCGCAGACTCACGTGCTGCGGCCGCGTCGATTCTTCGAGCCGGATCACCGTCGGCCCGAGCGGTCCGAGCGTCGCGGCCGCGACCGACATCCCGGTCGACACCGCGAGCGATGCGATTTCCGGCTCGGCATCGCGCGTCGGCGACAGACGTTGCAATGCGATCAAACCCAGTTCGAAACTGAGCGGGCCGCTCGCGAAACAGCCATCGTCGCCACGCGCCAGCAGGCCGATCTTCTGCAGGCTCACCAGATGCGGAAACGCCTTCGCAGGCGGCATGCCGGCGGCCGCCGCGAGGTCGCGCAGGCTGAGCGGCTGACCGGCCGAGGCGAGCGCCATCAACAGTTCGCCAGTGCTGTCGAGCGCGTTGATTCCGCGCTGCGCTTTGGCTTCGACGGTGCTCGCGGCGTCGTTTGCACTGCTTGGGTTCTGGTTCGAACGTGCGGTATCAGCTTGCATGAGTGAGGCTCCGGTCAGGCAGGGCTTGCGCGATGCGTTGAGCGAGTTCGCGCAGTTCGCGCGCGATCGCGCCGTTCCAGCCGACGTCCATCGTGCCCGACGGCCCGATCACGGTCAGCGCGAGCAACGGGCGCCGGTTAGCGTCGAGCACCGGCACGCTCATTGCGCTGATGCCGGGGCTCGGCATGTCGACGTTGCGCGCGATCCCGCGGCGCCGGGTGTCGTCGAGCTGAGCCTGCCATTGCGCCGGCTCGTAGCCCCCAAACGGCGATTCGTCGACGCCGACGTGAGGGGGAGTCAGTCCCTGGCGCTCCATCGTCGCGGCCAGTTCGGCCGGATCGAGGAACGCGCTGAAGACGCGGCCGGTCGCGGTGGTCCGCAGCGACATCACGGTGCCGACGTGCAGGTTCACATGCAGCGGCGAGCCACCGCGCTCGTAGCGCACGATCGTCGGTCCCTGCGGGCCGCTTACGCAGAGCGCGACGCTGAAGCCGATCCGTTCGGCCAGTTGCGTCGCGTACGGCGTCGCGATCCGGTAAGCCGGCTGCTGCTCGACGCCCATCATCCCCAGGCGCAGCGACAGCGGGCCCGGTTCGTAGTAGCCGCTCAGCGCATCGCGCTTGACGAGACCGAGCTTGTTCAGGCTGACCAGATAGGTATGCGCCTGCGCGGTCGACAGTTCGGCGGCGCCGGCCAGTTCGCTCAGCGCGACCGGCTCGCGGCGCCGCGCGAGCGCTTCGAGAATGCGTCCCGCGACTTCGACGCTCTGAATCCCACGCTGCGTTTTTTCGCTTGTTTCTTTCAATTGAGAGGTCCGCTCGTGCCGGCGCGCGCGTGCGCGCCCGTTCCTGCGCATTGTGCCATCGCGGCCTGTTACGAGGGTTTTCCCGTTTTTTAACTATGGCAAGCATATTTGCTATTGACAAATATAAACCGCAAAGCGACCATGCGTCATCCCCCGCAGATCCACAGGAGACAACTACATGGCAAAAGCATTCGCATCGCAGGCAGACCTCGAAGAAAAGAAGATCACGTGGACCCAGCTATCGGAGAACGCGTACGCGTACACCGCCGAGGGCGATCCGAACTCGGGCGTGATCGTCGGCGACGACGGCGTGCTGATCGTCGACACGACCGCGACGCCGGCAATGGCGCAGGACCTGATCGCGAAGATCCGCAGCGTCACCGACAAACCGATCAAATACGTGGTGCTGTCGCACTACCACGCGGTGCGCGTGCTCGGCGCGTCCGCGTATTTCGCCGAGGGCGCGCAGCAGATCATCGCGAGTCGCGGCACTTACGAAATGATCGTCGAGCGCGGCGAGCAGGACATGAAGTCGGAGATCGAGCGCTTTCCGCGCCTGTTTGCCGGCGTCGAAACGGTGCCGGGCCTGACGTGGCCGACGCTAGTGTTCGAAAAGGAAATCACGCTGTTTCTCGGCAAGCTCGAAGTACGAATCGCGCATCTCGGCGCCGGCCACACCAAGGGCGACACGGTCGTGTGGCTGCCGTCGCAGAAGGTGCTGTTTTCCGGCGACCTGGTCGAGTACGACGCGGCCTGCTATTGCGGTGACGCGCAACTCGAACAGTGGCCCGCGACACTCGAAGCGCTGCGCGCCCTGAACGCGGAAAAACTGGTGCCGGGGCGCGGCCCCGCGCTGCTGTCGCCGGCCGAGGTGAACAAGGGCCTCGACTACACGAAGGATTTCGTCACGACGCTATTGCAGGCCGGCCGCGACGCGGTCGCCGAAAAGCTCGATCTGAAAGGCGCGATGGCGCTGGCCCGCAAATCGATGGACCCGAAGTTCGGTCACGTATTCATCTACGAACACTGTCTGCCGTTCGACGTGTCGCGCGCGTACGACGAAGCGAGCGGCCTCACGCATCCGCGCATCTGGACCGCGCAGCGCGACAAGGACATGTGGACCGCGCTGCAGGACTGAAGGTAGTCGCGACCGCGGCAAAGGTCCCGCGTGGGACCTTTGTTCATCGATAGCGAAGAGGGCGCGCAAGACGCCTCAATACGAGCGATCCGCCGACAGACGGGCGGCGCCATGGAGACAGAAGATGCAAAAGAGCCTCGAATTCGGCGTGGCGCGCGCGTCCTATGCGCCGGCCGACGACCAGCAGATCTTCGCGAAGGTCGGCTGGCGGATCATCCCGTTCCTGTTCGTCTGTTATGTGGTGTCCTTTCTGGATCGCATCAACATCGGCTTCGCGCAGTTGCAGATGAAGCACGACCTCGGCTTCAGCGATGCGATGTACGGTCTCGGCGCCGCGGTTTTCTATGTCGGCTACGTGCTGTGTGAAGTGCCGAGCAACCTGCTATTGGCGAAATTCGGCGCGCGCAAGACCTTCACGCGAATCATGCTGCTGTGGGGGATCGCGTCGGTCTGCATGATGTTCGTGTCGAAACCTTCGCATTTCTACGTATTGCGCTTCCTGCTCGGCGTGTTCGAGGCGGGCTTCTTTCCGGGCATCGTGCTGTATCTGACCTACTGGTTTCCGGCCAACCGGCGTGCCGCGGTGATGTCGATTTTCTTCGCCGGCGTCGCGGTCGCCGGCGTGCTCGGCGGTCTGGTGTCGGGCTGGATCATGCGCGACATGGCCGGTGTGATGGGTCTGTACGGCTGGCAGTGGATGTTCGCGATCGAGGGCCTGCCTGCGGTATTGCTCGCGTTCGTCGCGTTCTTCTATCTGACCGACCGGCCGCAGGACGCGAAGTGGCTCGACGCGGCGGAAAAGGCCCGGCTGATCGAATTGTGCGCGGCGGACCACGCGGGCAAGAGCGGCACGCACGCAAACAGCGCGCACAGCGCGCACAGCGCGCACGGTCTGCGCAGTCTCGCGACGGCGCTCGGCGATCCGCGCGTCTATCTGTTCGCGTTCATCTATTTCTCGCTGACCTGCGCGGCGTTGACGCTGAATTTCTGGATGCCGCTGATGATCCGCGACTTCGGCGTGAGCGACGTGATGCTGGTGAGTCTCTACACGGTGATTCCGAATGCAATCGGCGCGGTCGGGTTGATGCTGATCGCGCGGCATTCCGACCGGATGGGCGAGCGTCGCAAGCACTTCGCGTTCTGCACGATTGCCGGCGGTTTGGCGTTGGCGGCGCTGACGCTGCATCTGAGCAGCCTTGCGGCGATGCTGGGGATCCTGTCGATTGCGGCAGTGCTGATCTTCGCCGCGCTGCCGATCTTCTGGGCGGTGCCGCCGAGCTATCTGGCGGGCCATACCGCCGCCGCGGGAATTGCACTGATCAGCAGTATCGGCATCACCAGCGGGATCGTCAGTCCGTGGGTGATCGGGCAGATTCGCACGACGACCGGCAGCATGGATCTCGCGTTCTATCTGCTCGCTGCACTGCTGGTAATGAGCGGCGTCGCGTTGATGCTGGGCGTCAGCCGCGAGCCGCGAGCCGCGCGCGGCGCGCTGATAAAGCCGCCGCACGGGCCGGATTAGCGCCGTCGCCGATCCGTGCTAGCGCCTGCGCGCGCATCGCGCCTAAGCTTGCTTGTCCGTGAGCCGCATCGTTGCGCTTGCGTCTGGAGGAGCTACCGGCATGATCGATTCGTTTCCCGCCGCCAGCCTGAATCGCGATCAGGCCGACGCCGGCATGTTGCTGTTCGCGCTCGCCGCGGCGCCGGTCGTGCCGGCCTTGGAGCGCGGCTGGTTCCAACGCCGCGCGCACGCGTGCGCGACCGTGATCTCGCGTGAAGAGGATGTCTCCGATGTGCTGCTGCGCTTGCCGCAAAGCTGGAACATCGTCGACGGCGCGCGCTGCAAGGGCCTGCACGACGACGAGGATATCGTCGCCAGCGATCCGCGCTTTAACCACGGTTGTGACCCGCGTAGCTTCGCGATCGTCGCGCATGCCGGCGGCGAACGCTTCGCGATGCTAATGATGGTCAACGCCGCCGAGGCGATGTTGATGCCCGAGCGGCTGTTTCGCAACGAGCAGTCGTTCGAGCGTTGCGTGTTCGAGCGTGAGTAAGCCGATCCGCGCATCGACCGCTTCCGACACCTGCTCTACCGGATGTTTACCCGCGTATTGCGAGTCGCTGCCGATTTGCGCTAACGCGCGGCCGGCGCGACTCATAAAGTGATCCGCGGGAGCCGTGCGCGCACAGCGCAGCGGTTCGATGACTCCAGTCAGATGAGACAGCGAACATGACCATCACCAGTGAAACGAAAATTGCCATCGATGCGCGCGTGCGGGCGTTCATCGCGCAGCAGCACGGTTTGTTCATCGACGGCGCGCCGTGCGCCGCGCATTCGACGCGGCGGCTCGATGTGTTCGACCCGTCGACGGGCGAGGTGCTGACGAGCGTGGCGGACGCGGATGCGAGCGATGTCGGGCGCGCGGTAGCGAGTGCTCGCGCGGCATTCGAGCAGCGCGTGTGGAGCGGGCTGCGTCCCGCCGAGCGCGAGCGAATTCTACTGCGTCTCGCGGACGTGCTCGAAGCGCACGCGGAAGAACTTGCGCAACTCGAAACGCTGAATCAGGGCAAGTCGATCAATACCGCGCGCGCGATCGAGGTCGGCGCGAGCGTCGAATACGTGCGCTACATGGCCGGCTGGGCGACCAAGCTCGGCGGCGAAACGCTCGACGTGTCGATTCCGTTTCCGCCGGGCGCGCGCTACACCGCGTTCACGCGCAAGGAGCCGGTCGGCGTGGTCGCCGGCATCGTGCCGTGGAATTTTCCGTTGATGATCGCGGTGTGGAAGCTGATTCCCGCGCTCGCGGCCGGTTGCACGATCGTCATCAAGCCGTCGCCGGAAACGCCGCTCACCGCATTGCGGCTCGCCGAACTGGCGATAGAAGCGGGCGTGCCGGCGGGCGTATTCAACGTCGTGACCGGTGGGCGCGAATGCGGCGCGGCGCTCGCCGCGCATCGCGACATCGCGAAGATTTCGTTCACCGGTTCCACGCCGACCGGCAAGCTGATCGGCACGGCCGCCGTGCAGAACATGACGCGCTTCTCGCTCGAACTGGGCGGCAAGAATCCCGCCGTGATGCTCGCGGACGTCGACGTCGATCAGGCGGTGCAGGGCGCGCTCGCCGGCGGCTTCCTGAATCAGGGGCAAGTGTGCGCGGCCGTTTCGCGCATCTACGTGCATCGCAGCAAGTACCGGCAGATCGCCGACGGTCTCGCCGATGTCGCGCGCTCGATGACGCTCGGCCCCGGTCTCGATCCGCATGCGCAGATCAATCCGCTCGTGTCGGCGCAGCATCGCGCGCGTGTCGAAGAACATATCGCGCGGGCGCGCGCCGAAGGGCTGCGTTTTCTCGCCGGCGGGACGCGGGTCGACGCGCCAGGCTATTACGTGCGGCCGACGGTCATCGCCGACGTGCCGGCCGGTGCAAGCATCATTCGCGACGAAGTATTCGGCCCGGTGCTCGCGCTCGTGCCGTTCGACGACACCCGGGATGCGCTCAGGCTCGCGAACGATTCGCCATACGGACTCGCCGCGAGTTTGTGGACCAACGATCTGCGCGCGGCGATGAATTTGATCGGGCGAATCGACGCTGGCACCGTCTGGGTCAATTGCCACGTGCCGCTCGATCCGTCGATGCCTTTCGGCGGCTACAAACAATCGGGAATCGGCCGCGAATTCGGCAAATACGCGGTTGAAGGTTTCACCGAAACGAAGTCGGTCTGTATCGCGCATTGAGCGCTTGCCGCGGATTTTGTTCGGATAACATTGGCGGGCTTCAGGAGAGAAGGCGATGGAGTTTAAAGTCAGCTCGCTTGCCGATGTGCACGACCATTCGCTCGCGGTGAACGGCTGGGAACAGGTCTATCGGCAGATGACGCCGGGCCGTTTCGAGAGCCGCCTGGTGCAGGCAACCTCCGCGGAATTTCATTTTTTCCGCGAATCGACGAACCGGCGCATCGTTCAGGCCGGTGTTTCGCCGGCCGGTTTCGCGTCGATCGCGGTGCCGCTGTGCGCGCCGCTTACCGGTACGTTCCAGGGGCAGCGGGTCGACGGTTTCGCGTTGATGCTGCTCGGCCCGTGCGAGGAATTCCGTTTCTACACGCCGGAGGCGATGCATTACGTCGGCGTGAGCCTGCCGGTCGACGAGATGAACGAACTGGTCGCGATCACAATCGGCGAGGACGCCGCGCGCCAGCTGAAACGCAATGTACTGCCGGTCAGCAATGACACCGCGCGGATTCTCCAGACTCGCCTCGCGCCTTTTCTCGACGCGGCCGAAGCCAATCCGGCCGCGCTCGACCATCCGGTATCGAGCAAACGCTTTCAGGACGAACTGTTGAGCGTGCTGCTCGGTCTGCTGGAAAGCGCGACCGGCGCGGCGCAGCGCGATCTCACGCACGCCACCTATAGCGACATCGTCAGGCGGTGCGAACGCATCGCGGCCGAACATACGCTGGAGCCCGTCACCGTGCTCGATCTGTGCCGCGCGCTGCGTTGCAGCCGCAGGACCCTGCAGACCAGTTTCCAGCGCGTCGCCAACGTCACGCCGGTCGAATATCTGCGGGCGATGCGCCTGAACGCGGTGCGCCGTCTGCTGCGCTCGAGCAATGCGGAAGAACTGCTGATCGGCGATGCAGCCGCGCGTTATGGCTTCTCGCATCTGAGTTACTTCGCTCGCGAATATCGCGACCTGTTCGGCGAATTGCCGTCGCAAACGCCGCGCAAATTCTGAAGCACCCGTTACGTTCCGCTTTCTGCCGTGCGATGGCGGCGCGCATCACGCATGCCGTTGCGCGTATTTACGTCGATACACGTACCCGCTTACAACGAAGAAATCATCCCTGGGCAAACCCCTGGCGTAATCGTGCATTGCCAATCTGTGCTGCCGGTAGTCAATTTTGACTTTCTAAAGTCTCCAGTAACGCGGGTCCACGCGTCGCTCGTGAGCCGCGAACGACGCCGCGACTCGCTCCACGTCGCTTCAACGTCGCTATATCTGGAGAGAGAAACCCATGAGCGTCGCTATGGAACCCACGCCCGCGACCGAATTGCGCAAAGGTGCGCTTGGGCTGGGCTTTATCGTTTTCTTCGTTATTTCGGCCGCCGGCCCGCTGGTGGCAATCGCGGGCGGACTTCCGATCGGCATCATGCTGGGCAATGGCGCGGGCACGCCAGCGTTGCTGGTCGCCACCGTCGCGATTCTGCTGCTGTTCGCGGCGGGTTATACCGCGATGGCGCGCCACGTGACGAACGCCGGCGGCTTTTATGCGTTCACCGCGCGCGGCCTCGGCGGCACCGCGGGCGGCGCAGCCGCGCTGATCGCGCTGCTCGGCTACAACACGATGACCGAACCGCTGAGCGACGAATTGATCCGGCGCATCAGTCCGATTCACGGCGCCTACAGCGATATCCGGCCGGTGATCAACTATTACCGGGTCACCAATGAAAACCGGTTGTTGTTCGGTTCATCGACGTCGCTGGTCGAGCATATTCCGCACGATCTGAAAGAGTGGAACCGGCGCTTGATGGTCGAGGTGTTTCCGTATCTGAGCGATGTGAAGATCGATCTTGCGTGGGGTGGCCCGATGGCGTCGACGCTCAATCTGTTTCCGCAGATCGGCCCGCTGGCGGATCGCCCGAATGCATTTTTCGTGCAGGGGTATTCGGGCTTCGGCGTGACGCCGAGCCAGATCATTTGCAAGATTCTCGCGGAGGGGATTCTGGGCGGGTCGGACCGGTATCGGCTGGTGAGTTCGATTCCGCGCGCAACGATCAAGGGCAAGGATCGGTATCGCAACCTGCTGGTTACGCTGGGCAAGGTAATGCATCAGAGCACCGGCTATTGGCACGGACGGCGATGATTTCGGCGTGAGCTATTTATCTGGAGAGTGTTGTTATGAGCGTGACTGCAATCAGGTTGGGTACATCTATTTCCGAACTCGACGCGTGGGGCAGCGTGAGTGCGTTGGGCAGTGAAATCCTGAGCGACGGCGACGTCCTCGCGTACGGCCGGATGACGCACGGCGCGCCGACCGACGCCACGTCGGCAGGGTATTTCGGTGCGTCGAAAGGCAGGTTCAGACTGGTTTATCCGTTCAACGAGCAGGCAACGATCGTGACCGGGGAGGTGAGGATCACCGATGAGTCGAGTGGCGAGACGAGGACTTTTCAGGCCGGGGATTCGTGGTTGGTGACGAAGGGCACGTCGACGGTTTGGGATGTGTCCGGGGATCAGGTCGTTAAACACTACCTCGCGTTTGCGTAGGTAGGCGAGTTTCGGCAGAGCAGCAGATGCGCTGACAGAGTCCTTGGCGGACTCTGTCAGCGCATTTTTGCGTTATGAAGGGCGCGATTTCGAGGCTGGCGCATAACGACCTTGGTCGCGACGGTCCGAATCTTGACGGTGACATTTAGGAATTGGCTGAAAGACACGCCGGGCCATGCCGCGCTATGGTCGGCTTCCCATACTTATCAGGGAGGCCAAAAATGGCTTTACATGGAACGTTTGTCGTCAACGGCGGGCAGTTTGCGCCGTTATCGTTTCCCAGGATCGGTACGTTCAATGCGTACTCGGGTAACGGCGTGTATCGAAACCGAGGGGGATGTACAGATCTTCTCGACAATCGGCCACTTTGAACTGGCTTAACGGCGTCAAGCGGGGGCAGTTCCGGTTGCATCCCAAGGGCGGTCGCGGGCTTTCAATCGGTTGCATCACCGTGGAGAACTATGCCGAGTTTTCAACCATTCGGCGTTCGCTTCTACATACCGGCACTGTTCAGGTGGGTAGTACGGGTCTTCTTGCATATGGAACGATTGAGGTGATGGCGCATGGCGACACTTGTCCGTAGGCTCTTCAAAGTCACTTTGTTTACCGGCTTGTTCGTTCTCTCGGTTCGCTATGTCCACACGTATCCATGGCCGATGCCGGAGAGTCAGGCGCTCGCATGGTTGCGTGTTGCAAACGCGTTTGGTCGACATGATCCCGACGATGTATTCATTCCAGCGATGCTCGTTATCGAGTTGATTGCTACCGTTTTTGTCTACCGGTTAATAGTCAAGGCGTGGAGGCGGTATCGGCATGGCAAGACCGACAAAAGGGGACCGGCGGAATTATCGAGGTAACAGCGAATGGCGATATTTGCCCGTGAATTGATCGAGCGGTTATTGAAAGTAGCCCTGTTTATAGGTTTGCTTCTGATTTCCATTCGCTATGTTCACACGTACCCGGTAATGATGCCGCGGAGCCAGTTATTGTATTGGGTAGCCGCAGCTGACCTACTGGGCATCTACGACGTAGACGATCTCTATATTCCGCTATGGATGTTTATCCAGCTGATCGTCGCGATCGTCGCGTACCGGACAATCATGAGGCTTTGGCAGCGTTGGCAGGCTAGAAAGCTCACATCAGTTCAGAGTGAATGAAAAAAATCGCCCGTAAGCAGTTCAAGGCCTTGCTATTGCTCGGTCTGTTTTTTCTTGCAGTCTGCTATGTGCACACGTATCCGGACCCGATGCCAGACTACCAGGTACACGTTCTATGGAAGTTGTCGCGCTGGCTCGGTATCCGGGACCCGGACGATCTGTATTTCGTCGCGATGGTCACCGTTCAGTTGGCCGTTTCGATTGCTGTCTGGTTTTATCTGTCGCGGCGTCTCGGCATTCGTGACCCCGACGATCCGCTCTTTGCCGTCGTGGTGTTTGGTCAATTCATTGTTGCGATATTTGTCTGGCTGCTGGTCTCGGGTTGGCTTCGCATCGACGAGCGGAACGACTGGGCGTTTACCGCAATGACGATTGGTCAAACGGTCTTGCTGGTTTGTGTGTACGTCGCGGTCGTCGGACCTATCCGTCATTTTGTGGGCGGGGCATATCATGAAGGACCAAGGTCATGGATATGCCGATGAAGAAGAAACGCACCGTCGCTTCGCAGGCAGCGGCCCGAGGGCCGCTGCCTGCCCTGC
>NZ_JAJITD010000009.1 GCF_020880815.1 Paraburkholderia sejongensis
TGTGAGGCTTTTGATACTTTTGCTATCCGGTGGCTCCGAAGAACCACCGCCGCATTCCGCATCAAGTGCCCACACTTATCGGCTGTTAGTTTTTAAAGATCGATTCGCTCAACGCGCTGCGCCATTACTTCAACTACCCGGCGCAGCTTCGTTTTGCGCCGCTGCGTCTGCAGCAGAGAAACGGGATTATGGAGAACTTTCATCCGATCGTCAACAGGTTTTTATCAACTTCCTGACCTGCCCACGTCGCTGAAGCCCGCACCACTTAAGGCTCTCCCGCTTCCCCGTGCCCCGGCGTCCGGAGCACGAAAGAGCGAGATTCTAGTCGCTGGCCGGAGGGCTTGCAAGCGTTATTTTGGCGTGCGTGAACCGCCCCAGAACCGGGGCGTGGTCCGCAGCAATGTCGGTAGTCAGGCAGTTGCGTTTCGGCGCATCGCCCGTTCCACTATCGTCAGATAGTGACCGAGATCCGGCGTGATGCGATCCTGCTTCTTCGCGCGATCGTCCCATCTACGCAAACGCAATGCATCCTCGGCGTACGGTTTGCGCAGAAACGCGTCGGCTTCCTCGCTACTGAAAATGCCGCCCTGCAACTGCAAGCTGCGCACCGAGTCGGCGGACAGCTGGCCGAAATAGCTCGCGTCGATCGCGCACAGGCAGCGCTTCGCGTCGACGTGCAGGCGAATCGGCTCCAGGACCGCATCCGGCAACATCGGCCGCAGGAACGGCAGCGCGTAATACTGGTGCAGATCGTCGATGCCCCGCTGCGTCGGCGTGTCCCCCTGCTGATTGAGCAGATGTCCGAGATCATGCAAAAACGCCGCGGCGACCAGTTCGTCGCTCGCGCCTTCGGCCTCGGCCAGCGCGCCGCTTTGCAGCGCGTGCTCGAGTTGCGTGACAGGCTCGCCGCTGTAGGCGAGCTGGCCGTGGCGCTCGAATAGCGCGCGAATATCGTTCAGATTCAATGCCACCGGTTCGTCACTCCCACGGTAATGAGAAGATCGTCATCGGTTGCTGGACGCCTTCCTTGTAGATCAGGCCGGAGCTGGCATTGCGAGCGCTTCATCGTCCACGCGGAACTGGTCAGGCACGCCGCCACTTCAGCTTCTCCGCCGCACTAACCGCACTCACCGCACCCGTCCCGCAGCCACTGCGCACCGCCCTGCATATGCGCGCGCATCAACGCCGCGGCCCGTTCGGCATCGCGCGACGCCAGCGCCGTCAGAATCGCGCGATACCCGGCGAGCGAGCGCGCCATCGCATCGCCTTGCACCGCCAGCGCGGCCCGCCGGAACAGACTCAACTCGCCGATCAGCCGCCGATACGTGTCGAGCAGCTTCGCGTTGCCCGCAGCCGCGACCAGCGCGTCGTGAAACGCGACGTTCGCGCGCGCATATGCATCGACATCCTGAACCGCGAAGGCCGCGCGCATCGTCTCGATCCAGTCGCGCAGCCCGGCCAGCCGAGCCGCGTCGATCCGGGCGGCCAGCATCCGGCACGCCGCCTCTTCGAGCACCGCGCGCAGCGCGTGAAGCTCGTCGGCCTCCGCCGGCGACACCGTCCGCACGAACACGCCGCGATGCTTCTCGGTGCGCACGAGCCCCGCCTGTTCGAGCGCGCGAAACGCTTCGCGCACAGGTCCGCGCGACACGCGCAGCCGCGCCGCCCAGTCGGCTTCGTTCAGCTTGTCGCCCGGCGCGAGCGAGCCGTCGACGATCCGCCGCTCGATCTCGTCGCGCACCAGCGTCGTCAGCGAATGGCGGCGCAGGATATCGAGCGGAGCGACAGGATCAGCGTGCATATTTCCGGTCACTTTGACTGAATTGCCACACCAGTAGCGGCGCGCGCCCGGCCCGCCACTCAATCGACTCGCCGCCGCGGCGCGCGCGCCGCGATCAGCAGCAACGCGACCAGCGACACCAGCAGCAAGATCAGCGACAGCGCCGAAGCCGGCAGGTAATACCCACGCTCCACCTGCCCGACCACCACGATCGGCACCGTTGCGAAACCCGGCGGGTACACGGTCAGCGTCGCGCCGAGCTCGCCGAGCGACAGCGCAAAACCGAGCGCGAGACTCGCGCGGATCGCCGGCACCAGCTGCGGCAGCACCACGCGGCGCAGCACCATCGACGGCGGCGCCCCCAGGCTCGCGGCCGCCTCGCGCAGCACGGTCAACTCCGGCCGCAGCGCAGCGGCCGCGCACCGGTAGCAGAACGGCAGCACCAGCGCGAGCTGCACGAACACGACGATCGCCGCCGAACTCGACAGATCGAGCGGCCGCTTGTGATACGCGATCAGCACCGCGAGACCGAGCACCACGCTCGGCACGCCGTTGGGCATCATCGCGAGCGTGTCGACGAGCGCGCCGAGACCGCGGCGGTCGCGCCCTTCGAGCGCGAGTGCAAGCCACAGGCCGAGCACGGTGCCGAGCACCGCGACGCCCATGCCGACTTCGAGGCTGGTCGTCAACGCATCGAAGTCGCTCGAACCGAGGCGTTCGAACCAGCGCATGCTGAAGCCGTCGGGCAGGATCGTGCCGGACCAGTGCGCAGCGACGCTCGATAAAGCGACCACCAGCACCGGCAGCACGAACAGCCAGAAGCACAGCAGCGCGGCGAAGCCGAGAAACAGAGCGCCGCACAGCCGCACCGCGAGACTGTGACGCACCGGCCGGCCTTTCTTGTGCATGACCGGCAGCACGGCCGGATCGAGATCGGCGGCCATCACCGGGCTCCTTTCAGGTTGCGTCGATTGACGCGCCGGTACAGCGCATACAGCGACAACGACATCAGCAGCATCACGACCGCTCCGGCGGCGGCGGTCGGCAGATCGAGATCGACAGTCGCGGCGCTGTAGATCGCGACCGGCAGCGTGATCAGATGCGCGCTGCCGAGCACCAGCAGAATCCCGAACTCGTTCAGCGTCAGCAGAAAACACAGGATCGTGCCGGCCGCGATACCGGGCCACGCGAGCGGCAGGATCACGCGAAACGCAACCATCGGACCGTTCGCGCCGAGGCTGCGGGCGGCTTCGATCAGCCGCCGGTCGAGCAGCGCGAACGAGGCCAACGTGGGCCGCACGACGAACGGCGTGTAGAACACCACCTCCGCGAGAATCACCCCGCCGATCCCGAACAGGAAGTTCAGTGGCGGCTCGTGCAGATTGAACAGCCGCTGCAAGCCGATGCTGACCGAGCCCTGCGAGCCGTACAGAAAGATCAGCGTGAACGCGACCAGAAACGACGGGAACGCGACGAACAGTTCCAGAAAGCGCGTCACCATCCGCGCGCCCGGGAACGGCTTGAAGAACAGCAGCGACGCAAGCGCGACGCCGAGCAGCGACGCCAGAGTCGCGCTCGCGAACAGGATCCACAGTGTGGTGCCGATCACGCCGCGCGTTTCGGGATTGCCGAAGAACGTCGCGTACGCGTGCACCGACAGACCGTGCGCGTCGGTAAAGCTCAGCATCACGAGCCGCAGCAGCGGATAGACGACGAGCGGCCCGAGCACGACCACCACGATAAACAGCAGATGCGATTGCGCGACGCGTTCGCGCCGTTTCACGGCGGCCGTATGCGCGGCCGCGCTCGCCTGCCGCCGCGCGGCGGCCTCGGCTTCGGAGGCGGCGGCTGCCGCGGCGATCGCAACGGCGCCGGTATCGACCGAACCGAGGCCGAGCGGCTGCGGCGCGTCAGGGCTTGATAAGGACGACATCGCCGGCCTCGTAACGCAGGGAAACACGCGCGCCTTTTTCGGGCGCCATCCCGTGGCCGCGCTGCAGCGTAACCAGCACCGGCTCGTTGGGCAGCGCGTCGAGCACGACCGCCACCGACACCACCGCGCCATACCACTCGACCGATGCAATCACGCCATGCAACTGCCCGTCGCCGAGCGGGACGATGCGCAGCGCCTCCGGCCGCAGGCAGGCGACCCGCTCGCGTTCGTTGTGACGCGCGTCGTCCATCGCGAACGCGATCTGCGGCGGCAGCAGATTGGCCGCGCCCAGATAGCGCGCGACGAAACCATCGGCCGGCGTGTCGTACAGCTGCTGCGGCGTGCCGAGCTGGGCGATGCGGCCGTCGCGCATCAGCAGCGTGCGGTCCGACAGCACCAGCGCGTCGTCCTGATCGTGGGTCACGCAGACGATCGTCAGATTCGGCAGCCGCTCATGCAGCGCCTTCAGTTCGGAGCGCACCGACGCGCGCAGATTGGCATCGAGCGCGGACAGCGGTTCGTCGAGCAGCAGCACGTCGGGCTCGATCACCAGCGCGCGAGCGAGCGCGACGCGCTGCTGCATGCCGCCCGACAGCTGCGCGGGCATCACGTGCCCGGCATCGCCGAGCTGCACCAGCTTCAGCGCGTCGGCGACCCGCCGCGCGACCTCGCGCGCCGGAATGCGGCGAGCGCGCAAACCGAACGCGACGTTCTCGAATACCGACAGATGCGGAAACAGCGCATAGCTCTGAAACAGCAGGCCGAGATTGCGCTTGTGCGGCGGCACGTGCGTCAGATCGCGGCCGGCCACGGTCAGCGTGCCGGCCAGACCGTCCGCCTCGATGAAGCCCGCGATGAAGCGCAGCAACGTGGTCTTGCCGCAGCCGCTGCGGCCGAGCACGGTGAGCAACTCGCCGCGCTGAATCGTCAACGACAGATCGTCGAGCACCGTGCGCGCGCCGAAGCGCACCGTCAGGTGATCGATCTGCACGCCGCCCGCCGCGGCGGCACGCGCGGCCTCGGGCGTATCCAGCGCGGCGCCAGGCGCAGAGGGGTGAGCGAGGCTGGCGGTATTCACCGGGGATCGTCCTCCAACAGTTTTAAAGCGCATGCGGCGGCGCCGCGATCCAGCCGCGGCGCCGCCGGCATCGGGTCCGGGGGCTTCGGGCGTTTACTTCGGCTTGACCACTTCGGTCTGCTTGCCCGACGCACCGACCACATCGTTTTTCCAGCGCGCGGTCCAGTCGGCCTTCTTCGTCATCACGTGGTTCCAGTCGACCGGAATCAGCTTCACGCCGGCGATCGACTGCTTGACCGTCTCGCCGTTCTTGCCGGCGAGCGGCACGTCGCTGCGGCCCGGAATGCCGAAAATGTCCGGCACCCTCGATTGCACGTCGGTCGACATCAGGTAATCGATCAGCTTCTTGCCTTCGGCCTGGTTCGGGCCGTTCTTGATCAGCGCGATCGCGTACGGCAACTGGAACGTGGTCGGCTGACCGCCGGCGTCGACCGCGAGGAACACCGGCTTCAACGACAGGCCGCCGTTGGCCGCGTCGTCGAGGTCCATCTGCAGGTCGCCGTTGGCAAACGCGATTTCGTTACGCGACAGCAGCACGTCGAGGTAGCCGGTGCCCTTGGTGTGGAATTTCGCGCTCTGTTCGAGCTTCTTCAGATAATCGAACGCCTTGTCCTCACCCATCAGCGACGAGGTCAGGATGATCACGGCCATGCCGTCGCCGGCGGTCGCCGGGTTCGAGTAAGCGACCTTGCCGCTGTAGTCCGGATGCAGCAGGTCGGCGAACGTCTTCGGCTGAGTCTTGGTGACTTCCGGGTTGATCGCGAACGAGAAGTAGTTGTTCACGAAGGTCGCCCACGCACCGTTCGGCGCCTTCGCGATCGCCGGCACGTTCTGGTAGTTCGCGCTCTGGTACGCCTGCAGCAGACCGTTCTGGTCGGCCTGCTGGATGAACGGCGGCAGCGTAACCAGCACGTCGGCCTTCGGCTGATCCTTTTCGATGGTCGCGCGATTCACGACTTCGCCGCTACCGGCGGTGACGATATTGACCTTCACGCCTTCCTTCTTCTCGAAGGCCGGCAGCACGTCCTTGTAGAGATTTTCGAGGCCGTCGGCGGTGTACAGCACGACCGCCTGAGCCGCCTGCGCCTGAATCGCGGTGCCGCCGAAAGCGGCTGCGGCGACCAGCGCCGGCAGCAGTCTGCGCGCGAGGCCGGCCGCGCCGTGGCGGGAATTCGTTTTTGTCATGTCGCACTCTCCGAAACGCAATAAACCAGACGGTCTGGGGTAACCCCGTACCTGTGTAGTGATTGAATCGCGGCACGCGCCGCTTGCCGGTTGCCGTTTACTCGCCGACGTTTCCGGGCGGCTGCGCCGGGTATTGCAGATTGCCGACAACCCGGCCGCTTCTCGCCTGGCCCCACTGACAGCCGGCCTTCGACACCCGTGCTGCCTGCCGCGCCAGGAAAAGCCCGGCAAGAATCACAGGTTTCGATGACAAGGCCGTGACGATTGTGGCGAATTCCAAAAATAAACACAAATTGCCAATTCAAGCCAACTTACGCAGATAGTGGGAGGGTGCGAAATGCGTGTCGCCGCTGCCCGATTCGTCGGGATCCTACACGGCGAAAATAACGATGTATGCAGGAAGAAATTGTGGAGCAGCCGGTGGCTGCGTTGGCGCGAGGATCGCACGACACCACGCAACCGCGCCCGCTGTCAGGCGATCAGAATCTCCGGCCCGTGCGCGCTGATCGCTTTGCCGAGCGCGCGCTCCGGCGCCAGTTCGGTGACCAGGTAACGCGCCGACTCGATGCCGTTGATGCGCACCGGCGTGACCCGGCCGAACTTCGAATGATCGGCGACGATCACGACCATGTCGGCCGCGGCGATCATCCGGCTGCGCACCTCGGCGGCCATCCGGCTGTAGTCGGTCAGATAGCCGTCCGGCGAAATCCCGCCCGCGCCGATGAACGCGAAGTCCGCGTGATACTGGGTCAGTTGATGGACCGTATCGAGGCCGAAGGTGGCGTCCTCGATATCGGACAGCTCGCCGCCGAGCAGCGTCACGCGATTGTCGTTGCGACGGCCGAGCAGCAGCGCGATGCGCCAGTCGTTGGTGTAGACCGTCAGCCGATGGCGGTCGAGCAGCGCCCGCGCGACCGCCTGGGTGGTGCTGCCCGAATCGATGATCAGCGACGCGCCGTCCGGCACGAACTCGGCCGCGCGCTCGCCGATCGCGCGCTTGGCGCTGGCGTTCTCGGCTTCGCGGGTGTCGAGATCGGGCTCGCGCCGCTCGTTCGACAACGCGCCGCCGTGCGTCGTCACGAGCAGGCCGCGGCCGGCCAGCGCGTTCAGATCGCGCCGGATCGTCTCGCGCGACACGTTCAGTTCGCGCACCAGTTCGGCAACCGAGAGCGCGCCGTTTTTGGCGACTTGCGCGAGGATGTATTGATGACGTTGTTCTGCAAGCATCTGTCGAGGCCGGAAGCCGGCACGCTGGGATTTCGTCGTTGAAAAAGGCCGCCGTATTGTATTACGCATGGTCGGCGCTCACCGACGATGCGCGGAGCCGGGCCACGCTGCACGCGAACGCGCCGACCTGCTAACCTTGACGGGCTCGGCGGGCCGGCCGGGCAGCCGCGCGCTGCCGGCCGCGTTCCGCGCACTTCGCCTCGCCGTCAACCGAACCACGATGCCGCCACTGTTTCGCCGTCTCCGACTGCTGTTCCATGCGCTGCGTTACGGCGCGCGCCTGATCTGGCTCGCCGCGCCGAGCGACCACAAACTCCACTGGATCATCGAGCTGATCGGCCGCGTGCACGCGTCCGGGCGCAGCGGCGCGCAACTGCACGCGATGCTGCCGGCGCTCGGCCCGCTCGCGAGCCGCTTCGCGCAGACGCTCGCCGAGCGTCCCGAACTTGCGAGCGGCACATTGCACGACGCGCTCGATGCGCTCGACCACATCGAAGAGCCGCTGCCGCCGGACGAGTCGGCGCTCGCGTTGACGCGCGCGTTCGGCCGCCCGCTCGGCGAACTGTTCAGCGCGGTCGATCTGGTGCCGGTGCGCAGCGGCCTGGCCGAGCAGACCCATTTCGCGCGGCTCGCGGCGCCGCTCAAAGGCCACCGCGAAGTCGCGATCAAACTGGTGCGCGCGCAACAGTTGCAGCAGCTCGGCGACGAACTCGCGCTGCTGCGCTGGGTCGCGCGCTGGCTCGAAAAGCTCTCGCGCACCGCGCGCCGCCTGCGCTTGCGCGCGCTAACCCAAAGCTTCACCGACGATATCCTGCGCCGCTTCGACCTGCGCGCCGAAGCGGCCAACCTGAGCCAGAGCGGCCACCATTTCGACGCCGATCCGCGCATCCTGATCCCGGACGTGATCTGGGAGCTGTGCACCGAGCACACGCTGACGATGCAGCGCATCGACACGCTGCCCGCAAGCGATCTCGCCGGGCTGCACGCGCATCGCATCAAGCTCGCGCCGCTCGCCGCGCATATCGTCGAAGTGGTCACGGAGCAGGCCTTCGAGCACGGCTTCTTTCACGCGACGCTCGATGCGCGCCGGGTGCGCGTGAGCATCGAACCGGACACGCTCGGCCGGCTGGTGCTGGCGGAATTTTCGATCATGTCGACGCTGTCGACCGGCGAGCGCGAGTTCTTCGTGCACGGCGCGAGCGCGCTGTTCGAGCAGGACTACGCGCGGCTCGCCGACATGCATCGCGAGGCCGGCCACGTGCCGCACGACACCCGCCCCGAAATGCTCGAAGCCGAGTTGCGCACGCGCGCCGAAGCGCACTTCGCGGCCGCGCCGCCGGAGCGCTCGGCGGGCGCGCTGTTTCATCATCTGCTGCACGGGGTGCAGCCGTTCGACGGCCGCGTGTCCGCTCGCCTCGCAACCGCGCAGCGCTCGTTCCAGCAGGCGGAGACGCTCGCGCGCGCACTGCATCCGGGCGTCGATACATGGAACATCACACGCGACGTGCTGGCCGGCATCGCGCGGCGCGACATCGATCATCGCGGCTGGATAAAGCGCATCTCGCGCGAGTTGCCGCACCTCGCGCACATGCTGCCGCGCGTGCCGCAACTCGCGGTGCGCTATCTGCAACAGAAGCACGACAGCGGTCGCACGCCGCAGCGGAACGCGCAACTGCTCGCCGAGCTCGCGCGGGAATACCGGCGCACCCGCCGGTTGCTGTGGGGCTGCGCGATCTGCGGCGGCATGCTCGGCATCGGCATGATGCTGCTGATCGGGTGATGTGGCGCTGCTTGGCGCGATGTGACGTGAGGGCCGCGGCCACGCCACTGCGCGCCGCATGCACCGCGCCGCGCCGCGCGTTGCAGCTTCGAACAAGACACGCGCCGCGCCGCTCGCCATCATGACGGCTTTTTCACCCCGTCCGTTTCGATGCTCGCCTCTTTCCTCGCCGCCGTCTTCGTCGTGCTGTGGTCGACCGGTTTCGTGGTCGCCCGCGCGATCACGCCTTACGCCGATCCCAATCTGTTCCTGCTGGCCCGCTTCGGCGGCACCGCGCTGATCTTCACGCTGGCCGCAGTGATCGCGCGCGCCGCGTGGCCGAGCGGGCGCGATCTCGGCAAGCATCTGGCTGCGGGCGCGTTGTTGCAGGGCGTCTATCTCGGCGCCGGCTACTGGGCCGTCGCGCAGGGCCTGAGCGCGGGCGTGATGGCACTCCTCGGCGCGCTGCAACCGCTGGCGACGGCCGCCGTCGCCGCGCCGCTGTTCGGCGAGCGGCTGTCGCGGCGAGGCTGGAGCGGGATGGCGCTCGGCCTTGCCGGCGTCGTGCTGGTGCTCGCGCCGAAGCTCGCCGCCGCGACGCCGCCGACGCACGGCAACGCGCCCGCGTGGCTGGTCGTGCTCGTGTCGATTCTGGCAGTCGGCGCGATCACCGCGGGTACGCTGTTTCAGAAGACCTCGCTCGCGAAGGCCGATATTCGCAGCGCGAGCGCGGTGCAGAACATCGGTGCGGCCATCGTCGCCGCGCTGCTGGCGCTCGCGCTCGGCGAGCATCGCTGGATCGGTTCGCCGACGCTGTGGGTATCGCTCGGCTGGGGTGTCGTGATGCTGTCCGGGATCAGCGTGACGCTGCTGGTGTGGATGGTCCGGCGCGGCGACGCGTCGCGCGCGACCGCGCTGCTGTTTCTCGCGCCGCCGCTGGCCGCGCTCGAAGGCTATCTCGGCTTCGGCGAGACTTTGCTGCCGGTGCAGATCGCCGGTTTCGTGCTCGCGTTGGCGGGGGTGTTGCTGGCGCGGTCGTGATCGCGGGAGGCCCGCGGCGGACTCGATAACGCAGCGGCGGCGAGCCGCCATCGAGCCGCAACCCCGGCCTCCGTCACGCCGCAGTCAAGTCGCTGTCAGTCCGCGGTATCCGCTTTAGCCGGCATCTTCGCGCGCGCGGCCGAGCCCGGCGCCGGCGCCCACGCCGCCCGGCCCTGGCGCTGTGAATCGACGACGACGATATAACGTCCCGCCCACGGCAAGATCCGCCGATCGCTTTTCAGCACCCACAGCGCCTGGCCCGCATCGATCAGCTGCGCGTATCCGGCATCGAGAATTCCGTAGTGGTCGAGAAACGTGTTCAACGTCGCGGGAATGCGCACGCAGCCCTTCGAGTGACGCATGCCGAGCAACCCTTCGAGCCGATCGGGATCGGTCGCATGCATCTGCAAGCGCATCGGCGATACGCCGCCTTTGCCCCAGCCCCGTTCGCCGTCGGCCCAACCGAGATCGAAGATGCGCATGTCGCGACGTCCGTAGCCGCGAATATGGTTTTCGTTCTGCGTGCCCTCGGAGCGGAAATCCATGTTGTCGGGCGTGTGTTCGAACACGCCGAGCGGCGTGATGAAGTGATCGTATTCGCCGGGCCGTCCGGTCGACACCGGCGCCGCGCCGATCATCTGCCAGTTATCGGCCGGCACTGCGCGAAAGTAGATGAACAGCGCCTGCACATTGGCGTTGCGATCGACCAGCACCACGTATTCGCCCGACAGGCTGCCGAGTTCGTGCGCATCGAGCGCCGCCTGCAGGCGCGCGGCGTACGCGCGCTGTTCGGCGGCCGGCACCTTGAGCCGGCGGTTCACGTCGCGGGCGAACACGTCGCGCAATAGAAAGGCGCGCTGCGGATCGACCACGCCGGCCGCGTCGGGCGCCGCGACAGCGGCGCCGTCGAGCACGGCCGACGGACGGTTGGCGGCGACTGGCGCGGAAGCGGGATTCGGGTTGGCAGCGCGTTTGAGCGACGAGGCCGAGGGCGACGCGGCGATCGGTTTTGACGCGGAGGCAAGCTTGGGTGCCTGGGCTCGCAGCGGCGCCGCCGCGTTTGCGCCCGGCGCCGCGCTATCAGGCGACGCCGCCAGCGCGACCGCGCCAGACAGTGCGCAAACCGCCGCGCAGCCCCATGCACATAAGGTCGCGCCGAGCGAACCCGGCCCGCTCCCCAGGCCGCCCGCGCGACGAATCCCGCGCGGTACGGCGCGTATCGACAGCATGCTCGTCACCGCGCGCCGACTCACTCGCGCGATGAAACGCGGGCGATTCGATCGAGGCTGGAGAGGCCGATCCAGGTAGTTCATCGCGTATCACAGCAAACGTGATTATTATTGAATGCCCGCCGGGTCCCTGCTGCGCCCGGCACGACGATATTACTCAGCACACCGACGCATGTCGATCAATGCAAAGACCGTCAAAGGCTCACGCGCGCCGTCCTATCCGCCGATTCCCCGCGTCGCGCACCCGGCAGTAATCCGCCGTTTGCCGATGCGATTCAATGCGCTCGCAACCGTTTTCAGAGCCGGCGCGGCACTCGCCATGCAAAACGCTTCAAACCAGTTTCAAGCCGCTTTCAATTACGCTTGGAGCTGCGGTTTCAATTCCACTTCAATTCCTCTTTCAATCGATTCCCGCGAGGAGACAGCATCACCATGACCCAAACCGATCCGCTCGCCCGACAGTCCGCCATTGCAGCCGAGTTACACGTCGCCGCCCAATTCGATGCGCAGCGCGAGATCGAGCGCCGGGTCGATTTTCTGGCGAACTATCTGCGCGCCAGCGGCCTTGCGACTTATGTACTCGGCATTAGCGGCGGCGTCGATTCGACGACGGCCGGACGTCTCGCGCAACTTGCGGTCGAGCGCCTGCGCGCCGCGCAGTACGACGCGCGCTTCGTCGCGGTGCGTCTGCCGTACGGCGAACAGCGCGACGAAGCCGATGCACAGCAGGCCTTACGATTTATCCGCGCCGACGAAAATCTGACGATCGATATCCGCCCCGCCGCCGACACGATGCTCGCATCGCTCGAACAAAGCGGCGTGCCGTTCAGGGACGCGGCGCAGCGCGATTTCGTGCACGGCAATATCAAGGCACGCCAGCGGATGATCGCGCAATACGCGGTGGCCGGCGCGCGCACGGGAGTCGTAATCGGCACGGACCACGCGGCCGAATCGGTGATGGGCTTCTTCACCAAGTTCGGCGACGGCGGCGCCGACGTGCTGCCGCTCGCCGGCCTCAGCAAGCGCCGCGTGCGGGCTCTTGCGCACACGCTCGGCGCACCCGACGCGTTGACCCACAAGGTGCCGACCGCCGACCTCGAAATGCTGCGCCCGCTGCGCCCGGACGAAGACGCGTATGGGATCCCGTACGATGCGATCGACGATTTCCTCGAAGGCAATCCGGTCAGCGATCCCGCGCGCGACGTGATCCTGCAGTTTTACAACGCGACGCGTCACAAACGGGCGCTGCCGTACACGCCGTTCGACTGGCCGACGCGGTCGGACGAAGAATAAGAGGCAGCTCGAAATAATTGCAGGCGATTGCAAGCGATCACGCGTGCCCGCGGGCACGCGTCATTGCCGCTACCGCAACGGCGCTCGCCGTAAACGCATCAAGGCGGTGGCGATACGCGCGTAAATCACGTATCGCCACCGCCTTGGAAAGCTTCCGGCCAGCGCGAGTGCCTAGCGCGCGTCGGACGGCGGTTCGTCGGTAAACAGATCGGCGCTCGCTTCGAGCGGCTGCCCGCCCAGCTGCTTGCCCTGAATCTGCCGCGCGATCACGTCGCCGACATACGGCACGTCCGCATCCAGTTCGACCGTCGCGTAGGCGCCGGGTGTGCCGGCGTCCACCACCTCGATGTTTTTCGCGTAATGGCCGAGTTCGCGCGTGAGGAACTCTCGCACCTCCTGTTCACTGCACGATTCGGCGATATTGCGCACGGTCAGATTCATACGGCCTACCCGCGCCACCCGGCGCGGCCGGTTCGACCGGCGGCACGCTCGACCCGCAGCGGTCGCAGCGCACCGCGCTGCTTCGCCTGGGCGGCGGCGAACACGCGCAGCGCAACGGCGCCGGTCGTGCCGGCGAGTCCCATAGCGAGCAATGACAGATAGAAGGCCATTATTCCAATCTCCTTTGCGAATTTCGTCCTGTCGTCAGGATTGCCACGTTCGACTTCGCGAGCGCCGCGGCCCCGCGTTGTGGCAAACGGCGCAACGTCTGCGTCAATGCACTGTACCCGAATCAGCTGCGTAAAACCCTGGAAAAACATTCGTTGATCGAGCACTGTGCATGCCCGGCCGGCGCCCGTGGATCAGTCCGCCGCTTGCACGTTCGCCGCGCTGACCCACCATGCATTGGCGCCGCGCGGCAGACGAACCAGCACCGCGGACGGATCGTCGACGCCGTCGTCGGTGATCTGGCAGACCGGCTGGCCGTCGCGCAGAGGTTTCACTTCGCCGGCCGCCTGGAACAGCGCGATGCGGCGCGCGCTCAGCGGGCGCAGTTGCTGGTACACGTCGAAGCTGATTGCCGCGGGCACGTCGCCGCGAATCTCCAACGCATCGGCCGGCGCGCAGTGCGCGGGCAGCGCCGGCACGGCCGCCACCGCGGCGGCGCTGCCGCACAGGCCGCCGAGCGTCAGCGCGAAAGCGGCAAAACGGGAATAGGTCATGGTGTTTCTCCGAAAAAATTAAGGACAGCGGACTGCGAACTACCGCGTCTAGCGCGTGCGCGCCTGCGGCTCGCCGCGCTGACGGTCGTCGCCGTCAACCTGCTCGTCGCCGATGGCGACGTCGAGCCGGCTGATGTCGCAAGACGTGCGGCCGAAGCCGCCGTACACCGCGGACCAGTTGCCGGCGATCGCCGCTTGCGCCTGCGCGAGACTCAACTGGCCGTCGCAGACGCAGCGCTTGAGCATCGCCGCCGCGCGCGCCTTGCGACGCTCGCCCTGCGGACCCGCCCATGGCAGCAGATCGAGATTGGCGGGCGCGTCCGGCGAGCCGCCGAGCATGACGGGCACCCGTCGATCGAGCGCGAGGCCGGCGCCTTCATCGGCATCGATGCCGCGCTCGGCGAGCAGCCGGTCTTTGTGCGCCATCAGCTCGTCGAACGGCGGCGCGACCGTGCGCGCATAACCGGGCCGGCAGATTGTCTCGCCGACCGATTCCTGCGTCACGCGCTCGTCGAGCATCCCGCTCAGCTGCGCGACGGCGTCGCCGATTTGCAGCGCGAGCAGCGCGGTCACGCCGGCCAGCAGCCACGCACGCGGCCGCGTGCGAACGCCATGGCGCCGGCCGCGCTCGCACGCGAACGGCGCCGGACGGGCTGCGTCACTGCTGGGGGAAAGATCGCTGGAAACAGCGTCGGGATGCGGGTTGGCGATGCCTGCGTTCATCGGTTGGCGCGCCGGCGGCAGCGCGCGGTAGTTCAATTCGCAAGGCAATTAAAACACATTCAATATAAGTAACGCGAAAAGCCGCGCACGGGCAGTGCCGCGCGCGGCGCGGCCAGCGGCTTATGGCGCCTGTGCTTCGCCCATGCCGTGGGCGCCCATGCCGCTGCCGCATATGCCGCTGCCGCATATGCCGCTGCCGCATACGCCGCTGCCGCCTCTGCCGCTGCCGCCTCTGCCGCTGGTGCTCCCCCGCGCGCCCCTACTTCGCTACTTCGCGCCGCGCGCCTGCAACGCGCGGATCCGGCCGAGCGCTTGCGTATCGCTCACCGTCTTTTCGTACAGGTGTGCGAGATCGGCCTTCAGCGCGGTGCGCGACGCGCCGTCCAGATAGATCATGTGGCCCGACGGATAGAAGCGCGCGGACAGGTTCTGCCTCACCTGCTGACTGAGCAGCGGCATCTGCTGCAGATCGAGCACGGTCTGATAGAACGGCGTGACGAAATCGTAGAAGCCGTTCGCCGACAGCACCTTCAGGTCCGGATTGAGCGCCATCACCGCGGCGAGGTCGCCGGCCGTGTACAGGATGATGTTGCCCTTCGAGTCGACGCCCTTCTGCGCGCCGGTCGGATCGATATGGCTGAAATCCCAGTACTTGAATGCCTGGTCGTTCAGGTCGGTGAACGCCGAGTTCGACGTGTACTTCAACTGCTCGTTCAGATACACGTTCCACATCGTCGTGTAGACGCCGGTCACCGCGGTCATGGTCGGATCGTTGCCGCCCGAGTTCGGATCGATCTTGCCGGCGATGCCGGTGTCGATCGCGGTCACGCGGCCGTCGTACTCGCCGAGCGCCAGACCTTGCGACTTCAGCAGCGTGGTCAGGAACAGCGAGTTGCCGCGGCTGTCGTAGCCGGCGATATCGAGGCTCCACGCGAGCAAGGTGGTCTTGTCGATGCCGGTGTATTCGCTCAGTTTCTCGACGGTCGCCGAATCCGTGGTCGGGAATTTGCGCAACGCGGCCAGGTAATCGGTGCGTGCGAACTGCGCGACTTCCTCGGCGAACGCGCCGAGATCGGTCGGCCGCGGCGCGACGCCGAGCTTCTTGTGATACCACGCGTCCGCCGCCGCGGTGGGCAGCGCGCCGACCGGATTGCCGGCCTGCGTGTAATCGAGAATCGACGATTGCAGCGTGATGCCGTTCAGATCGACGCCGTCTTCGTGCAGCCGGTACGCGAGCACGCAACTGCGCGCGGTGCCGTAAGACTCGCCGAACAGATACTTCGGCGAGTTCCAGCGATTGTTCTTGGTCAGAAAGCGCTTGATGAACTGCTTGATCGAATCGGCGTCCTGATCGACGCCCCAGAAATCGCGATTCTTCTTCGGCGCGATCGCCGCCGAATAGCCGGTGCCGACCGGGTTGATGAACACCAGGTCGCTCTTGTCGAGCAGGCTGTCCGGGTTGTCTTCCATCGAATACGGCGCGGGCGGCGTGAAGTTCGGCATCGAGGTCTTGATGCGGCGCGGCGCGAACGAGCCGAGCAGCACGAATACCGATGAAGACCCCGGCCCGCCGTTATAGAAAAACGTGAGCGGACGGGTTTCCTCTTTCTGGTTGTCCTGCGTGAAGGCGACGTAGAACATCCGCGCCTCGGGCTGCGAACTGCTCGGATCGACGATCACCAGATGACCGGCGGTCGCGGTGTAATTGATCTTGTGGCCGCCGATCGTGACCGAGTGATGAGTGATCGCGGCGCTCTCGGTGGTGTCGGTGACCGAGTCGTCCGGCCCGTTGCCGTACGCGACCGGATCGAAGAACGGCTGGTCGCCGGATTTGGCGCGGTGCGCGGTGGCGGCGGCG
This sequence comes from Paraburkholderia sejongensis, assembly GCF_020880815.1. Taxonomy (GTDB): domain Bacteria; phylum Pseudomonadota; class Gammaproteobacteria; order Burkholderiales; family Burkholderiaceae; genus Paraburkholderia; species Paraburkholderia sejongensis. The sequence goes on from NZ_JAJITD010000009.1 coordinate 16,270, forward strand.
CTCGTCGTGCCCGTCGCGCGATGGGTGCCGGCGCTGGCCGCCGGGCTGGCGCTGCCGGTGACGCCGCTCGTTACGCTGCCCGCGCCGCTGCCCGCGATGCTGCTCGTCGCACTGGCAGTGCTTGCGGGGCCGCCGGCTGCACCCGGGCTGGCTGTGGCGGGCGCATCGTGCGAAGGATGTTGCGTGTCGGAAGCTGATGCTGGATTCGTCATGATCGCTCCAAGGGTTCGTATTGACGTGCCGCGCGTCCTCGTTGTTACGTCCTCGCGATGCCGGGGCGTTGCGCACGCCTGCTGCTCATCTGCGTTTGCCCGCGCTGCTCCGCGTGCGTCCCGCGTGTTCCGCTTCTGCCTGGCTGGGCCGCGCCGCTTGCCGATCCGGGAAACCGGCGCGGCCCGTGTTGCTGACTATAGTGCGGCCGCCACCTTCTGACCATTCGGACTGCCGAGCCCCGTGCACGCATCCCAGCCCTTCGCCGCCGCGAAGCTGCCGTTGTTGCCCTGGGTGATGTCGTTGCACACGCCGGCTCTCTGGTACAGCTTCGGATTGACGAAGCCCGCCGGCTGCCCTTTGGCAGCGTTGATCCGCGCGATCAGCGCCGCCCACAGTGGCGCGACCGCGCTGGTGCCGCCGATCACCGTCTGCGTGCCGTCGATCAGCACGCTGTAACCGGTGAGCGGCGACGCATCGCCGGCGACATCGGGCACCCCGCGCCCGCTCAGCGCCTTCTGGCCGCCGCCGCTGGTCGCGGCTGACAAGCCCTTCTGCCACGTGGGTACCGGGAACGCGGCACTGATGCCGCCACCGCTCGCGCCGCCCTGCGCGCCGTCGTTCCACACGACCTCGCGGGTGATCGACGAACCCGACGCGGTGACGCTGGTGCCGCCGCACGCGAGCACGTACGGGCTCGACGCCGGAAAGTCGACCTGATCGCCGCTGCCGGTGCCGTCGCTCGAACCGCTGTCGCCCGAGGCCGCGCAGATCGTCACGCCGAGCGCCGCCGCCGATTGCAGCACGCTGTTGAACGCCTGCATCGACTGGGCGGTCCAGACCGATTCCGGCGCGCCCCAGCTGATCGAGATCACCGACGGTTTGTTGGCCGTGTCGTGCACCGCGCGGCTGACCGCATCGATAAACCCGGCGTCGCTGTTCTGCGTGAAGTACACCGCGATGCTCGCGCCCGGCGCGATCGCGCCGACGATCTCGATGTCGAGCGTGACTTCGCCGTCCGGCCCGTTCGGATCGCCGCTCGGCTTGTTGCCGCCCTGATCGACCCCGACCGACTTCACGCTCGGCATGCTCACGCCGAGCGCGCCGAAATAGCTGCGCAGATCCGCCGTGTTGTATCCGCCGCCGAGCTCGATGATGCCGACGCACTGGCCCGCGCCATCGCCTTGCGGAAAGTTGTATAGCGCGGCGAGTTGCGGCGGCGTGAACGACGCCTGATGCGCGCGCGCCGCCTCGAACGGCGGGCGGATGCGGAAATGCGGCCGCGCCTGCGGACGGTTGTCGAGCCCGAGCACCGCCTCGATCAGGTCGCGCAGATCGTCCGGCACGCTGACCGGCCCGGTGCGGCCGCGAAACGAGCCGGCCATGTGGTGCTGGAACTGCTGCAGCTTCACTTCGAACGCGCTCTGGAATTGCGCGACCGTGCCGCTCAGCAGCACCGAGCGCGCGGCCGCGTCTTCGCGCACGACCGTGAGCCCATGCGCGGCGGCGAACGCCTTGATCTTCGCGATGTCCGCGGGCGCGGCGCCGTAGTCTTTGGCGAGCGCCTCGCGCGAGAGCGGCTTCACGCTGGGGTCGCCCGCTTCGATCCGGCTCATCAGCGCGTCGAACTGCGCCTGCTGCTGGCGGCGCAGCATCACGAAGACTTCGATCCGCTCGGCGGGATCGCATTGCCCGACGACCTGCGTGCCCTGCTCGAGCTTGCGCTCGCTGCCCGGCAATGGATGCTTGGTGCTCATGGTGTCGACTCTCCTGTTGACTTGGCGGCCGGCGCAATCGCTGACGATCGCGCCGGCCCGGGGGCTCGTCAGCACATCGCGCGCCCGCGCGCCGGCGGCGCTCGCACGACCCGCCGCGGACCGGCTTCAAGGACTTCGTCTGAGCATCCGACCGAGGCATTCCAACACAGTTCCGGCAGCCGCGGCAGTCGTCCGATCGGCCAATGCGCGGCGTGCGCGCACCGCGCTATGATGCTGGGGCGGCATTCCTGCCGTTTGATTGGCCCGCGCGTCCGCGCGCCGGCCCGAGAAACTAGAGGAACCCATGTCAATTTCGATGTATCAAGCGTCGCTGCCCGTGCTGATTCGCGGTCTCAAGAACCTCCAGGCGATCCTCGGCAAAGCCGAGGCCCACGCCGCCGCGAAGCAGATCGAGCCCACGGTGTTCACGAATGCGCGACTCGCGCCGGACATGCTGCCGCTGCTGCGTCAGGTGTATATCGCGAGCGACACCGCGAAGGGTTGCGCGGCGCGTCTGGCCGGCGTCGAGCCGCCGAAGTTCGACGACATCGAGCAGACCTTCGACGAATTGCACGCCCGCATCCAGAAGACGATCGATTATCTGAAGGAATTCAAGCCCGAGCAGATCGACGGTTCCGAGAGCCGCGCGATTACGCTGAAACTGCGGCCGGGCCCGGTCGAGTTCACCGGGCTGTCGTATCTGCTCGGCTTCGTGCTGCCGAACTTCTTTTTCCACGTGACCACCGCGTACGACATCCTGCGTCACAACGGTGTCGAACTGGGCAAGCTCGACTATCTGGGCACGCCGCAGTAAGCGGTGTGAGCCGGCCGCCGAACGTCGCGGCCAGTCGCTCAGACGCTGGCGCTCTAGCCGTGCAGACGCGGCTGGAACGCGATCACCGCCATCCCGGTGAGCGTCAGCGCGACGCCGGCCGCATCCCACAGCGTGGGCCGGACCCGGTCCACGGTCCACAGCCACGCGATCGCCACCGCTACGTACACGCCGCCGTACGCCGCATACACGCGGCCCGCGGCGGTCCCGTGCAGCGTCAGCAGCCACGCGAACAGCGCGAGGCTCAATGCGCCCGGCAGCAACAGCCACGCGGAGCCGTCCTCCTTGAGCCAGCGCCACGGCAGGTAGCAGCCGATGATTTCGGCCAGAGCGGTCACGATATACAGCAGGAAAGTTTTCATCGGCGAAAGAGCGCGGGTGGTGTCGTTGTGCCGCCGCGCGTCGCGCACGGCTGGTGTTAAGGCGCGAGCGGCATTATCGCCGGCTCCGCTATCGTTTTTATTAACACAATCACTTGGCGCCACGGGCTCTGCCCATGCGACAGTCAGCGCTACTTCAATTCGAACGGCTATCGGTCATGAGCATCGCGTCACCCTGCGACGACATCTGCAAGTTCGACGACAAAACCGGCTTCTGCATCGGCTGCATGCGCACCCGCGACGAATGCAGGAGCTGGAAAAAGATGAAGGACAAGCACCGCAGGAAGATCGTCGAGGATCGGCCGCGGCGCGAGCGCAAGTTGAAAAAATGAGCGGCGTGGGCGCGCGCCTGCCGCATCGCTGCACACGTCAATCCAGCGACAGGCGTAACGCAAAGCCGATCAACGCGGCCGAAAAAGTCCAGCGCTGCAAGGTCTGCGCAAGCGGATGAGCGCGCATCCAGCCGGCGATACGGGCGGCGCCGCTCGCGTACAACGCATCGAAGCAAAAGCCGATCGCCAGCAGCACGACACCGAGTTCGACCATTTGCAGCGCGACCGGGCCGGCGTCGGGCCGCACGAATTGCGGCAGCAGCACCGAGCAGAACAGCAACGCCTTCGGGTTCAGCAGATTCGTCAGCAAGCCTTTGACGAATGCGGCGCGCAAGGGCCGCGACGTGTCGGGCGCTTCAGCGGCTGCCGTGCGGGTCGCGGGGGTGGCAGGGGCCGCAGCGGTCGCACTCGCCGTGCTCGTCGGGCCTGCCACGCATGCGCCGCCCTGCCCGTCCGCAACCGGCAACGCAAAACCCGGCGAGCGGAAGATCTGAATCCCCACCCACGCCAGATACACCGCGCCGACATAGCGCACCGCGTCGTACAACCACGGCGCGCTGCGCAGCAGCGCCGCCATCCCGCAGGCCGACAGCGTCACATGAATCGCGCGCGACAGCCCGAGCCCGGCGGCGGCCGCGAAACCGCTGCGCGCGCCACGCGCAATGCTGGTTTGCACAAGCATCGCCATGTCGGGTCCCGGCACCGCGTACACGACGAATAACGCCGCCACGTAGACGGCCAGCAGGTGAGCGGAAATCATCGAAGCCTCCTTGTTTTTAGAGACTCCATCTTGCTATCGGAGCGTGAGGGTTTGCTGGCGAATTTCCACCCGCGCACGAGCATGATTAGCGCAATACGCTAAGATTCGGCAATCCAAGAGCGCTTTCCCCCAACCGCGAAAACACCCAATCATGTCCGCCGCCGACCTCGACAAAACCGACCGCGCGATCCTCGCCGCGCTGCAAACCGACGGCCGCATGTCGAATGCACGCCTCGCCGAAATGGTCGGTCTCAGCGAAACGCCGTGCGCGCGGCGCCTGAAGCGGCTCGAACAGGATGGTTATATCGAGCGTTATCGCGCGGTACTGTCGCGCGCCGCGCTGGGTCTGGGCGTAATCGGCTTCGTGCACGTGCGCTTCGCGGTGCACGACCGCGCGACCGCGACGCGCTTCGAGCGCGAAGTGCAGGCGATCCCGCGCATCCTGTCGTGCCACAACGTGTCGGGCAGCGCCGACTACATCCTGCAGATCGTCGCGCGCGATCTCGACGATTACGGCACCTTCATGCGCGACGAACTGCGCGGGTTGCCGGGCGTGACGTCGGTGGAGTCGGCGTTATCGTTGCGTGAGGTGAAAGCGTTCGGCGGCCTGCCGCTCACGTGAGCGCGAAGCCGGGATAGAACGTGGCATAGTCACCGTTTTACGCGGCGCGAGCCGCTTCGATGCAACCCGACCACCCCGGAGTATTCATGGACCACGACAAGGCGCGAGCCGAAGAAACCGCCGCAATGGAACGCGTAGTGACCGCGACACGGCGTGTGCAGAGCGCATTTGCGTCTCTGCAATCGCAATTCCCGCCGGCCGGCAGCGGCAAGCCCTCGCAGTTCGCGCTGCAAACCTTCGACGCCGCGTTGCAGGAACTCGAAGACGCGCAGGCCGCGTTCGACGAAATGCTCGGCGACCTGCTCGACGGCAATCGCTGAGCGGCGGTAAGCGCCGCTGATGCCGCGCTGATGTCGCGCTGATGTCGCACTGGAGCGGCAATGAGCAATGAGCGGCCGCGAATCGAAGCGCGACGAGCCGCGGCCAGCGCCGGGCTCATCGGCATCGGGACTTCAGCCGGCGGCGGTCTCGATCTGCGGCTCGCACAGAACCGGGAAGTTCACCGAGTTCGCGATAAAGCACTTCTCGTGCGCCACATGATGCAGATGGGCGGCCAGTTCCACATCGCCGCCCGCGCGGATCACCACGCGCGGCCGCAACACGATCTCCGAAAACCGCCCTTGCTGCGCGGTATCGAGCATCGTGCCTTCGGCGTCGTCGCGATAGTCGAGCACGATCAGGCCGGCATCCGCGCACAGATGCAGATACCACAGCTTATGGCACGCGCTGACCGACGCGACCAGCAGGTCCTCGGGACTCCAGCGCGCCGGATCGCCGAGAAACGCCGGGTCCGACGACCCCGCGATGTCGGGCTTGCCGCCCGACGAGATCACATGCTCGCGACCGTAATCGCGATAACCGGAGGTGCCGCTGCCGCGGTTGCCGGTCCATTGCACTGCTACCTGGTACTTGTGCTCGCCGTGCGCCATTGCCTGCCCCAGTGGTCGGATCGGATTTGCATTCTATACGCGCCGGCTAGCGTCTTGGCGCCGGCCGGCCGCTCACGTTCGGCGCACGCGGATCGGGGCTCATGTACAGCGCCGTGCCGTTCGCGCGCATGTTGTTGAGCGCCGAGCCCGAACCGCCCGAGCCACCGCCCGAGCCGCCAGGCCGCGCCGCACCGGTACCATCACCCGGGCTCGCGGCCGGGCGGCCGGCGGGCATCGAATTGGGCCTCAAGCCGACCCCGCCGCCCATCGAGGTGCCACCGGTGGAGGTGCCGCCCATCGTCGCCGCGCCACCGCTGTCGTTGCTGCCGCCGCTGCCGCCATTGAGCGCACCGGGCGCTGTCGTGCCCGTGCCCGTAGCCGCGGCGCCGCCCAGCCGCTCCGACTGCTGCGCGCTCACCGTGACGGGCGCGGCCAGCATCAGCAGCACTGCCATCAGCCACGCCCGCCCGCTCCCATTCGCTTCAGGTTTCATCGGTTGCCCCCTCGTCCGCCCATCGCGCCGACGCCGGATCGGCGCCCCCGCTCCCACATTCTGAGCCGATCGCCCGCCCGCTGCAGCATCACGCCCCCGCACTGCGCACGGCGCATACCCGTGCGCGTTATGATCGTTGATCACGCCAGAACGGCCGAACGCGCACGATGGAGCACGCCTACATCCACCTCTTGCATCTGCTCGCGGGCCACGCATCGTGGATGCTCGCGGTCGTGTTCCTCGCGGCGTTCCTCGAAGCCATTGCGGTGATCGGCACCTTCATCCCCGGCAGCACCGCGATGTTTCTCGCCGGCGCGCTGACCGGCACCGGTTCGCTCAGTCTCGGCTGGGTGTTCGCGTGGGCAATCCTCGGCGCGATCGCCGGCGACGGCATGAGCTTCTGGATCGGCGCGCGCTACAAGGAGCGCATCGTCAATCTGTGGCCGTTCCGCACCCATCCCGAGGTCCTCGACGCCGGCCAGCGCTTCTTCGTCAAACACGGCACCAAGAGCGTGGTGCTCGCGCGCTTCATCGGGCCGTTGCGGGCGATCGTGCCGGTCGTCGCCGGCATGATGGACATGCCGCCGCTGCGCTTCTATGCGATCAACGTGCTGTCGGCGCTGTTGTGGGCGCCCGCTCATATCCTGCCCGGCGTGGTGTTCGGCGCGTCGGTGCTGCTCGCCGGCGCGGTGTCGTTCCGGCTGGTCGTGATCATCGCGATGCTGGTGTGCATCGTCTGGCTCAGCTTTCGCGGCGCCGGCTTTCTGGTCGCGCACGCGAACGCGTGGTCGAGCGCGGCCGGCCGCCGGCTCGGCGACTGGGCGTGCCGGCATCCGGGGCCGCTCGGCCGGATCGCACGGCGGATGCTCGACCCCGACACGCCCGATGCGACCCATCTGCTCGTCACGTCGCTGATCGTGCTGGTGGCCGGCGCGCTGTTCTTCGGCGTACTGGAGGACGTGGTCAGCGGCGACCCGCTGACCGCCGTCGATCTGTCGGTCTATCACTTCCTGCAATCGGTGCGCACGCCGTGGGGCGACGCCGTGCTGGCCGGTCTCGCGACGCTCGGGAGCGGCCTCACGCTGACCGCGCTGATCGTCACCGTCGCGCTGTGGATGATGTGGGAGCGGCGCTGGCACACGATCGGCTACTGGCTCGCGGCGGTTGCGTTCTCGCAGTTGCTGATCGTCGCCCTGCAACTCGCGATGCGCCGCGCGCCGCCCAACGAGCTGATGACGAGTCACTACGTATTCCCAAGCAATCACGTCGCCGCGACGGTGATCGTCTACGGCTTTCTCGCGTTTCTGCTCGCGCGCCGGGTCGGCAAGCTCGAAGGCGTGCTGGTCGCCGGCGCGAGCATCATCGTCGTGATTCTGGTCGCGCTCGCCGGTGTGTCGTTCGGCCGCTACTGGGTGTCCGACGCGATCGGCGGCGCGGCGCTCGCGTATGCGTGGGTCGCGATCGTCGCGCTGACCGCGATCTGGCGGCATCCGCACCCGCCGCCGCAGCGCCGCTTCATGCCGCTGGTCGTGGGCGCGGTGGTGCTGACGAGCGTCGGCGTGCAGCTCGGCGTCGCGCGGCCCGCGCCGCCGGACAGCGCGCCGCGGCCTGCGCCGGTGCGCTTTACCCAGGCGCAGTGGCAGCAGTCGGAGTGGCGCCGCCTGCCGTGCTATCGCTCGGACATGGGCGGCGACCGCAAGGAGCCGTTCACGCTGCAATGGGCCGGCGAGCCGGCGGCGCTGCGCGGCCAGTTGCTCGCGCAGGGCTGGGTCGAGGGCACCGACGTGTCCGCGCACAGCCTGCTGTCGCTGGCCTCGCCCGACGTCGCCGCGGTCGCGCTGCCGGTGCTGCCCAAGCTCAACAACGGCGTGCCGTCGACGCTGGTCTTCATGCGGCCGGGCGACTCGCGCGAGGAACGTTATGTGCTGCGGTTCTGGCCGAGCGGCTATACGGTCGACACCGGCAACGCGGCCGCGCCGCTGTGGATCGGCGCGTTCGCGCACGAGCGGCTGACGCGGCCGTCGTGGCCGCTCAATCTGCTGCGGATCGACCGGCAAACCCGCCCGTTGGACCTGAGCGCGAGAGCCGGCGCCGGCCTCGCCGCGACGCGGGTCGGCGAGGTCGATTGTCATGGCGTGCCGGTGTCGCTGCTGGTGTCGCCGCCCGCATCGCTGCCTGCATCGCTGCCCGTAGCGCCGGCGTTATAGCCGCCGTGAGCGCCGCCGCGATTGCCGCCGTGATTGCAGTTTGACCGGGCGGACCGCCGCGAACCCGCCGGCCCGCCCATTCCCCGCAATTGAACCCGACACAACGATTCGACAAGGAGACTTTCGTGGCCCGCTACTCGACCGAACAGCTCGATGACTTCGCAACGACCTTCGAGCGCGACGGCATGGTGATACTGCGCCGGCACTTCCCGCGGCAAACGCTGCTCGCGTGGCGCGACGCGTTCACGCCGTTGCTGCAGCAGCGGATTGCCGCCAACGCGACCGCCGTGCGCGGCGAACAGCGCCACTACATCACGCTGCCGTTTACCGGCGTGTTCGCCGATCCGGCGATCTTCTGCGATCCGGACATCGTCGGCATCGTCGAGCGGGTGGCCGGCGACGACCCGGTGATGTGCCAGCTCGCGACCGACACGCCGTTGCAAGGCTCCACCTGGCAGGAGATTCATCGCGACACGCCGGCGCTGTTCGACGGCGAGCCCGAAACGCCGTCGTTCCAGCTCGCGGTCAACTTCCCGTTGTGCGACGTCACGCTCGAGAACGGCCCGTTCGAAACCACGCTCGGCACCCACCGGATGCGCGCGGACGACGCGCTGCAGGCATCGCGCGACGGCCGCGCGCCGTTGCGGGCGATCACGATGGAACTGGGCGACGTGATGATCCGCGACGTGCGCGCGCTGCATCGCGGCACGCCGAACCGCACCGACCAGCCGCGGCCGATGGTCGTGATCGGCTATAGCCGCAGCTGGTACTTCAGACCCGAGGTGCGTATCGACGTGCCGAACGCGGTGTACAACCAGTTGAGCCCGCGCGCCAAACGGCTGCTGCGCCATATGCCGCGCGTCGCCGAACCCGAGAACGGCGCGCCGACCGAGCAATATCGGAAGTTTGCTTATTGAAAGCCGGTTTTACTTTCGGGTTTCTTCTATTGCGCGGCCTCGAATCAGCTATTAGCGATTGCGATTCTGGGCAATCGCACTACGGGCAATGACTTATTCCGTTGCCGGCATAAAAGCGCTTACTACGCGAATTCGCCGTTCCGAGATTTAAAGCTTCGTTGCGTCAATGCAACGAAGAAAACCCATTCCATCACGTTTGACCCGCTATTTACGCGGATAGCGTCGCCAATTCTTTTTCCCACTCGCAATTTGCGATTGCGCTGGCAGAATGAGCGAAACCAGAAGCCGGCAATCGCACTGCAGGGCGATTGCCGTACCGGAACGCGTCGGCCCCGTTATTTTTTCCCAGTCGCACGCTTTAATGCTGTCTTGCCGTTGCGACCTGAATTCGTAGACCAAGAGGAGCTCCGTGTGCGGAATCGATTGATGTCTGGCGTAAAGAACGACCGCAAGTCCGCAGTAAGCAGCCCCCGCTCGCGTGTTTCCAGTTTGTCTCCCCGCCCGTTGTCGAAGCGGCTTCCCAGCCTGTCGATCTGTGTGAGTGCGCTGCTGCTCGGCGGCTATTGCGCGTCCAGCGTAGCCGGCGTGTCGGTGTTGCGGCCGCCGCGCGAAGCGTCGTCCAGCAAGCCGCTCGAAGTGACGATCGTCTATTCCGGCGATCAGCCCGGCGGCACCGAAGCGGATGTGCCCGCGCAGCTGAACATTGCGCTCAGCAATGCCGACCGGCTCCCGCAACCGCTCGCGCTGACGCGCGAGAGCGGCGCGCCCGAGCACCTGAAACTCGCCGCGGGCGAACTGAAGGCGGTGCGCTATGTGGGCGAATGGCCCAAATGGGCGCGCGGCGCGATGAAGATCGACGTGCCGACGCTCGACGTGTCGCCCTCTTTCGTGATGATCACGCGTCCGGGCAAGGACAGCGCGCTCGCGTCGGCTGAAGGCGCCGCGGGCTCGGCGGGCGCCACCGGCACCGGCGCGCTCGAGGGGACGTCGACGAGCATTGTCGCGACGTCGCCGGAGCCGGCCCGACCCGATTTGCCGACGCCGCAACTGAACAGCTTCCTGAGCCGCTTCTCCTCTTATGAGCCGATGTATTTCGCCGACGGCTCGAATGGCGAGAACCTCGCGAAATTCCAGCTGAGCTTCAAGTTCCGCATGGTCACGCCGGACGATCCCCGTTCGCGCGGCTTCCTCGACAACCTGTACTTCGCGTATACGCAGACCTCGTTGTGGGACCTCGGCTCGTATTCCGCGCCGTTCCGCGACACCAGCTACATGCCGGCGATGATCTACCACCTCGACGACACCGGCTGGAAAAGCAAATGGTGGAGCAAGATGGGGCTGACGGCCGGCTACGAGCACGAATCGAATGGCCGCGACGGCCCCGAATCGCGCGGCATCGATACGCTGTTCGTGAAGCCGATCTGGGAATTCGGCGACCTGAACGCGAACCACCTGACCGTCGCGCCGAAGATCTACTACTACACGCACATCGCCGGCGAGAATCACGACATCACCGACTATCGCGGCTATGTCGACCTGCTGATCAAGTACGGCAGTTACGATGGCTGGCAACTCGCCACCACGCTGCGCAAAGGGACCAAGGGCGGCAAAGGCAGCGTCGATACGCAGTTCACCTATCCATTGGCGAAGCTGATCAATAACCGTTGGGGCGGCTTCCTGTGGGTCGGCTTCTTCACCGGTTATGGAGAAGACATTCTCGACTACAACCAGCACCGCTGGATTGCACGGATCGGCTACAGCATTACGCGTTAATTCGAAGTTCTCCCGGCATGCCGGCAAAGGGCCGCGCGATATTCGCGCGGCCCTTTGTTCATTGGGCGACCGCTAATTGAGCGCCCACGCGTTCTCCCCCGCCGGCGGCCCGACTTAAACGGCCGGGGCAGTTTGTGTGGACGAACAGACGGGCACGTTGACGCGCTTTTCTCTAGAGTTGAAGGGTCGCCGGTCAATCAGGACCGGCCACGCCGCGCTGATTCTTTACAGCGTCAACTCAAAACCAAGGAAAAGACCAATGAAAACCGCTCTCCTTCAAGACACGTCGACCGTTTCAAACGAGCCTACCCGTCTTGCAGTGCCTCGAAATAGTGCTCCCCTCACGCTCAGACACGAAATCCATCCGGACGAGATCCGCGACAACCTGCCGGCCCGTCAAGGCGGCGTCGGCTTCCTGTTTCATGCAACCGACTGGGAAACCCTTTCATTTTCTTTTCACAACGTGCGCGAACGCGACGAATCATTCGAAGAGGAACTGTGGAATACGAAACCTTTTATCGCGTCGCCGATCTTTTCGGGTTCCCAGATGATCGGCGCCAATATCGCCTGTCCGGTACCGCTCGAAATGTGGCTCGGCAGTGCGCGCGGCATCAAGCGCTTTCGCGAGAAGCAATTTTTTCCGGCTCTCGAATTAGCCAGAAAAGCCGGGCTGAACATGGTCGCGATGGGCGCCTCGACCCCTTACGCGTGCAATTACGGCGCGCTGCCGCGCCCGGTCAAACCGCCTCACATCACGACCGGCCACGCGGCCACCGCGGCGATGCTCAAAGACTGGGCGATGCACTGCTGCGAACAGCTCGATCTCGAGTTCGGCAAGACGAAACTCGCGCTGTTCGGCGCGGCGGGCCGGCTCGGCACCACGGTCGCCAAATACCTGCTCTATAAGGACGCGCCGCGCGAACTGGTGCTGATCGACCTGCCCGACAAACTGAACCTGCTGATCGATCAGGCGAACGAACTGCTTGCGTCGGACCTGCTCGGCAAATCGAAAGTGTCGGTGCATACGTTCAGCCCCGATACGCCGTTGCCGCAATTCGACGGCGCGATTCTCGCGAGCAGCACCAGCGTGCCCTACCTCACCGCCGCCGATCTGAAGCGCGCGCAGTTCTGGATCGACGATTCGCATCCGCGCGCGGCCAGCGTCGAAGCGGAACTCGCGTCGCGCGGTCATACGCTCTATATTGAATGCTTCGCGCGCGGCCCCGCCGGACTCGATACCGCATTCCCGTTCAGGCTGCCGTCCACCCGCGACTGCTACACCTGTTTCGCCGAAGGCTATTCGGCATGGCATGAGGGAATTGCATCGGATTTCATCATCGGCAGTCCGCCTGTATGGTCCGTCTCTTATACTCATGGTCTCCTGAAGAAGTACGGTTTTTCGGTCGGCCCATTCCACGGCAAGAACGGCGAACCGATCCGCGGCGAAGGGCTGGAAACCCAGAAATCCAATACGCATGAAATGATGGGGTCCTGATGAAAACGGAGGCCTGATGGCGATATCGCGCGACACGCTGCGGGATATGCTGGAAAGAAGCAGGTTTGCAATTCGATGGGGAGGCGCACTTGGCCTCCTGTGCCACCCCATCTATTACATCGTCTGGACCTACGTTCTTCCGCAGCCGTACGACAATCTGTGGTTACGCCTCAGCGCGGCGGCGGTGTGCATTCCGCTGCTGTTCCAGGCGCGCTGGCCGAAACGCTATAACCACTACCTGCTGATCTACTGGCATTGCTGCCTGATCTACGTGCTGCCGTTCGTCTGCACGTTCCTCACCGTCAGAAACGGTTTCTCCACCATGTGGATGATGACCGAGGTGATGATGATCTTCATTCTGGCGCTGTGTATCGACAGCCCGTGGCTGCTGATGGCCTGCATCGGCATCGGCGTGTTTGCCGGGGGCTTCGCGGCGGTACTGAGCGCGCCGGAGCCGATCGTGCTCAGCGCGGACGACAAATCGAATCTCGCGCTGCTGCCGGTGGTCGTGTTGTGCAGCATGGCGTTCAGTCACGCGATCAGCAAGGGGCGCATTTTCGTCGAAAAGAATCGCGCGCTGCAGGCGCTCGCCGGCTCGATCGCGCACGAGATGCGCAACCCGCTGAGCCAGTTGCGCCACGTGCTCGACCGCGTCGAGGAAGCACTGCCGGCAACCACCGAACCGGGCGCCGCGCCCACCCTGAGCGAAGGCGCCACGTCGCTGCTTTACAACCACGTCGCGCAAGGTCAGCTGTCGATCGAGCGCGGGCTGCGCATCATCGCGATGACGCTCGACGAAGTCAGCGCCAAATCGATCCGCACCGACAGCCTCGGCTATCTGCATGCGGGCGCCACCACCCGCAAGGCGCTCGACGAATACGGCTTCGACAGCGACAAGGAGCGCGCGAAGGTGAGGGTCGTCGTCAAGCGCGATTTCGCGTTCCGGGGCGACGAAACGGTCTATCTGTTCACGCTGTTCAATCTGATCAAGAACGCGCTCTATCACATCGCGCCGCATCCGCAGGCGACGCTGACGCTCACCGTCGACGACGGCGCGGTCAGCGTGCGCGACACCGGGCCGGGCATCGCGCCGGAGATGGTCCAGCATCTGTTCGAGCCGTTTCGCACGGCCGGCAATTCGAGCGGCACGGGCCTCGGGCTCGCGTACTGCCAGCGGGCGATGCGCGCGTTCGGCGGCAGCATCGACTGCCAGTCGGAGCTCGGCAAATTCACCGAGTTCACGCTGCGCTTTCCGCCGGTCTCGGCCGATGAACTCGCGCGGCACGAGCGCCGCCTGTTCGAGCGCGCGATGCCCGCGTTCAAAGGCAAGCGCGTGCTGGTCGTCGACGACGACAACACGCTGCGGGCCCGCACCCGCCAGGTGCTGACCAAGGCCGGCGCGTACGTGAGCGAGGCCGCCAGCGGCGAACTCGCGCTCGCGACGCTGCGGCACGCGGCGCCGTACGACCTCGTGCTGATGGACATCAGCATGCCGGAACTCGACGGCTACGCGACCACCGAACGGATCCGCGCGGAGCGCGACAGCCCGAACCGCAACGTGCTGATCGTCGCGTACACCGCCGAGCCCGGCAACGCGGTGCGGCTGCGCGCGCGGCGCGCCGGCATGGACGAGATCATCAGCAAGGCGTCGAACGTGCAGGAGCTGATCACCGCGGTGCAGACGCTGTTCGAAAACGGCGCGCGCCACGATCCGGACGGCCAGCACGACGGCTTCGCCGGCAAGACGATCGTGATCGCGGACGACGACACCTATAGCCGGCTCGTCGCGAAGACCTATCTGGAGCGCTGCGGCGCGACCGTGCTGGAGGCCGAGCACGGCCAGGCGGTGCTGACGCGGCTGCGCGAGGACGGCTTTATCGCCGCGATCCTGATGGACGTGAACATGCCGGGGATGAACGGCATCGAGACCGCCAGAGCAATCCGCGCGCGCAGCGATGCGTATGCGACGGTGCCGATCATCGCACTGACCAGTCATTCGGATGCCGAAGCAGTGCAGGCGTGCGTCGCCGCCGGGATGAACGAAGTGATGACCAAGCCGGTGCAGCCGGGCGCGCTGCACGCGTGTCTCGCGCGGCAATTCGGTACGCGCGATGCTGCGGCGGTGACGGCCGCACGGGTAGAGGCGGCGGGCGCTCAGGTGGAGGCGGTGGACGCCGCGGGGGCTGCGCAAGCTGCGAACGCAAACGCGAGCGGCCCGGCAAACGAAGCGGCAGGCGCAGGCGTTGGCCTTGGCCTCGGCCTCGGCCTCGGCGAGCAGGCGGGTTTTGCGGCCACGCCGGTCGCGCTGGCCGATTCTTCGGCAACCACGTCCCCCACCGCCACTTTCACCGACGACGACCTGCTCGATACCGATCATCTCGAAGAGCTGGCGACGCTCGATCTGCTCGACGAATCGTTCGTCGACGGCATCGGGCAGATTCGCTCTTACACCGCGCGACTCGCGGCCGACAGCGCGGCGGCCGATATCAAGGCCGCGCACACCACGCTGCACGCGCTGCTCGGCGTGAGCGGCAACCTCGGCGCGCAGGCGCTGCATCGCTATGCGCGGCAGCTCTACCCACGCGTCATTGCCGGCCAATGGCCGCAGCCAGGCGACTGGCTCGCGCAACTGAACGCGCTGAGCGCACGCTCGACCGACGCGCTGCAACGCTATTACTCGACGGCGAAGGCGCGCCGCGATCATCGCGATGCGCTGAGCGATTGAGCGATTGAGCGATTGAGCGACGCTACAGGCGATTTCTCGGCCCGGGAAAGCTCATCGTCACGGTGGTGCCCTCACCGGGCGTCGATTCGATGCCGAGCCGGCCGCCGAACGACTGCATGATCCGGTTGCAGAAGATCATTCCCATGCCGTGACCGCCGTTGCCCGCGTGCGTGGTGACAGGGTCCTGCAACAGCCGCGCGCGGATTTCCGGCGCGATGCCGCCGCCGTTGTCGCGCATGCGGATTTCGGGCTCCGAGCCGTCCACCACCTCGAGCCGCAACGACGGCGCGTCGACGTCGGCGAGCGCGCGCAGCGCATTCGACAGCAGCGACGACAGCACGAGCGCGACGCAATTGGGCATCGTGCGCACGACGAAATCGCCCTGCACGTCGACCTCGATCCAGTCGCGCTGCGCGCCGGCGAACGGATAGGTATCGAGCAGCGACGCGATCAGCCGCGTCGCCCGCACTTCGCGACCGCCCGCCTCCGCGACCGATTGCTGGCCGCCGCTCTTGTGCACGGTCGCCCAGAACGACGACAGCAGCGTCAGGCAGAACTGCGCGTTGTTCAGCATCGCGCGCGCGGCCGCGCCGATGTCCTTCTGCCGTTCGGGATCGTAGTCGGCGGCGACGTCGTTCTCGACCGAGCGCGCAAACAGCGAGATCGCCGCGAGCGGCGTGTTCAGTTCGTGGGCCAGAAAGCCGAGCGTTTCGCTCATCGCGAGCAGTCGTTGCTGGCGGGTCTCGCGCTCCGCATAACGGGCGATCGCCAGTTGCAGCGCTTCGCGCACCTTGTCGGCACGCAGCGGCTTTTCGAGGATACGGAATACGTCGCCGGTATTGACCGTTTGCAGCAGCATGTCCTTGTCCGCATACGCGGTCACGAGGATGCGCACGATCTGCGGATACTCGTGCGCGACCTGGCGCAGCAGATCGTCGCCGTCGCGGCCGGGCATCCGGAAATCGGTCACCAGCACCGCGATTTCGGCGCCGTGACGGGCCAGCACGTCGATCGCCTCGTCGGCGCCTTGCGCGACGTGCACACGGTAGTCGGCGCGGATCGCGCGCGCGAAGTGATTGCGGGAGATCTCCTCGTCGTCGACGAACAGAACCGAAAACGGCGGCTGCGTGGTGTCGCTCATGGCATTTCCCGCGGATGGCGATAAGGGCCGCAATAGGGGCCCCGATAAGGACCGCAATGACGGGGCGCTACGTCGATCATATACAAAGCCTCGGCTACCGTTTCAAGAACGTCGTCCCGCGCGGGGGGCCGTCCGTGGCTGGAAGTGTTGATATGATGCGCCGGTGGTGGCGCATGACAGATTAACTACTGGAGGAGCCTTGATGTTGCGTCGCGTTCTGGTTTTGAGCCGTTACATCATGCTCATCCCTATCCTCGGGACTTTCCTGTGCTTCATCACGCTGACGATCTTCGAGTTGATCGCATTGGGTTCCAGTACGATCCACATGATCGCGAACGGTTCCTTTTCCGCCAAGTCGGTAAAAATACTGGCGGTCGGTATCGTCGAGGCCGTGGATGTGTTTCTGATCGCGGTCGCTGTCTATATCACCAGTATCGGTCTCTACTCGCTATTCATCGACGACACACCGGCGCTATTACCCAAATGGCTGAAAGTCGCCGACCTCGAGGATCTGAAAGGCAATCTGGTTAGCGTGGTGATTGCCGTCCTCGCGGTGCTGTTCCTGCGCGAGGCCGTCGCATGGGATGGCACGCGTGAAATCGCCCCGTTCGGCGCCACCTTGTCGCTCGTCATCGCCGCTCTCACGTTCTTTCTAATGAAAATCAATTCAAAGAAGTGACGGCCTGAAAAACGAAAGCCGCGTTCGCCGCTCCCCGCGACCTTCACCTCGCGGACACGGCGCTGGGTCACTGAAGGGCTCGATGCGCGCCCCATGTTCGTTGTATTCAGGCACTTCATAGATAAACCACGACATTTTCCGCTCCCGGAAAAAGTTCGCGATTCTAAAGGTCGTGACCGACCAGTTCCGGACACCGGGCTTACTCCCTCCATTCATTCGACCTCCTGTGAAACCCGCCAGCTTCACTTCACGAACGGTCACTCGATTGCCTGGAGATCGCCCGCGAGCGCGCAGGTCATTTCCTTCGTCGCCCGGCCGTCAACCGTCGACACCGCGACGGAAATGGCGAAGCTATGCGACATCGTTCCTGCCATTCGCATCAGTTCGCTCCTGGGGCAGGGTTACGGCCCTTTGCCATGCTTTCAAACTGGCGCACGCCGTTCGTCTATCCTTCGCGGGCAATCAAGCAACGGCGTGCCTCTATGTGGACAGTTGCCAGGAAACAGGAAATAAGGGGATATAAGAATCAGGCGTAGCGCAGGTCGATTTTCTCTCGAGAGCGGGTATCGGACCGTATCGGTTCGTCGTTCCGGAACTGCATCGCCACACAAGAAACGAGCCTTCGATTAAGTCGTTAGCAGTACAGATGTGCGTGGTGTCACACACGATCTCATGTTCTTCGCGCTGCCCGCCTCGGTTTTGGAATCTTTTCCGACATATAGAGGGAAATATCATGGATGACCTTGTGGCTGCCATCAAAGACGACACCTTTCCGATCGTGACCGGTCCACGGCGCATTGTTCCGACGGGCGACTTCGTGCCGCGCGGCGTGTCGCCCATTCCCGGCGCACCCGTTCCAAAGTTGGTGAATCACGGGGGCCCGGTCATCGGGTCTGTCGAAGTGATTCCGATCTATTGGGGGGCGGCGTGGGCCACGGGCACCAACGCTGCCCTGGCGACTCAACTCGACTCGTTCTTCGATTTTATTGTTACCAGTTCCTATATGGATCTGCTGAAGGAGTACAGCACACCGACCACCACCATTGGGCACGGGACGCGGTTGACTTCTATACACGTCAGCGCAAGCGAACCGGGCACGGTCACTCCGGCGGGCCGACAGGTCACAGACGCGCAGATCCAGACCGCGTTGCAAGGCTGGATCGCCGCTGGCACCGCTCCGGCGACGACGGCCAACACGCTCTATTTCGTGTTTCTCCCGCCGAACGTTACCTCATTGAGCTTCGGTACGGGCTCCTGCAGAGCGGGCGGCTACTGCGGCTATCACGACCATGTTGGAGGGATGTACTACGCAGTCATCCCCTTCGTTAACTGTTCGGGCTGTGTCTTCCCCGGTAACTTCATCGACACGCTGACCGAAGTCGCCAGCCACGAGTTCGCAGAGGCTGTAACTGATCCGCAACTCAATGCATGGTGGGATCCTGTGACCGGTCCCGGCGACGAGATAGGTGACATCTGCAATCGTCAGAGCGTACGACTGGGCAATTTCCTCGTACAGACAGAATGGTCGAATGCACAGTCAGCTTGCGTGATCGCGCCCGCCGCCGCTGGACCCGTCACAGAGCAGCACAACCTTTTCCGCTCCGCCGATGGCCACATCCATGCGCTGTGGTTCAACTTCCAGAGCGGGTGGCATCAGGAAGACCGCAGCGCGATCGTTCCCGGCACCCCCGCAGCCGTCGGCGGGCCTTTCGGCTATGCATTTGTCAACCATCCAACAGGTCTGCTCGAACAGCACAACCTCTTCAGATCTGCTGACGGACATATCCACGCGCTGTGGTTCAATTTTGCAAGCGGCTGGCATCAGGAGGACCGCACCATGCTCGTAGCGGGCACTCCAGCCGCCGCCGGCAATCCATTCGGCTATGCGTTCGTCAACAACCCGACAGGGATAGCGGAGCAGCACAACCTCTTCCGATCCGCCGATGGCCACATTCACGCGTTGTGGTTCAACTTCGCGAGTGGCTGGCACCACGAAGACCGGACCGCGATCGTTGCGGGCACACCAAAGGCAATAGGAGATCCCTTCGGTTACACCCTGGTGAATCCTCCCACCGGGCTCGCTGAGCAGCACAACCTGTTCCGCACGGCAGACGGACATATCCACGCGCTGTGGTTCAATTTTGCGACCGGCTGGCATCACGAAGACCGCACTGCCATCGTCGCAGGCACGCCTGCTGCCGTCGGAGACCCGTTCGGCTACGCTTTCGTGAACAGCAAGGAAGGCGTCGTCGAACAACACAATCTGTTCCGTACGGCCGACGGCCACATCCATGCATTGTGGTTCAACTTCGCGAGCGGGTGGCATCACGAAGACCGCACGGCCATGGTGGCCGGCACGCCTGCCTCGGTCGGCAATCCACGGGCGTACACGCTCGTCGACGAAGTGACCGGTGTCACGGAGCAGCACAACCTGTTCCGTACCGCCGACGGTCACATTCACGCGTTGTGGTTCAATTTCGCAACCGGATGGCACCACGAAGACCGCACTGCCATGGCCGCAGGGGCGCCCGCCGCCGTGGGGGATCCGTTTGGATACGCGTTCGTCAATAGCGCGACAGGGCTGGTGGAGCAACACAACCTGTTCCGTTCGGCCGACGGCCACGTTCACGCGCTGTGGTTTAACTTCCAGACGGGCTGGCACCACGAAGACCGCACAGCAATCGTGGCCGGCACACCGGCTGCCGTCAGCGATCCGTTCGGTTATTCGTTCATCGATATCTAGCCGTCGGGTAGAGGGCTTGAGGTCGTGGCGCCGGTGGAGTCGGCGCCACGTGACTGAACCGCCTGTTTTCGTCCAACGCCGGAGATCCTGGTGGGGCAACAAAGTTATCAATGCGCGCGGCTGAGCAGTTCAAAGCTGGCGTCGTCGCTGGCGGTCGAACGCCTGTCGCGTCCCCAGCCGACTGCGCGGCGATAGCTGCCCATCAATGCGGCGTCGACGGCGAGGTCCAGGTTTTGTGCGGTCTCAGGCGCGACGAACAGTGCATCTTCCGGGCAATAGAGTTCGCACATGAAGCAGGTTTGACAGTCTTGCTGCCGCGCGATCTCTGGCACGCCTTCGGGCACGGCATCGAACACATTGGTCGGGCAGGCGCGCACGCAGATGTTGCAGCCGGTGCAGCGCGACGTATCGACGATCTCGATCATGCCGCCACTCCTTCGACCTGTGCCACGTCTCCTTTCACCTTGACACGTTCGACCCACACTTCATCAAGGCCGCCGCTCAACAGCCGGTGACGTTGACCAGGATCGGTCGCAGCATATTCATGCCGCCGATGCATGCCGCGCGTTTCATTGCGCTGTAATGCGCTGCGGTACATCCAGCGCGATGTGGCGAGCATCGCAGCCGCTTCGCGTGCGCGCACGCCCTGCCGTATATCGCGCGGTGCGCCCGCGTGACGCAAACGCAGCCAGAGCGCGTCGAGACGGCTCAGCGAATCGTCGAGCAGATCACTGCTTCGGGTCCAGTTGCGTTGGGTCGGAAATACTTCCTGCTGTACTGCCCGGATCACAGCCTCGCTATCGAAGGATGCTACGCCCCCGCCATTGCGCAACGCGACACGGCCAGCGTGAAGCAGCGTGCGTGTGCTTCGCGTGCGTCGTGACGAACGCGCATGATCGGCGGCACCCGCGCCTGCCCAGAACCCCGACGACATTGCCCACGCCGCATTGTGGCTGCCGCCGCCCGTGAAGCCGCCGCAGATCAGTTCGCGGGTGGCTGCATCGCCTGCTGCGTACAGGCCTTCCACTGACGTCGCGCACGTCTCGTCGACCAGATGCAGACCGCCGGTACCGCGCACCGTCCCTTCCAGCCTCAACGTGATGGGAAAGTGCTGCGTGAAGGGATCGATGCCGCGCCGGTCGAAGGGCAGAAAGAAGTTCGGCTGCGCGCTGCGCATCCATGTGCGAATCGCTTCGTCGGCGCGATCGAGGCATGCATAGACGGGCTGCGTCTCCAGCGTCTTCGCGATCACACCACGGCCGCGCGACGAGCCCGTCCCTTCGATCACCGAGCCTTCACGGTCATAGAATGTGGCCCAGTTGTAAAACAACGATTTCGTGACCGAAGCGAACGCGGGACCCAGTCCGTAGGCATTCGAAAATTCCATCCCTGAAAGTGACGCCCCCGCTTCCGCAGCCATCAACTGGCCGTCGCCCGTCAGCACGTTACAACCGAGCGCATTGCTCAGGAACGCACAGCCGCCTGTCGCGATGACCACGCTGCCCGCCTTCACGATCCATGTCTCATCCGATTGACGGTCCACGCCCGCCGCGCCCGCGACGACGCCATGCTCGTCGACGAGCAGTTCGAGCGCCGGACTGTGATCGAGAATGCGCACGCCCGCCTGCTTGACGTGCTTGCGCATCAGCCGCATGTACTCCGGCCCTTGCAGCGAATTGCGCCGCTCGATGCCGGTTTCATCGATGGGAAACGGATAGCCCCATTGCGCGAGTTGCTCGCTGTTGATCCACGTCTGTTCGAGTACGCGGTCCATCCACGCGTGCTCGGCCAGTTCGCCGCCGAGCGCATAGCGGCTCGCCTTGGCGCGCGAGCGCTCGGCTTCTTCCGGCGCGACGTGCCAGACGCCCGTCCCCGACGGCGCGGTGGCGCCCGAGGTCCCGCAAAAGCCCTTGTCCGCGAGAATGACCTTCGCGCCCTTCGCTGCCGCGCTAATGGCCGCCCATGTCCCGGCCGGTCCGCCGCCTATCACCAGCACGTCTGCGTCATGCCATGTCTGCGCGTCGGCTGCCGCCACGCGCTCGAGACCTCTGCTTGCCGCTGTTTCGCTCATCCGTATGTCCGTGTCCTGAAGAACATCATTAGAAAACAGCTCATCAGCCTTCGCCCTTCCACGCCGTCAGACGCCGCTCGGCTACTACAACGGCCTGATTGAACGCCAGCCCCAGCAATACCAGCGTGACGATGCGCATCTTCCAGTGCCGTAGCGTTTCCCTCGCCGAATGACAAAAAAAGGAACAGGCCGGGCTATACAGAAATTCCGATGCTTGGCACAACGAGGAATGACGAAGTGCCTGCTTAGCCTCCGTTCGCCGCGCGCAGGGTGTTGCCGCCGGACCATGCTTGCAGCGCCGGTAATTCCAGATTCGAGCGAAAGTCCTCGCCCACATAGTCGGCATCGATCAGTTTGCGGCGGCGCAACTCCGGCAGCAGTCCGTCGAGCAACAGGTCCTCCTGGTCTGGCTGGCCCAGGCCGTGCAGCGAGAGTACGTCGACGAGGCCGGCCCGGTAGCGCTCCTCGATCGCGTCAGCGAGCTGTTCGGGCGTCCCGGAGACGAACCAGTGCCCGGTCTCCTGCGCGCGGATGATCAGCTCACGCAAGCTGAGCCGCTGCCGCGCATAAGCCAGGAAGATCGCCACGCGCCCGCGCCGCCGGTGGACGCTGTCGACCGTTGGCAGCAGCGATTCCGGCAGCGGCTGGTCGAGCGGCAGATCGCCCAGGTCGATGCCCCCGCCCAGCATGTCGGCGAGCTTGAGCCGTCCCTGCTCATAGTCGATGCGCTCGTGCTTCTCGCGCAGCCGTCGTGCGACATCCGCATCAGATTCGCCGATCAACGAATGAAATGAGTTCATCACGAACGGCAGCCGGTTCGCGCGCCCGAAGCCGATCGCCTGGCGGCGCAGTTCGGTGACGAACGCGCGGGCATCGTCAAGCGTCGGCTGCGACGTGTACACCACTTCGGCGTACCGCGCACCAAGGGTGACGCCGTTCGCCGACTGACCTGCCTGGAACTGGACTGGAATACGCTGCGGCGGTGGCGCAACGTTAAGCGGTCCTTCCACCTGAAAGTGGCTGCCGCGATAGTGGATCGCGCCCAGCCTGGCCGGGTCGACAGCGACGCCGCCGCTTGCCGAACGCCGCGTCGCCGCAGGATGGTTCGCATCGAACAGCGCCTGTACCACCTCGACGAATTCGGTGGCGCGCGCATAGCGTCGCTCGGGGGCGGGGAGCGCGCCGTCGCCGAAATTTTCTTCGCCCACCGATGACGTTACGGCATTCCACGCCGCGCGGCCACCGCTCACGTGATCGAGCGTGCCGATCAGCCGCGCGATGTTGTAGGGATGGTGGTAGGTCGTCGAGACCGTCGCGACGAGGCCGATCCGCTCCGTGGCCTGGCTCAACGCCGCGAGCGCGACGATCGGTTCCTGGCTGCCGGTGATGCCGGAAAGACCGGCTGCATCCGCGTGCAACAGGTCGGCCGTAAAGAGGCCCGTGACCTTGTGCGCTTCCGCCTTGCGTGCAAGCGCAGCCGCACGGCGTATGCCGTATGCCGCGTCGGTGTCGCCGCTCGCATACAGCACGCTCGCCGCGCCTACCAACGTCTTCAGCCGTCTACGCACCCCGCTCATGATGTCGTCCTGTCGATTCAACCGATTGATGTTTTGCGCCAGCGTGACGACACCGATGTCGGTCACACGGCAATCGGACATAGTGTGCAATCACCTCATGCCGACCGAACCAATATTTTCGGCTTTCCATATTCCGCTTTATTGTTTGACCGTTCGTACCCCGTTAGCCGTTACGCGCTGGCGGATCAGGCAGTGTGATGCGCTACGCGGTCTGGATGCCTGTAGAGATAATGGGTTGAACGGGGTAACGGTTTGCGCCACGCCCAAGTGCATCACGAATCCGTTCGCGCCGCTTCGTATTTGCAATCTGCATATTTCCATAGAAGAACAATGCGTTTGCCTTATAGGCATGCGCTCCGTATCGTGTCTGCTCTTCGTACGCATTATCCAGGGAACATTTCATGCGCCGCGCTTATGTCCGCGCTTATGTCCGCGCTTATGTCCGCGCTTATGTCCGCGCTTATGTCCGCGCTTATGTCCGCGCTTATGTCCGCGCTTATGTCGGTTTCCCAATGCCCCCGGCACCGATGACCAGGGAAACCCCATGGCTGACGTAACCACTTCTTCGACCCGCCATATTGCGTCGTCGCGCGCGGGTTCGCGGCTTTCGACGGAGCGCTTTTACTACTGGGTCTCGTGGGCCGTGCCCGTGCTCATTGTCGTGCTTTGGGAAATCGCCGCGCGCGCGCAATGGATCACGCCACAGGTGCTTCCCGCGCCAAGCAGCGTCGCCGTTACGGCGTGGAATCTTGCCCGCAACGGCGACCTGTTCGTTCACCTCGGCGTCTCGCTGCTGCGCGCTATCGCGGGTTTTGTGACCGGCGGCGCAATCGGGCTCGCGCTTGGCGTACTGGTCGGCTTTTCCCCGCTCGCCCAGGCGCTCATCGACCGGCCGATCCAGATGGTGCGCGCGATCCCCTTTCTCGCGATGCTGCCGCTCGTCATCGTGTGGTTCGGCGTGGGTGAAGTCGCGAAGTTTTTCCTCGTCGCGCTCGCAGTGCTCTTTCCCATCTACATCAACACGATGCTCGGCATTCGGCAGATCGATCCGAAGCTGAAGGAACTCGCCAAGGTGATCGGGATGAAATGGCCGGCAGTCGTGCGCCGGATCATTCTGCCCGGCGCGATGCCCGCAATCCTCACAGGCGTGCGTTATGCGCTTGCGCACGCGTGGCTCGCACTCGTGATCGCCGAAACGCTCGCGACGACCAAAGGCATCGGTTTTCTCGCCATGGATGCCCGCGAATTCCTGCAGACCAACGTCATCCTGCTGACCATGATTATTTACGCGATCATCGGCGTTGCCGCCGACTCGCTTGTGCGTTCGCTCGAAGCACGCTTCCTGTCGTGGCACGCCAACTACGCGAAGGGAGAGAAGCAATGAGCGCCACCGCCACGTTGCCGCGCCACGCGAACACCGTCAGTCGCCGCGAAAGCGAAGCCGAAACCGTCACCTCGCCGTTGGCCGTGTCGGTGCGCGGGCTCCAACGCCGTTATGGCGCGCGCGTCGTGATCGATGCACTCGACCTCGATATCCGTAAGGGCGAATTCGTCGCGCTGCTCGGCGAAAGCGGCTGCGGCAAGACCACGCTGCTGCGCGCACTCGCTGGCCTCGACACGCCGGATGCCGGGCAGATTCGCGCACCCGAGCGCCCTTCCGTGGTGTTTCAGGAGCATCGTCTGCTGCCTTGGGCCACGTTGTGGGAGAACGTCGCGCTCGGCCACGAGTCGAGCATCGGCCGCGCCGGCGCGTTGCGCGCGCTGGCGGAAGTCGGCCTCGCGGGTCGCGAGCAGGACTGGCCGCGCAACCTTTCCGGCGGCCAGGCGCAGCGTGTCGCCCTGGCGCGCGCGCTCGCGCGCGACCCCGCGCTGCTGTTGCTCGACGAACCGTTCGCTGCGCTCGACGCGCTCACGCGCATCAAGATGCACGGACTCGTCAAGGAACTGGTCGCACGCCACGCACCGGGCGTACTCCTCGTGACGCATGACGTCGACGAGGCGCTCGCGCTCGCCGACCGGATTCTCGTCATGCGCGCGGGGCGCATCGCCGCATCGTTTCAACCCAAAGACCACGCGCCGCAGACATTGCGGCTCACGCTACTCGAGGAACTCGGCGTTCAGTCTCACTGAGCCGCCGCCTCCGCACGAAACCAAGGATCACGAATGATCGACGCCTCACTGACTCGGCGCCAGCTTCTGCGGGCGGCGGGCGGCCTGCTGGCCGGCGCCGCTGCCGCGCATCTCCTTCCCGCGCGCGCAGCGCAGCCAGGCAAGCTCACGCGCAACACCGACACCGTGCGCATTGGCTGGGGCTACGGCGCGCTGCCCGACATCGCCAAACAACGTGGTGTATTCGAGAAAACGCTCGCGGCGAAGAACATCAAGGTCGAATGGATCGGGCCGTTTCCGAACCATGCTCCGTCGATCCAGGCGGTGGTCGGCGGCAGCGCCGATTTCGGCTTCTGGGGATCGACGACACCCGCGCTCGCCGCCATGCTCGCGGGTTCGCCCATCGTCTTCACCGGCTTCGACGTGTATTCGCCGCGCTCCACCGCCATCATCGTGAAGAAGACGAGCGGCATCAATTCGGTGGCCGACCTCGCCGGCCGCAGGGTCGCGGTGAACCGCTCGGGGCTGGGCGAATTCCTGCTCATCGCCGCGCTGGAAAAGCACCGCGTCGACCGCAGCAAGGTCGAGTTCGTCTATCTGAATCCGCCCGATGCCGCACCGGCGTTTGCGCAAGGAAAAGTCGACGCGTGGTCGATGTGGTCGCCCGCCGTCGATATCTCGCGCCATGCGAACGACGCCAGGGACATTTTCAACGAGGGGCGCGATCTCGACTTCCTCATCGACTATAGCTCGCTCGTGACGCGCCGCAAGTTCACCGAGGAAAACTCGGAGCTGGTGCGCGCCGTGCTCGATGCGTATTACGTGGAAGGCGCCTGGCAGTCGCAGCACCCTGCCGAATCGGAAGCGCTCGTGCAAAGAGAGGCGAAGTATCCGGATCAGGTGCGCGACTATCTGGCAAGCCTGAAGCGCGTGAACCAGTTCCACGAGCCGGACGATGCGGCCTTCATGGCGCAACTGCAACGCGCGGCGGACTGGCTCGCGCAACGCAAGATCATCAGCGCGCCCATCAAGGTCGCCGATTACAGCGTCAAGGTATGACGCGCGATGAACAGGAAAGCGTATGTCTGAAACCCACACTCCACCGTCCGGCGGCATTGCGCTCGTCTCGCCGTTGTCGGCGTCGCTCGGGTTCTCCGAAACCCTGGCCGAAATCGCAGCGACAGCGTCGCTGCGCGAGCGCGAGCAGCGCTTGCCGCACGAAGAGATCGCCGCACTGAAGGCACAGGGCTTCGGCGCATTGCGCCTGTCCACCGATGACGGCGGCCACGGCGTGTCGTTGAGCGAGCTTTTCGCCGTGGCGCGCGACGTCGCCGCGGCCGATTCGAATATCGCCCATGCCTTTCGCAATCACTTCTGGCAAGTGGAGGCCGCCCTCGAACGGCGCGAGCATCCTTTCCACGCACACGTGCTCGACCTCGTGCGCCAACGCAAGACGATCGGCCTGAGCTTCGTAGAAAGCGATGCAACGGCGGCGGGCGCGAGGCCGAGCCGCGTGCTGAGCCGGCTGGAATGGGACGAGCGCAAGCAGGTCTACGTGGGCTCGGGCGACAAGGTCTACGCGACAGGCAATCTCTACAACGATGCATTTGTCGGGCAAGCCGTCGAGAGCCGTGCGAACAGCACCGTGCAATACGTGCTCGAACGTGGCGACGGCGTCGGCACCGAAGACGACTGGCAAGGTTTCGGCCAGCGCCTGACGGGCTCCGGCACCGCGAGATTTCGCGACGTAGCCGTAAAGGCCGAGCATGTCTATCCGCCAGACCCGCCGAAAGCGCCCGAAGCCGCGCCGTGGAGCTTCACCTTCCATCAGGTCTACCTCACCAACTGCATTGCCGGCATCGTGCGGCGCGTGGTTCTGGATGCGGTGGAAGTGCTGCGCACGCGGCAGCGCAACTTCTACCATGGCGACGCGGCACGGCCCGCTGACGAACCGGCGCTACAGGCGTTGCTGGGACGCATTCGCGCCTACGCCGCGAGCATCGAGGCTAGCGCCGAGCGCGCCGTGCAGGCGTTGCAACGCGCTTCAGAGAGCCGAGGCACGCGCGACGAGTATGCAAACACCCTCGCCGCGACGCTCGCCGCCTCGGAAGCCAAAGTCGTGATCGACGATCTCGCGCCGCAAGTCGCGAGCTGGCTCATCGATCTGGGCTCGGGCTCGGTGGTGTCGAACGCGGCCGCGCTCGACCGCCATTGGCGCAACATCAAGGTGATCGCCTCGCACAACCCGCGCCTTTACAAGGAGCGCCTGCTCGGTCAGAACCTGCTGACCGGGCAGCTGCCGCCAACGGGTGCGTTCTTCTGATGCAGGCCGCGTGCCCGTTGTTTCATGCCGCCAGTTCGCGGCGCACGCGCGGCACGATCTCCTGCGCAAAGCGGCGCATGTCTTCCTCGAAGGGCTGGAACTGCAGCATGAAGAGTTCGATCCCCGCACGGTGGAATTGGGCGATGCGCCGCGCAACCGTGTCGTAGTCGCCCACGAGTCCCGCTGCCGTGCCCCCATTGGAGCCGACGCGCGCCGAGCGTGCGAACGTCTTGAACATCTCGACGTTCGGATCGATGTTGGCCTTCTGGCGCTCGCGCAGCGGCTTGTCGCGCTCCGCCAGCGTGAACAGATAATCGAGGTGCGCCTCAGCCTGCGCCTGAGTCTCGCGCGCAATCACGAAAGCGGAAAGTCCGAAGCGCAAGGCATCGTGTCCGTCGGGCCGGGCACGTGCCGACACGTCGGCGATCAGGCCCGCGACGTCGTCGAGCGGCTGGCCGTTGATGAACCAGACGTCGCCGTGCGCGGCCACCAGCTCGCGCGCCGGCTCCGATTCGCCGCCCACATAAATGCGCGGACGCGCGCGGAACGGATCGGCGGGCAGCAGCCGGTAATCGTCGATCTGGAAGCGCTCGCCGTGATGGTTCACGTTCTGACCGCGCAGCAGCGCATCGACCACCGTGATCCATTCGCGGCCATAGGCGTAGCGGTCGTCGTGTTCCGGAAATGCAATGCCCGCGCGTTCCAGTTCCGGCCGGTTCCATGCGTTCACGAGGTTGATCGCAAAGCGTCCACCGCTGATGTGCTCGATCTGCTGCGCCATCTTCGCGAGCACGACCGGATGGTAGAGAAACGGCTTGATGGCGGCGATGATCTCGATACGTGACGTAAGCGCCGCCAAAGCGGCCGAGGCCGTCCACGCTTCCAGCTGATCGAGCGCGGGGTCGTGCGGATTGACCGTATGCTGCGCGACGAGCACGGAATCGAAACCGAGGCGTTCGGCTTCGAGCACGAGCGCCTTGTTGCGGGCCCACGATGCGTCGTAGGGCTCAGCGGGGTCCTGCAGCGCCGCGCGGCTTCCATGCACGAGCGCCCAGATGCCAAAGCGTGGGAAAGAACGGGACATTGCATGAAGAGGTAAAAAGAAGGGACGCCCATGCTAACGCCACACGCGCCGCGTTAAATCCAATATCTCCTGCTATCGAACCCGCGAAAACGCATATAGCCTACGCAGCCCCTAGCGGAAATCCACCGGCTCCGCGCGGGCCTCGCGGTACACACTGTCCGCATAGAACGACGGTTCGAAATCGGCGGGCACCGGGCCACTCATGCGCGCCTCGTGCGCGTCCAGATCCTCGATGAACAAGTCCTCGCTGATGCGCCGGATCACCGCGGGAATGTCACGCTTCATGCTGGGCACGTCGCCGACCGGCAGCCCGCGGCTAACGAACGCGGCCGGATTGTAGACGTGAACGTTGCGCAAAAACGGCGCCGAGCCAGGCGTCTTCTCGAGGTACTCGAGCGCCGCGCCCAGGTACGGATGCGCGCCCAGCGCATCGTCCTGCTCGTGCGCGGCGGGCGTGTAGTGATCTCGCCAGAGCCGCACGTGCGCGGCGAGATCGGCAAGCTCGGGCCGTGCGTGAAGATCGACGCCATAGCCCGTCCCCGCAATCACGAAATCGAATGCAAACGTCGCGTCGTTCACACGCGCCTGCACGCGCGCGCCTTCGACCTGCGCGCGTTGCCACGCTGCGTCCAGATGCAGATGAAAATTCGGGAAGCGCGTCACACGCGACACCGCGTCGGCGGGCGGCGTCGAGCCTGCGCGGCGAAAGCGTAGCGCCTGACGCCAGCGCAGCGCGTCGGGCAGCGCGGGATAGTTGTCGTACGCCCCCGGGTACGCGCGGGCGCGCGTGACCGGCAGGCTCGGCAGCAACGCGCGCCGTACGAACAGATGCACCTCGGCGGCGCCCGCTTCGAGCGCCGTAGCCGCCGCGTCGAAAGCCGAGGCAGCGCCGCCCACGACCGCGACTGTGCGTCCGCGCAAAGCGGCGAAGTCGATGGCGTCGGACGTATGCGCGAAGTGCGTGCGCGGCAGTGACGCCAGCGGCGCGATGAGATTCGGCTTGCCGTTGCCCGCCACCCCGTTCGCGAGAACGACCTTGCGCGCTGTTTCCACGCGTTGCTCGACGGCTTCGCCATCGCGAACGAGCAGATGCAGCCTGAAGTGCGTGCCGACAGGCTCAATGCGCGTGAGCGTCGTGCCGTATCGAACCGCAATGCCCAGGAACTGGCGATACCACGCGAGATAGTCGGCCCACTCCTCGCGGCCGATGCGATCGAACGCGGCGTAGGCGGCCTCGCCGTGGCGCGCTTCGTACCACGCCTGGAAGCCCAGCGCGGGCAAGCCTGCTTCCGGCCCCGCCAGCGTTTTGGGCGTGCGCAGCCGCTGCATGCGCGCGCGCGTGGTCCAGACGCCCGCGAGCGGCGCGGCGGCGGCGCCGTCTATTACGCTGACCTTCCCGATACCCGCGCGCCGCAAGCCGAACGCGAACGCGGTGCCGCTCTGGCCACCGCCCACGACGACGACATTGTGATCGATGCCTGCGCGACTGACGACCCAGTCGTCCGGATCGGGACCGATGAGACGCAGCGTTTCGTGTGCGTGGCGGTCGTGCAGCGTGGGTTCACTCATGAGGACGTCCTGCGAAGGGCGCGCACAGAAGAGGCGCGCAAGCTTCGAGTATTGGCCAGGTCCTGCATCCCGCCAAACAATGAATCGGACTTTCCTTTTTCGCCGGGCAGCATCACTTCATGTGCAAATGGAATGTTTATCAGGATTCAATATTTACGGCTCGCATGGACGGGTGCTCGCCACTTCAGATGAAATCGCGGTCGATTCCCCCGTGGTCGCGGACTTTTTTGTATGTCGACACCTATCACCCCCATTGGCAGTAGTGCCTTCACACATATCGTCAAATTCCGATATATGATTCGTCCCGTAGCGATGCAAGCGCGCGCATGCCCCGGCGTGCCGCGCGCCGGTTGTCGAATCACCTTGAAACCATCCACATGACGCCCGATTTCGACGCGATCCACAAAGCGCTGGCCAACCCGGTACGCCGCGAGATTCTCGGCTGGCTGCGCGAGCCGCAGCGGCATTTCGCCGACCAGGAACTCCCGCTCGACCACGGCGTATGCGCGGGCAAGATCGACGCGCGCTGTGGCCTGTCGCAGTCCACCGTGTCCGCGCACCTCGCCGCGCTACAGCGCGCGGGGCTGGTCACGTCGAAACGGGTCGGCCAATGGGTGTTTTTCAAGCGCAACGAGCCCGTGATTCAGGCGTTCCTCGAATACATGAACACGCAGCTCTGAGCGCCGCATTCGCATCGCCGCGCTTCCTTTTTCACGCAGTCTTTTTGAGGCCCCGGGCCCGGCCCGCCGCCAAAGGTGAACTCTCATGCCGACTCTTTTCGATCCGCTGCAAATTGGCGATCTCACACTGCCGAACCGCATCATCATGGCGCCGCTCACGCGTCAGCGCGCTGAAGAAATCCGCGTGCCGAACGCACTGATGGCAAGCTACTACGCCGAACGCGCAAGCGCCGGCCTGATCCTCAGCGAAGCAACCTCGGTCACGCCGCAGGGCGTCGGCTACGCGGAAACGCCGGGCATCTGGTCGCAGGAGCAGGTCGAAGGCTGGAAGCTCGTCACGAAAGCCGTGCACGACGCGGGCGGCCTGATCTTCCTGCAACTGTGGCACGTCGGCCGCATTTCCGATCCGGTGTTCCTGAACGGCGATCTGCCGGTCGCGCCGAGCGCGATCGCGGCCGGCGGTCACGTGAGCCTCGTGCGTCCGGAGCGTCCATTCGTGACGCCGCGCGCGCTCGAACTCGATGAAATCGCCGGCGTCGTCGAAGCGTTCCGCAAGGGCGCGGAAAACGCGAAGGCCGCAGGCTTCGACGGTGTCGAAATTCACGGCGCGAACGGCTATCTGCTCGACCAGTTCCTGCAGGACAGCACCAACAAGCGCACCGATGCATACGGCGGCCCGATCGAAAACCGCGCGCGCCTGCTGCTCGAAATCACCGACGCGTGCATCGGCGTGTGGGGCGCCAACCGCGTCGGCGTGCACCTCGCGCCGCGCCGCGACGCGCACACGATGGGCGATTCGAATCCGGCCGAAACGTTCGGCTATGTCGCTCGCGAACTCGGCAAGCGCAAGATCGCGTTCATCGCGGCGCGTGAAGCGCTCGGCGACGACCGCCTCGGCCCGCAGCTGAAAAAAGCATTCGGCGGCCCGTACATCGCGAACGAGAAGTTCACCAAGGAAAGCGCGCAACAGGTGCTCGACGCCGGTGAAGCGGATGCGGTCGCGTGGGGTCAGCTGTATATCGCGAATCCGGATCTGGTGCGCCGCTTCGCTGAAGATGCGCCGTTGAACAAGCCGAATCCGGCGACGTTCTACGCGCGCGGCGAAGTCGGCTACACCGATTATCCGGCGCTGGAAGCGGTGTAATCGGCGCAGCCGGGGCCTGAAACTGCCTGACCTGACGGGCGTGACCGCAGTTCGCTGCGCTCACGCCCGCAGTGCTTTTTGCCGCCCGCGCGCGGTTTGCCCTCGCAATCAGGCCAGCTCACGCAGCATGAAGACCCGCTTCGATTCGTCGAGCCCGCGCGCGATATGCGCGTCGCGCCGCGCGAGCAGTGCCGCGTCGAGTTCGTCGACCGCCAGCTCGCGAAAGCCGAGCCGCCGGTAATACGGCGCATTCCACGGCACCTCGCGATACGTCGACAACACGAGCTGCATCAGTTGCCGCGAGCGCGCGAGCCTTGCGACCTCGTCGAGCAACGCGGCGCCGATGCGCCGGCCCGCGTGCGAAGTGAGCACGTCGAGTTCCTGCACATAGATGCGGGTGGGCTGCGGCTCGAACATCACGAAGCCGGCGCAACGCCCATCTTCATCGAGCGCGACGATGATCTCGCGCGCGTCGATCTTGCGTTCGACGAGTTCCAGCGCCATCGGCGGCGCATCGGCAATGCCGGCCATACCGACGCCGACAAAGCGCAAGCCCGCTTCGAATTCGATCGCGCGAATGGTGTGCGCATCGGGCGGCACGGCGAAACGAAAGCTCACGGCAGGTTCGGCAGACATCGGGCAGTCCTGAAGAGATCGCCCGATCTTGACATCCCTCACCCCGGTTCGACAAGCATCCGCGTGCGCGCCGGAAACGTCGCGTCCGCGCGAACTCACTGAATACCGCCGCGCGGGGCTACACTCGTGAAACTCTCAACCCGCCCCGAACGCATCCCCCGATGAATCTGATGAACCTTCTGCAGATCGCGCTGCACCTCGACCAGCATCTGAGCGCGCTGATCCTGCAATTGGGCACCGGCATCTACCTGCTGCTGTTCGTCGTCGTGTTCGTCGAATACGCGTTTCTGCCGCTGTTCTTCCTGCCCGGCGATCCGCTGATTTTCATCTGCGGCGCGCTCGCCGCGACCGGTGCGTTGAACATCTGGATCGTCGCTCCGTCGCTGTTCGTCGCGACGATCGGCGGCAGCATCGTGGGCTATGCGCTCGGCCACGTGGTCGGCGACAAGGTCTACACACGCAACTACTACTGGCTGAACCGCGACGCGCTGCGCCGCGCGCACGACTTCAGCGAGGCGCGCGGACGCCTGACCTTTCTGCTGTCGCCTTTCATCGCGGTCGTGCGCACGTTCGCGCCGTTCGCCGCCGGCGTTTCGCGGATGACCTTCTCGCGCTTCGTGTCGTACGTCAGCGCGGGCGCGGCGCTGTGGGTCGTGTCGCTGATGGCGGCCGGCTATCTGTTCGGCAACGCGCCGGTGCTGCGCGACCACCTGAGTTCGCTGGTGGTGCTGGGCTTCGTGCTCGGCGGCATCCTGCTCGGCGGCGGCGCCGCATGGCGGCTGTTGCAGCGCCGCCGCATGCGCGCGCGCTGAAGCCGCCGCAACGCCGCCCGGCCGGCCGACCGGCCGACCGCTCGCAAACTTGACTTCGGCGAGATGCGAAGGTAACCTTCGCATCACCTCGCAGCCTGAGTTTGCGCACAACCTCCGCATGAGCAAGCCCCCTCCCCCAGTCACGCCCGAAGCGCTGCACACGCTCGCCGAAGATCTGCGCGTGCTGGCGGGCAAGCTGCGCCGGCGTCTGCGCGAAGAATCGCATGTCGGCGACTTCACGCCGTCGCAGGTGCAGGTGCTCAATCTGCTGGAACGCGAAGGGCCGGCCACGGTCACCGCGCTCGCGCGCAGCCTCGGAATGCGCCCGCAATCGATGGGCGAAACGCTCGCGGTGCTCAAAGCGGCCGGTCTCGTGACCGGCGCGCCCGATCCGAACGACGGGCGGCAAACCGTTCTCTCGCTGACTCCCACTTTTCGCAAGAAGGTCAAGGCCAGCCGCGCGGCGCGCGAAGACTGGCTGTATCGCTCCATCCAGACGCGCTTTACCTCGACCGAACAGCACCAACTCGCGACGGGCGTCGATTTACTGAAACGTCTCGTCGATTTGTAACTCGCGATGCGCATCACGCGTGTCGCCACTCGCAGGAGTAACAACATGGCACTCACCACTCTCGACGCAAAGACCGCTCTGGTCGTCATCGATCTGCAACGGGGCATCGTCGGATTGCCGACCGCCCCGCATCCGAGCAACGAAATCGTCGAACGTTCGGCCGTGCTGCTCGATGCGTTCCGCCGTCACGGCCTGCCGGTCGTGCTGGTGAACGTCGCCGCCGGCGCGCCGGGCCGCACCGATCAGGGCGCGCACACCGGCGAGTTCCCGGCCGAGTTCGTGCAGTTGGTGCCGGAACTGAAGCAGCAGCCGTCGGACCATCTGGTCACCAAGCGCACGTGGGGCGCGTTCACCAACACCGACCTCGCCGCATGGCTGCACCAGCAAGGCGTCACGCAAGTGGTGCTGGTCGGCATCGCGACCAGCATCGGCGTCGAGTCGACCGCGCGCTTCGCGAGCGAGCACGGCTTCAACGTTACGCTGGTGACCGACGCGATGACCGACCTGAACGCCGACGCGCACGTGAACAGCATCACGCGCATCTTCCCGCGCCTGGGCGAAACCGGCACCGTGCAGCAAGTGCTCGACCTGCTCGAAAAAACCCGCGCCTGACGAGCGCGTACCGAGGCGGGCGCCCTGCCCGCCTGTGGCCCACCCCGCGCTGAGGAAAATCCCGCTGTGAGTTCCACGTTCCGTTCGCTACGCACTTTCAATTACCGGGTCTGGGCGAGCGGCGCGATCGTCTCGAACATCGGCACGTGGATGCAGCGCACCGCGCAGGACTGGCTGGTGCTGACCGGCCTCACGCATCACAACGCGACCGCGGTGGGCATCGTCATGTCGCTGCAATTCGGGCCGCAGATGCTGTTGCTGCCGCTCACCGGCTACGCGGCCGATCACTTCGACCGCCGCAAGCTGCTGTTCGCGACCCAGGCGGCAATGGGCACGCTGGCGCTCGCGTTAGGTCTGCTCACGATCAGCGGACTCGTGCAGCTATGGCACGTCTACGTGTTTGCCGGCCTGCTCGGCTGCGTGACCGCGTTCGATTCGCCGGCGCGCCAGACCTTCGTATCCGACCTCGTCGGCGAACGCGATCTGGCCAACGCGGTCGCGCTCAACTCCACGTCGTTCAACGCCGCGCGCATGCTCGGGCCGGCGGTCGCCGGTCTGCTGATCGCGTCGGTCGGCAGCGGCTGGGTGTTTCTGATCAATGCGTTGTCGTTCGTCGCGGTACTCGGCGCGCTGCGCATGCTGCGTCTCGACGAGCTGCATATCAAACCGCGCGCGGTGCGCTCGCGCGGCAGCTTCGTCGAAGGCTTCAGATATGTATGGACGCGCCCCGATCTGAAAGCAGCGCTGTTGATGCTGTTCCTGATCGGCACGTTCGGCCTGAATTTCCCGATCTTCATCTCGACGATGTCGGTCACCGCGTTTCATGCGGGCGCGAGCGAGTACGGCGTGCTCAGCTCGACGATGGCGATCGGCTCGGTCACCGGCGCGCTGCTCGCGGCGCGGCGCGCGCGCCCCAACATGAGCTTGCTGCTCAGCGCCGCCGCGATGTTCGGCGTCGGCTGCGCGGCGGCCGCGGCGATGCCGAACTATCTGCTGTTCGGCCTCGTGCTGGTGGTGATCGGCGTATCGACGCAGACCTTCACGACCTCGACCAACAGCCTCGTACAACTGACTACCGAACCGGCGATGCGCGGCCGCGTGATCGCGATCCTGCTCGCGCTGTCGCTCGGCGGCACCCCGCTCGGCGCGCCGGTGGTCGGCTGGGTCGCCGACAATTTCGGCCCGCGCTGGGCGCTCGGGGTCGGCGCGGCGTCGGGCGTAGGCGCCGCGCTGGTCGGCCTCGTCTATCTGATGCGCTACCGGCAGCTGCGTTTCTACGTGGAAGGCTGGCGCCCGCGTTACAGCATCGACGACCCACGCCCGGTCAGCGCCGCGCTTGTTCCGGATTCCGTCACGACGGTGCAGCGCAGCGTGCTGGACGAAGCGGAAGAAGATACCGCGTCGAGCGTGTGAGCGAACCACGCGGCCGCGCGCGCTTCGCTCAGAACCCGCCGACCCCGCGCGTGACCAGCGCATACGGGCCGCTCGTCAACTGCTCGCGGAGAAACTCGATGCACACCTGGATGCGCGCCGACGAAGACAGCCGTTCGGCCGTCACCGCCCACACGTCGGCGGACTGCTGATAATCGGGCAGCACCCGCACCAGTTCGCCCGCGCGCAGACTTTCGGCGACGTCCCAGATCGACACCATCACGATCCCGTAACCGTCCTTCGCCCACTGCACGACGATGTCGCTCAAGTTCGACGCGACCGTGCCGGTCACCTTCACGCTCTTCTCGCCGTCCGGCCCGCTCAGCCGCCAGACGCCGAAGCGGTCGTCGCGGCCGCGAAACAGCAGGCAGTCGTGGCCGGTCAGATCCGCCAGTTCGGCCGGCGCGCCGCGCCGCTCCAGATAGGCGGGCGACGCGCACAGAATCCGCGCGCTCTCGACCATCCGGTGTTTGATCAGATGCGGCTCCAGCACTTCGCCGACCCGTACGTCGATATCGAAGTTCTCGCCGACCACGTCCGCGCGCCGGTCCAGCAGTTCGAGCCAGATTTCGAGCTGCGGATGGCGCTCACGCAGCAGCGCGAGAATCGGCGACACGTGTTTGCGGCCGAGCCGCAGGCTGGTGCTGATCCGCAGCAGCCCGCTCAGCTCGGTGCGGCGGTCCGCGAACGCGTCGGCCATCCCCTGCACGTCGTCGAGGATTTTCTGCGCCCACTGCAAAGCGGCCTCGCCGTCGCTGGTCACGCTCACGCGCCGGGTGGTGCGCTGAAACAGCTTCACACCGAGCCCCGCTTCGAGCATCGCGATGCGCTTGCTCACGTGCGACGGCGACAAGCCCATCTCGGTCGACGCGGCGACGAAACTGCCGCGCCGCGCGATATGGCAGAACAGCTGCAGATCGCGCAGGAACGATTCATTGTTGGCTGTCAGCGCATTCTGATTTTGCATCTGGACGCATTGTGTCGGCTTGTAACTCTATTACCCTAGCGGCAACGGATGGGTTCAGCAATGCTCGGGATAGCCAAACAATGGTTAACCCGTAGCGGCGCCGGCAAGTTTCACGCCGCTTCGAGCCGTCCGACTAACGAGGCAATCGGCAACCATGCCGAGGAAAATCCTGGCTTGCGCTCCTTCGTTTAAAGCGCGCCAATGAGTCAGCCATAGAAGCTGACAAAAACACATTCAATTCAGGAGGCGATATGCAAACCAATGCATCGTTGGCCGGCGGGCACAGCTCGCAGGCTCGCAAGGCAACCGCTAGCGGCTGGATCGGCTCGGCGCTCGAGTACTACGACTTCTTCATCTACGCGCAAGCCGCGGCGCTGATCTTCCCGCAACTGTTCTTCCCGTCCGGTAATCCGAAAATCGCGATCGTCGCGTCGCTCGCGACCTACGGCGTCGGCTACGTCGCGCGACCGATCGGCGCGCTGGTGCTCGGCCACTGGGGCGACACCCACGGCCGCAAGAACGTGTTGCTGGTCTGCATGTTCCTGATGGGGATTTCGACGATGGCGGTCGGCCTGCTGCCGACCTACCACCAGATCGGCTTCCTCGCACCGGTGCTGCTGGTGGTCCTGCGGCTGATCCAGGGCTTCGCGGTGGCCGGCGAAATTTCCGGCGCCAGTTCGATGATTCTCGAACACGCGCCATTCGGACGCCGCGGCTACTACGCGAGCTTCACGCTGCAAGGCGTGCAGGCCGGCCAGATTCTCGCCGCCGCGGTGTTCCTGCCGCTCGCCTATTACATGGACGACGCGTCGTTCAATTCGTGGGGCTGGCGCATTCCGTTCCTGCTGAGCGCCGTGGTGCTGATCGCCGGCTTCATCATCCGTCGCGAAGTCGAGGAAACCCCGGCGTTCGAGAAGGAAGACTCGAGCGGCGGCGTGCCGCGCTCGCCGATCGTCGAAGCGTTCAAGTACAACTGGCGCGACATGATCCGCGTCGTGCTGTGCTCGCTGATGAACGTGATCCCGGTCGTCGCGACGATTTTCGGCGCCGCGTACGCGGTCCAGCCGGCCTACGGGATCGGCTTTTCGAAGAGCCTGTATCTGTGGATTCCGGTGATCGGCAACATCGTAGCGGTGCTGGTAATCCCCTACGTCGGCAATCTGTCGGACCGGATCGGCCGGCGTCTGCCGATCGTCGTCGGCGCGCTCGGCGCCGGGCTGATGTCGTTCGGCTATCTGTACGCGATCAGCATCCACAACGTGCCGCTCGCGCTGGTGATGTCGATCCTGATGTGGGGCGTCATCTATCAGGGCTACAACGCGATTTTCCCGAGCTTCTATCCGGAACTGTTCCCGACCCGTTCGCGCGTCTCGGCGATGGCGATCGGCCAGAACATCGGCACGACGATCACCGCGCTGCTGCCGGCGCTGTTCGCATTCGTCGCGCCGCCGGGATCGAACAACGTGCCGCTGACGATCGGCGCGATCACCTTCGCGATCACGATCATCTGCGCGGTCTCCGCGTGGAGCGCGCGGGAGAACTTCCGCGTCAGGCTCAGCGATCTGGGCGAACCGGGCGCGGTGCCGATGGACAAGGACAGCTACGAGGCGATGCGCGCGGAAAGCATGGCGCAGGGCAAGAAGGCCATCGCCTGACGCGAACTCAAGCGCGCGGTTAAGCGCGCGGTTAAGCGAGAAGTTAACCGCGCTCTTGATCGGCTAGTTGAGCGCGCATTCTTCCAGCCATTTCAATCAGGACTTCCGAGGAACCGAGTCATGAACAGCACCCGGATCGCCGTGGCCGGCGCCGGTTACATCGGCCGCGCGCATATGGCGGTCGCACAAGGCAGCGACACCTGCACGCTGGCGGCGATCGTCGATCCGTCGCCGGCGGCCGTCGCGATCGCCAACGAAGCGCGCGTGCCGCTGTACCGCACGCTCGACGAACTGCTCGAACGCGACCGCCCGGACGGCGTGATCCTCGCGACGCCGAATCAGCTGCACGTCGAACACGCGTCGCGCTGCCTCGCGGCGCGGGTGCCGACGCTGCTCGAAAAGCCGATCGCGCCGAGCGTCGACGAAGCCGAACTGCTGGTGGCCGAAGCACGGCGCAGCGGCGTGCCGCTGCTGATCGGCCATCACCGCGCGCATAGCCCGATCATGGCGCGCGCGCGTCAGCTGATCGACGAAGGCCGGCTCGGCAAGCTGGTCGCGGTGATGGGCAGCGCGGTGTTCTTCAAGCCCGACGAATACTTCGCCGACGCCGACTGGCGGCGCCAGCCGGGCGGCGGTCCGATCCTGCTGAACATGATTCACGAGGTGCACAACCTGCGCATGCTGTGCG
Source organism: Paraburkholderia sejongensis (assembly GCF_020880815.1). Classification (GTDB taxonomy): domain Bacteria; phylum Pseudomonadota; class Gammaproteobacteria; order Burkholderiales; family Burkholderiaceae; genus Paraburkholderia; species Paraburkholderia sejongensis. Next base: position 56,194 of record NZ_JAJITD010000009.1, read on the forward strand.
GCGAGATCGTCGCCGTGCAGGCGATCGCATCGCACGCGACGCGCGGCTTCGCGGTCGAGGACACGGTCGCGATCAATCTGCGTTTCGCCAGCGGCGCGCTCGGCAGCTTCATGCTGTCCGACACGGCCGCGAGCGCGCGCAGCTGGGAGCAGACCGCGCGCGAAAACCACGCGTATCCGACCTACCCGGACGAAGACTGCTACGTGATCGCCGGCACCTTCGGCTCGCTCGCGGTGCCGACGATGCGCCTGAAAACCTACGCGAACGCCGCCGACCGCTCATGGTGGAAACCGTTCGACGTCAGCGTCGCCGACATGACCCGCGACGATCCGCTCAAGCGCCAGATCGAACATTTCGTGCGGGTGATCCACGGCGAGGAGCCGCCGCTCGTCAGCGCCGAGGACGGTCTGCGCAATCTGCGCATTACCGAGGCGATCGTCGAGGCCGCCCGCACCGGCACGCTGGTCGATACGACGCTAACGGCCGAGGCGACGCTAAACTAGCGGGCGACGCACGTCATCTCGATAGCTCCGAACCATTTACCAGGGTACTCAATGAAAACCTTCGTCATGCTGCACGGCATCAACCACAACATGTTCGGCAAGCGCGATCCCGCGCAATACGGGACCATCACGCTCGCCGAAATCGACGACCGCCTGCGCGCGCTCGGCGACGAACTCGGCGTGCGGGTCGAGAGCTTTCAGACCAATAACGAAGGCGAAATGTGCGAGCGCATCCATCAGGCGTTCACCGACAACGCGGCCGGCGTGCTGATCAACGCGGGCGCGTGGACCCACTACAGCTACGGGATTCGCGACGCGCTGGCGATCCTGACGGTGCCGGTCGTCGAGATTCATATGTCGAACATTCACGCGCGCGAGGCGTTCCGGCATCAGTCGGTGTTCGCTGAGATCGTCAAAGGACAGATTTGCGGGTTCGGGGTGGACAGCTATCTGCTCGGCTTGCGCGCGGCGGTGTCGGCGGCCGCGGCCTGATTCGATAATGCGGTAACAACAGCGGCAACAAACAGCGGCAACAGCCAAGCGCGCCGCGCCCGCGGCGCGCTTTCAACCGCTTCGCCTTTCAACCGCTTCGCGCGCTGGCGCTCTCGCGTTCAGCGCCACGCTTCGGTCAGCTCGTTCGCCAGCACCATCTTCTGCCGCACGACTTCGACGAAACCCGCCTCGATACCCGGCTGCGATTTGAGGAATTTCAACGCGGCCGAATGCACCGCGCGCAACGCGCCGCCGTCGATGCCGGTCATCCGCGCCGCGCCGCGCCGCGTTTCTTCCAGCAGATCGCGCGCGCTGCCGAACTCCGGCGTGAGCCCGCACTGTGCAGCGAACTCAGCGCGCAGTCCCGCCGCATACTCGCGCGAGTTGCCGAGCCGGTCCATATCGACCAGCAGATCGACGCCCTCGCCCATCCGCAACGCGCACAGAATCCACAACGCAATGAACGCGCGATACGCGTTGTCGCTGTCCACCGTGCGCGCGTACTGCTCGCAGCCGAGCGCATACGCGTCCTCGGTCGTCGGCGCGAGCGGCGGCAAGCGCACGCCGCACACGCCGAGCGCTTCCCGCACCAGCGGGTCGGTCTGATTCAGGCCGAGCACGCGAAACGGCGCGGCGACGAAAAACGCATTGCTCCACTGCTGCCGCAATTGCCAGCCCGACGCGAACTGCGAGGCCGGGTTGCGCAACACGCCGACGTGCAGCGCATCCGCGAACGCGCGCTTCAGCCACGGCAAGCGCCCGCCGGTACGGCAAAACTTGAACACCGGCACCCGCTGCCGCGCCGCCGTGTGCTCGCACAGCGCGCGCAGATAGCGCTGCAACGCGGGGAAAGTCGCATCGGGCTCGCGCGTGAAACGGTCGATGCTGAAGCGCCGGTCGTAGCCGGCCACGCCGCGCGCGCCGTCGCGCAGAAACGGCCGGTATTCGTCGAAGTACGGCGCGGCGAGCGGCGGATGGCCGGAGGTCAGCGTAGGCCGCGACGCAGCCACGTCGGCGAGATTCAGGTCGGCGAGCACGTTGCTGAGCGGCTCGTAAAAACCGGCCGCGCGCTCGAGTTCGCGCAGCCGCGACCACACCCACGTGCCCGCGCTGCGCCAGCCGGTATGCAGAAAAACCGCCTGTTTCAGCGGGGAACCGGGACTCGCGGCGGGCGTGGACGGCGCGGCCGACGGCTGATGAGGCAACGACATAGGTATCTTCTTTCAATGATCGCGACGATCGCGAGGTTGGAACCCGCGCGGCGCCGTTCCGGCGCCGGGCCCGCGCAAAACCGGCAGCACGAGCGGAAACGCACACAGAAACGCACGCGGAAACACAAGCGGAAGCGTCACTTTACCCCGCTGCCACGCGCGACGCATTATGCTGCGAAACTCCATCCTCGTGCGCACGCCGCCCTTGCCCCTATGAACGACTCGGCCGATCTGCGCTTCCTGCTCACGCTGCGCGCCAGCGACAGCCTGCTCGCCGCCGCGCGCAAGCTCGCGCTGTCGCCGTCGGCGGTCACGCAGCGCTTGCAGCAACTGGAAAAGAAACTCGGCACGCAGCTCGTCAATCGCAGCGCGCGCCGCCTGCAATTCACCGACGAAGGTCTGCTGCTATGCGAGCGCGGCGCCGCGCTGATCGAGCAGTTCGACGCGCTGTTCGACGACCTGCAAACGCGCCGCGGCGGCCTCGTCGGCACGCTGAAGATCAATGCGCCGCTCGGTTTCGGGCGCCGCCATCTGGCGCCGCTGATCGGCCAGTTCCAGCAGCGCAATCCCGACATCGACGTCGCGCTCACGCTATCGGACCGGCCGCTGACCGATACGCCCGATCGTTTCGATATCGTCGTCCATATCGGCGAGCTGCCGCTGTCGAACCTCGTCGGCTATACGATCGCGCCGAACGCGCGCTTCGTGTGCGCGGCGCCGTCGCTGGTCGAACGGTTCGGACTGCCCGACTCGCCCGACGCGTTGAGCGCGCTGCCGTGCATCGTGCTGCGCGAGAACAACGAGGACGTGTCGCTGTGGCAGTTCAGCAAGGGCCGCACGCGCCGCAGCGTGCGGGTCGCCGCGCATCTGAGCTGCAACGACGGCGACGTGATCCGCCAATGGGCCTGTGAAGGACGCGGCGTGATCCTGCGCTCCGAATGGGACGTCGCCGACGATCTGGCGAGCGGCAAACTCGTGCGCCTGCTGCCGGGATGGAAAGCGCCGGACGCGAACGTGATCGCGCTGACTCACCGCCGTACCGGATTGCCCGCGCGCACGCGTCATTTCATGCGGTATCTGCAAAGCTGCTTCAAGCCGGCGCCGCCGTGGCGGCGATGATTCAGTCCAACTGAATCTATCAATCGATCCGACTGAACGGCGGACAGGCAACGGACTTCTATAATCGGAGCATCGTCAACAGCCGGCCAATGCGCAATCATGCCTTCCTCCGCCCCTGCCGCCCTTTCGCACGCCCCTTCGCCCGCCCCTTCGCCCGCCACCGTTGGTACCGCGTATCCGGACGCGGTGCTGTTCGACCTCCTCACCGCGCTGCTCGACTCATGGACCGCGTGGAACCACGCCGCCGGCTCCGAAAGCGCGGGCCGCGCGTGGCGCGCCGCGTATCTGCGTCTGACCTACGGCTGCGGCCGCTACGTGCCGTACGAACAACTGGTGCGTGAAGCCGCCGCTGAAGTCGGCCTGCCCGAAGCCGCCGCGCACGCACTCGAAGCGAACTGGCTGAACCTGTCACCGTGGCCGGGCGCGCTCGACGCGTTGCGCGCACTCGCTCCGCACTGCAAGCTCGCGGTCGTCACCAACTGTTCGACGCGGCTCGGCACGCAGGCGGCCGAACTGCTGCCGGTCCGCTGGGATGCGATCGTCACGGCCGAACAGGCCGGCGTCTACAAACCGGACCCGCAGCCGTACCGCGCCGCGCTGGAACAGCTCGGCGTCGCGCCGCAACGCGCGGCTTTCGTCGCCGGTTCAAGCTACGACATGTTCGGCACCGCGGCGGTCGGCTTGCGAACCTACTGGCACAACCATATCGGCCTGCCGCTCGTCGCCGGCGCCCCGGCGCCCGAGATCGAGGCGCGCTCGCTCGACGGCCTCGTGCCGTGGCTCGCACGCTTCGGCGCAACGCGTACAGTTCAATCCTGACAACACTTCGCCTTCCTGGTACCAGCATGAAACTCGAACAGATCGACACCCCGGCTGCGCTGATCGACATCGCGCGGATGCAGAAGAACATCGCGCGCATGCAGGCGCGGATGAACACACTCGGCGTCGCATTCCGCCCGCACGTAAAGACCACCAAATCGATCGATGTGGTGCGCGCGCAGCTCGCCGCCGGCGCGCGCGGCATCACCGTATCGACTCTGAAGGAAGCCGAAGCATTTTTCGCGGCCGGCGTCACCGACATCCTGTACGCGGTCGGCATCGTGCCGTCGAAGCTGCCGCGCGCGCTCGCGCTGCGCCGTCAGGGCTGCGATCTGAAACTGGTGGTCGACAATCCGACCGCCGCGGCGGCGCTCGCCGCGTTCGGCGACCAGCACGGCGAACGCTTCGAAGCGTGGATCGAAATCGATACCGACGGCCATCGTTCCGGCATCCAGCCCGAACAGCAGACTCTGCTCGACGTCGGCCGGATCCTGCACGAGAACGGCGTGACGGTCGGCGGCGTGATGACTCATGCGGGGTCGAGCTACGAATTGAACACGCCCGACGCGCTCGCGGCGCTGGCCGAACAGGAACGCGCGGGCTGCGTGCGCGCGGCTGAACGGCTGCGCGCGGCGGGCATCGCGTGCCCGGCGGTCAGCGTCGGCTCAACCCCGACCGCGCTCGCCGCGCGGGATCTGCAAGGCGTGACCGAAGTGCGGGCCGGCGTCTACGTACTGTTCGATCTGGTGATGCGCAATGTCGGCGTATGCGCGCTCGACGACATCGCGCTCAGCGTGCTGACGACCGTGATCGGTCATCAGGAAGACAAGGGCTGGGCGATTCTCGACGCGGGCTGGATGGCGCTGAGCCGCGATCGCGGCACGTCGCGGCAAAGCCATGATTTCGGCTACGGACAGCCGTGTTTGCTGAACGGCACGCTGTTGCCGGGCTACGTGGTGAGCGGCGCGAATCAGGAGCACGGGATTCTCGCGGCGGTCGCCGACGGCGAGCCCGCCGGCGATATCGCGCAGCGCTTTCCGATCGGCATGAAGCTGCGCATCCTGCCGAATCACGCATGCGCGACCGGCGCGCAATTTCCCGAGTATCACGCGGTGGCCGCCGATGGCAGCAGCACCGAATGGCCGCGGTTTTACGGCTGGTAAACCGCTGCGCGATCAACCCGGCGCGGGCGGCGCGGCATAACCTTTACGCCGTCCCCTGTTCACTCGTCCTCTTCCGACAACCCGGCCAGCAGATCGTCGACCGCGCGATACACGCGCTCGACGATCTCCGGTCCGACCTTGCGCTCGAGCTCGCGGTAATGCGCCTCGAGATCCTTCGAAATCACCCGCACCAGCTCGATGCTGGTGTCCGTCAGCGACACCAGCACGCGGCGCTGATCTTCGGCGAAACGCTCCTTCGTCACCAGTTCCATCGCCTCCATCCGCGCGAGCACACCGGCCATGCTCGGGCTCGAAATCGTGCAGATATCGGAGATCTGACGCGGCTCCATCGGGCCGTGCTCGTTCAGCGCGCGGATCACCCGCCATTGCTGCTCGGTGAGTCCATGCGCGGTGATCAGCGGACGGAAACGCTCCATCATTTTTTCGCGTGCGCGCAGCAGCAGCATGGGCAGATTACGGTGCAAAACTCGGGTAGACGCAGCGGACATATCGGCAAGAAAAGTGGAAGCGAACGTCGATTAAGGGAAAACCCGTGATTGATCGACAGCCTATTGACCGTGAATCATATCAAGCGCAATACTACTAACATATTAGTGTTTTCGCCGGATTCATCTCGCCACGAGGCCGCCCGTCCATGTTTGTCCTTGCCGATCATCTATTGCATCCCGAAGGCGATCCATTGCCGCGCGACGTGGACGCGAACGCCGCGGCCGCGCTGCTGGCGAGCGGCGTTGCGTGCCGCGCGCCCGTCACCGGCGCCGTGTACGGCACGCTGTTGAACGACCGTGCGGCGCTCGCCGCGTTGGGCGACGCGGTCAACGCGCCGCCGTACAAGGCGCCGCCGCAAGCGCCGGTGCTGTATCTGAAGCCGCGCAATACGCTGGCCGGACACCGCGCGCAAGTGGTCGTGCCGGATGACGCGTTCGGCGTCGAAGTCGGCGCGTCGCTCGGCATCGTGATCGGCCGCACCGCGTCGCGCGTCGACGTTGCGCAGGCGGCGGGCTATATCGCCGGCTATACGCTGCTCGCCGATCTGAGCGTGCCGCATACGAACGTATATCGCCCGAACGTGCGGCTGCGGGCGCGCGACGGCTTCTGCGTGATCGGCCCCGCCCTCGTCGCCGCGCGCCACGTCGCGACGCCGGATGCGTTGGACATTCGCGTGGCGCTGAACGGCGCCGCAAGTTTTAGCGGCAGCACCGCATCTTCCGTGCGCAACGTCGCGCAGTTGCTGGCCGACGTCACCGACTTCATGACGCTCAGTGCCGGCGACGTGCTGACGCTCGGCGTGCGCCACGGCTCGCCGGTCGCGCATATCGGCGACAACGCGAGCCTGTCGATCGGCAATCTGCCGCCGCTCAGCATCACGTTCATCGGCGCAAGCCAAACCAACACTCGAACCAACACTGAAACCAACGGAGAACCGTCATGATGCGCGGCCGCGTTGCCTATGCGGGAGCGATCCACGAAGCGACTCCTCACGAACACGGCGTGCGTCTCGCCGACGGCCGCGTGCGCCGCGAAGACGAAGTGGTCTGGCTCGCGCCGCTCGAAACCGGCACGATCTTCGCGCTCGGTCTGAACTACGCGGAGCACGCGAAGGAATTGCAGTTCGGCAAACAGGAAGAACCGCTGGTGTTCATGAAGGGACCGGGCACGGTAATCGGTCATCGCGGCTTCACGCGCCGCCCCCTTGACGTCACCTTCATGCACTACGAGTGCGAGCTGGCGGTCGTGATCGGCCGCGGCGCACGCAACGTCACGCGCGACACCGCGATGCAGCACGTGGCCGGCTACATGATCGCGAACGACTACGCGATTCGCGATTATCTCGAGAACTACTACCGCCCGAATTTGCGCGTGAAAAACCGCGACGGCGGCACGGTGCTGGGACCGTGGTTCGTCGACGCGGCCGACATCGCCGACGTGAACCAGCTCGAATTGCGCACCTTCGTGAACGGCACGCTGCAGCAGCGCGGCAACACGCGCGACCTCGTCACCGACATCCCCGCGCTGATCGAATATCTGAGCAGCTTCATGACGCTCGCACCCGGCGACGTGATCCTGACCGGCACGCCCGAAGGGACCGTCAACGTCGATGCGGGCGACGAAGTCGTCTGCGAAATCGACGGCCTCGGCCGTCTCGTCAACACGATCGCATCGGACGCGGACTTCGGTCGCGCCTGATTAAAAGGACCACGCTGACAGGACCACGCTCACAGGACTACGCTCACAGCACCACGCGAGCGCATACGCAAAGGACAACGCAATGCCGATCGACCATCTGATCAACGGCGAGGCACGTGCCTCGAACGAGTACTTCGAAACCGTCAACCCGGCCACTCAGGAAGTGCTCGGCGAGGTCGCGCGCGGCGGCGAGAAGGAAGTGGACGAAGCCGTGCAGGCGGCGAAGCAGGCCTTTCCCGCGTGGGCGGCCAAACCCGCCGCCGAACGCGCGAAGCTGACCCGCAAACTCGGCGAGCTGATTACGAAGCATGTGCCGGAAATTTCGGAAACCGAAACGAAGGACACCGGCCAGACCATCTCGCAGACGCGCAAGCAACTGGTGCCGCGCGCGGCGGACAACTTCAGCTACTTCGCCGAGATGTGCACGCGCGTGGACGGCCACACCTACCCGACCGATTCGCACCTGAACTACACGCTGTTTCATCCGGTCGGCGTGTGCGCGCTGATCTCGCCGTGGAACGTGCCGTTCATGACGGCGACGTGGAAGGTCGCGCCCTGCCTCGCATTCGGCAACACCGCGGTGCTGAAGATGAGCGAGCTGTCGCCGCTGACCGCGTCGATGCTCGGTCGGCTCGCGCTCGAAGCGGGCATTCCGGCCGGCGTGCTGAACGTCGTGCACGGCTACGGCAAGGAAACCGGCGAGCCGCTGGTCGCGCATCGCGACGTGCACGCGGTGTCGTTCACCGGCTCGACCGCGACCGGCAACCGCATCGTGCAGAGCGCCGGGCTGAAAAAGTTTTCGATGGAACTGGGCGGCAAGTCGCCGTTCGTGATTTTCGACGACGCCGACTTCGAACGCGCGCTCGACGCCGCGGTGTTCATGATCTTCTCGAACAACGGCGAACGCTGCACCGCCGGCTCGCGCATCCTCGTGCAGCGCTCCATTTACACGCGTTTCGCCGAGCGTTTCATCGAACGCGCGAAGCGGTTGACGGTCGGCGATCCGCTCGCCGACAGCACGATCGTCGGCCCGATGATCAGCCAGGGGCACCTCGCCAAAGTGCGCGGCTATATCGAACTGGGCCCGAAGGAAGGCGCGACGCTCGCGTGCGGCGGCCTCGACCTGCCGGATCTGCCCGACGCGATGTGCAAAGGCAACTTCGTCGCGCCGACGGTGTTCGTCGACGTCGACAACCGGATGCGCATCGCGCAGGAAGAAATCTTCGGGCCGGTCGCGTGCCTGATTCCGTTCGACGACGAAGCCGACGCGATCCGGCTGGCCAACGATATCTCGTACGGCCTGTCGAGCTATATCTGGACCGAGAGCACCGGCCGCGCGCTGCGGGTGGCCGCCGCCGTCGAAGCGGGAATGTGCTTCGTCAACAGCCAGAACGTGCGCGATCTGCGCCAGCCGTTCGGCGGTACCAAGGCATCGGGCGTCGGGCGCGAAGGCGGTACCTGGAGCTACGAAGTATTCCTCGAACCGAAGAACGTGTGCGTGTCGCTCGGCTCGCATCATATTCCGCGCTGGGGCGTGTAAAACCGGCGAGCCGCCGGATCGACAGAGGAGACGCGCCATGGGCAGACTCGCGTTAGCAGCAAAAGTGACTCACGTACCGTCGTTGTATCTGTCGGAACTCGACGGTCCGCATAAAGGCTGCCGTCAGAGCGCGATCGACGGCCACCACGAAATCGGCCGGCGCTGCCGCGAACTCGGCGTCGATACGATCGTCGTGTTCGACGTGCACTGGCTCGTGAACAGCGAATACCACATCAATTGCGCGCCGCATTTCGAAGGCGTGTACACCAGCAACGAGCTGCCGCATTTCATCAACAACATGCCGTACGCGTACCCCGGCAACGTCGGCCTCGGCGAGCTGATCGCCGAGGTCGCGAACGAAATGGGCGTAAAAAGCCGCGCGCACAGCAAGACCACGCTCGAACTCGAATACGGCACGCTGGTGCCGATGCGCTACATGAATAGCGACCAGCATTTCAAGGCCGTTTCGGTAGCCGGCTGGTGCATGTGGCACGACCTCGAAACCAGTGCGCGCTTCGGCCTCGCGGTACGCAAGGCGATCGAGGAACGCTACGACGGCACCGTCGCGATCCTCGCGAGCGGCTCGCTCAGCCATCACTTCGCGAACAACGGCACCGCCGAGCAATACATGCACACGGTGTGGAGTCCATTGCTGGAACAGATGGACCGCAGTGTGGTCCGCATGTGGGAAAGCGGCGACTGGAAAACCTTCTGCGAAATGCTGCCGCTCTACAACGAGAAATGCTGGGGCGAAGGCGGCATGCACGACACCGCGATGCTACTCGGCGCGCTCGGCTGGGACCGCTACGACGGCAAGGTCGAAGTCGTCACCCCTTATTTCGGCAGTTCCGGCACCGGCCAGATCAATGCGATCTTCCCGGTCACACCGCTGCCCGCCTGATTACGGAGCACACCCTTATGCCGCACCTGACACTCGAATACAGCGCGAATCTCGCGGACGCCGAACGAATCGGCGCACTGTGCAGCGAACTCGCGCAATGCATCGACGCACAACGCGACAACGGCGAACGCGTGTTCCCGCTCGGCGGGATCCGCGTGCGCGCGCTGCGCTGCGAGCAGTACTGCATCGCCGACGGCCGCCCCGATGCCGCGTTTATGCACGCGAACTTCAAGATCGGCGCGGGCCGCTCCGATGCGGTGAAGAAGGCCGCCGGCGATGCGCTGTTCGCGGTGCTCAAGCAGCGCTTCGCAGTGGAGTTCGAACGCCGGGGTCTCGCGCTGTCGCTGGAAATCAACGAGTTCAGCGAAGCGGGCAGCTGGAAACACAACAACCTGCATGCGCGCCTGAAAGGCTGAGTACTCATCATGCTAGACGAACAGATCATCCGCGAACTCGCCGCGCAACTCGACCATGCCGAGAAGACCCGCACGCAGCTGCGCCATTTTTCCGCGCAGTATCCGCAGATGACCGTGCAGGACGGTTATGCGATCCAACGCGAGTGGGTCAGGCTGAAGCTCGCCGAAGGCCATGTGATCAAGGGCAGAAAGATCGGCCTGACCTCGCGCGCGATGCAGCGCTCGTCGCAGATCGACGAACCGGACTACGCGCCGCTGCTCGACAGCATGTTTATCGACAACGGCCAGGACATCCGCGCCGATCGTTTCATCGCGCCGCGCGTCGAAGTGGAACTCGCGTTCGTGCTGGCGAGGCCGCTCAAAGGCCCCGGCGTCATGCTGTTCGACGTGCTCGACGCGACCGCTTACGTGACCCCGGCGGTGGAAATCATCGATGCGCGCATCGAGCAGTTCGATCGCGACACCCGCGCGCCGCGCAAGGTCTACGACACGATCTCCGACTTCGCCGCGAACGCCGGCGTGGTGCTCGGCGGCCGGCCGGTGCGGCCGCTCGACGTCGATCTGCGCTGGGTCGGCGCGCTGCTGTACAGGAACGGCGCGGTCGAGGAAAGCGGGCTGGCGGCGGCGGTGCTCAATCATCCGGCCACCGGCGTCGCGTGGCTCGCGAACAAGATTGCTCCGTACGACGAAATGTTGAACGCGCACGACGTGATCCTGAGCGGCTCGTTCACCAGCCCGATCCCCGCGCGCGCCGGCGATACGTTCCACGTCGACTATGGGCCGCTCGGCGGCATCGGTTTGAACTTCATCTGAGCGACTCGATATGTCCGTGCCGCATAACCCGTTCAAACGCGCGCTCGCCGAAGGCAAGCCGCAATTCGGCCTGTGGGCCGCGCTCGCCGACGCGTACGTGACCGAGCTGCTGGCGACCGCCGGCTTCGACTGGCTGCTGATCGACAACGAGCACGCGCCGAACGACGTACGCAGCACGCTCGCGCAATTGCAGGCGGTGGCCGCGTATCCGTCGCATCCGGTCGTGCGGCCGGTGCGCAGCGACGCCGCGCTGATCAAGCAACTGCTCGATATCGGCGCACAGACGCTGCTGCTGCCGATGATCGACACCGCCGCGCAAGCGGCCGACGCGGTCGCGGCGACCCGCTATCCGCCGCACGGAATTCGCGGTGTGGGCAGCGCGCTCGCACGCGCGTCGCGCTGGAATCGCGTGCCCGACTATCTGACTGGCGCCGCGTCGCAGTTGTGCGTGATCGTGCAGGCCGAGACCGTGCAGAGCCTCGACAACCTCGCGCAGATCGCGCGCGTCGACGGCGTCGACGCGGTGTTTTTCGGGCCGTCGGATCTGAGCGCGTCGATGGGTTTGCTCGGCAAACCGGGCGACGCGCGGGTGCGCGACGCGATTCGCGGCGGCATCGCGACGGTGCGCGACGCGGGCAAGGCGGCCGGCGTGCTCGCGCCCGACCCGGCGCTCGCGCGCGAGTATCTGGCGGCCGGCGCGAGCTTCGTCGCGGTCGGCACCGATACCGGTCTGCTGAGCCGCGCGGCCGCGGATCTGGCCGCGTCGTTCAAGGACACGCCGGCGAGCGCCGCGCCGGTCAACGGCGGTTACTAGACCGCACTACAAGCCTTTACTGCTCCCCTACTCCCGCGCCGGCCACGGCAAACCGCGCGCCGACCAGTCCAGCTCGACACCGACCACGCAGCGCTCGGTGCCGAGCTGCTCGGCCAGTGTCACCGCGATACAAGGCCGCCCGCTCGCGAGCGAAAGATAAGGATTACTGGTAACTGGCTCGCCGGGCAACAGCACCGCGTTGCGAAAATACGGCCGATGATCCCAACGCGCGTCGCGCGGATTCGCGACCGGCTGCAACGACGCCGTATCCTTGCACCATGCGGGCCCCCGCACTTCGTGGCCGAGCTGGCGGCCGCTGCCGTCGAGAATGAAGCAGCTGATGCAGCGCGCGAAGGCCGCGAGCGTCGCGAACGCGGCGTCCATCGCGGCGCCCGCGCGTAATTCGGTGGCCGCGCGCCGCAGTTCCAGCCGGTACGGTTCCACTTCCGATTCGAACAATGCGTGCTGATGCGCGCGGCCCTGCGCGATTACGTCGAACGCGTCGTCGATGCGCCGGTGCACCGACTCCGGCGGCGCGATCTCGCGCGCGGGCCGGCCGAGCAGATAACCCTGCGCGAAATCCACATTCGATTCGACCGCCAGAATCAGTTCCGCTTCGGTCTCCACGCCCTCGACCACCACCAGCATCCCCGCCTGATGCAGCAGCGACACGAGCTTGGGCAGGATCGGCCGCTGCGTGCCGTGGCTGGTCGCGCGGATCAGTTCGCCGTCGAGCTTCACGAGGTCCGGACGGATTCGCAGCAGCCGGTCGAGGTTCGACTGGCCCGCGCCGAAATCGTCGACCGCGATCAGGAAACCGTGCTGACGATAGCGCCCGGCCGCGCGCGACATCTCGGCGACGCTGCCGCCGTGCGATTCGAGAATCTCCAGGACTACGCGTTCGGGCTCGAGTCCGGCGCCGCGCACGATTTGCGTCAACCGGTCCGCATAGCCGTCGGCAATGAAGGTGGCCGGCAGGATGTTCAGGAACAGCCACGCATCGGCGGGCAGCGCGCGGCGCGCGTTGTCCAGATGCACCGCATGGCTCGCGCGGTCGAGCGCGCCTTCGTCGCTGGCCGGCTGCGGCGCGAATAGCGTCGCCGGCGGCACCAGCGAGCCGTCGTCGCGCTCGCCGCGCAACAGCGCCTCGAAGCCGACCTGCTTCTGATGCGACAGGCTGTATAGCGGCTGGAAATGCGAGATCAACGCGAAGTCGTTCCACAGGTGGCGAGGGGCCACGGCAGTCCCAGCGGCCTCAGCGGCCTCAGCGGCCTCAGCGGTCTCAACGGCCTCAGACGCCTCAGCGGCAGCGGAAGCTCGGGCAGTCCCCGCCGCCGCATCGACCAGGGCAGTCCCAACCGCTTCACCGCCCGGCCCGCCGGATACGCGGCCGCCGCCCTCATGCGGCACACGCACCGCACCCGCCGCATCAACCGGCACCGCGCCTTCCGCGCAAACCCGGTTACGCCCCGACTGCTTGGCGCGCAGCAGCGCCTCGTCCGCGCGATCGAGCAGTCCCATGAAGCTCTCGCCGGGACGATGCTCGGCGACCCCGAAGCTCGCGCTCAGCAAACCGTCCGGGCGTTCGATGCCGGCGATCCCGGCGCGCACCCGCTCCGCGATCCGCAGCGCGCCGGCAAGGTCGGCATCGAGCAGCAGCGCGAACTCCTCGCCGCCGATCCGGCTTACGCTCTGCCCCGCGCCGACTTCGTCCATCAGCACCTGCGCGACCCGGAATAGCGCATGGTCGCCGACCGCATGACCGAAGCGGTCGTTCAGCGACTTGAAATTATCGATGTCGAGAAAGATCGCGCTGAGTGGCCCGCCCGGCGCCGGCGCGGCGAGCCGTTCCTCCGCGCGCTTGACGAACGCGCGGCGGTTTTGCAGACCGGTCAGCGGATCGGTGGCGGCGAGCTGCGCGAGCTGGCTTTCCAGCAGAAAATGCGCGCGGCGAAACCGGTAGAAGCCGAAATGGAACACCGCGGAGGCCGGCGCGCCGACCGCGACGACCCAGGTCCACACCGCCGCGTCGACCTCGGGAGTTCGCTGGATGCCGAGCAGCAGACCGATCACGCATGCATAGAACAGCACGCTGCCCGTGATGAAATGCGCGGGCGTGAGCCACAGCGGCCCCGCGCAGATCGGGATCACGACCAGCGCGGGCAGCAGCCACAGCAACGGCTGCGCGACGCCGCCCGCATTGAGCACCACCCCGCCGGTCAACACCAGCAGATAAGCGACGCCGAGCGCGCCGAACGCGAACGGCGAGCGCGCGCGCGGCAGCGCCAGCACCAGCAGCGCGAGCACCAGCGCGCACAGCAGCCGGTAGGCGAGCGGCGCGGCCGGCCCGGAAACCTGGGTGCGCGCGGCCACCATGCACAGGAACGCGATCACCGTGAAGGCCATCGTCACGATCGAGACCGGCCTCTGGTGATCGAGCGAGCGCTGGTGAAAGCGCTCGCGCAAACCGGGCTCGGGGGGCTGCATGGAGATGGCAGACATAAAGGGCGATCAGGCTGGGTTCCGGTTGCTCCGCCAGTGGTTATCGGCAAACATCCGACAAAAGTTAATCGCGCGGATGCCCGGCGGCCACGTGACCCCGCGGCCGCCGCCCGCGTGCACGCCGCCGCTTGCACCGCGAGCGCGCATTCCCGAGTCGATTTGAATCGAACGGCATTGCCCCCGCGCCGCATATCGCAGGGCCGGCTTCGCGTGCATGCTACGCAGATTTTTATTCGCCAAAAATACCCGGACCGCGTGATAAGCGGCGAGCGTCGCCGTGAACAAAACAGACACTCGCTCAATCACGGAGTTAATACGCATCACATAGACGCGCTCGTATGCCGGACTTGCCGCAGCGCTATGCGCGCCGTCCTACATTTTGGAAAGAATTCGCAAGTTTTGCCGGCCACGCGGGCTTTATCCGCACGCTCGCGCCGGCATGTCGAGCGCGCATAAAAGAGTAGGCGCGATACCTGATTGTCGGTTAATACACCTATAGCCGCGCGAGCGTTTTTCGCCATGCATAGCGAAAAACCGTTTCGATACAAGCGATTCAGAAAAAATGACGTAATTGCGTGTCGCTCGGGTACGTCGACTCACGCATAACTGGCCAATCGAAAGTGGCTAAAAGTTAGTGTCTTAAGTAGACTTCCTGCGAAGTGTTCGCAACAGACTGGACACCGCGGTAAATATGACGTACGCGCGTCATGATTGGCCGCGCTGCCTTTGATTCTTACTGGCTGCCGGACCGCCGCGACGGACCCGACAGTCATCATTCCCGGAAACCATGGTCCCCATTCTCGACTACCTGCTGGAACGCCAGATCTCGCCGCAATGGCGCGGCATGTTGAGCGCGCTGGCCGGCGAGTTCGAAGCGCAGATCGGCCGTGACGAACTGCGCCAGTTGATGCAGCGCGTCGGGGTTCGCTTCGCGCAAGCGCATCCGCTGCCCGCGTGCGGGTCAACGGCCGACCTCCAGCAGGCGTTGAACGACTACTGGCGCGCGATGGATTGGGGCTATGTCGAACTCGCGGACGAAGCCGAGTCGCTGCGCATCGTGCACTATTGCGCGCCGCTGCCGGCGTTCGGCGAAACGGCGCTCGCGTGGACCCCGGCGTTTCTCGAGGGCGTCTATCAGAGCTGGTTCAGCGCGTTGGGCGCGCAAGGTCTGTCGGTTGTGCAGACGAGCGGGTTCGGCGTCGACAGCGCGCTCGAATTCCGCCTCGGCCGGCATCCGGCTTAACTTCCGATCGACGAACGAATCTGCAAGGCCGCGGCGCCGTTCTGGCAGCGCGGATGCATCACAGGGCGGCGGCTAACGCCGACGAAGGCGGATGGCGGGAATGCCGGGCGCGGCAAGGCGGCGATGCCCCGGGCGGCCGCCAACCAGGATCAGGGATAAGCAGTTCATATAAATAGCACCCCGGCGAGTCCGAGCGGGGCACTGCAAAGCAGGTAAAAGACGGCGGCACCATGAGTTCATCGAGCGACATCGAAAAACTGTTCGATCAGTTTGGCGGCGACGCCAACGCGTACCAGGAGATCGGCCGCGAAAACGACGCGCGCAGCGCGCGCACCCGTTGGCCGTTGCTCGTCACGCTGGATCTGACCCAGCCGGCGATTCCGGAAATCGGCATGGCCGGCGAGAGCCGCCCGCAGCCGGCGAGCGCCGCGCCGGCGCCCGCGGCGCAGAAAGACACGACCCCGCAGGACGTTTCGTCGGTCACGCGCGCGAAGTCGCAGCTGTTCACGCGCTCGCACCGGCGCGACATTCCGCCGGTGCAGCCGGTCGTCGAAAAGCCGCTCACGCCGAGCGGCGCGGCGCGCTTCAACACGCTCGAAGGACTCGATGAAGCGAGTGCGCGCGCAGCGGCGGCTGAAGCGGCGCTCGAGCAGCAGGCGGCGCAGCGCGCGGCGGTTGCAGCCGGTGCGGTTGCCGCGCCGGCCGCGCAGCCGGTGCCCCCTATCCCGTCCGTGCCGCCCGCCCCGGCGTGGGCGCGCGCCGCCGCAACAAGCAATCCGAACCTCAGCCAAGCGCCGGCCGCGCCGCTGCCGCCCGCCCATGCGGCGCAACCGGCTTACGTGACGCAAGCCGCCCAGCCCGCGCGTTCGTGGCCGGCGGCGCAAGCTGTGCAACCCGCCCAGCCCACGCATCCGTGGCCGGCCGCGCAAGCTGCGCAACCGGCGCCGCCAACCCAGGCGTGGCCCCCCGCGCAAGGGCCACAAGCGCCACAAGCGCCGCAAGCCACGCAACCCGGCTCCATCCTCGGCAAACTGTTCGCCGCGCAGAACCCGGCCGCGCCGTCGCAAGCGCACGGCTCCGAACCCGCGCCGCTGCAATCGGTGTTCGACCGCCTGCGCGGCACCCCCGCGCCCACCGCCAACCACCCGGCAGCACCGGCAGCACCGACAGCACCGGCAACACCGGCAGCACCGGCCGCCCCCACCCCTCGCGGCGGCTTCGCGCCGTGGCTCACCAACGGTTCGCGTCGCTCATGAAAGTCATCGCCGTGGTGTCCGCCAAAGGCGGGGTCGGCAAGACCACCCTCGCCGCCAATCTCGCGTCCGTGCTGGCCAATAGCGGCCGCCGCGTGATCGCCCTCGACCTCGACCCGCAGAACGCGCTGCGCCTGCACTTCGGCGTGCCGCTCGACAGCATCGACGGTCTGTCGCGCGCGACGCTGTCCGGCAACCCGTGGCAAACGGTAATGTTCGACGGCATCGACGGCGTCACCGTGCTGCCGTACGGCGCGGTGCTCGAAGACGACCGGCGCCGTTTCGAGGCGTATCTCGACCAGCATCCGCAGTGGCTCGCGCACATGTTGCAGCACCTGCGGCTCGAGCCGTCCGACATCGTGATCGTCGACACCCCGCCCGGCTCGTCGGTCTATGTGCGCACCGCGCTGACCGCCGCGACCTTCGCGCTGAACGTCGTGCTCGCCGACGCCGCGTCGTACGCGGCGATCCCGCAAATGGAACGGCTGATCGCCAGCTACGCGGCGCCGCGTCCCGAGTTCGGCGGGGTCGGCTACGTGGTCAACCAGATCGACCAGTCGCGCCAGCTGACCAAGGACGTGCTGAAGGTGCTGCGCGACATGCTCGCCGGCCGCGTGTTCCCCGGCGTGATCCATCTCGACGAAGGCGTCAGCGAAGCGCTCGCCTGCGACACCACGCTGATTCACTACGACCCGCTCAGCCAGGCCGCCGCCGACTTGCGCGCGTGCGGCGCGTGGCTCACCGCGGCGCTCGACGCGATCGCCGTGCCGCCGAGGAACGTCGCATGAGCAGCCCGGCCTCTTCGCGCGAGCCCGAGGGCGGCGAGTCCTCGCGCTTCGCGCGCTTCATCGACGCGCGTTTCTGGAACAGCCGCATCGTCACCGGCCTCGTCACGCTGCTCGCGCTGTACATGCTGTATTTCGTGTTCACGGTGCCGCTCGGCTTCGCGCAGCAGCTGACCTTCGCGACCTGCTGCTTCGCGCTCGCGCTGCTGTTCCGGCGGATGCAGGGCCGCTACGCGACGATGGTGATGATCATGCTGTCGATCGTCGCGTCCGGCCGCTACATGTACTGGCGCCTGACCGAGACCACTTACTGGGAACATCCGCTCGATGCCGCGTGGGGGCTGCTGCTGGTGTCCGCCGAGGTGTACTCGACGCTGGTGCTGATGCTCGGCTACTTCCAGACCGCGTGGCCGCTCAAGCGCAAGCCGCTGCCGCTGCCCGCCGATCGCGAGGCCTGGCCGACCGTCGATGTATTCATTCCGACCTACAACGAACCGCTGTCGGTCGTGAAGCCGACCATCTACGCGGCGCTCGCGCTCGACTACCCAGCCGATAAACTGTCGATCCACGTGCTCGACGACGGCCGCCGCCCCGAGTTCAAGGCGTTTTGCGAGGAAGTCGGCGTCAACTGGACGATTCGCACTCACAACCGTCACGCGAAGGCCGGCAACATCAACGAAGCGCTGAAGATCACCGGCGGCGAGTACATCGCGATCTTCGACTGCGATCACATCCCGACCCGCTCGTTCCTGCAGATCGGCCTCGGCTGGTTCCTGCGCGACAAGCTGCTGTCGATGCTGCAAACGCCGCACCACTTCTTCAACGCCGACCCGTTCGAGCGCAATCTGGGCACTTTCCGCAAGGTGCCGAACGAGGGCGAGCTGTTCTACGGCCTCGTGCAGGACGGCAACGATCTGTGGAACGCGACGTTCTTCTGCGGCTCGTGCGCGCTGTTGCGCCGGAGCATGGTCGAGGAGATCGGCGGGATCGCGGTCGAGACCGTGACCGAAGATGCACACACCGCGCTGAAGCTGCACCGGCTCGGCTACACCACCGCGTATCTGGCGATCCCGCAGGCCGCCGGCCTCGCGACCGAGAGCCTGTCCGGCCATATCGGCCAGCGGATCCGCTGGGCCCGCGGGATGACCCAGATTTTCCGGATCGACAATCCGCTCACCGGCAAGGGGCTGAAGCTCGGCCAGCGGCTGTGCTATCTGAACGCGATGATGCACTTCTTCTACGGGGTGCCCCGGCTGGTGTTCCTGACCGCGCCGCTGTCGTTCCTGTTCTTCGGCGCGCACGTGATCGAGGCGGCCGCCGGCACGATCGCGATCTACGCGCTGCCGCACATGATGCACGCGAGCATCACCAACTCGCGGATGCAGCGGCTGTTCCGCCATTCGTTCTGGGCCGAGGTGTACGAATCGGTGCTGGCCTCGTACATCACCGCGCCGACGCTGCTCGCGCTGATCAACCCGAAGCTCGGCAAATTCAACGTGACGGCCAAGGGCGGCCAGATCGAGAAGAACTACTTCGACTGGTCGATCTCGCGGCCGTATCTGTTCCTGCTGCTGCTGAACCTGCTCGGCTTTCTGGCCGGACTCGTGCACATCTATCTGAATTTCCACGTGCGCAGCATCGTCGAGACCACCGTGCTGAACCTCGCGTGGACCGGCTACAACATGCTGATTCTCGGCGCCAGCGTGGCCGCCGCCAGCGAGCGCCGGCAGATTCGCGCGGTGCACCGGGTCGCGATGAAGATGCCGGTGATGCTGAAGTTCTCGACCGGCCGCACGCTCGCGTGCGAAACCATCGATTACTCGGAAGGCGGCGTCGGCGTCGCGCTGCCCGCCAGCATCGAGGTGCCGATGCACGAGCGCGTGAGCGTGTCGCTGTTTCGCGGCGACGAAGAATTCGCGTTCCCGGCCACCGTCAGCTTTACCGAGCCCGGCCGGGTCGGCCTGCGCTTCGGCGCGATGAGCCGCGAGCAGGAGTACGAGTTCGTCAAGACCACCTTCGCGCGCGCCGATGCGTGGACCGGCTGGGCCGAGGGCCGCGAGCAGGACACCCCGCTGCGCGGTCTGTCGCACGTGCTGAAGGTCGGCGCGCGCGGCATCGGCGGGCTGTTCGAACATCTGTACGACGACCTGCGCAGTTCGATCAAAAGCCGTCCGGCGGACGTCAAGAAGCTAAAAACCAAAGACTGATCTATGGGCAACAGGATCGCGAACGACAACCTCGAACGCCCGGCTCACGGGCGCAGCCGTACCGAATCACTGCCGCCCTCCGGCCCCGGCGCTAGCGCCGACGCCGGCCGCGGCGCGCGGGCCGACCAGCGTGCGCGGCACTCACGGCACTCGCCCTACGCGCGCCCGCTGATGCGCGGCCTCGCCTGCTGGCTCGCGTTGCAAACCGCGCTGGCCGCGCCGCTCGCGGCGTTCGCGCCGCTGGCGGCGGCCGCGCCGGCAACCGCGGCGAAGTCCGCAACGGGCGCGGCAACCGCCAGCGGCGCGAACGCCGCGCAAACCCCGCAGAGCGCAACCGGCGTCGGCAACGTCGCGCCGCCGGGCCCCGCGGTGCAATTCGATGCCAATGCGATCGCCCAGGGCGCGCTGGCGACGCCGACCCCGGCGCTCGCCGCGTCGTCGGTGCGCACGCTCGGCATGCGCACACCGACCACCGCCGAGCCGGGCATCCAGGTGCCGGGCGGGCGGCGCCAGACGCTCACGTTCGCCGACTTCGGCGCGCTCGATCCGCTGCAACTGCGCGGCGTCGACGGACAGAACGGCATCGCGTTCTCGGTGCGCAACGACGAGGTGGTGACCGCCGCGACGCTGCATCTGATCTACAGCTATTCGCCCGCGCTGCTGCCGCAGCTGTCGCAACTGAAAGTGCTGGTCAACGGCGAGGTCGCCGCGACGCTGCCGGTGCCGCACGAACAGGCCGGCATGCTGGTCGCGCGCGACATCTCGATCGATCCGCGCTTCATCACCGACTTCAACCACCTGAACCTGCAACTGATCGGCCATTACACGACCAGTTGCGAGGACCCGTCGAACTCCGCGCTGTGGGCGACCATCAGCAACGCCAGTTCGCTCGACCTGACCTACGCGTCGCTCGCCGTGAGGCCCGAGCTGGCCGCGCTGCCCAAGCCGTTCTTCGACCGCCGCGACGTGCGCCGCCTCGAACTGCCGTTCGTGTTCGCGCAGAAGCCGGGCAACGGCACGCTGGAGGCCGCCGGGATCGTCGCGTCATGGTTCGGCGCGCTGGCGGGCTTTCGCGGCGCGCTGTTTCCCGCGCAACTCGACAGCCCGCCTTTGACCGGCAACGCGGTGGTGTTCGCGACCAGCGAGCAGCACCCGGCCGGCGTCGCGCTGCCCGAGATCAACGGCCCGACCGTCGCGGTGGTCGAGCGCGAGCCGGCCGCGCACGGCAAGCTGCTGCTGGTGCTCGGGCGCACCGAGGCCGAGCTGAAGACCGCCGCGAAATCGCTCGGCATCGGTCACAGCGCGCTGTCCGGCGCCAGCGCGACGATTACTACGTTGAACGAACTGACGCCACGGGTGCCGTACGACGCGCCGAACTGGCTGCCGACCAATCGCGCGGTGCGCTTCGGCGAGCTCGCCGATCCGAAGGACCTGACCGTGTTCGGCTACGACGCCGACGCGGTGCGCATCAACATGCGCGTGCCGCCCGACCTGTTCATGTGGCACAGCCGCGGCGCGCCGATCGACCTGCGCTACCGCTACACGGTGCGGCCGGCGCGCGACCGCTCGTCGCTGAACGTCAGCGTGAACAACGGCTTCGTGCAGGCGCTGCCGATTCCGTCGCGCACGACCTCGGTGTTCGAACTGAGCCGCTACCTCAGCCTCGTGATGCCCGACGGCACCGCCGACGCGCAGCGCAACATCCGCATCCCGCCGCTGCTGCTGACGCCGCGCACCCAGTTGCGGCTGCACTTCTTCTACGACATCCCGAACACCGGCGAATGCACGGGCCGGCTGCTGCCGAACGTGGTCGGCGCGATCGATCCGAATTCGACCATCGACCTGTCGTCGTTCCCGCACTACATGGCGCTGCCCGACCTCGCCGCGTTCGCCAACAGCGGCTTCCCGTTCACGCGCATGGCCGATCTGTCGGAAACCGCGGTGGTGCTGCCGAACGACGCCGGCCCCGGCGAGTACAGCATGTATCTGCTGACGATGGGCCGGATGGGCGAGTCGAGCGGCTACCCGGTGACCGGCGTGACCGTGACCAATGCGGCCGACGTCGATCGCTACGCCGACAAGGACCTGATCGTGCTGGGCGCGCCCGGCAAGCAGCCGCTGCTGCAACACTGGGCCAAAGCGATGCCGTTCTCCAGCAGCGGCGACGCGCACACGTTCCAGCTCACCGACCTCGTATTCAAGTTGCAGGACTGGTGGCATGGCGAACGCGGGGTCGAGCGCTCGCCCGCGCGCGCCGATCTGACGATGGTCAGCTCGGCCGGCGCGGCGCTCTTGACCGGCTTCGAGTCGCCGCTGCAAAAGGGCCGCAGCGTGGTCGCGCTGGTCAGCGCGGCCGGCCAGTCGGATGCGGATCTGGCCGGCGCGCTGCTCGACGCGGACGTGCTGCCGAAGATTCAAGGCGCGATGGCGGTGATCCACGGCCGCGAGGTGACCATCACGTCGAACGGCACGGCTTACTTTGTCGGCCGTCTGTCGCCACAGGAGTACCTGCGCTGGGCGCTGTCGTCGCACCCGCTGCTGCTGCTGTTCGGCGGCGTGCTCGCCGCGCTGCTGATCGCCGGCCTGTGCTACCGGACGCTGCGCGCGATCGCCGCGCGCCGCCTGAAGGACTGACGGAACAAAGACTGATAGAACGGATATGACTCGTATGCGGTTGCGGATCAACAGAAAGACCGGCCTCGCGCTCGCGCGCGGCCTCGCGGCGGCGGCCTGCGTCAGCGCCGCCGCGAGCGGCGCGCCGGCCGCGCAGACCGCGCCGGGGGGCGCCGGCTGCGGCGACTGGAGCGCGTATCGCAGCTTCATCGCGCGCTTCATGCAGGCCGACGGCCGGGTCATCGATTTTTCGACGCCGACCCGGCAGACCACTTCGGAAGCCCAGTCGTACGCGATGTTTTTCGCGCTGGTCGCGAACGACCGCGCGAGCTTCGACAAGCTGCTCGGGTGGACCCGTTCGAACCTGGCCGCCAACCAGTTCGACGCGCAAAAAATGCGGCTGCCGGCGTGGCAATGGGGCAAGAGACCGGACGGCTCGTTCGGCGTGCTCGACCCGAATTCGGCGTCGGACTCCGACCTGTGGATCGCCTACGACCTGCTCGAAGCCGGCCGCCTGTGGCACGACCCGGCCTACACGCAGCTGGGCCGCAGCCTCGCCGCGCGCATCGCCGCCGACGAAGTCGTCACGTTGCCGGGCCTCGGGCCGATGCTGCTGCCGGGCTCGCAAGGCTTTCGCGACGGCAGCGTCACGCGCCTGAATCCGAGCTATCTGCCGCTGCCGCTGCTCCGCGGCCTCGCGCACGAAGCGCCGGACGGCCCGTGGGGCAAGCTCGCGGACACCGCCTACCAGTTCGTGCGCACGGTGTCGCCGCAAGGCTTCGCGCCCGACTGGGCGGCGTGGCAGAACGGCCGGTTCGTGGTCGATCCGAAGAACGGCGACGTCGGCAGCTACGACGCGATTCGCGTCTATCTGTGGGCCGGCCTGACCGCCCCCGCCGATCCGCTTGCGAAGTCGTGGCTCGGCGCGCTCGGCGGGATGCGCGCGAAGGTCGCGCAGAACGGCTTCCCGCCCGAGAAGGTGTCGTCGACCACCGGCGCGTCGAGCGGCGAAGGCCCGCTCAGCTACTGGGGCGCGCTCGCCCCTTACTTCAAGGCGCTCGGCGACGAGCGCGGCCTCGGCCTCGCGCGCAGCCGGCTCGCCGCGCTCGAAACCGAGGTGCCGGGCCGCGACCCGGTTTACTACGATCGTGTGCTGGGTCTGTTCGGCACGGGGTTTATCGACGGCCGCTACCGCTTCGATGAAGCCGGCCGCCTCGTGCCCGCCTGGAGGAATGCATGCGATTGAACGCACTCGCGCAGTCGTTGCGCGTTGCACTGTCGGCCGGCGCGTTGTGCGCGATCGCGGCGGCCGCGCCCGGCGCGCTCGCGCAAGCGGCCAAAGATCCGCTCGCAGTCCTGATCGATCAGGGCAAGTACTGGCAGTCGCATCAGCGCGGCGACCTCGCCGAGCAGGCGTGGCGCAAGGTGCTCGGCATCGATCCGCGGCAACCGGACGCGCTGTTCGGGATGGGCATGGTGCTGGCCGACCGCAAGGACGGCGCGGGCGCGCAGCAGTATTTCGCGCAGCTGAAGGCGGCCGCGCCGAACTATCCGCGCCTCGACGAACTGGGCCGCCGGCTCGGCCAGAGCAGCCCGCGCGACCAGACCATCAACGACGCGCGGCGGCTCGCGCAAAGCGGCCAGAGCGCGAGCGCGGTGCAGCAGTATCAGCGCGCGCTGGCCGGCAAGCCGGCCACCCCGGAATTGCAGCTCGAATACTTTCAGGCGCTGTCGGCGACCCCGCAGGGCTGGGACGAGGCGCGCCGCGGCCTCGAACAGCTGGCGCGCGAGAACCCCAACGAGCCGCGCTACGCGCTCGCGTACGCGCAGCATCTGACCTATCGCGACGTCACACGGCGCGACGGCATCGCGCGTCTGCAGAAACTGGCGGGCGACAGCACGAGCGGCGCGGCCGCGAAGAAGAGCTGGCGCCAGGCGCTGCTGTGGCTCGACGCGCGGCCGTCCGATGCGCCGCTCTACGAGGCGTATCTGCAAAGCGCCGGCGACGACGCGGCGGTGAAGGCGCGCTTCGATTCGATGGTCCAGCAGGACAGCGCGGCCCGTTCGCGCGCACAGGAAAACGCCGCGCTCGACGCGCGCGGCCGGGTGGTCGCCGAGGGCTTCGCCGCGCTCGACCGCAACGACGCGGTGAGCGCGCGCGCGAAGTTCTCGGCGGTGCTGGCCAGCAATCCTAACGATCCCGACGCGCTCGGCGGCATGGGCATCGCCGCGTTGAAGCAGGAGCGCTTCGCGGAGGCGCGCAACTACCTGGAGCGCGCGTCGCGCGCCGGCAGCCCGGCGCGCTGGAAGAGCGCGCTCGACAGCGCGACCTACTGGACCTACACCAGCGACGCGATCGGCGCGCGCAGCAACGGCGAGTTCGCGAAGGCGAAGTCGCTGTTCGAGCGCGCGATCGCGCTCAATCCGTCGGACGTGACCGCGCAGGTGCTGCTCGGCGAAATGCTGCTGCAGAACCACGACCCGGCCGGCGCCGAACAGGCGTACCGGATGGCGCTGCGCCGCCAGGCCGACAACCCCGACGCGATCCGCGGCCTCGTCGGCGCGCTGGCCGCGCAAGGCCGCGGCGAAGAAGCGTTGCAGTTCGCCAATCAGCTGAACGCCGCGCAGCAGGCGAAGGTCGGCGGCGTCGACCGCTTGCGCGGCGACGCGCAGGCCGCTCAGGCGCGCGCGGCCGAAGCGCGCGGCGATCTGGGCACCGCGCGCAGCCTGTTCGAGGACGCGCTGCTGAACAAGCCCGACGATCCGTGGCTGCGGTTGGACCTCGCGCGCATCTACGTGCGCCAGGGCGCGGTCGCGAACGCGCGCAGCATGATGGACGGGCTGCTCGCCGCGCATCCGGAGATGACCGACGCGCTGTATGCGAGCGCGCTGCTGTCGGCGGAGACCCAGGACTGGTCGACCGGTCTCGCGCAGCTCGACCGCATTCCGGTCGCGCAGCGCACCGCCGCGATGACGACGTTGCAGCATCGGCTGTGGGTACATCAGCAGGCCGATCTGGCCACGCGGATGGCCAAAGGCGGCCAGACCCAGCAGGCGCTCGCGACGCTGCGCGCGGCCGAGCCGGTGGCCGGCAACAGCCCCGAGCTGATCGGCGTGATCGCCGGCGCGTACCAGCAGGCCGGCGACCCGGCCCGGGCGCTCGGCCTCGTGCGCGGCGCGATGAACGCGGCGCCCGGCAACACCGACCTGCTGCTGCAATACGCGGGGATTCTGGCAGCGACCGGTCAGCAGGACGAACTCGGGATGGTGATGCGGCGCCTGCAAGCGATGCAGCTGACGCCGCAGCAGCGCACCGATTTCGCCAATCTGAATCTGGGCATCGTGGTGCGCCAGGCCGATCTGGTGCGTCAGCGCGGCGACCTCGCCAGCGCGTACGAAGTGATCGCGCCGTGGCTCGCGGCGATGCCCGACAACCCCGACCTGCAGGCCGCGCTCGGCCGCCTGTACTCGAGCGCCGGCGACGACCGCAACGCGCTCGCCAGCTACCGGGTCGCGCTGCAACGCCGCCCCGACGATCTGAACCTCGTGCAGGCGGCGATCTCCGCGGCGGCCGCGACCAAACAGTTCGGCTATGCCGAAACGCTTGCGCAGCAGGCGCTGCAGCAGGCGCCGGACGATCCGGGCGTGCTGGCGACCGTGGGCCGCATGTATCGCGCGCAGGGCAAGCTGTCGCTCGCGTCGACCTATCTGCAACGCTCGCTGATCGCGGCCAATACGCCCGCGCAGCCGAGCGGGCCGCGCAACGGCGCAGCCGCCAACGTGCCGCGCGGCTGGGAAACGGCGATGCGCCAGATCGGCGCGACGCCGCTGCCCGGCACCAACCCATTCGAAGGCAAGACGGCGATCGCCACTCCGGGCAGCGCCGACACCGCCACGCGCTCCGCGCTTCCGTTCCTGAATTCGCAGTCCTCCACGCCGACGCAGACCGTGCCGAACTATCCGCCGCCTACTCCGCCCGCGCCGTATGTGACGCCGTACGTCGCGCCGTATTCCGCGCCCTCCGCGGCGCCCGCGCAGGCGTACCCGAATCCGGCGCCCGTCGCCGCTCCGTACAACGCGCCGCGCTCCGATGCCGGAACGAGCGGCTATGGTCAGGAAAGCTACGGATCGAGCCAGTCGGGCGCGCCGTTGCAGCCGTATCCGGGTCAAGGGCCGGCGCAGATGCAGTCGTCGCAGGGGCAGTCGTTGCCGGTGCCGCAACAGCCGCCGGCATATGCGCAACCGCAGCCGTATGCGCAGCAACCGGCGTATCCGCAGCAGGCTTATCCGCAGCAGCAACAGGCGTATGGGCAGCCGGCATACGGGCAACCGGCGCCCTACGGCGCGCAGGACGGCTATGCGGCCACGCCGTGGCCGATGTCGCCGGCCGCGCGCGACGCGCAGGCCAACGCGGGATCGAGCGCGTCGCTGCCGTACGGCGCGACGCGCCCGACGACGAGCCGCACCGGCACCGCGAAAAAGAGCGGCACGAAAACGAGCCGCGCCGCGCCGGTCTACGCGCAGCAGCAGCCGTATCCGCAGCAGCAGGCTTACCCGCAGCAGCAGCCGTATTTACAACAGCAGGCTTACCCGCAACAGCCGTATCCCGCCTATCCGCAACAGCAGCAGCCCTATCCGAACCAGGGCTACTACGCGCAGCAGCCGTACATCCCGCAGCCGCCGACCGGTTACGCGCAGCCGTACTATCCGCCCGGCAGCGATGCGCAGAACCGCCGCCCCGCCAATGTCGCGAACGCGCAGACGCTTGGCGTCGCCGAAGAACTCGCGCAGGTCAATCGCGAGCAGTCGAGCACCGTGTCCGGCGGGCTGGTGTTCCGCAATCGCGCGGGCGAGGATGGACTGTCGTCGGTGACCGATATCGAGGCGCCGATCCAGGGGCGCATCAAGGCGGGCAACGGCCATGTGGTGGTCACCGCGACACCGGTCACGCTCGATGCCGGCACCGCGTCGAGCAGCACGTCGACGCTCGCGCGCTTTGGCGCGGGCATCTCGACCGCGGCGTCGGCCCATGCGGCGGTCGCCAACACCAACAACTACGGCAGCCAGACCGCGAGCGGCGTGGGGCTGTCGGTCGGCTATGAAAGCCGCAGCATCAGCGGCGATATCGGCGTGACGCCGATCGGCTTTCGCGAACAGAACATCGTCGGCGGCGCGGAATACGACGGCGCGATCACCGACAAGGTTTCGTACTCACTCGCGGTCGCGCGCCGCGCGGTGACCGATAGTTTGCTGTCCTACGCGGGCGCGCGCGATGCGGGCGCCGGCCTCGAATGGGGCGGCGTCACGTCGAACGGCGCGCGCGCCGCGCTGACGTGGGACGACGGCACCAGCGGCCTGTATGTGAATGCGTCGTACCAGCATTACATGGGCACGAACGTGCAGAGCAACAACGCGATCAAGGGCGGTGGCGGCGTCTATACGCGCTTGCTGAAAGACGCCGACCAGACGCTGACGATCGGCGTGAACACCACGCTGATGGGCTACAACCGCAATCTGTCGTACTTCACGTACGGTCAGGGCGGCTACTTCAGCCCGCAGCAGTACGTGATCCTGAATCTGCCGGTTGAATGGTCGGGCCGCGCGGGCCTGTTTACGTATGACGTGAAAGGCTCGATCGGGGTCCAGCATTACCGCGAGGACCCGTCGAACTACTTCCCGACCGACGGCGACAGGCAAAACAACGCGGTGCTGGCCACGCGAAACGCCAGCGGCGTGCAGGCCGACCAGGTCTACCCCGGCCAGAGCAAGACCGGCGTGTCGTACTCGTTCAGCGCGACCGGCGAATACCAGCTCGCGCCGCAGCTCGCGTTCGGCGCTACCGCATCGCTCGGTAATGCTTACCAATATCGCGAGTGGCTCGCGGCCGTTTACGTGCGCTACAGCTTCAGCAAGCAGACCGGCTTGCAGCCGTTCCCGCCGACGCCGTTGCAGTCGCAGTATCTGTCGCTGTCGAACTGATCGCTGGGCGGCGGCCGGCGCCGCACCGGGCCGGGCGAACTCAGCGCCAAAAGCTGCGCCGCCCGGCTCGCCGCAGCCCTCGCCCGCCGCTTACGCCTTCTTTGTTTCGGACTCCAACGCGTAGCGCCGGCAATGTTCGAGGTAGCCGGCCTCATGACTGCTGACCAGCTCGACGATGCTGGTCCACAGCCAGCCGGGCGCGTCGAGCGTTTTCGAACGATTGCGCCGCAACTCGCCTAACCATGCGCGCCGCTCGGCCCGATCCATTTGCCGCGCGTGCGCATGGCCGACCACCAGCGCGAGAAAGCGCGCCGCCTTCATCGCTTCGTCGCGCGTCAGCTGTTCGATCGTCAGCTTCATGTCTTGCGGCAGCAACTCGCGCAGCACCACCGGGCGCTCGCCCAGACGCGCGGCGCGCATCCGCTCGCCGAGCGACGGCGACAGATGCCGCGCGCCCTCGACGACGCGCGCAGCGTTATCGCGCGGCATCCGGGCGCCGGGGTAGCGCGGCGCGGCGGCCTGCGCTGCCTCCTTGATATCGATCAGGCACAGGTCGTCGCCGTCGAGCGCGGCGCCGTCGATGTCGAGCAGCACCGCGTAGCGCAGCCGGCCCAGCGAACTGCAGCCTTTGACCCAGTACGCGGCGTCGAGCACCTCGACGTCGGCGTCGTCGCCGGCGCCGCGCAGTTCGGTCGCGAGCCGCGCAAGTGAGCCTTTCTCGAACAGCGCGGCAATCTCGCGCCGCTCGCGCTGCGCGAGCGGCCAGAACCGCGCGCCGAGCGGAATGGTCGGTTCGAGATCGTCGATGCGCTCCTCGGCCAGATGCCGCCACGAGCGGCGCACCGCTTCTTTCATCACGACGCGCACCGCTTCCGGTTTTTCCGCACGAATGTCCGCGTCGCCGGCGACTTCGTCGAACGCGCGCTCGTAACCGTCGGCGAGCGCTTCCATCATTCGCAGCGTCGTCACGCCGGGCAGGTCGGAGCCGCGCGCGGCGGTCGCCAGCGACAGCCCGAGCCGGATCAGGTCGTGCGCCGGATTGCCGATCACGGTCTGGTCCAGGTCGCGAATCTGGATTTCGACGCGCCCTTGCGCGTCGGCGACCGGCCCGAGATTGCCGGTATGACAATCGCCGCAGATCCAGATCGCCGGTCCCTCCGGCAACGCGTGACCATCGATGCCGTCGAGCCATTCGTAGAACTTGGCGGTATTGCCGCGCACGTACGCATGCGCCGAGCGCGCCATTTTCGCGTTGCGCCGCAACGTCAGGCGCGGCTGACGTGCTGACGGTTTGGGTAGCTCCTTTTGCCGCTTGTCACGCGTTCGCTTCTCGCGCGTCACCGGTTCGCGCGGCTCCTTTGCGCGCGTGTCCCTGTCACGTTCCTTGAGCCGCTTTTGCGACGGGTCGGGTGGCGAAATGGTGTCGTTCAGCATCGTGCGGTTCGCTCTGTCTGGAAGAGGATTTCTTACGCGCGCGGCCGACGCGCCCGCCGGAGCGCGGCGCTCGCACGCGTACGAGGTCGGACGATGCCAAGCACGTGGCGAACCTGACAATCCGATGACGGCCGTTCTTGCCACTTGCCGAACGCGTGCCGCGGCGCCCGCGGTAAAAGTTGCGCGGACATCGAACCGGGCGCGCGCGAGCGCGGCGAAACGACGAGTTGCGCCAGCTCGCGCAAGTTGGGATTGCCAGGCAAACCCCGCATAGCGGCCTCGCCGCGCTCACCGATGCAATGTTGTGGCCTACAATGACCGGAACCCGCGACGCGGCGCGAGAGCGGCGCCGCGCCGACCTGATCGACGGTTTGCAGTGGGCGCTGGAACCGCTGCGCCGGATGATGAACAAGCACTTTCCGACGCAATCTCTCCTGGAGAGCAGCATGCCCTTTCCGGCCCAAGATTACGGTTGCGCCGGCTGGCGCGGCGAGATGGCGCGCCGCATCGGCGAGTTCGACTGGAGCGCGACCAGCCTCGGCGCGATCGACCACTGGCAACGCAGCCTGACCTCGACGGTGCAGATGATGCTCGCCTCGCCGGTCCCGCTCGTGCTGTTGTGGGACGTGCCCGGCTACATGATCTACAACGACGCGTACGCGGTGTTCGCGGGCGGGCGCCACCCTTATCTGCTCGGCTGTCCGGTCGAAGCCGGCTGGCCAGAAGTCGCCGAATTCAATCGCAACGTGATGACCACCTGCCTCGCGGGCGGCACGCTGTCGTATCGCGACAAGGAACTCGTGCTGCTGCGCGACGGCAAGCCCGAAGACGTGTGGATGGATCTGTACTACAGCCCCGTCGCCGGCGACAGCGGCGCGCCGGCCGGCGTGATCGCGCTGGTGATCGAGACCACCGGCCGGGTGCTGACCGAGCGCAGCCGCCAGCGCGCCGAAGCGGAACTGCACGAGACCAACGAGCGTTTGCAGCTCGCGCTGAACACCGGCGCGGTGCTCGGCACGTGGGTGCTCGACGTGCAAAGCGGCAAGGTCAGCGGCGACGAACGCTTCGCGCGCACTTTTTCCCTCCCGCTCGAAGAAACCGCGAAAGGCGTGTCGCGCGACGCCACCACCGCGATGATTCATCCCGACGACCAGCCGTTCATCGAGCGGCTGAGCGCCGACGCGATTCGCACCGGCGAGCCGTTTCGCGCCGAGTACCGGATCCGCCGCCCGAACGGCGGCTACGTGTGGGTGCAGGCGAACGGCCGCTGCGAATTCGACGCCGAGGGCCGGCCGAGCCGTTTTCCCGGTGTGCTGATCGACATCCACGAGCGCAAGATCGCCGAACAGTCGCTTGTTCAGTTGACCGAAACGCTGGAGCAGCGCGTCGCCGATTCGATCGCCGCGCGCGCGCTCGCCGAGGAGCAGTTGCGCCAGGCGCAGAAGATGGAAGCGATCGGCAGCCTGACGGGCGGCGTCGCGCACGACTTCAACAACGTGCTGCAGGTGATCAACGGCAACCTGCAGATGCTGGCCGCCGACGCCGGCGACCAGCCGGTCACGCAGCGGCGTCTGGCGGCCGCGACGGAGGCGGTCAAACGCGGCGCCAGGCTCGCCGCGCATCTGCTCGCGTTCGCGCGACGCCAGCCGCTGTCGCCGACCGTGCTCAATCCGCGCCGCCTGCTAAACGGGATGAGCGAGATGCTGCACCGCTCGCTCGGCGAGACCGTGCGCATCGATACCGTCGTCAGCGACGATCTGTGGAACGTGCAGGTCGACCGCAATCAGCTCGAGAACGCGCTGCTCAATCTCGCCATCAACGCGCGCGACGCGATGCGCGCCGACGGCGTGCTGACGGTGCGCGCGACCAACCGCCGGCTCGACGCCGCGTTCTGCCACGACAAGCCGGAACTGTCGCCGGGCGAATACGTGGAGTTCTCGGTCGCCGACACCGGTTCGGGGATGTCGCCCGAGATCCTGCAACACGTGTTCGAGCCGTTCTTCACGACCAAGCCGGACGGCCACGGCACCGGGCTCGGGTTGTCGATGGTGTTCGGCTTCGCGCGCCAGAGCGGCGGCTGTGTCGCGATCGAAAGCGAAGTGGGCCACGGCACCACGGTGTCGCTGTTCTTTCCGCGCTGCCGCGAAGCGCAGACGCCGGAGCCGGTCGACGGCCCGGCGACCTCGGTCGGCGGCGGCGAAACGATCCTCGTGGTCGAGGACGACGCCGACGTGCGGCTGACCGCGGTCGAAATGCTCGCGCAACTCGGCTACAAGGTGTTGACCGCGTCGAACGGCGACGCGGCGCTCGAATTCATCGACAGCGACGTGCCGATCGATCTGCTGTTCACCGACGTGGTGATGCCCGGCAAGCTCAAGAGCGTCGAACTCGCGCAGCGCGCGGCCGCGCGCACGCCGCCGGTGCCGACGCTGTTCACGTCCGGCTATACGCGCGACGAAATCGTGCACCACGGCAAGCTCGACGCGGGCATTACGCTGCTGTCGAAACCGTACCGGCGCGACGATCTCGCGCGGATGGTGCGCAACGTGCTGCGCGCGAGTCCCGCGCATGCGGACCCGGCCGCCGGGGTGCACGACGGGGGCATCGCCGCGTGCGTGCCGCCCGCTGCTTACGACGGCACGCGGGAACCGGCGGCGGCCGCGCAGCACGGCGAGCCGGCGCCGCGCGAAGCCGCGCGCGTGCTGCTGGTCGAAGACGATGCTCAGTCGCGCGAGGCGCTCGCCGAACTGCTCGGCGCGCTCGGCCTCGCGTGCAGCGCGGCCGGCAGCGCCGAGGAAGCGCTGCCGCTCGCGGCCGCGCAGCACTACGACGTACTGCTTACCGACCTGACGCTGCCCGGCATGTCCGGCGCCGAACTCGCCCGCGTCGTGCGTCGCGAGCAGCCGTCGATACGCGTGCTGCTGGTGTCCGGCTACGGTCGCAGCGCGGAGATCGGCGAGACGATTCCTGGCGCCCGGCTGCTCGGCAAGCCTCTCGATTTTGGCCAGTTGCGCCGCGAACTCGCGCAATGGCTCGACCGCTTCGAGGCGGCTTCGTAGGTCTGCTTAACAGACGCAGGGTCAGGCGGCGCGCTTTCATGGCTCGCGCAGCACGGTTCTGAAGCCGATGTGAACGGTGCCGAGCGTCGGGTCCTGCGGCTGCCGCGACGACGGCCGGTAGCGCACGCAGAAGTTCGGCGCGCACAGGAACGAGCCGCCCTTGATCACGCGCGCCGGACGCTCGAGCGTGTCGACCGGTTGCGAGACGGTCACCACCAGCGGGTTCTGCGCTTCGTCCTGCGGATGGCGGTCCTCATACACGTCCCGGGTCCACTGCCAGACGTTGCCGACCGGATCGAACATCCCGTAGCCGTTGGCCGGGAAGCAGCCGACCGGCGCGGTGCCCTTGTAGCCGTCGCGCGCCAGATTGCGCGCCGGAAAATCGCCCTGCCACGTGTTCGCCATATAGCGGCCCTGCCCGCTCGGCGTGTTGCCCCACGGATAGGTGTCGCCGTCCAGGCCGCCGCGCGCCGCGTATTCGTACTCGGCCTCGCTCGGCAGATCGCGGCCGAGCCACTTCGCGTACGCCTGCGCGTCGGCGTAGCTGACCTGCACGACCGGATGGTTGTCCTTGCCCGCGATCGAACTGCCGGGCCCGAACGGATGACGCCAGTTCGCGCCGGGCTGGAATTTCCACCAGCGATAGGCGTCGTCGAACTGCTCGGTGCCCTTCGGCCATACGAACACGACCGAACCGGCCACCAGTTGCTCCTTGGGCACACCGGGTAATTGCGCGGGATCGCGCGCGCGTTCGGCGTCGGTCACGTAGCCGGTCGCCTTCACGAAGCGCGCGAATTGCGCATTGGTCACTTCGTGCTGGTCGATCAGGAAGCTGTCGAGCCGCACGCTGCGCACGTTGCGCTCTTCCGGATAGCCGTCGTTCGAACCCATCCGGAAACGGCCCGCCGGAATGCGGATCAGGCCCGCTCGATTGGCGACGCCGTTGCGCGCGGGGCCGAAGCCGGCGGGCACGCCGTTGTACGCGGCGCATAGACGGGGGCCGGCGGTGGGGTCTTCCGGGGCGGTCGCAGCTGCGCTCACGGCGCCGGCCGAAGCGGGCAGCCACGCGGCCAGCAGCAGCGCAGGCATCAACCTCGACACCCGCGCCGCAACCGCGCCCGCCATACGGCCCGGCACGCGAGCGCGCCGCCGCTCAACGGTTGGTTTCGAGTTCATCTTGGTAGTAATGCGTAGCGTTGCTGTAGCCCGGACGCTCGCCCAGATGCGGGATATCCTGCACGCCGTTCTCCGTCTGATACGCGTCGTAGTCGGCGAGCAGTTCCTTCAGCTTGGCCGGATAACGCTTCGCGACGTCATGCAGCTCGGAACGGTCGACGCTGACATGGAACAGCTGCCACTCGCCCGTGCCCCACGGCTTGTTCGCATATGAGATTTTCCAGTCGCCCTTGCGCATCGCGCGCCGGCCGTTCAGCTCCCAGCCCTCGGTGAACTCGGGATGCACGGTTTTGCGCTGGCCGCTCAGGAAGTCGAGCATCGACGTGCCCTGCATCCGGAACACCGGCCGCCCGTCGTACCGGCCGTCTGGTTGCGCGACGCCGGCCAGTTGAAGAATGGTCGGCGCGACGTCGGTCACGTGCGCGGGCACCTTGCTGATCTGCCCGTCGTGCGCGCCGTGCGGCAACACGATGATGTTCGGCACCGCGATCCCGCCTTCGTACGCGAATGCCTTGTAGAGCCGCAACGGTGTCATGCTGACCTGCGCCCAGCCCGGTCCGTATTCGACGAACGAGCCCGCGCGGCCGGTATTGGCGAGGCTGTTGTCGGCGTGACGCTTGATCCATTCGCGATTCGCCTGCTCGTCGAGAATGCTGTTGCCGTCCGCGCCGTTATCCGACATGAAGAAGATCACTGTGTTGTCGTACTGGCCGGTTTCCTTCAGATGATCGACGAGGCGGCCGATCTGCGTGTCCATCACGTCGATCATCGCCGCGTAGACCGCCATCCGCTTCGACTCGATCTGCTTCTGCACGGGCGACAGGCTGCTCCATTGCGGCCACACTTCGTCGCCGGTGTATGCCTCCATATCCTTTGGCACCAGACCCATCGCCTTCATTTTCGCGAGACGCTGCGCGCGGATCGCGTCGTAGCCGGCGTCGTATTTTCCTTCGTACTTTTTGATCGCTTCGTCCGGCGCCTGCAGCGGCCAGTGCGGCGCGGTATACGCGACGTACGCGAAGAACGGCTTGCCGTCGTCCTTATGACTGTCGATATACGACAGCATCTTGTCGGTATAGCCGATCGTCGAATAGAAGCCTTCTGGCAAATCGATCAGCTTGCCGTTCTCGCGATACATCGCTTTCGGCGTCTTGTCCGGGTCGTTGGTGATGATGCCGACCTGGCCGAAATGACTCGCGCCGCCCTGCACCATCGCAAACGACTGTTCGAAACCGCGCGACGCGGGGCCGTATTCCTCGGTCAATCCAAGGTGCCATTTGCCGACCATATAGGTGTGATAGCCGGCGTCGCGCAGCAGTTGCGGAAAGGTCACCACGCTATGGGTCATGTAACCTTCGTAGCCCGCTGCGCTACGCTGCGCCGGCGTAAGCAGTTCGGCCATCCCGCCGAGCCCGACGCGGTGATTGTCGACCCCCGACATCAGCATCGCGCGGGTCGGCGAACAGAACGGCGACGCGTAGAAGTCGGCCATCCGCACCCCTTCGTGCGCGAGCTTGTCGAGATTCGGCGTTTGCACTTCGCCGCCGAATGCGCCGATATCGGAATAGCCGAGGTCGTCGGCGACGATGAGCAAAATGTTCGGACGTTTGCTTTGGGTGGCCGTGGCGGTGTGCGCGGCGCTGGTGCTGTTTGTGCTGTTTATGCTAGTACCGGCTGCGAGAGCGGAACCCGTCAGCGCGACCGCGCAGGCGAGCGCGCAACGGGTCAGTAATGTCTTCATCTCCATCTCCTGTTTTTTCGTTTTATCGGCTTGTTATGGGTGATGCCGTGTGGATTCTGCGGCGAAGCGGCGGCACCGTCCAACACCGATTCAGACTGTTTTCATACCGTAGGGGTATGCCGGTTCTTTATGGATGACGATGCCGCCGCCCTGCTTGAATCGCGTGAGTTATATCGACCTGAACAACGGGCTTTTCGCGAGCGCGTCCGCTCCGTCGGCGTTGCTGAGAAACTTCTCCGTGTAAATATCGCGTTCGAACAGTTGGCCCTGCATCAACGCGCGAATCGACGCTTCGATCATCACCGGCGGTCCGCACAAATAGGCTTTGTGGCCGCGAAAATCGCCATTGAAATGCGCTTTCGCCGCGTCGTGCACGAAGCCGCGAAAACCGTCCCATGTACTGCCCTCGGCTTCGTTCGACAGCGCCGGCACATAGGTGAAATTCCCGTGGCGTTTCTCCAGTTCGACAAACTCGTCGTGGTAGTACAGCTCCGCGCGATCGCGCGCGCCGTACACCAGCGTGATCGGTCGCGTGTCGCCCTGTTCGAGCAGATCGAGCAGCATCGAGCGCGGGCTCGACAGCCCCGAGCCGCCGGCAATCAGGATCACCGGTTGCGGGTCCGACGCGCGCACGAAGAAGCGCCCGAACGGGCCGCTAAAGCGCAGCGCGTCGCCGGGTTTCAACGCTTCGTGCAGATAGCCGGTGCCCTTGCCGCCCGGCACGCGCCGCACGTTCAACTCGATCAGCGTCGCCGATCCGGGCTTGCCGGCCAGTGAAAACGCGCGCGGCATGTCCTCGCCCGGAATCTGCACGTTCACGTACTGGCCCGCCTGAAACTCGATGCCGGCGCCATCCAGTTCGACGAAGATGCCCTTGATGGTCGGCGTCAGATCGACGCTGTCCTTCACGCGGCCGGTGAAGTCCCGCACCGGATAGTGACGCGCGTCCGGGTCTTCATCGATGTCGGCTTCGATCGTCAGATCGGATTGCGCGGTCGCGCAGCACGCGAGGCACTTGCGTTCGTCGCGCTCGAAATCCATCAGCGCGAACGGCGACGCATTGCCGTGCTCGATTTCGCCGTCGACCACCTGCACCTTGCAGGTCGCGCATAGCCCGTGGCAGCACGCGTGCGGCAGCCACACGCCGGCGCGCAGACAGGCGTCGAGAATGGTCTGATCGTCGCCGATCTCGATGCTGTGACCGAGCGGCTCGATGGTCAGCTGATAACTCATGTCAGCGTCTCCGTGTCAATTTCCGTTTCTATTTGCGTTACTGTTGCGTCGTTACTTCAAGCCGGGCCTAGCTGCACGAGCCGCGAATGCCGGTCAGCCCCGGCGTGCGAAAACGCAGCACCGCCTTGTGGCCGAGGCCGTTTTCGCCGAGCGTGCGCTCGAACGCCGGAGTGAAACGCCGGTTCGAACTGAACCATTCGATCTCGTCGAGCTTGACCTTGTCCCAGTCCGGATGCGCGGCGTAGATGCCCGGCAGCACGTCGTGCGCGAACGTCGCGAACGTCATCGACGGCGGTACCGGGATGCAATGCGGCGCGCAGAACATCAGGTGATCTTCCCAGCCGACGAACAGCAGCCGGTTGCCGTGAAAATTCTCTTCGCGGTCCTTCATTTCACCTGTGTAGCCATCTTTCAGCGCGATAACTGACATGTCGTGTCTCCTTCGTATGGTGTCGGCGCGGACGTGATGCTCACGCGAGCTGAGCGGCGGTTGTAGTCGGCGTGGGGGTCGCGGCCTGCGTTTGCGCAGCCTGCCCGGCGATTGCTTCGCTCGTGCCCTCGCCGCCGTGGCTCGGCTTGCCGGTCCAGCGCAGCCAGTTCTTGCGGTCCGGCGAATCCTCGAATTCGTGGCCGTCCTCGCCGACATTGATGTGGTAGTAGCGCAGCACTTCCGCGAGCGGGTTGAAATCCGCCGCGCTCGGGTCCGCGTCTTTCTCGAAGCAGTTGCCCTGGTAGATCTGATGGACCGGCAACCACGCCTGCACGTATTTCTCCGGCTCGTTGTCGAAGATGTCCTTGCAGCCGTCCGAGCAGAAATGGAACTTGTTGCCGAGATAATCGCTTTCGCGGTAGCAGATCTTGGTCGGGTCGTCCGGCTCGGTGAAGGCCATCGGAATCTGGCAAATCTGGCACAGCATCGGCAGCGTATTGTTGTAGAAGCGCTTGCCCTCTTTCTGCTGCTCGCGCCAGTACTCGAAACGCGGCCGGTACAGCCGGTCGAACGTGGCCGGATATTTTTCGGCGAGCCAGTTCATTTCGTCGTCGGACGGAATCCACGTGTGCATCGCGGCCGCGTGCGTGTAGTTGTAGAAAATGCCCCACGCCTCGTGCGAAATGCGGTCCTTCTCTTTCGACGCGACTTCGTGATACTTCGGCATCCTGATCCCATAGCGCTCCAGATCATGGAACAGCGCGCCGCCGTTCTTTTCGAAGTAGGTCTCCCACGCTTCCTGCCACGACATGATCCGCTTCGGCAGCATGTAGTCCATCATCATCGCGACCA
Source organism: Paraburkholderia sejongensis (assembly GCF_020880815.1). GTDB lineage: Bacteria > Pseudomonadota > Gammaproteobacteria > Burkholderiales > Burkholderiaceae > Paraburkholderia > Paraburkholderia sejongensis. Next base: position 94,700 of record NZ_JAJITD010000009.1, read on the forward strand.
GCGTCAGGAGCCGGTAGCCGCGCCAGAACCACTTGTCGATCCACTTCTGGATAATCGGCACATTGCCCGGGTCCTGTTCGAGCAGGAACTTGACCACTTCGAGGCCGAGCGTCATATGGCGCGATTCGTCGGACTGCGCGGAAAAGCCGAACGTGACCGTCGCCATGTCGCCGTTGAACGCGGCGCCCGACATGAACGGCATGAACAGCAGATTGGTCAGCACGTATTCGAACGAGAACGAGATCGCGGTCACGAACTCGAACGGACCGGCGCTCATCGCGTCCTCGAAATACGACTTCGGCACCGACAGATACCAGACCCGGTCGTGCATATGCTTGAAGTCGTGAAAGCCGTTGAAGAACTTGTTGTAGTGGCTGATCGTGTGGACCTGGGTCTGCGCGTGGCGCAGTTCGTCGATCGCCTGCATCTGGCACGCGATGCGCGCGCCGGCGCCGCGAAAGTTGCGCCCGGCCAGCGCGAAGCCGCGATGCGCCGCGTATTCGAGCGGGCTCACCCCGGTCAGGAACAGCTTCAGCGCGTTGATATAGCGCGGGTCGGTCACGTTGAACTGGCCGTTGTTCTGCTGGAACGCGTCGATGATCGCGTACAGCTTGCGTTCCTTTTCGCCCTGGTACTTCCAGTACGCGTCCATCGTCAGGCGGAACGGGTCTTCCCATTTATCCCAGTCGTGGACCTTGATGCCTTCGAAGCGGTCGTACGGGAACACTTCGTCCATCGGCTGATAGGTGGTCTCCCAGCCGAGACCGCGAGTCAGCATCGCGTAGTTTTCCTTGATGCTGAGTTTTTTCGGCGTTGCGTTCGGGGTGCTCATTTTCAGGCCTTCCATTCCAGAATGAATTCGTCGTCGGTCTCGTCGATATTGCCGCCGAGCGAGATCAGATTCAGTTGCAGTTCGCGCAGGTCGAAGTCGCGGCCGATCCGCTCCTCGATCGACTCGCGCCGGATCACCAGCCGGCCGACCGCGTCGATCTTGACCATCGCCGGAAACGCGTTGACGACCGCGTGCGGGTTGTCGGCCTCGATCGCCTCGATGATCGGACGCGAGTCGTCGTTGGCCTGGAATGCGATGAATACCGAATCAGCCATGGTTGGTCTCCTGGGCTTGCGGCTGCGCTTGTTCCTGGCTTGGCGGCTGCGCCGTCTCGATCGAAACGCCCTGCTTCTGCACCCGCGCATCGAAACTCGCGGCGATTTCCCGCAACGCGGCGTCGCCGTCCTGCGCACCGAGCGCCTCCACTGCGAGCGGTTGCAACGCATCGAGCACTCGCGCGCGCCACTTCGCGATCCATTGCCCGAGCAACGCCGCGTTCTGCGCCGATTCCGCCGCCGCGGTCTTCAAAGTCGCATCGACCCAGCGGCTCGTTTCATCGAACCAGCTGCTCGCGAACTCGTTCACCATGCCGAGCGCCGCGCCGTACTCCTTCGACAGCCGCTGGTCGATATGGCGATACACGAGCGGATACAGCAGCCCGTCGAGCACGACGTTCTGCGCGACGTAGGTCTCGAACCAGTCCTTCACGACCATCGTGTCTTCGACCACGCGGCGCAGTCCCTGCCACATCGGCTCATCGAGCCATTGCGCCTTGCCGTCTATCAGCGAGCTGCCCGAATTGCCGTCGAGCAGCAGCCCGAGCCGCGACAGGTACTGCGCGATGCCGAGCCGGTCCATCGAATGAAACATCGTCGCCTGGGTGATCGCGGTGCCCCAGCCATACCCGGTGACGAAGCAGTTATTCGTATTGGCCGCCCATTCGACGTGGCGCAGCGGCACCATCAACGCGGCGATGCGCGCTTTCGCGTCGTCGGGCAGATCGGCCAGCAAACGCCGCCGCGTGACGAACTCGAGGTTCTTTTCCATCGCGTCCTGCTGACGCGCGCGGGCGATCGTATACGCGCCGTAGTAGTACTGGCGCGGATCCTTGAACGCGTACCAGTCATTCATCTGGATCGCCGTGCGGCCCTTGTCGTACAGCGCGAATTCCGGTTGCCACAGCGGCCGGTAATGGAAGTTATCTTCGGGCTGCAGTTCCAGCGTCGCTTCCTGATAGCGCGACGCCGGCTTGTCCGCGCCGAGCCGTCTCGCGACATGCGAGAAGGTCTGGCGGATCTGCTGGACCGAAGAGGTCTTGATGTCGATCTGCATGGGGTATCTCCTTCGTTTCCTTCGTTTGTTCTACGGGGCTCGCGCCCTTCGGTACCGCTTATTCGCTGACGCCCGGCTGGCCGTAACGCCACTTCAGCTGTTCGAGATCGAGCGCCGCCGCTTCGTCGTCGCTCAGTTGCAGCACCTGATGGATTGCGCAAAAGGACGCGTAATCCGGCGCGCTCATCACGAGCTCGACGCTCAGGCCCGGATCGCCGATCGAAAAATCGAACTCGACGAAGCCGTCGTCGCGGCGTTCGCGCACGCGCACATAGCGGCGCGTCACATCGAAACTGCGCGACGCCGGTTCGGCGTGGGGTGAATGCGAGGACATCGCCGTCTCCTTGGTGTTGTTGCGAGGTCTCCGCGCGCGTCGGACCACGCACGGCGCCTGCTTCTGTTTCACTGCATGCTTTGATCGAAAATCGCTGCTGCGCGCCTATTAATGCAACCGCTATGCCAATGCGGCGCGAAAAGCCTCGCGACGCACGGCAGAAAGCGCACAATCCCTTGTGAATCAACGGATAAGCGACGCGCGGAAAATAACGCGGCAAAATCGTGGCGACGCGCGGGCCGGTTTGCGCTAGATCAAATGATCGAAAGCGGGCCGCCGCGCGCGTCGGGCGGCCGATCAAATCGGTATCAGGGAACACCCGGAGCCGTGCGGCCCGCGATCGGTCATGCAGCGGCGCGCGCGACATTGCATACTGACGGCCCGGCACCGCCGGTAAAAAATCAGACACGTGGTTGGAGACGAATCCCGATGGTCACCCGAAGCAAGCCCGCCGAAAATCCGCGCATGTCGATGGTCTCGCCGCAGGGCGCGTGCGTGGACCGCCTGCGCTATCCGGACATCGCGGACCTGATGTCGCGGCTGCACTTCTCGCCCGGCGACGGCCGCATCTGGCTCGGCGACCAGCGCATGCTGCTCGTGCATACCGGCTCGGTCGGCGTGATGCGCCGCGAGCTGATCGACAGTCTCGGCATCGACGCGGCGCGCGGCCTGCTCACGCGGATGGGCTATAACTCCGGCGCGCGCGACGCCGAACTCGCGCGCAAGGTGCGCCCCGATAGTTCGATCACCGAAATGTTCGCGGTCGGCCCGCAACTGCACATGCTCGAAGGCATGACGGTGGTCGAGCCGGTGCGGCTCGAGCTCGATGTCGAAAAAGGCCACTACTACGGCGAGTTCGTCTGGAAGAACTGCGCGGAAGACGAGGAGCACGTGCGCATCTACGGGATCGGCGCGGAGCCGGTGTGCTGGACGCAGATCGGCTATGCGTCCGGTTATACGAGCGTGTTCATGGGACGGCCGATCGTCTATCGCGAAGTGGAGTGCCGCGCGCTCGGGCAGTCGCAATGCCGGATCGTCGGCAAGCCGGTCGAGGAATGGGGCGACGAAGCCGCCGACGATCTGCGCTTCATGCAGGCGCAGTCGTTTACGCACGGGCTTTCAGTGGCCGCGTCGCGGCGCGACACCGGTCAGACGGCGAAGCACGCCGGCAAGCGCGCGGCGAACGGTGAACTCAAGCGCGCGCTGCAACAGGACACGCAAGACGCGATCGCCGCGCTGCCTGGCGACAGCCGCCCGCCGACCCCGACCGCGTTCGGCGACGACAACATGGTCGGCGCGTCGCCCGGCTTCAACGCGGTCTGCCATATGATCCGGCGCGTCGCGACGACCCGCGCGACCGTGCTGTTCCTCGGTGAAAGCGGCGTCGGCAAGGAAGTGTGCGCGCGCACGCTGCACCGGATCAGCGCGCGCGGCGACGGCCCGTTCGTCGCGGTCAACTGCGCGGCGATTCCGGAGGCGCTGGTCGAGTCGGAACTGTTCGGCGTCGAACGCGGCGGCTTCACCGATGCAACCCAGAGCCGCCCGGGCCGCTTCGAACGCGCGAACGGCGGCACGCTGTTTCTCGACGAGATCGGCATTCTCAGTCTGACCGCGCAAGGCAAGCTGCTGCGCGCCTTGCAGGAAGGCGAGATCGAACGGGTCGGCGATACGCAGACGCGCCGCGTCGACGTGCGCGTGATCGCGGCGACCAACCTCGATCTGAAGGACGAGATTCGCGCGGGGCGCTTTCGCGAAGACCTGTATTTCCGTCTGAACGTGTTTCCGATCCGGGTGCCGTCGCTGCGCGAGCGGCGCGAGGATCTACCGGTGCTGCTCAATCACATGCTGCACAAGTATCGCGAACGTCATGCGCGCGACGTGACCGGCTTCACCGGCCGCGCGCTCGATGCGCTGCTCAACTACGGCTGGCCCGGCAATATCCGCGAGCTGGAAAACCTCGTCGAGCGCGGCGTGATTCTCGCGCCGGACGGCGGCGCGATCGACATCGGCCATCTGTTCACGAGCGGCGAAACGATCGACGCGCAGATGTTCGGCCTCGGCAGCAACGGCTCGCTGACGCCGTCGGGCTCGCTGCTCGATCAGCAGGCGGGCGGCGGCGAAGTGGAACGGGTCGTCAGGAAGGTCAACGATCTGCTGATGGGCGCGAGCGGCGAGATCGATCCGACGTCGCTCGACGATATCGAAACCGCGCTGCTCAAAAGCGCGGTGCAACGCGCGCAGGGCAATCTGTCGGCGGCCGCGCGCACGCTGGGCATTACGCGGCCGCAACTGGTTTACCGGCTGAAAAGCCGCGGACTGCGGGTGTAAAAAAGCGGCGGTGAAATTCAGCGCCGCGTTTCTAGCGTTGTTTTCAGCGCCGGCGAGAAAATGCGCCGGCCGCCCGCGCGTTATTGCTTGCCGCTACGCCGGAACACGTCGACCAGCTTGTCGACGATCCGGTTCAACTCGCTGCGCTCGTCGGCCGAGAGCATCGACAGCATTTCCGTTTCCAGCGACTGGCCGAACTGATCGGCGCTCGTGCGCAGCCGCTTGCCGGCGGCGGTGGACCACAGCTGGAAATGGCGGGCATCGTCGGGATGAATCGAGCGCCGCACCAGCTTGCGCTCGATCAGATCGGCGACCAGCTTCGACAGCAGCGTCTTCTCGATCAGCGTCTGTTCCTTCAACTCGGTCGCGGTAATCCCCTCGGCGTGGCAGATCACCCGCAGCACCCGCAGCGACCGCACGTCGAGCCCGACCTCGGCGCGGTATGAAGCATTCGCGCGGCTGATCATCTCGTTCTTCAGCAGATCGAGCTTGAAGGTCAGAAAGTAGTTCCACTCGATCGAGCTGCTCGCCGGCGCAGCGCCGGTTGTGTCGGCGGCAACGGCCGGCGCGTCGTCGCGCGCCGGTTCCTGCCCGACGTCCGGCAGCGCGCTCGCCCCTTTCCTGCCGGCGCGCCGCTTCGCGTTGTTTTTTTGCTCCCCCACTGGCGTCCCTGCTCGCATCTGTTCGCGTCCTGTCTGAAGACTTTACTTAAGCGCCCGCTTCACGCACCGGCGGGCATCTGATCGAGGATGATAGCCCAGACCCTCCGCATTATTCGATTACCAGGGAAAAGCATTAGTTGAAAATTGCAACTAATGAAATTATTCTTCGACTCGACCCGGCGCCGGCTGTCTCGCAGCGAGCGCCGCACCCATTCATCACCAGGAGGATCGGCGGTATGCAGATGGACAGCGAATTGAAAGCTCTGGGCGAACAGATGCGCGCGTGGCGCAGGGACATCCATCAGCATCCGGAACTCGGATTTCACGAGCATCGCACCGCGGGTCTGGTCGCGAAGCTGCTGGCCGACTGGGCGATCGACGTACAGACGGGCATCGGCGGCACCGGCGTGGTCGGCACGATTCGCGGCACGCGCGGCGACGGTCCGTCGCTCGGTCTGCGCGCCGACATGGATGCGCTGCCGATGAGCGAAAAAGGCACCCCCGCGCACCGCTCGATTCACGAGAACGTATTCCACGGCTGTGGCCACGACGGCCATACCGCGATCCTGCTCGGGGTCGCCAAACACCTCGCCGCCAATCGCGACTTTCGCGGCACCGTTCATCTGATCTTTCAGCCGGCCGAGGAAACGCTGCGCGGCGGCTCCGCGATGATCGACGACGGCCTGTTCGAGCGCTTTCATTGCGACGAGATCTACGCACTGCATAACAACAATCAACTGCCCGCCGGCAAGATCGGCGTGCGCAGCGGCGCGATCCTGTCGGCGTGCGACCTGTTCCGGATCAACATCAAGGGCGTCGGCAGCCACGCGGCGATGCCGCACAAATCGATCGATCCGTTGATTGTCGGCACCACGCTGGTGCAATCGATCCAGAGCATCGTCAGCCGCAATGTCGATCCGCTCGATACCGCGGTGATCAGCGTCTGCAAATTCCTGTCCGGCACCGCGATCAACGTGATTCCCGACACCGCGCTGCTCGAAGGCACGGTGCGCACGCTGTCGGTGAAGGCGCAGGAAACCACGCTCGCGCGACTGCGCGCGATCTGCGAAGGCGCGGCGACGATGTACGGCTGCGAAGTGAGCTTCGAGCATCTGCAAACCTCGCCGCCGACGCTGAACACGCCCGCCGAAACCGACACGGTGCGGCGCGCGGCGGAACATGTGCTCGGTGCGGGCAACGTGATCGTCGACGTCGCGCCGCTGATGGCCTCGGAAGATTTCGCGTTCATGTTGCAGCAGCGCCCGGGCTCATACTTCTTTCTGGGCCACGACGGGCTCACCTGCCACCACCCCGAATTCGATTTCGACGACGACACCGCGCCGACCGGCGCGGCGGTGTTCATCGAAATCGTCCGGCAACGGCTCGGTTGAAGCGGTCCAACGGCAACATCGGCGAGCCCGCTGGGGCCGCATCTAAAGCAATCGATCAGAGGGGAACAGCTATGAACGGAAAACCGACGCCGTCGCCGGCGATGGTGCGCAAAGTAGTCATCGCTTCGGTGCTCGGCAATGCATTCGAATGGTTCGACTTCGCGATTTACGGGCTGTTCGCCGTGATGATCGCGAAGCTGTATTTCCCGAGCGGCAACGAGTTCGCGTCGATGCTGCTGACGCTCGCGACGTTCGGCGTCGGCTTCGCAGTGCGCCCGCTCGGCGGCGTGCTGCTCGGCCTGTACGGCGACCGCGTCGGCCGCAAGAAGGCGCTGTCGCTGACGATCGTGCTGATGTCGATCGGCACCGGCATGATCGGCGTCCTGCCGACCCACGAGGCGATCGGCATCGCCGCGCCGATCCTGATGGTGCTCGCGCGGCTGATCCAGGGCTTCTCGGTCGGCGGCGAATTCAGCGGCGCGACCACGATGCTGGTCGAGTTCGCACCGCAAAACCGCCGCGGCTTTTTCGGCAGCTTCCAGATGTGCTCGCAGGCGCTGGCGTTCTCGCTCGGCGCGCTGGTCGCCTATCTGCTGACGGTCAACCTCACGCCGCAAGCGCTCGAATCGTGGGGCTGGCGTCTGCCGTTCCTGCTCGGCATCCTGATCGGGCCGGTCGGCTGGCTGATCCGCTCGACCGTCGACGAGTCGCCGGAATTCGTCGCGTACACGCAGGAAGTGCAAAGCGGCAAGGTCAAGCGCGTGAATACGCCGCTGCGTACCGTGTTCCGCGACTATCCGCGCGCGGTGCTCGGCACGCTCGGGATGTCGGTGGTCGGCACCGTGTCCGCGTATGTGTTCGTGTTCTTCCTGCCGATCTTCGCGAAGAAGCAGCTGGGCATGTCGTCCACCGACGTGAACCTGAGCACCTTCATCGGCACGCTGGTGATCCTGGTGTTCTGCCCGCTCGCCGGCTATCTGTCGGATCGCTACGGGCGCAAGGCGGTGCTGCTGCCGGCGATCGTCGGCTACAGCATCGCGTCGTACGTGCTGTTCAAGCAGTTCGTCACGCTGCCGAGCTTCGGCTCGCTGCTCGCGGTGCAGGTCGGTGTGTCGTTCTTCATGAGCTTCTTCTGGGGCCCGACGCCGATCGTGCTGACCGAGGTGTTCCCGGTCAGCGTGCGCTCGACCGGCGCGGCGGTCACCTATAACCTGGCGGTACTGATTTTCGGCGGCCTCGCGCCGTTCGTGAATACGTGGCTGGTGCACGCGACCGGCAGCAATCTCGCGCCGATCTACTACGTGCAGGCGAGCGTGGTGATCGGTCTGCTCGGCGTGCTGCTGTTGCCGTCGATCGCGCGCCGCACCGCGGCCGGCTTCGCGACCTGAAACGAAGTATGTCCCCGGCAGCGCGGCAATCGAGCGATTGCAACGCAGGGGACAAACGACGAAACGTCGACGCTAACAGCATTCGCCACGCGCCGATCCACCGTTGAACCGCCGAAACCACGCTCAATTCCGGAATTAGTAGCAACCCCCCAAACCGTAAGATCGTGATGTACCCCTTAGTGAAGCGTTGGGTGGCATGCTAGATCTTCCTCTTTCCGATGAAGCGTGGGCACGCGTCAGTCATCTGTTCCAGCCGCCACCGAACAACCGTTTTGGACGGCCCGCGCGGCCGCCGCGCGAGATCCTCGATGCGATCCTGTGGGTGCTCACGCACAACGAAAAATGGCACCGGCTGCCGGCCACGTTTCCGCCGTCGCAAACCTGCTACATCAAATGGCTGCAATGGCGGCGCGCCGGGCTGATGAGCGCGATTCTCGACGCGCTCGAATTGACCGAACAGCTCGCGGCTTTGCAGGCGACGGCCCGCTCCGTGGCGGCGCCGCCCACGCCGGACACCGCGCACGAACCGGCGCCGGCCGATTCCGACACGTGAATTCGCGGGCAAGGCGGCATATATTGATGTCAGGGATCGAAATCCGCGACGGCGTTGCCCGATCTGCCCGGGCCCGGCGTGTGCGGGTATGATGCCGGGCGCGGCACGCCGCGCCCTCGAGTTCCGATCCCGCATCCCTGCCACGAGAACCATCATGCCTGCCCAACCCGATCAAGCTCCCGGCGCGCATACTCCGCCGGACGACGCGAAGCGCAAGACGCTGTCCCTGACCGCGCGCAATCTGCTGATGGTTCTCATCGGCGTGATCATGTTCGTGATCGTCGCGGGCATCGTGCTGTACAACCCGATCATGTATGGCGATCAGATTCCGAACTTCGGCATCATCCTGATGATGACGGTGCCGGTGATCGCGGGCGTCGCGTTTCGCGTCGGCCTCGACGCATGGCTCGACCGGGAGTGAACGGCGTGCTGTGCGGCGCGGCCGAACCGCGAAACGCGCCACGTGCTCACCTGGCCGCGTCGACCGGCAACACGACCCACACTTCGAGCCCGCCGCCGTCGCGCGGATGAAACTGCAGGCCGCCGCCGTGCAGCCGCGCGATCCGCTCGACGATCGATAAACCCAAGCCCGTGCCGCCGCTCTGCGCGCGCGCATTGCGGCCGCGCTGAAACGGCGCCTTCAGTTTCTCCAGCTCCGCCGCCGTCAGGCCCTTGCCGCGGTCGCCGACCGCGACCGTCACCGCGCCGCCGCTCGCCCACGTGCGCACCGCAAGCCCGGTGCCGCCGTAGACGATCGCGTTCTGCATCAGGTTCATCAGCAGCCGCATCATGCCGATCGGCCGGTAGCGCAGCGCCGGCAACGCGCCCAGCGACAGCTCGAAGTCGTGGCCGAGTCCCGCGAAATCGCCGGCTAGCCGCTCGATCAGCGCGTTCAGATCCCCGGGCTGCGCCTGCTCGCGCTCGCGGCTGCCGGCGTAATCCATGAACTGCTGGAGGATCGTTTCGATCTGGTCCAGATACGCTTCGGCGGTGCCCACGAAGCTGCCGTCGGCGCCTTCCGGCAGGGCCATTGCCATCGACAGCCGCAGCTTGGTCAACGGCGTGCGGATGTCGTGCGAAATGCCGGCAAGCATCAGCGCGCGGCTCGCCTCGGCTTCCCGTAACGCGTGCGTCATCTGATTGAAAGCGGCGCCGACCGCGGCGATTTCGGCGGGACCGCCGGTCGGCAGCGGTTCGGGCATCTCGCCGGCGCTCACGCGGCGCGCGGCGCTGGTCAGCTCGCGCAGCGGTTCGTTCAGATGCAGCTGGATCGCGTAGCCGGCCAGCGCCGCCAGCACCCCGAGCCCGAGCGACAGGAAGATCGCCGCTTCGAGACCGCTGCCTTGGGCGTCTGCCGGGATCGGCAGCGCGATCCAGTATGGCGCGCTGGGCGGCGCGGTGGCGCGTGCGCCTGTGCTCGAGTCCGCGTTCGAGTCGCCGTTTGACGCCGCGCTCAACTCCGCGTTTGATTCTGATACACCGACGGCCGGCGCATGCATGCGAATCCACAGCCGCTGTGCGCCCTCGCTCTGCCAGCGGGCCGGCATGTCGGCGGGCAGATGCGCGCGCAGGCTGTCGAGAAACACCCCGCGCTGATAGCTGCGATACGCGCGCAGCAGATCGTGCGGCGGTGCTTCGTTCGCTTCGGGCGGCAACTGCTCGCGCGCATCGAACCGGGCGCTCAGCGCGGCGCGCGACGCGGGCGGGCTCGCGGCGAGCAGCTCGTCGAGCGTGGTCACGTAAGTCGCGAACACCGCCGCCGCGCGCTCGACGCGCGGACGCTGCACGTAATGCAGCAGCACCACGATCGAGGCGATCTGGCTCAGCATCACCAGCACGATCAGCAGCACGATATTGCGCGCGAGCAGCGTGCGCGGCAGCAGCTTGCGCCATGGCGGCCGCGTCATGATTCGACGTCCGCGGCGAGCATATAGCCGACGCCCCACACGGTTTTGATGAAACGCGGCTTCGACGGATCGGCCTCGACGATCTGGCGCAGCCGCAGCACCTGCACATCGATGCTGCGATCGAGCGCGTCATGATCGCGGCCGCGCGCTCGCGCGAGCAGGTTGTCGCGGCTCACCGCGCGGTTCGGCGACGACGCCAGCGCGACCAGCAGCAGCATCTGCGCGGAATGAATTTCGAGCGGCTCGCCTGCCCGCGTGAGCTGTTGTTTGCCGACATCGAGCGCGAATTCGCCGAAGCGCACGCTTTGCGAAGTGACGGTCGGCTCGCCCGCGGCGATCTTCTGCCGCCGCAGCAGCGCGTTGATACGCGCGGCCAGTTCGCGCGGCAGGAACGGCTTTGCGAGGTAGTCGTCGGCGCCGGTTTCGAGGCCCGCCGCGCGGTCGAGCGGATCGCCCTTCGCGGTCAGCATCAGGATCGGCAGCGTCTGGCCCTGCGCGCGCAATTGTGCGCAGATTTCGAGGCCGTCTTCGTCGCCGATCATCAGATCGAGGATCAGCAGATCGAACGGTTCGCGCTCCAGGTAGCGATAGAGGCGCTTGCTGTCCTCGGCCGCGCGCACGTCGAAGCCGTGTCCGCGCAGAAAGCGCAGCAGCATGTTGCGTAGCTCGACTTCGTCGTCGAGCACGATGATTCTGGCAGGACGTTCCATGCGACGGCTCCTGGGTTTGCCGCGAGCGCGGGCGCTACGACGCCGAGTATGAACGCAAACGCGGAAGCTGTGCCGGGCGGCGGCGCGATCATGAGCGAGATGGCGATGGCGATGGCGATGGCGATGGCGATCATTAGCGCAACGGCGATGGCAACCGCGCGGTGCCGTGCGGCCTCGCCCGCCACGATTGCGCCGATTCCGGCGCCGCTCAGTGCGCCGCCCCGCGTTCCTGCATGAACGCCTCGATCTGCGGCAGCGTCACGTAGCCGAGTTTCTGCGCGTCGATTTCATCGAAATGACGCGCGAGCATCGGCATGCCGGCGGCGGCCTGCTCGCGCGTAAGCTTGCCGTCGTGCGTGGTGTTCGCATTGGCAAAGCGCGTCTGCAACTGCTGCTCCATGCGTTCGATCCGCTGCGGGTTCATGCTCTGCGGCGTGGCCTGCGCGAACGTGACGGTCGATGCGCAGCACAGCAGCACGGTGGCGAGCAACTTCTTCATGACTGACTCCTTCGATGGGGTCATCGCCGTCGCCTGCCAATGCCGCGATCCGTTTCGATGACAGCGTGAATTCTTGGCCAGGCATCGTTGCCGCGCAATTGAACAATCATGTCGAGTTATGTCATGGCGGGCGAGCCGTCACTGCATGACTCGATGCGATTGCACCGGCATGCGGCGCCCGCCCGCGGTGCACGCCCGCGCCATCGACGTTAGTTATTTGAAAGCAAATTCCGACGGCGAGCGTGAGGGGGCACGATTAAGTAAAGCTTGCAGCCGTTGGCGCTTTTTACTCCTATTGATGTACCGAACTTGCAGGTCGAATCGCCGCTTTCCGCCACCGCCTCTGGCTTCAGCCGCCTTCAACGAAGTTGGAACGATGATTGCTTTTAGAAAGGGATTCGCGCGGGCTAACCCCAATCTTTCCGGACCCCTACAAATGAGTTACCAGGATATCGACAAGGAAATTGCCCATCTCGAAGTGGTATTCGGCCTGATTTCTCCGCGTGACCGCTTTCCGCTGTCGTACTGGCAGCGGCGCTTGCATGCGCTGATGTCGTTATCGTTGATGCCCGCGCAACGCGAACGCGTGGTGCGCCTCGAAGCGATGTTGCGCTCGGCCGGTTCGCGGCTGAGTCAGGTCCCTGAAACGACGCGGTCGGGCTCGGCTTTGATAGCGGGTGTTTGACGCATCTGCCAAGCGCGGGGGCGGACGTGCACCCGGAGCGGTGAGCGCCCCCCGCGAGTTAGCGGCGGCAGCCGAAACGCTGCCGTAACCGGGCCAACGGCCCGGAACGATCTCCGCGGACCGATTCGACATGCACACCGTCGAGCCGGATTTGCACCAACCGGTTATCTCCAGTCACGCCGAGCGAGAACGCTGGAGCCACCGCATGCCAGCTCGCCACTTCCCCCAGCACAGACAAATCGTCCCGCGCTGCGCGTCGTAGTGAATTTCGGGCTCGCCGATATCCTGCGCATGTCCATTGCCGTCGAATGCCGCGTCCACGATTGGCGTTGCGGGTCTTGCGTCCGCGCGAGGCAAGGTCTGCCGAGTCCAGCGCGCCGGATTGGTATAGATGTCCCAATCCCTGATTCTCTTTTGTGAGTCGAGCACCATCGAGAACATGCCGCCCGTTATCACGTACGTGGGCTGCACGAGATTGAATTGGCGGTCTATTTCATCGCGCAGCATTTGACGATTTTCAGCGGCACTCGGAGCGGCGGAATAATCCACCCGACACGACAAGGTGAAGTTGTCCGCATCCAGCGAACGCTGACATGGGGCTGGCAGATTTGCTCGACCACGTGAACAGGGGGGAGGGTCATTTTATTGGCTTGCAAAAAACTCACCCCATCAAAACCCGCACCCCCAGCGCCAGCACGAGCGCCGGCACCATCACCAGCACCCCGACCTTCAGAAACTTCAGAAAGCTCACGTCCTCGCCTTCGCGGCGAATCGCGTTGAGCCAAAGAATCGTCGCCAGCGAGCCGGTGATCGACAGATTCGGTCCGAGGTCGACGCCGATCAGCAACGCATCGATCACGCGCTCGGGACTGTGCGCCTGCATGACCGTCGAACTCGCGATCAGCCCGGCCGGCAGGTTGTTCATCAGATTGCTGCCGAATGCGATGATCGCGCCGGCCCACCCCGCCGCGGCCATCTCGTTGCGCTCGGTCGCGCGCCGCAACTCGGCCGCGAGCGTGCTGATCACGCCGGTGTGATCGAGCATTTCGACCAGCACGAACAGCGCGGCGACCAGCGGCAACACGTTCCAGGAAATCTCGCGGATCATCGGCAGCGGCGATTTGCGCTCCTTGAGCAACACCACCAGCGCGGTCAGCGCGCCGAGTATCGCGGTCGGCATGCCGAGCTGGATGTCGTACGCGGACACCGTCAGCAGCACGCCGGCGGTCACCGTGATGCCCGCGAGCGCGACCTTGCCGCTCGCCGACAGCTTCACCGCTTCGAGATTCGCTTCGCAGACGCCGGCCAGCGCGTGGCGCTGGGTCCAGCGCAGCATCACGAACGTCGCGACGATCGACAGCAGCGACGGCAGCGCAAAACGCGCCATCCAGTGACCGAGCGGCGGCGTGTGATTGCCGTACAGCACGATGTTGGCCGGATTCGAAATCGGCAGCACGAAGCTCGCCGCGTTGGCGACGAACGCGCACACGAACAGCAGCGGCAACGGCGGCGTCTTCGCTTTCTTCGCTGCCGCGAACACGGCCGGCGTCAGCACGACGGCGGTCGCGTCGTTGGACAGAAACGCGGTGATCACCACGCCGAACAGATAGACGAGCACGAACAGCTTGCGCGGCGAACTGCGCGCATGATTGACCGCCAGCACCGCGACCCAGTCGAACAGCCCTTCGCGCCGCCCGACTTCGGACAGCAGCATCATGCCGAACAGGAACAGATAGACATCGGTGCCCTTGCCGATCGCCTCGAACGCGAGCGGCAGCGGCAGCAGCCCGAGCACCACCAGCAACACCGCGCCCGCGACGGCCCACACCGCTTCCGGCCATTTGAACGGCCGCGTGATCACGCCCGCCGTCGCGGCGGCGGCAATACCCCAGGAAAGAAAAACGGAATTCACGACGTCAGCCCGGATAATGGGTTATGTTGGCGCTCGCGCGCGGCACGCGCGAGCTCGTTGTTCGGGCCACAAATTACCACAGCCCAGATCGCGCGCGAACGCCTTTCAATTCCATTAGCGTCACGGCTACAACAATCTGTTCCCGCGTGCCCGCCTAGTCGGTTTTCTTTGGCATCCCTACTATCCGCATTCCCACGCGGCCTTTTCCAGCAACGGACCAACACGATGCAAACACAAGCTTCCGCGCGCTACCACGGCGCAGCCATCGCACTGCACTGGCTGATCGCCGCGCTGATCATCTGCGGCTTCTATCTCGGCTGGATCATGACCGACATCCCCGGTTTCACGCCGACCAAGCTCAAGTACTTTTCGTGGCACAAGTGGATCGGCGTGACTGTGTTCGCGCTCGCGCTGCTGCGCGTGCTGTGGCGCGCGACCCACCGCGCGCCCCCGCTCGACGCGGCGACGCCCGCATGGCAGAAGGCCGCCGCGCACGCGGTGCACGGCGTGCTGTATCTGCTGATGCTGGCCATTCCGCTGTCCGGCTATTTCTATAGCTCGGCGGCCGGTATTCAGGTCGTGTATCTCGGCGTCGTGCCGCTGCCGACCATCATCGGCCCGGACCAGGCGTTGAAGGCCACCTTGCGCACGGTCCACGTACTGCTCAATTACACGCTGCTTGCGCTGGTCGCGATGCATGTACTGGCCGCGCTCAAGCATCAGTTCATCGATCGCGACGGGCTGCTCGCACGGATGGTGCCGTTTTTGAAAACCCGCTGATGTGCCGCGTGCTTGCGCCCGGTAGCGCACGCGTCAGCGCGCTCGCTTGCGCTCCGACGGGCGCGCGGCAAGCGGCAAGCGGCAAGCGGCAAGCGGCAAGCGGCAAGCGGCCTGAAATGAATAACGAATGTCACATTGGCTACGACTCGTTGGCAATCAAATTCCTCGCGGTGAGCAATGCGGCCGCGCGGCTCGGATAGGATGCGTACCACTATGAAAACACCCTTTTATCTCTCCGCTCAGCGCGCGGCATTGGCTTCGGTCGCGGCGCTTACGCTGTTTGGTGCGAACCTCGCGCACGCCGACGTCGACCTCGCGAAAAGCACCGTGATCGCGACCACCAAACAGATGAACGTGCCGGTGGACGGCAAGTTCAAGAAGTTCTCCGCGCAGCTGAACTTCGATCCGGCCAAGCCGGCCGCGGGCACCGCGAGCATGTCGATCGACACCGCCAGCTACGACCTGGGCGCCGACGACTACAACAAGCAGGCGCAAGGCAAGGAATGGTTCGACAGCGCCGCGTACCCGAGCGCGACCTTCGTGTCGAGCGCGATCGCGCCGGCCGGCGGCAACCAGTACAAGGTGACCGGCAAGCTGACGATCAAGGGCAAATCGCAGACCGTCGTCGTGCCGGTGACGATTGCGAGCCAGGGCGCCACGCAGACTTTCGACGGCGCGCTGCCGATCAAACGCACGCAATTCGACGTCGGCACCGGCGAATGGAAGGACACGTCGGTGGTCGCCGACGAAGTCGTCATCAAATTTCATCTGGTCTCGGCCAAAAAATAAGCTTCGCTAACTCAGCACTCTCTCCCCCACCTATCTGGAATCCAACATGAAAAACTCTTTCCTGCTCGCCGCCGGCGCACTCGCCGCTGCCTTCTCGTTCAACGCGATGGCCGCCGATACCTATGTGCTCGATCCGACCCACACGGCGCCGAGCTTCGAGACCGACCACTTCGGCGGTCTGTCGGTGTGGCGCGGCAAGTTCACGAAGAACACCGGAACCGTCGTGCTGGATCGCGCGGCGAAGACCGGCACGCTCGAAGAAACGATCGACCTCACGTCGGTCGACATCGGCAACGACAAGCTCAACCATGAGCTGGTGTCGCCGCAGTTCTTCGATACCGCGAAATACCCGACCGCGGTCTACAAGGGCACGCAGATCCGCTTCGACGGCGACACGCCGGTCGAAGTAATCGGCACGCTGACGATGCACGGCGTGACCAAGCCGGTGAATCTGAAGATCGAATCGTTCAAGTGCATCCAGCACCCGATGCTCAAGCGCGAAGTGTGCGGCACGGAATCGACCGCGACGTTCAATCGCGACGACTTCGGCGTCGACTACGGCAAGGCGTATGGCTTCAACATGAAGACCACGCTGCATATCCAGGCTGAAGGGATCAAGCAGCAGTAAGCGTGTTGCCGCGCCGCTCGCGGCAATTCCGCAGCGGCGAGCCAGGGCGAACGCAACCCTGGCTCGCCCGTCGCGCACCGCAACGGATCGAAGATGTTTTCCGCTAGCCGCGCGCGTCAACCGAAGAACCGCAGCAGTTCCTCGGCCACCGCCCCCGGTTGCTCCTCGGGAATGAAATGCCCGCAATGGGCAATCGTCACGCCCTCCACCGCTTCGGCGTACGCGGCCAGCGGTCCGGCCATATCGACGATCGAGCCCTGATCGGCGCTCATTGCCAGCACCGGCATCCGCAATTTGCCGTTGGCGCTCAACTGCCGGTTCTGGCGCGCGGACGTCGCCGCCGCGCGATAGTAAGCCAGCCCCGCGCGCAAACCGCCTTCCTTCGTGAACACACGCTCGTATTCGTCGAGATCCGCCTCGTTGAACGCTTGCGGATTAGCGGTCTTGCGTCGTAAAAACCAGTCCAGATAAACACGCTCCTTGCCTTCGATCAGCGCTTCGGGCAAGTCGGCCACCGCGTGAAACGCGAAATGCCACGTGCGCCATGCGCGCTCGGACGCGATCGGCAGCGCATCGGGCAACGTAATGCCCGGGATACCCGCATCGAGCAGCGCGAGACTGCGCAGTTCGTCGCCGAAGCTCGCGGCATACGGATAGGCAACCCATGCGCCGACGTCGTGGGCCGCAACGTGATAACGCTGCTGACCGAGACGTCCGAGCAGAGCGTGCAATGCGTTGGCGAGCGACAGCGTGTCATAGCCTTCCAGCGGCCGGTCGGAGTCGCCCTGGCCGGGCAGGTCCGGGGCGATCACGTAATAACGTTGCCCGAGCACCGGCATGACTTTGCGCCATGCAAACCAGCTCTCCGGATAGCCCGCCAGCAGCACGACGGTCTCGCCGTCGGGGTTGCCGCCGGCCACGTAATGCAGCCGCACGCCATCGACGGTTTCGTAGCGATGCTCGAAGCCGGCGAGCACCGGGTCGGGCAACGCGGCCGGGCCCGGATTGACGAATCGTCGAGCGATCTCCTGTTGCACGTTCATCGTAAAACTCCTGCACTGGTTAAATGGAAACGATCATTTCCTAAATTGGCAAAAAAAATTTAGCGCAGTATCCGTAGCGCCTCGTCCGCCGCCGTCTGCATGTCGTGCTGCGAGCGGCCAAACTTTCCGACGAGGCGCAGCCCGTATAAAAACGCGAGCAGCGAGCGCGCGGTCGCGGCCACCGGCAGTCCCGCGGCCACCGAACCGTCCGCCTGCCCCTGTTGCAGCAGCCGGCGCAGCAGCGCTTCGGACCGCCGCATCGTCGCTTCGATCCGCCCGGCGACCTCTTCGTCGAACGTGGCGAGCGCAGTGGCGCTCGCCACGACGAGGCAGCCGCGCCGCCCTTCGCTGCCATGCGACGACTCGGCGTAAAAGCGCAGCAATGCGCGGATCTTGTGGAAGCCGTCCGGCTGACGCTCGAGCAAGCGTTGCAGTTCGGCGTTGCGGGTTTCGACATAGCGCTCGAAAGCGGCGAGAAAAACGCCGCGCTTGTCGGTGAATGCCTTGTACAGGCTGCCCGCGGTCAGCCCGGTCGCGTCGCTGAGGTCGCCGACCGAGGTGGCATGGTAGCCGCGCTCGCGAAACACGCACACCGCTCCATCCAGCACGCTGTTCATGTCGAACTCGCGCGGACGGCCGCGGCTACGGCTGCGGGACGAAGCATGATGGGGATGAGCGGTAGTCATGCCGGCGATTATAGGAAACGATCATTTCCAAATCAAGAGCGAGCGGGACCGCGAGGACCCGCCGCGCCGCATCGATGCCGGCGAGTTACCCCACTTCGGCCAGCAACTCTCGCACCGCCGCGCGCGCGTCGCGCGCGAGTTCGCGCAGATCGACGCCGTCGATCTGATCGTCCGCCACCACGCGTTTGCCCGCGCAGAACAGCGCCGCCAGCGACGGCCGCCCGCCCGAGGCCACCGGCCCGATCGCCGGATCGTGCAGCCCGAAATAGCGCGGATCGTCGAGCCGGTACACCGCGAGGTCCGCGGCGAAGCCCGGCGCGATCCGGCCGACTTCGGTCAGGCCCATCACCCGCGCGCCGCCCGCCGTGCCCCAATGAATCACGTCGGCGATGCTGGCCGCGCTCGCGCCGCCTTCGAAGCTGCCGCCGCGATAGGCCGGCTGCGCCAGCATGCCGAGCCGCGCGCGCTGCGCGAGCCAAGTCATGTGCACTTCGGAGATCATGTCGGCCGCTTCGTTCGACGCCGCGCCGTCGACGCCGATCGACACCGGCACGCCCGCGTCGGCCATCTCGCGCACCGGACAGATGCCGCTGCCGAGCCGCCCGTTGCTCTGCGGACAGTGCGCGACGCCGGTGCCGGTCTGCGCGAGCAATGCGATTTCAACGGCATCGACCTTGACGAGGTGCGCGTACCAGACGTCGCTGCCGAGCCAGTCGTGTTCGCCGCAAAACGCCACCGGCGACTGCCGGTACAGCGCGTGCGCGCTGTCCTGATAGCCGACCGTCTCCGACAGATGGCTATGCAGCCGCAAGCCGAGCTTGCGCGCGAGCGCCGCGGTCGCGCGCATCTCGGCCGGCGAGATCGAGTACAGCACGGTAGTGGGCGCCATCACGACGCGTTGCATCGCGCGCGGCGACGCATCGTGATAGCGCGCGGCGAGCCGTTCGATGTCGGCGGCGAAATCATCCAGCGTTTCGGGCCGCAACGCGGTCGGCAATTGCGCCTCGAGCTGCCGGGTTTGCGTCGCGCCGCCGCGCAGCAACACGAAACGCAAGCCGAGCTTGTCGGCTTCCTCGAACAGGATCGCCGAACTGTCGAACGGCATGTCCGGGTAGTACACATAGTTGTGGTCGGCGACCGTCGCGCAACCCGAGCGCGCGAGTTCGATCAGGCCGATACGCGCGGCAAGCCGGAAGCGCCGCTCGTCGATCAGCGCGCGAAACCGGTATGGCGTCGCCGCGAGCCACGGCGTCAGCGTCGCGTCGAGGCCGGCCGTGTCGCCCTTGAGCAGCGACTGGAACAGATGGTGATGGGTGTTGACCCACGCGGGGTAGATCACGCAATCGGTCGCGTCGACGATCGTCTCGCCCGGTCGCGGCGTCAGTGTGCCGATCGCGTCGATCGTGTCGCCGACGACGCGGATGTCGGGACCGTTCACGCGCGCGGGATCGTCGTTCGAGCCGCGGCCGCCGGTCATGATCGCGGCCGCATTGCGGATCAGCGTGGAAGTGGGCGTAGCGTGTGTCGTCATGTGCTTATGAGCCTGAAAATCAGAGTTGACTGTCGTGCCAGCCGCGCAGGCCGATGCGCGACACCCATGCGGTGAGCGCGAACAGCGCGACGCCGGTCACGGTGATCAGCAACAGCGCCGCGAACAGGCGCGGAATGTTCAACTGGAAGCCCGCCTGCAGGATCTGATACGCAAGGCCGGCGCCGGTGCCGCCGGTGCCGGCGACGAACTCCGCCACCACCGCGCCGATCAGCGCGAGGCCGCTCGAAATGCGCAGGCCGCCGAAAAAATACGGCAACGCGCTCGGAATGCGCAAACGCACCAGCGTTTGCCAGCGCGTCGCCCGGTTGATCCTGAACAGATTGACGAGGCCGGGGTTCACGCTGCGCAAGCCTAGCGCGGTGTTCGAGATGATCGGAAACAACGCGACCAGCGTCGCGCACAGCACCAGCGCGGCATCGGTGTTCTTCACCCAGATGATGATCAGCGGCGCAATCGCGACCACCGGCGTGACCTGCAACAGGATCGCGTACGGAAACAGGCTCGCCTCGATCAGCGGACTCTGCACGAACAGCAACGCGATCGCAACGCCCACCACGGTGGCGAGCGCGAATGCGAGCAACGTGATCTTCAGCGTGGCGAGCAGACTGCCGAACAGCAGCGTCGCATCCTGCACCAGCTCCGCGACGATCGCCGACGGCGACGGCACCAGATACGCGGGCACCTTCATCAGCACGCACCAGCCCTGCCAGATCGCCAGCACCAGCACGCCGACCACCCACGGCGCGAGCGCCTTCGCGACGCCCGGACGTTGCAGCCAGGGTTCGCGCGCCGGCTGCGCGGGCGCATCGTCGGCGCGCTTGGAAGAACGGGCGGACCGCACGGCAAGCACTTCTCCTGTCATCACGACACCTCACTCGGTTCGTTGGCATGCGACGCGCGATGCGCGTCCGTAATCAGTTCCGACAGCGTGCGGCAATGGCGAATGAACGGCTCGCTGACGCGCCACGCGTCGTCGCGTTCGAGCGCGCGGCCCGTGACTGCGTCGCGCGCATCGTCGATCGGCACGTCGGCGATGATGCGGCCCGGCCGCGCCTGCATCACGACGACCCGGCTCGACAGCGTCACCGCTTCGTAAATGCTGTGCGTGACGAACACCACCGTGATGCCGCGCCGTTGCCACAGCGCGCGCAAATCCTCGTCGAGGCGGTTGCGGGTGAATTCGTCGAGCGCGCCGAACGGCTCGTCGAGCAGCAGCAGGTCCGGCTCGGTCACGAGCGCGCGAGCGAGCGACGCGCGCATCTGCATGCCGCCCGACAGCTCGCGCGGCCGCGCGTTGCCGAATTTCGCGAGCCCGACGCCGGCCAGCGCGTCGGCGACGCGCGCGTCGGCTTCGCGGCGCGGCACGTGCGCGAGGTCGAGCGGCAGGCGCACGTTGTCCGCGACCGTCGCCCACGGCATCAGCGTCGCCTCCTGAAACACCATCGACATGCGCCGCCCCGGCGAGCCGAGCGTCGCGAGCGGCTGTCCCCACCAGCGCAGATGTCCGTGGCTCGGCGTCTCGATCCCGGCGATCATCTTGAGCAGCGTGCTCTTGCCGCAACCGGACGGCCCGAGCAGCGACACGAATTCGCCGGGCTCGATCGCGAGGCGCACGTCTTCGAGCGCGACCGTGCCGTTCGGATAGCGTTTGTCGACACGCTGCACCGACAGCACCGGTGCGACTTTGCTCACATAGGCTTCGGTGTCGGCCATCATGCTTGCTCCACGTGAAGAGGCACTACGTCGCGAAATACTTCGGACTCGCCATGATCGTGCAGCAGCTTGAGCAGCATGCGGCGCATCAGCAAGCCCGGCTGATCGGATTCCATATGACACTCCTGCTGGCGGCGCACGTCGATGCACGCGTCGTAGTCGGTGGCTTCCAGAATCTCGCGGTCTTCGTCGGTGATCGGGCGATCCCAGTCGATCAGTTCCTGCGACGAGCACGCGTCCTCGGTGTCGTTGCGATACAGCCATTGCGACAGCATCAGCGTGCTGTCGTCGATCGGCGTCGCGCAGTTGTAGATGATGTGATGGATGCCGCTTGCCGGATACACGCAGCCGAAGCGCCGCGCGAACGGCATGAACCAGCGGTTGATCAGATGCCGCTCGGTGATCTCCTCGGTGGTGCCGGTGATCCGATGGCTCGCCGGCGGATTGCGCACCGGCACGTGCGTCTCGGCCTCGAAGCCCCATTCGTGCGGACGGAATTCATACTTCGACGGCTTCGGGTTGTCGAACAGCCCGAAGTTGCTCTTGTGCACGAAGCTGAAGTGCGAATTGTCGAACGAGTTTTCCATCATCCGCAGCGGGCTGGTTTGCCAGCGTTCGTAGAACTGCAGGATGCGGCGATAGCCGGGCGCGCCGTCTTCGGGAAATTCGGGAATCGGTTGCAGCGGGTCTTCCAGCGCGACCCACGCGTAACCGTAGCGCTCCTCGCAGTGATATGCAGGCACCACCGCGCGCGACGGAATCGCGCCGCCGCTCGCTTGCGGAATTTTCACGCATTGACCGCTGCAGTCGTAAGTCCAGCCGTGATAGCCGCAGGCGATGTTGCCGTCGCCGTCGACGAATCCCTTCGACAGCTTCGCGGTCCGATGACAGCAGCGATCGCGCAATGCGTGCGGCTTGCCGCCCGCGCCCTTCCACAGCACGATCGGTTCGCCGAGCAGCGTGAACGGCTGCGGACCGGCATCGAGTTGGGTCATCGGCATGATTGCGTACCAGAAGCGGCGCAAAACCTGTTGACGTGTAACCAGCATGTGAGGCTCCCTGTTCTTATGCGTTCGGTTCGGGCGTGGTGGCGCCGAGTGCTTTGAGTGCGTTGAATGCGTTGAGTGCTTTGCGTGCGTTGTGCGCGAGACTCACGGCATCACCTTCGCGTTCTGGATGAATTGCAGCGTGTAGGCCGCGCGATAGTCGGTGGCGGGTTTGAGCAGCCTGGCGTCGACCATGTAGTCGAAGGTCTTCTTCCAGCGCGCGTCGGTCATCGTGCCGATGCCTTGCGTGGCCGCGTCGCCGCCGGTCACGATCTTCAGCTTCTTCAATTGCGCGACCCCGTACGCGAGTTGCGCATCGCTCATCTGCGGGTTGTCTTTCTTGATCAGCGCGTTGCCCGGCGCGGGATCGGCCAGATAGCTCTTCCATCCTTCCATCGACGCCTTCACGAAACGCGCGACCACGTCCGGCTTGTTCTTCAACGTGTCGCGCATCGTCACGATCGTCGTGTTGTACGGCGGGTAGCCGTCGTCGGCGAACAGGAAGAAGTGCGCGTTCGCATGTGCCTGTTCGGCCTGGAACGTTTCCGATGACGGATAGGCCTGCATCGCGACGTTCTGGTCGGCGAAGAACGGCTGCAGATTGAACGTGTATGGACGCGCCTGCGCTTCGGTGTAGCCGTACTTCGCCTTCAGCCACGGCCACCAGGTCGTGCGGCCCGAGCCCGCGACGAGGATCGTCTTGTTCTTCAGACCGGCGAGACTCGTCACGTCGGCGTGGGTCATCATCCCTTGCGGGTCGTACTGGAACGCGGCCGCGACCGTGGTCACCGGAATGCCCGCTTCGACGCCCGACAGCACCTGGAAGTCGTAGCCGAGCAGAAAGTCCGCCTGGCCGCCGGCCAGCAACTGCATCCCATTGACCTGCGGGCCGCCCATCTTGATCGTGACATCGAGACCGTACTTCTTGTAGATGCCGGTCGCGACCGCCTGGTAAAAGCCGCCGTGCTCGGCCTGCGCGTACCAGCTGGTCAGCAGCGTGACGTGGTCGTCGGCATGAGCGAGCGGCGCGGCGAGCGCGGCGCCGGCCAGCGCGGCGCCGCTCAAGCCGCGCGCGAACCATGAACGGCCCGATGCGGCGATACAGGACAGACGACGCAGGCGATGCAGAAGAGGCGAAAAACGCGTGACGCGCATGACGTGACTCCGTGTGGAAGTGAGGATGGTTGGAATGGTTGGAAGGTTGGGAGCGCGTTGCGGCGTTGCGGCGAGTGCGGCGGGCGTGACGGCACGCGTGACGGCACGCGCGACGGCACGCGCAAGCGGCTCGCCGCGCGCGACGGACTCGGCGCACGATGCAACACGCGCCGCGACGGACGACAACCTGATGAGGATTCGGGGCAACTGCATTGCACGCTCCTTGTCGGCGGAACCGGACGGTTCCGTTCAAACGCCGAATACGCTTCGGCGTGGGCGCACGATGCGCCCCAAGAGCAATGCCCCACGATAGCCGGCTCGATACGCCGCCTCGCTAGCCGCTTCTACTCTGTGTATGTCTATAAGCGAATGTCGTGCCAGTGCGACCAGACGCGGCGGGCAAGCGCCGCGTGCCCGCCGCTCGCCGCGCCGCCCCGCCGGCGCGCTGTGCGGCTGCACTCGCGCGACGCGGCGCGGCACCGCGCCAGTGCATCGACGGCGCTGTTTTGGCGCGAGCCGCGCGCGCTCAGCTTGGCAAGCAGGCGGGGCGCGGGTTGGCAACCTGGTGAGATGGAACATACGCTTGCGATCACTCGCAAACATCACGCGCGCGATAGAAGAACCCTGACAAAAACACTGTATGAATGTACAGTCTCGTAAAATCCCGACAAGCGCTGCATTACGCGGGCTCGCTGCGTGTCTCCACGAGCGCCGCCGAGCCGCCGAAACCCCGCCGTCCCAGTCGCGCGAAGCAACGAACCGCTATTTTTGAGTCTTAGGCATGCCAGATGAACGGCGCATAGCCCACATCGACATGGACGCCTTTTTTGCGTCCTGTGAACTATCGCAGTACCCCGAGCTGCGAGGCCAGGCCATGGTGGTGGCGGGCCGTCGCTCGGATGCGCCACGCACCAACGCGGACGGCACCCGCGAATTCTCCCGCTTGCGCGACTATGTGGGCAGAGGCGTGCTGACGACCGCGACATACGAAGCTCGCGCGTTCGGCGTGCATTCCGGAATGCCGGCGATGAAAGCGGCCCGACTGGCGCCGGACGCGATCCTGCTGCCGGTGAACTTCGACCTCTACAGAAGTTACTCGCGACTCTTCAAGGACGCGGTGCGCTCCATCAGTTCCCACATCCAGGACGTTGGAATCGACGAGGTCTACGCGGACGTATCGCTGACACCCGGCACGTCGGAAGAAATCGCCCGCAAGCTGAAGTCGGCGGTATTCGAAGCAACCAACCTCACCTGCTCTGTCGGGATCGCGCCGAACAAGCTGCTGGCAAAACTGTGCTCCGACATGCAGAAGCCAGACGGCATCACGATCGTGAGGTTCGAGGACGTGCAGTCCAAAATCTGGCCGATGGCCGCGAACCGGATCAACGGCATTGGGCCCAAGGCTAGCGCCAAACTTGCGTCGTTCGGAATCACAACTATCGGCGAGATCGCCGCACGCGACGAAGCCTGGCTCGTCGAGCACTTCGGACGCAGCTATGGCGCGTGGCTTCGCAAAGTCTCGCACGGTCTCGACGACAGGCCGGTCGTCACCTACAGCGAGCCCGTGTCGATGAGCCGCGAGACCACCTTCGAGCGCGATCTGCACGTCGTACGGCATCGCCAGGAATTGAGCGCCGCCTTTACGCGTCTGTGCGAACAGGTGGCGCTCGACCTGCAGAGAAAGGGCTATATGGCCCGGAAAATCGGCATCAAACTGCGCTTCAACGACTTCAAGACCGTCACGCGCGATATCACGCTCCCCGAGCCGATTGCCGATGCGAAAGCGTTGCGCCGCGCGGCGACCGACTGTCTGAAAAGAGTGGACCTCGTGAAATCGATCAGGCTGCTCGGAGTCAAGGCCGGCAACCTGCAACCGGCCGGGGAATCGACCGGCACCGAGTCGCCCCAGTTCACGCTGGATTTCTAGCGCCGACAAGCCGCACATACCGGCGTGCCGGCTCACCGTCTCACCGGCTCAGGCCGACTTGCCTTTTGCGAGCGACGAATACGCGGTATCGGCGGCCACAGTCGCGTTGGCATTCGCGTTGGCATTCGCACTCGCGCGCAGCGGCGGCACGTCGCAGGCACCCGCCGACAACGGCGCGGCCACCGAGAACGAAAACGTATTGATACCGTTCGCGCTTTCCGCCGACACGGTGCCGCGATGCATCTCCGCGATCGCCTTCACGATCGCGAGCCCGAGCCCGTGGTTTTCGCGGCTATTGGTGCGCGAGACTTCCGCGCGGTAGAAACGGTCGAACAGATGTTCGAGCACTTCCGGCGCGATCGGCGCGCCCGGATTGGCGACGATCACCCGTACCTGATCGCGCATCTCGCCGTCGCCGCGCGCGATCGTCACGCTGATCGTCGCGCCCGGCTCGCAGTGCTGGATCGCGTTCATCAGCAGATTGGTGCACGCGCGGCCGAACAGCGAACGGTTCACGCGCGCGAACGCGTCGCCGCGCAATTGCGCATGCACGCGCGCCTCTTCGAGCGGGATCTCCAGAAATTCCAGCGTATGCGCGACTTCAGCCGCGAGCGACGCATCGATCAGCCCGGTCGCGCGTTCGCCCTGATCGGCGCGCGCGAGGAACAGCATGTCGTTGATGATCGCGCGCATCCGCTCGAATTCCTCGAGATTCGATTGCAGCGTGTGGCGTAGATCCTCGACCGAGCGGTTGCGCGTCAACGCGACCTCGGTCTGGCCGATCAGGATCGTGACCGGCGTGCGCAGTTCGTGCGCGACGTCCGCGTTGAACGATTCGAGCCGGCCATACGCGCCGTCGAGCCGTTCGAGCGCGCCGTTAAAAGAGTTCGCCAGATCGTTCAGTTCGTGCGGCAGCGACGCGGTATTGAGCCGCTGCGAGCGATTGTTCGGACTGACCGCTGACGCGTCGCGCGTGAGCCGCGTGAGCGGCGCGAGGCCGAGGCGCGTGACCGAATAACTGAGCAGCAGCACCGCGAGGCTGCCGAGCGCGGACAGCGCGGCGAGCGCCGAGCCGAACACGCGCATCGTGCGCAGGTTCGGCGAGTAGCTGACGGCGACCTGCAACTGCATCGGCGGACGCGCGCCGTTAGGCCGTACCGACACCGTCGAAATCAGCATATCCGCGCCGCCGCCCGCCGGCGCAATGCGCGCGTACCCGCCGGGCCAGCTCTTCACGACGGTGCCCTCGACCGGCCTGCCGAAGTTGAAGTTCGGATCCATGCTCGACACCGAGTACACGGTGCTGCTGTCGTGCGGGGTCATGTCGGTGAGTTTTTCGCGGGCCATCCGCCACTTCTCGGGCGTGACCGCGTGATAGACGATGATGCGGGCGATCTGCGTGCGATCGTCGAGCGACTCGCGCAGGTGATGTTCGAGCTGCGTGCGCAGCACCAGAAAGAGCCCGGTGCCCACCAGCGTGAACACGAACAGCGCGACCAGCGCGAACATCGACGCCAGCCGCCGCGCAATCGAACGGTTCATGACGATTCAGCCTCTTCGCGTACTTCGAGCACATAGCCCATGCCGCGCACGGTATGAAGCAGTTTCGACGGGAATGGGCCGTCGAGTTTCGCGCGCAGCCGTTTGATCGCGGTTTCGACGACGTTGGTATGGCTGTCGAAATTGACGTCCCACACCAGTTCGGTGATCGCGGTCTTCGACAGAATGTCGCCCTGGCGGCGCGCGAGCACGCTGAGCAACTGAAACTCCTTCGCGGTCAGATCGAGCCGCACGCCGTCGCGGGTCGCGCGCCGGCCGATCAGATCGACGAACAGATCGCCGACCGAAATCAGCGTGGATTCCTGAGAACGCGTGCGGCGCGCGAGTGCATGCAGGCGCTCGACCAGTTCGAGAAACGAAAACGGTTTGGTCAGATAGTCGTCCGCGCCTTCGCGCAGGCCGCGCACGCGGTCGTTCACGTGGTCGCGCGCGGTCAGCATGATGACCGGCGTCGACTTGCGCAGGCGCAGCGCCTTCAGCACGCTGAAGCCGTCGCGCTTGGGCAGCATCACATCGAGGACGATCACGTCGTAATCGAATTCGGTGGCCAGATGCATGCCTTCCTCGCCGTCGAGCGCGACGTCGACGACCCAGCCCTGCTCTGTCAGACCGGAGCGCAGATAGTCGACTACCTTGTGCTCGTCTTCAACGATTAGCAATTTCATGCGCGTACCTTTCTGTGCATTATACGAAACGCCCTCTATTCGTCAGGCCGCCGTAGCGGCCCGCGCGCGCCCGTAGGGCCGCTTGATTCAGCGCGCGGGCGCGCCTGTCTGCGCGCTTGTCTGCGCGTGCTCGCTGCCGGCCGCCGCCGCGGTTTGCGGCGCGCTCGCGTCGCCGTCGTCGCTGCCCGTCCACCCGCCGCCGAGCGCCTTCACCAGCGCCACCGACAACGTCAACTGCTGGCCGTGAATCTGCACTTCCTGGCGCTCGCTCGTCAGCAGCGATTGCTGCGCGTCGATCACGTTCAGATACGCGACGAGTCCGCCCGAGTAGCGATCGTTCGCGAGCGACAGCAGCCGCCGCGCATCGTCGACCGCTTCGTGCGACTGCCTCGCCGCGCCGTCGAGCACCGACAGCCCGGTGATGCCGTCCTGCACCTGCTGGAATGCGGCGAGCACGGTCTGCCGGTAATTCGCCTCGGTCGCCTTGTAGCCGGCGCTCGCGTACTTCACGTTGGCCGCGCGCCGCCCGCCGTCGAACACCACCTGGCTGAGCGTCGCGCCGAGCGTCCACATCAGCGTCGGCGCGCTCAGCAGATTGGCGAACTGCGTGCTCTCCCAGCCGATCCCCGGGCTCAAAGTCAGGCTCGGAAAAAACGCCGCCTTGGCCACGCCGATCTGCGCATTCGCGGCGGCCATCGCGCGTTCGGCCGATGCCACGTCGGGCCGGCGTTGCAGCACGTCGCTCGGTACGCCGAGCGGAATCGCCGGCGCCTTGATGTCGAGCACTTCAGGGGCGATCGCGAACTGCGGCGCCGGCACGCCAACCAGCGCGGCGATCGCATGCTCGTATTGGGCGCGCTGATTGAGCAGCAGTTGCGCCTGCACGCGGGTCGAGTCGAGTAGCGACTTCTGCTGCAGCACGTCGAGCCCGGACACGGCGCCGAGATCGTGCTGCGCGTTCACGTAGTCGAGCGCTTTCTGTTGCAGCTTGACCGACTGGTTCAGCACGTCGAGTTCGGCGTCGAGTTCGCGCAGCGAGAAATAGTCGGTCGCGACCTCGGTGCTCAAGACGAGGCGCGCGTTCGCGAGATCGTCGGCCGATTGCTCGGCCGACGCCTGCGCCCCTTCCACCTCGCGGCGGATGCGGCCGAACAGATCGGTGTCGTAACTGAGTGTCGGCCCGAGCTGGATGTTGTTCTGCACCGTCGACTCGGTCGGCGTCGCGTAGTTGGTCAGCGGCCGGTCATGCGAAATCCGGAAGCGCGACGCCGACGCGGCGAAGTCCACTTCCGGCACGCGCTGCGCGCTGACGTTCGCGAGCGTCGCCTTCGCCTGCTCGTAGTGCGCGCTCGCGGCCGCGAGCGTCTGGTTCTGCGCGAGCGCCTGAGTCTCCAGCGACGCGAGCGTCGGGTCGGCGAAACCGTTCCACCAGTCCGGCGCGAGCGGCGCATGCGACGGCGCGGCGACCCGCCAGAACGAATCGGTGTGCCACTCGGGCGGCACCTCGGCCTGCGGGCGCCGATAGTCGGGGCCGACCGTGCAGGCGGACAGCAATGCGGCGCCGGCCAGCGCGGTGAGCGCGACCCTCACGACGCCCCCTTGCCGCTCTTTTGCGGCTGCACCTGCACGTGATCGCCGTCCGCGATCGAATCGCTCGGGTTGATGATGATCCGGTCGGTCGGCTCGATTCCGCTTTCGATTTCGAGCGTCTGGCCCAGGTCCTGCGCAATCACGACCTTGTGCAGATCGACCTTGCCGTTCGCATCGACGACCGCCAGACGCGGACCTTCCGCGCGGAACAGCAGCGCGTTGCCCGGCACGGTCAGGCGCGCATGCGCGGTGGCGGGCACGGCAACCTGCACGTACGCGCCAGGGCGCAGCCGGTCGTCGGAATTGGGCAACGTCACCTCGATCTGCAACGACCGCGTCGGCACGTCGATCGCGCCCGACATGTGCGTGATCGTGCCGTGGAACTGCTGGCCCGGCAGCTCGGCCTGGGTCACCACGACCTTCTGCCCGACCGCGACGTTCTGCGCGTACGCCTGCGGCAGTTGCACGTAGACCCGCAGCGGGTCCGACTGCGCGAGCGCGAACAGCGCGCGGCTAGTGCCGCTGCCCGCGTCGATCAGATCGCCGACATCGACGTTGCGCTGCGTGACCACGCCGGTAAACGGCGCGACGATCCGCTTGAACGATTCGAGCTGCTGCAGCCGCTTCACGTTCGCATCGGCGGCGGCCAGATTCGCGACGTCCTGCGTGTACGTGCTCTGGCGCTCGTCGAGTTCCTGTTGCGACACCGCATCGCGTTGGCGCAACTGCTGCCAGCGCTCCAGCGAGCTTTTCGCCAGCGCGAGGCTCGAACTGGTCTGTTGCCGCTGCGCCAGCGCCTGCGCGAGTTGCTGGTCGACCTCGGGTGTGTCGAGTTCGGCGAGCAGCTGGCCCTGCTTTACATGCGCGCCGATATCGGCGTACCAGTGCAGCAGATAGCCGGTCGAGCGCGCATAGATCGGCGACTCGACATAGCCGCGCAACGTGCCGGGCAGCAGCGAGCTGCCGCCGCTGTCGGTCTGCTTCGGCAGCACGATGTGCACGTACTGCTGCGCGTTCTGCTCGGTGCTCGCCGCGACCTCGCGGCTTTGCATCATGTTCGCGATCACCGTGCGCAGCGCGCCGAGCGCGAGCAGGATCAGCACGATCAGCACGGCGATCTTCGCGCGCTTCCATTCGCGATGGCGCGGCGGCAGCCGGTGCTCGCCCTCCTCGGTTTCCCGCGCGGGGATCGCCAGCGATGCATGCGTTTTTTCTGTCATCTCAATCAACCATCGTTTAACTTTGGCGCGGGCCGTCATCGCCATGGCGACGCCGCGCGAGCCGCGAGTGAATTCCGGCAAACACGACCGGCACGAAAAACAGCGTGGACACCGTCGCGAACAGCAGTCCGCCGATCACCGCGCGGCCGAGCGGCGCATTCTGCTCGGCGCCTTCGCCGAGCCCGAGCGCCATCGGGATCATGCCGATGATCATCGCGAACGCGGTCATCAGCACCGGCCGGATCCGGCTCGCGCCGGCTTCGAGCGCGGCGGTCAGCGGCGGCGCGCCGGCGGTCAGCCGTTGCCGCGCGAACGCGACCATCAGAATGCTATTGGCGGTCGCCACCCCCATCGTCATGATCGCGCCGGTCAGCGCGGGCACGCTCAGGTGCGTGCCGGTCAGAAACAGCATCCACACGATGCCGGCGAGCGCGGCCGGCAACGCGCTGACGATGATCAGCGGATCGATCCACGACTGGAAGTTCACGACGATCAGCAGATAGACGAGCACGATCGCCATCGCCACGCCGAGCCCCAGGCCGATGTACGAGCTGCGCATCGTCTGCACCTGGCCGCGCACGGTGATCGTGCTGCCGCGCGGCAGCGCCGCGCGCACCTGCTCGACGAGCTTGTCGACCTCACGCGCGACGCTGCCCAGGTCGCGCTTTTCGACGCTCACGTACAGATCGATCACCGGCCGGATGTTGTAGTGCGACACCTGCGCGAACTGGCTCTTCGGCGCGATCCGCACGAGGTTGCCGAGCAGTTGCGACGGCCCGCTCGACGAACCCGACACCGGCGTGCGCAGCAGATCGTCGATCGACGCGACCTGGTACTGCGGCGTCTGCACCTGCACCCTGTATTCGACGCCGTTGCGGTTGTTGATCCAGAAGCCCGGTGACGTCTGCGAGCTGCCCGACAGCGACACCAGCACGTTCTGCGCGACGTCGTTCGCGCTCAGCCTCAACTGCTGCAAGCGCGTGCGGTCCATATGCAGGTCGAGCACCGGTTCGTCGAGCTTCTGCTGGATGTGGGTGTCGACGGTGCCCGGAATCAGCCGGACTTCCTTGAGCAGTTTGCGCGCGACGTCGAAATTGCCCTGCTGATTGGCGCCGGAAATCTGCACGTCGACCGCGGCGGGCAACCCGAAGTTGAGAATCTGCGTGACGATGTCGGCCGGCTGGAAGAAGAACTCGACGCCCGGGAAGCGCTGCGGCAGGATCGTGCGCAGCTTGTCCATATAGACCTGCGACGGCTGGTGGCCTTCGTTCAGTGCGATCTGGATTTCGCCGTCGAGCGTGCCCATCGTGCCCGAGTTGCTGTACGACAGGTTGATGCCGCTATACGGCAGCCCGAGGTTGTCGAGGATCGTGCCGAGATCTTTGGGCGGCACCACTTCGCGAATCACCTGCTCGACTTCATCGGCGAGGCGCGCGGTTTCCTCGATCCGCGTGCCGGTCGGCGCGCGCATATGCAGGCGGATATCGCCCGCGTCGACGTTCGGAAAGAAGTCCTCGCCGAGCGCGAACGCGAGCCCCATCGACAGCACGCAGAACGCGAGGAACAGGCTGCCGAACAGCTTGCGGCGCACCAGCAGGCTGCTCAGGATCATGATGTAGCCCGCGCGCATCCGCTCGAAGCCGGCATCGAAACGGTGATAGAGCCGCATGAACCGGTTCGGCTTCGCGCCCTCCTTCGGCGTGTGCGCGTGGCCCATCAGCAGCATCGCGAGCGTCGGCACCAGCGTGCGCGACAGGATGTACGACGCGAGCATCGCGAACACCACCGCTTCGGCGAGCGGCACGAACAGATAGCGGGCGACGCCGGTCAGGAAGAACATCGGCACGAACACGATACAGATACACAGCGTCGACACCAGCGCCGGCACCGCGATTTCGCCGGCGCCGTCGAGAATCGCGTCGTGCAGATTGGTGCCTGCATGCAGATGCCGTTCGATGTTTTCGATCGTCACGGTGGCGTCGTCGACAAGAATGCCG
Organism: Paraburkholderia sejongensis; assembly: GCF_020880815.1. Lineage (GTDB taxonomy): Bacteria > Pseudomonadota > Gammaproteobacteria > Burkholderiales > Burkholderiaceae > Paraburkholderia > Paraburkholderia sejongensis. Next base: position 127,584 of record NZ_JAJITD010000009.1, read on the forward strand.
ACCGCCAGCGCGAGACCGCCGAGCGTCATGATGTTGATAGTCTGCCCGAGCGCGTGCAGCGCGAGCAGCGACGCGAGAATCGACAGAGGAATCGAGATCGCGATGATGCAGGTGCTGCGCCAGTTGCCGAGAAACAGCAGGATCATCGCGGCGGTCAGCGCGGCGGCGACGAGCGCCTCGCGCACCACGCCCTGCACCGCCGCCTTCACGAACACGGACTGATCGAACAGCGCGGTAATCTGCAGATCGGGCGGCAGTGCGGCGCGCGCGTCCGGCAACAGTCCTTTCAACGTATCGACGATCGACAGCGTCGACGCATTGCCGTTCTTCAACACCGACATCAGCACGCCGCGATGGCCGTTCTGCCGCACGATATTGGTCTGCGGCGAGTAGCCGTCGCGCACGTGCGCGACTTCGCGCAGATAGGTGGTCGCGCCGTTGACGGTGCGCACCGGAATATCGTTGAGCCCTTCGATCGTCTCCGGCGAGCCGTTCATGTTGACCGTGTATTCCTTCGGGCCGATCTTCGCGGTGCCGGTCGGCAGAATCAGGTTCTGCGCATTGAACGCGTCGACCACGTCGGTCGGCGTCAGCCCCTTGGCGAGCAGCGCGCGGGTGTCGAGGTCGACCGAGATCAGCCGCGACTTGCCGCCGTACGGAAACGGCACCGCCGCGCCCGGAATCGTCACCAGTTGCGGGCGCAGGAAGTTCAGCGCGGTGTCGTTCAGATCCTGCTCGGAGAGCTTCGGACTCGACAGGCCGAGCTGGATCACCGGAATACTGGAAGCCGAATAGCTGATCACCAACGGCGCGGTCGCGCCCGGCGGCATCTGTTTGAGCTGCGCCTGCTCGACCGCGACGGTCTGCGCGATCGCGGTCTGGATGTTCGCATTCGGCTGCAGAAACACCTTCAGGATCGCAATGCCGGGCAACGATTGCGATTCGATGTGCTCGATGTCGTTGACCGTGGTGGTCAGACTGCGCTCGTTGACCGAGGTCATCCGGTTGGCCATGTCTTCGGCCGACAGACCGGTGTACGTCCAGATGATGCTGACCACCGGAATATTGATTTCGGGCAGCACATCGACGGGCGTGGTGAACAGCACGAAGGGCGTCGCCAGTACGATCAGAATCGCCATCACGATGAACGTGTATGGCCGCTTAAGCGCTACGTTGACGATCCACATTGAAACGGGCCGGAGAGGATTGCGGGAGAGGAGGTATGTGTAATTCTGCGCTTATGCTAGATCGTTAGGGCCAACGCCTGCATGGCGCGAAAATGGCGGAACTGTCAGGAAGGTTTTCGTAAGCATTAACGGGCGTTTATGCGTGCGGAGCAATGCGCGGCAATTGCGGACAGGCAAACGTTTGTTCAATAAAGTTAGCGCCCGTTAATGCAATAGTTGCGAGTCCCGAACGGGTCGCGCAGCGGAAATATCCGGAAACATGCTTTAATCTGACTCGCGAAAAAAAAGCGGCGTCCCGTTCACGGCGGCGCTACGGGGCACTTACCCGGCACTTACCAGCACTTACCGGTAGCGGGCACATTTTCTGCTGGTGGCTTCTCCGAATAAGCAATGCAATGAGGCGACGTGCTGCGCGCAACGCGCCCGTACACGATAAAGCCAGGGACGAACTCATGTGTGGCGACGAACAAGGCGGTCCTTCCATTCCTGACGACTGGTGCCGGCGCTGGATCAACGCGGTCAGCGACTACGCGGTAATCGGCCTCGCGCCGGACGGCACCGTAAAGACATGGAACGCGGGCGGCGAAAGCATTCACGGTTTCAAGGCCGACGAAGTAATCGGTCGATCTTTCGAAATTTTCCACACCGACGAAGACCGCCGCCAGGGCAGCGCGGCCGCCGCGCTCGAGGAGGCCCGCCGCGCCGGCCGGGTCGAATCCGAGGGCTGGCGGGTGCGCAAGGATGGCTCGCGGTTCTGGGCCAACGTGGTGATCACGGTGCTGAAGGACGACGCGGGCCGCGTGCTCGGCTTCGGCAAGATCGTGCGCGACATGACCGACAAGCGCCGTGCGCACGAAGCGGTCGTCGAAAGCGAACGGCGTTTCCGGATGCTGGTCAACGGTGTCACCGATTACGCGATTTTCATGCTGTCGCCCGACGGCATCGTCACGAACTGGAACGCGGGCGCACACCGGATCAAAGGCTACGACGCCGACGAGATCATCGGCTCGCATTTCTCGCGCTTCTATACGCCGGACGACGCGAAGGCGGGACTGCCGCAACGCGGACTGTCGATCGCCGCGCGCGAGGGCCGCTTCGAATCGGAAGGCTGGCGCGTGCGCAAGGACGGCCGGCGTTTCTGGGCGCACGTGGTGATCGATGCGATCCGCGACGAACAGGGCGAGCTGGCCGGGTTTGCAAAAATCACCCGCGACATCACCGAACGGATGGAGGCGAGCCGCGCGCTCGAACAGACTCGCGCCGCGCTGTTCCAGGCGCAGAAGATGGAAGCGGTCGGCAAGCTGACCGGCGGCGTCGCGCACGACTTCAACAACGTGTTGCAGGTGCTGCGCGGCAACCTCGAACTGCTCGACAGCCGCCATCATCGCGACGCATGGACCCGCGACCGCGTCTACAAGGCCATCGACGCGGTCGAGCGCGGCTCGAAGCTCGCGTCGCAGCTGCTCGCGTTCGGGCGCCAGCAGCCGCTGCAACCGGTCGTGATCAACCTCGCGGCCGCGCTGCGCGGGATGGACGATCTGCTGCGCCGCGCGCTCGACGAAACCATCTCGATCGAGACGGTCGTCGCGGGCGGGCTGTGGAATACGCTGGTCGACATTCATCAGCTGGAAAACGTCGTGCTGAATCTGGCGATCAATGCGCGCGACGCGATGCCCGAGGGCGGCCAGCTGACGCTGGAGCTGTCCAACGCGATGCTCGACGACGACTACGTTGCGTCGGTGCCGGAGCTGGCCCCCGGCCAGTACGTGCTGCTGGCGGTCACCGATACCGGCACCGGCATGCCGCCCGACGTGGTGAGCCGCGCGTTCGATCCGTTCTTCACGACCAAGCCGGAAGGCCGCGGCACCGGCCTGGGCCTAAGCACCGCGTACGGCTTCGTCAAACAGAGCGGCGGCCATATCGGCATCTACAGCGAACCGGGCCACGGCACCACCGTCAAGATCTATCTGCCGCGCTCCACCGGCGAGGCCGTCGAACCGCCGCCGCGCACGCGCGGCGCGGTCAAGGGCGGCACCGAAGTGATCCTCGTCGTCGAGGACGACCGCAAGGTGCAGTCCACCGCGATCGACACGCTGTCCGCGCTCGGTTATCGCGTGCTGAAAGCCGACGATGCGCAGGAAGCGCTGACCGTGCTGCGCAGCGGTGTCGAGGTCGACCTGCTGTTCTCCGACGTGGTGATGCCGGGACCGCTGCGCAGCCCCGAGATGGCCGCGCAGGCGGTGCTGCTGCAACCGGACATGAAGGTGCTGTTCACGTCCGGCTATACGCAGAATGCGATCGTCCACGGCGGGCGGCTCGACCCCGGCGTCGAATTGCTCAGCAAACCTTATAGTCGCGAGCAGCTTGCTCGCAAGATCCGCCAGATGCTCGACAAGCGCGGCGCGGCGGCGGCGGCGGCGGCGCCGGCGGCCAGCGCGCCCGCCTCCACCGCGGCCGCGAACGGGCAGGCGCTGCGCATCCTGCTGGTCGACGACGACGCGAATCTGTCGGACGCGGTCAAGGAACAACTCGCGCTGAGCGGTCACGCGGCCAAGGCGACAACCTCGCCTGACGATGCGTTGCAGTGGCTCGCCGGCGAACCGTTCGACGTCCTGATCACCGATCTTAAAATGCCCGGCATCGACGGCGTCGAACTCGCGAAGCAGGCGGCCGCGCGGCAGCCGTCGCTGTGCGTGGTGTTTTCGTCCGGCTATGAAATGCCGCTGCTGCCGGCGGTGCCGTTCAAATGGGCGGCGTTGCGCAAGCCGTTCGCGATCGACGAACTCGACGCTGTGCTGCGCGGGTTTCAGGATTGACGCGGCGGCGGCCACGCAAGGTGTGCCGCCGCGCAAACCGGCAACTGTATCTGTGAGTTAGGGCCAGCGGCGCGCACAATCGCCTGCTCCACCCGCCCGCGCCTCCATCATGATCGCCAGCCCGCTGCTCACCGCCGATGTCCTGATCGCCTACAGCGCCTACTTCGTCGGCACCGCGAGCCCGGGGCCGAGCAATCTCGCGATCATGTCGCTGGCGATGAGCGCCGGCCGGCGCGCGGCGCTGGTATTCGCACTGGGCGTGGTGTCGGGCTCGTTCTCGTGGGCGCTGCTCGCGTCGCTGGGGTTATCCGCGGTGCTCGCCAGCTACTCGCAGTGCCTCGTCGCGATCCGGATCGCGGGCGGGCTGTATCTGCTGTGGCTCGGCTTCAAATCCGCGCGCTCGGCGCTCAGCGCAAAGCCCCCCGCGATGCGCGCGGCACGCGCCGACGAACCGCTCGGGCGGCTCTATCTGCGCGGCCTGCTGCTGCATCTGACCAACCCGAAAGCCGTGCTCGTGTGGATGTCGATCGTGTCGCTGGCGCTCTCGCCGGTCCATGGCGCGGCCCATGTGATGCCGGTGGTGCTCGGCTGCATGGCGATCGGCGCGGCCGTGTTCAGCAGCTACGCGGTGCTGTTTTCGACCGCGTCGGCGCGGCGGATCTACGCGGCGATCCGGCGCTGGCTCGACGGCTCGCTCGCGGTGATGTTCGGGATTGCCGGGCTGAAGCTGCTGACGTCGCGCAACTAGCGCGGCCTTGCGCCGTCACGGCGCGCCCTTCACCTGCTCGTGCGGCTTCTCGACTCCGGCCGTGCGCAGCGCCTCATGCAGCGTGCCGAAAATGCAGCGCTCCTCGATGACCGGCGTGATCCCATGCCGGTCCATATCGGCACGCAGATAACGATTCACACGCGCGAACACGATCTCGATCCCGCTCTTTTTCAACTGCGTACACAGGTCGCCGACCGAGCGCGCCGCCGAATAGTCGAGGTCCGTAATCGCGCTCGCGTCGACCACGAACCAGCGCACCGGATGCGGCGCGCGATCGATCAGCCGGCGCGAATCCTCGACGAAAAAATGATCGTTCGCATAAAACAGATCGGCGCCGAAGCGATAGACGATCAGCCCCGGCGCGGTCTCGATGCCCGGCACCGCCGGCACCGGCACCCACTGGCCGTCGTCACCGGGCGCGAGCAGCATCGTGTGCGGACGGTAGCTGTGACGCACGTGCCGCAGCAGCGACAGCGCGACCGCCACCAGAATGCCGTGCTCGACGCCGATCAGCACGACCGCCGCCGCGGTGAACAGCGCGAGGATGAATTCGCCGGGACTTTCGCGGCGAATCGCGACCAGCGCGCGCGCGTCGATCAGACCGACCGCGATCGTAAACACGATGCTCGCCAGAATGCAGTGCGGCAGGTACTGCAGAAAACGGCTGAAAAACAGCAGCACGATCACCACCACCAGCGCGAACGCGAGTTGCGCGAACTGGCTGCGGGTGCCGGCGCGATCGCCCATCGCGGTCTGCGTCGGGCTGCCGTTGACGACGAACGCGCCCGAAATCGCGGCGGCCGCGTTGGCCGCCGCGATGCCGAGCAGGTCCGCGTTGGTATCGATCGGTTCGCGATAGCGCTCGGCGAACACGCGGCTCGCGGCCGCGCTCTGCGCGACGATCATCACGAAGCAGGACGCGGCAACCGGAATCAGATCGAGCAGTTGCTGCCACGTCACGAGCGGAATGCGCAGCGGCGGCAGGCCGCCCGCGACCGGCCCGAGGATCGAGATGCCATGCGCGGCGAAGTCGAGGCCGTCGCTGGCCGCGATCCCGGCGACGACCGCGAACAGCGGCACCGGCAGCCGCGGCCACCAGCGTTTGCACAGCAGGATCGCGGCGACCACCGCGAGCGAAATCGCCAGCGTCGGCAGATGGATGTGTCCAACCTCGCGCACCACCAGCAGCAATTGATCGACGCTCCTTGCCGCATGGCCCGACACGCCGAGCATGTCGCCGAGCATCGCGATGCCGACCTGCACGCCGACCCCGGCGAGAAAGCCGACCAGCACGGTGCGCGACAGGAAATCGGCGAGAAAGCCGAGCTTGAAGATGCGCGCGATCAGCAGCAGCGCGCCGGTCAGCAACGCGACCATCGCGGCGAGCGTCGCGTATTCGGCGCTGCCGGCCGGGGCCATCGTCGCCAGCCGGCTCGCGAAAATCGTCGCGGTCGCGGAGTCGGCGGCGACCACCAGATGCCGCGACGCGCCGAAGAACGCGAACGCGATCAGCGGTAGAAACACCGTGTAAAGCCCGGTGACCGCCGGCATCCCGGCGATGCGCGCGTAGCCGAGCACCTGCGGAATGTCCATCGACGCAAGCTGCACGCCGGCCAGCGCATCGCGCGCGGCCGCGGCCCGGTTCAACGGAAGAATGCCCTTCAGCACGTTCGCGCATGCCGCGAACTTTTGCAGAGAAAATTGCATACGCGATGCCGCCCTAAAACCCGGTGTATCGCGCATCGTGCCGCGAGTGCGCATGCAAAGGCAAGCGCTGATCGCGCCGCGAACAGCCTATTGAGAAAACGGCAAAGAGAAAGTAAATCGAAAGGAAATCCGCAGGCTGCCGGTTTAAACCTGACAACCCGCCTACGCGCCGCTACCGCCGAACGTTTTCTCCGGGACAGGAATGCCGGGAGAAATCGCTCGATAGTATTTAGCGTTTGAACTGTCCCGTGTGCGGATCCACATGGCGCGCAAAACCGAACAGCGCGGCAATGCAGATAGGACAGGTAATCAGAAACACGGCCAGCATTTGTCACCCCGTAACAACTTGTTACCGGGCAGTCTAACGATTTTTAACCTCAATTTAATGAGGGAAAACCGCAAATCTCTATTGCAAACGATTACAGCGAGCTTAAAAAACGCGCCTTTTCGCGAGAATTAGATCGGCGCTTCTAGCGGTCGCCGCCACGCGCTTTGCGTTTGAGCGCCGGCACCGGCCCGACCGATTCGCGCATCGTCACGCTGACCGGAAACTCGCGAAAGATCTCCCACGTCGTCCCATAGCACTGATTGACGAGCCAGCGCACCGCGTTCTGCGTGAGTTCGGCGGTCGGAATATGCACCGACGTGAGCCCGGGCGCCGTATAGGCGGCCGAATAATCGTCGTCGTAGCCGATCACCGAAATGTCGTTCGGCACCGAAACGCCCGCCTGATGAAAACGCGCGAGCACGCTGAGCGCCATCGTGTCGTTCGCGCAAAAGAGGCCGGTCACGCGCCGCTTCGACTCGAGCAACTGTTGCGCGGCCGCGTAGCCGCCCTGCGGAGAAAAGTCCGATTCAATCAGCGTGACGTCGTCGCGCGCGATGCCGGCGCGCGCCAGTTCGCCGAAAAAGCCTTCGACCCGCGCCTGGTTGTCCGACGCGGTAGCCGGCCCGGAAATCACGCCGATGTCGCGATGGCCGAATTCGAGCAGCGTGCGCGCGGCCAGCTCGCCGCCGTGCCGGTGATCGGCGCAGAACGACGCGTCCGGCAACTGCTCGAACGCGCGATTGAGAAACACCATCTTCGGATGCATCCGGTGCAGCATCGTCAGATCTTCGTCGTGCAGGTCGTGGCTCATCACGACCACGCCGTCGCAATCGCGGCCGATCAGAAAGCGCACCGCCTCGATCGCCTGCTCGCGCGGCGAGACCTCGCCACAACCGGTCGCGACCACCACGTGACGGTGCACCGCGCGCAGCTCGGTGTCGATCTGCGTGAGGATCGTGCCGTAGTAAGAGCCGAAAAACGTCGGCACGAACAGGCCGATGATGCCCAGCTGCTGGGTGGCCATCGCCCGGCCGATCGACGACGGGCGGAAGTTCAGCGTCTCGATCGCCGCCTTCACGCGGGCGGCGGCGTCGGCGGAAACCGGTCCTTTACCGGAAATGGCTCGTGAGGCGGTCGACATGCCCACGCCGGCCAGTTCCGCGACATCCTTCAAAGTTGCCACGCGGTTCTCCATCAAGCCTGGCGCTGTTTACATAGGGCGCCGCCTCGCGTTCGGGCGCGGCGGCGTCACAGACGCGCGCCGCCCGCTTCGTCGAACAGCGACACGTGCGCGGCGTCGAGCGAGAACGCCACGGTGTCGCCTTCGGCAACGGCCGCTTTGGTCTGATCGATCGACGCGATCTGCTCGCCATGATAGTCGAGCCAGATCACCCGGTGGTTGCCCATCGGCTCAACCAGCGAAACTTTTGCGGCTTCGCCGCGTGCGCTGTCGTTCGCACCGGTGTCCGAGCCCGCCCGCACGTGCACGTCTTCGGCGCGCACGCCGAGCACGCAGCGCTGGCCGTGCCTGGGCGCCGCGGGCGCAGGGTCGGCCGTCTCGTTGAACGCATACGACGACACGTCGAGCCGCAAGTGAGGCGTGCGGAAAGACGTGTTGCCGTCGCTCGTTTCCAGCGTGCCCTTGAGCAGATTCATCGCCGGCGAACCGAGAAAGGTCGCGACGAACAGGTTGGCCGGCCGCGCGTACACCTGCGCCGGCGTGCCGAACTGCTGGATCACGCCGCCGCGCATCACCGCCATTCGCGTGGCGAGCGTCATTGCTTCGACCTGATCGTGGGTCACGTAGATCATCGTCGCGCCGAGCCGCTGATGCAGTTGCTTGAGCTCGCGGCGCAACTCGGTGCGCAGCTTCGCATCGAGATTCGACAGCGGTTCGTCGAACAGGAACACGTCGGCCTCGCGCACGATCGCGCGGCCGATCGCAACGCGCTGGCGCTGGCCGCCCGACAGTTGCGACGGCTTGCGTTTGAGCAGCGGCCCGAGTTGCAGCATCTCGGACGCGCGCTCGACCCGCCGCGCGATCTCCGCCTTCGGCGTGCCGTTGATACGCAGCGCAAACGACAGATTGCGCTCGACGCTCATCGTCGGATACAGCGCATACGACTGGAACACCAGCGCGATGCGGCGATCTTTCGGATCGGCCCACGTCATGTCCTCGCCGGCGATTTCGATGCTGCCGTCGCTGACGTCGATCAGGCCGGCGATGCTGTGCAGCAGCGTGGACTTGCCGCAGCCGGACGGCCCGAGCAGCACGACGAACTCGCCCGCGTTCACGTCGAGATCGAGGTTTTCGATCACCGTGTTCGCGCCGAGGCGGATCGTCAGATTGCGGACCGCGACGTTGGCCGGCTGCGTGAGCGCCGCGCTCGCGTCCCTTGCGCTGGCCGCATCCGCGAGCGCGTCGACCGATGCATTCATCGTATTAGCCATGTTTGCCATGCCCTACCCCTTGACCGCGCCGGAAGCGATGCCGCGCACGAACCAGCGGCCCGAAACGAAATAGACCGCGAGCGGCACCATCGACGTCAGAATGGTCGCCGCCATGTTGACGTTGTAGAGCCGCTCGCCGGTCGTCGTGTTGATGATGTTGTTCAGCTGCACGGTCATCGGCAGGTTCCTGGTGCCGGCGAACACGAGGCCGAGAATGAAGTCGTTCCAGATGCCGGTGACCTGCATGATCAGCGCGACCACGATGATCGGCGTCGACATCGGCAGCATCAGTTGCAGGAAGATGCGCCAGAAGCCGCCGCCGTCGATCCGCGCGGCCTTGAACAGCTCCTGCGGAATCGACACGTAGTAGTTGCGAAACAGCAGCGTCATCACCGGCATCCCGAAGATCGTATGAATCACGACGACGCCCGGCAGCGAGCTGAACAGATGCACGCTCGCGAGCACGCGCACCAGCGGATAGACCATCACCTGCACCGGAATGAACGCGCCGAGCAGCAGCACGCCGAACAGCAGGCCCGCGCCGCGCGGGCGCCAGAAACTGAGCGCATAGCCGTTCACCGCGCCGACCGCGATGGACAGAACCGTGCTCGGCACGACGATCCGCACCGAGTTCCAGAAGCCGACACGAATGCCGTTGCAGTCGAGCCCGGTGCAGGCCGACTGCCACGCGGCACTCCACGCGTCGAGCGTGAAATGAGTGGGAAACGCGAGCAGATTGCCGACGCGGATTTCGCTCATCGGCTTGACCGACGTGACCAGCATCACGTACAGCGGCAACAGGAAGAATGCGGCGGCGCTCAGCAGAAACAGATAAATGCCGATGCGCGCCGGCGAGAACGCCGAGCGGCGCGGCCGCGCGTGCGCCCTTGTGGTTGGCCCCTTCAGCGAAGCATCGAGCGTATTCATGCTTTCTCTCCACGCAGCGCCGCGCGGCTGCGCGCATAGAAGAACGGCGCGAGAATCGCCAGCACGGTGGCCAGCAACACGATCGACGCGGCCGACGCGAGGCCGATGTTGGCGCGCCCGAACAGGTAGTCCATGATGAATTTGGCCGGCACTTCGCTGGCGGTGCCGGGCCCGCCCTGGGTCATCGCGACGACCGCGTCGTACAACTTCACGACCATCACGAACAGCAGGACGAACGCGGTCGAGATCGAGGGTCCGAGCATCGGCACGACGATGCTCGCGTACACGCGCCAGCGCGGAATGCCGTCGAGCCGCGCGGCCTTCCACAGCTCTTCGTCGATCCCGCGCAAGCCGGCGAGCAGCAGCGCCATCACGAGACCCGACGCCTGCCACACGGTCGCGATCACGATCGTGTAGATCACCCAGTCCTGATCGACGATCCAGTCGAAGCGCGCATGCGTGAAGCCGAGCCTGTGCAGCACCTGCTGCGCGCCGAGTTCCGGATTCAGGATCCACTGCCACACCAGCCCGGTCGCGACGAACGACATCGCATACGGATACAGAAACACCGTGCGCAGCGCGCCTTCGGCGACCACCCGCTGATCGATGAAAATCGCCAGCAGCAAACCGATCACCATGCACGCGACGATGAAACACGCGCCGTAGATCACGATGTTCTGCAGCGACACCAGCCAGCGGTCGTTATGGAACAGCCGCGCGTACTGCGTGAGGCCGATGAAGTTGTCGGACGGAAAGGTCCGCGAACTGGTCAGCGATACCCGCGCGGTCCAGACCATCGTGCCCAGATACGCGAACACGACGGTCAGGAGCATCGGCAGCAAGGCCAGCCAGACCGCGATCGAAAAGCGCCGTTTCAGCGGTTTATGACGCGGCGCACGGCCCGCCTGGTGAAGCGGTTTCGAACCATCGGCTGGCAGCTTGAGCGCGTGCATGGCGGGACCCTACTAGCTCTTGAGTGCGTTGGCGAAGGCTTTCTGCGCGTCGTCGATCGACTGGTTCTTGTTCCAGAAGTTCGTCACGACGTCGGTCAGCGCGCCCTGGGTATCCGGCGACAGCAGCATTTCCGGATTCGGCAACTGGCGCGACTTGTCCTTCATGATCGCGATGCCCTCTTTCGCGCACACGTCGAGGCTGTTCGCATCGACGTCGGGCCGGATCGGAATCGAGCCTTTCTTCGCGCTGAACGCGACCTGCGCCGACGGCGAGGTCATCACCGTGGCGAGCAGGTTCTGCGCCTTGATCACGGTCGCGTTGTCGGTCTTCGGGAACACGAACACGTCGCCCGCGACCAGATACGGCGAGCGCGCGCCGAAGCCCGGGAAGCAGCCGTAGTCCTTGCCCGCGGTCTGATTGGCCGCGACGAACTCACCCTTGGCCCAGTCGCCCATGATCTGCACGCCGGCCTTGCCCGAGGTCACCAACGCGGTCGCGTCGTTCCAGTTGCGGCCCGGCGAGCCCGGATCGACGAAATCGTGCAGGCGCTTGAACGACACCAGCACCTTTCGGAACGCCTCCGAGTTGACCGCGTTCGCGTCGTGATCGCGATACACCTTCAGATACAGGTCCGGGCCGCCGACGTTGGCGAGCACCGCGTCGAAGGTGATCTTTTCCTGCCACGGCTGGCCGCCGAACGCGAGCGGAATCACGCCCGCGCTTTTCAGCTTGCCGAGATCGGCGATGAATTCGTCGTAGCTCTTCGGTTCGCTCGCGATGCCCGCTTTCTGGAACACCGGCTTCGAATAGAAGTACCAGGCCGGCATGTGGATGTCGACCGGCGCCGCGTAGTAATGGCCCTTCACGCGGATACTGTCGAGAATCGATTGCGGGAAGATGCCGCTCCAGTTCTCCTTGGTGGCGACGTCGTCGACGTTATTCAGGAGTCCCTGGTCGATCAGGTCGTGGAACTGCTTGGACGTATTGAACTGCGCGGCGGTGGGCGGATCGCCGCCGACGATCCGGTTGATCGCGGTGGAGCGCGCCTGGTCGGCGCCGGCCACCGCGTTGTCGACCCACTTGCCGCCGGCCTTGTCGTACGCGTCGGCGAACTGGCGGATCGCGGCCGATTCGCCGCCCGAGGTCCACCAGTGAATCACGTTGGCCTTCAGCGGCTCCGCGTGCGCGACGACGCCGTACAGCGCCAGTGCGGCAGCCACGCCTCGTAAGACCATTTTGCTGCTGTTCATTCCGTCTCCTCCGGGATCACCGCCCGTGTGTCAAGTCGAAAGACTAACCAGCTCCACCCTTCGTTACCGCGTTGCTGGCGCCGCTTCGCGCGGCGCTCGTCGTGTTGTTGTTTGCGTGGCTCTCAGGCTCGTGGCACGCGCTGTCACGCGAGCGCCTTGCGCTCCTTCAGAAACTTCGCGACCAGTTCCGCGCTGCGTTTGAGCGTGCGCTTCTGTGTGCCGTAGTCGACATGCACGATCCCGAAGCGCCGCTCGTAACCGAACGCCCACTCGAAGTTGTCCATCAGCGACCACAGGAAATAGCCGCGCACGTCGACGCCGGCCTTGATCGCCTGATCGACCGCGGCGAGGTGGCGCTTCACGAACGAGATGCGCTGGGGGTCGTCGACGCGGCCGTCGACCACCTTGTCGTCGGACGCCATGCCGTTTTCGGTGATGTAGATCGGCGGCAGATTCGTGTAGGTCTCCTTGAAACCGGTCAGAAGATCGCGCAGGCCGTCCGGGTGCACTTCCCAGCCCATCTGCGTGCGCTCGACGCCGGCCAGCGGCACCTCCTTGAAACCATGCGCGCCGTCGCTCGCGACGTTGGTGCGGAAGTAATAGTTTATGCCGAGGAAATCGAGCGGCGCGGCAATCGTGCGCAGATCGCCGTCGAGCACCAGCGGTTCGGTGCCCGGCCACAACTCGAACAATGCTTGCGGATAGGCGCCCTTGAGCAACGGATCGAGAATCCATGCGTTGTGCTGAACTTCGAACAGCTCGGCCGCGCGGCGGTCGGCGGCGCTGTCGCTATTGGGCGTGCCGCGCCCGACATTGGCGACGATGCCCACATGCGCGCGCGGATCGTTCGCGCGCAGCACCGGTACCGCGAGACCGTGCGCGAGCAGCAGATGATGCATCGCCTGGGTCGCGTAGCGCACGTTGGTCAGACCCGGCGCGTGATGGCCGTTGCCGTAGCCGAGGAACGCCGAGCACCACGGCTCGTTGAGCGTCATCCATGCGTCGACGAGGCCATGCAGTTCGCGGCTCATCAAGTCCGCGTAATCGGCGAAACGGTACGCGGTGTCGCGATTGAGCCAGCCGCCGCGATCTTCCAGATACTGCGGCAAATCCCAGTGGTACAGCGTCGCGAACGTCGTGATGCCCTTCTCTTTCAGACGCGTGAGCAGACGCTTGTAGAAATCGATGCCCTTGCGGTTCGGCGCGCCGCTCGCGTCCATCACGCGCGGCCACGCGACCGACAGCCGGTACGCTTCGAGGCCGAGCCCCGCCAGCAGCTCGACGTCCTGTTCCCAGCGGTGATAGTGATCGCACGCGTGCTCGCCGGTGTCGCCGGCCAGCACCTTGCCGGGCGTCGCCGAGAAGGTGTCCCAGATCGACGGCAGTCGGCCGTCCTCATGGATCGCGCCTTCGATCTGATACGACGCGGTGGCCGCGCCGAGCAGGAAGTCCTGGCGCCATAGCGACGAGTCTTCGGGCGGCGTGAAGGGATCACTGCGCGGGTCGCTGCCCGGCTCCTGATGCGGCTGGTTCGGGGCGGGCACACGGGCGGCGTCGATGACTGCGGATGCTTCGTTTTCCACGAATTCTCTCCTGCGCTGAGGTCGTTGAAGCGGGTGTGGCGGAAGGGGGGCGCTGCCGTTTGCAGCGGCCCGAAAGCTGCCGCGGATTCATCAGTGGAAGCGCTTCCACACGGACCAGCGAAAGATAGCAGTGGGCAAATCTTTGCGGCAATGAGGGTTTGTCTGGAGCGCTGCTGGCACGCACGATCGGACGATGCGGTGCGCATCGCTTAGCACTGCAATGGATGCGCGTGACGCGAGCACGAACACGTCAATCGAACGCCCCGGTCCGCACTTCGCCGTCCTGCAGGTAGTGGGTGATCAGCACGCCGCCCGGCGTCACCGTCGAGCGCAGCAGTCGGAACGCGCGCGGCAAGCCGTCGTCGCCGAACAGCCGTTTGCCGCGTCCGAGTATCACCGGGTAAATCACCAGCCGAAGTTCGTCGACGAGGCCGGCGGCGAACAGTTGCCGCATCGTCGCGCCGCTGCCGAACGTCAGCAGATCGGCGCCACTTTGCTGTTTCAGCGCGCGGACCGCGTCGGCCAGCTCGCCTTGCAGCGCATGACTGTTTTGCCAGCCGAGGCTGTCCGGCCGATGCGTGGCCACATGCTTGCCGACCCGATTGAACAGATCGGCGATCGCCCAGTTGCCCGAGTCGGCCGACACGCCGGGCCAGTACGACGCGAAGATATCGTAGGTGCGCCGCCCGAGCAGCAGATCGAACGGCTGCGAGAGCAGGTCCTGCAGGTTGTCGCCGATCGCTTCGTCGGCATACGGGACGATCCAGCCGCCGAAGCGGAACTCGCCGCCCGGATCCTCCTGCGGCGCGCCCGGCCCCTGAATCACCCCGTCCAGACTGATGAACGCGGATACCGTGAGCTTGCGCATGATGTCCTCCGTTCGCCGTTGGTCGTTGGTCGTTGGCCGTTGGCCATTCGCCCTTAGCCGGCCGCGCCCGATGCAAGCGCCGGCCGCGCGCCTAGTTGGCCGACACCATCAAACGCTGGCCGTTGGCGGCGTGCTGCTTGCGCAGAGTCAGGCGGTTCGACACGCTTCTCACGCCGAGCACGCCGCGTGCCGCATTGGCCGCGCGCGAAATCTGCCAGGTCTCGGGCACCGTGCCGGTCAGCGTGACGACGCCGTGCTGCACCCGGATGTGAATCGTCGAATCGTCCATGTCCGGCACGCGCTGCAACGCGCGGCGCACGTCGCGCACCACCGAGGTGTCCGGCCTCGTTCCCGGCGGCGAGCTCGGCCCGGCCACGCGCAGCAGCGCCCCGCCTGGGGGATTCGCCGCGCTTTGCGCATGCGCGATGCTCGCGCCGCTCGCGAGCATCGCCATCCAGATCGTTACGCCGAGCCGCCTCGCAGCAATTATTTTCATGTTGTGTCCTGACAGGAGTTGAGCCGGCACGACCCGGCCATCCACGCGAGCCGCGTCGCGCGCTCATCCATACTAGAGCCGCCGGTACGACGGCGCAATGTAATCGTCTGCACAAACGCCCGATTACATGCGGTGTAATTGCCTCGCCCGCGACGCGCTTCTACTCTGCCCGTCATGCGCCGCCATGTCCGGCAGCGCCCATCGACCGAGGAGATACCATGTCGCGCTACCCCCTTCACACGATCGCATCCGCCCCCGCGCAATCGAAGCCCGTGCTCCAGCAATTGCAGCAGGCGTTCGGCCTGATTCCGAACATCGCCGCCACAATGGCCGTCTCGCCGACGCTGATCAACGGCTTTATCGGCCTGTTCGAGCGCGTGCACGCGAGCAGTCTGAGCGAGCCGCAGATTCAGACGCTGTTGCTGACCAATGCGGTCACCAACGCGAGCGAATGGCCGGTCGCGTTTCATACCGCACTGGCGTTGCAGCAACACGTGCCGCCCGCCGACGTCGATGCGATCCGCCACGGCTTGCCGCCCGCCGACAGCCAGCTGGCCGCGCTGTCGGCGCTGGCGCGCACGCTGATCCAGCAGCGCGGCCACCTCGACGACGCGGATCAGAGGCGCTTTCTCGCCGCTGGGTTCAGCGCCGAGCAACTGCTGGAAGTGATCGCGGTGGTCGCGGCGTCGACGATCACGAACTACACCAGCAGCGTGACCCGGCCGCCGCTCGAAGCACCGTTCGAGGCATTCGCATGGCATGCGCCCGCGCAGTGAAGCCCCGCTGCGACACCCTCCATCCACACCGCCCCGGAACCATCCGATGACCGCCACCCGACCCGCTCCGAACGCACTATCGCGCGACCTGGGCGACCTGCTGCGCTACTGGCGCGACGTACGTGGGATGAGTCAGCTGGATCTGTCGCTCGAGGCCGGCGTATCGCAACGACAGATCAGCTTCATCGAAAGCGGACGCAGCGTACCTGGCCGGGACACGTTGCTGACGCTCGCGCAAACGCTCGAAGTGCCGCTGCGCGAGCGCAACGCGCTGCTGCTCGCCGCCGGCTACGCGCCGATGTATGCGGATGCGCCGTGGAACGCGCGGGAGATGCACGGCATCACCCGCGCGCTGGAACGGATGGTTCGACAGCACGAGCCGTTTCCGGCGATCGTGATGGACCGTCACTGGAACGTGCTGATGACCAACGACGCGGCGCCGCGCTTTTTCGGCTGTTTCGTCGACATGGCCGCGCGCGAGGGTCCGCGCAACATGCTGCATCTGATCTTCGATCCGCAGGGGATGCGCCCTTTCGTGGCCGATTGGGATGCGGTGTCGCGCAGCCTGCTGCAACGGGTGTACCGCGAGTCGGTCGGTCACGCGATCGACGCCGGCACCCGCAGCCTGCTCGACGCGCTGCTCGCGTACCCGGATGTGCCGCGCGACTGGAACGCGCACCACGGGCCGGACGGCGCGACGCTGCCGGTGATTCCGCTCGGCTTCGTCAACGACGGCGTGGTGTTGCGCTATTTCTCGCTGGTGACGAGCGTGGCTGCGCCACAGAACGTGGCCGCCCAGGAACTGCGGCTCGAATGCATGTTCCCCGCCGACGACGAAACCGAAACGCGCCATCTTCAGTTGCTCGCCGCACATGCGCCGGCGCGGTAAGGCACGAGCCGGCGACGCGACGCGACGCACTCGTAGCTCACAGCTCACAGCTCGCGACGCGGCCGCGCCGAACTTCAAGCCTTCCCCGTCGGCTCGAACGCGCCGCGATCATACGCATCGCAATAGTCCTTCCAGTCGGCGCTCACCTGCGCTGCGCACTGCGTCGCCAGATCGACCAGCGGCAACTGCCAGTCGCGCCGGCTACCGAATGCGATCAGGTCGTCGGCGATCGCGGACTTCTGCCGGCCGCCGCTACGCAGATGCGCCCATGCGCTCAGCTCGGCCATCGTGTTGATCACTTCTTCGAGACGCGGCAGCTTGCCGTCCCAATCGGCGAGCGCGACGCGGTCCTCCGACGGCTGCAAGCTACGCAGTACGTAGGAACGCTGATTGAAATCGACCGCGTGCAGAAACGCCTGCGAGACCGCCTGATTGCGCCGCTGCACTTCGACCACGCGCTGCGCTTCGCTCTGCCATTTCGGCTGCGCCGTTTTCACGTGCGGGGCGACCGACGACGGCAACGCCTCCTTCAGATCGATCAGATAGTTGCCGTCTGGCGAGCCCTTGCCTTCGACCAGAATCACATAGCGATCGACGCCGAGACTGCCGGTGCCGGCAATCCGTCGCGCGACGTCGAGGGTGCGATAGAACTGCGGGTTCGGCTCGCCCGCCGCGAACTGCTGCATGAATTGCAGCACCGCCGCGCGCTGCGCGTCGCTCACCGGCAGCGCTTTTTTGCCGTCCACTTTCAGCGCGCGGGTCTTGCCCTTGAGCACCGTGCGCCGGTCGAGGTGCGCGGCGCGCGTGCGGCTCGCGAGCGCGTCGAACAGATCGCGCACCATGCCGGTCGCGATCTCTGCTTCGATCCAGCGCGCTTTGCCCTGAGCCAACGCGGCGCCGTACGCGTCGAGCGCGGTATGGCACAGCGCGAGCGCCTGCGCGCGGCTCAGCTTCAGATCGGCTGCGCCGACCAGCACGCTGGTGAGCAGCCGCACCAGTTCGTACGGCGGCGGCGCGAGACAGGCTTCGTCGAAATCGTTGTTGTCGAAGTAGATCAGGCGATTGTCGGCCTTGTAGCTGCCGAAGTTCTCCAGATGCATGTCGCCGCAGATCCACACCGGCGGTGCATCGTCGAGCACCTTCGCGCGCGGCAGCCGTTCGTAAAACAGATGACAGGTGCCGCGCAGAAACACGAAAGGCGAGCCGCGCATCGCCTTGTATTTCATCGCGAGCCGTTCGGGGTCGCGGCCGGCGTTGTAAGCGGCGATGATCTGTGCAATATCGGGCATGGGACGGCTTCCATTAATGAGCGGCAAGCTTGCCGGGTGAGCATGTGACCGCCGCGCCTGACGCGAATTCAATGCGGCCGCAGCGACTGCACCAGCGCCTGCAGATTGAGCGGCTGCACATGAATCATGCCGCCGCGCGGGCTGTCGATGTCGGCGATCAACGTGAACGCGAGCGACACGACCAACGGCACCACCAGCAGCAGGCCCTCGCCCGCTTTCAACGCGCGCGCGCCGTAGCCGACCAGCAGATTCGCGCACATCGCCATCACCGCCATCAAGCCCCAGGCCGCGGCCGGGATGCGGTTCCACCACGCGGCCTGCGCATAGCCCTGGGTGTTCAACACGTCGTTGACCGCGGTAACGACGAGCGCGGCGATCGGCGTCGGCTGCGCGGCCGCCGCGCTTCTGACGGCCGACCACATCCGGTTTTGCAGCCGGGCGCTCTCGCTATCGACGCGTTCGAGCGCCCGCGGATCGCGTGTCGTATAGAACAGCACGCGCTGGTCCAGATAGCTCGTTAGCGCGCTGCGCAGCGCTGCGGACTCGGCGGCAGGCAGCAAATCGGCGCGCAGGTACGCGGTGCCGATCGCGTTCGCCTCCTCTTCCTCGAAATGCTCGCGCTGGTCGTAGCGGCCGACCGCCATCGAAAACGTGAAGCCGATGATCAGCGCGAGCAACGTGAGCGTCGCGGCCTGGATCACGCTGAAGTCGTCGTGCGCATCGTCGGCGATTTTTCTGAAGCGGCGCAGCAGCGTCGCGCCGATCCGCGCCGACGCCCACATGATGACGAACGAAACGATGAACACCAGTTCGGGATGGTTCAGAACGTTTGGCATGGCGTGCGTTGTTGTTGTGCGTTGTTGTGCGTTGTTGTGATTCGCGAACACGAACCGCGGCCCGCAACGATGCGGGCACGACCGTCTGCATGATAAGCGGCGCCGTCCCGCCGCGGCCAGAGCGCAGCAAAAAACCGGGCGTGCAAGCGCGAGCCGGCTGGTCAGAAACCCGTCATCAGAAAGTAGCGTCCGTCCGCGCTGACGTTGTGGCCGAAGCCGCACGCTTGCGGCGAGCCGTGCGTGCGCACGTCGAGCGTTTCGGGCGCGACGAGGCGGAACTCCAGCAGGCATTTGTCGTCTTGCCGGTCGTAGCGCGCGAGGTCGGCGATCTTCGCGGTCGCGTCGAGCGGCGCGCTGCTGCTGGTGTCGCTGACCGGCACGCGGGCGACGCCGTCGAAGAAGCGCACATACGCGGACAGGTCGCCGACGTTCGCGCTCGGCTCGCCCTGCGCGTCGACCATCGGATAGACGAAGTCGCCGTCGATCCGGTACACGCCATGGCGTCCTTTCACCGGCTTCACGTCGATGCTGTTCCATGCGCCGAAAAACATATAGCGGCGAAAGCGGGCGCCGTCGGCCGGCACACCGTTCACCAGCTCCTTATGCGCGATCGACTCGAAGCGCTCGCGCGCCGCGCCGACCGCGCGGCCAAGCAATGCGTCGTGCGGATAGTCGTCGCCGCGCGCGAGCGCGCTGCGGTAGAACGCTCGTGCGTTGGGCAGCGCGCCGAGCTTCAGTTGCACGTCGCCCTGATGCACGAGCGCCATCGCGACGCGCGCGCGGGCCGAACTCAGCGCTTTCGGCGAATCGTTGTCGGTCGCCTGCAGCACGGTCGCCTCGGCGAGCGCCGCCTCCATCGCGACCAGCGATTGCGCGTCGGCGATGCGTCCCGCGTCGAGCGCGGCCACGCCGAGCGCCGCGCACGACGCGTTGGTGCGGCACGCGACGTTCTGGCCGGCGAGCAACTGCCGGCGGTACAGATCGGCGCGCGAGTCGGGGTGCTGTGCGGGAGCGGCCGCGCTCGCCGGCCCCAGCGCGACGGCGAGCGCCGCGAGCGCGGTGGCGGTCGTGAGTACGGAAGCCGCGGAGACGACGGCGTTTTTGAGGTTCATGAGCACCAGACGAGAGAACGTGGGTGTTGCGAAAGCCGTTTCAAAACGCCGTTTTTATAGCGGCCGATGCTGTGTGCGAGCGTCGATGCCGCGCTCGTGATGCTGACAGAAAAATGGGGATTGCGCGATTGGGGGAAACGGGCTTGGTGTCACTGCCTGAATGGGGGTGAGCCGCACTTCCTCTGCGGCGCCCGCAACGCCAACATCGACAAATCATGCGGCGGATCAAGTGGTGTAACGCCCGGTTCCAAGATACTGCCCCTTGCTCGTCATTTCGAGCGCTATCGCGACGTTTTCGACGCAATTGTCAATCTCTTCACCCAAACCGGACGAGTTCTTATGCTTGAATGCAGCTTCGAACTAAACAGGCCGACTGGCGCCACCTTACCGCGCTCCCCGGCAACACATCGTGTACGTGTGGAAGGTACCGCGCTGTCCACTTACCGCGTGTTGACGGTGCGATGAAAAAACTCGCCCTCGTTTTATCCGGCGCGCTGGCGCTCCTGTGCTTCGCCGGCATCAGCGCGCTATGGTCGGAGCGCCTCGGCGAGTCTGTCCTACAGTTCTCGAATCCGGGCTGGCGCTGGCTGCTGCAAGCGTACGGCGCGACCACCGTCGACGACAAGCTCGACCTCGTGTTTGGTTTATCGCTGCTCGTCGCAGCGGTGGCAATCGGTGGACTGCTCGTCTATGGATATCGCCGCTGGACCCGATCGAAACGCTCGAACGGCGCGTTTTACATTCCCCTGCTGGCACTCGACGCCACCGCGCTGCTGTGGCTGGCGAACGCGCTATGGTGGTACGCGCGGGTTCCGATCCTGACGGACGCCGCGCATCCATTGTGGGTGTGGCTCGAGCAAGCCTGTGGAATCGAACGCGCCTATCAGCTGCTCGCCTGGGCTTTTCCGGCGACCTCGATCGCCATTCTGTTCGCGACGATAAGCGCCGCGCACTATGCGATCAATCGCCGGCGGCGCTCGCCGACCTGACCGTGTCGGCGGCGCGCCGCGCACAACGCGCTGGGCGCCGCCCCGGATTCGCGCGAACCGCCGCAACTCACTACCCCTCCTCCGCGCCGCCGAACTTGCGCCGATACGCGCCCGGACTCGTCAACGCGATGCGCCGGAAATGCCGCCTTAGCGACTCCTCCGAACCGAAGCCGGCCAACTCCGCGACGCGCGCCATCGGTAGCGCCGCCGACGCCTCCAGCAACTCGCGCGCAATCGCGACCCGCTCGCGCACCAGCCATTCATAAGGCGCCATCCCGGTCGCGTCGCGGAACTGCCGCTGCAACGTCCGCGGGCTCATCGCCGCACGCTCGGCCAGCGAGCGCAGCGTGTGCGGCTCGGCCGGGTGGCCGCGCACCCAGTCCATCAGCTTCGCGATGCGCCCGCTGTCGTCGGGCGCGACCGGACGCGGCACGAACTGCGCCTGGCCGCCCTCGCGATGCGGCGGCACCACCAGCCGTTGCGCGACGCGATTGGCGATCGCGCTGCCGTGATCGCGCCGCACCAGATGCAGCAGCATGTCGAGTCCGGCCGCCGAACCCGCCGACGTGATCACCTGACCGGCATCGACATACAACGCATCCGCTTGCACGCGCAGCCGCGGATAGCGTTGCTGCAGCTTGTCCGCGTAGCGCCAGTGGGTCGTCGCGGTCTTGCCGTCGAGCACGCCGGCCGCCGCCAGCACGAACACGCCCGAGCAGATCGAGCACAGCCGCGCGCCGCGTTCGTAGGCCGCGCGGATCGCGGCGAGCAACGCGGCGGGCGGCGGTTCGTCGGCGTCGCGCCAGCCGGGGATCACGATCGTGTCGGCGTCCGCGAGCAATTCCAGCGTGTACGGCGCGGCCAGCGTGATGCCGCCCGCCGCGCGAATCGGGCCCGGCTCGCTCGCGCAGACCGCGAAGCGATACCAGGGCACGCCGAGTTCGGGACGCTCGAGCGCGAACAGTTCGGTCACACAGCCGAATTCGAAGGTACAGAGCCGGTCGTATGCCAGCGCGACGACGAGATGGTTTTGCATGGCGCGATGTTACCGGAGATTGACGATTACGCCACTTATCGGGCGAGGTCCCGGCCGGCACAATCGAATCGCCTGACACGCGCGTCGGACAACCTGCTCAAACCTGACACTCTGAATAGCCATGACCATGACCGACCTTGCTGCTGCCGCCACTGCTTCCACCTCGGCCACCAACGCCGTCACCGCGATCCCCGCCGCCGACAGCGCCGCCGCGCTCGCGCACTTCCAGGCGTCGCTGCAATTCGAAACCGATTGCTCCGACGTCCAAGCCGCACTCGCGAGCGGCAACCCCGGCTTCGTGCTGCTCGACGTGCGCAGCCCCGCGCTGTTCGCGCAGGGCCACGTGCCCGGCGCGCTGAATCTGCCGCACGGCAAGATCGTCGCTTCAAAGCTGAGCGGCTACGCGGCCGACACGCTGTTCGTCACGTACTGCGCGGGCCCGCATTGCAACGGCGCCGCCCGCGGCGCGCTGCGGCTCGCGCAGCTCGGGCGGCCGGTCAAGTTGATGGCCGGCGGCGTTACCGGTTGGATCGATGAAGGGTTTGAGCTGAACTGTGCAGACCCCGCGTAGGGTGATCGCGCGAGGAAAGAGAGGGGAGGAACCGCTAACACGGCCTGATTGAAGGAGAGAGAAACCGCGCGAGCTCACTCAGGCTGACATCGAACATGCGATCCAGGATTCTGGACGGCAACACAGATAAAAACGCAATTCCGACAACCGGACCGGCGGTCCGCTAGAGATGGTGTGTCGGGCGAAAGCGCCCTGCCGTTCAACCGTCGTCCTTCGAAAAGACGACAGGCCGCAGCAGTGAGTCGAAGGCAAAGCCGACGCGAGCCCTTGCCACGCCGGTGAGCGACGCGATGCAGATGGCTGAAATTTCCAACCCCCGCTTTGCAATGCAGCACTGGTAGCTTCGCTCTTTCCGCCAGCCGCGCGCGATCAGCGTCGACCAGTCGCCGAATTGCGGATACCCCCTGCGCATGGGGTGCTTCATCTTCGCGCCGAATCTAGCATCAAGAAAACACTGTCATTACAGCCTCCCGGTTCAAGTCCACGCGGCGCCGGACTGCCTACGGTCCAGCGCGATCGTCACAGCCCGGCGAATAACCTCACGCGTGAGACCGGCGCGCCGAAACGACGGGCCAGCCTGCGACCGTTGAATCAGTTAGCCCCTAACTAGTAAGGAGAACGATGGTGAACGGATTACGCCGGCAGATTTCGTTGCCTGGGGGCACCGCGCTGGCTGTCGGGATGGTCGTCGGCTCCGGCGTGTTCGGTTTACCTGGCCTTGCGCTGGAGCTCGGATCGCCGCAAATCGCGGCGCTGGGATGGCTGGCCTGCGCGATTGCCTGTCTTCCTCTGCTGTGCGTGTTCGCGACCCTTGGTACGCACTATGCGTCGGCCGCCGGCATTTCCCGTTACGCTGAAGCCGCGCTCGGACAGCGTGCCGAGTTTGCCGTGACGGCCGTTCTATGCGGGACTTTCCCGCTCACCGTTCCGGCTCAGTCGATGATCGGCGCAAGCTATGCGCTCGTCGCCTTTGGACTCCACAAAAGCGCGCATTTCCCCGTTTGCGTATCGATTCTGTTCGTAGCCGTCGCGTTTAATCTCGTCGGCATTCGCACAGCCGCGCTCGTCAATCAGCTCTCGCTCGGCCTGATCGCCACCGCCGTGCTCGGTCTGTGCGTGTCAAGACGCGCCGACTTGCACGCCGGGATGCTGTTGTGGATGCGGCCGAACTGGACGGGCGTCACGCTCTCGCAGGTATGGAAAGTGAGCGCCCTCCTTTTCTGGGCATTCATAGGTTGGGAAAACGTCTCGTTCGGCCTCGAAGAATTCCGCGATCCCCAGCGCGCGATCAAGCACGTGTATGCGATTAGCTTTGTCGTCGTAATCGTGTTGTATTCGTTGCTCGCGGGCACCGTCAACGGTGCGGCGAGCAACGAACCGTTCGTGGGCGCGGCGGAAGGCGTCGCCCATCTCGTTCCGCGGCACTGGCAGGCCGCTTTCTCTCTTGTGACCGTGGGGATCATCCAGGCGACGGCCAACGCCTGGGTGTTTGCCGCCAGCCGTCTTTTTTACTCGGCCGGTCGAAACCGTTTGCTGCCTCCCGTCTTTGCGCGCCTGGGCCTGGACCGGCGAGGTACGCCGCGCAACGCGGTGTTGTTGGTGGCGGTAAGCTTCGTTGCAGTATTGGCAGCTGCTACGGTGTTCCACATCAAGCTGTCCGGTCTGCTGACCATCGCCAACCAGAACTTCGTGGTGCTTTATCTGGTCTGTATCTTCGCCTGCTGGAAGACCGGACGTGGCGCAGAGCGATGGCTTCTTACGCCACTCGCCCTACTTTCCTGCTGCTTCCTGCTTGCGGACCTGAACTACCGGATGTGCTATCCGATAGCACTGCTGACGCTTGGAGCGTTATGTCACTGCGTGCGTGAAAAACGCCTGCTCGCCGGTTTCGCGGAAACTCACTCGCCACCGTTACCGTAGCGACCATCCGCAAATCCGAAAGCGCATAGGCTGCTGCGCAGGACCAGCGCGACCAGCTCGGCCCGCCTGTGAGTACAGGTCTTGCCCAAAACCTGCTTCAGATAGCCTCGCGCTGTACCGATCCCGATCATTAGCGTCGACGCCGCCTCCGCAAGGCCATATCCGTTCGCGATCAACAATGCTAGCTGTGCTTCGCGACGGCTCAGTTGAAATGACTCGGTGAGTGCATCAACGTCGAGGGCCAACGGGCGGTCGGGTTCTGAAAGGAATAACGCGCCGCACGCGGTCCCGGCTTCGCGACGCTCCATATCCCTGCCGGGCTGCTCGGGTGTTGCAAATGGCATGACTCTCGCAACGAGGGCCGGCCGTGACGGCTCGCGAGAAAGATAGCAGCGCATCGGGACCGCGCGTAGCAGCCCACTGTCGCGGTCAGCCGGCTTCGCGCGGTGCAGAGCGACGCACTGAGCCATCGCCTGTTGCAACAAGCGCGTTTCCGCGTGCTTCGAAGCTGCGACATTGTTTTTCGTCACTACCACTCCGGCGCCATGCGCTGCGAGCGCGTCGGCGTACCGATTCACGAAAACAGGGCGCAACGCTGCGTCGAAGAGAATAATGCCGACGTTCGCCCTATCGAGCACATCGAGTAGCGACTGGGCGTACAGGTTGGCGCGCGCCAGCCGACTACCGATCTCGAGCGAATTGATCAGATGCGGCACGATGACATTGAGCGCATCGACATCTTCGGTTGAAAAATCCTCCGCGCCCAGTTCGCGGCCCGCCGAAAGATAAACCTGCCGGGCAGGAGTCCGAACGAGTGGAGCGACGATTCCGTAGAAGCCCCCCGCGGGGCGAACCGCTTCGTTGTAGAGTTCCGAACGTCTGAAATCCGTGTCCGAAATCGCCGAGGATTGTCGCAAAGAAGCGCCCACGGCAATAGCACTGATCCAACCCGGCATACGCGAGACCATTTCGTGGTGTAGTAGCCGCACATGAGCTGGCTCGAAACCTGCCGAGACGATGACACCGGTGGCCTCGCCGGCCACTTCGTTCAGCAACGACTTATGTGCACCGATCGCGTTCGCGACCGAACCAAGCGCGGCGTCCCATTGCCGCGCATCGAGCGCAGCCTGATAGACGAGGCGCACCGCGGCGTGAAGGTAGTCGGCATGCTCCATCTTCCGAACCCCGGCTCATGCATTGGACCGCGGTCCTCCCAATTAGGAGTAACAGTTGCATATTCCGTCTGACAGTATAGAAAGTAACGAAAGACATAGCAGGTTTCCTGCAACTTCGGAGACGGCAAATGCATTCAAAACACGCTGCCCTGGCGGGGCACGTAAGGCGCCTGTGCTCGCTTGGGATTGATCCGCACATCGTCGTTCCACACGTGGTTGAAGTACTCCGGAAGCTGGTGGGCGGGGATTGGGGGATGTTCTTCTATGCCGACGCGAACTATGCGCTCAGCGAGATGTTCAGCCAGAACGAGAGCCTCTATCGCATCTTGCCCCTTTATATGTCGGAAGTGCATAACAAAGAAACGCAGAGTGACGCGATGGGGGTCGACTTTTCGACTGCCATGCGGCGAGGGCGCGGCTACGAGAACTCCGCGCGCAACGATGCGACATTGGTTAAGAGTGCGATGTATGAAGAACTTTATCGTCCGGTGTACATCAGGCACAGCCTCGAAATGACCGCGTTCGACGGGAAACGTGGGTGGGGCAGTGTCACGCTTAAGCGAATGCCGGATGGCCGGCCGTTTTCGGAACGTGATATCGCGGAGATCCGGCCGTTCTCCAGACATATTGCGCACGCGCTCACTTCGCCCCACGCGCAACACGTCGAGCACACGCAGACTGGCCGGTCGACGGTTATCGTCGCCGACACAGCGGGCAAGATCATTTTGCAGAATGACGACGGAATACGGATGCTTGCGCTGGCGAGCGGCGAATCGGCCAGCTTCGGGCGGCCCGCGCGGCTGCCTCCGTGGCTGACGCCGCTGCTAGCGAATTTCAATAGCATCTGGCGAGGGGATGCCGTCGCGCCTCCTGCGCACGAACGCGTGAGTGCCGCCGGCCGATTTACGTTCAAAGGCTATCGCTTCGAGGACCCTACCGCGAGCACGCAACACATATGCATCGCGATCTACGCCGAGCATTTCCCGCCGCTCGCGCTCGAGGTGGAGACGCGGGGCTTCCGGCATGGCTTGAGCGAGCGGCAGCGGCAACTGTGCACCCATCTGTTGGTCGGCCGCTCGCATGGGGAAGTTGCAACGCTGATGGGCATCCGCGAAAGCACGGTGATCGACCATGTGCGCAAAATCTACGGAAAACTCGATGTGCACAACCTCGCGCAGTTGCAGTCGTTCTTTCGCAACGGCTAGGCGCCGGTACCGGCGGTGCCCCGGCGACTCGCCCGGTTCCCGTGGTGAGCCCGTCCAAGGGCTCGCCACAACTTCGTGATATGACCAATGAGACGCCGCGAACCTGTTCCTGCACTACCGGGGCAAGGGGAAGGCTGCCCTTGATGTGCAGAGCGCAAGCGCGCGGTAACTCTACGGTGTTCAGACCCGCTGCCGTCCATGTGCTTATGCGCGGACGTGGTAGTCGTGTCGTGGGAGGGTTTCATGAAGGCCTTGCAAGACTGGCGCTCACGCCGCCCGATCCCGTGGTACCTCGCTCTTGTTGTTTTGTCTGCCATTGCAGGTGGCCTGTCACCGATGGGTCCCCGCGCTGCAGCAGAAGAGCGAGCCGATAACCCACCGCTCGCACACGTCGCCGATATCCCTTTACCCGGTCGCACGACCCGACTCGATTACGAAAGCTACGATCCGGATCGCCACCTGCTGTTCATCGCTCACCTCGGCGACGGGAACGGGAGATCGTCGCGATCGATGAAGCCACGTTCAAGATAGTGGCACGCACGCCGGGCGGCCACTACCCGGACGGCATGGCTTACGCGCCCGACGTGCATAAGCTCTATGCGTCGGACGAGACGGGCGGCACCGAGACGGTCGTCGATGTCCGAAGCAACCAGCGTGTCGCGACCATTGCGCTTGGCGGCGAGGTTGGCAACACGCAGTACGATCCACAATCGCATCATGTCTTTGTCAACGTTCAGACGCGCAATGAACTCATTGAAATCGACCCGGCGATCGACAAGGTCGTCGCACGGATTGCGCTGCGCGGCGCCGACCACAATCATGGACTGCTGATCGATTCGCCGGACCGGCTTGCATTTATCGCCTGTCAGGGCAATCACAGGCTGCTTGTGTTCGATATGAGCGCCCGACGCGTCGTGCAGTCGTTCGACATCGGCAAGGACCCGGACGTGCTGGCGTTCGATCCCGCCCTGGGCCGCCTGTATGTGGCCGGGGAAGCCGGCGTTGTATCGGTCTTCAGCGTGAAAGGCTCGACTGTCGCGAGGATCGGAGAAAGCCGCCTGGGGCCAAATGCGCATGTTGTGGTCATCGACCCAACCACACACCGCTCGTACTTCCCGCTGAGGGACGTTGAAGGACGTCCGGTGCTACGTGTAATGAAACCCGGATAACCTTCTGCTTCAACAGCAACGACGAACAGGTTTGGCTGACCTGGCTCGGTTCAGGAGGCATGCTCGATGCGAAATCGTGTGAAGGGAACTGTGACGCGAGGGCTACCCGTTGTCCTTGTCTATCCCGGAGGGCGCAAGGCGGCGCGCGCCGGTCACGAGGTCGACACGCTATGGGAGCTCGCCAGCCAGATCGCTGACCTCAAAGGCACGCGGCTTGCGGGCGAGTTCGATGCGATGCGCACCTATCCCGCACATCGTTACCTGATTCCTGACGACACGCTTACGCTGGCCGAAGCGCACAGGCTTGGTGTGCGCTCGGTGCGCGATCTGTTCGGTGGCGTCGTGCCCTTTCCGTTCGTCGCGACGAAAGTGATCGCACACCGCCTGCCCGACGACGCGCAGGTTTCGCCACGTGGCTGGTCGCGAGCCTTCGGAGAGCGCACCGCGACGCTGGTTCTGCCGGGCTTCTCCGCGTTCTCGCGCGATGATGCCCGCAAGGCGGCCCGCATGCTCTGGCAGGACGGCCGTGTGCGGATCAAGCGGCCCTACGGGATCGGCGGCGCAGGACAGGCACTCGTTGCGAACATGGATGAACTGGAAAAGGAGCTTGCCGCGCTCGGCGACGCGGCGTTGCGAGCCGAAGGCATCGTCGTCGAGCGGCATCTTGATTCGATCGAAACGCTGAGCGTCGGTCAGGTCACGCTCGACGATATGGTGGCGAGTTACTACGGCGTGCAGCGTCTCACCGTCAACAACCACGGGCACCACGTGTATGGCGGAACGGATCTGGTTGTAGTGCGCGGTGGCTTCGAAATGCTCGTGCGGCTCAACCTCTCAAGCGACATCCACGAAGCTATCGTCAAGTCGAGTGCGTTCGATGCCGCCGTGCAATTGGATTACGCCGGCTTTTTTGCATCTCGGCGTAACTACGACGTCGCTTGGGGCGTCGATTCGCAAGGCAAACGCCATTGCGGCGTACTCGAGCAGTCGTGGCGGGTCGGCGGCGCAACAGGTGCGGAGATTGGCGCGTTGCGCATGTTCAGGGCATCCCCTCGGATATACGCCGTGCACGCCTCGACGCGCGAACTTTATGGAGAAGGTGCGCAGATACCCGATGGCGCGTGCATAGTCTATCGAGGCGTCGATGAGCACGTGGGCGCCATCACCAAGTACTACACGGTAGATCCATGCACCTTTCAAGGGAGGAGCGACATATGACAGCGGACCGTTACGGTGTGCAAATTAAGGTGAAGCACGGCTACCTCGACGGCACCTTCGTGGCGCCGAAGACAACGGTGCCTGGCGTTCTTTTCGTGCATGGCTGGGGCGGCAGTCAGGAGCAGTACCTCGAGCGCGCCCGGCAGGCCGCGGCGCTCGGCTGCGTCTGCCTCACCTTCGATCTGACAGGACATGGGCGCACGGTGGCCGAACAGCAAAACGTGACGAGGGAGGCCAACCTGCAGGACCTGCTTGCAGCATACGATGCGCTCGTTGCGCATCCGTCGATTGACCGTGATGCGGTCGCCGTGGTGGGTAGCAGCTACGGAGGCTATCTCGCAGCCATCCTGACCGAGTTGCGCCCGGTGCGCTGGCTGGGCCTGCGCGTGCCGGCGCTTTACCTCGATGATGGATGGAATACACCGAAGCGCGCACTGCATGTAGAACATGATCTGGTCGCGTATCGCAAACGGATCGTGCCGTCGTCGGACAATCGCGCTTTGCGCGCTGCGGCCCGCTTTGGCGGCGATGTGCTGCTCGTCGAATCGGAACACGACGAGATCGTGCCGCACACCGCGATCGCCAGCTACCTGCAGGCCTTTTTGTCCGCGCACTCGCTCACGTACCGGATCATCGAGGGCGCGGATCATGGGCTGTCGGACGATGCCAGCCAATGGGCGTACACGGCACTCGTCGTGAACTGGTTATCCGAGATGATCGCCGGCCGGCGCGCCGGCGTCCGCGGGGCCGCGCCCCAACAGATGAGAACGTAGTGCCAAAACGGCTATAGCCACAAGCAGCCAAGCACCAAACCCATCCCAGCCCGCCCCTCCGCCGCCTCTCAAAAAGTCTAAATAAAACCCGCATTTAGCCGATAACATATCCAGCCGCACCCTCCCCGCGGTTCGACTGACTATGCAGAGTTCTTACAATTATTGGCTCGTCGCGATTTCGTTCGCGGTGGCGACCCTCGCGTCGTACACCGCGCTCGATCTGACCGGCCGCATCTTCCTGCTCGCCTCGGCGCCGCGGCGCCACATCTGGCGGCTCGGCGGCGCGCTGGCATTGGGCGTCGGCATCTGGTCGATGCACTTCGTCGCAATGCTCGCGTTCTCGCTGCCGATCCCGCTCGGCTACGACCTCGGGCCGACCGCATGGTCGCTCGCGCTGGCAATCGGCGCGTCGTACCTCGCGCTGTGCATGACCACCCGCGCGCGCCTGACGCCGGGCCACCTGCTGCTCGGCGGCGTGCTGATGGGGCTCGGCATCGCCGGCATGCACTACACCGGGATGGCGGCGCTGCGGATGGCGCCCGCGATCAGCTATCAGCCGGGCTGGGTCGCAGCGTCGCTGGCGATCGCGATCGGCGCATCGAGCGCGGCGCTGTGGATGGCGCGCGCGCTCAGCAACGAAAACACCCTCCACCTCGCGCGCAAACGTTTCGCTGCCGCGCTGGTGATGGGTGTCGCGATCAGCGGCATGCACTATGCGGGTATGGCCGCCGCCGGTTTCGCGCCCGGCGCGATCTGCGGCGCGGCCAATGGCATCGATTCGACCTGGCTGGCGATCCTCGTGCTGCTGTCTACGTTCGCAATCCTGACGGTCACATTGATGCTGTCGCGCTTCGATGTGCGCACCACTTTCCTGCTCGGCGCGGTGTCGAAGCTGAACGGCCAGATCGTGCGGCTCGCCACGCTCGACGCGCTGACCGGCCTGCCGAACCGCGCGACCCTCACCGAGCGGATCGACAGCGCAATCGCCCACGGACGCCGCCAGAACACGTCGTTCGCGGTGCTGTTCATGGACCTCGACGGCTTCAAGACGATCAACGATTCGCTCGGCCACTCGGCCGGCGACGAGGTGCTGATCGCGTTCGCCCGCCGCCTCGAACAGTGCGTGCGCGCGAACGACACCGTCGCGCGGCTCGGCGGCGACGAGTTCGTCGTGCTAACGGAAAACCTCGCGAGCCGCGACGCCGCGGCCGCGCTCGCCGACGGCGTGCTCGACCGGATGCGCCGCGGCACCTGGAGCGACGCACAGCCGCTGCAAGTGATGCCCAGCATCGGCATCGCGCTCTATCCGGCGGACGGCGACAGCGTCGAAACACTGCTCAAGCATGCGGACGCGGCGATGTACGAAGCCAAGCGCGCGGGCCGCGGCGCTTACCGTTTCTTCGAGCGCAGCATGAACGAGGCGGCGACGCGCACGCTGCAAATCCAGCACGCGCTGCACGAAGGCTTGGTCAACAACCGCTTCTCGCTCGAGTTCCAGCCGAAATTTCAGGCCAGCGGCGACACGCTCGCGGGCGCCGAGGCGCTGATCCGCCTGCACGATCCGCAGATGGGCACGCTGATGCCGCTCGAATTCATTCCGATCGCCGAGCGCTCCGGACAGATCGTGCAGATCGGCTACTGGGTCGCGCGCGAAACCTGCCGGCACATTCGCGGCTGGATCGACCAGGGTCTGCCGGCAATGAAAGTGGCGATCAATCTGTCGCCGCGTCAGTTGCTGCAACCGGACCTGGTCGACACGATGCTGGAGATCGTGCGCAGCGAACGGGTCGAGTGCACACAACTGATGTTCGAAATCACCGAGACCGTGGCGATGCACGACGCGGCGCGCACGATCGAAGTGATCCGCGCGTTCCAGGCGAGCGGCTTCGAGATCGCGATCGACGATTTCGGCACCGGCTATTCGAGCCTCGCGTATCTGCAGCGGTTTCGCGTGAAGCAGCTGAAGATGGATCGCTCCTTCACCAAGGGCCTCGACTCGCACGGGCCGGAAGGCAGCGCGATCGTGTCGGCGATCATCGCGCTCGCGCACTCGCTCCACATGGACGTGGTCGCCGAGGGCGTCGAAACGCAATCGCAGCTCGACCAGCTGCGCTCGATGATGTGCGACGAAATACAAGGCTTCCTGCTCGGCAAGCCGGTCAACGCCGACGATTTCGGCGCGATGCTCAGGGGACGAATGATGGCCGCATAAGCGCAGCGGGCTGCACAACAACCCGTGCGCGCCGCCGCGGTAGCCGGATCGACCGGCGCGTCGCGTCGCACGGGGCGGGCAATCAGAACAGTGCAATCACGTTGCCGGCTGCCGCCACGGCGGGGGACACGATCCGGGCATTCAGGGACCGGCGACGCATACGAATAAACAAACACAGGCAGACCGTGCTGGAGAGTTCATGACTTTCGATGTAGCGACTTTTACCTCGTTGTGGCTGGTCACGTTTTTATGCTGCGCCCTGCTCACCACCGCGTTGTCGCGGACGTTCGCCCAGGTCGTCGCGTTCCGCTTCTGGGCCGTCGCGTTCTTTCTGAATGCCGGCTCGGCGGCCTGCGTGTTTGCGCACCTGACGTGGCACAGCAATGTGCTGTCAGTGCTGGCGGCGACGCTGGCGTTGCAATGCCGGCTGTTGTTATGGGCGGGCCTGCGCAAGCTGCTCGGCAGCCGCGCGCCGTGGCGCACCGGGCTCGCGCTGTCGCTGCTGTTCTGCGCGCTCTATGCGGGCATGCTCGCGTTCCACGTGCCGATCCTGTGGCGCGCCGCGTTGCTCGCGCTGTTCTTCCTGCCCTACCGCATCGGCACGCTCTACGAAGTGTGGCGCCCGCGCCGCGGCAAGCTCGGCCCGGCCCGTTCGATTGCGACGATCGGCGGCGTGATCGCCTGTTTCAACTCGACGCTGCCGTTCCTGCTCGCGCT
Organism: Paraburkholderia sejongensis; assembly: GCF_020880815.1. Taxonomy (GTDB): domain Bacteria; phylum Pseudomonadota; class Gammaproteobacteria; order Burkholderiales; family Burkholderiaceae; genus Paraburkholderia; species Paraburkholderia sejongensis. The sequence goes on from NZ_JAJITD010000009.1 coordinate 160,807, forward strand.
GGCCAATCGCTCGCATCTGTCGCTGCTGCTCGGCAGTCCGCAAACCATGTCGGCGCTCTACGCGTTCGTATTCGCCGGCGACCTGCTGCTCGCGAGCGGGCTGCTCGTGCTGGCGTTCAAGCTGCTGAGCGTCGAGCGCAACATGCTCGCGACGCTCGATCGCAGCGCGTCCGCGCAGCTCGCGGCGAGCCGCACGTTGCGCGCATTGCAGCGCCGGCGCGACCGGCTCGCTCATGTGTATGGGCAGCATGACGGGATTACGCATCCGCAGCCGCTGTCGTGGAATGTTTGAGTCGCGGGTGTTGCGACGCCGGGGGGCGATGAGGGCTGGCCCCGGCTCGTCAGCCGCTCCGCCCCGCGCTCAAGCCGCTCAAGCCACTCAAACCGCTTAAGCCACCTCCTCGCTCAACGCGGCGAGCCGCTCGGCTAGCGCGTCGCTGACGCGCGTCATCGGCAGCCGCAGTTCGTTGCGCACCCACCCGCCGGCCGCGAGCAGCGCCTTGACCGGCGCGGGATTCGGCTCGGCGAACGCGAGCTGGATCTGCGGCACCAGTGCGTGAAACTGCCGCCGCCCTTCTTCCAGCCTCCCCTCCACCAACGCGCGATGCAGCGCGACGAAGCGCTCCGGCCGCCAATGCGCGGACGCGGCGATCGCGCCGCTGCCGCCCGCGCACACAGTATTGAAGAGCTCGAGGTCGTTGCCGGCCAGCACTTGCAGGCGGCCGTCGCGGATCAGCGCGAGCGTGGTGTCGAGCGAACCGGCGCAGTCCTTGATCGCGACGATGCGCGGATGCGCGGCGAGCGTCAGCACCGTGTCGAGTTCGAGCCGCACGCCGGTGCGCTGCGGAATGTCGTACAGCACCAGCGGATGCGCGCTCGCGTCGGCCAGCGCCTCGAAGTGCGCGACGATCCCTCGCTGCGCCGGACGCGTGTAGTACGGCGCGGCGATCAGCAGACCGGCGAGCGGCAAGCGGTTCAGTTCGGCGATCCGCGCGCGCATCGCGGCGGTGTCGTTGCCCGAGACGCCGGCAACGATCGGCAGCGGACGGCGTGGAGCGATACCGGTTGCCGCGGCGCCCGTTGCTTTGCCGGCCGCGGCGGCCTGCGCGGCGTCGAGGATCGTCGCGAGCACCGCGTCCTGTTCGGCCGCGTCGAGGGTGGCCGGCTCGCCGGTGGTGCCGAGCGCGACCAGACCGGCCACGCCGGCGTCCGCGTAGCGGCGCACCAGCGCGCGCAACGCGGCGTGATCGACCGCGCCGTCGACGAACGGCGTGATCAGCGGAATCCAGATACCCGAGAAATCAGACATGTTTTCTACCTCGATAACGACCGTATCGAATCCGCTCAGCGCTGCGAGGAAGAAAGGGAGAAGCCGTGGGGGCAATCGACCGGTCGTTCCGTCGCAACATCTGACGGAACAGCGCTCCGGTCAGATGAGCGGCTGTTTTTTGGCTTTGGCGCCGACTTGGTCCGCGCCGGCGTTCGCGCGCGCGTCCACCGCGCTCGAAAGAGCGGCGCGAGCGGCAAGCGACGAACGGAGTCGGATCATGGGGCCGGAATGCATGAACGGCAGTGTAACCGCGAAAGCCGCGCCGCGGGGCGCGTTGCGGGCGTGCGGCACGGTTTTGTCTCGAAAAAGTCTTGACTTCCGGGGCCGGGAAACTAATATACGCACCGCGTACATACGACGCGCGAACTTCCGCCCTCCCGCCGCTTTCCTTCCGACAGGTGCCCCATGAGCGTTCCGCAACAAGCCTTCCTCCGCGACGCGATGCGTCGCCTGAACATGACGCGCGATACCTTCGCCAGCCGGATCGGCGTGTCGCGCCGGGCGCTCGACACGTGGCTACTGCCCGACGACTCGCAGGAATCGCGGGCGATGCCGGAGATCGTCGAGCGCTTCGTGTCGGAGATCGTCGCGAGCGGCGAGCCCGGAGAAAAATATACGCAAAGCGTAGATTCGCAATCGCTCGCGAGCCAGATCCTGTTCGAAGGCAGGCCGCAATTGCTGTCGGTTGAGCAGTTCTCGCGCGACTCGGTCGAGGCGCTGTTCCGGGTCGCCGACATCATGCAGCCGATCGCGCGACGCCGCAAAATCTCGCGCGTGCTCGAAGGCGCGGTGCTCGGCAATCTGTTCTTCGAGGCCAGCACGCGGACCCGGGTGAGCTTCGGCGCGGCGTTCTGCCGGCTCGGCGGCTCGGTGTGCGACACGACCGGCTTCACGTTTTCGTCGATGGCCAAGGGCGAATCGATCTACGACACCAGCCGCGTGATGAGCGGCTACGTCGACGCGCTGGTGATCCGCCATCCGGAGCAAGGCTCGGTGGCCGAATTCGCGCGCGCGACCAACGTGCCGGTGATCAACGGCGGCGACGGCCCCGGCGAGCATCCGAGCCAGGCGCTGCTCGACCTGTACACGATCCAGCGCGAGTTCTCGCGGCTCGGCAAGATCGTCGACGGCGCGCACATCGCGCTGGTGGGCGACCTCAAATACGGGCGCACCGTGCATTCGCTGGTCAAGCTGCTGGCGCTGTATCGCGGCATCAAGTTCACGCTGATCGCGCCGCCGCAACTCGAAATGCCGGCGTACATCATCGAGCAGATTTCGCGCAACGGTCACGTGATCGAGCAGACCCACGATCTGCGCAGCGGGCTCGCGGGCGCCGACGTCGTGTACGCGACACGGATCCAGAAAGAGCGCTTCGCCGACGAATCGTTCGAGGGCTACACGCCCGACTTCCAGATCAATCAGGCGCTGGTCGACACTGTGTGCGGGGCCGATACGCTGATCATGCATCCGCTGCCGCGCGACAGCCGCCCCGGCGCGAACGACCTGAGCACCGACCTGAACCACGATTCGCGGCTCGCGATCTTCCGCCAGACCGACAACGGCATTCCGGTGCGGATGGCGATTTTCGCGGTGCTGCTTGGGGTCGAGAAACTGGTCCAGCATTCGATGCGCGATGCCGCGTGGCGTCCGCCCGTGTATCTCGGGCCGGACGATGCGGTGTTTCATGGGATCGATTGACGGGGCGTTGCAGCGAGGTTGCGGGAAGGTTGCGGCCTCGTAGGCGCCGCGCGACCGCTCAGGTCGCCGCGCCGTTCGCCGCATGTACGGCCTGCCGGAAGCCGCCGGCGAAGAACAGCACCTGGTACTTGACCGCATTCGACCAGTAATCCCAGGTATGGCCGCCGGGCCGCTCGGCGTAATCGTGCGGCACGCCGAGTTCGACGAGCCGCTCGTGCAGCAGCCGGTTCGATTGCACCAATGCGTCGTTGACGCCGCAGTCGATCGTCAGCGCGATGTGCTCACGGCCGAAATCCTGCGCGCTCGCGACGATCGCCTCGTCGTTCCAGAACTGGGCATCTTTCAGCGGGTCGCCGAACACGCGTTCGATGCCCGGCTCATCCTCGCAGCCGCGCGGGTCCACCGCGCCGCTGATGCTGCCCGCCGCGCCGAATTCGTCGGGGCGATCGAGCGCGATGCGCAACGCGCCGAAGCCGCCCATGCTCAGACCGGTGATCGCGCGCGCCTGCCGGGTCGCGATCGTGCGGAAATGCAGATCGATATAGCCGACCACCTCGGAGCCCACGTAGGTTTCATAGCGGCTGCGCGGATCGACCGGGCTGTCGATGTACCAGCTCTGATGACCGCCGTCGGGCATCACGAGGATCACGTGGTAGCGGTCGGCGAGCTTGCCGATCTGCGAATTCGCGGTCCAGTCGGTGTAACTGCCGCCGGAGCCGTGCAGCACGTAGACCACCGGGAAGCGCGCGCTCGCGTTGCCGCGCGCGTATCGGTCGGGCAACACGACCGTCGCGTCGAACGACCGATGCATCGCGACGCTCGGAATCGCGACGACGCGGGTCTGGAACGCCCACACCGGCGATGCGATCAGCATCAATACCGACATCAATAACAGGCAGAACGCACGGACTGGATTCATCGTGGGTCGCTCCCGCTTGCTTTCGTTTGCCTCGAATCAGCATCGATCCGGCATCGATCCATCAGGCATCCGAATGAAGGCGCCAGGGTTCGGAGGGGATGGTGCTCCTGGTGACTTTAGCAATAGGGACTTACAACCATATTTCAGGGCGACACAAAGCCACCCGGATCGCAATAACGGTTTTTTTGTTTTCCGTAACTATTGGCGTAATTCGCCCTTCTGTCACACACTTAACCCCGACTCACCGGCCCGCGCGACAGATAAACGCGGAATGTCGAAACACGATTCGCACAGGCCTGAGGCCCACCGATTGGCCTGTTCCCTCGCTAACGGAGATGCCGAATGAAACGTCGTGAAGTGTTGGCCATGCTGGCCGCAAGCGCGCTTGTCGAGGTGACCGAGGTTGCCACCAGCGAGGCGCAAGCGGCCCAGGCGCCGTTCACCGATGAAGTCGAGCTGGCAAAGCCCAATACCACCGGCTCGGTCACGCTGGAGGACGCGATCCAGCGACGCCGCTCAGTACGCTCGTTCAAACCCGAGCCGTTGCCGATCGAATCCATCGGCCAACTGTTCTGGGCCGGGCAAGGCATCACCAACCCGGACAACGGCCGGCGCGCGGCGCCGTCGGCGGGCGCGTTGTACGCACTCGAGCTTTACGCGGTGACCGCCACTCAGGTGCTGCACTATCTGCCGCAAGGCCACCGCGTCGAAACGCGGGACTCGGCTGACCTGCGCCCGAAGCTGCGATCGCTTGCCGTCGACCAGGCATCGGTCGGCAACGCGCCGCTCGTGATCGCGGTGGCCGCGGACCCTGGCCGGCTGAAGCAGCGCTATGGCGGCAGAGCCAATCTGTACGCGGACCTCGAAGTCGGCCACGCAACCCAGAACATCCTGCTTCAGGCCGTTACGCTCGGGCTCGGCGCGGTGACGGTGGGCGCGGTCGATGGACCCAAGGCGTCGCGCGCGCTCAAGCTGCCGCAGGCGCAGACCATCGTTTATCTGATTCCGGTGGGCGTGCCCGCGTAGGCGGGAGGCGGCTGGGGAGCCGCCTCTTAAGCTCAAGCCCTCGGTAATTGGCCGGCCGGCCGCGTCAGGCGCGCAATGTGCTTAGGGATAGATTCGTTGATCGCTACTCGCCGAAATCACAAGGAGAACAACGATGACCCTACTCATTTATCTGCTCGGATGGATCATTTTTATCGGCGGCGTCGCCTGGGCAATGATGACGCTGCATGTCGCGCAGCACACCATTGCGATCGTGGCCGTCATCCTGCTCGGCATCGCGGTGGCCACCGGTGCCACCCGGGCGCGCAATCGCGACCGGTCATAGTCGCGCCGTACGCATTGGCGTGGGGAGGCGGGATCTCACGCAGCGGACATGACAGCCGTCTCGCGCGGCTGCAGTGGCGTTGCGTGATCCGCCGCCCCGCTCGCGCGTGCTTCGACATGCGCGGCGAACCCCACCTGCCCCGGCGCGACCTCATCGCGCAACGTCAGCGCCGGAATCGTGTAAGCACCGCCGTTCTGCTGCCGGAACGCGATCGGCGCATCGTTCCACAGCGCGTCGAGCCGCCGCCCAAGTGCTTCGCTCACCTCAACGTATTTCGCGTCATCGACCCGGCTCGTCCGATAGACGACGAACGGCGGCAGCACGTCGAAGCCCGGATAGTAAAGAACGCCGTGCTGGATCGGAAACAGCAGATCATCGATCGGACCATTGATGCCGCGCGCGCTGTAATGCGACTCCCAGCCGCCGGTCGTCACGACCAGCATCGCGCGTTTGCCGGCGAACTTGCCCTCGCCGTAACGCTCGCCCCAGCGCGCATCGGAATGCTCGCCGACCCCGTACGCGAGACCATACGCATACACCCGCTCGATCCAGCCTTTCATCAGCGCGGGCATCGAGAACCACCACAGCGGAAACTGGAAAATCACCGCATCGGCCCACTTCAGCTTGTCCTGCTCGCGCGCGATGTCCTCGCTCTGCAAGCCGTTTTCGAACGCATGTTTCGATTCCTGTGAAGGATAGAAGCGCTCGCCGTTCAGGCGCTCGCGGCTATCGTTCGCATCGAGCGATGCTTTCCAGTTCATCGCGTAGAGATCGGACACCTGCACAGTGTGACCCGCGCGTTCGAGATGGCGGACTGTGAAATCCTTCAGCGAACCGTTCAACGATTTCGGCTCGGGATGCGCATAGACGATGAGTACGTTCATGATGAGACCTTCGTGGCTGAAAGTCGTCACGATAGGCGTCGCTCAGGTATATTGGAAATGAATTACTAACATATCAGGTATTGCTGTGGTTAATCTGCGCAGTCTCGACCTCAACCTGCTGGTCACGCTCGACGTGCTGCTCGAAGAGCACAACGTCACGCGCGCCGCCGAGCGGCTGAACTTCTCGCAGCCGTCGGTCAGCGTGCATCTGGCCAAGCTGCGCGAGCTGTTCGGCGATCCGTTGCTGCTGCCGGGCCCGCGCGGGATGCGCCCCACCGCCCGCGCCGAGGCGCTGCGCGAACCGTTGCGTGACGCGCTCGAATCGCTGCAACGCGCGGTCGCGCCCGCCAGCGCGTTCGATCCGGCCGCGGCCACGCACAGCTGGCGCATCGCCGCGACCGACTACGCGGAATCGACGATCGTTCTGCCGATGCTCGCGGGCCTGCGCGCGGCCGCGCCTGGCACGCGACTGGCGATCGTCGAGGCGGTGCCGCCGCGGCTCGCGCGCCAGGCCGAACAGGGCGAGATCGACATCGGCTTTCATACCAGCGAAGGCGCGCCCGAGGGTTTGCGCCGCCGCGTGCTGTTTGCCGAACGCTATCTGCTGGTCGGCCGCGCCGGCCATCCGAAGCTCAAGCGCCGGCCCACGCTCGCGCAGTTCTGCAAGCTCGAACACGTGATCGTGTCGCCGGACGGCGGCGGCTTTTTCGGCATCACCGACGAGACGCTCGCGAAGGTGGGACTCACGCGCAAGGTCGTGCTGTCGGTGCCGCACTTTCTGTTCATGCAATCGGTGCTCGCCAACACCGACCTCGTCGGCATGCTGCCCGCGCGCCTCGTGCGCGGTTCGAGCGCGCTACGCTCGGTCGAACCGCCGGTCGACGTGCCCGGCTACGAAATGGCGATGCTGTGGCATGAGCGCGTGCATCGCGATCCCGCGCACCGGTGGTTGCGGGAGTTCATCGCGGCATCGGTGTGAGCGGCGAGCCCGGCCTTCAATGCACTCCACCCGCGCCGCCGCCAAGCGCATTCAGCGCAGCGAGCGTCGCGTCGCTGAGCTTGAGCTGCGCGGCCTGCAGGTTCTCGCGCAAATGCCCAACCGACGACGTTCCCGGAATCAGCAGAATGTTAGGTGCCCGATGCAATAGCCACGCGAGCGCGAGCTGCATCGGCGTCGCGTCGAGTTGGCGCGCCAGCTCCGACAGCGTCGACGATTGAATCGGCGTAAAGCCGCCGAGCGGAAAGAACGGCACATACGCGATGCCCTGCGCGCCGAGCGCGGCGATCAGCGCATCGTCGTCGCGGTGCACGAGGTTGTAATGATTCTGCACGCAGACGATCGGCGTAATGCGCTGCGCCTGCTCGATCTGCGCGGCCGTCACATTGCTCAACCCGATATGGTGCACCAGCCCGCGTTGTTGCAATTGCGCCAGCGCGCTCACCTGCCGTTCGATCGACCCTTCGCTCGGCGCGTGCACGTTGCCCATCGCCCGCAGGTTGACCACCTCGAGCGCATCGAGCCCGAGGTTGCGCAGATTGTCGTGCACCGCGCGTTCGAGGTCGGCCGGCTCCTGCGCCGCCAGCCACCCGCCGGCGCTGTCGCGCACCGCGCCGACCTTGGTGACCAGCGTCAGATCGCGCGAATATGGATGCAGCGCCTCACGAATCAGCTGGTTGGTCACGTGCGGCCCATAAAAGTCGCTCGTATCGATGTGATCGACGCCCGACTCGACCGCCTCGCGCAGCACCGCGAGCGCCGCCGCGCGATCTTTCGGCGGCCCGAACACGCCGGGCCCGGCCAGTTGCATCGCGCCGTATCCCATCCGGTGCACGCTGCGGCCGGCCAACGCGAAGGTGTCGGTGTTGCTCAGGTTCGGCATGACGATCTCCTTGTGAAGTGATGACGCGCAGTATCGCCGGATTGCGTTGTTGAAAAAAGCGGCCTAACGTGCACGGGTTGTTCAAAAAAATGAACGGTGCTTCCATGGAAATGAATGATCTAGCCGCTTTCGTGTCGGTCGCCCGGGCGGGCGGCTTTCGCGACGCCGCGCGGATGAGCGGCGTGTCGGCGTCGAGTCTGAGCATCGCTGTGCGGCGCCTCGAAACGAAGCTCGGGCTGCGCCTGCTGAACCGCACCACGCGCAGCGTCGCGCCGACCGAGGCCGGCGCGCGGCTGATCGAAAAACTGACACCGTTGTTCGGCGAAATGGAAGCGGCGCTGGACGTGCTCAACGGCTTTCGCGACAAGCCGACGGGCACGCTGAAGCTGAACGTGCCGGCCAGCGTCGCGCGCATGGAACTGCCCGACGTGCTCGCGCGCTTTCTGAAGCTGTACCCGGACATTCGCGTCGAAGTGGTGGTCGAGGATGGTTTCGTCGACGTGCTGGCGGCCGGTTGCGATGCGGGCGTCCGCTATGACGAGCGGCTCGAACAGGACATGATCGCGGTGCCGATCGGCGCGCGCGTGCAGCGCTTCGCAACCGCCGCGTCGCCCGCCTATCTCGACCTGCATGGGCGCCCCAGCCATCCGCGCGAACTACTCGCGCAGGCGTGCCTGCGCGTCCAGTTCGCCGGCGGCGCTACGCCGACCTGGTCCTTCGAGCGCGACGGCGAACTGCTGCAATTGAATCCGGCCGGCCCGCTGCTGGTGCGGCCGAGCGCGGCGCTCGACCTCGCGATCAGCGGCGCGATCGCGGGCCTGGGCGTAATTCATCTGTTCGAGGACATGTTGCGTCCGTATCTCGCGAGCGGCGCACTCGAAGCGATTCTGGAGCCGTGGTGGCAGAGCTTTTCGGGGCCGTTTCTGTACTATCCGGGACATCGCCACGTACCCGCGCCGCTGCGTGCGTTCGTCGATTTTTTGAAAGGGGATTCGGTAGGAGTCCCGCAGATACCGCATCAGTGAGGTGTGCCGCATAACCGCGCGATCGTGTTCAGAAACAGGTCCGCGCCGATCGGCTTGAGCAGGCATGCGCTCCAGCATTGCGCTTCGGTGGCCGGCGGCGGCACCGCGGTATTGACCAGAATCGGCACGCTCGCGAGTTCCGGCATCGCCTTCAGACGCCGGCAAAACTCGGAGCCGCCCATCACCGGCATCATCCAGTCGGTCACGATCAGGTCGGGAATTCGATCGCGCAGACACGCGAGCGCCTCGGCCCCGTTGCTCGCGCAACAGACCTGATACCCTTCGCTCTCCAGAATCAACCGCCACGCGGCCAGGATTTCCGGTTCGTCGTCCACCAGCAGAATTGAACGCATCGCGTTTTGCAGACGAAAAAATCTTCTTGTCTGACGAGACGTCGCAAGTCTCGTTCCACAGCCGGCAATTGCGTGGATAATGACGCGGACTGCCGTCGCGCACAGGCGCCGCCCCGGCCGCTGCGCGAAACGCACGGCCGGGGTTGAAGCGGTATCGACGCGCGTCGCAGCGTCGATGCGTTCGCAGGTTGTAGAAACTTCATCCGCGCTTTTCATCATGACCGAGCCACGTGTAAGCCCGCTGCGCAGTTTTGCAGGATTCGTCAAAGCCGAACGCCATCGGCTCACACGCCAATGGATGCAGGCGGTCGCCGCCGACGTCGATCTCGTCGAAGCGGACAAGCTCACTTACCAGCAGCTTGCCGATCATTTGCCGGAGATTCTCGACGAACTGTGCGCGGCGCTCGCCGCGGAAGATCTTGAGCAGGTCGAAACATCGATCGAACGCGACGCGAAAAAACACGGCAAGGTGCGCTGGCGCCAGGGCTACCGTATCGAAGAACTGGTACGCGAACTGGATCTGTTCCAGCACGTACTCGCCGATGCGCTCGACGAATACGCGGTGCTCGACAAGACCTTTACACGCCGCCACGAAAGCCGCGCGCGTCGGCTGATCGCCGAGGCGTTCAGCAAGGTCACGTTCCTGTCGATCAAGGAAGTGGTCAGCGAGCGCGATCGCAAGATCGACGAATACACCGGGCAGCTCGAACGCGCGAATCACGAATTGACGCTCAAGCAACGGCTGGTCGGCGATCTGTACGAATCGCGAATGCAGATCACCCGCAGCGTCGTGCACGATCTGCGCAACTTCCTCAACGCGTTTTCGATTGCGTTGCAGCTGATCGCGCGGGCGCCGTCGAAAGCCGACACCGCGCTGACGCTGGCGAACCGCCAGGCCGCCGATATGAAGCTGCTGGTCGATCAGATGATCGAGTATTCGGTCGTGCTCGGCGACTCGGCGCCGCTCGTGCCGGAGAGTGTCGATCTGCGCGAGCTGTACGACGAACTGGTGGTCTCGACACGGCCGTCGATCGAGGCAAAGGGACTCACGTTGCACGCTTCGTTCGATGCGGCGCTGCCTGTCGTCACGTCGCATCGCCTGAAGCTCAAGCAGATCATGGTCAATTTGCTGTCGAACGCGATCAAGTACACGAAGTCCGGGCAGGTCGAATTGCGCTTCGCGCTGCGCGATGCCGAACACTGGGCGATCCGGGTAGCCGACACCGGCGTGGGCATCGCGCCCGCCGACGCGGAACGCGTGTTCGACGAATTCGAGCGCGCGGCAGGCGACGATATTCCCGGCACCGGACTGGGACTTGCGATCGTCAAGGAGCTGAGCCGCGTGCTCGGCGGACAGATCGAATTCCGCTCGCGCGAGGGCGTGGGCACGACGTTCGAGATCCGGTTTCCGCTGCGGCTGGAATGATCGCGCTGCGCTAAACTGCCCGCTCGCCAACCTCGGCCACCCGTTTCGATTTGCGCATGATCCATCTTCACACCGCCCTTTTCCCCGAACAACTCGACGAGGTGCGCAGCATCTTCCGTGAATACGCGGACAGTCTCGGCATCGATCTCGGCTTCCAGCAGTTCGATGCCGAACTCGCCGGTCTGCCGGGCAAATTCGCGGCGCCGCGCGGGCGCGTGCTGCTCGCCAGTCGTGACGACGGCGAGATCGTCGGCTGCGTCGCGATGCGCCCGCTCGACGACACCATCTGCGAAATGAAGCGGCTGTATGTGCGTCCTGCCGGACGCGGTCTGCGTGTGGGACGACAACTCGCGACGCAGATCTGCGCGGTCGCGAAACAGGCCGGCTATCGGCGCATGCGGCTGGACACCTTATCGACGATGCAGGCGGCGCTGGGACTGTATGCGTCGCTCGGCTTCGAACCGATCGATGCGTATGTGTTCAATCCGATTCCGGGCGCGGTGTTTCTTGAGTGCGATCTGACGCGACAGCGGGAGCAATCGGTTTAGCCGCCAGCCTTTCTGCCGGCGTCGCCACTTTCGCGATGTTCAATGCGCCGGCGATGCGCGCTCGCCGGCCGTCGAAGGCAAACAATCGCGCATCGCGCCGCCCCGTTCGCTCAATCCGCGTAGCACCACTTCGGAGGACTTACCATCGCGCCGCGCGAGTTCGGCCAGATCGAGCAATGCGGCGTAGCGTGCGGAGCAGTGCCGCGCGGCGAGGTTCGGCTCAGCGGCGCTCAAGCCGTTTGCGGTGACGATGGTGGTGAGCGCGAGCAGCGTCGCGACGACGAATGCGACTAGCGCCGCGGATTTGCCGCCGCGACGCAAGCGCGCCGGGATAACCCGCGCGCTCATCCGCCTGGCCGCGCTCATCATCAGGCCCAGTGCGCGGGCACGAACACGCGGCCCACCCAATGCGCGGGCACCCACACAGCGGTGTGAGGCGCGGGAACGACGTACACCGGCCGCGGCGCAACATAGACGGCCCGTGGCGCGACATAGACCGGCGCGGGCGCGATCACGACAGGCTTCGGTGCGACGTAGGCAACCGGCGCGGGCGTAACAACCACAGGCTTAGGTGCTACATACACAGCCGGCGGCGGCGCGACCACGACAGGCTTCGGCGGCACATACGCGACCGGCGGCGCCACGACCACGGCCGGCGCGGGCGGCGGCGTAACAACCACCGCTGCCGGCGGCGCAGGCGTCACGACTACGGCGGCCGGCGGAGGCGGCGTGACGACGACCGGCTTGGGCGCGACCACCACCGTGCTCCCCGCCGACGTGCCGCCAGCCACCACGATGCCGCCCGTCACCACCGTGCCGCTCGAACTCACCGTGTTGCCATGCGTGCCGGTTACGCTCGTCGACGTGGTTACGACGCCGGTCGAGACCCGCGTTGCCGAACCGGAATGATAGACGCTGCCGTTGTCGGGGCCCGTCACCGTGCCCGAGCGCGCGCAGGTCGACCCGGCGCAATTCGTCGACGCCGAATGATCGTAGGTATTGCCGTTCGCGCCGGTGACCGATCCCGACGACGAATACTGTCCCGGCGCCGTGCGGGTGACATCGCCGGAAGTCGTCGCGGTCTTGCCATCCGGGCCGGTCAGCGAGCCGGTGTGCGAACACGAACCGCCCGCGCAGCTGGTGTCGCCCGAGTGCTGCACCGAGTTCCCGTAGCGGCCGGTCGCGGTGCCCGAGTTCGAGAACTGGCCGGGCGCGGTCCGCGTGACCGTGCCGGTGTTGCTCGCGAAGCCGCCGTAAGGGCCGGCGACGCCGCCCGCATGCGTGCAGCTGCCGCCGCCGCACGAGCCGTAATGGCCGCCGTTATAGACGCCGCGCGATGTGTAGGCGGTGCCGTGACCCGACCACGCGAACGCCGACGCGCTGCCGAACGCGAACACCGCGGCGGCCGCGCCGAGCACCAGTTGGCGCAGCACGCGACGGCCGCTGAACGCCGGCGCAACAGACTCAGCGGTGCGAGCCGTTGCAATACGAGCGACGCCGGCCACGTTGGCATCGGCGTTGAAAGAAGCTGCGAACGAACGATTTTTCACGGTATGTCCTTGCTGGATTCGGGCCACTTGCGTCACTGCCGTGTGGCGACGAACGGACTATAGAAGGACCGGCCGTGGAAATCATTCGGGAAGATATGTCGCGCTGTTTCACCGTGCCGTCACCACATTGAGGCCCCGCCCGGCAAGGGTTTGCGGGCGCTTCGCAGGCTCTTCGACATATTTCGACATAGTTTGCGGTGCGCTTGTGCGAGCGGATTCGCGGGCCCCGAACGCTCACTGCCCGGCCGGCGTCACCTGCACGGCGGCCGCCGACACAAACGCCGCATGCACGGTATCCCCGACCTTCAGACCGCTCAGATCGACGCCGGGCGCCGCTTCATAGGTCTGCGTCTGCGACGCGCCGCGCAACGTCACGCGACGCTCGTTGCGATCGATCTTCTGCACGGTCGCGAGCACTTCGGTCTGGCGCGCCGCTTCATAGCCGCCAGACGCCGGCGTGATGCTTTGCCGGTCGGCGCGCTCGCGAATCCCCTTACCCGCGCCAGCGGTCTTCTCGACTTTCGTTAGTAGTGCGTTCCTGTAAAGCACATCGACGCGATCGCCGATCTTCAACTGCTCAAAACCGGCAACCTGCTGACTCACGAGCACGATCGCGACGTCGCCGTGTGGGCCCTTCAGCGTCAACGAGCGGTTGCCCGCATCGATCGCGACGATTTCGGCCGTCATATGCACCGGCGGGACCGCGCTCAGCACGCCCCGCGCGGCGCTGGCGAGGTCGTCCTGCGCAGCCGCCGGCTGGACCATGGCCGCCACCGCGAGCATCAACGCTGCGCCTATCGTCGCTGTCTTCATCCGCGTTCTCCTTGGCAAAAGTCGTTGCAATCGGGCATGGCGCTCGTTCGCGTTCGCCGGCCCGGGTGCTCCACGCTACGCACTGTTCGTGCCAGATCGCGGCCGACCCGATGCGCGAGGTAAAGCCATTCCATGCTATTCTCTATACCCCTAGGGGGTATACCTATGTCACATCTCAGCGTACAAAAAGACGATCTTCTGAAGCGGGTCCGCCGGATCGCGGGCCAGGTGCAGGCCATCGAGCGCTCGCTGGAGTCGGACGCCGATTGCGAGAAGGTCCTGCATCTGGTCGCCGCGACGCGCGGCGCGATGAACGGTCTGCTCGACGAGATCGTCGAGGCGCACGCGCTCGAGCACGTCGCGCATCCCGATCTGACCGCGAGCCAGCGCAAGCAAGGCGTCGATGCATTACTCGCAGCGATCCGCCGTTATTCGAAGTAGGTTTGAAATGACTAATTCCAGCAGCATCCGTTACGCGCACGAGCATTCGTTCCTCGGCAGCTCGCACGACGAAAACGCGCGACGCACCCGCTCGGTCGTCGCCCTCACGCTCGCCATGATGGTCGGCGAAATCACGGCCGGTTATCTGACCGGCTCGATGGCGCTGCTCGCCGACGGCTTCCATATGGCCACGCATGCCGGCGCGCTCGGCATCGCCGCGCTCGCATACGCATACGCGAGACGCAACTCGGCCAACCGCGATTTCAGCTTCGGCACCGGCAAAGTGGGCGAGCTCGCCGGCTTTGCGTCCGCGCTGATTCTCGCGCTGGTGTCGCTCGGCATCGGCATCGAATCGGCGCTCCGGCTGATTCATCCGACCGGCGTCGCGTTCGGGCAAGCCGCGATCATCGCCGCGATCGGCTTGCTCGTGAACATCGTCAGCGCGCTGCTGCTGTCCGGCGGCCATGCGGACCCCGGCCACCACGGGCACGCTCATGGGCAAGATCACGCGCACGCTCCCCATCACCATGGCCACGCGCACGGCAGCGACAGCAATCTGCGCTCCGCCTACTTACACGTGCTCGCCGACGCGCTGACCTCGGTGCTGGCGATCGTCGCATTGCTGGCCGGCCGTTATCTCGGCTGGGTCTGGCTCGATCCGTTGATGGGCATTGTCGGCTCGGTCGTAATCGCGCGTTGGGCCTGGACGCTGATGCGCGATACCGCCGGCGTGCTGCTCGATAAAACCGATCAACACGTGGCCGACGAAATCCGCGAGATCCTCACCTCACACGGCGATGCCGAAATCGCCGACCTGCACGTGTGGCAGATCGGACCGGAGGCGCGAGCGGCAATCGTCAGCGTGCGCACTCGCGGCGGCGTGACGATCGACACGATTCGCGCGCGGCTCGCGCCCGTGCACGAAGTCATGCATCTGACGGTCGAGGCGGCGTAGCCGCGGCAGCGTTTCACGCAAGAACGCGCGAGCAAAACAAAGGGCCGGTGTGTCGTCCGACACACCGGCCCTTCTTACATCGATTGGCGCGGAAACCGCGCAAGGCGGAGCGCGCCGCGCCCCACCTCGAACCATTACACGCGTTCGATAGCGATCGCGATGCCCTGGCCGACGCCGATACACATCGTGCACAGCGCAAAGCGGCCTTGCGTGCGCTGCAGCTGATACGTCGCGGTCGTCACCAGACGCGCGCCGCTCATGCCGAGCGGGTGGCCCAGCGCAATCGCGCCGCCGTTCGGGTTCACGCGAGGATCGTCGTCGGCGACGCCCAGCGCGCGCAGCACCGCGATGCCTTGCGACGCGAACGCTTCGTTCAGTTCGATCACGTCGAACTGGTCGATCGTCATGCCCAGACGCTTGAGCAGCTTCTGCGTTGCCGGTGCCGGGCCGATGCCCATCACGCGCGGCTCGACGCCGGCGGTCGCGACGCCCAGCACGCGGGCACGCGGCACGAGGCCGAAGCGCTTCGCGGTTTCTTCGTTCGCGAGCAGCAGCGCGGCGGCGCCGTCGTTCACGCCCGATGCGTTACCGGCGGTCACCGTGCCGTCCGGGCGCACCACGCCCTTGAGCTTCGCGAGCGTTTCGAGCGACGTTTCGCGCGGGTGTTCGTCCTGCGTGACCGTGATCGGATCGCCCTTCTTCTGCGCGATCGTCACACCGACGATTTCCTGCGCGAGCGTGCCGTCGCGTTGTGCGCGCGCGGCCTTCTGCTGGCTGCGCAGCGCGAACGCGTCCTGGTCGGCGCGGCTGATGTTGTAGTCGGTCGCGACGTTTTCGCCGGTTTCCGGCATCGAGTCGACACCGTACAGCTTCTTCATCAGCGGGTTGACGAAACGCCAACCGATCGTCGTGTCGTAGACCTCGTTCTGACGCGAGAACGCCGAAGTTGCCTTCGGCATCACGAACGGCGCGCGGCTCATGCTTTCGACGCCGCCCGCGACCATCAGTTGAGCCTCGCCCGACTTGATCGCGCGCGCGGCGATGCCGATTGCGTCCATCCCCGAACCGCACAGACGGTTTACCGTCGAGCCCGGCACGTCCTTCGGCAGACCCGCGAGCAGCAGCGACATACGCGCGACGTTGCGGTTGTCGTCACCGGCCTGGTTCGCGCAGCCGTAGATCACGTCGTCGATCGCGGTCCAGTCGACGTTCGGGTTGCGCTCCATCAGCGCCTTGAGCGGCACCGCGCCCAGATCGTCGGCGCGTACCGACGACAGCGAACCCGCATAGCGGCCAATGGGGGTGCGAATCGCGTCGCACAGGAATGCTTCGGTCATGTGATGTCTCCAGTTGAGAGGCTGCGTGCGCTGCGCGCCGGTTCGCGGCGCTGGCCCGAGGGCAACGCGCGAAACTGCCGGAAGCTGCAACAGGCATCGGCGTAGTGGCCGACGCGTCGCAGCAGCTTAGCGCAGGATCGAAAACGATGGGCTTGGGATTGACGACAAGTACCGCGATGGCGCTTCCTGAGCCGACAAAATGTTCTTTACACGAACACTAGGTCATATATCGAACAAACAGGCACGATGATAGGCGCGTGCGCGAAACCATGTCAAGCACGGCGGCCGCCGTGCCAGCTCCTATTAGGGAATACGCGAACGGGTAGTCGTTCGGCCGGCGGTGACTGCGGATTCAGTGCGCATTCAGTGCGGATTCGGTGCGGATTCACTGTGGATGCAACGCGCGGTCAGCGCGGAACGATCCCTTCGTCGGCGAGATAGCTGCGGATCACATCGGCGAAATTGCGCTCGCCCGTGAGCCCCAAACGCTCGGCGCGCGACGTATCCCACGCGCCCGGCCAGCTGCCCACTATCTTCTCGATCCGCTCGTCGGGCTGCCGCACGATGCGCTCGGCAACCGCATCGCCGGCCACCTCGCGCAATGCCGCGACCATCTCGTCGACGCTGACCGACAGCCCCGGCAGGTTCAGCACGCGCTCTTTGCCGAGCGCGGCGCCGTCGAGTTCGAGGCCGGCGATCAGGCATTCGATCGCCTTGCGCGGCGACAGCAGCCACAGCCGCGTCGAGCCGGCGACCGGACACACGGCCTGCTCGCCGTTAAGAGGCTCGCGAATGATGCCGCTCGCAAACGACGACGCCGCCGCATTCGGCCGCCCCGGCCTCACGCTGATGGTCGGCAGCCGCAGCACCCGGCCGTCGACGAAGCCGCGCCGCGAATAATCGTTGAGCAGCAATTCCGCGATCGCCTTCTGCGCGCCGTACGACGATTGCGGATTGAGCGCGGTGTCGTCCCGCACGATGTCGGGCAGCTCGCCGCCGTACACCGCGACCGAACTCGTGAACACCACACGCGGCACGTGCCCGCGCTGCCGGCATACTTCGAGCAGCAGACGCGACGCATCCAGATTGATGCGCATGCCGAGATCGAAATCCGCCTCGGCCTGACCGCTGACGATCGCGGCCAGATGGAAGATCGCCGTCGTGTCGGCGTCGATCGCATGTTCGAGCACGCTGCGCTCGGCGATGTCGCCCACTTCGGTGCGCACGCGCGGATCGCCGAAGTCATTGGCGCGCACGACGTCGAGCAGCACCAGTTCGGTCAGCACTTGCGGCGTGCCGTGCGCATCGTTGAGCGAGCCGCACGCGAGCAGTTCGCGCGCGAGACGTTGGCCGAGAAAACCCGCGCCGCCGGTGATCAGTACTTTCATGAGTGCTTGTCCGTGGTGATGGATCGGAGACTAAGCCGTTAGCCGAACCGCAGACGGTCTGCAACGCGCGCCTGCACGCGTGCGGACAATCAGCGCGCCGCGTTCAGATAAGGCGCGAGCCAGCCGAGACCGGCCGAGGTCCCCGCGCGCGGCCGGTACTCGCAACCGATGTAGCCGTCGTAGCCGAGCGCGTCGATCAGCTCGAACAGATACGGGTAGTTCAGCTCGCCGAGATCCGGTTCGTGCCGCTCGGGCACGCCGGCGACCTGGATATGGCCGATGCCGGGCATGTCGCGTTTGAGCTTCACTGCCAGATCGCCTTCGACGATCTGACAGTGATAGCAATCGAACTGCACCTTCAGATTTTTCGCGCCGACTTCAGCGCAGATCGCCTGCGCGTCGTCCTGGCGATTGAGGAAATAACCGGGCATGTCGCGCGTGTTGATCGGCTCGATCACAATCGTGATGTGCTCGGCTTGCGCGGTTTGCGCGGCGTACGCGAGGTTTTTCAAATACACGTCGCGTTGCGTGCGGCGTTGAGTTTCGCCCGATTGATCGCCGGCGAGCAGTCCCGCCATCACATGCAGCTTGCGATTGCCGAGTACGCGCGCGTACTCGAGCGCGGTGTCGAGGCCGCGTTTGAAGTCGTCCTCGCGGCCGGGCAGCGATGCGAGACCGCGTTCGCCGCCGGCCCAATCGCCGGGCGGCGCATTGAACAGCACCTGGGTGAGGCCGTTCGCATCGAGCCGCGCCTTTAGTTCGCCCGCGCGAAATTCATACGGGAACAGATATTCGACCGCGTCGAAGCCGTCGCGCGCGGCGGCGGCGAAGCGGTCGAGGAACGCGTGTTCGTTGTACATCATCGTCAGATTCGCGGCAAAGCGAGGCATATCGGCAACTCCTTCAATTTAATTAGTGCGGTACGGCGCGGCTAGCCATCGCTACCAGCGCGCGCCGAACGCGCCGCGCAGTTCTTCGATTGCAGCGTCGTCGAGCGGCTCGGGCCGCGGGTTCGTCATCAGCCACAGCCGCGCGGTCTCTTCCAGTTCCTCGAGCGCATACGACGCGTGTGCCACCGAGCGCTCCCACACCACCGGCCCCAGCCGTTCGAGCAGCACCGCGCGCACGCTGTCGGCCAGCGCGGCGATCTGTTCGGCGACGGCCGGATCGCCCGGCTTGCGATAACGAATCAGCGGCACGTGGCCCACTTTCATCACGTAGTACGGTGTCAGCGGCGGCAACACGTCGGGCTCGCTCCACACGCCCGCGAGCGTCAGTGCGACCAGATGCGTCGAATGGGTGTGCACCACACCGCGTGCGTCGCGATTGCGCGCATAGATGCCGCGATGCAGCGCCAGCGTTTTCGACGGCTTGCCGCCCGAGACCGGCTGGCCGTCGAAGCCGACCTTCGCGATCTGCGCGGGATCGAGGCGGCCGAGGCACGCATCGGTCGGCGTGATCAGCCAGCCGTCGTCCAGGCGCGCGCTGATATTGCCGGCCGTGCCGACCGTATAGCCGCGCTGATAGAGGCTCGCGCCGACCGTGCAGATTTCGTCGCGCACGCGCGCTTCGGCCGACGTATGGAGTGCGGGCGCGCCGGTCATTGCGCGGCTCCGTCGAGATGGCGCAGCGCCTTCGCGAAGAAGTCAGTACTACCGAAGTTGCCGGACTTCAGCGCGAGCGCGAGCGGGTCCGCGCCGGTGGTGGCGGTCGCCGGCACGCCCGGATCGATCTGCGCGCCGATGCGCAGCATGTGCACGTCGAGCGCCTGCACGACCGCGCCCGATGTCTCGCCGCCCGCGACGACGAACTTGCGCACGCCGCGTTCATGCAGACCGCGCGCAATCGACGCCAGCGTCGTCTCGACCAGATGCCCCGCCTCGTTGACGCCGAGTTCGCGCTGCACCGCCTTCACTTCATCGGGCGATGCGGTCGCATAGATCAATACCGGCTCCGCGCGATCCAGATGTTGCTGCGCGAACGCGAGCGCTTGCGCGACCACGTCCTCGCCGCGCGCCGCCGCGAGCGGATCGACGCGGAACGCTGGGCGGCTTGCGCGCCATTCGGCCACCTGCGCGTTGGTCGCTTTCGACGCGCTGCCCGCCAGCACCGCCGATAAACCGTCGACGCGCGGCAGTTGCGCTGCATCGGCCTGCTCGTCGAGCAGACCCGCGCGGCGGAAATTGGCCGGCAAGCCGAGCGCGACGCCGGAGCCGCCGGTGATCAACGCGAGCTCCGCGCAGGCCGCGCCGAGCGTGTGCAGATCGGCGTCGGACACCGCATCGGCGATCGCGATACGCACACCGTCTGCGCGCAATGCATCGATGCCGACACGCACGGCCGCGTCGCCTTGCGCAACCGTGTCGTAGCGCAGCAGCCCGACCTTCGATTGCGTCTGTCGTTGCAGCACCCGCACGAGGTTCGCATCGCGCATCGGCGTGAGCGGATGATTCTCCATTCCGGATTCGTTCAGCAGCGCGTCGCCGACGAACAGATGGCCGCGAAAGATCGTGCGGCCGTTCTCGGGAAACGCGGGGCACGCGATCGTGAACGACGCGCGCTGAGCAGCGCCGGCACTATCCGCACCATCCGCCGCCAGCGCATTCAGCAACGCATCGGCGACCGGCCCGATATTGCCCGCATCGGTCGAATCGAACGTCGAGCAGTACTTGAAAAAGAACTGCCGGCAGCCTTGCGCGCGCAGCCAGTCGAGCGCGGCGAGCGATTGCGCGACCGCATCGGCGGCGTCGATCGTGCGCGACTTCAGTGCGACCACCAGCGCATCGGCATCGAGCGTTTCGTTCGACGCGGGCACGCCGATCGTCTGCACGGTGCGCATACCGCCGCGCACCAGCATGTTGGCGAGATCGGTGGCGCCGGTGAAATCGTCGGCGATGCAGCCGAGCAGTGCGCGTTGCGTGGGTTTCGAATCAGCCGTCATCGCAATCGCCCTCGCCTAGTGCTGGCCCGGCAAATCGATGCCGGGGAAAATTTTCACGACCGCCGAATCGTCTTCGCCGCCATGCCCCGCGCTCGACGCCATCATGAACATCTGATGCGCGGCCGCCGACAGCGGCAGCGGAAATTTCGTGCGCCGCGCGGTATCGAGCACGAGGCCGAGATCCTTGACGAAGATATCGACCGCGGACAACGGCGTGTAATCGCCCGCGAGGATATGCGGTACGCGATTCTCGAACATCCACGAATTGCCGGCGCTGTGCGTGATGACTTCATAGAGCGCGGCGGGATCGACGCCTTCGCGCAAACCGAGCGCCATCGCCTCGGCCGACGCGGCGATATGCACGCCGGCCAGCAGCTGGTTGATGATCTTCACCTTCGAGCCCGCGCCGTGCGCGGCGCCGAGCCGGTAGACCTTGCCGGCGATCGCGGCGAGCACGTCCTCGCAGGCGGCGTAGGCGGCCGCCGGACCCGAGGTCATCATCGTCATTTCGCCGGACGCGGCGCGCGCGGCGCCGCCCGAGACCGGCGCATCGAGCATCTGCAAACCGGCCGCCTCGACGCGCTTGCCGAGTTCGACCGCGAACTCGGGGGCGACCGTCGCGCTCGCGATCACCACGCCGCCGGGCCGCATCGCCGCGACCGCGCCGTGTTCACCGAACAGCACCGCTTCGGTTTGCGCGGCGTTCACGACCAGCGTGACGACGACTTCGCAGTGCGCGCCGAGTTCGGCCGGCGTATTGCAGCCGCTCCCGCCTTCGGCGACGAAGCCCTGCAACACGTCGCCGCGCAAATCGCACGCGTGGACCTTGAAGCCCGCGCGCAACAACGAGCGTGCGACGCCCAGGCCCATCGCTCCCAACCCAATCACACCGACATTTCTCGACATGCGTGTCCTCGCTTCAATGATGTGCCTACCCGATCCCCGCCTCCGCCAGCCGCCGCGCCGCGTTATACAGATGCGTGCGCGCGGCCTCGCGCGCCGCCGCCGGATCGCTGGCGCGAATCGCCGCTGCGATCGCCGCGTGCTCGTCGCGCACCTGACGGGAAAAATCCTCGCGCAGCGCCTCGTTGCGGCGCGTGACGAGCGTGCCTGCTTCGAGGTACTGATTAAGGAAGCTCAGCGTCTTCAGGAAATATGGATTGCCGGTCGCGGCCGCAATCGCGCGATGAAACGCGACATCCGCGGCGACGCCGTCGTCGCCGTCGGCGACCGCCGTATCGATCTGCGCGAGCGCCGCGTCGATCGATACGAGATCGGCCGCGCTGCGCCGGGTCGCCGCCTCGGCGGCCACTTCCGCTTCGATCGCGCGCCGTAGCGCCAGAATCTGCACGACCGAACCCGGCTCGATCGCCTCCGCGTAATCGATGCGCAGCGGCCGGATCGCGCCGTGCGCGGCGACGAACACGCCGCTGCCCTGACGCGGCTCGACGACCCCTTCGTTCTTCAGCCGCGACAGCGCCTCGCGAATCACCGTGCGGCTCACGCCGAACTGCTGCGCGAGCACCGTCTCGGTCGGCAGCTTGCCGCCGCGCGCGAACGCGCCCTTATCGATCTGCTTGAGCAGTTGTTGCGCGACGGTGTCGCTCAACGCCCGCGTGGGAATTTTCTCGAACATGCACTATCGCTTCGGTCGGGGCGGTAAGATGCGGAAGGTTGTCGGGTCATCATACAAATTTCGCGCCGCGTCCCGCATTCACGCAAACCCTGGGATTTTTGGGCAGATTCCGCGTTATTTGGCGAAACGGAAGGCTTAAGCTATCGTCTCGCCTTTGCGCCACAACCGGCCTCGTCGCGCCGCAGCCGGGCGCGCGCCGCGTGCATCGCCACGCGCACTTCTCGAACCGACTTATCTCGAACCCACTTGCCAAGGTCCATGAGCAAAGCCCTGCCGTCGTCTTCCGTCGTGCCCGCCAACGCCGAACCGGCTCCGGAAAAGCCGGGCGACTCGTACGTGCAGTCGTTCGCGCGCGGTCTCGCGGTGATCCGCGCGTTCGACGCGAGCCGCCCCGAACAGACGCTCACCGACGTGGCCGCCGCGACCGGCCTGACCCGCGCCGGCGCGCGGCGGATCCTGCTGACGCTGCAGACGCTCGGCTACGTGGAAGCGGAGGGACGGCTGTTCCGTCTGACGCCGAAGATTCTCGATCTGGGCTTCGCGTACCTGACCTCGATGCCGTTCTGGAATCTCGCGGAACCGGTGATGGAAAACCTCTCCGCGCAGGTGCACGAAAGCTGCTCGGCGGCCGTGCTCGACCGCACCGAAATCGTCTACGTGCTGCGCGTGCCGACCCACAAGATCATGACGATCAACCTGTCGATCGGCAGCCGGCTGCCCGCGTACTGCACGTCGATGGGCCGCGTGCTGCTGGCCTCGCTCGACGAGGACACGCTCGACGCGACGCTGAACTCGTCGCCGCTCTACGCGTACACGCCGCGCACCGTGACCGACAAGGAAGAGTTGAAGAAAGTGATCGCGCAGGTGCGCCGCCAGGGCTGGGCGATCGTCGATCAGGAACTCGAAGGCGGACTGATTTCCCTGTCCGCGCCGATCCGCAACCGCCAGGGCCGCGTGATCGCCGCGCTGAACATCAGCGGCAATGCGCAGCGCAATTCGGCCAAGCAGATGGTGAAGGCGTTTCTGGAGCCGCTGCAGCAGGCCGCGCAGACGGTCTCGGAGATGGTCGCGCGGCGCGGCTGAGCGCCGCGCTCACTGCTCACCGCGCGCCGTCCGCACCGTTCACTGCGGCAGATACCGCTCGACCAGCCGCGCCCAGAACGCCGCGCCGATCGGCAGGCTCTGGTCGTTGAAGTCGTAGTGCGGGTTGTGCACCATGCAGCCGTCCTCGCCCACCCCATTGCCGATCCGCAGGAACGTGCCCGGCCGCTTCTGCAACATGAACGCGAAGTCCTCGCTGCCCATCAGGATGTCGGTCTGCTCGACCACCCGCGCATCGCCGACCAGTTCGCGCGCGACCTGCACCGCGAAATCCGTTTCGGCGTCCGTATTAATGACGACCGGATAGCCTTCGATGTACTCGACCCGCGCGCTGCCGCCATAGCTCTGCGCCTGGCTTTCGGCCAGCTCGGTGATGCGCTTTTTCAGCAGCGCGCGCACCTCGGGGCTGAACGAACGCACGCTCAGTTCGAGCCGCGCGCTGCTGGAGATCACGTTGTTCGCGGTGCCCGCGTGCATCGAGCCGACCGTCACCACCGCCGGCTGCGACGGATCGACGTTGCGCGCGACGATCGTCTGCAACGCCATCACGATGCTCGCGGCGATTACCACCGGATCGACGGTCAGTTGCGGCCGCGCCGCGTGCCCGCCGACGCCTTCGATCGTGATGATCGCCTTGTCGCCGGCCGACATGAACGGCCCCTTGCGGAACAGCAGCGTGCCCGGCTCCGCGCCCGGATGGTTGTGCAGGCCGAACACCGCGTCGCACGGAAAGCGCTCGAACAGCCCGTCTTCGATCATCTTCAGCGCGCCGCTGTCGATCCCGCTTTCCTCGGCGGGCTGGAAATACAGATGCACGGTGCCGGAAAAATGACGCGTCGCCGCGAGCCGTTGCGCGGCGCCGAGCAGGATCGTCGTGTGGCCGTCGTGGCCGCATGCGTGCATCTTGCCGTGCGTGCCGCTCGCATACGGCAGCCCGGTCTCCTCGATGATCGGCAGCGCGTCCATGTCCGCGCGAATGCCGATACTGCGCTTGCCGTCGCCGGCCTTCAGCGTACCGACCACGCCGGTCTTGCCGACCCCGCGCGTCACCTGCCAGCCCCATTGTTCGAGCTTTTCCGCGACCAGCGCGGCGGTCCGCACTTCCTCGTACGCGAGTTCCGGATGATGGTGGATGTGGTGGCGAATCTCGCGCAGGCTCGCGGCGGCGGGTTCCAGATCGGACACTTCGGTCAAACGCGGGGCTTCTTTCATCGGGGGACGGGCTCCAGTAGGTTCGCCGGCCGGGCACAACGCGACGCTGAAACGAGGCTGCGCGGCGCGGCGACCGGCGGTAACAGAATGTATGCAAGGTGGCCCACTATATCGACGCGATCCCGTTCAAATAAGATGCTATTTTTTTCACCCTGATTAACAGCTCTTATCTCGGGGAATACCCTCATGAAGCTGCAGCAATTGCAGGCCTTCGTGGCCGCCGCGCATCACCGCAGCCTGCGCGCCGCCGCGCGCGAACTCGGCGTCACGCAGCCGGCCGTTACCCATACGATCCGCGAGCTGGAAAGCGCGCTGAATGCCGAACTGATGGTGCGTAGCGTGCGCGGCATCGAGCTGACCGCGTGCGGGCTCGCGCTGCTGCCGCGCGCCGAGCAGTTGCTCGGCGACATGCGGCGCACGGTCGAAGCGGTCGAACAGGTGAAGGGAGAGATGGCCGGCAAGGTCAGCGTCGGCACGATGCCGTCGCTCGCGCTGACGGTGCTGCCGCATGCGGTGTCGAGCTTTCGCGAGCGGATGCCGCTGGTGAGTTTGCATCTGGAAGAAGTGACGGTGCCCGATGCGCTCGCGCGGCTGCGCAACGGCGCGCTCGATCTCGCGGCGATCCATCATGTGCAGGCGCTCGATCCCGACCTCGTGCAGGTGCCGCTGTACTCGACGCAGTTCGTCGTGACGATGCGCGCCGGCCATCCGCTCGCGCACGTCACGCGGCTGTCCGAGCTGCTCGACGCCGAGTGGATCGTCACGGTCGGCGCCGATCATTTCCCGCACAGCGTGATGATGGCGATGTTCGGCGCGCATGGGCTGCCGGTGCCGAAGCGGCTGCTGCGCGCGCCGTCGTCGTTCGCGGTGACGCTCGGGCTGGTGTCGCAGACCGACGTGATCAGCTGCTTCACGCGGCCGCTCGCGCAGCGGGTCGCGCCGCTAGGAATCCGCGTCGCGCCGATCGAGGACGCCCTACCGAACTACGATCTGAGCATCATCTCGCGACGCGATCTGCTGCCGACGCCGGCCGTGCAGCAGTTCGTCGCGTGTTTGCGGCAGGTGACGCGCGAGAGGATCGGCGCGGTGCAGTAAGCGCGCGATGCGACGCAGCCGGCGCGTGACGGGTGGCGTGACGCGCTAGACGCTCAGCGGCTCCTTGAGCGCCGCGATCAACGCGTGCCCCGCTTCTTCGAGCGCGCCGGAATTGTCGATCGACGTGCAACGCACGCCGGCGGGCAACGCGAACGGCGCCTGCCGCGCGAGCCGCGCGGCGACCTGCTGCGCCGATTCGCGCGCTCGCGCGCCGAGCCGCGCTTCGCGGATATGCGGCGCGGCATTCACATGCACCACTTCCGCCCGCGGATAACGCGCGAGCGCATGCGGCAGATATTGCCGCGAACCGTTGACGACCACCGAGCAGCCGCGCGCGAGCCAGCCGTCGAGTTCGATGCCGATCCCGTAACGCAGCGCATGACTCGACCATTCGAGCGCGAACAGGCCGAGCACCGAGCGTGCGGCGAACTCCTCGACGCTCAGCGCGACGTGCGCTTCGCCATTGCCGCTCGGCCGCGTGATATAGCGATGCGCGAACAGGATCGGCTCGCCGGCGAGGCGCGTGCGCGCGAACGACAGCAGCGCGTCCTTGCCCGCGCCCGATGGCCCCATCACGTAGATCAAACGTCCTGCCATTGCCGGCCCACCTCCTTGTGATTTGCGTCGTTGCTGGATTCGCTACCGGCTACGCGCTACTCGCGCGGCGCGTCGCTTACGCGGTCGGCTCCGCCTCGCGGCCCTCGTCCGCGTCCGCCGCGTCGCTCGCGTCCCTCGCGTCCGTCGCGGCGCGCACCTCGGCGACACCGGCCCGGGCGGCCGCTTCGGCGGCTTCGGCCTGCTCGCGCAGTCGCGCGGCGAGCAGGTCGCGGTAGCGCAGATACGCGCAGCGCCCGCCCGATTTCGCCGCGTACATCGCCGCGTCCGCGTTCAGCAGCAGCTCTTCGGCATTGCCGCTGTCGTGCGGGAATTCGCTGATGCCGATGCTCGCGCCGACCGTCATGCTGTTGCCGTCGAGCGTCAGCGTTTCGTTGAGCGCGTCCATGATACGCGTGGCGATCGCCGGCATCACCTGCGCCGCGCGCGCGCCTTCGATCAGAACGATGAATTCGTCGCCGCCGAGCCGCGCGACCACGTCGCCGGCATCGAGCACGTCCCGCAGACGGCGCGCGACCGCGACCAGCACCTTGTCGCCGACCGAGTGGCCGAACTGGTCGTTGATCTGCTTGAAGCGGTCGAGGTCGACGAACAGCACCGCGAGTTCCTCGCGGCCGCGCCGCGCGTCGTCGATCGCGCGTTCGAGCTTGCGCATGAACAGCATGCGGTTCGGCAAGCCGGTCAGCACGTCGTGGGTGGCCAGATATTCGAGGTCGCTCTGCTTGCTGCGCAGCGCGTCCATCTGCGCGCGGATCTCGCCGCGCAAGCGCTCGAAGCAGCGCGCGAGCACGCCGATTTCGTCGGTGCGCTTGAGCGGCAGCGTGTGCATCGCGTGCGCGGCGAACAGATGGGTGGCGGCATACGCGAGCTGATGCAGCGGCTTGGTCAGCGCCCGCGCGAACAGGATCGCCAGCAGCACCGACAACGCGCTGAACACCAGCACCATGCGGATGATGCGCGTGCCGAGCTGATGCGCGCCCGACAGCACGTCTTCGAGCGGCTTGGCGAGCCCGAGCACGATGAAGCGGTTGCCGTCCGAGCCGCCGAACGGCCGGCGCACGAACGTGAGCACGTGGCCGCCCGCCTGGCGCGGCCGCGTCAGCCCGTTGACCAGCACCGCGGTCTGCTTCTGCTCGAACAGCGGCCGCGTGACCGGGAAGCTGTCCTGCATCAGTACGCGCCGGCCGCGATCGAAGCCGAAAGTTTGCGACGCATCCGGATGCACGAGGAAGTCGCCCCACTCGTTGGCCAGATAGACCTGGTAGTCGCTCGGCAGATCGCTTTGCAGGCGCCGCAGCATCCCGGCCAGATCGATGTCGATCACGACCACGCCGACCACGCGGCCGCGCTCGTCCGCGATCGGCGTGCCGATCCGCAGCGTCGGCCTGCCCTGCGCGGCGTGCGTGCTGTATTCGTGATTGACGCCGATCGGCGACGTGTAAATGCGGCCCGGCGAAAACGCGAGCGTCTCGAACACATAGGAGAACTGGGCTTTTTCCTGCAGATCGTTTCCCGCGACCCGCACGATGCCGTCGCGGTCGCGATCGAAACGGATCAGCTCGAGCCCGTAGTGCTGCCGCGTGATCAGCCGCACCTGCAGATATTCCGGGTGATGCAGCATGAAGCTCGAATACACCAGGGCGAGACGCTCGCGCCCGGCGTCCGGGCCGATCCCGTCGTCGGTCTGCGCGACCTGCGCCGACGACGGCATCGAGGCGAGCACCAGCGCGTCGGCGGCGACGTCGTCGATCGATACCGAGATGCGCTGGCCGAGCAGCTCGGTCGACGTGAGCAGGCTGCGCTCCGCTTCGTTGACCAGCATCGTGCGGTTCGCGTGATACGCGTAGTAGCCGGTCGCGCCCGACGCGAGCACGCCGATGAACGCGAACAGCACCGACAGCTTGAAGGTCAGGCCGCGGCGGAACATCAGAAGCGCTCCGAGCGGTCGCCCGACACGATGCGCGTCCACAGTTCCTCGCGCCGATGGGTGTCTTCGACCGGACCGATCCACACGATGTGCGCGTTCGCGCTGCTGCCGGCAAAGCCCGCGAGCGTATTGGCGAGTCCCTGACGCTGCGTGAGCAGCCCGCTTACGTCCGGCTCCAGCATGTAGTTGATCCACGCGAGCGCGAGCGTCGGGTTGCTCGCCGCGCGCGTGACCGCCCAGCAGTCGAGCCACGCGAGCGCGCCTTCGTCGGGGATCACATAGCCGACGTCCGCGCCCGCGCGCCGCAGCAACTGCACCTGCTGGGTGCCGTAGTTGCCGAACATCAACGCGACCTTGTGCCGGATGAAGAACGCGGTCGCCTCTTCCGGCAGCGTGTAATAGGTCAGCAGATTGCGGCGCAGCTCGACCAGCTTGTGCGCGACCGCGCGCATCTGCGCGGCGTCGAGCTGGAACGGCTGCGGATAGCCGAGCGCGAGCGCGGTAAACGAGAAGTTGTGCTGCGCGCTGTTGAAGTCGAGCACCTTGCCGCGATAACGCGGGTTCCACAATTCGCGCATCGAGTGCGGGGCCTCCGGGATCTGCCGGCGATCGTAGATCAGGCCCATCGACGAATACGTGAACGGAATCCCATACACCCGGCCCGCCGTCGTCAAACCGTCGATCGAGCCGAGCGCCTGAAAGCGCGGCAACTGCCTGCCGGTGTTGGGCACACTGGCGAGATCGAGCGGCGCGAGCAGATGCGCGTCGGTATAGCGGCGAATTTCGGCGGTATTGGCGGCGAGCACGTCGAACGGCGCGTGGTCCTTGCCGTGCATCTGCGCCCACAACGCTTCGTCGGAATCGACCAGCGTGACTTCGACCTTCGCGTCATAGCGCGTTTCGAAATTCTTCACCACGTCGGGGTCCGCATAGCCGGGCCACGCGAGCACGCGCAGTACGTTGCCGGCGGCCGACGCGGAGTGCGCCGCGCTCAAACTCGCGCATAACAATACACCGGCCGGCACGGACAAAAAGGCGGATGAAAGCGTCACGGCGGCGACGGCCCGAAAAACCGCGCTTAACGAAGCTGTAATGACGGCGAAAATCCCGCGCGAAACGCTGTGTGTGGATAAAGCGGCGCGCACCGGCACACCCGCGTTCGTCATTGCCCGCTTAAAAGGCTGTTTACAACAGCTCGTTTCATCCGCTGTCGACATCGTGTGCATGGTTAACACCGTTGAGCAGAAGGCCTTTTGAGCGAATGTAAAAGCGCGACGCTCTCGCGTTGAGGCTGGCAAACCAGTACCGGCCGGCCCGCGCGGGCGGCGCCTGGCGGCAAGCGCGGGGAGCACCGATGATAGCGCCAAAGCCCAAGTTTTTAGCCCTTATTCGAGACCAAAGCGCAAAAAATATCCGCTGTTGGTAACAGCAGGTAATGCATCGGTCGACAACCCGGCCGCTACGTTTAAATAACGGCCATTTATGGGTAATCTTTAATTGGTCCGCGGTGGTTTTCAAACAGCGCCCGCTATAATCGGGCAAAAAGCCGTTGTAAATCAGTGATAGTAACGACCGCCGCGAAGGCTTTGCCTGCACGCGTCGATTACAAACCGGTTACGTCGCGGCGAACCGCGGCTTACACCCTATAACCGCGCCGCGCGGCGGCCCGCGGCGTTAGAAGCCCCCCTCCTACGCCATCCGGTGTTTTCCTAACATCCCAATATTTTTGAACTGATAAGCTTTGCGCGCGTTGCAGGCCGACCCGGCTTGCAACTGACCCCAAAACCCGTCGCGAGTCGCGCCGGGGAGCCCCCGGCGGCGCAAATGCCGAGGGCGCAATTGAACTACACCGAGGAGTTAAAACAGTGAAAAAACTGCTAGCGGCTTTGACAGTTGCCCTGCTTGCCACCGTCGCGATCGGCGCACACGCTAAAGATTGGACGACGATCCGTTTCGGCGTCGACGCAAGCTATCCCCCTTTCGAGTCGAAAGGCGCGGACGGCAAGCTCGTTGGCTTCGATATCGACCTCGGCAATGAAATCTGCAAGCGCGTCGGCGCGAAGTGCGTGTGGGTCGAAAACGACTTCGACGGCATGATCCCGGCGCTGAAGGCGAAGAAGTTCGACGGCGTGCTGTCGTCGATGTCGATGACCCCGCAACGCGCGGAACAGGTCGCGTTCTCGTCGAAGCTGTTCAACACGCCGACGCGCCTCGTCGCGAAGAAGGGTTCGGGCCTGCTGCCGACCCCGGAATCGCTGAAGGGCAAGACGATCGGCGTCGAACAGGGCACGATCCAGGAAACCTACGCGAAGACCTACTGGGAGCCGAAGGGCGCCAAGGTCGTGCCGTACCAGAACCAGGACCAGGTCTACGCGGACCTGATCTCGGGCCGTCTGGACGCGGCGCTGCAAGACGCGGTGCAGGCTGAACAGGGCTTCCTGAAGACGCCGCGCGGCGCGGGCTTCGACTTCGCCGGCAAGGACCTCGTCGACGCGAAGATCCTCGGCAACGGCGCCGGCATCGGCATGCGCAAGGAAGACACCGATCTGAAGGCGAAGGTCGACAAAGCGATCGCCGACATGATCAAGGACGGCACCTACAAGAAGATCGAACAGAAGTATTTCGACTTCGACGTGTACGGCGGCTAACTCCCGCCCCGCGTGCGGCAGCGCACGCCGGCTGCATGCTTGAGACGGGCTCCGCGTGGCGGAGCCCGTTTTGTTTGGGCGCGCAGATCGGCTAAGATCGTGCGACACGCGAAGGCTACGAGACACCTGCGCCGCGCGCCGCCAGCCCGCTTTCCCGCCCGCGACGGCACGCACCTTTCCCCATGCAATCAACCAGATAGCGCCGCTCGCCCAGACGAGCCGCGAAGCCAATATCATGCAAACCCTGACCCATCCGCTGATTGCCCCGTCGCTTGGCACCGAACGCAACCTGACGAGTTTCCACTACGGTCCCGGGGGCGGACAGAAGATTTACATCCAGTCGTCGCTGCATGCGGACGAGTTGCCCGGCATGCTGGTGTCGTGGGCGCTGCGCCGCAAGCTCGCCGCGCTCGAAGCCGCCGGCAAACTGCGCGGCGAAGTGGTGGTCGTACCGGTGCCCAATCCGATCGGTCTCAATCAACACCTGCTCGGCCAGATGCTGGGCCGCTTCGAAACCGGCAGCGCGCAGAACTTCAACCGTAATTTCCACGACCTCGCGGCGCTGGTGCTGCCGGTGATCGAAGCGCGCCTGACGGGCGACATCGACGCGAATCGCAGCGCGATCCGCGCGGCGATGCGCGAAGCACTGGACGCGCAGCAGCCGACCACCGAACTCGCGTCGCAACGCCTCGCGCTGCAAAAACTGTCGTATGACGCCGACGTCGTGCTCGATCTGCACTGCGACTGGGAAGCCGCGATGCACCTGTACACGAACCCGGATCTGTGGCCCGAGGTCGAGCCGCTCGCGCGCTATCTGGACGCCAAGGCGTCGCTGCTGGCGCTGAACTCGGTCGGCAATCCGTTCGACGAAATCCACAGCTTCTGCTGGTCCGATCTGCGCGGCCGCTTCGGCGAGCGCTTCCCGATTCCGAACGGCGGTATCTCGGTGACGATCGAGCTGCGCGGCCAGCGCGACGTGTCATACGAATACGCGGACCAGGACGCGCAAGGGATCATCGAGTATCTGACTTCGCGCGGCGTAATCGACGGCGAGGCCGCGCCGCTGCCCCCGCTCGAATTCGCGGCGACCCCGCTCGCGGGCGCCGAACCGCTGGTCGCGCCGATCAGCGGCGTGCTCGTGTATCGCTGCGACGTCGGCACGTGGGTGGACGTGGGCCGCGAAATCGCCGACATCGTCGATCCGCTGACCGACCGTGTCGTCACGATCAAGAGCAACGTGGCCGGCGTGCTGTACGCACGGCACCTCGCGCGCTTCGCGACGGCCGGCCTCGAGTTCGCGCGAATCGCCGGCGCGAACGCGTTTCGTAGCGGTTCGTTGTTGAGCAACTAGGACTGACTCTGCGGGCCGGCGCTCTTGCCGGCCCTCGCATCTTCCCTTCCGCCGCTCGCTTCTAATCCGTTTCGGTTCACCCCTTCGGCGACGTCTCGCCCAGCTACTCCAAAAAACTCCCCACAACATAGGTCAAATCTGGCTTGACAGCGCGCTCGCGCTTATTCTGCCGCGCGAACAGCCGCTTATCCCCGGTTGCGAAAAGCTTATGACAGTGCGGTCTTGCGCAAGACTGGCTGCCGTCGCCAGCAAAGTGTCGCGCGCACACGACAGATAAGAAAAAAACCCTAACTGTCATACACGGTACTCAGCGTTCCCTTAAATTGCCGCCGTCGCGCGACTTTGCCGCAGAGCACCGCGTCGCGATCGCCAATTTTTTAACCGGAGAATGTTTTGAACAAAAAAATCCTGACCGCCGCTACCTTTGCCCTGTTCGCCAGCGCTGCTCACGCACAAAGCAGCGTCACGCTGTACGGCCTGATCGACGCCGGTATCAGCTACGTGAACAACTCGAAGACGGCGAGCGGCAGCGACCACCTCTTCAAGTACGACGACGGCGTTGCGCAAGGCAGCCGTTGGGGCCTGCGCGGCACGGAAGACCTGGGCGGCGGCCTGAAGGCACTGTTCGTGTTGGAAAACGGCTTTAACAGCGGCACGGGCGCTGCCGGCCAGGGCGGCGCGATGTTCGGCCGTCAGGCATTCGTGGGTCTGTCGCAGAACAACATCGGCTCGCTGACGTTCGGTCGCCAGTACACGTTCTCGACCGACTTCCTCGGCGCGAACTACTCGACCGGCGGCCAGACCGTCGCCGGTAACTACGCTTACCACATCAACGACATCGACCAGCTGACGTCGAGCCGTATCAACAACTCGGCCAAGTTCACCAGCGCGAACTTCTCGGGTCTGACGTTCGGCGGCATGTACGGCTTCTCGAACCAGGCAGGCGCATTCGCCGGTGCACCGGCGGTCGGCACGACCGCTGGCTCGTCGCGCGCATACAGCTTCGGCCTGAACTACGCAAACGGCCCGTTCGGCATCGGCGCGGCGTACACCGACATCAGCTACCCGGGTCAGGCTACCCCGGCAATGTCGACGACGGTCTCGAACATCGTAACCGGCACCGTGCGCGACCTGCGCTCGTTCGGCGTCGGCGCTCGCTACGCGATCGGCCCGGCAACGCTGTGGGCGTTGTACACCAACACGCGCCTCGAGGCGACGACCGGCAGCGCGACGACGTTCGCAGCGTACGAAGCGGGCGCGAAGTACGCGATCACGCCGGCAATCACGGCAGGCGCGGGCTACACGTACATGCACCTGAGCAACGCGAACAAGGGTCACTGGAACCAGGTGGACCTGAGCGCCGCTTACGCGTTGTCGAAGCGCACGGACGTGTACGTGCTGGGCATCTACCAGATCGCATCGGGCAACAACAACGGCACGCCGCTGCAGGCACAGATCGGTTCGAGCACGAGCTACTTCGGTACGTCGGGTACGTCGGACAACCAGCTCGCGTTCCGCCTGGGTCTGCGTCACAAGTTCTAAATGGATTGCCGGGGATGAGGGCGCTTGCGTCTTTTGTCCTGGTGGTTTGAGGAACAACGCGCCGGCTTGAAGCGCCTTCTATTTATATAGCTCGAAGGTGTTCGATCGACGCGCAGCGGGCCGGGTTATGTGTACTACAGGACCCGGCCCGTTCCGTTCTGGCTTCATGAGTTTGTGCCAGCGCGTATCGGCAACTTCAATCGCGCGATTCCATTGCATGCCGTCGCTCTATCGCTTCGGTATCCCATCGATGCGCGCGCATCGCATCGAGCAACATGCCAAGGCTTAGCGAGCGTTTCGTTTGCAGCCGAGTGCCGGTTCGCATCAGCCGAAACAAAGCCGGGATTGCGCGAAGCAGCGCGAGACTATCGATCCCTTCGCCGCTGAAGTAGCGGTTGACCGGAAACGTCTCGACGTTAGCAACGTTGAACCTGTCGAACAGCTTTTCGATGAACTCGATCGCATCGTCTCCGTCGATGCCAAGGTCGTAATTGACGCGTGTGGACGGTGTCAATTCGGGATCCTTGCCGAACAGCGGGCGCCCGATTTCTTCCCGGGTGAAGTCTCTCAGTTCGTTCCAAAGTGAATCATCCAAGCCGATCCTCCGGTTTGACCGTTGCGTTATATCTCTGTACGGCACGGAACATGATCAGAGTCGCGTCGCCTCCCAGGAAGACAATATTCAGGATCCAACTGCTTTTCGCTTGATCGAGGGCAGTGTTGCGCGGCACTTTTTTTGAAACAGCACGTAGAAGCTGCCGGATATTAGATTGCATAATCGGCGGGAATCAGTTGCCAAAAATCATGGATAGTCCAAAAAATCTCGACTGAGCAGACGACGCTACACATGTTCAGCTAGCAACGACTCGGACGTCGCTCAACGCTGATACGAGACCCACCGATTTTCCATGCTCCGTCGTTCAGGGCACCGCGCGCCGCCTCGACAAAAGGCCTTCGTGCAATATCGTTGACCCAGGTCGGCGCCTCCGCGCTTTGCCATTTCGGCAAAGCCATCTGCCAAATATTGTAATTGTCGGGAAATATCGGCCACCTCAAGATCGCGGCACAGGCTTCGAATCCTGCGCCGCAGACGACACACCGACGGCGCGCCCCCACACGCCGCCAGAGGACTTCGTCATGCGCATCAATTCCGCCACCACGGCCGACACGATCGAGGAGCCCGCATCGCAAGCAGGCGTTTCGCGGCTGATCCTCGCGACGTCGATCGGCAATGCGCTCGAGTTCTACGATCTGGTCGTGTACGGCTACTTCGCGGCGGTGCTGTCGCGCACGTTCTTCCCGGTCCACGACCGCACCGTGTCGCTGCTGCTCACGCTCGGCACCTTCGCGCTGTCATATCTGGCGCGGCCGGTCGGTGCGCTCGCGCTCGGCTCGTTCAGCGACCGCAAGGGCCGCAAAGCATCGCTGACGCTGTCGATCGCGCTGATGACGCTCGGCACCGCGATGATCGCGCTGATGCCGCCGTACGCCGCGATCGGCGTGCTGGCGCCGATCGGCGTATTCGCGTCGCGGCTATTGCAGGGCTTCTCGGCCGGCGGCGAATTCGGCAGCTCGACCGCGTTTCTGATCGAGCACGCGCCGCAGCGCAAAGGCTTCATGGCGAGCTGGCAGTTCTCGAGCCAGGGCGCGAGCACCCTGCTCGCGTCGCTGTTCGGCGCGGTGCTGACCAGCACGTTGTCGACCGAACAACTGGAAAGCTGGGGCTGGCGCATCCCGTTTCTATTCGGTCTACTGATCGGGCCGATCGGCCTGTACATTCGCCGCCGCATCGACGAATCGCCGGAATTCGAGCGCGCGGAAAAATCCGCGGCGCCGGTACGCGAACTGCTCGCGACGCAGAAAGAGCGCGTGCTCGTGTCGATCGGCGCGCTGATCCTGACCACCACCGCGAACTACATGCTGCTCTACATGCCGACCTACGCGGCGCGGCAACTCGGGCTCGCGCCGTCGTCGGGATTCATCGCGACGCTGCTGGCCGGGCTGATCATGATGTTGCTGACGCCGTTCATCGGCCATCTGTCCGACAAGATCGGCCGCGTGCGGATCATGCTGGGCACCGCCGTGCTGTTTTTCGCGACTGTCTATCCGGCGTTCGTACTGATGAATGCGCATCCGTCGCTCGGCACGCTGCTCGCCGCGGTCGCGTGGGTCGCACTGCTGAAGGCCACCTACTTCGCGCCGCTGCCCGCTTTGATGTCGGAAATGTTCCCGACCCGCACGCGCACGACCGGCATGGCGTTCGGTTACAACATCGGCACCACGATCTTCGGCGGCTTCACGCCGGTCGCGATCGCGGCGCTGATCGCGGCGACCGGAAATAACCTCGCCCCCGGCCTGTATCTGATGATCGCTGCAGTACTAAGCATTTTCTCGGTAGTGTGGGCTCGACTGCGACTGCACGCGCGCTAGAGCGATGTGATCTTGATTGAACCGACAGAACAACAGGAATTATTCATGCAAGACCGTTTGCAAGCCGCGGTGGACTTCGCGGTGGCTCATGAATCGTTGTGGGATCGCCATGTGAATGGCGCATGGGGCGTGCACGTGAACGACCCGCCGCCGTGGAACAAACTGCTCGGCCCGGTCCACGATCGCGGACCGGTGTCCGGCACGATCGCCGTCGATGGTCGCGTGCTGACGAGTTGGGGCGAACCCGATCGCGCCGATCTGACCTTCAGCGTCGCGAAGATGTACCTTGCGCTACTCGCCGGCGTCGCCCACGATCGCGGGCTGCTGCCCGACGTCGATGAACCGGTGCGCGCGCGGGTGCCGGGTATCGGTTTCGATGACGAGCACAATGCGCCGATCACATGGGCGCATCTGCTGCAGCAGACCAGCGAGTGGCGCGGCACTTATTTCGGGCTGTCGGATCAGGCGGACCATTATCGAGCGGTCAACTTCGCCGCGCCGCCCGATGGCAGGAAAGGCGATCTGCGCCCCGCGCAAACGCCGGGCACGTACTGGGAATACAACGACGTACGCATTAACCAGTTGGCGCTCGCACTGCTCTATCTGTTTCGCCGGCCGCTGCCGGAGGTATTTCGCGAGGCGATCATGCGGCCTTGCGGCGCCAGTGAAAACTGGCAGTGGGTCGGTTATGACAACGCGTGGGTCCAAATCGACGGACAGCGAATGCAGTCGGTGCCGGGCGGCACGCATTGGGGCGGTGGAATGTCGGTGAGTGCGCACGATCAGTTGAAGGTCGCGCAGATGCTGCTGAACGATGGTGTCGCGAATGGGCGGCGGGTGTTGTCGTTGGAATGGATTGCGAAGATGCGCACGCCGTGTGGGATCGCGCCGTTTTATGGCTATCTCGTGTGGCTCAATACTGGGCGAAAGGTATTTCCCAACGTGCCGGAATCGAGTTACTTCGGTATCGGCGCCGGGAGTTCATTTACCTGGATCGAGCCGGAGCGGCGGATGACGGTGGTCGTGCGTTGGCTCGATCCGGCGGCGGCGAATGAGTTTTTTGGGTTGGTGATTGGGGCGGTGGATGGGGGGTTGCGGTAGCGGGTCGAGTTTTACCTCGACAAGCAAAAGCGAGCCTGTCCCGCCGCGTTGATCACTACCCGGCGTTCCCGAGAGACCGATACTCGTGACTGTCTGCGCGGGCTAGCCATTCGTCGAATGTGAGCGGCTCAGTTCACCATTTCTAACAAGTACCTTGGGAATCGCGATTCCCGAAGGCCAAGCGACATCGCACGACAATGCGATCCGCCACCTCCCTCCATGAAATCCTCGGTTTAGCCTGATCGAGGGCGCTCCTAGCGCCTTTGCGCGAAGTCGCCGTCACCCGCTTCGAGCATTTCTGCGCAAATCCCGGCCGTACTGTTCGGCTCGCGACATTCACTACAACCATCAAAAATCGCGGCGTCGCAGGCAGGTCTAGGAATAGTCCGATTGCACTGCGCGCCCACTCGCCATACCGTGTTTCGCTGCAATCGCAAGATTGTTGACGGTGTACAGCGCGCCAAGGCGTGGCTTGAAACGAGCGAACGGCGTTGCTGGTCATCATGGTCAAACGTGTTCTTCTGCCGAAATTAGATCGTTGCGGCACGTTTCGGAGAGCGATCAACAGCCGGACGATACCGAGTGGCTATGGCGTCCACCGATGATGAACTCCGGCTTACTACGGCGTCCTTCCCGCGCAATGAATGATAGCGTGGTCGATTGGCGATTTTTGAGTTTTTTGATTGATGAAGCAGATGAGGTAAAAAATAATGGTTTGGATTTACAAGCATGAGAGTCACTTGTTGTATCACAACGACGAGTTGATCACAGACAGGTGCTATTCCGGTAAGGGCGAGCACAAAGATAGACACAGTAGCCAGTACATCCGTGACTGGGGACCGATACCCGTCGGTCGGTACGAGATACGGCCGCCAATTCCGCACACTCATACCGGACCGTTCTCGATGCGGCTTAACCCTGTCGCGGGAACGGACTTAGGTGGTCGAGACGGTTTCATGATCCACGGCGACAGTCGGAGCGACCCCGGCAATGCATCAAATGGATGTATCGTTCTGCACTTGCGCTACCGCAAACAGATCTTGGACAGCGGCGACAGATTGCTTTGGGTAGAACACCCATGAAACGCGCTCTTACAGTCCTGCTGCTATCTCTTCCCGTGCTGTGTCCGGCGCAAGGCAGACCGAATCCGCCATGCGACAGGTGGCCGACCAACATCGCCGAAAACAGTCTAAAAGACGCTGGCATGCTTGGAAATATCGACTACACGAAAACCCAGGCTGTGCAACTGTCGTCCGAGAAAATTGGAAAATCTGAGGATGGCGAACAATTATGGCGCGAGGTTTATCACATCACCTTCCACGAAAAAGGTGGGAAAAAGATCAAGGTGATTGCAGTGAACGACGCCGGCGAATTTGAATGCTCGATGAGTGCCGTAGAGGTTTTTGTCGTTTCGAATCATTTACTGCCGAAAGTCGAGAGCGACCGAATGTTCAAGCAGATAGAGTGAGCCGCGCCGGCCGTCATCGGGCCTATTAAGGTCATCACGTATGGAAACACTTGTCCGTAGGCTGTTCAAACTCGCCCTGTTCATCTCGGTGTTCCTGCTGTCCGTTCGCTACCTCCCGCCAAACCACGAGTGGACAGACAGCGAATCGCGCGCATATTGGGCGGCTTCCGACTGGCTCGGCATCCAGGATCCCAGAGATTTCTATTTCCTGTTGTGGCTGAGCGTCGAACTGATCGTTGCGATCAGCGCCTACGTCGTCATCATTAAACTGTGGCGGCGCTTTCGAAAATGACCGGTTGGCGAGAGCTTGACGATGCCAACTCCGATCAGGAAAGATGAGAAGAACGGGAAGGATGACTGAACAAACAGCGCGTCGCACGCGGGCGATCCGTTCAGGCATCGCCCGCCTTGCGTCACCGCATCTCAATGCGAATGGCGCGGCACCTCGGAGCCCCGGCAGCCGACCAGAAAATCGAGGTCGCAGCCTTCGTCGGCCTGCAACACGTGATCGATATACAGGCGCCGGTAGCCGCCGCCCTCCGGCGGCGCCGGCGGCTCGTGCCGTTCGAGACGGCGCGCCAGTTCCTCGTCGCTGATCTCGAGGTGCAGCGTGCCGGCGTCGCAATCGAGTTCGATCCAGTCGCCGTCCTGCACCGCCGCGAGCGGACCGCCGTCCGCCGCTTCCGGCGTCACGTGCAGCACCACGGTGCCGTACGCGGTACCGCTCATCCGCGCATCCGAAATCCGCACCATGTCCTTCACGCCCTCGCGCAGCACTTTGGGCGGCAGACCCATATTGCCGACTTCGGCCATCCCCGGATAACCCTTCGGCCCGCAGTTCTTCATCACGAGCACGGAATTCGCGTCGACGTCGAGCGTTTCGTCGTTGATACGCGACTTGTAATGCTCGAAGTTCTCGAACACCACCGCGCGACCGCGGTGCTTGAGCAGCTCGGGCGTCGCCGCCGACGGTTTGAGCACCGCGCCGCGCGGAGCGAGATTGCCGCGCAGCACGCGAATGCCGCCATCGGCGACCAACGGATTGTCGAGCGGACGAATCACTTCGTCGTTGGTGTTCGGCGCGTCCTTCACGTTGTCCCACAGCGACTTGCCGTTGACCGTCAGCGCGTCCGGATGCGGCAGCAGGTTCGCTTCGCCGAGCCGGCGCAGCACCGCCGGCAGACCGCCCGCGTAATAAAACTCCTCCATCAGGAAGCGGCCCGAGGGCATCAGGTCGACGATCGTCGGCGTATCGCGGCCAATGCGCACCCAGTCGTCGAGTTCGAGATCGACGCCGATGCGTCCGGCGATCGCCTTCAGATGGATCACCGCATTGGTCGAGCCGCCGATCGCCGCGTTCGCGCGGATCGCGTTCATGAACGCTTCGCGCGTCAGGATCTTCGACAGCTTCAGATCCTCGTGCGCCATCTGGACGATTCGGATCCCTGACATATGCGCGAGCACGTAGCGGCGCGAATCCACCGC
Source organism: Paraburkholderia sejongensis (assembly GCF_020880815.1). Lineage (GTDB taxonomy): Bacteria > Pseudomonadota > Gammaproteobacteria > Burkholderiales > Burkholderiaceae > Paraburkholderia > Paraburkholderia sejongensis. The sequence continues at coordinate 201,236 of NZ_JAJITD010000009.1, forward strand.
CGGAATCGCCGCATTGTGCGGCAGCGAGGTGCCGAGCGCTTCGGCCATGCAGGCCATCGTCGACGCGGTGCCCATCGTGTTGCAGGTGCCCGCCGAGCGCGACATGCCGGCTTCGGCCGACAGGAACTGATGCAGATCGATCTCGCCGGCCTTCAGCGATTCGTGCAGTTGCCACACCGCGGTGCCGGAGCCGATGTTCTTGCCGTCGAGCTTGCCGTTCAGCATCGGGCCGCCGGTCACGACGATCGCCGGCACGTCGCAGCTCGCCGCGCCCATCAGCAGCGCCGGCGTGGTCTTGTCGCAACCGGTCAGCAGCACGACCGCGTCGATCGGATTGCCGCGAATCGCTTCCTCGACGTCCATCGCCGCGAGGTTGCGCGTGAGCATCGCGGTCGGCCGCAGGTTCGACTCGCCGTTCGAGAACACCGGAAACTCGACCGGAAAACCACCGGCTTCGTAGATGCCGCGCTTCACGTGCTCGGCGAGCTTGCGAAAGTGCGCGTTGCACGGCGTCAACTCGGACCATGTGTTGCAGATGCCGATCACCGGGCGCCCGTCGAATTCGTGGTCGGGAATGCCCTGATTCTTCATCCAGCTTCGATACATGAAGCCGTTCTTATCAGCTGTACCGAACCATTCGGTCGAGCGCAATTTCCGCTTTTTTTCCGACATGCTATGTCCTTGATGCATGTGCCGGGACATCATCACCGGCCAGTTAGTCCGAAGCGGCGCGAGCGGCGCTACGACGCAAGGCGGTCGCTCAGATTCGAGAGATGGTGAAGTGTACGGAGCGGGTTGATATCTTTCCAATCATATTTTGGGCGATATCGATATCAGTTCCGGTATAGAGCCACGGGAGGGGCCGGTGGCGCGGGGCGCGGGCCGTGGTGGCGGGTACAGCGCGGTGTGCGGGTGCCTGGAACACCCGGCGGCGTGGAGCAGATCGGCGCTCGCTGCCTGCCCGCCTCATGCGTCGCTCTTTACCGCGCCGGCTGGTTTCTTACTTTCAGCTTTCGGCTGGGCGGCTCGCGCGTTCTTCTTCAGATGCGTCTGGTTATAGTCGATTGCCGCGCGCACCAGCGACTTTAGTGCGCGCTCGTCGATCTTGTCGTCCTCGAAAAAATCGATCGCGCGCCGCGCGTTGCCGTCGAGGCCCGCGTTAAACAGGCCATCGGGATCGGCCAGCCCGGCGCCGTGCGCGAAGGTCAGCTTCACCTTGCCCTTGTGCGCGTTGGCGACCGCGATCATGCCGTCGCGCGACCAGACCGGGCTGCCCATCCATTTCCATTCCTCGACGATTTGCGGATCCGCCGCGAGTACGCACTTGCGGATCCGCGCGAAGGTCGCGCCGCGCCAGTCGGCAAGTCCCGCGATCAGTTCGTCGATACGTTCGGATGCATTCATCGGAGCGGCGGCCTCGCAGACGGTGGACCCATAGGATGCCGTAATAACCGCTCGATGGGAATCCCGGCCGAAGCCGCCGCGTGGCGGCCGCACGCAACCCCGCCGCAGCCTGCCGAACCGGTTACATGCCGCCCAGCGGCTTGCTCACGGTCAGCTTGTTGGTCACCGAAGTGACGCCCGGAACGCCCTTGGCAATGTCGGCCACGCTATTGATCTGCGCGTTATCGGTGACCGTGCCGGTCAGCGTCACCGCGCCGCCTTTGGCCCGGACACTGATATTTCCCGCGTCGATCTCTTTATGCTTGCCGAGCGCTGCATAGATCTGGCGCCGCAGCGCGCGGTCGGACTTGCGGCCGCTGACCGGCGCGCTCGCGCCGGCCCCGTTGCCGGAAGCCGCGCTGGCGGCCTGGCCGCTTTGCGCACGCGCGTCGAACGACACGGAGACGATCACAGCGGCAATCGCCAATACCCACACCGAAATCTTTTTCATCGAATATCCCTTTGAACTTATTAACGTAATCAGAAGCTATGACGGATGCCGACCATCGCCGCGGTGGTGGACGTGCCGGGCGCGACCGGCGCGCCATACACGATGGTCTGGTTCATGGTTCCCTTGTTGTCGACATAGCCGACCTGCGCATACGCTTTGGTTCGTTGCGACAGGTTGTACTCCGCGCCCACCGCCACTTCACTCGAATGGTTCGCCGAGTGATTGCGATCTTTCAGGTAGTAGTAACCGGACGTGACTTTGAAGCGCGAATTGAACTGGTAGCCGAGGCCGCCCGAGATCATTTCGAAATTCGCGGTGCTGCTTTGCGCCGGATTCTTGCCCTGACCATACGATGCCGAGATCGAGAAGCCGGAAATCGTATACATCGCGCCGAAATAAACGAGGCGATTGTTGTTCACGCCGGTCGCGGGTATCGCGGGCGCCGCCGGGTACGTGATCGGGAACGGATTGGCATCGTGGCCGTTGTAGTAGACCGCCGCCAGATTCAGCCCGTAATTGGAATACTTGAGCACTGCCGACTCGCGCGTGCCGCCCTGAAAGTGGCCTGGCGTGCCGCCCGGCGCGTATTCGAGCGCGAGCGATGCGCCATAGAATTTCGGCGAGTTATAGACCAGTGCGTTGCTGTCATACAGCGCGCCGATCGGCGCGTTGGTGCTGGTGCCGGGCCAGCCGGCGGCCTGGTTGATGCCGAGCCACGCGGTCAAAATACTGCCGAAGTACTGCGCGCCACGCACGTCGGTCTCGGCCATCGCGTAGATCATCGGCACGATCTGCCGGCCCGCGTCGAATGCACCGAACGGCCCCGAGACGCCGACGGTCGCGAACTGGTTGAAGATCGCGGTAACGCCCGGCGTGTCCGACAGGCCGAATTTGCCGTTGGTCGTATTGAACGCGCCTTGCAGCTTGAAGTTGATCTTATAGCCGCCGCCGATATCCTCGCTGCCCTTCAAGCCCCAGAAGCTCGAATAGATACCGCCGTCTTTCATCTGATAAACGTGGCCGAGATTCGGCGCATGCGGCAGAAAGGTCGCCGCCGACGTGCTCTGATACAGAAAGCCGGTGTCGACCACGCCATAAAGCGTGACTGACGATTGCGCGTGCGCGGCCGTCGCGAACATCGCCAAAGCGATGACGCAGCATGACTTCAATTTCATTGTGTCTCCAATGCAAACCCGAGTTCGCGCAATGCGCTGTCCGGTGGTCGCTTACAAAAATGGTTGGTTGTTCTGAATACCGGGCACCCGGGCCCGGCGTGTTGCGCGAATAAAAAATCCAGTTGATCGCTGCGCGCCGGTATCAGACGGTCAGGTAGTAGCTGCCGAACCGCTCCCGCAACTGGTTCTTCAGCACCTTGCCGGTCGCGCCGATCGGCACCGAATCGACGAACACCACCGCATCGGGCTTCCACCAGCGCGCTACCCGGCCGTCGAAGTACGCGAGCAGTTCGTCGCCGGCGAGCTTGCTGTCCGGCTTTTTCACGACCAGCAGCAACGGCCGTTCGTCCCACTTCGGATGCCGCGCGGCGATGCATACCGCGGTGCTGACGCCCGGATGCAGATACGCAACGTTTTCGATCGCCGACGAACTGATCCATTCGCCGCCGGACTTGATCACGTCTTTGCTGCGGTCGGTGATCTGCATGAAGCCGTAGCCGTCGATCGTCGCGATGTCGCCGGTCGGGAACCAGCCGTCGCGCAGCGGCGACGCGTCGTCGCTCGCGAAGTACTGCTGCGCGACCCAGTGACCGCGCACCATCAGATCGCCGGCACTCTTGCCGTCCCACGGCAACTCTTCGCCTTGCGGCCCGACGACCTTCATATCGATCCCGTACAGCGAGCGGCCCTGCTTGGCCTGAATCTCGAGTTGCTGCGGCATGGGCAGCGACCGCTGAAACCCCTTGAAACTGCAGATCGTGCCGATCGGGCTCAGCTCGGTCATCCCCCATGCGTGCAGCACGTCGACCCGATGACAGTTCTGGAACGCTTCGGTCATCGCGGTCGAACAGGCCGCGCCGCCGATCACGGTACGCCGCATCGACGAGAACGTCGCGCCGAGCGCATCGACGTGCGCGAGCAGCCCTTGCCAGACGGTCGGCACGCCGGCCGACATCGTCACCTGCTCTTCCTCGATCAGTTCGTACAGCGACTTGCCGTCGAGCGCCGGACCCGGAAACACCAGCTTCGCGCCGACCATGCAGGCGATATACGGCAGACCCCACGCGTTCACATGGAACATCGGCACGACCGGCAGGATCGCGTCGCTAGCGCAGCAGTTCATCGCATCGGGCAACGCCGCCGCGTACGTGTGCAGCACCGTCGAACGGTGGCTATACAGCACGCCTTTCGGATTGCCGGTCGTGCCCGACGTGTAGCACAGCGAACAAGCGCTGTTCTCGTCGACGAGCGGCCAGTCGAACGCGTCGTCGTGCAGATTGATCAGGTCCTCGTAGCACAGCAGGCGATCGGCGAGGCTCGACTCCTGCGGCATGTTCGCGCGATCGGTCATCGCGACATAGACCTTCGGGCTCCTGACCAGCGGCGCGACGCTTTCGATCAGCGGCAGAAATGTCATATCGAAGAACACCACGCGATCCTGCGCGTGCTCGATGATGTAAGCGAGCTGATCGACGTGCAGCCGCGGGTTCAGCGTGTGCAGCACCGAGCCGGAGCCCGATACCGCGAAATACAGCTCCATGTGGCGATAGCCGTTCCATGCCAGCGTGCCGACGCGCTCGCCCGGCTGCACGCCGAGGGTCGCCAACGCATTGGCCATGCGGCGCGCGCGTTTCGCGAGTTGCCGGTACGTATAACGGTGCACGTCGCCTTCGACGCGGCGCGACACGATCAACTGTTCGCCGTGATGGCGTTCCGCGTGGGTGAGCAGCGAAGCGACTACCAGAGGCTGCTGCATCATCAAACCTTGCATTTCCAAATCTCCTGATTGCTGTCGAGTCCGCCGTGCGGCTCACGTCGCCGCGCCGCACGGGCGCGCCTGCGAAAGCGGCGCGCCCGGCTGGTCCAGACTCACGACCAGCTTCGAATCCACTATGGCGACCGCAAAGGTCGTCACGCTCAATCCCCCTGCTCCCGCCATCGCGCCACTGCGCACATCGAAGCGCAGGCCGTGCGCCGGGCAGCGCAGCAGGCAGCCTTCCAGTTGTCCGCTCGCCAACGCGGCGCCGTTATGCGGGCACGCGTTATCGAGTGCGTAAATCGTGCCGTCGAGGTTGAACAGCACGATGCTGCGACCGTCGACGAAAACCAGCTTGCGCTCGCCGACCGCTATCTCACCCGCGACACCCACCACCTGCCGACGCGACATCGCCGCCTCCGTGTTGCTGATTCGCCGCGGGCCGGCGCGACCAGTACAGGCGGCAAATCAACGTTTCGGCCATCGGCCATTCGCCGAAACCGGCGGCCGGGTTCAGGTGACCAACGTCGCCGAGATCGACGAAGTTGCTGCCCCAGTCGTTCGCCATCGCCTGCACCCGTTCGAAACGCGCGAGCGGATCGTTGCGGCTCGCCGCGACGATGCTCGGGAACGGCAGCGGCTGACGCGGCACCGGCAGCCAGCCGTGCTGCGCGATCTGCTCGTGGGTCGGATAACCGGCCGGCAGCGGCGTTTCGAGGTCCGCCGGCGCCGCCAGCAGCGCGCCTTCGATCCGGCTCAAGTCGCGCCCGCGATGGCGCGCCGCCCAATGCACGGTGATCATCACGCCCGCGCTGTGCGCGACCAGGATCACGGGGCCGTCGATGCTCGCGAACGCGGCATCGAGCGCCGCGACGCGTGCTTCGCAACTGAGCTTGTCGTGCTCGAGCGGCTGCACCGAGGCCGCTTTCGGCAGCCGCTGTTCGAGCAGCGTTTGCCAATGCTCCGCGACGTGGTCGCGCAGCCCGGGGACCATCAGAATGGTCGGTGTCGTTTCGAAACTCATGGCCAATTTGCTCAGTAGGGCTTATCGCCGATAATGCCGGCCCGCTCCATCTTGCGATGGCACGGCGGGTAGTCCATCACCGCGTAGTGCTGGGTGCTGCGGTTGTCCCAGATCGCGATGCTGTTCTTCTTCCAGCGCCAGCGCACCTGGTACTCGGGGATGTACGCCTGACTGATCAGATAGCGCAGCAATTCGCCCGCGCCCGGATTCGCGTCCTGCCCGAAGCGCACCCGTGCCGGCGTGTGGTAGTTGGTGAAATGCGTGGTGAACGCGTTCACGAACAGCACCTTCTCGCCGGTCTCCGGATGGGTCCGCACGACCGGATGCTCGGCATCCGGAAACTGCGCCTTCAGCGCCAGACGTTTTTCGATCGGCATCGCCGCGCCGAAGCTCGCCTCGATGCTGTGGCGGCCGCGCAGATCGGCGATCTGCGTCTTCACGTGCTCCGGCAGGTTCTCGTACGCGAGGACCATGTTCGCCCACATCGTGTCGCCGCCGACCGGCGGGCATTCGACGCAGCGCAGCACCGCGCCGAACTGCGGCGCCTCGCGCCACGTCGCGTCCGCGTGCCACGCGTTTTCATAGCGGTCGTTCGGCTGCTCGGGCGTCTTGTAGATCCGCACGAGGCCCGGATGCTCCGGATCGCTGCCCGCGACCGGATGGTCTTCCAGTTCGCCGAAGCGGCGCGCGAACGCAACGTGCTGCTCGCGCGTGATGTCCTGATCGCGCAGGAACAGCACCCGGTGCTTCAGCAGCGCTTCGCGGATGCCCGCAAACAGACCATCGTCATGCACCGCGTCGGCGAGCTTCACATCGGTCAGTTCGGCGCCGATCGAGTAAGTCAGTTGTTCGATTCGCATCGCAGGCTCCTTAGATCAGGAAGACCGACGAACCGGTCGTCTTGCGCGACTCCAGATCGCGATGCGCCTGCGCCGCGTCCTCGAGCGCATAGCGCTGATTCAGTTCGATGCTGATTCGCTTCGATGCGATCAACCCGAAGATCTCGCCCGCCAGATCGTTCTTCTCGGCCGGGTCGGCGATATAGTCGGCCAGCGCCGGGCGGGTCAGATACAGCGAGCCCTTCATCGCCAGCAGTTGCGGATTGAACGGCGGAATCGGACCGGACGCGGTGCCGACGCAGACCATCAGGCCACGGCGTTTCAGCGAATCGAGCGACGCTTCGAAGGTGTCCTTGCCGACGCTGTCGAACACCACGTTCACGCCCGTGCCGCCGGTCAGTTCGCGCACCCGTTTGGCGACATCCTCACGGCCGTAATAGACGACGTGATCGCAACCATGCGCGCGGGCGATCTCGCCCTTCGCTTCGGTCGAGACCGTGCCGATCACGGTCAGGCCCAGCAGCTTTGCCCATTGCGAAACGATCAGACCGACGCCGCCGGCGGCCGCATGCAACAGAATCGAGTCGCCGGGTCGGAACGCGTGAATGCGGCGCATCAGGTACGCGGCGGTCAAACCGCGCATCGTCATGCCGGCCGCCGTTTCGCAGGAAATCGCCGCGGGCAGGCGGATCAGCGGCGCCGCCGGAATCAGCCGTTCGGTGCTGTACGCGCCGAGCGTGTTGATGAAGCCGGTGTAGGTCACGCGATCGCCGACCGACACGTTGGTGACGTCCGCGCCCACCGCCTCGACCACGCCGGCCGCTTCCACGCCCATGCCCGCGGGCAGGGGCACCGGATACAGACCGCTGCGGAAGTAGGTGTCGGCGAAATTCAGGCCGACTGCCTGGTGGCGCAGGCGCACCTGGCCGGGGCCGGGCTCGCCCACTTCGACGTCCTCATAGCGCAAGACCTCGGGGCCGCCGGTTTCATAAAAGCGAACTGCCTTTGCCATCTTGACTCTCCAATTCTTCAGGTGTTCTGATCAAGCGCCGCGCGTCTCGCGCACAGCACGTTCCATTCGGTGCGCCGCCTTCGCGGCGCGTATCACTTCAGCGTGCGGCCTCGTCACGCAACGCATCGAGCCGGTCCACGTCGCCCGCATAGCCGCGTCTGCCGATCACGAACGCGACAGCCGCGACGAGGGGCGCGAACGGCACCAGTTGCAGCGCGCCAAGCAAGCCGATCCGGTCGGCCACCAGCCCGGTCAGCACAGCCGCCGGTGCGAGACCGAGCAGGTTGTTCGCGAGCGTCAGCGTCGCGAATGCCGACGCGTGAATCGACGGCGGCGTCAGGTTCGCGACCATCGCGCCGGACGGACCGCTGGCACCGGCGCAGAAGAACATGCCGAGACCGATCACCACCAGTTGCGCCGGACCCGCGGGCATCCTGAAGCCAATCGCGAGCAACACGAAGCACGCGAGGCAGAACACGATCGCCGCCGTCCACTTCCTTTGCCGCGCATGCTTCGCGAGCCGGTCGGCGACGTTGCCGCACACCACCATGCCGACCCCGGTCACCAGCACGAACACCGCCGCGCACATCGCCGCCTTGCCGGTCCCCATCCCGTAGTAACGGTTCAGGAAACTCGGCAGCCACGCCCACACCGCGGCGGGCACCAGCAGATGAAGTCCACTGCCGACATACGCGCAGATCACCGAGCGGGTCGAAAACAGTCCCTTCATCAGCGCGCGCAAGCTCATCCGCACGCCGGGCCGCTCAGCCTGCCGGCCGGCGCCGGCCGGTTGCAACGGCGCGAGCCGCTTTTCGGTGACGACGAAGCGATAGACGATCACCAGCACGATCCCCATCACCGCCATCGCGCCGAACGCCGCGCGCCAGCCCAGATGCGCGGCCACCGCGCCGCCGAGCGCCATGCCGAGCACCGAACCGAATGCGCCGCCCGCCATGAAGGTGCCGGTCAGCGTCGCGCGCAGCCGGACCGGAAAAATGCTCAGCACAACTGCGATTCCGACACTGCCGTACGCCGCTTCGCCGATCCCGACGAACGCTCGCGCCAGCAGCAGCTCGCCGAAATTCGTCGAAATCGCGCAGCCGAGCGTCGCCAGACTCCACATCGCCGCCATCAGCACGATGCTCTTCACGCGGCCCCAGCGGTCGGCCAGCACCGACAGCGGAAACGTCAGCAGACCGACCATCAATGCGACCACGCTGCTGAGCGAACCCAGTTGCGCGTCGGACAGGTGCCACGCGTCCTTGAGCAGCGGAAATACCGCGTTCAGCACCTGCCGCGACATGTAGTCGGACAGCAGCAGTCCGACCGTCAGCGCAAATACCACCCAGGCATACCCGCGCACGTCCCCGCGCGTGGCAGCCACTTCTCCCGTCGCGGGCCCTGCATGCTGCATAAGCATGGTTTGTCTCCTCCAGCTCTGCTATCAGGCCGCGCGCAGCGGCAGGTTTCTCACACCTGCCTCGCGATTGGGCGCCATTCCATTGGCAACCAGCGTTTCGTCGATCGTGTCGTACTGCACGCCGATCCGGTAAATCTCGCGCGCTTCCTTGCCGGTCGCGATCTCGCGGCCCAACTCGCGCGCCACTCGCACGCACTGCTCGATCTGCTGCACCGACGTGAAGCGCCGGCCGTGTTGATCGATGATCGTGTCTTCGATCCCGCAGCGCGGATGCAGACCCATCGACATCGCCATCATGTTGAACGGCAGCACGTTCTTCAGTAAGGACTCCGCGGTAAGCGTGCAGCCATCCGGCGCGCGATGCACGAAGTTGAAGAAGTTGAACGGATTCGGACCGTCGAAACCGCCGCCGATGCCGATCCACGTCAGATTCAGCGGGCCCTTGTAGACGCCCTTGCGCACCAGCCGCTCGAGCGTTTCGAGCGCATGAATGCCGGTCAGCTGGAAGTGCGGCTGAATGCCCGCGTTCTGCAAACGGCGCAGATGTTCTTCGACCCATGCCGGACCCGCCGGCACCGTCATTTCGCTATACGCGGCCATGAACGCCGGGTTCGCGAGCGACGTGCCTTCCAGATATTCCGGATAGAGCAACTCCATGATGTTCATCTGCGTGGTGTTGATCGCGACCGTCACCTGATCGGGCTTCGGTTCGAGCTCGGCCAGCATGTGACGGGTGTCGTCGGACAGCCACTTCGCGCTTTGCCCTTCGTCTTCCGGCGCGAACGAAATCGAGCCGCCGACCTGGATGATCATGTCGGGCACCGCGGCGCGCACGCCGGCGATCAGTTCGTTGAACTTGGAAAGCCGTTTCGAGCCTTTGCCGTCCAGCTCACGCACATGCAGGTGCAACACCGTCGCGCCCGCGTTGTAGCAATCGACCGCTTTCTGGATCTGTTCGTCCATCGTCACCGGGATGTCTTCCGGGAAATCTTCCGGCATCCATTCCGGACCGTACGGCGCGGTGGTGATGACAACCTTGTCCTGGTTCTCCGGGTGCAGCGAATCGTCGAGAAATTGCATTTACTCCTCCATCAGATTAGTGACTCACGACAGTTCTGAATCCACGCATTGACTGGCTAGCTAGAACTTGTCGACCGATGTACCCACGATACGGCAATGCCGCGCTACACTTTTAGGATCACGCGCCAGCTTCTTATGGGTTCATGCCACTGCGTGTTAACACCAGCATTTCTATGCGGCCTACATGGAACGGCTGAAGGTTTCACTTACATGAAACGGGCGGAGACACAGCCATGGAAACGATGCTGACGTCGGTAGCAATGAGCGGCTATTTCGACGTGACGCGGCGGTTTGGACTCAATCCGGTCGAACTCGCAAAACAATGCGGTGTCGACGCGGGCGAACTCGCGAATCCGAACGGCCGGGTGCCGACCGGCGCGTGCTGCCGGCTGCTGGAAGTGACAGCCGAGAAGGCGGCGTGCCCGAGCTTCGCGCTGCAAATGGCGGACACGCGCCAGACGTTCGCCACCGGCATCATGAATGTATTGCTCGCGCATAAACGCACGCTGCGCGAAGTACTGCTGGCAGCGGCTCAATACCGTCATCTATTGAATGAAGCGCTGGCGATCTACATCGAGGACACCGATCAGACCGTGACGATCCGCGAGGAAATCGTCGTGCCGCCGGGAACGCCGACGAAGCAGGCAATGGAACTTGCACTCGGCGTGCTCGCGCGCCACTCGCACTCGCTGCTCGACAAGTACTGGAAACCGCGCGAGCTGCACTTCACGCACGCGGCGCCCGCGGATCAGACTTTTCATCGGCGCTTTTTCGGCTGTCCGCTGGTATTCGGCAGCGACTTCAACGGTTTCGTCTGCGCGAGCGCCGATCTCGACTATCCGAATCCGCTTGCCGACCTCGAACTCGTGCGCTACGCGGAGAGTCTCGCGACGCCGCTGAACGTCAGCGATACCGAGTCCGCCGCGCTCGAAGTACGCAAGGCGATCTATCTGCTGCTGCCGCTGGAGCAGGCCACGGTCGAACTGGTCGCGCGTCATCTGTGTGTGAGCGTGCGCACGATGCAGCGCCAGTTGCACGCGGCCGGCACCAGCTTTTCCGAGCAGGTCGAGCAGGTGCGGCGCGAACTCGCGGTGCGCTATATGAGCAATCCGACCTATCCGATCGGGCGCGTGTCGGCACTGCTCGGTTATGCGCAGCAGGGCTCGTTCACGAACTGGTTCGTGTCGCGCTTCAGCATGACGCCGCGCGATTGGCGCGCGAATCATCCGCAATGAACGGCGGCGGGAACCATGGCGGGCGCGCGACTGAACGCGCATAAAACAACAAGGGGCGATGTCCGAATGAACACCACCCCCTGTTTGAACAACTCGCATTAACGCCGGCTCGTTATGCGGCGCGCACTTTCACATAGCGCCCCGGCGCGCTCTCGATTGGCTTGTACTGCTTGTTGCCGAGCGTCGTGCGCGCCTTTCTCTGTTCGCCGGAGTGCCGGCCGACCCACTCGATCCAGTGATTCCACCAGCTGCCCGGCTGCTGCACCGCACCGGCGCGCCACTCGTCGGCACTGCCGTCGCACGACGGGTTGGTCCAGTAGCTGCGTTTGTTTTTCGACGCCGGATTGATCACTCCGGCGATATGGCCGCTCGCGCCGAGCACGAATTCGTTTTCGCCGCCGAGCAGTTGCGTCGAGCGATACGCGGACTGCCACGGCACGATGTGATCTTCCTCTGCCGCCAGCAAATAAGTCGGCATATTGACGTTGCCGAGATCGACCGGCGTACCGCACAGCGTCAATCTGTTCGGCACGCACAGATTGTTCTCCAGATACATGTTGCGCAGATAGAAGCTGTACATCGGCCCCGGCAGATTGGTCGTGTCCGCATTCCAGTACAGCAGATCGAACGCGGCCGCCGATTTGCCTTTCAGGTAGTTGTTCACTACATACGGCCAGATCAGATCGTTCGCGCGCAGCGTCTGGAACGCGAAGCCGAGTTCGCGGCCCGGCAACAGGCCGCCGCGCCCGATGGTCTGTTCGCGCAACGCGACGCCCACTTCGTCGATAAACACGCCGAGATCGCCCGGTTCGCTGAAGTCGAGCAACGCGGTCAACAGCGTCGCGCTCGCGACCGGATCGTCGCCGCGCGCGCGCAGGATCGCCAGCGCCGACGCGAGCATCGTGCCGCCGACACACCAGCCGAGCACGTTGATCTTGTCGGCGTTGCCGATGTCGCGCGCGACGCCGAGCGCCTCGATCACACCGTCCTCAAGATACGCGTCCCACGTGACATGCGCGCTGTCCTGCTCGGGATTGCGCCAGGATACGACGAACACGGTCAACCCCTGCTCGACCGCGAAACGCACGAACGAGTTCTCCGGCTGCAGATCGAGAATGTAGAACTTGTTGATGCACGGCGGCACGATCACGAGCGGGCGTTCTGCGACCTTCGGTGTCAGCGGCGCGTACTGGATCAGCTGAAACAGTTCGTTCTCGTAGACCACCGAGCCGCTGGACGCGGCAACGCTGTGGCCGACTTCGAACGCGCTTCGATCGGTGATCGAAATGGCGCCGCTTCCAATGTCTTCGAGCAGATGCGTGACGCCCGCGAGCAGGCTCGTGCCGCCCGATTCGACCGCGTCGCGCAGCGCCTCAGGATTGGTCGCGGCGAAATTCGCCGGGCTCGCGCAGTCAATCAATTGCTGCGTGAAAAAGCGCAGCTTGTGCTTGTCCTTTTCGTCGAGCACGGTCGCCTCGACCAGTTCGCCGAGCATCCGCGCATTGATCAGATAGCTTTGTTTGAGCAGGCTGTACCAGCCGTTGCTGGACCAGTCGTCGGCCTGAAAGCGCCGGTCGCCCGGTGCGGTTTCGGCGACCGTCTTCAGACGCGCGCGGGCGCAGAGCACGCCGGCGAACACGTCGCTCCACAGTTCCGTATGTTGTTGCAGGCAGGCGGCGCTCGCCTGCATCGCGACGCAGCGCTTGCCGGACGGAACGGCATCGCTATCGTCGCCGGCGGCGGGCGCGAAGTCTCCGTGGATCACCGGCGCAACGCGCCAGAAATCGAAACCGGTTTTGAGCCAGCCGAGCGAAAGCTCGTGCGGCGTGCTAAATGGCATTCTCATCGCGGGACCTCGCCATTAGCCGTTGCTGGCGGCGGAACCCGCCGCCGTGTCAAGCCGATTGCCCGACGACGTCGGCAACACGATCGCGTCGCCGTCGATCACGATCTTGCCGTCGACCTTGCACACGGTGCTCAGCACCACGCGGCGCTTGTCGTGCAGCAGTTCCTTGACCGTCACTTCGGCCTGCACGGTGTCGCCCGGTCGAACCGGCGCCTTGAAGCGCAGGTTCTGGCCCAGGTAGATCGTGCCTGGACCGGGCAGCCGACCCGCGATCGTCGCGGAGATGATGCTGGCGGTCAGCATGCCGTGCGCGATGCGCCCTTTGAACGGGGTCGTTCGCGCGAACTGTTCGTCGATGTGGACCGCGTTGAGATCGCCCGACGCGCCCGCGAACAGCAGGATGTCCGCCTCGGTGATGGTCTTCGCGAACCGCGCGCTCATGCCCGGTTGCAGGTCTTCGAAATCGTATCCATTAAGCTCGTTCATGATTCTTCCACTCGCCGGGCAGCCGTTGGCTCCCGGCACAATTCGTTACCGCGCGCCGGTATCGGCGCGACGCGCGCAATGCATCAGTCCAGCGCCTGCTCGAGTTCCGGCACGAGCGCGAACAGATCGCCGACGAGGCTGTAGTCCGCGACGCTGAAAATCGGCGCTTCTTCGTCCTTGTTGATCGCGACGATCACCTTCGAGTCCTTCATTCCGGCCAGATGCTGGATCGCACCCGAGATGCCGACCGCCACGTACAGCTGCGGCGCGACGATCTTGCCGGTCTGGCCGACCTGGTAGTCGTTCGGCACGAAGCCCGCGTCGACTGCCGCGCGCGATGCGCCCAGCGCCGCGCCGAGCTTGTCCGCCAGCGGCTCGAGCACCTTCGTGTAGTTCTCGCCGTTGCCCAGACCCCGGCCACCCGACACGATGATCTTCGCGCTCGTCAGTTCCGGACGATCGAGCTTTGTCACTTCGCGGCTGACGAACTGCGAGATACCGGTGTCGGCTGCCGCTTCGATTTTTTCCACCGCCGCGCTGCCGCCTTCGGCCGCGACTGCGTCGAAGCCGGTCGTACGCACGGTGATGACCTTGACCGGATCAGCCGATTGCACGGTCGCGATTGCGTTGCCCGCGTAGATCGGACGCTCGAACGTGTCCGGCGAATCGACCGCGGTGATGTCCGAGATTTGCGCGACGTCGAGCTTCGCTGCGATGCGCGGCGCGATGTTCTTGCCGTACGCGGTGGCCGGCGCGAAGATGTGCGAGTAGTCCTTCGCGATGTTCAGCACGGTCGCTTCGACGTTTTCCGCGAGGCCCGCGGCCAGTTGCGGCGCGTCGGCGAGCAGCACTTTCGAAACACCGGCGATCTTCGCAGCGGCGTCCGCCGCGGCCTGCGCGTTGTGACCTGCCACCAGCACATGAATATCACCGCCGACCTTCTGTGCCGCTGCAATCGTATTCAGCGTCGCGGCCTTGATCGACGTATTGTCGTGTTCCGCCACGACCAGGTTAATCAGATTCGTCATTTTCAGCGTCTCCTCACAGCACCTTGGCTTCGGTCTTCAGCTTCTCGACCAGCGTCTTCACGTCCGGCACCTTCACACCGGCGGAGCGCTTGGGCGGCTCTGCAACCTTCAGCGTCTTCAGACGCGGCGCGACGTTCACGCCGAGGTCTTCGGGCTTGATCGTTTCCAGCGGCTTTTTCTTCGCCTTCATGATGTTCGGCAGCGTCACATAACGCGGCTCGTTCAGGCGCAGATCGGTCGTGACCACGGCCGGGAGCGTCAGCGACAGCGTTTCCGCGCCGCCGTCCACTTCACGCGACACGGTCGCCTTGCCGTCCGCAACGACGACCTTCGATGCAAAGGTCGCCTGCGGCAGATTCGCGAGCGCCGCGAGCATCTGGCCGGTCTGGTTCGAGTCGTCGTCGATCGCCTGCTTGCCGAGGATCACCAGCTGCGGCTGTTCCTTGTCGACCAGCGCCTTCAAGAGCTTCGCGACCGCCAGCGGCTGCAGGTCTTCATTCGATTCGATCAGGATCGCGCGGTCCGCGCCGATCGCCAGCGCGGTGCGCAGCGTTTCCTGCGCTTGCGTGACGCCCGCCGACACGGCGATCACTTCGGTCACGATGCCCGCTTCCTTCAGACGCACCGCCTCTTCAACCGCGATTTCGTCGAACGGGTTCATCGACATCTTCACGTTCGCGATATCGACACCGGTGTTATCCGACTTCACGCGAACCTTCACGTTGTAGTCGACCACACGCTTGACTGCTACAAGTGCTTTCACAACTGTCTCCTCCTAATCACGGCAGCGCCGCGGCGCTGCCGTTTCCAATCAGATATGTACTGCCGTCGCCGTATCAGAACTGGTCTTCACGCAACGCCAGCATCCCTTCGTCCTGCCGCGCGCCGAGCAGCGCCGCTTCGAGTGCGACCGCGCGCGGCAGCACCTGGGTCGCGTAGGTGTGCGCGGTGGCGATCTTCGCGTCGTAGAACGCCGGATCTTCTTCGCGCTTGTTCGCCGCGATCAGAAGCGAACGGGCCATTTGCCAGCCGCCGAGCACGACGCCCGCCAGCATCAGATACGACACGCCGCCCGCGAACACCGCATTCGGTTCGCTCTTCGCGTGCTCGACGACGAAGCGCACCGCGTTGTCCAGCGCGTCGCGGCCCGCCGCGAGACGCCGTTGCATCGCCTGAAACGCCGCGCTCGACCGGTACGACGGATGCCCATCCAGCTCGGCGAGCGTCGCGTCGATCTGCGTGAGCAGCGACGCGGCCACCGCGCCGCGATCGCGCAGCGTCTTGCGGCCGATCAGATCGTTCGCCTGAATCGCGGTCGTGCCTTCGTAGATCGGCAGAATCCGCGCATCGCGGTAGTACTGTGCGGCGCCGGTTTCCTCGATAAAGCCCATGCCGCCGTGCACCTGCACGCCGAGGCTCGTCACCTCCAGCGACATCTCCGTGCTCCAGCCCTTCACGATCGGCACCAGGTATTCGTAGATAGCCTGATGCTGCGCACGCGTCGCGTCGTCCGGATGACGATGCGCGAGGTCGCTCTGGGCGGCCGCGACATAAGCGAGCGCGCGGGCGCCCTCGGTCAGCGCGCGCATCGTCGACAGCATGCGGCGCACGTCCGGGTGCTGGATGATCGTGACCGACTGCTTGGCCGAACCATCGACCGGGCGGCTCTGCACGCGCTCCTTCGCATAACCGACGGCCTGCTGGTACGCGCGATCCGAGATCGCGACGCCCTGCACGCCGACCGCGAAACGCGCGGCATTCATCATGATGAACATGTATTCGAGGCCGCGATTCGCTTCGCCGACCAGTTGGCCGATCGCGCCCCCGTGATCGCCGAATTGCAGCACCGCGGTCGGGCTCGCCTTGATGCCGAGCTTGTGTTCGATCGACACGCAATGCACGTCGTTGCGCTCGCCGAGCGAGCCGTCCTCATTGACGAGGAACTTCGGCACGATGAACAGCGAAATGCCTTTCACGCCCTCCGGCGCGTCCGGCGTGCGAGCGAGCACCAGATGCACGATGTTCTCCGTCATGTCGTGCTCGCCCCACGTGATGAAGATCTTCGTGCCGAAGATCCGGTACGTGCCGTCGGCCTGCGGCTCGGCGCGCGTGCGCACCAGCGCGAGGTCGGAGCCGGCTTGCGGCTCGGTCAGGTTCATCGTGCCGGTCCATTCGCCGGAAATCAGCTTCGGCACGTAGCGTTGTTTCTGTTCTTCACTGCCAGCGGTCAGCAGCGCTTCGATCGCGCCGTCGGTCAGCAGCGGACACAGACCGAGCGACAGATTCGCCGCGTTCAGCATTTCGATGCAGGGCGTGGACAGCAGCTTCGGCAATTCCTGACCGCCGTAGTCGGCCGGATGTTGCAAACCCTGCCAGCCGCCCTCGGCGAACTGGCGAAACGCGTCCTTGAAACCGGGGGTCGCCGTGACCGCGCCGTCGCGCCACGCGCTGGGGTTGCGGTCGCCGTCGTGGTTCAGCGGCGCTAGCACACCTTCGTGCAGCCGGGCGGCTTCTTCGAGCACCGCGCGGGCGGTGTCGGAGCCCGCTTCCTCGAAGCCTGGCAAGCCCGCCAGGCGGTCGATTCCGGCCAATTCCGTAAGTGCGAAAAACATGTCCTTGAGAGGCGCGACGTAGCTCATTGCGATTGTTCCGATCAGAGAGTCAGAGTGGGATGTCGCCCATCCGACCTCGGTCCGGCAGGGGCAACCAGTGGGAGCATCGTAGCCGCGCACGAGCGCGCGCGGCTGTCAAAACTGGACGATCGATTGACATCTTTGGCCACAGCGGGAAAGTGCCGGATGGCGTCGAGACCGCGTGGACGGGGGCCGGAATGTGGCCCGCGGCGCTCGCTATGACCGGATCGGCCGGTCAGCCGCCGCGGCGATACGCGGCCGGCGTGCTGCCGGTCCAGTGGCGGAACGCGCGGTGAAAGGCGGTGGGGTCGCTGAAACCGATATCGCCCGCGATCACGGCGATCGCGTCGCGCGTGCCGGTCAGACGCTGGATCGCGATATCGCGGCGCAGTTCGTCCTTCAGCAATTGAAACGCGGTGCCCTCGGCGGCCAGATGACGGCACAAGGTTCTGACCGAGCAGTGCAGGCCGTCGGCGGCCGCTTCGATGGTCGGCACGTCGGGCAGCCGCGACGCAACATACTCGCGCACCCGGTGGCTGAAAAGCTGTTCGTCGAACGAAACGAACACCCAGTCTTCCGGCGCGCGCGCCAGAAAGCGGCGCAGGTTGGCCTTGCGCTGGCGCACCGGCAGATCGAAATAGCTGCTGCTGAACTGCATCGAGGTCTGGCCGCAGTCGAACTTCGCCGGTCCCGGAAACAGATACAGATATTCGAGCGCGTGAGCCGGACGGGCAAACGCGAACTGTACCTGCAACAGCGGAATGCGCTGACCGATCAACCACGAGGCCACGCCATGCGCGAGCTTGAGCATCAGCTCCTGGCCGAGCACGCTGGCGCGCATGCCGGTGGGCCCCGGGTGCAGCGTCAGGCTCGCGACCAGTTCGCCGCGGCGCGATTCGAACAGGAAGTCGTCGACGACGATATGGAAGAACTGGCCGAAGCGGTGCATCGCGGTTTCGAGATTCGGCGCATCGAGCAGGCTCAGGCACAGAAACTTCAGCGTGCCGCTGCGCAGCGGGCGCGCGAACACGCCGGGCATTTCGTCGTCGAGTTCGATCGCGAGCGAGCGGTACAGCGTCGAGAACTGTTCCTCGGTGACGCGCGCGCCGGGCTGCACGAGCAGCTCGCGCGGAATCGTCGCGCCCGCCAGATGCCGGTCGACAATGCCCGGCTGCGTCTCGACGCCGGCCAGAAAGCCATTGACGAGCGAGATCGGGACGGTGGCGCCGGGAGCGTGCATGGAGTGGTTTCAGCGAGCGGACACGCGTGAGCATAGCGCGTCCGCGCGGCGGGTGGCGAGCGTGCTGGCGTGGGCCTGACAAGCGCCGGTGAATGCGGACGCGGCCGGCGCGCGCAGAGAAACGCCCTGCCCAATCGGGCCCGCAAACGTTTTTATCCGCATTAGCGCCGCCGTCAACGTGACGACACAAAGCCCGCATACATTGTTCGCGCACCTCGCCGGTCGCGCTCCGTTGGGCTCCTCATCAGTCCGTCGCGCGGCCATGCGTGGCCGCGCCGATAACAAAGGCAACCGCCGCCCCAGACAAGGACCCCCGAAGATGACTACCACCCCTTCATCGCGTCGCCGCTTTCTGATCCAGTCGGTCAAGGCCGCGGGCGCGGCCGCGTCGCTGTCCGTGCTGCCGCCGTCGATCCAGCGCGCGCTCGCGATTCCCGCGCACTTTCGCACCGGCACGATCGAGGACGTCGAACACATCGTCGTGTTCACTCAGGAGAACCGCTCGTTCGATCATTACTTCGGCGCGATGGCCGGCGTGCGCGGCTTTGCCGACCGCTTCCCGATCCCGGTGCCGGACACCCCGGCGCTGAACAGGAAGACCGTCTGGTATCAACGCAACGACGGCGCGACGCCGGCCACGCAAACGTTTCAACACAACGATACGGTCGCCAACTTCAATCTGATCCGCACCAAGGACACCCCGCACCTGTATCCCGATTCGCAGCAGGCGTGGGACGGCGGCCGCATGACGAGCTGGCCGGTCGCGAAAGGCAGCGCGTCGATGGTCTATTACACCGGCGCCGACATCCCGTTCCAGTACGCGCTCGCCAACGCGTTCACGCTGTGCGACCACAACCACTCGGCGTTCACCGGCGGCACCAATCCGAATCGCTGCTACATCTACACCGGCACCAATCACGGCCGCGACAACCCGAACCAGCCGGGCGTGTTCAACGGCCCCGCGCTGAACAATGACTACAACAACATCGCCAACTACACGAGCGGCGAGTCGGCCACCGGCTACACGTGGACCACCTACGCCGAGCGCCTGCAGGCCGCCGGCATTAGCTGGCAGGTCTACAAACCGGCCGCGCAGGACTATTCGCTCAATCCGCTGCTCGGCTTCAAGTCGTTCCGCGATGCCAACGCGACCAGCGCCGCCGCGCGCACGCCGCTGCAACAGCAGTTGTATACGCGCGGCATCCAGACCCGCGAGCTGACCGATCTGAAGAACGACGTGCTGAACGGCACGCTGCCGCAGGTCTCGTGGATCTGCGCGACGTCGACCGGCTCCGAGCATCCGAGCGCGTCGAGCCCGCTGCAGGGCGCGAACTACATCTCCGAAGTGCTCGATGCGCTGACCGCGAATCCGGACGTGTGGAGCAAGACGGTGCTGATCATCCACTTCGACGAGAACGACGGCTTCTTCGACCACGTGCCGCCGCCGGCGCCGCCGTCGTACGCGACGTACAACGCGAATCCGGGGCTCGCGCAACTGGCCGGCAAATCGACCGTCGATACGTCCGACGACTATCTGGGCGAGAACACCGCGAACGTCGCGGGCACCAGCGTCTGGACCCATCATCCGTACGGAATGGGCCCGCGCGTGCCGATGTATATCGTGTCGCCGTGGAGCAAGGGCGGCTGGGTCAATTCGCAGGTGTTCGATCACACGTCGACGATCCGCTTCATCGAGAAGCGCTTCGGCGTGCAGGAGCCGAACATCAGCCCGTGGCGCCGTGCGGTCGCCGGCGATCTGAGCTCGTGCTTCGACTTCCGCAATCCGGACAACCGCGCGTTCTATCCGTCGCTGCCGGATACGACGGCCGGCGATACGAAGAGCCGCGCGCTGGCCGGCACCACCGCGCCCGTGCCGGCCAGCACGCCGGTGTTGCCCGCGCAGCCGGCCGGCGTGCGCCTATCGCGCGCGTTGCCGTACGAGCTGCACGTGAACGCGTCGGTACCGCTTGGCAGCCCGAGCGTCGAGCTGACGTTCGCGAACACCGGCACGCAGGCGGCCGTGTTCCATGTGTACGATCGCCTGCATCTGGACCGTCTGCCGCAGCGTTACACGGTCGAAGCGGGCCGCCGTCTGAGCGACGAGTGGAACGTGGTCGCCGATAGCGGCAAGTACGATTTGTGGGTGCTCGGGCCGGCCGGTTTCCACCGGCATTTCACCGGCGTGCGCGCGACGGCGGGCGGCAATCCCGAAGTGGAAGTCGTCTATCAGCGCAACAGCGGCGCATTGCGCTTGAAGGTGCATAACACCGGCAATGCGCCGGTCGAAGTGAACCTCACCGCGAATGCGTACGGCAAGGACCCGAAGCGTGTTGCACGCGTCGAGCCGCGCGGCGAGATGTTCTTCGAACTGCCGGTGCAGTCGTCGGGCTTCTGGTACGACTTCACGTTGAACGCGAAGGGGCTGACCGGCTTCACGCGACGCTTTGCGGGCCGCGTCGAAACCGGCCGCGACGGCATCTCCGATCCGGCGATGGGCGGCACCGCGATCGGCGATCAGTTGGCGATTTCGTTCAGTTGATACGAGTTGGTAACCGCTTGCCGGCGCGCTGCCGGTAAGCGGCGAACGTCACTGCGTCACTGCATCACTGCGCCGACGCGTGCGAGCGCAGAAACGGCAGATAGCCGCTTTGCGTCTTCAGAATCTTCTCCGCGCATTCGTCGTAGTCCGAACCCTTTTCGCTGTTCTGGCCGTACATCCCGCGGCACTGCGCGAATAGCGACAGCGTCGCGCCGCCGCCCGCCTTCGGCGCGCGCGTCGCCGAGAACGAAGCCTTGCCCGAATCGTCGGGGACGTCGGTATCGATCGCGACCGCGTCGGCGCGGATCACGTGGGTCTCGGAATGCTGCTCGATATAGCGTTTGGTCAGCGCCCACGCCGCATCGCAATTCTCAGGCGTGCAATCGATAATCGCGTCGCGTTGCGCGGCGGCGAGATTCGGTTCGCTGTGAAGGATTTCCTGCTGGGCCTTGCGCGCCTGCTTTTCCTCGGACGAGCAGGCGGCGAGCGTGAAAGCAACGAGTGCGAAGACTGCGATCTTTTTCATGAATCAATCCGTGGCCGTATTCGAGCGCGATTATAGCTAGGTACTCGCGACCAGCAACTCTTCCGCATTCGCCGGCGGGCGCAAGCCATCCGTTCTGCCGGCGAAGTACCGCTCGCCTAGATCGGCGGCCGACACATGCCGCGCGGTCGCGAAGCCCGCGTCCACCGCGAGCGCGACGATCTGCGGCGGCGTGAAGAAACTGATGAACGGCGTGCCGCTCGCCCGCGCGCCTTTCTCCGCCATTTCGAGCCCCGGCCGCACGTCGGGGTCGGCCATCTCCAGCGGCAACAGGAACGTCATCGCGAACGTCGAACCGGGCGCGAGAGCGGCCACTTCGCGCAGCGTCGCCGCGTTCGCCTCTTTCGTCAGATACATGCTGACGCCCGTCGAGACGACGACCGCCGGTTTGCCCGGATCGAAGCCTTCATCGACCAGACGCTGCCGCCAGTTGTCACCCGCTTCGAAATCGACCGGCACGAAACGCAGCCAGTCCGGCACGCCGAAACCGAGCTCCAGCAAACGGCGGCGCTTCCACGCCTGCGGTTCCGGCGGATCGACCTCGAACACGGTCAGGCGCGCGGCCAGATCAGGGCGGCGCTGCGCGAAGCTGTCGAGCCCCGCGCCGAGAATCACATACTGCGCGACGCCGCGCCCGACCTGCTCGACCACCAGATCTTCGATAAAGCGTGCGCGCGCGACGATCGACGCGCGAAACGGCCGCGTGAATTGCGGATCCATGTCGCCGCGGCTGCGCCAGTCCTCGGCCGGCGCCAGCAGTTGCAGGCCGACTTCGTCTTCGAGCACGTGCGGCGGCGCATCGGCCTGCACGTGCAGCGCGCGCCACAACGCGACGCGCGCGGCGGTGCTGTCGGGGGCTGCCGCTGGTTGATCGTTCATCTCTATCCGCTCCGTTGGTTCGAGGCGACCCGCGCCAAAAGCGCTACCTTACTTCAGGAAGCGAAAATCGCAACCTTCGTCGGCCTGCAGGATTTCCTGCTCGTACAGCTTCGCATAGCCGCGCTTTGCGGGCGCCTGGCTGCGCGGCGGCAACGCGGCGCGGCGCTTCTCCAGTTCCTCGTCCGGCACCAGCAGTTCGAGCGCGCGATTTTCGACGCTCAGGCGAATCCGGTCGCCGTTGCGCACGAGGCCGAGCGGCCCGCCCGACGCCGCATCCGGCGTGATGTGCAACACGATCGTGCCGTACGCGGTGCCGCTCATCCGCGCATCCGACATCCGCACCATGTCCTTCACGCCGGCGCGCGCGAGCTTGCCCGGAATCGGCAGATAGCCGGCCTCGGGCATCGCCGATTCACTGGTCGGGCCGGCGTTTTGCAGCACCAGGAAATCGTCGGCGTTGACGTCCAGATCGTCGCTGTCGATCCGGTTCGCGAGGTCTTCGAGCGACTCGAACACGACCGCGCGCCCTTCCTGCTCGAACAGTTTCGGGTCGGCCGCCGAGCGCTTCAGGAGCGCGCCGCGCGGCGCCAGATTGCCGAACAGCGCAACGAGGCCACCGGTATCGCGCACCGGTTGCGCGTACGGCCGCACCACCGTGTGATCGACCCAGCTGACGTCGTGCAGACGCTCGCCGAGCGTCTCGCCGCTCACCGTGCGGCAGTCCAGATGCAGCAGGTGTTTGATCTCGCGCAGAATCGCCGGCACGCCGCCGGCCGCGTACAGGTCTTCCATGTAGTGATCGCCGGTCGGTTTCAGATTGACCAGCACCGGTGTTGTCTCGCTCAGTTCGTTCACGCGTCGCAGATCGACGTTCACGCCGACGCGGCCGGCGATCGCGGTCAGATGAATCATCGCGTTGGTCGAGCCGCCGATCGCGAGCAGCACGCGCAACGCGTTTTCGACCGACTGCGCGGTGATGATCTCGCTCGGCAGGATCGGCTTCGCGATCAGCTCGAACGCGATGCGGCCGGTTTCTTCCGCGATGCGCAGACGGTCCGCGTCGACCGCCGGACATGCGGCGCTGTTCGCCGGCATCATGCCGAGCGTCTCCGCGATGATCGCCATCGTGCTCGCGGTGCCCATCACCGCGCAGGTGCCGGCGGTCGAAGCCAGACGCCGCTCAACGGTATTGATTTCCTGCGCGTCGATTTCGGTTGCGCGGAATTTGGCCCAGAAGCGGCGGCAATCGGTGCACGCGCCGAGCCGTTCGCCGCGATGGCGGCTGGTCGACATCGGTCCCGCGACCAGTTGCACCGCCGGCAGATTCGCCGATGCCGCGCCCATCAATTGCGCGGGCACCGTCTTGTCGCAACCGCCGAGCAGCACGACCGAATCCATCGGCTGCGCGCGGGTCATTTCCTCGACGTCCATCGACATCAGGTTGCGAAACTTCAGGCTGGTCGGCGTGAGGAATGTCTCGCCGAGCGAGATGGTCGGAAACTCGATCGGCAAGCCGCCCGCCGCGAGCACGCCGCGTTTGACCGCGTCGATCATCTCGGGGAAATGGCGGTGGCAATTGTTGAAGCCGCTCGCCGAATGCGCGATGCCGACGATCGGCCGGTCCAGCATCTCGCGGCTATAGCCCATCGAACTCGCGAACGTGCGGCGCAGATAGACGCTGAATTCGCGGTCGCCGTAATTGGTCAGTCCTTTCGCGAAACCGACCGGCTTTTTACTGTGTTGATCGCTCATGAGGTGTGCTTACTCTCTTTGCCTGTGTGCCTGTGAATGCAGCGAAACGAACCGTCAGTGCAAAAACGGCAGCGCGAGAAACAGCTTGATCACGATTGCATTGACGATGTCCATGAAAAACGCGCCGGTCATCGGCACGATCAGAAACGCGATATGCGACGGACCGAAACGGTTGGTGACCGCCTGCATGTTCGCGATCGCGGTCGGTGTCGCGCCGAGCCCGAGACCGCATTGCGCGGCGCACAACACGACCGCGTCGTAGTCGCGGCCCATCGCCGGGAATGTCACGAACACCGCGTAGAGCGCCATCAGCAGCGTCTGCGCGGCGAGGATCGTGACGATCGGCACCGCCAGCGCGGCCAGCTCCCATAGATCGAGGCGCATCAGCGCCATCGCGAGAAACAGCGCGAGGCTGACGTTGCCGACCAGCGCGACCGCCTGCTGATCCAGCCGCACGCGCGCGAGCGCGAGCCCGTTGTTCAGGATCACGCCGATGAACAGCACGCAGACGAAGGTCGGCAATTCGAATACGCTGCCGGCGAGCCAGTCGGCCAGCACGTCGCCGCTGGCGAGGCAGATCGCAATCAGCGCGAGCGTGGTGATCAGCGCGGCGGGCGTGGTCGGCTGCAGCGCTTTCGGTTCTTCGAACACCAGAGTCTCTTCCGCGCGCTGCGCGGCGCGCCGCAGCTCGTCGGCGCTGAGCCGGCGCAGCAACAGCCGCGCGATCGGGCCGCCGAGCACGCCGCCCATTACGAGCCCGAAGGTCGCGCAGCCGATCGCGATCTCGGTCGCCGCCTCGATCCCGTGATGCTCGGTGAACACCTGGCTCCACGCGGCGCCGGTGCCGTGGCCGCCCGACATCGTGATCGAGCCGCCGAGAATGCCGAGCAGCGGATCGACGCCGAGCGCGAACGCGAGCCCGATGCCGATCACGTTCTGCAGGATCAGCAGCCCGCTGACCAGCGCGAGAAAACGCACCAGCACCGGTCCGCCCGCTTTCAGATTCGACAGATGGGCATTCAGACCGATCGTCGCGAAGAACCCGAGCATCAGCGGGGTTTGCAGCGTCGGGTCGAAGCGCACTTCGAGATGGGCGGTGACGCGCGCGAGCAGCACGCAGATCGCGATTACGAGGCCGCCGGCCACCGGCGCGGGAATGGAATAGGTTCGCAGCACGCCGATCCACTGGATCAGCTTCTCGCCGAGCAACAGCACGAACGACGCGGCGACGAGCGTGGCATAAATGCCGATAGTCATGAATGAATGGCCTCCGGCGCGGCACGCGCAGCCATCCGCCATCTTAGCCAATCCGCTCGCGCAAGCCAGGCATTTCGTTGATGCACTGCAAGCCGCGCATGACGCGGTGTCACTGGGGGGCGTCGAAGTCCGTCAGTTTCCTGATATTCCGGGGTTTTTTCCAAACTATGGAATGGGCGCGGGACGCCGCCCTGGAGCGGCTTGCCTATGCAAGTCTGCCTCTTTTTGATCGGTGCGAGCGGACAGCAACGGCTGCCCGAAATCGCGCCGCTACAGTGCATCGACGGCTTGCGCAGCCGGGGTCGTGCACGAGCCGATAGCACAACGCGTTGAAAAGCGTGGGCGGCGCGGGGCCTACCGCGATAGCAACTCACACTGCGGGAAAGCGCAGTTCGAAGCGCACGACGCCCGGCAGCGGACACACCACGCGCGCGCTACCGCCATGCAGGTGCATGATCGCCTTCACGATCGCGAGCCCGAGTCCGTGCGATTCGGTGAACGCGCTGCGCGCCGCGTCGCCGCGATAGAAGCGGTCGAACAGCCGGTCGAGTTGCGCGGCGGGTATCGCCTCGCCCTCGTTCTCGACCGTCACCCATGCGCCCGCTTCGTCCTGCGCGCCGCGCAGGCGCACTACCGTGTCGGTGGCGCCGTAACGCACCGCGTTGACGACCAGATTGTTGATGGCGCGGCGGCACAGCATCGGATTGGCCGACGCGACGCCCGACGCGTCGACGTCGAAACGCATCCCGCGTTCGTCGGCGAGGCCTTCGAAATAATCGGCGATCCTGACCAGTTCATCATGCAGATCGACCGGCTGCCGCTCGACCGACGACGCCGCATGATCCGCATGCGCGAGAAACAGCATGTTCTCCGCGATATGGCTCAGGCGATTCAACTCCTCGAGATTCGATTCGAGCAATTGCTGATATTCCTCGGCTTCGCGAGACTGCGCCAGCGCGACCTGGGTCTGGCCGAGCAGCGCGCCGACCGGCGTGCGAATCTCGTGCGCCAGGTCGGCGGAAAACTGCTGCAGCCGTTGATAGCCGTCGGCGAGACGATCGAGCATCGCGTTGAACGCGTGCGTGAGCTGACGCAGTTCCACGGGCGCGGCTTTGACGTCGAGCCGGACCGTCAGGTTCGCCGGGCTGATTTGCGCGGCCCGTGTGGCAATGTCGCGCACCGGTCGCAGCGCGCGGCGCAGCACGCAGTACGCGAGCAGCGTCGCTGCCAGCATGCCGATCAGCGTCGCCAGCACGATGCGGTTGCGGTACTCCGCAAGCATGCGCATTTCGTGCGTCATCGGGTGGCCCGCGATCACCTCGACTTCGGCGCCATCCTCGCGCGCCGCCGCGCTCGCGATCGCCCAATGCACCGGCACGCCATCGGGCAGGCGCGTCTGACTCACGCCGGCGGCACGAGGCGCGTCGCCTTCCGGGCCGGCCGGAAGATCAGGCACCGCGAGGCCGCCCGGATTTACGTCGACGAACGGCGCTTCGCCCGGCCGGCGGAAGATCAGCACGTCATCTTCCGCGCCGAGCATCGTCTCGAACAGCAGCGGGCGCTTTTTTAATTCGCTAACCGAATAAAGGTCGTGCACGATGCGGCCGAAATGCTCGACGCGGCCGCTCAGTACGACGTCGGCGCGGCGTTGCAGAGAGACTTCGGCGGAGTGATAAAAATACGCGCCGAGCGAGCCGATCACCGCACAGGCGATGAGCGCGAACAGCAACGTCGTGCGCGCGATCAGCGAGCGTTCGGTCCATCGTTTCATGCGCCGTGGCCGAACGTGTAGCCGATGCTGCGCACCGTGTGAATCAGCTTCTTGTTGAACGGGTGATCGATCTTAGCGCGCAAGCGCTTGATCGCCACATCGACCACGTTGGTGTCGCTATCGAAATTCATGTCCCACACTTCCGACGCGATCTGCGAGCGTGACAGCGCTTCGCCCTCGCGGCGCACCAGCAGATGCAGCAGCATGAACTCCTTGTTGGTGAGCGGAATGTCGATACCCTCGCGCGTCACGCGGCGACGCAACACGTCGAGCTTGAGGTCGGCAACTTCGAACACGTCGCTCTCGCGGATGACGCCACGGCGCAACAACGTGCGAACGCGCAGCACCAGTTCGGCAAACGAAAACGGTTTGACCAGATAATCGTCGGCGCCGAGTTCGAGACCGCGAATGCGGTCGCTGACCTGATCGCGAGCGGTCAGAAAAATCACCCGCAGATCCCGCCGCGCACGCAACGCCCGCATGATTTCCCAACCGTCGATGCCTGGCAGCATCACGTCGAGAACCACCAGTTCGTAATCATGTTCCAGCGCCAGATGCAGGCCGTCCGTGCCGGTGCGTGCGAGATCGACCGCGTAGCCGTTCTCGCGCAGGCCCTTCTTCAGATAGTCGCCGGTTTTCGGATCGTCTTCGATGACGAGAATGCTCATAATGCCCGCTGCTCCTGTCGCGCGATGCGACCTGGTGAGACCGCGCTCGTCCGCGCAAAAAACGCCTGATGACAGCGCTCGTGATGTACCGCGGCGCTCGCAGCGAGCCATTCTACGTGGCGGCCCTGGGCCATTGATGACTTTTTTGTCATCATCCCGTCACCTGGATGAGCCGATGCGGCCGCTAGTCTTCCCACTCCGTTCACCACGCTGCATCCCCGGACTGGAGTTGCCCATGAAGACCCGCATCAAGATCTCCGCTGCACGCACCCTGCGCGCCCTCGCCGTTCCCGCCATCGCCGCCTCGTTATCCGCGACGACGTTCGCGGTTTCGGCTCAGACTGCCGCGCCGACCGGCCTGCGTGGCACGGTGACCTCGCTGACGGGCGATCTGCTGAAGGTGCACACCCGCGACGGCCAGGACGTCGACGTAAAGCTCGCCGCCGACACGCCGATTCGCGGCGTCACGCTCGCCAGCGTCACCGACATCAAACCCGACAGCTACGTCGGCACGGCCGCGATTCCACAGCCCGACGGCACGTTGAAGGCGCTCGAGGTGCATGTGTTCCCTCCGAGCATGCGCGGTTCGGGCGAAGGTCATCGGCCGTGGGATCTGGGCGCGAACAGCTCGATGACGAACGGCACGGTCGGCTCGCTCGTGGTCAGCAACGGCCGCACGATCACCGTCAAGTACAAGGATGGCGAAAAGAAGATCCTGATTCCGCAGGACGTCCCCATCGTGAGTCTGGAGCCGGGCAGCCGTGCGTTGCTCACGCCCGGCACCAAGGTCGTGCTGTTCGCGCACAAGGATGCGGACGGCTCGATGGCGGCGAATTTCATTTCGGCCGGCGAGCATGGCGTGACGCCGCCGATGTAACGCGGCACGCCGCTCGTCTTCCAACCTTCTTTGAAGCGCATGTCCGACTCACAAGCCATTGTGCTCGTTCATCCTGTCGTCGTTCGCGTGACACACTGGATCAACGCGTTCGCGATGATCTGCATGCTGATGAGCGGCTGGGCGATCTATAACGCGTCGCCGATTTTTCCGTTCCACTTTCCCGTGTGGGCGACCGTCGGCGGATGGCTCGGCGGCTCCATCGCCTGGCACTTCGCGGCGATGTGGCTGCTGTGCGCGAACGGCCTGCTATATCTCGCCTATGGCGTGACGAGCGGCCATTTGCGTCGCAAGCTGCTGCCGGTGCGTGCCCGCGACGTAGCGCGCGATGCGGCGCTGGCGTTGCGCTTCAGACTGCCGCACGAAAGCGGCAGATACAACGCCGTGCAACGCGCGCTGTATCTGTCGGTGCTGCTGCTGGGTGCGCTGCTCGTCGCATCGGGACTGTCGATCTGGAAGCCGGTGCAATTGTCCTGGCTGACCGCGCTGTTCGGCGGCTTCGATTTTGCGCGGCGTGTGCATTTCGTTGCGATGGTCGGCGTTGCCGGCTTCGTAGTCGTGCATCTGCTGCTCGTGCTGCTGGTGCCGCGAACGTTGCCGCCGATGTTCACCGGCCGCACGCGGCGCCGCGCGCATCGCACCGATGAAGCTTCCAACAGGGCCCGCGTATGAGCGACCCGCAACGCACCGACATGACGAACGCTACGCGCGCCGATCCGCAAGACGCGCGCCGCACGCGCATTGTGCTTGCAGACCACCGGCCGCGGATCGAGCAGTTGCAGCGCCGCCTGTTTCTGCGCTCGTCGCTCTCGATCGGCGCGCTCGCGATGCTGTCCGGCTGCAACCTGCAGGACAACGATTCCCTCGACAAGGTCCTATGGACGATGTCGCGCTGGAACGATCGCGTGCAGGCGTGGCTCTTCAATCGCAACAAACTCGCGCCCACCTATACGGCACGCGAGATCACCGATCCGTTTCCGTTCAACGCGTTTTATCCCGAGTTCGACGCGCCGGATATCGACGGATCGGGCTATCGGCTCGAAGTATCGGGGCTCGTCGCGGACAAACGCAGCTGGAGCCTCGCGCAGTTGCGCGGGCTGCCGCAGGTCTCGCAGATCACCCGACACGTATGCATCGAAGGATGGAGCGCGATCGGACAATGGAGCGGCGTGCCGTTTCGCACGTTTCTCGAACGGATCGGCGCCGATCTGAGCGCACGCTACGTCGGTTTCAAATGCGCGGACCGCTATTATTCGAGCCTCGATATGGCGACCGCGCTGCATCCACAAACACAATTGACGCTCGATTTCCGCAACGCGCCGCTGCCGGCCAGATACGGCTATCCGCTGAAACTGCGGGTGCCGACCAAGCTCGGCTTCAAAAATCCGAAGCATATCGCGGCGATATTCGTGACCAACACGAACCCGGGCGGCTACTGGGAAGACCAGGGCTACAACTGGTTCAGCGGGCTTTAGACCGCGGTCACGTAACGCGGCACGGGCTGCGGCACGCGCGGCGGCGGCTACGCCTCACGTGCGGTGCATGCGCTTGACCGCGTCGACGGGGCTCAGGCCGAACAGCCGCTTGAATTTGCCGCGCATTGGCCACTGTGCGTCGCGTCAGCAAGTGCAGCACATCGCAGAGCAAGTGCACCCTTTCCCTTGCTTTTCACCTCGACAAAAGCGCTAGGACTCATCGCGCAGCTCGAGAATCGCCGCGCACGCGGGCTGGTGTTTTCCACAAATGGTCGAGCCGAGCCGCAACCGCACTGTCGCGAATCCCCTCCTTGCTGTAGCGGCGCTGGCTTTTTTACGTCGTTGTAACTGCGACCGACAGCTGCCACTTCCGGCTTCACGTCACTCGGGACCGCCGCCTGCTCCAGCGCCTGGGCCAGTGTGTGGCCGTCGTATGGATTGACCGGGATCGAACGCGCCCGCTCACCAGCCCCTCCTCGTTGATCGTCCTCAACGACAACTTGACGCCGAATTCGTACGGCCTGCGGACCTTGCCTTCGCTTAGCCATTCGACTTCCGGCGCATGCAAGGCGTAAAGCTTGTTCCGGTCCGGTCCCAAGCCGGAACTTTCACAAGACTGCTGATATTAAAGATCCGAATAGCTGTAACCCGAAAAGTAATTTTTTTCTTTATGCACCGAACATGACGGCGTACGCCTTTGCTCGTCTCTGGCTTCGTGTTCAAACCAACGATCGATGGGTTATATATGCCGTTCAAAGCTAGCATCAGCGACTTCATAGATGCCGGCGCTCTGACGGCAACATGGCTTACCAAACGGCTCTCCGCGCAAGGAGTCATTTCGGGTGCTTTCAGTTGTGGAGCTGAACAGGAATCGCCACGCCAAACCTTTGGGGGCTGCGTGGAACCGAGGACCTTGGAGGTGGGACCAAAGCCGTCTTTGAGTTGATTAACCAGTTCAATTTGGGAACCGGCGCCATTTACTCTACGAATGGTGGGAGCCTGTTTAGCCGAAACGCGTTCGTAGGACTGGCAAACGATCGCTTTGGGAAATTAACGTTCGGACAGCAATACGAGTTTATGGTCGATTCGTTGCTGCGATTCGACAACTCGTCTTATATCGCAGGCATATACGGTTTCCGGCAGGGGCCGTTCGCAAACCTGGGCATTCCAGGCAATCCGTCTGGCAGCGCGAACTTCGATCGCATGGCGGGCGCCGCCATGTCGAACGCGGTCAAATA
Source organism: Paraburkholderia sejongensis (assembly GCF_020880815.1). Taxonomy (GTDB): domain Bacteria; phylum Pseudomonadota; class Gammaproteobacteria; order Burkholderiales; family Burkholderiaceae; genus Paraburkholderia; species Paraburkholderia sejongensis. The sequence continues at coordinate 232,922 of NZ_JAJITD010000009.1, forward strand.
TACGTCGCCGCTTTACCAAGGCTTGTCTATCGGCGCTCTCTACAGTTTCGGCGGCCAGCCTGGTAGCCTTGCGCGCAATGATGGCAAAAGCTTTGGTATCAACTACGCAGTGGGACCAGTTTCGCTCGGTGCAGCTTATACCTATCAACGCTATACGGCGCTTGGGAACGGTATGTCAGGGATTCGCAACTATGGCGCGGGCGCGGAATACAGGTTTGGCGATGCCACGGCGAATGTGTTGTACACGAACACGAAAAACACTGCAAACAACGCTACTATCAACGTCTATCAGATCGGTGTCCGGTACCAGTTCAGCCCCGCGCTGTCCGCCGGAGGTGACTATGAATTGATGAAAGGCAATACAGTTCTGGCGGGCGACAAGGCCAATCAGTTCAGCCTGGGCGTGCGCTATGTCCTGTCCAAAAGAACGTTCGTCTATACCGAAGCGGTTTATCAGAAAGTCAGCCGGAACAACGCTCCGCACGCGTGGATCATGGCCGTTTCTGGACCGTCAGGCAATGACCGGCAGATGCTGACGCGTCTGGGCATGGTCCATCGTTTCTGAGTGGGTCAAGCGTGCATTCAGTGCGTCCGAGAGCCGAGGGACTATGTGCTTCATATCAGCGCTTTTCGAGCGTTCCCGATTGGGCCGTGTCTCGACTCTCGCATGATAAAAGAGCGGATTCGAAAGCTTCGCTCCACTCGCACTTTGCCGCCGGATCACCTCGGCGCGGAATCTTCTGTTGCCTGCGCATGGAAAAGTAGGCCGCCCTTGAGTCGCACCCTCACCTACGTCAATTCTGCGAAGACGCAGGTTTGCGGAGCAAAGTCGGCCAAATACAGGACTTATCGGACCAGGCTGGGACGATCAGGCTTCCGTTAGTAAACTTATCCGCGTGGATTCGAGGAACTCAAACGCGTAGGTATCCCCGGATCGCCTTATGTAGCCGGCGCACGGAAAGGGGAAATGCGCGGGGATGACAACGGTGTTAGAGCCGCAGTGAGCTTCGAAAAAATCGCGTCGGGAGCGTTGTGCAACGTCCGGGTCCACACAGAATCGAGTATTCCAAGCGGGATTCTCGCACTGCAATGCCGAGTGAAACAGGTCGCCCGACAGTATCGCCCGTTCGTTGTTCGATTCGACGACAACGCCGACATGACCGGGCGTATGCCCTGGCAGATGCAAAAGCCGGACTTCCTGGCTGATCGCGTAGCTCGGGGGTACGATTTCAGCGACGCCCTGCTCGAAGAGGGGCCTTATGCTGTCTGATATGTAATCGCCGGTTCGCTCAAGTGGCGAGCCGGCAAGCTCGCTTTCCCAGAAAGCGACCTCCTCCTCCACAAAAACATATCGGGCATTAGGGAAGGTCGGAGCCCATTTGCCGTTAAGCGAGTAGGTGTTACAGCCGACATGGTCTACATGCAAATGTGTGGAGACGACGGTATCGACCTTTCCAAGGTCGATACCGAGGGTGCGCAACCGCTGCACCCATCCGAACTCTGCCCGATCGAATTCCGGGCGCGCTCGAGCCTTGCAGTCGCCAACGCAGGTGTCGATCATGATCGAGCGGTCTTTCGTCTCCAGCAGAAATCCCTGGATCGCAATTACCAGCTTTCCAGTCGAAGAATCGAATATTTTCTGGTTTCGTGCGGACTGCGCATCGCGGATGGCCGTTTCGGTCGCGTCGGGATGAATTTCCTGCCACTTGAGAAGTGGCGCGACGGATTCTGCAATCACGGAAATTTTTACATCGCCGACGCGGAGGCTATAGGCCATAGGCAAATCAAGAAAAGGTGACGTTTGCATTTCCGTTTTTTGAAGTGGATGACGCGTGTCGCTGGCGACGAATTAACCGCCGATGTAATGGCGCAGCAACGGCGGCGCGCCGGCGGCGGATGAAGAAGGAATCGAAAGCGGATAGCTCATCTGCATGGATTCCGGCGTAAAACGGATGCACTGAGTCTAAGAGGCCGCTTTCGTAAAAAATAATAACGATTTCGTGCGCGGCTATTCCTCTTTTCTATACCTACATACAGCGGTGGGTGCAGAAACCGGCACGCGCCAAGTAGCGGCTACCGCCGCTGGCGCGCGACTCGTCGCTCTAATATCACGCTGCGCTAGACGCCCGGCGCCACGGCCACGGCAACTGCCGGATAGTCAACAAACTCGCCCGCGCCACTTACATGGCGTGGCTCCTCCAGTCCGTCGGCTATGGCGACGCGCCCAACGAGTTCTTCAAAGCCGCAGAATGGCAGGGCACCACGCGCGATCAGTGCCTGTGGCCGTGCTCGAACTCGTGCTCGTGTCCGTGCGGGTGATGGCCACCATGATCGCGATGGTCCCAATCGTCGTGATGCGCATCATGGCCCAGCTCGTCAGCAAGCAATGCCCCGGCAGCACCGCCCACGCCCGCGCCCACTATCCCACCAGTGCGCCCGCCAACGGCATCGCCCACGAAGGCACCGGCCACACCCCCGAGCCCCCCGCCGACGGCATCATTGAGACCGCGCGCAAATGCGAAGGGCATCGGCGTAAGCATCGCCAATGCGACCGCGCCAACTATCAATCGTCTTCGCCACATGATCCGACTCCTTTCTCGTGTTGACCTGTGATAAAGGATTGGGCCGATATCGCGAAATTCCACATGGCGCACTGTCGCACCCTCTTCACTCCCGAACAGCAACTCGCCAATCGTTATGCAATCTCGTGGAACGGATGGGTATCTGCAACGTGTTTTTCTGCGAACGCTACAGCGATCGCAGCCAATAGCGGCACCATCTTTTTGATCGGTGTGCCCGCCGCGAAGCAGGCTGCCACTCCGGAGCGTTCAAGGGCCACTTGACTCGCGTGGTCGATGATCCCGCCCACCACGATGGGTATCCGCAGACCGCGTACAGTCAGTTGCTCACGCAACGCGGCGACCAGATCGTTGTGTGCGCCCGCGAGAGAGGACACGCCGATAACGTCAACCTGCTGCGCTTCAGCCAATTGGACGGTATCGGTAGGTGATGCGAACAACGATCCCGTGGAAACCGCGAAGCCCGCATCGTTTAAGACCGCTGCGATAATACGCGCGCCCCTGTCATGTCCGTCTTGTCCCAGCTTTGCAATCAACATGCGTGGCGCACGGCCCAGGCGCGTGGTCACGTCGGCCACGGCGTGGCATGCGTCCTGCCAAGCCTTGTCGCTTTCGAGGCTTGGGCCGTAGTGGTCGCGCAATAGCGGCAAGCCGATCCGGTATCGTGGCCATACGGCTTCCAGTGCCCGCGTGCACTCGCCGACAGTTGCACGCGCTCGCATGCATGCCACCGTCAGTTCAAGAAGATTTCCATCTCTGCTTCGGGCCGCCCGCGTCAGCGCATTCAGCGTGTCGCGCACTCTCGTTGAATCACGCCTGGCTTTGATGTGAGCAAGCCTTTGCGTTTGCAGCACGCGCACCCGCTGGCCGTCGACAGTCCGTGGCTCTCCAGGGTCTTCATTGCATCCCGTCATGAAATCGTTGACGCCCACAACCGCGCGTGTTCCCGACTCCATTTCCGCCTGTGTATCCAAAGCCGACTTGTGGATCTGTTCTCGAACCCACCCTGATTCGACGACATCCACCACGCCACCAAGGCGTTCAATTTCGGCCATCATCGTTAGCGCCTTCTGACGGATCTCCGCGGTAAGGTTCTCCATCATGAAAGAACCAGCCCACGGATCGACCACATCGCATACGCCGGTTTCGTGCTGCAGCACCAGTTGGGTGTCGCGAGCGAGCCTCGACGCATCCGCACAAGGAAGACAAAACGCTTCGTCGTATCCGTTGGTGTGCAGCGATTGCGTTCCGCCGAACACGGCAGCCAACGCCTCGACTGTCGTACGCACGACGTTGTTCATGGGTTTGCGCGCCGTTAGCGACCACCCCGAGGTCTGACAGTGCATTCGCAGTGCGCGTGCCCTATCCGACGTTGCGCCATTTGCCGAGGCAAGATCCGACCATAGAATTCGTGCGGCTCGCAGCTTCGCGATTTCAACGTAGAAGTCCATGCCGACGCCGAAGAAAAAGCTCATCCGCTGACAGACGTCATCGGCCGGCATCCCCCGTTCGACGAGGGTCGTTATGTACTCGCGCGCATTCGCCATGGTCAGCGCAAGTTCCAGCACCGGGTCCGCGCCCGCTTCCTGAAAGTGATATCCCGACACCGAAAGTGCGTTGAACCGCGGCACGTTTTCGCTGAGATACTCAACGACGTCGGCGCAGATACGCAACGATGGCTCAGGTGCGAAGATGCAGGTGTTCCGCACCATGAACTCTTTCAGGATGTCGTTCTGAATCGTTCCCCGCAGTTGCGAGCCGCTAACGCCGCTTTCCTCCGCCGCGACGATGAAAGCAGCCAGCACAGGAAGGACCGCGCCGTTCATGGTCATCGATACCGACACGCGGTCGAGTGCAATGTCTTCGAAAAGGCGAGTCATGTCCTCCACCGTATCGATTGCGACACCCGTCACGCCCACGTCCGCGCTCACAGCGGGATCGTCTGAATCGTAACCGCGCTGGGTGGGCAGATCGAAGGCGACGGAGAGACCCTGTGCGCCTTCGGCCAACGCAGTGCGAAACGCGAGGTTCGTATCGGCGGCCTGCGCATACCCCGCGTATTGGCGTATCGTCCACGGCTTTTGCGTATACATCGACGCGAATGGACCGCGCACGAACGGCGCCTCGCCGGGCATGCTGTCCATATGCGCGATGCCATCGATATCCGCGCGCGTGTAGACGCGCTTGAGTCTGACGCGATCCGAGCGACGCCGCCGCTGCCTGTTCATCGATGCCTCCAGCGTTTTGCCGTCGTGACGTCGGCGATCTTCGTGCCGTCGCTATTGCGCCGCAGTTCGGTCCAGTGCCGGATGCCCTGCCCGTCTTCCGCCTGACCGACCATATGCACGGTCAACGTGTCACCCACGTCGACGTTGCCGTAATAGAACAGCGAACGGCTCGAGATGACAGGCGGTTCGCCAAAGCGCCGCCATTGCCACTCGGCGCGATCGACAAAGGCTTGAAAGCTCGCGAAGTACAGGAAGTCAGCGCCATTGAAATCGCCATTGGGGCACGGGAAGAACTCGATCGGCTCGTGCGTGGCAGGCCCGAGGTCGGCAATTGCATCACGCTCGTATGCTCGAAGGCGTTTGCCAATCTGCGCCATCTCCGCTGCCTCGTCGGGCATCTGCACGATTTCACCCGCCAGTGAAGCAAGCGCCGCCCGTGCGGCGGAACGATTGCTGCGCGCCTCGCCGCGCGTGACGAATGCAGAGGACATCCCTATCTCCGCGACTGTCAGGTCATCGCGAACGATATGGTGCGTGCTGAAGTGGCGCACAGGCCCCGTTCTGCAAAGCGTGCTGCGGATCTCGAACGCGTCGTTTTCGGCGATCGAATCGAGACCGCAGGTCTGCAACCGGATTGCCGTGAAAGCGGCATAAGAGCGGCCGCCGTTGTCATCGTGGAATTCCGGCTGCCCGCGGCCTGCTTGAGCGGCGAGCGCTTCCCAATGTCGATGGCCACACTCCTTGAGCAACCAGTTTTCCGACAGTCCCGTGTAGCTCAGTTGCGGCATGCCCGCGCGATAGCGTTGGATCATGCTCACGCCGCGAGGCTCGTCGAACTCTGGCCGAGCGCCAGACGGATTGCGCCGACGACATGCTCGGCATCGCGTGCGACGCCCGAGAAACGCCCCGATCCCCATGTATGCAGCCACGGCAGGCCGATGAAGTACAAGCCCGCTTGCGGCGTGACGCCGCGATTGTGTGCAGGATAGCCAAGTCCGTTGAACACGGGCGCATCGATCCAGCTGAAATCGGGCGTAAAGCCAATGCACCAGATGATCGACGTAATGCCGCTCTGCGCGAGATCCAGCGACGTTCGCTCGCCTTCCGGGCGCCACACCGGCTCATAGGGAACGCCTTGTGGAGCGTCGATACCCTGCTTGTCGATGAATGCGTCGATGCTCGCATTGATGCGGTTGTAGGTATCGTCGGCGCTGTCGAGATTCGCGATCAGGTTCGGCGCGAATTGCAGGCGGCCGTCGCGCAGATCTTCGAGGCGACCGTAAAGTTCCATGCCTTCGAGTGCAAAACGCCGCAAGTCGATATCGCGTCCGCCGTCGCGGCCCGTCACATAATGGTTGGTGTTGTCGCGCACGCCTTCGCGCAGAGGATGCTGATCGACGGGCATGTCGTAGTAGCGCATGTCGGCGAGCCAGTCGACCACGTCGCGGCCACGATGGAAACGCGCGCAACGCGGCGCTTCACCCACGGCCAGATACACCTTACGGCCGGCCAGATGCAGGTCTTCCGCGATCTGCGCGCCCGATTGCCCGGAGCCGACCACGAGCACTGCGCCATCAGGCAACGCCTGAGGATTGCGGTAATGCGAAGACTGCAGCTGCACGATCTGCGAAGGCAAACGCTCCGCCATGCGCGGCACGATGGGCCTGTGATAGCCACCCGAGGCAACGACGACCTGATCGGCCGTGAAGTCGCCGTTCGACGTCGACACGAAGTAGCCGCCCGACGGCACTCGCCTGACCTTGCGGACCTCCGTGTGTTCGAGCACGGGCGCATCGACCATCGCAATGAAGCCGTCCAGATAGGCGATGATCTCGTCCTTCTTCATGAAACCGTGCGGATCGTCGCCGCGATACGGATAACCCGGCAGCGCGCATTGCCAGTTGGGCGTGACGAGGCAGAACGCATCCCAGCGCTGCGAGCGCCACGTATGCGTAACCGTGTGCTTTTCGATGACAAGATGATCGATGCCCGCCTCTTTGAGGTAGTAGCTGACCGACAAGCCGGCTTGCCCGCCTCCCACCACGATCACCGTGTGGTGCGGCACATCGTTCAGCGCGTCGGATGCGACAGAGTTTGCGTTCGACATGATTCGTTCCTGCTTTCGGGTTCAAATGAGTTCGACGACCTTGACTTGCGCGTGGGGGTCGGTGGCAAAACGCTGTGCATGTTCTTCGATCTGCGCGAGCTGATCCATTGCCGCCGAGCACGCAAAGCCGTACTTTTCGCGCACGCGTTCAGAGCCGATATGCAGCGACTCGCGCGCGCGCTCGACGAAATCGGCGAGCGCATAGCGCTGACCGGCGACGAAGAACTCAGCGATCACCGTCGAAGGCGAATAGCAGTTGGCCTCGCTGCCGTCCGGCCACTGGACTTTGAAGTGCATGACTGGCATCAGATTTCCTTTGATTGCGAGTAAGAGATTCAGGCGCACAGCCGCCGCGTGATGCGCTGCACGTGATCCGCGTACAATGCGATATGACGGCGTGCGCTTTCGCGCCAACTAAAGCGCGCGAGAAGTTCAGGCACTGCGTGTTCGAAGTCGATGCCGCCGCGTTGATGCAACGCGCGGCGCAACGCGTCGGCGATGGTGCCTGCGTCGTCAGGTCGCGCCCAGCAGCAAACGCGGTCGTCGAGATAGCCCGTGAATGGCTCGATCCGCGATACGACGACCGGCGCGCCCGCGGCCAGCGCTTCGAGCACGACGAGGCCGAAGCCTTCGCACAATGACATCATCGATACGACGTCCGCGCGCTGCATCAATGCGGCAATCGCCGCGTCTTCGAGCGGGCCTGTCACGACGATGGCTCCGTGTCTGCCAATACGAAGGTCCAGTTCAACTGCACGTGCAACGAAGCGCCGGGTATACGCATCGTGATCGAGCAGGCTCGCGCCGCCCGCGATCACGAGCTGCGCCTCCGCATGCGTGCGTCGCAACAAGGCAAAGGCTTCGAGCAGTTGCAGCGTGTTCTTGCGTTCTTCGATACCGCCTACGGCCAGCACGACCGGCTTACCTGTCAGGCCGAACTCGTTGCAAATGCCCAGGCCGCCTTCGACGTCACGAAAACGCGCGACGTCCACGCCGTTATTGACCGTCGATGCAGTGATGCCAAACTCATCGCGCATCTTGCGCGTCCATGTATCGCTGACACACAGCACCGTGCCGGCATCCACGTATGCGCGTCGTTGCCATGCACTCAGACGCGGATGGTCGAAGGCATCGAGATGATGAACCGTGCGCACGAAGCCGCGAATCGCGCCCGCTTCGCGCAACTCCGCCAGCGCGTTGCCGCCGATGCCATCCTGCGCATGCAATACGTCGAAGCCCGACGCGCCCTCTTCGAGCAATGCCGCTTTCAGCGCATCGATGCGCGTCTGCACCATCGTCACCGTATCGTTGCCGTGCGCCGCGGCTGGCGCGAGCACGACGCGGCAAGGCGAAGCGCGGAACATCTTTGCACCGCCGACCGACGGTGCAAAGATCGTCACGTCCTGTCCCGCTTCCTGCAACGCGCGCCCGAGTTCAAGCGTATGCACGACGCCGCCGCGAGGGTTCACCGAATGGGTGAAGAGCGCAATGCGCATCCGCGTGTCGTTCATGTCGATGCTCCCACCGGCGCGCCGATAAATGCGCTGTCTTTGAAGCTCCATAACAACGCCGCGTCGGCCTGCTGCGTGAGCACCACTTCGCGAGAGGCATCCACGCAGCCGATCGTCGCGCTTGCGAGTCCCCGTTGTGCGAAACGCGCGTGCACCTCATCCACATGCTCATCGCGCACGGAAAGCAGAAAACCGTAGCTTGGAAACGCGCTCAGCCAGCGCTCGAAATCGACACCTTCAGGACGCGGGATCGCATCGAGATCGATATGCGCGCCGACGCCCGAGCATTCGAGCAGCATCAGCGACGTGCCGAGCACGCCTGCCATGCTGATATCTTTGGCCGCATCGCACAGGCCGCTTTCTGCGAGTTGCGGCAACAGTTCGAGATCGTCACGTAAGCGCACAGCCGGGGCGCCGACGGAGGCATTCCAGAACGGATAAGGGTCTTCGAAACGGCCGCGCAGATCGACGGCCATCACGAGGCTGTCCCCCGGCCGTGCGTTGAAGCTGGACAGCAACGCCCGCGCGCGGCCCAGTATCGACACGGCGAGTTGCGGCTCCGTGCTACGCGTATTGCTATGACCACCGACGACCGGCACGCCATACGCGCTCGATGCCGCCGCCATGCCTGCTAGAATCTTTTCCGCCGCTTCGATTCCATCACTCCACAGCGCATCGACGACGGCAAGCGGACGACCACCCATCGCATACACGTCGCTGATGTTGACCATCACGCTGCTATAGCCCGCAAACCACGGCATCGTTTTCACGAAGTCGCTGACGAGCCCTTCGATCGCGAACAGCAGATAGCCGTCGCCGTCGGCGAGCGCGGCGCAGTCGTCGCCCACTGCGAGCGCTTGCGCAAGGTCGCGTGTGCCATTGGGCAAGTGCGATGCAAGCGATGCAACCACGCCCGCGATATCCGTCTTGTGGCGAAAGCCCCTGCTTTCGCGCAGCCGTCCGACCAGCGCGCGCAGACTCATGAGCGGCCTCGCGACGAAGTGACGAATCCGCTTTCCGGCGTAAAGCACGGCGGATAATGCGCGAGATCTGCTTCCATTAAATGATGCGGCCGTCCGAACAGCGTTTCCTCGGCGACCGTTTGCCAGTGCAGCCGCCGGAACAGCGGTGCGTTCTGGCTCTGCACATGGGCGAGAAACGTATCGCAGCCCAACGCATGCGCGCTGCTCACCGCGAGACGGATCAGCGTCGAGCCGAGCTTGCCGTGCGAGCGGAACGCAGCGTGCACGGCAAGCCGCGAACCGAGCCATCGGCGCGGCTGCGTTTCGTGAATCCGCACCGTGCCGACCACCTGCTCCGGCACGCCCGCAATGCAGCTCAATGCGACCAGCAGCTTCGCATCGCGGTCGATCTCGTCGCGGTCGTCGCCGGCGAAGATGCCTTGCTCCACGCAGAACACCGCGCGCCGCAACGCATACGCTTCTTTGCTTTCCCACGGCAGCGTCGCCCATTTGACGCGGTATTCGGCGGGCGTGAAGGCGACGGGCAGCGCGTCGAGTTCGTCGTAGGTCTCGCAGAACATGATCAGTCCTCGTACGATGCCAGCGACGAACACGCGCCGCATTTTCCGCAGCCGGCCTTGATATCGGCGGAACGCATCTGTGCGTCGCGCAGCATCGCGCCGAGCGGCGCCAGGATCGACTTCATGAACTCGGGCGACGGCGCGGGATGATCTTCGAGCGGCGTGCCGCTGATCGGCACGAACGGCACGACGAACGGATACACGCCGATGTCGATCAGTGCGCGCGACATCGACAGGATGGCGTCCTCCGTGTCGCCGAGGCCCGCGAGGATGTACGTGCTGACCTGTCCCTTGCCGAACACGGCGACGGCCGCCCTGAACGCTTCCATATAGCGCGAGATCGGCACGCTCGCTTTGCCAGGCATCACGCGCGCGCGGACTTCGGGCGTCACCACTTCGAGATGCATGCCGAGCGTGTCGATGCCGCTGGCTTTCATGCGCTCGAACCATGCGTCGTCGTCGGGCGGCTCGCATTGCGCCTGAATCGGCAGATCGACGGCGGCCTTGATCGCAAACGCGCTCTCGCACAGGATCTGCGCACCGCGATCCGGCGTCGGCGGCGTGCCCGTGGTCAACACCATGTGCTTCACGCCGTCGAGCAGCACGGCCGCGCGCGCTACTTCCGCGAGTTGCTCCGGTGTCTTGCGCGCAATCGTGCGGCCCGCCGCGAGCGACTGACCGATCGCACAGAACTTGCACGTCTTCTTGCGGCTCTCGTAGCGGATGCAGGTTTGCAGCACGGTCGTGGCGAGCACGTCGGTGCTGTGCAGTGTCGCGATATGCGAGTACGGCACGCCGTCGAGCGTTTGCAGTTTCGTGAAGCGCGGCGCTTTTGGAAAGCTGATGCTGGCAATCGGAATCGTGCCGCGCAGCAACGCGCTCGCGCCCGCTTCGTCCGGCGCGCCCGCGAAGAACGGTGAATTCCACGCTGAACTGGTGTGCACGGGCACCATGATCGTCACGCCGTCGACCGTCACCGCCTTGTGGTCCGACGGTCCCGCGCCGCCGCGCCGGCTCGCGGCGCCCGCGTTCGGATCGACGAGGCGCAGTCCCGCCGACTGCAACTCCGTGCGCAGTTCCATCATCTGACGCTGCGTGCGCGGCTCAGCCGGCGACAGGTTCATGCTGGCATTCATCCTGACCTCCATTGATGACTCCTGGCGCTACGTCCGCGCCCGCGCGTTCGAACGACATCGACATCGGCACAACGGGCGTCGCGACGCGATCGTTGATTGCAAGACTCAGCAGTTCGGGCCGCGCATAGTGGCCCACGGAGTCCATCATCCGTTTGCGCTTCGTGATCAGCGACATGTCGAGATCCGCGATCACTATTCCTTCGCCTTCGCGCAGCGGCTCGGCGAGATGCTGGCCTTCGGGCGACACGATGGCGGTCATGCAGCCGCCGCGCAGCGCTTTTTGCAGCTTCGGATCGGTGGTCACGCATTCGATCTGCGCTTCGCTGAGCCAGCCCGTCGAATTGACGACGAAACAGCCCGACTCGAGCGCGTGATGGCGGATCGTGACTTCGATCTGCTCAGCGAAGATCGGCCCGACCAGCGAACCCGGAAACTGGCTGCAATGGATCTCTTCGTGCTGCGTCATCAGCGCATAACGCGCGAGCGGGTTGTAGTGCTCCCAGCACGCGAGCGCGCCGACTCGCGCGATGCCCGTATGCGCGACCTTCAGTCCCGCCGCGTCGCCTTGTCCCCAGATCATCCGTTCATGAAAGGTCGGCGTGATCTTGCGGCGCTTGAGCACCAGACGCCCGTCGGTATCGAACACGAGCTGCATGTTGTACAGGCTGCCGTGATCGCGTTCGTTCACGCCGAGCACGACGACCATTGCATGCCGTCGCGCGCGCTCGCTCACCGCCTGCGTGACAGGGCCCGGCACGACAACGGCCTGCTCATAGAGCCGCATATGCTCGGCACCCGACGCGACGGGCGGACGCACGAACGAAAAGTACGGGTAGTACGGCACGAACGTCTCGGGGAAGACGATCAGTTGCACGCCTTTCGACGCGGCTTCGTCGATGGCGGCGCAGACCCGCTCGAGCGTGCCGCCGGGACGCTCGAAGTCGGGCGCAATCTGCACCGCCGCTGCACGGATGACTCGCTGGTCGGACATGATGGGCACCCGCGCGCTCAGACAGTCCACGTATGGATGATCAGCGCGTTTTCCTTGCGATGAAGTAGTTGCAGATCGAGCACGTCGAGCGGATTGATCGGCCGGATGCCTTCGATCAGCGAAGCCTCGCCGTGACCGTATAGCGCCTGCAATGCGAAGCGGCACGCGTAGACCTTGCCGCCCTCTTCCATGAACTTGACGAGTTGCTTGTTGAAGTTCAGATGGCCGGGAAATGCTTCGTCGCCGAGTGTCGGAAAGCCCCGTTGCAGGCCGAGCGTGACGCCGGGACCGTACAGCAGCACGGACGTATCGAAGCCCTTTCGCTGCAGACGCGTGGCTTGCAGCAGATTGACGAAGCCGATCGAGCCTTCGAATGCGACTGTGTGAAAAGTGACGAGCGCTTTCTCGCCGGGTTCGGCCTTGACGTCGGGAAAGACCTTTTCTTCGTAGTCGACCAGGTAATCGCCTTTCTGATGCAGCGGTTTGTTGACGACGGGCATATCGCTCTCCAATAAGTCGCGTAATTGATCGGATTGCTCAACGGGAAATAACCCGATTGGCAAATCACTTAACGCAACACGTATGCCAATTTCCGGCCCGGTTCATGCAATCAACTTCCAATCAATCAAACCGCGATTGTTCGAGCGACCCGAAAATTTCTTTGTGAGCCTTGTCTGGCATAGGCTTTAGGCCATTGGCGACAGATCGGCTCGCACCGGTTTCGCACAACGACGTAGCGCGTTTTGCATGTGGATGGTGCGCGATATCCCGTAAGCGTGCATTCATCCAATCAATGCGATCAATTTTCTGATTGAATGAAAACCGATTAATTTCTTGCGCGATTCGCGTGGTACTTTAAACAAGACATTCACATTGGCGCAGAGGGTTTTGCAAAGGGAAATAGCAGCATGGACAGTCTCACGCACCACTGGCTAAAGCGGCTGACCGAAAGCCGCAAACCGGCGTATCTCGTGATCCCGGATCTGATCGAAGAAGATCTGGCCTGCGGCCGTTTGCGTCCACGCGACCGTCTGCCCGGCCTTCGTGATCTGGCCGGCGCATTACAGCTCAATTACACGACGATCGCGCGCGCCTATGCGGAAGCGCGCAAGCGCGGCCTGCTCGATGCGCGCGCCGGCAGCGGCACGTTCGTGCGTGGCCGCACGCAGACCTTGCCGCTCGCGGGTGGGAGCAGCGTCGAGATGTCCATGAATATGCCACCCGAGCCGCCCGAGTTTGCAGCGCGTTTGAGAGAGTCGTCGGCAAATCTCTTTGCGCAAAGCGATCCTTACCGGCTACTGCGCTATCAGGATTTTGGCGGCATGCCCGATGACCGCGCCGCCGGACGCGCCTGGCTGAAGGCGCGCTTGCCCGATTGCGAAGACGATACCGTGCTCGTTTGCCCGGGCATTCACAGCGCGCTCGTCGCGCTGGTGTCACAGCTTGCGCGGCCGGGAGAAACCATTTGTCTCGACACGCTCGCGTATCCCGGCATCAAGGCCATTGCGTCGCAACTCGGCGTGGGCCTGCAGCCGCTGCCGCGCGACGACGAAGGTCCGCTACCACATGCGTTCGAAGCATTGTGTAAAACCGAAAAGCCAGGCGCGTTTTACTGCAATCCGACCTTGCAGAATCCGAGCACGCTGACGCTGTCCACGCAGCGCCGAGAAGCGCTTGCCGATGTCGCGCTGCGCTACAGCGTCCCTATCATCGAAGACGACGCCTATGGCTGGTTGCCCAGGAGCACGCCCGTCGCGCTGGCTTCACTCGCGCCCGAACTGACCTGGTACGTGACGGGCTTCTCGAAGTGCTTCGGCGCCGGTCTGCGCATCGCCTATCTACGGGCACCCACTGCCAGGCAAACACAACGTATTGCCGGCGCATTGCGCGCGACGACAGTCATGCCCAGTCCGTTTACCGTCATGCTCGCCACGCAATGGGTCAACGACGGCACCGCGCACGAAATGCTCGACGCGATCCGCAAGGAAGCGAATGTGCGTCAGGCAATTGCGTCACAGGAACTCGCAGACTGGCAATACGATGCACATCCGGATGGCTTCCATTTGTGGCTGCCTGTTCCTGCGCAGTGCGGCTGGAGCGCGCCCGAGCTTGCGCTTCAGCTGCGTAGTCAGGGCGTGGCCGCAGTTGCCGGCGCGGCCTTTTCAACGGATGGGAATCCGTTGAACAGTATCCGTCTCTGCCTCGGTGGGCCACAGGACAAAGATGATTGCCGTGACGTCTTGCGGCGCGTCGCAGAGATGCTGGCCGATCCGCATCATTTGCATACACCTGTCATGTGACACATCCTCGACTGTCTGCTACGACGGTGCGCTACGCTGCACCGCGCTCTGCAGGTCGCGATCTTTGCGCAGCGCCCCACGTAGGCCCTTCAGGTCGCGGGGCGGCCTTCTGTTCGAGCCGCCGCGTATCGTCCAAAGCAAACGGCGCCTGCGCGACAACGCGGAAGTTATCGAAGGGGCACTGCTTCGACGATTTCCTGCTTGTTCATCTGAGCTCCCTTTGGCGAACTGCTCGCGCATTGCAAGGCGTCGGTCATTCCAAATCTCACGACCGCACCGGCGTGAAGCCGTCGGAACTCCAGTCCTCGCTGCCGACCCCGTGATGGACGAAAAAGAATCCCTCGGGGTCGTAGCGGTTCTTGATCGCTTTCAGCCGCGCGTAATTCGCCCCCCAAAACGCTTCGCGCCAATCTCCACGGAAAAAATCTGTTTCCGAAAGATAGGAGCCGCTTTGTGGTGCCAATGCTTTAAGAATGGCTGCGGCTTTGGCCACACGCCCGGCTTGGCGATGTGCCTCTGTCATGTCAGGCGGCGTGATCGGGGCCCCGCAAACGGCGGCGGACCGCCCGCAGCCACGATCATCAGGGCGAACGCGTCGGCAACTTCCGGATTCATCGCGCACTGACGTGCCTGCTCGTTCACCTCCGCGGGAGCGCCCGCGAGTCCTTTGTTGACATGCAGTTCCACGGCCTGAAATTGCGCGGCCTCCATGAGCGCCCCGGCCAACTGACCGCGTTGGGCTGGTTCGAGAAGCGTCGCGGGCAGCCATTGTGACTCGTAGCCGTGCAGAAATAGTGAGGCCTGATCTCCATCGCCTCGCCACCAACCGTGCTGGGTAGCCGCTCCGGCCCGCGGGTCGGGCACCAGTCCCGGGTTGGCCTTGAGATCCCACCAGCGGCGTGCGGGACCGGCGCCGATCCGAGGTTCGTCGTTGAAGGTGAAATCCGATGGTGAGGCCCGTATCCAATCGATGAAAGGTGCCCAGACCGATTTGGCCCGTCCGTCGTCGAGGCCCTGACACACCATCGACACGTGGACCTCGTCTTCGTGAAAGACAAGCTGCTCGCCCCAGTGGGGGTTGAACAGGTTTTCGGCATAGTGGTCAACGAGCCGTTCAACCAACCGCCGGTAAGCCTCACGCGATGACGCCTTGACCGTGAACTCCGCCCAACCAAAGTGCTCAGGCAGATCATGGGTCTGCAAAGTGACTTTGGTCACCACGCCGAAACTGCCCCCACCGCCGCCTTTCAGCGCCCAGAAAAGGTCGGGCTCCCGCGATGCGTTGACCGTGCGGACAACGCCGTCAGCGGTGACGATTTCGACCTGAAGCAGGCTCGCAGCCGCCAATCCGTAACGCTTCGAGAACGATCCGAAACCGCCGCCCTGGACGAGGCCGGCCACCCCCACGCTCGCACAACCGCCACCCTGGACGTATCGCCCCGCCTTCGTGGTAACGGCAGTGTAGACGTCGATCCACATGCAGCCGGCCTCGACAGTCACGGCCGGCGTCGGAGGCATCGAAGAGCCTAATGGAACGAATGTATCGTGAAGCTCGATGCGGTTCATCGCGCGTGTCCAGATCAAAAGGGAATCCGGCGCGTTCGAGCCGCCAAGGTAACTATGCCCCCCGCCTTTCACTACCAGGCGCAGATTGTGTTGGCGCACGAAATTGATGCCCGCGACCACGTCGGTGGTAGAACGGGCCGCCACGGCGTAAGCGCTCGCGCGAGGCGTCCATCCGTCGAGCCACCCTGAGATCTGCGTGGCACCGGGATCGTCACCGAGCGCGATCGGGTTTCGCGCTTCCGCCAGGCGAGCACGACAATCGGGCGTGTGGGGCGCTTGCGCACAGGTCTGCCAGATGGTCGTTGGTCGCAACAAATTTCCACCAACTGCGCTACTCAGCGCCTCCCATTCCTCTGCTTTCGGCCACGCAGGATCGCCGGGCCGAATGCGGCCCGTTTCAGCCACTGCTGGAATCACGTCGGCAAAAATCGTCGTGGTGGAGAGGAAAGGAAGGGCGGCAACGCCCTTTAAGAGGCATCGTCTCTTCATGTTGTCTTTTTTTCTTACCCGGCGCTCATCGCTAATCGGCATGGTGAACCATGTTTTCTGAATTTTAAAGCGAGGCCTGTTCGCTTCGTCGAGCGAATGACCGCTCCAATCGCTCAAAGCGACATCCGGGTTTCGGCGCGACATCGTGGATGGGTGGCCGATCGACACAAGCCCCCCGAAAGCTGCCGTCGAAAATTTCAACAGCGGCTCTATAGAAGCTTTATCGAACGGGTGCTCCCGGGCAGGAACGGCCGGTCGAGGTCGTCGTCCAGTTTTTATGCCCGGGGGTCTCCTGGGCCCTTGCTCGACGACCGCTTTGTGGCGAGCAATTCACGGGTGACACTGCCTCGATCCGGCCAGGATGAGACACTAGCGTCGGGCCGTTGGCTGGCCGGTCTCCAGTCTGCTGCGGACAGTCAATCTCACGATTGCCTTCAGCCTATTTCACTCGTGAGGAGGCACTACTGGCGTACCAGCAGTACGGCAGGCGTCATAGACCGCGTACATAGCAGTCGTGTTCATACTCTGGCCCCACAAGGTAGGATTCTTGTCGAGGTAACGATCTACTATAACGGTCATCTGCTCATCGGTGGCCGCCATGTTTTGAATACAGTGCGCTAGCCGCTCAGCTCCGGAAAGGTCATGAAAGGCAATGCCCGGTGCGTCGAACAAACCATCGATTACCCCCATAACGTAGGCCCGCCTCATTAGATCGGGCAGCTCGCGATACTTATTGCCGGTCATAAATCCATTGTGAATAGTCACAGGTGCATAGGGGTTCGCCTGCTGCGCGGGCGTCCCGATACTGGCACCGGCAAGAATTAATGCGATCAGCGTTTTTTTCATCCGCTTCCCCTTACCAGTTGCGTCGCTTCGAGGAGGAGTGCATGGCGCCTGAATGCGCGACGACGCCTTGCGAGCGTTGGTGATCGTCAGGCATAGCTATGGACAACTATGGCCACGGAAAAATCGATCGGGCCCGGGGGAGCGGCACTCACTGTCCAGCATATTCGTGCTGTCGTTCCACCGCAGATGCAGAAAACCGTCCTTCGCCTTGCATTGCCTCGCCTGCTCCCGAAGCGAATCGCGATTTGCGTTCGCCATCCGCTGGCCCGTGTCACCACTGATTCGCACGCCACCGCACTGCGGGTTCGAGCAGTTGTAGTCTTTGGCCCTTCCAAATGGCGAGAGCCGGCACTCTGCCGAGTGTCCGCATAGCGGGCAAACACTATTGTTCCGGTCTGCCATCTCCATCTCCAAAATCGATGCCGCCGAAACGCTCGGGGTCGACACGGACGGAAAGTCTAGGACCGGAACGCTTGCGGGTGAAGGTCGGCGGACCAGAGACGTTCCGACGCGAGTTTCCGAATCCTTATCGACTGGCCGAAATAAATGAAGTGTCGGCGGTCAGCAGTTAGGTCTGACGATTTCGCGCCAAGGGGCCGCTTTGGAGCGAAGTTATGACGTTCGGAGAATTTCGCTTAATGGCGGTAACGGGTCGGAAGTACCCACTCGCGACCGGCCGCTTATAAACAGCGAACCTCCAGCGGTCGCTTTCTAGCGATGACTTTGAAGAGCGGACTGACGCAGCCCGGCGCCAAACCCGAATCTGGCAGTTTCGCTGACTGACACGATTGGCTGCAATCAATGCGGTCGAGGAATTCTGTCCTGCGCGTCGAGCAGTAGTGACGCTCGCCACGCGATCGTCGAGAGCGGCGTTACTGTAAGTCCTTCGTCTGTCAGCGCGACGTTGCTTGCTCCCATCCTGGAACCGACCGTATCCGGTTTGAATCGGTGTGGGATACGGCTCGGGGCGTGTGCCATCACCGATTTTTTAGTCACTGCAATCATGCTTCCTTGCTCCGCGGGCCTGAGAAAGGAAGAAAAAGTCCGAAACCTTAGGAATTTGAAGGAAGTCTGCTACGCTGCCCGCTTCCCCAACCTCGCATTGAAACGATGGAAACTCCTTTCAACGATCGCGGCGTGTCGGTCACGCGCAATGCCTTGTCGGCCGCGGGCCAGGTCTTTCCGCTGCGCGATATCGCCGGCGTGCAGGTGGTCACCGTGCCGAAGAACAAGGCGGTGCCGCTGGTGATTTCGATCGCGGGATTGATCGGCGCGATCGTGGGCGGCGCGCTGCAATCGGCGGCGGGCATCGTGTGCGGCGTGATGCTGATCGTGGTCGGCTGGCTGACGTGGGTCACTCAGGACGTGACCCACCGGCTGATGGTGAAGACCGCCGACGGCGAACGCGAGGCACTGATGAGCACCGACCGCGAGTTCGTCGAGCGGGTCGGCACCGCCGTCCAGCGCGCGAAAGCAGCGGCGGCGGCCGCCGCGGCCGCCGCGCCGAAAGCGTGACGCCGGCGGCTACCCTTTCGCGAGATCGAGCGGGTTGACGCGCCAGATATTGCGCGCGTACTCGCCGATCGTCCGGTCCGACGAAAACTGCCCCATCCCCGCGACGTTCTCGATCGCGCTTTCCACCCACGCGCGGCGATCGACGAAACGCGCATCCACTTCGTTCTGCGCGTGCGCGAACGCCGCGAAGTCGGCCAGCACCATGTAGTGATCGCCCCAGTCGACCAGCGTGTGGAAAATATCCGAGAAGCGCAACGGATCGTCCGGCGAGAAAAAGCCCGAACGGATCTGGTCGAGCGCGGTGCGCAACTCTTCGTTCTCCTCGTAAATCTGCCGCGGCCGGTAGCCGCTCGCGCGCAGGTTGTCCACCTCGTCGGCGGTGTGGCCGAAGATGAAGATGTTCTCGCTCCCCACCGCGTCGCAGATTTCGATATTCGCGCCGTCCATCGTGCCGATCGTCAGCGCGCCGTTCAGCG
Organism: Paraburkholderia sejongensis; assembly: GCF_020880815.1. Lineage (GTDB taxonomy): Bacteria > Pseudomonadota > Gammaproteobacteria > Burkholderiales > Burkholderiaceae > Paraburkholderia > Paraburkholderia sejongensis. The sequence goes on from NZ_JAJITD010000009.1 coordinate 252,209, forward strand.
CGAGCTTCATGTTGCCGGTGCCCGACGCCTCGGTGCCGGCCATCGAAATCTGCTCGGACAGATCGGCGGCCGGAATGATCAGTTCGGCGACGCTCACTCCATAGTTCGGCACGAACACGACCTTCAGCCGGTCGCCGATCAGCGGATCGTGATTGACCTTCTGGCTCACGTCGCCGATCAGCTTGATGATCGTCTTGGCCATCCGGTACGCGGACGCGGCCTTGCCGGCGAACAGCACGACGCGCGGCACCCAGTCGCGCTCGGGATTCGCGCGAATCTGGTTGTAGCGCACGATCACGTGCAGCACGTTCAGCAGCTGCCGTTTGTACTCGTGGATCCGTTTGACCTGCAAATCGAACAGCGCATCCGGATTGAACTGCAGCTTCGTATGATGCGCGAGCCGCTGTATTAGCCGCTGCTTGGCCTGGCGCTTCGCGTCGCGGAATGCATCGACGAACTCGCTGTCCTTGCGCAGATTGCGCAGTTGTTCGAGCTCGAACAGATTGCTGCGCCAGTGCTTGCCGATCCGCGCATCGATCAGCGACGACAGCGACGGACTCGCCTGCGCGAGCCAGCGGCGCGGCGTGATGCCGTTGGTCACGTTGGTGAAGCGGTCAGGATAGATGCTCGCGAAATCGGCGAAGATATCGCGCGTCATCAGTTGCGAGTGCAGCTTTGACACACCGTTCACCTTATGACTCGCGACGATCGCCAGATACGCCATCCGCACGCGCCGCTGGCCGTATTCGTCCACCAGCGAAATGCGCCGGATCATCTCGGCGTCATGGCCCGACTGTTCGCTCACGTGCTTGAGGAACTGCGCGTTGATCTCGAAGATGATTTCCAGGTGCCGCGGCAACAGCCGCGCCAACATTTCGACATCCCAGGTTTCGAGCGCCTCGGGCATCAGCGTGTGATTGGTGTACGAAAAGATCTGCGTGACATGCTTCCACGCCTTGTCCCACGGCAGATGATGAACGTCGACCAATAGCCGCATCAGTTCCGGAATCGCCAGCACCGGATGGGTATCGTTCAGATGCACCGCGACCTTTTCGGAGAAGCGGCCGAACGTGCTGTGCGTGCGCTGATAGCGGCGGATCAGATCCTGCATCGTCGCCGACACGAAGAAGTACTCCTGGCGCAGCCGCAACTCGCGGCCGGCCGGCGTCGAGTCGTCCGGATACAGCAGACGCGACACGTTCTCCGACATGTTTTTCGTATCCACCGCGTTGCGGTAGTCGCCGCGATTGAACGCGCCCAGGTCGAGTTCGTCGGTCGCGCGCGCGGACCACAGACGCAGCGTGTTGGTCGCGTCGGTCGCATAGCCGGGGATCACCGTGTCGTACGCGGTCGCGTTCACGTGCTCGGTGTCGATCCATTCGGTCTTGTCGCCGCGCTGCACGGTACGCCCGCCGAAATGCACCATGTACTTGATCTCGGGGCGCGGAAACTCCCACGGATTGCCCGCGCGCAGCCAGTAGTCCGGCGCCTCGACCTGCTCGCCGTTGACGATCTCCTGACGGAACATCCCGTACTCGTAGCGGATCCCGTAGCCGAAGCCCGGAATGCCGAGCGTCGCCATCGAATCGAGAAAACACGCGGCGAGCCGGCCGAGGCCGCCGTTGCCGAGCGCGGCATCGGGCTCGATCTCGATCAGCGCGTCCATATCGACGCCGAGACTGGCGAGCGCCTCCTTCATCTGATCGTGGATGCCGAGCGCGAGCAGCGCGTTCGAGAAGGTCCGGCCGATCAGAAACTCCATCGACAGGTAGTAGACCCGCTTCACGTCCTGCTCGTATTGCAGGCGCGTGGTCTTCATCCAGCGCGCGACCAGCCGGTCGCGCACCGCGAGCGCGGCGGCGTGCAGCCAGTCATGCGGGTGGGCAGTGACGGCGTCCTTGCCGACGCCGTACATCATGCGATTCGAAATTGAGCGCCGTAGCGCGTCGACGGTACTGTTGAGCTGGTCGAATTCCAGATCGACGGTTGTCATCGAAGCCTCCGGTTAGTTCGACATGGCAGACGCGAACCGCACTGGTGACGGACGGGAGGCGCGTGCCTGTCGGAGCGGTTAAACAATCAGAGTAGGACATTTTAAGACCCGCGCACACCGGCACGCGCGAGCGGAGCGCGACGCACATGCCGTGCCCGCGGCTTCACGCCGGTACGCCGCGCGGCGCTTGCGGCGGGCACGCGAAGACGGGGCAAAGCCGCGTGGGCGCGGCACTCGCGGGATGCATGGTGCCTGTCGTCGCGCGCCGCGCAGCACCGGCTAAATATCGCCATGTGATGCAGGCAGATTATTTTTGCGTCGCGTGACGAGGCAATGACGCATCGTATTGCTGCGCAACGCGCTGCAATACGGTGCAATGTGGTGCAAGCCGGGGACGCTCTGTGCCGGCTGGTTTGAACGAACCGGCGTCGGGCTTGGGACACGCGAGCCGATTTGTGGAGACGGCAAAAAACTTGACCGTTAGTTGCGCGTTAATGTGGGTATGCCGCTAGCCCGCGCACGCTCCGCGCTGCCCGCGTCCGAGCACGATCGCCCCGTCTCTGCAACAATCGCTGCGTTGCGTCGGACGGGCCGCCACGCTTTCATCCCGTAAGTAAATGGCACGCATGGCCGCGCGTTCACGCGCTACCCGCGACGCGACAGCAACACCCGCAATCCCGATCAATCACAAACAACGTAGGCCGCCGCGCCCGCGCCGCCCGTTTTCCGGCCGGCCGCCGCATCGGTATGCCCAACCCGACGAGCCACGCCTTGTCCGACAAGCTCAGTACCCCGGTCAGCACCCCCGCCCGTCCGGCCGACGCGCCGATGTCCGCCGCGAACCGCCGCGCGATGGGCGCGATCATGCTCGCCGTCGCGCTCGCGACGCTCGATACCGCGATCGCCAACACCGCGCTGCCCGCGATCGCGACCGATCTGCACGCGGCCCCGGCCGCGTCGGTGTGGATCATCAACGCGTACCAGCTCGCGATGGTCGCGACGCTGCTGCCGCTCGCCGCGCTCGGCGACATCGTCGGGCACCGGCGCATCTATATCAGCGGCATCGCGCTGTTTACGCTTAGCTCGCTCGGCTGCGCGCTCGCGCCGACGCTGCCGCTGCTCGCCGCCGCGCGCATCGTGCAGGGCCTCGGCGCGAGCGCCATCATGAGCGTGAACACCGCGCTGATCCGCTATCTGTACCCGCCGCACCGGCTCGGCCGCGGACTCGGCACCAATGCGCTGATCGTCGGCGTATCGTTCGCGGTCGGGCCGACGGTGGCGTCGCTGATTCTGTCGGTCGCGACATGGCCGTGGCTGTTCGCGGTCAACGTGCCGCTCGGCGTGCTGGCGCTGAGCTTCGCGTGGCCCGCTTTGCCGCACACCGCGCACGGCAAGCATCCGTTCGATCCGCTCGCCGCGCTGCTCAACGTGGTCACGTTCGCCGCGCTGATCTTCGCGCTCGGCGAGGCCGCGCAGCGTGCGTCGCTGCAGATCGTGCTGAGCGCGGCGGCCGTCGCGCTGCTGTTCGGGCTGCTTCTGATGCGGCGCGAAGCGGGTCATCCCGCGCCGATGCTGCCGGTCGATCTGTTCCGGCGGCCGGTGTTCGCGCTGTCGGCGGTAACGGCCGTGTGCTCGTTCGCGGCTCAGGGGCTCGCGTTCGTGTCGCTGCCGTTCTATTTCGAGGATGTGCTGCTGCGCAGCCAGGTCGAGACCGGCTTCCTGATGACGCCGTGGCCGGTCGTCGTCGCGCTGGCCGCGCCGCTCGCGGGCGGGCTGTCCGACCGCTATCCGCCGGGGCTGCTCGGGGCGGTCGGGCTTGCGGTGCTGGCGGCGGGGATGGCATCGCTCGCAATGTTGCCCGTGCATCCGCACGTGCTCGATATCGGTATCCGGATGGCGATCTGCGGCGCGGGTTTCGGTTTTTTCCAGTCGCCGAATCTGAAGGCGCTGATGGCGAGCGCGCCGCCGGAGCGCAGCGGCGGCGCGAGCGGGATCGTCGCGACCGCGCGGCTGCTCGGTCAGGCGACTGGCGCGGCATTGGTGGCGTTGTGCTTCGGAATTGCCGGCCGCCAGCATGGGCCGACGCTGGCGCTCGCGACCGGCGCGTTCTTCGCCGGCGCGGCGAGCCTGGCGAGCGGTTTGCGGCTGTTCGCGCCGTCGCATCGCGCGGGGACGCGAACGTCGTAAGCGATGCGGTGCGGTGGCTAGCGCAGCCGCACGCTCACGCGATCACGCTGTCAAGTTCAACGCGCCGCCAGCGTCGCGGCGCGCTCACTGCGTCACGCTCAACGCGCGGCGAAATACGCCTTCACTGCCGCGATAAACGTATCGATATCCGCGCGCGACACATCCTTGTGCGTGACGAAGCGCGACGCATACAGCATCTGCGTGAGGATCCCGCGCTCCTTGAGCCATGCTTCGAGCGGCGCGCAATGCTGCTGCGGAAACTGCGCGAATACCATATTGGTCGCGACCGACTGCACCTTCACCTGCTCGATCGTTTCGAGCCCGGCCGCCAGATGGGCGGCGTTCGCATGGTCGTCGGCGAGACGCTCGACATTGTGATCGAGCGCGTACAGGCAGGCCGCCGCCAGCACGCCGGCCTGGCGCATCCCGCCGCCGAGTACCTTGCGCCAGCGATGCGCGACATCGATGATCGCGCGGCTGCCGACCAGCACCGAACCGACCGGCGCGCCGAGCCCTTTCGAAAAACAGATCGACACCGAATCGAACGGCTCGCACAGCGCGGCGACCGGCTGACCCGACGCGACCGCCGCGTTGAATACGCGGGCGCCGTCGAGGTGCGTGGCGAGGCCGCGCTCGCGCGCGAGATGGGTGGCTTCAGCGACATAGCCGGCCGGCAACACCCGCCCGCCGATCGTGTTCTCCAGCGCGAGCAGCCGCGTGCGCGCGAAGTGATTGTCGATCGGCTTGATCGCGGCGGCGATTTTTTCGAGCGGGATCGAGCCGTCGGCGGCATTTTCGAGCGGCTGCGGCTGGATGCTGCCGAGCACCGCGGCGCCGCCGCCTTCGTATTTGTAGGTGTGGGCAAGCTGGCCGACGATGTATTCGTCGCCGCGCGCGCAGTGCGCCATCAGCGCGGCGAGATTGCTTTGCGTGCCGCTCGGGAAGAACAGCCCCGCTTCCTTGCCGGTGCGCTCGGCCAGCGTGGCCTGCAGACGCAGGACGGTGGGGTCGTCGCCCCAGACGTCGTCGCCGACTTCGGCCGCCGACATCGCCGCGAGCATCGGCGGAGTCGGACGGGTAACGGTATCGCTGCGCAAATCGATCATTGTGGGTTCCTGTGCGTCGATGAAGGTCATGCCTACGGCAAACCGGCCGCGCCTGCGTTCCGCGAGAAACGCGAGCGCGGCCGGCAATCGAACCACACAGTGTATGCAATTAAAGCGACGCTGAAAATCGGCGCATCCCCGAGACAGCAGGAATGCGCGATCCGGCCGCTAGCGCTTCGGACTCAACCGCCCGGCTTCGGCAGCCACGCGAGCGGGTCGACCGGCTGACCGTTCTGGCGCACTTCGAACTGGACCGACGCGACGCCGCGGCTATCGACGCCGACTTCGCCGATGGTCTGCCCTTGCGCGACCGCGTCGCCTTCCTTGACGAGCAACTGGCTGTTCTGACCGTACGCGGTGATCAGCGAGTCGTTGTGCTTGATGATGATCAGCGGGCCGTAAGCTTCGATGCCGGTGCCCGCATAGACGACGCGGCCGGTCGCGGCGGCCTTGACCGGATCGCCTGGGCGCGCGCCGATCACGATGCCGTTGGACGAGCCGGGCGCGAAGGTGCGCAGCACCGGGCCGCGCACCGGCCATTGCAGCACGCCCTGCTGCGGCCCGCTGGTCGCAGCGGGCGCGCCTGGCACCGCGCCCGGCGGGTTCGGCCCGGCGACCGGCGCGGCGGGCGCGACGGGGGCGACGGCAACCGGCGGCGTCACCACGCTGCCCGAGCCGAGCGGCGGCGACACCCGCAGCACCTGACCGGGGGCGATCGCCGCATTGACTGGCAGACCGTTCCACGCGGCGATTTCCTGCGGCTTGCGGCCGTACGCGGACGCGATGCCGGACAGCGTGTCGCCCGGATTCGCGCGGTAGTAGCCGGCCGGCACCGAGACCGTCGCGAGGCTGGTCGTGCTGGACGGCGCATTGCCGTAGAACGGCGCGTTGTCCCACGGCGTCGTGCAGCCGGCGACCATCGCGCCGAGCGCCGCCAGCGCGATGAGCCGCATCCCCGTCAGTTGCCAATGTCCTGTCATGTGATTTTCCTCGACGTGTTTCTCAAGCGGATTCAACCCAAGCGGATTCGATCGACGGCGCTAGCATTTGCCGTGCCGCGCCGTGCCGCGCGTTCACCGACGGCGTTCCACAGCGCATCCATTATGCGCGAGCCCCGCACCGGTGCCCGCGCACGCACCGTCACACTGCCGTGCTGTTCAGACACTGCCCGCGCTCTCGACTACCAGCACCCGCGCCACGCCGAGTGGATGCGCGACGTGCTCGGTGCCGACCGACGCATGGACCACGTCGCCGGTCTCCAGCACGGTCGAATGTTCGACGCCGTCTTCGCGATAGCGCATCTCGACGCGACCGTCGAGCACCGCGAACACCTCCTCGCCGTCGTTCACATGCCATCGGTAAGGCTGGTCGGTCCAGTGCAAACGCGTGGTGATGCCGTTCATGCTGGCGATGTCGAGCGCGCCCCACGGACGCGTCGCGGTAAAGCTTTTGCTGCGGATGATTTTCATGGTCGATGAACTCGGGCCGGCGCGGACCGCGCGGCCAAACCGCCACGCCCTTGGGCGACGGCGCTCGCGCGACTGGCCCTATTATAGGTCGCGCGGCCAGCATGGCTGCCGCGAGCCGCCACGCGCCCGTATCGTATGATCATTGCAAGCACCAGGGCGTCGCCTATACTCAACCAGGCCGCACGCGGCAAGTTACGAAAACGTCTGAATTCTGGGGAGGAGTCGACGATGAACAAAGCCACCTTTCTGGCCGTGCAACTGAACGTCGACGATGTCGCGGCGTCCGCGGGCCTCGTCGAATTGCTGAACACGCATCTGATCTTCGCCGCCGACGTCGCCGAGGCCGCCGATGCGCTAGTGCAACTGGCCAGCATCGCAAAGCTGTCGAGCGGGGTCGAGGCGAGCGTCGAGTTGCCCGCGGTGGCGATCGAGCGGCTGCGCGAAGCGCTCGACAACCTGAGCGGCTATGACGAATCATGGCTGCTCGCGCTGGAGCCGAGCCGCGCGCTGTTCGACGACCTCGGCCGGCGCCGGCGCATGCTGCATTGATTCGATGACCGCGCACCCGAACCGGCGCCGTAAACGACAAAACGCCATCCGATCGAACTGGATGGCGTTTTTTCTTGCCCGCCGCCCCGCGCTGTTCTGCGAGGCGGCGTCCACAGCTACTTCCACTGCGACTTCTTCCACTGTTACTTCTTGCTGCGAACTGCTACTTCCACTGCTGACTGCTACTTCTACCACCAACTTCCAGACGATCCGGCGTGATGCGTGGGGGCCGGATTAGTTACCGAAGTAGACCGAGTTACGGTCAGCCTTGGCCGGCAGGACCGGCGCGGCGTGGCCAGCTTGCGAGGTGCCGGCCGCCGGAGCGCCGTAACCGCTGGTGTCGGCCTTGCTCGCCACGGCTACGTTGCCGTGTTCAGCGTCGACCCGGGCCTGCGCGGCCTGGATGTTCGCCGGGTACGTAGCCTGGTCGCCCACCGGGTTGTAGCCGGCCTTTTCCAGTTGCACCAGTTCGGCGCGCACTTGTGCTCGGGTCACCGGCTGGCTCGCTTGTGCGAACGCGGCGGCCGGGACGATGAGGGCGGCGGCGACTGCGACTGCGGAAATCAGCTTTTTCATGATGAACCTCCTATTTAACTTGTTGGACTGTTGCGCTGGAGGTCTGGTGTTTCTTCCTCTGCGCTTGAAAACAAGTTTAGGAGGGTTAACCCTTAGGGTAAATCCCTAAGTAAAGGAAACTCTATTTCTTATCTTGAAAGAATCTTTTGGGAATTCGAGCGCGACATCTAAACCATTAATAAATTTGGTAATAATATAGAAATCGCTTCGGACGGGTTGCCGGGCGGTAAACGAACGAACGGCCCGGTTCGCGCGATACCGCCTACGCGCCGGGCCGAGATTCAAACGCTCGAACTTCTCAGACCGCTCAGTTCCACTGCGCGTGGAAGCTACCCGGCTTGTCGATGCGCTCGAACGTGTGCGCGCCGAAGAAGTCGCGCTGTGCCTGCACGAGGTTGGCCGGCAGGCGCTCGGAGCGATAGGCGTCGAAATACGCGATCGCCGACGAGAACGCCGGCACCGGCACGCCCGCGTTGATCGCCGCGACCACCACTTCGCGCAGCGCCGCCTGGTAGTTCTTCGCGATATCGCGGAAGTACGGATCGAGCAGCAGGTTCGCGAGCGCCTTGTCCTGGGCGTACGCGTCGGTGATCTTTTGCAGGAAGCGCGCGCGGATGATGCAGCCGGCGCGGAAAATCTTCGCGATGGTCCCGTAGTCGAGATCCCACTTGTACTCTTCCGACGCCGCGCGAAGCTGCGCGAAGCCCTGCGCGTACGAGATCACCTTGCTGAAATACAGCGCGCGGCGCACCGCTTCGACGAACGCTTCCTTCGAGCCTGCGAGCGGCTTCGCCTGCGGCCCTTCGAGCACCTTGCTGGCGGCCACGCGCTGCGTCTTCAGCGAGGACAGCACGCGCGCGAACACCGCTTCGGTGATCAGCGGCAGCGGCGCGCCGAGGTCGAGCGCGTTCTGGCTGGTCCACTTGCCGGTGCCCTTCTGCGCGGCGCGGTCGAGAATCACGTCGACGAGATCCTTGCCGGTTTCGTCGTCTTTCTTGCCGAAAATCTTCGAGGTGATTTCGATCAGGTAGCTGTCCAGTTCGCCCTGGTTCCACTCGGTGTAGACCTTGCCGAGTTCGTCGTTCGACAGCCCGACCACCTGCTTGAGCACCGCGTAGCTCTCGGCGATCAGCTGCATGTCGCCGTATTCGATGCCGTTGTGGACCATCTTCACGAAGTGGCCCGCGCCGTCCGGACCCATGTAGGCGACGCACGGTTCGCCGTCCGGCGCCTTGGCGGCGATCTCGGTGAGGATCGGCGCGACCAGGTCGTACGCGTCGCGCTGGCCGCCGGGCATGATCGACGGGCCTTTCAGCGCGCCTTCCTCGCCGCCGGACACGCCGGTGCCGATGAAGTGCAGACCAGCCTTCGCGAGTTCCTGGTTGCGGCGGATCGTGTCGGTGAAATGGGTGTTGCCGCCGTCGATCAGGATGTCGCCCGGCTCGAGCAGCGGCTTGAGCGAGGCGATGGTCGCGTCGGTCGGCTCGCCGGCCTTGACCATCAGCAGAATGCGGCGCGGCTTCTCGAGCGAGTCGACGAACTCTTCCAGCGTGAAAGCCGGCACCAGCTTGCGATCCGGATATTCGGCGATGAGTTCGTCGGTTTTTACGCGGCTACGGTTGTAGACCGACACCGCGTGGCCGCGGCTCTCGATGTTGAGCGCCAGATTGCGACCCATCACCGCCAGCCCTACCACGCCGATTGCCTGTTTGCCCATGTGAATTCTCCAGAGTCCAAAAATGTCGTGACGCCGCGCGATCCAATGCGCCGGCGCGGCGTCGAGGGTGAAAGGATAAAAGAAATGCGCGCGGGACGCTTGGCGACGCGCAGTTCAAGCACGCGCCGCGACACGCGGGCTGGCGCTTTATGACAGGCTTCGCGCGCGACCCGCTATGGCGTTCGCTAGTACGTTCGCTATGACGCCCGCTATTGCGCCCGCTTGCGGAACACGAGACTGAAATTGTTGGCCGGCATCGCCACCACCTGCTCGCACGCGAGCCCGGCCGTTTCGCCGAGCGCGACCACTGCCTCCATGTCGCGCACACCCCATCGCTCGTCACGGCTTTTCAGCCACTGCTCGAATGCTTCGTTGCTCGGCGCGGTGTGCGCGCCGCCGCGTTTGTACGGGCCGTACAGAAACAGCACGCCGCCGTCGACGAGCCGCCGTCCGGCGCCGTCGAACAGCGCCTGCGCGGCGCTCCACGGCGAGATATGAATCATGTTGATGCAGACCACCGCGTCGAGTGCATCGACGCCCCAGTCCGGCTGATGCACGTCGAGCGCGAGCGGCGCGCGCAGATTCGGCAAGCCCGCGTGCGCGGTCCACGCGGCAATCGACGCGCGCGCATCCGGATCGGCATCGCTCGGCTGCCAGTCGAGGCCCGGCAGCGCAGCGGCAAAGCACACCGCATGCTCGCCGGTGCCGCTGGCGATTTCGAGCACGCGGCCGCTGGCGGGCAGCGCGTCGCGCAGCACCGCGAGAATCGGTTCGCGGTTGCGTTCGGCGGAAGGCGAATGTTGCCGGGCGTCGGTCATGGTCGGGCGGTCGGGTCGATGGATGGTCGGTTAATGGGGTGACGGCGGGGGTGTCGGCGGGTTTAACAGCGGACAGGTTTAGCCGCGGCGCAACGGTGGGCGGTCAGTACAACGTCGCGCGCACGCGGGCCGGCAGCTCGCGGTCGTAGGCGACGCCGTCGAACTGCTCGCCGTCGCCGGCGGCGAAGATGTGCTGCAGGATCTCGCCGGCGCTCGGTAGTCTCGAACGCTCGACATGACTCGCCGGGTCCCACAGACGCGAGCGCACCAGCGCCTTCGAGCAATGGAAATACACCGCTTCGACGTCGATCAGCAGCACGGTGCGCGGCAGTTTACCGTCGACGGCGTAACTGTCCAGTAGCGCCGGGTCCGCCGAGATGCGGCCGCGGCCGTTCACCCGCAAGGTTTCGCCGACGCCGGGCACGATCAGCAGCAGCGCGAGCCGCGGGTCGGCGATGATGTTGCGCAGGCTGTCGAGCCGGTTGTTGCCGGGACGGTCGGGCAGCGCGAGCGTGCGTTCGTCGAGCACGCGCACGAAACCCGGCGCGTCGCCGCGCGGCGAACAGTCGAGGCCGGCGGGGCCGCTCGTCGCCAGCACCGCGAGCGGCGCCGCTTCGACGAACGCGCGATAGTCGTCGTTCACGTAGTCGATTTCCTTGCGCAGCGAGCGCTCGGCGGGTTGCGCGTAAAGGGCTTCGAGCTGTTCGATCGTCGTCAGCATGGGACCGTCCTGGTATGGGGTTGGGCCGGGGGCCTTTGGTGTTTGGTGATCGGTGTTCGGTTCGCTATTCAGTCGCTCGCCAGCCGGCCGGCGAGCGCGCTCAGCGTGTCGCCGCACGGCGCGGCGACCTTCAGCGACAGCAGCGGATCGGCGCGCGTGCGGCCCAGGTTGATCGCGGCGATCGGCTTGCCCTGGCGCTGCGCCCACACGCAGAAGCGATAGCCGGAATACACCATCAGCGACGAGCCGGCCACCAGCACCGCGTCGGCCGCCTCGAGCGCGGCCGCGGCCGCGTCGACCCGCGTCTTCGGCACGTTCTCGCCGAAGAACACCACCGCCGGCTTCAGCAGGCCGCCGCAATTCGTGCAGGCCGGCACGCGAAACCCGCCGAGGTCGTGCCATTCGAGATGCGCGTCGCCATCGGCGGCGGCTTCGGCGGTCACGTCGAGCAGCGCGGGGTTGTCGGCTTCGAGCGTCTGCTGGATCGTCGCGCGCGCGTGCTCGGTGCCGCAATCGAGGCAGATCACGCCGTCGATCCCGCCATGCAGTTCGATCACGTCGCGACTGCCGGCGCGCTGATGCAGGCCGTCGACGTTCTGCGTGACCAGCGTCGGCACATGGCCGGCCGCTTCGAGCCGTGCGAGCGCGACATGCGCGGCGTTCGGCTGCGCGCGCGCGACCAGCGGCCAGCCGACCATGCTGCGGGCCCAGTAGCGTTGCCGCATCGCCTGGGTGCCGAGGAATTCCTGCAGCGTGATCGGCGGCGAGCGCTTCCATGCGCCGTTGTCGTCGCGATAGCCGGGGATGCCGGAGTCGGTGCTGATGCCCGCGCCGGTCAGCACGAACAGGCGCGGATGACGCTGGACGAAACGGTGCAGGTCGTCGAGCGAGTGGGAGTCGGGTTGCCGGCGCGGTTGCGGGTCGGCTTGCGGATCGCCGCGGGAACCGCTTGGCGAATCGGGCTGCTGCGGGTCGGTCGGCGGGAGCTGGAGGTCGGTCATGACGGGGACTGGGGGGCTAGATCGCGCGCTTTAGCGGCGGCTGGGTGAGGTGCGGTGTGGCGTTTTCGCACCCGGCTTTGCTTCGGCTTGTCGCTCCGCTTGCGGTTGCCTTGCCGCTTCAGGCTGCCTCGTCGCTTCGGCTAGCCGCCGCTCCGCCTGACGCTGTTCCCACGCAGCCAACGCGCTCCGGTAGCGAGCGAGCGCGTCGTCGTACAGATCGAACACGCACGGCGTGCAGCCGCTATGACAGCAGTCTTCGAGTTCGGGCTGAACGGGCGGCTGCGGCGGCGGATCGTCTTCGTTGGGTGGGGCTGGGGGCACGGCGCGGCGTGTTTGCGGAAAACGGGAAGCGCCCAGTATAAGTTGAACGCGCACGCGCCGCGCGCGTCAGCCGCGGCCGACGAACGGCATCTTGGTCGCCATGATCGTCATGAACTGCACGTTCGCCGACAGCGGCAGCTGCGCCATATGCAGCACCGCGTCGGCGACGTGCTGCACGTCCATCAACGGCTCCGCGACGATCTCGCCGTTCGCCTGCGGCACGCCGCGCGCCATCCGCGCGGCCATCTCGGTCGCCGCGTTGCCGACGTCGATCTGCCCGCACACGATGTCGTATTTGCGGCCGTCGAGCGACACCGCTTTCGTCAAACCGGTGATCGCGTGCTTGGTCGCCGTATAGGCCGCACTGTTCGGCCGCGGCGCATGCGCGGAAATCGAGCCGTTGTTGATGATGCGGCCGCCGCGCGGGTTCTGCGTTTTCATCAGACCGAACGCGGCGCGCGTGCACAGGAACACACCGTTCAGATTGGTATCGACGATCGCGCGCCATTCGTCGATGTCGAGTTCGTCGAGATCGACCGGCGAGCCGTTGCGGCCCGCGTTGTTGAACAGCACGTCGAGCCGGCCGAAGCGCGCGCGGATCGTGTCGAACAGCGCGGCGACGCTGGCGGCGTCGGTGACGTCGCACGACACCGCGAGCGCGGCGCCGCCTAGCGCCGCGGCCTCCTGAGCGACCGCGTCGAGCGGCTGCTGGCGGCGGCCGGCGAGCACCACCCGATAACCGTGCCGCGCGAGCGTCAGCGCGCACGCGCGGCCGATGCCGCTGCCCGCGCCCGTTACCAATGCCACTTTCCCGCTGTTCTGTTCCGACATCGCGTATCTCCTGTCCTGTTGTGTTGGGTCGCGCCGCGCGCAGTTGCGGCGAGGGTTTCGCATCGCAGGGACGTGCGCCGGATTCGCCACGCACCATACAACAGCGCGCAGGCGCGACGCAAACCGCGCGGCGACGACGCTCGCCGCGCAGCGTCCGGTGAGCCGTGCGGCCGCCGTGGTCATTGGGTCGATCTGGGCGGCATCGGCCGCGCTTACGGGGTGGCTCGGCTACCGCTATCTATCGGCCTGAACGCTCCCACGCGGCGCGCCGCGGCCCGCATCGATGGTATCGTTCGCGGTTACGCATCGCGCATGATTGACCGCCTTCCCGCCAGCCGGGGACGCGCACCGGAAGCACGTTTCAATGAATGAATGCCCTAACCCGCCGCCGCGCGCCACGTCGGTGCCGCCGCGCCGCTGGCCGCGAACCCGCAACTCCGCACTGCTCAACGGCACGATCGCCTGGCACGTGATCGTGCTGGCCGGCTGGTTGAGCACGCCCGCCGCATGGCCGTGGTGGCTCGCCGCGATCTTCGCGAACCACGCGATCTTTACGATCACCGGCCTGCTGCCGCGCACGACGCTGCTCGGCCCGAACTGGACCCGCCTGCCCGCCGGCCCGCGCAACGCGGACGCGATCGCGCTGACCATCGACGACGGCCCCGACCCGCTCGTCACACCCCAGGTGCTCGATCTGCTCGACGCGTTCGGCGTGCGCGCGAGCTTTTTCTGCATCGGCACGAAAGTGGAGCGTTATCCGCAGCTCGCACGCGAAATCGTCGCGCGCGGCCATGCGCTCGAAAATCATTCGCAGGTGCACGTGCATACGTTTTCGGTGACGTTTCCGGCCGCGCTCACGCGCGAGATCGCCGCCGCGCAGCGCACGCTCGAAACGGTCAGCGGCGAGCGGCCGATGTTTTTCCGCGCGCCCGCCGGCCTGCGCAATATTTTTCTGGAGCCGGTGTTGCGCAAGCTCGATTTGCGCCTCGCGAGCTGGACGCGGCGCGGCTACGACACGCGCGAGCGCAATCCTCACGTGGTCGCGCGGCGGCTGCTGGATGGCCTCGCCGCGCGCGACATCCTGTTGCTGCACGACGGTAATGCCGCGTTGACGCTCGACGGCAAGCCGCTGATCCTCGCGGTGCTGCCGAGCGTGATCGAAGCGGCACGCCAGCGCAAACTGCGCTTCGTGACGCTGCGGGAAGCGCGGGTCGACGTTTGAGGTTTGAGGTTCGAGTGCTTCGGCGAACTGATCGACTCGGCCGATATCCGCAGCCGACTGCGAGCGCTTGAACCGCGTTGCGCGTCGCAATCAGAACGACTCAGCATGACGGCCGGTGAAAAACTGCAAAAGCGGACAAAGTTACCGGCACCAACTTCGGCAAACTCACCATCCGGTGAAAATATTGCGCCGACATCGCGCCGCGCACTTCAGCAAAAGTGAATCGCGGCCGTTTACCCATCCATACAGAATTTTTACGACGCACGAAAAGCCCCTTAAAAAAGGGCTGGTTTCGCACGCCTGTGCGTCAGGGGAAACGGAGAGAATATGTTTGTCGTAATCGGCTGGGTGTTGGTGATCGGTTCTGTGATCGGTAGTTTCGTCGGCGTCGGCGGACATCTGCCGGCTCTCGTACAACCGTTCGAACTACTGTGTATTTTCGGGGCGGCGATCGGCGCGTTCGTGGTCGGCAATCCGGTTTCGACGCTGAAGAAAACGCTGAAGGCGTTGCCGTCGTGCTTCAAGGGCGGCGGCTACACGAAAGAGAAATATCTCGAACTGATCGCACTGCTTTACGAACTGCTGCAAAAGGCCCGCAAGGAAGGGATGATGGCGCTCGAAGCCGACGTCAACGCGCCGGAAGACAGCGCGATTTTCCAGAAGTACTCGCACGTGCTGAAGGATCACCACCTGCTCGATTTCATCGTCGACTATCTGCGCATGATGTCGAGCGGCAACGTCAATGTGCTCGAAGTGCAGGACCTGATGGACGAGGAACTGGCGACCCATCACGCGGAGTCGTCGGTCCCGGCCAACGCGATCCAGAAGATGGCCGACGGTCTGCCGGCGTTCGGCATCGTCGCCGCTGTGATGGGCGTCGTGCACACGATGGGCTCGGTCGGCGCGCCGCCCGCGGTGCTCGGCGAGATGATCGCGGGCGCGCTGGTCGGCACCTTCCTCGGCATTCTGCTCGCGTATGGCTTTATCGGCCCGGTCGCCGATCTGCTGAACGCGAAGGGCCGCGCCGACGCGAAACCGTTCCAGTGCGTGAAGGCGGTGCTGCTCGCGTCGCTGTCCGGTTACGCGCCGCCCGTTGCGGTCGAGTTCGGCCGCAAGGTGCTGTTCACCGCCGATCGCCCGAGTTTCCAGGAACTCGACGACGCGGTGCGCGCGACCAAAATGCCGAAGTCGGCCTGATCCGGAGCCACACGATGAGCGAAAGAAGATCGCGCCCGGGGCAGGCCGAAGCGGTGCCGGCGCCGGTGATCGTGCGCCGCTCGAAGAAGGGCGACGACCATGGCGCCCATCATGGCGGCGCATGGAAGATCGCGTACGCGGACTTCGTGACCGCGATGATGGCGTTCTTTCTGTTGATGTGGCTGCTCGGCTCGACGTCGAAATTCGACAAGCAGGGCATCGAGGATTACTTCAATACGCCGCTGTCGAGTCTGCTCGGCGGTCAGGAGGGCACCGCCGCCGCGCGGCCCAGCGTCGTGCAGGGCGGCGGGCGCGATATCTCCGATACGCGGCCCGGCGTCGGCACGAAGAGCCAGGCCGAGCCGACGCCGCCGCGCGCGGCGACGCCGGCGGTCACACCGGCGGATGCCGGGAAGCTGCAACAGCTCAAAGCGAAGTTGACCGCGTTGATCGAACAGAGCCCGGCGCTCAAAGCGTTCAAGGATCAGATCCGCATTTCGATCACCAATGAAGGACTGCGTATCGAGATCGTCGATTCGCAAAACCGGCCGATGTTCGCGTCCGGCAGCTCGAAGCTGCAGCCGTACGCGGTGACGATCCTCACGCAGATCGGCGCGGCGCTGAACGACGTCGACAACCGCATCTCGATCGCCGGTCACACCGATGCGGTGCCTTACATCGCGGGACCCGACGGCTATTCGAACTGGGAGCTGTCGTCCGAGCGCGCGAACGCCGCGCGCCGCTCGCTGGTGGCGGGCGGCATGCATGGCGAAAAGGTATTGCAGGTGCGCGGTCTCGCCGACGTGCTGCCGCTGAACCGCCAGGTCGTCGACGAACCGACCAACCGGCGCATCAGCATTCTGGTGCTGAACAAGGCCGCCGAACAGGCGTTCTTCCACGACGGCGGGCGCACTTCGCTCGACGATACGTCGCCGGTGAGCGCGGCGCTGCCGGCCGCTACTTCGCGTAGTACCCCGTAGCATTTGTCCCGAACGCCCGAGCCGTCATCCACGCATTGCACCCGCGCCCGGATGACGGCCACCGCGCCCGACCTCATGCGAGCGCGTGCGCCGCGCAGGTAGAATCGGGCTCATGTCCCCTGCCCCCATCCAACACCGCGAAGCCGAGCTTCCGCTGCATACGCCGAGTGTGTCGTCGCTGACGTTGGCGGCGATGATCGCCGTAATCGCCTGGCTGTCGCTGTTCGCGCAAGCCGACGTCACGATCGATCGCACGCTCGCGCGCGGACTCACCGTGCTCGACGCGATCGCGCGCATGAGCAGCTACCTGACCAATCTGACCGTGCTCGCGTGCGCGCTGTGCTTCACCTGCGTCGCCGCGTGGAAAAGCCGCGCGCCGCTGGTGCGCTGGCTGCGGCAGCCGACCGTCGTCACCGCGGTGGTCGTCTACATGGTGTTCGTCGGCATCGCTTACAACCTGCTGTTGCGCGGCTGGTGGTCGCCGCCGCTGTATCGACGGCTGCTCAACGAATCGCTGCACAGTGTGCTGCCGATGCTCGCCGCGCTCTACTGGGTGCTGTTCGTGCCGCGTTTTCATCTGCGGCTGCGGCACTGTCTGCTGTGGCTCGTCTACCCGCTCGCGTATCTCGGCATCACGTTCTGGCGCGGCAGCCTGTCGGACTTCTATCCGTATCCGTTCATCGACATCGACAGGCTTGGTCTCAGACAGGTAGTCGTCAATTCCGCGCTGCTGTTCGGCGGCTTTCTGATGCTGATGGCCGTCTTTATAGGGATCAATTTCCGGCGGCGGCGCTGAGGTGCGTTGGCCGTGTTCGTCGCGTTCGCCGCGCCGGGCGCGCTTCTTGCGCCGCTTCGTCACCGACGCAAGCCGCCGCCGTAGCACGCGGCTTGCGCAACGGCCCTGGGCGACGCCGTTGCAATTACGGCGGGCTCGCAAGTAAATATGACCACAGGAGCGATGCATATGGACACGAATTCAGCGGAAGGTGCGGTAAAGCAGGTCGCGGGCAAGGTGCAAAGCGCGGTCGGCGATGCGCTCGGCGATACCAGTGAGCAGATTGCTGGCAAGGCCCGTGAATTGAGCGGAAAGGCGCAGCAGCTGTGCGCGAACACCACCAGCCTGATGCGGGACACCACCGCCGAGAACCCGCTCACGACGCTCGCCGTCGTGGCGCTCGCCGGATTCGTGGTGGGAGCGTTGTGGTCGCGCGGCGGCCGGGACTACTGATGTTGGTATAAGCGCCGGGGTTCCCCGGCGCTTCTCGGCAAGCGGACGCCGAACGAAACAGCGGAATGTGGGTGCGCGACAAAAGTAGCGCGACGCGCAACCGCACACCCCGACGGCTAGCCTCACGCACTGCGCGTCCGCCGGGCCACGTCGCCTTTCACCCGCTTCGTCAGGTACTTCTCTTCCTGCGCCCCGCGTCCATCTCCAGTTCGATCCATGCCGGCGCATGATCGCTTGCATGCGGTTCCCCGCGCACCCACCGGTCCACGCCCGCATCGCGCAAACGCGGCGCGAGATCGGCGCTGAGCAGCAGATGATCGATACGCAGCCCCGAATTGGTGTCCCAATGCCGGCGGAAATAATCCCAGAACGTATAGACACGCTCGTCGCCGAAATGCGTGCGCAGCGCATCGGTCCAGCCCTGCGCGAGCAGCTTGCGGTAACGCTCGCGGCTCTCCGGTTGCAGTAGCGCGTCCTTCAGCCATGAGCGCGGGTTGTAGATATCTTCGTCGGTCGGCACGACGTTGAAGTCGCCGGCGATCACGATCGGGTGGCCGCTTTTGTAAAGATGCGCGGTATGCGTGAGCAGATGATCGAACCACGCGAGCTTGTAATCGAACTTCGGGCCCGGCTGCGGATTGCCGTTCGGCAGATACAGACACGCGATCAACACACCGCCGACCGCCGCCTCCAGATAGCGGCTGTGCGTGTCCGCCTCGAAGCCGGGCAGACCGCGCCGCCGCTCCAGCGGCTCGCCGCCCTTCGCCAGAATCGCCACGCCGTTCCATGCGCTCTGGCCGTGCCACACCGCGCCATAACCGGCGTCGCGTAACTGCTCGACCGGAAACGCGCTGTCCACCGCCTTCAGTTCCTGCAGACACACCACGTCGGGCGCTTCGCGCTCGAGCCATTGCAGCAGTGCCGGCAGCCGCGAACGGATGCCGTTGATGTTGAACGTCGCAATCCGCAGCTTCGCCACGATCGTGTCTCCTTCGCACCCTTACCGCACGGTTTCAGCCTGGTCCGCCGCGACATCGCACCATTCGATCGCCCATGACCGCGCGCAGCACAGCGCATCCGCCTCGCTGGCAAAGCTGTCGATGTCGCCCGAGTCGTGGGTCAGCAGCGCTTCGTTGCGCCGCGCGGCGCGGGTGATCCTCGCGCGCGCGTAGTAGCAGCCGTCTTCCGCGTGACGCGCGCGGCAATCGATGTGGAAGTGCCTGTAGTCGAATTGCATGAGCTCTCCTGTGAACGAACGACGAGCTAAGAACTTCAGTTAGCGACTGCTAGCAGTGCGCATACCCGGCACGCCAGCGCCGCATCCCTCTTCATTGTTCATTGCGCATATTAGCCGCCCTTAATTGCGTAGAACGGCTTTGCGCTTGCCGCGAGTTTTTCATACGGTAAACAGCTGCAACGGCACCGAACTTGCTGCGCCCCAGATTCGACCCGATGCGTTCAAGCCCGACGCGTCGTTAGCCTGCATTGACCTTTCAATGGAGTCGACAGACCGTCATGACCACGCCTTCCGAAGCGCCGGATGCGGACGAAACCGCCCGTGCCGAGTCAACTACGCAGTCCTCCTCACCTTCTCACCCGGCGCGTCGCCGCTTCCTGCAATCGGCCGCGGCGGCTGCGACGATCGGCGCGACGCCGCATCTGCGAGCCCAGACCCAGACCCCGGCCACGGCACCGGCACAATCGAATCCACCCGTGCCCCCGCGGCCCGTTTCGCTAAACGTGAATGGCCGCGTCTACACGCTGCAACTCGAGCCGCGCGTGACGCTGCTCGACGCGCTGCGCGAATACGCGGGACTGATGGGCACGAAAAAAGGCTGCGACCGCGGCCAATGCGGCGCCTGCACGGTGCTGGTCGACGGCCGCCGGATCAACTCGTGCCTGACGCTCGCGGTGATGCACGAAGGCGAGCGGATCACCACCGTCGAAGGCCTTGCGTCGAGCACCGGCGCATTGAGTCCGGTGCAGCGCGCGTTCATCGAACATGATGCGTTCCAGTGCGGCTACTGTACGCCCGGGCAGTTGTGTTCGGCGACTGCGCTGCTCGACGAATTCCGCCAGGGCGCGGCGAGCACCGTCACTAACGACGTGCGCGCGCGCCCGCCGCAACTTTCGGACGACGAAATACGCGAGCGGATGAGCGGCAATATCTGCCGCTGCGGCGCATACGCGAACATCGTCGCCGCGGTGCGCGCCGCGCACGGCAACGCGTAACGGAGACCGGCATGGATGCGATTTCCTACGAACGCGCGATCGATGTCGCCGGCGCCGTGCGCGCCGCGCAGCAGCCGGGCGCGGTGTATATCGGCGGCGGCACCAATCTGCTCGACCTGATGAAGGGCGGCGTCGCGCGGCCGCTGCGGCTCATCGATATCACCCACATCGACGGGCTCGACTCGGTCAGCGCGCTGCCCGACGGCGGCCTGCGCATCGGCGCGCTGGTGCGCAACAGCGACGCGGCCAATCACGCGCGGGTACGCGAGCAGTACCCGCTGCTGTCGCAGGCGCTGCTCGCGGGCGCATCGGCGCAGTTGCGCAACATGGCGACGGTCGGCGGCAATCTGCTGCAACGCACGCGCTGCGGCTACTTCTACGACACCGCGTTCAGCCACTGCAACAAGCGCGCGCCCGGCAGCGGCTGCGCGGCGCTCGACGGCCACAACCGGATGCATGCGATTCTCGGCGCGAGCCCGCAATGCATCGCGGTTAACCCGTCCGACATGAGCGTCGCGCTGGCCGCGCTCGATGCGCTGGTGCGCGTCAGCGGTCCCGGCGGCGAGCGCACGATCGCGTTCGGCGAGTTTCATCGGCTGCCCGGCGAGCGGCCCGACGTCGATACCACGCTGCAACCGGGCGAACTGATCACCGCGGTCGATCTGCCGCCGCCGCTCTTCAGCGCGCATTCGCATTATCTGAAGGTGCGCGACCGCGCCAGTTACGCGTTCGCGCTTGTGTCAGTGGCGGCCGCGTTGCAGATGGACGGCGAGCGCGTGCAGAGCGCGCGGATCGCGCTCGGCGGCGTCGCGCACAAACCGTGGCGGGCGAACGCGGCCGAGCAGATGCTGGCCGGCCAGCCGCTCACCGACGCGACGCTGAAGAACGCCGCGGCCGCCGCTTTGAGCGGCGCGCAGCCGCGCCGCGAGAACGGCTTCAAGGTGCAGCTCGCGCAACGCGCGATCGTGCGGGCGGTCAAGCTGGCCGCCGGTCAATCCGGAGGTGTCGCATGAATCTGCTCGGACAGCCGCTCGACCGCGTCGACGGTTTGATGAAAGTGACCGGCGACGCCCGCTATGCAGCCGAATTTCCCGAAGCGCGGCTCGCGCATGCGGTGCTGGTGACCAGCACGATCGCGAGCGGCAAGATCGCATCGATCGATGCGAGTCGCGCCGAAGCGCTGCCCGGCGTGCTGCTGGTAATGACCTACCAGAACGCGCCGCGCCTGCCGAACGGCGGCAAGCCGGCGCTCGCGCCGCCCGCCGGCCGGCATCTGACGCTTCTGCAGGACAACGAAGTGCACTACAGCAACGAGCCTGTCGCGGTGGTGGTCGCCGATACGCTCGAACGCGCAGCCGATGCCGCGCGCCAGGTGCGGATCGTCTATCAGCCTGGCTCCGCGGCGCTCGATTTCGACGCGGCCAAACCGCAAATGCACGCGCCGGACAACCCGCAGGGCCGCGAGACCGATACCCGGCGCGGCAGCTTCGAGGACGGCATGCGCGGCGGCGACGTCCATATCGACGCGACCTATACGACGCCGATCGAACACCACAACCCGATGGAGCCGCACGCGACGATGGCGCACTGGGACGGTCCGCAACTGACGCTGTACGACTCGACGCAAGGCGTGAGCGGCGCCGCGCAGGCGGTCGCGAAAACCTTCGGTATCCCAACCAGCGATGTGCGGGTGATTGCGCCGCTGATCGGCGGCGGCTTCGGCTGCAAGGGCTCGTCGTGGTCGCATGTGTCGCTGTGCGCGATGGCCGCGCGGCAAACCGGCCGGCCGGTGCGGCTCGCGCTCGAACGGCCGCAGATGTTCGGCCCGGTCGGCGCGCGCCCGCGCACCGAGCAGCATTTCGTGCTCGCCGCGCGGCGCGACGGCACGTTGACCGCGATGCGCCACGACAGCATCTCGAACACGTCGATGATCGAGGACTGGACCGAGACCTGCTGCATGGTCACGCGGATGCTGTACGCGGTGCCGAACCAGATCACCACGCACCGGCTCGTGCAGTTGAACGTCGGCACGCCGACCTTCATGCGCGCGCCGGGCGAGACCACCGGTTCGTTCGCGCTCGAATCGGCGATGGACGAACTGGCCGCCGCGCTGCACATGGACCCGCTCGCGCTGCGCCTGAAGAATTACGCGGACAGCGATCCGCAGGAGCACAAGCCGTGGTCGGGCAAGTCGCTGCGCGAGTGTTATCAGATCGGCGCCGACAAATTCGGCTGGTCGCGCCGCCCGGCGACGCCGCGTTCGATGCGCGACGGCAACACGCTGATCGGCATGGGGATGGCGACCGCGACCTATCCAGCCAACCGCAGCGACGCGTCGGCGCTCGCGCGCATCCTGCCGGACGGCACCGCGATGGTCGCGTCCGGCACCCAGGACCTCGGCACCGGCACCTACACGGTGATGACCCAGGTCGCCGCCGATGCGCTCGGCTTCGCGCCCGAGAACATCCACTTCGCGCTCGGCGATTCGACGCTGCCGCGCGCGCCGGTGTCGGGCGGCTCGCAGTCGGCGGCGAGCGTGTCGCCGGCGGTACGCGACGCGGCCAGCCAGGCGCGCAACCAGCTGATCGCGCTGGCGCTGGCCGACCCGGCATCGCCGGTGCACGGTCTCGCGCTCGACGACGTGACGGTCGAGAACGGCTGGGTCGTCAGCCGCTCGCAGCCCGGCAAACGCGATCCGGCCGCGGCGATCATCGCGCGCGCGGGCGGCCAGCCGATCGAGGCGAGTGCAACCGCGAAGCGCGGCGACGAAAAGCAGAAGTACTCGTTTCACTCGTTCGGCGCGGTCTTCGTCGAGGTGCATGTCGACGCCGAACTCGGCACGATTCGCGTGCCGCGGGTGGTCGCGGTCTACGACGTCGGCCGCGTGCTGAACCGCAAGACCGCCAACAGCCAGATGATCGGCGGCCTCGTGTGGGGGATCGGCGCGGCGCTGGAGGAGGAAAGCACGCTCGACACGCGTTACGGGCGCTTCACCAATGCGAACCTCGCCGAGTATCACGTACCGGTGAACGCGGACATCGGCACGCTCGACGTGACCTTCATCGACCAGCCCGATCCGTATATCAACTCGCTCGGCGTGCGCGGGATCGGCGAGATCGGCATTACCGGCGTGGTCGCGGCGATCGCGAACGCGGTGTACAACGCGACCGGCGTGCGGGTGCGCGATCTGCCGATCACGCTGGACAAGGTGATGCACACGACGCCGGTGTGACCGAGGTGTGACCGAGGCGAGGCGCGCGCTACTTTTGGCGCTTGCCTCGCTTCGCGTTGCATCGCACAATCGCTGTCATCCTTGTCTACCGGTATCCGCCGATGGCCTACGCCTCGCTCGCCACTGGCATCCTGCTCGCCGCCGGCTACGGCACGCGCTTCGATCCTCACGGACTCCATAACAAACTGCTCGCCCGGCTGCCGGACGGCACGCCGGTCGCGCATGAAGCCGCGCATCGGCTGCTGCGGGTCGTGTCGAGCGTGCTGGCGATCGTGCGGCCCGGCTCGGAGGCGCTGGCCCGCGTGCTCAACGACGCCGGCTGCGACGTGGTGTTCGCGGCGAGCGCCGAACGCGGGATGGGCGCGAGCCTCGCGGCGGGGATCGCGGCCAGCGCCGACGCCGACGGCTGGATCGTCGCGCTGGCCGACATGCCGCGCATCGCGCTGCCGACCATCGAAGCGGTGGCCCGCGCGCTCGACGCCGGCGCGTCGCTGGTCGCGCCGTTCCATGACGGCCAGCGCGGCCATCCGGTCGGCTTTGGTGCCGAGCATCGCGACGCGTTGCTCGCGCTCGACGGCGATACCGGCGCGAAAGCGCTGCTGATGTCGCCGGCGCTCACGCGGATCGAAGTCGACGATGCGGGGATTTTGCGCGACGTGGATACGCCGGAGGATTTGCAGGGGATCTAGTGGGGTGCGGGCACACCGCTTGCGCGCCATAAAACCACTCGCGCAATCCTCTGCATTTAAGCCTAAGCTGTTGTGACGCCGCGTTTTCCCGCGCGGCGCCCACGTTTCCAACGATCCCGACACCACCCGCCGCGCACCGAACTCACCGCCCGCCCATGAGCGAAACCAGCCCACGCCTTTTCATCGTGTCGCCGCATTTCGACGATGCCGTCTTCAGCTGCGGCGCCTTGCTCGCCGCGCACCCCGACGCCGCGGTCTGCACGGTGTTCGCCGCACCGCCCGAACACGCGATGCATACCGACTGGGACGAGCGCTCCGGCTTCGCGGACGCGCACGAGGCGATCCACCAACGCACGCTCGAAGACAATCTCGCGCTCGAAGTACTCGACGCGATTCCGCTGCGCATGCCGTTTCGCGACAGTCAGTACGCCGATTCGCCGTCGATCAGCCAGATGGCGGCCGCGCTCGAGGAGACGATCTACCGGAGCACCGCGAATACGCTGCTGATGCCGCTCGGCCTGCATCACGACGACCACGCGCGGGTCTTCGAAGCGTGCTGCGAAATCCTGCCGCGGCTCACGCATCTGAACTGGTTCGGCTACGAGGAAGCGATTCACCGCCGCGCGCCGGGCGCGGTGCAGGCGCGCCTCGCCGATCTCGCGCAGCGCGGCATCGTCGCGACGCCGGCCACCCCGACCGCGAGCCATACGATCGACATGCAGCGCCGCGCGCAACTGAAGCGCGAGGCGGTCAATGCGTACGCGAGCCAGCTGCGCGCGTTCGGCGCCGGCAATTACGACGACGTGTTCGCGACCGAGCGCTACTGGCAGTTGAGCGTCGGCCACCGCGGCGCGAAAAGTACCAGAAAGTAACGAGCAGGAAGCGCGGCGAACGCCTACGCTTGAGACAAACAGCCGGCATGCGCGCTACGCGCCGGCACACCGGGGGGCTGGCCCGCCCCGGACCCGCGCATTTCCAACGCACAGGTGACGCAATGAGCTACGACATGCACACCACCCCGATTCCCGATCCGAACGCCGACCCGAACCGCGACCCGGAAGCCGATCCGCTCGTGCCGCCGTCGCCGGGTCATCACGTCGAGGAACCGCAGCGGCCCGACGGGCCGCCTGACAAGGACCCGGTGTAAGCGGAAGTGAAGATGACGGGTAGCGCCTGAAAAGACGACGACGGCGCGGCGCAAGCCGCGCCGTGCGCCCTTCAGCGCATCAGTTCGCTGAAGCCATCGAGCAGCCGTTCGATATCGGCCGCATGGATATTGCCCATCGTCGAGATGCGGAACAGCTCCGCCGACAAACCGCCCTGCCCCGCGTAGATCACGAAGCCGCGCGCCTTCAGCGCGTCGTGCAGTTGCGGATAGCCGATGCCGTCCGGCAAGCGGTACGCGCGCAGCACCACCGACGACTGCTCCGCCGGCAACACGCTGGCCATCCCGCGCGCGGCGAGACCGGCGCGCACCTGTTCGGCGAGCGCCGCATAGCGCGCGTGACGCGCGTGCCAGCCGCCTTCGTCGGCGAGTTCGCGCAGCGCTTCGACGAGCGCGTAATACGCATGCACCGACGGCGTGAACGGCGTATTGCGCTGATCCTGCAAGCGCGCGAGGCGGCCCAGATCGAGGTAGTACGTGCGGCTCGCCGCGCGCGCGAGCGCCGCGCGCCGCACGATCACGAACGACGCGCCCGGCACCCCGTGCAGGCATTTATTGGCGGTCGCGGCGACCGCGTCGAGCGACGCGTCGGCGAAATCGATCGCCTCGGCGCCGAAGCTGCTAACGCCGTCCACCAGCAGACGCAGCCCGCGCGCGCGGCAGATCGCACCGAGCGCGGCGATGTCGTTCAGGCGCCCGGTGGTGGTCTCGTGATGGATCACCGCGACGTGCGTGAACGACTTGTCCGCGTCGAGACGCGCGGCGATCTGCGCGAGATCGGGCGCGTCCATCCAGCCATGCTTCAGCGTCTCATGCGCAATCCCGTATTGCGTCGCGATCTGCGCGATCCGTTCGCCGTACACGCCGTTCTCGACTACCAACAGCTTGCCGTTTTGCGGCACCAGCGCGGCCGTCATGCTTTCGACGGCCGCCGTGCCGGAGCCGGTCATCAGGACAGCTTGCCATTGCTGCGGATCGAGTCCATAGACCTCGACCAGACGCGTGCGCGCCTCTTCCTGCAGATCGAAAAACTCGCTTTCGCGATGGCACAGGTCGGTCTGCAACAGGCTGTTGCGGACGCGTTCGGTCAGCGTCACCGGACCGGGATTGAGCAGCAGCATCGGCGTTCCTTGCTTGAGCGTGAGCGTGGTTTCAGTGCGCGCCGATGTGGCGCATCAGGCGCGTCTTCACATCGGGCGGCGTGATGGTCGGGCGCGGCAGGCCGTCCGGCGTGCCGCGGCGGATCGTCAGGCTGACGAAACGCGGGCCGGCGAGCGGCGCGGCTTCGAACAGCTCGTCGAGCACGGCCGGGGCGTCGCTTTCCACCGCCGACGCATAGCCGCACGCGGCCGCGACGCCCGCGAACGACACCTGCGACGACACCGTCGCCTGGCCGCCGGTCGAGTCATGCGCGCCGTTGTCGAGCAACACGTGCGTGAGATTGGCGGGACCGTACGCGCCGAGCGTCGCGAACACGCCCATGCGCATCAGCGCCGCGCCGTCGCCGTCGAGCGCGACCACCCGCAGGTCGGGACGCGACAGCGCGAGGCCGAGCGCAAACGGCGTCACGCAGCCCATCGAGCCGACCATGTACAGCTGGTTCGCGCGGTCGTCGATTGCATAGAGCTCGCGCCCGCAAAAGCCGGTCGACGCGAGCACCACGGTCGAGTCGAGCGGCGTGTGCGCGATCACCTTTTGCAGCGCGTCGTGACGCGTCGCCAGTTCGTTCGCTTCGACCGCGCGGAACTGCGCGCGCGCCGCGACCGGGGTCTTGCGCGCCGGCGCGGCGGCGTCCTTCAGCTCGTACGGCGCAACGCTGCCCTTCTGCATGACCAGCGCGTACGGACGGCCGGTGGCGTCCATATGCGCGGTCGCGCGCTCGAGCGCCGGGCCGATCTGGTCCGCTTCGGTCGGGAACGTCTCCCACGGAATTTCCATCGTGTCGAGCATCGCCGGCGTGATCGGGCCCATCAGCGCATGCTGCGGCTCGTCCGGCACGCCGGGCTGGCCGCGCCACGTGACGATCAGCAGTTGCGGCAGACGGAAGGTCCACGTCAACGAAGTGAGCGGGCTCACCGCGTTGCCGAGCCCCGAGTTCTGCATCATCGTGATGCCGCGCCGGCCGTTCTGCGCGCCCAGCGCGACGCCGGCGATCAGCGCGACCGCATCGCCCTCGTTGGCCGCCGACACGTAGTGCAGCGAGTCGTCCTGCAGCACGTAGTTGATGAACGGTGTCAGATACGAGCACGGCACGCCCGCGTACCAGTCGAAACCGCGCTCGCGCGCCGCCTCGACGAACTGCGCGGCTTCGATCATTGCGCGCCTCCGTGGGCGGCATCGCGAGCCTCGCCGACCGCGCTCGCGAACGGTGCCTGCGCATGCGCGAAGTCGCCCGCGCGGCGGAAGTCGTCGAGATCGTTGACGCCGCGCCAGTGGCCGTGCACGTATTGCACTTCGATCGACTCGCCCGCTTCGACCAGCGCGTTCAGCAGCGCCGGCATGTCGAGCGACGCGAAATCGGCGCGCTTTTGCAGCTCGCTCATCACCGCCTGCAAGCGCTCACGGCCCGCGCCGCGCACGTTCAGCAGACCCATCCAGCGGCCGTGCGGCGCCTGCCCGCCGACTGCCGCGCCGGCCTGCTGCTGGCCGCTCGCGACGTGGCGCAGCACGACCTTGGCGCCGAACAGACCGCGATCGTCGGCCGCCGAGCACCATGCGAAGTCGCGCACGCTGGCGTTTTCCGTATCGGTCAGCGACGAATCGACGACCACGCTGAAGTCCGCTTCGCTCTCGACCAGATCGCGCAGGATATAGCTGCGGAACAGCAGATCGCCGTACGAGATCACGGTGTCGCCGTTCAGCTTGTCCAATGCGCACGCGAGCGACGCGAGTTCGCCGGTCTGCGCATGCTGTTCATTGACGACGAGGCGGATGCCGGCGGTGTCGATCGCATCGGCGCGATAACCGCCGACCACGGTGATGTCGTTGAGGTTCTGCTTCTTGAACGCATCGACGAGCCAGCGCAGCAGCGGCTTGCCGGCGATCGGCAGCATCACCTTCGGACGGTCTTCGGTGACCGCTTCGAGGCCCTTGCCGCGGCTCGCGGCGAGCACCACCGCGGAACCCGCGGCGCGGCCGCCCGACAGATAGCGGTCTTCGGCTTCCGAATATTCGTCGGCATCCTGCAGACGGAAAATTTCGTTGACCGCCGCGATGCTGTCTTCGACGTTGACCAGCGTTTCGCTCGCGTGGATTTCTTTCGCGACCGCCTGCATCGCCGAGGTCGCCGCGCGGATCAGATGGTTCGCCCAGATCACGGTGCTGATGCCCGCTTCGCGGAACACTTCGGTCGGCGTGCTGTAGTACTTGGTCGGCACGATCACGAGCGGGCCGCGGCCGGCCCATTCGCGCGCGAATTCGAGAATTTCGTCGGGGCGCGACAGCTTGCTGTGAATCAGGATCGCATCGGCGCCGGCCTGGCGATACGCTTCCGCGCGGCGCAGCGCTTCGTCCATGCCCCAGCCGGCGATCAGCGCCTCGACGCGCGCGACGATCGAGAAATTCTCGTCGGTCTGCGAATCCTTGCCGGCCTTGATCTTGCCGCAGAACTCGTCGATATCGGCGAGCGGCTGCGCTTCGCCGTTGATGAAGCTGTTGGTCTTCGGAAACTGCTTGTCTTCGATACACACGCCGGCGATGCCGCGCTGTTCGAGCTTGCGCACCAGCCGGCGCACGTTGTTGAAGTTGCCGTAGCCGGTGTCGCCGTCGAGCAGGATAGGCAGATCGCTCGCGTCGGCCATGAACTCGAGCGTGTCGACCACTTGGGTCCAGCTCGCCTCGTTGTTGTCGCGCACGCCGAACTGCGCGGAGATCGCGAGGCCCGAGCCCCAGATCGCCTTGAAGCCGGCTTCGCGCACGATCCGCGCGGACAGGCCGTTATGGGCCTCCATCATGAATTCGAGTTCGTTGCTGACGAGCATCTGGCGCAGACGTGCGCTGCGGGACGTGGAAACAAAGGCGGGTTCGCGTGCGTTCATTTTTTTCGCTACTCCTGGTGGCGGGCTTATTGACGTTGTTCTCTGCCCGGCTGCGACTGGAAAAGGGCGACTATAACGGAATTTTTTATGACAGGCGGTTTAAACGGGCGATGTGTTTTTCGAGTTGCGGTTAAGTGGAAAAATGTGTCGTTTTGAGCTCACCTCCTTGCCCCGTGCCGCCGCGCGGGCGCCAATTCCAGCCGGATTTCGCGCGCTTATATAAACGGGGTTTTTTATTTACCGGCTGCGCGTCGAATTGGCCGCTTAATCGATGAATATCCGCTTATACGATTTCATTGAAAATCGCGTCGGGATTGACGGCGCTTTTCACCGCCTCGAATCCCGATAAACCGCTGATTAATCAGACGAATAGCCGCGTAAAAACAGCGGGTTTCCCCTGTCTGCGCGAGGCGCCCCGCGCGCCGTAAACACAGCAAGCGGCAACCCGCCCGCCAATCCAACGGACCCAAGCGGCTAACAGCCCCTCTCTCGCTATGACTCTGAACCGAAAACTGGCCTCGATGATCGCCGTGCTGTGGGTCGGTCTGATCCTGATCGGCGGCTTCGGCGCGTGGCAGCATCGCACCGCGATGATTGCCGACCGGCGCGATCAGTTGCGCTCGCTGATCGACCAGGCGAACCACGTGGTCGGCCGTTATTACGCGCTCGCGCAGCAGCACGCGCTGTCCGAGGACGACGCGAAAAAACAGGCGCTCGCGACGCTCGCCGCGATGCGCTACGGCAGCGACGGCTACATCTCGATCAACGATTCGCAGCCGGTCATGCTGATGCATCCGTTCAAGACCGAGATGATCGGCAAGAACCTCGCGCAGTTCGCCGACCCGGCCGGCAACCATCTGTTCGTCGACATCGTGCGCGCGGGCAATCGCGACGGCGGCGGCTTCGTCGATTATCTGTGGGCCAAGCCGGGCAGCGAGCAGCCGGTGCCGAAAACCAGCTACTCGATGCGCTTCGCGCCGTGGGACTGGTACCTCGTGACCGGCATGTATATGGACGACGTGCAGAGCGCGTTCTATCGCACGCTGCTGCGCTGGCTCGCGATCACGGCGGTGCTCGGCGGCCTCGCCACTTGCGTGATGCTGCTGGTGCTGCGTAGCGTCCGCCGCTCGCTCGGCGGCGAACTCGAAGCGGCGGTCGCCCACGCGCGGCTGATGGCGCAAGGCAATCTCGCCACGCCGGTGCCCATCGACCCGCGCGACCAGAGCAGTCTGCTGCATGCGCTGCGCACGATGCAGGCGGGGCTCGTGGAGACGGTTTCGCGGGTCCGTCAGGGCACCGAGAACATCAACGTCGGCGCGAGCGAAATCGCCGCCGGCAACACCGACCTGTCGCAACGCACCGAGGAGCAGGCGGCCGCGCTCGTGCAGACCGCTTCGAGCATGGACCAGATGACCGTCAACGTGAAGCAGAACGCCGACAGCGCGCTGCAGGCCGCGCGGCTCGCGAGCGACGCGGCCAACGTCGCGACGCGCGGCAGCCGGGTCGTCGACGACGTGGTCCGCACGATGGGCGAGATCACCGCGAGCTCGCGCCAGATCGGCGACATCATCGGCGTGATCGACGGCATCGCGTTTCAGACCAACATTCTCGCGCTGAACGCGGCGGTCGAAGCGGCGCGCGCCGGCGAACAGGGCCGCGGCTTCGCGGTGGTCGCGAGCGAGGTGCGCAGCCTCGCGCAGCGCTCCGCGACCGCGGCCAAGGAGATCAAGGCGCTGATCGAAACCTCGACCGATACCGTCGAAACCGGCGCGTCGCTGGTCGCCAACGCGGGCGCGACGATGGGCGAGATCGTGCAGTCGGTCAAGCGCGTGAACGGGATTCTCGAAGAAATCAGCCATGCGTCGCGCGAACAGAGCGCGGGGATCGAGCAGGTCAATCGCGCGGTCGGCGAAATGGATCAGGTCACGCAGCAAAATGCGGCGCTCGTCGAGCAGGCGGCGGCCGCCGCGCATTCGCTGAAGGACCAGGTCGGGGTGCTGCGCGACGCGATCGGCAGTTTCGCGTTGCCGGCGTAAGCCGGTCCGGTCGGCGGGCGCGCAATAAAAGAAGGCGCTCCACAGGCGGGGAGCGCCCCTTCAACACGCCGCGTCGGAGTCGACGCATCAATCGGACGAGTCAGCCGCGCGGATTTTGCAGATCCGCGCGGCTTTTTCTTTGGCCGTCGTTTTTGGCGCTCGCACCGCGTGGCCGCGTGCCACGTCGAGAAGCTTTCGCGATCCTCGCATTTGCATTACGTTTTATTTACAATCAGCCAGCCAATAGCCGTTGTCCGATTGCCTGCCGGCTCGCTGCCCTCCACCGGCGCGCAATCGGCAACGGCCATGCGCCAATGCCGCCCCGCCCTCGCCGGCGCGGCGGCTTCGTTCAATCGAGAGGTCCACCCGTCCGCCCGCCGCGCTCATGATCCGCCAGAAAAAACCGCCGTCGCACGATCCATATGCCGCCGCGAAGAACCCGCTGCTCAGCGCGCGCCTGCCCGCATGGCGCTCGAAGTTCGTCATCCTGATCGTGTTCGCCGCGTTCGCGGCGCTCGCCGTCCGCGCGTTCTGGGTGCAGATCGTCAATCAGGACTTCTATGTCGATCAGGGGCAAAAACGCTATCAGCGCGTGCTCGAACTCGACGCGATGCGCGGGAGAATCGTCGACCGTCACGGCTCGATGCTCGCGGTCAGTCTCGCCACCTACGAAATCTGGGCGACCCCGAAGCTGGTCGAAGACAGCGCGATCGCACCGCTCGCGAAACTGCTCGATCTGCCGGCCGCGGAACTGCGCCGGCGCCTGAGCGGCGAGCGCAGCTTCGTGCTGCTCAAGCGCCAGGTCGACGCCGATACCGCCGCGCAGCTGACGCGCCTGGGCCTCGCCGGCATCACGCAGATCGCCGACTCGAAGCGCTTTTATCCCGAAGGCGAGTCGGCCGCGCACGTGGTCGGCTTCACCGACATCGAGGACAACGGCCAGGAAGGGATCGAGCTGGCCGCGAACGAGCAGTTGCTGGGTACGCCGGGCCAGCGCGAAGTGATCCGCGACCGGCTCGGCCGGGTGGTATCGGAGACGCGCCCGCTGGTGCCCGCGCGCAACGGCGCGACGATCCAGCTGACGATCGACCGGCGCATCCAGCAGCTCGCCTATGCGCAGCTGAAGGCCGCCATCGCGCAGCATCGCGCGGAAGCCGGCAGCGTGGTCGTGCTCGATGCGCGCAACGGCGAGATTCTCGCGCTCGCCAATTACCCGAGTTTCGATCCGAACGACCGCGCGGGTCTGACCGGCCGGCAGTTGCGCAATCGCGCGGTCATCGATACGTTCGAGCCCGGTTCGACGATCAAGCCGCTGGTCGTCGCGCTGTCGATGGACGAAGGCAAGGTGCGGCCGCAAAGCATCATCGATACCGCGCCCGGCTGGTACAAGATCGGCCCGGCGGTGATTCACGACACGTCGAATCACGGCGCGATGACGGTCGCCGAGGCGGTGCAGAAGTCGAGCAACATCGCGCTCGCGAAGCTCGCGCTGAACCTGCCGGCCAAGACGATCTGGACCAAGTATCAGCAGTACGGGCTCGGCACCAAACCCGAGCTGACGTTCCCGGGTGTGGCGGCCGGCAAGGTGCGGCCATTCAAACGCTGGCGCCCGATCGAACAGGCGACGATGGCCTACGGCTACGGGCTGTCGGTCTCGCTGCTGCAGATCGCCCAGGTCTACACCGCGTATGCGGGCGACGGCACGATGCAGCGCGTAAGCCTGCTGCGCGAGCCGCTCGACGCGGACGCGGGCGACTCGTTCGGCGCGCACGGCGAGCAGGTCACGACGCCGGCCACCGCGCGCGCGATCCGCAACATGCTGGAAACGGCCACCGGCGCGGGGGGCACCGGGCGCGCGGCGACCGTGGAAGGCTACCGGGTCGGCGGCAAGACCGGCACCGCGCGCAAGCAGATCGGCGCGAGCTACGCGAAGAACCGCTATCGGGCGCTGTTCGTCGGCATGGCGCCGATGAGCGATCCGCGCCTGATCGTCGCCGTGATGATCGACGACCCGGCCGGCAAGGCGTTTTATGGCGGCACGGTCGCGGGGCCGGTGTTCAGCGGCGTGATGGGCGGCTCGTTGCAGTTATTGGGCGTGTTGCCGGACGCGCCGGGCGTGTGAAAACCACGAATCGGGTCCACGGTTTTCCGTAGCGCCGAGCCCTCCCCTAACACGTCCGCTTGCATTCGCTTGCACTCGCTTACACGCATTGACATTGGTTTGGGCAATCATGACGGCTCTTAAGTTTGGCTTAATTGTTCCCTGCAACTATGTCGCTCATCCCCTGTTGAGCCGCCAGAACATCGGCGGCGTTTTTTCTGGGGGATGCCAAAAAATGCGCCGGAAACTGTTCGTGCCCAAAAAAGACGGAGGTAAATCATGGTTGAAGAGATGGTTGTCGAACACCTGCGTGCGATGCCCGGCCATGAATGGGTTCGCCAGATTCACTCCTGCAAGGTCTCTGATCCGCTGCAACCGCCCTGGGGCCGCTCATACCGGCTCGTCGAATGGACGATGAAGCACGCGCCCGAATCGAGCCGCCGCGTCGTTCCCGCCGAAAGTACTCCACTCGAAATCGCTCAGGCAATGGCCTCTCACGTGCCCGGCCGCCGCTTCTGCCAGCAGGCCGACTGAGCGCAACGCTCGCCGCGCGCCGCGATTTCAGGCGCGCGCCGGCAGCGTCTCGCAGTAGTCCAAAGCATCTTCCAGCCTGTCGTTGCCCCAGAACATTTCGCCGCCGACGAAAAACGTCGGCGCGCCGAATATGCCTTTATTGATGGCCGATTCGGTCTGCTCGCGCAGGCGCAGCTTGTTCGCGTCGGCTAGCGCGGCGTCGATAATGCGCTGTGTGGGTAAGCCGAGCGTGTCGAGCGCTTCGCCGACGACCTCGGGCGAACCGATGTCGCGATCCTCGGCGAAATTCAATTGCATGATCTTGCGGCAGTAGCCGCCGATCCACGGCTCTTGCGCACCGGCCAGCGCTACGCGCATCGCCAGTAACGCGGCACGCGGAAACGTGCTCGGACGCGTGAGCGCGAGACCGTATTTGCGGCATTGGCGCTCCATATCTTTCCACACGTACGCGCCTTTTTCCTTTTGCAGAACGAACGGCGAGTTATCGAAGCCGAGCTGGCGAAATACCGGCCCCAGCAGAAACGGCCGCCAGACGATCCGCACATTGCGCGCGTCCGCCAGCGCTTCGATGCGCATCGTGCTCAGATAGCTGTAATTGCTGCCGAAATCGAACCAGAATTCGATCGTGCGCGTCGTTGAGAGTGGGTCGTCGGGCATCGCGATCTCCTGAGTCGGTGGCGGTGCGCAACACGCGATTCGCGCGGCGCGGTCTTGCAAAGCTTAACAATCGCCCGTGGCGCTTGTACCTATGATTGCTCTTTCTGCCTTACAGGTTCGAGAGCCACACCATGAATTTTCCTTACGACCTGCTAACCGCGAGCTGTCTTTTCGTCGTTGTCGTTTCGTCGCTGGTCATGCTCGCGCTGGCCTGAATTCAAGCGCATCATCTGCGTCACCCGCGTGTCCCTTTCGCGGCGCGGTCCAACCTATCCTTCCGGCGCCCCCTCCATGAAATAAAGAGTGCTGTACGCATATACAGCACTCTTTATCCGCACGACGCGCGTTTTCTTTTAGCCAGTCTCCGGCACCCGCCCGCTCAACGCGTCTGCACCGCCACGCGCAGGCCGAGCGAGATGAACAGCACGCCGATCAGCTTGTTCTGCCAGCGCGTCAACCACGTCAAGCGTTTCACGAGTCTGCCGACCGGCCGCATCGTCAGCACCAGCAAGGTCGTGTAAAGCGCGCCCATGGCGACGAAAATCAGCCCGAGCGCCGCGAATTGCAGAAACGTCGAGCCGTGCTCGGGCCGCACGAATTGCGGCAGAAACGCGAGGAAAAACAGCGCGGTTTTCGGATTCAGCACTTCGGCGGGAATCGCCTGCAGGAAAGCCTTCGAACCCGTCAGCGGCGCGACCGCCGGAAGATCCGCGCTCGCCTGCTTCGCGCGCAATGCGCGAATGCCCAGATAGACCAGATACGCGGCGCCGACGAATTTCACGACGTTGAAAGCCAGCGCGGAGGTCATCAGCAATGCGGAAAGGCCGACCGCGGCGCCCAGCGTGTGAATGAAATCGCCGGCCGCGATCCCCAGGCCGGTCAGAATGCCGGTCTTGCGGCCGCCTTGCATCGTGCGCGTCAACACCAGCAGAACGGCCGGACCCGGAATCAGAAACAGCCCGAGCACGACGGCCACGAAAGTGCCCAGGGTGGATAGTTCAAGCATGTCGTCTCCTTGCGACGCGCTGGCTCGATACACCGGTGCAGGCCGGCGTAGGCCGGTGTACGTGGGTGCAGGTCGGTGCGCGTTCGTGACGGCCATTGTAGACGAGGCATCGAACGCCCGCCGCGCGTGCCCGCAGCGCGACCGATCCGCTACCATGACGGACATCGCGCCCGTTGCGGCGCGCCGTCCTTATCCCACACGCCTCGTTGCCTTGCCCACCTATACCTTGCCCGCGCCGCTGAGCGCGGAACTCGAAATTCGCAAAAGCCGCTTTATCGCGCATGCGATTCCGGTCGCCGATCGCGACGCCGCGATGGCCGAACTGCAGCGTCTGCGCGCCGAGCATCCGGCCGCGACGCACGTGTGCTGGGCGCTGCTGGCGGGCGGCCAGTCCGGCATGTCCGACGACGGCGAACCGTCCGGCACCGCCGGTCGGCCGATTCTCGAAGTACTCCGGCATCACGATCTGGACGGTGTGCTCGCAGCCGTGGTCCGCTATTACGGCGGCGTGAAGCTCGGCGCCGGCGGGCTGGTGCGCGCGTACACCGATGCGATCGCGTCGGCGCTGCTCGATGCGCCGCGCGTCGAGCGGATTGCCCAGCTGTCGCTCGGCGTGGAAGTCAGTTATGCCGACGAAGCGAAGGTGCGCCGCTGGATGGACGCGCAAGGCTACCCGCTGGTGAACAGCGCGTACGGAATGCTGGTCAAGATGACGATGCGCGTGCCCGCCACCGCGCTCGACGACGCGAAACGCACGGTCACCGATCTGACGCAGGGAAAAGCGGGCTTTTTCTGATCATTGCGCCGGCCTGTTCCGGCGCTTTGCTGCCGCACGGCAAGGAATCCGCTCAACCGTTGACGCGCCGACCCGCCACGCATTTTCACAATGTTCTCATCGCGAGCCCTTACAGTTGCGCGTGCAAACATGGGCGAAGAGCGGTTGGGTAGTCCTCCCGGTAGCCACGAGCCAGCCGGCTGGCTATGATGGCCCGGCCCGCCCGGTCCGCCGCGCGGCTGGCTGCGTGAAACCGGACCGGGATCGTTGTCCCGTCCTTTTGCCCGGTCTAAATTGCAACGGGCCGCTTCGCTGCTACCATGCTGCTCTCCGGATCACTCCCTAAAAAGGCATTTGCTCTGACCTCGACCGCCGCTTCGTTCCGCATGCCCACCCTGCGTTCATCGTTGAGATCCGTCGCGCTCAAGGGTTGCGTCGCGGGGTTGCCGCTGCTGCTGTCCGCCTGCTCGTGGTCATGGTTCGGCCTGAACAGCAGCGCGCCCGCCGCGACCTCGAAGACGCACGGCACCGGCTCGCTCAGCGTCGCGCCCGCGCGCGAGTTCGTCTACGAGTCCGCGCGCGCGGGCCGGATTTCGTCGAACCGCATTGAAAACACCGCGATGACCGGCGTCGTGATGAAGGACGAGATCAATGAGATCGTGCGCAACAGCGTCGCGAGCAACCTGCGGATCGCCGGATTCCGGGTCGACGACAAGCGCCGCGTGCTTAGCGGCAGCATCGAAACCTTCTCGGTCGACGACACCCGCTCGCCGGCACTGTGGACGCTGAAAATGCGCTACGTGGTCACCGACGCGGCGACCCGCAAGGTGATGTTCACGACCACCCGCACCGTGAAGCACAAGTCGCCGAAGTTCACCAACAGCACGATCGCGATCGAGGACACAGTCAAAGCGAGCGTCGATACGTTGATCGGCGACCCCGGCTTTATCAATGCGGTGAACTGAACGCGTGCCGGCCGGGGTCACGCGCGATTTCGCTACAATCGCGCTACCGGCGGCGCGCGCCGCTAACCCCTAGCCGCTCTACCCCGCTCCACCCGTTACCGGCGCGCACCGCATCGTCATCCCCGTTCAGCGTGCGAGCCGTCATGTCCATTGCCGCCTGGCTATTCTTTTTACCCGCCTGTTTCGCGATCAACCTCGCGCCCGGCCCCAACAACCTGCTGTCGATCAACGTCGCCGCGCGACACGGCTTCGTGAAGGCGTTCGTCGGCGGCAGCGGCCGGCTGCTCGCGTTCACGCTGATGCTCGCGCTCGCCGCGACCGGCCTCGCGGTCGTGCTGCACGCGTCCGAGTGGGTGTTCCTCGCGATCAAGCTCGCCGGCGCCGCGTATCTGATCTGGCTGGCCATCCAGTTATGGCGCAGCGACGCGCCGGCGATCGATAGCTCGCACGCACAGCCCGCGTCGCTCGCCCGCATCGCGCGGCAGGAGTTTTTCGTGGCCGCCGGCAATCCGAAAGCGATTCTGGTGTTCACCGCGTTTCTGCCGCAGTTCGTCGACCTCGCGCGGCCGATCGTGCCGCAATTCGCGGTGCTCGGCGCGAGCTTTCTGGTCCTCGAATGCGTGGCGATCGCGCTGTATTCGTGGGCCGGCATGTATCTGGGCAAGTGGCTCGGACGCGCCGACATCCGCCGCTGGTTCAATCGCTGCTGCGGCGGCTTTCTGGCTGCGATCGGCGTGAGCTTCCTGCTGGTGCGGCGTGCCTGATCGATCGGATTACTGATGAAGCGGATCGTCCAGTCCGTCGTCACTGCACTCGCTTTCGTCGCCGGCGAAATCCTCGTCGTGCTGATGCTGTGCGTCGCGCTGGTCTGCAAGGCGACCGCGCGACTCGGCCGTTCGCGGCCGCCGCGCTAGCCGCCCGCCGCGTGCCGCCCCAGCGCCGAGATCGCCGCGCCCAGCGCCGGCTTCGCTGCGCCGAGCGGGTCCACCAGGCCGAAATTGCGCTCGCGGGCATTCTTCGCAGTCGCCGTGTCCTGCCATTCGTAGATTGAAATCAGCGGCGTCGCGAGCGTATTGCGCTTCGCCAGCAGCGCGCCGATGCGCTGCGATTGCGCAGCGACACCGCCGCTGCCGCCGGACGACACCCCCCATTCGGTGATCAGCGCGGGCACGCCGTAGCGCGCGCGAATTTCGCTGGCCGCCTGCTGAATCTGCGGCACGCTCATCCCGTACGCGTGGTACGACACCGCGGCGAGACAATGCGCGGAACCGGCCGTCACGCTGCGCAACAGCTTTTCCGCAGCGGTGCCCGCGACCGGCGCGGTCGAGAAGCCGAAGCCGATCACCGGCACCGTTACCGGATTCGCGGCGAGTCCCGCGCATACCGCGTTCATATACAACGGAAACGTCGTGTCGACCTGTGCTGTCGGCCAATAAGCCGGCAAATCCGGTTCATTCCACAATTCGACCGCCAGCATCTGCGCGCGGTAGGTGCGCGACAACTCGCTCACGGCCTGCACCAGTTGCGCGGCGGCGTCGCGCAGGTGTGCTTCGCCGGCCGGCCGATCGAGGCCGGCCGGCATCAGAGCGCGGGTCGAACGCACGGTTAGCAGGACCGGCAGATCCGCTGCGCGAGCGCTCGCGAATGCGCGGACCACCCGCTGGCGATAGTCGGCGGAGCGCAGCGCGTCGACCCAGACGCCGAAGCGCACGAAGCTGAATCCCGCGGCCTTGATGCGGGTCGCCGCATCGGTATCGAAGCGCTCGATCTTGACCTGCGTCCCGGTTCTGATCGAACCGTGGCGATTGGCCGGCCATGGCCGCAATTGCTGCGCGTGGGCGAGACCGAACGCACAGAGCAGAGATAGCGCAAGCGCGCATCGTTTAAGTCGATTCGTCAGCGAGTACATAGTGGCCCTATTGTTTCGGGTCGGCCTGCAGTTGCAGCGGCATGCGCCGCCCGAATGCCAACCCGGACGGACTGCCCGAGCGTGCGGCAAGATAGCTGAGCCGCCACCCGCAAAACAGCGCGACACTCGATAAATGCCGGATATAGCTGCCCAGGTCCGGCTCGAACAGCGTCGACACCGCGATGTGCCCGATCACGAGACACGCGAGCAGATCGACCGCGCTCGTGCCTGCGTGCGCGAGCGCCGGCTGCGCGGGCAAC
This sequence comes from Paraburkholderia sejongensis, assembly GCF_020880815.1. Classification (GTDB taxonomy): domain Bacteria; phylum Pseudomonadota; class Gammaproteobacteria; order Burkholderiales; family Burkholderiaceae; genus Paraburkholderia; species Paraburkholderia sejongensis. The sequence continues at coordinate 291,723 of NZ_JAJITD010000009.1, forward strand.
CGGCGGAACGCCGAGCCAAGCACGATCCACACGAACGCGAGCATCACCCATTCCTTCGGACCCGGATAAAACAGCACCGGCACGTTGAGCTTCAGAATCGCGTACGCGTAGTCGATGCAGAACGCCGCGAACGACGCTGGTTCGACCAGGTTGTAGAAGCTGGTGCGCGCGCCGTACGGCGAGCCCGCCACCAGATAATCGACCGCCATGTCGCGCGGATGCATCAGCGCGAAATACGCGTGCTCCGGCAGCACATAAAGAACCAGCAGCACCGCGAGCAGCAGCACGGTTTTGCGCCGCAACGACCCGGTGCGATAAACCCACGCGCCCATCGCGATCGCCAGAATCAGCGCGAAGTAGATGCGGACCGTCGCCGCATAGCCGGCATAACAGGCGAGCGCCGCGACCGCGACATACCACGCGCTGCGTGTGCGCGCGATCAGCACCAGCACGACCGACATCAGCACGACCAGCGTGTCCTTGCTCGCGACGAACAGGTTGAAGAACAGGCACGGCGCGACCAGCACGACATTCACGAGCAGACTGCCGACGCGTTTCGACAAGCCGATCATCAGCCAGATAAACACGACCCCGACAGCCAGCACGAACAGCTCGCTGCCGCTGTCGCCGAGCGCCGCATAGAACTTCGCGACCGCGTCGAATGAGGTGTCCTGGTAGGTGCTGGACCCGCCGACCTGAGACTGAATCTTGTCGGAGTCGCGAAACACGAATTCCGGCAGGAACGCGCTCGCTTTCCAATAGAGCGTCGCGTAGACAAAGATCGTCAGACTCGCGAACAGCCGCACCGTGCCCTTGCTCAAACGCGGGCCGGCATTCAGAACTTTACGCAACATGGGCGGCCTCCTCGGGCACGACCGCAATCGCGGCCGGATTCGGCGCGTGCGTGCGCATCACGATCCACGCAAGGATCGCGACGATGCCCACGCTCGCGCTCAGATGCGCGAGTGCCGCGCCGATTTCGTCCAGTTCTCTGATCAGCATCCACTCGATGGGCACGCAGGCGAGCGTCACGCAGCACATCGCGAGGGCCACGCGTTTTCCGGCCCGCAATGCAATTGCAGCGGCCCAGTACACGTCGGCGATAGATCGGAGCACGAACGAAATCAGCAGGACCAGCAGCATGCCGAATTCCTGCCGGCCTGACGGCTCGCGCGCGATGTGGAAAAGCGGCTGATGCACGAGCACGATCGCGACCGCCGCCAGCAGCGTAATGCCAATACTGGCCAGCAGCGCGCGCCGCAACGTCGCATGGAACAGACGCGCCGCGTGATGGCCGCCGCTCAGTGCACGAACCAGACGAGGGCCGGCGGTCACGACGATCGTCGCGTACGCGATGGTCTGGATCGAACTCGAGATCGACCATGCGAACACATAGCGGCCGAGCGTGTAGCTGGAGAAAACCTGGCTCGCCAGAAATCGTTCGCCATACTGAAGCCCTGAAAGCAACGTTGTCGCGACGAAGAACGGCATGCCGTCGATCCACACCGAGCGGAAGCCGCCGTTGCTGCTCCGAGCCACCGCATCGCACTTCGCCCGCTCGCGGTTCAACTTCAATTCGCGCTCACGCCGCGCGATGCACCACAAAGCGGCGAGCGACGCGAATACATTCGTGCCACACCACAACGCAAAGATCGTTTCGATCGACCGGCTCAGGCCGGCGAGCAGCACCGCAATTGCAACCACCGCCCAGCCGCCGGTGCGGATAAATAGCAGCACTGCGCCGGCGCGCGCGCGATGCAGCGAAAACACATAGGAGGTCGTCTCCAGCCCCGCGTGCTCGGAAAAAGCCACCAACATCACGCCCCACAGAATGCCGGGGGCGATCCGGGTAAAGCGGTCGAACACACCGGCGTGATACACACCGGCCACGCCCGCCGCGATCGCCGCATACACGGCGCCATACAGCAGCAACACGCGGCGCGCGTCATGAATCGCCGGCAGCGGCTGTTCCGCGCTCAGGCGCCGGTTGATTTCGATGCTGAAACCAAGCCCGAGCAATTTCGACGCCACCACCGACAACGCCAGCGCGAGACCATAATCGGCGACCGCCGCGAACCCGAGTACCCGCGCGACGACGATCGTCAGCACGAATTTCAGCGCCAGCGCCGCAATCCGGAAGCCGAGGCGAACGAGCAGTTGCATCAGCCGCCCTTGCTATCCGCCGCGCGTCGCGCGCAGCGCCGCGATGATCTCATCGCGGTCCGCGCGAATCCGTTCGCAGGCGCGCGAGGTATTGGCCCAGAACTCGCGAATCGCGCCGGGCGCGAGGATCGTCGCGATCACGCCGGCCGGATCGAAGTCCGCCGCATTGCTGACCCAGTCGTTCAAACCGAGGTCGCCATACGCGCCGAAGCCTTTGCGCTCATAGCTCAGGTGATACGCCGGCACGCCGCTCAGAATTGACTCCAGCGCTCCATGCAGCCGCACCGAGACGACCACGTCCGGCCGGTCGGTCGCGAGCAGTTCCTTTAGCGACACCAGTTCGCGCTGAATGCCTATGCTGCGGTAATAAGCGAGATCGTCATTGCCTCGCCCGGTGCTCTGGACTGCGAAGCTGATCCGGCACCTGCCGGCCAGCTCGCGAATCAGCTTGCGGGTCGAGGCTTGATAGCGCTGCCGCTGCAGCGCATTCCAGCTCGGCGCCTTGCGCAGCACGAACGCAACGTGCCTGACCTGCTGATCCGCATCGCGGGCAAGCGCGGCGATCTGCGCGCTGCGCCGCTCGATATCGAGTACCGCCAGATCCGATGCGCGCCGGGTATTCGCATTGCGCGCGAGGAAAGCCGCCGAGCGATCGTCGCGCACGAAGACTGCCGAAAATCTGCCGAGCATTCGTGTCAGATGGTTGCGCAGCGGCAGCGCGGGAATCGCGGGGCCGATGCTCTGCGGCAGATACACGACCGGTTTGCCCGAGCGGCACGCCGCGCGCATCTGCAACAGATGCCCCGCCTCGAGCTTGAGCGCCTCGCTCAGATTACGCGCGCGCAGATAGCCGCCACCGACGCCGACCACCACATCGGCGGAGGCTAGCCGTTGCGACAGCTCGCGCATCCGGCTATATAAGCCGCCGGCGAACAGCCCGCCCAGCGCGCCGCCGACGCGAGCGAGACCGCTCTGCGCGAGCACCGGGGCCGGATACACGTTCGGATAGCCGGCGAACGACGCGGGGTCAGCGGCCACGATCGCGACCTCGGTCGCATCGCCGAACGCGCGCTTGAGCAGAGCGACGGAAAGATCGACGAGCAGTGCGTCGCCGGAATTTTTCGAGCTGTACGCTTGCAGCAGCACCACCCGCGTCGGCTTTTTCATCGGGAATCCTTTTCGATCAGTTGGCGATAAACGTGCGCGGTCCGCTCGACCATCGCGGCCGCGGAAAATCGCTCGGCGGTGCGCTCGCAGTTGCGGCGCAGGCGTTCGCGCAGCGCGGGCTCGCGAACCAGCCCATCGAGCGCGTCCGCGAACAGCGTCACGTCGTCCTCGTTCGGCACCACGTAGCCGAGTTGTTGCGCGTCGATCAGCTCGGCCGCGCCGGACACGCGGGTCGACGCGACCGGCACGCCGGCCGCCATCGCTTCGAGCACCACATACGGAAACCCTTCGTAGCGGCTCGGCAGCGCGAACACGTCGAACGCGGAGAAGTAGCGGCGCGCGTCGGGAATCGCGCCGAGCACGCGCACGTTGGCCGGGATGCTGCGCTCGTCCAGACCCGCGGCAAGCGCGAAATCGCCGGGACCCAGCACCGCGAACACGACTTCGCGCAGGCCTCGTTCGAGCAGCGTGCGCGCGACCCGCGCGAGCCGATCGACGCCCTTCTGAAAATCGAGCCGCCCGACGAATCCGATCACCACGGCGTCGCGCGGCAGGTCGAGCGCGGCGCGCGCATCGGCGCGCGAGAACAGTCGCGGCACCGGCACGCCGTTGAAAATCGTCTCGATGCGCGACGCGGCGATATGCAGCGTCTGTTGCAGATGCTCGGCCTCGTCGAGCGACACCGCGATGATGCGATCGCTGCGAAAGCGGCCGAGCAGGCCTTCGATCAGGCCATAAAAACGCTTCTGCCCGCGCGGCAGATACGGATTGAGCGTATAGACCGCGTGCGGCGTATACACCTGTTTCCACGGCCCGAAACACAGCCGCGCGAGCGCGCCCGCCTTTGAGCTATGGCTGTGCACGATATCGGGACGCAGCCGCTGCAGGCAGCGAAACAGCTGCGCGAACGCGAGCATGTCGGTCGCGCCGACCGGGCGATGCATCGTCACGCGCTGCACGGAGTCGCATTGCGCGAGCACCTCGTCGCCGAGGATCACGTCATCGAAACGCTTGCCGTGCGGCACCACCAGATGAATTTCGAAGCCGCCCAGCTTGCGCAGCCCGCGCACCAGATCGGCGATATGAACCGCGACCCCGCCGGCCGCCGCCTCGACCACCAACACGATCCGCAAGCGCCGCCGCGCTTTGCCGTCGCCGGACTCGCGCCCGGACTCGCCCAGCGCTTCGTTCGCTTCGTTCACTTCACCCGCTTTACGCGCCGCCTCGTCCAGCTCCAAGGTCTCCCCCGCCGTGGTTTGCATCATCGTCTCCGTCCGACACGCTCGATCAGTCGCTGCCAGCAGCCGCGCGCGCCGCTGCACGAGGTGTCTTCGTAGCTGTACTGAACGAATCGGTAGCTGCCGTTCTTGCGGCCGTACGAACGGCGCGCCGATTTCGGATCGATGCCGTTCAGAATCGCGCCGGTGACCGCGCAGCCTGCCTGCGCGAGCCGTCGCACGCATTCGGCCAGATCCGCGGCGCGCGTCAGGCCCGCGCGCGCGACCAGCATCACCGTCGCGCAATGCGCGGACAGCATCACCGCGTCGGTCACCGCGAGCACCGGCGGCGTATCGACGAGCACCACGTCGTAGTCGCGCGCGACTGCCTCGAACAGCTCGGCGACGCGCCGGTGCAGCAGCAGTTCGCCCGCATTCGGCGGCAACGCGCCGGTGGCGATGAAGTCGAGATTCGGCACCACGTCGCGCTGGATCACCTCTTCGCGCGGCAGCACGTCGGCGATCAGGTCCACCAGCCCGCGCTCACGCTGGCGGCCGAAGTAGCGGTGCAGCGAACCGCGCCGCAAATCCGCGTCGATCAGCAGCACGCGCTTGCCGCTGCTCGCGAGCAGCGCCGCGAAATTGGCCGACACGAAGGATTTGCCGACGCCGGGCGTGGTGCCGGAAATCAGAATCACGTTGTTGTGCGCATTCGACATCGCGAACTGCAGCGCGGTGCGCAGACTGCGCATGCTCTCGACCGCCGGTTCGCCGGGCTGCTCCAGCGCGAGCAGACGCAGCCCCAACACCTCGGCCGACGCACCGCGATCGAGCTGCTGCTGGTGACGCGATTCGGGAATCAGCGCGTACACGTGCAGGCCGACCTGGCGCTCGATTTCCTCCGCTTCGGAGATGCCGGCGAACAGGAAGCTGTGCGCGACCGCGAAGCCGATGCCGAGCAACAGGCCGAGCAACGCACCGGCGGCGATCGTCACCGGCCGGTTCGGAAACGCGATCTGCTCGGGCACCACCGCGGTATCGACGACCCGCACGCTGCCGGTCTTGCCGGCCTTGACCAGCTTCAGTTGCTGCACGTTGTTCAGCAGCGCGGTGTACAGCTCGGTATCGACCTTCACGTCGAGCAGCAAACGCACGGCATCCTGCTGCATGTCGGGCAGGCGTTTGATCTGCTCGTCGAACGTGCGTTGCTGCGTGCGCAGCGTCGCGATCTGCGCGTCGAGTGCGGCCACCTGCGGATGCGCATTGGTGAAGCGCGCGGCCAGTTCGTCGCGCTTCTGCTGCAATTCGAGCATCCGTGTCTTCGACTCCGCGCTCTGCTGCAGCGCGAGCTTCGCTTCCTCCGACAGATCGACCGACCCCTGTTTGTCGCGCAGCTTCGTGTAGCGCAGTTGCGACGCTTCGAGCTGCTTTTTCAGCTGCGGCACCTGCGTATCGAGAAAGGTCAGCGATTGCGCCGCTTCGGCCGCCTTGCGCTCGACGTTCTGCTGCACGTAATAACGGCCCACCGCCTGCAACTGGTCGCGCACCACGAGCGGATCGCGGCCCTTCAGCGTCGCGATCAGTACCCCTGACGACTTGATCTTCTCCTGAATGTCGAGCCCGTCCTGCATGCTCGCGATCGCATCGAGCTTCGACTTGCGGACCAGTTTGAATCTGGTGCCGGGCTGCGCATCGACCGCCTTGACCAGCAGCGTGATCGGCCCGTAGCTCGTGTCGAACATCGCCCGCTCGCCGAGCGTGCCGGTGACCGCGTGGTCGAGATCCCAGCCCGCGAGCCGGTAGCGGCCCCCGGGCAGCACGGTCAGCGAAAAGCTGTCGCCTTGCAGGCGCCTGGGCACGTCGAACTGCACGACCTCGGCGCTTTCGGTGCCCCACGCCCAGCCGCCGATGCCGAGCAGGCCCGGACGCGTCACGCCGTCGTTGAAGCGGGAAACGAAGTCGCCGACGAGCGGGAAGCGGCTCGGCCGCACGACGATATAGCTGCGCAGTTCGTCGACGACGCTCGTCACCACCAGCCGCGACGCCATGATCTGCTGCTCCGCCGAAGTCGGCGAGTTGTAGTTGAACAGCGACGACACGTCGCCCAGCAGGCTCTGCGCGGACGCCATTCCGCTGCCGTCCTCGACCTGAATCGAAATATCGGCCTGGTAGCGCGGCGGCATCAGAAAGGCAAAGGCGGTCGCGAGCGCGATGCACGCGACGCAGACCTTCACAATGACCCAGCGATAGTCGACGAAGATGTCGATCAGCCGGACCAGATCGATCTCGTCGTCGGCTGGTTTGAGCGCCTCGTTATCGGGCGATTGCAGCGATTTCATGGTCAACAGTCGGGTTGTTTCGACGCACTCAGGACGACGAATGATCGGTGGATAAAGCCGCCGTGCCGGCACCGGCACGCGCGGTCACGCCGGCGATGCGCGCGCACCAGGCGTCGACGCCCGCGTCGATCAGCGCGAGGCTTTGTTCGAACGACGCGAGGCCTTTGCGATGGGGATCGGGAATCTCGAAGCGCGCGTCGGGCGGCCCGCCCGCGCCGTGCGACGACCCGAGCAGATAGACGCGGCCGTACAGCGCCGGGAAGCGGCGTTCGACGTAGTGCTTCTGCGCGTGGTCCATCACCAGCACGAGGTCGGCGGCTGCGGCGATCAGCGCCGTCAGTTGCCGCGCGCGATGCGCGTCCAGATCGAGACCGCGCTCGCGCATCAGTTGCACCGCCAGCGGATCGGCGCCCTCGCCGTGCAGCGCGCCGATCCCGGCCGACTCGACCGCGACCGCTTCGAGGCGTTGCGCGAGCAGCGCCTGCGCCATCGGACTGCGGCAGATATTGCCCACGCAGACGACCAGCACGCGCCCGATCATTTGGTCACCAGCCCGGCCGTCAGGCCGCTGGAGATCAGCGGCATCAGCAGACTCAACACACGGTTGAAGCGGACCAGACCGTTGCCGTCCACATAGACGACGTCGTTCGGCTGCAGCTCGAAATCTTTCGCGAGCAGCATCGCGACCGGCGAGCGTGCATCGAGATGGAACACCTGCGCGGTGCCCGACAGCGAGCCGCGAATCACGTACATCTGCGCGGCATCGGCGGTCGACGAATTGACGCTGCCCGCCTGCGACAGCGCATCGGCCAGCGTCAGCCGGCCGGTGCGGCGCGGAAGCGCCGCGATCGGCTTGTTCACTTCGCCCATCACGTACGCGTGGTTTTCGTCGCGCGACACGACGCGCAGAAAATCGCCCGGCTGCAGATAGATCAGCGACGGGCTCAGGCCCTGCGCGAGCAGCCGCGTCAGATTCAGACGATGCGATTGCCCGTTGCGCACCAGCACCAGATCGCTCTGATCGGCGCTGTCGCTGAAACCGCCGGCGCGGCTGATCGCTTCATAGAGCGTCATCGGCACGTCGTTGACGGGCAGCGCGCCGGGGCTGTGCACTTCGCCGTCCACGTACACCTGATGCGCGCGATACGACGCCACGCGCACCGTCACCTGCGGCTTGATGAAGTACTTCGCGAGCGCGCCGGTCAAACGTTGCTGCACTTCTTCCGCGCGCAGACCCGCGACATGCAGCGTGCCGGCATAAGGAAAGGTCAGATTGCCGCTCTGATCGACGATAAAACCGGCCGCCGGATCGCCGGGACGCACCGACCCGGACGCTTGCGACGGCCCGAGCGCTGCGGCGAATTCCGGGTGGTCCCAGACGACGATCTGCAGCACGTCGCCGGCGCCGATCGCGTACGCTTGCGGCGAGCCCGACAGCAGTCGCGACAGTTCGAGCTGCTGTTGCCGGCGCTGTTCGCGGATCCGCGCGAGCAGCGCGGCGTCGACTTCGGTGATCGCGATCGCCGGCGTGCCAGGCGTCGCATCGGCGGTTCTGAGCCGCGCGCCGGTTGCGGCTGCGGGCGACTCCGGTGCCTGCGCGGGTTCCCGCGTTGGCGTCGTTTCGCTGGCCGCGACTGACGCCGCTTCGCCGGCAACGTCCACCGCCGGTTTGCTTGCGGCGTCCGCAGTAGCATCGCTCTGCGCAAGCGTCTCCATTTCGTTCGTCGTACTGGACGTTTCCATTCGCATGCCGGGTGCGACCGCGCACGCGGACAACAGCAGCGAGACCGACACCGTCAAGACACCGAGCCGGCGCAGCGACCCGGTCAAAACTGAAGCAGACATCGTATTCAACCTATTTTTCGGCGGACGCGAAGCGCGCCGCGCCGCCCTTGTGACGCGGATTTATGTTCGCTAACGGATCAATATGCATTGCTGTGACGCATCCCCTTCACGACGGTCGCGAGGATGATGCGCATGTCCAGGCCGAACGACCAGTTTCGCAAGTAGTACAGATCGTGCTCGACCCGCGCCTGCATCTTTTCGAGCTGTTCGGTCTCACCGCGAAAGCCGTTGATCTGCGCCCAGCCGGTAATGCCCGGCTTGATCCGGTAGCGATGGATATAACCGTCGACGATCGTGCGGTAGTGGTCGTCGTGTTCGATCGCATGCGGGCGCGGCCCCACCACCGACATCTCACCGCGCAGCACGTTGAGAAATTGCGGCAATTCGTCGAGGCTCGTGCGACGCAGAAAAGCGCCGAGCGGCGTGATGCGCGGATCGCCGCGCCTGGCCTGACGGACCACGCCGGGCTTCTCGGTATGCATGCGCATCGATCGGAACTTGTAGATGCGAAACACCCGGCCATTCGCGCCTTTGCGCTGCTGCGTGAAAAGCACCGGCCCTTTCGACGTGAACTTGACCGCGAGCGCAATCGGCAACATGACTGGTGCGAGCAGAATCAGCATCACGAGCGCGAAGATCCTGTCGAAGATCGCTTTCTGCAGCAGCGCGGCGGGCGTCATCGGTGACACGATCAGATTGATTGCCGGCGCGCCGAGCAGATCGACCACGTTGCGGTCGAACATCACGAGACGACTCACGTCGGGGAGAAAGCGTACGTTGACGAGATCGCCGCTGAATTCCTCGAGTACGCGCAGCAGTGTGGTTTCGTCCGAGAGCGGCAACGCGAGCCAGACTTCGTCGATCCGCTGTTCGCGCACCCAGTCGGCAAACGCGCGCAGCGCGACGAACGCCGGCAGGCCATCGCTGCGCTGCCGGCCGTCGCCGGTGGTGCTGAGCGTGGCGACCGCGCGAAAGCTGTCGGCCGGCGTCGCCGCGAGTCTGGCCAGCACCGTGTCGCAATGTTCTCCCGCACCGACCACCGCGACCGTGCGCAGATCTTTGCCGGCGCGCCGGCGCCCGAGCAGCGCATGCACCGACAGATGCGTGGCGACGATGCCGGCCGCGGTCAACGCGGTCCAGCTCAGCCACCAGAAGCGCGAAATAGAAAGACTCCGATGCAATAGCGCAGTCACCGCCAACCCGCATGCCTGCACCGCGAACCAGCCGCACACCGCTGCCGCGAGCGGCCACCATTTCGATTGGCCGCGCCATAAACGATAGAGGCCGAACATCGACAACAGCAGCGTGGCAAGCGCCATTTCGAACATCACGACGGCACTGGCAAGCGCGCGCTGTTCGACAGCGGGTTTGAAAAGAAGCGAAGCGACGGCGGCGCCCACCGCGATCGCGGCGACGTCGAGGATGCGCGCCAGCACGCTCTCGATATCGACGAAGTCGTGACCGGCAGGATGATGGATCACGGTACGCACGATGCGATCTCGATGCTTCTGTTCAGGGTCACCGCAATTGCCTTGTGTTTCAAAGGAACCGGATGATGCGACAGAAACAGTCGACCCAGAATAGTTCACGTACTAAATACTGTTAGTTTTAATTCGATGCTTTCACCACGCATTGGCTTTTATAGAATTACTTCCAAAGTACTGTGAAAAACCATTTCATAACGAATAGCTAATAGGTGTGTCGAGAAACTTTAACTATCGCTATTCGTGCTGCGCCACTATGCTCGAACGATGATCGGCTATGCGATTTATTGCATTGCGGCAGAAGATTTTTTATCGTCACGGGAGCGGCATCATGAAGATCTGCATCTTCGGAGCGGGAGCGATTGGCGCGATGATGGGCGTGCAGTTGGCGCGGGCCGGCGCGGACGTCAGTTTCATTGCGCGCGGCCCGCATCTGGCGGCGATGCGAGAGCACGGCGCGCGTCTGATCATGGACGGCGAAACCTATAGCGCAGCGGTACGCTGCACGTCCGATCCGCGCGAACTCGGCGTTCAGGATGTCGTGATCATTACGCTGAAAGCGCATTCGCTGCCCGGCGTGGTCGACTCGATGCAGCCGCTCCTGGGCAAACATACGGCCATCGTGACCGGCGTGAATGGGATTCCGTACTGGTATTTCTATCAGCATGGCGGCCGCTTCGCCGGCACGCGGCTGGCGAGCGTCGACCCGGACGGCATGCAGTGGACCAAGCTCGGACCCGAACGCGCGATCGGCTGCGTGCTTTATCCGGCGGCCGAAATCGTCGAACCCGGCGTGGTCAAACATGTGTACGGCAAGAAGTTTCCGATCGGCGAGCCGAGCGGCGAACGCACGCCGCGCATTCAGCAATTGCATGAAATCATGCAGGCCGCCGGTTTCGACGCGCCGATCCGCGACAACATCCGCGACGAAATCTGGCTCAAGCTGTGGGGCAATCTGTGTTTCAACCCGATCAGCGCATTGACGCATGCAACGCTCGATGTCCTCACGAGCGACCCCGGCACGCGCGCGGTGTCCCGCACGATGATGCTCGAAGCGAAGCGGATTGCCGAGCAGTTCGGCGTGCACTTCCGGGTCGACGTCGAGCGACGCATCGACGGCGCGGGCGCGGTCGGCGCGCATAAGACCTCGACACTCGTCGATCTCGAGAATCGCCGCCCGATGGAAATCGATCCGCTGCTGACCGTGGTTCAGGAAATGGGGCGTCTGGTCGCGGAACCCACGCCGACTATCGACGTGGTACTCGCGTTGATCAAGCTGCGCGAGAAAATGGCGTTGCAGGGCGACTAATCGGAGTTATTCGAAAATACATTAATTCCTGAAAAACCCGGCCGCATTAGAAAAGATTGGACGCCCAGCGTCCAATCTTTTTTTCATCCACCGCTATTGATCGATTGCAACCCACACGGCTTTCGGTTCGGTAAAGTTCTCGATCGCCACGTCGCCATGCTCGCGGCCGAAACCCGAATCGCCGGCACCACCCCACGGCAGACGCACATCGGTATATCCATAGGTATTGATCCACACGGTGCCCGCTTTCAGATCTCGAGCAACGCGGTGAACGCGGCTCAGATCCGCGCTCCACACGCCGGCCGCGAGGCTATACGCGGTACCGTTGGCAATCCTGAGCGCATCGGCCTCGTCGTCGAAGCGGATCACGCTCGCGACCGGGCCGAAGATCTCCTCCTGCGAAATTCGCATCTCGTGCTCGACATTCGCGAACACGGTCGGCTCGACGAAAAAGCCGCGATTGCCGACGCGCGCGCCGCCCGTCACCAGCGACGCCCCCTCCGAGCGGCCGGTTTCCACGTAGCTCAATACCGTCTTCATCTGCGCGGCGGAAATCAGCGGCCCCATCGAGGTTTCCCGCACCGACGGGTCGCCGACCTTGATCGATTTCGCACGCGTGGCGAGCCGCTCGACCACTTCGTCGTACACGTCGCGATGCGCGAGAATCCGCGAACCGGCGGAACACACCTGGCCGGTATTGAAGAAAATTCCGGAGGCCGCGGCGCGCACCGCGTTGTCCAGATTCGCGTCGGCGAAGATCAGGTTGGCCGACTTGCCGCCCAGCTCCAGCGTTACGCGCTTGAAGTTGCCGGCCGCGCCCTGCAGAATGCCGCGCCCGACCGACGGCGAACCGGTGAACGTGACCTTGTCGATGCCCGGATGCGAGACGAGCGCGTCGCCGACCACGCTGCCCTTGCCGGTCACGATATTGAGTACGCCCGGCGGCACGCCCGCTTCGAGCGCGAGTTCGCCGATCCGCAACGCGGTGAGCGGCGTTATTTCCGCGGGTTTGACGATCAGCGTGCAGCCGCACGCGAGCGCCGGCGCGATCTTCCACATGCCGATCATTAGCGGGAAATTCCACGGCACGATCGCGGCGACCACGCCGACCGGTTCGCGCAGCGTGTACGTCAAGGCATCGGGACGCGTCGGCACGACCTGACCGTTGATCTTGTCGCACCAGCCCGCGTAGTACTCGACCGTATCGATCGCGGCCGGCACGTCCTGGCGCATCACCGCGGCGATCGGCTTGCCGCCGTCGAGACTTTCGAGCGCGACGAGTTCTTCCATGTTCTCGCGCATCAGGGCCGCGAGACGCTGCAAAATGCGGCCGCGTTCGGCGGCACGAATCGAATTCCACACTTTCAACGCCGCGCGTGCCGCGCGCACCGCGGTGTCCACGTCGGCGGCGCTGCCTTGCGCGACCAGCGCGATCGGCTCCTCGGTGGCCGGATTGATATCGACGGAATATTCCCCGGTGCCGGGCGGCAGCCGCTTGCCGTCGATCAGCAAATCATGTTGTCTGAGGTCGGTCTGGGTTTCCATCATGAAGCTCCTTGAGTAGGACGTTATGTGGCGCGCTAAAGGCGCAGCGTTCGAATCGTTCGTAAAACAGGGGGTTTTGTGCCGCTTGCGATCTAAGGTTCGTGCAGCAGGGTGCGGGCGACGGACGGCCAGTCGAAGGTCCGCGCGGGACAAGGCGTCGAAGCGTCGCTATGCGCACGCTCATTGGTCGACGCGAAAAACTGCGCCCACACGGCGGTCGCGTTCGGCCGCAGCGAGCGCTTGCGGCGCTGGACCAGCACGGTGGTCAGCGTGGTCCGCGGCACCAACGGACGGCTCACCAGACCGGCACCCAGCGCCGGCCAGTACGCGTCGACCGGCAATACGCCGACCCCGAGGCCCAGCTCGACCATCCGCGCTACCGCGGCGACGTGGCCGAGTTCCTGCAACGGGCCGCGCTTCAGTTCGTGGCTCACGAGCGCCGGCTCCAGTGCCGCGCGCACGCCCGTGTCGGCATTGAGCGTCAGCAGCGGCCACGCGCGCAAGCCGCGCCAGTCGATGCTGTCGTGACGCGCGAGCGGATGCGCGGCCGGCATCACCGCATGCAGCGGCGTGCTGAACAGCACTTGCGCGTGCAGCAGATCGCTGTCGATTGCGTGCCCAACCGAGACCACGCCGAAGTCCACCTCGCCATGCTCGACGCTCGCGAGCACGCCGCTTTGCGACTGATCGCGCACCGACACCACCAGTTGCGGATAGACCGACGCGCAATGCGCGAGCGCCTGCGGCACCCAGCTCGACGACAACACCGGATTGCTCGCGACGAGCACGACGCCGGTGCGGCCGTCGTTGGCGGCCCGCTCTTCGAGCAGCGTCAATTCGATTTCGTCGAGCAATCGGCCGATCCTTCGCTCGAGACTCGCGCCCGCATTGGTCAGTTCTACGTGGCGGGTGGTGCGGTCGAACAGCTTCAGATCGACCGCCTCTTCGAGCTCGCGGATGCAACGGCTCACCGCCGATTGCGTCAGATCGAACTGGCGCGCCGCGCGGGTGAAGCTGCGCTCCCGCGCGACCGCGACGAAGACCTTGAGCTGCTGCAGCGAAACGTTCATATACTCGGGCCTCGGCGCATGCGGCTGACACCGGTTATTCGCCGCTCTGCTCGGGCCAGTGACTCATCCGCGACGCGCCGCCGGTGCCGTGCGGATGCCCGGCGACGGCGAGCGCGCCCTGCGGTTCGTTATGCGATTCGATCCAGCGCGTGCGCATCGGCTCGAGAATGAATTTCGCCGAGATGCCCGCCGCGATCGTGATAATCGCGGACACGATGAACACCAGGTTCCAGCCGCCGGTGGCCGCCAGCACCGACGCGATCGGCACCAGCAACGAGGCTGTGCCTTTCGCGGTGTACAACGTGCCCGCATTGGCCGCCGCGTATTTGCTGCCGAACGTATCCGCGCAGGTCGCCGGAAAGATCGAGAAGATCTCGCCCCAGAACAGGAAGATCAGCGCGGCGAACGCCATGAACGCATACGGGTTGCTGCCGAACTGCATCATCCCGAGCAGCGCGAGACCCTCGCCGATGAAGATCACGAACATCGTGTTTTCACGGCCGATCTTGTCGGAAATGAAACCGCACAGCGGTCGCGTCAGGCCGTTGAAGATGTTGTCGATCGACAGCGTCAGCGTGAGCAACGGCAAGGTCGCGCCGAATACCGACATCGGAATGCGCGCAAGGCCCCAGTCTTTTGCGATCGGACCGATCTGCGCGGTCGCCATCAGCCCGCCCGCGGCGACCGCGACGAACGACGCGTAGATCACCCAGAACACCGGTGTCCTGATCATCTGACGCGACGTGAAATCGACCTTCGACACCGCGAACCTGGTCTTGCGGGTCGCCTGCTGACGCAAAATAGGCCGCACCAGCAACAGCGCGAGCAGCAAAATGCTGACGCCTTGCACGATGCCGAAGAAGAAGAACGTGTGCTCGAAGCCGCGGCTGTTGATCATGTTCGCGATCGGTATCACGGTGAGCGCCGCGCCCGCGCCGAAGCCGGCCGCGGTCAGGCCCGCCGCGAGTCCGCGCCGGTCCGGAAACCATTTGAGCGCATTGCCGACGCAGGTGCCGTACACGCCGCCCGCGCCGATCCCGCCGATCACCGCGGCGAAATACAGCATGCCGAGTGTGGTCGCATAAGAATTGAGAACCCATGACAGCCCCGCGCAGATCGCGCCGCCGGCGACCACCGGGCGCGGTCCGAAGCGGTCGACCAGCCAGCCTTCGAACGGCACCAGCCAGGTTTCGGTGAGAATGAAGATCGAGAACGCCAACTGGATCGATGCCTCGCTCCAGTTATGCCTCGCATGCATCGGCGCCACGAACAACGTCCACGCATATTGCAGATTGGCCACCAGCGCCATGCACACCATGCCGATGACCAGCTGCCACCATCTGTTTCGCCAGAACATGCCAGCTGACGATTGCTGGGTGATATTGTCCATGAGCCTTGTCTCCACTATTTATTTAGTGCCGGCGCTTGAGTGCCGCGCTGGATGTGTCCCGCCTTATTGTTATGTCCCGAAAGTACTTTGCCATTCGGGAAGATTGAAAATAGGCACCGCTAATTGCCGACTTATTTAAAACCGATTCGCGCCATACACCGGGAAAGTCTGCTTTAGTCCGAGCAATCCAAATACACGCGACGGTAAGCGTTACAGCCAACTTCCACGCGATTTCCCGCCTTTTAGTGCGCCACCCCACTTTACCGCGCGTTAACCCGCACACCGCACCGTCAATTCGGCTTCTTATAAGAGTCCATGCTAGGGTCATTGCTGAATTACGAATAATTAAAGTTTGTTATTATGTGGATTCACAGTTCCTTATACATCGGCCATGACGATGCGCAACGCGACGCTGCGGCAACTGAAGGTCTTTGAAACGGTCGCGCGACACCTGAGTTTTTCGCGCGCGGCCGAGGAATTGCATCTGACTCAGCCGGCCGTCTCCACCCAGGTCCGGCAACTCGAAGAACATGCGGGATTGCCGCTGTTCGAACAGCTCGGCAAGAAGATCTATCTGACGCCGGCCGGCACCGAAATGCTGCACTACAGCCGCGCGATCATGCAGCAGTTCCACGAAGTCGACGAGGCGATGAGTCAGTTGAAGGGCGTCTCCGGCGGCAAGCTCAATGTCGCGGTGATCAGCGCCGGCGACTATTTCTTTCCCCGCGTGCTGGCCGAATTCACGCGCCGCTATTCCGGTGTCGATCTGAATCTCGCGGTGCACAACCGCGAAGAATTGCTGCATCAACTCGCGACCAATCAGACCGACCTCGCGGTGATGGTGCGGCCGCCGCATGAAACGGATGCGACCAACGAACCGTTTGCGCCGCACCCTTACGTGATCGTCGCCGCGCCCACCCATCCGCTCGCGCACAAGCGCAACATCCGCCTCAGTCAACTCGCGAACGAGGCGTTCATCGTGCGCGAACGCGGCTCGGATACGTGGAATTCGATGGAAGAAGGTTTCGCGGGCCGGCTGTCCAATCTGAAGATCGCGATGGAGATCAAAAGCACCGAGACGATCAAGCAGGCGGTGATCGCCGGCATGGGGATCGCGTTTCTGTCCGCGCATACGATCAGCCTCGAATTGCAATTGGGTCATCTGGTGGTACTCGACGTGGAGAGCTTTCCGGTGATGCTCAACTGGTACGTCGTGCACCGGAAGAACAAACGTCTGCCGCCGGTCGCGGTCGCCTTCAAACGCTTCCTGATAGAGGAAGGCGCGAATCTGATCGAACGTATTACGCGCGTGAAGGAATTGAGCGTGCATAAGCAGTAGGCTATGAAAACCCAATAAAACTTTAACTATTGCAAATCGTTCGCGACTTCTATGCTGCAAGCGAGTTCTTTCACTTGCCAGCTCAGGAGGCCGATCATGAACCACGCACCGCTTCGCTCTTCCGTCAGTCCGCGCGGCGCCGGCCTCGCGACAGGTCCGCGCGACACCCAACCGGACGACGCCCATCTGAGTGCCTATAACGCAGCATTCAGCGACCTCGGTCTGCGCTTTCGCTGGGATCGCGCGACGCTCGATATGTTGAAAGAATTCAATAGCGAATCGGCGCGCATTACCGCGTATATCGAGCGGTATCACAGTCATTTGCATCGCGCGTACGACGCCGAGTTTCTCGCGCAAATGATCCTGCATCGAAAGACGCAGTACTACAGCGAGTTCGCGGCGGCGGCCGAAGAATAAGCACTGAGATAAGCACTGCGGTACTCGAGGTACCCGATGGTTCGACAGCGGCGGGCTCTGCAGCTCGCCGCGCCGCATTGCTGGAACGAGCGGCCGCGCATCGATTCGCGCGCTATTCATGATGCGCGGCGCGCCGCCGCTGTGACATGAAGCTGCCGCACGCGCGTACAGTCGCGCTGCCGGCCAAACACGCGCCGGCCTTCGCGCAAACCGCGCCGATACGGATACGCACTCGCGCGCACCGTGCCGGGCGCGAGATCACGCAACGCCCACATCGGCTCGGCGCCGCCCACTTCCCCGCAGTCTTCGCCGCCATGCCATGCGAGACTCTCTAGCAGGCCTGGCCGGGCGATCGTCATGCCGTCGCTGCGCGCGGCGAACGCATAGACGGTGCAGGCGTCGCCATTCATCGCATGACCGGGCGGTCCCAAATACTCGCGACTGATCATCAGATGCGCGCCGATCGCGGCCGCCAACGCGCTCATCGCGAGCAGTTCGGCAAGTCCGAATAGTTGGGCGGGTTCAGTCGCGAAGCTGTAGCCGAGCCAGCCGCACAACAGTAGCGCCAGCAGATTGACGAGATGATGACCCGGCAGCGCGAGCGCCTCGATCTGCAAGGTACCGCGAAGCTTGCAGAACGCGAGCGACGATTGCGCGAAGATCAGCGCACCGATGAATACCGCCGCGCACAACGCGAGCCGTTCGGTGTTATCGCGCGCCGCCGGCGAAACAGCATGCGCAACCGCTATCGATACGACCGCGAGACCCATGCCGCTGCCGAGCAACGCGACGAGTGCGGGCCAGCGCGCTGGATTACGTCCGCGCATTCGCAACGCGCCGAGTAGCGCGCCGGCCAACGCCGCGCCCACGATCCACGATCGCGCGCCGAGCCCCGCCGCGAAGCTGCCCGCCAGTAGCGCGGCGAGCGCGGCCGTGCCTCCATGCAGCCGGCGGGTCGCGCGCCATTTGCACACGCGCTGCCCGAGTGCGACCAACGCGACCAGCAGCACCGCGCCCAGCCCGGCGGCGAGCGTCACCGCCAGCAGCAACAACAGGTCCATCCACACGGTACTCCCACAGGCTTGCAGCATGCGTGATCCTCCGTGATGCGATGTACGGATGCGAGCCGGGCACTCGCGCGTGCTTCTGACAACGCCCGGACAAGCGCTCAGATCGAACTCAGACCGCGTTCGTGGCGGCACCCACGCGCTGCGGCGAGTCCGGCGCCGCCCCTTCGCGTGGCACGCCGGTGCCCAACGAATTGGTCAGCGTGCCGAGACCGTCGATCGTAATAGACACGGTCGAGCCGTCCTTGATCGAGCCGACACCGAGCGACGTGCCGCACGCGATCACGTCGCCGGGTTCGAGCGTCAGATCCTGCGAAATCAGGCTGACCTGCTCGGCCGGCGAGAAAACCATATCGTCGAGCGGATAGTTCTGCCGTTCGACGCCGTCGAGCGTGGTCAGCAAGCGCGCGTGCCGCCAGTCGAAACCGGAGACGATCGCGGGACCGATGCAGCAGAATGTATCGAAGCTCTTCGCGCGGCACCACTGCGGAAAGTGCGGATTCTCGTTGAGCAGATCGGCGGCGGTCACGTCATTGATCAGCGTATAGCCGAAAATCGCGCCCTCGGCCTCGCGCACGTCGACATCGCGGCAGCGCTTGCCGATCACGATGCCGAGTTCGCCCTCGAAGACGATCTTGCCCGCGTAAGGACGCGGCCTGCGAATCGGCTCGCCCGAGCCGATCACCGAGGCCGCCGGCTTCATCAGAAACAGCGGATGGGTCGGCACGGGCTTGTCGAGCTTTGCCGCCAGCGCGTGATAGTTGTTCCACAGCGCGACGACCTTGCCCGGCGCGCATGGCGCGAGCGGCGTCAGCGCGCGCAGCGACAGCACCGCGCCGGTCGGCACCGGCTGCTCGAGACTTTCGTACTCGTGCAGATAAGCGCCTTCGACCCGGCCGAACACGATGCCGCCATCGCTCGACATGAACCTCATCCACGTATCCATAGCTCGCTCCCGCGTTCAGATCGCGCCGGCCGTGCGCAACGCGCTGATCTGCTCGGGCGTATAGCCGAGTTCGGCCATCACTTCGTCGGTATGCTCGCCGAGCAGCGGCGAGCGTTGGACGTCGGTCGGACTGTCGGACAGCTTGATAGGATTACCGACGGTCAGATACTTGCCGCGCGTCGGATGATCGACTTCGACGATCGTGCCGGTCTTGCGCAGCGACGGTTCTTCGGCGATTTCCTTCATCGACAGGATCGGCCCGCACGGAATGTCGTATTTGTTGAGAATCTGCATCGCCTCGAACTTGGTCTTGGTCATCGTCCAGCGTTCGATCTCCGCGAAGATCTCTTTCAGGCGCGGCAGCCGTGCCGGCGCGGTCGCGTAGTCGGGATCGGTGGCCCACTCCTCCTTGCCGATCACGTTGCAGATCTTCGCCCACACCGGCGCCTGCGTAATGAAGTAAATGTACGCGTTCGGATCGGTCTCCCAGCCTTTGCACTTCAGAATCCAGCCCGGCTGCCCGCCGCCCGATGCATTGCCCGCGCGCGGCACCGCCTCGCCGAATTCGCCGTTCGGATATTGCGGATACTCCTTTAGCACCGAGGTGCGTTCGAGCCGCTGCTGATCGCGCAGCTTGACGCGGCACAGATTGAGCACGCCGTCCTGCATCGCCGCCAGCACACGCTGACCGCGGCCGCTATGGGTACGCTGATACAACGCGGTGACGATTCCGAGCGCCAGATGCAGACCGGTGCCGCTGTCGCCGATCTGCGCGCCGGTCACGACCGGCGGGCCATCGTCGAAACCGGTGGTCGACGCGGCGCCGCCCGCGCATTGGGCGACGTTCTCATATACTTTGCAATCCTCATAAGGCCCGGGACCGAAGCCCTTCACCGACGCGACGATCATCCGCGGATTGAGCTCCTGCACCCGCTCCCACGTAAAGCCCATGCGGTCGAGCGCGCCCGGCGCGAAGTTCTCGACCATCACGTCGCATTTGCGGATCAGCGCTTCGAGCACCTGCTTGCCTTCCGGATGCTTGGTATCGATCGTCACCGAGCGCTTGTTGTGATTGAGCATCGTGAAGTACAGACTGTCCACGTCGGGAATGTCGCGCAGCTGTTCGCGCGTGATGTCGCCCGCGCCCGCCCGCTCCACCTTGATCACGTCCGCGCCGAACCACGCCAATAACTGGGTACAGGTCGGCCCCGATTGCACATGCGTGAAATCGAGGATGCGCACACCGTCGAGTGCCTTGGCCATGTGATGTCTCCTGAAGAGGGATGCGGGTTATTTGTACATGGTCTGGTTCTTCGTGCCCGGCGCGTATTCGCGCGGGTCGACCCAGATATTGACCACCGCGGAACGGCCGGTCCGATGAATCGCTTCACGCGCGCGCTGCAACGCGGCGGCGATCTGCGCGGGGTCGCGCACTTCCTCGCCGTAGCCGCCGAGCATCTCGGCGAATTTGCTGAACGGCACGTCGCCGAGCAGATTGCCGACATTGCCGCGCTCGTCGCCGTATTTGGCCAGTTGTCCGTAGCGAATCTGATTCATCGCCGAGTTATTGCCGATCACCGCGAGATACGGCGCGCCGAAGCGGTTGGCGGTTTCCATATCGAACGCGGTCATCCCGAACGAGCCGTCGCCGTAATAGCAGAGCACTTCCTTGTTCGGATGCGCGAGCTTCGCGGCGAGCGCGAAGCCGGTGCCGACGCCGAGCGATCCCAGTGCGCCCGGGTCCATCCATTGACCGGGCCGGCGCGGCCGCACCGCTTGCGCGGAAATCGTCACGACGTCGCCGCCGTCGCCGATGTAAATCGTGTCGTCGGCGAGAAATTCGTTCAGTTCGTACGCGACCCGGTACGGATGAATCGGCGTGCTGTTCGAATGGAACAGCGGCAGCAGCTTTTCAGTGGCGGTGGCCTCCGCGTCGCGCAGTTGCGCGAGCCATTTGCGGCGCGCCTGGCGCTTGTCCTCTTTCACGCGGCCGCTGGCCGCTTGCAGCACTGCCGCGAGAATCGCGCCCGGGTCGCCGACCAGACCGAGATCGATATCGCGGTTCTTGCCGACCGTTCGGTAGTCCATATCGATCTGCACCAGCGTCAGTTCCTTGCTGATGCGACGGCCGTAGCCCATGCGGAAATCGAATGGCGTGCCCACCACGATCAGCACGTCGGCGTTCGCGAAAGCCTGCGAGCGCGTGCGGTCGAAATGATGCGGGTCGCCCGGCGGCAGCAGACCGCGGCTCGCGCCGTTGAAATAGCCGGGAATCTCGATGCCGCGCAGCAGCGCGACCGCTTCCTCGTGACCGCGCGCGATCCACACCTGCTGGCCGTACAGGATCGCCGGCCGCTCGGCATTGACCAGAATGTCCGCGAGTTTTTCGATGTCGCGCGGATCGCCGATCGATCTGGTCGACGCGCGATAGTGGCCCGGCTTCGGCACGATCGCGCGACTCGCGTCGACTTCGCGGTCGAGCACGTCGCGCGGAATTTCGAGGTAGGCCGGACCGGGCGCGCCGTTGAAGCACTCGCGCGCGGCCATCGAGATCATGTCGGCGACGCGCTCGGTGCTCGACACGCTCGCCGCGAACTTGGTGATCGGCGCCATGATGTCGACGTGCGGCAGGTCCTGCAGCGAGCCCATCTTGTGTTGCGACAGCGCGCCCTGGCCGCCGATGTGCAGGATCGGGCTCTCCGAACGGAACGCGGTCGCGATGCCGGTCACCGCGTTCGTGCAGCCCGGGCCGGCGGTCGTCACCACGCAGCCGAGCTTGCCGGTCTGGCGCGCGTAGCCGTCGGCCGCGTGCGCGGCGACCTGCTCGTGGCGCACGTCGATGATGCGGATCCCTTCGTCGACGCAGCCGTCGTAGATATCGATGATGTGGCCGCCGCACAGCGTGAAGATCGTGTCGACCCCTTCGTTCTTCAGCGCCTTCGCGACCAGATGGCCGCCCGACACGACGCCGGCGTCGCGGGTTTTCTGCTTGAGGGTATCGTCGGCGGTGGTGGTGCCGGTGGCGGGGTTCAGCGATGCAACGACTGCGGACATGGTTGTCTCCTGTGTCGACCGGAGTTGGCGCTTTAGCGTTTACTCCGGTCCCATGCGGGTTCACTGCGGTCGATCGGAGTTGGCGCTTTAGCGCTTACTCCGGTCCCATGCGGTTTCACTGCGGTCGATCGGTATGGAGCGTCGCGCCTGCCAAACTACATACCGTATGTGATATATCACACTCAATCAAGGCCAATTTCGAGATACGGCGGATGCATCCAGGGTACTGCGGAAGCTTTACCCGCGTGGCTTTGCGCTGGAATCACGCGTGCCGCGAAGGTCGTTTTCAAGGGAAAACACCGAGCCGGAGTGCTCTGCGTCCGGCGTTGATATATCACATACCATATTTTTGAGACAGTCAAGCACGGTTTACCCCGCCGAGACGCTGACGGCCCACGAGTGTCGCTTCACGCGCGGCCCCGCGTTACTGTCCACACGCAAAACGCCAGACGCAAAAAAGCCCGCGATGCCAATGCATCGCGGGCTTCCGGTCCTGCTCCGCCGCGACCGGGGGCGCCTAACCGCTACTCAATCGAGAAAATCGCAGTTCGCTTCGACGAACGCCGCCAGATCGAGCGAATGCTGACGCGTGAGCCGCTCGGCGAGTTCGGTATCGCGTTTCTCCAGCGCTTCGATGATGCGCAGATGATCGACGATCGAGCGCGCCGCGCGGTCGCTCTGCGAGATGGTCATGCGCCGGATCGCGCGCACGTGGATGAAGATGTTCTTGATCGTGTCGAGGATGATCTGCGACTTCGACAATTCGACGATCGCCTGATGAAACGCGATGTTCGCATCCGAATACTCGGCGATATGCTCGGCCGGCGTGGAGTCGCGGAAATTGTCGAACATATGGCGCAGGCGGCCGATTTCCTCGTCGCTCGCGTGCAGCGTGGCGAGCCGCGCGGCCATGCTTTCCAGCGCGGCCCACATCTGGATCATTTCGACGATTTCGCGCTTGCTCTTGCGCACGATATAAATGCCGCGCCGCGGCACCATGCGCAGGAAGCCTTCCTGTTCGAGCAAGGTCATCGCCTCGCGCACCGGCGTGCGGCTCACGCCGAGCGATTCGCTGAGCACGCGCTCGTCGAGGCGGATTTCTTCGCGATTCTGGTAGATGTCCGCGTCGGCGATCGCCTGACGCAGCATCGCGTACGCCTGATCGCGCAAGCTCGCGCTCGCGCCGATTGGCTGCAACGACAAAGTCAGCGGGGTGGCCACTGCTTCAGTTTGAAGTTCTGACGACATTCATCGCCTCTGCTTGAACATGTGCGCGATTGTGCGCCGACGCCGTGTTGCTCCGCGCTTCGCCCAGGCCGATGAAACGGCCATGCCGGGATGCGAACTGTGCAACCGACTCGGGAAGCCCGTCGGTCAACAAAACCGTGGCGGCGGAGCCCAACGTTACGACGGCCATGGCGAACAGGGCGAGAGGCACAAAATCCACTTGTCACTCCAGACGATTGAGAGAACGAATTCCTCAATCATATGCTGCAACGCCGCATTTTTCAATATTCGGTATGTAGTATATCAACGCATCGTTGTTTTTGAGACTAGTTCCACGTTAGCACGCGTAGAGCGTGAGGGTTGCGTTCCGGCATCCCGGTGGCCCTTACTTGGCACGCTGGGCTGGCTACTCTCCCTGGCGCTCGCCGCGCAGACGAAAACGGGCGGTGCATTCCAAAAATCGTCCACTCACGTCTGTCGTCAGATATGACGCGCTCGAGGCGGCCGACAGGCGCCCCCGCCACCGCTTTTCCGGGTATTATCCGGCCCCGCCGGTCCCCTTTACCGCCCATACCGCCTGCTTTTCCCACGATGGGCACAGCCGCGCTGATTACGGCGGCATTTCATCGGGACCACACCTTATGTCGTCAGACTTCATATTGCGCAGCGGTTCCACGCGGCCTATTGTCGTGCCACGCGGCATCTCCGCTGACTCGAGCCAAGTCATATGAAATAAAACTACATATTAAAACGGCGCGATTGATCCGCCTTATTTACATCAGGGCCTTAAAAATCTGTATTAAGCGCCGATAACAAAGGATTCCCTCCAAGGAGACCACCATGAGCAGTATCAGTGAGCCGAGCGGCCAGCAGATCCCGGCCCCGTTCTTTTCCAAACAGGCAACCGTCGCGCCACCCGGTTTTTCGCGCTGGATGGTGCCGCCCGCCGCCCTCGCCGTGCATCTGTGTATCGGCCAGGCCTACGCGTTTTCGGTATTCAACGGACCTCTGACAAAGGTGATCGGCATCACCCAGTCCGCGCCCGGCGACTGGTCGCTGACCGAACTGGGCTGGATCTTCTCGCTGGCGATCGTGTTCCTCGGTTTGTCGGCGGCCTTCGCCGGTAAATGGCTCGAGCACGTCGGCCCGCGCCGCACGATGTTTACCGCCGCGTGCTGCTTCGGCGGCGGCTTTCTCGTGTCGGCGCTCGGCGTGTATCTGCACCAGATCGTGCTGCTCTATCTCGGCTATGGGGTGATCGGCGGGATCGGGCTCGGGCTCGGCTACGTGTCGCCGGTATCGACGCTGATCCGCTGGTTTCCGGACCGCCGCGGGATGGCGACCGGGATGGCGATCATGGGCTTCGGCGGCGGCGCGATGATCGCCGCGCCGCTGTCGGTCGCGCTGATGAACCACTTCCACAGCGCGACCAGCGTCGGCGTGGCGGAAACCTTCGTCGTGCTCGGCATCGTCTACTTCATCTCGATGACGATCGGCGCACTGGCGATCCGGGTGCCGCCGGCGGACTGGAAGCCGGCCGGCTGGACCCCGCCCGCGACGACGCAGCACCGTCTGATCACGCGCAATCACGTGCATATCGATCAGGCGCTGAAGACTCCGCAGTTCTATCTGATCTGGCTGGTGCTGTTCCTGAACGTAACGGCCGGCATCGGCATTCTCGGGCAGGCGTCGGTGATGATTCAGGAGAGCTTCAAGAACACGGTGACGCCGGCCGCGGCCGCGGGCTTCGTCGGACTGCTGTCGCTGTTCAACATGGGCGGACGCTTCGTGTGGGCGTCGGCATCCGACTGGGTCGGCCGCAAGAACACCTACTTCATCTTCTTCGTGCTGGGCGCGGTGCTGTACTACCTGGTGCCGGGTTTCGCGTCGAACGGCCAGATCGCGCTGTTCGTGCTGACCTACTGCATCATCCTGTCGATGTACGGCGGCGGCTTCGCGACGGTGCCGGCGTATCTCGCCGACATGTTCGGCACCGCGTTCGTCGGCGGCATCCATGGCCGGCTGTTGACCGCGTGGGCCGCGGCCGGCGTCGCCGGTCCGGTGCTGGTCAACTACATCCGCGCATACGAAGTCGCGAACGGTGTCGCCAAGGCCGACGCGTACACGATGACCGTGCACATCATGGCCGTGCTGCTGGTGATCGGCTTTATCTGCAACCTGCTGGTCAAACGCGTGGACGAGAAGCACCACATGACCGACGCACAAGTCGCCAAGGGCGCGTAAGGAGATCCGTATGTCGACCGTTCAAACCGCCCATCCGACCAACAAGGCGAAGCTCGCCGTGTTCTGGCTGTATGTGACGATTCCGCTCGCGTGGGGCGTGATCAATACGCTGACGCAGGCGATGAAGCTGTTCAAGTGACGCGAGCTGAAGTGAATTGAAGTGAAGCGCGCCGCGCCTTTTGCAAGGCGCGGCGCGGATATAAGTCGCTCGGTCCTAGCGGCTCATTGCGCAGCCGTCCCTACCGCCCCAAGCCACTGTGCGCGATCTGCTGCTCGACGTACTGCGCGAACAACGCATGCATGTGCGTGGTCGGATGCAGATCGTCGGCGAACATATACGTCTGATCCGCATTGGCGCTTGCATAAGTCGCCGGCGAACATAGTAGCGAAGTGTCTTTCGGTGTTTTCTTCGGATCGCAAGCCTGCCCGGTATTCGACACGGCAAAGCCGTTCGTCATGAAGTTCGCGATCGTCTGATTCGTCCAACTAAACGAATCGACTTCGATGACTTTCGCCTGAATCCCTGCGGTTTGCAGCGCCGCGTTCAAGGTCTGATTGAACAGTTGCGACAACTGGGTCAGATTCGCGCCGCCATCCGTGGCGGCGAGCCCCTTTGGCGCAAGGCCGATATTTGGCAGATTGATCACCACCACATGCGCGGCGCCGTTCTGCACGATCTGCGCGACCAGTTGCGCGAGCGTGTTGGCCGCCGTCTGCACGATCGCGGTCGCAGCGGGCGGAGTGCCGGCGCGCAGCACATCGTTCGCGCCGGCCCACACGAGCACGAGTTGCCTGTCGTTGAAACTGCCGTGCGCGGCGAGATAACTCGCTAGCTGCTGATTGACAGGCATTTCGACATTGCCGATCACGTCGGTCAGGTAGTCGTTCTGATTGGCGGGCGTCGCCACCGTCGCGCCGCCTTCCGCATAACCGAGGCCGCTTTGCGCGCTCAGCTTGTGGGTCGCGTCGATCGTGTACGCGGCGGCGAGCGTATCGCCGTAGTACTGCGCAACGTTTTGCGCCCACACCTGGCCGGGATTGGTCGTGAAGCGCCCGCCGCCCACCGCGCTCGCGAGCGGCGCATACGTGCCGACGTCGGACAGACTGTCGCCGAACGAGACGACCTGCAGCCTCACTCCCCCTGGCGGAGTGGCCGGCGCGGGCGGCGCCGACGCATTGCCTTGATCCGTTCCGCCACCGCCGCCGCAAGCCGACAGCAACGCCACGGAAAACGCAAAAACTACAGCGCGGAACCGGTCATCGATGCATCGCATGGCGCCTCCTTGCGGCACAGTCCGATGTGCCGGGCGCGTGACGAACGTCGAACGCGCGCGGCCTTTCAATCAAGCATCGGTTGTGCCCGGCAACGCCGGTCTGCGCGCCCGCGAATCAGCGTTCAGAGCTTTTCGAACACCACGTCCTGCGCGCCTTCCCACAACACCTTGACGCCCAGTTCGCGCAGCTTTTCCTTGCCCTCGACAATGGTCAGAAAGTGATTGCCCGCGAGCTGTCCGAGCTTGCTCGCGAAGCAGCACGAGCCGTACGCGAGGATGATTTCGGTCTCGCTATAGCCGCCCGGATAGAACAGGATGTCGCCGACCGACGGGTGGCTCGTGTGATTTTCGAAGCCGACCGCGACGCCGTCGTTTTCGAGCTTGAAATCGCCGAGCGGGACCCAGCAGCCCTCGCCGCTCCAGCGCACGTGAATCAGCTTCTGCCGGTACGGCAGCAGTTTCAGGAACGCGGCCACCGTCTGCGGCGCATCGGGGTGGGTTTCGGCGATAAAGGTATGGCCGCAGGCGGTTATCTTGAGTCGGGTCATCGCTGGTTATCCGGTGACGAGTTGAAGGAGGATCGGTCGGCCATGCTCGGGGCGAAGTCTCGCGAGCGCCATTCTGTCGTCCGATGCCAGCCTTCGACAGGTACACTTACCCGCCCACTGGTCAGGCCAGTTCGACCTGTTGACGGCGCTTCCGCACGTCGAGGGCGGCGAGCGCGCCAAGGTCGCGCGCCGGGCCGCCCCGAAACTTCGTAGTTTGCAAGCTGCGCAATGCAACGCACACTGCGAAAGGACAAGATTACAATCGGTAAGCAATACCGGCCCCGCCCGCGGCACTACCGCGCGGCGCGAGTTGCCGGCTTTGCAACGGATGAGCGCGGGCGGGGGCCCGGAGCGCCATTCGCATCAACCGCCCAACCGGTAGGCGAGCGGCGTCACACGATAGCCCCGCTTGAACTGTACGGAGAAATGACAGGCACTCTCGAAATCAACTTCGAGCGCGATGTGCAGCACGCCAGGACCGGTGGCGCGTAACGGCGCGCCATCTCGTCGAGCCGTATGCGCGTGACGAACCGATGCGGCATCTCGCCGGTCTCGTGACGACACACCCGCGCGAACTGAAAACTGCTTAGCCCGGCCTCGGCGACCCGTCGACGAGCGCATGATCGTCGGCGCGCGCAACGGCTTCAGTCTCAGTGCTTGCGCATCGCCGCCGAGCAGCGCGCGCGTGCGCGCACGATCGACTGCGACCCGTCGCCGGGCGAATGCCAGCGCCATCACACCGGCAGCGGCGGCACGCATCCCGGTTGCCGCGCGCGTGGACTGGCGCTTCGCCGGCGCGCGCCCGCACTGCGTTCGTGACGCTCGAGCCGCTGGCCCGCCATATAGCGGTCGTACCCAAGTGTCACGGTGAGGCGGGCAATTCGCGCCATCACATCCCCTCAAAAGGAGGTGCCGTATGGAAGGAGCCAATGCAAAGAACAACCTGCGAAAGGGGAAACGCCGCCGCAGACGTATTGCCGGTCCACTGCCACTGCTTTATCTCAAAAATGATAGCAAAGAACCGCCCTCTTTTATCTCAAAAAAATTGCTGATTATCGAGCTAGTCGTCTTTCACGCGTTTAGAAATCCGGAGCTACCGTTTCATGGAACATGAATGCGATACGCTGCCGCAATGGCTGACCGGCACGCCGCAAGGCGCGGCCGGACACGCGTCGGCAGCACACCCTGCAACGCCATCCGCCCATCCGGCCTACCCGGCCGGTACGCGCGACGGCGTGAAGCCAGCCCACGCGGCTGGAGCATCGAAGACGTCGGCCCGGGCTGCGCAAGGCGCGGCCCGGACTGGCTTCCTCACGTTGTTTACCGAGGAGGAAATCGGCACCCCGCCGCCCGCCGCCCGCCGCGGCGCCCCGCTGAGCGGTCCGCTCGGACGGTTCGGCAGCACCCAGGACCGGATCGAGTTCGTGCGTCAACGCATCAGGCACCTGGGCTTCGATTCGTTCAGCTACACGGCCACGCGCACGTCCGCGCATCACAAGACGATGTACGTGCTGTCCAGCTACGAGTCGCAGGCGTGGCTCACGCGCTATTTCCGCGAGCGTTATTTCGAGCTCGACCCGCGCGTCGCGCTCGCGTCGCCGACCGGCTTGCCGCTACTGTGGAATACGGCCGACATGCGTGCCGACCTGCCGCGCGCGCAAGCGCGCAGCGAACGCCTGGGCGGTCTGATCGACATGCTGGATGCCGCCGGCCGCAAGAGCGGGATTCTGATCCAGATGCCGCTGCCCGAGCCGGAACTGCGAGCGTGCCTGTGCTTCAACTCGGAGATCGGCAACCCGCGCTGGATGACCGAGTCGATCGTCGCGGAAACGCTGATGTTCGCGCACGCGCTGCACGAGTTCATCTGGACTCACGCGAAGAGCGTGATCGGCGTCGCCCCCGCGCAACCGCAGAGCGTCGCGCTCAGCAAGCTGCAACACGCGGTGTTGCGGGCGGTCGTGCAGGGGCAGCGGGACAAGGAAATCGCGTACTTCCTCGGGCTGTCGCCGCATAACGTCGACTATCATCTGCGCCGCTTGCGGCAGTTGTTCAACGTGCGCAACCGCGTGCAGCTGATCAACGTCGCGCAGGGTTATCTGTCGTAAGCGCGCGGTGGCATCGACGTAAAAAGGGCGTGTCGGCCGCAGCCGCCACGCCCTTTTCTCCGGCTAGCTTTTCAAACGGTAGCCGGTCCTGAAGATCCAGCCGACGATCAGCAGAAACACCGCGAGAAACAGCAGCGTCATCCCGAGACTTAGGCCGACGTCGACGTCGCCGAGTTCGAAGAAGCTCCAGCGAAAACCGCTGACCAGATAGACGATCGGATTGAACAGCGTGACGGTGCGCCAGAACGGCGGCAGCATGTTCACCGAATAGAAACTGCCGCCGAGAAACGTCAACGGCGTAACGATCAGCAGTGGCACCAGTTGCAGCTTCTCGAAGCTGTCCGCCCAGATGCCGATGATAAAGCCGAGCAGACTGAACGTTACCGCAGTGAGCACCAGAAACAGCACCATCCAGAACGGATGCATGATCTGCAACGGCACGAACAGGCCCGCCGTCGCGAGAATGATCAGCCCGAGCAGGATCGACTTGGTGGCGGCCGCGCCGACATAGCTGACGACGATCTCCAGATACGACACCGGCGCCGACAACAGTTCGTAGATCGTGCCGGTGAAGCGCGGAAAGTAAATCCCGAACGACGCATTGGCGATGCTTTGCGACAGCAACGACAGCATGATCAGCCCCGGCACGATGAACGCGCCATAGCTGATCCCCTCCACCTCCTTGATGCGCGAGCCGATCGCCGAGCCGAACACGACGAAGTACAGCGAAGTCGAAATCACCGGCGCGATGATGCTCTGCATCAGCGTGCGCCACGTGCGCGCCATTTCGAACTTGTAGATCGCGCGCATTCCGTAGATGTTCATTGGTCCCCCCGCAGCAGACTGACGAAAATGTCTTCGAGCGAACTCTGCGTGGTGTGCAGGTCCTTGAAGCGGATGCCGGCGTCGTCGAGCGCTTTGAGCAGCGCGATGATGTCGGTGCGCCCGCCGTCGCCCTCGTAGGTGTAGATCAGCTCGTTGCCGCCCTTCGCGAGCGCGAGCCCGTAACCGGCCAGCGCGGCCGGCAGCGCGTCGAGCGGGCTGTCGAGTTGCAGCGTCAGCTGCTTCTTGCCGAGCTTGCGCATCAGCTCGGTCTTCTCTTCGACCAGCATGATCTCGCCCGCGTTGATCACGCCGATGCGGTCGGCCATTTCCTCGGCCTCGTCGATATAGTGAGTAGTCAGGATGATCGTCACGCCGCTGGCCGCGAGCGAGCGCACCAGCTTCCACATATCGCGCCGCAATTCGACGTCGACGCCGGCGGTCGGCTCGTCGAGAAACAGCACGCGCGGCTCGTGCGACAGCGCCTTCGCGATCAGCACGCGCCGCTTCATGCCGCCCGACAGCGTGATGATCTTGTTATTGCGCTTGTCCCACAGCGACAGGTCGCGCAGCACCTTCTCGATGTAGGCCGGATTGGCCGGCTTGCCGAACAGCCCGCGGCTGAACGAGACGGTGGCCCACACGGTTTCGAACGAATCGGTGGTCAGCTCCTGCGGCACGAGGCCGATCAGCGAACGCGCGGCGCGATAGTCGGTGCGGATGTCGTGACCGTCCACCGTCACGTGGCCTTCGCTCGCGTTGACGATCCCGCAGATGATGCTGATCAGTGTGGTCTTGCCGGCTCCGTTCGGACCGAGCAGCGCGAAGATTTCGCCGCGCTCGATCGCCAGATTGATGTTCTTCAGTGCCTGAAAACCGCTGGCATAGGTTTTCGACAGATGAGTGACGGAAACGATTGGCTGCATGGACTCGATAAGGGCAGACACCGCTGTTGGAAAAGAGAAAGCGGCGTGCACGCGCGCGCCGCTTCCGCAATGTAATGGAAAGCGCGAAAGCGTGCAGCGCGTATAGCGGATGGAGCGCGTGGAGCGCCGGGCGGAGCCGGGTATTAACCGGGCAGGTGGCGGTGCGCGGCCGGAAAGCGGCTCGCCATCACGTTCTGAATCTCTTCGATGGACACCGGCTTGACCAGATGGTGATCGAAGCCGGCCTCGCGCGAGCGTTGCCGGTCGGTCGCCTGGCCGTAGCCGGTCACCGCGATCAGCAGCGCGCCGGCGGTGGCCGCGCGGCGGCGCATCTCCTGCGCGAGCTGGAAGCCGTCCATGCCGGGCAGGCCGAGATCGAGCAGCACGACTTGCGGCTCGAACTGCGCGGCGAGTGCCAGCGCGCTGTCCCCCTCGTGCGCGACCCGCACGTCGTAGCCGTCCGCCTGCAACACCAGCGACAACGCTAGCGCCGCGTCGACGCTGTCGTCGACCAGCAGCACCCGCAGCGCGTCACCGGCGTCCTGCGGCGCGGCCGGCTCGACGGCCGGCGCGGGCCGGCCCGCGCGTTCGATCCGCGTCAACGGCAGGCGCACGACGAACTCGCTGCCGCGCCCCGGTCCCGCCGAAAACGCCTCGACCCGCCCGCCGTGCAATTCGACCAGGGTCCGCGCGAGCGGCAGTCCAATACCGAGCCCGCCTTCCGAGCGTTCGAGCGAAATCTCCGACTGCACGAACAGATCGAAGATGTGCGGCAGCGTTTCGGCCGCGATGCCGACGCCGTTGTCGCGCACGCAGACCAGCACGTCGTCCTGCGCGGCGCGCACGTCGACGCGAATGTCGCCGCCCGGCGGCGTGTACTTCACCGCGTTCGACAGCACGTTGCCGAGCACCTGGGCGATCCGCACGCTGTCGCCGAGCACGAACACCGGCTCTGCGGGCAATGCGCTTGTCAGCGTATGGCCTTTGCGGTTCAGCGCGGGCCGCACGGTTTCGATCGCCGCTTCGAGCGCGGCGGATAGTTCGACGATTTCCTGGCGCAACGTGATCTTGCCTTGCGTGATGCGCGCGACGTCGAGCAGATCGTCGACGAGGCGGCTCAGATGTTTGACCTGCCGGCCGATCACCGCCCGCATCGCCTCGAAGCTTTGCTGGGTCGGCGTTCGTGCCGGGTCGAGCAGTTCGATCGCATTGCGGATCGGCGCGAGCGGATTGCGCAGTTCGTGCGCGAGCATTGCGAGGAACTCGTCCTTGCGGCGGTCGGCGTCGCGCAGAATCATTTCGTTGGCCTTACGGTCGGAAATGTCGTTGACGATGCCGGCCAGCCGGTAGATGCGCTCGCGCGCGTCGCGTACCGGAAACGCGCGCTCGACCGCCCAGCGCGTCTCGCCGTCGGGCCGCACGATCCGGTATTCGATCTCGTAGGCAACGCCGGTCGCAAGCGCGCGATATGCCTGTTCGACCGCGGCCGCGTCGTGCGGATGAATCTGGTTGGCCCAGTGGCGTGAAGTGGGCGTCGGCGCGTGCGCCGCATCGCCCCACAGGCGCCGATACGCGGGACTCACGTACAGCAGCTGCGCGCTCGCCGGATCGAGCATCCAGAACACGTCGTCGATGTTCTCGGCCATCTGCCGGAAGCGCTCCTCGCTTTCGCGCAACGCGCCTTCCGCGCGACGCACGCGCAGCAGCGCGCGCACCTGCGCGATCAGTTCGTCCGGTTCGATCGGCTCGGTCAGATAGCTGTCCGCGCCGCCTTCGAGACCGCGCACGCGGTCCATGCTCGCGACCGCCGCCGCCGACGTATGGATCACCAGCACGCCCGCGGTTTCCGGTGCCGCCTTGATCCGGCGGCACACTTCGAAGCCGTTCAGGTCCGGCAGATTGACGTCGAGCAGCACCAGATCCGGCTGCCCGATGCGCGCCTGTTCGATCGCGTCGGCGCCGTTGCCGGCCTCGATCACCTCGAAACCCGCGCGCGACAGGATCCGCGTTTTCGCGTAACGAGCGCCTTCGTTGTCGTCGACGTTCAGGATCAGATTGGTGTGCGCGTCGGTCATGGAAGTGCGGGTCCGTAAAGGAAGGCCTGCCCGGTGGCGCATCGCTGCGCGAGGCGCGCACGCAGCGCGGCACGGGTGGCGTGAGGCAGCGGGCGGGGGGTCATGATTGGCCGCCGCTCGTACCAGTGACGCTTTCGCCCGGCGTGCCGGTCACGCCCGGTGCCAACGCCGCGCGCGATGCGCCGCCCGCGTTTTGCGGCAAGCGGAGCGGCAGCGTCGCGGTGAAGGTCGAGCCACGGCCGGGCTCGCTCGTCAGCCCGACCGCGCCGCCGAGCAGGCGGCACAGCTTGTCGCATAACGGCAGCCCAAGCCCGGTGCCTTTCACCTGGTTCTGCAGATGATTTTCGACCTGCTCGAACTCTTCGAACACGCTTTGCTGATGCTCGGGTGCGATGCCGATGCCGGTGTCGCTAACCGCGAAAATCATCCGTTGCGCGGCTTCGTCGTAAGAGGCGCGCACGTGCACCTCGCCGTGCTCGGTGAACTTCAGCGCATTCGAAATAAAGTTGCGCAGGATCTGCGCGAGCTTGCCTTCGTCGGTATAGATCACCGGCAGATCGTCGCACGGCTCGAACAGCAACTCGACGTCGTTCGCCGGCAGCAACGGACGCATCATTCCGCGCAACGCCGAGAACAGTTTCGCGACCTCGAACTCGACCGGCTTCAGTTCGATCTTGCCCGCTTCGATCTTCGCGATGTCGAGCAGATCGTCGACGGTCTCCGACAACTCCTCGGCGGCCTTGCGGATGAAGCGCACCTGCTTGGCCTGCTCGTCGGTCAGCTCGCCGTCGACCCGGTCGAGCAGCAGCTTCGACAGCGCGCGGATCGAGTACAGCGGTGAGCGGAATTCGTGGCTGGTGTTCGACAGGAAGCGCGATTTCGCTTCGTCGGCGCGGCGCAGATGCAGCGCGCGTTCGTCGAGTTCCGCATACAGCGCGACCACGCCGCGGTTGGTGTCCTCCAGTTCGCGCGTGAGCCGCATCAGTTCGTCGTTGCGTTCGCGCAGATCGGCGAGCGCGGCGGCGAGTTCGCGGTTTTGCCGCTGCACTTCTTCGACCGACCCCTCGGCGCCGAGCGGCGCTTGCGCGGACGGCGCGTTCAGGACCTTGCCCAGCGTCGCCGCGCTCACGCGAGGCGCCTGTTTCGGCAGCTGCATGGTCAGCGTCAGCAGCGCGTCGCCCGCGGCCTCGTCGAACCGGCACTCATCCATCAGACGCTGCGCGGCCAGCAGGCCGAGCGCGGCCGGAACCGGCGCCTCGGGTGTCGGGACAGACGTCGCGGTCAGGCGCGCGAGTGGCGTCGCGGGCGCGACGACAAGAATCTGCAGCGTCTGCGGCTCGGCCGTTTCGTCGATGCGAAACTCGACCCGGCCGGCGCGCGTCGCGGCCAGCACCGTGCGCGCGACTTCGAGCACCGACGTCGCGATCCGCGTACGGTCCTGCATCGCAAAGCCGAGCGCCTCGCTCAATTCGCGCGCGAAGCGGCGCGCGGCGACCGTCGCGAGTTCGCCGTCGAGCGGCAGCGTGTGCAGCAGCGCGGCCTTCATACGGACTCCTTACGCGGCACGCGCGCGACGAACACCGTCAGGTCGTCGCGGCCGCGCGCGAAGTCGCGATACAACGCGGCCGCGATCAACGCCGGATGACGCAACGTCAAACCCGGATAGCGGCTCAGATCCCAGCGCGTCGCGAGTCCGTCCGAATGCAGGATCAGCAGCGCATCATCCGGCCAATCGACCTTAAACGCCTGCGCCTTGTGCATCTGATGGCCGGCAATGCCCGCGTGCGAGACCAGATGACGATGCGCGTGCGGGGTCCAGACGCTCGCGGCGATGTTGCCGATTCCGCAGAACCGCGCGGCGGCGTTCGCGCTCGTACCGTCGGGCTGCCGCGGCTCGCCGCCAGGCGCGCCTAACGGAATGCGCGCGACGCCGAGCGCGGCGCCGCGCGTCGGGCGCAATGCCTGATGCGCAGCGACGACGATCTGCTCGACGCTCGACGGACCGAGTTGCGCGAAGTTATCGACCGCGGCGCGCGCGGCCTGGTACGCAAGTGCGCCGTGGCCGAGGCCGTCGGCGACCATCACCGTGAATTCGCCGTCCGCGTAGCCGCACGACCACGCGTCGCCGCACAGGATTTCGCCTTGCAGCGGCAGATTGATCGCACCGTATTCGACCGGCCGCGTGGCGATGCCTGTGCTGCTATCGGCACTGCTACCGCTGGTGGCTCGGGGTTCGGCGTGCGGCGCGGCCGGATCCAGTGCGTTTGCCGCGCCAATCGTTGCGCTGTTCGTCACCCTGTTGCTGTTGGTTGCCGCGCCGCCGTCGGCCCATATAACGATCCGCAAAATCGTGCCGAGCCCCGGTGCGCTCCACACGTCGAGTTCGTCGGCGAGCCGGTTGATCGCGCCCATCCCGGTACCGGGACTGCCGGCCGTCGAATAGCCGTCGACGAAGCACGCGTGCAGATCGTGAATGCCGGGACCGTTGTCGATCGCGAGAAGTTCGACGCCGGCGCGCGCCGCCGGCGAACCGTCGGGCACCAGCGCGTGCAGAGTCCGCGCGAGCAGTTCGCCGCGCTGCGCATGCTTGAGTTGATTGGTCGCGCATTCGGTCACGACGATCGCCACCCGGCCGATCGCGGTCTCGCTGCAACCCACGCGTTGCGCGAGCTCGCCGATTCCCCGCCGCGCAAATGAAATCTGACTGGGATCGGCGATTTCGAAGCGCTGCTGCATCGTGCTCGACTGATTCAGAACGGCTTCCATTTGGTAATTGAAATGTGGGTGCCCTCGCCGGGCGCCGAGCGGATGTCGAATTCGTCGCACAGGCGCTTCGCGCCGCCCAGGCCGAGACCCAGACCGTTGCCGCTGGTGAAGCCATCGGTCAGCGCCTGCTGGATGTCAGCAATTCCTGGGCCATTGTCGATGAAATCGAGTCGTAAACCGCTCCGGCCATTGCGCTGCACCGTGTAGAAGTAGACGTCGCCGCCCTGGCCGTAAATGAGCGTGTTGCGCGCCAGTTCGCTCGCCGCGGTGACCAGCTTGGTCTGATCGATCAGCGACAGGCCAAGCGCAACCGCTTGCTCGCGTACGTAGCGCCGCAGCCGCACGATCTGTTCGTCCGAGCGGACCGGCAGCGCGTCGTCAGGCGGCTGACCGTCGGCAAGTGTCGGGGCATCGGAACTCGTCATGGCGGCAAGTGGCGCGCGCGTGGGCGGCTGGCCGAAGAACGCGCTCAAAGCTCAGCCGCGCCGGTCAGCAACGCCATGCCCTTCTCGACGTTGAGCGCGGTGCGTACTCCGGGCAACGCGAGACCGAGTTCGACCAGTGTGATCGCCACCGACGGCTGCATGCCGACCACCACCGTTTCCGCGTCGAGCACGCGCGCCATCGCGGCGGTCTCGCCGATCATCCGGCCGATGAACGAGTCGACCACGTCGAGCGACGAGATATCGATCAGCACGCCCTTCGCGCGATCCTTGACGATGCGGCTCGTCAGATCGTCCTGCAATGTCATCGCGAGACGGTCGTGCATGTCGACCTGAATCGTCACGAGCAGAAACTTGCCCATCCGCAAAATCGGAATGCGTTCCATCAATGAATCCGGTTGAGATGCGTGCGGGCCGGCGTCAATCGCCGGAATACAGGTTGAGGTTCGCGCCGGCGCCGCCCGGCACCTGCGCATGCGGCGCGATGCCGGACACCGACCTGCCGGTGCGCTGCAGCGCGACCACGAACGCGTCGGCCAGCGTGGCCTTGGTGATCACGTTCGACAGATTCACGCCGAGGTGCACGATGGTCTGCGCAATCTGCGGACGAATCCCGCTGATCACGCAATCGGCCCCCATCAGCCGCGCGGCCGCCACGGTTTTCAGCAGATGTTGGGCGACCAGCGTATCGACGGTCGGCACGCCGGTGATGTCGATGATCGCGATCGATGCGCCGGTGTCGACGATCTTCTGCAGCAGGCTTTCCATCACCACCTGAGTACGCGCCGAATCGAGCGTGCCGATCAGCGGCAACGCGAGAATGCCTTCCCATAGCTGCACGACCGGGGTCGATAGTTCGAGCAGTTCCTGCTGCTGACGCACGATTACCTGCTCGCGGCTGGTCTGGAACACTTCTGCGGTAAAGAGGCCCAGTGCATCGAACAGCGTGCTGACTGTCCACGTGAGTTCGGCGAGCTTCACGCCGTCGCCGCCCAGTTCTTCGCGCAGCCGCGCGAATAGCGGCTCTTTCAGCGAGAACACGAACATCGCGGTTTCGCCCGGTGTGAAACCCTGGCGCGCGCGCTGCGCGGACATTTCGGAGAGCAGGCTGCGCACTTCGTCCCATTGCGCGGTGCGAAAGTCGACACGATCCGACGAACCCAACGCGGTACAGACCAGCGCGACGAACTGCATAAACTGGCTGCGCAATTGTGCTTCACCAATGCCGCCGCGGCGTGCGGCAATCGCGAATTGCTGCGCGACCCACTCACCCGCGAGTTCGTTTTGCCGATCATTGAAAATTTGGGCGAGACGCACTCCGCCTAGCGTTTCCATACACATTCCCCTAATCGTTATAACGACCGGCACGTTGCGCGCCGTTCGGCGTTTTTGTGCGCGTTTTGAAGGCTCGTTGGCTCGAGCCACCCGGACTCTAGCACGCGCGTGCGGAGATTCACAATGCTGCAAGCAGGTTGTGCAAGCAACTTTTACGCGGCAATGGATGAGTGCTTGAATCAGCGATCAGAATCGGATTCTTTTACCTTATTTATGCGCCTCTAGCGGTAACTCTTGCGATCGCCGGAACGTCGCAATGTGCGTTGTTTATCTCTTCGCACCACGGGAAATACACGGGGTTTATTCGGCCTGGGGCGAGGTAATGTTGGAACTCGATCAGCCAATTGCTCACCGAGGCCGCGCGCTGAAAATTGCTTTGGATGTCTATCTTTACTTCCCCGATTACAGGTGCTTCGACGCAACGCGCGGTCTCGCCTCGCGAGACGCGCGAGACACGTGAGACACGTGCGCGTCACCCAAGGCATAGCCCTTGCGGCAAGTGAAGCATGCGAGCAGCAAAGCTGCTTGCGTCAATTCAACCCTTTGGGCGGAGGTGAATCATGAAACGCATGACCACAACTCTTTTGGCTTCGGCACTCGTGATGGCGTTGTCGGGCGGCGTGTATGCGCAAGCCGGTGGCGGGGGCGGTGGCGCGGGTGGCACCGGCGGCGGTGCGGCAGCGGGAGCCGGCACCGGTAATGGCGTCGGAGCCGGCGGCGGCACGAGCGGCGGAGCGGGCGGCACTGCCACCCCGGGCGTCGGCCCCGGTTCGATCAAGACGCCGCACGACTCCGGCTACGGCTCGCCGGGCGTGACTGGCACCGGCGGCGGGATGGGCACCGGCACCGGCGCAACGCCGAATAGTCCGTCGACGGATCGTTCGACCGGGGATCCGAATAATAGAATGCACAACGGTTCGCGCACGGGCACCGGTACCAATATGAACAACGGGATGAATAACGGCACGATGCAGAACGGGCAATAAGATTACCGTTGAGATTCGGCTTGCGGCGCTGCCGTCGACCACGGGGGTTTTTCGATGGTCGCGCCGCGCGCCTCACGGCTGCGCGCAAATAAAACTACTGGCGAGATTGAGATTGCCTTTACCGGCATAACGCGGAAAACGCGGATAGCGGCACAACGGCCGCGACCGTCCATTGGTCGCCGCGGCGATATCGGTGGCGGTCAGCGTTTCGGGTGCTACGCCGCGCGTCACCCAGTTATCGAGCGCGCCGAGCAGATCCACGGACGGAATGAACACACCGCTGCCGTGCTGAAAACCCGGCACCATGTAGAGCCGCATGAAACCGTCGACCGCTTCCACGCCGAAGCGCGCGACCAGCGCGTCGTGATAGGCGATCGTCTGGTTCGGGCTGATCACTTCGTCGGCGAGACCCTGCAGTGTGATCAGCTTGCCGCCACGCGCGATGTAGCGCGACAGATCCGGATTCATCGCGCCGATCGTGTGCGACAGCTCGATCAGTTGCGCGCGATATTTACCGGGCCGTTGCGGGTCGAAGCGCAGCGAATCGAACTGCGGATCGCGCGCGACGAAATAGCGAATGTAGCCGTCGCCCTGCGCGAACAGATAGCCGTTGGCGTGGAAGGCCGGCACCGGCAGACGTTGCGGCTGATGCGCGAGCCCGAGCGAACCGGTCAGCTGAGTGCCCTGAAACACGTTGTAGCCGCGATAGCCGCTCACGTCCCACGCGAGACGGTAAGGCAATGACAGGCCGTCGCGCATCACCAGCAGCGTCGCAAGTTGTGCGTCGTTCAGACAGGCGTCGGGCGAAGTTGCGGACAGCGCGGTGGCGGACGCGCCTGGGTCCAGCGGGCAACGCAGCGAATCGATGATGTCCGCTTCATGCGTGCGACACGCGTCCACATCGCTGACGATGCCGTCGGCCGCGCCGTCGAGTCGATCGCACACCGCAAGCGTGCGCTGATACACGCGCTCGAGCAGCGCCGGCGCAACGAAGCCGCCCGGCTTGCCGTACTCGGCCTGGCCGAGTTTCACGCCGAGCAGCCGGACGCCGGAAAAATTCAGCGCGGGGGAATTGGCGATCACACCGTCATAGTCGTCGGGAAAGCGCTGCATCACCGTGTAGCCTTCGCGACCGCCGGTCGAACCGCCGGCGAAATACATGCGTTGCGGCGGCCGGCCGTACGCGCGCGCGATCAACGCAAGCGCGACGTCGTGCGTCTTCTTCAAATGCGCGTAGCCGAAGTTCGTCACCGCTTCATCGACGAGCCCGAACACCGCGAGCGACGAATCGCCGACATGGCCCGAGTCGTCGCCGAACGTCGC
This sequence comes from Paraburkholderia sejongensis, assembly GCF_020880815.1. Lineage (GTDB taxonomy): Bacteria > Pseudomonadota > Gammaproteobacteria > Burkholderiales > Burkholderiaceae > Paraburkholderia > Paraburkholderia sejongensis. The sequence goes on from NZ_JAJITD010000009.1 coordinate 332,149, forward strand.
ATAGCCTTGCGCGAGCGGCGCGCGATCCGGCGAAAACGGCATCACGCCGGTGCCGCTGACCACCACGCCGTTATAACCGCCGCCGCCGATCTGCAACGCGCGGCCATTCCAGCGACGCGGCAGATTCAGGTCGAAACGGATGTCGGGCGTGGTCGGCTCGAGCGCCTTGATGCGGCCCGTGATCCGGCAGTACTCGCCGCCCTGCTGATTGCCGGGAGCGGTCGCGCCGATCATCGCCGCGCTTTCGATCTGCGCGCCAGCGGTCGGCAGCGCGATCAATTCGGCCGACAGCACCGCGCCGGCGAATTCCGCGCAGTGCATCGCGAGCGGCGCCTCCCTGGCCAGCGCGGTGGTGCGATACGGCGCGAGCCACGCGAGTACGGCCACACTCACGATGCCCGCGCGGCCGAGCAGTGTGCGGGCGGCGCGTGCGCGTTCGGTCGGCGACGTACGCAGGTAACGAAGCCTGCGCGTCATCCGTAACCCGCTCCGTTCGCGTGCGCGCGATGACGCTGATCCTTCCAGCCGTTCCAGCCACGCGCGATCATCAGCAGCGCGCCGATCGCGGCGAGGTCGCCGCCCAGCCCGACCAGCACGCCGCGAAAACCGTGAAAAGTGTGCGGTGTTGCGGTATCGACGATCAGCGACACCAGCGTGCCCGCGACGAAGCACACGAGCCCGGTGCGTCCGACCGTGACGACCGCGGGCAGCCGCCTCGCGAGCCACGCGATACCGCCGATCCGCACGCACTGGGCGGCGAGCCACGCGATTGCGATGAAGTTGAGCACTCGTTCCACCGATAGATTCTGTTTGTGCGTGCCGGGCAACGGTTGCGTCAGCACGAAAAGTTTGACGAACGCGAAGCCGAGCACCGCGACCACCGCGAAACGCGTGAACCATTGCGCGGTACCGCTGGTTTGAAAGCGCTCGCTGAGCGGCTGCACGCGGCACAGGATGCCGAACACGAACATCAGTTGCCACGCAAACGGATTAAAAGCCCAGCCGGGCACGTCGTCAATGCTGAATAACGCGGCCAGCGGCCGTGCGCCGGCCCAGATCGCCAAACTCAGCGCCAGCGCTAGCGGTGCCGAACGGCGCGCGAGCGGTACCGCGACGGGGACGAACAGCGCGAACAGCACGTACATCGGCAGCACGCTCGACAAATACGGTTGCCGGCGCAACAACGCGATATCGAACGCCTCGCGCCACGGCTGCAGCGCGAACGGCGGCCAGCCGGTCAACTCGACCATCGGCCGGTTCAGGTTCAGCACCGCGAGCAGCGCGCCGGACACGAGCGTGAGCATCGCGGTCAACAGATACGCGCGATAGATCTCCCAGCAGCGCCGTACGAAACGCATGTTCGCGGCGCTCTCGCCGCGAAGCGCGAGCACGGCCGTATAGGCGGCCGCCGATGCATAGCCGCCGAGAAACACGAACACCTCGGCGGAATCGCATAACGCGTACGCGTGCAGCATCAGATGCGACAGCGGGCTGCCGGGGATGTGATCGAGCACGATGACGATCAGCACGACACCACGGAAGAAATCGACTTCGACCGAGCGTCCACGACGGGTTTCCATTCGGTTTCCTGAAGAATTCGCGCGCAGCGCAGCGCGTTGTACCAGGAACGGTCATGGTTGCGCGACCGTCGGTTTTACGAACCGGATAAGAATAGTTCGTTACCCGTGGTTGCGCGCGGAGGTGGAGTTGGTTTTGGTCGGTTTGCGGTGGCGCCTGTTCGCCCCCTGTTGGTCGCCGCGCCGCGCGTGCTGTGCTTTGAAGGCGCATGCCTGCAATACGGCTCCTTGTGTCTCGAAATACAGAATTGCTGGTTTTGAGGGTTTTCGGAGGGGCGCTGGCGGAGGGGCGCTGGCGGTGGTGGTGGTGGTGGTTCGGTGGCGGCGGTAAGCACACGCCCTCACCTTCGCTGCGTCGCTCGCCAGCATCTTTAACAAATTTTGGGCGACGGCCTAAAGCTATTCGGCGATCAATCTGGCTATTCTTCTGCGCCGACCTCTTTTCTCAGATATTGAGACATTCGGACGGCACTCGATACAACGAACAACGCCGCGTATATGAACGACGACAACATTCCGTATTACAAGGTCAATAAACTTATCTGGACATGGTCGCGCCGTGATGGAGCAGAAGGTTGCAGAGCGGTACGTGAAGCTGAGCTATCAATGGAAAGGCCACCACCGTTACTCGAGAAAGCAGCGACCGAAGCTCCGGTTGTCGAGGAGAAGCCATCTACGCCTTCGAAATTGCCAACGCCCGCCGCTAGTCAGCCCGAAAAACCAAAGAAAACCGAGATGGTACCGCCGTTCGACATTCAGGATATTCCAGAAGCAATGCGAAAGCTGAAGATGCCGGTGTCGGCGAAACTGATGGAACGGTGGTTTGCGGGACGGTTGAACTATTCGCCTGGAGATTCTGACGAAAGCAATGAAATCAATCAGGACGGCAAGCCCTACCCGCCTGACATGTACGATGCAACCACGGTGAAGATGGATTGGATCCTGAAATTTCCGCGAGCAAAGAAGCAGTTCGACTATCTGATAGGCGAAGCTATCAGATCACCAGCGGCAAAAAAAGTGCTGGCCGACAAGTTAAAAAGATTTGACAAAAAAATGTTTGGGATTTCGACAAGATGGGTATCGAAAGACAACACAGCTCACTTGCACAAGCACTTCCATTTTCAGCATGTACCGGTAGATGGCGAATTTTCGCAAAAAATCCAGACCTTGCTAGCATCGCAATGGAAACGCTCGGGGGTTCCTGATGATCTGGCTGGCGCTCTTGGCTCTTTCAACATCTACGCGGCGATCGGTTCGGTGCGTCCCTCCGACGACTTCATGCGCCGGGAGACCGCTTTCGAGCTAACGGGTATTTGGGTATATGTCAAAGACAACTACACGTTTACAGATCAAACGCACAATCGCTCACAATATCTGGGGCACTGGAGCCGCAATGGTGTTGTAGTAGTCCCGCTGGATGTGGTCGCAGCAGCCTCCCGTTACGCTCCATATGTTGAATCACCAGTCACGCTTGGCAATCCTGCCATCCGTGGGAATGTTTACTACCCGATACATAACAGTGATTTTCGTCAGTGGGCGCTCAAGCATCAACGCGGTGGAGATTTCGTTATTTATTCGGATCGATGCTTCGTTCCTGTCGTCCCGCCTATCCGGATAGATCTATGAAAGCGAGATTTGCATTTGCCGTCTCGACAGCCCTTGCATTGGGCATCGTTTATTTCGTCATAGCCGACCGCACGCCGGACGGCACTGAGTGCCAGCGCTCACGCTCCCCTGACGGAAGATATCTCGCCGAGCGCTGCCTGCTTGAGTGGGTTCCCGGAGGCAACTCCAAGTACGTGGGCCGGCTTTTCGACGGAAATAGCGGGAGGCGCCTCGCGCAACATGTGTTCGACAGTTCCACCCCGACGATCTTGTGGAGCGACTACCAAGGAGAGACGGTATTGTTTTCAGTGGGAGACGGCGGTGACGACGCCACCTATATATCCATACCGCCGTCAGGATGGGACAGACTGCTGGCAGTTCGGCCACGTTTTAAGTGAAACCGGCTTGGCGCATCGACGTCGCCTTTATGAGACCCGTTGCTTGCTGCGCGGCACAGCCATTGCTACACCAAAGGTATGTTCATCAACCGGAGAGCATTGTGTCGAACACGGCGAACTCCCCGAATGAGCCTGAACGCCGGGCCGATGAAGACCCGGGCAGCCCACCCTCCGAGGTTTCGAAGCCTCTCGGCGATGCGATCCCGACCCCAGTCGAGCCCGGCCTCGATCAGCCCCTGCCGAAGAAGGGCGAGCAGCCCGCGCCCGATCCAAACAAAAGCGGCCAATCGGACGGCGGCAACGACGGCGACCCGCTAGGCAATAGCGACGCGCCCCCGGGCGTACCCGACCCGGGCCCTTCCGATTTCGCCTAGCGTGTGAGCCATCGCGGTGGCCGCGCGCGAAACGAGGCCAAGCGCACGGCCGCCCCGCTGAAGGCCGCCCCGCGGACAGCCGCCCTGCGGGAACCCGCAGCGCTCAAGCGGCCGCGGCTTCGTGAACGATCGGCTGCTCAACGACCGGCTCATGCACGATCTTCAGCGCGCCCTTATGCTCGCGAATCAACCGGTACACCGTTTCGCCCGGCACGGTTTCATGCTCGAGAAGTTGCTCGGAGATCGCCCGCAGCACCGGCTCGTACGTCTGCAGCAGTCCGAAGCACAGTTCGTTGAGCTCCTTGAGCAACACGTTCGCATGCTCGATCGCGCTCTTCATCTGCAGGCCCGCGTACTGTGACGGCAGCGCGGCGAGGCTGAACAGATCGCCGTCGCTGTTGAAGCCGAACTTCGACACCATGTCGAGGCCGATCCGCGACGCCTCCTGCAAGTCCGACGCCGCGCCGCTCGATGCTTCGGAGAACACAAGAATCTCCGCATTGCGTCCGCCGAGCAGCACCTGAATTTCGTTGCGGATTTCGGTTTCGCGGTACAGGTGCTTGTCCTGCGCCTTGGTAATCAGCGCGACGCCGAGCGCGCCGCCGCGCGGCAAGATCGTCACTTCTTCCAGCACGCCGGTGCCGAGTAGCGCGGCGACGAGGCCGTGTCCCGCCTCATGCACCGCGATGCGCTCGCGCTCGTCCTCGGTCAGCGCGCGCTCGGCGCCGCTCACGTCGCCGATGCGCGCAATCTTGATCGCTTCCATGAAGTGCTTCGCGGCGATTTCGCTCTCCCCCGCCTTGCGTGCGATCAGCCCCGCCTGATTCACGACCATCGCCACGGTGGCCGGCGACAAACCGGTGGTCAGCCGCGCGAGCTGGTCGTAATCGATATCGGCGGCCTTCGATTTCAGTTTCTGCGCGTAGAAACGGAAAATCTTCGCGCGGTCCTCGCGGTCGGGCAGACGCACCTGCACGGTGCGATCGAAACGGCCCGGACGACGCAGCGCTTCGTCGAGATTGTCCGGGTGATTGGTCGCGGCCACGACGATCACGCCTTCGTTCGACTCGAAGCCGTCCATCTCCGCGAGCAGCTGATTGATGATCCGATTGCTCTCGGCCTCGACCGGTCCGCCGCCGGTATCGGTGCGTTTCGCGAGACCATCGGCTTCGTCGATGAAGATCACCGTCGGCGCGTTCTTGCGCGCGAGTTCGAACAGATGCCGGACCTTCTGGATGCCGACGCCGTAGTACTTCGCGCTGAAGTAACTGCCGGTGATCGAAATGAAGTTCGCGCCGCATTCGCCGGCCAGCGCCTGCGCGAGCCGGGTCTTGCCGACGCCGGGGCCGCCCACCATCAGAATCCCGCACGGCGCGCGGACGCCCAGCGACGAAAACTGCCGCGGATCGGTCAGATACCCGCGAATGTCGGCGAGCGCCGCCTTCGCCTCGTTCGCGCCGATCACGTCGTCGAACCGCAGGGTCGGCGCTTCGCTGAGCAGTTTCGCGCCGCCCTTCATCTCGCGCCGCATGAACCACGCCATGCCGCCGATCAGCAGCAGCGGCAGCAGCAGACTCAACGCGTCGCGCAACTGCTCGAACAGCAGGGTCCAGCGCGCGCCGCCCGCGTCGACATCGACGTCCGGCAGCCACACGAGCTGATACGCGGCGGCGTCGCCGGTGCGCGACTCGCCGAGCAGCAACGCGTGCGAGAAGGTCGCGTTGTGATCGGTGACGAAGTACTTGCCGCCGTCGCGCCGCGAGACAAGGATCGCGTTGGGACTCACGCCGATCGCCGCGACGTTGGCGTCGCGGATATCGCGCAGCATCGTCGACGCGTCTTTCTCTTCACGCGTCCAGGCCGACGCATCGTCGCGCATCTGACTCGCGACGCCGGTCAGCGCGGGCGCCTCGCGCCCGGCGCGCTGCTGCCAATGCCATACGCCCCATCCCACCAGCGCCGCAACCAGTACGGCGAACGCGGCGATGGCGATTCTGCGTACGCGTTTTTTCCCAAGCGAATTATTTCCCGGCTTCATGAGTCATTTCCAAAAGCGGACTTGCTTCAAGTCCATACTGGCAAAACTGCCCGTCAAAATTACGTGTCGAAAATCGGAGATGGAGGCGCGCGAAATGCCGGCCGTGGCTAGTATGCCGGGGCGACGCGTCGTTCAAACGCGCGGAAAAGGCCTGTTTTTGCCGTCTATCCGGCCGGCTGCACGACCGTGGCGGGTCAGCGAGCGCGAGAAAAAGCGGTTACCGCGAATACTCCGGCGCACAGTTTAGCAGCGCAAAATGAGTCGCGTATTTTGAATATTCTTATTTAACCGCACCCCAATTAAATTCAGTCATATTTACTGAAAGGGCACGATTTAAAATCAGAGGATTATCGACCGGCAGGCGGGTTTGGAATTATCGGGCGGATGAGCGACGGGCCTCTGCGGGCCCGTTCGCATCACCACACTCTCTCAGGCTCTTGATTTTCTACCGCTGCCTGGGCAGCGGCGACTCCCTGGCGCTTCCTGCTCCCTCAACAACCTCGCTCCATTGCATTGATTCGCTGCTCTCGTGTCGCGCGTGACGCCGTCACTGAAAGCGAGCTGCAATTTGATCGTATGACGATAGCTCAGCTAGCGAACTCGGCTTGACCGGCTGTCTCAAAATTAACCCTGCGGGAAAGAAATCGCCGCGCCCGGCGGGCGTCCACCGCGCAAACGCGGCTCAGCGCGCTGCTACACTGGCGCGAAATTTATTCCATGGAATACACCGCACGAGAGGCCGCCCCGCCCGTTCTCAGCGCCAACCTATGCTTCGATTCGACAACCTCAGCAAACGCTACGGCGACCGCGTCCTGTTCGAAGGACTGCATTTCGACGCGCCCTCGGGCTGCGTCGCATTGAACGATGAATCCGGCAGCGGCAAATCGACGTTGCTCGCCGTCCTCGCCGGCGCGCTCGCCGCCGACAGCGGCGACGTGTGGCTCGGCGGCCAGCCGTTGCGCACGGCGCCGGCCGCCGCCCAGGCGGTGCTGACCTATGTGCCGGAAGACAGCATGAACTGGCCCGACCAGACCGGTCGGGCGTATCTGCAACAGGTCGCGGCGGCGCGGCACGCGACCGTCGGCGACGAAGTGCTCGCGCTGGCCGAACGCGTCGGCCTCGCGCCGCATCTGGACAAGCGCTTCGAGCAGATGTCGTACGGCACCCGCAAGAAGGTCTTTCTGAGCTCGGCGCTGTTGGGCGACACCCGCGTGCTGATCGCCGACGAACCGGCCGGCGGTCTCGATGCATCGGCGCGCGCGGCGCTCGCCGAGCTGTTCCGCACGCTCGGCACCACCCGCACGGTGTTTTTCACGAGCTACGACGAGGGCTTCACGCAGGCCTGCGGGGCGACGAGCATCGCTTTCGCCGATCTCGCGCAACGCCGCGCTTAAAGCAACGTCCTCACGCCAGTCGCGCGAACTGAATCGCGCCGCGACCCGCGCGGCGCCGCCGACCATCGTTCGCGCGACTCCCCGCTCAGATCGACACGCAGATCTTGCCGAAATGCGCGCCCGACGCCTCGTGCCGGAACGCATCGTCGAGCTTATCGAGCGCGAACGTGCTGTCGATCACCGGCTTGATGCCGGTCGTCTGCAGCGCCCGCACCATCTCGATCTGCTCCTGGCGGCTGCCGACGATCAACCCTTGCAGCCGCAGCTGCCGCGCCATCAGATGCGCTGTCGGCACCGGTCCCGCGCGGCCGGTGAGCACGCCGATCAGCGCGATATGTCCACCGATCCGGCACGCGGTGATCGATTGCGGCAGCGTGCCCGGGCCGCCGACCTCGATCACGTGATCGACGCCGCGCCCGCCGGTCAGTTGCCGGACCTGCTTGCCCCACTCGGGGTTGTCCCGATAGTTGATCGTATGGTCGGCGCCAAGCTCGCGCAGTTTGGCGAGCTTCGCGTCCGACGACGACGTCGCGATCACCGACGCCCCCATCGCCTTCGCCATCTGCAAACCGAAGATCGACACGCCGCCGGTGCCGAGCACGAGCACGCTGCTGCCCGCCTTCAATTGCCCATCGACGACCAGCGCGCGCCACGCGGTCAGGCCGGCGGTGGTCAGCGTCGCCGCTTCGGCGTGGCTGTAGCCGGCCGGCGCATGCGTGAAGTAATGGCTCGGCAGCACGACGACTTCGCGCGCGTAACCGTCGACGCCGTCGCCTGGCGTGGTCGAAAAATCGGCGATCGCGGGCGGGCCGTTTTCCCAGAACGGGAAGAAGCACGACACCACGTGATCGCCGGCCTTGAATTCGCGCACGCCCTCGCCGACCGCTTCGACGACGCCCGCGCCGTCGGCCATCGGAATCCGGCCGGCCTCGGCGGGCAGAGCGCCGGAGACGACGCCGTAGTCGTGGAAGTTCAGCGAGCTCGCGTGCACGCGCACGCGGATTTGCCCGGCCGCGGGCTGACCGGGATCGGGCAGATCGACGACCTGCAGGCTATCGACAGTGGCAGGCGAACCGATTCGGACTGCTTTCATATTGGGTTCCTCGGAGAGCGGCGCACACGCGTCGCATTACTTGACGGTTTGAATGACCTCGAAGCCCTCGAACTCCGGATGGCCGAGATAGAGCACGCGGTTTTCGTTGCCGGCGCTGCGATGCGCGGCGCGAAACGCGTCGGACTTCGTCCATGCGTCGAATGATGCGTGGTCGCGCCAGATCGTATGGCTCGAATACAGCACGTGATCGTCCTTGCGCGGTCCGCGCAGCAGATGGAATTCGACGAAGCCGGGCACCTCCTTCAGATGGGTGTCGCGGCTGGTCCACAGATGTTCGAAAGCGGCCTCGGAGCCGGGCGCTACTTTGAAACGGTTCATCGCGATGTACATGCTATCGGCCTCGTTACGTTAGGAATGCTGCGTTGCCTGCGACGGGTTGCTGATGCTGGTTGCTGATGCGGGTTTCATTATAGGCACGTGCTTTTCGGCAGGACGCTTGACCTTACCACTGTAGGAAGGTCCACGATGTGCGGATCTTTCGTTAGCGGAGGCAGCAGATGGAATTCGTGATCCCCGATATGAACTGCGGCGGCTGCGCAAAAGCCGTCGCCAATGCGTTGAAGCGTCTCGACCCGGCTGCGCTGGTCGACATCGACGTGGCCGTTAAAATCGCGAGGGTGTCGTCGGCATTGCCGGAACCGCGACTGATCGCAGCGATCGAGGCGGCCGGCTTTCATCCCGCGCGCCAAAGCTGATTCGATGTTTCGATTGCAGCAGCGGCGTCACCGAGAACCTTTCCTCATCAACGGATAGCCCATATGAAAGACAACCTTCGCGCGTTGCGCGCTCTCTGTGTATTCGGCGGTTTCGCGCTCGCGGCGGCGGCCCTGCCCGCCCATGCGCAGCACCAGGGGATGGCCGGCATGGACATGTCGGGTTCGGAGCACGCCGACGCCGACGCGTCGACCCGCGCCTTCAAGGCGGCCGACGAACGGATGATGCACGACATGAGCAGCCCCGAATACACGGGCGACGCCGACCGCGATTTCGTCGCGCATATGATTCCGCATCATCAGGGGGCGATCGAAATGGCCCAGGCGCAGTTGAAGTACGGCAAGGATCCGGAGCTCAAAAAGCTCGCGCGCAACATCATCAAGGCGCAGCATGATGAGATCGCGTTCATGAAGCGTTGGCAGGAAAAACACGGCGGCCAGTAAGCCGGCGAGTCGAATGCGGCGAGGCGCAGGCTTCGCCGCATTTTTTTTGCGCGCCTACCAGCGAGGCTGCTTGCGCAACAGCGGCGTCATTGCGATCAGACCGATGATCGGGCCCGGCAGCAGCAGCCATGCGACGCGCACATTGAGCGCGTGATAGACGCTGGTCGACCACAGAATCGAACACGCGGACAGGAAAAACCCGAAGCTGTTTTGCAGCGTCAGCGCGCCGCCGATCTTGTCGGCCGGACAGGCTTTCACCGACAGCGCGGAAAACTGCGGCGAATCGGCGATCACGCTGATTCCCCACACGAGCAGCAGCGCAAGTTGCACCGCCGTGCCGAGCGCGTTGGTCAACGGATAGATCGCGCACAATGCGCCCGATAACGCCAGCGCGAGCGCGGCGGTCCGCGCGCTGCCGACCGAACGGCTGAGCCAGCCGCCGCATAGACAGCCCGCCGCGCCGACCGCGATGATCAGAAACGACCACAACGCGACGGTGCCCGGCGCGACGGCCGTGCCGCTCGCGAACGCGTGCTGGACCAGCAGCGGCGTCAGCGTCCAGAACGCGTAAAGCTCCCACATGTGGCCGAAGTAGCCGAGCGCGGCCGCGCGAAACTCCTTGATCCGCAATACCTCGCCGATCCCCGCCGACAAACCGAAGCGACGGTTGGCCGAGCGTCGCGCGTGGGGCCCTTCGCCGAGCGAGAACACCAGCAGCGCGCCGATCACCGCGAGCACCGACGAAGTCAGCACCACCGTCTGCCACGGCACTGTCGCCAGCAACGCGCGAATCGCGTGCACGGATGCGGTGCCGAGCGTCAGCATCGCGACCAGTAACGCGAGCGTCTGCGCGGCGCGCTTCGGATCCCAGGTGACCAGCAGTTTCATTCCGAGCGGATAGATGCCGGCGAGCGCGATGCCGACGCCGAAGCGGAACGCGAGCGCCGACGCGAGCCCGCTGCTGCACAGCGCGAACAACGCATTGAGGGTCGCGCCGAGTACGCCGCACACCGCGAACACCTTGCTGGCCGACACGCGATCCGCGAGGCCGGTGGTCGCCGACAGCAGCGTGCCGACGATGAAGCCGGCCTGCACCGCATTCGTCAGCCAACCGATATCGGATGCGCTCAGCTGCCACGCGACCTGCAGATCGCGCATCGCGCCGTTCGCGCTGAACCACAACGAGGTGCCGAGCAATTGCGCGAGCGCGATCACGAGGACCGCGCGCTTCGCGCGCGCGGCCGTGCGCGCCGCGTCTTCGGGATGGCTTGCGTCCGCGTCCAGCCTGTCCTGCATCGTGCCTCCTGCGTGCGATGTCCCGGATGATCTTGTGCGGCCGCGGCGAGTGACGATGGGCGGGTTCGCTAATGCGCTTATTGATGGCGGCCGGTTTTGAGCGGCCATTGTAGTCGACGGGTCTGCCTGACGCCGCGCGCGTCACCCCTGCTGCGGCGCCCGCACCCACCCTTCCATCAGCACCCGCGCGCTGCGGCTCATGATCGCCTTCGTGACGACCCATTCGCCGTCTTTCCGGCTCGCCTGCGCGCCGACCCGCAAGGTCCCCGACGGATGCCCGAAGCGCACCGACTCGCGCTCGCCGCCACCGGCGGCCAGATTCACCACCGTGCCGGAAATGGCCGCCGCGGTGCCGATCGCGACCGCCGCCGTGCCCATCATCGCGTGATGCAGCTTGCCCATCGACATCGCCCGCACCAGCAGATCGACGTCGGCCGCGCGCACCTGCTTGCCGCTCGACGCGACGTAGTCGGCCGGCTTCGCGACGAACGCGACCTTCGGCGTGTGCTGCCGCGTCGCGATTTCGTCCAGATGCTTGATCAAGCCCATGCGCAACGCGCCGTGCGCGCGGATCGTCTCGAACTTCGCGAGCGCCTTCGGATCGCTATTGATCGCATCCTGCAACTCGGTGCCCGTGTAGCCGATCGCTTCCGCCTCGACGAAGATCGTCGGAATGCCCGCGTTGATCATCGTCGCTTTCAATGTGCCGACGCCCGGCACTTCGAGGTCGTCGACCAGATTGCCGGTCGGGAACATCGCGCCGCCCGCGCCCTCTTCCTCGGCGGCCGGATCCATGAATTCGAGCGCCACTTCGGCGGCCGGGAAGGTCACGCCGTCGAGTTCGAAGTCGCCGGTTTCCTGCACCGCGCCATCGGTGATCGGCACGTGCGCGATGATCGTCTTGCCGATATTGGCCTGCCAGATCCGCACGATCGCGATGCCGTCGCGCGGCACGCGCTCCGCGTCGACGAGGCCCGCGCTGATCGCGAACGGGCCGACCGCCGCCGACAGATTCCCGCAATTGCCGCTCCAGTCGACGAACGCCTTATCGATCGATACCTGACCGAACAGATAGTCGACGTCGTGACCGGGCCGGCTGCTGCGCGAGATGATCACCGTCTTGCTGGTGCTCGACGTCGCACCGCCCATCCCGTCGATCTGCTTGCCGTACGGATCGGGGCTGCCGATCACGCGCATCAGCAGCGCATCGCGCGCGGCGCCGGGGGTTTGCGCGGCGGCGGGCAGATCGTCGAGGCGGAAGAACACGCCCTTGCTGGTGCCGCCGCGCATATAGGTGGCAGCGATCTTGATCTGGGGAAGGTGGGCCATGAAGGTGTCCTGAGTGACGTCTTAATGAGGTCTTAATTGGGTCAGGCGCGACGGCTTTGAAAAAAGCCGCCGCGCCCGATAGGTTTTTTAAGGCCGCAGCCGCCGCCAACGACAGCCGCGCTACGGCTTCAGGCCGCCGCCCTGGTCGATTCGAGAAAGTCCTGCGCGAACCGCTGCAACACCCCGCCGGCTTCGTAGATCGACACTTCTTCGGCGGTGTCGAGCCGGCACGTGACCGGCACGTCGACGCGCTCGCCATTGCGACGATGAATCACCAGCGTCAGATCCGCGCGCGGCTTGCGCTCGCCGATCACGTCGAAGGTCTCGGTGCCGTCGATGCCGAGCGTCAGCCGGTTCGCGCCCGGCTTGAACTCGAGCGGCAACACGCCCATGCCGACCAGGTTGGTGCGGTGAATCCGCTCGAACCCTTCCGCGACGATCGCCTCGGTGCCCGCCAGCCGCACGCCCTTCGCGGCCCAGTCGCGCGACGAACCCTGCCCGTAGTCCGCCCCCGCGATCACGATCAGCGGCTGCTTGCGCTCCATGTAGGTTTCGATCGCTTCCCACATCCGCGTGATCTTGCCTTCAGGTTCGATGCGCGCGAGCGAGCCGGCCTTCACGTTGCCGTTCTCGACCACCATCTCGTTCTTCAGCGTCGGATTCGCGAAGGTCGCGCGCTGCGCGGTCAGATGGTCGCCGCGGTGCGTCGCGTACGAATTGAAGTCCTCTTCCGGCAGGCCCATTTTGGCGAGATATTCGCCGGCCGCGCTATCAGGCAGGATCGCGTTCGACGGCGACAGGTGATCGGTCGTGATGTTGTCGCCGAGCACCGCCAGCGCACGCATGCCCTTGAGCGTGCGCTCGCCGGCCAGCGCGCCTTCCCAGTAAGGCGGACGACGAATATAGGTGCTCTGCGGACGCCAGTCGTACAGCGGGTCGGCTTTCTCGCCGTGCTCGACGGCCGCCGCGAACATCGGTTCGTACACCTTGCGGAATTGCTCGGGCTTCACGCTCGACGCGACGATCGCGTCGATCTCCGCATCCGTCGGCCACAAGTCTTTCAGCGTGACCGGCTGACCGTTCGCATCGACGCCGAGCACGTCTTTCTCGATGTCGAAACGGATCGTCCCGGCAATCGCATACGCGACGACGAGCGGCGGCGACGCGAGAAACGCCTGCTTCGCATACGGATGAATCCGGCCGTCGAAGTTGCGATTGCCCGACAGCACCGCGGTCGCATACAGATCGCGCTCGATCACTTCCTTCTGAATCACCGGGTCCAGCGCGCCGGACATGCCGTTGCACGACGTGCACGCATACGCGACCACGCCGAAGCCGAGCTTTTCCAGATCGGGCAGCAGCCCCGCTTCTTCCAGATACAGCGTGACCGCTTTCGAGCCGGGCGCAAGCGAACTCTTCACCCACGGCTTGCGGGTCAGGCCGCGCCGGTTCGCGTTACGCGCGAGCAGGCCGGCGGCGATCATGTTGCGCGGATTATTGGTGTTGGTGCAGCTCGTGATCGCGGCGATAATCACCGCGCCATCGGGCATCAGGCCCGGCTCGTTCTCGACCTTGCCGCTGATCCCGCGCGCCGCCAGATCGGCGACAGGCAAACGGCGATGCGGATTCGACGGACCGGCCAGCGTGCGCACGACCGTGGACAGATCGAACTTCAGCACGCGCTCGTATTCGGCGTGCTTCAGCGAGTCGGCCCACAAGCCGGTTTCCTTCGCATATGTCTCGACCAGTTTGACGAGTTCGTCGTCGCGGCCGGTCAGCTTCAGATAGCTGATCGTCTGTTCGTCGATATAGAACATCGCGGCGGTCGCGCCGAACTCGGGCGCCATGTTCGCGATCGTCGCGCGGTCGCCGAGCGTCAGGTTCGCCGCGCCCTCGCCGTAGAACTCGAGGTACGCGCCGACCACCTTCTCCTTGCGCAGGAATTCGGTCAGCGACAACACCACGTCGGTCGCGGTAATGCCCTCGCCGCGCTTGCCGGTCAGCTCGACGCCGACGATATCCGGCAGCCGCATATACGACGCGCGGCCGAGCATCACGCTTTCCGCTTCGAGGCCGCCGACACCGATCGCGATCACGCCGAGCGCGTCGACCATCGGCGTATGCGAGTCGGTGCCGACCAGCGTATCGGGAAACGCGACGCCGTCTTTCACCTGCACGACCGGGCTCATCCGTTCGAGGTTGATCTGATGCAGGATGCCGTTGCCCGGCGGAATCACATCGACGTTACGGAACGCGCGCTTGGTCCAGTTGATGAAATGGAAGCGGTCCTCGTTGCGACGATCCTCGATCGCGCGATTCTTCGCGAACGCATCCGGATCGAAGCCGCCGCATTCGACCGCCAGCGAGTGATCGACCACCAGCTGCGTCGGCACGACCGGATTGACGAGCGCCGGGTCGCCGCCTTGCGCGGCGATCGCGTCGCGCAGACCCGCGAGATCGACGAGCGCGGTCTGGCCGAGGATGTCGTGACACACGACGCGCGCCGGAAACCACGGGAAATCCAGCTCGCGCTTGCGTTCGATGATCTGTTTCAGCGACGCGGTGAGCGTGACCGGATCGCAGCGGCGCACCAGATTTTCGGCGAGCACGCGCGACGTGTACGGGAGTTTGTCGTAGGCGCCGGGCTCGATCGCATCGACCGCGGCACGCGTATCGAAGTAATCGAGCTGGGTGCCCGGAAGGCGTTTGCGATTGGCAGTATTCATGGCGTAGGGACAGGACAGTTAGCGGCCGCCGGACCGGATGGCGGCGGCCGGTCTCGCGCGGCGCGCTTTTTCAGGCGCTGGGCCGGCGAGCCGGTCGGACAGTAGGTGTAAGTGTAGTTCGCGTTTTGGCGCGGGAAGTACTCGAATCGGCAATTGCGAGCGGCGCGCGGTGGCGCCGCTCGCTATATGCTTAGGCGCGCTTAGGTGCGCTTAGGTGCGCTTAGGTGCGCTTGGCCAGCGGCACGAACGGCAGATCGTCCGGGCCCGTGTAGTTCGCGCTCGGGCGGATGATCTTGTTGTCGATGCGCTGCTCGATGATGTGCGCGCTCCAGCCCGCCGTGCGCGCGATCACGAACAGCGGCGTGAACATTGCCGTGGGGACGCCCATCATGTGATACGACACCGCGCTGAACCAGTCGAGATTCGGGAACATCTTCTTCGCTTCCCACATCACCGATTCGAGCCGTTCGGCGATCGAGAACAGTTTGGTGTTGCCCGCTTCCTTCGACAGCTTCTTCGCGACCTCTTTGATCACCTTGTTGCGCGGATCGGAGATCGTGTACACCGGATGGCCGAAGCCGATCACCACTTCCTTGTTCTCGACGCGGCGGCGGATGTCGGCTTCCGCTTCGTCGGGCGTCTGGTAGCGCGACTGGATTTCGAACGCGACTTCATTCGCGCCGCCGTGCTTCGGACCGCGCAGCGCGCCGATCGCGCCGGTGATCGCCGAGTAGATGTCCGAACCCGTGCCCGCGATCACGCGGCCG